>CBDCVW010000001.1:0-11022 GCA_965223185.1 Nitrospirales bacterium | reverse complement strand
CCTGGCATTTGCCCGTCTGGAAAATCGCGTTGGCTTACTCGATGTGGATATAAATGGTCCATGTGTCCCTCAAATGCTGGGGATGAGTGGGATGGGGCTCTTAGATACACCTGAGGGGGCGGTCCCGCCGACCGGTCCATTAGGCATAAAAGTGGCCTCCATGGATTTTCTCTTGCAGGCTAATGCCCCGGTCCGGTGGAAGGGTCCCATGGATTTGAGTCCAGTATGGCTGGGCATGACAGAAATGAATGTCATTCGGGAGTTTCTATCCGATATGGCCTGGGGCGAATTAGATTACTTGTTAGCGGACCTCCCGCCAGGGGCTGCAGCTGACAAGCCACCATTATTGTCGGGACTCATCCCAGATTTAGCTGGTGCTGTGGTTGTCACCACCCCGTCCGAAGTGGCGTCGAATGTGGTACAAAAGTCTATCGCCTATGCCCAAGAACTCGGTATTGAGATTTTAGGGGTCGTTGAAAATATGAGCCAATATCGCTGTCCGTCGTGTGGGGAGGAAAACCCACTGTTTGAGGGCGATACCGATTCGATGTGTGAAGTGTTGGGAATTCCGCTGTTAGGGCGTATTCCCTTCGACCGGAATTTTGCCCGTACTTTTGACAAGGGAGAACCTATATTAGACGGTACAAATCCTGCGGTGGCAAAATACCAGGAAATCGCCAAAAAAATTCATACTCTGTTAGATTATCAACAAGTAGTGACGGGAAAATTGTCATAAGCCGAAGCACACGTTGGCTCAAGCTGGCCTTCAGAAGGGAAACGATATGAAATTTGTCTGCCTTAAATGTGAAACCTATATGACCTTCGAAAAAGTCGAAAAGCCAGCGGAAGGGGCCTTGGGAGTCTTTTTTGAATGCCCCTCTTGTGAATCCAGATTTTCAATGATCACGAATCCCGGCGAAACTCAAATGGTGTCCTCCTTAGGCGTACAGTTGGGTGGACGGACGGAAGCTCCCAAGCCACTGGAAATGACGCGAGGTGGGTTAGAAGACAATGTGTCGGCAGGTGCGGGGCAAATGGCGGCGTATTTGAATGACAAAATCCAAGCAGGTCAATCAGCTGCTGCTGGAGCACCGACTACAGCTGCGGCTCCCAGTGTCGGGTCAGGAGAATCAGGTGAAGGCGGCGGGTGTCCGTTCTCAGCCATGGTTGCCCAAATGGGCCTAGGCTCATCTGGAGCAACTGGAACGACAGCTCCTGCGGCCGAGCCTTTGTTATGGACGCCGGATGCCCAAGAGAAGTTGGCGAAGCTTCCGTCTTTTGTGCAGCCAATGGTGAAAAGCAGCGTCGAAACCTATGCACGAAAGAGTGGGTTTAAAACCGTCACGCTTCAAGTCATGGATGATTCCAAGAATTCCTCCACTGAAGGTATTCAATGGACGCCTGAAGCGCAACAACGATTAGACAATATCCCCGATTTCATCCGCCCCATGGCACGGCGTGAAATCGAACGTCTAGTCAAAGAACGCGGCGGCTCAGAGATCACCGCCGAGATCATGGAAGAAGCCAAAGAAAAATTCATGAAGTTTATGTAAGTCTGCATCGATATTTCTAGGTTTCGAAAGGCGGCTCTCAAAAAGAGTCGCCTTTTTTGTGCCGCCTTCTCAAAGACTCGGATTTGACCCGAAGCTCAGTTACTCCAGTTGGCAGAGGGGATAATGCAAAAACAAAGCAGGTTTTAAAATTTATTGCGGTCAATACTTAAAAATACTCAATTCTTAAGCCCAGCCCAATAGTTGATGTAATTTCTTTTCGTAACTTTTTTAGTCCCATTTCATCCCTCTTACTCAGGCCTCAATTTGTTCATTATTTTCGTTGTCGGAAAGAAAACGAATTCTTTTCCTTGTTTTTCTTTTTTAAGAAATCCTTTTTTGACTAATGATAGTAAATCATTTCTTGCCGTTTGATACACAATTGCATGGCGGATTTTATGGGTTTCAAATGTGTACTCTGTGGTTGGATGTCCTATTGCATGGTGAAGTAATATTTTTTGCCGTGCATTAAGTCCCTTAAAAGATTTAAGCGACTCATTAGCGGAAGTGACTTCTTGTTGTTTCCGAACGATATATTTTCGCAATTCCAAAATTGCTCGTCTTATCGCTCTCAGGTTAAAAAGAAGAAAATAGGTTAAATCATTTCCATCGGTTTCGGTAAATAAATATGAACGGACATAACGCCCTGGAGATTGAATGAAATATTTTGATATTGCGAGATATTCGAAAAGAAAATATTTTCGAGAAAGTAGGTACCAATACATTAATTGACGTGCGGTTCGTCCATTCCCATCAGTGAACGGATGATCATAGGCCAGCCTGAAATGAATCATCGCTGCCTTTAAGACAGGATGGATCCAATCCTCCTCATCATCGTAATTTGCAAATTCGCAGAGTTTTTCTACTCTATCTTTTAAGCTACTCGCTAAAGGAGGAATATGGACTGTTTGATTATTGTACTCGACGATAATGTCATCGGTTGTTCTTAATCTTCCAGATTCCTCGGGATTCCTAATAGTATCAACGGTCAAAATACTGTGAAGCTCCAACAATCTTTCTGGTGTGAGTTTTTTGTTTCGGTTGCTTCGAATATATTTCATACTTTCCCAATTATTTAATATCATTTGTTCGCTTTTGTCCTTTGGCTTCCTTCCCGAACGCAGCATTTCTTTGGCTGCTTGACGTGTTGTGGCCGCTCCTTCAAGTTGGCTAGAAGCTATGGCTTCTTCCATTAGGGAACTGACAATATATTCTTCTTTTGGTGGAGGGGAACCTGGGCGATCAGTAATGATTGTTCCTCCAACGCCCAAATCAACTTCATGGAGAATTTTTAATAAAGAATCTGGAACCCAATATGAAAAGGGAGAATTATTTTTGTCAGAAAATGGAAGATTTTTTTTATTTGATTCTCGACCTAGTTTCAAAAAAAGCCATACATCTTCCGGGCTTACTGCTTCTGGCAAAGGTCTGTAATACCGTAGCTTGTGCCAGTGCATATAGTGGTAGTTTGCTAATTGAAGGATCTTCTGAAAATCTGGAGTTCGAGCTTTTTCCATCAATTCAGGGAACCCCTTAGGATCCTTGGATATAATTTCTTCTATACTTGGAGGAGGTGCTATGAGTGCCATTAAAAGTCCAGGTTGTTTTTAATTACTAATTAAATACTAATAAATACTAAATTAGTACTTGATGGAAGTCAAACAAATACTAAATTAGTACAATTTAGTATTAATATAGTAGTTAGTTTTGTCTAACTCATATGAATTTTAAGAAAATACTATATATTGTATATTTAGAATTCATAGAGCACCGGTTGTTGTAATTCTTCTTTTAATCGTAGTTAATCAACTAAGAGGGGGATTTTTAGAAATGTAAGAATGTGGGACAAATTTTTTGCTGAGAATAAAGTTTAACAAACTGATCATTTCGAATCGCCTTGGGCGTGGCTGAGCCGCTACCCCGAATAGAGCTCTCGGCGAGGGCTGTTTGAGCACAGCGAGTTCCCGAGCTATCTTGTTTCGGGATGGTGGCGAAGGAACCCGTAGGGCCGTGAACGGGCGAGAATGGTTTTGGGTCCTTTTGCCGAAACAAAAGGATCTCGTCGTGCGGGGGCGAAACCCCGAAAAAATATTAGAGAATGAAACTGGATTCCGGCCTTTGCGGAATTGACAATCCTAGGAATGAGAATGCTCAGGACTTCCTAGGAAAATTTTCTCAGAAATCCTTCCAATTCGCATAGGGCTTCAAGCGGTAAATGCCTTCCACCGGATTTGATAACACCACTCCCTGTTTTTCCAAAATTTTTGCTATTCTCCAAAGAGGTAGGCCGACAATGGTTGGGTAATCCCCTTCAATTTTTTCGATGAGCTGTGCCCCGTCACCTTGAATGGAATAGGAGCCTGCTTTTCCTAAACTTTCTTTGGTCGCGAGATATGACTGAAGAGTGGATTCATCAAACGGTTTGATCCAGACCTGTGCAGTTTCCACGAAACTGATGAGGATATGTTTGGCCTGTTGAATGATCGTCACCCCAGTGTGAACATGATGATGTGTTCCACGAAGCTCTCGAAGCATTGTTTCGGCTTCTTGCATATTCTTTGGCTTGCCTAATAGCCTGCTTTTAATTTCTATAACCGTATCGCTGCCAATGACCAGATCCTCTGGGTGTTGGATGGCCACAGATCTGGCCTTCTCGCGCGCGAGTTGTTGGGTCTGCTCGCTTGGCGGGAGATCTGGAAAGAGGGTTTCTTCACAGGTTGGCGGGAGGATGTCGAACTCCAATCCTAACAACTCTAGTAACTCTCGTCGTCGGGGCGAGGTGGACGCTAACAAAATTGGCATGACAGACTGGAAAGAGTTTACACAGAGGTGGACGCGAATATAGGAGTGTCCTGTACCGCCTGTTCCTTCCAATACGCTTGAAGAATATTTCTCACGTCCCGAGTATTGTTGGTTCGGACCATTTGGGCGCGAAGTGCGGCGGCATGAGGAAAGCTGGAGCAATACCATCCTAAATGTTTACGCATGCGCACGAAACGTTCTGTGCCATACATGGCCTCGAAGCATTGCGCGTGCGTGAGCATAGCCTGAAATTTTTCGTCTAGGGCCGGCTCTGAATTCTTGAGTACTAAAGGCGTTCCCATTGTAAGAGCCTGACGAACTTGCTGAATTTCTTGGAAGATCCAGGGGTTGCCTAATGCGCCTCGGCCTATCAACACGCCATCGACACTAAAGTGTTGAATGTGTTGATGGGCGTCAGTCAAACTTTTGAGGTCCCCATTTCCAAGAGCCACGATGCCATGCCTCCGAATACGGGCGGCCGCTTGGGCAATGGCTTCCCAATTTGATTCGCCACGATACATTTGTGACAACGTTCGTCCATGAATAGCGATGGCTTCAGGTTTTCCTTGGATCAGGCAATCGCTCCATTCATCGATAATATTGCAGTCGAAGCCTAAACGGGTTTTCACGGAAAGCGGGATCATTGCTCGTCCTTCCTCTTCGCTCAACTCAGGGTGTTCGGCTTTGAGTTGAGCCACAGTTTGCCGTGCGGCGGGTTTGAGTCCGGCTTCAAGCAATGTTTGCCCGTTTGACCAATCTTCGATCCCTCTTCGTGCGTGGCTCATCAATTCCAAAGCCAGATCGGGTGTGCGAATAAGCCCTGCTCCGCTACCAGAAGAGGCGACATTTTTTGAGGGGCAGCCCATATTGATATCCAGTCCATCAAATCCCAACTCACAAACGACGTGCGCGGCTTGGTAAAATAAGGCCGGGTCTTTTCCGTAAATTTGGGCGATGATGGGTCGTTCGGCTGAGGAATAGCGGAGACTGTCTAAGGCTTTCAGGCGCCCTGCGCAAATGTCATGCACATTGGTGAATTCTGTAAAAACAACATCGGGTTTGCCATGCGTTGCGACAATATGGCGGAAGGCTGAATCGGTCACCCCGTCCATAGGCGCAAGTCCGATGATCGGTTGAGGAAGGATTGTCCACAATGGCATTGTCATACTTCTAACCTTCTAAACAGCATCATGTTGAGTTTAGCCCATGCAATACTGAAGAGAGCAAGGTGCCCATGAGTTTTTTACATTCCCCCCCCCCCCCCAGCTGTTGAATTAATCCTTTCAATTCGCTAGTCTGCCCGTGAAGGCCGCCGAATAGGTCCCTGTTTTAAATTAGGTCTCGAACAGGGCTTCAGTGGGTGTGTTGAACGTCTTGCATTGTTCAACCGAACCAAGTGGAACACCTATCATCCCCCCTTGCGTAATCTGATCTCTCCAGTATGGCACAAGACTGTTGAACTTGAAGCGGGAACTGATTTGGCCAAAAATCTGCGCCCTGTACCTGGCCGTCTGTGAGAGGAGCAACTCATGACGATCTTACTTCGAGGCGGCCTCTCTGTCTGTGTACTTTGTTGGTCGATACTCCTCTTCGGGCAAAGCAGTTTTGCGGAGGTCGATGCCGCTGCGCAGCATCTCTTCGAACTCAGTCTGGCTGAACTACGACACGTAAAAATCGCAACGGTGGTGTCCAAACGAGTCGAGGCGATTCACGACACTGGAGGGGCGGTCACGCTGTACACCATGCAGGCGATCCGACAGCTCGGGTACTATACCTTAGCCGATTTGGCCAATATCGCACCGGGGTACCACAGTCACTCCAGTGGCGGCGAAACGGGATTGGGGACCCGCGGCTTCCGTGGGAACGAATTCGAGAATGGTAAACATCTCCTGTTGGTGGACGGCATTCCGTTTCACCATCTTCGATCCAATAAGATTCCTGTCGAATATGACATGCCACTGCACTTCGCCAGGCAAGTGCAATTTCTGCGTGGCCCGGGGTCGATGCTCTATGGCGCCAATGCTTTTTATGGGGTTGTCGATATCGCCCCGCAGTCTCCGGAGAAGGAAGGGGTCCACTTCAATCTCTTTGCCAATTACGGCAGCCCTTTTTCGCAGAAAAATGTGGCTGGCGAAGTCTTTGGGAAAACGAGTTTTGGCGAGACGACCGTCAGTCTGAGCTATTTCGACCGAGATGCTTCTGAGTACGACGTGCCGGACCATTCAGATCCGAATGCGAAACTGTGGGATAACCAATACAGCCGATTCATCTTTCTGAAGCACAAGTTTACCAAGACGCTGCTCGATGGGATCTCGTTGGGGCTCATCTACTCTAGTCGGGACGTATCACGAGGCGATGGCGGTAGCGTCAATAGCCCTGAAAACGAGACGAATTGGGACACAATCGTCCCCTATTTGAAATTCGAAAAAGCATGGACGGACACCCTCAGCACCACTGCCCATGTTCGCTACAACCATTCGACAGAAGAAGGGTTTGTGGTCATACCTGATCCCTTCGTTCCCTCTGTAGATTATCGCATCAATGCCGAAGGATATGGCGGGCAGTTTGAGGTGAATTATGATTTCAATGACCAAGCCAACGTGTTAGTCGGTGTCGACTACGATACGAGAAAAATACTGGGGTCCCCGCACAGTTTTTTTATTGAAAACCGAGTGACAGGCCCGACTCGGATTGATCGGATACCTGCATTTGGTTCGAGTATTCAGTTGTTCGGAGTGTATGGACAACTTCAATATGAAGTGGATTTTTTGCACGGCACGCTTCTGACGGTGGGTGGACGTTACACCGCTGCCAACTATGGCCATGATAGCTACAGCAACTTTTCGCCCAAGGTGACCCTGGTGCAACGATTGCGCGATGATCTCAATCTCAAATTGTTATATGGCCGGGCATTTCGCTCACCGACGCCAAAGGAGATTGATCAGAACCTTGAGAGGTCAGCGGGACGCGGTGTCTCTCCCGAAGATATTAACCCAGAACTCTTGGAATCGTTTGAGCTCGGCTTGAGTTTCTCTCGGCCGACGTTCACTCTTGAAGGGAACCTGTATCACATTGAGATCGATGACCCTATCGAGTTGGTGAACCAGAACAATGCGCGGTTTTTGAATTCGAAGGACGAGTTCGATGCGTGGGGAGGCGAGTTGGGCGCGCGCTATCACCTAAATAAGAACCTCAGTGTTGATCTCGCGTATTCCTATACCGATACCGACTCTCAAGATAGTAGTGAAACGAGGGATATTCCCACCCAGCAAGCTCGTGCCCTCGTGCATTACACCGATGAGGTCATGGATAAATCTGTTGGTGCGACAGTGGCCAGTCGCTGGGTGAAGGACTACACAGCTAATCGGTCGATAGATAAGCCTTCCGGGTATTTCGCGACAGATTTGAATGCCAGCGTTGGGATCTGGAGAGGGTTAGAGCTGGGCATCCAAATCCGAAACGTTTGGAATGAAAAACACTTTTTCCCCAACAATTCGCGAAAAAGAGTTCGGTTACACGAGCGCACGATCTGGGGTTCATTGCGGTATATCTATTAGGCTGATTGCCCTTCTGGTATATGCGCGTTACCTCAAGCGAGGAACACCGAACGTATGCTCGATCTTGTTGACTGGACCACCGCCCACTAAAGACCTCGCAAAAAATCTTTGTTTGTTAGAGATGCCTGAAAAGAATTCCGGCGTCTTTGACAAAGTCTTGATTGGCTGAAAACCTGTTCCTTTACCAATCTCTGTGGGGGATGAAGCTTTTCTCTCTCAGTTATTTCCCTTCTTGTGGCAACATGGTAAGCTCAACGTGGAAGGTAGGATGTGATGGTCACGTTTGATGAGTTGGTGCAGGCACATGTTCCAGATGTAGTCCTCTATCATGCCGAATGCATGGACGGGTTTGGTGCAGCCTGGGCGCTGTGGAAACGGTTCCCGAATGCGAGGTATATTCCCGTGAAGCACGGGCTGCCTAGGCCAGATGGGCTCGACCATCAGCATGTGTTGATGGTGGATTTTAGTTATCATCGTGAGGCAATTTTGGCACTGGCAGAAACTACGGCCAGTTTGCAAATTTTAGATCATCACATTACGGCGCAATCGGCACTGAACGATTTACCCTATGCGTATTTTGATTTGAGCCGCAGCGGGGCCGTGCTGGCTTGGGAATGGGCCCATTCTCAGCCTGTTCCCTGGGTATTGCAATATGTACAGGACAAAGATTTGTGGCAGTGGCAGCTTCCATATAGCCGCGAGATCAGCGCAGCTTTGGCCTCATATCCGTTTGATTTTTCGATCTGGGACCAGTTGCAATTTGAGACATTGAAGGTTGAGGGCGCAGGAATTTTACGGTACGAAACGGTTTTAGTGGATAAGTTGGTGCAGGAGGCCGTGATGGTTTCTCTCGCTGGGCATACTGTTCCTGCTGTGCATTCTCCTGTGATGGCAAGCCAAATCGGAGAACGCCTTTCCGCAGACCATGCTTTTGGTGTGATTTGGCATCAAAAAGACGGGCGCCGATATTTTTCCTTGCGTTCAAAATCTGGTGGTGTATCCGTTTCGGATATTGCCGCACACTTTGGGGGTGGTGGGCATACCCATGCGGCAGGGTTTTCTATTCCCATTGATGATGATCCTTCAGAGTTGTTAGATCCGGTTATAGGCCTACCTGTTCTTTCTGCGTTGGCACCCCCTGTATAGCTAACCTGTTCTTCTCCTTGGCGTATTCATGATTCCATTAAAGGATGACAATCCTACTGAGATAACCCCGGTGGTGACGATCACCTTCATCGTCATCTGCTCCGTAGTCTTTATTTATGAGTTCATGTTGCCTCCACAGTCGAGTGAGATGTTTGTGTACATGTATGGAGCTATCCCGTCTGTGGTGTTTGGGCATGTGCAGTTACCACCGGAACTGGTGGCCTTGCCCGCCTATGGCACCTTGATTTCAAGTATGTTTTTACATGGCGGATGGATGCATTTAATTGGCAACATGCTCTATCTCTGGATTTTTGGCAACAATATCGAAGATGTCATGGGTCATGGGAAGTTTATTGTCTTTTATCTGGTGTGCGGGGTTCTAGCTGCTCTAAGTCATGCAATGATTGACCCACAGTCGGAAATTCCGATGGTGGGTGCCAGCGGGGCTATTGCCGGTGTATTAGGTGCCTATCTGTTGCTCTATCCTCGAGCCAAAGTCTTAGTGCTTGTCCCCTATGGCTTTATGGGAACCTTTTATATTCCGGCGGTGGTTGTTCTAGGCTTGTGGTTCCTCATGCAATTATTTAGTGGGGGAATGAGTTTAGGTCATGAAGGAGGAGGGGTGGCATTTTTCGCCCATATCGGAGGGTTTATTGCGGGCATGGTCTTGATCGGTCTGTTTAAGCATCCTCATGTCCAGTTTTTTAACCAATCAAATTCGCATCCTCCTCCATCCAATCGTTGGTAGAATAACGTGCGTCAACTATTTTCAATCTTCCGTGTGAAATGAGTTGACAGAATCTTTCTGTTTGGATATATTCACAGTTCGCCCATTGGGCAAGATCTTTGACAATTGAATAACTGTGACATGCAAACAGTAATCAAAGTGTATTGAAATGGCGGCCCTTGAAAATGAATTTACTTTTGAGAGTTTGATCCTGGCTCAGAACGAACGCTGGCGGCGCGCCTAACACATGCAAGTCGAACGAGAATCCGGGGCAACCCGGTAGTAAAGTGGCAAACGGGTGAGGAATACATGGGTAACCTGCCCTTGAGAAGGGAATAACCCGCCGAAAGGTGAGCTAATACCCTATACGCTTCTATTTCTTTGGGAGTAGATGGAAAGCTAAGCCGTGGGTTTGGCACTCAAGGAGGGGCTCATGTCCTATCAGCTTGTTGGTAGGGTAACGGCCTACCAAGGCAACGACGGGTAGCTGGTCTGAGAGGATGATCAGCCACACTGGCACTGAGATACGGGCCAGACTCCTACGGGAGGCAGCAGTGAGGAATATTGCGCAATGGGCGAAAGCCTGACGCAGCGACGCCGCGTGGGGGATGAAGGTTCTCGGATTGTAAACCCCTTTTGTGAGGAAAGAGAAAGTGGGTAACCACTTAGACGGTACCTCAAGAAAAAGCCACGGCTAACTTCGTGCCAGCAGCCGCGGTAATACGAAGGTGGCGAGCGTTGTTCGGATTTACTGGGCGTAAAGAGCACGTAGGCGGTTAGGTAAGCCTCTTGGGAAAGCTCCCGGCCCAACCGGGAAAGGTCGAGGGGAACTGCTTAGCTAGAGGACGGGAGAGGAGCGCGGAATTCCCGGTGTAGCGGTGAAATGCGTAGATATCGGGAAGAAGGCCGGTGGCGAAGGCGGCGCTCTGGAACGTACCTGACGCTGAGGTGCGAAAGCGTGGGGAGCAAACAGGATTAGATACCCTGGTAGTCCACGCCCTAAACGATGTGCACTAAGTGTCGGCAGTTTACTGCCGGTGCCGCAGCTAACGCAGTAAGTGCACCGCCTGGGGAGTACGGCCGCAAGGTTGAAACTCAAAGGAATTGACGGGGGCCCGCACAAGCGGTGGAGCATGTGGTTTAATTCGACGCAACGCGAAGAACCTTACCCAGGTTGGACATGCTCGTATTAGAATGGTGAAAGCCTGACGAGGTAGAAATACCAGCGAGCTCAGGTGCT
>OZ244988.1:1235000-4010566 GCA_965223185.1 Nitrospirales bacterium | reverse complement strand
GCGCGCGTGAGTTTTTGCTCTTTGCACGGCCTCCGCAAACTCAGCCAGTGTCGGGAATTCAAAGAGTGTGCGCGGAAGGATATTTACCTGAAATTCCTTATGCACACGTCCGACTACGCGTGTGACTGAAAGAGAGTCGCCTCCAATGACAAAAAAATTGGTAGAGGGTTCAATGACCCGGCATTTCAGTACCTCACTCCAAATTTTGGCTAAGCTTTTTCCCAACTCGGTCAAGGATGTGGTCGGTGACGAATATGGTTCGGTCTTGCCGGCTTTTTCTGGGTCCAAATCATTTAAGGCTTCCCTGTTAATTTTTCCATTTGGTGTCAGGGGAAGTGATGGCACCTTCGAAATTTGTGCAGGAATCATATAAGTGGGTAGGCGGTCTATGAGAAATTGCCGCAATTGGGTTTCATCAAATTTTGAAGACTGGTCAGCTTCCACGAAGGCCACTAAGAAGGTGGTGTCGGCCTGATTTGTTTTTGCAATGAGAGCGGCTCTGATGACACATGGGTGCTGACTAAGCACATGTTCAATCTCTCCCAGTTCTACGCGATTGCCCATGACTTTGACTTGTTGATCACGTCGACCTACGCACATCAGCAAATTATTCGGGAGAAAATACCCTTGGTCGCCAGTTCGGTACATTCGAAGTTCACTGGAATCCGTGGCGGGTAGAAATTTCCGTGACGTTTCCTCCTGATTTCTCCAATACCCCCGAGCGATGAATGCACTGCGAATGGCGATTTCACCTTCCTCACCTGGTGGTACGGGATGGTTATTGTCATCAAGAAGCACGACTTCTTTATCTTCCACCGGATAGCCAACTGGAACCTGCTTCCAGGATAGTACTGTGGTCATGTCAATGGAAAAGGTTCGGAAGGTGGGGATTTCAGTACAGCCATAAGTATTGAGTAGCGTACATTCCGGACTACAATGTTGCTGAAACTTATTGATGTCCTCTGCTAGGAGCGGTTCGCCGCCAAGAATGATGGTACGGAGTGTTGGTAGTTTTTCCTTTTCCTCCAGACTGGACATCATTTCTCTGAATAGACTTGGTACCATTGTCAAACTCGTAATTCCGCTGTCGTTAATCACGCGGACGAGTTCCTGGCCCCCCATCGATTCAAACGAGAATTGGACGAGAGTACCCCCGGTTAACAAAGTTCGAAGTATCAATAATGCGCCAGCAATTCCAGTGGAAGAAGGAAGATAGAGCGTACGATCCGCCGCCCCCAGTCTAAGACGTTGAGCATGAAGCCAGACAACGTGAACCAAGCTCTTCTCATCGTGCAAGACTCCTTTGGGTATCCCTGTCGATCCTGATGTATACACGAGCACAGCTGGATGGGATTTCAGTATCTGCGTATTTGGTGCTATGTCAGCCAAATCTTTTGTTTTGTCATATAAAACTGTGGGGTACAATCCATCGGCAAAGCTCTGGGCCATTTCAAACGAGTTAGGATCGGCAAGGCAAAGTCCAGGCTCCAAATTGTCAATGATGCTACGCAGCCTGTTATGCGGATTGGATCTATCCACCCAGGCGCAGATTGCCCCGGCTTTGAGGATGCCAATAAAGGCAGCGACACTTGATAAGCCAGGTTCCATTAATACGAGAACCGGCTTTTCAGGATTTGGTTGATATGTGATGACTGTTGCCGCCACCTTGTCGACATGTCGGCTCAGATCCTGATAGCTGACACTGACCTCACCGTGCTTGAAGGCGGTGTGGTGGGGATGCGCGAAGACTTGTCGTTCGAACAGGTGAGGAATTCTTTTCTCAATGTCAGATTTTTGTAGACTCATCAAGAAAAACTTTTTACCATCCAACAGGGGAACATTTCAGAACTTGGAGATGTCTGCTCGTGGGGGGACTAGAAGCCAGTGACACAGAGAGTGTCGTACTGTCTGTTGGCCTTGTGTCATGATAGAATATCCCCACTATTGTACAATAGAAGAAGAGGAATTCGTAAGGGGATCTTCTGAAGAACACGCTTATTAATACCATGGCACTTAAGCAAGTCCTAGAAATTCATGATCTCCTTGATCATCCCAAAGCTAGCGGTGAGGGATTCCTTGGGTTGTTGAAGAGTCGGTCGATCGTACGAGATGTAAGGCTGACTCCTGTTTCCGGAGACCAGACGAGTACCGAGTTTGTCCGGGTTACAATTCCAGGAAAATCGGGCAAGATCGTCGGGGGCGAAAGTCCCACGCTTGGCATTATTGGTAGGGCGGGTGGAATTGGTGCTCGTCCCCACGTTACGGGCCTGGTCTCTGATGGCGATGGAGTCATTGCAGCACTTGCGACTGCATTACTCATAGCTGATCAAGGAATGCAGGGGAATTCCCTCCCAGGAGATGTGATTGTGGCCACACACATTTGCCCTCATGCGCCGATTACTCCGCATGATCCGGTGCCTTTTATGAAATCTCCTGTGGCTCCGGAAACCTATAATCATTACACGTTGGATGGCGCCATGGATGCCATTCTTTCTATCGATACATCAAGGGGCAACCGAATCGTGAACCACAAAGGGTTTGCGGTGACTCCCACGGTCAAAGAGGGTTATATTTTGCGGGTGAGCGAGGATTTGCTGGATTTGATGGAGTATACCACAGGTAAGCCGGCGGTGGTTGTGCCTATTACCTTACAGGATATCACTCCCTATGGAAATGGCATGTATCATTTTAATTCTATTCTCCAACCCTCAACCGGGACGACCGCCCCCGTTGTTGGGGTCGCTCTGACGGCAGAAACCGTGGTGCCAGGATGCGCAACTGGCACCTTCCAATCGAGTGATGTAGAGGCCGCGGTTCGGTTCTGTGCTGAAGTGGCTAAGGGTTTTGGGAAAAGACAGTGTAGATTCTATGATGAGAAGGAATACGAAAAGCTTGTTTCACGATATGGTTCCATGAAACATTTTCAGACGCAAGGCCAATGAGCTGAGATTCATGCTGCCACCCCGTATTGGTTTTGTCACTATTGGACAATCTCCGCGACGTGACATTGTCCCGGAGCTGACCAAAATTCTGCCGAAAAAAATTACTGTAGTGGAGTCTGGAGCCCTTGATGGTCTTAGCCTGCAGGATATCGATGCACTTGCCCCTAGAGACGATGACTATCCCCTTTATACTCGCCTTGCAGACGGACAATCTGTCACTGTAGCCAAAAGTCTTATCGTTCCTCGAATGCAAGCCTGTATCAACCAACTCAACGCCGATGGAGTTGCTATGATAGCACTGCTCTGTAGTGGGGCGTTCCCGGACTTCCAATCTCGAGCTCCGTTGTTGTTGCCAAATACGTTGGTCGATAATGTAATTCAAGACGCTCTTCAGAAACGGCGGGGTGTGGCGGTTCTGCTCCCTTTGGCCTCTCAAATTAAAACAATTCAAAAATATTTTCATAACGATACGAATCTGCGACTGTTTTCCCTAGCCCCTTCAGCCCATAACGCTGCCATTTATGAGGTGGTACTTCGTCTACAGGAGTCTCAGGTTGATCTCATCTTACTCCGCTGCTTCAGCTATTCCTGGGCTATAAAAGATGCTATTGCTGTGGGAACATCCCAGCCCACCTTACTCGCACGGTCTCTTCTTGTCGATGATCTTACTCAAAGGATCAATGCACTGTAACCAGTAAGTTTTCCTCGAATAGGATCAGTTGTCTCGATTGCTTCCGTAATACGGAATGAAAGAACCTTGGCTCCGCTTGGATTTTTCACAGCCCGTCTATTTGCCAAATCTGTCTTGATTCTCATTTCGGGCCAGAATGTGCGCTGATTACAGCTCTACAAGATCATTGGTACCTTGTTTTTCTTTTGGACACTTTCCCATCGCATCGCAGTGCTTCGTTGATTCGGCTACAAAATTTCGTGGGTTTTTCAGAATTTCTCGATTGTTAGTTGAGGGCTGAAGCTTTGCCGCATTGTGGTGTTAATGCCACGAATCTTCAAAGTCGTCTTAAATCCCTCATAACAGTTTGAAATACCTCGCCAAGTGGCGATAAACGGGAGTCAATGGAAAGAGACCAAAAACATCCTCCAAAAAGCCACAAGCTGTGTATAAGTACTACCAAATCAAAGTCATGAAATCCCCTTTTGCCCACTCTACTTGCTTCCGAAAATGTAAGAATGATTTGTTCTGCCTGGTCTGGGAAAATTTCGAATTTCTTACATTTTAATAAAACCCCCAAAGGGAAAAGATAGGGAAAATGTACACCTTTACTGCCAGGAAACTACTAGTCGAATGTATTCCACATTTGCGAGTTGTGGCCCTCTACCTCCTTGTTGCAAAATTTTCAGGTGTTTTCGGTAACATTTTTCCTCTTTTATTGATGGGATTAGGTATTATTTCTCTTTATTATGTAGGATGGAAGGCGACATTGAAAAAACGAAGTGAGAAATCATTGAAATATGCGTACGGTCAAGACGATTTGGCGATGGAATGCAGTTGTATTTTTGGGCTGTTCCTCATGTTTAGTTTTTTCTTCCAAGATTTTCAATATCGATTTCCAAATTCATTCGTTGTCGAACAGGATATCACCTACTTGAACTGGCTGCTCTTTACAGTCGAAAATATTTTCGAATCGATTTTTGACGTATTAAGTATTTTTGAAATAAAAATATCCGGAATTCAGCCAACCGACATGATGGCTAAATCGGCTATTTTATTATTTCGTTTTACGGTAAATGTCGTGGTCATTCTTCTTCTTGTCAGGAACTGGAAAAACCTAAAGACTTATTGGCAAGTCCACAAGAAGAGGCGGTTGTAGCCCAAAAAGAGGAATCCCCCCATACAAGTGGCCAGACTTATTGTGTCGATTCCCTGCAATTGACGCGCGGTTTTGATCGAAATTCCCTGAGCTATTTGTCATCTGGGGCGACTAGACTTTCTTTCTCTTCATGGAGGAGTTTGGGACTGCACCAGGTTGTCTCCTAGCTTGCCGCCTTTTTTCATAGCGAAAGTGAAAATTGAGGAGATTGGGTTTGGAGAGTATCGAAAGTGGTAAAAGAGCCAGATAAAGATGCCAACACAAGCAAAACCGGTAAAAGCTCATATCGTCGAGGTTGGGGGCGAGGTGATGGGTGGACACTTCTCAGCCTTTCCTTTCCTTGCTGAATTTTGTAGGGTACAGCATTAAGTCAAAGATTGATTTCCCCTTTCGCTTATGGAGGTCATCCATGAGGGCTGTTGTCTTCATTATCATAATCATACTTACCTTCAGCGGTAGTTTAAGCGCTGCCCAAGAGCCTCCCAATGTCCAGTGCCAAGACTTGGCGAAGCAATTCAGTGAGAATCCCGATAGTCTTGCCATTCAAGCTCTAGAACGCTTGCGCTATTGTGTGAACCAGACTTTGGAGCATCGAGAACGGAGTCTGAAAGGAGAACTTCTGAAAGGAACCATTATTGAACCACCGTCCTTTTCAGAGCCTTTCTCGGACGACAATTCTTCGACCATTCCAAAACGTCAGGAGACCCTTCCTTAACCCATTGCTTTTTTCTCCGTACAGGATTTTGATGAAGTTTTTACGGAAATCACGAACCCGCTCGCTGAAATCCGAGAGCATCCATTATTGATGATAAAGAGTGCGGTGAAAAAGAGCCATGACCGTTATGAGAGCCAGGAAGGGAGTTATCTGCTGAATAAAATTAAGCGTTATCGTGAGTTGATGCTACTTTCCTTTAATCACAATGTGTGCATAGGTCTTCCCTTGGGCTTTCGTTTGAAATCGCTACTTGAGTTTCCTCCTTCCATTCCTTCTCCTTTAAGTCAATCTAGGCGGTAAATGGATATTAGTATTCGATGGCTCTGGGCTGCCATGCTCCTCGGCAGTATCATGTTGGCGGTGCCGGGCAATATGGATTTTGCCAGGATTGCGGGTGATGTTGTGGGGCATTTTTTTTCTGCCTCGGTTCTAGCCATTGTGCCAATTGTAGGATATCGTGTGTTGTATAAGCAGATTGGGGAAAAGGAAATTACCTACATTTTTGGGGCGTCTTGGGTATATTTAGTGCTGTCTCAAATGTGGGGTTCTTAAGGAGGAGGTCAAGATGAGGCGACCGATTGTTGTGGTGATGGTGGCGATGATCATTATAAGTTGTGCAAGAACATATGATCGTCAAGCCGAATATATTCCTGAAGAATATGCCCCTTACGCAGGGGAAGGCACAGCAAGGATCTGTGGGCAAGCGTATTTGACCTTAGATGGAACCAAGCAGCATGTGGCATCGGGCGATCGTGTGTTATTGGCCCCAGTGACTTCATACACAGATGAAGCGTTTATGGTGAAAGTGCTGCGTGGCCGGAAGATGGTCGATCCAGACCCTGAGGCTATGAAGTTTGAGAAGCATACGAGAACCGATAGTGAAGGTCGGTTTTGTTTTACAAAGTTGCCTGCTGGTGAATATTATATCGTAGCAGATATTGCGCTTCCGACATCGACTAAAGAACAGCGTGACAGTCGGTTTGCTCATGCCAAAGCCGCTGTGAAGGCGGATGAAAACGTCTATATCCTCGTGACTCGGTAATGTCGAATCAGGGTGTTTATGGAAGCATGAGACGGAAGTTGTATCTGTTCTTGTGATTGTGTGTCGAATCGTGGTTCATGTGTGGTCGGTTCACCCGTAAAGAAAATTTTCAACAATTAGCCAAATTGCTTGGTCTGAGCAAGGGCTTTGATCTTTCCCCTCGGTACAATATCTCCCCCTCTCAGCAGATCGCCTGTGTTCGGGTTCCTCTAAACTCCAAGAGCCTTGAAATTGTCCAGATGAAATGGGGGCTCGTTCCTTCATGGGCTAAAGACTTACGTATGGGAAATAATCTGATTAATGCTCGTTCGGAGACCGTGGCCGAAAAGCCCTCTTTTCGCACGGCCTTTCGGCAGCGACGCTGTTTGATTCTTGCGGATGGTTTTTATGAATGGAAGCAAGAAAGAAATATCAAGCAGCCGTACTATATTCATTTTACAGATAACCGTCTCTTTGCTTTTGCCGGTATATGGGAGCGTTGGGAGAAGGGGGATGATGAGCCGTTGGAATCCTGTGCCATCCTCACAACGAAAGCGAATACTCTTATGGAACCTATTCATTATCGGATGCCTGTGATTGTGAAACCTCAAAATTATGCACTCTGGTTAGACCCGGGTGTGATGGAACCACAACAGGCTGACATGTTGTTCCAGCCCCATTCGCCAGGCGGCATGGAGGCCTTCCCTGTGAGTCTGTTCGTGAACAATCCTCGGCACGAAGGTCCACAATGTATCCAGCGACTTGTTGAATCCGTGTCTTAAACGGCTGTCCAGGGTTGCCGGTGACACTATTTATTCGAATAGGCCAGTTATTTGTGGATGTAGGTTTGAGGTAGAGAAGCCGCCGTTCTTTTTTGGTTGCGACCCAAACGAAAATACCTTTAAACGTTGTAAGCGAAATCTCTCAATCCGACATTTTCAAGATGCCGCAATCCTTCTTGATTGAAAGAGAATTGTTTACATCTCATCCTTCCTCTTTGAAAGGGGCAGATCAGGATCAATGGCCTTTTAAATTTTTTTATGTGGCTATTTGTATCGAATTGTTAGGAAGCCTGTAATGCTCTTTCGATATCCGTCACAATCTCAGCGGCGAGCGGTTTTTGTTTTGGTGCATACCGCGCAATGACCTGGCCTTTTCTATCGACCAAAAACTTTTGAAAATTCCATTGGATTTCACCAGTGAATTTCGTGTCTTCGGTCAGGTATCGGTAAAGAGGGTGTTTTTGTTCTCCTAATACGGTGATTTTACTGAACAGGGGGAACTCCAACGAATATTTGGTGTAACAGAATTCAGCAATTTCTTTATTGCTCCCAGGTTCTTGTTTCCCAAAATCGTTTGCAGGGAAAGCTAAAATGGTAAAACCTTGATCGCGATAGCGCTCATACAATGTTTGTAGGTCTTCATATTGTGGTGTATTTCCACAAAAGCTGGCTGTATTGACGACCATCATAACTTTCCCTTGGAACTCCTGTAAGTAGCGGGGTTTTCCATCAATATCATCCATTGTAAATTCATAAATAGGAGAAGAGTGATTGGGGTTCCCAGCATTCGCTGATGATTGAGAAGAAGCGAGAGCAGCAGTCATCGTTCCAATTTGCATTCCTAGCATGAAGGCCCCGATGCTCAAAAGCGTGAGGTAAGAAGTTATGGATCGTATAAATCTGCGAGTAGTTGGAATGCGACACATATGAGATCCTCTCATTAAAGTGGATAGGTTCAATCGTTTTATAGCCATAGTGTAATCATCGCAATCTCAGAAGTGCAATTGTAGTCTCTAGAGCATGAGGATATTCGGGAATCCTTAGTGTTCGCAGAATTTGGCGGCAGACGGCTCTAGGCAATAAATAGGGTTGGACGATGGGCGGAGCATTGGTTATGTTGCTGGGGAAATCCATGGAGCCAATTGTTGAAGAATATGAGACTTCTTTCCGATTCCGCCGATAAATTTCTCAAATTTCCCTCCCACATATAATGCCAAGGCAGGGAGGGATTGAATTTCAAGTTCCCCAGGAATGAGAAAATTTTCCTGAACGTTCATTTTAAAAAGTAGAAGACGGTTTCCCACTTCTTCTTGAATAAACTCAAGTTGCTGAAGGAGGGCTTGACAATGTCCACACCCGGGCTGCCAGAACTCGATTAATACTGGTGATCGGGAGTGTTCGATGAGCGTATCAAACGTCAGGTCATCAATATTTTGTATCATTTGCTGCCATCAAGGTTGTTCGAAAAATACGAAAGAATGCCTAGAAAGGTAAGGTGGGGAAGGTTCAAATGAACCTCGGGTTTTGATAGACCGCAATGACAGGTGCTATATATGATGCGGCCGGCTTTGGTCATTGAATATGGTCTTTGATAGAGGTTTTACCAGATTAATCGGAAAAACCCCCCATTATAGTCTGGAGATATTGTGGAAGGGGATTGAAGAAGTGGTTGGTTTGGTGTGAAAGAAAAGGATTTCGAAAATGTTTCCGGTGGAACGACTGATTGCAGCGCTTGGAAGCTATGCATTTCGATACCAAATTTTATTCCTGGCAACATGCCTGGAGATTTAAGCGGAATGTCAGACCCATTGAGAAACGGTCTTTGTTGAAAATGATACTGAATGAGGGGTTTATCAAAAAACCGGTTTTCCCACCCTGTGTTGTTGTATGCGTTCCAAGGATGTTCTTCTTTCGCAGACTTTTTCGGGAGAGGGCCGACAACCATAGCTCCCTCTCTCACCGAAGGGATGGTTTGAGGGATTTCAGCCCAAGCTTTTTCAGCAATGAGAAAAATACCTCCAATTAAAATAAGATAGAGAGCCATGGGCCAATGAATTCGCATCATAGGTTAGTATATCATGGGATTTTTCCCCTTCGTATAAGAGGACAATGGCTCCGGGTCCTTGGGCATGGCCCTCTTGTGACTTCATGGAGAATAGAGTGAGTCTCTAAAGAATAGTCTAAAATTTTGACCAATCGTGAAAACTAAGGAAAATGAGGAACCGTTGGTGTTGGTTTTCTTTTGAAAATAAATAGGTTCTAGTTTGGCATTTGTGCGGTAAACCATGTCGAAATACCCTTCATTCCATTTCTTTCCACGTTTGACCCATCCCAGACGGCAAATGCCAGAGGAAAGTTTGAACCGGCCTTGAATTGCACATCGTTCGGATCCGTTGTTGACAAGGTTCGTTTCATTACCACGCGCCAGGTGGGTCCACTGCAACAGCCGCCCTTTAATGCACCATAGGGTTCCCATAGCCCGTTCCCCACGACGTCTTGTGAAGTTTGGGTTGTTAATGTGCTGAATCCATTGGCGTTGAGGTCCTCCACTGAACTGACCCTTAGGTCTGGATCTGACATGATATTGCCCGACCAGATCCCTTCATTGAAGGGCCCGAGGCTTCTCCCGATTCGATCAGGGTAGGTAACACCTCCTGCTGGCTCTTCATAATAGTAATCCCAGGCAATTGAAGGGTATTGGTTGTCCACGTCCCACATGCCTGCCACGCCACGTCCCAAATCTTTTTGCCATTCTGCGTTCCAACGCCAAATATTCACAGTTCCACCTGATTGCCCCATACATTGAAATGGGGGCGCCCCATCTTTTTGCACAGGGAATTGGACGGCTATTTGATCTCGAAAGTCTTGTGGTCCAATGGTGGTGTTATTCAAGGTTTGATCGCCCCAATTCGCCCATACGCCAATCTCTGTTCCATTAGTGGCCATCTTGATCATGACAGTTTTGACTGAAATGTTGGGATGCATGGGAGTGGTTATGGTCTGGCCACTCAATGGGGCTACGATGCCAGGCACGGATTCCCAGACAGGATTGGCGGCATCCATGGGGATGGGACCAGAAATTGTGCCAACCGGGATAGTCACTGGCTGAGAGACTGCTAGCGGAATCTGCCCAAGCGTAGCTAGAAGGGCTCCGGACATCGTGAATGTCAGGAAGGTGATTTTCAACAATAAAGATTTGGGGATGTTGAATACCATCGATTGCCTCCTATAGAAGTGGAACAAAAGAATTATCAATAAAAGTATCTATGGAATTTCACAAAAATTCAAATAGGTAATGCCAAAACTTTAGACAAAGGAGTATGAGTGATATTCCCACCCCAGTGTGGCTTGAAGGTTCAGAAGGATTTCTTCATCCAATGGGAAACACTTGGTCAATTAGGGTGCTTTCTGCGATCGGTGAAAGACGGATTGTCGGCATACAATATAACTTCCAAATACAAGGCTGATCAGAATCATGCTTGTGCGTGTTGAGTGAAATCCATCAATGAGTTGCGTGAACCCTTCACTGAGGGATCCCAATCCTAAATAAAACAGGTATCCGTAAAAGGCCCAGAGGCGGCGCTGCCAAAATCCATACCCTAGTATCCAATGAATAGGGGGGTGTTGATATTTCACGAATTCTCCAGCCAAACCTCCGAATGTACTTCCAAATACTTTTAAGGCATAGTTTGGATAGGCCGAGATCCATACCAAGTCAAAAACTCCGGCCACAATCAGCAATATGCCCAATATTCGAATATCCCAAGCGTTTTCCCAAAGGAATCTGGCCAAATTTTTCACTTCAATTGATCTATGTGGTTTCCTATTATGCATGACTGAGAACTGTGACAGTATATGAAAGGGGAGGTAAGCGACTGGGAAGAGAGGCTTGAGTAGTTTGAGAGCTTCAGACAAAGCCTAAAACATTGAAATTTTAATGGTTGTCAGAATTGTTAAGCAAAGAGCCGGAGACATTTGTATTTCAAAATGACATCAGAAATAGGCTTTGTCAGGTAATCCCTCGCTCCAGCTTCAATCGCTCGGATCATGGCCGTACGCGTGGGGTCGGCAGACATCACAATAATTGGAACATCATTGGGCTGTGTTCGAAGTTGGCTTAACAGGGTTAATCCGTCCATGACGGGCATTTCAAGATCGAGCAACATTCCCTGAAAAGAATATTCTCGAAGCCAAGTCATTCCTTCTTTTCCGCTTGTGGTCTGGGACACCTCAAATCCAAGTTGTTCCAGTCTGTCTCTAAGAAATAAAAGAACTGCCTCTTGATCGTCCACGATAAGAATGCGTTTGCCAGCTGTTAAATTGACGTAGGATTTTTGAAGAGGTTGAGTGAAATATTGGGAGATGGTCATCTTTCATCATATCGATTCTCACTAGGGAGCCTGCAACGAAAAATAGGAAAACCTTAGACAGGGTTGGTTCAATGTTACGCCCTGCCTCAAAAGAACCATGAGGAACAGCCTGAAAAATGGATGCTTTGGAAGTACCTGCGCCAAACTAATGAGAGGTTCGGCCTATGAGTAGAAATTTTTGAGTTCAGACCGATTTCATCGCACTGATGAAATGTTGGTCCTAAATTGAAGGCTTCATTTAGGGATGTTCCAAGACCTCTATTGAATTCCCAAAGGCATCGGTGATGTATACCGACCTGAGGCCGTCTCGGTGGGTCACTAGATCACCAAATTTGTTGGCGTCAGGACGGCTAAGGGCAAAATGGGAAGGGTGTTCCCTCGGGAGGACAAGAGCCAGCTTGGTATTGGCAAAAGCCAGCAAAGCCCAAGTTTGGTCGAGGTATTCCACCGCACAGTTAAATCGAGATGTATACCATTCTACGCCTGCAGCGATATTCGGAACTGATATGGCGATGTGGTGGATGTGGTCTAACTTCCCTTTTTTTGAAAAGGGCTTAACTGAAGTGAGGGACTTTTTGGATGGACGAGTGGTCATATAATGGTTTTTCTCGTTATCCACCAGGATGATTTTGTAGTTCGTGTAAACAGACTTTTGAATAAAAATTCAGAATTGTGCGATATGGTCTATGAGCATTTTGGCTACATGACCAAGATTATAGGGCCAGGCATACCGTAGCGTCACTCCTGGATGTTTCTGACGTAATTCTTCCATTTCTTCGGGAATTTCATATTCCGAATGGGAGCCTCCTGGCGTAAACATTGTGGAGACCACGGTGATTGAATGAGCGCCTTGCTTGATCAGACCTTCCACGGCTTCTTGCAACGTTGGTCCGCAAAATTCATTGTAGGCTAACGCAAAGAGGGCCCCATTCAACATAGGCTTCATTTGCGCTCCCAAGGATTCCAATCCGGCCTGATAGGGATCTGTTTCGGCCGTGCGCGGCCAGGTGCGAATTTTAGTATCTAATTCCAATTCTTCAGCAGACATGGGCTGCCCGGCTGCCCGGCGTTGAGCCTCTAACCGCTTGAGTTTGGTGACTAATTCACCTGGATAATCCTTTGGAATGCCCCCATGACCCACAAGTACGATACCTTTTTTGTCATTTGACATAACTGAAACTCCTAAATGAACTATGAATGAATAATGAGCCTCATTGGCATTCTTTTTATTTTGAAGATGAAATTCACAAATTTAAGCTCGCCACTTCCTTTACCTGCTTTAAATAACTAATCTTATACTTGGTAAGCTGGTCGGATAGATTACAAAAACCTGTTCCTCCCACCATAACCCGACAATGTGGCTGAAACAATCTGATGATAGTCTCGAGCCATGTCTGCCCTGTCTGTAAATCCGGTTCTGTCGTGCTGGAAAGGATGATAAGTGCAGGATGTCTCCGGCGCAAGGCCATTAGAAGAACTTCGAATGAAATATTGGGTCCTAAGTATGTCGCGTGCCATCCATGTTTTTGGAGGAGAAACGTGGCGGTGAGGGGTGCAATTTCATGATACTCTCCTGGTGTGCAGGCGATGAGTGCGCGTTTCTGCTCATCAGAAAAATCCATCCGTAATTGCTGTATTACCTGTTGGCGAATGATTCGACTTATATGGTGTTCTGCCGAGTGTGAGATTTTACCTTCGTGCCAAAGGTCACCAATCAAACGTAAGAGGGGGAAAAAGATGGTGTCCATGGCTTCTTCCAATCCTAATTCTTGAATCCAATGGGCAATGACCCTCTGCATCTCCTCATAATCTTGATTTTTGGATGATTGTATAAAGTGTTGAGCCGCGCCTCGGTAGGGATTCGGAATGTTTGAAAGGCTACAATCAGTGTCTCGCATTGTCTGGCGTAGATGTCTCTCCCCCTGTTGAGCCAGCTGTCCAATCGATTCTCCTTTTCCTAGCTGAGATTTGAGATAAAGCAAAAACTGTATGTCGTCTTCCCGATACGTACGATATCCATTTGAGCTTCGGTCAGGACGGACTAAATTGTAGCGTTCTTCCCATTTCCTGATAACGTGGGTGCTCAAGCCTGTCATATGCGCCACAGTTTTGATGCGATAGGTTTGACAATGATTGTGTGCGTTAGACATGGTTGCGTAATAGAAGCTCTTTAGGATGGGGGTTGAGATAGACCTGATCTATGAGATAGGGAACTGAAAAAATTCTCACATAATGTTTGATCAGAGTTAAGGGAACAGCTAAGGGAGTCAAATGACGGTGATAATCCTGAATCGTTTCTTGTAGCTCGGCTCGTTCAAGCTTGCTAAGTTGTTTTGAGAAATGACCCGCCAAATGCTGAAGAACATTCACATGTTTGCGCACGGTCGCTTTGATTTTTAGCGCATCCATGAAAAGGGCTCCGTACTGAGTGGCTAAGTCTCGAGGGGTATAGACACCGGCTTTGGCCACGAGTCGGCCGAGTTCCTGATAATGAGAATGGCTGTGAGTGAGCAATAAATATTTGTGCTGTGTATGGAAGTTCACGATCATTCCGCGGGTGAGGCGGTGTTGGTGGATTTGAGTTTTCCATCTCCTGTACGAAAATATTCGAACGATAAAGTTTTCACGGATCGGAGCGTCGTTCAGACGACCCTCCTCCTCGACAGGGAGGAGGGGAAAGGCCTCCTGGATCGCACCTGAAAAAATTCCGATACCTCGTTTGCCTGGGTGGCCCTTTTCGCTGTAAACCG
This sequence comes from Nitrospirales bacterium, assembly GCA_965223185.1. GTDB lineage: Bacteria > Nitrospirota > Nitrospiria > Nitrospirales > UBA8639 > Nitrospira_E. The sequence goes on along the minus strand of OZ244988.1, from coordinate 3,996,157 downwards.
TTACACGATGGACTCCACAGCTTGGGGAATTCTTTTTAAAAATGTAGCCATCCAAATCACCCTCGCGTAATTCTTTCACACGGCGTTGACTAAAAGCCTGGAGGGTGAGGGTGTGATCATTTTTGGTATGGATGGTGAGGAGCTTTGGGGTTTGAGGGTCTCCGGCTAGATGCATGGCCTCTCTGGGTGTACCCAGCCCGGCTTCCACTTCCGGACATACCGGAACCCATTGGACAAAAGGGGACAACACGTCCGTTAAAAAGGCATCCCGTTTATGCCCCCCGTCATAGCGAACTTTTTCACCTAATAAACATTGACTAATTCCAATCCGGGGCTGGTCATCCAAAATGATATGGCCCAATCCATTATTTAAAGAAGAATCGACTTTTTCTGTTGTGAAGCGAGAGCGGGGGGGTATAGACATGCTATTTTGTTCCCTGGTCTTTTGTAGAAGAGGAGGAAGCTGAAAGCTTGATTTTTTTAAATTGACGATAGGCGGCCAGAGCTCGATCTCGGGCTTCTGCATGGTCAATGATGGGGAAAGGATAGGTCTCCCCCAGAGAAACGTTCGCCTCGACTAACAAAAGTGGTGGGGCTTCCCATGGTTGATGGATCCAGGGAGAAGGAAGGTCAGCAAGTTCCGGTACCCATTTTCGAACATACCGTCCGTCAGGATCGAATTTTATGCCTTGTGTGATCGGGTTAAATATTCGAAAGAATGGAGAGGCATCGGCTCCGCATCCGGCTACCCACTGCCATCCCATCGTATTATTGGCTAAGTCTGCATCCACGAGGGTATCCCAAAACCATTGAGCTCCTTCCTGCCACGGTTGCAGAAGATCCTTGGTAAGAAATGAAGCCGTAATCATTCGCACACGATTATGCATCCAGCCGGTTTTCCACAATTCTCTCATCCCGGCATCTACGATCGGAAAGCCGGTGAGGCCTTGTTGCCACGCCCGGAGGGAATCGGCATCGTGGTGCCACGGAAATGCTTGATAATCAGTAGAGAGAGGCTTGTGGACGGTATCAGGATAATGAAACAACAGATATTGGGAAAATTCACGCCAGGCCAGCTGCCTTAAATAGGCGTCATAACTTTTTCGGTGTTGAAGATTGCGGTTTTTTTGTTTAGCTCGTTGAATCGCATACCAAAGTGTTCTGGGACTCATTTCTCCATAATGAAGATGTGGGGACATTCGCGAAGTGTGAGGGAGGTCAGGACGATCGCGGTCACTGTCATAGACCTTAGCCGATGCCTGTAAGAATTTTTTGAGTGCCTTGTGAGCGCCATTCTCTCCAGGAGTCCACGTTTCACGTATTCCCTGTGCCCAGTCTATGGGTGGCAGTAATTTCAGAGTATCCAAGGGGTCGAAACTTAGCGTTCGAGGTGGAGGGGGTGGGAGTTTTCGTGGGATGACTGGCGGAGGGAATGGTGAAAGCATGACTTGCAAGCGCTTCCAGAATGGTGTGAACACACGATAGGGAAGTTGTGACTGAGTAAGAATTTCAGAGGGATCGCTTAGGGTATTCCCATGAAAAACGTGACTCTCAATTTTTTCCGAGGTTAAAAATGTTAAAAGATTTCGCTCCATTTCTTGGTATTTGGGCTCATAAGAGTGATTCCAATAAATCTTGGTCTTGGGAGAGTCTCTCAGAAGGGATGAGATGACCTCGCAAGGCTGTCCTCTGCGGATGATGAGGCCGTTTCCCGCAGCCTTCAGTTGATCAGAAAAACTCTGAAGCGAATGGTGTAACCACCAACGGCTGGTCGCACCAGGCATGTCAAAGCCACTAGACTTAGGATTCCACACATAGAGACAAATGAGTGGCCGTCCCTCACTTACGGCAGCAGACAAGGCGGGGTTATCCGCCAACCGCAGATCGTTGTGAAACAGAACAACAGATATTGAGCAGGACGTCATTTCATAAATCCTATGAAAGGGCTAAGTGAATAGATGAGAGAATTACTCGATAAATAGCCGTAAATATTCCTTCAGCCCCATCACCGACATTCAAATGGCTCTACATGGATGGAGGGGTCTGTTCCATCAATTTTTCTTCACTGATTCGCGTGAGGCGGACGGTTCGTTCTCCCTGAGGACCTCGAAGGTCTAATTTTACGGAACTTCCGCTTTCTCCACGAATCAACCCCACCACTTCCATATATGTTTTTCCGACCACTGGTTCACTGTTGACTGCCATGATTTCTTCTCCATGAACCAATCCAGCTCGGAATGCCGGACCAGAAGGGTGAACGGCACGGATGATCAATTGTGCCGGATCCCCAATTCGACCTGCCGTAATATGCATCGCAATGCCGACCACTCCTGATGGCATGGGGGTATTAGGCCCTGGGGGACTCGCATGTGGATTGATGGGAGCTTCTGAATGACCTGAGGAGGCTTCAGAAGGCAAGACCAAGGGGGTTGTTACGGTCATACAAATTAGCGTAATGAGCATGAATTTCAATGAACGGTTCACCAAGTGTTTGAAAGTCAATTGGGTAAGCATAGATCCTCTCCTTTTAATGAAGTGTTGGAGTGATGCCTGAAAAACCAATGAGGCACAATCCCATGAGAAGTACGAGGGAATTTAATTGCACCGAACGTCGGTGTAAGCCATCTCGTTCTTTTAGAAGAAGAGGAGTTGAAATTCCCTTGGCTTGCTTGGCTTTGAGTAGATCGCTCAAATCATTTATGCGGGCGATGAGCGGAGTTCGGCAATAATGTTCAATGGCCAGAATTCCTAGCCAGAGTGTGGCGGGAATAAGAAGAAACGATTCAAACCCATACAGAAGTCCCAGGGCCAGACAGGTCGACCATCCGACGACGGCACTGATCATTCCTAAGGCATAATATTGTGGAAAAAGATTTCGTACAACTTGGGCAAAGGTGGTGGCATCCAGAGTTCGTGCCAACACTGGGGCGGTCACAAATGAGAGAAAAATTATTTTCCCCACAATGATGGCCATAGCCAAAAAATTCAAGAATATGAGAACGCGCTCTATCATGATTCCCTCCTCAAGATGACTTTGGTAACAAACGTCGAACCATCTGGTACGCTTGTTCGAAATTGGGCAATTGGTTCATGGGAATTAATTCAATGTATCGAATTATTGAATCCGCGTCCAAAACCATAACGGCTCGATGGAGAACATCGATATCATCCAACAGCAAACCTGTTTGGCGACCGAAATTGAAATTTGGCGCATCGGAGAGAAATGTCATGTTATGAATATTGGCTTCTTCGGCAAACTTCACTTGATCTCTATGGGTGTTGGTGCTCAGAGTGACGAAGGAAATGAATGCATCCAGACCTTCGTTTTGCTCACTGAAACGGTGGGTTTGTTCGTCACACACGGGAGTATTCAATTGAGGAACAATGCTCACTAATGTGATTTGCCCATTTAACGACTTCAATGAAACGAATTGTCCATCTTTGCCTAGGAGATTCACTGGAGGAATGATTTGACCTTCCTGGAGAGAAAGGGGTTTCCCGAAGACAGCGGACCCCAGGGGAAAGGTGATGACTCCAACAATCACACACATGAATGTGACCATGGACCGCTTTAGGAATTTTTGATTGTGATGTGAGATGTTCATCGTGTCTCTCCTTCACTAATGGGTTTGCCAAAAATGTTTAGTTCGAAGGTTGAGCAACAAGTGCCGACAAAGCCTCCTGGATCTCTGAATAGTTAAACGAAAATCCTGCGTGTAAGGCTTTTTGCGGCTGAACCCGTTGCCCTGTGGTCAACATGGTAGCCAGTTCTCCGAGACCAATCTTAAGGACCAATTCTGGGACAGGAAACCATGAGGGACGCCTTAGAGCTTTTCCTAGAGCCTGACAAAAATCTTTCATGGAGATTGGGTTTGGGGTAACGATATTAACCGGCCCTCGAATAGATGGATGTGTGATAAGAAACAAAATGAGTCGAGCGAGGTCATGCTGGTGAATCCAGGAGACATATTGGGTGCCAGGTAAAATAGGTCCACCAAAAAACCATTGAAATGGAAACATCATTTTGGGTAATGCTCCCCCATCTAACCCTAGGACCATGCCGAATCGCATTTCCAGAACACGTAGGTCGGCTGTTTCAATTTGTCGTGCAGCGTTTTCCCATTCGAGGCATAAGTCTGCCAAAAATCCCTCACCACGAGGAGACGTTTCATCCACTAAGCGAGATCCCTGGGCACCGTAGTAGCCTATTCCAGAAGCGGTAAGAAAGGTGTGGGGCTTGGTTTTCCATTCAGCTATGGCCTGGCCCAACGCACGCGTGGAATTGACGCGGCTGTCTACCAGTTCACGCTTACGGCTTGGAGTCCATCGCTTATCTGCGATGGGTGCACCCGATAAATTGATGACGACATCAGCGCCATCGCAAACCTGGGTCCAGGATCCTTGAGAGCAGCCATCCCAGTGTATGAACTGGGTGCGAGGCGGTTCCTGTTGGATTTCGCTCTGGGGGTTTCTCGATAAGATGAGCAGGGAATGTCCTTCCTGAATCAACAATCGAGAAACATGTTGACCAACAAACCCTGATCCTCCAGCCAAAACGATTTTCATGATGGATCTCCTATGGACCTCAATTGATTGGAATCCCATTCTTGAAGTTCAAGGGTGGGAACGATACTGGAATCGCCAATCAAATCGATCCCGAAAGGATTGTTCGCCGATCCTTCTTCTGGGTGAGTGGTGTGAGAAGGAAGCGTGATGATGATGTTCGTATTCTGGCGGTTCTGGGTACCGACGGTAATTGGGACTGCCTTTCTTCCAAATGGATGCCATGCGACGAGGGTGTAATCTCCAGGAGGTACGTCTTCCAGAGCAAATTCCCCATTTTCCCCTGTGACCGAAAAATAGGGATGGGAAAAAACCAGGGCCCAACCTGTCATATAATCATGCAATCTGCAGTGTAAGGCCAGGATGCCCGGCATAATTGGTCGAAACTCAACTTCTGGTCCGGATCGATGCAAACCAACTTGCTTTTCTGAAAGGAAATCGCTCTTTCGGTTTTCGGGGTGGGGGTGAAGCTTTTCTTCAAGGAGAGTTTCTGCACCTTCTGGGGATGTGAGGTTAACCTCAAGGTTATGCTGTATGGGATCCCAATTTTGAAAATGGAATGTGTGCCCGATTTGAGTCACGCTGACATAGGGCAAAAAGACACAATTCTTTGTTTGAATGATGGTGTCTGAGGTGGTTCCGAGCTTTCCTGTCTCGACATCTTCTAGGAACACTACAGCTCCGGGAAGTAATTTCTGATTACCCATTGCCAAGTAGGGACCAAGGCGCCATCCCTGTCCATCTGAGATTCTTCCGCAGTAATAGGGATCGGAAAACAAGACGAGATTATAGCGCTGGGGGGAGGGAATTTTCCCCTGAATCGTCACGGTTCCATCCAGTCGCGTGCCAGTAAAACCAAGTCGGGCTTCATAGGGCCATCCAAATCTTGGAACGATAAAGATCAGTACGACTAGAACTATTGGCATGTGGCTCCATGGCTGATGACTGTGTCCTGAAATTTTAAGATTTTTTTCACTTATGGTAGTCATCTTGAAGCTCATTACCTTCCATGATCTCGATGAGAAGAGGATTGCCCACTCACTGGAAAAGAAATGATGATGGCTCCCATCACCCCTCCCAATAGGTGGTCTCTCTTGGAACTGAGAAGATGGCGGTTGTGACAATTGACGCAAGATTTCGAAACTGCCAGATCTGCGTAGATGGCCACAAATCTCCTCTCATTTCCTTGAGTGAGCAGACCGGAATATGACTCAGCAGGATTTTCCTGTACCGCTTTTAGGCCGTTCTTTTCAAAATCATTAGCAGGCCCATTTTTTTTATAGATAGGCCACAAACTTGCTAAGCGATAGTGAAGTCCTCCGCCCTTGTTCCGCACTCTTTCACCGGATAGTAAGAGCATTTGGGCAGGAAGGGGCAGTGCATTGCGGTGTTGCCAGGCCTCTGATGCGAGCGCTATTCCGGTTTCCTGCATGCGGTCCACTACGTGGGTCGTGTAGAGAGTGCGGTCGGCTTCGATAATGTCATGGATATAGTCTGCGACAAGTTGGTAGGGGATTCCCTGGTCTGATAGATCCTCAGCCACAGCGCCAGAAGCGTTGAGCCAAAGTAATAGAGAAAAGAAAAGAGCAGAATTGCGCATAAAACATTTCCATACGTTGATTGAGAAGAAAATCATACTTGGTTCAATTTTTCGCGTTTGTGGTTTTTGCCGCCGGCAGGTTAATATCCCTGACGCATCTAAATCCAATACCATGGGTTTTGAGTGCAAACCCGCCCTTTCCCCGAGAAGTGACTCGTAGGTCAGAATCAAAGCTTCGCCAGGAACCTCCTCGAATGACTTTCAGAATTCCGATTTCCGGACCTTTGGGATTATGGTCGGGTGCATGGAGATAGTACTCCGGGTCGTACCAGTCCTGTGTCCATTCTCGGACGTTTCCCGCGAGCTGAAAGACTCCATAGATGGATTGACCTTTTGGAAGACTGTCCACCCCTAGGAGAGTATGTTTCCCCTTCCACTCTGATTCATACATAGCTCTCTCCTGGGATGGTGGCTGATCTCCCCATGGATACAGACGAGAACTGTTTCCTCGAGCAGCCTTCTCCCATTCGGCCTCAGTCGGAAGGCGCTTTCCCGCCCAAAAACAATAATCCACCGCATCATGCCAGGTAACCTGAACGACAGGAAGATTCTCAATTTGATCTTCGTCGGTGAGTGAACCTTCCCCGTAGACATTAAATGGAGCCTTATGAAGTGTTTCTTGTAAAAACGTCATGTAGCGAGCATTACTAACTTCGTATTTATCAATGGAGAAGCTATCGACATAAATCTTGCGTTGAGGTTGCTCGTCCAGACGCCCCTCACCAGGGGCACTCCCTCGTATGAACGTTCCAGCAGGAATCTCTATCATCTCAACAGGATCTTTCTCCATGGGAAGGGGAGCCTCCCCGAAAGCATAGGGGGAGAATCCCCATATGCTTAACAGAGCAAAAATGGTGAACCATGTTTTCATTGTTTCCTCTTTCGACTTGCCTGAATGATATTTTGGGTGATTTCCTTGATCCGTTCAACGATGTCTTTGGCTACTTGATAATGATGAGCCCGTTGAGCCACCCGGGCGTTCATCAGTAAACTTCGAGCTTCGTGAAGTTGGTTTTCGATGGTGACTTGAATGACAGGAGATGCCAGTGTGCCTTGTATGGCCGCAGTGTGAAATTCCTCCCATGCTTCATCTGTCGCATGAGCCGCTTCCCGGATGCTTTGTGTTGCCTCCTTCTCTGAAGCCCATTCTATGGAGGCCTGTGCTGAAGAAGGGGAGAGGCCGGGCATGAGTAAGGCAAGAAAGATCGAAAGAATGGTAATCATGGTGCCTTCCTTTCGATTTCTAGGTTTAGGTTTTTTCATGATACCAAGTCTCATAATTTTGCTCTCACGATGGCATGCATCTGATTGAGTTCAACGTTAGAAGGGTCAAGTCGCAGGGCCTTAATGATGTATTCATTGGCCTCTGTCCACTGCTCCAGGCCCATGTGCTTCATGGCCTCTATGGTAGATGTTCGGAGGGATTCCATCACTGTATTCGGAGCAGTTTTGGCACATCGGAACCCCAACCCCACGCCGTAGCTATTGTTGGAGGGATGATTCCAAAAACGATGAGTAGTTGTGATACTTGATTCCGTGGCGATCCAAGATCCCCCTCGTATGACTCGCTTAGCTCCTACAGTCAGTCGGTCGACATAGGTGCCGGTTCCCCCAATCCAAATGGGTTTTAGCGGACCTTGCGTGTTGGCGGGGTGCGGAGTTTTTTGATAAAAATTCGGATCATACCAATCTTGGACCCATTCAAAGACATTTCCAGACATGTGATGCAGCCCATAGGGACTGGCTCCCTCGGGCATAGAGTCCACAGGCAGTGGACTGTCGCTCTTCTTGCCGTAATTGGCCCTACCTGAATCTAGGTCATTCCCCCAGGGGTATTTCAGTCCCCTAGGCCCCCGGGCAGCCCGCTCCCATTCCGATTCTGTGGGAAGACGTTTTCCCTTGAATTGGCAATAGGCACTGGCATCAAACCAATTCACTCCTACCACAGGTTGCTGGGGTTTGTTCAATCGTGGGTCATCCCAATAGGCTGGTCCTGGGTGGCCGGTGGCTTTCATAAATTCGCCATAGAGTTTGTTAGAGGTTTCATATTTGTCAATGAAGAAACCATCTAGGAACACCCAATGTGCCGGTCCTTCATCGTGAAAGGCTTCTTGTGACCAGGGCATGCTCATCCGTCGTTGGTACATGGTGATGGAATCTCGAGATCCCGGTGTGGATGAGTGAGGATCCTTATCGATTCCAATGATCGTTGGTCCGCTGGCGATGTACACCATGTCTTTAGGGATGGACTCGTCTGTCAGTGCCATACCAGGCTCAGACTGGAAAGTGATAAGGCTCGCGAGTAGAAGAAATATGCTCCCTCTGAAGAGGCCCGCCACTTGCGGGCCTGTTTCGTAGGGAGGGGTATCCTTGATATGTGAGTGAAAAATCTTCATGATCTTCCTTTTTATGGTCTTTTATTCCAACGAATTTTCCTAAAAGATTACTTTAAATGGTTAGTTTTTCATCTTGTTGATTTGGTTCATGATCAGGGTTTTGGTCTGCATATATTCTACGTTGTCGGGATTGTCTTTCAGGGCACGTTCAATAGACTCCAGGGCCTCTGCCCATTTTTCATCTCCCATGCTGATAAGGGCATGCATGAAGTCATATTGAGTAATTTGTTGATTCACCGGAGATGCCGACTTGGCACAACGGAAGCCTAACCCAACTCCATAGGAATTATTTTCGGGTTGGTTCCAAAATCGATGACTAGTGTGGAGTGAGCTGGCCGGTGCGAGCCAGGATCCGCCCTTCAAAACTTTGACGGGACCCTGATTAGCAAAATTTAATCCGATGGCTGGCCCCTGGGGGTTGAGTGCCGGGCTCATCTGGAAGTAGTTAGGGTCGTACCAGTCTGAGACCCACTCAAAAACATTGCCCGCCATGTTATAAGCACCGTAACCACTGACTCCTGATGGGTAGGAGTCTACTGCGGTGGTCATGCCGACGTTCTGGCCATAATTTGCCTTCGTGTCATCAAGTGTGTGCCCCCAAGGATAGTGTCCATCTCCACTGGGTCCCTTAGCTGCCCGTTCCCATTCAGCTTCCGTGGGTAACCTTTTCCCTCGCCATTCACAAAAGGCGTTGCTATCGTACCAATTGACCCCAACCACAGGTTGTTCAGGCTTACTGAGGCGCGGGTCATCCCAGTAGGCCGGTGCTGGATGACCTGTCCCCTTCATAAATGCTTGATAGTCCTGATTAGAGACTTCGTATTTGTCAATGTAGTAGGCATCGATAACCACGTTGTGGGGTCGTTCGTCCTGATGTTCCTGGCTGCCCATGACAAATTCACCTTTGGGAACTAGCACCATGTTTTCAGGGTCCAGAGCCAAGCTAGGGGTGACAATGATGAATGCCGAAGTGATGAGTGCGCTGACGGACAGTAGTAAGTTCTTCATAGCGTTTCCTCCCTGATTTAAAGAGTAATGGATGCGTGTTCTGAGTGTTTGTTTCATGACCCTCGTGCTCCCTTCTGGTGAATGGGTTGATGGTGGGTTGAACGCCACCGGTTTTCCAAAATGGTGGAGTCGAAAAGATCTCCACATTGCAGGCATTTCATGACACGAATTTGGAAATCTGCATTTCCCTCTGAAGGAGAAATGCAAAATGTCTCAATGAGCAGTCCATGACATCGAGAGCATGAAGTAGAGGAGAGTCCCGACGCATGCTTCGAAACCGGAGAAAAGGGATGAATTGGTTGTTGGTGAAGAATCTCCATAATTTCCCTCCAGTTTGATGTTCGTAATGTCCCGTAATACCTGATTCAAATTTTAAAATTAAATGTTTGTCTAAAGTATGTATAGTGTTGTATCAATAAATTTAAAGTTTGTCAATAGTTATAATAAATTGTTTTGACATAGATTGTACAAATTGGTAGATTCACCTAATGCAAATGTACAGAATTCACCGATTTTCCAAGCTGACTGGGCTGAGCACGCATGTTATCCGCGCTTGGGAAAAACGATATGGCCTGGTCAAGCCTGTTCGAGGGGTCAATCGCTATCGACTCTATAATGACGAAGATGTTCGACTTTTCAGGTACTTGAAAGCACAAGTAGATCAGGGGGCCAGCATTGGAGAATTGGCTGACATCGGGCGAGAAAAATTGCTGGAACAGGTGCAGCAAGAATTGGCGGTGGAGTCGGTTGATCCACCGCCTTCTGAGGGGCTAGTCACAGAATTGATCCAATCCCTGGTGAATCATGATCGTGTAGGGTTTGAACGAAAACTTAATGGGGCTCTTGCAGTGATACCCTTCGAGGAAGCATTACATCGCTGTTTACTACCGTTACAAGAAGAAGTTGGACAGCGTTGGCATGAGGGCCAATTAAGTATTGCGCAAGAGCATTATTCGACTATGCAAATACAACAAAGAATTTTCTCGGCCATCAATCAACTTCGAACGGATTCAGACGGACCTCGAGTGGTAGTGGCCTGCCCTGCCGAAGAACGTCATGAAATTGCCGCGTTAACAGCGGCCTACTTATGTGCGGCACGAGGGTGCCGCGTTCATTATTTAGGAGGCAATCTTCCGATTGAGGAATTGGCCAATTATTGTGAAAATGTACAGCCGACCCTTGTCCTCCTTTCGCTCACCGCTCAATGTTCAACCACGGAGGTCGAGGTCTTAGCATATGAACTTGCCACTCGAATTCTTCCCCTTGGAACCGTTGGGGTTGGGGGGCATTGTGCTCTCATGCATGGTCACACTTTTTCTGAGAAAGGTTTGACCGTCCTTCCTAACTTGAGAGCTTTGGAAGCCTTGGTTTATTCCCTTAGAAAACAACCAAATTATTCGTAGTACCAATCGCTCAGTTGAGAAAGGGGACAGCCCCACTCGGTGTAAATTAACTTGCAAGACATTAAATCGAGTCTGACCCCTAAAAATTGGATCAAGGAAATGAAGCCGATACCGAAAGATCTGTATGTCTCTTGCAGGGATCATATCTTCTGCAGATACCAAATCTGCCTCTCCATCTTCCGCCGTCCCATGGTTGGGTGCCTGGTCGAGTATTTTGATCGTGGTATCTTTTTACCTAACCCAAGCCATTGGAATATTTATGGTGCAAATGAGCGGGGGATTGAGCGTGGGGATGTCGAAAGGTGTGAGTGAATTTGCTGCCCTGGATCAACCCTGGTTGCTTCCTTTGTCGTTGTTGCTCGGAACCATCGGGGGGGGAATGGTGTCGTGGCAGGTGGCATTCAGTCGAGCCAGACCGTCCATGGGAAGAGGGTGGTTCTGGGAACTGCTTGGAAAGAATTATGAGTTCTCCCGCCTCCCGCGTTTTGCTCTCATGGGTTTGAGTTTGGGGCTGGGATTTTTTGTTCTGACGCAATATGGCGTGCTTCCATCTGATGATCTCCCACAGCCACTCTTTGATGCCATGCTCGCTGCTCCCCTCGTTGTGAAAATGGGTTGGGCTTTGATATTTGTCGTGTTCTTTCCGGTGGTCGAGGAAACCCTTTTCCGCGGATTCTTATTCACGGGAGTTGCGCAAACCTGGGGGACCCAAATAGCGGCAATCCTAACAACCTTGGTCTTTGTGGCGGTGCATATGCCAAAAGTCTTGGAGTATTGGCCGGCCTTGGTCGCCGTCACGTTTATAGGCGGGATCACGGTTGTGCTTCGGATACGCACTGGCAGTTTGGCCCCTGGGATCGCACTACACAGTACATATAATGGCGCGTTAGTCGCAGCCGCATTTCTCACTCAAAACGCATCCTAAGAGTTGTCTCTCACTAGCTGGTGAGTTATCGGTCGAATGAACAAGAAAGAAGAAGCTGTGAACAATAATGTAGAAAATGCTTTTAACAACAGGCAATTAACTTTCATTTTTTGCGGTACCAACATGGTCGCTTTTATATTCAAAACGACTCAATGTGGTGAACTTCTGAAAATTCTCGCATAGGTCTTTAGCCCATGTTGACAGGGGGCACATTGTTTGATAATTAATTTATAACGGTAACGATGAAGTTACTGTTGAGGTTACTGACAAAGACCTGTTTCCGGACAATTGGCGTCCATTTCCCGAAGAAGAAAGGAAGTGGGCGTTTTTTTTCGCCTGAGGGGGCGGGACTCAGCATTGGCTTATGAAGAGATAGGAGTCAAATAGAAGATTAAAAAATCAAGAATGTGACGGATGCCATCCTTCGAAGGATGAGGGGTGGGAAAAACGTGGCAAGGGCGCCACTGCGACGAGAGGGCCAATTGACAAGGCCTTAGGACGCAGTTGGCGCTTTTTTTATTGGGCAAAATTATTGAGGGGCAGGCAATGTATACAGGTGATGTTGAACGATTAGTCGAAATGGCAAAAAAGAAGGTGAGTTATTTTGTCTTGAATCCCATGGGGTATCTTCTACTTTCGGCGATGGCAGGAATCTATCTGGGATTTGGAATTTGTTTGATCTTCAGTGTTGGGGCGCCGTTTTGGGCAGAGGGTTCGGCTGGATTAAAGTTAGTCATGGGTGCCTCATTTGGGATTGCCTTGACGCTGGTGATCTTTGCCGGTTCTGAGTTGTTCACGGGGAACAATATGGTTTGCGCCATCGGAACATTGGCAAGGGCCATCACCATAAAGCAGATGGGGTTGATTTTTTTCTATAGCTTTGTGGGAAATTTTCTCGGGTCTCTGGGGGTAGCCTGGTTAATCGCTCAGGCCGGAGTCATAGATCAGGCGCCGCATAGCGATCTGTTACTGAAGGTCGCTTCAGTCAAAATGAACGGGTCGGCATGGGAATTGTTTATCCGGGGGATTCTCTGTAATTGGCTGGTCTGTTTAGCAGTATGGATGGCAGCTCGCACCACTAATGATGCCGCAAAAATCATGTTGATTTTTTGGTGTCTATTCGGATTTGTGGGTAGCGGATTTGAACATAGCATTGCCAACCAATCGATCTTGGGAATTGCATTATTTCTTTCCCATGGTCCCGACATTACATGGATTGGTCTTGCGTGGAATCAATTGTGGGTAGTGTTAGGGAATGTGGTTGGAGGAGGGGTGTTTGTTGGCGGGGCCTATTGGTTCTCAAGCCCAGTTAAGGCTCAGTCTTTGCCAACTGTTCCCGTAGTCCCCGACGACCTTGGTCGTGAATCTTCCACTGTGCTGAGAGTCTCATCCAAGCCGGCTGGCGTGGAAAAGCTGGAAGCATGTGTTGTCCGGCAGTAAGGGTGCAAGGAAAGATCCGATGTGTAGCCATATGAGCGAAAGTAGAAAGGAACATGATGAATAAGATAGAAGCGTTAAAAATGGAAAAAGACGGGTTGGAGATCAAACATGATATTGCGCGATTTGCCGTATTGGGGTGGGAGGCGATATCGGAAGAAGATATTCAACGGTTGAAGTGGCACGGAATATTTTTACGAAATCCAACCCCAGGATTTTTTATGATTCGGGTAAGGATTCCTGGCGGGCGAACGACGACGAAGCAACTGCTCACTTTGGCGCATTTGGCAAAAACTTATGGGAATGGAATCCTGGATTTAACCACAAGGCAACAATTTCAGATTAGGCAATTGAGAATTGAGCACATTCCGGAAGCGTTCATCGAAATGGAAGAAGTTGGGTTGACCTCAGTGCAAACCGGGATGGATAACGTGCGAAATATCATGACGTGTCCTGTGGCTGGATTAACCGCGCAGGAACAATTCAATGCCACGGATTTGGTTGGGCGTCTTTCTGAAGAATTTACCAACAATCGGGCGTACTCCAATTTGCCGCGAAAGTTCAATATGGCGATTACCGGCTGTTTGGACAATTGTGTGCATTTAGAAACTCAGGATTTGGCTTTGGTCCCGGGTACGCTGGAGAGTCCAGATGGTTTGATCAGGGGATTCAATATACTCGTGGGAGGAAAATTGGGATCTGGGGGATATCGGATTGCGACCCCACTGGATGTGTTTGTCACCCCCCTGGAAGTTGTCACCGTTGCTGGTGCGATCCTTCGGGTGTTCCGTGACCATGGCTGTCGAGAGTCTCGCACGACTGCTCGGTTAGCTTTTTTACTAGAAGAATGGGGTGAAGAGCGATTCCGTCGTGAAGTCCAACGTGAAGTTGGGTGGGAGTTGGCCCGTGCGGGAATCGATAGGCGAAATATGTCAGTAAACGAGCATATGGGTATTTATCGACAAAAAGAACCAGGGTTAAATTATATTGGGCTAAAAATTCCAGTTGGCCGCATGCATGCGGAGGACCTGGAGGGGATTGCGAATTTGGCCAAAACTTACGGCTCGGAAAATATTCGTTTAGCCGCCAATCAAGCGATGATTATTCCGAATGTCCATGATCGTCTTTTGGGAGATCTTACCGAAGAACCATTGCTGAAGCGCTTTCTCTATAATCCTACCCCAGTCCAGAAAGGGTTGGTTAGTTGTGTCGGTAGCGACTATTGTAATTTGGCCGTGATCGAAACTAAAAGGCGGGCAGTAGAGACTGCCAAACGGGTAGAAGCCCTAATCGGCACAAACTTGAAACCGATTACGATGCATTGGTCGGGATGTCCAGCTGCATGCGGAAATCACCTGGTGGCCGATGTGGGTCTTTTGGGGAAAAAGGTCAAGGTCAAGGGAAAAGTGGTCGAGGCAGTTGATGTATTTGTCGGGGGGCGGTCAGGTCCCGCTCCAAAAACGGCCATCAAGCTTTTAGAGGATGTGCCATGCGAAAAACTCCCTGAAGTGTTGAGCGGAATTTTGCCCTATCACTCGCGCGAGAAAATGCATCGAACAAAATCGAAAAGCTCTAAGAAGATACCTTTTAAGGCGGTGGAATCCGAAACAACCAAATCACAAAAGGTTCAGGAAGTTGCTGCCTTGATGATGTCTTGAGCGTATTCTTCTTAAGAATGATACTCCTGGTGGGCGAGGAATGTTTTGTGAGTTGCCTCTTGCAAAGTGGACTTGATTGGTTTTGAGCTGTATCCTAAAAAGAGAGTTTTACCTACCTTATAAATGGAATGATCAAGCTTCTTGCCAAACTGCTCCGTGTGTTGAACTCGGAAACCGAACCCGGCCAGATTTCTCTGGGGTTTGGTTTTGCCATGATCGCAGCGCTGACGCCGTTGCTCAGTCTGCATAACCTTATCGTGATTCTTCTGGTCTGTATTCTGCGCATTAATTTCGCGGCGTTTCTCCTCGGATTAGGTGTCTTTACGGGAATCGCGTATATCTTGGATCCTCTATTCCACCAAATTGGGTTGGCGGTATTAACGGCTCCCGCCCTTGAAGGGCTCTGGACAGCTCTCTATCAATCGGTTTGGTGGCGTCTCGAGCATTTCAATAATTCTATCGTCATGGGAAGCCTCGTATTTTCGGTGGCGGCATTTGTGCCCGTTCTTTTGGTTTCGAATCTGCTGATTCGTCGCTATCGGCAACATATTTTGGCCTGGGTCCAGAAAACAAAAATCATGCAAATGTTCAAAGCCAGCAAGGTGTATGAAACCTATCAGACTCTCTCAGCCTGGAGGAATGACTGATGGGGAAATGGATTCGTTGGTGGGGCCTCGGGGCCTTTGTCGTCGTTGCGGCCATCCTGATAGGCGTGTGGGTCATGTTTGTGGATGGATGGATGAAGAGGTTCATAGAAGAAGCCGGCACTGAGGCGGTAGGAGCGAAGGTCGAATTAGATAGGGCGGATCTCAGCCTGCTTCCAGCTGGTCTCACCTTAACACGACTCCAAGTCACCAATCCCAAAAAACCGATGACCAATGCGGTGGAAATTGCCCAGGTGACCATGGGATTGGATGGCCTGAATTTGTTACGCCGAAAAGTCATTGTCGAGGAAATGGCCGTCAAGGGTGTACGACTTGGGACTCCCCGGACTACCTCAGGAGCGACACGGGCCGTCCCTGATCAAAAAAAAGAATCGGGCTTTTTTTCGATCGATCTCCCTTCTCTGGAAATTCCCGACGTCAAAAAAATCTTAGAGGAAGAGGACCTGGAAACCCTTCGTCTAATCGAGACTTTGAAGGCCGATCTGAAGCGGGAACAAGAGACGTGGGACTCACGCATGGAGGAGTTGCCTGGGAAAGCCCGACTGGCTCAATACAAAGAACGCGTGAAAAAGCTCAAGAAAGTCAAAAAAGGTGGGGTGGAAGGCATACTAGGTGGGGTAGGAGAAGTGCAAGCGTTAAAGCAAGACATTGAGCAGGACATTGAATCGTTAAAGAAGACCCGGAAGGAATTTGAAGAAAAGGTGGCATTGCTTCGAACGCGAATGGCCCAGCTCAAAACGGCACCCACACGAGACATTCAGTATTTGAAAGCTAAATACAATCTGTCCCCTCAGGGCTTAGCCAATTTGAGTCAAACCTTGTTGGGGGGGGAGATCGGATCGTGGGTGCGTGAGGGGGCAACCTGGTATGAGCGGGCTAGGCCCCTTCTGGAAGGCGCACAAGCGTTGAAAGGCCGAGAGTCAGGCCCGG
This sequence comes from Nitrospirales bacterium, assembly GCA_965223185.1. GTDB lineage: Bacteria > Nitrospirota > Nitrospiria > Nitrospirales > UBA8639 > Nitrospira_E. The sequence goes on along the minus strand of OZ244988.1, from coordinate 3,979,572 downwards.
AAGTTCAAAAACCTTTGCGGGGGAAAGGAGTTGATGTGCATTTTACAGAAGCCAATCCCCTCCCGGATTTTCTAATTCGAACTACCAAGGTATCTGTCAATCTGGAAATAGGAGATTTAGCCGGAACTGTCGACAATATTACGACGGATCAACCCACGTTAGGCCGTCCTACAACCTTTGTCTTTTCTGGAGAGCAGCTGAAGAGGGTGAAATCTGTCTCTTTGAATGGAACACTCAATCATGTAGTCCCGACTCACGCAAACGATCGGCTAGGCTTGCAAGCCAAGGGGTATGAGTTCAAGAATCTGGCCCTCTCCAAAGACGACAAATGGCCAGTGGCGCTAAAGAGCGGATTAGGCGATCTGGAAATGAACGCCGAAGTGGCTGGGCAGGGCTTGACGGCGAAAGGCGGTGCGAGACTGAAGAATTTGCAACTCTCAGCAGGCAAAGACGGAGAGACCCATCCCTTGCGAAAAGCCTTGACTTCAGCGGTGACGGGAATTTCGCAGCTGTCAATTCAAGCCGACGTGAAAGGGACCTTAGATCAACCAGCAGTCTCGATTTCATCAGATCTTGATCGCATTTTGCAAAAGGCCGCGGGCAATATGGTTAGTGAACTCTCAGCCAAATTTGGAGTGGAATTGCAATCGGCCATCTCAGCAAAAATTGCAAAACCCATGAAAGAACTCAAAAGCAAGATGGCTGGATTTGATGGAATAGCAGGAGAACTTGCCGAACGCGTCACCCAGCATGACGATATCCTCAAAAGTCTGTTAGAAACAACCCTTCCCACCAAAGGTTTGAAGCTCCCCGGCGGCCTCAAACTTCCGTTTTGACGCATGCAGCAATCTCAATCTCCCTGCACTATCTCCTTCTGCCTTCGGAGAAAATAATGGGGAGCACTATTGTTCGAAACATGCGCCTGTTTCATCCCCACGCACGTGGAGATCAGCTGACGAAAGGTTTGTCGGAGCGCGACGGGAAATTCACCTGCCTCTTCCAAAGCTTACGAGTTTTTCTGCGAGTCCATTTTGGTGCTGGCTTCCCGGGAGTCCCTCTTCGTCCTTGATGTATGCCTATATTATGCATATTATTGCTCCATATCATGGGGACGTTATGAGAATCACGCTGATTTTGGATGACGAACTTGTTGAAGAGCTTCTCAAAGTCACGAAAGCCAAAACCAAGACCGATGCGATTCACCAAGCCATTGCCGAGATGATTCGAACAAAGAAGATTCAACGATTGAAGATGTTGAGCGGCAAAATCGCGGTGGCCCCTCCGCCCAAGGCTCAACGGCAAGCAGAGAAGAAGCGCCGCACCCTTCACGAACGGCTGTGGCATGGTCATCGTTGACACGTCCGTTTGGATCTCCTTTTTCAAATCGACCCGCCTCGGAAGAAAAGCGTACCGTCGATGACCTTCTCGACCGCGATGAGGTGGTCCTTGTCTGTGTTGTTGTCACCGGACTATTGCAAGGCGTCCGCTTCAAACCGGAACGGGAAACCCTTCACGATCTTCTCGTAGCCCTCCCTTATTTGGAGATGACGTTTGAGACCTGGCTTTCTCCAGGTGATCTTTCCTCGCTTTTGCTTCGCAAGGGAAGAACGCTTGGGTTTCCTGACCTTCTCATTGCTGCGTTGGCTCAACACCATTCATGTTCGGTGTATAGTCTCGACCAAGATTTTCGTCATATCCCGGATCTTTCTCTCTATGTATCAGGCTCAGCGTAAGTATGTAGCCTCTGGCCTCTTTTCTCCTCTGCTTCGTGGCTTACATCCTGATGGAGCATCATCTGCATTTCTTCAGGGCAACACGTCATCTTCGTTTGGGAAAGACCTCCAATAGGTAACCTTTGGCATCTTCCGGTTGGTCGGCAATGGCCTTGGCTTCTTGGCGGACGGCTTGCCGGAGCGCGGCCGGTTGTATCACGCGAACCCCGCTGCCGAAGCTTAAGATCCACCCCATGAGTTCGCGGTTATCGGCGACGGTGAGTTTCATGGTGAGCTCACCGTTTTTGAGTTGGGTTAAGGATTGCGTGGCATGCCAGAGGCGGTCTTTGGCCCAGGCGGTGGTGGGTTTGTCGAATCGGAGTTCCACGATTATAGGTTTCCCGCGCATAATGCCGATGGCATCTTTGACGTAGTCCTCGACATCGAAGTCCAAGGGGATTTGAAACGGATGATCGGTGGGGGTTACCGTTTTGATGCGTTCTACCGCGAAGAGGCGCACGTCTTTTCTGAGATGACAATACCCGATGAGATACAGAGCCCCTTGGCTATACCAGAGCCGGTAGGGGCTGACTTCCCTTCTGGTGACCTGATTTCTGGTCGCCGAGAAGTAGCGCATTTGTACGGTGTGCAGTTTAGCGGTGCCTTTTACCAAAGTGGTGATAGTGGCCTGATGAGCTTTGTATGATTTATGCGAACCGAAGGTGAAGGCAAAGACTGCTGGGAGGTTAGGGGGTGCTTTCTCCTCTGGGTTTGGGAGACCCGCTTCGGCTTTGGCCAAGGCCGATTGGAGGGATTCTTGTACGCCAGTCCCCTGCAAAGGAATGAGAAGTTGTCGGGTGAGGCGCAAAGCTAGGATTTCACTGGGAGAAAAGCCCAAGGGGATTGTGTTGCGATAGCCATCTATGAGTCGCCATCGGATCTGGCCGTGGATGTTTTCTGAAATCAGGGGAATGCCTGAAGATTCCAAGGCCTCTAGATCTCGTCGCAGGGTCCGTTCATGCCGGGTGTAGTCTTTGGGAAGGGCATTGGCCAGTTCGCGGAGTGTTTTCCCTCTTAGGCTTTCTAACTGCCGCAGGAGGTGCCATTGCCGGATGATTTGGTCATTTCGCGGCATTTGGTCTGGCTTTTCAGCTGAGGCGGTTCTGGAGAGTCCGTTCTGCCAGGCCTAAGATAGTTTTTGGGGGTCTTTGAGTTATTCCACCTTCCCGCGTGGACCGTTTCTTTGACTACCTTATGTGAAGCTGTTGAATAATTTCAAGGGCAAGTGTTGATTGGGCGTGGTGGGAGTGAGAGATTCCTGTTTCGGGATGATGTCATGACGGTGCGGAGTCAGATGAACATTCACGGACTATCGGAAGGAATGACCAAAGGAGAGGGAGGTGGATGCCCGATTGAAAATGTCGGGCATGACGGAATGGGAGAGAGGTGACTGGGATTCGGTGGGCATAGTTACGTATAGATCCCTGTCAGAAGAATGTGGGGTTGATTTGAGAATTTAGGAATGAGAGCGGATTGGAGACGGTGTCAGGATGTGGCGGGCTTTCTATGCTGGGAAACCAGTTGAGGTAGCGGGGGCAATTTTCTGGGATTTTAGGAAGGGGCTTTTGTTAAACGTGACTTTCGTGACCGCGCTGGCCCGCTCAATTGTCGTGGGGGCTTTGTGGAGAGTGTGAATGATGATTTCCGGTTGACAGAAGAGTCGGATGGGGAAAAGGGACGTGCCCACGCCACGTGAGGTATACCCGCGCAGAGATTCATATTGCCAGGAACCAGCCTTATAGGGCCTGGGGCACCGGCAGTGTGTGAGAATGGGCGTTCCCCCCGGCAGACAGATTTGGCCACCGTGGGAATGGCCGCAGAGATAGAGGTCTACTCCTGCGGCGTAGGCTTCTGGAATAATTTCCGGAGAATGCACCAAAAGGATGCGAACGGCGTCTTGCGGGGCGCCATTCACCGCTTTTTTCAGATCTCCGGTTTCATAATAATGCATATCGTCTAAGCCTAAGAGCCAAATCGCCTCCGATCCTTTCTCCAGGGCCTGGGTTTCATTGAGCAACATGCGAATGCCGGCTTGTTCGAGGCCTGGTACCATTTCTAACCAATCATGATTTCCTAAAATTCCTGTTACCCCAAATGGAGCATGTAATGTCTTGACGAGGCGATCCATGAGGCGCAGGGTTTTGTCGTAGGCACCGTATGTTCGAAATCGAAAGTCGCCCGTGAGCACACAGAGATCATAGTCAAGAGGTGCTAGAGCATCGATTAAGCTCTGTCCCTTATCGGCCATGCCTTCGATGTGGAGGTCGGAAAGATGAAGGATGCGAAAGCCTTCAAACGTGTCGGGTAAACGTGGAATGGGGACCTCATGTTCAACCACTGTGTATCGCATGGAGTTGCGAACGGCAATGGGCCACACCCCTGTGACTTTCAACAGGGTTTTCAAAAGCCAGGAGACGGCGGAAAATTCCTCTAAGTGTATGTGAAAATGGCGGCCTTGTAAGAGGAAGGCGGAATAATGCGCTTGCATTTCCAAGCGTTTTCCGGCATGAGACGATCCGATACGATCGATAAGTTTGGTGAGGGCTTCGTGTTCATGGATGGGAGACTTACTCTTGTCAGTCATCGTAACTCATGGGTACCATATGCCTATGCAACGACTCGATCTTTATCAGTCAGACCTGCCTGATCTTCAGTTTGTCTTGATGGTGGGAGCTTTATGTACTGCAGACCTTCAATCAATCAATGTCCCGGCTTCTGTTCGCAATATGGTTTTCGATCGTTGTTGGGCCTTATTACATGAAGGCCAGCCTCCCACCCAGAAATCTGAGCGGGTGTTGAATCTCATGGAAGGAGATGAAGTTACTCTAGAGGCGCTGGTCAATATCATCCGGCACACATTTGAAGAACATGGATTTTCGGAGCTGACTTGGGAACAACAGCCGTCCGAGCCCTCCCGAGAATCCACTCCTGAAGTACTCCCCTTGGTAGAACGTATTCAACAACTATATCCGCCTCCCGATGACGTGGACCCTTCCTCGGGCATGTCTTCTTCCTCCTCATAATCGTCATACCACTGTTTGGGTGATTTGTCTTGTTTTTCTTCGTAACTGACGAGGAACAACAGTTTTCCCTTCAACTTTTCCGTGCCTCTTCTTTTTTTACAGCTTGGTGCGTCAAACCATCAGTGAGACGAGGGTGGAGTGTGTGAGGTCCATATAGTGTGGAGAGAGTAGGGAATTAAAAATGGTGTCATTCTTGTCAAGAACCAAAAAGGTCATTCAGGCTTTTAGGAATTAACCGTTTTTACATTTTTTGTCTCAGGTTGAATGGTGCGAAAGGCGCCCAGGTTTCGGAATTTTGCTTCCCGTTCCTTCAGCAAAGTGGCGAGAGGGATTTTTTCGAGTTGGCTGATATGAGTTTCAAGGGTCAGTGACAAATTTCTTGCTGTCAACGGGATGTCGCGATGTGCACCTCCGAGTGGTTCTTGGATGATGTCGTCTATAATGTTGAGTTGAAGCAATTCCGGGGCGGTCATGCGTAGGGCGGTGGCTGCCGTTGCAGATTTTGCGGCATCCCCCCATAAAATGGCCGCGCAGCCTTCCGGTGAAATGACCGAATAGATGGCATGTTCCAACATCAGCACTCGATCAGCTACCCCCAAGGCTAATGCTCCGCCGCTTCCGCCTTCACCCGTGACCACTGCAATAATCGGTACGGCCAATCTCACCATTTCGAGCAAATTTCTTGCAATGGCTTCAGCTTGACCACGTTGCTCGGCATCCACGCCGGGGTAGGCCCCCGGGGTATCGATGAACGTCAGAATCGGGCGTTGAAATTTTTCTGCCAATTTCATGAGTCGCAAGGCTTTTCGATAGCCTTCGGGTTTAGCCATGCCGAAGTTTCGACGCATGCGTTCTTTGAGGGATTTCCCTTTTTCATGGCCAATGACCATGATGGACCGTCCATTCCATGTCGCAAATCCGCCGAGGATGGCGCGATCTTCGCCATATAAGCGATCGCCATGAAGTTCAATAAGGTTGTCAGTGAGTTCTTCTAAGTAATCGGAAATGGAAGGGCGTTGCGCGTGCCGTGCGATTTGGCTTCGTTGCCAAGGTGTCAGATTGGCAAAAAGTTCCTGCTCCATGTGAGCCAACTGATCTCGACTTTTTTCAATGGCCTCCTGTACGGAGTTTTTCTTAGACTTGGATTTGACCAATTTGGCAATTCGGCTTTCCAGATCTTTCAGGGGTTTTTCAAATTCAAGATATTCACGCACGGGGAGCTCCTTGGTGCAAGGCGATTAGTGGAAGGCGACCGTAGATGTTCCCAAAAGCTGTTCCACTTCTTCTAAAAATTCCGGTGTCGGAGAAATGCCGATATTAGGTAACTCAGGAAGCGTGGCGGTTAAGTTCGATTTCAAATGAAAGGCTAAGGAAATGGGCGTCGGTCCAGGATGTCGATCAAAAATGTTCTTTAAGTCTACCAGATTATTGGGTAACACGTCTTCTTCATGAATTTTGAGGGTGACGTGTTTGACCGTCTCACATTCCAATTGGGTGACCAATTCAAGACGTGTCGCCTTTATTCTAGCACCGTTATCCATTAGATCTACCGCTCCCGTGATCCGAATGACGGAATCGGGTGTGAGCATGGATTCGTGATTTTTAAAGGTTTCAGGGAAAATAATGGCTTCCACGGTGCCGTGCAGGTCTTCCACTTGCACATACGCCATCCGATTGCCTTTTTTGGTGGTGGTAATTTTGAGGTTGGAGATGACACCGCAGATTTTGACTTCCCGGTCCTCTTTCATCTCTCTGAGGGTTTGGGTAGAACAAGTGGAGAAATGTGCGATGGCCATTCGGTGTCGGTTGAGCGGATGATCGGTAATGTAAAAGCCGGTCAATTCTCGTTCATGTTGCAACAGTTCATTTTGAGACCACTCTGGTTTTTGGGGAATCGTGAATCCAAAGCTTTCCATCGATGGCTCGGTCGTCTCGTCCGATGAGAAGTCAAAGAGACTGGTTTGTCCTTCCCGCTTATTTCGCTGAATAGTGGATGCATGTTCCATGGCTTGGTCTAATACCCCAACCAAACTTGCCCGCGAGGTGCCGAAAGAATCGAACGCCCCCACTTTAATAAGTCCCTCCAGAACCCGTTTGTTCACTTTTTGTGAATCGAGCCGACAACAAAAATCCACGAAAGAAGTGAATGGCCCGTCCTGATTGCGAGCGTCCAGAATGATGTCGACGGCACTTTCGCCAACATTCTTGATGGCCGCCAACCCGAAACGAATGCCTTCCGGGACAACACTGAAATTTTTCAAGCTCTGGTTGGCATCAGGGGGTAATATTTTCAATCCCAATTCACGACATTCGGTAAAGTAGCCTACCATTTTATCGGTATTGCCCATTTCGGAGGTCAGAAGGGCGGCCATGAATTCGGTAGGATAATGGGCTTTCAGATAGGCGGTTTGATACGTGACGAGGGCGTAGGCGGCGGAGTGGGATTTATTGAAGCCGTACCCGGCGAAATAGGCCATTTGATCGAAGATTTTTTCTGCCAGTTTTTCAGTAATACCCTTGGCTTTGCCGCCCGAAATGAATAGGGCCTTTTGCTGAGCCATTTCTTCATGCTTTTTTTTGCCCATCGCACGGCGCAGTATGTCGGCCTGTCCCAGAGAAAACCCAGCCAGTTGGTTGGTAATGGCCATGACTTGTTCTTGATAGACGATGACTCCATAGGTTTCTTTGAGGATGGGCTCCAGTTGCGGCGGCTCATAGGCGATTTGAGAGGGATCCCGCTTACGTTTGATAAAATCGTCGACCATGCCGCTTTCTAATGGGCCGGGACGATAGAGTGCGAGAATGGCGATGAGATCTTCAAACGTTTCAGGTTTGATCTTCACCAACAAATTCCGCATACCGGAACTTTCCAATTGGAATATCCCGGTCGTTTTTCCGGAACTGAGTAAGGCGAAAGTGTTGGGATCATCGAGGGACAAGTTTTGGATGTCGAGTTGTGTGTCGTTTGTTTGCGAGGTCTGAACGAGCCTGACGGCATCGTGAATCATGGTTAAGGTTTTTAAACCGAGAAAATCGAATTTCACCAGGCCGACTTTTTCCAAATCGGTCATCGTATATTGGGTGACAATTTCGTCGTTACTGGTCTTATAGAGCGGGACATGCTCCATTAGGGGTTTTTGTGAGATCACGACCCCTGCCGCATGGGTAGAAGCATGGCGGGCTAAACCTTCCAGTGCCATCGCTGTATCCATCAGTTCCTTCATCCCACTTTCTTTGTCCACTAATTCCTGGAGGCGCGGTTCCTGCTTGAGTGCGTCTTTCAAGGTGATATTGAGTTGTGTCGGTACGAGTTTGGCGACTTTGTCGACTTCGGCATAAGGGAAATCCATGACACGACCCACATCGCGAATGGCAGCTTTAGCTCCTAATGTGCCGAACGTAATAATTTGGCAGACATGTTCCTCACCGTATTTTTCAATGACATAATTTATGACTTCTCCTCTTCGATCCATGCAAAAATCCATGTCGATATCGGGCATGGTGACCCGCTCAGGGTTGAGAAACCGTTCGAAGAGCAGGTTGTAGGTGAGTGGGTCGAGGTCGGTGATTCGAAGGGCATAGGCGACGAGACTGCCTGCAGCCGATCCACGGCCAGGGCCTACGGGGATTTTCCGTGATCGAGCAAAATTAATAATGTCCCATACGACGAGGAAATATCCGGCATAGCCCATAGCATTTAAAACCGACAGTTCAGTTTGTAGGCGATGTTGGTAGGCCTCCGGCGGTATCGCAGAAGGACGTTCTCGCAGACGAGCCTTCAAGCCTTCTTCAGTCAGATGCTGGAGATAGGAGTTGTGTGTTTGCCCGTCGGGCACATGATAATCTGGAAGATACGTGGCCCCGAACTCGAGCGACAGGTCACATTGTTCGGCGACTTGTGTCGTATGCAAGACGGCTCGAGGAAATTCCGCAAATTCGGTCACCATTTCTTCGGTAGATTTCACATAGAGCTGATCCGTGTCGAACTTCATACGGTTGGGGTCTTTCAATGTCTTGCCCGTTTGCAAGCACAACATGATTTCGTGCGGCCTGGCGTCTCGTTTGGTGAGATAATGACAGTCGTTGGTTCCTACTAATGGAATGCCTAACTTTTGATGAATTTCCATCAGACCACGATTGGCAATTTGCTGATGGTCTAATCCATTGGCTTGCACTTCGAGATAATACCGATCCTTTCCAAAAATTGATCGATATTCGTCGGCCACGCGCATGGCGCCTTCCATATCCTGTTGCCCGATCAGATAAGGCACTTCGCCACTTAAACATCCTGAAAGAGCAATGAGTCCTTCTTGATGTTCTTGGAGTAATTCTTTATCCATGCGGGGTTTGTAATAAAATCCTTCCAGATACGCTTTGCTGGATAGTTTGATGAGGTTCTGATACCCCACTTGATTGGTCGCGAGCAAAATCAGATGATAATACTCGTTATGTGCAAGATGTCCCGCCTTTTGGCTGCGGCTCCCCGGTGCCATATACGCTTCGCATCCGATAATGGGTTTGACCCCATGCTGTTTGGCTTTCTGGTAAAAGTCGATGGCCCCAAAGAGATTGCCATGGTCCGTCATGGCCACGGCCGGCATCCCGTATTGTTTCACTTGTTGAAAGAGGGGGGTAAGTTGGTTTGCTCCGTCAAGGAGACTATATTGCGTGTGAAGATGGAGGTGAACGAATTCTGCAGGCACTGACAATGTCCTTAGAAAAAATTCTAGTGAGCAGGGGCAATGAAGTCAAATAAGGATGGAGAGACAGAAAGGGGAAAACCCTATAAATTGTTGATAGAAAATCCCAATGAAACCTCTCAAGAATTTTCAGTAGCGACAATCGCAAGCTCCGTCCTACGTCATCCCAAGAAAATGGGTATAAAGATGTGGATAAATCGAAAAAAGCTTTCTTCTCTTCACGTCTGACTAAGAGTTTAGCAATCTGCTTAATTCCTGAGCATGGTAGTGAAAAAAAGTCGACATACTAAGCCTAGGGTCGACAATGTTGCTCAAGAATTATTACGTATGAAGTAGTGATGCAAAAAGATAAATCCCCAAAATGGAGTGGGTTATTGACTCTAACCTGTTGAGGAAAGGAGGAACTCATGATTTTAACCACAACGCCCACCATTGAAGGCCATCGTATCACGGAATATTTAGGTGTGGTTACTGGCGAGGCAGTACTTGGCACGAATTTTTTCCGTGATTTCTTTGCCAAGATTCGGGATGTGGTCGGGGGGCGATCCGGAGCCTACGAAAAAGAATTGGCTCGTGCCCGAGAAACCGCTTTCCGCGAAATTCAAGAGGAAGCCTTGGAAGTTGGCGCAAATGCCATTGTTGGTATCGACTTAGATTATGAAGTAATGGGGGAGAATGGAAGTATGTTGATGGTGAGTATCAGTGGGACGGCTGTGACCATTAACTAAGGGGTCGAATAGAAAATATTGGATGGAGTGATGATCTTGAACATTCAGATCAACGATATTGAGAAAGAAAGTCAATATTAGTTATTTTCACTTACATAAAAGACTTGACTCTACAGAGATGCAACCGATAAGATGATTGTAATAGCAACATAAGGGTTGTGAGAAATAGTGAGAAAAATTATGAATAAAATCAAGAAATTTTTCGTTCTGGTGGTACTCAGTGTTCCAGAACGGCAAGGGCCGGTCCATTCACACATAAGGAGGATGTCATGAAAGCCAAAAAAGGGGTTGTGGATTTGTTAAATAAGGTGTTGACCAATGAGCTGACGGCTATTAACCAATATTTCCTGCATGGTGAAATGTGTGGCAATTGGGGATATCAGTTGTTACATAACGAAATTCGCAAACATGCCATTGATGAGATGAAACATGCTGAAGAAATTATTGAGCATGTGCTCTTCTTGGACGGGTTTCCAAACTTGCAACGATTGGGAACGCTCAAAATTGGAGAAACGGTGCCGGAACAGTTGAAGTCAGATTTGGTATTGGAACAGGAAGCCGTTAAATTGTTGGCCGATGCGATCGAACATTGTGTGAAAGTCGGCGATTTTAATACTCGCGGAAAACTGGAGACGATTCTTACGAGCGAGGAAGAGCATATTGATTGGATTGAAACGCAATTGGAAACCATAAAACAAGTTGGCCTTGAGAACTATCTGAGCCAACATATGCACGAAGAATAAGGCCAGAAACCGGTTCGCCAAAGAAAATGAGGCGTTTCGAGGTGTAATACTCCTCGAAACGCCTTGTCTTTTTAAGGCATATGGGAACAAGGTTTCGAAGGACATCGGCCAGGTAAAATAGCTTAGTAAAGCCAATGGGTATGTTGGGTAATGATATAAACACCTAACACTACAGTACTCGTTCCGACCACACCTTGCAGACTGTGATGAATCCAGGTCATGGAGTGAGTGGAATACCATAGAGGAATGGCAATCACCACGGAAAGGATGCCCATACCAAGGATAGAGCCTAATCCGAACATGAGAATATAGACGAAAGCCATCGATGGGGTCATGACGGTATTGAGGGTTAGAAGAATAAGGGCGGCCGATCCAGCCATGCCATGCATGAGTCCGACAATAAAGGCCCGATAGGGGAACCCTTGGGGATGAGGATGGTGATGGTTCTCCTCAGTATGTAGAGTGTGGGGAGCGTGAGCATGAGCATGAAAATGTGGGGCTTCCTCCGAATGCTGATGCAAATGAAAATGTATGCCTTCGTTTCGCATGCGACGAAGGACATCCAACCCTAATCCGACCAGCATAAATCCCACCGCACATTCCAGGCCATCGGCAAAGCGCTCAGGGATGACTTCCCCCACAATCAAGACGACCGAACCAAACAAAAAAAGTGTCACTGTATGACCGAATCCCCAGACGATTCCCTGCCGCATTGTCTGAATAAGCGATCGACTTTGTGTGGCTAGCGAAGCTACCGCCGCCGCATGATCGGCTTCAAGGGCATGTCGCATTCCCAACAAAAATCCCAGTCCCAATAAGGTGAACATTACCAAGTCATCCTACATGCCAACGATGGCATGAACCGTGAAAATATTGTGTGTCTTCGAAGAACCACCACAGTCATCCTAAGGGGTGGTTGCGGGAAAAGGCAAATGAGAGTAACCATTAATATTCCGGCGAGGGGAAAAAGGTTGTAACCGTTAAATGGGGAAGAGGAAAGAACTACTGGCCTAGAGCTCGGTCGAGATTGAAGGCGGCGCTGATGAGCGCCAAGTGTGTAAAGGCTTGTGGAAAGTTGCCAAGGGCTTCGCCATGATGGCCGGTTTCTTCGGCATAAAGTCCGAGATGATTGGCATAGCCTAACATTTGTTCAAACAATAATCTGGCGTGGTCTAATCGTTTGCGATCGGCTTGTCCTGCGCGGGTCAAGGCTTCCACTAACCAGAAGGTACAGATGTTAAACGTGCCCTCTTCGCCGTTCAGCCCATCGGTTGTTTCTGAAAGATTGTAGCGGTACACCAATCCATTGGAGACCAAGCCTCCTTTTTCCGGAGTTTGAAGGGTGGCATCCAGCGTTTTCAGCATGCGTGGGTCGGTTGGAGAAACGAAGAAGACCAAGGACATCATGAGATTAGCCGCATCTAAGGAATCGTTCCCATAGCGTTGGATAAATGCCTGGCGTTGAGCATCCCATCCCTTTTCCATGATTTCCTCATAAATTGCATCGCGTACTTTTAGCCAACGATCTCGATCTGCCGGAAAACTCCGCTTATCCGCCAACCGAATTCCGCGATCGACGGCGACCCAACACATCAACTTCGAATAGACAAAATGTTGTTGTCCGCCACGAACTTCCCATACGCCTTCATCGGTTCGTTGCCAATTATCACAAACCCAATTGATCAGACGGCGAAGATGTTTCCATAAGTCATAGGAAATCGGCGTGCCGTATTTATTGTAAAGGTATACGGAATCTAGTAATTCTCCGTAAATATCCAACTGCAATTGACCATAGGCTCCATTGCCAATGCGAACAGGGGAGGACCTACGATAGCCTTCAAGATGATCTAAGGTTTCTTCCGTCAGCCTATGTCTGCCGTCGATGCCGTACATGATTTGCAAGGAACCGTCGGGAGCCAGTTCATGACAGCGGGCTTCAAGCCAATGCATGAATTGCGAAGCCTCGTCCGTAAACCCGATGCGCAGGAGACCGTAAAGAGTAAATGCTGCATCGCGAATCCAGGTATACCGATAATCCCAATTGCGTTCCCCACCAATGCCTTCGGGAAGGCTACAGGTGGGAGCGGCCACAATGGCTCCGGTGGGTTGAAAGGTCAGGAGTTTGAGAACCAAAGCCGAGCGATGCACCATTTCCCGCCAGCGTCCGGAATACGTGCACTGAGCCAACCAGGTTCGCCAAAATCCGACTGTTTGTATGAAGAGTTCTTCGGCATGAATTTCCGGACAATAGCTTGTGGAAAGATCGTCCGATTCCACGCCTTGTAAACATATATCAACGCTCTCTCCCTCTTGCAGGGTGAACTCGGCAATAAGCGTATCGTCATGTTGTTGAAGAGGAATTGTGGAACCCATGCGAAGAGATAACAGCTGTGATTGAAAGATCGCTCCGTCCGAATTTAGGGTTAGGGTATGCGCGTCGCGGCCATAGTTGAAGGCTGGCCGACATTCCATTCGAAATGTCATGGTGCCACGAATCGTTTGAATACGTCGCACGATGCCATGTTGAGTGCAATCGGCAGCATCCTTCCCGACAGGCATAAAATCAATGACTCGCCCTACGCCGTCCGTAGAATGAAAACGAGTCACGAGTACATTCGTATCGGGCCAGTAATATTGTTTGGATTTGACATGATCGGGAACAGGGGCAATCACAAACCGTCCGCCTTTGGTATCGTCAAGGATGGCAGCAAAGACACTGGGAGAATCAAAATGGGGGAAGCACAGCCAATCGATGGACCCGTTCATGCCCACTAGGGCCGTGGTCCGCATGTTCCCGATGAGCCCGTAATTTTCAATCGGTTGATAAGGCATGATCCTCCTTTCGGTTCGCAACGAGACAATATTGATGGAAAGGGGTAGGAGTGATAGTTATGGGCCATTTCGGTATGGTGATGCTGTGCGGGGGCATGACATGTCTACGTAACACAAATCGTCAAAATAAGTATCGGGAGTATAATGACGACATTTCCTCCAAGTGTGACGATTGATGGGCAGGAATACACGTTTCAACGCCTGTTGAAAGAAGATTTTTTTTCTCTCAATCTTCTCTATACCAATCCTCGTCATGAGGGCTATGTCTTAAAGTTAAGTGATTTTCGGTTTGTAGGGAGCTGGTTGTTCCAGCCTGTAGCCGCCTGGATTTCTAAACGGGAATATACCATTTATCAAATGGTGGCCGATATCCCTGGCGTGCCAACTTTAGGGCCTCGGTGTGGAAAACGAGGATATTGGCATCGGTTTATTGAAGGGAACACACTGCATGAAATAGAACGGAAGATTATCGACACCTGTCAGTTGGCGGCGGGCGATCCGGCCTTTGGTTCTCAGGAGACCATGCTGGCTCCAGACTTTTTCGAACAATTAAGAGCGATCGTCCAGGAGGTTCATCGTCGGCGAATCTTTTACGTTGATTTGAATAAACGCGGGAATATCATCTGTTCCACCGAAGGCAAGCCCTATCTCATTGATTTTCAAATTTGCCTGCATATGCCTCCTCGACGCGGGTGGTTAGGCGACCTCACCGAAAAGGTCTTTGCCCGGTTCAAGCAAGAAGATCTCTATCATGTGTACAAGCACAAAAAAACGTTTCAACCTCAATTCATGACCGAGGCCGAGCACCATTTAGCCACACGCTCCACCTTAAATAAGCGCTATCGGCAATGGTTATGGCAGCCGTACATCGTGTTGAAGCGCTTGATTTATCCGCATGGCAGCAATGAAACCATTTGGTACAAATGGAAAAAGGAAAAGGACCAATCCCCCAGAATGTCTTAACCGGTTGAAAGAGGGCCATGACGTTTTTCAATGGTCTAACGGGTCGATATTTGTCGTTCTTCCCAGGATGGTGGCCTGTTTGGGTCGATGGCAGGGCATTGTATGAGAACTGGCAGGGACGGGTTAATCTGCTCCCCGTAAATTCTACTTTTGGTAAAGATTCAAGAACGTCGTCCAGTCTTCAAGAATTCCTAGAGACTCTGCCATATTGCCTATTTCTCTTAGATCGCGAGGCGGTGGGTTTCTCACCTGTAAAATATGGTGAGCGTCAAGCTTATCTTGAGGACCTCCGGCATAAAGTTTGAGCAGAACCAATGTCTGCCAGGACACGACGGGCAGGGGGTGATCCATGACCGATATTATTTCCACGTTTCGGAAGGTTATTTCCGTTAGGGAAGAAGGAAAGAGTATCAATTGAATTGGGATAACAACAGATCCTAGCTGAATGGAGGCATGTAACACTCCCTTCAGCGGATCGTCTGGTTCACCCGCTTCAAATTGACCACCGAAAAAGTTGGCAAGGGTCTGAGGATTATTTGAGCCAATAGCAATGGCAAAATCAATATCCTGAGTGGCGCGGGGAACTCCCCATGCAGAAACAGCAAATCCTCCGATTAAGGCAAACGCTTCAATCAGCCCTTGGAGCCTGGCTGTTTCAAGACGAAAAAGGATGTCGGTTAGGGCTTGTTGAAACACGACTGTTGAAGGGCGGCGGCGGAATCAGATAATTCAAGAGCAATCAAAAGCCGCTGCTCCATTGTAAGTTTGGTCGCTTCGGTAATCTTATGACGTGCGATTTGTGCCCCTAGCCGGCTTGGACGACGTGCGCCATCAATGGAGACCTGAGAGGAGTTTCTCATCATCACAACATTCTACCTGGAAAGGTCCATTTCGTCACGGGAAAGATTTCCGTTTTAAAAAGGGGTGAGGAGGATTTGCTTAGATCCTATTCTCATGCTCAGTACCCTCGTCCGGTGCGGCCATGGCCCATGGTTTTCAAGGGGAGTGCCTCGTACCGGGCTTTTAAATCGGGATGTTCGTTGAGGAAACCTTGAAGGGCCGCCTCGTCGGCGAATACCTCATGGCTATGTTCGCTATATTCCTTGATCGTCAAACCATGTTTCGCTAAGACGGCACCGACTTTTTCGTTGATGTCGGCCTCCATATTGCGCAACGTATCGGGTGAAGGTCGTTTCCCTGTTTCGTAGCCTTTCCCATAGCTTTTTCCGCCTTGGAAATACCCCATCATCATTTCGCCGATTTCAATGCGCGATTGTATATATTTCCCCACATCGGCCGGCTCGGTCGCAAGTCCGGTTCCAGAAAAAAAGAAAACACTCACAGAGATCCCCAAAATGATTCGTGTCAGCGTCATAGTCATGATGTCCTTTCCAATGTGATGAGTCAGCGAATGAATCGTGTTCTATTCAGAGTTTTTTAAATTGGGAAAGCATAGCCAAGCTGTTCATGAAAGTACAGGTTGAAGTTGGCGGGTAGATTAAAAGAGAGATTTTTTCCCCTGCCAATGACTGCAGGGACAGGATTAAAAGCTGGCAGGAATGAAATAGCGATTAACCAGACCCATTGATTGTTTTTTGAATCCTCGTCAATGTTTCATTGAGGTATGAATGGTGTGCCAGGCTCGAAGGACTTCGGCGACGGTCCAGGCTTGGGCAATGCATCCGCGTGGTGTATGAGGAGGGTTTCCGTCAAAGATTTCTCCGAGCGTGCCGAGTCCGTAATCATTGAGCTGATGGCGCATGGGTTCAAGGAAGGACAAGGCGGTTTTCGCGTCGCGGTAAACCCGGTAGTGGGCTAACGCCAATGGTCCGAGCAGCCATCCCCACACCGTACCTTGGTGATAGGCGCCATCTCGCTGACGAACATTCCCGAGGTAGGTGCTTTCATACTGTGGAGAATCCGGCCCAAGGCTGCGCAGGCCATGAGAGGTATGAAGCTGTTGCAGACAAAAGGTGAGGACCGCCTGTTGTTGGCCTGTGGTTAACGGGCTAAAGGGAAGAGAAAGCGCAAAGAGTTGATTTGGCCGAGGCGAGAGGTCTGGCCCATCAGGGCCGTCAATGACGTCGTAGCAACGTTTGGAAGGCTCATGCCAAAACCGTTGAAAGGATTGTTGGATAGCCTTTGCCAGTTGAAAAAACTCCTGGCAGGGTTCATTCAAGGTTTTGGCCATGTGGCCCAGGGTGAGCCAGGCTTGAAACCAAAGGGCATTGATCTCGACAGGTTTTCCCATCCGAGGCGTCACGACCCAGTCTCCCACTTTGGCATCCATCCAGGTGAGTTGAACCCCAGGTTCCCCGGCTTGAAGTAGATGATCCGTTGGGTCCATGCGAATACCATAACGGGTGCCTTTGCGGTACCACGTCAGCATGTCCACCAAGACCGGAAACATCGATTCTGAAAAATCCAAGTCTTGGGTAGCATTCACATAGTGGCGGACAGCTTCGATGAACCACAGCGTCGCGTCAACCGTGTTGTATTCCGGGGCATTGCCGGCGTCGGGAAATCGATTCGGGAGCATACCCTGATCGGCATACTGCGCGAAGGTGGAAAGGATACTGCGGGCAAGATCGAAGCGTTTTGTGGAAAGCGTGAGCCCGGGGAGGCTGATCATGGTATCCCGTCCCCAGTCTCCAAACCAATGATACCCTGCAATCATCGTATGCCCGGTCCCTTGTGAACCACGCGATCGTGTGACCAGGAATTGATCCGCCGCTAGGTGCAGTTGCTGAATCCAGGCTGGTGGAGTGAGCCCCGATTGTTTTTTCGCATGAAACGGGGCCAGAAGGTTCTGCTCATGTTTCTTCTGGCATTCACGTGATGCCATGGAGTGTACCCCTGAATCGGGCGTTATTCCCGCTCTCCATATCAGTGTTTGTGTCGGGAGGAGGTCGGCGCTCCAGGTACCAATATGGATATGATGTTCGCAATCTGCCAGTCCTCGCTCTCGTTCAAGAGGAAGATCAAAATTCCGATACCAGGAATTCGCCGGTTCTACGGTTCCAGCCGAAGAGGACAGCCAGAATGATGGACCAGATGTTGGAGTGATGTGAAGCCCATACTCGATTGCCCTGGTCGAAAATTCTGGAAGGGAATCGTTTGTCGTGCTATGGTAGTCCCGGTAGTTGATGAAGGCCCGTAAGAGAAGCCGAAGTGGAAGGGTGCCCCGCGTAACAGCATAGTGGACATGTGTCGTGTTCTGCCCCTGATCCATCCATATACGTTTTTCCAGTCGGGCATCGCCGATAGCAAATGTCCACACCGGCGTCGTGCCTTCCAAATGAAAACGTTCGAGGAACAGAAATCCGGTTGGTGCGACTGTTCCGTCATGCCAATGATTGGTCGCGAGCTGAAAGAACTGCCCCTGATACTCCACGGTTTCTTCCAGTTTACTGACTAACAATGTCCGTCCCACTGGCGGGTGGAGTGCCGCGATCAACAGACCGTGATAGCGGCGTGTCAGGGAGCCGGCAATGGTGCCGGAGGCGAACCCGCCAATCCCGTTTGTGACCAACCATTCCCGTCGTTCAGCCATCTCTAAATTTCCGCAAATTTCTCTGCCGAAATCGATGAGGTTCGGCCATTTACGGAATGCCCGGGTACGAGATTTTCTCGAAGGTACGGGAGACGGGCGGGCAGGCATGTTGTTATTCCCCGGATTGTTCGAGGAGTTTGGCGACCAATCCGGTCCAACCGGTTTGATGGCTGGCGCCAAGCCCCGCGCCATTGTCGCCATGAAAGTATTCATAGAAGAGGAGATAATCGCGCCAATAGGGATCGTCTTGAAAGGTGGTGAGTCCACCATAGACAGGCCGCTGTCCGGAGGCATTACGAAGAAAGAGATGATTCAGTCGTCGGGAGAGGTCGGCGGCCACTTGCCACAAGTTTTTTTCGTGTCCGCTGCCGGTGGGGCAGTTCACCCGAAATTGATCGCCAAGGAAATGGTGAAATTTTTGGAGTGATTCAATCAGCAAAAAATTCACGGGAAACCACACAGGCCCTCGCCAATTAGAGTTCCCGCCAAACAAACCGCTTCGGGATTCTGCCGGTTCGTAATCCACGCGATGGCTATTACCGTTGACGCGAAGGACATAGGGATGATCCTGGTGGAATTTGGACAATGCTCTGATCCCATGGGGCGATAAAAATTCTTGTTCATCCAACATATAATTCAACACGCGTGGCAATTGCTCCTGATCCACAATTGACAGCATGCGCCGAACGCCGCCATCTGGCAGGCTGGTGGAGCAGACGTGGCGACGGAATTCCGGCCGGTTTTCGATGAACCACAACATGCGCCGTTTGAATCCCGGCAACGCCTCCACGACTTCCGGTTCCAAGGTTTCGACCGCGAAGAGAGGAATGAGGCCTACCATGGATCGCACTTTCAATTGCTGGTGCCGACCGTCGGGAAAATGGAGCACATCATAATAAAATCCATCGGTTTCATCCCAGAGTGAGGATTCGTGATGGCCTTCACCGATATGATTGATCGCATGTGAAATATAGACGAAATGTTCGAAGAACTTGCTGGCCACGTCTCCGTAGGCCGGGTCATGGTGAGCCAGTTCGAGCGCGATGGCGAGCATATTCAGGCAATACATGCCCATCCAACTCGTGCCGTCGGATTGGTCGATGTGCCCGCCGGTGGGAAGCGGTGCCGACCGGTCGAACACGCCAATATTATCCAGTCCCAAAAATCCGCCCTGAAAAATATTCCGTCCGGTGGCATCTTTTCGGTTCACCCACCACGTAAAATTCAACAAGAGTTTATGGAAAATTTTGGCGAGCCAAACACGATCGGCCTTCCCGCGAATCCGCTTTTCAATTTTATACACCCGCCAGGCGGCCCAGGCATGAACGGGTGGATTGACGTCGCCAAAAGCCCACTCATAGGCAGGGATTTGTCCGTTCGGGTGCATGTACCATTCGCGGACCAATAACCGAAGTTGATCCTTGGCAAAATCGGGATCGATGAGGGCCAGCGGGACGCAATGAAAGGCGAGATCCCAGGCTGCAAACCACGGATACTCCCATTTGTCCGGCATCGAAATGATGTCGTCGTTATAGAGATGTTTCCAATCTGAATTACGCCCTTCCTTCCGGTGAGCGGGGAGTGGTGGACCGGTCGGGTCGCCGTTAAGCCATGTGGTCACGTCAAAATGATAAAACTGTTTGCTCCAGAGCAACCCCGCAAAGGCCTGGCGCTGAATATTTCGAGCATCGGCCGAATTTGAGGTGCCCAGACGTTTGGCATAAAAATCGTCGGCTTCCTGTTGCCGTGCCGGGAAAATGGTGGCAAATTCTTCGCCCAACATGCTCACCGTGGGAGGAAGGTTGGTGAGCCGGAGGCGATAGGTCACGTGTTGTCCCGGTGCAACTATGGAATGGTAATGAACCGAGGCTTTCGTGCCGACCTGTTCCGGGTTGACGGTCTCTCTCTTCCCCGACACCACATAATCGTTGATGCCGTCTTTGACGTAGGGACTGGCGTTGGGCAATCCCCAGAGCCGTTCCGCGTTGCTGTCATTTTCGGTAAATAAGAGTTCCGGGGTGCCTTCACACAAGAGCCACCGAGGGCCATATTGTTCATGAGTGAGGTGAATGACCTGCGCATCGCCCAAGTCTTCGTCCCGGTTAAGGGTGGGGCGGGAGGCATGCGGCGTCCAAGACCAGGTGTTACGGAACCAAATGGTTGGCAGCAGATGAAGTTCCGCAACATCAGGGCCTCTGTTATGGGCGGTGATGCGAATCAGCATGTCCTCATGCGTGGCCTTGGCATATTCGACAAACACGTCAAAGTACCGGTTGTCGTCAAATATCCCGGTATCCATCAACTCATATTCCCATTCCGATTTGCTACGCTGTCGATTGGTTTCTACTAATTGGGTATAGGGAAATGCCTGTTGCGGATATTTGTAGAGAAACTTCATATAGGAATGTGTGGGTGTGGAATCCAGATAAAAATAGTATTCCTTCACGTCTTCCCCATGGTTGCCATCATTGCCGGTCAATCCAAAAAGCCGTTCTTTGAGAATGGAGTCTTGCCCATTCCATAATGACAAGGCAAAGCAAATGAGTTGGTGGCGATCGCAAATCCCGCCGATGCCGTCCTCGCCCCACCGATACGCACGGGAGCGGGCGTGATCATGGGGGAAATAATCCCAGGCATTGCCATGAGGACTGTAGTCTTCACGAACGGTGCCCCACTGCCGTTCACTTAAATAGGGTCCCCACCGTTTCCAATGGACCATGCGTTGTTTGGCTTCTTCGAGCCGTTGTTCTTCTGGTGCGAGTGGGGAGGTGGGTTGAGGCATGGAAAGAATTCCTCAAGGGGGAAGTCTTTAGGAATGGTCGTTCAAAATCCTCCTAATGATTGGCAACCCTAGTGTATCACGAAAAAATTTTAAACTATCTTGAGCATTTTTGAAGACACAATAGGGGAAGAGAGCATCCCTAGGAAAATATGGTTCGTCGGGGGAAACTGTTCAGAGAAAGATGACCTGCTAGCGGGCAGAAGTAACTACTTCAAGCAGACTCTCGTAGTAGATGCGGATACCGGTTTCGAATTGATCGATCGGGATGCGCTCCGCATCCCCGTGGATGGAGGCAATAAGTTTAGCCCTGAGCACGAGCGGCAGAATGCCATAGCATTTGGCCCCGCGCAGCCGGAACATCCTCGAATCGGTCCCATAGGGAATGATGATCGGCACTACCGTTGCGTCGGGATGGTGCCGGATTATGGCGCTGGACAGCGCTCGAAACATCGGGGTGTCGTGCGGTGTCACGACCGACTGGCTGGCCGGGTGAATGACCTCTACTTCAATCTCATCTCCGAGTCTGCTCTTCACTTCCGCTAAAAATGCGTCGGCCTCCATTCCCGGCAGCAGGCGGGCATCGAGCGTTGCCACAGCTAACGAGGGAATGACGTTCGCCTTGGGTGGCTCACCGACGCCTGAACGAAGTGAGGTGAGAGAAACGGTCGTCTGCCGTATAGCGTTGGTGAACTGGTTCGGCGACAGCGGCCCAAGTTGGGACTCAAGCGCCTCAAGAACGGGATTGGAGACGGTAGGAAACGGGCGGTTGAAGAGCCGATCGAGTGCCCGCACTAGTTTGTCATTCGGGTTTTGGGTATGTGGTTGAGAGCCATGTCCGGCGATGCCGCGGGCCGTTACCCGAAGCCAGAAGGCCCGCTTTTCCGCCACCGAAATGCCGAAGACCAACTTCCCGTCCACGAAGATTTCCCGGCTGCCCACGCCACCTTCATCAAGAACATATTCCGGATCAAAATCAGGATAGTGATGGTCAAGCAGGTAGCGGGTGCCCATCTTCCCGCCGATTTCTTCGTCGGCTACCGCCAGAAAAATTACATCACGGTTAAGCGGAACCTGTTGTCTCGCCAGCGTCAAGAAGGCATAGAGTTGCAAGATGCCCGTGCCTTTCATATCGATAGCTCCCCGGCCCCAGATGTGAGCGTCTTTCAGTTCGCCGCCGAAGGGATCGACCGCCCAGCGGTTCGCGTCGGCGGGCACCACGTCCATATGATGGAGCAACACAATCGGCTTAGCCGTGCCTAAGCCTTTGAGCCGGGCGGCCAGGTTGACCTTGCCCGGTGCCCCTTCGTATCGCGTGACCGGAACCCCTTCCTTCTTAAGGATTGTCTGAAGAAGGTCGGCGGCTTCCGTGACATCCCCCGGCGGGTTGGTCGTATTGATTCGAAGATAGCGCTGTAAGTTGCCCACGGCTTCCCTGACGGTGGCTTTCCAGTTGATTTCCTGGCCAATTGCAGTCGTGGTAGGGCATAGCAGGAACAATAGGCAGAGTGTTTTGAAGGTAATATTTCTCATGGCGGTGAGGCTTTGAGAATTCATGCGCATGGCCAACAAAATCAAAGAGATTGACCATCGTATAGTATAGAAATTGTAGCTGGTGATCCTCTTGGATGAATTGCAAACAAGGCGATCATTTGAATGTGGGTTGTCCAAAAATAATCACCTATTCATACTAAAGTGGTTGCAATTAAAACTGTTTTAACTTCATCGGTATAAAGAATGCCATTAAAGCTCTAAGTTAGACATAACCAATTGAAATTTCTACTATCGTAGCGTATGGTTTGGATACATTTTGGTAAATAAAAGGAAATCAATTTCTTTTGGGTTTTTCTCCCCTAAATGGTGTTATGGATTAATTAGGACTAACGTTGTGACGCAAATAACCAGAGAAAACAATATAATACATGTTGAGGGCAATCTTGGGGATTTTCACTACCTCTTAGCTCAACTCCACCAATGCATTGAACAAGCTGGCTACCAAGATTTGATTCTGGATATGTCTGGTTGCACTTCTGCTTTCCAGAATTCAATGCTATCTGTATGCGCGCAAGTTATGGCTTACAGAGGGCAAGGTGTGAGTATTCGTCTTAAGCCACCAAGTGAACCAAAACTTTTTAATTTATTTAAGAACACCAACTGGGGTTATTATCTCGATCCAGACCAGTTTGACGTTTCCACCTTTCGAGGTCACTCTAGAATTCCAGCAACACTTTATAAATCACCGTTAGAACAGCAGAACGCCGTAAATCGAATTGTAAACATAATTCTGGGCGCCTTGCCTGACCTACAGCGTTCCAATCTTGCTTCGTTTGAATGGTCTGTCAACGAAATCACTGACAACGTATTGCTACATTCAGAATCTCCAATTGGGGGCCTGGTTCAGGTTTCCACCTTCCAGAGAAATTCTAATAGTGTTCAGTTTGTTGTTGCGGATGCTGGTGTTGGAATACCTAAAACCTTAAGAACGGGGCGTCCCGACATTACATCCGATACTGCAGCACTTGATCAAGCAATTCGTGAAGGAATAACCCGAGACAAAAAGATAGGTCAAGGGAACGGACTATATGGCACTTATCGGGTTTGTAGTATGTCAAATGGTCAGTTTCAGGTTGATTCAGGCCATGCTCGTCTTGAATATAATCCCAGAAGGGGGCTATCTATAACCAACCAAAACATCCCATATTCTGGGACACTGGTCGTTGCAACGATTGATTTCTCCGACCCGTCTTTACTAAATGATGCGCTAAAGTTTGGAGGACAAGTTTTCAAGCCCACTGATTACCTAGAAACTCAATATGAAGGATCCGAAGGAAGTCCGATCAACTTTATCCTCACCAAAGAGTGTCCTGCGTTCGGCAGCCGTGTAGCTGGACGACCACTGCGTCAAAAAATACACAATATTGTAAATATGGCCTCTGCCCCTGTCATTATTGATTTTGAAGGCGTTCCTGTTGTTTCAAGTAGTTTTGCAGATGAAGCGTTTGGAAAACTATTTCTTCAGTTGGGGCCTTTACCGTTCATGCAGAAGATAAAATTAGTCAATATGGCTGATACAGTAGAGGCGCTTGTCAATAAAGCAATTGCTCAAAGAATGCAAGAAGGCACGGCAGATTTCGATGTATAACAATAGGGTAAGCTCAGATGTATTCTTAGGCTCATTATGAATGGGTGAATCCCAGTTTGATCTCTTCTTTGATCTGTTTGGAAATCGGTTTCACGTTAATCTACTGTCAGAGTTCGACATACTAGACAGTGTGCATCTACTGCCTTCATCCGAACAACAATCGGTCCCCAAATTGCCTTCCGAATTCCATATTTCCATCCAACTGGTCTGTCCCTTAGCTATGCAATGTTCTCCGTCTGTTAACTCTTCGCTAATTTTTGGTCCTGCCTTCCCTTTTTCGTAAATTTTCAAGGGGTGTGTGTTTCTTCCAGCCTCCCTGTTTGCCCGTTGTTGGTCTGCGGGTTTACCATTTCGTCTGATGAGAGAATGGTCTCATTTCCAATTTTTCATGCGTCAGTACAGGAGGTGTCACGATGTCAGTCATAGATATTGGCAAACAACTCGTTTCGTTATGCAAACAGGGGAAAAATCAAGAGGCTATTGATACGTTGTATAGTCCCGACATTGTGAGCGGGGAGGGGATAGAGATTGGCACCATGGATGCTACAACAAAAGGCCTAGATGCCCTTAACGAGGCGGGTCCGGTAGGAGGAGAACGGTTGAAATAGGGCCGGAGTACGTCAAGGGGTCTAGGCAGAGAAATCTTTTAACTCAAGGATGGAGCCAAACCTGGAAGCTTTTCGAACGTACTGATGGTCGGCGGTAATGAAGATCGCGTCCGGAACCTGAAGTGCCACGGCATGATAGAGGGTGTCAAACAGATGATGGTTGAGATTTACGGCCAGTTGGCATGCTTGCTCATACACTTCCCATTCCGTGCTGATCGGCAATTCCATCGCCATGAAGGTATAGAGCATCTCTCGTGCATGGTTGGGAGCCAACCGAGTGAATACGGCTGCGACTTCAGCTAACCAATGTGGCGGTTGAAGGACTTGAGCATTCCCCTCCTGAATGCCTTTCAGAAGAGTCAGCGCTTGCTCGTGATAGGATTCATGAGTCGTGGGGGCCAACGCCCATTTCACAGCGACGCTGGCATCGACCACCCATGTGGTCATGGACGTCCTTGGGCTCGTGCAAGCCGAATGGCCTTGTCCGTCACTCGTGGAGCTTTATCGCGCAAGGCGAGTAATTGATCGATGGCTCGCTTGCGCCGCTCGAGCCGCTTCTGTTCTTCAATGGCCTGTTGCATGAGCTGGGTCAGGACGGCACTTTTGTTTTTTCCCGCAAAGACCTTATCAAACTGTTTTTTGACCTGTTCCGGTACGCTAAAATTGATAGTCGCCATGCCCGTCCTCCATTGTTGAAATTTTCAACAACATTGTGGCTCGACGTGCCCCACCTGTCAAGCCAGATTCTTCAAGCGGATACGACGTCAGGAATCCTGGCATCTATTGCTGGACCCAACGTCCTAGAGTGTCCCGCCATCTTCCAGGATTGGTCCGTCCCCGCACGGTATCCGGTTGTTTTGAGAGTTTCGCAGGTCCATTTGTCTTTCCTGTTGTCCCTGGCTAGGGCCTTTGGGGTTGTGACTGTCAAATAAGTGTCAATCTCCATCCTCACCGTGTCCTTTCTTCAAGGTCAAATCCTGATATGGCGAGGGTAACTTGGCCCTCCCGTCCCCTTTTTGTGAATTTTCAAGAGGTGTGCTTTTTCTTGGAGACATCGTGATTGCCCGTGGTCGATCTTCGGGTTTACCATGCGTCTTATAGGGAAGTGGTCTTATTTCCAATTTTTCATGCGTCAGTACAGGAGGTGTCACGATGTCAGTTATGGAAATCGGCAAAGAACTCGTCTCATTATGCAAACAGGGTAAGAATCAAGAGGCTATCGATACGTTGTATAGTCCCGACATTGTAAGTGTGGAGGCAATGGCTATGCCCAACATGGATCAAACCCAAAAAGGAATCGAGGCGATCAAAGGAAAGAATACGTGGTGGGTGCAAAACCATGAAATGCATGGAGGAGAAGTCAATGGACCTTATCCCAATGGGAATCAGTTCATTGTGCATTTCAAATACGATGTGACGCCAAAGCACACGGGAAAGCGGATGACGATGGAGGAAATGGGACTCTACACGGTCGAGAACGGAAAAATTGCCAAAGAAGAATTCTTTTACAACATGGAGGGCTGTTAAGGCTTGCCAATGAATGGATGGTCATCATCCCATGCAGTTATCAGTGCCCGTATATAGGTGCTGCATCTGAAGGAGGGCAATATGATGGCGAATCGCCCCGTGGTCTCACATGAGGAATGGATCGCTGCCAGAAAACAGTTGCTGGCTAAAGAGAAGGAATTTTCCCGGCTGCGTGATGAGTTAAGTGCACAGCGCCGAGAGCTGCCTTGGGAGAAGGTTGAAAAAGACTATTGGTTTGAAGGAGAACAGGGTCAGGAGAATTTAGCCGACCTGTTTGATGGCCGCAGTCAATTAATCATTTACCATTTTATGTTCGATCCTGATTGGGAGGAAGGCTGCAAGTCGTGCTCCTTCCTCGCCGATCATTACAACCTTTCGATCATTCATCTGAATCACCGGGATGTGAGCATGGTCACCGTCTCACGTGCCCCCCTGAACAAGCTCATGGCTTTCAAAAAACGGATGGGTTGGCATTTCAAATGGGTCTCCTCTCTGAACAGCGATTTTAATTGGGATTATCAGGTGTCGTTCAAGCCGGAAGATGTGGCGCAACGCCAAGTCTTTTACAACTACCAACTTCAACCGTTTCCCGTGGCAGAGGGGCCGGGGATCAGTGTGTTTTACAAGGACCCGTCTGGAGAACTTTTTCATACCTATTCTTCCTATGCTCGTGGGCTCGACATGTTTATCGGGGCGTATCATTTGCTCGACATCGTGCCCAAGGGACGGGATGAAGCAGAGTTCAGTTATGGGATGGAATGGCTGCGGCATAAGGACCGATATGGCGATGCCAGTTTCATCGACCCTTACACCCTAAAAAAATGAAGAGGTGAACAATTCAGTTGCACGCGCCAAGGCGTTGCACATGATGCCAGGTTTGGCGTGTGCGGTTCTGTGAGCTAAATTTTGGTTGAGCTGATCCATGGGCTTGGGTAGAGTAGGAACCCTCATTCGGATAATCAAAAGATAAATTTGCGCTTGGCCAAGGGTCGGTAAGGGGCTTCAGCCCCATTCCGCGCGCAACGTTTCAGGTTCGGACCTCATGAGTGAAGGAGGTGATGGTGGGAACACAGAGCGAAAAAATTGGATTTGTCGGAGTCGGGCGTATGGGGGCCAATATGGCGCGACGGTTAAAAGATGTGGGGAGTCGGGTCACCTCTGTCTACGATGTTAATCGCGAACGAGCGGCAGAATTGGCACAAGAATTAGGGGCTGAATGTGCTTCGACTCCGTCCCGAGTGGCTGAATTGGCGACAATGGTCTTTACTGTGGTGACGGACGATGCAGCGATGCGAGGACTGTTTGCTCCCGATGATGCGTCAAGCCTGTTGGTTCCGGCTAAGGGACGGTTGTTTGTGAATTGTGCCACCCTTTCACCTGGGGTGCATAGAGAGGTGGAAGCTCTTGTGGAAAAGCAGGGAGGGCTTTCTCTTGAAGCTTGTATGGCGAGCAGTATTCCGCAGGCACGTGAGGGTACGCTTTATTTAATGTGCGGTGGGAAGCCTGAAAGTTTTGAGCGAGCCCAACCCATCTTGAAACTGCTGAGTGCTAATCTTCGTTATATCGGCCAAGCCGGAGAAGCCGCCAAGGTGAAAGCCTTGGTGAATATGGTGATGAATATTAATACCGCCGGTCTAGCTGAAGGGTTGGGCCTTGGAGAAGCCCTTGGCTTGGATGTCACGATGTTGCAAGAAGTATTTAGTCAGACGGGTGCCGCCTCGCGGGTGTTGGAAACCGATGGAGCCGATATGCAACATCGTGATCATGACTGCTATTTTTCTGCCGAACATGCCGCGAAAGATTCCGGCATTGCCTATACGTTGGCTGAATCGGTCGGAGTTTCCTTGCCGCTGGCCAAGGCCACCTGGGAGCAATATCAACGGCTTGTCGAAATCGGGAAAGGCGAACTCGATAAATCCGCAATTGCCGAATTGACTTTCAAAGCCCGCAACACTCCTCTTACCTAATTGTCACTACCGCCAAAGGGCGTGTCTTAATGTCTGGACGATCTTATCAACTGATTGAATCGAAGAAAGGGGTGCCGATTAAGGCCTGGACTCGGGGTGTGCCCTTGGAGCCTGAAGCGGAGCAACAGTTACGCAATGTTGCATCGTTGCCGATTGTCTATAAATGGGTCGCGGCAATGCCGGATGTTCATTGGGGGATGGGGGCGACGATTGGGAGTGTGATTCCTACCAAGGGTGCCATTATTCCTGCGGCAGTTGGTGTGGATATTGGTTGTGGAATGATGGCCGTCCAAACCACATTGAATGCTAGACAATTGCCGGATTCCTTGCGTTCCATTCGTTCAACGATTGAACGGGCCGTTCCGCATGGGCGCACGAACAATGGTCAAAAACACGATCGCGGAGCCTGGTGGAATATTCCCCCACATCATCTGAAGGAATGGGGGCGACTGAAACCGGCCTATGATGAAATTCTGGCAAAGCATCCCAAGCTGAATCGCGGAAACGATGTGAATCATCTTGGGACGTTAGGGACGGGGAATCATTTTATCGAGGTCTGTCTGGATGCGCAGGAGTCCGTGTGGTTCATGCTGCATAGCGGGTCTCGTGGCGTGGGTAATCGCATTGGAATGTATTTTATCGAATTGGCTAAACGGGATATGCGGAAATGGATGCGAAATTTACCTGATGTCAATTTGTCCTATTTGAAAGAAGGCACGGAGTCGTTTGATGATTATGTGGAGGCCGTGGGATGGGCGCAAGACTTTGCCATGACCAATCGCCGCTTGATGATGGAGAATTTGTTACAGGCCATTCGCGATTCTGGCGAGGTGGCACCCTTTGATTGCACCCAGGAGGTCGTCAATTGTCATCACAATTATGTGACGATGGAATCACATTATGGCCAAGAGGTGTGGGTCACACGGAAGGGTGCCGTGCGAGCTGGTATTGATGATATGGGGATTATTCCTGGAAGTATGGGTGCGTGTTCGTTCATTGTCCGTGGCAAGGGGCATCCTGAAAGTTTTGAGAGTTGTAGTCATGGTGCCGGGCGGGCCATGTCCCGTGGAGCTGCGAAGCGCCGGTTTACCCTTGCCGATCATGAACAGGCGACACAAGGTGTTGAATGCCGGAAAGATAAAGATGTGCTTGATGAGACCCCGGGTGCCTATAAGCCGATTGAAGCGGTGATGCAGGCGCAAGAGGATCTGGTCGAGATTGTGTACCGATTGCGCCAGATTGTGTGCGTTAAGGGATAGAAAAAGGCTTGTCCAACAGGGCTATTTGACTTTTTCGAAGGAAAAAGCGCAGAGTTCTTTCTCCCCATCAGTTTCCCCCTTTTTCTTATTTATGGAGGTGACGTATGCAGAAGTTAATGATTGCCGTGGTTACAAGTCTGTTCGTGATGAGTGTGAGCAGTGTGGCCTTTGCCGGGATGCTTGATAGCGTTGTTGAAACCACAGAGAAGGCCGATGCTATGGCCAAGGACGCAAAGGCCAAGACCGACAGTGTTGAAGAGAAATCCATTGAAGCCCAAGATGCTTCAAAACAGGAAGCTGGTGGCATGATGGATCAGATGAAAGAAGGGGCCAAGGAGCACGTCAACGAAAAAATTGATAGTATCGGGAAATAGATTGTGCTTGTCACACCTTCTCTTCTTGGGTGAAAGAACAGGAAGAGAATCAAAGAATGGAATGGCCTGCTGAGAGGATGTGTTTCTCGGTAGGCCATGGTTTTTTCTGGTAGTGATTGGGAAAAGGGCCATCATGGACCTATGTTATGAAGGCGGAAGTTCATAGGCTGACAGAGTTGTTTTTCTTCTGATAGGGTCTTTGAAATGAAAGAATGCTCCGAAGCCACCCTAGGGGAAGAAACAGCAAATGCTGAGTAGGTGGCAAGATCATCAAGATTTTCGAGGGAGGGGACAATGACGGTTCACCAGGTGAGTGTGCTCAAAGGAAGGGGAACTGGATTGAAAGGAAGCGTGTTGGGTTTGTGTGCTCTCGGAATGTTGGCAAGTGGAGTCGTCGCTGCGGAATTACCCAAGGAAGCGGCTTTGCCGCTGGTATTGGCCAACAAGGCAGCTCTGGCGGCTATGGAGAAATGTACGACAGATGGGTTTCAAGTCAGTGCGGCGGTGGTGGATCGGGCAGGGGTCTTACGGGCCTTGGTCCGAGAAGATGGGGCGGGTCCGCATACGGTAGATAGCAGTCGGAAAAAAGCCTACACCGCTGCCAGTATGAAACGGCCTACCGGAGAACTTGCGGAGTTGGTGACCAAGATCCCGGCTATCGACGGGATTCGTGACATGAATGACAGTATTTTAATCCTTGGTGGTGGACTCCCTATTCTTATGGAAGGTGAATTAGTGGGGGGTATTGGGGTTGGTGGGGCGCCAGGAGCTCATTTTGACGTGGCTTGTGCACAAGCGGGATTGGACAGCATTGGGGCTGAGAATCCCAGTAAGAAGGAAAAATAGGGTTATGGTTGAAAGGGAAAGCGGCTTTCCCGCGTGTCATTCCCGCAGGGTTTGGCGGGAATCGGGGGTTCATAAGAGCAATGGGAAGGCGGGATCCCTGCCAACAACTTGCAGGGACGACATGGGATTAGATCCTCTAAGGAATGAAAAGGCGGAATGACACAATCTTCGGGGAAGACGATATGACTATGACGACCTGCAGGGATGAGGCAATATTATGAGGTTTTCAACATCGTCGTTCCTGCCGGTAGTTAGCAGGAACCTTTTTTCCTCAAGAAGGCACAAAGTAGCCGAGACTCCTGCTAAAGACTCACAGAAGTGACGAGGAGATACACCAAAATAAGTAGGAATAGCTGAGGGAAAGAGCTGGTTCTGGAGAATCGTTGATCATGAAAGCACAATATCTCGCGCATGTGGTCTTCTACGTGAAAAGTCTGGATCACGCTTTGGCCTTTTATCGGGACTTGCTGGGCTTTAAGGAAATCGGACGGGTCTTTGATGGAAAGGCTGCGGCTCTGACTTCCGGGCGTACGCACCATGAATTGTTGCTAATCGAAGTTGGCGATGCACCAGGCCCACCACAAGGACGACGGCGCGGCCTGTATCACATCGGGATCAAAATCGGAGATAGTTTGGAAGAGCTACGTCACGCTAAACAGGAACTAGAGAAAGCGGGCATCTCGATCTCTGGTATGAGTGACCATACGGTAAGCCAAAGTTTGTATTTGCACGACCCGGACGGGAACGAAATCGAATTGTATGTTGATGTCCCAGAGGTGGATTGGAAAGCTGACCCGAAGGCCGTGCTCGCTCCGGTTAAGCCGTTGCGATTGTAGTTCAGCAGAGGGAGTGGAGAAAGGGTCAGTGGTTCGCGGTACATTTTTGAGGGGGTGAAGAAATGTCAGTTCAAGTTTATGGAGTGAATCATGTGGCCATTGAAGTGGATGACGTGAAAAAAGCTGTGGAATTTTATTCTGACGTCTTTAACCTGGAAATGTTGAGGGGCGGGGAGGGCGCGGCTTGGTGCAAGTTAGGAGAGCATCAATTTCTGGCCATCTTTGAAGTGAAGACGCTCCAGCCGGATCGATCAAAACATATTGGCATAATGGTGCGGGATGAGGCGCAGATCAAGGAAGTTCGGGAAAAAATCACCAAGAAATACGGGCTGGAAGTGCATCCCGACTTTCGTTGTGATTTTCGCGATCCTTGGGGCAATCGGATTCAAGTAGGCGATTTGCATGACGAATCGCTCGTTTGGCTGTTGCCTTACCGAGAGGTTCAAGACACCGGCATCAGTTTTACAGGCGATTCACCTCCGTCCTCGTCAACCTGATCGGCAATGGTTATGGCGGTCAAAGCCCAATTCCCTGACGAACAAACAGAGGACGGGACTTTCCAGCGCCAGACAGATGCGTTCAGAAATTGGGTGACGAACGATGGTAGCTCTGGCTATCCTGCCGCATCAGGCCGATATCACCTGTACGTCTCATTCGCCTGTCCTTGGGCTCACCGCACGATCATTCTTCGCAAGCTCAAAAATCTGGAAACCGTCATCGGGATGACGGCAGTCGATCCCATCCGGGATGAACAAGGCTGGGCCTTTCGAGACGGTCCAGGGCATTCAAACGATCCAGTGAACGGATTTCAGTTTCTCAGGGAGGCCTATGTTCGGACGGACCCTCAATATTCTGGACGCGTTACTGTGCCAGTGCTTTGGGATTGTCAGACCGGGAAGATCGTGAGCAATTCCGACGACGATCTCATGCGGATGTTCAACAGCGCCTTCGATCAGTTCACGGACAATCGGGTGGATTATTACCCGCAGGAACTTCAAAGTGAGATCGATGCGTTGAATGACGATGTGTATCACCGGATCAATAATGGAGTGTATCAGGCTGGGTTCGCCACATCACAAACGGCCTATGACCAGGCCGTTCTCAGCCTGTTTGAAGCGCTAGACGAATTGGAGAAACGACTCACCATGCGGCGATATCTTTTGGGTGACCGTATCGTGGAAACCGATTGGCGGCTGTTTGTCACGCTGATCCGGTTTGATGCTGTGTATCACGGACACTTCAAATGTAATATTCGTCGTATTGTTGATTATCCGAATCTATCTGGGTACGTCAAAGATTTATACCAAGTGCCGGGTGTCGCCGAAACGGTCAACTTCGGTCACATCAAGCGGCATTACTATGTGACGCATGATGATATTAATCCCACCCGCATCGTCCCGCTGGGGCCGAAACAGGATTTCACCACTTCCCACGGACGTGAAAAACTAGCCTAAGAGGGGTATTGCCCCAGCCAAGGTAGAATAAAAGCTGGAGTGTTACACGATTGATGGTATTCAAGAGAATTTTGACACCCCTACTTTCTTTGAAGCTGCCTGCAAACCCCCATCGAGAGTAGCCAGTGGAACGCCTAATCGTAAAGCAAGTTCAAGGTAGGAGGCATCATAAGCGGAAAGCTTGTATCGTCTCGCGAGTTGAAGGGTATCAGACAGCGCATGTGAGAAAGTGGCCGCATCTACTTCAACGTCGATGTCTTCAAGCATCTTGAGAAAGGCTGCGCTTCGAGCTTCTGTCACTATACTCTGGGCTTCTGCCCTGGCGAGGACGTTTGCCACTTCCAGCCCCCAAGTCACGGGTACAACCGCGCTAGAATTCTTTAGTGCATCAAGCACCTTTCCGGCATATACCACCTCTTGATGTTTGCCATCGCCGAAAAACCAACGCATAGTGACCGAATTATCAAGAACAAAACTCATGCGCGCCCCTCTTCCAGGAGTTTTTTGATATTCACACCACGAATTGGATCTGCCACCATAAAGGCCTTAAGTTGTTTTGCCGCGGCAACTTTGTCCTTCGCCCGCCCACTTCTGCTGGGCACAAGATCCGCTACGGCCTCCCCACGGTTTGTAATGGTAAAACTCTTGCCGCTTTTGACCTGTCGCAGCAATTCAGGGAGTTTGGTTTTCGCTTCATATGACCCGATTTCGGTCTTCATTTGGTTTCTCCTTGGTTTGAATATCCATGTAGACCAGTATATAGACTAGGCTACTTTAAATCAATGTAGTTGCAGGGAAGGTTTTTGGCGATATTCCTCGTAGGCCCAGATTGAGTCCTACGTGGTTATTGATGGAGCAGATTCAACCGATGAGGATTTGGGAACGGTCAACTTCGATCACATCAAGCGGCATTACTATGTGACGCATGATGACATTAACCCGACCCGCATCGTCCCGCTGGGGCCGAAACAGGATTTCACCACCACGCACGGCCGTGAACGATCTATGTTTTCTTGACATCATTTGATCATTGTTCAAGAATTCTCTGTTTTGAAGTCCCAGCGGGCGCGGGACTTTCATAGAGAACTATATAATCATTGTGATCATACTTCACATTCCATGAGGCGAGGAGGAAAGAATCATGGTCAAATTTGTCATGTGTTTGACGCGACACCCGGATATGACCCGTGAAGAATTCAAAGAGTATTGGATGAAAAAACATGGCCCATATTTTATGAAGAATGCGGAGGCGATGGGTGCCAAAAAATATGTCCAATCACACACCTTAGAGACGCCCTTGAATGAAGGCCTCCGGGCCTCAAGAGGAATGCTGCCGGAATATGATGGGGTGGCTGAAGTATGGTTTGAGTCCGCAGAAG
Source organism: Nitrospirales bacterium (assembly GCA_965223185.1). GTDB lineage: Bacteria > Nitrospirota > Nitrospiria > Nitrospirales > UBA8639 > Nitrospira_E. The sequence goes on along the minus strand of OZ244988.1, from coordinate 3,945,087 downwards.
CGCTGCAGGCAGGAATGAGTACGCCTGAGGGGCAGCGACTGGGCGCAGCATTGCTGGAGGATGAGAAAAACTTCATCGATCATTCAAAGTCTTCGGCGTTCATAGTCGAGGAGCACGAATTTTAAGTGACAACCAACCATCATCCGCGAACGCGTCTTTGGTTATATGTCGGAGGCCGTTTGAGCCGGTATTCGGATGGTTTAGTCGGTACAAACTTTCTGAGCTATCCATATCGCACAGCATGAACGAATGCGGATGCTATTGCGGAATCTGGGAGAAGAACCCAGGCCATTTCGAGTCGCAGGGTGTGCCGCGCGGGTACTGCGGTTTGTGCCAGACATGCGGCCGTCCCGGTCACACCCGCCACTTTCCGGGAGCCGTTCCTTTCACCGGATGCTGGTGTCACGTGAACTATCGGCGTGCTGCTTGGATTCACCCGCTTGGTAGGTACGGAGTATTCCTCTATTCGACAGTGATCGCCGCGGTGTTCGGTGTATTGTGGATGGTGCTAGGGAGTTGAAGATGAGACCTAACAACGCGTTGTAGCCAACTGCGCTGCGCATCCGTTAACAAACCATAGGTGTCAAGAAAATTTCTCTATTGCGATTGAACTTGGCGGAAGTGGGAACCCTGTGTTATTTTAACCTCATGAAAATCACTGCTGCTGATGCACTCGAATTGTCTGTTTCAGAACGAATACGGCTGGTTGCGGACATCTGGGAAAGCATCGCCGAATGCCCAGAACAGATCGAATTGACGGATGCCACGCGACAGCTCCTCAGAAAACGACTGGCCGCCTATCGGGCGAATCCGGGCCTGGGGTCACCTTGGAAAGACGTTAAACGTCGAATTCTGAACAGATGAGCCGCCAGCTCATCGTGACAAGAGAGGCTGAGGCAGACATTCTCCAGGGCTATCTTTTCTACGAAGAAAAACAGCCTGGCCTTGGTGAGCAGTTCATTGACGAAATTGAACTGGCCTTTCACCGAATTCTCCCCAATCCATTTCTGTATCAAGAAGTAGAGGCCGACATTCGGAGGGCCGTAACGCACACATTCCCCCACCTCGTGTTCTATGCCTTCGATGAGCTGACGGTCCAGATTCTTGCCGTCATCCATGGATCACAAGACCCCGCCTATATCCATGAGCGGCTTGGCGCCTAACTACTGGGTGGATCTTCCCTCGTTTTCACGGGAAGGTTAAAGAAGACTTTTGATCGTGGGGTGCCGTTTCTCCACTTCAAAACGTTGTGCGAAGAACGATTCAGGTTTTCTTGACATCATTCGACCATTGTTCAAGAATCTGCCGGAGGGATATTGGTCTGCGGATGTGGTCCACATTTTAGATGATGACATAAGCCCTTGGCGCTTCTAGAGGTTTGAATATTTATTATTGGGGTGTGGGTATACCCAAAGGGAGTGGACTCTTTTCATGAAACCGAATAATCATGGTTGGGCGGTAGAATATAATGGACGAACTGGCTAGGTACCGCGAATTTCTAAACAAAGACGATCCACTCGTGAATGCAATCCTGAAAGGCCATCTTATTCTTGAGTCTTTATTAGAAGATATCCTCAGATCACTTACAGATAGAGGCGATCTTCTGTTAAATGCTGCAGATTCATTCCATCGTAAACGTTTAGTCGCACAAGCGCATGCAGGTAATCGAAGCAAAGACGAATCGTGGAAACTAATTCAGCAAATTAATTCCCTACGAAATGAAATAGCACACAGCCTCGAAGCAGATAAGTCTGAAAGACTTTTTGCTCGAATCTCAGAAATTTTACAACACCGAGACGCAACGGCATTTCAATTAATCCCAAATCCCAAAGACAAAGGGCAACTTGTTTCGCATACTGTTTCGTATCTCATTGGTTTTCTGCAAGCATATCGCAGAGGAATTGCCCTCTAACAAACACATTAAGCCAGACTGGTCTACACTGATGCGAGGCGTTAAGTAGATCTGGAATAATGAGAAGAGATGCTATTTTGAAATGGCATCTGGGCATGGACGTATTAACCCTAATCGTAGGGTTTTCGTGATGGTTTTTTCATATACATGGATAATTATAAGGAGAGAAATGATGCCTTATCCTCTTCAGCAACTGAGAGATGGCGATGAGTGAAAAACGACTGTTAGACGTGTATTCCGCCGGCTCACAGCATATGGTGGGTGATGGGTTTCCCGTCCGAAATATTTTTCCCAGCCACGATCTGACGGAGGAAATGAGTCCCTTTCTGCTGTTGGATTATGCCGGACCTACCGAGTTTGCGCCGACGGATCGGCCACAGGGAGTTGGGGAACATCCGCACCGCGGCTTTGAAACCGTCACCATTGTTTATCAAGGGAAGGTGGCCCATCGAGATTCCGCCGGAAACTCAGGGGTCATCGGCCCAGGCGATGTGCAATGGATGACGGCGGCCTCAGGCGTCGTGCATGAGGAGTTGCACGAACAGGCTTTTGCTCAGCAAGGCGGGACGATGGAAATGATTCAATTGTGGGTCAATCTGCCCAAAGCGCTGAAAATGCGGGCGCCCCGGTACCAGACGATTCTCGACGGCGATATCCCAAAATTGGATTTAGAGAATGGTGGATTTCTGCGAGTCATCGCTGGTGAGTATCAAAGGGCTAAGGGACCGGCCCTGACGTTTACGCCGCTTCACTTATTTGATGTGCAGCTCTCACGTGGGGAGGAATTCGATTTGGCACTGATGGATGGTTTCAACGCAGGGGTGTTCCTCCTTAGCGGAGCGGTCGTGGTGAATCATGATCGAGAGGTTGGGGAAGCCGAAATGTCCGTCCATGCTCCACGGGGCACTCAGGTCCATCTTGCCGCTGAACGCGATTCCCGCCTCCTCATTCTCAGCGGGGAGCCGATTCGCGATCCGGTGGCTCGCATGGGACCGTTCGTGATGAATACCCAAGGAGAGTTGGTTCAGGCCATGAACGATTACCGCGCCGGAAAGATGGGCCATCTTAGTTGATCCGGTTATTCCCGCCTAAAGTAGATTTCCAGTAGCTCCTGGGTCGAGTGTATCAAACGTGCGGAATCTTGTTTGGCGGCTTTTACCACTTCAAGCCGATGATGCACTTCGGCGAAATCCGGCTTGAGAGAAATCCCTTGTTGCAGAGCGAACTCGGCTTCTTGGTGTTTGCCTTGGGCCATATAGGCCAAGGCCAAATCGGAGAGGAATTCGGCGTTCCTGTCATCCAAATTGGCGGCGGTGCCAAAGGCTTCAGTGGCTCGGGCGAAATGTTGTTGGGCTAGAAGGGCTCGTCCTAGCCAGTAGTGTGCTTGGCTGTCCTGTCTGTTCAATTCCACACTGTGGATGAGTGCGTTCTCTGCTTGTTTCCATTCATGTTTGTCCAGGTAGATGGCACCCATGTCCCGATAGGCGACGGCCAGGGTTGGGTGTAACCGAAGGGCGGCTTGGTATTCCTCGATAGCGCCGTTAGGATCGCCTTGTTGGGCAAGGATTTCGGCAAGTCGCAGATGAGTGGGGGCGTCATTCGATTGAAAGTCTTTGGAACGTCGTAAGGATTCACGAATGCTGCGAAGCCCGGCTTCCACCTGTTCATTGGTCATGGGGGTTCCAGGAACCCTCATCTTCTCTTGGTGGAATGAGGAATCTTGACCAAGCAGGAGATGGCTTCCAGCTACGATTTCGATCAATCCGCACAGAATGAAGGCAAGCCCATTCCACATCTAGAAAATAGATACTCCCGTTTTTGTGGTGAATAATTCTAAGGCATATTGTCCTGCCGCTGAATTGCCCTTCTCATTGAGGCCTGGAGACCAAACCGCCACCGTCAGACGATTGGGAATGATTCCGACGATACCTCCTCCGACTCCACTTTTTCCGGGCAATCCTACGGTAAACGCAAAATCTCCCGCAGCATCATAGGTTCCACAGGTCAGCATGAGGGCATTGACTCTTTTGGTTTGGCTGGGAGTCAGGACGACCTGATTCGTCCACGGGCAAGTCCCTTTATTAGCGAGAAAAAGAAATCCTTTTGCGAGATCTACGCAGTGCATGGAGAGAGAACAGTGAAAACAATAAAATTTCATGACCTCTTCAACATCGTTGTTGAGATTGGAAAAGCTTTTCAGGAAATTGGCCATGGCCGCGTTTCGAAATCCAGTTTGTCGTTCAGAAAGGGCCACGTGAGGGTCATCTTGAATGGTCGGACTATCTGCCCGTTGGCGAACAAATTCGAGAAATGATCTTTGAGGGTCTTTCAGGTGAGATACGAGAATATCAGAGACAATTAAGGCGCCAGCATTAATAAAGGGATTTCTGGGAATGCCCTGTTCATACTCGAGCTGGACGAGAGAATTGAAGGTTGATCCCGAGGGTTCCCGCCCAACGCGTGTCCATATTTTATCTCCTTCAAGACTCAATCCCATGGCTAGGGAGTACACTTTTGAAATGCTTTGAATCGAAAAGTGTTCGAATGCGTGGCCTACGTGGAATGATTGACCATCGATCGTTTGAACGGCCATCCCGAACTTGTGCCTTGACATGTTGGCCAATTGAGGAATGTAGCTCGCGACCCTTCCTGCAGGGAGCATGTGCCGTACTTCTTCTTGAATCTCTTCCAAAATTTCTTGGTAGTTCATGGTGCCTAATGACTTTCAATATGGATGATATCTATGAAGAACCTCGGTCGGTTCATGCGTTGTTTTGGGGCGATTCATTGGGCTTCATCCTGTTCGATCATATCGAAGAAACTGTCGACGGGATGTGTGACGGATTTGGGGTAGATGAACCATTTGATCAGGTGTTTGAACACCGATCCCGGATAGCCGGGGGTGCCGATCTTGGGGCCATAGTCGTTCCAGGTGGTGATGGTGTGGACGTTGACGTGGGGTTGGGACAGAAACCATTGACTGAGCCTTTCGTCCGTTCCAGTTTCGAGAACGGCTTGCTGGAGTTGGCGGAGCGGAAGGTGAAAATGCCGGAGAAAAAAGCCGTCGATGCCGATCGGGCTGCCCAGCGAGAGCCGGTACAGCAGTGGGAAATCGGCTCCTTGTGCGGCGCGCACTTTATCCGCCAATCGTGGGAGCCAGCAACAGCCGGCCAAGGTTTCGTGAGGGCTGCGGAGGTTCACGATCGCATGCTTCCCCTGACATCATAGACGGTCATTTCTAACCGGATGAATCGTTAGATACCATTTGGGATTCATTCTCCCAAAATCAGTGCGGATATTGGTTCTCAGAGATGCTTTGGGGTCCAACACCCGTGGCCCATCCGTACTTCGCCAAAACACGACCCAATGCCAGAAGTCTCTTGTGCCTTTTCGGTGCCATTTTATGGCTAAGAGGGCGAGTGGAGGAAGAGTTGCCCAGGAACGAAATGGTTGAGTGTGGGGGACCACCTGAATGCCAAAGTGTGCAAGGAGTTTGCGGACGAAGGCCGTATCGGACCAGAGCCGGTCATCAGTGACCTGGATTCCCAACTGCGTGGCTTTTCGTTTCACTATGTGATAGGGAACTCTTGCTACCGTGGCCACACAAGCGAATCCACAGCCGGTTGGGTCATCTTGGAGAACGGGTTTGATTGGCTTCATCAGAATACGTTTGGATATGCTTTGCCTATACCTAAGATTTCCGCAAAAACCATCCGATCGTCATGCCTGCAATTATTTAGCAGGCATCTAGGTAGTTGGTACCTCTTTTTCTGAATTTCAGAGAGACCCCTGCCACAAACTTGCAGGGGTGACGAAAGAAGAGGGTCGTCCCATTCCTGCAAAAGTTACGAAGAGAGTTCCAGGTCATACAATTAGGTGTGTGACAAGAGGAAGCCCCTGTTGCACGCTTGCTGGAGGTGACGAGTAGAAATTTCGGAAGCCTAGGGATTTGCCAACCTCAGTCTATTACCCTCAAAAAAGAAGACAGATATTTTACTTGTCCGTTCGTCATGACGGTTGTTTGCCTTTGGGAACGTGCTTGTTCAGGTACGCTTTCAGGGCGACAGCATTATTTCGGTCTTGATTTCTAGCGGCATACACCAGTGTGACGGGCCCTTCCTGAATCCATGACAGTAGTTTTCGAATGTCTTCAGGGTGTTGGTCTAGTTCCCGTGCATACCCTTTTTGGAATTCTTGCCATTTGGTTGGATCCTGGTGAAACCAGTTTCGGAGAGTCGTTGAGGGGGCGAGATCTTTCAGCCAATGGTTGATCTCAGCGGCTTCTTTGGCAAGACCTCTTGGCCACAGGCGATCCACCAAGACGCGCATGCCGTCTTTTTTTGTGGGTATCTCGTAAACCCTTTTTATGATGAATTGATTCTTTCGATTGTTCCAAAGCTGAGATTTGCGTGGGGTTGTCTGCCTTCTTCCGCCATTTGAGGGATGCCGGAAACAGTCGGTGGTGTGGTCGTTCACCAGGCCAGCCGCCTGCATGTGGGCATAGATGACAGTACTTCCGACAAAGGTAAAGCCCCTTTTCTTGAGGTCTTTTGACAAGGCATCGCTTTCAGGTGTCGTAGCGGGAACTTGTGACATGTCTTTCCAATTATTGATTTTTGGCCTCTTGCCAACAAACGTCCACACGTACGTATTAAATGAACCCCATTCTTTCTGGACTTTGAGGAAGGCTTGCGCATTTGTAATAGCCGAGGCGATTTTCAGTCGGTTTCTGATAATGCCTGGGTCCTGCAGCAACGCAGCTTGTTTCTTGGCATTGAATCGGGCGACTTTGGCGGGATCGAATCCCACGAAGGCCCGTCGGTAACCTTCGCGGCGTAGCAGGATAGTCGACCAGGACAAGCCGGCTTGCGCACCTTCCAAAATCAGCATTTCAAAATGCCGGCGGTCGTCGTGGACGGGTACGCCCCATTCTTCATCGTGGTAGGGAATGAAATGCGGTTTGTTGCCCACCCATCCGCATCTGATTCTTCCATCTCCAGTCTGTGGTATTTTTTTTGGCATTAATCAGGTCCTTGTCTGTAGTCCTCAAAGCAATAGGAAAGGCTACGATTTCATTGAGTATGTGTCAATCTTCTGTTTTCATAGCGGTACTCAGTTGCGATTTTGGGTATTCTCGACAGGATGCTTGTGATTCCTGATACAATGTTCTTGTCCACGAACCGGGAGGCCTAAGATGCGAATTGTCCAGGAAAAAATTTACCGTTTGGTTGGAATGGGGTGCGTAGGTGTGGTTTGTGCCATGAGCCTTATTTTGGGAACCAGCTTCGCGAGTGCAGCGGAGTCGGGCGTTCCTTGGGAATGTTCCGGTTTTTCTGCCGAGGCACAGAGTCGGTGCCTTCAAACCTTTGCCGAACTTCAACAGGAAAAAATTGCCAAGCTAGAAAAGGAATTGGAATCTCAACGACAAACCGTTCAGAGCCTCAAGCAACAGGTTGCTCGGCAGGCTTCCAGTACAGCCGAACTTGAACGCCATCTTAAGAATAATCGGTCTCGTTGGTATGGTTCTAGATTTGTCCCGGTCTACCCCTCTGTAAGGCTGGGCCTTCGATTTGGTCGGGACCGGTTTTGGAGAGGGTCGTTATGGTATGGTACTCCTCGGTATTTTGGTCCGAGGTGGTATGGCCACGGGCCTCGGCGGTGGCATCGCCACTAATCCTGTTCAGGTTCGGTGGGTACGGAGATGTGGATTTATCCCGTAGGGGAGGAGAGCCTCTGAATTATTCCATAACCTATCCAGCCCAGGGCCACGAGCACACACAGTTGGCCAAGGCCCATTGCAACCATTGCCAATAAACCCAATCCAATTGGATTTCCTCCTGACGATCCCATCAAGTTTTCCAAGGCTATGTAGAGTAGAAGGGGTAAGGCGCCAATGATGGCGGTGGCAAATGCTGAGAGGATCCAATTCCATCCCGTTCGAAACGGATTTTCCTTATTTGTGTGCTTTTCCCAGAGTGCTGAATAATCCATGCAGGCTCCTCTTCCTGAATGGCCCATCGGATATTTTTCAGAAAAAGTTGAGTCTGACCGTGTGAAATTAGCTTTGTCCCTTTTTCCAAGGCAAGGAATGCGCCCTGCGAAGGGATTGGGTTCTCACGAGGCGTCGCGGTGAACCGTATCAGGAGAAAAGGCGGGAAGACAGACTGCAATATATTCTGCGCCATCGGGTCCTGGAGAGCTGTATCGAATCCATTCTCCTTGTGATGTGAGTACTCCCTGCCCTTCCTTTACTTCCAATGTGCTCTCTTTCGTTTCCACCTTCAGCATTCCCCGCAGAACAACCGTGTATTCATCAAACTCTGGCGTCTGACCCGGTTCGACCCATCCGGACGGGCTTTGCATCCGGGCAATGCTGATTGTGCCTGTGCCCGAGTTGACTTTTCCGAAAAACTCGTCAATGAGCTTGGGCTTATTTCCTGCCGCTTCAATCCGCGTCGGTTCTGCTATCAGTTTGGCCATGATGTGTCTCCTCTATTGAAAAAGTTGACCAGCTCAAAAATCTTTTCATCCGTATATCTAAAAAATGGTGTAGTAGAGAATGTAGACCCTAAGTTAGGGGGCTCCGGTATAGGGAACATCCAGATAATCTTTGGTGTCTTTAAACGTTTTCAGGTGAACGCGCCATGGACCCGTTGCCACGATTTTGAGATAAAACGTTCCGCCTAAGGGATGAACGGCTTTACCCTGGTGTTTGGTGCTATTGGCCAAGATAATCGGTTCAAGCACTTCAAACCAACGTAGAATTTCCTCCCGCTCATTTGTGGGTCCATTATATGGACGTCGAGCCGATCCATGAGCTGATAATTTGAATGTTGGAGATTCGGTTTCCCATTGAATTTTCCAGCCATCGTTAACGGTGAAACGTTGTGTCTTTGTTGGCCCTGTTCCAGTAAAGGTCATTTCGAACGCAGAGGCTTTCGTCGGGAGGGTCTTCTCTGTTGCGGCTTGAGTGAGTTCCAAAGAATGAAATGTCAGGAATACCATAATGATGAAAAAGGCGTTCCATGGGTTCGTTTGACTCCCCGTCAACAAGGTGGAACTCATCGTCTTGAAAAGATAATAGAAGTGTCACTCTGGGAAAACGAGATGGATTGATTCATCCAGGGTATTTTATTGAGAGATTCTGAGAAGATCAATTTCTTTCATTTTCTCCAAAATGGCTTAGAAGCTGGAAATGGCGTAAAATAAAAATAGGAGGAGGGGGTGTTATGCGCCATGTTGTGATACTCGGAGGCGGAAAGATTGGTTCCCTTATTGCCACCGATTTGGTGCAGAGTGAGGATTATGCCGTCTTTCTGGGGGATGTAGACCCCCAAGTACTGGCCGGATTAGAGAAGGACATTGTTCATAAACATTTTCGAATCTCCCCAGTAGATGCTCAAGATCAGACAGCCCTTCGTTCATTTCTCGCGCAAACGAAGCCCGAAGCCATTCTTTCTTGTCTTCCTTATTTTTGTAATCCCCTGGTGAGTGAGTTGGCCCTGGAATGTGGTGCTCATTATTTCGATTTGACTGAGGATATTGAGGTGACGAAGAAGGTTCGAGCCATTAGCCAAGGAGCGACTTCGGCGTTTGTGCCTCAATGTGGGCTGGCGCCGGGATTTATTAGCATCGTCGCACATGATTTAATGACGCATTTTGATTCTGTGGAGATCGTCAAAATGCGCGTCGGCGCGCTTCCGGTGAATCCCAGTAATGTCTTGAAATATTCGTTGACTTGGTCGACAGACGGATTGATCAATGAATATGGCAATATGTGCAATGGTATTGAAAATGGCCAAGAGGTGGCGTTGCTGCCCCTGGAAGGGTATGAAACCATCTCGATTGATGGCCTATTATACGAGGCCTTTAACACGTCGGGCGGCTTGGGGACCTTGGCGGATACGTCTGCCGGCAAGGTGCGAACCATGAATTATAAGACGCTTCGCTACCCGGGGCATTGTGAGAAAATCCATTTATTGATGAATGATCTGAAACTCAATGATGACCGAGAGACTTTGAAACGCGTGCTGGAGAATGCTGTGCCGAAGACCTTGCAGGATGTCGTGCTGATCTACGCCTCGGTAACGGGTTTGCGAAATGGTGAACTTTTTGAAGAGAACTTTGTGCAAAAAATTTATCCGCGCACCATTACCGGCAAGCTGTGGTCAGCTATTCAAGTCACTACCGCCGCGGGTATTTGTAGCGTGATGGAGCTGGTGCTTGAGCAGTCTGAGCAGTATCGAGGTTTTGTGACTCAAGAATCTTTTGAACTGGGTGCTATTTTAGCCAATCGGTTTGGGCAGGTGTTTGCTGGTGATGTGTCGGATCCCTAAACAATAATCTCATCATTGGGTGGAATGAGGATTAACATGAGCACGGCCAGAGAGATATTGACCTTACTCGGAATACAACCAATCAATGCAGGAAATTCTTCAGGGGTTGGTTGGCGGGCTTCCTCCATGGATTCGAATTTGTGGGATTCGGTGAATCCTGCAACAGGGGAAGTATTGGCACAGATTTCTTCATGTTCGGCTGAAGATTATGACGTGGTCATGGAGGAGTCCCAACGAGCCTTTCTGGAATGGCGACAAGTGCCGGCACCAAAACGCGGTGAAGTCGTTCGCTTAATCGGAGAGGCCCTTCGTACTAAGAAAGATGCGCTGGGTTCTTTAGTCTCCCTGGAAGTCGGGAAGATCAAGTCGGAAGGCGATGGGGAAGTCCAAGAGATGATTGATATGGCAGATTTTGCGGTTGGGCAATCTCGAATGTTGTATGGATGTACCATGCAATCGGAACGAGCCCAACACCGAATGTTTGAACAATGGCATCCTCTTGGGGTAGTTGGAGTGCTTACGGCCTTTAACTTTCCTGTCGCTGTGTGGGCGTGGAATGCCTTTTTGGCTGCTATTGCCGGTGATACCGTTATTTGGAAACCCTCTCCTAAGGCCCCTTTGTGTGCTCTTGCCGTGCAACGCATTTGTAACCGAGTCCTAGAAACACAGGGCCTTCCGGGTATTTTTGCTCTTTGTCTTTCCGATCAAGTCGATCTTGCCAAGAAGATGGTTAATGATACTCGGATTCCTCTTATTTCTTTTACTGGTTCTGTTCCCGTTGGGCGGGAGGTTGCGCAGACGGTGGCGGGACGATTAGGGCGAACGTTATTAGAATTAAGTGGGAATAATGCTGTGATTGTGGACGAGACGGCCGATCTGGATTTAGCTATTCCTGCCATTGTTTTTGGAGCTGTGGGGACTGCAGGGCAGCGCTGTACCACGACTCGTCGCCTTTTTGTGCATGAATCAAGGTATCAAGTGGTTGTGCAACGGCTCATTCAAGCATATGAGCAGGTTGTCATCGGGGATCCCTTGGAGTCCGGTGTGTTGATGGGGCCACTTATTGACGAGAAAGCCCTAGAAGAATTTCTTCTGACGATAGAAGAAGCGAAGCTAGATGGTGGAAAGATCCTTTATGGAGGGGAAGTGTTGGAAAGACCAGGGTTTTTTGTGAAGCCGACGATTGTGGAGGTCGAGAATCATTGGAAAGTCGTTCAGCGAGAAACTTTTGCTCCTATCCTCTATGTGATGTCCTATCCAACTTTGGATGAAGCGATAGCCTTACAAAATGATGTTCCTCAGGGATTGTCTTCATCCTTCTTTACGTTGAACTTACGACATGCGGAACAGTTTTTATCCAGCGAGGGGAGTGATTGTGGGATTGCCAATATAAATATTGGCACATCCGGAGCGGAAATTGGCGGAGCCTTTGGTGGAGAAAAGGAAACGGGTGGGGGGCGAGAAGCGGGGTCGGATGCCTGGAAGGCGTATATGCGCCGGCAAACCAATACCATGAATTGGGGCAAAGAATTGCCACTGGCGCAAGGCATAACTTTTTCTGTTGATCCGGGAGGACCAAAATGAGTCAGGATCATGCATTGGAACAGATCATCATGACATATGTGGAGGAATACGTGACACGTAATCGGGCCGCACGGGTTGTAGGTGAATCTCTCAATGAGATTGGCATTGGTTTTTTTCCAGTGATAGATCATATTACGGTACGAACGTTCTCGATTGATGAGCGGGCGCAGGAATTTCTTGAGCAGGGATTTACGTACTCGGAAACGCTTGAGTATGACGATTGGTGGGCGAAGGTGTATCGAGCCCCAGGATGCCCTGCACTCTTTGTCGATCAGGCCTATTCTGACGAGCGCGGGCGTACGAGTATTATTCCTGGATGGGTCGACCAATTTGGAGATCGTACTTTACATCATATCGCTATTCGGGTGGAAAACATCGAAACAGCCATGCAACGATTGAAGGCGAAAGGGATCGAGTTTGCGGGATCTATTGTCGGGGAGCGTGGGGGAGATTTACGTCAAATATTTTCTGTGCCTGAGCAGGAGCAAGGACAGGCGTTTTCAGTTTTGGAATTAGCTGAACGGCATCGAGGCTTTCAGGGCTTCTCTCCTCCTCAAGCCAATAGTCTTATGCAATCAACGATGAGGGGGTGACCTGTTTCTCCTGTGTTACGCGAGGATTTTGTCGTTTAGGCGGGTAAGATTTCTGCGGCGTCTAAGACCAGCTTGGCATTCTTGACAATGGAGCCTGGATCTTTGGAAACAATGGCTGCTCCAAGGCCCACCGCTGCTGCCGCAACCTCAATGATCGTTTTGACTTTTTCAAGTTTTTTGATGGCTTTTTTGGCTTTTCTTATGGATTTTTTAATGGATTGAACGCTCGCCTGGGATTCTTCCAAAGCTAAACCCACTGCTTTGGTAATCATGTCGGACGAAGCATTGATCAAGGACCATTCTTCGTCCTCGATATCGCGCCGTTGGGTGGGTGTTAATGTCGCCCAGTTTGAAAACCGGAAGTCAGCCAGGGTATTGGCCAAATCTCGGAACTGTTTGGAAAGCTCAAACGCCTCTTCGGCAGTGAGTGGCATAACCTAATCCTCGTCTAGAGTTTCTTAATGGTGTTATAGAGGTCCTTCAATTCTTCCGCAGTTTGCTTGATCTGTGTGAGGAGTTGTCCGGAGCTCAGGTCATTTCGCTCATCATAGAGCTTCTGGTGTCCTTCTGAGATCTCCTCCAAGACCTTGACATACGTCTGAATTGTCTGTGTATGAACGGCTAATGCTTTTTCCCGCTGTTCTTGCCATTCCATCAATGCCGCAATACCCGCGGGATCGGTCGATTCAGCGATCTTGGTTCCGTAATAAGATTTTATGGCGAATTGCTCATTTTGGTCGTCGCCGCCAAAGGCATCCCTGACGATTTGTTTCAGGCTTTGTAAAATAGTTTGTAACGGATCATTCGATCTTTCAATTAATTGCTCTAGTTGACGTTTCCTCCATTGGTCACTGACGGCATTCGCGAGGACACTCGCCATTTTTCCAAAGGCGTCAGTTTCGGCCTGATTGGTGCCGGTTTGATTTTTGAGGGCACTCGTGAGGTTGGTGAGTTCTGAAGATTGATCGACAATTTCATCACTGGCTAAATTCCCCAAAGCTTCCATGTATTCTTCGATCACTTGCTGACGAAGGAGTAACTCTGTCTTTCGGGTCATCCGTTCTTGAGCCTTGCCCTCCAATTGAGCATGCTGTTCGGCGGGCCGATAACGTTTTTGGCGATTGTGGAAATCGAGGTAATCGTCAACAAGTGAAGTGTACTCGGCGGATTCGGACGAAATTTTGGCAAAATCCTGAATGGCCTTGAGATCCACACACCCTTGCATGAGGCCTAAGAGAAGTATGCTGCTCAGATAGATCTTGAGATACATGAACGGGAGGAAGGTGTGACGTCTCATAGGATCCCTGCAAAAATTATAGAATGTTCCTTTGTCATTCCCATTTTGGGGAAAGAATGCTGCACCATAGGAGATTCAAAAAATTGTGTCAATAGATTTGTGTTTTGTGCAGAAATCCTGTTGAGTAGAAATTGTCTCTTAATCTGTCAGGCATTAGTCAATCGGTTGATGTTGGAACATCGAGTGCTGGCCGGAAAAATGAAGCAAAAAGTCAATTCGGCAAGGAAAAATTTTGTAAGCTATTTATTCGTGGCTAGGGTTGGGAGTATTTTTGGCTCGGATTTCGTCTGCTCGGGATTCTATCGAACTTGCTTCATCTTCACGGTTCATTTTTCGTAATAATTGCGCATAATTTCTGAGAGCCCGTTCAACCCGAAAATGGCTTTTCCCCATGGTTTCCTCTGTGAGAGCAATTGTGCGCTGAAATAAGGGTTCGGCTTTTTCATAGTCGCCTGTATTCAAGTAGAGAACGGCTAAATTATTGATCGGACCGGTGAGTCCGGAATGTTCAGGGCCTTCAGCCTTTTCAATAATAGTGATGGCTCGCTGAACCACGGGTATGGCCTGATCTGGTTGATTTTGGAGGCGATGCAATTCTGCCAATTGATTCAAAATGATGGCTACCCTTGGATGCTCTTTCCCATATCCTTCCTCCGCAATTGACACCATGCGTTCGAGTAGCGGAGTGGCTTTTGTTAGATTCTTTGCCGAGCTATAAAGAAGAGCCAAATTATTGAGACTGCCTAAGAGATTGGGATTGTTCGGTCCAAGTTGTTGCTCTTTAATAGCGAGGGCCCGAAGTAAGAGTGTTTCGGCTTGCTCGTACTGTTCTTGTGCACGATAGAGCAGGGCCAGATTATTAAGCGGTTCCACGATTTTGGGGGAGTCCGGCCCATGCACCCTTTTGGAGCTGTCTAGGACTCTTTGTAAATACGGTTCTGCTTTGTCATATTGGGATTGTCGGACAAACAGACCTGCCAAATTTTCCACATCGCGAAGGGTTTCCGGATCATCTGCTCCATTGACTTTTTCACGAATTTTGATGGCCCGTTCAAACTGTTGTTGTGCCGGGCCAAATTTTTTTTGCGTGACATATAAGGCGCCCAAATTGCTCAAACTTGCGGCAAGATCTGCGGTTTCAGGGTTGGGGGCTTGTTCTTGAATCGTGACCGTTTGTTGAAGAAAGGTTTCTGCTTCTTCCGGCTGGCCTTTGGCATTAGCCAGGATGGCGAGGTTGGTGAGGGATTGAATGTGGCGAGGGTCTTGATCTCCGAATTGTTTCGCTAATGTGAGGGCTGTCTTGAATTCTTGCTCGGCTTCGGGAAATTTCCCTTGCTCCATGAGCGTCGTACCCTGTTCGGTATGAAGGTCCCATGGCTCCTTCGGTTCTGAACAATTGCTAAAAAGAACGCACAAAAGTAAAAGGAGGTATGGATGCCAGAAGCGCGCGAGATGCGTAGAACTTTGTATCATGAGTCTTTCCACATTCTTTTGAATGAGTATTGGGATGAGGGTAACGAATCATTGATTGTACTGGAGGGCTAAGGATCTTGCCAAACGGTTGACGGAATTTGTGAGGTTTTTGGGGCGGATCAGAATAAACTGAGTTGTGTTGGACCGGGTCGAGTAAAGGTTAACGGGATGGGTGTGTCAGCGATGGTGGGGAAGCCGAGTTTCCTATAGCACTGCTCAAACAGTTGTGCAATGACGTTCCAGGTTGTGCCTTGACCCTGATGACGCTTAAAAAAAAGGTGTTCTCCCATTTGCCCTTCACGGGTTTCTTTGAGTCGAGTCAAGATTTTCTGAATGCGGTCTGGAAAATGGCGAGTCATTCGTTCCACGAAGACCTTTTCCACATTATCGTTCAGCCGAAGAAGGATAAAGGTGGCATCTTGGGCACCGGCATCTTTGGCTCGTGCTAATATTTTAGGGATGTCTTGCTCGTTCAATCCTGGTATGACTGGGGCAATGGAAACGGCGGTTGGGATGCCGGCTTGGGCTAAGGCTTCTAACGTGGCTAATCGTTTGGAAATGGAAGGGGCTTGAGGTTCGACTTTTCTGGCTACGTCATCCGAGGCAAATGGGATACTAAAAAAGACTCTTATCCAAGAATTTTTGCGAAGGTCTTGCAAGACATCAATATCTCGGGCGATAAGAGCTGATTTGGAAATAATTCCCACAGGGTTTTTGAACGTTGAGCAAACCTCTAAGCAGGCACGAGTGAGCTTGTATTCGGCTTCGATGGGTTGGTAGGGGTCGGTGTTGCCGGAAAAGACGATGAGTTCTCCGTCCCAAGAAGGTTTTAAGAAAGTTTCTCGAAGTTTTGTCGCGGCATTGGTTTTGACCACTAGTTTGGACTCAAAATCCGTACCGGAACCAAAGCCCCAGTATTCATGTGATGGGCGTGCGTAGCAATAAGCACAGGCATGGAAGCAGCCTCGATAAGGGTTGAGGCTCCAACGAAATGGCAGGTCAGGGCTTGAATTGTGACTGAGGATCGTTTTTGCGATTTCCTCATAAATGTCTGGGGTGACTGCTGGTGCGGGGCCAAGGAGTTCGCGGGTTTCGGATGTAAAAGGATTGGGCGGATTGGTGATGGTTTTCATGTTAAAGTGTTAAGCGTTGTAACAATTGTACCTACTAGCAACTTGTTCTTCCGTATCAAAAACGGTACATTTGTCTAGTGGTTGAATTTTAGTTTACCTCTTCTCATCAGATCACCCGTGATCCAAGTCTTCTTCAGGTTGTCTAATTGTTGCCCCCGTAGCTCAGTTGGATAGAGCAGCGGTTTCCTAAACCGCGGGCCGCACGTTCGATCCGTGTCGGGGGCACCAATTTCTTATGCGGTCGCCGTTAGCGGACATCGTTCAATTTTCCCAGACCAAAACCTTAGGGTTTCCCTGTTCCTGCCATTAAGTATTTAAACTTATAATGCCTTCTGAGTTTATATTGTGTTTTTTGTGCTCAAATACTTCTCCTTGTTTTATTCAGTAACTCGTCCTAAGAAACATTTGGCCGGCTGCAAAACATTCCATGACACAGAGAATAGCTTGGATCATATCAAATTAGGAAATAGCCCATTCAAAAATCTACAGTGAAAACAAAAAAGTTCTTTTCTTGCAGTTATTTTTTGAGAAACGGTATGATAAAAACTCTTACGGTTTTTGGTTAAGTTTTACATTGAGTTCTGGTGAAATAACGCACCTAATTTTCAATCTTACAAAATATAGACGTTTAATTTTGTGTTTTACTTGATAAATGCCGTTATTTTTCCGATAGAAGAATCAATTTGGTGCGATAACTTCAATCCTTTTTAAATAGACTTTCAAACATCCCCTTTGAGGGGAAGAGGTGCTGTATGCGGAGAATTCACATTCGTTCTAGGTTTTTTAGGTTTTTAACGTTATTGATTGGGGTGTGCTGTGGAGTATTTTGGCTATTACCCAATCTTACATCGGCTCAAACTCAAATGCCGTCATCGAAAATAGCGGATGCGAAACGAGCGGAAAGTCGTGCCGAGAAGCGAGCCTTGATTGTAACGGACGACTATATCATTGGCCCCGAGGATGTATTGGAGGTTGCGGTTTGGCGTACCCCAGAGTTATCCCGTCAGGGGGTCGTAGTTCGACCAGATGGGAAAATCTCCTTGCCACTCATTGGGGATGTCAAGGCTGTGGGACTCACCACGTCGGAATTGCGTGATATCATCACAGAAAAGTTAAAAGCTTATAAAGAAAATCCAACGGTAGCAATTGTCGTGACGGCCATCAATAGCTACTATTTCTATACTCAGGGTGCGGTAGGGAATACCGGAAAAATTCCTTTGTTAAGTCGAATGACACTCATACAGGCTATTACCCAGGCGGGAGGTTTGGCTCCTGATGCGGTTAGAAATCGAATTACCATTTTTCGATTGGGTCAGAATGGGGAGCCTCCACAAAAAATTGTGGTGAGTTATGATGACATCATTCTTCGGGGAGCGGAAAATGTCGTTATTAAACCAGGAGATACGTTAGTGGTTCCCTCTGAGACTATGGTACTCCTACCTTAATTTAAGGGATTCTTTTTTGGGAAAAAATTTATGGGAATAGTTCATTCACTGACAAAAATGGTTTTACTGATCTGTGCAATCTTCGTGATGCTTAGTGGGTGTTCTAAGCCGGATGTTATTGTCCCTCCAGGGCCGCCTGAAGAAGGCTTTGTGCTAGGACCAGAAGATCGCATAGAGGTGGTGGTCTGGAAAAATCCGGATCTGTCCAAGGAAGTGGTCATTCGACCGGATGGAAAAATTTCGCTTCCTATTATCGGGGATGTCCCGAGTAGTGGGTTAACTGCAGATCAACTGGCCAAAGCGATTGCCACCCGCTTGAAGGAGTATAAAGAAAATCCTTCAGTATCTGTGAATGTGGTGGAGGTGAATAGTTATTATGTGTTTGTCGTAGGAGAAGTAAATGCTCCCGGAAAGCTGCCCCTGAAATCTTATACCACTGTACTCCAAGCCCTATCGCTTGCTGGAGGTTTTACACAATTTGCGGCCATGAATGATATACAGATTGTACGGAATGTGACAAACGCAGATGGGAAAATTAAAGAACTCCGAATTCCCCTTCGTTACGATGACCTCATATCCGAAGATGGGGGTGTTTATAATATTACCTTGAAATCGGGGGATACCATTATTGTCCCTTAGCGACCAGCTAAGGTGAACATCGTTACATCTCTAGTTTGGGTTTTAGGGAATTTTTTATTGTGAAAACACTCAGGAAAAATGGCTGAATCCATATTATCCCATACCGGTGCTCATGCCGAAAAAGGCCAATCTACCGTTCTTATTGCCTACGCAAAAGATATCCTCGATATTGCCATCAGGCGAAAATGGCTCATTCTTGGCTGTACTTTCTTGGGTTTGGTTATTGGTGTGGGGATGGCATGGTTCAAGAAAGATTCCTACCGTTCCAATACAGTTATTTTAGTAGAACAGCAAAAAATTCATCAGTCCTATATTCCGGATGTTGTTGGAGGGAGCGCCGCCGAGCGAGTTTCAACCATCACTCAACAAGTGTTAAGCCGGACGAACCTTCAAAATGTGATCGATGAATTTCACCTATATCCTGATACAATTAAAAGTCAAGGCTATGAACCAGTGCTTAAGAGTCTTAGAAAAATTATTAAGGTGAAAACGAAAGGGAATGGAGGTCAACTTGAATCCTTAACGATTTCCTATGCACATGAAGACCCCATGATTGCAATGAAAGTAACTTCAAAACTAGCATCCCAATACATCGATGAAAACATTAAGTTGCGTGGAGAGTTTATTGAAGGTGCATCAAAATTTTTGGAGCAAGAATTGCTTGCGGCGAAAATAGCTCTTGATGAAAAAGAGAAAGTGTTATCAGAGTATAAATTGCGATTTATGGGGGAGCTACCGAATCAACTGGATACCAACCTTCGAACTCTCGATCGTTTGCAGTTAGAAAAAATTCGATTACAGGATTCACTCAACGGTTTGCATTCTCGAGCTGAACTCTTGCAGAAAGAAATCCGAGATTATGGGGAATCTTCCTCCTTACTGCAAGGACAGTCAAAAGGACCCAAAGGGGATCCTTCTATCATGCAACTTTCTCAGCTTAAGAATGACTTAAAAAAGCTTTCTGGGGAGTTTACCGATGCCTATCCTGATGTTGTTTCCTTAAAGCTGCAAATTCAAAAACTTGAAACTGAATTGGCTCAGCGCTCTGGACTAACCAATGAATCTGATGGAATCGCGGATATTGCCACATTTGATCCTTATTTAGTAGGGCTGAATACTGACCTCAAGCAAGTGAAGAGCGATATTGCTCAATTGAATACTCTGCTGAAAAGGACCGCTGTTTCGATGACAGATTTTGAGGGACGAATTGAGCGAACCCCAGAGCGTGAGCAAGAATTATTAAAACTTGAGCGAGATTATGGCAATATGCAAAACAATTATCAGCATCTTCTTCAAAAGCGTATCAATGCCAGAATTTCCGAAAACTTGGATAAACGCCAAAAAAGCGAACGATTTCGCATCTTGGATCCAGCCAATTTGCCCACGATACCCGAGGGGATTCCCCGTGCCTTAATCCCATTTGGAGGTTTGGGAGTTGGGATTGGTTTTGGGTTTGGATTGGCATTTGTCTTGGATTTCCTTTCCCCTACTTTTCGGCGTTCTGATGATGTTGAGATTTCACTGGGGTTTCCATTGCTCGCCACCATTCCAAGTTTCAAGACTGTTTATGGTAAATCTATGAAGATGTTGCCGGGTGTGATTGAATCGTCCTCAAAGTTAAATGGATCCTCACATCGTGTGGGGAAGGAGGACTATCTTGAGGCAGGAGGAATAAGAAAAGAAAAATCGTCTTTTCCACGCAATTTTTCAAAACCTTTAAATTTTCCTATGCAGTTCAATCTAGTAGCCAAATGGCGCCCGCAATCTGTGGTGGCAGAACAATACCGGGTTGCGGCCACACGGTTAGATCTTCTAGGAGAAAGTTCAATGGGAAATGTTGTATTAATTACAAGTGCGATGAAAGGTGAAGGTAAAACTTCAACGGCTTCTAACCTGGCCTATACCTTAGCACAAGACCTTGATGAGCCCATCCTAATCATTGACTGTGATTATAAATGTCCGAATCTGCATAACCTTTTTTGTCTGAACCACTATCCCGGTGTTGCGGATTACCTCGCCGGTGATGCCCCACTTGAGACTTGTCTGCAACAAATTGCTGATTTGCCACTTTGGTGTATGGCGGTGGGAGATTTAGAGAACAGCCCAGTGGCGTTATCAAAGTTGCATTATCTCTCCTCGTTAATTGAGTTGGTTAAATTACGGTATCGATTTATTATTTTGGATGGACCACCCGTTCTTCCTTTAGCCGATATCAATGTTTTGAGTGGTTTAGCTAGTATTGTGTTAATGGTGGTTCGCTCAGGGGTGACTCCCAAGGATGTGGTACAAAAAGCTTTTACCATGCTTCCGGGTTCCCATTCCACACGATTGGTTCTGAGTGATGCCTGGTCTGATGGGGTGCCTTATTATGTTCGCCAGGGCTATGCGGCGCCCTATTCCCTGTCCAGTTCAGGATCAGTTCGTGGCTGATCCAGTTTTTCCCGCCTCTGATGTGTCGAACTTGACCTGTTCTCGAAAACCCCGCAAAAAATGGCTTGGATTTAAAAAACGCATTCTGATTCTCGGTGATGGGAAATTGGCATATGATTTAGCCAAGGTCTTAGTCTTTGATCGATACCATTACTATGATGTGGTCGGATTTCTGTCTGATAAACAATTTCGTGTTGGCTCACGGAAAAAAGACCCCGCTGTGATTGGTACAGTGAAACAATTATTCGAAATTTCCCAAACACATCAGATTCAGGTTGTGGCTGTGTGCATAGAAGATCGTCGGGGAACCATGCCCTTAGAAGTATTGTTAGATGTTAAAGCGATGGGCATAGAAGTGGTCGATGGACATCGGATGTATGAGAAAGAATGCGGGCGTTTATCAATTGATGAGCTCAAACCCAGTTTTTTAATTTTCTCCTCTGGGTTTCAGCGTAAACCCATAATAATGTTGCTAAAAAGGATGGGAGATATCGTTGGCGCCTTGATTGGCTTGATTTTTCTCGCACCGCTCATGATAGTAATCGCTCTTTGTATTAAAGTGGATTCGCCTGGTCCTATCTTGTATCGACAAATGCGAGTGGGCCATCATGGGAATCCTTATCTTCTTCTGAAATTTCGGTCAATGCGTCAGGATGCCGAAGTGGGTGGTGTAAAATGGGCAGAACTCAATGATGTCCGTGTGACCAGATTTGGTCAGTGGTTGAGACAACTACGTCTAGATGAGCTTCCCCAATTTATTAATGTGTTGAAAGGTGAAATGAGTTTAGTGGGGCCAAGACCTGAGCGCCCTCATTTTGTTCAAGATCTTAGGAAAATTATCCCATACTATGATTTGCGACATACGGTACGACCGGGCATTACCGGATGGGCGCAAATATGTTTTCAATATGCCGGCTCGATTGAGGACTCGCATATCAAACTTCAGTATGATCTTTATTATGTGAAAAATCTTTCTTTGTGGCTGGACATGAAAATCATGTTTCGTACCGTGGGTGTGGTGTTGTATGGGACTGGATCAAGGTAAAAATATTGGAAAGGATTGCTGGAATTTCAGGTGAAACACGGAATTAGTTTTGACATTGAAGAACATTTTCAGGTCGCCGCGTTTGACTCCGCGGCACGCCGACGGCATTGGGATACCCAAGAAAGTCGAGTGGAACGAAATACTGAATTGATTCTTGATGTGTTGGATCAAAGAGGGATTAAAGCGACGATGTTTGTGTTGGGGTGGGTAGCGGAACGACATAAAAGTTTGGTTCACCGTATAGTGGAGGGCGGCCATGAATTAGCTTCTCATGGACATGGCCATAAACTCATCATGGAACAAAACCCAAAACTCTTTCGAGAAGATGTGAGACGAGCTAAAAAGACTCTAGAAGACATTAGTGGAAAATTGGTTCAGGGCTATCGAGCCCCTACGTTCTCCATTACGAAGGCCACCCAATGGGCTTTGCCTATATTAGTTGAAGAAGGCTATCGCTACGATTCGAGCATTGTTCCCATTGTTCATGATTATTATGGAATTCCTGGAGCCAATCCAACCATTCATACCTTGAAGACGGATTCTGGACTGATTATCGAAGTACCCCCCTCCACATGTAAAATTGGTGGTTTGACTCTACCTATTGCTGGGGGGGGATATTTTCGATTATTCCCGTATCCTATTTTGAAAAAACTCCTGTGGCGTGTGGAAGCAAAAGGTGATCCGCTCATCATGTACCTACATCCTTGGGAATTTGATCCCGACCAACCTCGAATGAGTGGATCATTTCTTTCTGAATTTCGTCATTATCTCAATCTGGATAAAGTCCACGATCGCCTCATTCAACTCCTCCAGGATTTTTCTTTTGGCCCGATTCAGTCATTGCTCCCGACTTCGGCAGCAAGTGTATGAGTCCAATTTGTATCAGGCCCTTTTGGTCCTAAAGGGCAATTCTTGTCTGACGCCCCAATTGGCTCAATTTTCTTGATAATTGATGCGACGAAATGAGGAGATCTTCGGAAGGCAATAAAAAAAGGTGAGGAGAATTCCTCACCTTTTTTCGCTATTAGCAATGATAAATAAAAATCTAAACTTTGCTCTTTCTCCATCGCCAGGCCCCAAGACCTACTAACCCCGACCCTAAAAGCAATAGTGATGAAGGTTCGGGAACGGTGTTGATACCAGCGTCAATACTTGTAGATTGGCCAGCGGCAGTATGAGTGATGGTGCCGATCATGGTCATGGAGAAAGGACTTGAGGTTGGTAATATGTTGGAAACCCCTGAATTTGAAAATCCTTGGCCAGAGAGAGGGCCTAAAGAGGATAACAAGGTCCCGGTTCCAAATGCGGCATTGCTGTTATCAAGGTAAGAGTTGAAAGAGGTAACGGTAGCGCCGGGACTGGAAAATCCCCCTATTCCGGTCAAAAATCCATTAATCCCAAGAGACAGAGGAGTCGTAAAATTAGTGTCGGTTATTTTGACTGTGATAGTTGCCGGAAATGAACCCTGACCCTGTAAACTTGTTAGCACAAACGAGTTTAAATGCATCGAAGGATTATTGGCAGATCCTTGGGCAGGCTTAGAAGACCCTATAGTAAAGGTGGAAGTGAAAGAACCTACAGCTCCACTCCAGGCTACCACACCCGCAACTGCATCTAGATCTCCAGCCCCCCCATCAGTAATTGTCGTGCTACTTCCACCCGAGCTTATCATAATTGATAAGGCATGGGCTTGTGTGAGAGCCCCGGTTATTAAAAAGAGGGATCCCAATGCACATATTATGGATTTTCTGAAGGGCTTCATAAAGCTATTCTCCTTTGCCTATTATTCATAAATTTTTTTATTGAAAAAGCAATTTATATGCCATGGTTATTTCTTAAGCGGAATTCGTAAAATAAAATGAAAAATACATAAATTTCAATTGCTTGTGTAATTTCATTACTCAAAATACTGATTAAAAATTTGGCTACCTAACAGGCCGAGTAGTTTAATTTTCTGACTATTTTTTTCTGAGTTTTATTCAAAAAATTCATTTATATTCATTATTTTGATTCCCATATTATTATTGATGGAATTCTAATGATTGAAAAAGAAGGATGGTTTTTGTAATTTTTTTAGTAATAACAATATGTTGTAATACATAACATTTCGTACATTCATATGGTTTCCTCATCATAAATTGCTTTGTAAAGTTATTACTCAAAATTGAGTAATGACATTTTTTCTGTCGAATTTTTTTGCGAAAACAAGTAAATGAACAGAATAGGTTTTATGGCTTCATTATTTCTATAGCTTGCTACGGGGATACTAAAGGAAAGCTGAATAGGACTGATCTGTTGAACTTGAGATTCCCGTTGTCTTGCCATGGGGATCTTTATTTCCTGTGCACTTGTGGTGGTGAATATTTATTGGTTTTGTCCGTGTTTTGCCGACTAGAAAGACAACTGCCCAAAGGTTATCCAAATTAATCAGAATTATGGGGATTTTACGAGGTTCATTGGTGCATTTCTAAACCCCAGAAGGCAGAGCACTGAGCTATTGTCAAATCTGGTGTCTGATGTTGTTGCTTAAGCGGAGGGCGAATCGTTCATGGTTTTCTCAATTTCGTCCATAAATGATCCTTCTTAGCAGAGTACTACCGGTTTACCCGTGGGTGGATGATCCCTCCTATTTTCTGCTGGCCTAATTCGGCAGCGTTTGGGTCCGCTCTACGTGAAGCTGTAACAATGAGGACCCCTGTTTGCCGGGGGAGTCTATTCGGATGCCCCTCTACAATAAAGGAATGGTTCACCAACTCTTGGCGTAATGCAGGTCTAGAAAATATTCTAAGAAACGAGGGTTTCCCCTCGACATATTCAGAGGAGTACCATAGAAAAACAGGAAATTAGAAAGGCCGTTTCCGAGCAATGATCTGGCGGACATTTGGTGTGTTTTTCCCCTGGTCTGGAAAGCAATAAAAATCTTGGGTTTTGTTACCTTTAAGAACAGCTCTTCAGAAGGGAGATTGAAGGATTCTTTGGAATTTATCTTTTTTCTTTTGGATATTTATGCTAGGAAGAGCTGGCATTAATTAGGAAAGATGTTTTAATAGAAAAATCGGATACAAGGCACAGGTCCGCGGAAGGGTACATTATGAGGTCTTATATTGAGATTTTGAAGCTAGTTTTTCCCATGTGCTTGTTGCTGGGGATGTATTCTTTGGATTGGGCCAGTGCCACCCTGAGCTTGCAAACTTCTTTTAATGTCACGGAGACGTATACTGATAATTTCTTTTTTCAGGAAAACGGAAAAGAGGAAGAATTTGGGACGGATGTGGGGCCAAATCTTACGCTGTTGTTTGAAAACCCCGATATTATTATTGGAGCCACTTATTTTGGGCGGATTCAATTTTTTGTGAATAATTTTGATCGGAGTCGCTATTCGCAAAATGCCAATATTATTCTTGATCTTCCATTCCTGACCAAACAACATAGAGGGTTATCCGTCACCATTGTGGAAGATATGAATTTTACCCCACAGCTTGATGCTTTTTCTTTCACTGAAGCTCAGAACGCGTCATCATCCCCCGGAGCTAACCCTGCTTTGAACCCTAATGCTTCAACGGGTGGGACTGGTACCGGTGGGACTGGGGCTGGTGGTATTGGTAGCGGATCTATTGGGGTGGGCTCGGGTATTGGCGGGACGGGGGGAACTCAAGGGATATTTACTAGCCGATCAAGTGCATTTTTTAACCGTGCAGGGTTGACTCTAGGATATGCTTGGTCACCTCGACTAAATCCCACATTAGGATACATCAATCAATACCGCCATTTTTTTTCTAAAGGCAATCAAGATTCTTTAGTTCACACAGGTACCTTTTCACTGCCTTACTCTGTTAGTCCGTATACAACCGTCGCTCCAACTTATTCCTATCGCCAAACCGAATTTCTTGGGAAATCAACCCAAACTACCTCTGCTGATCGAATCATCGCCCATAATTCAACATTGGTCCTCAGTCATTCATTTTCTCAAACTGTATTAGGGTCTATTTCTGGGGGAGTAGCTTTTGTCAAACAAGAAGGGGCTACAGAGCAGGTTCCCATAGCAGGAGGAGGGACTCAACAGCGAAATATTAATGATAAATTTGTGGGGAGAGGTATTGGATCTGCCACGATTTTCAAGACTTTTCCACGTGGGTCGGTAGGGCTTTCTGTCAACCAAAACATTGGAAACGGAGGTGGTTTGGGTGCTCAGGCCACTCGAAGTCGGACGATTACTGGCCAAATAAACTATTTATTTACCCCGCTTTTGAGTGCAGATGCGTCAGCAGGGTGGGCATCAAATGATTCCATAGATGGCAACGCTTTTGACACGGGCACGTATCGTATTCAGACCGGTTTGAATTATTTATTCACTAGGTGGCTTCAGGGAAATTTAAGTTATTCTCGAATTGATCAACGTTCAAACGGAACGGTTGCCGATGATATCGTAGTCAATCAGGTGTTTTTGGGCCTCTCTGCTATTGCCGATCCCTGGTATTTAATGCGGTAAGGGATGATGAGAAGGGAATAGAATAGATGTATTGTATAATGGCTTCTCCTAACATCAATATCAGTTGAGCCTCCTGACCCTCGATTTAAATTTTTTGGTTTCTGTATCACTTTTGTGGCTGGAGGAGCAGCCATGATTTAGTATTGCCAATAAAGGATTCTGCCCAATCCTAATAGGATAATCCTGATAAATTCCAATTAAAAATAAGATGTCAAAAGGCTAGATATGGTAAAAACCGCTCAATTGCCATCTCGTGTGGTGATTATTGGAGGAGGTCCAGCAGGGCTTACGGCAGCCTACCAACTATCCAAACAGTCTGTGGACTCAGTGGTTTTGGAAAAAGATTTCATTCTTGGCGGGATTTCAAGAACGGAGAATTATAAGGGATATCATTTTGATATTGGGGGGCATCGTTTTTTTACCAAAGTAAATGTCGTACAAGACATGTGGCATGAGGTCCTTTCCAATGAAGATTTCATCGAGCGACCACGGCTTTCAAGAATTTTTTATAATAAAAAATTTTTCTATTATCCGCTTCGTCCTCTCAATGCCTTGTTTGGATTGGGGTTTTGGTCAAGTCTCATGATCCTATGTAGCTATATCTATTCTCATTGCTTCCCCAGTCTTCCTGAGGAAAATTTTGAGCGATGGGTTTCCAACCGATTTGGTAAACGGTTGTATAACATTTTTTTTAAAACTTATACGGAAAAAGTCTGGGGGATACCTGGTGATCAAATTGCTGCAGAATGGGCTGCCCAGCGAATCAAAGGTCTTTCACTCCTTGTGGCTCTTAAAAACGCCCTGACCAGTCAACCCTCCAAAGGAAAAGACGTTGTCACAACCCTTATCGATTCGTTTCATTATCCGAAACGTGGTCCGGGGATGATGTGGGATGCTGTGGCCCAGCGTGTCATAAACATGGGAGGTGAAATTGCGCTTGGAGCGGACGTTCAGAAAATTAATTGGATATCTGGAAAGGTAAAGTCTGTTGAAGTCAATGTGAATGGCCACCTAGAAATTCATGAAGGAGGGCATTTTATTAGTACGATGCCCATTAGAGAACTCATCGAAAAACTTGATCCTCCTCCACCTAGTGATATTCGAGCGGCTGCCAATAATTTGCAATATCGCGATTTCCTTACCGTGGCTTTGATTCTGACCAGAAAGGATATTTTCCCCGACAATTGGATATATATTCATGATCCTGAAGTGGTGGTAGGAAGAATTCAGAATTTTAAAAATTGGAGCCCTGATATGGTTCCAGATAATGAACACACTTGCTTAGGGTTAGAATATTTTTGTTTTGAAGGAGATGGGTTGTGGTCGATGTCTGATCAAGAGCTCATTGAGCTTGGGAAGAAAGAGGTGGAGATTTTAGGATTTGCTAAAAGAAGTGAAATGGTAGATGGCCATGTAGTCCGGATGCCCAAAGCCTATCCCGTCTATGACAACCAATATCAAAAAGCTTTGACTACCGTACGAGAATTTTTGACTCATGTCCCAAATCTCCAGCTTATCGGACGTAATGGTATGCACCGATATAATAACCAAGATCATTCCATGCTGACTGCAATGTTGGCCGTTGAGAATATCTTTGGAAAGCAGCATGACCTTTGGGGAGTCAATGCAGAACAAGAATATCATGAAGAAAGGACTGAGCGGGACACTCATTATTCGGAAAAAGTTGCGGCCTTAGCATCTACCCAGCCTTTGGTCCCGTCCCAAGTTGGCGTTTTCTCCATGGCCGAAGCCAGTATCCTCCGTACGTTTTCCCGTATGGACAAATTGGGATTTGCTACGGCCATTGGTAGTGTGTCTGGAATGACCGTGTTCTTTATGACCATCTGGTTGTTAATCAAAGGCGGGGATACCGTTGGCCCTCATCTTCAACTGTTAAATCAATTCTTTTTTGGGTATTCAGTCACTCTTCAAGGAGCATTTATTGGAATGGCCTACAGTTTTTTTTGGGGATTTCTGTGGGGGTGGATATTTGCGTACCTCCGAAACTTCTTTATGGGTTTTGTGGTCTATCGCCTGAAAAAACAACTTGAAATGATTTCTTTTAATGACTTTTTAGACCATTATTAAGAAATTCTTATTCATGGTGGAGAAAAACATGACCCCCAATAAGGAATCAAAAGAAAATTTGTTATTTAATTCGATCCTTCGTTTGAATAGCCAAGCCATAGGCCTGGGGCTTGGTCTTTTGTTGGGGCTGGGAATTTTTATAGCGACAAATTGGCTGGTATTAAAGGGTGGTTACGTCAATGCAGCCGGTGAGTATGTTGTCGGTCCCCGTCTTCAACTTCTCAGCCAATTTTTCCTTGGGTATCGAGTTTCTTTTTTCGGGAGTTTGATTGGATTTGCGTATGGTTTTGCCGTTGGAACCATAGGTGGATCGTTAATTGGGTGGATTTATAATAAAGTTGTTGATTGGCGAAATCCGTAACGACCTCCTGGAAGTTCTGGAATAACAACCAAGAGTGTCTTTTTTCATTGCTGGAATACCCCTTGTGTATAGTTGCGGGGAAACTCCTTGATGCAAATCGGGATTGATGCATGCTGTTGGTTGAATAAAAGGGGTTTTGGCAGGTTCACTCGTGAACTTTTGAGAGCGTTAGTCTCAATTGATCAGAAAAATAGTTATATATTTTTTGTCGATCGTGATACTGCCGCCAAAGCTACGTTCCCACCCTCTGTGGAACTATCCATTGCCCCAACACTGCAATCGCCGATTGAAGCAGCATCTTCAGAGGGACGTCGGTCCTTGAAGGACCTATGGGCATTAACCCGTCAAGTTCAGAATTATTCCCTCGATTTGTTTTTCTTTCCTGCGGTGTATTCGTATTTTCCTGTTCTGAATAGAACGAAAATGATCGTCACGATCCACGATATGATACCTGATCTTCACCCCTCCCAGGTCTTCCCCAATCGTCGCCTGCGATTTTTTTGGCAGTTAAAGCAATGGATTGCTCTCCGACAGACGGACAGAGTGGTAACAGTTTCTGAACATTCTAAGAAGCAAATTAGTGAAATTTGTAAAATTTCCCCTGGCCGTATTGGAGTGATTCCGGAAGGGCCCGGTGAAGAATTTTCTCGTAATCTCGATGCGGTCACCACGTTGCCTTTTCTTCAACGATTTGGATTGACACGGGAACAGCGACTACTTTTGTATGTTGGCGGTATCAGTCCACATAAAAATTTAGGGCGTCTCGTTCAGGCTTTTTCCTATTTAAAGAAGGAGCCGGCTCATAAAAATGTCGTATTAATATTAGTTGGTGATTATCAAGGGGATTCGTTTTTTTCGGATTACGAACGATTGAAAGGCCAAATTCAACAGGCTGATCTTACTGATCAAATTATATTTACGGGATTTATTTCTGATCAGGAACTTGCCATTCTTTATCATGCTTCTTCGCTCCTGGTTTTTCCCTCACTGTTAGAAGGATTCGGCCTTCCGGCCATTGAAGCCATGGCTTGTGGTGTACCAGTAGCGGCGAGTCGAACCGGTTCTTTGCCCGAAGTCCTTAGTGAAGCGGGGGAATTCTTTAATCCCTATAATCCTCAAGACATGTCTCAAGTGATTCGAAAAATCCTCGCACATCCCGAGCTAGGGCAGAACATGAGAGAACGGGGACTGGAAAGGGCGAAACATTTTTCATGGAATTGCGCCGCAAGAAAAACGTTGGAAATTTTTCAAGAAACGGTGGATGCATGAAATTTTGTATGGTCACAACATTTTATCCACCCTATAACTTTGGCGGAGATGGGATCTTCATCTATCGATTGTCGAATGAATTAGGGAGAAGGGGTCATCAGGTTGATGTCATTCATTGTAAGGATGCGTATTTATTGTTACAGCCTAACGGCCCGAAGGGAAATTACCCGAGTCATCCCAACGTGAACGTTCATGGTTTGAAAAGTTCAACTGGATGGGTCTCTCCATTGATTACCCAACAGACAGGGTCTCCTGGCCTAAAAAAAACTCCTCTGCGGACGATGCTTGAAGGGAATGGATATGACGTGATTCATTTTCACAACATGTCCTTAATGGGGATTACGGTTCTTCAGTATGGAAATGCCATTAAACTGTATACTACCCATGAACATTGGCTAGTTTGTCCTATGCATGTTCTGTGGAAGTGTAATCGAGAATTGTGTGTTCGACGGAATTGTATTCGATGTGCCCTTGCTTTTAAGCGCCCTCCCCAATTGTGGCGCTATAGTGGCTTGTTACCGAAGATGTTGAAGCATATCGACCACTTTATTTCCCCTAGTCGTTTTACCAAGCAAAAACATCATGAGTTAGGTCTTGATATTCCTATTCTCCATATCCCTTACTTTTTACCTAAACAGGAAACCCTCGACCATTTACCTGTTAAGGAGAGGGGGCAAAAAGCCGGACAGCCATATTTTCTTTTTGTAGGACGCCTAGAAAAAATTAAAGGGGTTCAAAATCTCATGCCAATTTTTCGGCAACGTCCAGGCTATACGTTGCTTGTTGCCGGGACTGGTGAGTATGAGTCTTCTTTGCGACAACTGGCCGGAGATGCTTTAAATATCAAATTCCTTGGCCGATTGGATCATGTTCAGTTAGTAGATCTTTATCAAGGAGCGACCGCGGTCATTGTTCCATCCATATGTTACGAGGTCTTTGGCATCATTATCATTGAAGCCTTTGCCACGAAAACTCCTGTCATTGTGCATAATTTAGGTGCGTTACCAGAAGTCGTTCAGGATAGTGGGGGTGGCTTTATTTATAATAATCCTGGGGAATTGGTCAGTGCGATGGATGCTCTGGTCAACACCCCAAATCTCCGGGATGAGTTGGGAACCAAGGGATATGAGGCCTATTTGAAATTTTGGACTGAGGACTACCATTTAACCACCTACTTTGATCTTATTCATTCCCTGGAAGAGCATAAAAAAGTGGTGGCGTGAAATCAGTGCTGGAATTTCACGAGACGTGAGCTAGGGGTTTTTCTTTTCCTGATGATTCATCGAATGGATAGGACAATCAATTCACTACTTACTCGAGAAAAAAGGATTGCCATATGAGAGTTCTCATAACAGGTGGGGCGGGATTTATAGGAAGTCATCTCTGCGAGAGATATTTACAAGCAGGGTGCCAGGTTGACGTGATTGACGATTTATCTACCGGGAATATCAAAAATTTAAGAAATTGTTTAGAGCATGAAGCGTTTACTTTTGCCCATGATTCCGTACTCAATGAAAAGATGATGTATACACTTGTTGATAAATGCGACATGATTTTTCATCTCGCAGCGGCCGTGGGTGTGAAGTTAATCGTGGAACGTCCGGTCAGAACGATTGAGACTAATATAAAAGGCACTGAAGTGGTCTTAGATGTCGCAAGAAAATTCGGCAAAAAAGTGATGATTGCTAGTACGTCCGAGGTCTATGGAAAAAATACAAAGGTCCCTTTTAAGGAAGACGATGATCGTCTGCTTGGATCGACAACATTCAGTCGCTGGAGTTATGCCTGTTCAAAAGCTATCGACGAATTTCTTGGGTTAGCCTATTTTAAGGAATATCAGCTTCCTGTCCTTTTAGTCCGATTATTCAATACTGTGGGGGAACGGCAAACGGGACAATACGGAATGGTCATTCCTCGCTTTGTCCAGGCCGCCCTTACCGGGAATCCGTTGTGTATTTATGGGGATGGGCAACAACGAAGATGCTTTGCGTATGTGCAGGATGTGCTTGATGGAATCATTGCCCTAACCAAATCTCCCCTATCCTGGGGCCAGGTGTTCAATATCGGTTCCTCAGAAGAGATTAGTATTGAACAATTGGCTCAAATCATTATACAGAAGGTTGGAAGTTCCTCAACTATTCAATACATTCCCTATGAAAAAGTGTATGGACAAAGTTTTGATGACATGCTCCGGCGAAAACCATGCCTTGATAAAATAGAGAGTCTTGTGGGTTATAAACCCCAGACTTCATTAGATACGATTTTGGAGCGTATTATTGAGTATTACCGTATCGAAGGGCTAGTTGGAAAAAGATAGTGATGAGTCTTTGGAGATAGGGTTTCTGGAAGTATTTAGCCGAACTATATCAATGGGAAAAGGTACACTTTCTATCCTCACCTATCATTCAATCGATCATAGCGGCTCCGTATTATCCGTTGCTCCAGAAAGATTCCTATCGCACATGACTGTTTTGGTCCGTGAAGGATATCACGTTGTCTCATTGGGAGAAGTCGTTTCGTATATCAAGTCTCCTAGATCCTTTCCACAGAAAACTGTTGCGTTGACTTTTGACGATGGATTTCAAAATTTCTATGAACATGCCTTTCCTGTGTTGAGAAAATTTGGGTTCCCGGCTACTGTTTTTCTTGTGCCCGGTTGGTGTGGAAGAAAGAATGCATGGCCCGGTCAAGATAAAACGATTCCCTCCCTTAATTTATTGGAATGGAAGGACATCAAAGAAATGTCTGCTCAAGGTATTGAATTTGGGGCCCATTCCATGAACCACCCCTACCTTTCTCGAGTTTCCTTGGAAGAGGCCGAACAGGAAATCGCAGATTCACAAAAAGTTATTCAAGAGTTGGTTGGTAAGGGAGCCGCGTTTTTTGCCTATCCATACGGGGACTACACTCCAGAGGTGAGAGCTATCGTTAAAAATAGATTTGTGGGAGCTTGTTCCGTAAAGATGGACTATGTCACCACCGAAAGTGACGTGTATGCATTACCTCGGATCGACATGTTCTATTTTTCTCAGAATAATATCTTTGAGTTTTTCAATCATCCCGCCTTTCCGTTTTATGTGAAATGTCGGAAATGGTTAAGAGGATTGAAGTGCCAATGAGGCAAAGCACAATCTCTCATATATGGGTATCTCTTGGCTTATTGGGAGTTGGGGTTGGTTTAATTCTTCCCACCGAGGTCCTCATAAGTTGGTTGCGAAGTGCTCCACTTAATCAACTCTCTAGCGATTTAGTCCATCAACTTATGTTCGGGGGAATGCTTTTTAAAATTGGTTGTGTCACTCTTAGTCTTCTTCTAATTGTTGTGGGATGGCTTAATCCCTCGGGAAAAGAAAGTAATAGAGGAAAATCAGACCATTTGGAAATGCCTTCTTCGGGTGGGTGGATGCTCATAGGTTTGCTTGGCTGTGCCACAATCTTGAGATTATATGATCTTGGCTCTGGGTTGTGGCATGACGAAATTGTGACCTATGTGAAATATGTCAAAATGCCCTTAGGTGATTTGCTCACTACCTATGATTCCGAAAATCAGCATTTCCTATTTTCTGTGTTGGCGCATTTCTGTTTTTTGTTGTTAGGGGATCATGTATGGGCTATTCGGTTACCCTCTGTTGTTTTTGGAGTGGGAAGCATATGGGCAGTATATGAGCTTGGTAGATATGTGGGGACGGAAAGAGAAGGATTACTCGCGGCAGCCTTGCTGACTTTTTCTTATCATCATATCTGGTTTAGTCAAAATGCCCGTGGTTATTCAGGGTTGCTTTTTTGGGTTCTTCTTGCTAGCTGGCTCTTTCTTCGGGCCTTGTCAGAGCGGCAGCCCAAGCTATGGGTATTCTATGCTATAGCTGTTGGGCTTGGAATGTATACTCATGCCACCATGCTTTTTGTCGTCATTGGGCATTTCGGTGTTTTTGCTGGCAATGTATTTCGTCAGCCCATGAACATCTGGTCCAAGAATTGGGTTGGTTGTGTCCTAGGGTTTTTCTTGTCTGGCTTAATAACTTTTCAACTGTACTCGTTGGCTATTCCTCAATTACTCGATATTATGGGAATGACAACTTCTGTGCGTGACTGGAATAGTCCATTGTGGACCCTGATTGAACTTGTGAAGGGTTTGAAAGTTGAATTTATTATCGGGCTTGGCGTGTTATTAGTAGGGGGAGCGATCATGGCTATGGGGCTCTGGAGTTTTTACAACACCACACCAGCCCTAGTAGGAGTCATGTTGATTCCAGGTATTTTAGGACCCGCCATGGTATTGACTTCTGGGCATCCTTTGTGGCCGAGGTTCTTTTTCTTTTTATCTGGGTTTGGAGTATTGACCGTTATTCGTGGATTGCTGGTTCTTGGATCTCATATCGAAAAATTCCTTCATTTGCAATCCCCAAAATTACAACGGGTTGGGATATCGTTGTGCGCCATGACCATTGCAATATCTGCTATTTCGGTTGCTTGGGCTTATGGTCCCAAGCAAGACTTTGGTGGAGCCCTAACTTTTGTTGAAAATCATCGCGATCCAAATGATGCAGTTGTCAGTCTGGGACTGGCTACTTTTACCTATCAAAGACTCTATGGAACAAAATGGGAAAAAGCCGACACCATTCAGGAACTCAATGCGATTCGTTCGAAACACAAACGAACTTGGGCCGTATATACCATGCCCTTACATCTTGAATCATATTTTCCAGAAATCTTATTTTCTATTAAATCCGAGTCTGAACAAGTAAAAATTTTTTCTGGAACCTTAGGGGGAGGTGCGGTCTTTGTAAGTCGGTTTTCTTCGCCTTCACCCTCACAAACTATCTAGCCGAGACAAGCCTTTTGTGAAGATGAAAGCTAATCGATTTTCTTGATCAACCAAATATTTGTGAGGCTCGGATATATCAATTACTCCTAATCCTATAGAGTAGGGTATGGTAAATTTCTATCGCGGTGAGAGAATTTTTAGGAATGAATGAAAGGACAAGATGAAGGAAATTTTTCAGCCCTCCATATCAATCGTGGTTCCTGCTTTTGATGAGGAGTATGGGATTGGTCCTCAAATTGACACCATTCGGCAGGCTTTACAAAGTTATCGTGGCCCTTTCGAGATATTGGTGATTGATGATGGATCAACGGATAAGACAGCCGAACGAGCACGAAAAGCTGGTGCGCGAGTTCTTTGCCATCCGATCAATAGAGGATACGGCGCCGCATTAAAGACCGGAATTCGTTTAGCTGAACATGACATTATCATCATTACGGATGCTGATGGCACTTATCCAGCCGATCAAATTCCCGACATCGTGGCTCAGTTGGAACATGCGGATATGGTGGTTGGGGCGAGAGTTGGCAGTACTGTTCATATTCCCCTTATTCGACAGCCGGCAAAATGGGTGTTGAGAAAACTGGCTGAGCATATTGCCGGACAACCAATCCCGGATTTAAATTCAGGCTTGCGTGCTTTTCGTCGGAAGATCATCATGCAGTATTATTCGGTTCTTTCCAACCGTTTTTCTTTTACCACCACATCCACGTTGGCATTGTTAGGTGATGATTACCAAGTTGTCTACCATTCTATTAACTATTACAAGCGAACGGGACGTTCGAAGATACGGCCTAAGCACTTTATGGAGTTTATGGTTTTAGTGCTTAGAATGGCGATGCTCTTTCAGCCTCTTAAAGTTTTTATTCCCTTAGCTTGTGTATTTGGAATGACTGGTTTGCTGAAGCTGACTTTTGACGTTTCCCTATTTTTTCAACGGACGACAGCTATTGAGTGGGCTTCACTTTATAGCCCGATCCTCTCCACCTCTACTCTTCTTTTACTCCTGGGGGCCCTTCAGCTATTGTTGGTTGGTATGGTGGCCGATGGAATTCTTCGGCGTGTTTCGCAACACAATCGTCCGGAAGTGTTATCCAGCTCCCTCCAATCCTATGAACTACAGATGGATGAAAAGATTGATAAACACGTAGAAAAGCATCTTCCAGGACAACTCGAAGATTAGGAGATTAAAAGAAAGGAATGGAAGGAATCCGAATTTTTTTGTTTGTCGGACTCATCGTTCATAAACTTGTTTGGGAGGTGCTCAAACGACGCAGTCAGAAGGCCCATTCTACTCAAAAATCTGCGCCCAATTTCATGGTGAGTATAATTAAGATTGGTAAAATGAGCGTACTTGGCTTTCTTCTTATTCAAACTCTTTTTCTGGAGCTACTTCCCATTTCTCACAACCCTTCCGGAATCAAGACGATTGGTTTATGTCTTTATTTTGCAGGTCTCGTAACAGCAATACTTGGAAGACTGAAGCTTGGTGATAATTGGGTCGATCTCGAAGAATATCAGGTAATGCCAGATCAGGATTTAGTAAGACAGGGAATATATCGTTATGTCCGGCATCCCATATACGGAGGTGATTTATTGCTCATTTTAGGACTGCAGTTGGCGTTAAATTCCTGGTTGGTTCTTATGGTTGTTCCTCTCTTTGTGATTGTGTTTCGACAAACTTTAGCTGAAGAAGAGGTCTTGGCTCGTGCATTTCCACATTACAGGGAGTATTGTAGGCGAACCAAACGATTTGTGCCTTTCCTTTTATAATTATCATAGATTCATATTGAGAGAGCTTTTCGTAATAGCAATAAGAAAATAACCCCCTATCTTCTACCTTATAATGACTTCAGCCCAACCTACCAAGGATCTTCCCTATTTCCCGGAACCGGAGTCCTGGCGCTTGACTCCTCGACAAATAGCCCTAAGGTTATTTTTGACCTGCTGGTTGATTTTTTCTATGCATTTTTCCACCAATATTGTGAGGGAGGTATATCTCGCATTATCTATTGGAGATCATTTCTCTTTTCGGGTCGATGACTATGCCAATATGCATCCGGATTTATTCGAAAAGCCGGGTTATGGGTGGCATATTGGAAATAATCCTGGTGTATCGATGTTGGCTGCTATTCCTTATGGCATTATGAGTCCATTGATCAATGTTATCGTGGATAAGGTTCAGGAAAGTAGAAAGATATCTACAGAATCCCAGCCTCCTCAATATCATTCTCCTTGGCCTATGGCCCAGCGATTTTATGAGGAAGCATGGCATCGAGGTTTTGATGTCAAATTTGGATTGGGAGCCCTAGTCATGCAGGTGTTTTGTATGGCACCGAGTTCAGCCTTGGGCGTCGTTGGGGTCTTTTTCGCTCTCCGTCGGATTATCCTCTCTGACAAAATGGCTCTGTGGTTGGCTCTGGTTTATGCCTTTGGCACTCCGGTTTTTTTCCGAACCGGGTATTTGAACCATAATCTCATGCTTGGGCATATAGCCTTTTTGGGTTTTTTGGCTATGTGGAATCCAGGCAAAGCAGAATGGCCTTCCTCACTCTTCCGGTTTTTTCTGGGAGGAATTACTGGTGGCCTTACTCTTCTATTCGACTACAGTGGAGTGGTGTTGCTTCTTGGGCTATTTTGTTATGGTTGCATGAAGCGGTGGATTGACTATTCAAAAATAGATGCCTTCCGCCATGCACTTTGGTATATAGCTGGAATCATCGGACCTGTACTCCTCCTTTGGTTCTATCAATGGCAAAGTTTCGGAAACCCCTTCTTGCCAGGGCAGCATTGGATGCCTCCTGTTGAATGGATTGATCGTGGGTACCAGGGGTATGGCCTTCCTCAACTTGAGCTTCTTTTGTCATTGGCCTTTGATTACCGGTTTGGCTTATTTGTGAGTTGTCCTCTTTTTCTTCTTGCCTTGTGGGCTCCAATTGTTTATCGAAAGGGAGTCCGCTCGCTTCCTTGGTTAGAACTGGCAGCCATGCTGAGCTTTTTTCTTGTTCTCTGGATCTTTTTTAGCGGCAGTAATTATACGCGGCTTCAATTTAATACGGGCATCAGGTATTTGGCAGCGATATTCC
This sequence comes from Nitrospirales bacterium, assembly GCA_965223185.1. GTDB lineage: Bacteria > Nitrospirota > Nitrospiria > Nitrospirales > UBA8639 > Nitrospira_E. Next base: position 3,907,085 of record OZ244988.1, on the reverse strand, counting down.
CATTCATTTTTATTCCCGCAGCTTTTGTCCTCTCACGTCTTCCTAGCACCGTCGTGTTAATGGTTTCAATTGTTTCAGTGGCCGTGGGTTGGTGTCTGGCTATGTATCGAGATGTCGAACGGAACTTTGGCGTCCTTGATCCCATCCTTCATGTGTTCTATGACGGCTTTCAACTTCCGGCGTTAACAACTTTGTCTCGCTTAGGAGGGCCCTTGGGCGAATACTTTGTTGGGAGTCCATCACCCCTCCCCCTGTTTGTTTTGGCGGGAGGTCTCCTTTATGTCATATGGGCTCACAATTTGAAGCGTCAATTGTAAATACGATTTATTGGTAAACCTTGTCCCTGTAAAACTTAGATATAGAAAGATGCAACGGGACGTTGAACAATGGGCTAAAACGAAGGAGGTGTGTATCTCCATTGTTGTACCAGTCTACAATGAAGAAGATGTGATTCAAGAGTTTTATAAACGAATAAAGAATGTGGCTCGAAATTTGGACTGTGACTTGACCGAAATTATTTTTGTCGATGATGGAAGTAAGGATTCGTCATACACGCAATTAATCGAATTGGCTCAGCATGATTCCACAGTGAAGGTGATAAAATTTTCCAGGAATTTCGGACATCAGATTGCCATTTCCGCAGGTATGGAGAATGCCAAAGGGGATGCGGTTGTGATCATTGATGCTGACCTCCAGGATCCTCCTGAGGTGATTCATCAATTCATCGCCAAATGGAAAGAAGGGTTTGATGTGGTGTTTGGAATTCGATTAACCCGAGAGGGAGAAAGTTGGTTGAAATTGTGGACGGCAGCTATGTTCTACCGGATCCTTCATTTCATCGCTCAAATTGATATCCCGGTTGATACTGGAGATTTTCGTTTGATGAGTCGACGTGCACTTCATCATGTACTTTCTCTCACCGAACGCGATCGTTTTGTCAGAGGATTGGTGAGCTGGATTGGGTTCAAGCAATGCGGTGTATCTTATGACCGAGAAAAGCGAAATGCTGGAGAAACGAAATATCCGTATCGAAAAATGTTGCGGTTTGCACTAGATGGCATGACGTCTTTTTCCAACCTTCCCTTAAAGCTGGCTTCGATTCTCGGTTACTTGACCTCATTTTTGGCATTCCTGTACGCCTGTAGTGTGTTTATTCAAAAAGCCTTAGGGGGTACCGTGCAAGGTTGGGCAACGATTATGGTTGGAGTGTTATTTCTAGGTGGAGTCCAACTTATTTGTTTAGGAATTATTGGGGAATACATCGGGAGAATCTTCAACGAAACCAAGCGTCGGCCACTGTATATCATTGAAGAAGTGTTTGAGTCGAAAAATAATGGCGAAGAAAAAGAAGGTGTAGGTCACGTAACCAGACTTGGTACGTAGGTCGGCAGTAAAAAATTTCCATGCCCGAAAAATCTCATTCAATTTTTCTTACTGGGTGTTCAGGTTTTATTGGGAAGTCGCTTCTTCAATCCTTGGGGACTTTAAACTATGACAAGCTCTTTTGCTTATTGCGATCCTCTCACGCGTTCAGCACGTTATCTGAATCCCATCCTCATATTTCCTTTTTGTACGGTACTCTTTCTCAAGTTGAAACCTATGCTTCAAAATTGGAGGAGTGCGAGACCGTAGTCCATCTAGCTGCATTGACGGGTAAATACACTAGGGAAGAGTTTTTCGCAACCAATGCTCGCGATACGGCTACCCTCATTGACCAGTGCAAAAAGACCGGAGTCAAAAATTTTTTATTTGTGAGTACTATTGCGACAAAATTCCAGGATCAGTCCTATTACTATTACGCGCAATCAAAATTACAAGGGGAAGAGGAGGTTAAAAACAGTGGACTATCTTATACGATTCTACGCCCCACTTTGGTTGTCGGGAAAAACAATCAAGCCTGTAAAGCATTGAAGCAACTTGTACGGCCGCCGTTTCTTTTTATTTTTGGAACCGGGAAAATACGTATTCAACCGATTTCTGTTGATGATCTCGTTGTCGGGCTCCTCGACATCATTGGGAATGATAGATTCATGAATAAAACGTATGAATACGGTGGCCCTCAACCGATTACCATAGAAGATTTCCTCTTTCGTCTGTATAGAGAGACTGTTCATAAAGATCCACGATTCGTTATACGAATTCCACTACGAATGATCATATCTTTGTTAGGAAATGTTGAAAAACTTTTTTTTTCAATGTTGCCTGTTTCGGCAGGACAGTTTTCTACTTTTAATAATGAGGGGATCATCACGGAAAGTTCTTTATTCCAAAAACATCGACCAAACATGAAGGCGGTTGGGGATATGATAGAAGAAATGGCATCCATGGAATAACGAGAATATGGAAGATCGTCCATTATTTACTGAGTGTCAAATATTTTGTGAATATTTAGTGCAACAGAGTCCTGATACCGATATCATTCAGAAGTATCAAAGTGCTCACCATTCCGGCAATATCTCATTACCTAAAATCGCGCATCCTTTTGAGGGATGGCTCCTGGTCATAGCTCGAACCCATCCTTTCCTGACTCGATTAGCCGATTCATATAGCCGCTTTCTTTTCCCCTGTTCGATCCTGAGAAAAAAACTCGTTCTGCTTCTGGCCATTCTTGAATCGGGTAAACATAATGAGAGCTTTGCCGATATGCCTGAACCCTTCCCGAGAATTGTTTTTCTGGCACGTTGTGCTTTTGAAGGGGGTATTTTCGCCTGTATCGCCTGTGTGGCTTTTATATTCTTTTCCCCTATTCACCTTGGTAGCGTCCTGTATGATTGGATGTTGATAGATAACAAACCAGAATGAATCCCATCGTTGTTGTCGGCTCCGGACCGAGTGGAGTTCATTTTAGCCTCTCAGTCCTAAAAAAAGGGCATGAAGTTTTGATGCTTGATGTGGGAATGGCAAAGTCCCCCGTTCTTCACCCCAACGATAGCTTTTCAGAATTAAAACAGAATCTGGTGGATCCCGTGGAGTATTTTCTTGGGGGTCAGTTTGAATCGGTCATTTATCCAGGCTCGACAGGTGAATATTATGGCTTTCCTCCGAACAAGCAATACGTTTTTGCGAAGCCGGATCAATTTGCCTTGCAATCTCAGGGATTGACTCCATTAACTTCCTTTGCCCAAGGAGGTCTGGCAGAGGCGTGGACCGCTGGGGTGTATCCTTTTTGTGAAGAAGAATTAGTTGATTTCCCATTTTCCTATCAGGAGATCCGTCCCCACTATGATGAGATTTCTGCCAGAATTGGGGTATGTGGCACTGGGGACGATTTGTGCCATTTTTTCCCAATGCAAAAACATGTGTTGGATCCACTCACCTTAGATGAGCATTCTCAAGATTTACTGAACAAGTACGAACGAAAGAAGAGGATATTGAATGCCCAATATCGGTGTTATATGGGGCGCGCACGTTTGGCGGTCTTGAGTCGGGACAAAGATGAACGGCAGGCCTGTGCGTACTGCGGGCGATGTTTATGGGGCTGTCCGAATGGTGCTTTCTATACTCCATCGCTCACCCTCAATCAATGCAAACAATATGACGCCTTTCGATACATTCCCCGTTCCTTTGTCACTCTATTTAAAGTAGGGCCTGATAAGAGAGTTACGCATATTTATGCGGAATCCCTCGACACAAAAGAGGTACATGAATACCAGGTTGGGACGCTGGTCTTGGCTTCTGGGGCATTATCCACCTCAAGAATTTTTCTTGACTCTATCCGTGAAAATACAGGACAGATTCCTACTCTTTCCGGGTTAATGGATAACCAACAAATCATGGTTCCCTTTGTGAATGTCAAAATGATGGGGCGTCCTCTTAAAGTCGATCAATATCAATATCATCAGCTGGCATTAGGGTTGGAAGGTGAACAACCGAAAGAATATATTCATGCTCTTATAACCACTCTTAAGTCATCGTTATTTCATCCGCTTATTCAACGAATTCCGAGTGACCTTAAGACGGCGATGTTTGTATTTCGTCAAATTCATCCGGCCTTGGGTTTGGTAAATGTTAATCTTCATGATACTCGCAGGATGGAAAATACGGTGACGATTGAACCATCAACTGGAAAAAGCTCGTCAAAATTGATTATTAACTATGTTGTACCTGAAGACCGTCAAGCAAAAATTTACAAAGCCATACATCGTATCAAGAATGTGCTATGGAAATTAGGTTGCGTTGTTCCGCCAGGGATGGTCCATATTAGACCCATGGGGGCAAGCGTGCATTATGCTGGAACGATTCCTATGTCGAAAGAGAAAAAACCCTTAACGGTTTCAAAAGATTGTCGAAGTCATGACTTTGATAATCTGTACATTGTTGATGGGGCCACATTTCCTTTCCTCCCAGCTAAGAATATTACGTTCAGTCTTATGGCCAATGCCGCTCGAGTCGCGGAAGCAGCATTCTAATGACGATTATGAAAATTTGCAATCAACTCCCCTTTCGTTTTGGGATTAACAGATCCTATGGATGGGTGGAGGAGTTCATAGCAGGAAAACTGTTGGAGACTTGGAGGGTTCGCCGATGCCGCAACCCCGCATAGTCATATTAGGTGCAGGCCCGGCTGGAGTGGGTGCCGCCTTTCGTTTGGCTAATCGTGGATTCAAAAATGTCACGGTGCTAGAAGGGAATCGATGCGTTGGAGGAAATGCGGGCAGTTTCCAATTGGCTGGAATCAACGTGGATTATGGTAGTCACCGTCTGCACCCGAGTTGTGAACCAGAGATATTGGCTGACATTCAGTCGTTGCTGGGTCAGGACCTCCTTTCGAGACCACGACATGGGCGAATTCGTTTGAACGGTCGATGGATTCATTTCCCCTTGAAGCCTCTGGATCTGCTTCTTCGTGTTTCTCCTCGCTTTGCTTTAGGTGTTGGAATGGATATGTTGCAATGGTTAAGGTTCCACAAGGACAATAAACAGGAGAGAGACACGTTCGCATCGGTTTTAGAAGCTGGATTGGGAAAAACTATTTGCCAAGATTTTTACTTTCCGTATGCGAGGAAAATGTGGGGTTTAGAACCTGAAGAAATTGCTGTTATTCAAGCTGTACGTCGTGTTGGTTCTAGCTCTTTGGGAAAAATGTTTCGAAAAATATTGTCGGCAGTTCCGGGATTAAAATCTCCTGGAGCAGGGCGGTTCTACTATCCGCGCTTGGGCTATGGTCAGATATCGGAGGCCATGTTTCAGGCTGCTCAAGCTCAAGGTGTGACATTTGAATTTGGAGCTATGGTGAAGACTTTTGATAGAGTAGATAAGAGGATCAAGACCATCCGCTATCAACAGGCCGATACTCTTAAGGCGATTGAGTGCGATCTTGTGTGGTCAACTCTCCCGATTCCAGGAGTGGTGAGGGGCATGACCCCCTCTGCACCATCTGAGTTGTTGAAAATTCTTGGCCAGTTAGAATATCGAGCCATGCTTCTCATATATTTGGTTCTGGAGCAAGATCACTTTACAGAGTTTGATGCGCATTATTTCCCCGAAGAATCCATAAAAATTACTCGACTGTCTGAGCCAAAAAATTATAGTTTACTCGGTCCATCGGGAACCACGGTGATTTGTGCTGAATTACCTTGCTCTGTAGTTGATCAAGAATGGGATATGACATCTGAAGAATTGGGAGAGGTTGTGAAGCGTGATCTTTCCAAGGCTTCCATCCCTATCAAAGGAGCGATTAAAGAAGTTGTTGTCAAACGGCTACGCCATGCCTATCCCCTGTATCCAGAGGGATATGAGATTCATTTTCAAAAATTAGACGACTATGTGAGTCAATTTGAGAATCTTCTGTCATTTGGGCGACAAGGCTTATTTGCCCATGATAATACCCACCATGCGCTGTATATGGCATATTCCGCCGTCAAATGCCTGGAGCTGGATGGCAAATTTGATCAGATACGCTGGAAAAATTTCCGAAAAGAGTTTGAGCATCATGTGGTTGAGGATTAAGAAATTTCAATAATACTTTTGTATGTATCCTGGAACTAAACCATGGGATTACGTTTCGGTTTAATCGGTTGCGGAGCCATTGGAGAATTACGAGCTCAGGCCATGATGGAGGGCCGAACTCACCAATTGGTGGCTGTCAATGATTTGGACAATGCCAGAGTACAGGCTCTTTCTGAGAGGTTTTCTTGTCAGACAGAAGAAGATTGGAGAAGTCTTGTGCAACGAAAAGACATTGATGCGGTGATCGTTTCCACTCCTCCTTCGTTTCATGCAGAAATGACGATTGAGGCGTTGCGTAATCAGAAGCATGTACTCTGTGAAAAGCCGCTTGCTCGTAATGTAGAAGAATGTCAAGCCATGACTGATGCAGCCAAGCAGTATGATCGTCATTTAGCCACGGGTTTTAATTATCGATTTTATCCTTCAATGCTCAAAGCACGTGAGGTTTTGGATGCTGGCACTATTGGAGAGTTAAATCATATACGAAGTTATGCGGGATATACAGCTAAAGATCATCACCAAGCTTGGTTGCATGATGTTAATGCTATGGGCGGTGGAGCCTTGCGAGACAATGGAATCCATCTACTGGATTTGACCAGATATTTTCTTGGAGAAGTTGTTGAAGTGAAAGGTTTTTCGTCAAATGCAGCCTGGAAATTTCCCAGTTGTGAGGATAATGGGTTTCTTCTACTCAAAAACGCAAATGGCGTGATTGCGTCTTTGCAGGCCAGTTGGACCGAATGGAGAGGATATCAATTTTTCGTTGAACTCTATGGGACCTTAGGATGTATTCGAGCCTGGTGTTTTCCCATCATGACTCAAGTGATTTGGTCGAAAGAATTGGGAGGGCCAACTCAAAAAAAGACCCATTATTTTCCTAAAACTTTTTTCTTTGAGCACCTTCGTTCTTACCGATGGGTTGTCACCCAAAGCTTTATTTTGGAGCACGATGCTTTTGAAACATCCATTAAAGGAGGACCCACAATTTTGGCTAGCGGGTATGATGGGCTTCGGACTGTGGAGATCGCCAACACCCTTTCTTTAGATGTTTCCAGTGCAAAAGGAAAATCATGTTAACGTCGATTTTGCGTCTGACTGACTACGTTGGTTGTGCTTGGTCTCTTGGGAAAACCCCATTGGGGAAATGGGATATTTTTTGGAGGCAAACGAAAAACCTTCGCGCCCGTTTGAAAATCGCAACACTTCACCCTTCCACCATTTTTTCATTGGACACCATTTATGGTCGGCTATTTTTTCGAGATAATTTTGGAGATATCACGAATCTGGCGAATTTAATATATCGGGAGACCTATCGGGTGAAAACCCTGCCCCAAGAGGGTATCATCATTGATGCTGGTGCGAATATCGGGTTAGCCGCGCATTGGTTTGCCTGGCATAACCCCGAGAAGAAAATTTACTGTTTTGAACCTTTGACACAGAATATTTCCCTTATTAAACAAAATTGTCCGAGTGCCATTCTTACCCAAACCCTTTTGGGTTCTGAAAAGGGCCAAGTGAAGTTACAGGTGGACCTCGACCAAGTTATGGCATCCAGCGTTCCCTGCTCGTGGGAAACACAAACAAAGGAGTTTCCTGTCCAAACCCTTGATGACCTAGGGGAGAAATTTGGTTGGAATCAGGTTGCTCTTTTAAAAATTGATGTCGAAGGCATGGAGGTTGAGGTGCTCAAAGGTGCCAGAAAAACGTTAGCGCATGTTCATCAAGTTGCTATGGAAACTCATGGCGAGAACTGCCACCAAGAATCTATCCGACATCTGATGCAAGCGGGATTCGGTATTACCTCAGGGGAATTTGATGGTCATACGGGGATGGTTTACGCGATAAGGCATGCTACAAAAAAAGCTTTTTCTAGTGTGTTAACAGCATAAAAATTCTGATGAGTTAAGGAAAGTCGCGTCAAAAATTATTTCTAAATTAGGGGGAGATAGAAATGGTTTTTAAATGGCACAGATGGTTGGCGGCCATTTCAAGTGTGTTTTTCCTTTTTTGGCTCTTGAGTGGAATTTTAATGATTTCTCCTCGTGTCCCCAATTCAAAATCAGGTCAAAGCCTTAAAATTATCACCGATTATTCCACTGCCACTCTTTCACCTTCGCAGGCTCTAAAGAAATTAGAAACCATCATAGGAGAAATTCCTCAAGTTAGTAATATTCAACTCCATAAAATCCTTGATCTTATTGTGTATCAAATGGTCTTGAAGAATGGTCAATCTTATCTCATAAATGCTCAAACGGGAGAAGAGCTTACTATAGATGCCTCATTGTCCGTACAAATTGCAAAAAGTCACGGCCTTGGTAATTCTCAAGTCAAGAGCACTGAGTTCTTAACCAACCATTCTTCCGAGTATTCTTGGGGCCCCTTGCCAGTTTATAAAGTAACATTTAATGATACAGGAAAAACTATTGCCTATGTCTCGGTTGCCAATGGAGCAATCACCCAAAGCCACCTGTTTCAGCGAATTCGAGTCTCGTTGGAAAGTTTGCATGATTTTGGTCCGCTTGGATATTTGGGGAACAGTAATAGGGTGCGGAAAATTCTGTTAGTGGTTATCAGTTTTGTAGGAGTCGGTGCAGTAGGTACTGGGATTTTTATTTTTGTCAAGCAATTAGGTAGGTAAATACCTACGTTTCTGAGGGAGCAGAGATTTGGATTTGGTAGGTGACATAAGAGTGGTTTGACAACAGTTCCGATGAGGAAATTTGAAAAAGGGAGAACTGGTTTTGAACGGTAATTTGTCAGTCATTGTTATCACCTTAGAAGGCGGAGCGGCCTTGCGTCGATGCCTTAATGAACTTCAAAAGCAGGGGGAGGCCACGAATATGACTGTCCATGTGCCCTGTGATGAGCGAATGGCTGACCTTGGTCAGTTCCGCCAGGAATTTCCTGACGTGGACTTTATCGAAATGACCGGAATTCGAACCTATGCGGAGCTACGCTCTATTGGCATATCAACCAGTTGTGGGTCCATTGTTGCCGTAACGGAAGATCAATGTCTCCCGCATCCTGAATGGTGTCAAGAGATCATCAATGGACATCAGAAAGATTGTGTTTCCGTCGGTGGAGCGGTTGAAAAAGATGTGCCCGATACCCTTCTCAGTTGGTCTTTTTTCTTTATCGACTACGTGCGATATATGAATCCCATGATAGAGGGTCCGACTTCTCATCTGACTGATTGCAATGTGTCGTACAAACGAGAGGCACTTGAAGCCATTGCTGATGTGTGGAAACTGGAATTTCATGAACCAGAAGTTCATCAGGCATTAGAAGATCAAGGCCAGACTCTTTGGTTTAACCCTAAGATGATTGTTTTGCAACGCCGAGACATTCGATTCAAAAATGCCTTGCAAGATCGTTTTGATTTTGGCCGATTGTTTGGAAGTGGGCGAGTGAGGCACCAATCTTTTCCTGTTCGAATGGTGTATGGCATGGTGGCACTGTGTCTTCCTCCGCTAACTGTGGGTCGAGTTGCGTCAGCAGTCATTCGGAAAAAACGGTGTTTTGCAAAGTTTGTCCACGCTTTACCGGTGATCATTTTGCTCAACTCTGTTTGGGCAGTGGGGGAATGTATTGGGTACTTGACTGGGACTTCTCCATCTTCTCTCACGCCAGAGCAATTCGGTTCTTCATAACCGTTTTCTGTTTAATAACCTGTCCATGTTGTTTAAAAATATCGAAATTTGTTGTCCCTCTTGTCAAGGCGATCTTGCTCCTGATGACCAGAAGGAGATCTTGATCTGTCAATCATGTGTGAAAATTTTCCCCATAATATTTGGAATTCCTGACTTGCGAGTTTTTCCTGATCCGTATATTTCGATTGTGGATGATCGAAAAAAGGGTCTAGAGATTGCTGAGCGATTCAATGAATTTAGTTTTTCGGGGCTTGTGGAGTACTACTATCGTATGACTACGGTGGTCCCTGCTCACCATGCTGAGCAATATACTCGTGGGCTATTAGGGGCTGTTGGACGGGCAAAGGCAAGTCTTGAGACGTGGGAACATTGTATTGCCAAAGCAAATGAAAACCTTCCTTCTTCCATGCTAGAAATTGGCTGTGGGACGGCTCCATTACTTGTGGCCGCTGTTACGAGATATCAAAAGGTCGTAGGAATTGATATTGCGTTTCGCTGGTTAGTGATGGGTAAGAAACGATTAACGGAAGTGGGACTCGATCTTCCGTTGATTTGTGCATGTGCGGAAGCCCTCCCCTTTCCTCACCAAGCGTTCGATCGAGTAATTGCCGAATCGACTATTGAAATGGTGAACAACCAATCTCAAGCTGTGAATGAAAGCCGTCGTGTTTTGAAATCTGGGGGGTATTTTTTCCTTTCTACACCGAATCAGTTCAGTCTTGGGCCAGACCCTCACGTCGGTATATTGGCAGGAGGCTTTTTCCCCAAAACATGGCTTTCTGCGTATGTCAGACAACAAGGGGGAATTCCTCCGAAAAGACAACTTCTTTCGTATTTCACTTTGTCGAAACTTCTTATTAATGGGGGATTTCCTAAGCCATTTATTTTTCTTTCACAGATTGCCCCAGCTCAACGTGAACAATTTGGAAAATGGATAAAAATTTGTATTGATATATACAATTTGGCTTTGCGGGCCCCTATTATTTGCCACTTACTCTATTGTATAGGTCCCCTTTTCCATGCAGTTGCTCAAGAACCATTTCCAATTCCTCGTAGTCAAACCACTTCATAATTTATCTTATTATGTTGTTTGGCATCTTTTCCCGCTTAATTTTATCCATGAGGCTCTAATTGGCTCTTTGGAAATTAAGTGAAAAAGAAGGCATCATTTTTTAACGCATAAGTTCCAAAAATAGTTGAAACTTTAATGGTCTTTTCATTTCTCAATTTGGAATATATTGGATTGTCAGTGGTGGCCGTACTCCTTCTGAAACTTTTTGAGGGACACGTTCGGCAAGGTATCTTTTTCCTGGTTAATGTCACGTACCTCTGGGTCTTTTTATTGGGACCCTTAGGAACGTTTGTCACTGTAGTCTTTTGCGGATTGGGGTACATTCTGGCCAAAGTTATTTGCCACCGTCCTATAAAGCCGGTTTTTATCCTCTCTCTTGTAGGAACCATTCTGTTATTTGTGTACATGCAGGATTATGATTTTCTTTATTGGTTACTTCCTGAGAGCCTACTCACCAGGACTTTGCGAACGATTGGGTTGAGCTTTTTATTCTTTAAAATGATTCACGTGTTGATTGAAGCACGAAGTGGGACGTTGGGAGCATTTAATCTTCCGACCTATTTGAATTATTGTCTCAACTTTACTACTTTTATGATGGGCCCGATTCAACGATATCAAGATTACTTTTCGCAGTGGAATAAATTGAAGCCAGCTCTTTCTCCTGATTTTGAAGCCCATCTAAATGCTGTCCTAAGGATCTTGTTTGGATTAATCAAAGCCTATGTTCTGGCGACCTGGCTGGAGGGAACAGCCTTGCGTCCTGACACCCATCTTTTCTCTCTTTCCTTATTAGAATTAGTTATTCAAGTCTACGCTTTTTACTTTTACTTGTACCTAAACTTTTCTGGGTATTGTGATGTAGCCATTGGTGTGGGAAGTTTGTTGGGTATTCGACCTCCAGAAAACTTCAATTTTCCATTTTTAGCCAGAAATGTGTCGGATTTTTGGTTGCGCCAACATCGTTCTTTGACTTTGTGGTTGACAGATTATGTCTTCTCTCCTCTGTATAAAAAAATGATGACCCATTCATGGTGGGGTATACATCCTTTACTCGCCGCCAATGGAGCACTTATTGTCACTATGTTGATTTCCGGGTTGTGGCATGGGACGACGATTAATTTTTTCTTATTTGGTTTAGCCCATGGGATATTTTTAGTTATTTATAGGACCTGGGATACAGCATTAATCAAATTACTAGGTAAGACGAAAGTGAGGGCATTGCGAGAGCATTGGATAATTCAATTGGGTGGGATGGTCCTAACGTTTAACGCAACAGCTTTTGCTTTTATATTTTTCCGATTACACCCGATTTTGTAATACTCATTTTAAAAAAAATTCCCATCATGAAGACGCGAATAATTTTCAAGATTTTTCTGTCAGTAATCATGATTACTGTTCTCCTATTTTTTTCTAAGACGAGCGTTGATTTTGTTTACACAGGATTTTAAAGCTTTCAAATTAGTCGTCGTCGTTCTTCTCACGCTTGGTTTTGTGTATGTGGGCCTGAATGGAGTATTGATTTATGTCGCCCAATGGGCTGAAAAAGAAGCAAATGCCTACCCGTATAAGTCAGAAGATTGGCTTCGATATTTATTGCCCTCGCTTTTTGTTGATAGAGGAAAGGGGAGGATCTTTCTGGCCGGTCCATCAACTGTCAGGGAAAATTTTTTATATGAAGAAATGGATAAGGCTTTCCCATCGCATAAAACATTTCAAGGCGGCTTAAGTCTTGGCGCGATGGATGACCTCTTGACTGCATTTTCATATATTGAGCATGTGTACGGACCAACTGCATTACCTGATATTTGTGTCTTAGGTATTTCACCACGTTTTATCGCCAACATTCCAGAATCTCGCCCTTTTAGTAAGGGGCTAAATTTATATAGTCCCTATTTTGCGGTTGAAGAATCTGAAGATCTGCCAAGGTTAGTGAAAAAAACTTGGTGGGAAGGAGGGATGAGTTGGGCACGTTTTATGACACAAAAACAAGCCATGCGTTTTCGAGTAGGGCTTGTGGCTGCGGTGGGAGCTGTAATTGGGGGGAATGATTATATTGAATCAATCGAAACGTTTCATCGTATTGAAAGCGGAAAAATTTTGGAGTCCAATAAATGGGAAAAATGGTTAATTCAGACAGGCTTGCCAAGTCGTTTAGGAGTAGAGAAAAATTTAAAATTGGGGTTAAAAAATTCTATATCTTTAGTCACTTCGCCGTATAAATATCATAGAAATAACATAATTCCCAGGAAAGATTTGATGGGATGGCTTCAAGATCCCGATTCATGGTGGGCGACTCTCCATAGTTGGGACCCAGCAAAAAATTCCAAAGCAATAGAAAAAAGAGTTTTAACTTTTTTGAAATTTGTTCAAAATCATGGGATTCGACTTTTTGTGGTAAATTTACCAGAAAGTACCTTCAGTCATGCTCTCTATGATGAAGAAAAATATCAACACTATTTAAATATAGTAAAAGAAGCATTTGGACCTACACCGTTTTTGGATCTTCGAAGTGTATTGCCAGATGCGCAATTTTATGATGCAGAACATCTCACATATACGGGAGCTCAGCGAGCAACGAAAATGCTGATAAATTTTTTGAGTAAATATGAAAATTCTTCCAGTGTGCAAGGGTAGCATTATCATCGGAAAAACCATGATTTGTAATAAGAAGAAGCCTTATGACGTCATCTATTAAAGAGTTTTTTGACCAACAAAGGTATCAAGATGCCTGGCTGGCTCTTTTTGAAGAAGCCAAAGGGGTACATGACTACGATACCTATTTGGGACTATGCCGTTGGCGTAAAAAACTTAAAAAGCTGTCTGTTGCTCCTGAGTTTAGTAAGGCAATTAAGGTAGCTATATTAGGTGGAGCAACCACAGATTTTTTAAAACAGCCTCTGGCATTAGCCATCGAAGAATTGGGGATGGGATGTGACATTTTCTGTGCTGCTTACAATACGTTTGCAAAAGAAATGTTAGATTCAGAAAGCGAGACTGTGAAATTTAGGCCTGACGTTGCTATTTTATTAATTAATTCTTCAAACATGCCACGGTGGCCTTCCCCAGGTGATTCTCTCGAACAAGTTAATAGGTTGGCTACTGAAATGTGCGATCATTGGCTTCATCTCTCTGCCAGCCTTCATCAAATGTGTCAATGTGAAGTAATCGTGAACAATTTTCATATGTTCCCGCTATCGCCAATGGGAAATATGACTCCCAAGGTTCCTTGGGATAAAAACATATTCTTGCGGAAGGTGAATCTTGAGCTTGGTGAAAAAGCCCAGAAATATGTCCATATTCATGATGTGGACTCATTTGCTTCATCATTAGGAATCGTCAATTACTTTGATGAAAGGTTTTGGTATCAAGCAAAGCAACCCATGTCTTTTAAGTGCATGATTCCTTATGTCAAAAATCTCGGAAAAATCATTGGAGCCATATATGGGATGACGGCCAAATGTCTTGTACTCGATCTTGATAATACCTTATGGGGTGGGGTAGTTGGAGACGATGGTTCTGAAGGGATTGTTATTGGCGATGGAGACCCGCTTGGTGAAGCTTTTCTTGCCTTTCAAGAGTACATTCTGCAACTCAAAAATCGAGGAATCCTTTTGGCGGTCTGTAGTAAAAATGAAGAAGTGAACGCCAAAGCGCCATTTGTTGATAGACCTGAGATGCTTCTCAAACAAGAAGATTTTGTGGCTTTTAAAGCTAATTGGAAACCGAAATCACAAAATATTGTAGAAATCGCTCAAGAATTGAATATTGGGGCTGATTCGATGGTATTTGTTGATGACAACCCTGCAGAAAGGGAACTTGTCCGACAACAATTGCCCCAAGTTCGGGTAGTAGAATTAACTGAAGATCCATCAGATTATTCTCAAATCTTAAATCAAACCGGGTGGTTCGAGATTGTATCGCTGAGTGCCGAGGATGCGTTGCGAACGGTCCAATATCAAGATAATCTTAAGCGTCAAGCGTTACTGAAATCCAATACGGATTATTCTTCTTATCTTGCCTCCCTACAGCAAAAAGCGGTCATTGCTCCTTTCGAAGAAAAATATCTTGATCGGATAACTCAACTGATCAATAAAACCAACCAATTTAACTTAACCACACACAGAATGAGTCGATCTGAGGTTGAGGGATTCATGGGGAAAAACGATACGTTCCATGTTTATGTCAAGCTTATTGATTGCTTTGGAGACAATGGATTGATCAGTATATTGATTGGGCATATCGAAAGGTCCTCGCTAATCTTAGACAATTGGTTAATGAGTTGTCGGGTGCTGAAACGTGGCGTGGAACAATTACTCTCCAATTATATTGTGCAGGAATCCAAAAAAATGGGAATAACGCAGGTGAAAGGGCTCTACATTCCCACAGCCAAAAATGGATTGGTTCGAGAACATTATAAAATGCTTGGTTACACCTGTGTGGCTCAAACTGAATTAGGTGAGACTCATTGGGAGTTACGTATTGAAGACTACCGATCTTTTCCCGTTCAAATTCAACTAAAAGGATAACTGCTCAATGGATAGTGAAGAGAAACGGAAAAATCTGGAAAAGAAGTTCGAGCGTGATTTTTCTAACGGTCCCCTGACGCTCTCCGAATACCTTGATATCTGGAAGCGCCTTGGGCAGGTTTTCAGAAAGACGTTTGATGATGAATCCCTTGTCATTACCCCAGAAATGACGGCTGAAGATATTGAAGATTGGGATTCTCTAACGAATATTCAACTTATCGTCGCCATCGAAAAGGAATTCCCAGGCCTCCGGTTTAAAACGGGAGAAATTGCTGGGTTAGCTGATGTTGGTGATATGGTCAACGTCGTTGTCAACGAATTCCACAAAAAAACAAGAGAAAGCTTGCTGGAATGACGTGTGCTCAAATTTCTTTTGTAGGCGCAGGAAAAGCGTTTGGCACATTTTGGGGATGTGTATTCCTATTGGGATATGGGTTAACTGTTTGTTTCCTAGGAGAAAACATTGGAGGAATCCTCGTAAAAGTTTGGCATATTTGGTTGTGTGTATTGGGAGGAGCCGCATTTATTGGACTACTCTTGATCATCTTAAGAAAATGGCAAGTTCTTACAGTTTCTGGACGAACGAATCTTATGATCTTCGTTTGGAGTGTCCTAATTGGAATGGGCAGTTTAGATGTGCTGTTTTCTCTCTATGAAAATTTGACCCATAAACAGGAAATTGAAGATGTTTTTGGGAAGAACCGACACCAAGATCCGCAGGTTTGGTATGGTGAGTTGTCCCCAAGGATCTTTCAGCCAACGAATTTGAATTTTAATATTCATAAACCGAATGTTCAGATTCAAGGCCATACCTATGGAGAATTTTATAATACCTTAATGAGGAGGTCTCCGACTTTGCGGGACGCAGTATTAGAATTACGACCGGTAACGTTTTATATAGATGAAGAAGGATTTCGAGATCAGACGCCGATTCAGCAAGCTGAAATATTTGTGTTGGGAGATTCTTTTGTTTTTGGTTATGGGACAGCTCAAGAAAAGACATGGGTTGAATTATTAGAACGTTCCACCGAAATACCACTGTATAACCTTGGTGTTAGTTCTACGGGGCCTGGTGTACAGTATCAGCTCCTGAAGTATGTTCTTGAAAAGTCTGGCTCCAATAAAAATTTGAAAACACTTTTTTGGATGATCTATGAAGGGAATGATTTAGAAAACAACTATGAAGTAGGTGTTGTTGCGCCTGTACTCAGTAAGATGAAAAATGTTCAACAATTGCTAAAAGGGACAATACTTGAGCAAATATTTGAATTTCCCGAAGTCGTGAAGAAACAAAGTGTTGTTGATCACATTAAAAGTGGGCGTATTCGTTTGAAAGGTATGAATTCTGCGCATGAAAAGTTTGAAGGTTATGATCCATATATCATCGATGGGGTCACAATAGAGTTTCCATTATTTTTTTCAAAAAAACTTGGTCCTCGTCTTTTCAATCCAACAGAGATAAAGAGAGTAACCAAATCCCTATCCTATGTCATGAACCATCCTAATCGAATTCGTTTGGATGAAACATTTCAACAGATGAAAGAATTAAGTCAACAGAATGGGTTCAAAGTTGTTGTGATTTTAGCGCCCAGTGCTGCCCGAGCCTACGGTTCTTATTTTGAACACTTTCCTGCATTGTCTGAGAGACCATTTTTCCTGGACTATGTTGAGAAAACAGCCAAGGAAAATGGCTTCCGTGTTCTTAATCTTTTGCCTTTGCTCGCTCCTTATACGGAGAAGGAATTACTCTATTATCGTGATGACCACCATTGGAATGAACGTGGAAACTTTATTGTCGCCAATCTTATACAACAAGCATTGTTTCCTTAAGCTAGCCAATCGTTCTTTTAAATCAGGAGAAACATATTTATTTTTCCCATGGTTGCATCCAAGGGATAGGCGTGATCTGCAATTTGTTGATTCGACGAATCTGGTTCCATATTAAGAGAAAAATTGGCTGTCGATGAGTTCTCTCTTTGCCCAAATGGAGTAGGAAATGAAAATACTTTGGTATATTCAACGATACAAAAAATTTCTCTGTAGCATATTGCTACTGTACTGTATTGTGACTGTTTCCGTAGGAATTTACTGGGTTATTGATAATAATATTGTGGCGAAGGTTGGTCGAAAAATCACTCAATTTAAAGAAAGGGAAAAGCACCAAGAGTTTAAATCTTTGGTGGCATTCGATGCGGGAGTTATCGGAAGGCTGGTTGAAATGAAAACCTACGACTGGAACTCTATTGCCGATATTTCTAAGGTTCAACAGTTTATTAGAAAAGAGTTTGTTTCAAGACTAGGGAAAAAATTGGCTTATGAAAAAAACCCTGAGCTTTCTATCCATTCTTCGCAAAAATTAGATCATAATATTCAACGGATTATCTTTTCCGTTCCTGCTGAACCAGGGTATGTCATCAAAGGCTGTATGTTGGTACCTTTTGCTGAAAAACCTCTCACGGGAATCATGCTGGCGTATGGATTAGGTGGGTCTCTGTATCAAACGTGTGGATGGGGGATTGAGAGTTATCATAACGATATGGGAATGGCTATGGCTCGAGAGGGTTTTGTTTCTATCATTCCCGTGTTTCGAGGTCTTGGAGGGGATGGGAATGATTGGGGTAACCCGGAATGGGGACAAATGGATTACAGAGATTTTGTCGGATATACCCTGCAGCAGGAATCCAGTGCGATGAGTGTGTGGGTATATGACAGTCTGCAGGTCTTAAAAGCCATCCGAGAACATCCGAAAATTGACCCACGTAATATTTTCATTGGAGGAATCTCCCATGGCGGGCAAATTGCTCTGTATGCTGGGGCTATCGAACCCGAACTCATTCGTGGTGTTCTTTCGATGGGCGCCTTTGTGAGCTTTCAGTCATTGTATACGGAAACACATAATTGGACTGGACATGCCATCCCTGGTATTTGGACAGTAGGGAATATGGGAGATATTGCCGCGTTATTAGCTCCGCGTCCGTTTTTGGTGCAATGGGGAGAGCTGGATTCAACGGATCCGTGGGCAAGTTTACGTCCATCATCAATCGAAGAGTTTTCACGGGTTCAAGTGGTTTATGATAAAATGGGTAGCCCTCAAAATATTCAAAAGGTAATCACTCCACAAGTGGGCCATGTCTTCGATGCTCAGGCGGCCGCCTCCTTCTTGGCTAGACATTCGAAAAAGGACCCCTGAGACTTCCATTCCAACAGAGCGAGATGAGTACGAACCTTCTTTGACCAAGGGAAAGATTCCTTAAGATTGAAGTGATTGATCGATATTGAGCTGGTCTGAGGTTTAGAACAGGTTAGAGTACGAAATGTCTCACGTTTTTTAGTAAAGAACTGATTAATAAGACTTGGATCATTCAGAAAAAGACATATTGGCTGAGGCCTAAGGAGTCCTAGAGACAAAAAATCCCAATCTGCCTTATCTAAGAATATGAATTTACTGGCTTGAGTCTTCAAAAACTCTGTTGGAAAATGGTCGGAAAATTAAGAAAAAAGGAAGTGTATCTTCTGCTGGGAAGTGTTATTTTTTGCCTGATTCTTAGCGAGGGCACCCTTCAGTTTTTTGGTCTGTACCCTCCTCCTTTTCCTCAATGCGGGTACTGGGATCCAAAGATTTGTGGCTTATACCAAGAATACCCTCCTCATGGTTATCGCTTGGTGCCGTCTAAGAAAACCCAGTATTCTTACCCAAGACACAATCCTCGACAACTTTCCTTAACCTCTAATAGCCATGGTTTTCGGGATCGACGTGAATTAAATAAATCAGATAATCGAGTGCGAATCATGGTATTAGGGGATTCGATGGTTCTAGGGCAAGGGGTTGAAGAAGACGAACGCTTTACGAATATACTTGAGAATATGGAACCATCTTGGCGAATTGATAATCTTGGAATGACTGGGTTTGGTCCAGATTTAATGCTCAGAGCACTCCAGGAAGTTGGCTTGCAATTCAATCCTGATGTTGTTGTTTTTAGTATGTATACAGACGACTTTAGACGAGTGCACCCTTACTACTCTGGAATGGGGTATCGATCGCCACGTTTTACATTGCGATCAGGTAAACTGGTCTTTATACCTTATCCAACCCTCAATACCTTGGAGCGGACACATCTTTTTCAGGTACTACACAAAATTTATTGGAAGCTTTTTAATAAGGAATATAAATTAACTGAAGCCATCCTCATTCGTTTTATTGAATTATCCCATTTGTATCATTTTGTCCCAGTAATTATTTTTATTCCAGGGTCCTCTGAGCACGTCAATGATAAGGAACGACGACAGTGGCTTGGTTCGTTTGCAAAAGATCAAGACATCTCCTACCTTGACCTAAGCGTTGCAATTCATAGAGTCAATCGAAATGAAGCCTATATACCCAAAAACGCACATTTCAATGTCCAAGGGCATGAAATCGTTGCTCGTGAAATTCATCGATTCTTAAAGGAGCAATCCACAACCTCTAAAGCACTCGGACGAGTATGGGGAGCCATTCAGTAGTGTTGGACGGAAAGGGAACTCTTTATCGCGGAAGAAAAAACTTGTTGATTTGCCTGGTCACTTTACAATGTATTTGTCGATTCACTTTTAGCTCAGTATGAGTATTCTACCCGGTGCACGAAGCTTGTTAAGCAAAATCCTGTTGCTACTTACTTCGATAGGTTTGATGACGGTTTTATGCGAAGTGGTAGTCAGAAGTTTGAATCGATTTAACCCACCGACCAGGTTAGAGGAGATTGATAGAGCTCCATATTATATGGCTGATCCTGATTTTGGATTCAAGCTGCGGCCAGAGATGAACTTCGATCTAGAATACCCTGCAGGAATAACCAAAACTATTCGCTCGAACCCACAGGGTTTTCGAGGTAATAGGGACTTGCTCTCTTCGGATCCTCGTCCCAAAGTATTGCTCTTGGGGGACTCCTTTACTTTTGGCCTCGGCGTTGGAGAGTCAGAAAGGTTTTCATTTGTATTGCAATCGATGAAGTTAGAATGGAGAGTTGATGATCTAGGAATGAATGGGTTTGGCCCCGATTTGATGATCATGGCATTAGAAACCTATTTGCCCGATATTGCACCCAACTTGGTCTGCATGGTTATTTATACGGATGACATGAGAAGGGTGAAACCTTTTTTTGCTGGATTAGGATTTCCCCTTCCTCGTTTCTCAATAACGGGCGAACGACTGAAAAAAGTCTCGTATCCTCGCTACTATCCCTGGGATGCTCTCCATGTGGTACAGCTTTTGCGTCATGTGGCCTGGAAGGTTGGGAAGAAGGAAGACAAACTAAATCGGGCTATCATTGAGCGATTTTCGAGGCTTGCTCGAAAATATTCTTTCATGCCCGCAATTGTGTTTCTTCCGGGTTATTGGATGGAAAATGAGAATGATCATAGAAGAAGGGATTTGCTTCATGGGATTGCTGAACTCCATCAAATCCCATTCCTGGATCTTGGCCCAATTTTAACTAGTGACCGCAGACGGTTTTTTTATCCAGGTGATATTCATCTCAACCCTCTTGGCCATGAAGTAGTGGCGATGGCTTTAAAGCAGTTCTTGGTTCCACTTGTACCGAATGATCCCCTCACCCCTCAGTCACATTAATCTATTGGCATAATCCATTTGTTACTCCTCTTCAGGATTTTTCTGAGCATCATAAAAAATTGATTAGTCTTTTGCTGATTTTGCTCGTACATTCGAAAAGAGAACAGGTTATATCATAGGAAGGCGGAAGAGGTTTTCAATAGAATTTGACCACCCATGGTTAACTGATTTGTGGAAAATGCAAGGCGATTCATCACCCAAGAGGCCGAGGATTTGTGGATGAAAAGGAATGTATTGAGCAGGTGAGCAGAATTTGTCTCAAGACTAAAGCATTCCCATAGTGAAGAATTGGTTTGGATAGTGCCAGGGCTGGCTCGGATGGGGTAAGAAGAGTTTTTGGAAAAGATGTGGTGATACTTTTTTGGCAAGGAGCATGCAGTGAGGAATATCATCATGGCAGGTTGTAGCAAGGTCGTTCTAATTCAACTTATGTGTCAGCTGCCTCCACTCTCCTATCTGTGTGCGCAAAATTTTGGAGTCAGTCTATGGGTTGTCTGGTTGAGGAGATGGCGAATTGATTCAAGAAGTTCAAACCACCCAATCAGAAAGTGCCTAAGTCTATGAAAGCTCCAGACTGTACAAAAATGGCATAGGGAAAAATTTGGATTTATCCTTCATTTTCATTGGACAATTCAGCAAAATCAAGTAAAGTACATGATGGTAAAAGTGAGTTTCGTTGTTATGCTTGGAATTGAGAGGGGGCTCTTGAGAAACAATCATGGCGATTAGATTTGTTGAGATAAATGAAAAAATGTGATGCTCAAAATCCAGAATAGAGCTATTCATTCGATGATGAAACACCTCTAGGTCTTTTTGTTAGAAATCCCCAAAATATTGAGTCAATTGCTGGTAGAAGCTAGAGGCATCCCTATGTTTGTCTCTTAATTTAGCATTGTATGCTCCAGACTTTTCTGCAAAAATTAGTTAACACAGTCGTTTACCAAATCTGCCAGAAAGCTCCACCTAGAAAGGTGGGGATGAATGGCAGCCCGGAGCGAAGCGAAGGCAAAAAGGTTTTTAAGGAGGAAGCCCCGCCTGGGAGGTCGGGGTCATTCACTTGTTGGAGATTTGAAAAGACCATTGAATAAAGTGTGCTATCATTGCAGATGTTTCAATGATTGCTACACGGAATTTATGAAGTCTTTAAGAGGAGATTCTGCATATCTGGCAAGGAAGATTCTATTAGCATCACTGTTGGTTCCATTCGTCGATAATGGTTGAAGAGGTGGTGCATACGCCGAATCTCAGTGGAGAGAAAGGGACTCCTTTATATTATCCGGGGGGCGAACTTGAGTTATTTAAGTTGGCAAAGAATTGAAAGAATTATTGGGGATCCATGGTTCATCCTCACATTCATGGCCGTGTTCTGGAGGTTGGTGCGGGGCAAGGAGCAAATACGCAATTGCTGTGTAAGCGGAGCGAGATTCAGTGGACCTGTATGGAACCTGACCCAAAGCTAGCAGGAGAGATTTGCAAAAGAATCGAGAACGGTGTGCTGCCGAAAAATTGTGAAAATTTTCAAGGGGTCTTTCAGAATCTCCCTGCCTCATTCCCCTATAACACCATACTTTACATTGACGTCCTGGAAAACATCCAAGACGATTGGAACGAAGTCCGGCAAGCGGTCAACCATCTTTCGACGGTAGGCAAACTCATTGTCCTAGGGCCCGCACATAATTGGCTCTATAGCGAGTTCGACTCTGCCATTGGCCACTTTCGCCGTTATGCCCGGAAGACATTGCCATTTCTCGCCACTCAAAATCTACTTCTGGAGAAAACAGTTTATCTTGACAGTGCCGGGTTTTTTCTCTCACTTGGGCATCGTCTCTTGTTTCATCGCAAGATGCCCTCACAATCTCAGATCATGTTTTGGGATCGATGGATCGTCCCACTTTCTCAACGTCTAGATCCTCTTTTGGTACAAAGCATGGGGAAATCGGTCCTAGGTGTCTGGCAACGTTAGGTTTTGAGATAGCGTCGATGCCTATCCCCACACCCTAAATTTGAAGGAATCGGCGGTTGCTGTAGACATCCATTCTCAGGAGGCCAGTTCACTGAAAATCCTATAGGAAATTTAGAGCGCGTAATTTTTTTTGATGTTGAATCTGAATTGCATTCTTCGGTCATCTAGAAAAATGAGCCATTAGGATTTGAACGATTGTGTTGTAAAACCATGGAAGTTAAGGGATTAACTGCAAAATTTTTCTTTTGCAATTGTTTCCTGCTTCCATTGTGTTGAACAAGACAGATTGCTCTCTAACTTTCTCTACCATAGTTCCGGTGCCACGACCTATTCTGGTTTGAGAAACTACTGATCTGGCCAGTCAGAGATTGTTGCTTAGGGAAACCCTTATTTCACCCTGCTTTATGGGATTGAATTTTTTATGAGTGTTTTTCAAAACATCCTTAAACTTTTGGTTGGAGATTTCTTTGCAAAGACATTGAATTTTCTTGCCTTTATTTATCTGGCTCGAGTGTTAGGTGTCTCAACTTATGGTGTCCTGGAATTCGCCCTTTCCATCATGACGTATTGTCTCCTTGTCGCTGATGGAGGGCTTGAATTATGGGCCACACGTGCTGTGGCACAGTCTACCGATGTGAGGTTTTTGGTTGTCCGTGTCCTCCCTCTTCGAATGATTTTAGCGACTGGTGTTTTTGGGACCTTAATGCTTCTCTTGCCCGTGTTCCCTGACTATCCAAATTTGGAAACCATTTTTATTTTCTTTGGGTTGACTGTCTTTGTGCAGGCCTTGAACTTGAAGTGGGTTTTCATGGGACAGGGCAAGATGACAAAGGTTTCCATTGGTTTAGTGGTGGGCCAAATAATTTTCTTTGGAACATTACTGATTTGGGTCGAGAGTCCTTCAGGTATCCTCTGGGTCCCGATTTTTCGGCTAGGAAGTGATTGGATAATGATTTGCTATTTTGGCTACATTTATTCAAAAACCTTTAAGGGACTCCCCAGATCTTTTACTTTAAAAGGAACTTCTGAGATGTTGAGGCCGGTTATCACCATGGGGGCATCTCATGGGCTGGCGACTATAAGTTACAATTTTGACTTTGTGTTGATTGGATTTTTATTAGGGGCCTCTCAAGTTGGGCTTTATAGTGCCGGATATAAGCCGATTACGATGGTCTTGGGCCTCCCGGTTTCCTATTTTCTTGGGCTCTTTCCTATTTTGTCTCAAGCCTTTATTCAGGGCCAGGAAACCTTTAATGCAATTGTAAATCGCTCTTTAGGTTTAACTTCGATCGTAGCATTGCCGATCGGGTTTTTAGGGATTTTTTTGGCTGACCATATCATCCTTTTACTTTTTGGAGAAGCATATTCTGGGGCAGTTCCCGTTCTCCAAGTTCTAACTTGGTCCGCCACATTAGTGATTCTAAGGGGAACGTTCCGTCAGGCTCTTAACGCTGCAGGGAAAGCTCATCTAGATTTACGTTGTGCGGCCTTCTCGACTGTGGTGAATATTTCCCTAAACTTTTTACTTATTCCCAGATATGGAATTATAGGTGCCGCCCATGCAACGGTGATATCAGAAGTCGTCTGGGTTTTTATGTCGGCTTCCTATCTGAATAAGAATGTTGTCCCTATCAATCTGTTGTCAGTTATATCTCGGCCATTTATTGCCTCAGTTGCTATGGCGAGTTGTTTCCTGATTCTACCACATTTATTGTGGGTTATTCAGGCTGCCTTAGCCTCAATTGTGTATTTTCTGGCTCTTCTATTGCTAGGTGATTCGGAAGTTAGATCATGGGTCAGAATTCGATCTTTGGACCGTGAATGAGTATTCAGGACCAAATTAGGGCGAAATGATTCTGGCCTCCTATGACAAAAGGTTATGGGAGATATGTCTGAATAAGTGTAATAGACAAATCTGGATGAATCTATCAAGTTCGCAATGGACAAGACGAGTAGAATCATAACCATTCTGATTGAAACAGTAATTGGCGGCTTGTGCCTGGCGACGGGATTGTCTTTTTTCGCAAGGCATTGGTGGATATTTGAATTGATGTGTCACTTTCGTGTTCAATATTTTTTCGTACTATTATTATGTGCTTGCTTATGTGCCTTTCGTGCCCATTATCGGTTGGCTTTTATTGCAGGAATTTTCGCTTTGATAAATGTGGGACTAGTTGTTCCCTCGGAGACGGTGGTTCATGCTAAAACTTCACCTGAGAAAGGGCATTCAAGAAATTATCGAGCTGCCCTGGTTAATGTAAGTTATGACAATGAAGACCATAAAAAACTTTTAAAGTATATCAGAGAGATCAATCCGGAATTTCTTGTTCTCTTAGAAATTACGGATTTGTGGATGTTAAAACTCGAAGAAATACAAGATCATTTTCCTTATTATCAAAGGCATGTCCATCAAAAATATGGAATTATTCTGATGAGTCAAATTCCCATTGAAGAATCTTCTATCCTTTTTTTGGGAGATGAAGACATTCCAACAGTTATTGCCAAATTTGCACCTGCTAAAAACGAGAGACTCACTTTGATTGGAGCCCATCCCCGCTCTCCAGTCAGCTCAGCGCATGCAAAGAGTCGAAATAAACAGTTGCGAAGCACGGCACAATTAATTTCTGAGCAAAGCGATCCAGTTGTCCTTTTGGGAGATCTAAATGTAACGCCGTGGTCACCAGTATTCCATGACTTTCTTACTTATTCTGGACTCCACGATTCCCTGAAAGGGATCGAATTTCAGCCAACTTGGCCAACAATGTTTCCATTCGCTTGGATACCTATTGATCACTGTTTAATCTCCTCAGAGATAATGATCCATAGTCGCCAAGTGGGTCCAAATGTTGGATCTGATCACTATCCCCTAGTTGTTGATTTTTCGGTGCGTTCGGAAAATTCCGAGTTGCTAATGCCGGCGAATTTTTCAAAAGTGAACTTCTCTCGTTTTAAGACGAAAGCAGAAATTACTATTTAAAGTAAACTAGCATGGTGAGCATAATAATCAGATGCGGTGCCCTTTCGTGAACCTCGTGAGAGGAATCCCTTGCGTGTATGCATTGAAGTGTTCGAGAGCGGCACACTCTGAAAATAAATTGCTCACACTAAGGGAATTCCTATGAATGGTATCCCCTGCAATTCAACGGTTCCTATTATCATTTCGTAGGAGATTGAATGAGTCGAACTACCTTTTCAGTTGTCGTACCTTGCTACAACGAAGAAGCAACCCTAGAGCGTAGCGTCTCCGGTCTCATTGCCGCCTTTGAGGGCGAGTCGAGCGTAGATCTCGAAGTTGTGATTGTCGACGATTGCTCGACGGACGTAAGCGTTGAGATTGCGACAAGGCTTGAAAATCGCCATAAAAACGTGCGTCTGATTCAACATCAGCGTAATCTTGGAAAGGGTGCAACACTGCGGACGGGGTTCAAGTCTGTTACAGGTGATGTGGTCGGGATTCACGACGCTGATCTAGAGTATGACCCTCAGGATCTTTTAAAACTTCTGGATCCGCTTATCAAGGACGAAGCGGAGGTGGTGTATGGCTCACGATTTCTCAGTGGTTCGGCCCATCGGGTACTTTATTTTTGGCACTCGGTCGGCAATTCGTTTCTTACCCTGTTGTCCAACATGTTCACTGATTTAAATCTGAGCGATATGGAGACATGCTATAAATTGTTCAAACGCGAAGTTATCGAGCAGATCGACATCAAAGAGGATCGATTTGGATTCGAGCCTGAGGTCACAGCCAAGATTGCTGCCTTACGCGTCAGAATCTTCGAAATTGGAATCTCCTATTACGGCAGGACGTATGAAGAGGGTAAGAAAATTGGTATGAAAGATGGTTTCCGCGCCCTCTACTGTATTTTACGTTATAACGGCCATCGCGCCCCCATTTTTCTCCAACTTTTTATCTATTCCCTCATTGGGGGGCTATGCGCAATCTTTAATCTAATAATGTTCAGTGGGATGCGTGCGGCAGGTTTAACTGTCGACATTTCGGTTGCGACCGCATTTGTAATTGCGGCGCTTCTAAACTACTTACTCTGTATAGTCATTCTTTTTCGTCACAAAGCGCGTTGGAATACCCCTGGTGAGGCCGTCGTATATCTTAGTCTTGTTGCTGTTGCCGGCATTCTCGATATCACGATCACTAAAGGACTTATCTGGAGCGGAATAGGTGAGGTTGTCTCTAAGGCCACATCAAGTTTCATTGGGCTTGCAATTAACTTCGCGGGTCGTCGGTTTTTTGTTTTTCCAGAGCCGGGGAGTGGTCCTTGGCGGGCACAGGTCCAGAAAAATGGACTCTCAGGGGGTAAATCATAGGTTAGGCTCAAATGTAGTTTGTGAGTAAACGGAAAAATAGAGCAGGAGAAAATCGAAACGCAGGGTTTTCTTGACCACGAATGGAATTATCAAACTGATATGCCAATCGAGTGAAATCAACAGAACGGTCAATTTTGCAATCTTTCTGAATGGACTATTTTGGATTTTGTGGAGAAGAAAATTGAGATAATTTCAATATGAACCGGGCAGCAGTGGGAAGAACTTGAAAACTCATATATCAGAAAATCTAAATGATGGTTTTGTGACAAAACAAGCATGGAGATGGCAGGATACTATTATCCTCTCATTCTTATTGCTTCTCGCTGCCGGGGTACGATTTTGGGCATTTGACCGGTTCGGGATTGATCACTATGACGAGGGCGCCTATGCGATGAGTGCCATAGCTGTTTTCGAAGGGCGGCCCGACTTACTCTATCCGTTGCAACATTTATTGTCTCCACCGCTATTTTTCTGTCTGTCAGGATTTGTGATGCTCTTGCTTGGTGCTCCTGCAGATCTTGCACTTTTCATGGTTTCAGTTGTCGTTGGGATATTGACGGTGGGAGTGGTCTACATTATTGCTCGAAACAGTTACGGGCAGATAGCAGGCTGTTCAGCCAGTTTGATGATTGCACTGGCCGATTACCATGTCACTTTGTCGCGTACTGGTCTTACCGATGCCACATTCAGCTTCTTTTTTCTGTTGGCCTTAGTTGCATATATCAGGGCAGAGAAGATGGAAAGTTTTTCCTGGGCGATAATTGCTGGTATTTGGACAGGGCTGGCATGGAATACGAAATATCATGGTTGGCTTGCTGGTGTGATAGCTGGAGCGGCTTTGTTTCCCTATTTCCTGAAGCATGACTGGCAGCGGTTCCGTGCAGGAATCTTTAGAGTACTTGTGGCCGCTGTTGTAGCCACTGTTCTGTACGTTCCTTGGTTTCTTTACGTCGAGACACAGGAGGGTGGGTATATGTACCTCGCTGAATACCAATCAGCCTTCCTCAAGCCAGCCAACGTTCTGATCAACGTTTTAAAGCATGCTCGTTCGCAATATTTTCTCGATGGTTGGACAGGTCGTTTCGCGCCCTTCCTAGGACTGATTGTAGTCGCCACATTCTATCGTTGTCTGGATTATACAATTCTATGGCTGGGCATTGGCCTATTGTTAGGTGGAGTGGCCCTTGGTGGATCTATTGTTGTCGTGGTGTTAGCTGTGATTGGATTGTTTTTCCTTTTGCAGCATAGACCAAGTTATGAGCATTCAATATTAATTTCGTTTTTCCTGGTATTTTCTATTCTCTCGCCATTTTATAGGCCGTACGTGCGTCTATTGCTGCCATTTATGTGCTCAGCATATATTTTGGCTGGAATCGGCTTAGTCGGAATCGTGCGATACAAGGTAGCGCTCCTCAAATATCTTTCGCCAGTTAATCAAGTACTATCAACAGGAACTTTATCCCTGGTTTTTGCACTCTGGATTTTTTTTTCTAGTGGTCAGGAAAAAGGACATACTTATCTTCCCAGGACGGGGCTTAGGGCTGCGGCAGTAGAGATGGCCTTGCAACTAGATAAGGCAAAAGATGTGGTGGTGGTTGGCGAACCACCCGTAGTATTCTACTTGCGGACTTTTGGATACAATGCTAACCACCTGGATAAACTTGAAGATATGTATGAATATTATTCTCCGGGAAAGCAGGTATACCTGGTGTGTGGTCGATATACATGCCATAAACAGGCCAATTGGATTGCCCAATATCCTGGAGCTATATCAAGTATCGGCCGTGTAACTGTTCAGAATGTTAGTGAAATTCGTTTGTATGACGATATGTCACCAATGGCAGCGAATCGATGGAATACGGAAAACCGTAGAGGTTACGATCTTCAATACTTCCAGCTACAAATTCCGTTACGCAGTGTTCCGTATGAACTCGAAAGGGAAGAGAAATTTTAAATTACCGAAAATTCCCCGTCCAGAAGGGTGGGGATGAGAGCAATGTCCAGAGCCTCCGGTTCATGGACACTAGCCAAGTGAAGCTTGAATTCCAAAAGTACCACGTCCGAGGGCGTGGTTATCCATTTATATTGGTGGTAATTTGACGATCTGGAAAGATGACCTGATTGGCGGTGGTTACTTAACTTCTTGATGAATAACCTTTCTGAGGGGAATTTTCTGTCGTGATCCGAGGTTCAGGAGGAGCAGACCCATTACGAAAAAACCTAAACAAATTAGGGAGGCGTTAATGAAATTGCTAATGATCGTACTCGCCCAACCTATAATCGCGTTATCAGTAAATAGTTTTTCATAAACGACATAGATGATGATGGTAACGGAAGTTAAGCTCGTCACTGCGAATATCTTCAAGAACATCATCAATAAATTTTCTGCATATTCCATGAGAGACTGAAATGCATAGAATATTAGATTGTTCAAACTCATCTTGGAATGTCCATCAATCCGTTTCCGTCTATCGAATGGAATGGTGCTGGATCGTAGGCGCATTTTCGACAGCCGAGCGCCGAGGTGAATGAACGAGGTATCTAGTACGCTGGAAAGTGTTTTTCGATCAATCATACAATAATTACCATAGTTCATGGTCTTTCCAGTTATCAGCTTAAACAACACCTTGTAGATGTGGTACAAAATCACGAAAAACAAGCTTTCCCTTCTCTTTCTTCTTGCCACGTTAACGATATTGTTTTCGTATCTGAGATCCAATAATTGGCTAATTGCCTCAGGATCGTCCTCTCCATCCGCGTCCATCACTATAATGTTCGTGGCAGCTGTAGTTTCGGCATAGAGCAGTCCCTGGTAGATCGCACCCTGATGACCAAGGTTGTACTGTAAAGTCAAGATTTTTATTGTGACATTGGATTGATTAAGTTGATAGGCACTCAACAGTTCAAGCGTTTCGTCTGTTGAACAATCGTCGACTAATATAACGAGAAATTCACACGGTAGATTTTTGATCGAAAAAACAAGTTCATCCAAGAATTTTGTTACTGTTCTATTCTCATTAAAACAAGGAAGTATAATCGCTATCTTGTCCATGAAATGGCCTAGACTTTAAATGCACTGAGTATAATGAAATCATCCACTCGGATATTGAATAAAGCTTTGTCCCCTCGCAGATCGTATTTTCCCAGGAATTGGTCTCGTGATATAGAGTCTTCCTCAATCAGGTCCTTAAACACATAGGTCGTCAATAGATAATCCGCATCCTGGTGGGAGTTCACGAATCGTAGACGTTTTCTGTCTTTTGTTTTAACTAATTGGGCGCTAACCTGTCCAATCCACTCCGTTACGTATACACGGATGGTCGGGCTTTCGTCTTGCTCAAGGATACGCTCAAGTCCTTCCCGATAGGAAATTCCCCAGTAATCTCCTTCATATTTTTCAATTGGATTTCCCGATACCAAAAGATTGAAATATACACTTTGATAGGGATGGTTATCATATATTGATTTAATGGGGGGAATCATGGCGATCGTAAAAACTGAGAATAGAACCCAGGTTTGGTGTTTCTTTTTCAGAAATTTTTCTGCCCAAAATAAGGTATGGCTGGCGCAAATTATTAAGGGAGGGTAGATGAAATATGCATGTCGCCATCCGTTATATAAAACTGATTTAAAGAAAATGATAGCAAATAGGGGTATTAGACTTGCCGCAACTCCGAGGACGAATACGAGTTGAGATTTTCCCTCGTAAAGCCTATGTTTTTTGCGGATCAGTTGGAGGGCAAACAACCCTGTTGAAACGGAATACAAAATTAGGAATATTTCAGGAGAAGTAATTCCCATCCATACTGGGATGTAATGCCATGGAAGGTTGAATGCCACTTGAATCAATTCACCTCCATACATTACTTTTCCATTCCACCTGAATTTTTTCATGTTCTCGAAAGCTTCGAAGAAATGATCTATTGGAGCATCCCACAAATACGGCCAGCAAGAAACAATGATAATCCAGGAAATGATCAAATAAACTGGTGTGAGGGATAACATTCGAAAGACGGCTTTACGTTTCTTCGAATGATTGATGAAACTGTAGTGTCCGATAAACACTATGGTGATGAATATGATAACCACCCCAGGTATTCTAATATCGACCACCATCGCAGTGCTTAGAGCGTGTAAAAGCGTAGTAATAATATTCGGCCGGGTCAGGAAAAAATATAGAGAGCTTACAGCAATCAGGAAAGCGCACATGAAGACCAAATCTTTGGAATTGTAAAATGAATGCCCAAAAATTCTTGGTGAAAATAATAGTAGTAGAGTCCCCGCGGTTCCGATTCTCCAATCATAACCGTCACATAACATTATGTAGAAAAACGCCAGGCTTAGTAGGAAAAAACAGTGTGTAAGTATATGTCTAACGAAATATATGTCCCTGGTATCTGTAATCTTCAAAGCGGCTTCCGCCCCAACTAGAAAAAGTTCGAAAATTACTCCATAGTCTTTGTCTTTGCGCTCTAATAATCCGGTCCCGCTTATATACTGCTCAACCTTCTCGTCGTTACCCCCTAAAGCTCTTATCTTTGCTTCAACTTCTTCTTTAGAGAGAATCTTAAACCCCGATCGATAATTAATGTATAGCGCGGAATAGATCCCGTTTTGTCTATTTGTGCTCTCATCCCAGGAAAGACCATAATCCTTGTAAATTGTAAACCCGATAAAACTTTGAACGAGAAGAATTATAGCTAATGGTAAGAGGTGAGTTTTCTTCATGATGGTGGAACGTACCTGTTCATGAGAAGAGGAATTTAAAAGGCTTTTTGCGGTTTTCCCTCGTTTTCACGAACAGGTTAAAGAAGACTTTTGAGCATGTTGCTCCATGAAATTCCTTGGCGACACTCCTTGGGTAAAGGCGTGACTCCGCTGGCGATTGTAAAACCGTTCGATGTCATCAAACACATTCGCCCTGGCTTCAACCCGCGTGCCGTACCGCCGACGATGGACTCGTTCTCGTTTGAGTAAATCAAAGAAACTCTCGGCCACGGCGTTGTCGTAACAATTCCCCACGCCACTCATGCTACTCACGATGCCATGGGCCTGGAGGAACATTTGAAACTTTTGTGCGGTATACTGTGTGCCCCGATCAGAATGGAGAGTGACGGGATCAGCTCCCCTACGTTGCCACACAGCCATCAGCAGGGCTTGCATGACTAGGTCACGCTCCAGATGAGGCTGCATCGCCCACCTAATGACTTGGCGAGAAAACACATCCGGGACCATTGTCAAATAGAGCCAGTCTTCTTGCGTCGAAATGTATGTGATGTCTGTGACCCATTTGGAATTCGGAGCCGTGGCGGTAAAGTCTCGGGCAAGCTGATTAGTTATCCCCCCGGACGGTCTCCTGATTTTCGCCCCTTCCATTGCTTACGAGAGGGAATGCCACAGAGGCTCTCTTCGCGCATCAATCGGGCAATGCGATGTTTTCCGCAACCCTCCCCCTGGTTCTGCAGGATCGGCCAGATCTTGGGACTCCCATAGACGCCATCACTCTCCGCGTGAAGGGTATGAATCGCGGCTGTCAGGCGCTGCCGGGCATCATAGCCACTCAGTGAGACCTGCAGGAGGCGACACATCAGACGCGGAAGAAACATCGTGCGACAACCTTGAATCAGGGCATTCTTCACCGGGAGGTCTTGGCGAAG
This sequence comes from Nitrospirales bacterium, assembly GCA_965223185.1. Lineage (GTDB taxonomy): Bacteria > Nitrospirota > Nitrospiria > Nitrospirales > UBA8639 > Nitrospira_E. Next base: position 3,874,340 of record OZ244988.1, on the reverse strand, counting down.
AACGCGGCCGTTTCTTGTAAAAAATCCCGCTCCTGAAGACGAGGGCCAATTCGCGTTTGAGACGAGCTACTTCTTGGTTATGAGGCACACCTGTCCCGGGAAAGGCGTTCGAGCCTCGCTGCTTCGCGTCCTGACACCATCGGCCTAATCTGGCCGCATTCAGGCCCAAATCCCTCGCCACTTGGATGATAGCTCCTCCCGCTTGCCGGGTCAGGTTGATCGCTTCCTGCTTAAATTCCTGACTATACGTTCTTCGTTGCTCCATGACCCACCTCCTAGCTGAGTATGCGGCCTTACAGATGTGTCCGTAAAATCAGGGAAGGACCACCCTAGTTAATTCGCTGGTTTGTTCTTCTCCAGAAAATTAAATAGTACATTGGCAGTCAATTCGTGGCCAAATGTAGTTAGGTGCCAAATATCATAAAAACCTGACTTATCTAGAAAAAATATTTTTTCCGGAGCATGTTGTCTAAATGCAGGCAGAAGATCAAGGCAGGGGATTAAATTACGTTTACAGTAAGTTATCAAGTTTTTTTGAGGTAGATAAGGGTACGCTTTGTTTAATTGATAAGCGAGGGGGAAAATTACAATAATGAATTCTATCCCATCAGCCTCAGTTGCATCGTGTAATTGATCAAATGTAGCTGTTAACCATTTCCATTCTTGACTAGATTCATCTAACAATACCTCAATGCTAAGTGTTGGGTCTTCACCAACGACATACTTATTAGCCCGTATCCAATAGGTGTGTTGAAGTGAATCAAAGCGTTTTTTAATAAATTTATACAAGGCTGAATGATATAGCACCGAAGGTATCGGCCCCTTACCCATTTTCCATAATTTCTCTTTAAACATCGGCAAAACATGGGTGGCATCGTATACGGGATTAGGTATTGATTCAGCCGGAAAGTCAATATCTATGCTTTCTGAAAGGTGTAACCGTGGATTAGCAATATCATTAAAAACAAAGCCTAAAATGACGCGGTCTGGCTGCAGGGTTCTACCTCTATGAAGGTAGAATTGGAGTTCATTGTATGTTGAGTATCCTATTACCCCAGCGTTTAAAACTTCTGTATCATTGAATAACGCTTCTAGGCGATCTGGGAAAGCGTGTTCTTTAGGTAGGAATAAACCATAAGTAACCGAGTCGCCGAGTACAAGTATTCTTTGAATATTATCAGGCTTTGGGATGGCTACTTCAACACCTCGCAGATATTGAGAGTTTACATCAGGATGTTTAGGGTTTAGTCCATATAGCACCGGTGAATCGTCATATATAACATTTATGGGTTCAGCTTGTTTTTGCTCAGTCGGTTTAGAGATTAGGGCCGGAGATCGAACTTGTTTGTAGACTCTGATTCCACCTTCTAAACTAAACAAAAGGATTACCACAGCTATCACCGATAAGCCGACATTTGAAACAAAATTCCCTATTTTCATAAATTTGACCAAGAACCCTCATAGTTTTGAAGCCTGAGATGAGAGGTGGCCCGGGGTTCCTTCGAATAACGAAGGAGGGGAGGCGAGTTTTCCAGCTTAGGGTTTTTGGGACAAAATTTTCGCTGGATCGAGTTGAAGCGTTGGGCATTGGTCCAAGGAGTCAATTTCTTACTAATCCACAATTGTTTTATTCTTCTAATCCTGGGCCGAAATTGAAGGACAACATCTGGACAATTTCCATGTAATTGAGAATAGATATTCTAAATGACTTGTTTGCTAGACAGAAAATACCCAAATAGTAGACAGAGGGCAACCTTTCTTCTCCTATGGTATGGGAGGGCGGTGAGAAAGGCAGCTAGGTACTTCTTGTTGAGGGCGGTGACAAAAATTGTAATATCCTGTGGCGCTGTTTGTAATGGGTAAGGAAATCAGTTGCAAAGGTCTTGACTGGGATCTGGGGTTGTATAGGGCTGTCTGGAAGCGTTCGTTGAGTTTGGTTGAGACCTAATGCAGTATTTCTAGGGTGGGTAGACGAGATGGATAGAGCTATGAGAGTAACGAATTTTCAGTCTCAACACGGCTTTGTGGGCTTAAGTGTGATTAATCGTTAGTGATTCAAAATGGGACCCTAGGATTTGGCAGACTATGTCGTTCGAGTTTCTTGTGCTGCACGGAGTTGCGTCGGGTGAGGGAATGTACGTTACCCCTCTGTTCAGGGACCCAGCCCTGTAGTTTTGGAATTTGTGGACTGCTCAAGTGTGAGTATTGGGGCGTTCAGCCAAAGTTGACCTGGGTAATCTTTAAAAAAATTCAACATCAAAATTTAGGTAATTAGGGCGAAACGTAACCAAAATAGAGCTTCCCTGGTATAAGGTTCATGTTCAAAGGTCTTTCAATGAAAAAGTCTTGAAGGCATAATAAGGAATAGCAAATAAAATCTGCGACACTCAGCTTTGGGGAAAGGGAATGTGAAGTGGTCTAATAATATTTGACACCTGTTTGGCTCCAGCAGAAAATTTATGAACGCAGAAAGATCATTTTGCGAAGTCGAAAGGCTGATTTCAAGGATGATAGCATAAGATTATTGATCTCCTTGTGGATAGTTCATGACCAATTGGGGAGGACTCGGAATTAGTCTTTTGAGCGGAGCAATTCTTCAACGAAGAAGTTGTCGAAGCTGTTCTGTTTTTCAAAACGGACAAGTCTACAAAGGAAACCGGAGCTAGGTCTTTTATCCAGGGTGAAGTTTGAGATGTTTTACTCCGATAGTTAGAGGATCTCATAAGTAGGGTAAGTGCTAATTGGTCTAGTCCCTTTTCGTCGACAGATTTGTAAAGAGTCAATAGGAACGCTAGGCAAATTGAGTGCTTCCCCTTTACACCAGGAATCAGGAGGGGAAGTAAATCCCCTGTTGAACCCAATTTGGAGTGTCTATGGACTAGACCCGTCGGTTCGAAGTGCCTATCAGCTCAGGCAAAAAGATTCAAATGGAACTAATGTCTTTTCAAGATACGAACAAGGAAGTTAGAAGCTCTGAAGTGGGGAAAAATATTTTCCTTGCTTTTAAGGATTGCCTATCCGTACCAGTTCTTATTGCAGCAGTCTTGTTTGCTCTCTTGCATATTGCCCCGCATTTGTATGCGTATAGCCAACTTCCAGAGGGGTGGAGCTATACCTGGAACTTAAGCGGGTCTCCCGATATGATGCAATATCGGATCTTTACCTATCGGTCTCAAGAAATAGGTCCCATAGTGGATAATGCAATGACAACCGAACCCACCCGTCCTCATATCCCGGTAGTGTTTTACTATGTCGTAGGTAAGCTTGCCCAATGGACGTCGGCCTCTCCGGAATTTGTCAAGGTTATATTAGGAAGTATGTTTGCCTTTGTTCTCTCGCTTATGGTGTTTGGTACCGTTAAACATTTTCTTGGTTCTCGTTATCAGACTTGGTGGGTTTTTTTAGTACTAATGCTTGGCGGAGGATTTGGCGCTCATTTTATGCTCTTACGCCATTTCGATGTAATAGCAGAGAATTTTCTCATTAAACGACTTATCATTGAAGGTTTAGAAAATGCAATTGTATTTGAGCAATACCGCAATCATTACATTTTCACCACATTGTTTGACACGCATTTTCTATTCTTTCTCATTGTTGCACTGTTCGCGATTTATTCATTCTATCTGACCATTAGAGTATTTTCCCTTTTCCGTATGTTTTGTACAGGGGTTTTTTTTGGAATCGCTACACTATTGCACATCTATGAGGGGATCACGTTGCTTGCTATTGTTACTTCTGTCACATTCATTTTTTGGAGAAAGGGGCTGCCGACTCGTTTTGCCCTGTTCACTTCCGGGGCTTGCGCCATTTTTGTTGGAGTTGTCATAGGTTGGCAAATTTCTCTTTATCATAGCGGAGGTGTCTCATTACCTCCATGGCGTGCCCCTGCTATTTATTTTTCTGAATTAGCCTTGGCGTATCCTATCGCCTGGTTGCTTATTGCCTTTGGAATTGGAGACTACTGGAGACGCTCGGGAATCAAGGAATGTTTTCTTATGGGTTGGGCATTAGGGTGCACCATGTTAACGTTGTCAGGTCCGTTCTATCCCTATCCAGATCGAGGGACAATAACTCTTCAAATTCCTATTTATATAATGGCCGGAGCCATATTTTTTTCGAACCGATCTTTTGTAAACTTTCGAATGGCCACGTTGGCTGTGATCATTTTGGCTGCTACACCTTCCTGGGCTCTGGTCAAAGAATTTCAAGTGTCAAATTTTGAGCGACACCTCTTGGAAGTTCCCCGACCATGGGCTTTTATGAATACCGACCGCCTGAAAATGGTGGAATTGATTAGGAAAGTTGGACAAGAAGATGATGTATTAATCGTAGATAAAAGACCTCCACCGTGGAAGACCGATGATTTATGGCTTGCTCCGGGTTTTCGCGGGAAATTATATTGCGGCCACTATTTTCTCACATTGGATTACGATCGAAAACGTGAAGAACTTAAAGAATTTTATTCTGGTGAAAATCCGATCCAACAACAGCAATTCCTTTACAAAGCCGGCATTCGATTCGTATTTGTTGATAGCAAGAAGAACCCATCAAAGTTTGAGCAAATAGCCGGGCTGACAGTTCTTATGTCAGCTGAGTTTGGGACCTTGTTCGAATTCCGAGCCGATGAATAATTGGAGTCTGGCTCAAACGGGTATAAAGGTGTATTACCAAGTTCGTAAGGTAAGGGCAGGATTCCTGAGAGAATCTGCACGGGGGCAAGGCTTTCACCGTTGGTAATCAGGAGCTGGACCAAAAGCCTCTTTTTTTTGGTGCAAGAAAGTGATCCTCTCAAAAGGAATCATAAATTAAGTATTGTAAATAAAAAAGATATTCTAATTCGCCGTTTCATTGGGCCATCAAAAACAGCACAGAATACCGCATCTTCATTTTGCTCTTCCAGAAACATTTTGACCAGCATTATTGGAAATGGTCGGTCTAATGCAGTCGGCGCTTGCGTAAGGAACTTCAGTGACAAGGATATTGGGTGATTCGTAACCGTCGACAACGTTTGATACGGCAGATGGAGCTCTGTGCCATCTCTCCAAAGTCTTGCATCAGTTGCTCAGGGGAAAGGCGCAAGATCTCCCCCTATCGACTGCGAGGCCTGAAGAGGATCACGTCACCGATCCAGATCTGGCCAGCGACATCCGCTATAGTTGGCCACACCTTCGGAGGTGTCTGGATGACCAAACCGAAACGAGAGCATGTGTTGAATGTAGTTGGACGTATCTCAGGTAGGACAAGTCCACTATCTGCTTTTCGTTACGGAAGAGCGTGAGCCGAAATGGCGGTGATCTGCTGGGCAGTAGCAGAGTGACGAAACCTGCGGGAAATGGGACGTGAGGCGAAATCGTTACACCAAGATGTCTTTCTAGGCTAAGCGAGGAAAGATCGGATTTATGGCTGGTCGTTTTTTATCTATTTTTTTTGCTAGTGGGACTATTTCTGTTGGATAAACTTGGGAGGGCCTTTTAGATCCAAGTCTCTAAATGTATTTTTTTAAATGGTAAAGGTCGGTGTGTTACCAATGGAATTGGCCAACGAACGTAGTGCACTTTCCTAATCCTTCAAGGAATCCCATCGTAGCATGAAGATAGGCGTAGAAAATTTTAACTCCAGGGGCATAATGGCTGTCTCGGGGGTCCTCATGGTGATGTCCCTTCCCGCTTGGTGGGCAGGTGAAGTGAGCGCGGCTATGCTCGCTTTACTTCCAGAAGTTGATCTATCTCATACTTATTTTTCTCTGGTCAAACCGCACCTTCAGTATGTAGTGATGCCGATAGTCATCTCCAGCTGTGTCATTTTAGTCATGACCCCCGGTTTGCTCATTATCGCTGCTGCAGGTCGAGCGAATGATCTTTATCGCTGGATCATTGAGGCATTCGTCATTAGCTTATTTTTGGTGAGTGGGGTAGCTGCTGCCATTCAATTTTTGACTAAGACTCCCTTAACAGGAGCAGCATTTTTTATCATGGTTCTTTGTCTTGGGATAGCAGCAACAGGCCTACTTTTTGCGCGAGTAAGCACCCGGCCGATTCCGGCTGCTGCAATATCTCTTCGTAACCTGCCTACAGCTATCGGGCTGTTGGGAATTCCTGTAGCTTTTGTGGTGGTCCTTACCCCTAAGATGTTCTGGGAAGCATTCAACGGAGATGGGGCTCACATATTTGAAACGACTCGGCTTTTGTTGTTTCAAGCGTGGCCTTTTTGGCCTGAGTCAGCAGGAGTGATGCATTCGTGGCCTGGTCTCAATAGCGCAACACTGGCCTATCCCCTTTCATGGTTTGTGAGGCTAATTGGTACCACAGAATCTGCCGTACGTTTGCCTATGGTTCTTTTTATTCCACTGCTTTTTTGTGCTTTACGAGGTGTCATTGCCGAAAAGCGTGCAGAAGCAATTAAGCCTGTTGAAACAATGCTCATCTGGATTGCGATTCTAAGTTATGCGTTGGTTATGTGTTATAGTGCCACGTATAACCCCTATAGTGCCGATATAGCGCTTCCTGCAACTCAGGATACTTTGCTGATGATTTTTTTCCTGGGATCTGTTGGAGCTTGGCTTCGTGGGGATTACGGATGGTTGGTCACGTGGACGTTATTGACCCTACTAACGTCGCCTGCTGGCTTCCCGATGTTGGCCGCGGCCATTATTGGCCTGTTCGTTAGTTCTCGCCCTTGGCGTTGGAATCTCCTCATTCTATATGGAGTTGGACTTGCTTCTTGCATGGGCGTTATTGGGGCGCTGGCCTATTTGTTGGCATTTTTTGGGGTGCCCACACCTGGATCAGAACATGGGTTGGGCTTACTAAAGAAGTTCGCTTTCATTGCAATTGGAGATCTAGAACGGTTCCTATACGCTATCCTACCGGTCGGAATATATCCAGCTTTTGCGCTCTTTGCATGGCGACAGGCTGATGAGCCAGCCAGAGTCTTAGCGTTAGTTACGGCTCTAATATTCACTATGTATTATATTATGGGTGCTACTTCACTACATTACTTTGTTCCTACAATGATCTTACCCATTGCCGTCTTTTGGAGAAGATTTTCAGTGACCGAACTCGGTACGGTAAAAACCGCAGTCTGTGGATTGGCTGGCATAGTTGCCATATGGTTTGCTCTACCAGTAGGTGGAAGTATTTATACTGCCACACGAGATATAGGCACCAAGATCGATACGAGGGCATTTCAAAGTTACCATGAAATGGATTTTTCGGCTCTTAGTGCTTCAGATCTTTTGAGCGTTCTTTTTCCAACAGATGCCGCAGTAGGGGTGCCAGAAGAGAAATATGGAGATTCACCTCTTGCCTGGTATTATTATGCGCAGCATTCCAATTCGGGCAATTCTTCTAAGATTTACGGTCTCGTGAGACCAGATTCGGTTATACCTCAAGGTGCAAAGGAAATAGGGCGAAATAATAGAGCTGCATTGTTTGTGCACGATGAAACACAATGGATGAAAGAGCAGAGATTGCGGCCCGCTCATTCACGAGGTAAACCTGTCTATCAAATTGATCGTGATATCCTATTTATGAGGGAAGGGGCTAGAAGTCGGTTCGGGTTTTTTAGCCCGGGAAATTGGATCTTAGATTTACTCGAACTTGATGTCAAAAACTTTAGGGGATAACTATGGAGTCAAGAAATCAGAATATTACAGTGCAGTTCAAGCAACAATATTTTAACACACGATTTACCTATGACCCTCTAAGGTTTGAAGTATGGAGGCCAGTTGTTACATATATTCAGCAAAAATACATTTTCCCTGATGCACGCGTGTTGGACCTTGGCGCTGGGTATTGTGATTTCATCAACCATGTATTGGCAAAAGAGAAATTTGCCGTAGATGTTTTTGAACGGTTGCAGGAGTTTGCCCATGATGATGTGAGGACTTACCGGCAGTCTTGTTCGGAGCTCCCTCAGTTTGAAACGGATTCACTTGACGTTGTATTTGCGAGCAACTTATTTGAACACCTGACTCATGATGAACTTTTGGCAACTATTGCCGAGGTTCGTAGGGTCCTCAGGCCAGATGGGCGGCTTATTCTCCTGCAGCCAAATTTTAAGTACTGTTTCAAGACTTATTTCGATGATTATACTCATCTTCAGATATTCACTCACATGGGTATGTACGATCTTCTGGAAATGGCTGGTATGGAAGTTGAGGCTATGCATGCAAAGTTTCTTCCCGTCAATATGAAGTCGACATTACGTCTAAAAATTCCTTTTCTGTCATCTATAATCAGTATCTACTTGCGTTCTCCCATTAAACCGTTTGCAGGACAAATGCTGGTTGTGGCAAGAAATCGACTTCCATTGGGACTAGGCTGACTGGTCAGAAGTAGTCCCGGAATTTTGGACAGCTCGATAAGTGAAATTTCTGCTCATCATTACACGGCCTTCTTGACCTTGGTGAACTTGCTCTGAATCCGTGGACAATCCTATGCTTGAATTTAAAGCAAAGGAGGACATCGGATGACGAAGGGAAAATTTGCAGACGAGTGCAAAGAAGAAGCGGTGAAGCAAGTCATCGAGCGGGGGGCGGTCGGCTATGTCGCGAAGCGCCTAAGTTTTTCGGTGCAAAATTTATACAAATGGTTTCGTACTTTCATAACCTATAAATGTTTGGTGAAGGGAGGTTGGTTAAGAGGTCGGACGGACAAATTTTTTTTTCTTTTTCCATAACGATGACTGAATAAATTCCTCAAAAACTCCCAACATGTTATGGGTCGAACATGAGATTCTCCACCTGCCCGCATTTGAGCAAACATATTCAACTCATAAACGGGGAGTCCTAGACTTTTTGCTTTTGCCAAGATTTCAAAGTCAATAAACCAATCTTTGGATTGCAAATCCATATGTCGCATAAAATCGGCTGGCAAAATCTTAGGATTCCCATTCAAATCCATTGTGCCTAAATCCCCATATAATAGCCTAGCCAAAATATTATAGGTTATGGAAACAATTCGCCGGGTATAACTCTCCAATCGAAACCGGCGCCGTCCCTTAAGAAGCATTGGTTTTTTAGAATGGCCTCCAATCTGAAAAAGTTTTGCCACATCCGAGGGTTCAGCTGGCAAGTCGGCAGGAAGAAGCCCAATCCAAGGAGCTGTGCACAAAGGTATGGCCCTCAGTATACTATTTCCATACCCTTCATTCTTCTCTGATTGACAAGGTACAATGGCGGAGGTCTCATTATTCAATTTCTTTATAATTTCCCAAGTATTGTCATGAGATCCATCATCAACCAGAATCAGTTGAAGTTGGTACCCAGCTACTTCAAAAGCAGAAAGGAGTTGACGGGCCGTATATTCAATGACTTCTTCTTCATTGAAGCAGGCAATAATAAAAGAAACATCAGGAGATGAGGGTATCGACTCTTGATGGTGTGTTTCAAGCATAGGGTTCCCAAAGTGCTTTTAGCCAGCCCCGGACTCTAAAGAGGAACCAGACTTCTCCGTAACTCTTTGGCGAACATGGTTCGAGTAAACTTCCCCAGACCAGAGGGATGTTCCCCAAAGGCAGAGATCCTACTCTTGATCAAAGCTGCGCGATCCGGGTCGACAACTGTTGAATAACACTTCATTTGGGGGAATTGGTATGACTTCAAGGGTTTATTGAAACCCTCAGCTTGCCAGGCCTCAATATCGTACCAAGATGTCCATTGGGGGTGCTCAGAAAGAACTGAATTAAAAGGCACGTGAAGCAAAATACATTTGAGATAACTCATGATCGTCCCAAGAGGATCAGTATCTTCACAGTTCAGGAGTTGAACACCTAAGCTTTTTCTCAATCCCATTTCCAAAAATTCAAGAGCTGGAGTTGTTAAATAAAAACGACCTAACATCGAATATTTGCTCAGCTCATTACCACCCACAGTTCCAGAGACGAGCGCATCAAAATTCTCTAGGGCCCAAGCCAAACACTCCTCCTTGGACGGAAAAAGTTGTTCCTTGCTTTCTCGAATAAAATCGTCGATCAGACTTTTAAACGCTTGCGGGGCTTGGGCCAATAATGATTCCAGACAAACAATTATCTCAAACGGTTTGATACCGTAATGTTGGGCAAAGCGAAACGGCTCTTCAAAATTGTTTTCATAATAGAAGATGGTAAGAAGAAGATGAAATACTCGGGTTTCCAAATACTCTTGAAAGCTAAAGGTCGGAGTCTCTACCACTATTTCTTCCACCTCGATTATCGGGGTACCTGTGTAATTCCCAATATTTCGTGCCACCACGCGGAATTGAGTTTTAAGACCCCATTTTGTTCGACTTTCAGGGTTAGAGAGGGGAGCTCCGTGCAACAACATTAATTGATGCGCTGAAACTCTTGACACCCCAGCATCTAAAAGATCTTTGATCCCTTTCATAAATGATTTTTTCGTTTCCCCTGGAAGACAAAGTATCAGTTCTCCGTAGGACTGCATTCCTTGTTTCTGTACCTCTTTTTGGATCTCGGTATAGGTCTCAAGCTTTATATTGCTGCGTTCAATGTTTTTCAAAACATCCGGGTCCATGGATTGAACGGCAGCGGTCATGGGAAGTGATGCTCTCGTTTTTTTCATGACTCGGAGAATGCGTTCTTGTTTATTTTTGCCAGTTGTGGTTCTAATGTATTGAGGCCAATGAAACTCATCCTGGAGATAGGCAATATAATCTGCCACTTCTTCATCCCAGGAATACATTCCGAAATTGTCGTCAGCAAAGCACAAGGCGATTTCTGGTCGTATTCGTTTGGCAATATAGTAAAGATCTGCTTTGATATTCTCGACTGAATGACGATTAACCTTGTTATTCGAAACGACTGCTGAATTGCAAAAAGTGCATTGAAATGGACATCCCCTTGAAATTTGCATCATTGGGAAATAGCCCGTACGAAAAAAAGGGTCCATCCATCCGCCAAGATACGGTGAGGGAATTTCGTCCAGATCAAGAATGCGGTCTACTTCATTTCCCTTGATAAAGGCTCCCGTTTTTCTATTTATCCACATATTTCCGGGCACCGATTCTTCTTGAAGGCCTTCTATAGATCGTTGGACTTCATGAAATCGTTGAATAATATTTAGAAAGGCCCGTTCACTTTCATAGGTCGGACCCCGAACCGCAGCATCAATGTAGGACAGACTACGAAGAAATGATTCTTGCTCATCGGTAGTGAGGGGAAAGTTTGGCCCACCAAGAAGGGTTAAAACATTAGGGGTTTTTATTTTCGCATAATGGGCAAAGTGAAGGCTTAACTCGTGATTCCAGGCATAGCTACTCAGTCCCAGAATATCTGGAGCTGTACTATCCAATGCAGATTTCAGATCTTCAGGTTCACGAAACAGATGAATGTCCAGACTATTAGAAGTGGGAAAGTATTTTTGAGCATAAGCGGCTAAGTTGGCTACCCCTAAGGGGTACACATCTGAACTCAGGGTTAATTGGTTATGTCCTAAATCAGCAAGATAAATTCGCATGTTTGCAATAGAAAATGGAACAATTCAACTAAAGATACATGCTCTGACACTTTCCACAATGTGTGTATGAGAGACCAGTGCCCTTCGCCTAACTTCTAACCCTGATGGAGCCCTTTAATAAAGCCGACTAAAAATCCTATGGTATTTTAGCTTCTGAAAAATCGGGCCCCTTACATGAATCGATTAAAGGTTATGGCCAGTATTCGAGCTAAAATTTTGTTGGGACAAAGTGTGAGCAAAAGGAAATCGGAACAAGCCTTGGGCTATAGCCCAGATATAAAGTTCAACGTACGAATTAGATCAATAGTTTAATCTCATCGCTTGATCAGAGATGGCTCAGTTTTTGCCTAAAGATTGAACGATACCCTAAAATATTATCGGTTTTCTAGATAAAGTTCTTAAAATAACCTGATACTTTCTGACAAGATGGCCAGAAATAGTGACCAAATCGTTCATAGAACGGATTAATACCCTGAATACTTGCCTTTTTGAAAATAGTTAGGAGCCTATCCTTTGGATTGAAATGTGAAAGGAATACCAGATAATAAGATTTTCAACCCTATCAAAACCTTCCAATGACATAAAGCCTTGGTGCATATTCAATTTCTTTTTTGCAGAAATTAATTCCTCACAACCAATTTATTGACTACAAAATCGGGATGATAATTAGGTCTTTTATTTTAGGATTTTTTCACACCTACAAAGAGGAGTTTGCAGGTATATAATATTAGCATAAATTACTTAATTATTTCAAAAGGGAATTTATTTAGAGACCTATAAAGACTTCAGATTGAGCAAGAACAATTATTATGTTTATTGAGGCGTGTGAATTCAAAGGAAAACCAATTGAATCCATCTCTCTTTCGTCCCTTCCCTAGAAGTTAAATTTGACAATAAATGGCGATACATTAGAGTAAGTTTGTGAATTATATTTAAGCCAGTAGAAATTTTTTGAATCCTCTATCAGATAATGGGTCATGAATTTCAATGGTCTTAAAAAATCCTGAGAAATTGATGTATTGATGTGTGGTGGGTTTAATTTATATCTAGATTGTCAGCTTGACGGAGTAGGTGGATTGGTCAGAGGTGGAGTTAAAAAGACAGCCTATTAATTTTTTCTGCTATAAGGCATAATTGCATTGGCCATGCCAAATAAATTGACTCTTTCTGGTGAAATCTAGCTGAAAGAAACCTACTTCGGTAAGTTGGGAAAGCTAAAGAAAAGAAAACGTTTCCGGAAAAACTGGCTTTTGCATCGGTCTGACGCGGCAGGAGAGTTTGATGGAAAGTCTTCCCCTTATAAAGGGAATGATGGCCCAACGAGTTAGTCCTAACAACATTTCTTTATTCAAACTCAGATCACTTCTTGCCAAATTATGTCTTGCATGAGGGAAATAAAACCATTTCAAGGTGATCCGATCTCAAGGATTGGCGGCAAATCAGAATCACATTAAAACATTGGAGCAATTTCAGTATCAGTTCAAATGGCCTCTAGGTCACTATAACGGAACTCGGAAGTTACATTTCCCGTCGTGTATAAAGAATTTGATTGTACTGTTTGCCAAATCTTTTAGAATGCCCAACCTGAAAGGGTGGGGATGAATGGCAGCCAGGAACGAAGCCAAGGCAAAAGGGTTTTGAAAGAGAAAGCCCCCTCTTTGGGCAGAGATTTTTACTTCTCATAATCCTGGAGGCAATCTCAGCAATCCGAACTACAGGCGAAATGAGATTCAAGGTTAATTGGCTAATTCAACTTCATTTTTTAAAACCCAGCCCTAGCAATCATTAAAATCTTCTAGTCATCATCCAATCATTTCTATCGTAATCCTTATGTTTCTCCATGCGAATCCTTTTGGGTATTTAAGTGGATACAAATATAAGAATGGGTGGGTGATACTGTGTTTCGTTGGTGTAGGATGCTTATTCTGGGCATTCTCGGACTCCAATTTTCGTGATACAGAAGGATTCCTTTCAGCGAAGTTTTGTCTTCCACTTTCATTGGCAGTGGCTTTAATTATTTCTGGAATTGCGACTTCACAGGGTCTTTATAGGTTTGGCTTTTGGATTGCTCTAGGAATGGTAGGTCAGGCAATGGGGCTACAACTGGTCGAAGCTGGCCAGGGCGTTCGCTATCAACATTACCCACCTCTCTTTCCTGATCTTGCGGCTTCGCACCCTGTAATTTTGCTGTTCCTAGCTCTACAATCTCTATTGGTTTTTATTGGAATGTTATCACGTTGGAAAACGATTAGGGCTTGGTACGCTAAGAATTTTCGGATTTGGCAATTGGTAGCAGTTGGGCTCCTTTTTTTCTTATCGAGTGCAACCGTGTCACATGAAATTTTTGTGTATCTGACAGAATTACTTTTTGCGGGATTCCTCCAGGCGGTAAATCTTGGAAATATCATTCTCATCGCATGGAGTTTGCCTGGTGAAAAATTGAGTATGTTATGGGCGAAATCAAAAAAGTGGATTGCCGAATTCCAATCAGGCTGGCTTGCGCAATTGTTGCCATTTGACATCATTTTTTTATTTTCAGCGGTTTGGGTAACAGCTTTGGCCGCATTTCTCAATTTTGTTTTCTACGAACAGCATCCACATCTGCAAGATGAGGTCGGATATCTTTTTCATGCTCGTTTTCTGGCGAATGGAGCTATGAAATTGCCTGCTCCTCCAATTCGTGAAGCTTTTGAGGTATATTTAATGCAATTTCAAGGGGACAATTGGTTCCCCTCATGTCCTCCGGGATGGCCAGCAATGTTGGCTTTAGGGATTGTGGTCGGGTTTCCTTGGCTTGTTAATCCTATTTTAGCCGGAATAAATGTGGTACTCGCTGGACTATTTTTCCAAGAAATATATGGAAAGAAGGTCGCGCGTTTGGGCGTATTGTTATTGTGTATTTCCCCTTGGTATTTATTCATGGGTATGAATTTTATGCCCCATATGTTTACGTTGACTTGTACCTTGATCGCGCTAATCTCGGTTGCATTGGCAATGAGGACAGGTAAGAACACATGGTCGTGGATTGGAGGGGGAGCGGTCGGAATGGGTAGTCTAATTAGACCCCTTGATGGGGTGATCGTGGCCCTAATATTAGGAATTTGGGTAATTGCGATTGAGAGGGGCAAGCTTAAGGTGACCGCGATAGTGGGGCTTGCTATTGGCACAATCATAATTGGAGCTTTGGCGTTTCCTTACAACAAAATTCTTACAGGCGATCCATTTGTATTTCCGATTATGGCCTATGCTGACCAATACTTTGCCCCGAATGCCAATGCGTATGGTTTTGGGCCAGAACGAGGGATGGGATGGCCTATTGATCCCAACCCCGGGCACAGCCCGGTCGATGGGCTAATTAATGCCAATTTGAACACCTTTTCATTAAATATCGAATTATTCGGTTGGAGTGCTGGATCTTTGTTGCTCAGCGGAATTTTCTTGGTTTCAGGAACGATGCGAAGATCTGACTGTTTTTTGCTAGTCTTAATAGGGGTGGTATTTATTGCCTATTTCTTTTATTACTTCAGTGGGGGGCCAGACTTTGGTGCTCGATACTGGTTTTTAATGATTATTCCATTAATTGGGTTGACTGCTCGGGGAATCAGGTCTTTAGAAAAAAGAGTTAGTGGGTGGAGAGAAAAACTATCAAAGTGTGAGCACGTTGTAAAAATAGCAGTTTTTATCACATGTTTTTTCTCGTTGGTGAATTTTCTTCCCTGGCGCTCTTTGGATAAATATTATCATTATTTAAATATGAGGCCTGATTTCCGAGTTCTATTAGAACCCAACAAATTTGATGGAAGCCTTGTTTTAATACGTGGAGAAGCATTTCCTGATTATGCGTCAGCTGTTATTTATAGCGCTTTGATTCCCTCAACGAATGATCCAATATATGCCTGGTATCGAAGTCCTATTATTCTACAGAAGCTTTTAAAAAAATTTCAGCAACGACCAGTTTGGATTATTGATGGCCCCACTATAACAGATATGGGATATGAGGTCCGAAATGGACCTTTGTCAGCAAAAGAACTTCTCGCATATGAAAATAGAACTTTTTAATGCTCTGTCCTTTGCAATAAACAATTTTGCCGTCCATTAGATTTTTCCTGAATCCATCGAAAATTAACGATAACAAAACACCCGATTGTTTATTTGCTTTTGAGAATTAATATTTTTAGTAATTGCATAGGGGCTGGTTTTAAAAGTTTCAATAACTGCAATGTATAAGAACAAGAAAGTTAGTGTTGTTATGGCCACGTATCAAGAAAGATATTCCATTCGAAGGGTCATAGAAGAGTTTTTTGCCACGGGAATGGTGGATGAATTGATTGTGGTCAATAACAATGCCGAGCCTGGAACCAAAGAAGAGATAGAGAAGACAAAGGCAAAAATGGCATATGAAACCAAGCAGGGGTACGGGTATGCTTTCCGAAGAGGTATCAAAGAAGCTGATGGGGATTATATATTACTTTGTGAGCCGGATTTTACATTTAGTGGGAAAGATCTGGAAAAGTTTTTATCTTATGCCCAAGACTTTGAAGTGGTACTTGGATGCAGGACAAACAGTAGCACTCTGGGAAAAGGCTCTGCCATGACTCCTCTGCGAAGAATTGGGAATGTGGCTTATGCAAAAATACTAGAGATCCTTTTTGGCACTAAGACTATTACCGATATAGGATGTACTTACAAATTATTTCACAGGACCGCTCTCCGAAAAATTGAGCAACAATTAAAAGCAACGGATTCACTTTTTGCCACCGAGCTTATCCTGCTTGTAGTTAAAAATGATATTTCCTTTGTAGAGATACCCATAACTTACCGTGCAAGAATCGGACATTCAACTATCATACATGAATGGTATGTATGGATCGTGTGGAGTTACTCGGTATTGGTGTATATCTTGAAAACATGGTTAATACACCTTAGAACCAAAATGATCGGAATGGTAAGTATACATGATTAACATTAGAAAGAAGTGCCGTTGTTGTGGCAGCCCCCAACTTTCTAAATTTCTGAACCTGGGTTCGCAGCCGTTGGCTAATAGCTTTTTGAAAACGAATGAAAATATTTCATATGAACTTAAGTTTCCTTTGGAAGTATTTTTTTGTGAATCCTGCAATTTTGTCCAGCTGATTCATATCATTGACAAAGATGTATTATTCAGGGACTACGTGTATTTTTCTTCCGCCATGCCTAAGGTATCCATACATTGGCGGAATTACGCTGAATACCTCATTAAAAATTATCTTAATCCGGATAAGGATTTGGTGGTAGAGGTAGGAAGCAATGATGGGGTTTTGTTGAAATTCTTTCAGAGCAAGGGTTTTAATGTATTAGGTATTGATCCTGCCATAAATATAGCCAAAAAAGCCAATGAAAATGGGATACCCACTCTCCCTGAGTTCTTTGACGAACAACTTGCCAAACAGATCCATGAGGACTCCGGGGCTGCCAAGGTGATCATGGGCAACAATGTATTTGCCCATGTCGATGATTTGGAGGGCTTCTGTCGTGGAGTAGCTGCATTACTTGACCGCCAAGGTGTCTTTTGCGTGGAGGCTCCGTATTTAATCGACATGTTTGAAAATCTGACATATGATACGGTCTATCATGAGCATGTTTCTTATTTGTCTGTGCGCCCACTCATTCATCTGTTTCACCAATTCAAGATGGAAATCTTTGATATTGAAATTGTGCCCTCACAAGGTCAGTCCTTAAGACTATATGTAGCCCATGCAGGCCAATATGAAGTTCAGGATATTGTCGGCGAGTTGGTAAATAAAGAACTGGATTGCGGATTGGATAAATTATTCAAATATGAAAATCTTGCTGATCGCATTGAAAAATCAAAAAACAATGTTGTTCGAATTATAGAAGATTTAAAAAAATCAGGAAAACGAATTGCCGCTTACGGAGCTCCTGCCAAAGGGAATACCTTGCTCAATTATTGCGGGTTGAATGCAAATTTGATCGAATTTGCTCTTGAAGATCTTCACTCAAAATGCGGCCTCTATACTCCGGGGACTTTCATCCCCGTTGTTCCTAGAACATATGCAGAAGCAAATCTTCCTGATTATTATTTGTTATTGGCTTGGAATTACCTGAATCCCATACTCGAAAAAGAGGACGCGTATCGAAATGCTGGTGGTAAATTTATAATTCCTGTTGGTGATGAAATCGAAATCATTTAAAAAGATTTTAATCTGCGGAGGAGCAGGGTTTATGGGGTCTAATTTTATTCTCCATATTCACGAAACCTACCCAGACTATATAATCCACAATCTAGACCTTTTAACCTATGCAGGTAATCTGGATAATCTTAGCGAAATATCTTCCAGCCCAAGATACAGATTCATCCACGGAGATATCGGGGATGAATTACTTGTAATGAAAACGCTGTACTCAGCTAATTATGATGTCGTAATAAATTTTGCCGCTGAAAGTCATGTGGATCGCTCTATCATGAATGCCTTTCAGTTTATTAAAACTAATATACAAGGCTCATTTATTTTGCTGGAAGCTGTAAAGAATCTCAAAGTACCTAGATTCATATACATTTCGACCGACGAAGTCTATGGAGATGTTGGAATGGGGGTCAAAACGGATGAAACCCATCCGTTAACTCCGTCCAATCCCTATGCTGCTTCCAAAGCAGCTGCCGATCTGATGATTCAGTCGTATGTCAGAACACATAATATTCCCGCCATCATTCTGCGAAGTTCAAATAATTACGGTCCCTTTCAATATCCTGAAAAACTTCATTCATTAGTCATAACCAGTCTTATAGAAGGGCGTAAGATACCAGTTCACGGAAAAGGTTGCCATCTGCGTAACTGGATACATGTGAAGGATTTTTGCTATGCGCTCGACCTTATTATGCATCAGAGCGAATCGAAAAAAATATATAATATCTGCGGTGAAGAGCGATCAAATTTGGAAGTTATAGCGACTATCGCAAACATCATGGGAATGCATTTGGAGAATGTCATTGAATATGTAGATGATCGCCCGGGAGCTGACTACCGTTATGCCCCTGACGACTCCCTCATTACAAAAGAATTGGGATGGCAAACAAGGTTCAATTACGAAGAATCCATAAAGGACGTTATTTCATGGTATAAAGAAAACAACAGCTGGTGGCAAAAAATAAAAAGTAAAACGGAATTTCAAATTCACTATTCCAAACAGAGTAAAGGAGAATATGATTTTTAGGGAGGGAGATATATTAATATTAGGAGCGCAAGGACTACTGGGCAGCGAACTAACATACAGGTTTAAAAAAACCGCAATAGGCCTTACACACAGCGATATAGAAATTCTGGCTGAACAAGATTGTAAAAGAATATTTGAAAAATATCGCCCTAAAGTAATTATTAACGCAGCTGCCTTAGTTCGCTCAGAAGGTTGTGAGAGCTCTCCTCAATCCTGCATAGAGATGAATTCAATCGGTCCCTTAAACATTGCTAGAGCCGGCAAACACCATGACGCTGTCATAGTCCACTTCAGTACAGACTATGTTTTTGACGGCAACAAGAAATTCTTCACCGAATACGATATTACTAATCCGATAAATATATATGGGGCCGCTAAGGAATTTAGCGAAACCCTCATTAAAATTACCACCTCCAAACACTATATTATCCGATCAAGCTGGTTTTTTGGTACTTGTCCGGATCCCAATCGAGTGGACTTCCCTAGAAGAATGCTGGCGGAAGGGAAAAAATATGGAGAAATAAGGGTAGTAAATGATCAACATGGATCCCCTACCTTTATAAAAGATCTTTCTCAGAAGATAAAGGAGTTACTGGAAAACGAAGCACCTTATGGCATATACCATATTACGAACGCAGGATATTGCACCTGGTATGAATATGCGAAAAAATGTTTCGACCTAGCAGGGGTAAACTACAAAGTCCATCCCATTACTACTCAAGATAGCGGAACACTGCTAAAACGTCCTGCCTACTCCATTCTGAAGAATACCCGCCTGCAAGAAGAAAAATACCCACCTATGCGAAGTTGGGAAGAGGCTTTGGCCGAATATATTTCTCAAATAAAATGATAAAGACGTTTAGGGATTTCTTTATTGTATTGCCGGCAGGAAGCCAGCAGCTTAACGAAAGGCAGGGATTGCCCTTATCAAACTATCACGAAGTTGGAGCCCACTTCTGCTAAGAAATGGTTTTTTGATACAGAACTTATTATTTAGGTTAGGCTAATGGGTTTATCGGTGAATGAAATGAATGTTCTGGCTCAACTACGGCAAGATTGAGTTTCTTATGTTTAAGTGATGGGGGGGTTGAGAATATTCTTCAATCTTCCTAAGTATCGTTTCCAAAAATACTTGTCGGCATAAGGGAAGGTATTGATGGGGATTGTGTATATTATTTCTTCATCTGGAAAGCAAGAAAAATCATAAAATTGGTATGCTAAGGAATTGATTCATTCTTCGAATGGGTAATGAGAATTGGGAAATATTTTTGCTCCTTCCCCATTTTTTGGAGGGTTCTTTACTTCCAATTTCTTATAGACGTTGCTGGCAGATTCATCATTGACACACAGTAGGATTTCCTACTTAACTGGAAGAAATTTTTGGAGTTGACGTTATCAGTACACGATTTTTTATTAGCAATGATCCTTAATGGTATTCCCAAAAATTGAAGGATTTCATTCTCAATCATTGGCATCATAATAGACCAGAGTCTCTTATTCAGCGGGGTCTTGTGAATATGAATGGTTGATACTGATATTGTTTGTATAACTTTTTGAAAATACAAACTGATGAGGTGTGGATTCTTTCGAGACCTTTTGTTGAAGTCATAAACGAACCCAATCCTTGGGAAAAAGGAGTAGATAATATACATGAAGGCCTTATCTGGTTTTTTTTGCCAAGTAATCCCAACCCAAATAGTACATTCGAAATTATTGGAGATCCTTGTACTATTGGCTGGAATCGTTGGGCTCAATGCCTGCGAGAATTCGGCTACACCTATATCGGGGAGGACTGGAGTACTCCATGATGGAATTTCCTATTCCACGTATCTCGACACAGGGGGGGTGGGAACCTTACGTGAAGGAGTATTTGATTCTGAAGGAAATCTTATTGTCGCAGGACATGTAACGGCGGCTCCCAAGAAATTTCCCAATACTAGGATAATTGGTGTCATGGATGACAGTAACATTATTGTTGCTAAAATCAGTTCTGATGGTTCTCATCTTGTATGGGTAACATTAATAGGTGGGACAGGGAAGGACAGGGGATATGGAGTAGATTTAGATAGATTGGGGAATATTTACCTGGCTGGAAGAACGAGCTCAAAGGATTTCCCAACCACTCCTGGGGCGTTTGATCGTACCCACAACGGAGGAATTAATCCTGTAGGTCACCCACACGGGCCAAGCGATGCGTACGTGCTGAAATTGTCGAGCGATGGTTCCAAGCTAATCTTCTCCACTTTTTTAGGGGGGGCGAAGGAAGATGGAGCACGAGGAGGAGTCGCCGTGGATGAGGAAGGGAATTCGTATGTCTGCGGATCTACTCAAAGTGAAAATTTTCTTGACAACAATCCTGCTAAAGTCAATGAGTATCATGGTGGATTTAGTGACGCGTTTATCACGAAAGTGTCACCTGACGGTAAGACAATTATCTATTCCCGTTATTTAGGATCGACCGATGATACGAAAGGAGAAGAAGTCGTTGTTGGGTGTCAAATTGATTCATTTGGTCATGTATATGCCAATTCAATCTTGTGGGGGACAGATGCTGATACGACATCAGGAGCCTATGACAACACATATAATGGTGGGGATACGGATCTCTATATCGCAAAAGTTTCTCCAGATGGGATAGGTTTGGTATTCGCCACATATTTTGGGGGAAAAAATGAAGAATTTGCTGACCATCGTGGGGAGCTTGATAGCCAAGGCAATTTCTATATTGTCGGCTCCACTCTTTCTCCCAATTTCCCAACGATCCAAGCCCACCAAACATCGCTAATAGGTAAAAATGACTCATTTCTAGTGAAATTCAATCCTTCGGGAATGCCTGTGCTCTCCACCTATATTGGAGGATCTGGCGAGGAAATAACTTTTGGTCCAACCGTGAGTCCCTCTGGCCATATCTATGTCGGTGGTCTTACCACTTCCAGCGATTTAGAGGTGACGCCACAAGCACTTTATGGAACTTACAGTGGAGGGGAAGGGGATGGATACCTCCAAATCTATAGTTCCACTGGTGCCCTGATGTACTCGACCTATATTGGTGGATCAGGGAGGGAAATTGCACGGTTTGTGGCATCAGACTCATTGGGGAACCCCTTTTTGATGGGGGAAGTTAGTTCACAAGATTACCCAACGACTCCTAGGGCGTATCAAACGGAGTTACAGGGGAAAATGGATACCTTCATTACCAAATTTAACATTTCATCCCTCAAGCTATTAGATGAAAGTACTGCACAGCGATAGGGATTCATATATGGGAGGCTTTCTGAAAAACCTGCAGGACTTTTTTGAACAGGCTGGTTTGAGGTGTTACGGTAATGAAGCGTGCTTGCCGTTTATTTCTGCGAACAACTGCAATTAGACCTTCCTGAATTTCTGACATTAGGGGGCTATTGATTGCCCTTTTATGAGACATTAAGAAGGACTTTGATTTTTCATCTAAAAATGAGCAGGGGAAGACCGAGTTCTCGGTCACCGATATAAACTTCTACACGACTCGAGTGAGTAAAATGATGCCTCAAGTAGAGCCTCAATCTAGTCGAGATTTACCAAAGGTTTCTATCATCGTCCCTGTGTATAATGGAGGGGTTGGTTTTGATCAATGCTTGAATCATATTCGTGGTTCGACCTATCAAAACTATGAACTCATTGTGGTAGATAATGGGTCCACGGATGATTCGGTTTCTATTGCCAAAAAATATAGTGACCTCATTCTGCATTGCCCCGGGCCCTCGGGTCCAGGAGCTACACGGAATGTAGGGGCAAAACGTGCGCAAGGTGAAATCCTCTTCTTCATAGACGCTGATGTTGTGATACGTGCTGATACCCTGGGGAAGATCGTTGATGCTTTTCAAAAGCATAACGATGTTGTTGCTGTGTTCGGTTCTTATGATGATAAACCTCCTGCCTCAAATTTTTTATCACAATATAAAAATCTTCTTCATCATTTTGTCCACCAAGAAGGAAACTCCGAGGCATCTACTTTTTGGGGTGGATGTGGAGGTATTCGAAGGAAAATCTTTCAGGCTGTAAAAGGCTTCGACCAAGATCGATATCCCTATCCTTCCATTGAAGACATTGAATTGGGCTATAGACTTCGCCACCAAGGCTATCGAATTCTTCTAGACAAGAACATTCAAGTTACCCATTTAAAGGAATGGCGTCTGAAATCCTTACTTCAGGCTGATATCTTATATCGTGCCGTTCCATGGTCGAAATTAATTTTGGAAAGCAATGGAATGATCAATGATCTCAACCTTCATATATCTCAACGAATCTGTGGTGGCTTGGCCTGTCTCATCTTTTGCTTGCTCCCCTTTGCGTGGGTTCATCCGGTTGTTTTATTCGTACTCTTCCTTTTTTCAATTACGATATTCACGGTGAATCGGAGGCTATTTTTATTTTTTCTCAATCGAAGAGGAATTGGATTTCTCCTTCTTGCCTTTCCAATGCATCTTGTATATTACCTTTACAGTGTGATCACTTTTGTCTCCTGTAGGATTCAATTCGCTTTTCAAGGAAAGCAATCAACATCCAGTGTGGGAAGTTCTTTGGGCAAGTAAGGTTCGGGCACAATTGAACCTGCAGCACAGGCTGTTGAATTATACAAACGAAATACGAGAACAGGGTACTATGAATGAAAAACCACAAGAATTTTATGATTGCCTGATGCGAAATCAAGCGATGATTTATCTGGTGATAGTTTGTCTTGTGGTCATTGGGATCTGTGGGAAAAATATCTTCGACGACGAGGTATTTGCTTTAAATGGTGATGAAGCGCGATACCTGATGAATGGAGTTTATTTGTTGGATGTATTACGAGATTTTCCCATTGGAAACTTTATTGAATATTCCCTGGCTTATTATTCACGGTATCCGGCACTGTCTATCGGGCACCATCCCCCATTGACTTCTATGTTTGAAATTCCCTTTTTTGCGATTTTTGGTATTTCAGTCTTTTCAGGCAAGTTAACTATCTTATGCATTGTGCTGGTAGGTTGTATCATGTGGTTTAGATTAATTCGGGATCGGTATGATGAACATATAGCGGTTCTTTCAACCCTCCTCTTTATTACCACACCTTTTATAGTTAAATATTCAATAATAGTCATGAGTGAAATGCCGGCATTAGCGCTCATGATTGCCGCCGCATACTATTTCCAACAATATCTTGCCGCGGAGAAACGTCAACATCTCATCTTTTTCCTAGTTAGTTTTGCCATGAGTGTTTATGCTAAGCAATTAGCTGTTATTCTTGGATTAGCGTTTGCTTGGGAATTTGTGGCGAGGAAAGGTTTTCGGAAAATTTTTGAACAGGATATTCTGTGGTCCGGGGTAGCATTTTTTATCGCGATGCTTCCCATAGGAGCCATGTCATTTGGGTTATCACCTGCCAACATTGTTCAAGTTAGCTCCGTTCCAATGGACTATATCCTGAAATCAGAAAATTTATTTCAACACGCAAGGATGGTGTGGTTGCACCATCTGACCTCTCCTGTTGTGTGGCTCAGTGTTGCTGGTATAGTCATTGGTCTATGGAGAAGGGACCAAAGGTGTTACTTTTTCCTAGCATGGATTCTTGCTTTCTATGGAGTTTTGACATATACAGGGATTGGACAAGTCCGTTTTGGCATATTTTGGATACCAGCATTCTGCCTCTTTGCAGCCAATTTTGTGAATGTGTTTTCCTCTCGATACTGGCGGATAGGGATCACGACTGTCATCCTGGTTATCTCAGGCAGTCAGGCAATTATGGCCTACAACGTTGAATCTACTTTTGCTCGAGGCTATCAAGAGGCCGCGCAATATGTAGTACAGAATAAGAAAGGGGCATCTGTCTTGTACAGCGCACATGTCGACACCGGATACTTCATTTTTAACACACGGGCTCTTGATTCTAATCGCGAGATGATTGTCCTTCTAGCAGATAAAGTTTTGGCGACAACTAACCTTACGAGGTTTGTGGAAGAACGAATCCAAAGCAAAGATGATATTTATACATTACTGAAAGATTTTGGGGTGTGTCATGTGGTGTTGGAGGACAAACCCTCAGAAAGCCATGCTATAGAATGGTTGCAGAAAGAGGTAAAAAAAAGCCAACGCTTCACCTTGAAGAAAAACATCCCTATCCATTCAAATCACAAGAGATTGCAAAACGTATCCTTAAAAATCTATGAGTACAAGTCTTGTGGACCTCCAAATCCTGATGCTGTTCTCGATATGAACTTACCTCTCATCAATCGCTCTATTAAAATCAGATTCGATAAACTTGAGAAGGGAATGTAGTTAGATGCAATTTTTTTCTTTGTCACCATTGGTCCACAATCTTGAATTGCAAGAAAGGTTGTGGTTTCTGGATACAATTATGAATAAAACCAGGATCCCTCTATATCATCATATATCCCCAAGGCATGGGTTTCCTACGGTGTTTGCAGTCGCCGTGATTCTGGAGCAGTTGGTCTAACCAATTGGTAACGGGTCAGTAGTTTGTTGGAGAAGGTGGATAAGTAAGGTTCGCTCGTCGCGCGTTTTCCAGAAAACTTAAAAAGCAATATTTTAATCTACAAGCTTCTTTGCTGTTGAACTGAAATTTCTCAACTCATGTTGTCACCGTTCCAAGATCCCTAAACCTTACAGAAAATATGCAGTGCAAGTATGAATTTATTGGCATCTTAGTTTTTAAGCAATAGGTCTAATAGATGAATTTTTCAGTAAAGAAATTGAGGTGATATTAGTGAGTACTAACGCCACCACAATTTTAAATATTATTTTTTGGGGAAATGTTTTTATATTTTTCTATGTAATAGGAATGTACCCACTTGTTTCTTTTTTTCTTGCAAAGTTTTTTGCCTTACCTCGTATCCTAGATGATCAATACCATCCTACAGCTACCCTAATAATTTCTGCCTATAATGAGGAACTGGACATTCGCCAAAAATTGGAGAATGCATTGAGTTTGTCGTATCCAACGGAAAAATTGGAAATTATAGTTATTTCAGATGCATCAACTGACGACACAGATAATATCGTTCTGGAGTTTGCTTCTCGGGGTGTGAGGCTTCACAGGATGATTCAACGGGGAGGGAAGACGGTTGGTCTCAATGCCGTCCTTCCCAATGTGCAAAGTGAGATAGTTGTTTTTTCAGATGCTAATGCATTTTTTGAAAACGATGTTCTTCAAAAACTAGTTCGTAATTTTTCTGATCCCCAAATAGGATGTGTTACTGGTAACTCTCAATATTCAGGAGGAAAACTGGGGAGTGCTGGTGTCAATGAAAAAATCTATTGGGATTATGAGCGGCGCTTGAAGATTTCTGAAAGTCAACTAGGATCAATGGTTGGCTCGGATGGGGCCATCTTTGCCATTCGTACAGCTTTATATTCCCCCTTGGGCGTTCAAGATATAAACGATTTCGTTTTGCCTTTACGGATTGTGGGCTTGGGTTATCGATGTGTGTTTGAGGAAGAGGCGATTTGTAAAGAGGCAAGCGTCAGCCAAATAGGGGAGGAATTCAAACGAAAAGTCAGAGTGGTGAACCGAAGTTGGCAGGCTGTGAGAAAAATGAAATCTCTTCTCAATCCTATTGCCTACGGGTGGTTCTCGGTGCAGTTGCTTTCGCATAAGTTGCTTCGATGGTTAACCCCTGTTTACCTTATTTTCATATTTTGTTCTTCCTTTGGATTAGCTTTTATCTCGGATTTCTTTTTGTTGTTTGTTGTGATTCAAATTGGGGTATATGGTCTAGGAATTCTTGGTTGGGCGTTACCCCATATTGCTCAATCTAATGCGTTCGTTTCGGCCTGTTCGTATTTCCTCTCGGTTAATGTGGCTTCCCTAGTCGGCATGTACAAAAACGTTATAGGGGAGACAATTACTGTTTGGGATCCTATTCGATCCTCAGATAGGTCTGAGGATATGGAAATGAAATCTCCGACAAACAGGATCGGATTTATTTTTGCCTGTGGCGTTATCTTTGGTGGGATATGGTATGCCCCAATCTGGAGTTTTTGGATAAGCGTTTTCATTCTTGTGCATGTTTATGGGGGATATCCCATTCTTTTGCATCTCATAGCGCGGATTAACCCAAGCCCCTGGTTGCAAAAATCTATTTCCCCATCAGTTACGTTACTGGTCGTCGCTTATAATGAAGAAGAAGTATTGAAGGAGAAATTAGAGAATTGTTTGGCTTTGGAATATCCAAAGGAGCGTTTATCTATTGTAGTGTGTTCAGATGGATCTAGCGATCGTACTCCACAAATACTGAGGGAATATCAAGACCTATTGACGGTAGTTTGCTTTCCTAATCGAGCAGGGAAGGCTGCTGTTATCGAAAAGATATTTCCAAAAATTCAATCTGAAGTGATTGTGTTTTCAGATGCCAATACTTTTTTTGAAAGAGACGCAATCGAAAAGTTGGTGAGGAATTTTGCCGATGATTCGGTGGGGGCGGTAAGCGGGAAAGTACGGTTAATTTCCCAAAGTGCCATTCATGGTGGACCAGAAAGTATGTATTACGAATATGAGTGGAGCCTTCATTATCTTGAATCAAAAATTTATTCGCAAATTGGTGTTGATGGGGCTATGTTTGCCATTCGACGGGAATATTTCCCCAAAAAAATGAGGAGGTCAGTGAATGATGATTTTTATATTGGATTCCAAGTGGCAAAAAATGGCATGCGAGTTGTGTTTGAACCTGAGGCGATGGGGCAGGAGGCATCAGAAGTCAATTTTCAAAGTGAATTTTCTCGGAAAGTTAGAATTGCTTTACTTAGTATAAAGTCATTTTTAACTGCGGATTTATGGCCTCCCATTAATCAACCGTTTTTGTTATTTCAATTGATTTCTCATAAGCTTCTGCGGTGGTTGACCATTTTCTGGATGCTGATTATCTTCTTGTCTCCCCTGTTGTTGTTAGAAAGCCCATTTTTTAGAGTGTGTCTAGCTGGGCAAGTCATTTTTTATGCCTTGGCGATTTCTGGCTATGTACTCCAGTTAAGCTCAAGGTGGTTTTCAATTCCAATGTATTTTTGTGCGCTGAATGTGGCAACAGGAATTGGGATTATCAAAGGATTGATTTTTGAGCAGTCTGGAAAGTGGGATCGGCTTGGATCGCGCCGTTGGGAATCGAGCTATACTCAAAAGTAGTTTCTGAGGTGAGTTGAAAACATGCGGCGTCTCGGGTTGAAAAAGTTGTTCTCCCATTATCAAACTTCAACCACCAAGGCAGGACTTCACAGCTCCGATTCGTAAGGGAGATGTACTTAGCTCCCATGATAACGAATTCCCCATGATTATTTAAAACAAGCGTTGCCGAGATCCGTGGGCTGCTATAGAGGATTACCTTCATGCATCATCCTCAATTCAGGCTGGTATTTTAAAAGGACCATATTCCCCTGGTTTCATCTGATAGTGGGCGGTTTTTTGGGATAAACTGAGAGCCCTCGTCTATGGTGGGGCTCCAGAGGTTGAGAAGGTAGCATAATGAGAGTTAGAAATTTCACGTGGCGAACTGTCTGAAATTTGGGGGCCACTTCTTACCTCAAGTGAATTCTGAGGCCCTTCATTGCCCAGGGGGCAAGTTTATACGAAGAGGTCATGAAATCTTTGACTGAAAATTTAAATAAGATTGGGTTTCATTCTTCTCACCCAAAGACAAAAGTTTGTTTTCTTGTCCAGTATACAGCCCCGATATGATGAATTTGGAGGACTGAAGAAAAAGTGGAAGTAAGACTTTGCCAGTTCGAGCAAGGAGAAGACAAAAAGTGGAATGATTATGTTGGCCAAGCTCCATATTCGAGTTTGTGCCACTTAAGTCTTTGGAAGCATGTCATTGAAAAAACATACGGACATAAAGCATGGTATTTTTGGGCCGTTGAGCACGGTAGGGTTAAAGGAATCCTGCCATTGGTCTTTATGGATACGGTCTTGTTGGGCCGGTCATTAGTCTCGCTTCCTTTTTTGGATGAGGGTGGAATTTGTGCAGACGATGAGATGACTACCCGGATTTTATATGAAACGGCTTGTCAGTTAGGAGAGACGATGGGGGTGAAGAAATTAGAATTTCGCCATCGCAATCCCAGTCCCTTACCAATACCCTATTATGAAAATAAAGTTTCCGTGAGATTGCCCCTACATATGGCGTCCACTGAAAAGTGGAAGGCACTCAATGCCAAAGTCCGAAATCAGGTAAGAAAAGCCATAAAGTCTGGACTAACAGTGCATTGGGAAAGTGAAGAATGTTTAGATGAATTCTATGATGTATTTGCGGAAAATATGAGAGATTTAGGGTCGCCAGTTCATAGCAAAAATTTTTTTAAAGTTTTGTTTCGGGAGTATGGAAAAGGTATATCTCTCTTGTTGGTTCGAAAAGGTCAGAAGGTCATCGGGGGCGGGGTTTGTTTGAAATTTAAAGATACGCTGTGTATCCCATGGGCTTCATCACGAAGACAATACCGGTCCTTCTGCCCGAATATTCTTTTGTACTGGGAGGCTATACGGTGGAGTTGTGACAACCAGTTGGCAACGTTCGACTTTGGTCGATCGACCAAGGGTGAGGGTACGTATAAATTTAAGATGCAATGGGGCTCTGTTGAAGAAAAACTTCATTGGCAATGTTTTTTCGGGAATGTTCAGAATAGTCCTTCCCAAACCGAAAAGGAAAAATATGCATGGGTAGTTTCTCTATGGACATATCTTCCCATACCAGTCACTAAGGTTATTGGCCCCTGGATTCGAAAGCAGGTGAGTCTTTGAGGAAAATACTGCTTGTCGCCGGAGCGCGACCTAATTTCATGAAGATTGCTCCACTCCTAGAAGCGATGAAAGGGATACCCTCTCTCCACCCTGTGGTCGTTCACACCGGCCAACATTATGATAAAAAAATGTCCCACCTTTTTTTTGATGACTTGAACATTCCAAGGCCAGATATCAATTTGGAGGCTGGCTCAGGATCTCATGCCAAGCAAACGGCAGCAATAATGGAACGATTTGAATCGGTTATTCTCCAAGAAAGGCCACATCTAGTTTTAGTGGTAGGAGATGTCAATTCCACGATTGCCTGTGCGTTGACTGCTGCCAAGCTAGGTGTTTCAGTTGCACATGTAGAAGCAGGATTGCGAAGTTTTGATCGTTCGATGCCAGAGGAAATCAATCGAGTGCTAACGGATGCAATTTCAGATTACTTGTTCACTACTGAAGAAGGGGCGATGGATAATCTTGTCAGAGAGGGAATTTGTCAGGAGAAAATTTTCTTTGTTGGGAATACAATGATTGACAGCCTTCTTAAACACAAACAAAAGGCTATGGCTTCTGAAATCTTGAGATTATTTGAGCTTCAAGAAAAGGAATATTGTCTTGTTACCCTACATCGTCCAGGCAATGTGGATTCAAAAAAAGTTCTAGGAGAAATTTGCCAAGCATTTACGGTACTTGGTGAGACCTTACCTGTAGTCTTTCCCTGTCATCCTCGAACTCGCGTTAAAATTGAAGAATGGAATCTTTTGAAACACTCTTCGGCGGGAAACCAAGAGATGGGCCGTTCTGGCGGTGTCTTTCTCTGTGATCCGGTTGGTTATCTCGATTTTATGAAATTGATGACGGAAGCCAAAGTTGTTGTAACTGATTCTGGTGGTATTCAGGAGGAAACAACAATATTAGGGATCCCTTGCCTAACTATTCGTCCGAACACGGAACGCCCCGTTACCATCTTCCATGGAACGAACAAGGTGATTGGAAATAAAAAGGACGACATTATTCGAGAAACTCTTGCCATTATGAAAGGCCCAGGAAGATCCTATGCGACTCCTCCTCTTTGGGATGGCAAGGCCGGAGGTCGAATCATTGAGATTCTACACCAGAAGTTTAAGCAATAAAAAAACTCTCTCTCATTGGTAATTTGCCAGATTCCTGGACCATGAATTTTTTTTCACAGAAACGGCAAGTAATATCCATTCTGCTATAGGAATCTGTGGAGGTAGGCAAAGACTGGAATGCTTCATGAGTTTTTGGGAAACAGGAAGAAGGGGTTCTAGCTTGGAAAGAATACCTAATACATCGGTGCGTCCCGTTTGAGGTTGTCAGGTTGGAGTCGTTAAGCTTCAATTGTGGTTACTAGGCTACCGGTGCAAAAAAAAGGAAAGAAAATTGGATTTAGCCGAATCGAGAGAAAGTTTTCGAGAAAAGGAGAGAATTCGGAGTTTGATGAATCTGATTCCCAAGAAAGGGAAGACAGCTCTGGATGTAGGGGCACGAGATGGATATTTATCGGTTGCTCTCACGAACTACTTTGATTCTGTCACAGCTCTTGATTTAGAGAAACCTAGCGTTATTCATAGAAAAGTCCTTCCCCTAAAAGGTGATATTACCTCTTTAGAATTTAGAGATAATTCCTTTGACCTTGTTTTGTGTTCTGAAGTGCTAGAGCATATTTCCCCCTCTTTGGTGGGTCAGGCGTGTTTTGAGCTAGGAAGGGTTACCAAAGAGTTTCTTATTATTGGTGTTCCCTACAAACAGGACCTACGTGTAGGTCGTGTTACTTGTTACACTTGTGGTCAAGCTAATCCCCGATGGGGTCATGTAAATACGTTTAATGAACAATCGTTGAAAGAGTTATTTTTGCCAATGAGGTCTGAGAAAATTTCCTTTGTGGGAGAAAGTAAATCAGTGACTAATTTTTTGTCAGTACGATTGATGGATTTGGCTGGGAATCCCTATGGAAATTATTCGCAAGAGGAAGGTTGCATTTATTGTGGTGCGAAATTATGCGAACTACCTCAACGTAATTTTTCCCAAAAAATCTACACAAGATTGGCTCATTACGTGAACGAGATTCAACAATGGTTTCATAGCCCACATCCCAACTGGGTGCACATTTTATTTAGAAAGGATACATGAAGAGTTAATCCTATCTAATGTTTGTAAGCTAAGAGGCTTCCTTCGCTAAGGTCACGGCATAAGTAAGTTTCAGAAAGGCCATTTTAGCAGGGTGGCGAATTAATTTGATGAAGTAAGGAGAGCAAAAAAACATGTGAAAGTTCGCGGCAGAACAGTCGGATAAAAACCCGAAGCCGTAATTTTCTGTAGAACTTCCGATTGGACTGTTGAAAAATTGGTATTGTGCATTTTTTGATTTGAGAATTACATTAATTGTTAAAGTATAGGGAGGAAAGATTAAGGCCAGAAAAAGTGAAGCCTTGAAACAAAATAATTTTAAATCTGAAAATTCTTGAAATTTAGGATGCTAAGATAACAGGGCCAATTTACCAATATTAGGGGCTGTCTTAGATAGTGAGTGTTTGATTAGGAAGGCTAGATACGGAAGGGGCAATTAAGCAGAGCGGAACACAGCGCGGACGGTGGCCACGATTGTATGCATGTGCCAAAGTACGACCGCCTATTATTTCCACCACTAATGAGAAGTCATTTATCAGGCAATCCCATGCAAAGGTCTCTGGCCGGGGAAATCGAAGTAGATGAAGGTTATTCGGGAGACGATGAAAAGGGAAGCGTGGGCGAGATGTTGCGGGGAAAGCGCCTGTTTTTGAGATTCACATGTGTGGAAGCCGAGTTTACACGAGGGTGATTCCTGATACTAAAAAAAAATTTTGATGAGAATTAGCCAGGATTTGATTGTCCCCGAGAGCAGTGTATATGCCGGCACGTGTCATTTCTTTAATGTCCTAAACCTCTCTGATTTCAACCATTGCCAGATTAATTATTCCAAGCGGTTTGTCAAGAAACACAAGTATATTAACGATATCGAAAATTTCTGGAATCAGGCCAAGCGCCAAGTGCGCGGATTTAATGGTTTGCTCGGGCACATTTTCCTCTATTTTTTAGTAATGCGAATGGTGGTTCACCACTTCTCTCCCGCGCTAGCATTTCTTTTGATTAAAACAGTAGGTTAAACATTCTTTAGAATGATTATTTAGTACAGCTTCAAAGGTTGTAGATAATTTTCGGTAGGGTCGTCCTATTTCTTTCTCATGTTGAGCCGATTGCTATTGGCGCAGGAAACTTGACGTTTTATGAAAGGACCTATTGGAAAAGCCATCTTTTGGATAGTGTGGTCGCGTGTGGGCCTCCAGGGTCTTACTTTCCTCAGTACTCTGATTGTTGTTCGGATTTTGAGCCCAGCAGACTACGGGTTGATGGCTTTGGCTGGAGTTTGGATCTATATTGTATCGCGACTTGTTGAAATGGATTTGGGGTCAGCCATTATTCAATTCCCAGATTTAGAAGACACCGAGCTTAATGCGTGCTTTTGGTTGACCACTAGTCTAACCCTAGGAGGATGTCTAGTTTTAGCTTTTGCCTCACCATACATTTCCGACTGGTTTTCGGCACCAAGGCTAGCCGATATTTTACCGATTGTTGCGCTCACTTTGCTTTTTGCTGGGGTAAAGGTTGTACCTTATGCTCTTTTGAAAAAAAACTTAGAGTTCGACAAGGTTTCCAAAACGGAAATCGTTGCGTCTTTACTCTCTATTGTAATCATGCTGAGTATGGCATGGGGTGGGGCTGGAGTATGGGCCTTGGTTGCCGGTACTTTGGTGCCCATGGTGGGCCAAAGCATAGGGAGTTTTTGGTTTGTTCGGTGGCGGCCAGGGTTTTGTATAAAAGGAAAACGAGTTGGTCAAATGATTCTTTTCAGTCTTCGAACAACAGGCTCAACAATTTCGTGGGCCATCTATGCTAAGGCACCAGCGCTCATTTTAGGTAAAGTAACAGACCAGACCTCCTTAGGATTTTATTCCATTGCAATGGAAATTGCTACGGCCCTATCCACCAAGATTTCTTTGATGGTGCAACAATTAGCATTCCCTGTTATGTCCAAATTGCAGAATGATATAGATACCCTCAGGTATTCGCTCCTTAGAAGTATTCGGATGGTTGCTTGTATTTCTTTTCCTTTAAGCGTTGGAACGCTGTTGGTTGCCGATGATTTTATCGTTCTCACTTTGACAGAAAAATGGGCTTCTGTGGTTCCGTTACTTCAACTATTGTCGGTGTATGCCCTATTCCAGTCCATGTGTTTTCTTTTTCCCATAGTTCTAAAAGTGCGCTATCGGGTTTCGTTTATTTTAGGTTATAGCCTGACTTTGCTCGTAGTCATGCCAATGGCTTTTTGGGTCGGTGCGCAAGGGTTGGGAGCAACAGGAGTTGCCTTGGTGTGGATTGCCGTTTATCCAATTTTAACTATATGGATGATTAGGGAGGCATGTAAGGAGATAGAGCTAGGATGGGCAATCTTATGGAAACAAATATCTTTTGTGAGTTGGGCTACCCTAGTTATGGCTGGAAGTGTTCTGATTATTCAATATCTGGTTTTGGGGAACGATTGGTTTACAAGAGCGCTGCGAATAAGTTTGGGAATTTCATTGGGGGGAATCAGTTATGTAATGGTTCTTCTCCTGCTTGGTAATCAAGTGGCTCGAGAAGCGCGTGAAGTTGTAGGATGGATATTTGGTTTGAGTGAGCCGATTGAAATGAAGCATCTCAAATTGTTTTGTTATCGCTTTCCGGGAGGGAAAGTGAAAAACCCCTGAGATTAATTGTTTTATAGAGATAATTGAACGGTTTCTGCCATGGCCAAGGGTATTGGGAAATGTAATGGGAACCTGTTTTTACAATAAACTTAATTTACTCCCATAGTAACCAGCGGGAAATTAGAAGAAAAAATTATGTGTGGGATTGCTGGGTTTTATAATTTAGGGAGTAAGAGGCCTGACAAAGCCTTGTTGGGAGCTATGTGTGATGTCATTACGCATAGAGGCCCCGATGAGGACGGGTATTATCTTGACCAGCATGTCGGGTTGGGAATTCGCCGCCTCAAAATTATTGATTTGGAGACGGGGAGGCAACCCATCCATAATGAGGATGAAGCGATTTGGACGGTTTTTAATGGAGAGATATACAACTTTCAGGAATTGCGAAGAGAATTAGAAACTCAAGGCCATCGATTTTATACCAATTCCGATACTGAGGTAATAGTCCATTTGTATGAACAATATGGTGAAGATTTTGTTCAAAAATTAATTGGAATGTTTGGAATTGCAGTATGGGATCGAACCCTGGAAAAACTCATTTTAGTACGTGATCGGCTTGGAATTAAACCTCTCTGTTATTACCTCACAGATGAAAAAATTGTTTTTGGGTCTGAATTGAAATCTCTGTTGGTCGAGGGGAGCATCACCCGGTCCCTATCTTGGTCTGCTTTAAATTATTATTTTACCTTTGGATACGTTCCGGCGCCTTACTCTATTTTTGAAGGTCTGCGAAAATTGCCGCCAGGCCATCTTTTAACGTGCCAGAAGGGGAAAGTGAACATTCGTCAATATTGGGATGTACCTTTGAATGAAGAGAGTGAAAGCTATTCAGAAGAGTATTATATGGAGAGGTTGTTTGAATGCTTGAAAACGGCTGTTCGGCGCCGTCTAATTAGTGACGTGCCCTTGGGGGCTTTCCTAAGTGGTGGTATTGATTCGGGAACCGTTGTTGGATTAATGGCTCAGTTAATGACTCAACCAGTAAAAACCTTTTCTATTGGATTTGAAGAAGGAGAATATAGTGAGCTTGATGATGCCGGAATTGTGGCCCGCCATTTTGGAACTGACCACACCGAACTTGTGGTAAGGCCAAATGCCTTAGAATTACTTCCTAAGCTGGTCGAATCCTATGATGAGCCGTTTGCCGATTCCTCCGCTATTCCTACCTTCTATGTATCTCAGTTAGCTCGTGAGCATGTCATTGTGGCTCTTTCGGGAGATGGAGGGGATGAGCTCTTTGGAGGATACCGACGATATGTGGATGATAGCCGGGATAGCCTATTTAGTTCTTTACCACCAGTTGTCCGAGCAACTGTGCTTGGTGCAATTGCTAAGAGAATGCCAATGTTCACGAGGGGGAAAAGTTATTTGCACTACATGAGTCAATCAAATGAACGGAGGTACTTGCAGCGCGTGAGCCTCTTTTCGCTTGAGATGAAAGACTTCCTTTTTTCCAATGATCTAAAGGAACATCTGGGCCAAGTTGACCCGGTCGAGTGGGCAGAGGAGATTATGAATACCGTAAGTGGCAGTAAAATATTTCCCAAAATGCTCTACGTCGATCTCAAGACCTATTTGCCCTATGATCTTCTTACCAAAGTCGATATCGCTAGTATGGTGCATTCATTGGAAGTGCGAGTTCCTTTTCTGGACCATCAACTTGTAGAGTTTGCCGCTCGAATTCCCCAAAAGTTTAAAATCCATGGGGGCATTTCCAAGTACATTTTGAAACGGGCTATGGCTGATATTTTGCCTATGAATGTTTTGAAAAAACAGAAACAGGGTTTTGCCGTTCCCTTAGCAAGATGGTTTCGAGCTGAATTGCGTGATTTTACTCATGATACGTTGACAAGCACCCAATTTAAAAATAGGGGAATATTTTCCAACAGCTCGATTGAAAGGTTGCTCGCACAACATCAACAGGGTTCGGCGGATTTCAGCGCAATAATCTGGGCCATCATTTTTTTTGAATCCTGGAGTCAGGCCTACATGGATGAAAGCGTGTATTTCGGACGGCCTGTTGAGTCTGTTTCCTAGTAAATGGCAATGAATCATGGCCACAGATAGACCCATAAAGGTATTCTTTGTGAATTTTGAGTAAAGATTCTCAAAGATCTAACCTATGTGTTTGCCATACTATTTTTTGTAGAACAGGAAAAAGAGAATGAAGCCAATACACGTTGTCCACCTTGTGCATTCCTTTGGGATCGGGGGGCTTGAAAACGGGATTGTCAATCTTGCCAATAGAATGGCTCCAAAGTTGTTTAAGGTTTCCATTATTTCCCTAACAAATGCGCTAGATTCAAAGGCCCGAATTACGAGAAAAGACGTAGATTGTTTAGTTGTCGGGAAAAATGATGGAGTGACCTCTCAGAAGGGAACTGGAAACGATTGGAGATTGCCCTTTAAGCTTGCCAGATTCTTTAAAAGTGGAAAAGCCGATATTATTCATACGCATGGCTGGGGAACTTTTCTCGAGGGCCTTCTTGCTGCCAAACTTGCAGGAATACCTACTTTGATCCATGGAGAGCATGGAACGGATCAGCTAGATCTCGCTAGGAGAAAAATTGCCTATAGGATAGGGATTAGGGGAGTCGATAGGATATTGACTGTCTGTGAAAATATTCGAAAGCGTTTTATTCGACACTATGGCATTCCCGAACAAAAAATTCTGACTATTTTAAATGGGGTAGATACTTCGTTTTTCAAGCCAGATAAGACTTTACGCCAAGCTACGCGTCTACAGTTAAGTTTTAAGAATGATGATATAGTAATTGGAACTATCGGGCGACTCTGTTCTGATAAAAACTATGAAACCCTAGTAAAAGTAATGGCTCTGGTCGCACGTGAACATTCCAAAGTTCACTTGGTTTTCGTGGGTGATGGACCCGACAAAAAGTCCCTGATGGAAGAGGTCACAGGCCTTGGATTGGAAAATCGTGTTCGATTTCTTGGCACAAGATATGATCGATTAGAGCTATTGAATGCGATGGATATTTTCATTTTAACATCCATAAGCGAAGGGCTTCCCAATACCTTGCTTGAAGCCATGAGTGTGGGGTTGCCGGTGGTCGCCACCACCGTTGGAGGAATCCCTGAAGTTGTGAGGACTTCCAAAGAAGGGTTCCTGGTCGAACCTCGGAACCCGCGAGGGTTGGCCAAACCTCTGGAGCAACTATTGCAAAGTTCAGAGTTGCGAGAAAGTATTGGAAGGGCAGGGCAGCGCAGGATACGATCACATTTTTCTTTGGAAAAAATGGTGTGTGAATACGAAAACATGTATTTAGCCAAGGGTAGAACCGAATTTAAAAAATAAAGAAACTCCTTATTAAAATCTATGCTAGATAATCAAAAGCCATCACCAGAGATAACTTAATTTTGTTAACATCCCCCTTTTCATTTCCTAACTTTTATTGCAGCCTTGTTAAGAGCTGCCTCTTACCGAGTGTTTCTTTTTTCACCCATAGCCAGTTTTGGAAGATTTATTGTGACCTCAACAAGGGGAGCCCACCTAAGGTATTTTGTCCCAGCAAAGAAGATACCTTACAAAAACTTAAAAATTTGATTTTGCATGCTTATAATGAAGTCCCGTTCTATCGGGAGCGAATGCATGAAAAAGGGATAACTCCTGAGGAAATCAGCAATCTGGATGACATAAGATTGCTCCCCCTTACCACTAAAGCCGATATCGCAGCCAATTTTCCAGATAGATCAACCGCGGCCAACAAGGTATATCCGCCCTGGCGGTATCTCTCCACTTCTGGGACCATTGAACGTCTCACCGTTATTAAAGATTTCAGGAAACGTGATATCGGTCGTGCAGCAGGATTACTTAGCCCAAAGATGGTCATTGGGTATGAACCTGGAATGCGCTATATGGAAATCCCTCCAGATATTTGTGCAAATATCTGTGGTACTTCTGATATGGTTGAGCCGTCCTTGTTTAAATTCATTTGGGATAATTTTCTTGCACGAAGACTTTTCGATTCTGAGGTGATTTCGGATCTACGAGGTCTCATCGAACGTCAAGTAATATTTAGGACCTGCCAGCTTCCTTCTTTTGGTTCTGAGGGGCTAGCACAGGAAGATGAAGCACTCAATGCCTACCTTCAGCAAATTGATCAATACCAACCCTTCGTCTTAAAAGCCCTTCCTGTTTATCTCTATTTGCTAGCTCTACATATTCGTAAACATAAGTTACAGCCCCCCAGAATTGGTGGAGGGGTCATGCCAATGGGCGGCTCCTTGACACCTCATATGAAGCAAGTGATTGAATCAGCTTTTCAATGTACGGTTCCTGAAGACTATGGGTGTGCGGAGTTGGGGGCTATTGCTGTTGAATGTGGTCGACAGACAGGGCTTCACCCGCTTTCCAGTTTATTCTTTGTGGAGGTCTTGCATAAAGGACGACCGGCTGAGCCCGGGGAGTTAGGAAAAGTTTGTATAACCGACCTTTACAATTATGCCATGCCATTCATCAGATATGAGATCGGTGATGTGGCACGTGTGCTTCCTGGTCCTTGCGAATGTGGAGTTTCGGGAGTCAGGCTTGAAATTCAAGGGCGAATGCAAGATTGCCTTTTGACGGATACCGGGGAACTTATAACATCTGATCAATTGGTAGATGAGTTTCTTGAGATGGAGGAGGTTCTTGGTATCCAAATAGAAGTGAATGAACCGAATGTTCTTAAAGTACAAGTTGCCCCAAAACAAGGATGCCAAGTCATTGTGGAAAAAATTCGAACGAAGCTTGGGCAACTTCTGGGGGCAAAGCGAAAGGTTTTGGCCCGAATAGTACCGACCATTTTACCCGAACCTAGTGGGAAGTATCGATTTGTCAAAAACCATTTGGGTATAGAAAAAGATTTTTTTTAGGCGGATTCATAGGAAAGGACTCTGACCTTGAATTTTGATGATTAAACGTGTGGGAGGAAAAACTATATTCCGGATAAAGGAAACAATTTCCCATTTCTTGAACGGGTATCAATGAAATTTCTAAAAGCCAGAAGTGGCTTAGACTCATTGAACAAAGAATTTCAGGTGATTAAGTGCAATTTTTTTCGCTTCGAGTGTGCGAAAAATGCAATATAACCACGGTATTCAACTGGAACGCGAGGAGGCTCTTTTTTATAACACTTCTTCGAAATTAGTCAGATCGCAGTTAATGCTAACGGGCAATAAAAAAGATATGTTATCTCGCACTACTGTCCGATTAAATGGAGTATGGACCTGCTAAATACCTTGCCTAGAGAACGAAGGCAAGCTTTGACGCTTGTGTCGATTTGAAATCGAGGTATCCATCTTTCCTCAATTAAATCAATGAGTTAAAAGATTAATATGACTTACTTCCAGTTAAATCTGACCGTAGGGATTATCCATTGCAAATACAATTAAAAGAAAATGCTTGGTATAAACTTTCAAGCCAAAATTTTTTAAATTGCTGGGGAAACCTATACTCTAAATGCTCTTGGGCAACCTCCTGCCAATCTCCAGAATTTGTCTGTACGTGGTTTGATACGTATAAAAATATTTACTCACCAGTAATTATTGATTCTGAGAATGATGAAGGTGTCTTGTTAGGTCTGCTAATACTGGCGATCTCAGACAAAAATAATCGGTTGGTTGTGGCAGGGGACCGCCACGCTGAATACCAATCCTGGCTTGCACTAGACTGCCAAAAAGATTTCATAGTAAGAGCATTAGCAGCCTTGAATTGTAGAATGCCAATCGTGGGCTCCTTAGGCTTTAAATATCTGCCCAATTGCGTACCTATACAAGCACTCTTTGAGTCAGAGGTCTATTCAAAACGGATAGAGCTGAAAATTCATCAGCGCCCTTTGATGAAAATAGAGGAAGACCATATAGAGAAGACACTTAGGAAAAAGAGCAATAAGAGTCGTTTTAATCGGATTAAAACTTTAGGTGAGCTTGAATTTAAAAAAATAACGGACAAAACAACCTTCAAAAGCATTTTTGAGCAAATCATTGATTTCTGCGATTTCAGACATGGAGCGATCCATAATTCAATGCCTTTCCAAGATGATAAATTGAAGGAAAAATTCCATATTAACTTGATGGAGCGGTGTCCTAAACTTTTGCATGTTACCGCAACATTGCTTAATGGTAACCCAGTTGCAGCACATATTGGAATCGTTAATAAAACTTCGGTTCAATTGGCAATTGTCGCTAATTCTCCATTTTTTGCTAAGTATTCGGTGGGGAAATTGCATTTAATTCAACTGGCTCAGCAATTCATTAAAGATAATATTCCATATTTCGATCTTACCCCAGGTGGTGATCCTTGGAAGGAAAGGTTTGCTAATGACCATGACGAGGTTTATGAACTAATTATTTATAACAATTCAATAGAAAAGAAGGTTGCAGAATTTAAAAAACAGGCCATGGTCGCTATAAAGAAAATTCTTGTAACGATTGGTGCTAGGCCCGAAGGATTAAGAGAATTATTTTACATAATAAAAAGAGCCAACCTTAGGAGTGTATTGTCAAGGCTGCAATTCTTTATTCCGAAAATAATTGAGATGCGACAGTACCGTCATACGTTAGACTCGGCAAAGCGAATTGCCTCCGAAGGGAAAGTTAAAAAAGACGAGTTATCTCACCTACTCAAGTTCAAATCGACTGAATCCTGGCAAAATAGGCAATCATTTGCATCAAAGGCTTTGGAGCGTTTTGAAAATGGGGAGCATTGCTTTACCATTGCTTCAGAAGATTGCTTGCTGCATTACGGTTGGATGCTTAAAAAACAGAGGGTGTCATTTGTCTCTGAGGTACAACAATCTTATCAGTTTCCAGAAAATAGTGCTGTTCTCTATGATTTTTATACGCATTCTAAGTCTCGAGGAATGGGTTTTTATCAAGCAACAATTAAACAGATGCTTGCCGATGTATGTAAACTCCCCAGCGTTGAGTATATCTATATTTCAGTAGAAGCAGACAATCAACCATCCAGGCACGTGATTGAAAAACTTGGCTTTGAATATCAAGATTCTTTATTCCTTCTGAAATTTTTGATTTTTAGTAAAAAGTGGAGAAAGCGTAATTTAGGAGGGGCAAGGAAATGGAGAAATTTGCTGTGGCCCCTATTTTAAAGCAAATGGTTTTACATGTTTGTTGGTTTATGGGTTTATTTAATCTCTCTCGCCATTTAATGAAAAATAAGCTTCAAATTCTTTGTTACCATGGTTTTGAAATGTTAGATGAAAGTAATTTTAGGCCAATGCTTTTTATTAAAAAAGAAACTTTTTCTCGTCGACTTGAATTAATTGCAAAATATAATTTCCCAGTTATACCACTCGGGGAAGCTCTGGTTAAACTCCGTTTAAATACTTTACCCAGGAATTCAATCGTTATCACCATTGATGATGGTTTTTACAGCGTCCTCAATGTCGCAGCCAATATATTGAAATCATATCATTGTCCAGCCACTCTCTATCTTACGACATATTATGTCGAAAAAGAGTCGCCAATCTTCAGGCTTGTTGTTCAGTATATGTTTTGGCGAACAAAGTTGCAGAGAATTGATTTAAGAGACTGTGCTTGGAGTCAGGAAAATTACATTGCTATTACCAATGAGAAAGCATGGAATAGGGTCATGTGGGAGTGCATTGAATATGGAGAATCTAACTGTTCCGAATCGGATCGTTTTCAGATTTGTGAACAATTAGGGGCTATTCTTGAAGTAGATTACCAAGTGCTCAGGAAAAGCCGAAAGTTGTCTTTGTTGACCATGGAAGAGGCTAAGCTTCTATCTGAGAAAGGTATCGAAATTCAAATGCATACTCATCGTCATTGTTTTCCCTCTGAAAACGAAAGAGTTGCTCAACAAGAAATTTTAGATAATAAGAAAGTTCTCGAAAAAATAGTGAGCTATCCCTTGGAGCATTTTTGTTATCCTAGTGGTATATGGAGTGAGCACCAATGGCCCTGGCTTGAGAAGTTAAATATTAAAAGCGCAACAACTTGCGCGCCAGGATTAAATGATTCAGCGTCTCCTGTTTTTGGGTTGACCCGTTTCCTTGATAGTGAACATATTAGGGAAATTGAGTTTAAGGCTGAGCTTTTTGGTTTCATGGAGTTAGCCAGGAAAATAAGAGATAAAATTAGAATCACTTCGTTCGGTCAATGATTGCTACACCTTTGATTTGAATGCGTCAGGTTTTGAAGGATTCCTGTGATAGAAATTTTCGCCAAAAAATGTTCCGAGCTGAAGTTGTGTGAAAATTTCCTGTTCCTGCAGGATGCTTCGACTAGTGATTAAGGTACCCAAGGTTCTTTTCTTTATATCTACTTTTTGGGAGTGGGGAAATAGTATACACATTCTTGAAAAGTGTTTCCTGAAATTTTATTCGTCTTTTTTTAATCAACCATGTTGAGGAAAGACCATATGCTGGATGTACGAAACGATTTCCCATTTTTGGAGCGGTGTATCAACGGAAAGCCCGTCATTTATTTTGACAATGCTGCTACCACCCAAAAGCCCAAACAAGTGATTGAACGTCTTGCTCAGGTTTATTCATCAGGGGTTTCAAATGTGCATCGAGCTGTAAATTTTTTAGCAGATGAAGTGACGCAAGCCTATGAGGGAGGGCGTGAAACTGTTGCACGATTTCTTGGGGGGCAAGCCAGAGAAATTGTGTTTGTTAGCAATGCTACGCAAGGCATTAACGTTATTTGCCAAACGTTGAGTCGAGGTAAGCCATTACGAATTCTCACCACAACTCTGGAGCACCACTCGAATTTATTGCCCTGGGTGAATGCAGGAAGCGTTGATTTTTTGGAGTGGGGGAAAGAAGGAAAAATTGATCTTACTTTTCTAGAAAGAAAATTGAAAAATAAGCCAGACTTAGTCTCTATCACTACTGCATCAAATTTCCTTGGTTCACTACAGCCTGTAGATAAAATCGTTGCCATGTGTCATGAAGCAGATGTGCCGGTTTTACTCGATGCTTCTCAATCTATTCGGCATGAGGCTTGTCAGGTTCGAAAATTAAATTGTGATTTTTTAGTATTTAGTGGTCATAAGATTTATGGCCCGAGTGGGATAGGGGTCTTGTATATTAAGAATGAGATCATTGATTCCTTATCGCCGGTCTTTTTAGGTGGAAGTATGGTCAAGGAAGTGCATGCGGAAACGCATACTTTGAATGACACACCCTATAGATTTGAACCTGGTACTCCGAATATTGAAGGGGTAATCGGCCTTGGTGCCGCAATAGAGTATGTGGAGAAAATTGGTTTTGAGGCCATTCAAGCTCATGAATATGAATTGATTCAATACGCCAAAAAACGATTGTTGGCAATGAAGGGGATTACCATCTATGGTCCTCGAATAGGAGAACGGTGTGCTCCTGTGGTGGCCTTCCATGTACAAGGTCTCGAGGCAATCGCTGTTGCGAAAATATTGGGCAATCGCTCAAATATTGTGGTCCGTTCCGGTTTTCATTGCGCCCAACCTGCTCATGAACAGCTTGGTCTTGGTCCCACGGTTCGTGCATCTTTTGCCTTATATAACTCGAAAGAAGAAGTCGATCATATGATGAAAACATTAGAGAATATAATACAGTATTTGTAGTGGCATAATTAGGTATAGTGATTTTTATATATTAAAGCCATTTCCAATTTTCCGTATGAAGAAAGTCCTTATCGTTGCGTATTACTTTCCTCCGATTGCAGCTAGTGGTTCCTTTCGGCCCTTAGGGTTTTGTCGATATTTAGAGCAATATGATTGGCTACCTCAAATTTTGACGACGGAGTTTTCATCTTTGTATCCACCGTTGGATAAAGATCTTGGTTTGCTTTCTCTTGTTCCACCCTCGATAAAGATTCATCGGATTGCTCATCCTAATCCTGTTCGAATCCTACTTAATCTAAGGGAGTCTTTTCGTAAGAGCCTACGACTAATCTGGGGGGAGCGATTTGCAGAGAAAGATCACTCCCCTTTCCTATCCGATCAAATGGAGAAAAATTGTCATTTGAAAGACTGGTGGAATTCTGTGAAAGAAGACATTTGGACTTGGTTATTCTTTTTTCCAGATGCACAGAAGTTTTGGCTAAACGCGGCTATTAAAAAAATGAGTAAGATTCCATCCGAAGAGTTTCCTGATGCAGTATGGGCTACTGGCCGTCCCTGGACAGGCCTTATTTTAGGCATGAAGTTGGC
The DNA here is from genome assembly GCA_965223185.1 of Nitrospirales bacterium. Lineage (GTDB taxonomy): Bacteria > Nitrospirota > Nitrospiria > Nitrospirales > UBA8639 > Nitrospira_E. The sequence continues at coordinate 3,829,941 of OZ244988.1, read as the reverse complement.
TCAACACTACGGTGTTCCATTTTTTGCAGACTTTCGTGATCCTTGGCTAGACAATCCCAATTCTCAACCTCTGCCTTCTCGTTTTTTGCTCAAGGCGCGAAGTTTGGAACGCAGGATTTGTGCATCAGCAGAAAAAGTCATTACGACGACTCCTGAATTTTCTCGGCATTTTCAATCCGTATATCCTCATTGGAAAGAGAAATTTGTAACGGTCACTAATGGCTTTGATAGTCAGAAATTGGTTACCCAAATGATAGAAATGAACGAAAGGAGAAGTGGGGGCAATAAAAATACTCCAACTCTAGATATCTGCCATTGTGGGACAGTATATGGGGCAAGAAATCCTTATCCCTTTCTACAGGCCATTTATGGATTGCTTGAAACAAAGCAGATAAGACCCCGAGCAATCCTTGCACGCTTTTTGGGCTATTGGAATATTCAAGGTCAGGAGGAGTGGGTAGCCCATGCGTTAGAGTCGGAAGGCCTTCTATCTCGAAGACCGTTAGTTCCATATGAAGAATGCCTGCAGGAAATGGCCCGAGCAGATATCCTCTTGGTTCTCCAACCCAATTCGCCTCTCCAAATACCCAGCAAGATTTATGAATACATTTCTTTTGGTAAACCCATACTAGTAATTGGTGATACTGGGGCAACTGCCACTTTAGTCAATGAACATAAATTGGGTATCTGTTGTCCCAATGAGGTCTCGGCACTTAAAGACATCCTTCTGGATTTACTAAACAGACAAGATAGTATTGGGCCTTCTTCTAGAACAATTGTTGAAAAATTTCATTATCGCACGCTAGCCGGGCAATTAGCTTCTCTTCTGAATGTGGCTGGCTGATTGGGGTGGGGCATGTGTGGCATTGCAGGAATCTACAATTTTAAAACCAATGCTCAAGTTACCTCAGAGTTGGTGAGGCGAATGATCCAAACCATGGTTCATAGAGGACCAGATGCCGAAGGAGTTTATTCCAAGGGTGCATTGGGATTAGGACACCGTCGTCTGAGTATTCTTGATCTCAATGTACGTAGTCAGCAACCTATGAGTACTTCTGATGGTCGATTCACTATTGTATTTAATGGAGAAATTTATAACTACATTGAACTTCGAAAGACTCTTCAAAATCAAAGATATCAATTTAAAACCGATAGTGATACTGAAGTTCTGTTGGTTCTGTTTTCGAGGGAAGGCCCTCACTGTCTTCATAAGTTAAATGGGATGTTTGCCTTTGCAATTTGGGATGAACGCCATCGCAGTTTATTCTTGGCCCGTGATCGTCTTGGAATTAAGCCCCTGTATTATGTAGAAACGGCTGATGGTATGGTTTTCGCTTCGGAGATCAAATCTCTTTTGGTTTCTGACCAGATAGAGGCACAGGTCTGTCAACCGTCAATTGATACATTTATGACCTTCGGATATGTTCCGGGGGAAAAAACTCTTTTTCATGGTATTGGAAAATTGTCTCCAGGCCATAGTCTGCAAGTAAGTTCACATGGCATTCAGCGTCATCAATATTGGGATGTGTGTTACCAACCGAACAATACGAGGAGTATTGCGGAAACGAGTGAAGAACTTAGGGCACTCCTTCTTGATTCAGTCAGAATTCATTTACGAAGTGATGTGCCTGTTGGAGTATTTTTAAGTGGAGGATTAGATTCTAGTGCTATGGTGGCTCTCCTCTCCGAAGCTGGAATTGAAGGTATTAAAACTTTTTCGGTTGGCTATGATGAAGGGCCGGCCTATGATGAAACCTCTTATGCCAAAATTGTGGCTGCTCATTTCAACACAGACCATCATGCTCTTTATGTCAATCCGAACCAATTCGTAGAATTTATTCCTAAATTTGTGTGGTATATGGATGAGCCCGTTGTGGAGTCGCCGGCCATCTCTTTGTATTTCGTCGCCAAATTACTCAAACAACATGTGACCGTGGCTCTTTCTGGAGAAGGGTCTGATGAACTTTTTGGTGGATATGATATTTATCGGTATATGCAATGGATTGAGCATTTTAGAATGATTCCAGAGTCGTTGCGGTCCAAAATTGTGCTACCTTTCTTTGGGAAATTTGGCAATCAAAAGATTAATAAATATCTACGTCTTTCAAATGTTCCTCTCAATCAACGATACTTAGGAGTCTCACTCCATGATGTATCGTATAAGGACCGTCTTTATTCTTCCCGATTTTGTGACTTACTTTCCAAATCTGATTTCACACTCAACTCAAATCTGAATTTTTTTGCAAAGGTCTCGGACAAGGATGCGTTAACCCAGATGCTTTACAGTGATATGAAGGCGTGGCTAGTAGATGACCTGCTTATTAAAGCCGATAAAATGACGATGGCTAATTCAGTCGAATTGCGTGTCCCTTTCCTGGATTATCGAGTCGTTGAATATGCTGCAACGATTCCTTCCAAACAGAAAATCCATAATGGGCAAGTAAAGTGGATACTAAAACAAGCCCTTGCTAACCACCTACCCGATGCCATCCTCCGTCGAAAGAAGGTGGGATTTCCCACACCTCTGCGGTTAATGTTCCAACGAGATTTGTCAGAGTATTTATCAGATCTTCTTTTGTCGCCTCGATGTCTGCAGAGGGGATATTTTCGCCCAGCGGCCGTCAAAAATCTACTCAAAGAGCATGCCGCGGGTACCAATGATCACCATCAGATCCTCTGGCAATTAGTTATTCTTGAAGAATGGCATAAGCAGTTTATTGATATCTCTGTGAGACCCCCTGCTTGTCAAAATCCTGACTTTGTAGTTCCTTAATTTTTTGATGAAACACATGAAATCGAAATACTACCCTCAACCAGTGCGGTCTTGTCAGCAAACTGCTTTCTCTAGGCCCCAACTGATTGTCGTCATTGATACGGAAGAAGAATTTGATTGGTCAACCGATTTTTCTAGAGGTAATACTAGTGTGCAGTCCATTCGAGAGCTTTCTAAAATTCAAGGAATTTTTGATGAGTATAATATTTGCCCTGTTTATGTTATTGATTTTCCGGTGGCTTCTCAACCGGATGGTTATCTCCCGTTGAAGGAAATTTTTCAAGATCAACGTTGTTTGATAGGGGCGCATTTGCATCCTTGGGTCAATCCTCCTTTTGAGGAAGAGGTGACTCGCTATCACAGCTTTCCTGGGAATCTGTCTTTTCGTCTGGAGCAAGAGAAGTTAATGCGTTTAGGGAAATGTATTGAAGACCATTTTCAGTATACGCCTAACATTTATAAGGCCGGGCGTTATGGCGCGGGATCGAATACAGCAGGAATTTTAGAATTCCTGGGATATGAATGTGATCTTTCGGTGTGTCCACAGATGGATTGGACATCAGAAGGTGGTCCCAACTATACGAATGTTTCGGCTTGGCCCTATTGGTTTGGAAAACATCGGCAACTCTTGGAACTTCCCTTGACTGCTGGATTTACAGGGTTACTTCGGAAGAGCGGGGAAAAGTTATACCAAAAGGCTTCTGCTGAGAGATTGGCGGCCTTTTATCCAATAGGTATCTTGGCTCGCTTGCGTTTATTAGACAAAATCCGATTAACTCCTGAAGGCTTTACCTTCTCAGAGCTTTGTCGGCTTGTAAAAGTCCTGTGGGCACAGGGGTTAAATGTTTTTACCCTGGCGTTTCATAGTCCTTCCCTTCAGCCTGGAAACACTCCATACGTGAGATCTTCTCGTGATCTTGAGACGTTTCTAGCCTGCTGTCGAAAATTCTTTGACTTTTTTTTCGGAGAGTTGAATGGGCAATCCACCACCCCTCTAGAATTAAAGAAAATGCTCTTGAATTATAATAGGCGCTTTCCATAGGGCATATGGTCTTTCTTAACCTATGCCCTATATTGACCGAAAAATTCGTATCATGGGCAATGGAAATATGTCAGAATTTAAGGGGTTCTCAATGAGCGGAATTTCCTGATGAGAATTCTGGGGCTTTCGCCTCTTGACAAAGATTCTACCGTCTCTATTGTTGAAGATGGGCAGGTGCTATTTGCTGCGGCAGAGGAGCGGTTTACTCGCAATAAGTTACAAGCGGGGTTTCCCAGCCAGGCCCTCCAAGTCGGTCTGAAGTTTTGTGGGTTTACAGAGCATGATATAGATCTTGTGGCCTATCCGTTTTTTGATTGGAAAAAGGAATCAGATCTTATCCGCGATAATGTACGTAAAGAGCTAGACTTTTTGCATGAATCTCCTGTAGGGGACACCCGGGGAGATATTGTACGGGCGTTTTCTCGAATACCCGGTCGAAATGCTGGGATTCCAGGATTATCTCATCCAGAGGAAAAGATGGAGAAAAAATTCCTTCATCGATTATTTTATCGAATTGCCGGTACTGAAGGAAGATGGTCACGGAAAGTGGCTCAGAAGGGATCAAAATCATGGGAACAGGGTTCCATCCGCTCTCATGCAGCTTGGCAGGAAGAGTTGGAATATAATTTACGTACACGTGGTTTGTTGAATAAATTAAAACGCTATGACCATCATTCAGCCCATGCTGCCTGTGCCTATTTTGCGAGTGGATTTGAGCGGGCCTTAATTGTCACTTTGGATGGCTATGGGTCGGGCCTTGCGGGGTCTGTGAGTATTGGTGATCATGGAAAAATTCGACGGATCCACAAGTTGGAGTATCCTCATTCATTGGGGACGTTTTACGAAAGTGTCACTTCATCACTAGGCTTTAAGCCCAGCCGCCATGAAGGAAAGATTGTGGGATTGGCTGCGTATGGGGACCCCAAAATCCTTATGGACGTTCTTCTTAAGCGATTTAAGGTTGAACCGGGTAATTTTCGTATAGTGGAAAATAATAATATTTATTTTTCTCGATATTTAAGTACTCAATTTAGCAAGATTGATGTCGCAGCCGCCTATCAAGCGGTGTTAGAAATTGTTGGCACAAATTATATTCGCCATTACATCGAGAAAACCGGGCTATCCAATATCGTGTTAGCGGGAGGTGTGGCTGCTAATGTGAAATTGAACCAACGAATCTATGAAATTCCTGGAGTTGAAGGGGTATTTGTTTATCCTAATATGGGAGATGGTGGATGTGGGACCGGAGCGGCATTTTTGGGGAATTTAGAAAGTCTGCTAAATCGGCAGGCCTATAGCAACGTGTATTTTGGACCTGAATTTTCTGATAGAGAAATTGAAAAGGAGTTAGAAGCTGCCAGTCTCTTTTTTCGGGCTGAGCCTAATATTGAATTGGCTATTGCGAAACTCATTCATGAAGGAAATGTCGTTGCCCGGTTCAATGGACGCATGGAATATGGCCCTCGATCTTTGGGGAACCGGTCCATTCTTTATCGTGCGACTGAACCAGAAGTCAATCAATGGTTGAACCAACGTTTAGGACGCACAGAATTTATGCCTTTTGCTCCAGTGACGTTATTTGAAGAACGCCACAAATGCTATGAAAATATCCAGGGTGGAGAATTAACAGCCCAATTTATGACAATGACGTTTAATTGCACTCCCTTTATGAAGCAGTCCTGTCCTGCCGCGGTGCATATAGATGGCACAGCGCGGCCACAATTGATTCAACGAGAGGCCAATCCTAGTTATTACGATATTCTCTCGCACTACTATGAATTAAGCGGAAACCCTTCTTTGATCAATACGAGTTTTAATATGCACGAAGAGCCAATTGTGAATTCTCCCGAAGATGCTATTCGAGCTTTTCTTCAGGGGAACCTTGACTACTTGGCTATTGGGCCTTTCCTGGTTAAGCATCCCTTGAATACTAGAAAATAAATTCCAAGTTTTTCCTCCTTTTGTTCAGATTACAAAGTTTTTAATTTTGGTGATTTTTCTGAAAAAAATGAAAATTCTGTATCACCATCGAACGCTTGGGGACGGAGCGGAAGGAGTTCATATTAATGAATTAGTTCAAGCCTTTCGCGATCTTGGTCATGATGTTCGGATTGTGTCCTTAGTAGGGGAGAGTACTAATTCTTCTACCCCTAAAGAGCGTCGCTGGAGTTGGCTGAGTCGTTCTCTGCCCTCCGCTGCCTATGAGTTAGCTGAGATAATGTATAACTTCGTTGGGATTCGCATGATCATGCAGGCAGTGAAGAAGTTTCAACCCGACGTGATCTATGACCGATATAATAGTTATAGCACTGCAGCTATTAAAGCTGGACGGCTAGCTAATTTGCCTATTATTCTTGAAGTCAATGCTCCAGTAGCCTTTGAGCGAACAGCCTATTCATTTAGGCAACTTAAATTTTCCTGGCTAGCGTATCACTATGAGCGGAGAATCTGCTCGGGTGCAGATCAAATTGTAACAGTATCTACCGCCTTGAAAGAATATTTGCTAGAAACCTATAAAATTGACCCCGAAAAGGTTTCTGTTTTTCCGAATGCGATTAATCCCAAAATGTTTTCTGTTTCTCAGAGAGATGGTGGAATTCGTGAGATGTATGGATTGAATCAGAAGATAATTGTTGGTTTCGTGGGATCTTTGCGGGCGTGGCATGGGATTGATGTCTTAATGAAAGTGATCCCAGAAGTGGTGGCCAAAGAGAGGCGCGCGCATTTTTTGATTGTGGGGGCTGGGGAGTTGCATGACGCGTTTCAAGAGTTTGTGCAGGCCAATCAACTAGAAAATAATTTGACGATGACCGGATGGGTTTCAAGGGCAGAGATTCCTTCTCATATTGCGGCCATGGATATTACTCTTATGCCCAATTCAAATTTTTATGGGTCTCCTATTAAGGTGTTTGAGTATATGGGTATGGGAAAGCCGACTATCGCCCCAAGGCTCCCTCCGTTAGAAGAAGTGATTACGGATGGGGAAAACGCTGTCCTTGTCGATCCTGGCAATGAAGATGCCCTAAGAGAGGCCATACTGGATCTTATCAAAAATCCAAGTAAGCGAGAAACGATCGGAAAAAATGCTAGTAGTCATATATTGAGAAATCATACTTGGGCAAAAAATGCTTCCGGTATTTTGGATGTGGTCAGGGAGCGACTCATACTTTCCTAATCAGTGATCTTTTTTGGCATTTCAATGCTAGTGGCTAAGGGTCCTGAAATTTTAGTCCGCTTGTATCGTTTGCCGGTTCTAATTATCTGGAAAAAATTAGTAGAAGAATGAAAGTGAACAATCGTTCAGCAAAGAGTGATGAATATGAACGACCGCTGCGGGTTCTGACCTTTACAAGTCTTTTCCCAAATGAACAATTTCCTGATCAAAACCTCTTTGTTCGCGAGCGAGTCCGTGCACTGGCTTGTTATTGCGATCTTCGAGTGATGGCTCCCGTTCCCTATGCTCCATCATGGAAATGGTTGGGAGTCAGGTATCACCGTTTTTCGCAGGTTAATTCTGTTGAAACTCATGGGAGTGTGGAAGTTATTCATCCTCGATTTTTCGTGTTTCCGAAAATATTCAAAGCGCTTGACGGGCTGTTTTTAGCTCTTTCCGTATTGGGAGCAATGCAACGATTGCAACGGCGCTTTCCTTTTGATGTTATTGATGCGCATTGGGCTTACCCTGATGGGATGGCTGCTGCCATTTTAGCGAAATTCTTCAATATCCCTTTTACTGTAACGGTTCGTGGTGATGATATTAATGTATTTGCCAATCAATTATTTCGCAGAAAGGCATTGGCTTGGAGTTTAAAACGAGCAGGGCTTGTTATTGCACTTTCCCAGGAACTTAAAAAGGCTGTTCGCTCTTTAACCATTAAATCTCATTCCATTGTTATTAGTTCAAATGGGGTCGACACCAAAAAATTTTATAGAATGAGCAAGGAAAATTCTCGTGATCGGCTAGGGCTTTCTTGTGATGGAAAGGTTTTACTTTCTGTTGGGCGTTTACACCTTTCGAAGGGGCATCACATTCTAGTTGAAGCTCTTGGATATTTAAAAAAATCTTTCCCTAATCTTCAACTTTTTATTATTGGGAATCCAGATCATGAAGGGAATGCTGAAAGGGAAATTTCTTCAGCCATTAAGCGGTTTCAGCTTGCTGATCAAGTACAATTGCTGGGATCGCAACCTCCGTCACGCTTGCGAGAGTGGTATAACGCGGCCGACCTATTTTGTTTAGCTACATCTCGTGAAGGGTCTGCTAATGTCTTATTAGAGGCTCGTGCCTGTGGAGTGCCCTGCATTACGACACCCGTTGGAGGAAACCCCGAAATCATAAATACATCTGAAGTTGGAGTATTGGTTCCTGCAAAGCCTTTTGCCTTTGCAGAGGGGATACGGATGGCACTTTTGAAATCTTGGGATCGAGAAAAAATTAGTTCGTATGGATCGCAACGGACTTGGGACACGGTAGGCAAAGAATGTTTAGCATTTTTATTGCGTACGGTAGCTGGAGAAACCAAATGTTAACCCTGGATGAAATAATGAACTTCGGTTGTGTCAACACTACATACCCGGTTTTCAATGCTGAAAGGGTATTTCTCGACGTTGACTGTTTAGGAGTGATCTGGTGAATTTGACCGCTTTAGGTTTTGTATTCATTTATATACTTGGGCTTACTCTTGCGTTTGCTAGGCATCCATTTTTCGGATTACTGACTTATTTCTGGGTTTTTTATAATCATCCATCTAGTAGGTGGTGGGGTTATGCACTTCCTTATACACGGTGGGCCCTTTGGGCAGCATTATTTACATGGGTGGCCGTCCTTTTAGCGGGCATAAGACCACGGCGACAATTCTTTTTCCCCACTTTAGGTGCCAAATTGGTTTTTGTCTGGACCTTGCTTTTCTGGGTCCAAAGCTTTTGGGCCATTGACTCAGAATATCATATGGAAGGAAGTATCCTTGTTTCAAAATATTTTATTCTTTTTTTGCTCATTCAAAACCTTGTTGTTAATGATAAAGACTTCGAGTGGTTTCTTTTTTTCAATGTGCTTGGTGGATTTGTTTTTGGTTGGATTGCCTATACTGATGGGGGAGGGGCAGGGCGTTTTGAATCTGTAGGGGTAGCGGGGATGGATGATGCTAATTCCCTAGGTGTGTATTTTGCTGTATGGTTGGGAATAGGTGGGTTTTTATTTTTACGATTGCAAGATTGGCGAAAATGGATTGTCCTGGCATGCATTCCTTTCATACTAAACGGATTAATTTTGACTTCTAGCCGCGGGGCTTTTCTTTCTTTGGTTTGTGGGGGAATCGTGGCAGTGACTTTGATCCCAAGGGAGAAAAGGAAAAATTTTATTGTTGTTGGGGCTTTGGGACTAATATTACTTTCGATTCTGGGGCACGACCTATTTTGGGATCGGATGGAAACCATTTTGCCTGATGAACATGGAACAGTTGGCGGGAGCGCAGGCATTGGGCGTAAGGAGATTGCCGCAGCTGGTTGGGAAATGGCAAAAGACTATCCTTTGGGAACAGGTTATTATGGCCATAAAATATTGAGCCCACAATATTTGTCAGAAGTACATCTTGCTCAAGACAGTGGGACGCGAGCTGCCCATAACAGTTTTATGCAGGCCTTAGTCGAACAAGGTTTTGTCGGAGCGATCATTTATTTTTTCATTTGGGTATGGGCTGGATGGACGATCTGGAAATTAAAATTCCTTAATCAATTCGATTCTAATGGGCCTTTTGGGCTCTACCGAGCTGCGTTGGGAGTGGGGTTAGCAGCCTTTTTTGTAGGGGGGCAGACACATAGTTTTCTTAATGGAGAGCTATGGTTTTGGCTGTTGGCTCTTTTGAGTTCCCTTTCAGCGTCTTGCCACCAAAGTGTAGTTATACCGCCTCCCCGTCAAGCAACAAGTGGTCAAATTATAGACACGGAACTCTTAAAAGAGGCAAGTGAAAAGAAATGACAGCTTTTCTGTTGATTGCTATTGTTTCTATGCAGGCAGGTTGGACTTTTCTGTACCTGTTTTTCAACTTGGTGCCATAAAGTATCATAACTTAATAATCATTGGAGAGGAATACTTTTTCCCCTTGCGCAGGACACGGTGATCGTTGTTCTGATTTTTTGTCCAATTGTAGAGATGCAGTGGGAAGCATTTTGCAGTCTACAATATAAGTTCCAACAGAGGTCTCCCCACCAAATTTATGAAAAAAATTGGTTCGGATCTGGGTTTCTTCAATTACCAAAAGAAATTCTACTATTGATGTCCCCTACAGATTTTTCGCGCTTTTTGAAATTTGAACTCTGGTAATAAGAAAAACAGGAAATGATGTGAATTTCTTTGAAATTTCCCCGCCTCCATCCTATGAAAGAATGATCTTTGAAGTATAGGAGACAAAGAAAGCTAAGAGAAATTTACCTGGAACTCTCATTGCTTTTATTATTTTGATAGTAAAAGAATGCGAGCCTTTAGTTTCATGACATTTCATTTGGGTTCTCCCCGGGGAAGATATCTGCCATTCTTGTGATGTTTGGATGTGTTCCTAAAGTAGAGTCTAGCTATGAACAGATAGCTGAATTGCTGCCATCCTATTAACAACTAGTTTCCAGAGAATTAGTAAAAGCTGTTTTTGTAGCGTTTACATTTGAGTTAAGGGATTGGGGCCTCCCTTTTCAAGATGGGTATCGTCTTTTGGACTAAAATTCCTATTTTTCAAGGGATCTTAAAAAGCAATTCACTCCTCCCTCAATTTGATGATCAACACACAAGGATTACGATTTTTTCATATAGGGGAGAGATGGCTGTGACATATGCTTCTCTTGATCGTAGAATGAAAGACATTGGTTTTAAAGGCTTTGGAGAGGAGGGTGAGGTTTTTCTTGAGGGTAGGCGATCCTCAACGATTGTCTCATCATTCGGCAATTCTGACATATTAGTGAACGGACGAAGAACATTAATTTTCAGTTCGAAAACGGTGGCTATGACAATTGTACTTGGCCAACCAGGGATTTTTTGAAAAAAATTGTAAGCTAGAAAAGGGGATGAACGGATGAGGAAAGATTATACAGGTGAAGCAGGTTGTTATGATCAAAGCCGCTTTGGTGGAGTAGAGGGGAAATTTGTTGATGAGTGTGACACGGCTATTCTAAAAGATTTTTTAGGGCGTACAGAGGCTTTCCGTTGTTTAGATGTTCCGGTTGGAACCGGTCGTATTTCAAGTTATTTGGAGGGGGAACCTATTCGCATTATGGGCTGTGATTTTACGCTTGCCATGCTGAAAATTGCGAAAATGCGTCCAAATAAAAATATGCTCGGTTTAGTTCAAGGAGATGGCTCTCAGCTGCCGTTCGCAAACGAATCTTTTGACCTAATTTTTTGCCTTGCATTTTTTCATCTGTTTCCTGCTGAGCACAGAGGAGGGTTTGTAAGGGAATTTGAACGAATACTAAAGCCGGGTGGATATTTAATCTGTTCTTTCACTAACCGATGGTATGGTGGAGGGTTAAATTGGGTTCGAAAAGGTTTCAATAGAATCCCTTTCCTCAGAAAGAAATTCGGGGGATGTGGTATTCATTTTTTGGAAATTGGTGAAATACGTCAACTTTTCCCCAATTGGAAGGTTGTAGCGTCCCACGGAAATTTCCTGCCTTTTCAGAGAAAATTGCCACAATTTTGTTCATCCAGGAAAAATTTTATGCGTAAGCTAACTGCTTGCTTTCCCTTTAATCAATTGTGCTTTGCTAGATTTTTTCTTTTGAAAAAGAAGGAATGAATTTTAGCGAAGATTATTCTTTAGGATTAGTCAGGTTTACTACATAGCTGTGAATTTTTAAGAGGCATAATTCTGAAATTTTTTTGAATTAGGGTTCGTAATAAAAATTGGGAAGAAATGATAAAGTGGTTTTAAAAAAGAATAAGTATAAAACCATTGAATTAATTCAGCGGGAAGGTGGTGAGTCTTATATTGAAAAAACCTTCTCAGGGCATTTGCCGTCAGATTGTCGACGAAATGCGGAGCACACATTCTTAGCTTTGAACTTACTACGAAAGCAATTTTCCGATCTTTTGCTTTTCCCTAAACCCTTGGGATGGGATTCCAAAAATTTTTCTGTTCAAATGGAGTTCCTTCCAGATCTTGATCAAGCTTTGCCCATTTCAATTTCCACAATCCATCGAACTTTTAAGTTTTTTGAACGTTGCTACCATATAAATTCTGACTGTGGGTTTCTCCCGCATATATTAAAATCTGTTCATTTGACAAATCGTGTAAATGATCTTATTCATTCGGATTTTCCTTTGTGTTTGGGTTTTAAAGGAGACCTCCAAGGCAACCTCAATTTACTTGAGGATGGGCTTGTACTGGCCGATGTTGAGACCGCCTGTATGGAACCTATGGGGTTAAGTGAAACAATTTTATATATTGATATTTTATTTTCTCATTATTCTTTGGGCATGCTTCTTCTTTTATGGAAAGTCCCAGCAACTCCTGTAGCTTTTAGATTTCTCTCCCCAAGCAATATTGAAAACATTATTGAGGCGGCTATTGAATTTTTTGTTAAGACTAAGATGAAAGAGCAATCAAGTCTTTTAAGGATATGTAAAGAAAAAATTGCTCGAAGGTTTCTTAGAAGGTTTTTATCGCATTGATATTTTAAATATGCGTGCCAATCTCGTCCCTCCGCTTTTTTCGTAGACGTCCCGATGCTGATTTGTTTACGGTGTGAAAGTGCGGACAAAGTCAAAGTTGGATTAACAGCATACGAAAATGAAATAAGTGAAAATTTATCAGGAATAATTTCCGTAATTAGGGCGTTTCGTAACCAATGTGTGCTAGAAAACACGCATGGTTACTGGACGAAGCACGGTTTTTAGTGGTGCCGCCAACTTTTTGCGCGGTCGCAAGTGTATTTTTTGTAGTTGCTTCAAGGTTTTGCACCCCAGCCGAGGCTATGTGAAATGCCAACTGTGTGGAAAGAGCAAAAGTCTGAGTCGCGTGCGCCGGGAGCTGACGATTCTTCAAGGGTTTTATCAGCTCCAACCAGCTACCGATTGGCCCAGGATCTGGGCGTCGCTATCAAAGTCGTCGCCCGGATTTATCAACGGATGCGGGAGGCACTGTACCATTTGGCCGAACTGGAAGGTGGCAAATTGAAAGGCGAAATCGAATTGGACGAGGCTTACTTTGGAGGACGACGCAAAGGCCAACGTGGTCGAGCGGCTGCGGGTAAAAGTGTCGTGTTTGGGCTCCTGGAGCGGGATTCCCGCGTCTACACCAAAGTCGTCGAGTCGGTGAGCGCCGAGGAACTGATGCGGCATATCCAAGCCATAACCCGGAAGGGGTCCGTCTATTACACCGATGCGTTTCTGGGCTATCAATCCTTGAAACGATACGGGAAACATCATACGCTCAACCATTCCAAAGCGTTTGTCAGTCGGCGACAGCCACAGAATCATATCAACAGGATCGAGGGATTTTGGAGCTACGCGAAACATATTCTGTATCACTATCGTGGGGTGTCCAAATATTATTTTTCGATGTACTTGAAAGAAATCGAATATCGGTTTAATCACCGAACGGAGAATCTGTTCAAACAGTTTCTCAAGATCTATTTTGGTTACGTTTCGCCCTAATTACCAAAGAGATTTATTATGTGTGGCATTGTAGGTTTATATGGTTGGGGAGTAGGGCCTCAAATTATTCAGAAGCATCTTGAGGCTATGTGTCATACAATTATTTATCGCGGGCCCGATGACGAGGGGATTTTCGTGGAGAATCAGATTGGGCTCGGAATGCGACGCTTGAGCATTTTAGATGTTTCCGGAGGTCATCAGCCGATTCAAAATGAAACTGGCGACATTACGGTCGTATTTAATGGAGAAATTTACAACTATCCAACAATTCGGGATGAACTATTACAAGGAGGACATCGGTTTCAAACTAAAACCGATACGGAGGTAATTGTTCATACCTATGAAGAGGAAGGGATTGAGTGTGTAACACGCTTTAATGGGATTTTCGCTTTTGCTTTATGGGATTCCCGCCGGAAACGTCTATTCTTAGCAAGGGATCGTATGGGGGTGAAACCTCTCTATTTCGTTCAACGGGCAGGAGGATTAGCTTTCGCGTCAGAGATTAAGGCGCTCCTGACCCTTCCAAATATTCCCCGTGTGTTAAACCTGAAAGCCGCCGAGCAATTTTTTCGACTGGGCTGTGTCCCGCCTCCATTGACGTTGTTTGAAGGCATTCAAAAACTTCCCCCCGGATTTCGATTAGTTGTAGAAGGAGATAAGTTTGTATTGGAACCATATTGGAAATTTTCTTTTGGGGAGAAGTCACCCCCATCTAGCTTTAATGATTCTGCTGAGCAATTGCAGTCTTTGTTAGGAAGTGTGGTGGCTGATCAAATGATAAGTGATGTGCCTCTTGGTGCCTTTTTGAGTGGAGGGATTGATTCAAGTGCTATTGTCGCTTTCATGAGTTCAACTGCCACAAACCGGGTACGAACCTATAGCATTGGGTTTGATGAAAAACATGCCTATCATAATGAGGGGCCGTATGCAGAGGCAGTTGCTCGTCATTTTCATACAGAACATCAAACCGTCATTGCCCGCCCAAATGTGATTGATTTGATGCCGGGGCTTATCGAAAAGTTGGATGAACCGTTGACCGACACTTCCTTTTTGGTGACCTATCTAATATCAGAATTAGCTCACAAGGATGTAAAAGTTGTGCTATCTGGGGTGGGAGGTGATGAATTATTTGGAGGCTATAGACGGTATTGGATATCTGAAATCCATAAGAAATTGTCTTGGATTCCCCGAAAATGGAAAGAAGGGTTAGGGAAGATCATTAGCCAAAGGTTAAGGGCAGATCGGGCAACGGTGTGGGGAAATATCAGTCGATATATGAAAGCTCTTGGCCAAACGATTCACTTACCTCTTGCAGAGCAATATATTTCTATGATTTCGGTAATGTCAGCGTTACAGGTTCAAAATTTATTTAATAACCCTTCCGGCAACGATGATTCGATTCAATCCTTGCTAGGTTTCTATGCAGAACCAAATACCTCAGCACCCTTAGATCGGCTGGTTTATATGGATTCCAAGACTCTTTTGCCCGAAAGTCTTCTGTTATTGACAGACCGTATGGGAATGGCGACCTCGCTCGAAATTCGTGTTCCGTTTTTAGATAATAGAGTGGTTGATTTTATTTCCCAAACCCCGAGTGAATACCGACTGAGAGGGGCAAATCTCAAGAAGCTTTTGAAGGTTTCCTTGAAGGGAATTGTCCCAGATTCTGTGCTAACAAGGAGCAAACGTGGTTTTGGTACACCTATGGGGTCTTGGTTAAAGAAAGACCTTCGTCCAATGGTTCAAGAATGTTTAAGTAAAAGTCGTTTAAAAGGGGATGGTCTTTTTAATCTACAATTGATCGAAGAGATAGTGCGTGGCCATGAATTGGGGAAAGAAGATTTCACAGAGCCAATTTTTGCCCTGTTGGCATTTCAAGTATGGAGAGAGACATTTAGAGTCCAATTGCCCTAATGGGTAGTAATGTAATCCTTAATAGGAGTTAAATTCCTATCGTAGAATATTGTTATGTTGGGTCTTCTTTTCTGTAATAGATCCTAGGGCAGAGAAATACACTTGAGGAACCAAAAACCCAATTTTTCCTAAAAAGAATAATGGTTCTTGTATTGCCTAGCTTTAATTCTTAACCACAAATTAGGTGCTACTTTATTAAAACAGAAGATATGCGATCCGTTGAATGCCCACAACGTGCAATGGGGATTTCCCCATTATTCTTCGAACCCCGTCTAATTTTTAGAAAATACCCTATGATAACTAAATGAGAAATTAAAAAATGCGTGAACCTTGATTGAGTATAGCAACTTGGAAGAATTTTGTAGAATTGACCAGTGATCTTTTGAACATTGGCCTCGTAGACAGGTTTGACCTCTTTTTTGCCGACGATGACTATCATTCTATTTCATCAACGTGGGTGCTTTTTTTCTTGTCAGTGCTGTAATTTTTCAAGTATGAGTTCCGGCCATTTACGTTGATGATCAGGAGTATCTTACAGCTCTTAAAGTTTCTGTTGTTAGTTCAGAATTGCTCCCAAATGAACAGGTTAAGGCGACGCTACTTTTTTAAGGAGTTGCCTGCTATTAACAAAGACGACCAATATTTTCTTTTTCCCTTGTGCGTTTCCTGCGTCCCCCCTCCTCGACAAGTGGTCGAGCGGGAGTTGTGCTATTCGATTCCGACTGTTAATTGCTTTATTGCCTGTTCGAGGAATTCAGGATCCCAAGTGGGCATTATATTCGAATGACTTACAACCGCAGAATGCAGTCATTGAAGAAGGCGTTGAAGTGGGAAAAATGGTTGGAGATCCCATTTTGGGGCTTGTATTGCCATGTAAAAATGATGAAATTTTTGGCATAGAAGACTTGAAGAGATCTTCTGCTATCCTACAAGAGCGGGTCAAAGCTCTTCTCCTGACAAGAAAGAAACCTGGGGGCTACGGGTTTCCATAAATGTCCACTTGATCGGTATACGTATTCATTTGCTCGTACGATTAATTGGGAAAAATATAGGATTCAAGAGGTTAGACCCGCTTTTGTATTAGGGCCTTGGAGACGAAATTAATAAACTGCCTAGATCTTATATTGTTGAGCGACAGGCCCTAATGATTTTTTTGACTTTAGTCGTTTATTGTATTGGTCATTCTTCGGAAAAGACGATAATCCTGTTTCGTCAACTTCAGGTAATGTATCCGTCAGTTTCGGATGTACAACGCCGTGCGCAGGGCTCCTTTTTCCCAGCCTTTGATGAATGTTGGAGACACTGAGAACTGAATTTGTCTACATCTTAACTGCTGTCCCAAGAAGGTTCTCCACGGGTGAGCAAGAACTTGCGTCAGGTCTGTCACAATATCCCATAACGAAATTCGCGCTAGCTGGTCAAGCAGAACTTGTATACCTACCAACGTAGATATGCTCTGCGAAGGAAATCGAAAACCGAATTCCTACTCTACTTATTTCTATAGAAGTAGAATACGAGATCTCATCGTCCGATATCCCAAGTGCCGAGGCTGCAATTTTGTTTAGCCTATATTCCCTCAAAGACTCTCTTTCCAATGCGAGGCAAAAATTTGAGGCGAGGCGGATCGATTACAATGAAAAACGGCCGCACGGTTCCTTGGGGCAATTGACACCTTGAGAATTTAAGAAGCAGATTGTGACAATCAGGCTGGCTGAAAGAGCCAAATTCCAATTGTCAGCTGCCTAGTTTAGGGAAAGGGTCGATACTCGGAAAACCTAACATTCCAACTGGTCAAAGAATGGGAGCAGGTAATTATTTTGCAGAAAAATCTAAGGAGGGGCGAGGTAATATTATGAAGACTAAAATGAAACAATACTTTTTCCTTCCTATATCGGCCTTTTGTATTTCCATGCTCATGGTAATCGGAATAACAGAAGTTGTTTTTCACATTTTCCCACCAACAGGGACATTTGCGCCAGGATACCAATTTGACCCTGACATAGGTTATCGGTTTAAACCTTATTCAGAAATTATTTATAACAAAGCCAACGGACTAGTCAAAAATTCAACCAATCAAGAGGGATGGGTGGATGTGGACCATAACAAAGATAAAGAAAATTCACAGTTTAGAGTGGCCTTTTTCGGAGATTCCTACATTGAAGGACTGGGAACTCCATCCGCATTGCATTTTTTCAGAAATTTACCTCAAAAGGTATCAGGAACTCCCATGGAATATTTTGGCTTCGGAATGTCCGGTTTTGGAACCATCCAATCCTACATTAATTCGATGAGATACCTTAATATATATGACTTTGACTTGGTCGTGTATGTATTTGTTGAAAACGATATCGGAGATAACATTTGGCGGATAAAAAAATTACCGAATCGACCCTATGCGATTAAGACTGTTTCGGAGCCAGGATTTATGATAGAAAAACATTTTAGTGATGAGCTAAAGCTAAGTAATGAGTTTCCTTATAATCTTAAAGGATACCTCAAATCACAATCACTCTTACTTCAAGTGGTGACCGACAGAATATCCTTGTTGAAAAGGGGAGGTATAAAACTTAAGGCCAATGAAAAAGATATGGGGATGAAAACCCAATCTAAAGGGGATATTCCTAACCAAAATGACCTGCCTTCTAGTTGGCCTGAGAAAATAAAAACGGAGGCACAAGAGCTTGCATTTAGCATTATAAAGAAATGGTCAAGTGAGATTAAAAAAACCGGGAAACATTTTGCGGTCCTTTATGTCCCGAGAGGACCAGACTATCTTACCGAAAAGGCGCAAGCAAAAAATACGTTCAAAGGATGGCTGGTCAGTTCTTGTAAACGCCTAAACATTCCCTTGATTGATCCATCAAAAGCCTTATTGAAGAAGCAGGAAGAAGGCGGGGAAGTCTACCGGGACCATTTTTTTCTCCCTGGACATGAAGTCTTGAATGATGTCATTAGTGAATGGTTAGACTTGGAATTTGAGATAAATCGGATAGGGCAAGCCAAGGTCTCGTCCTTGAATTCTTTTGCATCGCGGTATGATATCACGGACTAAGGAAAGAGAAACAAACTAGAGCATTAATGCACGGTTAACCTTCGCACCACTTTATAAAATTTAATCACTTTTAAACTCCTTGCAGAGCTAAATCAAAATTCTCATGGCAGTTATCGTGTATTTTTCTACGTTCAGTAGGAAATTCTGCTGGAAACGTGGCCCCTGAGATCGGCCGGACCAAACCAAGAAGCAACCCCAATTCCCTCTTTCATTATTTATGGTTGAATTGTGAGGTTTTGGGGTGGACTGGGTGGAATAATATCACCATTGGTATAAGAACCGTGGCCTGAGTCGAAATCTTTTATTTGTGTTGTAAACTGCGTGCTGACAATTGGACCTCCTGTGCCATTTAAATTATAGGCACGCACGGCGGCAAAATAATTGGTTGCTGTTTTGAGTCCATTAATAGAAAACTGTTGTGGAATACCCGTGCCAAATACTGGGGAAATAGACTCAATGGGCGTTGCCGCGCTCCAGGAGGCTTCATCAGCAATAGGATTTAAACTATAACGAATTTGGTATGCCATTACGGCTGGGTCATCGGAGAGTTCACTTTGCGATGTAGATTGGGCGGGAGAGGTCCATTTGACCTCTGCCCAACTTCCGCCAGTACTAGAAACGGTTAAATCAGAAATTGCTGGTGGGGAACCAACGCTAATTGAAGAAGTTCTGGCGACAGTTTTTAGGGTAATACCAACTCCGGGCAAGTCCATCCTTAAATCAGCGAAATTTCTAAGAGGATTACTTCTAACATATGGTTGGGGATTAGGAATTTCACTTGGATCTTGATAAATGCTGAGGAGAGAAATGCTTTTTTGTCCGTCAATAATCGGGTTTCCATTAAAATCTTGAGTGGCTATGTCCTGGTCAACAAAAAAGGTAAATCCCTTTCCTGGTGCAAGTGGGCCAGTTTGTGTTACCGGCCAACCATTTGCGTCCTTAGGTGTCGGATGATTGCTCCGCCACTTTGCGTCAGTTCGTTTTCGTCCTGACGGTTGGATGATAAAATTTCTAGTTTTTGTAGGGTGTGTATTCCATACGATTAGTTGGTGAGTAACGGTCTCTCCAATTTTCCCGTATTTAATGCTGACAGGTGGAAAGGCGGCCATAAAAGGATTTTCATAGTGAAATTCCATGTTGTCTAAATAACCTGTTCCCGGTTGAGCATTAGGGTCAACGACTAAGTTATGATAGAAACGAGTGTGGTTGGGCCACATTTGAGCATACTCTAAAAACATGTCATAACCATGAACTTCATCCTCTCCTCGTTGCGAAGTGGCAATGCTCCGCATGACGACTTTTCGCCATACTGGTGGTTGTCCCCAGTCTACAATCATAGTTGGATAATCATGCATATTATTAGTTTCTGGATTATTTAAATTTAAAGTGGTAGGAGTTCGACGTTTTATGTATCCAGCAGGCTGGGTATTTCCCCTTCTATCATAGTCAATGGGGAAGGTAAATCCCTTAATCCAAAATGAATAAGAATTGGCATGCCGGGTTTCTTGCATATATGCTTGTTCTCCCATTCTTGGTCCCTCCCACCATACATATGGCCGGAGATCTCCAGTTGCTCCTGGAATTTGTCTTAGTTTTAAGCATTTTGTTGAGGAAAGGGGACCGCAATTATCAACGGTCATTTCAACTGAAGGAAAGGCTTGCCTAAAAAAACGCCCTTGAGGGGATGGATTAGAAAGTGTGTACAACGGATGGTTTTCAAAGTCAGCTAGTGTCTGAATGTTCGTCGGTCCACTTGGGCCATCTGCTGTGCCAACTTGTGTATTTTGAAATGCTGAGCCAAAAGCCCTTGGCATTCCAAACCCTGATAAGATGACTATAAAAGCAAGATTACAGAGTAGAAGTTTTTTTAGTTGTAATCTTATCATCTTTTTCTCCTTTATCATTAAATCATCTATCAAGCCATATTATTTTTGATTCAATTTATTGAACTCTTCAATGGTCATTTCAATAGTTAAGCCAGCCTGAAATTAAATTATTCCCTTTACGAATCATGTTTCGGGGATCTTGTGAAAAACTTTAGATGCTAAGTTAGAAGCGGATTAGTCTTTTTATAGGAAATCTATAATGAATGTTTTTTGGTGAATAGCATTATCGGAAAGAGGACTATTTCTTTTTTTGTTTAAAAAGATGTGACCTGGGAGATTGGTTGGTTTTGTAATGCTCCCCTGAAATCAAGCCACCTGTGCGTGTTGTTCTTGCCGAAATTGTTGGGGGCTCCGGTACTTTAACGCTTGATGCGGGCGTTCCTCGTTGTACCAGCGCATCCATCGTTGGATTGTATGCCGAGCCTCCTCAAAGTCGGCAAAGTGGTGTTGCCACACACACTCTTCTTTGAGACTCTGAAAAAAGCGTTCAATGAGCCCATTCTGCTCCGGCGTATAGGGCGTGATAAATTCTTGTTGCAGCCGATAGTGTCGACACGCTTGGCGGAATCGTCGACTCTGAAAGACCAAGCCATTATCACTGCGAAGCACCGGGGGCGTGCCCCCAGGACGCAAGGTGCCAAAGCGCGCGAGGCAGGTCGCCTCAATAGCTCGTTCCGCTTCTTTTGCGCTTCCCCGTAGGGCAAACTCATACCCGATAATCTCTCGATCATGACAATCAAGCACCGCAGCCAGATGGCCCCAGCCATCCTCGCCACACGGAATATGGGTCACATCCATCGCCCACTGCTGATTACTTTGAGGGGTACGACGTCGCAGTCGCTGAGCCCGAGGGCGAGGGGTGTGCACGCGTTGATGGACCAGCCAGTGCTTGATCCGTAAGGCCCGATATACCGCTTTCCGATTGAACATTATCCCTTTACGATAGCGCAACAGCGCCCACAGCCTTCGATACCCATAGATCGGGTGGTCCTGAATGAGTGTCTGCAGTTTCATGACTAATGCCTCCCCCAGTTTGGATGAGGAGGCCTTCGTCCCAGCTGTCCGATGCAACCTCGATCGAGCGACCTGTAAGACGCGACAGGTCTGCCTTTCGGAGATATCCGGTAAGGTCGCTCTCACGCGTGGGACATCTCCCGGCTCAAAGGGTAGGGCTTCAACGCCTCCCGTAACACATCATTCTCCACCACCAGATCCCCAATTTTCTGTTTCAATTTTTTAATCTGTTCCTCTTTCAGGGCATCCTCATCTTTAGGCCGCCGCCGCAGGCCGTTTTCCGCGCCCCGGAGAAACTGAGTAGTGGACCCCAATTCTTGGACAGGATGCTAAGTGAAACTACTGCAGGTCCTTACGCCGCCTTTTTGGCCATTGGACTTGCTCCATAGACCGCATCCGGTGTCTGTCGATTCGAGGACTGGAGACGACGTTCGGTGTTATAGAACGCAAAATAGTCAGTCAGCCCGGCCCGCAGTGCGGCGGGCGTCTCATAGGCGCGCAGATACACATCCTCGTACTTCACACTGCGCCAGAGTCGTTCGACGAAGACGTTGTCGACCCAACGCCCTTTACC
The DNA here is from genome assembly GCA_965223185.1 of Nitrospirales bacterium. Classification (GTDB taxonomy): domain Bacteria; phylum Nitrospirota; class Nitrospiria; order Nitrospirales; family UBA8639; genus Nitrospira_E. The sequence goes on along the minus strand of OZ244988.1, from coordinate 3,808,043 downwards.
ATCCATACTGATTTGCACCCCATGACCTTTGAGTGTCGCGGTAAACGCTTCACTCGTATATTGGGCCCCCTGATCCGTATTGAAGATTTCTGGGGGCCCATAGCGCAACAGGGCCTCTTCCAATGCTTCCACACAGGCCTCCGTTTCCAGCGTATTCGAAAGTCGCCACGCCAACACCCGACGTGAGTACCAGTCGATGATGGCGGTGAGATACATAAAGCCCTTGGCCATCGGGATATAACAGATATCACTCGCCCACACCTGGTTAGGACGTTTAATTCTCAGGCCTCTCAGTAAGTAGGGATAAATTTTGTGCCCCATTCCTGGGTGACTCGTTCGCGGCTTCGGGTACATCGCTCGGATCCCCATCGTTCGCATCAACCGTTGAACGCGTTTACGATTCACGCTATGGACCCGTTGTTGAAGTTCAACGCATAGGCGACGGCTGCCATAGAAGGGCCATTTCAGGTAGAGCTCGTCAATCTGCCGCATCAAATCAAGGGCGGTCGTTGAGACAGCTTGGCGTCGGGCATAGGCACTTGAACGCGGCACGGCCAGCAGATGACACTGGCGAGTCACTGAGAGACCTTGCTTGGCCTGGATCATGGCTTTGCGCTCAGTCATCGGCCGGCTCCGAGCGCGGTGGCTAAAAAATCCTTCTCCATCGTTAGCTGCCCAATCTTGGCATGCAGCTTCTGCTGGCTCTGTTCATGGTCGGCAGCGGCAGCGTTGTGTGCGCCAAAGACATTTTCCGCCTTGATGATCAGCTGTTTCTTCCAGTCCTGGATCTGATTCGGATGGACGTCAAACCGCTCGGCTAATTTGGCTAACGTGTGTTCGCCCTTGACAGCGGCCAAGGCTACCTTCGCCTTAAACGCTGGGGAATGATTCCGTCGTGATCGTCGCGCCATCTTCTGCTCCTTTCGTTAAAAAGAAATATACCGCAGAAGATTTCACTGAGCATCTACATGAGGCTGTCCAATGAATGGGGTCCACCTCTCTGCTCCTGCCATCCCTCGACCTTGGTTACGGTCAACCCATGCTGTCGGGCCGCTTCGGCTACCGACGTTCCCCCTTTCAGAATGCGTAAAACCAATGCGGCTCGTCGTTTTGCCGTCCACCGTTCGATCGATTCTTGCTGTCCCATCGATGCCCTCCTTTAAGAAGTGGTTTATGTCTTAAAGGTGGTCTCACTTGCAAGGGGAGCAGTATAATGTATCTATAGTGGGATTCAATTGACCTTGAAGCCTTGTGAAATATCCAATGAAAGATGCCCCCTAGTTGTTGGGGGAGTTTCACTTTGTGTTAAGAATTTGAGTGGTACATAAAGCAGATAAATAAATTCCGTCTTTTGGTCTGGCCAATGATTCGATTATTAGTGATAAAAGAAATGGATAAGTATTATGCTTAATGTCGTGAATGTAAAAAATGGTATTGGTGAAAAAATAGCGGAAATTTTCCTGAATGAACTTCAATATTTCGTTTTCTTGAATTTTATATTCAGAAATATGCCAGGATGATCATCTTATATAAGTAAAATCTTGAAAGGCCCATCCGCTACTGTTTCGGCTATACCAGCGGACATGTACGGTGCCACTCGTGGGGAGGTTGGTCACGGTCGCCGAGTGCCCCGTGCCGAGCGAGCCACTGTTGTAGAGGTTTTTGGCCCCTTGACTCGTACCCACGTAAAGCCAGTGCTCGAGGTCCTGAGTGGTATGGCCGCCGGTAAAGGTGACGGAGGTACTGGTCAGGGTGGACCCGGGGGCCGGGGAACTGATGGGCGGGGGGAAGGTGGTGCCACTGCTGTTGACGGCCATCGTATAGGTCTGATCCGTCGACTGCCATCCGCTACTGTTTCGGCTATACCAGCGGACATGTACGGTGCCACTCGTGGGGAGGTTGGTCACGGTCGCCGAGTGCCCCGTGCCGAGTGAGCCACTGTTATAGAGGTCCTTGGCCCCCAGGCTGGTGCCGACGTAGAGCCAGTGTTCCAGGTCTTGGCTATTGTGGCCGCCGGTAAAGGTGACCGAAGTGCTGGTCAGGGTAGACCCGGGGGCCGGAGAACTGATGGGCGGGGGAAAGGTGGTGCCACTGCCGCCGCCTCCGCTGCTGACGGCCATCGTATAGGTCTGATCCGTCGACTGCCACCCGCTACTGTTTCGGCTATACCAGCGAACATAGACGGTCCCGCTCGTGGGAAGGTTGGCGACGGTGGCCGAGTGCCCCGTGCCGAGCGAGCCACTGTTATAGAGGTCCTTGGCCCCTTGACTGGTGCCGACGTAGAGCCAGTGTTCCAGGTCTTGGCTACTGTGGCCGCCGGTAAAGGTGACCGAAGTGCTGGTCAGGGTAGACCCGGGAACCGGAGAACTGATGGGCGGGGGGAAGGTCGTTGTCCCTCCGCCCGAACCGCCCCCGCTGTTGACGGCCATCGTATAGGTCTGATCCGTGGACTGCCACCCGCTACTGTTTCGGCTATAACAGCGAACATAGATGGTCCCGGTCGCGGGGAGGTTGGGCACGGTGGCCGAGTGCCCCGTGCCGAGCGAGCCACTGTTATAGAGGTTTTTGGCACCCACACTCGTGCCGACATAGAGCCAGTGCTCGAGGTCTTGGGTGGTATGGCCGCCGGTAAAGGTGACCGAAGTGCTGGTCAGGGTAGACCCGGGGGCCGGAGAACTGATGGGCGGGGGAAAGGTGGTGCCACTGCCGCCGCCTCCGCTGCTGACGGCCATCGTATAGGTCTGATCCGTGGACTGCCACCCGCTACTGTTTCGGCTATACCAGCGGACATGTACGGTGCCACTCGTGGGGAGGTTGGGCACGGTGGCCGAGTGCCCCGTGCCGAGCGAGCCACTGTTATAGAGGTTTTTGGCACCCACACTCGTGCCGACATAGAGCCAGTGCTCGAGGTCTTGGGTGGTATGGCCGCCGGTAAAGGTGACCGAAGTGCTGGTCAGGGTGGACCCGGGAGCCGGAGAACTGATGGGCGGGGGGAAATTGGTGCCATTGCTGCCGCCACTAATGGGAGTACTGATTTGTTTTTCCAGAGAAGGGGAACTTTCGTTTCCTGAGAAATCGAATGCGGTGGCAATGAAGCCATATGTTTCACCTTCAAGGAGATTTGATATTGTTATTCTGGGAGAAGAGGGATTGGAGGGCAGTCCGGAAAAAATTGCAGAGCCATAATTAATTGATGGAAGCAGTCGTTTGTAAATTTTGTACCCGGCTAGATCGGATTCACTGTTCGCATTCCAGGAAACTGTGACGCTTGCGGCATGAAGACTTGCATCCATCATCAACAATTCCAGGATAAAAAGGATGGGTATTAAATAGGTAAAAAATTTTTTTGGGGTACGAGAAGAGCAACGGGAACTCCTTGTTTTTTTGTGCATGATCCTTCCGAAAAAATGCTTAAGTTTTTTTATTTCCAATGACAAAGGAGCAAAGACCTTGGGAGGGAATGTCAACGTTCCGAGTCTGTTGGTTTTCTCTGATGATTAACAAACGAAGTTAATCCACCTTGGGATTTCAAAGTTGAGGATTGAATCCTCATTCAAAAAGATCACCGCAATTTCAAAGCACCGGGGGGAAAGTAATAAAGTAAAAAAAATTGTAGAGGAAGTTGGAATGAAGATAGTAAGGATGGGCTAAAACTTGCCTACCCAAATACAATTATGAAATATTTATGACCTATCGAGATTGTGGATTATGCAAATTGTGAGCCACTATTATTTTTAGATGAGAACCTTGGCATGGGAAAACTCTAAGAATAATGAATAAAGATTGATTACAATTGGGTAAATAAAACAACACAAAAAATTTCTTTTATTTTAGTGCCTGTTTCTATCGTAACCCCGGTTACAAGTTTTTCATTAGTAGGGTTGTAGGGGCAGGCCTAAAAGTGGATGGAAAAAAAATCATGGCTTATACGTAAATATGCTTTCACGACTTTCCATATTTTGGCGATTGGCTCTTGGGTATGTGACGATCCTTGCCCTCGTCATAGGAGTCAACTTATATATCCTCAATCAATTTCGTGCGTTGACTGATCTGAATGCCGAGCTTGCTACGCATCACTTCCCTGCTGTGGAAACGGCCAAACAGTTGATTAGCAGTCTCTATGCACAACTCAAAAGTGATAAACAATATTTGGTGTTACGGGACACCATATTGCTAAAAGATTTTTTGCAAGAAGCGGAAAATTTTCGAAAGACGCTCAAAGCTTTGGAGGATCAGGAACAGGTAAGAACCATCCAAGAAGCACTCCAAAAAGTGAGGAGACTTCATGAAGAATTTCATACCCTATTTTTAAGCGTAGGGGTCGAACAAGCGGAGAGGACGCCAATGGCGGTTGCCAATTATGAACACCAGCGAGATACACTCATTGAGTCAATGACCCAAGCTATCAATGCCTATATTACTTCTCAAGAAGCCAGTGTGGGAGCGATCTTACGAGATTCTCATCTTCGCTCGGTTCAAGCCCAAGCCATTACCCAACAATTGCTGTTGATGGCTTTGGTCTTGGGCCTTGGCTTGGCTGGTATTGCCAGTTATAGTATTCTCCGGCCTCTTCGACGAGTTAATGCCCAAATCCGTCGAATTGGCCAAGGCCAATTTGGAGGCACCATCGCCCTATCGGTGCCTCAGGAGTTGCGGGACCTGGTTGACCAGGTTAATTGGATGGGTGTGAAACTTCAAAAACTGGATGAAATGAAGTCCGAGTTTTTGGCCAATATTTCACACGAATTGCGGACCCCCTTAACCTCTATCCGAGAAGGATCGCAATTGTTGTTAGATGGAATTCCCGGAGAATTGACTACTGATCAACGGGAAACGCTTTCTATCATCTCTGACAGTAGTCAACGGTTGAATCAGTTAATCGGCAATCTGCTCGATCTCTCGCGAATGGAAGCCGATATGGTGGCCTATAATTTACAACCTACGGACTTAAATCGATTGGCGATTCGTTCCACCGAAAAAGTCAAATTTCTTGCTGATCGAAAAAATATTCATATGGACCTCGATTTATACCAAGACAAAATAAAAATACAACGAGTAGATAGTCAGAGAATGGAGCAGGTGTTTGAAAATCTCTTGTCCAACGCAATTAAATTTAGTCCAAAAGGGGCTAGTATTTCTATTCGTTCTCGGCCCAACTCGACCAATCAAGGAATTCATTTTTCGGTGGAGGATACGGGCCCGGGTATTCCACAGGAAGATTTGCCGCATATTTTTGAACGATTTTATCAGGGAAAATCCCAAGTAGGTCGTGCGTATGTGGGGAGTGGCATCGGACTGGCGTTGGCTAAGCGCGTCATCGAAGATCATGGTGGGACGATTTGGGCAGAAAGTACCATGGGAAAAGGGACGGCCTTGCATTTTATTCTATCTCCCCCAATACCTTCCCCAAATTCTCGATGAATCTAACCGTACATGATTAATCCGCAATTCCAACAACTCCGGAAAACCCTGGTAGTCTGTTTTGGTGTTTTTATCGTGAGTGCTTGCACGGGACCAAATTGGGATGTGGAACGGCCGGTCGAATTTCACACGGTGTCTACGAGCAATCTTGCGAGTGTGTTAAGGCCGGAAATGGATGATGTTTCGTATTTTCAAGCGATTTCAGAAGATCAAGAAAAACAATTGGGAGTGTGTAAGGATGAAAGTGTTTGTCAGCGTGCGCATTTTCTGCGAGGCTTGGCCGCTCTGTATGAAAACCGTGAGTTAGCGGCATTGCATTTTCGCAAAGTTGTGGTTTCAGAACCCAATAGCCTCTTGGCTAAGGAAAGTCGCTTTTGGTTATGGTTTTTGGATGTTTTAAACACTCCCAATAATGCTGGTCTGACTTCCCATGAATTAATTAAGCGAATCACTCGTGAAGTTGTGGAGAAGGAATTGACAATCCATGAGCTGAATGAAAAATTAGAAGTGGCTTTAGTGGCCGCTGAACTAAAGAAGGAGTTGGCAGCTCAAACTGAATTAGTAAATGTTCAGAAGCAAACCATAGCCAATCTCACGAAGCAGCTGGAGATGGCCAAAAAGGACCAAGCTTTGCGTCAAGACCTTCAACAAGCACTGAAGGTGAGTGAGAAAAAAGTAGAAGAATTAAACCATCAATTAGATGCCTTACGGCGGATTGATCAGGAAATTCGAGAAAAGGTTCCACCGACACGCCCATCTGAAAAGATGACGCCAAGTCCAACGCTGGAACCCCCGGTGGAAATCAAAGAGGTCGAGCCTGAAAAAAACCAGATCATTCCGCCGGGAGTGAAAAGTAAAAAGTAAAACTAGCCATATGTCATGAAATTTAGAAAAAAATAAACCAGGGGATGTTTTGATCCCTATTATGATAAGCATAAAGACATTCTTCTGTCTGCTTGATGGTTGGCTTTTCGCTTGCTCATTCTCGGTGATGTTAGAAGAGGAATCGATTTGGTGAAGATATAAAGATGGTGAAATTTCCCTGAGAGTGGATGAGGATTTGGTAATTTAAATATGGTAAAATTTCATGATTTTTCTTGATGGAAACAGGAGCCACTATGCCTGATGAACGTATTTTGGTTGTTGACGATGACCCAAGTCTATTAACCCTACTGAAAATGCGACTACATTCCATGGGGTTTGTGGTGACTGCCTGTGGTACGGGGGCTGACGCCCTAAACTGTGCTCAAGAAGACCCCTTTGACTTCGCAATCCTCGACCTTCGTTTACCAGACGCAGATGGTTTGGATTTGATGGAGGAATTGCATCAACATCAGACCAACCTGCCGGTGCTGATCTTGACCGCCCATGGTTGTATCCCCAATGCCGTTCAAGCCATGAAAAAAGGCGCCTATGGATATTTAACCAAGCCTTTTGATGATAAAGAATTACAAGAGAGTATCGATAAAGCGTTGACGACCAAACGGATGAGTGAAGAAATTCATCGTCTCCAATTGTTAGTGAATGAATTGTATGGATTAGACAATGTTGTGGCCCGCAGTCCTCAGATGCATGCCATCCTACAGCAGGTAGCTCGTGTGGCAAAAACCGACACCACCATTTGTATTTCTGGAGAAACCGGGACAGGTAAGGAAGTGATTGCCCGTGTGGTGCATTGTAATAGTCCCAGAGCGTCAAAACCTTTTATGGCCGTGAATTGTGCAGCTATTCCGGAAACGCTTTTTGAAAGCGAATTATTTGGTCATATGAAAGGTTCTTTTACTGGCGCACATCAAAATAAACGTGGGCTGTTACAGAGTGCTGATAAAGGCACACTGTTTCTTGATGAGATTGGTGAGATGCCCTTGTCTTTACAAGGAAAACTGTTGCGTGCCATTCAAAATCGAGAAATCCTTCCGGTTGGGAGTCAGGTTCCAGTCAAAATTGATGTCAGGATTCTTGCTGCAACCAATATTGATCTGGAACAAGCCGTGCGAGAAGGTCGGTTTCGTGAAGACTTGTATTATCGTATTCATGTGGTTCCCCTTCATCTCCCCCCTCTTCGAGAGCGACGGGAGGATATTCCCTTTTTGGCGCAGTTTTTTCTTAAACGTCATGCGGAACATCATCACAAGACAGTGAAGGGGTTTTCCCCTGAAGCGATGCAAAGTTTGTTGACGTATGCTTGGCCTGGGAATGTTCGGGAACTAGAAAATATGATTGAACGTTCCGTCGTCATGACACCTCAAGAAACGATCACGGCAGAGTTTATTCCGCTTGCTCCTCAAGAAAATTCTCAACCCGGACGCTTACAGCCGTTAACCGAAGCTAAAGAGGCTTTTGAGCGCGAATATCTGAAGGATGTATTGCGTGCAACCCAAGGAAACATCTCTCGAGCCTCTCAAATCGCGGGACGGTATCGGGCAGATTTTTACAAATTACTGAAAAAATACCGTCTTCATCCCTCTGATAGGCCTATTGATATTCCTCCTCGTTTCCCTGGATCTGAGTAGCAGGATTTGCTCTCGGAACCTCCTCCAGTCTTTGGCTCACCTATTGTAAAGTCTACTAGCCTGTTTTTCCTCCAAGGTTTACTCAGCTTGGACTGCAAGAAGACGCATCCAGTTTCTTCTATTTCATCCCATAGCAAATGAGTAGTTTTCTTTAGTTTTGATTGAAATTTTCCGAAATTACGATAGGTTTTGATAAATTGTCCTAAACGTTAATTTTTGTTTGTATTTTTGTATTATAGATAATTCTCCAGATTTTTCCCGATTTGTGGGCATTTATCAATCGTGGCAGAGGACCACGGCTTTTAGCCGTGGTTGAATGTTCTTCTACCCAAAGGGTTCCACAAGGTGGTAACGGAAAGTGCTACGGGCTCTGCCCGTGGAAATGTATCTCAATGAATCGTTCATTTCAGGGAAGCAGGGCTGTCAATGAACCCTGGTTGGTCGGAATGTGCCTTCTGATAGGGGGGATGATCATTGTCTTATATCATGAAGTCTTATGGGGATTGGGTACCGATTGGAATAACAATCCCGATTATTCCCATGGATTTCTCGTGCCCTTATTATCACTGTATTTTATTTGGGAGCGCTGGGAAATCCTGAAGGAGGGGATGCCCTCCCCCAGTTTTTGGGGCTTAGGAGTTTTATCTCTGGGATTGTTTGCCTTGGTAGTTGGGGTGATTGGAGCAGAACTCTATATCCAACGAGCCTCCTTAATTGTGGTGTTATCTGGACTGGTTCTGTTGATATTAGGATGGAAGTATTTATGGATGTTAAGCCTTCCTATTGGGTTTCTCGTATTCATGATACCCTTGCCTGCCATTGTGGTAAATTCTATTGCCTTTCCCTTGCAACTCTTTGCAGCACAAACGGCTTCTTTCTGTCTATTTTCGTTAGGTATTCCCGTACTTCGCGAAGGCAATCTCATCATGCTGCCTTCCACCACGTTGGAAGTGGCAGAGGCTTGTAGTGGCTTGCGTTCCCTCTTGGCCTTATTGGCCTTAGGGACGGTATATGGCTATTTTTCCCAAAATGTGATGTGGAAACGCTGGATGTTGGTGTTCCTTTCTGTGCCTATTGCTATTGTGGCAAATGCTGGCCGTGTCAGTGGAACGGGAATTTTGGCCCATTATTATGGTGCAGAAGCGGCTGAAGGGTTTTATCATACCTTTGAAGGCTGGCTTATCTTCGTGGTGGCATTTGTACTACTGTTTCTGTGTGGAACAATTTTGGGGAGAATTGGTCGCCAGTCCTCATTACCTGTAGTTCGTGGGTTGTAGTACACCTTGCAATTGTTCGGAAGAGGTTTATGATGAAGAAATGGCCTTTTCTTATGGCTCTGGTCCCTTTACTTGGGACCGTGGTTCTTATTCAGTCCATCTCCAAAAACGAACAGTTCATAAGCAATAAGGCCTTTTCGCAATTTCCGTTGGAGCTGGCTGGAAAATGGAAAGGGAGGGAGTTGGGCATCGATGAAAAAGTCCTGGCTGTTCTCCGGCTGAGTGATTATATGATGCGGGTCTATGTGCCCGTTCTTGCGCAAGGGGGAGAAGAAATTGAATTCTCAGTAGATGAAGATCAACAAAGACAAATAAAGAATTTTTCCCCACAACTTCCGGTCTGGCTCTATGTTGGCTATTATCAAAGCCAACGGACTGGAGCCACCTATCACTCTCCCAAAAATTGTCTCCCAGGAGCTGGCTGGCAGTTCATGGAATCGGACTTACTGACTCTGATGATGTCAGACCAAACAAGTATTACGGTAAATAAGGTCTTGATCCAAAAAGGCTTGGAAAAGCAGGTAATCTTATACTGGTATCATGATCGAGGCAGGGTTATTGCCAGTGAGTATTGGGCGAAAGGGTACTTGGTGTGGGATGCGATGACCAAAAATCGATCTGATGGTTCGCTAGTACGGATATCGGTCCCCGTCAGCGATGGTAGTCAAGTACAAGACGCCTTCAAGCAGGGAGTAAAATTTTTGCATGATCTCTGGCCGACACTCCTGGAATATATGCCTGATCATTCTGTGGTGTAAACTCCATAGATAAATTTATTTAAAGTTAGCATAAAGATGTGGGGGTTACCCAATTTTCTCAGTGCGGGGGGGGCCATCTTTCTTGGAGTTCTTCTGTATCATCGGAGAACCAGGAACCCCGTTTTTTTTGCATTAGCTCTGGTGATGGCAGTAATTGCCTGGATCCAGGGTCTTAATGGAATGCTTGGGGTATTTCCCCAGTTTCTTTTGATGGGGAAACAGGGTGTTCTCCTTGGAGAATTAGTTTTTCCAGCAGCACTTGCCTATGTGACGGCAACAGTTCTACAGCATCTCTCTCTTACTCCATCACCAAAAAATAAATTTAAATTTTTTCTTATTGGAACAGGATCTTTGGTTTTGAGCTTTGGTCTATTGGTCTGGCCAGATTTTTTCCTTCAGAAAGCGTCTAATGAAAAAATTGTTTTTTCTCAAAATGGCGGAATAGTCATATGGGGATTTATTCTTCTGGGTTTAGTGGTGGGATTATCTCAATTGGAACAGATTCTTAGTGGCATACGCGACCCGCTTCGGTTCCAGATGAAATTTGTGTTGATCGGATTGGGGGGGTTAGCAGGTATTTCCATTGCGCAAGCGAGCCAATTACTGTTATTGCCGGTTTGGACCCAAAATCATGCTTGGGTCAGTGGGACCGCAGCGTGTATTTCCCTGGCGTTGATGGCTTTTGGTTTAGCTCGTTGGCGTCTGCATGATTTAAGTCAAAAAATTCAGATGAGTCATCAGGCTCTGTATACCTCGCTCACCTTTATTTTTGTCGGTGGATATTTAATATTAGTAGGAATTGTGGCGGAAGTGATTAAGGAAACTGGGTGGGCAGTCGGAGAAGCTCTTGGGGCTTTGTTTATATTCGTGACAAGTATTGCGCTTGTGATCGTTGGTGTGTCGCGTCAGGCTCGTGCTGAAGTTCAGCAATTTGTGTCTCGTCATTTTTTTCGCACTAAGTATGATTATCGGCAAAAATGGTTGGAGATCACTGAGATATTTTCTACTTGCACTAACAGACAACACATTTGGGATCGTTACTTGGAATGGTTGGGGCGGACCTTTGGTGCATCCAGGGTCACCATATGGAAAAGATTCGAGGTTGATGGGCGCTTTCATCAAATTCGAACGGTGAATTCAGAAGATCCGCCAGCGCCGATGGCTGGCACGCATGTCTTGGTTCAACGTATGCTGGTAAAAAAAGAGCCATTTTTACTTGAAGTGAGTCAACATGAACGTGAAGAATGTCATGCGTTTCTTCAAGGTACAGAAGCTCATATTTGTGTTCCATTAGTAACTCCGGACGGAATTCTTCTAGGGTTTGCGACGTTGAGCCGAGATCTTGGAGGGCGACGTTATGATCCTGACGATTTTGATCTTCTTCGTGCCATTGCCCATCATGTCACAATGCTCCTTATCCAATTTGAGTTAGCGGAAGAACGAACTGTCGCAGCAAAGTGGGAAGCGGTGCACAAATTTTCTGGTTTTTATCTTCATGATTTAAAGAACTTGGCTTCCAGCCTCTCGATGGTTGTGCAGAATGCGGAACACTATGGGCATGATCCGGAATTTCTCGTATCGGCCATGCGGACCCTTCGCACAACATCTGAACGCATGACAAATCTCATTGCCAAGTTGGCCAGACAAACTAAGGGTCTCGAGAAAGACAAGCCAAAAAAAGCGCAAGCTGTTGATATGAATACCTTGATCCAAGAAACCCTTGAATCGCTCAATGGAGCTGGTTGTCGTCCAACTTTTCATCCAGCGAAAAATATTCCCAAGCGATTACTTGAGGTGGAGTCGATCAAGCTCGTGTTGTTAAATATAATATTGAATGCCAGGCAGGCTATGGATGGAAAAGGGACCATTGATATTGTGACGTCCCCTGAGGGGCATGGTCTGAAGGTAGAAATTATCGATAACGGACCTGGGATTCCGAGGGATCGTTTGGAGAATGTGTTTCAACCCTTTAAAAGCTCCAAGCAAACGGGCCTGGGGGTTGGACTATACCAATGCAAACAAATTATTGAAGATAATCATGGACAGATTCGAATTGAAAGCCAAGAAGGACGCGGAACAAAAGTTATTCTTACATTTCTAGCTGAAACTGCCGATATATAAGTGTGGCGAGACGACGTGTGACGCTAGATTGCCATTTTATTCATTATCTTTGAGATCGATATGTCACAAATTAACAACACGAATACATTGAATGCACTTCCGGCGCTTCTTTTGGTGGAGGACAGCCAAGAAATCCGGGAACAAATGAAATGGGGGTTGAAGGCTCACTATACCATTTTTGAGGCAGAGAATCGTCAGCAAGCTGTGGAAATCCTTCAGCGAGAAAAAATGGTTTTAGTAACCTTGGATTTAGGTTTGCCACCGGATGCTGATGGGACCACGGAAGGACTGAGGGCTCTGGAGCAACTGATGGAGGTGAACAACCTTGTAAAGATAACTGTAATCACAGGGAATCAAGATCGGGCAAATGCTTTAAAGGCTGTGGAGTTGGGCGCTTATGATTTTTTAGAAAAACCGGTAGATTTAGAATTATTGAATACCGTTCTCCAGCGGGCAGAATATTTAACCGGACTCGAGAAAGAAAACCAACAGTTATTAGCACGAGAAGAAAAGCGTAGTTTTCCAGAAATCATTGGGACGAGTCCGGTTATGGCTAAGGTCTTTGACACGATCCGACGGGTGGCGGGTTCTGATATTTCAGTGTTGGTCGTGGGGGAAAGCGGGACAGGAAAGGAGCTGGTGGCGAAAGCCATCCATCAACAAAGCCATAGAAAGAATGGGCCGTTTATTGCAATCAATTGCGGTGCTATTCCAGAAACTCTTTTGGAAAGTGAGTTGTTTGGCCATGAGAAGGGGGCATTTACTGGGGCCCATATGCAACGACTTGGAAGAATTGAATCAGCTGAAGGTGGAACTCTCTTTTTAGATGAAATTGCAGAAATTTCTCCAGCGTTACAAGTCAAACTTCTGCGTGTTTTGCAAGAGCGAACAATTGAGCGTGTGGGTGGACGTGTCCAAATCCCGGTAGATACACGAGTACTTGCCGCGACCAATATGGATTTACAAATCGCTATGAAGGATGGTCGTTTTCGAGAGGATTTGTATTATCGATTGAATACTGTGACAATTCCGGTTCCCCCGTTGAGGGACAGGGGCGCTGATATTGGGATGTTGGCCAAAGTCCTTTTACAGCGCTTTAGTGAGGAAGCCAAAAAGAAAATTGCAGGATTTTCCCGTGAGGCCCTTTTGGCACTTGAACAATACCATTGGCCTGGCAATGTTCGGGAATTAGAAAATCGGGTCCGTCGCGCGGTGACGCTTACGGATAATACACGAATTACTCCAGCGGATTTAGACCTTGATGAACCTAAGGACGTTCAAGCTGGTCCCACGCTAAAGGAGGCCAGGGATACAGTAGAAAAACGTGTGATCGAGCAAACTCTTGCCAAAACGGGTGGTAATATCACAAAAGCCGCCACGATTTTATCTGTTAGCCGACCCACCCTTCATGATTTAATCTCGCGCCACAATATTATAAAAAAATAACCTGCCTGCGATTTATGTGCACAAGACTTATGCCGAGTCAGGGGCTAATGCCCTGACAAGTCTGTTGCCCTTGTTTGAGTTTGTTGTTGAAGAATTTGCTCTGTACTCTGGATGTTTGACTTCAATGTGTCCATCTCAGCAGCCATGAATTTAGGATCGGTAGGATGCGTTAATTTTGATGTAATCATAGGTCAAATCTGTAGTCCATTGAGTAGCGGTTCCTGTCCCCATTCCCAAAGAAACGGCAATAGTGAATAATGGCTGTTCCATTATTTTTTGAACTTTTTTTTCAGTAAGGGGTCCTAATCCTTTTCCCTTTTTGACGATAGTGATGTGATTAAATGTAATGACGATACGATTCGGTCGGAGAGGATATCCTGCGCGTCCCAGTGCCGCAATGATTCGGCCCCAGTTAGGGTCCGCCCCGAAAATAGCTGTTTTCACTAAGGGAGATGTGGCCAGTGTGGTTGCGAATTTTTTTGCAGCCTTGGAACTTGTGGCCCCTGTGATCCGAATTTCGATTGTTTTGGTCGCTCCTTCTCCATCCCGGCATATCTCCATCGCCAAATAATGACAGGCTTCATGCAGGAGCTTTCGGAATTGAGTATGCGCCCTACCAGTCGGACGAATAGCCAAATTCTTTGCCAGTCCATTGGCAAGGCACAAAACCGAATCATTCGTGCTCGTTTCTCCGTCAACTGAAATGCAATTAAAAGTCTGATCCGTAACGGCACTGACTAATTTCTGTAAAGTTTTCTGGTCAATGACCGCATCGGTGGTCAAATAGGCCAACATGGTTGCCATATCCGGATGAATCATTCCAGATCCTTTGGCCATCCCGCCGATGGTCACTAATTTCCCGCCGATGGTTTGTTGCAGGGCAATGGCTTTAGGCCGGGTATCTGTAGTCATGATTGCCCGGGCAGCATCTTGATGTCCGCTTCTTCTGAGTTGTGATGTCAGAAGGGGAATCCCTTTTCGCAAAGCGGGCATGGGAAGTGGGACGCCGATAACCCCGGTTGAACTGACAAACACATGTTGCGTTGGGATCGCTATGTGTTTGGCGATTAAACGAGCGGTCTCTTGCGCATCTCTAAGGCCCTTGGCTCCAGTAAAAGCATTGGCATTTCCACTATTGATGATGAGCGCTTGACCGACTCCTTTTTTTAAAAATTTTTTATTGAGAATGATAGGAGCTGCAGGAAGGGTATTTTTGGTGAAGACGCCAGCAATAGGTCCGGGTCTTTCAGAGACAACAAGGGCGAGATCATGCTGTGTCGTCCGTTTTATTCCAGTATGGATACCAGCTGCGAGAAATCCTTTGGGAGCTGTAATCCCACCTTTTACTCGTTTGGCCATGTGAGGTCTTGTATGTTTGATAAGCGGAGGTAAGCCGTATTATGGAAAGACTCCAGGACCCGTCAACCCTAAGGTCTCAGGGAAGCCGACCATGAGATTCATGCATTGAATGGCTTGTCCTGCTGCCCCTTTTACCAGATTATCAATTGCCCCTGTGCCAATCAAATAGTTTGACCGTGTGTCATAGGTGCAACTCAAGTCGCAAAAATTAGCCCCTCGAGTATTTCGAGGATTGACTGATTCCGCTTGGTCGAAGACTCGAATAAATGGTTCATCTTGATAAAAATTTTGGTAAACAGTTTCAATCTCGGCTGTTTCTATCTTTGGTTGTAATTTGGCATAGGCCGTACTGAGAATTCCTCGATTCATGGGGATTAAATGAGGAGTAAAGACCAAGGATAGCGAGGGAGACGGTCTGTGATTCGATAGGGAAAAGATTTGGTTGAGTTCTTGTTCAATCTCGGGAATATGCCGATGGGCAGCGATTTTATAGGCATGAAGAGCCTCATGGGCTTCAGGGAAATGGAAGCTTTGGCCTGGTGAGCGTCCTGCGCCAGATATCCCTGATTTGGCATCAATGATGATGGAGGTTGGTTCAATCAACTTTCGAGAAAGAAAGGGCGCTAATTGTAAAATGGCGGCGGTTGGATAACAACCGGGAACTGCGACGAGCCGACTTTGCCTGATTGCTGAACGATGTAACTCAGGTAACCCGTAGACGGCTTGTTTCAGTAATTCCGGATAGGGATGAACGGCTTGGTACCAGTGTTCATAGGTTTTGGGGTTTTGGAGCCGGTAATCCGCACTCAAATCGATAACCATTTTTTGGCAAGAAAGAAATTCTGCCACCGGCTCTAGTGATTGGGTGTGAGGGAGAGCAAGAAATACCAGATCTATCTCTTGGGCAATTTTGGGGCCATTGAGGGGGGCAAATTTCGCGTCGATTATTTTTGTCAGACTAGGAAGAATGGAAGGAACTACGAGGCCCTCTGATTTACTTGATGCCACGATGTGAGAAATAGTGATTTTGGGGTGAAGGCTCAGGAGTCGGAGCAATTCTCCTCCCGTATATCCACTGGCACCAACGACTGCGATACGAAGCTGTTCAGCCATTCGTTACTTCCTCAAAGTTAACCAAAAATTGTGTTCTTCTTTTTGATTGGGCGATGGATCAAATTTGGATTATTTTCCGAAATGAAAAAGGGGAGGTTCTCTGGAACCCCCCCTCCGAACTGATGCTAAAACGTTGTTGTTGCGGAGACCAAAGATTAACGTTTCGAGTATTGGAACTTGGCTCTCGCTCCTTTTTGCCCGTATTTTTTACGTTCTTTAACCCGAGAATCTCGGGTCAACAATCCGTGCTTTTTGAGTGGGTCTCGTAAGGAGGCAGTATGTAAGGCCAATGCTTTGGCAATGGCCTGACGAAGGGCTCCAGCTTGCCCAGAGATTCCACCACCTGCAAGAGTGGCCTTCACATTAAACTGTCCTTCGGTTTTGGTCACTTCAAACGGAGTTTGCACTTGGATTTGATGAGATAACCTTGGGAAATAATCCTGAAGGGAACGGGAATTAATTTGAATATCCCCTTGGCCGGGTTCTATCCAGGCTCTAGCAATGGCATATTTTTTTTTGCCTGTGGCGTATTGAATCGTGTCAATCATTATTTGGTGTCGCTCCTCCTATGACTAAAAAGTTTTGGAATCAGGTTTTATAGGGATAAAGGAGTTGGGTTTTGAGCTTGATGGCAATGCTCCGGTCCGCTATAAATCCGAAGCTTTCTGGCCATCTGTTTCCCCAATGTGCATTTAGGCAGCATCCCCCGAATGGCTTTGGATAAGATTTCTGTAGGTTTTTTTGCATGAAGATGCTCGGCTGAAATGGCCTTGAGTCCTCCAGGATACCCAGTGTGGTGATAATAAACTTTTTCACGGAATTTGTTGCGGGTAAATTGAATCTGGCTTGAGTTTATAATGACTACGTGATCACCCGTGTCGACATTTGGGGTGAATATTGGCTTATGTTTTCCACGAAGAATAGAGGCTACCTGGGTAGCTAATCGGCCAACCGTTTTGCCTTTGGCGTCAACGACAAACCATTTTCTTTCGATTTCTAATGGTTTCGCTTGAAATGATTTCATGAGAATGGATATTCCTTTCCGTCCGTCGAAAAAATGGGGGTAATGAGGTTAAGCGTCTGGTTGTCCGGATCCCTTTTGGTCGAGTTTGGAAAGCCAGGTGTCTAAATCTTCTCCACCCCGTTGTTCAAGTACTTCAGGGGTCACATAAATGGGACATTGGCAGCGGACTGCTAGGGCAATTGCGTCGCTTGGCCGTGAGTCAACTGATTTTTCTAAGCCCTCTTTTTCTAAAAACAAAGTTGAAAAGTAGGTATTATTTTTAACTTCGGTAATGACCACTTTATTGAGACTAAAGCCAAGATGGGAGGCAAAACTGCAGATTAAATCATGGCTCATGGGTCTGGGGGGAATGACGTTTTCCAATGCGAGCCGAATAGAAGTCCCTTCAGCTGTGCCGACCCAAATAGGTAGAACCTCAGAATTTTGTTCATCCCGGAGGACGACGATTTGGGTATCCGTGTTAGGGTCAACTAATACCCCATGTACCTTGAGAGGAATAAGTGTATTGGTTTCAGCCATCACTGGACAAATTCCTAGGGATCATTACGAATCAGGCTTTCCAAAGTCTTCGGGTTTCAGATTTTCTAACCATCGCTCTAATTCTTCGGAATTTTGTTTGTGCAAGACCTCTCCAGAGGCAAAAATTGGTGCTTCTGCACGAAGAGCCACGGCAATCGCATCACTGGGACGAGAATCCACCGTAAATTCTGAATCTCCAAATAAAAGGTGTATTTTGGCGAAATATGTGTTTTCCTTTAAGTCAGTGATAACGGTACTGATAATCTTGGCATCCATATTATCCAACAAGGTTTTCATGAGATCGTGAGTCATTGGTCGAGGAGGAGCAATTTTTTCAAGAGCAAAACTAATGGCACTTGCCTCGGATTTTCCAACCCATATTGGCAGCATATCTGAATGTTCTTCATCCCGAAGAATAACAATATAGGCATTATTGTAGGGGTCAAAGAGGAGCCCCCGTACATTCATTTGGTTTAACATCGGGACATGAAATTAAGTGTGTAGATCAATTTACAACCTTGAAAAATACCATCGGATTAGTTGAATAGTCAATGAAAAGGTAGACGACTTCCTACAAAACTGTCCTGAGGAAGTCCTCCAATTCCATAATGATAGTATACACCAACAGAAAGGATAAAAGGAGATGGACTAAAGGGAAAGTTTTCTTGCTATTACATAGACTCCACAAGAAAATTTTTACTTTTTCTTAAGGTAGAGGAGCTTCTAGTTGCTGGCTCACCCTATTTTCAATCCAGCCCGCAACCTGACTAAGGCTCAGAAGGACTTTTTCGCCTGTTTTTCGATTTTTAATTTCAATCGTGTTGTTGGCTATCCCTTTGTCGCCAATAATAATGTGATAGGGTGTCCCAATCATGTCAGCATCATTGAATTTGACACCCCCTCGTTCGTTTCGGTCATCTAAGAGCACTTCAATGTGATTCTGACATAACTCATCATATAGGGTTTCAGAAGCTATTCTAACAGATTCTGAGCTAGTGACGGGAAGGATATGGGCATGAAAGGGTGCTATGGGTACTGGCCAGCAAATCCCTTTTTCGTCGTGGTTTTGTTCAACGGCCGCCGCCGCAGTCCTTCCGATGCCAATTCCGTAGCAGCCCATGATAGCTGGATGGTTCTGGCCCTCAGCATCAAGATAGGTAGCTCCCATTTTTTCACTATATTTAATGCCCAACATAAAAACATGGCCGACTTCAATGCCCCGCGCCGTTTGAAGTAGACTGCCACTGGTCGGGGAGGGATCTCCAGCCTGAGCCTGTCGAAAATCTCCCCAATCATGGATCGCAAAATCTCTGGGCGTGTTGACGTTGATGAAGTGCGTGTTCGATTCATTAGCCCCGACGATAAAGTTTGTCAGAGAGCCAATGGCGTGGTCGGCTAAAATCCGTACTTCAGGGAGTCTTACGGGCCCCACAAATCCGACCGGAGCAGCCGTGACTTTTGAGACAAGTTCAGGAGAAGCAAGGGGAAGGTCATGGACCCTCAGAAAACGTTGAATTTTTATTTCATTAGCCTGATGATCTCCACGAATTAAGACAGCAATGATTTTGTTCTGCCCGGTTTGGTACAACAGAGTTTTGACGACCTTATTGGATTCGACTTTAAGTAATGCACAAAGGTCTTCCACGGATTTAGCATTAGGGGTCGACACTTTCTCCAAGGGTTTGAGCGGTCCTGGATCTTTTTTCGACAAAGGCACCACTTCAGCACGTTCTACATTTGCGGCGTAGTCACTATCTGGGTCAAAAACAATTAATTCTTCCCCAGTATTGGCAAGTACCATGAATTCATGGGAAGAAATCCCTCCGATGAGCCCCGTGTCAGCTTCAACTGGACGATATTTCAGACCCGTGCGTGAAAAGATGCGGCAATAGGCCTCATACATTCGTTGATAATTTTGTTGGGCGCCAGCTTCATCCTGGTCAAAGCTATAGGCGTCTTTCATGATGAATTCTCGTCCTCGCATTAATCCAAACCTGGGACGAATTTCATCTCGGAATTTGGTCTGAATTTGGTAAAGGGTGAGCGGTAATTGGCGATATGATCGAACCTCTCGTCGAAACAAGTCTGTAATCACTTCTTCGTGTGTGGGGCCCAAGCAAAAGTTTCGATCATGACGGTCGTGTAAACGAATCAATTCTTTTCCATAAAAGTCCCATCGGCCAGTTTCTTCCCAGAGTTCGGCAGGCGAGAGAATAGGCAGTAACAACTCTTGGGCTCCAGCCCGATTCATTTCCTCGCGAACGATGGCTTCAATTTTTCGGATAACGCGAAGGCCGAGAGGGAGATAGGAATAGATCCCCGCAGCCACTTTCCGAATCATACCGGATCGTAACATTAAGCGATGACTGATCACTTCTGCCTCGCCAGGATCCTGACGCATAGTGGGAATAAAGGATTGTGAAAGTCTCATGAATTTTCCTGGGTAACAGGTGGCATAGCACACATCGTCAAAATCATGAACGGTACTGTACTTCAGGTGAGGTGGCGAGTTCTAATGAAGTAGGCGATTGATGTCATTCCAGAACGCATACCCCATGAGGCAAAATAAGACGAGGATACCAGCTTGTTGGGCAATTTCCCGAGATCGTTCTCGTAATGGACGGCCTAAAATCGCTTCGCAGGCAAAAAAGAATAAATGTCCACCGTCTAATACAGGAATTGGTAGCAGATTTAGAATGCCAAGATTAATACTCAGGATGGCAATAAGCCACATGATTGCACCAAGGCCTTGTTCGGCGTGATCTCCGGACACATCAGCAATCATGAGTGGACCGCCAATATTTTTTGAGGATATTTCACCCGTTATCAGCTTCACTATTCCTATTACGGTGATTTTGCACCAATCCCATGTAGCAATGACCCCTTCCCAAGGGGCTAGGAATAATGAAGAGCCTCCTAAAATAGTACCTCGCCCTGGAATTTGAATGCCAATTCTCCCAATGGATTGAGAGGATCCATCAGAGGTGGTGATGGTATGGGATTCGGGTGTGATCGAAATGGTCAGCATGGTTCCTTCACGTTCAACACGTAAATCAATCGGAATATCAGCATTGTTCTGGACAATTTCAGTCATCTGAGACCAGGTGGCAATGCGTGTCTCATTAATCTCGACTATGCGATCATTGGGTTGGAGTCCAACGGAATGGGCAGGGGTCCCTGGCATAACCTTGCCAACTACCGGCGCATGGTCTTCAATCCCAAGCAAATAGAGGGGAGGGTCATTGGGATTGTCCTCGTTCAGCTGTTCAGTTGGGGTAACGATGAATGTTTTTCCATTGTCCCCTCGCATGACATCAAGCGTGACCGGACGCCCATGAGTCTCACTCAGAATTTGGTACAGCTCTCCCAGAGAAGAGACATCCTTCTCATTCGCTCGGATTATCCGATCGCCTAACTCTAACCCTGAGAGCGCAGCAGGAGAATCAGGAGTGATGGCTTCGATAACAGGCAGCATTTTGTCAATATTTGGCACAAAGATTGGGGAACCTGTGGCCAGCATGCCGGTAAAAATTAAATAACTGAGGATAAAATTAAAACCTGGGCCCGCAGCAACAATGAGTGTTTTATGTGGAAGAGATTGGTGCATGAAGGAAACTTTTTGATCTTCGGTAGAAATTGTTTCGCCTCCTTCCTCTCCAAACATTTTTACATAACCTCCAAGAGGAATGGCTGATACCACATACTCAGTGTCACCAATCTGGCGTCCGATTAATCGTGGCCCGAATCCTACGGAAAATTTTAAAACTTTGACCCCAACCCATCGCGCGGCAAGGTAGTGGCCATATTCATGAAAGGTCACTAACACACCCAGGACGATTAAAAACCACCAGAGTTTTTGACCAAAAATAAAAATGGCGTCAGGAGAAAAAAGAAAAAAGCTATTCATAAGATAAAAAACGCATCCTTCGTTTTATACAATGGGGACAGCACAAGTTGTTAAGATTTCTTCAGCTGTTTGCCGGGCCCATCGATCGGTTTCTAGGACATCGTCAATGGTGGATATGAGCGTTGGAGAATAAGCCGTCATAGTTTCTTGTATCACTTTGGGAATGTCCAAAAAGGCAATTTGGTTGTTCAGGAATGCACGGACTGCTACTTCGTTGGCTGCATTGAGCGTGGCTGGAAGCCCGGCTCCTCCAGCCAATGCGTCGTAGGCTAATTGTAAACAAGGAAACTTCTCGGTGTCTGGAGAGAAAAATGTAAGTTTTCCGATTGCTGCCAAATCCAATAAGGGAGGATGGAGAGGCACGCGTTGGGGGTAATTCATCGCATACGAAATGGGTGTACGCATATCTGGATGCCCTAATTGGGAAATCACCGACCCGTCACAATATTCTACCAAAGAATGAATGATGCTTTCCCGATGAATGACCACATCAATTTGGGTAGCTGGAATATCAAAAAGCCATCGGGCTTCAATGACCTCAAGCCCTTTATTCATTAATGTCGCGGAATCGATAGTAATTTTAGCTCCCATTTTCCAATTGGGATGTTTGAGGGCCTGGTCGGGTTTGACATGGATAAGAGCCGGAGCCTCCCAGTCCCAAAAGGGGCCGCCTGATGCAGTGAGAACAATTCGGCGAATGTCGATTTTTCGATGTCCTTCTATCGATTGATAGATGGCACTATGTTCGCTGTCTATTGGGAAAATGGTTACCCCATGTTTCTGAGCCTCTCGTTGCATCAGTTGCCCGGCCATGACCATGGGTTCTTTGTTAGCTAATGCCACTTGTCGCCCTGCTTGAATGGCCGACAGGGTTGGTTTAAGGCCGGCCCCTCCAACAATGGCTGAAATCACCAAATCGCATTCTGGAAACTTGGCCACATCACAGAGCCCTGCTTCTCCATCTAATACTTCAAGGTTTCTTGTATCGACACGTGTGCGTAATCGGCTGGCTGCTTCGGATGAAGAAAGGGCAACTATTTTTGGATGAAAAGCTCGGATTTGTTTTTCCAAAAGTTGATCATTTGAGCCAGCTGCCAGTCCTACAACTTGAAAACGATCAGGAAATTTCGATACGACATCTAATGTACTGACTCCTATCGAACCAGTAGATCCCAATAAGATGATCCGTTTCACAGAATGAGAGTCCTTGTTTCGCACCATGAATCTAAAACAGTCATTTAAGAGGGCAAAGAAACCATTGTATAGTAATACATAGCCGGCCCAGTGAACATGAGGCTATCCACACGATCCAGGACTCCGCCATGACCAGGAATAAGGGTGCCTGAATCTTTTACTCCTGCACTACGTTTGATGGCCGATTCGGCTAAATCTCCTAAAGTACCCAGAAGAGCTAAGCTTACACTGAGCATAACGCATTGACCTAGGGAGAAAAAGGGGGCAAAGGTGAATTGACAAATGATACCCCCGATAATTGAAAACGTGATCCCGCCTATGAGGCCTTCAACCGTTTTTTTTGGGCTAAGTGTTGGTGCCAAGGGATGTCGGCCCATTGGCTTCCCCACGATAAAGCCACCTGTGTCAGACATCCATGTGATGATGATGACAAAGAATACTAAGGATACCCCCTCTTCAAGATTTCGTAAGAGAATATAATAACCTAAGAACAGTCCAACATATAATGCCCCAAAAATGTAAGCGGCCCAATGAGGGAGAATATTTTTTGTGAGGGTGGGAGAAAAGAAGAAACCCGTCAAAATCAGGGCTACTATTCCCAGTAATAAGAAAAGAATTATTTGAGGAATCCCATTATGCATGAAAAAGAGAAGAAAGGCGGCAAAAAAACCTGATAAGGCCTTCATCAGCGTTGACCCAGCATCTGAGAAGTACAGGGTTAAAAATTCCCAAAGGGCGAACATGGCAATGGTGCCAATGAATAAAGAAAAAAGCCAGGGAGGAGCATAGCGGATGCCGGTATAGAGCAAAGGAATAAAAACTAAAGCAGAATACAGCCGTCGGGGATCCATCGGAGATTTTAAAAAGAGGAAGGATTAAGGCTGTGTAGTGTTCAAAAAGTGAGAATAACAGCCGAACTTCTTTTCAAGGTTAGGAAGAAAGAACCTGGGTGACTCGACCAAACCGGCGTTCGCGTTTTTGGTAATCTAAAAGGGCGAGTAAGATTTCGCAACGACGAAAATCTGGCCAGAGTGTTCGGGTAAAATAGAGTTCGGTATAGACAATTTGCCAAGGAAGAAAGTTGCTGATTCGTGTTTCTCCTGAGGTACGAATGAGCAAATCAGGGTCTGGTAACCCCCACGTTGTGAGATGACGTTCAAAACGGGTTTCATCGATTTCATCAGGAGAGAGAGAACCCATGCGTACTTCGAGAGCCAGTTGTTGCACGGCATCGATGATTTCGGCACGGCCTCCATAACTGAGTGCTACGGCCAGAGTTCGTGTCGTGTAATGACGGGTTTCCTCGGCTACTTCGGCCACCAAAGTATGGACGGGAGCAGGAAGTTGTTCCAGTCTTCCGATAGGGAGAAAGCGCACCTTTCGATCATGAAAACGTTGCCGTTCCTTGGTCAGGTATTGCTCCAGTAAGCCCATGAGCAAGCGAATTTCTGATTCTGGGCGATTCCAATTTTCTTGAGAAAACGCATAGATGGTTAAAAAGGGAATTCGCAGTTCATGGCCGATGTCCAAGACATCTTGAAGAGCGCGAAGACCTTCCTGGTGTCCAGCGATTCGGGGGAGACCGCGTTGGGCCGCCCAACGCCCATTTCCATCCATAATAATGGCGATATGTTGAGGTAGGGACGAAAGGTCAAGCTGGTCCCATAATGCCTCCTCCGCAACTTGGCTAGGTCCTACTTGCTGAAATTCATCCATGAATAGATTGGGGGCTGCGCTGAGATGAGTATGTCACCTCGGAAAAAAGGTCACAACAGAAGAAACATTGTGCCCAAGTTTAGTCTAATAATGAATAGGATTCTTGTCAAATGAATACACTTGTGTTTTTGCGACCTTGAAATTGCGCCCACTTAAACGATGGGCTATACTGACTTTCCTCTGTCACCCATTGTTCCATCACTTCAAACCTAGAGTATTATTCGGATGACTCCTAGCCCCTCGGATTTTGCCCTCAAAGAACAAGATATTCTTCAGGCTTTAAATAGGGCCAAAGCCCGAGATGTTGACTATGCCGACATGTATCTAGAATCGACGGTGACCGACTCGGTGTCGATGGAAGAAAGCTTAGTCAAGCGTGCTGTGAAAAGTGTGGTACAAGGAGCTGGTATTCGTGCTATTGCCGGAGAACGCACCGGTTTTGCCTATTCGGATGATCTATCAGTTCAAGACTTGGTCCAGGCAGCTGAAACGGCTCGATATATCGCAGAGTCTCCGCAAGGGACCAGTCCTTTGGCTGTCACCCATCGACCAGGACCTTCTAAAAATCTGTATCCCCTTTCGCAACCATTAACGGACGTTACAACGGAATCGAGGGTCGATCTGCTGAACCAAATTGACGTTGAAGCACGTCGATATGACACTCGAATTGCCAAAGTTATGGCTTCATTTAATACGGAACAAAAAGTATTCTTAGTGGTGAATTCTGAGGGACAACTTGTAGGAGACGTACAACCGCTCGCTCGTCTACAGATCACCTGTATTGCCGAAGATGGAGGTAATCGCCAAGTGGGGAGTTATGGGGGTGGGGGACGTGTAGGATTTTCCTTCTTTGTGGAAAACGGGCGAGCGTTAGAATTTGCGAGGGAAGCCGCACGCCAAGCCATCCTAAATTTAGATGCCGTTGATGCTCCCGCTGGGACCATGCCCGTGGTGCTAGGAGGTGGTTGGCCAGGAATTTTGCTTCACGAGGCGATTGGCCACGGGTTAGAGGCGGATTTTAACCGACGAAAAACCTCGGCTTTTAGTGATCTTGTTGGGCAAACGGTTGCCTCTGAGTTATGCACCATTGTGGATGACGGAACGCTCCCATTTCGTCGAGGCTCCATGAATATTGATGATGAGGGGACCCCCACCTCGCGTACAGTGCTTATAGAAAAAGGGGTGTTACAGGGATATATCACGGATCGCCTTAATGCTCGGCTGATGGGTATTCCGCTGACCGGCAATGGTCGTCGTGAAGATTTTCGTAGCGTGGTCCTTCCGCGTATGACTAATACTTTTATGCTTCCGGGTGAGTCAGATCCTGAAGATATCATTCGTTCCGTCAAAAAGGGATTGTATGCGGCGTCATTTGGTGGGGGACAGGTGGATATCACGAGCGGTAAGTTTGTGTTTTCAGCCAGTGAGGCATATGTAATTGAGGATGGAAAAGTCACGAAACCCGTCAAAGGGGCAACCTTGATCGGAAATGGTCCTGACGTACTGAAGAAGGTCTCGATGGTTGGACATGATATGAAGCTAGACGAAGGGATTGGGACCTGTGGAAAGGAAGGCCAATCTGTTCCGGTTGGTGTGGGACTTCCCACCATTAAAGTCGATGAAATGACCGTGGGTGGAACGTCTTTGGGCTAAGGTTTTCCCTCCTGGAGTATCCTTCTTTAATCATCAATCATGACGAATATTCCCATTACGCATGACAATGATTTTCCTGAGTTGGCCGCGGAGGTGCTTAAACGTGCCGCCTCTTTGGGTGCGACAGAGGCAGATTTGCTTGTCGCTGAGGGGGACTCGGTGTCGGTACAGATACGGATGTCAGAAATCGATCGACTCTCAAAGGCCCGAGAGAAAATGTTGGGAATTCGTGTCTTCTTTGGCAAGCGATCAGCCAGTTCCTCCACCTCGGATTTTTCTGAATCGTCTTTGGATCGTTTGGTGCGTGATACCTGTAGTTTGGCTAAGGCGGTGGTCGAAGATGAGACCTCAGGCTTGCCATCTGCTGATCAGCTAGCGACCGAAATACCCGTTATGGATATGCGAGATAGCCGCGAATTAACCGTTGATGAAGAAATTGATTTGGCCAAGCGGACCGAAAAGTCGGCATTCGATGCTGACTCAAGAATTACAAATTCCGAAGGAGCAGAGTGCTCTGCGGGTTACGGGTCAATTTTACTAGCGAATTCGCATGGGTTTGTCGGATCCTACACTAGCTCATCCTATTCCCTCTCAGTGTCGCCTATTGCGGCAGGCAGTCAAAATGCAGGGATGCAGAGAGATTACTGGTATTCCGTGAAGCGCAAATTTCATGAGTTAGAGAGCCCAGAGACGATCGGTCGGGAGGCGGCTCGACGGACGGTGAGACGATTAGGAAGTCGGGCCATCACTACCCAAGAAGTACCCGTCATTTTTGATCCAGAAATGGCTCAAGGATTGTTGGGACATATTGCCTCGGCGACATCGGGGTATTCCCTCTATAAAGGGGCATCGTTTTTAATGGGGCAATTGGGAAAAAAGATTGCAGCTGATTCAGTTACGGTGGTCGATGATGGACGCTTACCGAACGGATTGGGTTCACGGCCATTTGATGGGGAAGGTTTGCCCACCAGAAGAAATGTTCTTGTCGAGAATGGGATTCTGACCAGTTATTTATTAGATACGTATTCTGGGCGAAAATTAGGTATGCCATCTACAGGGAACGCCTCACGGTCCGTCGGTGAAAACCCAACCGTGGGCTCGACAAATTTATTTCTCTCACCCGGTTCCGTCTCTCCGGATGAAATTGTAAAGTCCACGAAACGAGGACTGTTCGTTACTGAACTGATTGGGTTTGGTGTGAACATGGTGACGGGAGATTATTCTCGTGGTGCGGTGGGATTTTGGATAGAAAATGGAGAAATTGTACACCCAGTAGAGGAAGTGACGATTGCTGGTAATTTAAAGACCATGTTTAATGATATTGAAATGATTGGAAATGATTTAGTCTTTCGAGGTCGAACCGCAAGCCCCACCATCAAGCTTCGCAAAATGATGGTCGCTGGACAATGAACAGTTTGCGACGAATGAATTTTAAGGATGAATGAGCGTGATGGAGAATTCATATGCCACTTGAGTCGGAAGATGGGGCCAAAGCCCTTCAATTGATCACATCCCGATATAACCATCGGGAGTGGAGAAAAAAAATTGAAAAAATGCTGAGTCTGCCCCCATCAGGGTTTAGTGATGAAACCCAGAGAAAAATATTCTTGTATCTGAAGATAGGGCTGCAAGCCTATAAATCGCGTCGGGCCGATCCTCCTTCCTGGATTGTCGGAGGATTTGCCACGAAAGAGGTTATTGATCGGGCGTTGTTTAAACCCACGGTCGTTGATCCCGAGTTTACCAATGATCAAGTGGCGTTATTGGGGCAGGATCCGGGAGAGGCCGTTGACCTGGTGTGGTGGGAAGAGATGCTCGTCAATTGGTTTGAAGAGCCTGAAGACGAAAGCGAAGACCGCGATGGTGATGATGAATCTTCGGAGGAGTCTGAAGTATCTCCAGATAATGAAAAGTCATTAGATCCATCGGATACCGGCAAAGCGAAAAACACCCGTCCTAATTAACTGCCTTTTAACTCTCATGTCTTAAGTATTCCCATTCGACACTTGTGGGACGGAGACGGACTACCTAGAAGCGATCCATCCCTATATCTTATTTCGTACCTTGTCAGGCTCAGCCAATCCCCATCGTCTTCTTTTCAGATTTTTATACCGATTAAACATCTGGGTCTGTCGACTGATGTATGGGATTAAAGCACCCGAAAAATCACCCGTGCCCTCTAAAGGTCCAGCCCTTATTGTGTGTGATCATACCGCGTTAGGTGATCCGTTGGTTTTGTTAGCCACTGCCGGCCGGCCAGTTCGATTTCTTATGGCCTCAGAAATTTATGCTCAGACACTTATTCGGTGGGCGTTTGAGGCGGTTGGTTGTATTCCGGTTCAACGAGGAAAGCGAGACATCAAAGCGATTCGTGCGATGTTAGATGGGTTAGCCCTACGAGAAGTCATAGGATTGTTTCCCGAAGGTGGTCTGGATCGGCATCGTTTGAATGAAGGACATCTAGGGATTGGTTATTTGGCAATCAAGTCCGGGGCCCCTGTGATTCCAGCATCCATCGTGTGGGAAGGCCCGCATTCGGTGACGTCAATGTTGAAAACGCTATTTATTCCCAGTAAGGCAAAGATTCGATATGGGCAACCGTTGCACTTTTCTCAAGAATCAAAGCCAAGTAAAGATGCTATGCAAACCTGCACAAAAAAAATCATGAAACAAATTGAAACCTTGAGGGAAAGTATCCTTGCCGGGGTCTCCTGACTCAATCTGTTTTAGCAGCACTCGAATGAGTGCTTATCCAAGCCATGAAGGAGGCGAACCAACAGATTGGCTAAAGGACTCAACGCGATTGTCGCCTGTGTTGTTCTTTCGATTCAAATGAGACTCGATGAATTCAACGGTAATTCCATCCTCTACCCCTCAAAGTGTTAACAAGGTTTGAAATTCAATGATATTTCGTTTTAAAGCCCTCTTGGCCGTGGTTTTGAGTGCTCAACCGACTGTTAGGGTTTGGGTGTCCAAGTCCCGTTAGGTTGCATGATGAATTGGCCAGATGGGGTTTTTTCGATGGCCTTTTTCCCCGCTAAGGCTTCGACGGCTGAAAGGGCTGTACCGTTTTTTTCTGCAATATTTTTGTAGACATCTCGTCGTTTCCGGTTGATATCTTTCATTAAATTGACGGTTTCAGAGGAAGCGGAGGCGGTTGCCAGACCCAGATATCCGTCCGGACGTTCTCCTAAAAGGCCTTGTTGTTTGGCTTCATCAAGCGTAATGCTAAAGGCTAAACAAGGCAGAAAGAAAAGCAATGTGCAGCAAAGAAAAATTCTCATAACGGTTAATTGTTGCTTCATGGTTGTCATGATGGTTCCTCGGGTTTTTTAGAAAAGTCCGCTTTGATCCGTAAAAACATTGTCTAAGTCTTTTTCGACTTTGACACGTATTTCATGATCGATTTTCACATTGAGGTTTATGGTGATCGGTTTCTCTGGGGCGGCCACTTCTACTCGTGGAGTGCAACTGATAAGCATGATTATGGAAAGACCTATCAAGATGGAGACCAGATTTTGAAAGGCCGGTCTGTTGTGAGGTGGTTGGATCATAGATTTTCCTTCTTTGCAATGGTTGGGTATGGGTAGTCTACTTTTTTTGAAAATCTTCATGAGTTGTTTTTTTCTTATTTGAATTTCTGCCTTTCCCCGTCATCATGGTTTCAATCTTCTTTTCTAGTTCCTTGACCAGGGACAAACTCTTCAAAAGGGCTGGAAGATTTTCTTCAATATTGAGGTTGAAATGAATCGGCACCCCGTTTCGAAAGTCAGGATTTTTCCCTTCTAACCGTGTAGCCAATTTGAGAATACCATTTTTCTGATAATCGACACCAATTGCTAATTTGGAATACTGATAATTTTTGAGACTTTGAATGATCAAATCTAGTTGGGGTTGGCTTTTTGCCCATGAGCGGGCCGTTTCTTCTGGTACTTCGAATTGAAGAGTTCCGCCTGGCGGACGCCCTTGCATCGTTCCTTTTTTGACCGTGATGGCCTTCCCTGCAATGGTAAGGGGTAGTGTGCCATCGAGGGTGCCGGTACCTTTTAAGGTTTCTTGTTGTTCTAAGCGCAATACTTCGTTCAGGTCTAAACCAGTGACGTGGAGTGTTACGTCATGGGTCTCGGCTGATGGATTGATCTCCGTGTCGGCGAGAGAAACAGTTCCTCCCAGAAGATGTGTGCTCATGTTTCTGAGATATAACCTAGGAATTGCATTTCCCAAAAAAGTCTCAGTCGATAAGAGTAGGGATGTTTCGGTTAGTCCGACGGCTGATTGAATGGTACGGATGCGAAGAGGGGTTGAGGGAATGCGCAAAGCTTCATTTTTCCCAAGAATTTCCAGCCGTGTTGTGAGACCCTGAATGATTGTAGGTTTGAAAAAGCCGTCGATGTCCCTAAGTTCCACAATTCCGTGGAGATGGCTCATATGAAATGATTGGTCGTTGGGGTCCGAATTTTTGCGAAATTCCGTTTCCATAGAACCCGAGATAGTTCCATGCGTAACGTCCATATCTGGATTAGGCCAGGGCTGGATGAGTCGACTTAACACGAGATGAGGAGGGGAAAATTGTATCGGGGATAATGTCAACGATGCCGATCCGCTACCTGATGCAAGGTTCAGCCGAATTTGCCCTCCAATCTGAAGGTGAGGTTCAAGTGTGTTGCCGGTGAAATGAATGCCGAACGAGGTGGGATTAATGGAATACCTTGTCTGCCAACTTGATGGTGGGATGGTATATGAGGCAATGGGCGGACGTAGTTGGTTGACGATGGTTTCTCCATTGATCGCCCATTTTTCGAACGCAGAAGTTACCGCCAAGTTTGTTGTGTCGATCTGCCCTAAACTCCATTGTTGGCTTTGAACGAATAGAGATGGGAGATTGATGGTTGATGTGGCTGCCTGAAATTTCCAAGATTGTAACCTTGTGTCATAGGTCCAATAGATGCCTTGTGGAAAACGAACTTCACACTCAGGAACCTGCAATGATTCATTCTTGAGGTTGGTTAAGTGCAGTCGGGATTGAGGGTTCACATGAGCTGTGATCTGATCTGCTGTAACCTTTAAGGAGGCTTCTGCGTCCAGCGAGAGGGTTTCTAAGTTTAAAGATGGATTTGTAGCAGGGTTGATTTCTGTAGAAATCTTAAAAATCCCTGATCCTTCAAAGCCGCGAGATTTTTGCCAACGAAGGTCTTTCGGAGAAAGGAAAGCATCTATTTGTTCGGCGGCATTATGCATTGTAACAAGAACTTTTCCAGCTCGCAGGTTGGCCGTTTCCAGATTGGGTGTGATAGGGAGTGAAACATGAAGAGATTCCTGAACGTTCCATGAGAACGAACGAGGGCCTTGATGCGCTAGGAAGTAAGAAGGTGTTGAGGGTATTAATGATTCCAGGAAAAGATTCACACTTCCAGAAGAGGAAGGTTGGAAGGCCACTGTAATGGCATCCGAATCCATAGCAAAAGTTCCTTTGGTCAGCAATCGAATGTCCTGAGCAACGGGAGGCCACGATGGCAATTGGGCATCTAAAGAAAAATCTCCTGAGATGGGACCGAGGGGTGTGTCCTCATGGGGTTGCTGCGCAGAAAGGGTTCCGGTCCATGTTCCCGAAAATGTTCCCGTCATTTTTTGAAATTCAGGTCGAACTGGGTACATGGCGGCAAGCGTATGAATAAGGGGATGAAGCTTGAAACTTGCCTTGCCTAGAATCTTCAGTGAAGAGTTAGACCGTTCTAGTGACGTCTTGACGGCCAGAGCGTGGTCTTTCGGACGGCTAGTATGAATTCCGATCAATGAGAGGGAGCCATCTTGAGTCAAGGAAAAGTTAAAAAGGTTCAAGAGTAGAGCCTCTTCCTCAAAATGTATGGACCCCTCATATTCTTCTGGCTGTGCGATCATGTTTGCGTTCAGTGAGATCCGTTGCAAAGTTGGAGGTGCCAAAGGATTAAATATTTGCACGTGTTGAAGATTGAGACGGTGAAATGGCAGAACTGGGAGGATGGTTTCAGAGCGAAACGACGAGAGAGGAAATTGGTACTTTTCATCCATCGCTGGCGGGGATGTCGATGAGTCAGGAGATATTTCAGGGCTCAGGAAATCCCATTCAACGGATAAGTGCTCAATATTTACAACTTCCACGGTTTTATCCAATAAAGAAAGCCCCGAGTAGGTAATTTCTGTATTACTAATGACGACCGAAGTTGACTCAGTTTCTGCTGTGACGTGAAATGAAATTAAAGGAATTTTCAGGCTATACAGGCTAGGACGGTCGATGGTGATTTCTATGTCGGTCAGTCCTTGATTTATGAGTGCCTGCGTGATGAGCACGCGGCCAATTGCAGGAAACAATCCATAGGCCAAGCCAACGAGAAAACCAAGCCCAACCACGAACCATCCGAGAATTTTGGCAACTTTCATGGTGGTGATTTTAGAACCACGCACTAATTTCTCGGTAGTAGGTGTTCAGCAGTAAAATTGATTCCAAATTTGGTGAGCATGATCATGTGCCCGGATAGAAACATTATGTTCAGTGTATCGGAGTTTGTTAGACCACAACTGAGGCTGATCCGAATCTGTTAAGAGCATATCACTGAAAGGAGAATAGGCAAATGCTAAAACAAACTCATCTGAGTGGGTGGTTCGGCCGAAGTGTCTTTGGTGGAGTTTTGGGAATTAGTACCCTTCAATGGGTATTGGGTATTCTGGGGATAGGGCTGTTTGCGCATGTCCTCCAAGACGCTCTTGAGCTTTCGAAAATCTTCCTTTAGAGGCACTCGGAGATTGCCCTGGTGTAGGGCAGCGGCCGGATGAAGCAAGGGAAAGACCACAAAATTATCTAGTCTAATAACTTGTCCGCGAACTTTTGTAATTCCCACTTTTCTTTCTAACAGGGTTTGCGTGGCAAAGTTCCCTAATGTACAGACTAGTTTGGGATGAATAAGTTCAATCTGTTGTAAGAGAAATGGTTTGCATGTGTCGATTTCATCAGGCAAGGGATCTCGATTGTTGGGTGGGCGGCATTTAATCACATTGGCGATATAGATATCCGATCGTTCGAGCCCGATAGATTGCAAAAGCTCAGTGAGCAATTTACCCGCGGCTCCCACAAACGGAACCCCTTCCCGATCTTCATAAAATCCTGGAGCCTCTCCGACAAACATGATGGAGGCTTGTGGGTTGCCGGCTCCAAAGACCACTTGGGTGCGTCCTTTGGAAAGCTGGCAGCGTTGGCAATCTTGAAGGGAGACCTTGAGTTGGGATAAATCCATAAGCGAGGATCTTAAGTTTGAGGGGGAAAGATGTCAATCCGAGATTCAATAGAAGGCAGCGGCAATGGATTCGGCACAGGCGTTGGCGCTGGCGATAGTATTTTCCACCGAAGCTGGAAAAGCACTGGCTGTCCAGGGCCCGGCAAGAAAAAAATTGCGGATGGGGGTTCGAGGAAGAGGTCGATTGGCACGAGCTCCGCAATGGCATGGGAAAAATGGACCGACGCTTCGAATGATCTTGGGGATACAGGATTTTTGAAACTCCTCAACCGATAACTTGAAATGATACTGTATGTTAGTCCAACCTTGGTCGATCCAATAATCTTCGGTGTATTTCTGGTCCACTGATTTTTGTAGCGTTACACAAGTAACTATAGTTTCTGGTTTTTTCAATGGTAAATATGATTGGCTGGTGATCCAGTCAAATGGATTTGCATGAAGGATAAGCCGAAAATCAAGAAGTATACCTGGTAGGGTAAATTGAATGGCGAGGCCAAAGCTTTCTTTTATTTGAGCTAACGAAGAAAAATAGGAAAAGCGGGCTAACAGCCGCTCTGGGAGTAAGGAAAGAAGATGTTTAGGAGCTAAAGTCGAGACATAGGCTTGGGCGGTAAGCTGATTTTCCCCTAATCCGATGGGTTGCATACTTTCGATGTCTACGTTGAGACGAACTCTTTTCTTCGTGGAGTGAAACTGCACTCCATAATGGGTTAAACGTTGGCGAAGTTCGGTTTCAAGTTTTTCTAGAGTATTGGGTGGTGTGAGGAACGTTTGCGCATCTGAACGGTGACCAAACCAATAACGCGTAAGGACTTCAACGAAGGAATTAAGGGAGGCTTCTCTCAGATCACAGGTTAACAAGAACCGGCACAAAGGGTTCCAGAAGTGGGAACGGCTGTGCGGCGATTGCTTGGCTGTTATAAGCCAAGTTTCCACATTTTCGATATCAGGTTGGCGCTGAGAAAGAGAACTCTCTTCCCATTGTTTTTCAAGAAAATTGATCATATGCCATCGGTCTGTCCAAGATAGCCCTTTGAAAAATGGCAATCGGGTCAGCGGATGGATCCATGCGAACCGAAAAGCGTGAGGAAGACCAATCGGGATTTTCCCTTGAGAGGTAAACTCTAAAGGAACGGCCTGGAAATTTTGTGCAGGCCACTCAATGGATAATTCCTGCAACAGCGCCAGGGTGGCATGATAAAAACCATGAAGTATAAGGGGTGTTGGATCGTTGGCGTAAGGTAAAGGATGCGTTGGAGATGCTTGCTTACTGAACTCTTCAGTTGGAATCAGGTGAGCCGACGATTGAACCTCAGGGTGAATGTCCAAAATAGTGAGATGAAACCCATAGTGGAGTAACCGATAGGCTGTGACCAAACCAGCAAGATTGTTCCCTAGTATCAGCGTACGGGGTGTCACATGGATAACGCCACGCCATGAGTGAACAAGGAGCGGAGCCAAATGCCTGAGGCGATGCGCAATCGTTGAAATGATGAGACGCGGGTGCGTGGCCCGAAGACAGGATAATTTTGTGCCTCAATTTTTCTGAGAATCGTACGGTACACCCCACGCATGATTTCTGCGACGACCAGCGATTTTTGATCCGCAACAGGTAAGGTGAGCAGAATATCATGTGCCTGTTGATAATAAGCGCGTGCACGAGCGCATTCGAATTTCATCAATTCAATAAGCGCGGGAGATGCTTCTTTTTTGGACAACGATTCCACTGAATAGCCAAATCGTTGGAAGTCTTCTAGGGGCAAATAAATACGGTTTTCTTCGGCGTCGGCATACAAGTCGCGAAGCATATTCGTTAATTGAAAGGCTAAGCCCAAATTGACGGCATAGCTTTCTGCCTGCGGAGATTGCGTCTTGAAGATTTTGAGGCAAATGAGCCCAACGACTGAGGCCACGCGATAGCAGTAGAGGTATAATTCATCAAAGGTGGCATACCGATTTATGGTGAGGTCCATTTCGACGCCAGTAATGAGTTCTTGAATTAACTGTTCGGGAATATCGAATTCTTTGAGGTGTGAGGCGAGGCTAATCGTGACGGGCAGCGTGGGGTGGCCTTGATAGGCGGCAGAGACCTCTTTTCTCCATGTGGCGAGCACTTCCAAGGGGTTACTTCCTGATGGAGGGTCATCGACTGCGCTATCCACCATACGGCAGAGAGCATAAATGGTATACATTGCTTCGCGCTGTGTTCGAGGAAGAAAGAGGAATGAGTAATAGAAATTGCTCCCGCTTTGTTTCGTATAGGTCGTGCAGACTTCTTGAGCGTCATTTGGCAACATGGGTGGTATGAATCTCTGAAATAAAAAAAGTTGATGAACTGAAGAAATACTCAGTTAAAAAACTTACCCTAACAAGGATAGTCCTGGAGGTTCAATTAGGAAAAGCCTAAGACGGGGGATGGTGAAGATGCGGAGACCTTGAAAATCGGCTTGAGGGACTTGAGATAAGAAAGTCTATACATAATTTGGTCTTGGATGGGTATTCGCCCTCCAGGCCAGATGGGTAGCTTTATAAGGCAGCCTTGATTTTTTCTTCCGGGATCCATCCGGTTTTTCCCGATGAGGTTTGGACCAAATAAATCCATCCCTGAAGTTGCTGGAGTCCGTCGAGAATAGTTAATTTTTCGCCTTCTTGGACAATAGGACCAGGTTCAGAATTTGTGGGATTACCCATGAGCATAGATTCTCCAGTTTTATCCTGGAGCACAACCTTTTGGTTTTCACTAAAAAGAGGGAGGAGAACCTCATTTTTTGGGCTTCTTTGCGATTCGGTATCTGTAATTTTTTCGGATATACTAACGGGGACTCTGGGTGATTGAGCTGATTGATTGTTAAAAGTCCAATAGATGAATGCCCCAACTGCAAATAAGAGCAGAATTAATAATAAAGGACGGCGAGATGGGGGTTTTGATTGATGCAGCTCATCTTCTTCAAAACCTTCGTCAAAATCCAAGTCTTTGTCATTCTCTTCGGCGAAGAACACATTCCAGCGTGAAGGATGTTCAATGGGAAACATCGTTGTGAGGGAAGCTGTCATAAACCCAGTCTCCTTTTCTCAGGAAAGACGGCATCTACACGACTGTAGGGAATCGTGTCTGTGTGTTGGAAATGATTCAAGAAATATCACACGTAGTGGGAAAACCCCAATAGTCAACTTTATTACCACCCCTTCTAGGTCCTGTCAAATGTGGGGCTGTCTTTAGCAGCGGATATGACAAGGTGTACTGTTACCGAAGACCTTACTCCCTTGCAATGGAATGTAGAGTGAGAGAGAATCTCGGGTCATGCTGTCTAGGCGAGGAGCATATTCATGAAATCTTACAGAAAAGAGCTCTGGTTTCATACCAAAACACGGCGAGAATATGTGAATATTACGTCCCAAGTGGAGGAGGTGGTTCAGCAGAGTGGGGTTCAAGAAGGAATGGTTCTTGTGAATGCCATGCATATTACGGCCAGTGTCTATATTAATGACGATGAGGCTGGATTGCTCAATGACTATGAAAGATTTCTTGAGCGATTAGCGCCTCATGCGGATGAATATCAGCATAACCTCACTGGTGAAGATAACGGAGATGCACACATTAAGCGACAAATTATGGGACGCGAAGTGGTGGTGGCGATTACTCGTGGGACTTTGGATTTTGGCCCGTGGGAACAAATCTTCTACGCAGAATTTGACGGATGTCGCCGTAAGCGGGTTTTAGTCAAGGTCATTGGTGAATAAGAAGTTGGCATTTAGGTTATGGTAATGGGAAAATAATCGAGTGATTAAGTTTAAGATTGTAAATAGTCCTGAGTAAGCGTGTTCCATCCTTCTCATTTTTTTAAGGAAATATAATCGCCATGTCTAGTTGGTATCGCCCAGATCCTCTCACTCGCGATCTGATTCATCTCATCAATGCTCGTCGGCATGAACATGGAGATCCCAGCTTGGCCATTGAGGTCTTGCAAGCTTTATTGGATCAGGATCGAGAGCATGAAGTGCTGACGGTTTTGGCCGCGTTAGATGAAAATATGGCTGAATGGCTTTTCGATTTGCTTGCCGAAGCCGCTAGTTGTTGTGTGATGGATACCGAACATGAGCAGGTCGAAACGTATGGGGTCCTTGCCTCGTTTGAATTACCCCTGCAAGCGAATTTGCAATTTCCCTTAAAATTGAAAATTGATCCGGTGGAAACGGCTGATCTCCTACGCCGACACCTACATATGCCAAAGGGGGCGGTGATTACCGTAGAACCCAGGTTATTGACCGATACCACTCTCGATTTTCTCAATTTAGAAAAAGTGCATGCGCATATTTCAAATTTAGCTGAGGGACAACGACGGCAAATGATTGCAGCGAGGCTTCATCCACCGGTTGAGGCCACCGCCTTCTTATTCTTTGAAATTCTCGGAATTTCTGATACAACCTTGCCTGATACATTATCCGACACCGATTGCCAAGCCATTATGGATGGATTGGTTTCGCAATGTTCGGAGGTGGCGAAGGCTCCACAAATGCTGGAAGCGCCTAACTATGCCGCCTATGCCTTGTTTGATGCACAAAATGCGGTACGTCTACATCGATTGGCGGATGAAACGGCCGCGGTCTGGCATGATTTAGAAGGTCCAGTGCGCAGTCGAACCGTAGTGCATCTGCACACCCAATGCGGAAATGGAGTCTATATGCCAGTGTGGACGGATCTCTTTGATCCCGATCTTCCTGAGGAACATGGGCCGATCTGGACCTCGCCAGATGTGTGGGTGTTTACGGCAGATTTGCCAATCGAATGGCCTGGAGAAATGTTGACGAATCGGCTTCTTGCCGAGGGATGCACTCGATTTGAAAATCATATTGTTGAAGCACCTGACAATTAGCGTTCAATGAATCGAATTCTTCCGGCAATGTTTGTGATTCAACAGTTAGCATCTCGCCGCCACCCGTAATTGTTCCACCACTTTAGCAGGGACATGTAACGATCCGCGTCCTTTTCCCAGGATAAGGTTCGGTTTCACGGTTCCGTGAAAATCGCTGCCTCCTGTCATAAGTAAATCGAAACGTCGTGCTAATCCCAAATTGAACGAAATGTGGCGGGCCGAAAAGGTGCCATAAAACACTTCGAGGCCTTGGAGTCCATATTCAACCAACGTTTGGCAGGCCGTGGCGCTGTCTTCTTTATTTAACCCTTCCCAATAGGGATGAGCCAAAATAGGAACTCCGCCAGCTTCAGTGATCCATTCGATGATTTCATGTGCTTCAGGGACGACCCGTTGTACGTAGGCTTTCCCTCTAATACCGAGGAACTGTTCAAAGGCGTCCTTCATATTCTCGCTATGTCCCTTGGCAATCAAGACCTGAGCAATATGTGGGCGGCCGATGGTGCCGGTTCCGGAGGCGTCTTGAACTTCCTTGAAGGAAATATCGATCCCAAGCGAATGAAGACGATCCAAAATGTGGTGGATACGGTTGATACGTGTAGAACGAAGATCTTCAAGCCTGGTTTGGAATTTTGAATCGATCAGGTTGATAAAATAGCCCAAGATATGCATTTCTCGATTCTGGAACTGTGCACTCAATTCAATGCCTGGAATTAATTCCAGGGCGTGACCTTTTGTCGCATTGAGGGCCTCAGGTAAGCCGTCTGTTGTGTCATGGTCGGTGACAGACAAAATATCCAGGCCTTGTTGAATCGCCAGTTCAACCAATGCAGTTGGTGAAAAACTTCCATCGGAAAAAGTCGTGTGTGTGTGGAGGTCGATACGGCCCATATGGCATGAAGTGGAATTAGGGTTTCCGAGCCAAAATCCTTGCTGTAAAGGCGAGATCGGATTCAGAGGATAGGCGGTGGTCGCCTTCCTCGTAGTGGAGCGTCCCTAATCCAGGCAGTAGGGTTAGTAATTCATTGGGTTCCAGGCAAAACTCTTTACGGCGAGGATGGTGTCGTTTAACCTGGTTTTCAAGAAGAAATGTTTCGTACAGGAGGACTCCGCCAGGCTTTAACGCAGTAATCAATCGTGGGAAAAGCGGTCGGTACAAGTACAAAAATACCAGAATGAGGTCGTATATTTCTGTTCCTAGGTTTGGTGGATATAAATCGTTGGCCTCTAAATCAATCATTTCGGTCGAAATCGGAAGTCCGCCTCTCTCTTGGGCCTGATGGGTAAGGAATTCCAATGCTTCTTGATTACGGTCGACCCCATGAACGGAAAAACCCTGTTGTGCAAGAAACAGGGCATGACGACCCCGGCCGGTTGCTACATCTAGTGCCTTGCCTCGAGGTAAACGCGGGAGTTGTGCTACCAGAAATGGCGATGCTTCACCACATTGCTGTTGCAGGAAATCCTGCCGGGTCCGAAGTAATCGTATCCCGACAGTTCCGGTAAAATCCTCTATGGGGGGGTGAACTTTTCTCACCCAGATTTTGAGTTGAGTCAAAGGAAAAACTTGAAAAAGTGTGCAGCAGAGAACTTCCGTAAGGGCTTCTAAAAGAGAAAAGGACTGACTCTCTCCCGTTTCGCGCACACATTTAACCAGAGCACCATAATCAACGGTGTCGTGGAGTTGGTCGCTTTGAAAGGCTGGTGCATTCCGGCATCTCACCATGAGGTTGACCAAAATGGGTTGAGGGCGAGATCGCTCAGTTTCTGTGACTCCGCAGTAAGCATTCAATTGAATGTTTTCAATAATGATGGATGAAGCCATGAATTCCTCTAATGACAATGAGATCGAAAAAACGAGCGATGAGTATTTGAGGAAAGACTAGGACCAACGCCAGGGATGCAAAAGCTGGCAAAACACGAGAAATGAGGAAGTAAAGATTCGCTGGCCAGGGTGTGGCCAGCGAATGTCAGGAGCAGTATTACATGTTTATTGGCCAGGAACAGCCATAATCGCAGCGCGATTATCTTCATCACGCTGACATGATCGTTCGGCAATCATACGCTGGCCTGCAGACGCATCACCCGGAATCCGAGCTAAGCAAGCTTCTAATGTGTCACCTTGGGTTCCGGAAGATACACGGTTCGGCCCTGTGGTTAAGGGGCTGGTTTCGGTACTTGATGCTCCAGAGGATCCCGTTCCTGCAGGGGAGCCACCATTCATTTCAGCACATCCAAAAGTTAACGTTGCAAGGCCAATGGTGGTCCAGAAAAAGAATGTTGCAAATGGTTTCATTG
The DNA here is from genome assembly GCA_965223185.1 of Nitrospirales bacterium. Lineage (GTDB taxonomy): Bacteria > Nitrospirota > Nitrospiria > Nitrospirales > UBA8639 > Nitrospira_E. Next base: position 3,767,582 of record OZ244988.1, on the reverse strand, counting down.
GTTACGCCCCTCCTCAATAAATAAACAGGGGCACAAATATACTTGACTGAGACTAGGAAAAACAAGATCGCATGCTTTTCTTTCGAAATCATTTTCTGCAAGCCGCAGGGGACAGAACAATTCGAATGTAGTTGTCTTGACTGGTCAAAGGGGGATTGCTAAGGTAAAAACCTTAGGCTTATCCTGAAGCAGTTTTGACCAAATTTGGAAAAATTTATGAGTAGTTTTTGGCCTACTGTGGTTACCTGGGCCAAGAGTCAGGCATAGTGAACTTTCAAGAGATCATTCTCTCCCTCCATCAGTTTTGGGAATCCCACGACTGCATTCTCACTCAGCCCTATGATACGGAAAAAGGGGCAGGCACGTTTAATCCAGCTACTTTTTTACGTGCGATCGGACCCGAGCCGTGGCGGGCCGCCTATATTGAGCCTTGTCGGAGACCGGCAGATGGTCGATATGGAGATAATCCCAACCGACTTCAACATTACTTTCAATACCAAGTGGTCTTGAAACCGGCCCCTGCTGATTCACAAGAGCTGTATCTTCAAAGTCTGAATCATCTTGGATTAGATCCGTATCAGCATGATATTCAATTTCTTCAAGATGACTGGGAGTCTCCGACCTTGGGAGCGTGGGGGTTGGGTTGGGAGGTGCGTCTAGATGGCATGGAGATTACCCAATTCACGTATTTTCAAGAGGTCGGCAGTTTGGAAATGAATCCCGTTACGGTGGAACTGACCTATGGGCTTGAACGAATAGGGATGTATTTGCAAGAAGTGGATAATGTCTACGATTTGGAATGGACAAAGGGTATTCGGTATGGCGAGCTATACCATGATTCGGAAGTTCAATGGTCCACCTATAATTTTGAAGCAGCAGACGTCAATCTACTCCAGACGTCGTTTGATCGATTTGAGCAGGAATGTCAGCAGTTACTTGAACATCCCAAAAGCCTGGTTTTGCCTGCCTATGATTGTTGTATGAAATGTTCGCATTTTTTTAATGTGTTGGATGCCAGAGGGGCTATTAGTGTGGCCCAACGTACGGGATATATCGGGCGAGTTCGAAACCTGGCCAGAAAGTGCGCTCAGGCCTATTACGACCAGCGAGAACGTTTGGGTTTTCCGTTGCTCCAACAGAAGATGCCCACTCGTGGATCCAAAATTCGAAGAAAGAAGTAATCCATTCGTTTAAGCATGGTGCTGAAATACTTTTTTTGTCATGCCGACTCTCCGAAAACCTACTACGAAGGATCGAGGATCTTCTTCACGAAACCCCGCCGTCAAATCTTGTCCATTGTTGATAGAGATTGGCACAGAAGAAATTCCGACTAAGTTTTTCCCTCAAGCCCTGCTGGATTTCAGGACTTTAGGTGAACAGCTTATGACAGAATGTCGCCTAAATTATGAACAAATACGAACGGTTGGGACATGCAGGCGCCTGGTCTTATTGGTCGATGGCGTGCATTCTCAGCAATCCTCTGTAACTCAGGAAGTAATTGGTCCGCCAAAATCCGCCGGGTTTGATGCCGCGGGCGAACCGACGAAGGCGGCCAAGGGGTTTGCTGCGTCTCAGGGGGTGCCCGTTGAACGACTCACCGTCAAGGAAACTCCCAGGGGGCTGTATCTGACTGTCACGAAACATGAGGCAGGGCAGTCCGCTAAACAGGTGTTGACCGCAAGCCTCCCAGGGTATTTAGCCAAATTGTCCTTTCCCAAAGCCATGCGCTGGAATGCCTCGCAGACGAAATTTGCGCGGCCCATCCGTTGGTTAGTGGTATTATTAGATCACCAAGCACTCAAGATTGAGTTTGGGGGGATTCATTCCGGTCGGGTGACGCGAGGACATCGCTCTTTCAGAAGTAAAAATAAAAAGGACCTGAACACTGTCTCTCTTAAAAACGCTGGAACTTATTTGAAGGATATGAAGAAGTTTGGAGTGTTAGTGGATCCTGATGAACGACGTGTCGAGATAATGAAGCAAGTGAACGCATTAGCCAAAGTGGGGAAAGGGCGAATTGACCCGGTGTCTCGGCAAGAATTGATTGAAGAAGCCGTGTGGGGTGTGGAATATCCTCATGCGATTCTCGGAACATTTCAGAACGAATTTTTAGCATTGCCGAAACCCGTTTTGATTTCTTCAATGAAAGAACACCAAGGATTCCTTTCTCTTGTGGGAAAGGATGAACGATTATTGCCACGATTTGTAGCCGTGACGAATTCGCCAGCCGGCAATACTCCATTAATGAGAAAAGGGAATGAACGTGTACTCTCGGCTCGGCTCAAAGATGCGCAATATTTTTTTCAGGACGATGAAAAACGGTCGCTTTCTGACCGAGTACCGTCTTTAGCTGGAGTGATGTTTCACCATAAACTAGGAACGATGTTACAAAAGGCGGAGCGTATTCGGGATTTAGCTGGTTGGCTGGCACAATCCATTGGCCCGCATGATAGCCCCGACGTATGCCGGAGAGCAGCCCTACTTTCCAAAGCGGATTTAATGACCGGGATGGTCGGGGAGTTTCCTAGCTTACAGGGAGTCATGGGGGAAGAATATGCACGCCACGATGGTGAGCCTCAAGAAGTGTGTCAAGCCATAGGCGAGCATTACCTCCCACGGTTTCCTGATGATTATCTACCGGCAAGTCTTCCGGGAATGTTGGTGTCTTGCGCCGATCGCTGTGATTCCATCGCGGCGTTTTTTTCCGTGGGAATGGCGCCGTCCGGATCCGAAGATCCCTTAGGCTTGAGGCGTGCTGCCTTTGGCTTGATCAGGATACTTGGCGAGACCGCCCTTCGGTTAAATCTCATCGATGTATTTGAGCAAATCATCTTGATCCTCGGAAAGCAGGGGATTAATCAAGCCGAATCCAAGGCCGTTTCAGAAATCATGGGATTTCTGATGGAACGGTTACGATTTTATGGTCGGAACAACAGGGGATTTCGAGAAGATGTGATGGATGCGGTGATCAGGGTCCGTCCCAGTGATACAGCGGATATCGGGGATCTATTATCTCGAATGCATGCTCTACAGGAAATTGTCGATCAACCGGATTTTGCAACTCTCATGGTAGGATTTAAGCGTACTCATCGAATTGTCGAAAAAGAACGATGGAGCCCGACCGGTGTAATCCCAGACCTGTTTCAAGACGAATCGGAATACCAGCTTTTTCAGGTACTAGAAAAGGTTCAACAGGAACTGGACATGCGTATGACCAATCAGGACTATGCCGGTGTGCTTCGAATGTTTATGACCTTTCGATCCCCGATAGATTCATTTTTTTCAGCTGTGATGGTCAATGATCCTGAACCCTCTATTCGTGAAAACCGGTTGTCCCTTCTGACAAGGATAGATCATTTATTTCTGACATTAGCCGATTTTTCATGCATTCAATCTGTGGGAATTGAGGTAGGATAACCGCTCAAATTTTGAGTATTGCTGGACACCAATCCGTAGGCCCAGAGGCAAAACGGTTTGAACATGGAACAGCCTTTTCTTGATGATGTTGAAGTATCTGGGAAGGTTCGACGCTTTAGCCATATGGTGACCATTGGGCTCATTCTGGCCTGTAATGCCTTGCTCTTACTCGGGTTATGGATCAGTGGAGTGGATTTGGAGTCGACCTTGGGAAAACCTGAACTCTATGATCCGGCTAATGGGCATTGTGTCGGGGTACAGTGGACCAAAGTGGCCGGGGCAGAAGGGCTGGTCAAAGTCTGCTCGGAATGGATAGACTTTTCCGATATTTCAGGCAAAACCCATTCCCTGGTACCAGGGAAGTCGCTGGCCATGGGAGCGGACGGGAATCTCTACTTTCCGGGCCAAGCCAGGGAAAATTATCGATTGATTGCCTTGATGATTTTTGCGATAGTGGTCATAGTCTCTGGTATGTGGGCCAAACGTCAATTAATCACCAAATATCAATTTCGCCTTCGATCTTTTCATCATCGTTCAATATGAGTATCGGGGTTCCTCACTAATTGTGATATCACCATCCCTCGTTCTCACACCTCTTAAGTCTTTACAATTTTCAATCAGGCCGTGGAGCACCCAGTGGAGTAATGGTAGACGGGTGTGGGGACGGAGCCCCTGTCCGAGGCATTTCATCTTTTTAGATATTCATCTTTCTCAATCTAAATTGAAAGGGTAAAGGAGCTCGAGTCATGGGGCAGAAAAAATACGTATATTTTTTTGGAGGGGGTAAAGCCGAGGGGTCTGGTGAAATGAAAGAACTTCTTGGCGGTAAAGGTTCTGGATTGGCCGAAATGACGAACTTGAAAATTTCGGTGCCACCAGGATTTACCATCACGACTGAGGCTTGTGTTGAATATTTTCATGCCAAAAAACGGTATCCGGGCAACATGTGGGATCAAGCTCTACGAGGCTTACGGCAAGTCGAAGAGGCGATGAAAGCGCGCTTGGGCGATCCCGAACATCCTCTTTTGGTCTCGGTGCGATCCGGTGCAAGGGCGTCAATGCCTGGAATGATGGATACGGTGTTAAATCTGGGTCTCAATCAACACACCATGCAAGGATTGGCAAATAAAACCAACAATCAACGGTTTGCAGTGGATGCCTATCGGCGTTTTATCACAATGTTTGCTAGTGTCGTGATGGGCATGTCCCGTGAAGGCTTCGAAAAAACCCTGGAGGCTTTAAAGGAAGCCGAAGGAGTGAAACATGATACGGATTTAACTGAATCGGCCTTGACTCGTTTGGTTGAACAATATTTGACACTCGTCAAAGTGGAAACGGGATATGATTTTCCGCAAGACCCCTTTGAACAATTACGTATGTCTATCAATGCCGTGTTTGATTCCTGGTTTGGTGACCGCGCGGTGACCTATCGTCGGCTCTACGATATTCCTGATGAATGGGGAACGGCGGTGAATGTGCAATCCATGGTCTTTGGAAATATGGGAAACACGAGTGGAACCGGGGTGGCGTTTACCAGAAATCCCGCTAATGGCATGGATACATTTTTTGGCGAATGCTTATTGAATGCCCAGGGGGAAGATGTGGTGGCAGGGATTCGTACCCCGTTGCCCGTAGGATCCTTGCGTGAAACGTTGCCGGGAGCCTACAAGGATCTTATTAAAACCCAACGAATTCTTGAAAAACATTATCGTGACATGCTGGATTTGGAATTCACGATTCAAGAAGGCCAACTGTATATGCTCCAAACTCGTGTAGGAAAGCGTACGGGAATTGCTGCCGTTCGTATTGCCGTGGATATGGTTCGGCAGGGATTGATTGACCGACGAGAAGCCGTCAAACGTGTGGCGCCGGAACAACTTTCCCAATATCTTTATCCCATTTTTGAAAGCAGCGATGAAGCCAAATTTCAAGCTGTGGGCAAAGGATTGCCTGCAGGCCCCGGAGCAGCGGCAGGACGAATTGCTCTCACCCCTGACCGTGCCGTCGAACTGAAAGCTAAGGGTGAACGAGCTATCTTGGTGCGTCATGAGACCAGTCCCGACGACATTCATGGCATGCATGCGGCCGAAGGATTTTTAACCGCCAAAGGTGGAATGACCTCGCATGCCGCTGTGGTCGCGAGGCAAATGGGAAAAGTCTGTATTGCCGGTTGTGATGAAGTAGATGTGTTGCCGGATGGCAAAGTTCAATTTGGAAATTTAGTGTTGGCCGAAGGGGAGTATATTTCGTTGAATGGCTTCACGGGAAAAGTCTATGCGGGAGATATTCCGGTCGTCGATTCCGAAGTGATCCAAGTCATCCAAGGCCGGATTGACCCCAAGCAATCTGAAAAATACGGATATTTTTCAACCATTTTAAAGTGGGCGGATGCGTTTCGGGTCTTGCGCATACGATCCAATGCGGATGTCCCTGATCAGGCGCAAATCGCGCGTGGGTTTGGAGCTGAAGGTATCGGTCTGTGCCGGACCGAACATATGTTTTTTGCTGAAGATCGTGTGGCCATCATGCAGCAAATGATCTTGTCCTCATCTCGTGAAGAACGCGAACTCTATTTAGAGCAATTACTCCCTTTGCAGAGAAATGACTTTATCGGGCTCTATCGGGAGATGAAAGGGTTTCCTGTCACGATTCGGCTATTGGATCCGCCATTACACGAATTTTTGCCAAAGCGAGAGCATTTGCTGGTGGAATTGGCCAAGCTGGAGGTGACGGACAGCGACCCGGAAGTCATCAAAGAGAAGCAGAAAATATTAGATCGTGTGGAAGAATTGCACGAGTTTAATCCCATGCTGGGTCTTCGAGGCTGCCGTTTAGGGATTACCATGCCGGAAATCACTCGAATGCAGGTTCAAGCGATTTTCGAAGCGGCATGTGAAGTTGCGCGAGAAGGCAAGAAAATTGTGCCCGAAATCATGATCCCATTGGTCGGCATGGCCTCTGAGATGAAAGCGCAAAAAGAACTGATTCGCGATGTCGCTGAACAGACAATGGCACAATATGGCGTGAAGCTGACGTATCTGGTGGGTACCATGATCGAATTGCCACGTGCGGCGGTGACGGCAGGGCAGATCGCCAGAGATGCAGAATTTTTTTCGTTTGGAACTAATGATCTGACGCAAACGATGTTTGGTTTTTCCCGTGACGATGCAGGGCCCTATATTGGATTTTATTTAGACCGGCAAGACCGATGTCCGGTGTGCCAACGGACTAATGTGGATTGGAAAAAAATGGTGTGTCGGATGTGTAAAGCGACCATCGACAAGAAAGCTGAAAATATTCTTCATGCCGACCCCTTTGCCGTATTGGACCAAGAAGGGGTGGGGGCGATGATGAAGTGGGCGATTCAAGAAGGCCGGAAAACTCGTCCAGGAATCAAGCTGGGTATTTGTGGAGAACATGGCGGAGAACCGAGTTCAGTGGCGTTTTGTCATGATTTGGGATTGAACTATGTGAGTTGTTCTCCCTATCGAGTTCCGATTGCACGATTGGCAGCGGCACAGGCGGCCCTGGCCGTACTTGAGCGAGAAGAAACACAGCGTTCTGCTAAAAGAAAAACCAAAAAACCATCATCGGTCTCCACCACAACATCCCGATCTAAGACTTCAGCTCTCAAGAAGAAAAAACTTCCCAAGAAAAAGGCCGCCACAAAAAAACCCACAATAAAGGCTACAGCAAAAAAAACGGCTCCAAAGAAGAAAGCAAGAGCAAAGTCCTCTATTCGTAAGAAATCCTCAACTTCTTCTAAACGACGGTGACCTCCGTCTCTCTAGATCGTCTCTACATGAAACGCGCCCTTTCCCTGGCGGCTCGGGGAAAAGGGAAAACGAGTCCGAACCCCATGGTGGGGGCTGTGATCGTGAAAAACGGCCAGGTTGTTGGCGAAGCCTATCATCAACAGGCTGGCAAGCCGCATGCTGAAGTTCTGGCACTGCATAAGGCCGGGCCTCGGGCAAGGGGCGGCATTCTCTATGTCACGTTAGAGCCATGTAGTCATATCCACAAACGCACACCGCCCTGCGTGCCACTGTTGATTCAGTCGGGTCTGAGTCGTGTGTGTGTGGCGATGGAAGATCCCAATCCCCAAGTCATGGGGCGAGGGGTGCGGATGCTCAAGCGGGCGGGCCTTGAAGTGAAGGTGGGTGTTATGGAAGAGGTCGCTCAGCACTTGAATGAAGCGTATCGGCATTGGATGGCAACGGGTCGGCCCTTTGTCATCCTGAAAGGGGCGATGACCTTAGATGGAAAAATTGCCACCAAAACCGGCCAATCAAAATGGATCACCGGAGAACAGGCCAGGCGAGATGTCCACCGTATGAGAAGTCAAGTGGATGCCGTGTTGGTGGGTATTGGAACCATTCTTGCGGACAATTCGAATCTGTCGGCAAGAGGAGCAAAGGAGACTTCAAACCACCGAACTGGTCGCCAGCCTGTGCGCGTGGTGTTAGACAGTCATTTACGTATTCCTGAAAAAGCGAACGTTTTACGATGGGTTCATGAGCAACCGACCATTGTGTGTACGACGGCGCAGGCTTCACGGGGAAAAATCCACATGTTGAAGGAAAAAGGTATTCAGGTTTGGGTGCTCCCTCAAAAAAATAGACAGGTTTCATTGACTGCTGTGTTCGGTAAACTTGGGGAAGCTGGAATTTCAACTGTGTTATTGGAAGGGGGGAGTGCACTAAACGCTTCCGCTCTTCAACAAGGTCTGGTCAATCAGGTACGATTATATGTGGCCCCACAACTCTTGGGTGGCCAAGATGCTAAGGGTTTGATTGGAGGGAACTCTCCAAAGAGCATAAGCCATGCGTGGCAAATTGTGGATCCTCAACTAAAAAAAATCGGTCAGGATTGGCTCGTGGTGGGAGGAATAAAGCCTTAAAAACAAATGGATTTTCTAATAATGTTATTAGCCACTTTTGGCAAAAGAAGTCTACTATGCTAAGGGAAAACAAAACGAATGATTGCTGATAATGAGGTCCAGAAGTTATGACGACTCTTAACCCCGTGGATTACCAAGATTTAGGTCGAGCGGTCGATTTATTGGAAAATCCATCGTTTGCTGCCAAGGTCACGAATCTCATCGGAGGTCCGGTGGAAAAAGCCATCACGATGTTGCCCCATGGAATGTCAGATAAGTTAGTAGGCACTACCCAAAAAGCGCTGTCCAAAGCCATGGACTTAGCCGTTTCAACCTTGAATGAATGCTACAGAGGCGAGTCTGCAGATGGGGCCCATCGGGTCTTGTCTTCCGTTAGTGGGGCGGTAGGAGGGGCGTTTGGATTAATAGCCCTCACAGTGGAATTACCCTTCTCGACGACGATCATGTTGCGATCAATCGCGGATATTGCCAGAAGTGAAGGGGAGCCGCTTTCCGATCCGGATACGAAGCTCGCCTGTTTAGAAGTCTTTGCATTGGGTGGGACCAAATCGGATGATGATGGGGTGGATACCGGGTACTTTGCGGTTCGAGCAGCGTTAGCCGGAGCCATGACCGAAGCAGCCAGGTATTTAGCCGAACATGGGTTAGCCAGTTCCAGCGCTCCTGTCCTCGTACGATTTTTATCCAAAATCGCGTCGCGTTACAGTATTCAGGTTTCAGAAAAAGCCGCTGCGCAGGCGATTCCTTTACTGGGGGCGGCCGGGGGTGCGACCATTAATCTGCTCTTTATGGATCATTTTCAAAATATGGCGCGGGGCCATTTTATCATTCGGCGTTTGGAGCGAACCTATGGGAAAGACCTTATTCAAAAAGCCTATCAACGCCTAGCCTCGAGAAATTAGGAATCACAGATGGCGCAGAAAATCTTGCTCATAATGGTTTTGCTCCTAGCGGCCTGCACGCAGGAAACACAAAATAAAATTGGCCGGGCCGTGCAAAACTGGACGGGAACGGACGGAGTGTTGGAAATTTACGCCGGAGAAAAACTCGTCAAGCGATTTATGAAAATTGACAAACTGTCCACGGCGATGGGGACCAATGATAACGAGCCTCGCCCTTATCGGTTTGGCTATGGTGTTTTAGACGCGAACCTCAATGGACTGAAAGATCCAGAGGAACGAAAAGTGTATTTCGAATTCAGCGACTATTCCACGCCCTATATCTTTTACGAAGACCCTGCCTAAGCGACTCTTACGTTATTTTTTCTTATTCCAAACTGCATCTTATTGAAGTTTTATGCATGCCGGGTTTCGCCACAGCAGCCGAGACCCTTTGGGTTCGGCAAAAGGAACCAAAACCATTGACGCCCAGTCCGGCAACATTAAGATGGATGAACGCAAGGCGGAGAGTGGACCAACTCGCTACGCTTGTATGGTCTTTTTTTGTCATTCTTGGGAAGCTCAGGGAGACCGGGGGTGGAGAGACATCGCTTCGCATCTGCCAGCTGCTGGACAGACGGTTTGAGACTTCTCCCATCCACACCCTCAACGTCGATGAAGAATCTCGCGGCATCCCTCATGACCGCCGATTTGGACGCAAGCTTACGTTGGTGTGGCCCACCCCATTGTGGACACTTTACTTGTGGAGGGGACGTGTATGCCAACTGTTGAGAATGTGGGAGTCGATGTGGCGAAAGATACCGTCGTCGTCGCCAGTGCGGATCACCGATGGCCGGTGCAGCAGGTGCAGAACCAACGCCGGGCCTTGCGCGCCTGGCTGAAGACCTTACCGGCTGGGAGCCGTATTGGTCTCGAGTCAACCGGCTCGTATCATGAGCTGCTGGCCGATCTGGCGCATGCCTCTGGCCATATCGTCTATCTCTTGAATCCGATGGAGACGCGGCATTATGCCAAAGCCCTGGGAGCTCGGGCGAAAACCGACCGCGTCGATGCCACGTTGCTCGCTCGGATGATTGCCCAAGAACATGCCGGGTTGCGCGCCTACAGCCCCCCCACCACTGAGCAGCGGCAGATGGATCGGTTGATTCGCCGTCGGGCCAAAATTGTTCGATTGAAGAGTGCCCTGAAATTAACGATGGCCAATCTTAAGGGGGTGAGGAGTGAGGTGAACGCGGTGGTCCGGAAGCTGGATGCCTTGCTGGCGAAATTGGATGCAACGATGGCCACCGCGGCGGCCCAATCTCCCCTCCATCAGCAAGCCCAACAACGCGTGGAGACGATTGTAGGCGTCGGCCCGTTGGTGGGGATGAGCCTCACCAATACCTTAGAGCGGGTACCGTTCCGCAATGCTGATGCCTTTGTCGCCTTTATCGGGTTAGACCCGCGAGCCAAGGACTCGGGGCAGAAGAGCGGGCGACGGCGCTTGTCCAAACGAGGGCCGGCCGAAATGCGCCGCTTGCTCTTTAATGCGGCCATGGCCGCCGTCAAATCCAAAGTCTGGAAACCCCTCTACGACTCGTATCGCAACCACGGGTGGAGTTCTACGGCCACCTTGGTGATTATCGCGCGGAAGATTGCCCGGGCGGCTTGGTCCATTCACCGTTATCAGACCACGTTTAACCCGGACCGCCTCATACGAGGTTTGACATAAACCATAGAATCTCAGGCAAGGCCCGCCAATTGTTAGAGCGTTTATTCCAAGAGCTGAACTGCGGGCGTCGGATAAAACGAAGAATGTAAGTGCAGAAAACTCAAGCAGAAGAGCCTAGGAGTAAAACAAATCGATGCATATGTGAGATGACAAAAAAAGCTGAAAATGTAACACTTCGCTTAGGAGAACGGTTATATTTTCGGCCTTACCCAATAAACGATGATTTGTAAGTTATTAATTTTAAAATCATTTTCCTTCTTTCAAAAACATGAGATTGCTTGAGAATGTAACGGAATACCCCATAGTGTTACATGGCGATTAGATTGGAAGGTTTATGAGCATGACACAAATAATTTCCAATAAAACCAATGTTAAAAAATTGCAGTCAGATTGGGACGGCGTGGACAAGCTGTTTCAAAGAATGCGGTACGTCACGATGGTAAGTTTTCTGGGGGGGCTGGGTATTAGTGGGGCGGGAATGGTAGTTGGGAAAGTGGTATTCAATCTGCCGGTGCTTCTTGCATTTGATGTCCTTAAGAATGTTGTTCAAAGCGTTCGCGACGAAGGAAGATTTTTCTGGCCAAACAACAAACTTTGGGAAGGTGCCCAAGCAGTTCTTCCATGGAACAACTGGGACGAATTGAAGGCTGGCGTTGACCGTCGGAATAAAATCGCCCATGACGGGGAAATATTCGAAAGGTCCATATGCTGCAAAGATATTGAGAATGTTCAAGAACAGTTAGTTTCTTGGGGCATCATCGATCCGGCCAAGAGAATTGAGAATTTATCTTAAAATGTAACCGAACCGAGCAGTCTGTTACATTTTTTAGACTTCCTAGGCTGTTTCCTATGGCCAAATTCTTTTCTTATCAAACCCTTACAAAATCCCTTTGTTTATTGAGTACGGCCAAATATGTCACCGTTCTCCTAAGGGAAGTGTTACATTTTCAGTAATTTTTTCGTATCATTTGTCCATTCGTTTTTAATAGCCTTCCCTGGCCTTGTGGTGTGGCCGAGCAGTGCAGCCGACGCCAGAGGCAAGGTGGACATTGTTTGAGCCCTTCGAGAAGACTCAGGCCTAGTACCGCGAGTCTGCGCGCTACTGGTGTTGGCTAACTGCGTAGGGGCTCCAAAGAGCTTGCCCTTGCTGAGGCAGGGGGCAAGCCATGGCCAGCATGGGTTTGGATCCTTTTGCGAACCCAAAGGGCCTCGGCTGCCGTGGTGAAACCCAGAAAATTCCAAGAGAACAACAGATCCTCAAGAGAAAAAGGACGATCACGGCTTGACTGGATTCCCACTTTCGTGGGAATGACAGTATGAATAGCATGCGTCGATGTATTCTTACATACAGCCTTTCGTGGTTTCTTGTTGTGGGTCTGTGCCCTATGGCTGCTGGCCAAGATGTCGTTGTTTCTGATGACGCTCGGTCTCTTACTTCTTTGGTTCAGGGCTATATTCAGGGAGGAAGGGCCGAATCTTCTGAAGAGATTCTTCAGGCAATCCTTCAGCATCCGGAGGGGAATCTTCAAGCAGTGGAAGCGGCGATACGTCAGGTTCCACGCTACTCGAAAGCCTCGGTTGGTGCGCAACCCAAACGATTAGTGAAGGTTCGGGATCAGGATGCATCGTTTGCGTTGTATGTGCCTCCCTCCTATTCTCCTGATCGGGCCTATCCCCTGATCGTGTGTTTGCATGGAGCGGGCTTTTCCGGTGAAGCCTATTTGGATCGATGGGTCCCGCGTTTAGAGGATCGATATATTCTGGCTTGCCCCACGATTTCCATGGGTGCCTGGTGGGCACGATTTGGTGAGGAGCTTGTCCTCGAGGTGCTCCGAGTTGTTCAGGAAGAATATCATGTGGATCCCGATCGTATCTTTTTGACCGGGATGTCGAACGGCGGAATCGGGACATGGATTATCGGGATGCATTATGCCGACCGATTCGCGGGCCTCGCGCCGATGGCCAGCGGAATTGACGATGTCCTGTTTCCGTTTGTGAAAAATTTGGCGAATACGCCCGTTTATGTCATTCATGGGGCGGAAGATCAGGTGATGCCCGTTCGGCTGAGTCGGGATCTTGTGAAGGAAATGGAAAGCTTAGGGGTCTCGCATGTCTACCGCGAGCATACATGGACTCATCCTCATGCGGGTGGCCATTTTTTTCCTCGACAAGAATTACCCGAGCTGATTGCCTGGTTTGATCGACAACGCCGGACGACCTTACCCAGGACCATTAGCATGGTGCGTGATGCCACGCATTTGACGCCGTTCTCGTGGGCCCGAATTGACATGACAGATCAGATTGCTGCCTTTACGGAAAACCTGATCGATAGCCGGGATGAATTTATTACCGGGCGCATGTATGCGACGTTGCATGCGGAAATCGTCGCTCCTAATAACATCGTGGTGAATACTCATCGGGTCAGATGCTATACTCTGTGGCTCAACCGGGATTTGGTAGAATTTTCTCAGCCGATTGTCGTGACGACGAATGGCATGACTTCCTTTGAAGGGATGGTGGAACCCAGCCTTGAAACCTTACTCAAAGAAGCCCGCCATCGTGCCGATACCCATCTTCTTTTTCCCACCAAACTGACCATTGATGTGTCCCCTCAGCAGTGAGGAAGGGGCATATATGCGATCGATTTGATTGTTCTGTCTGTTAAGAAGATGGTGATAGGGGAGCTCCGGCGCAGTGTTGTTTGCGGATGGCAAGGGCTTCCGGCATCCATTCCTGGAATTGCCGAATGCGGGTTTCATGACTGGGATGGGTGGACATAAATTCTGAGGGTTGTTGGCCCTGGCTCATTTGTCCCATCCGTTCCCAGAGTTTCGGGGCTTCGGTAGGATCGAAACATGCCCGGGCCACAAAAAGAAGGCCCATATAGTCGGCTTCCGATTCGTGATCTCGTGAAAAAGGGAGCAGAACACCATATTGTGCTCCCACTCCTAATGCACCCATGACGGCTCGTTGTGTTTGGTAATCCATATCCCCTAAGGCCACGCTGGCGGCGAGCGATCCGATTTGAACGAGTTTTTGGTAGGCCATTCGCTCGGCGCCATGCCGGGCGATGGCATGGGCAATCTCATGACCCATGACGACTGCCAGACCATTACTATTTTCCGCCACAGGGAATAAACCTGTATAGACAGCCGTTTTTCCGCCAGGTAACGCGAAAGCATTGGCCTGGTCGGATTGAATGACATTAAATTCCCACTCAAACCCTGGGTCCACATCGGACGCGGCTTTGGCTAATTTCCGTCCAATGGTGCGAATAAGGTCTACGGCTTCTCCTGCTGGAATGACATGGGATTGACCTAGTATTTCCTGATACGACTGGAGTCCCAGCGACATTTCCTGTTCTCGCGTCATATCGACCAATTGTGAACGGCCAGTGATAGGCACCGTTTCCTGATTCGAGACGTAGTAATACAGGCCGTACACGGCAAACAGGAGGATAGGGATCACACGAACTTTCCAGCTCATGCGGCGACGTGGCTGGCCGCCCATCCCTCCTCCCCGTCCAAATATTCCTCTTCGCATACTAGGCGCTCCCCATCCTAAAGTTTGCTTGAATCTTAACATTTGCTGGGAGGTCTTACCTAAAAAAACCTTGTCGTGATCCTCGTCAATTATCTGAAATCAACCCCCTTCTGTTAAAATCAAAAAAATGATGAAAGGCAAGGTTATCCTTAAGGTTGAGCTTGGGCTCGTACTCAGTAGATTCCTGATCTTACAGCCTTTTTCCTAAGTGCTTCCTAGTCACCGAAACATCTATTGGCAACATCATGCGATTTTTCCAGAGAATTAGGACCCTTGCAGACAATTATCTTGCTCAATTGGGCGTGCTGGCTGAGGACGATGTTGGATCGGCGTGGGCAGGAGGGGAGGGTTTGTAAGGAAGAAAGCTTGAGAGATTTGTCCGAACATGATTGGATAAAGCATCCTAGGTATCCTGGACGGTTGCCGATTCGTTGGTCGTAGTTTAACCCCTCTTGTTTGCTTAATTTCATTGCCGTATTTTCCGTATTGTTTTCCCAACCAAAGGGGGTTTGATGAATCAACAGCAACCTCACAAGACACCTTCTTCATCTCATTTTAGCGGGAAGCAAGTTGTGCTGCTCGTGGGGCTGGCCGTGCTGGCCACGTTCGTGGTGACTGCTTGGTGGATTAACCAGTATTTGTATGCCGCAACATTTGAACCCATATGGTTGTCAGAATCCGAACAACAGGTATTGGAGCGAAAAATTGTCCATTTCAGCCATGTTGAACGTCTGGGTGATTCTCTTTCATCAAAAAATTCTGCGTTAAAACGTCCACTGGATCCCGAACCCTATTCGGAAGTGGGTGCTTCCCGTGAGTTTCATCTCACGGAACGCGAAGTTAATGCTCTGATTGCTAGAGATGCTGAGACGGCTAAGCATGTGGCTGTGGATCTAGCCGATGATCTAGTGAGCATCAAATTTGTGGTGCCCATGAATGACGATGTCCCTTTAGTGGGTGGAAAGACTTTAAAATTGAATGTTGGTGTAAAACTGAGTTATGCGAATGGAAAACCTGTTGTGGCCATGGAAGGGATCAGCTTAGGGGGAGTACCGTTGCCCAGTGCGTGGTGGGGGGATATCAAGCATCGCAATTTGGTCGAGGAGTTTGGCGAGTCCGGTAGATTTTGGGATCAATTTGCCAAAGGGGTGGAAAATCTTCATATCCAAAATGGACAGTTACACATTCGGTTAAAAGAGTAACGAGTCTTTCGTGAAAAGTGTTTTGGTATTTGAGATTTCTCCAGGTTGAACGAAGATCGCATTCCTCTTCAGTCTCCCTTCCGTGTGATTTAGTGCAACATGCTCGATTCCTCAGGAAAGAGAAGCCAGGCCATCGGAGGGAAGACGGCCCAATACAAAGCCTGCGCGTCTTGTGGTTCCATTGAAATGACTAAAAAAGATTCTGCCGGTTGGCCAAAGGCCTCTTTCCACGTGGCCATATTGGCAGAAAAACGACCCGACCAATTCGCCATTTGTTGAAACACATTATTCCAGAACGAGGGAAGCGACTGTGACTGAATAATAATCGTGATCTTCCCATCAAAAATTAATTCGTATCTGAGCGGCATATCGGATACCTTCTGAGCATTTGGCGGAGGAGGTTGAGCCGTTAAGTCGTCTTCATTCTTGTCCAGTACCGGAGTCTCGATAGCCGGAGGAGGGGAAATGGCGACGGGAGTAATCATGGGATCTTTGGCCGTCAGGGAAAAGCTTGCTGGCTTGAGAAGGGGATCCCCTATCCAGTCGACATGATGAAGAGGGAACGTTCGAAGGAGAACCCCGCGAGCTTTTAATGTGGCAAGGTGATTGGGCAGATCGATCACCATATAGAGTGATTGGGTTTTGGCCAGAGTCAATTCTGTTGTAATGGGAGGAGCAGACAGGATTTTGGTTGTGGGAGCCGCGAAAGACCTCGCCGTTTTTCCTGCATGGAAGAAAAGCCCGATCCCCAACAAGAATACGAAACTTATACGATGGATAGAGACCGGTAACACGGCAAGTCAGAGAGGCTAAAAGATAATGAGTGTAGACCCTGTTGGCACATGGTGATACAGATATTCCAAGTCGGCATCTCCCAAGCGGATGCATCCATGGGTGACGTTGGTTCCCAGTAACCGAGTGTACAGCGTGCCATGAATAAAATAGCCGTTCCCAAATCCCAGCGCGTAGTCTCCGAGGACACCGGTTTCAATGCGGTCCTGTGATTTGGTCGGAATGGCCTCTCCCTCCTCAATGAACGCCCAGTCGGGTTTCACCCACGATGGATTTTTAATTTTGCTCTTGATCGAATAGACGCCACGCGGTGTTTCAAAGACCCATCCCTTATTCGGCTTCCTCGGGTCTTGCAAACTGGCGCCACTGCCCGTTGAGGCAATGGCTGTATGCAAGGTTTTCTCGCCCTGTCGAACGTAGACCTTATTTTGGGCGGTGTCGACGACGATATACATACCTTTGGGGGCGAATGACCGCAGGGCCTTGTTGGAGGGGGAAGGAGGGGCCTGACCTGTAGGAGGAAGAGGCGTAGAGCTGGATTTCTGGAGATTCGTCTTTGGGGAAACAGAGTTGGATGCCAGGGATGGCAGGTTGGCACCTATAAGGGCCACACAGACCCCTCCGAAAATGGTCCAGAGAATAGTGGAATGAACAACTGAGGGTAGAGGTGTTTTACGGTGCGGCATATAAGGTGGTTCGTATTGAACTTGGTTCTTTGTCGTAGGCCTCTCGGTGTTGGATATGGGCTTCCATGGCTCGGAGTGTATCTACAACTTCGTTGTTTGTGTCGAGCGCTCCAGCGATGGTGATCGGTCCTCCCATGGGCATTCGTTGGTATACATGTTCCATGGCCTCGTTATCCAAGGCGATGCATCCATTAGTTCGATCATCTGAATCGACGGTTTTTCCGTGGATTTCAATTGCGCTGCCAATGGTTTTCCCCTCTGGGATTTCTCCTAATGATTGGAGTTCGTGAAATCGTTGTTGATGCTCTGGACTTGGGTAATTGATGAGAAGAGCTCGGTAAAATTTTGTTTCTCCACCACTTTTTTTCCTCATGACACGAAATCGTCCCTCCGGAGTGGCGCCATCGCCCTCAAATTGTTTATCCAAGAGTCCAGAAAAACCTAAATCCACAGGATATTCAGCCACGACTTGCCCCTGGCGATACAGCAATAAACGTCGAGGTGCTTTCAATATGACAAGAGCGGTCCCACCGGTTGTGGACGACCACCGGACCGTGTCCTGAACCCACCGGTTCCAGGTTGTGAGCTGTGCGGGATCGGAATACCGTCGCATTTGCTCTATCATGTGGGCTTCGACTTTTTGGAGTGACAACACGGCATTTTTTGTGGCCAGCCGAGCCTGGGTTAGTTGGCCGGCTTCCAATCGTTTTGTGGCTTCCGTTAAGAGTCCTTCGGCATGGGATGGCATTGCAGAAAATGGTCCCATTTCAAACCAATAAGTAAGGGAACGTAAATGGGTAATTTGTTCATATTCCGGACGAATCAAATCTTCAATATCCATTCGTAGGGCCAAAGATTTTTGACGTGTGGCCTCCAAAAGAAGAGTCCCTTCTTTCATCAATTGTTGGTAACGGTGATGAAAGGCCTTCCCATCTTTGGAATTCCACCATTGATTGGCAGCATTTCGCCAGTCGCCCCGAATGTCCAGGACCCGCTGGTGGAATTGTTGGTATTGGGTCGGGAATAATTGTGGACTGCCCTGGCTGAACAGCGTTCGATCTAAGTTTTCAATTTCAGTGGGAAACTGTTCGGGATAGTCCGTACTTCCCCCTAACCAGGGCCAAGCCAAGGCTGGCAGGCTGAGGAATATGCCCACAAGCATCCATTGCCATCGCTGCCCAAACAGGTTCCATCGGCTGAAAATTTGGCTACTCATCCTATGCGGGCACTTTCCGTAAGGGCTCTACTCTGGACAAAAGTTGTTCCTGAATAGTGAGCGCGACAGTTTCCACTGCATGGGCAGTCCTCATTACTTGGATATAGTAGCCTTCCGGCATCATTCCTGACTCGGTGGTAGCGAGTAGATCTGAGGCCTTTTGTAATGCTACTCGGAGTCCCACAACGCGTTGTTGCGTGGTCAGGTGCGATTCCTGTTCTTGGAGAAGGAGGTCTGTTTTTTCGATATGCTGTCTGGCAAGAGCCAAAGCTGTTTGAGCATTGGTTCGACTTTCCTTGAGATTCGAAAGCGCTTCCGATTTCGCCAGGGCAGCTTGTGTTAGTGCCAGGTTCAACATCCGTTTGGCCTGTGAATAGGTTCGCCACCAGGCAAACTTTTCGTCTTGGTTATCTAACTCTTTGATCGCTTGGCTGTATGACAATTCTGCGGCCTGTAATTGTTCCACCGCATATTCTTGTGCACCGGACAGGCGGGCAGCCTGTAAGGTTTGCATGACGAGTTCGATTTGCCCGGATGGGCGATCGATAAATCGCTGTCCCATCAGTGTCCCGGCAATGGCCAGGAGAATGCACCATTCCCAGGACTTTAAGCGAAATGATTGTGGTTGTGGCCGTCTGATGCGAGGAGTCATTTTTCTGGTTTTTCCTAAAAGAAAACGGGGGCTCAAAAACTGGCCCCCGCCCTCATTTCCATAGTGGTACGAGAGAAAAGCTCCGGTCGGTGAATCCTTCCGGAGCCAATCCTCATGGTGAATGTTGTTACTTGCCAAGTGGCTTTTTGGACAGATTGCCTTGCGGCTTCCCTGTTGGGGCGGTGGCAGGTTTTCCGCTTGGCGTGGCTTTGGGTTGGTTTTTTTGATTGGGTTGGTTCATGGAAGGACCTCCTTAAAAGTTGGTAAGTCAACATGACTTACTACATTCGTTGAATACGCAAAGGTAATGCCAGATTAAGGAAAGGTCAGGGAGTGACAAATTCCAACATTTTCTCACTAAAAACGCCGATCATACTCGTTGAGAATGACTTCTGGCAGACATCCTGTCCGCACCTAGAAAAATTGTCCGTTTCTTCTTGCGTGCGTTGAAACGTGATGAGGAGTTGAAAACAGAAGGATGTGAGCTCATGATACGATGAGCTAGGGTGCCGAGAGTGAAAGGTTTGAAGAAGGTAGGATTAGGGAAAGAACCCGGTGATTTGAGTGGAGTTAAGGAGTTGGTGCTCCTTTATCGAAGGGACCGATTCGCTCATCGTACAGCCCTGATTGGGGGAGCAATAACAACGAGGGAGTTTTGGGCCAACGACTTCCAAACACTTCCTTCAGGATTACTCATTCCTTAGGCTGTGCCATCAGATGGTGTTCACTGGTGGTCACTCCAAAAATGTTTACCCCTATCTCATTTCTTCTTGGGCATAAGAATCGCACATAACCGAGGAAACAGTCAGGCGAGTCACAATTTTCTTTTAGGGGTGGCCGTGAAATCTTTTCTGCCATATTCCTGGTTGCGGTTGAAACCAATCTCCAGATCAACAAATCCTGACCTGCCTTCATCACTGAAACGCGAGTTAACGGTTTGGCACCTGATGGCCTTGGGTATTGGTGCCATCATTGGTACTGGTGTCTTTGTCTTGATCGGCACGGCAACGGTAGGAACTCCCAATCGGCCGGGAGCGGGGCCGGGGATTGTACTCTCTTTTTTGGTTTCGGGGTTCGTGTGTGCGCTGGCTGCACTTTGTTATGCCGAGTTTTCATCAATGATGCCTGTGGCCGGCAGTGCCTATTCCTATACCTATGCGTCCTTGGGTGAAGTCGTGGCCTGGCTGACCGGGTGGAACCTTATTTTGGAATATGGGGTGGCCAGTGCGGTTGTGGCAATTGGGTGGTCGGGATATTGGGTGAATATCCTGGAATCCATGGGAATTTTTCTTCCCGAAGCGCTGCTCCATGCCCCTGAAGCGGGCAAGGGTGGTCTTATCAATCTACCAGCGGTCATCATTTCCTTGTTCATGATGGTCCTGTTGTTTGTGGGCACTAAGCGGAGTGCGCAGGTCACGTCAATCATTGTGGGGATTAAATTATTGGTCATTGTGTTCTTTCTGGTTGTCGGGGCAGGTGAAGTCGAGCCAGCCAATTGGTCGCCGTTTCTTCCCCAAGGCTGGTCAGGAGTCGGGGCGGCCGCGGCTATTATCTTTTTTGCTTATATTGGGTTTGATGCGGTATCGACGGCAGCCGAAGAAGCCAAACGCCCGCAGCGTGACGTACCTTTAGCGATTGTTGGATCGTTAGGATTTTGTTTGTGTGTGTATATGGCCGTTGCCGGAGTTTTAACGGGAATCATTCCAGTCAATCATATCGATATTCATGCCCCGGTGGCTGATGCGTTAAAACAGATCGGGTATCCCTGGGGTTCGGTCCTTGTGGCGATCGGAGCTCTCGCGGGCATCACCAGTGTGTTGTTGGTGATGATGTTAGGGCAGGTTCGAATCTTGTTTGCCATGGCGCGTGATGGATTGTTGAGTGTCAAAATGGCCTCGATTCACTCGGAATATGGCACCCCCTCTTTGGCTACATTGGTGACGGGTTGCGGGGTGGCCCTTTTGGCTGGATTTATCCCCATCGGAGAGGCCGCGGATATGACGAACATTGGGACGTTATTTGCCTTCTGTTTAGTCTGCCTGGGTGTGTGGTGGTTGCGAGTGACGCAACCTCATCGTCCTCGATCCTTTCGGCTTCCCCTCATGCCCGTGATTCCTTTGTTGGGGGTCATTTCCTGTCTGGGGCTCATGCTGTTTCTTCCAATCTTGACGTGGATCCGGTTTGGAATGTGGACGCTAGTCGGCATGGCTGTCTATAGCCTGTACGGTCGACGAAAAAGTCACCTCAATTAAGGCAAGCTCATCCCTCTTTTTTTCCGCCGAATTCATGTCTTTTATTTTTGCTCATCAACTTATCGGTCCAGGCCAATAAGATGGCCGATGCCAAAAAAGTCATGTGGATCAGGATTTGCCATTGAATATGTTCTGGCGGGGTGTTGCTCACATTCACAAACGCCTTGAGTAAGTGAATACTGGAGATGCCGATCAGAGAAGCCGCCAGTTTGATTTTGATTGTTCCGGGGTCGACATGCGTAAGCCAATCGGGCCGGTCGGGATGTCCTTCCAGGTCCAATTTGCTGACGAAAGTGGCGTATCCTCCGATCACGACCATGGTGAGAAGGTTGGCGACCATCGTGATGTCAATGAGGGAGAGGATCCCTAACATGAACATCGTTTCAGTTAATGTACCCAGGTCATGGATCATGTGCCACAGTTCATTCAGAAACTTATAGGCATACAGTACTTGAGCCATGATAAGTCCGCCATACAATGGCGCTTGAATCCATCGACTTGCAAAAATCGCCATTTCAAATCCTTGTTCAATGAAATGCATGGGGTGATGCTGGCTTGGTAGGGACCCGGGATTGTTTGGTGTCTGTGAATGGTTGGACATGGCGACCTCCTTCATGAAGAAAATGTGAACGGTGTGTTATCAAGTAATAGCGATAAGGTATCCCTCAGGCTATTACATCAGAAATGAATGTGGGTATATGGCAACGGTACGATGGATGGGTTTAAGAATTATTGTTCACTCAGTCAATTTATTGTCTAAACGATGCCTGTGTCTTGACTGGTGGGTTCATTTGGAACCAAATGTGTGGGTGGAGGACCAGCTGGGGCTAAATCACAAGACTGATACAGGGGATGCAGGCACCATCGTGGATGAAATGCCAGATTCTCGTTGTTGATGCTGCTGTTGAATGGGTGCCAGTGTTTGAGCCACGGTGTTGAACCGGTCGAGTGCGCCCACAATGACCACGGGAGTCTGTAAGGGAATATGGGGAAACACTTTGTCCATATTGGAGTTATCCAGGGCCACGCATCCGTTCGTGAGGTCCCGTTGGCCATGTTGCTGGCCGTGGATTTCAATTAGTCCTCCGATGCCACGATTGCCAGGAATCAACCCACCGCTTTTGGCGCTTCGCAACCGACGCTTGTGGGAAGTGGTGGGAAAATCCAACATGAGGGCCTTATAAAATTTGGTTTCTCCTCGTGATTTTTTCTGAACCACGCGAAAGAGGCCTTCGGGTGTGGCTCCGTCGCCTTCGTACAGCTTGTCCTGAAGCCCGGAAAACCCTAGGTCGGTAGGAAAGACTTGGAGAAGATGGCCGTTCTGATACAAACGGAATTCCTTCTGGGCTTTTATTACCACAATCACCAGACTCCCCGATTGCCGGGATGAGGTCAGGGCATTCGTCACCCAATGCTTCCATTCCGTGATTTTCTCCCTATCCGTATACCGGCTCATTTGATGGATCAGGAACGATTCAATGGGATGCATGACATCCTGGGCCTGGATGAGGAGGGCACGGGCGGGCTCAATGTTGTTATGGGCCAATTGAGTCAGTCCTTGAGAAATATAACCTTCGGCACGGGATAAGGCGGTACGTTTTCCACGAAGATCGAAGAGGCCGTTGAGACGACGCAATCTGAGGAGTTGATTTTGTTCTTGTGACAACATGTTCTTTACGTGATTGTGTTGGGCGACTTTTTTCTTTTCTGTTGCCTCGAGTAATCTTGTGCCTGACCGTAGAAGGGCTTGATAGGATTCGTTGAATTCTTCCAGAGTCCAGGACGGCCACCAGAGATCTGCCTCGGCACGCCATTGCTGACGGATGTCGGATACCTCTCGGTGAAATTGGGCGTATTGCGTTGGAAGGAGGGTTGCGATACCCATGGCCCAAATTTGTCGGTCCAACTGTTCAATCGCAGGGGGAAATGATTTAGGAAGGGAGGGTTCGTTCCACCAAATAATGACAAGAGATGAACAAAAAACCAGGGCTCCAGCCGCCAGCCAAATTGAAGATCGTTTGGCCAGAGATCGACCAGAGCCCTGTTCTGCCATAGATTAGGCTTTGGCCTTTCCAGCCTTTTGCATGGCATGGGCCACTTGCTCATTAACCCGAGTTGTCAAAGCCACGACGGATTCGGCTTTGGCTTTGACTCCGATAAAGTCTTCTTTAGCTAGCAGGGGATCGATCTCAGCCAAAGTGGTTTCTGCCGCCTGTAGGTCGCCCTGTAGCGCTTGAAGATCTGCTTGCGTGCCTTTGCCTTTTGGAGCGTGTGCGAGGAGGTTCTTGGCTTCATCTAGACTGGTTTTTGCCAGGACGACCGTTGCTTCGGCTTCCATTTTCACTTGTTGCTTATTGGATACCGCCTTGGTTTTGGCTTGTTCGGCATCGGCCATGACCTTGGTCAGCATAGCCTTGGCGCCATCATAATTTCGCATGAGGACAAAGGTGTTATCCTGAGAGGTGATTTCCTCCTGAGCTTTTTGATATTCATCTTCGGCCAATCGTAGATCTTCCGGCGCATATTCCATGGCACCCGCTTCTTTTGCTGCTTGAATGGCCTGCATGGCTTCATCGGTGACTTGGGCGGGCTTTTCAGCGCAGCCCCAGACAAGTGATCCACAAAGGATGGCTAATGTTCCGGAACGGATAATTGTTGAAACGGCATTCATGTGTCTTTCGACCTCCCGTAAATTGTGGGGGGAACAGCCCCAAAATTAATAGTAACAAGCACCGGGTAGACCTCCATGGAATCGTGAAGGACCGGAGGGATGTTCTTTCTCCCATGGGAAGGATAGAGCAAAGGGTATGCCAAGATGGTTTGGGCTAAATCTTGTTCGGGAATGAGGTAAAATCCTCAAAAATAGGGGAAAAGTGAGGGAAGAGAAGTCGTGGTGATTGGACAGCCTGTTCCTTTTGAGAATTTTTGTCCATGAAGAGTTTCAAAAAGCGCTGGGTGGGAGTGTTGTAAACGGGTTCTCACTGGCGAAGAGGCACAGGGCTATCTTGAAAACCAGAAACCTCGGCTGGGTTCAAAAAAATTCTGTCCAGCCAGGCCATGTATGGTCTATGGTATCCCGAAAGGGACCCCATTTGTTTTGCGCACAGCCCGTATACGGAGAAGGTAAGCAAGGAAAAATGGCAAGAACGCCTTTGGCAGCTTGCTTCAACAGACCCTTATGGAGAATTGAAAGAGTGCCATGGTGGCCCACAGCTGGGCTGTGAGCCAAAGAGGAACAGATGATCTGCCGTTAGCCGGCTTTGGTCAGGATAGGTGCCTCAACATGATGTCGCTGATATTTTCTTATCTGGCTCCATTTTTGTTGTGAACTTGGGAGTGGTTTCAGAGTGAGTTGGGCCTGGTGTTGTGTGGAGAATTTCTTGGATTGAGGAGAGATAGAACCCTCTAGCCTTTCTAATTCCATCAATCGGGATCGGTGTTGGTGGTGTTCTCTCACCAAGGCCTCCGTTAATTGTTTGATGGTTCGTTCCAGTTCAGTTACTTTTTTGTTGTGGAACGTTGCTTCAGATTTCCGGGCAATAGTCAGATAAGTGTGGTCCACGAATACCATGGGTAGTCTTCCTCCTCCTGTTTGATTCAATCTTGTCTGGCGGCCATTATTAATTGAAACCAGGTTGACCATGCCAACCTACTCCCCCAATCCAAGCAAGGGCTCTGCCAAGCTGGTTGGGTTTGAGGAATGTTAATTGGTCTGTAAAATTACGGATAGATAGTGTTGAATGCTGCCCTATTTTTTTGATTTAGATTGTTCCGTGTTTATTCAAAATGAGAAGAAAATGGACAATCTCCCTTAGACATCAAAATTTTTTGATAAAAACATACAGGAATAAGTCAATGGCGAAAACATTGCCTTATAACGGAGTAAGGAATGTTGACAATAGGAATGGCAGATCCTGTTGGGGGTAAGCCCCGCATGATCGAAGGTCGAGAAGCCATTATTTCCACAGTGGAGTAATGATAAAAGGTCAATGAGTTAATCTGCAGTTTCCACTTAGTTCTTTAGATACAACCCAAACACCCGAAAGAAAACGTTATGAATCGTGTACATTTACGCGTCGAAATAATAAAAAATCATTTCGTTCCCTATCAGGAGAAAATCTGGGGGTATCCATGTCAACAAAAAAGTTGAATTCGCAACAATTTAAAAGGCAGCTATTAGGGATTATGGATAGGAAGGATCATTGGGCTTGGTCGAAGATTGTCGGTCCCTTTATTACCAAGACGCAGTTGAAAATTCACTATCAACAAGAATATGCGGTTTACGTCAGAGATTTTCCGGTGTATTTGGCGAAAATTCATGGGAAAAATCCGCCTTTAAAAGTTAGGCGAATGCTTGCGGAGAATATTTTTGAAGAAGATACAGGGCAATTATCCTTAGGAGTATCCCATCCGGATCTCTTTTTAAAAATGATGAAGGGTTTGGGTTTCAGGCTGAAGGATTTCGAACATATTGATCTCCTGCCAGCTACTCGCCGCTATCGG
The DNA here is from genome assembly GCA_965223185.1 of Nitrospirales bacterium. GTDB lineage: Bacteria > Nitrospirota > Nitrospiria > Nitrospirales > UBA8639 > Nitrospira_E. The sequence continues at coordinate 3,741,809 of OZ244988.1, read as the reverse complement.
CGGTGGTTGGAGCGGATGGCCAATCATCCAGATTGGGTGATCGGTGCGGCCGTCATGACTATTTTTGTGGAAGGGAGCATTCATGATCGCAAGGAGTTAGCGCACCCAAATCGGCCAAAAACCTCTAAACAAATTTCCACCAAGATTCGCAACCACCCTCTGGTGAGATTTCATAGAGTTTCCCCCTCATCCCTGGATTTAATTCGAGCTCATCAATTAGTGGAAGGTGGTCACCGACTCGATGCCTATGCCATGGTGGTGAACCATGCCATCACTCGCATCCAACAAGACAGCATTATCGAGATCATGAATCAGACCCTTATGCATTGGCTTCGTTATCGTGATGGTGTGGCTCGTGCTTGTGGAATTACCTCACCTGTCCTCCTACGCTAAGTCCTATTCTTTTTCTAATTCAGTGGGAGTTCCCCGTCTGTATAGGCGGAGGTGAGAGCCAAATCCGACGCTTCCGGTTCATGAGCATCGGACAAGCGGAGCTTGGAAGTTAGGAAAGAGACCACGGGTGTAAACCCGTGGACGTTCATACATAAAACCTTCAAAAACTGGCTTGAAAGAGGTCGATTATGGTAGGTGTTGCTCGTTATGCCTGCTCCATCGGTTCTGCTGATTATCCCACCTCTGACACAACTGAACACGCCCTATCCTTCGACAGCGTATCTCACGGGATTTTTGAGGTCTCAAGGATTTCGCACGCATCAGGCAGATGTGGGGATCGACATGGTGCTGGCTGTATTTTCTCAATCGGGCCTCAATCGGATTTTTTCGGATCTCCGTGCAAGATCACTCGATAGTTTGCCTGGCGAAGCCCGCCAAATGTTGAGTCTCTCCCGAGCCTATGAAGATACGATTGACCCAGTCATTCGATTTTTACAGGGCCGGGATCCGGCTTTAGCACAGCGAATCTGTCAGGGGAGTTTCCTTCCTCAAGGTCCGCGATTTTCTTCCCCTACTAGAGGTTTGGGAGAAGATCCTGATTCTTCCTTACATTATTCCGATCAAGCTAAACATATGGCCACCTTATATTTGGAAGATTTGGCTGATTTGGTGCAGGCGACCATCTCACCGTACTTTGCCTTGAGTCGGTATGCCGAATCGCTTGCTATTCAGGCTTCCTCTTATGATGGGCTTGCGGAGGCTTTAGCTCAACCACTGACTCTCACCGATGTGTGGATGGTTGAAGCGATGTGGCGTTATGTGGACCGACATCAACCTACTGTGGTGGGATTCTCAGTGCCTTTTCCTGGGAATCTTTACGGGGCTCTTCGAATGGGCCAGCAATTACGTCTTCTAAAACCAGAAATAAAAGTGGTGCTTGGAGGAGGATATGCCAATACGGAATTACGCAGAGTACGAGACCCTCGTTTCTTTGAAGTCGTTGATTTCGTCATGTTGGATGACGGGGAGCGACCAATGCTCTGTCTGCTCGAATACTTACAAGGGAAGCGTTTGGAGACGGATCTCTGCCGAACGTTTCTTCGGTCGGGGAACGTCGTAGTCTGGCAAAATGGGGCAAACGAATCAGATGTGGTATCCGAGGAAGTCGGGGCACCTACCTATGATGGGTTGGATCTTGATCAATATATTTCTGTGCTCGATACCCTCAACCCCATGCATCGCCTCTGGTCGGATGGGCATTGGAATAAGCTCACCGTGGCCCATGGGTGTTATTGGAAACAATGTACATTCTGTGATGTCGGATTGGATTATATTGGCCGATACGAGGTTACCCCTGCCAATCTTTTGGTTGATCGTATTGAAGCCCTTATCGTGGAAACGGGGAGACGAGGGTTTCATTTTGTTGACGAAGCAGCGCCACCAGTAGGTTTGAAGTATTTGGCTCTTTCTCTTTTGGAGCGACGCGTCACCATTTCCTGGTGGGGAAATGTTCGATTTGAGCCGGCCTTTACCCCTGATTTGTGCCGTCTGCTGGCAGCCTCCGGCTGTATTGCGTTGAGCGCGGGACTGGAAGCGGCTTGTGATCGCTTACTCGCATTGGTGAAAAAAGGGATTACAGTTGATCAAACGGTTCGAGTCGTTCAGGCTTGTCGAGAGGCGGGAATTCTCGTTCATGCGTACCTTATGTATGGGTTACCTAGCCAAACGCTAGGCGAAACCTTGGAAAGTCTTGAACGTGTTCGCCAGTTGTTTGCAAATGAGTTAGTTCAGTCGGCCTTCTGGCATCGATTTACCACGACTGCCCATAGTCCGATCGGCATGAATCCTGATAGGTACGGACTACAACTTGTGGGTCCCGAATTTGCGGGATTTGCGGAAAATGATCTGGTTCATGAGGATTCCGAAGTTTCTGTGCCTGAATGGGTAGGGGCAGGATTGCGCACAGCACTCTGGCATTATAAGGAAGGCAGGGAATGGAATAGGGATGTGCGTGAATGGTTTCCTGAACGGACCCCCAAACCCAAAGTGCGGCGTACCTGGGTGAAACAGATCCTGAAGGCTGGTCCGGAATTTGATCCTTCCCGCATGGAGCGAAAATTTGTGTGGATTGGTGGACAACCGGATGTGGATCGAGGAAAAGGTGAACATTATCGACTCATTCTGCCCAACAGAACAAGGGATGAAGACGTGAGGCTTAAGCGGGGGCTAGCAGAATGGTTTCTCAATTTGATAGAACGGGCTACGCCCATTCACCAATCAGGAGGACATCGTTATCCCGTATTTAAAGAAGTCCGGGCCGGTTTTCCGTTCGGAGGCCCAGGTGGATTCGATAAATGGTGCCAATCGGTGCCAATGCAAAAGGCCAAAGCTATTGGGCTGCTTTTGGTTTAAAGTGATTGCTTGCCGGTGCTGAATGATTTATAAACTAGAAAGCATTCTCGTAGTCTCTCTTCTTCTATGAAGCTTGCAAAGTAGTAGAAACCTCTCTTGTCCCTTCTCAAGTGGATACCCGCCAAAAGCCTATAGACCCTGTTGAATGATAAGAAACCATTTTCTGAGAAAATGGGAATGTGAATCATTTCATAAAAAAAGGAGTTCTTATGACCACAGCACAGTACCCACGCAGCCCAAAAGAACAAGTCGGCGGGTTATGTCATCTCGGCCGACTCATCGATAAAGTGCAGATGCGCAACGCGGGACAAATCAAAGATTATAATTATTTAACCGTGGGGTTCGATAAATATTTGTTAGATAAATTGGAGATCAAAGGAGAGGATTTTGAAAAGCGAGCTCTGCAAGGTGGCACGGATGCCGAAATTGCCGACTGGGTCCAGGCCAACGGTAAGGTCCTGACGGATGCTGAAAAGGCCGAATGGAACAATATGGTGCTGACATTTGGCCCTAAAGCTCCCATGGCACAGAAAGCTTTTGACGGGTATATGGAGCAGATTGCCCAAAAACGTGGCGTGTCGCTCGAATCTCTCTCCCACATCACAACCTGGCTAGAGCAGATCGATACCGATGAAGGTCGGATGTAAGAAAAACGACAAACTACTAAAAATTGTTGAAGCAAATGTTAGATTGTAATGCAAAACATGAAAGGTCGCATTCTGGAAAAAGATTGTTGCGTTTTGTATGACCGTGATTGGCATTCGCATTGAGGGTTTATCTGACGTTTATCTAACCTTTGGCTGCTTATTCCCTTAGACCTTTAGAATTTCACTCAGGGGAGTTTTCCTGCAAAGTCCTTGAAAAATATTCTATCCAGACGAGGAAGGTCAGCTTACATAGGCCTATTTGCATTGATTTTCGTAAAGGAGGGTCTGAAGAAAATTTACGCTATGGCACCAATATAGAGGTTTCGAACAGCCTACCTGTCATTTCGTGCTTGTTATAATAATAAAGAGCTTCCCAGATTCTGAAAGATATTTTTGATTTCAGCATTCTCTGGCGATGTCAAAAATAGCCATGTCAATTTCATGTGATTGTTGATCGTTCTTCTGAATTCTTTCCTTTTAGTATGTCTCAAACGCACGCTTGTTGTGTTTTTAGCACTTTAGGGAAGGTTTCCTTTTTTAAGTAGCCGATAGGCGTAGGGATACTTACAGCATCAAGAAATTTGCAGTTTATGACGATTCTCTGAATGAACGTAGGTCTTGTATGAATCGACTGTAAAACTGAACTGGATTTCTCTAATTTTTCTTTTTTACCTACTAATGGAATTTTGAAGGTTTTTATGATTGTTCAATTCCAAGATGGTAAAGATTTAGTGAATGTTGGCCCACCCCTAGGCAACTACCAATGGTTGGCTAAAGTTACTTTTTAGAATATTGGGACAGAATGGTATTGGGTTTGCAAGAGATTTATTTGATGGGGATGGCAATAACTATACAAATCGAACATCTTTTATTGTGAAATGTCTCTAGTCTAGCTTGATGAAATATGTTTTGGATATTTCCTAATCCAAATTGCACTGATTATGAGATTTGTACGATGGAAAGCTGAGGAAGTAGTTAATTTCCATGGGAGAACCCAAGGTTTTCTAGAAGTAGGGTTTCCCCTACATTTTTCCGGATAATACCTACATTTTTCCAGGGAATTTTCATCAAAGCATCTTTTCCAGGGGCCCTTTTTCCCTTTTCTTGAAAAAATTCACTCATACTTATTCATCAAGAAGTTTCTTTTAAAAAGGGGCTTGCTCAGAGTTTCCTTGTTAGATTTGTCCCATGAATGGTGATTCTTATATCCATTTTTATACCTTTGTCTAGTAAATGAAATCCTTTATCCCTTTCCATCTCCCCGATATTGGCGAAGAAGAAATACAATCAGTCGTTGAGACTCTCCGTTCAGGTTGGTTGACCACAGGATCAAAGACCGAACAATTTGAGGAAGAGTTTGCCAGGTATATTGGTGCTCGCCATGCCATAGCTGTAAATTCTTGTACTGCTGCATTACATCTTGCCCTTGAGGCCGTTGGAATTTCTACTGGTGACGAAGTGATTGTTCCTACAATGACCTTTGCTGCTACCGCAGAAGTTGTTCATTATTGCCGTGCGTTACCAGTTTTAGTTGATTGTAATAGGGATACGTTGAATATCGATGTTGATGAGGTCGAGAAAGCTATTACTCCTAAAACAAAAGCCATTATCCCAGTTCATTTTGCAGGACAGCCATGTGAAATAGACCGTATCTTAGATCTGGCCAGGACTCGCAAGATAAAAGTTATTGAAGATGCTGCTCATGCCCTTCCTGCCAAACACCAGGGGAAAATGGTTGGAACGCATGGAGATATCACATGCTTTTCATTTTATGCAACGAAAACTATTACGACGGGTGAAGGGGGTATGGCCACAACTGAAAATTCCGAGTGGGCTGAACGGATGAAAGTGTTGAGTTTACATGGGATTTCCCGAGATGCTGTGAATCGTTATGCTGCCGGAGGCTCATGGTTCTACGAAATTCTTTACCCAGGATTCAAATATAATTTGACGGATGTGGCTTCGGCCATCGGTATACCGCAATTACGTAAATGTCATTCATTTGAGCGAATCCGACATCGTTATGCAACCATGTACAATGAAGGTTTTCAGGATGTTCCAGAGATTATCGTGCCGCACGTCAAAAGAGATGTTGAACATGCCTGGCACCTTTATGTCATTCAATTAGATTTGAAAAAGCTGCGGATCGGGCGTGACGAAATGATTAATTTATTAAAAAGCCGTGGTATTGGGACTAGTGTCCATTTTATCCCCTTGCATCTCCATCCCTTTTACCGTAATAATTATACGTATGCTAAAGAGAAATTTCCTATTGCGAATCAAGTATTTAACCGAATGATCTCTCTCCCAATTTATCCGAAAATGACAGAATCGGATGTCCAACGTGTAATTGCCACCGTGAAACAGTTAATTCAGGAGCATCGTCGTTAATGGAGCATTTTTCATTAAGGCCCCATTTTTTCTCAATATATCTGTTGGTTAACCCTACTTTGGAGTAATAGGTCTCTAATCATGGTCTTCTATAAAATTTATTCCAAAGGTTCCAATAAGATTAAAATGGTTGGAATCTAGTGAGCTTCAACGTTGAATCTCAATCTTAACCAAAGCAAATCAATGAATAGAGCAATAAAGCGTGGAGTTGACATTTTAGGAGCAAGTTTCCTGTTAATTTTATGTGCACCATTGTTGGTCTTTATAGCTCTTCTTATCAAGATTGACAGTAAGGGTCCTGTGTTCTTTAAGGAAGCCAGAATGGGGAAGAATTTTCATCCCTTCAATCGCTTTAAATTCCGAGTCCTCCTACAAGATCAAGAGGCAAATTTACATGGCTTGGGAACTGAGGTCGCCCATTCTTTTTCTCGGGTGGGGAGATGGTTGAGACAGTTTAAACTGAACGAACTTCCCCAACTATTTAACGTTGTAAAGGGTGAAATGAGTCTGGTTGGGCCAAGACCAGAATTGCCACTTTATGTCAATAAATTTCGAAATGAGTATCAAGACATATTAACCATACGACCCGGTCTTTTGGATCTGGCCTTCCTAACCTATGCCGATGGCATGTTCTTCCCGAGGAAATCAGAATTAAAATCCTCCACCAAGAAGGACTTGTATCTAAAAGAAACTCTTCCGGCAAAAATTAAACTTGCCAAAATCTATCTTGAGCATTCTTCCCTGTGGCTTGATTTCGCAGTGATGGGGCAAACTATTTTGAATATTTTTGGCTTGCGGTCTGTTTTGCTGAAAATGAATGTTTCGCAGCCATCAAAGCCTATCGGGGCCCTTGGGAATTCTTCTTCTTTCAATTTTCTTTTGAAATATCGACGCATTTTTGTCGTCGTTTTCGATTTAGGCCTTATTGTAGCAGCCAATTATTGTGCCTTTTGGTTGAGATTTGACGGGAACATTCCAGAGAATGCGTATCGACTTTTTGTTGGGATGTTGCCATGGCTATTAGTCGTTCGGGGAATGTTCTTTGTGCTGTTTAATCTCAATGAGGGTCTGTGGCGTTACGTCAGCATCTGGGATGTTAAAAAGATTTTATTCGGCGTGATGTTGGGAACCGTCGTATTTTATGGAATTGCTGTGGGATTTTTGGATCAAAGAAGTTACCCGCGTTCGATTTATATTTTAGATAGTATTCTGTTAGTTGGATTTTTGGTAGGAGTAAGATTTGTTGTTCGGCTTTACCGAGAACGAAAAGTTTTGAGCCGAATGAAAAGAGTATTAGTTGTTGGAGCAGGGGATGTTGGTGCAAAAATCGTTCGCGAAATGTTAACCCATCCATCCTGCTTTTATGCACCCGTAGGATTTGTTGATGATGATCCACGAAAATTAGGAAAACGAATACATGGGGTGAAGGTTTTAGGTTCACGGTCAGATCTTCATGAAATTATTCGTGAGATGTCACCCGAGGAAGTCCTTCTAGCATTGCCATCTTCTAGCCCCGCGGTAATGAGAGAAATCACTTCCACCTTGGAATCATATAGACTTCTTATTAAAACGCTACCTAAACTGGAGGATATATTAGATGGAAGAGTCTCTATTAACCAAATCCGTCCGCTGGTAATAGAGGATTTACTTCAGAGGCCTTCTGTGGATTTAAACGCCCAAGCTGTGAGCAGATTTATTGAAGGAAAGCGAGTGTTGGTGACAGGGGCGGGGGGGTCAATTGGGTCGGAGTTAGCTAGACAAATAATCAGTTTTCAACCGAAGGCCCTTATCTTGTTTGAACGGCATGAAAACAGCTTATATGCAATTGGAAGTGAGCTCAATGATAAATGGAAATCATCTCTTGTGTATCCCGTTCTTGGTGATATAACAGATGGCCAGCGGTTAGAAGAAACGATAAATGCCTACAGCCCGGAAATTATTTTTCATGCTGCTGCACATAAACATGTCCCTTTAATGGAGTTAAATCCGGGTGAGGCAGTAAAAAACAATATGCTTGGAACCAAAATGGTTGCAGAATTTGCCTCAAGAGGTGGTGTTGAACATTTCGTCCTAATTTCAACGGACAAGGCAGTGAATCCCTCTAGCGTAATGGGAGCCACAAAACGAGGTGCAGAATTAATTATTCAGGAAATGGCTAAAAGGAGTCGGACCTGTTTTCTCACCGTGCGCTTTGGAAATGTATTGGGGAGTAACGGAAGTGTTGTCCCTCGTTTTCAGAATCAGATTAAAGCAGGAGGCCCGATTACCGTAACTCATCCTGATGTACGTCGATATTTTATGTCAATACCTGAGGCTGTAGGTTTGGTTTTACAAGCAGCCACTCAGGGAGAATCCGGTACCATTTATATGCTGGATATGGGAGAACAGATTAAACTTGTAGACTTAGCGAGAAATCTTATTCGACTTTCCGGACATCTTCCAGAAAAAGATATCGCCATTGAATTTGTGGGGTTACGGCCTGGGGAAAAATTAGAAGAAGAATTGGTGGGAATGGGAGAAAAGGCCCTTCCATCCTCATTTGCCAAAATTTTTAAAATCCAAGCTCTTTCAACAGCAAGTAATTCATTTTTGGAAACTATTCATGAGGTTATTGATCAGGAAAATGGCAATTGTCAGCAATTGATCATCGAAAAACTTCAGCAAATCATTCCGACTTTTAACCCAATTGATATCTTGAGAAAGAACGGATCCATAAATCAGCCGAATAGTGAAAAGGGGATCGTAAATATTGATAACCCAGATCCTAACGAACAGAATCTAGATGTTGAGGATGATCATGGTATTAAAGAAACAGTCTGGCCTGGTCTTGAAGCGAAGCGTTGGTAGGGAGCGAGGTTATTCAGAAGGTGCCCCAGCGTTTCTATTGTTTTAGGTAAAGTACCTTAAGCATCTTTTTTCTTCTACTTCTTTTCTTCCATTCTCAGAGAAAAGATTGTCTTATCTCACCTCTAATTAGAGGTATTATTAAAGCAAATGACTTTCCTTGGTGTAGCCTCCTTTAACTCTCACCCCCTTTTCTTTTTCAAACAGATAAATGTAAACTTTTAAATCTTAAAAAAATTTTAATAATTTAATTCCCCGTAACTTGCTACGGGGTTACCTTAGGAAAGCAATAAACTATTAATTGCACCAACGAAATACCGCGGGTGTTAACCCGTGGATGGAGTGGTTCCGCCAAAGGCGGACGAGCGAAGCTTGAAAGTTATGTAAGATACTACGGGCATAAAGCTGTAGGGGTTCATTGTGACTCTTCCCCAGATTCTTTACATAAAAAACACAAGTAATTTTTCGTGCTTGAGAAGTTGTCGAAATAAAAAAATCATTTTATCGATCAAAAAAAATAACCAAATGCTTAAGGTTCTTTCTCAAATACTCAATAAAAAAATTTCATTCTCAATATTTGTTCTATTATATTGTTTTTTATGGGGCGAAAGCTTTGGAATTGCCCAGGTCTTTCCTCCAGGCATGAGTTCTCCAGTGCCAGGCACCACGTTGACTTCGGCTTCCGTCACCTTTACGGGCAATCATACCAGTCAAGACCTTGAACATTGGCTCTATGTGGGGACTAGCGTGGGGGCGAAGGACCTGCATAACAGCGGGTCGCTAGGGACAGGTCATACGCGCGCCGTCTCAGGGCTACCCAGCAGTGGGACTATTCATGTTCGGTATTGGTCTCGTAACAGTGGGGGCTGGGGCTCGCAGGATCACACGTATACGATGAATGTGGCGAGTGGGGGAAGCGTGACGGTTATTCCAGCGACGGCGACCCTGGCTCCGGGTGCTCAACAAGACTTTGATGGCAGTGGGGGGATTCCGCCCTATTTCTTTATCGTCCAGGGTGATACGACGGGGGGGGCGAGTATAGATTTTTTCACGGGGCTCTACACGGCTGGGCCTAATCCGGGAACTACCACGGTTCGCATGGTGGATTCTAGTTTACCAGAGCAAGCGGCGAATGCCCTTGTAACGGTACAAGGTAGTGGTACAACTTTCCCTCCAGGCATGAGTTCTCCAGTGCCAGGCACCACGTTGACTTCGGCTTCCGTCACCTTTACGGGCAATCATACCAGTCAAGACCTTGAACATTGGCTCTATGTGGGGACTAGCGTGGGGGCGAAGGACCTGCATAACAGCGGGTCGCTAGGGACAGGTCATACGCGCGCCGTCTCAGGGCTGCCCAGCAGTGGGACTATTCATGTTCGGTATTGGTCTCGTAACAGTGGGGGCTGGGGCTCGCAGGATCACACGTATACGATGAATGTAGCGAGTGGGGGAAGCGTGACGGTTATTCCAGCGACGGCGACCCTGGCTCCGGGTGCTCAACAAGACTTTGATGGCAGTGGGGGGATTCCGCCCTATTTCTTTATCGTCCAGGGTGATACGACGGGGGGGGCGAGTATAGATTTTTTCACGGGGCTCTACACGGCTGGGCCTAATCCGGGAACTACCACGGTTCGCATGGTGGATTCTAGTTTACCAGAGCAAGCGGCGAATGCCCTTGTAACGGTACAAGGTAGTGGTACAACTTTCCCTCCAGGCATGAGTTCTCCAGTGCCAGGCACCACGTTGACTTCGGCTTCCGTCACCTTTACGGGCAATCATACCAGTCAAGACCTTGAACATTGGCTCTATGTGGGGACTAGTGTGGGGGCGAAGGACCTGCATAACAGCGGGTCGCTAGGGACAGGTCATACGCGCGCCGTCTCAGGGCTGCCCAGCAGTGGGACTATTCATGTTCGGTATTGGTCTCGTAACAGTGGGGGCTGGGGCTCGCAGGATCACACGTATACGATGAATACCGGGGGGGGCGGAACTTTTCCCCCGGGTATTACTACTCCTCTTCCAGGCACCACGTTGACTTCGACTTCCGTCACCTTTACGGGCAATCATACCAGTCAGGATCTTGAACATTGGCTCTATGTGGGGACTAGCGTGGGGGCGAAGGACCTGCATAACAGCGGGTCCCTGGGGACAGGCCATACGCGCACGGTTTCAAGCCTGCCTACTAGTGGGACCATTCATGTCCGGTGGTGGTCTCGTAACAGTAGTGGATGGCAGTGGCAAGATCACTCCTATCCCATGAATGTCGGTGGGGGGAATTTGATTCCCCGGTCTGGGTGGACGGTCCATTTTGTAGATAGTCAAGAAACTGCCAATCTTGCGGTATACGCCTTCGATGGAATATCAAGTACCGCTTGGAAAAACAAAGCTGGAGACCCCTTTCCACATGATCTTCAAATAAATTTAGGCAATGTTTTTGAAATTGAAGGATTTCGAGTTCTTACGCGCACTCCAATTGAGAGTCATGCGATTTCTTTTTTTGAATTCTTTGTCAGTGAGGATGGGGTTTCTTGGGGCGCACCTGTGGCTAGCGGTGAGCTTTCAAAGGATTTTGCTGAATTAGAGGTACAATTTCCAAGAATAGCCGGGCAATTTATACGAATTCGACCACTTGGCTGGCACGACGGCGGGGATCAAGTAAAGATTGGTGAACTGAACGTTCTTGGTACATCCTTTTCTGGAAATAACGCCCCGAACGGTACAATTGATTTACCTGCAGGTAATGTCACTATAAACGTAGGGGGCAGTGTATCTTTTGAAGGAACGTATACGGACTCCAATGGACATTCAGCATCAAACTACCTTTGGAAATTTGGTGATCCAAACATTTCTGATTCTAATGTTGAAGATCCAGGATCGATCACATTTAATAATCCTGGAACCTATACTGTTACATTTACGGTAACAGATTCGTTAGGACTTTCAGATCCAGTCCCTGGTTCTACCGTTGTGAAGGTATTAGCTGGTGCTAATTCCGTAATTCCCCGTGGAGACTGGACTATTGAATTTGTCAATAGCGAGGAAGTTACGCTTGGGAGTCATGCTGCAGCGAACGTTCTCGATGGGAATATAAATACTTTTTGGCATACCCAATTCAATGATGTCGACCGGCCTCATGAAATCCATTTTAATCTTGGAGCAGCTTATGCCCTTGATGGGTTAAGGTATTTGCCTAGGCAGAGTGGGGTGAACGGACGAATCATTGAGTATCATATTTATGTGAGTGCTGACGGAAAAAACTGGGGATCGCCAGTAGCCATTGGACAATTTTCCAATAATGCCACAGAGCAACGGGTACAATTTTCGCCTAAAACTGGTCAGTTTATTCGACTTGTGGCTATAACCGAGGCCAATGACAATCCCTGGGCCTCGATTGCTGAAGCTAATGTTGAAGGTATTTGTCAGAATCCGTTTGTACGTCTCATAAATCCATTGATGAATGAGGTTCAAAATCGACCAGATCTAAAAGTGACAGCAAGTGTGTGTTTGACTCAAGCTTCACATGCTGGCTGGGGGGTGAAATTCTCTGTTGACGGTGGAGCACAGGTGCAGACTATTACCTTGCCGGCTGATGGTGTTATTCATCCAGATACCTTCGAATGGATGGTATCGGGTTTGGTAGGTGATGGGCATCAGGTTGAGGCCTTTATTGTTGATAATTTGGGAAATCAAGTCTCTGGCAGTAACACCTATGATATCGTGACAAACATTGGTCTTGGCGAAGTTTTGACCGCGATAGGGGATAGTATCACCGTGGGAGTGGGTGATGATGATAATACAGATGGGATTTCTCAAGATGGGAGAAATACGAATACGGGGCTTGGCTACACCCCTATTTTAAATGATCTTCTCACTGTGAAACGTGGCTATCCTCATAACGTTTACAATGAAGGTATAAGTGGAGATTCTTCAGCCGGCGTGCTGGTTCGAACAGCGAAGATATTAAGGGGTCATAAGAAAACATCGGCCTTTTTGCTATTGATTGGATCAAATGACGCGAATTCTGGTCTTGTCCCAAGTGGAAAAGGACTGAATCCCGGAGATGCTGGGTATGCGGGAACGTATAAGGACAATCTCCAACAAATAATAAACTTGCTTCATAATCCAGCGCAGGGGAGAGAAGTTTATCTTGCTAAGGTCCCGTATACTACCAAGGGGACAAGCAATGCGTTTGTGCAAGACTACAATATCTCGATTAATGAACTTGTCTCAAGCAATAGTTTGACGGTAACTCCTCCCGATTTATTCACACATTTTCAGGCAAACCAACAGGAACTAAGAGAAGATGGCTTGCATCCGAATGGAGCGGGATATCAGTCAATGGCTTCCCTTTGGTGTATTGCAATTAGCGGGGGAACCTGTCCCTAAAGAGGTTTTGAGGAGAGGGTAAAACGGTTATGAATGATGTCAGACGATTTGCTTTTGTAAGTTGTGTTATGTTGAGTTGGCTATTAGGAGGATTTTTTCATTTGGAAGTGGTAGGACAGCAGATTGTTGATGAAGTTGATGCCCAGGAGCGCCAAAAGATTCTTGATGAAGCTGTCAATCCCTTTATTCATGCCCTGCAAACTGGTGATGCTCAGTCTCTTGATCGGTTGATTGGGGGAGAGTTAGCTAAAATGTTAGGAAAGTTGATCAGAAGCAATACCGAGTATCCAAAATTCTTACGCCAACGTTACGGAGGTACTACAGTTAAGGATGCCATCCAAATTTTTCAACGACGAGATCCAAATAGTATTGTTGTAGGAGAGAATTCAGGGGAACAGCGGGTTGCAGTTGTTCACATGCAAACGCCTGAGGGTGTTCTTGATAATTTCGAGCTCAATCTTTGGAAGGACAAGCAAGGGTTATGGAAGATAGTTGACAAAAAAGTAACGGAATGAAAATAGTGTCCCATCGCCTTTACAAAAATTGCCCCCCCTTTCTAATGTGTCAAATGCCATTATTTTGTTGGCTACATTTTGTGGTTGCCCATAAGAGCTCGTTCACCTCTCAAGATATTCCTTAGGAGTTAATTTTAATAGTTCGGCCAACAATTGCCGAAGGTAGAAAAAAACGATTTTTGCTTGAAAAGGTTTTAATGAACAATTGATTACTCAATTGCCCTTCAGAGGAATTAGACGAATTTATTAATACCCTTACTCTCTCAGGTCTAGTCTTTCTTGCCAAGTCCTGCAGTTCCTGTGCTAAGTCTACCCCATTTTCTGTAAATGGATGGTCTGCTAATTACCAAATGTCGTTAAGCTTTGCTCCTCAACTGTTTTGCAACCTGTGTAGTAAAAATCGAGGAATATGGAAGGTGAATATTATTAGAATTGAGATGACAGCTTATTACTCATTGGATTTCGGCGCATGAAAAGGATGTTGTCCAAATTGAAATTAATCGGAATCATTACTTTTCTCCAGTAGATATGAGTTTCTAGGAGTTAAGCTAAGGAGAATGATGACCGATTTGTTAATGTGAATGGTGTGGTTTAGGATTTCCGAATCCTTGTCCTCAATCCCTACGGAAGCATTTTGGGTCCTTTGTTGAAAATAGGCTATTTCGGCGAGTCACGAGCTGGGGTATGAAGTTTTTTAACGTATTTCAGGATATGTTGCTAGAAAAAGAACTGAATAAATGCATGTTCAAGCGTTTTTGTGTTCTAAGAATATGATCTAGGACGTGGTTTCATCGCCTTTAAAGACTTTGATGACTCATCTTTTTGAGCCATTTCTTACAAAAAAATATTTCCTGGAAAATTCTGAAATTTGTCCGTCGAGTATTTTTAAAGGGCCCAAATGAAAAAATCGATTCTGGCTGAAGATTCGGTGACCATTATTAAGCCGCGGTCGGGTTGGTCACTAAACGACTTGAAAGAACTTATCGAATATCGTGACTTATTCTTTTTTCTGGTATGGCGGGATGTAAAGGTCCTCTATGCGCAAACTATCCTGGGTTTTGCTTGGTCTATTCTCAATCCCCTCTTTCAGATAATAATTTTTACTGTTATTTTTGGAAATATTGCAAAGCTCTCCTCGGAGGGTGTCCCTTATATCGTCTTTTCCACACTTGGAATCATTCCATGGAATTATTTATCTGGAACTATGAGCGCTTCATCTCAAAGTCTTGTTTCTGGTCAAGGTATGCTTGGCAAAATATATTTCCCGAGACTCATTTTCCCTTTGAGTAGTATCCTTTCAAAATTGGTTGATTTTTCAATTTCTTTTTTAATTGTTATTGGAGTGCTTTTGTATTTTGGGATTTCACCGACATGGAATTTAGTTTATTTGCCTATATTTCTAATGTTAATGATGATTATCCCCGCTGCGGTTGGGCTGTGGTTATCTTCCCTTGCGATCAGATTTCGGGATGTCAGATTTGGGATGGGGTATGGAATCAGTATGCTGATGTATTCAGCTCCAATCGTGTATTCAGCATCGACCATAGGTGAAAGCTGGCGTTTTTTCTATTCCTTGAATCCCATTGTTGGAGTCATTGAGGGTTTTCGAGCCTGCTTGCTGGGGACCCCCATACCTTGGATATATATAGGCCCTGGGATGTTGGTCGCTCTCGTGCTATTTGCGAGTGGTGCATGGTACTTTAAGCGAATGGAATATATGATGGTGGATGTCATCTAGACCTATCAATGTGTAATTACTTTAAAAGGGTATGATGCAAGGTAACGACATTGCAATCAAAATAGACAATATTAGTAAATACTACCGCATTGGGTTAAAGGAAGAGATGAATGAGAATTTTGTCGGTAGTGTTTTTAACTTTTTAAAGCGGCCGTTAGCCAATTTCCGCAAATACCGGGCACTTTATAATTTTGATGAAATTAATGCTCTAGATGCTTCTTCTATGGTAGATGCTGCTGACCTCTTCGTTGCTTTACGAAACCTTTCCTTTGAAGTCAAAAAAGGAGAAGTTATAGGAATAATAGGAAAAAATGGAGCAGGGAAATCTACATTATTAAAGATTCTTTCAAGAATTACCTTTCCTACGGCCGGAAAGGTTGAAATACGAGGAAGAAGCTCAAGTCTGCTGGAGGTCGGTACTGGTTTCCATCCTGAGTTAACAGGGAGAGAAAATGTTTATCTAAACGGAACCGTTTTAGGCATGACAAAGAAAGAAGTCGATCGAAAGTTTGATTCTATTGTAGATTTCTCTGGGATCTCAAAATTTATCGATACACCTGTAAAACGTTATTCGAGCGGTATGCGTGTTCGGTTGGCGTTTTCTGTTGCGGCACATTTAGAGCCGGAGATTTTAATCATTGATGAAGTGTTGGCTGTAGGGGATGTAGAGTTTCAGGCTAAGTGCATTGGAAAAATGAATAGTATCGCACATGACGGTCGAACGGTTTTTTTTGTCAGCCACAACATGGGAGCTGTCCTCGAATTGTGTCAACGAGTCCTGTGGCTTGAAGCTGGTTGCATTAAGCGAGATGGTCTTGCTCGTGATGTTATTACCGAGTATTTATCTCATGGAGGGGAAGCCACAGGGGAGTGGATCGGACCTTCGGATAAAGGAAGAAACAGCACTCTAGCATATCTAACGAAAGCCCAGATAGTTTCAAAAAAGGAAAAAGACTGTGTCTTTCATTTTACTGAGGCAATGAGGGTAGAGATAAGTTATCGGGTCCTGTCTAACATTCGGACATTTTTCTGCTATGTATTGCTTAGAGATACATTCGGCAATATATTATGGGCATCGCAAGATGCACACCATAGACACGACCAGGTTGGGCAGGTTCGAGATCTTGGAATCTATACGTCTACTTGTATATTCCCGGAAGGTTTACTGCCGCCAGGTCAGTATTTTGTGACGATTGGAATCCACGGTGGGGGAGGGGCCGAAGTTCTTCATGAAGAACTTGTTGATGCCATGAGCTTTAGGATTTCTGAGGTTGGTTATCCTTTTAATTCTGGTCCAAAGCGAGGTCTGTTCTCACCTGATCTCTCATGGAGAATTGAGCGTGAGCTAAATGAATGAGAATAGGTGAATACTATTCTAGCATTATGATGCTCAAAGTCTTTTTTGGTAATAAGATGATCCCTTTTAGGCAACGAAACTTATCAGAAATAAAGGAAGGGTAAAGAGAATTTCCTCCTCTTTGACTTCAGGGAGTGAACAAATAATTTGATGGGACTAGGTTCTCGGCTCATCACGAATGTTGAAACACAACATTCTGTGGCCGCATTGACGTTTGACGATGGCCCGCATCCTATTTATACCCCACGTATTCTAAAAGTTCTTGCGAACTATGGGGTGCGCGCGACATTTTTTATGGTGGGTGAAGCCGCGAACCGTTATCCTGATATTGTCAAGGATGTTGTGAATGCAGGTCATGTGATTGGGAATCACTCTTGGAGCCACCCATATCTTCCGAATACGCGCTCCCGGTTTCGCCGATTAAAGCAGCTATGGGATTGTGCGCGGGCAACGGCGCCGTATTGCCAAAGGCTATTTCGACCGCCCTTTGGAGCCCAAAACACTCAGATTATGTTCGATTCCCTTCTGTTTAGGTATCAAGTCGTGTTGTGGAGTGCTTCGGCGCAAGATTGGGTTTTGCAGGGATCTGAAGAAATTGCACAGAAAATTGTTGATAGGGTGAAACCTGGAAGTATTTTTCTCTTGCACGACGCTATATATGCCAATAGTGACGTCTCAGATGACGTGAGAAATCGCGAGCCCATGATAGAGGGGCTTGATAGGGCGCTTTTTCTTATGAGACATCAAATTCGTTTTGTAACTGTTCCAGAGCTTCTTCGAGCTGGTCGACCGGTTTGCGATTGGCCAATACCCAATCCTACAAATTTGGAAGGGTATTAATGAGCAAGAAATGTCATAATAAATTCTTATTGAAGAAGAAGTTAGTATTTTTCCTATGATTCTTCACAAACGATCAGAGGGTTAGGGAAATTAAAAATTGTAGCCGAGGAATTGGCTACTTCTTCGAGGTATTTTTTTGGAGGGTGTTATGGGCCAGCTAATTTCCGCCAAACACAAAATAGCTCAATCTCTAAAGACAATTCTTAGTCCCATTCGCATCTATCAAGAAAAAATGAAAAAACAAAAGCTCAAAATGGCTGAAGTGAGGGAAAATATAAAATTCTTTTCTCAATTTATTAAGAAAGGAAATTTATGTTTTGATATAGGAGCCAATAATGGTTCACTTGTTGAAATATTTGCTGAGCTAGGAGGAAAAGTTGTTGCTGTTGAGCCACAAAAAGAAAATATGTTAGTTATGCAAAAAAAATTCAAAAATAATAGGAATATAATATTATTGCAAAAGGCTTTAGCAGAAAAAGATGGTCAAGGAGAACTACTAATTTGTGACCACAGCGATTGTTCAACCATGTCAAAGGACTGGCTGTCGGCTGTGACAGGATCCGGTAGGCTGCCAACTGACCAAGTAAAATACCAAGGGACTCAACCGGTAGACTTTATCACTTTGGATTCCCTTATCCAGCAATTCGGGATGCCGGATTTTTGTAAAATTGATGTAGAAGGATATGAATATAATGTATTAAAAGGTCTATCCCAGCCAATTAATTCTCTGTCCTTTGAATTCACTCCCGAATTTCTTGATCCTAGTATTAACTGTATCAAACATCTCAGCAAACTTGGAGAATTTGAATTTAATTATTCGGTCATGAAAACATTGAAATTTGCCTTGCCTCAATGGGTGAGTTCAAAAGAAATGTCTAACATTCTCCTGAATACTTCTTTCAAAATTTCTACCGGTCCTGCCGGTGATGTATACGCTAGAAATTGCAATAATAAGGAAAATGTAGTGTAGCGCTGGGGTAATAAATGATGTTAGGGCTTTCATTCATACTGCGGAAAGGTTATTTAGACAGTTTCCCAAATTGAATTCCTTCGGGTTTTGGCATCAAAGAGAGACTGTGTTCTAATGGTTATAGAACGTGAAGTACTTCTTTGATGCGTCTTTGACCTTGCTGATATTCTTGTTGGCATGCAGATATTTTTCTTTGTACTTCCCCACTCTCCCAATGCCATTCTAACCAAAGCCTATCACCTCCACAATCATGTTTGATAATGCCGATTTGCAGACTATGGTTTTTTATAACCCCCATAAACGTTGACCTTAGGAAAGACCTGGGGATACTCAGGAGCACCAGCTGAAAATACCGAAGGACATAAAAAAATGGGACTCCTGACCAGGGAGAAATTTTCGAAGTTGTCGATGTTGGTGAAAATGTACCTTCATTATCCCATGATTAGTTATGCCCGCAAGGGTGAATGAACTGGCATTAAAGAATTCTTTTTTTCGGATTATCAATGAAACGAAAAGTTGTCTCGACCATTCAGTCTCCACATGTCTATGAGGTGCTTCGGAAAATGAGGGGAATTCTTAGGGAGATTTGGGTGGAGAAAAACATTAGAAGCTCCCCTGAAAATCAAGTTGTGACGCTGTTCCCTGAAGGATCATCTCGTGGGAGAGTTCTGTTTTCCTACATAATTGGGGGATTTTTGCTAGGACCAGATTCGCATGAATTCAATAGGCATACGAATATTTGGCAGTCGGTCAAGATGGCGGAGACTTTTGTAGAACTTGGTTATGAAGTCGATTGTATTCATTGGACGAATAAATCGTTTGTTCCCTCAGGAGAGTATGCTTTTCTTGTCGATGTCAGGCACAACCTTGAACGGTTAGCGCCTTTACTTAATAAGGATTGCATAAAAATCATGCATCTCGATACAGCACATATTTTATTTCATAATGCCGCCGAAGCCAGACGTTTATTAGAGTTGCAAAAACGACGAGGCGTGACGCTGAAAACCCGAAGATTTGAAATGCCTAATTTAGGCATTGAACATGCTGATTTTGCTACAACTACTGGGAATGATTTTGTGGAAGGAACCTTTGCTTATGCAAAGAGGAAAATCTTCAAGATTCCAAGCCCTTGTGCAGTACTCATGAATCAACCCAAAAAGGATTGGGAACGATGCCGAAAGCAATTTTTATGGTTTAGTAGTAGTGGGCTGGTACACAAGGGGCTTGATTTGGCCCTGGAAGCATTTGCCGGGATGCCGGATTGCAAGTTGACGGTATGTGCGCCCGTTGATCGAGAGAAGGACTTTGTTAACGCGTATTATGCGGAGCTCTATGAGACACCAAATATTGAGACTATTGGTTGGGTTGATATTAAAAGTGAAAGATTTCGATCAATCGCGAACTCATGTGTAGCGATTCTACACCTGAGTTGTTCGGAGGGAGGAGCTCCATCAGTGAAGACTTGTATGCATGCGGGGTTGATCCCCATTGTGAGTTATGAGACTGGTGTAGATATAGGTACATTTGGTTTTTTGTTAACAGATTGCTCAATCCGTCACATCCGTGATGTGGTACAAGAGGTGACAAGATTGTCGGACTCTGACTTGGACCAGAAGACTTTCAAGTCTTGGGAGTTTGCAAGGAATAACTATACAAGAGAACGCTTTTCGATAGAATATCGAAAGGTGATATTGCAGATTCTCGAAGAATCTACAGGGAGGAAGCGTGTGGCATTGGACTCCTAAGTAGTACCAAGCGGGGCCAAGCGTTCTGAGTTTTCAGTTAATGGGATGGAACGACTTTTTGGCCGCATTGATTAGTATAGAATCCAATTGTCTAAAAGCATTGGTTCTCAATAAAGAGAGAAGAAAAAAGCCTTGAATGATTTTTGGGGAGGTTTTTCAATTTGCCATTGGATTTTTTTTCGTTTTTGACAAGGTCATTCGTTGTTGGGCTATTTCCTTTCGAGTGAGGTGACATGTGAGGTTGACGGTTATTGTCCCTTGTTATAATGCGGAAGCCACATTAGCTCAACAATTAGAGGCACTTTCCTCTCAAGAATATGATGATTCATGGGAATTGCTGATTGCAGATAATGGATCTACCGATCATTCGATGATGGTGGCCAAACAGTTTGAGAAAGCTTTTACTCATTTTCGTATTATCCACGCAGGACGTTCCACAAAAAGTGCCGCATATGCTAGAAACATTGGCGCACGTTCTGCCCGAGGTGACTGGCTAGCTTTTTGTGATGCAGATGATGAAGTTGCTCCTGGATGGATCGCTGCGATGGCAAAGGCATTAGAGGATCATGCTGTCGCATGTGGGAAATTTAAGTTTGATAAATTTAACGATTCAAAGTCAGCAGCCCAATTAGCGGAGGTTTGGAAGACTGGCTTTTACCAAAGAAGTTTTTTGCCGGGTGGCGGAACGGGAAATTTAGGCATTCAGCGTTGGGTACACGAAACCATTGGAGGATTTGAGGAATCGCTCCCTCATTCTGAGGACGCAGATTATTTTTGGAGATTACAACTAGAAGGATATAAGCTTTACTTTGAACCTGAAGCAATTGTTCAGGTTCGCCTGGGGCGTATACGGCCCTCATTATTTTCAATGTATAATCGAAGTAGAAACAGATTTGCTTCAAACTATTGGTGTTACAAAAGATATCGTGGCTATGGAATGCTTCCCCCTCCCTCCTTAAGGGGTTCTTTAAGGAAGTGGATAGGTATCCTAAAAATTGGCACTCATGCCTGTGGACAAAAGAACTTGAGTAGATACTCGTGGCTTAAAGATTTGGCACAACAAACTGGTGAAGTGATAGGACAAATTCAAGGCAGACTGTCCAACCCATGTAAGCCCTATCATTCCAGGCAGGTGGTCAAGCATGTATCTAGTGTTTAGTAAGATTCAATAACGGAGCAATCTTTTCCGAATATTTTCAAATTTGAAATTGGGACAATACAAGACAGGAAGAAAGGGTTTCATTTGTTTCAAAATTGTGAAACCTAAGTGGCTGGAACCATAAATTACATTTGATTCCCTCTTAACCTCTCCGTAACCGAGAGAGGAAGTTGCCAAAGAGCCGGTCCTTTTTCGAACCACGAATTCTGTAGGATCCGTAGTTACTTTTATTTTTGGTATTCTCCATGATAAGGTCTAGGGTCTGCTCAGGTGTCAATTTCGAATTATCCAA
Organism: Nitrospirales bacterium; assembly: GCA_965223185.1. Lineage (GTDB taxonomy): Bacteria > Nitrospirota > Nitrospiria > Nitrospirales > UBA8639 > Nitrospira_E. Next base: position 3,720,120 of record OZ244988.1, on the reverse strand, counting down.
ATGGATAGTTCCAGGCCCAATAGCGGCTCTCATGCTATCATGAGTTTTTTGAAGGTGGTTTAGGGTGGTTTCAATTTTCCTTGGATCGGCGCCATTTGTTTCATACCTTTTTTTAAGTCTTGGAATTATAATTACGTCTCCAGGGTCAAGAATTAAATGATAAATCTCTATTTCATTGTCAATCATATCTGAAAACGCTGCCATTAGCATTTTTGAAGCAAGAATATCTCCCGCCAGCAAGACAACTGTAAAGCTTTTGTCGAAAAAATTATTGACCAGTACTGCTGCATTTGACAAAGAAATTTTGGTGTAAGGCATGTTATCAATTCGCTCTTTACCAAACTCCTTTCCCCATGCATCCCAGTCGTTGTGTATGAAGCAAAGAATATCGTCTAATTCGAATGCTGCTACTTCACCATATCTGCCTTTAAGGTATTCTCTAGCTGCATATATTACCGTTGACTTCCCAGACCCGTTAGGTCCCGCAATAACGATCAATTTCTTTTTTTTAGCCATAATTTTCTGAAGTATGTGTATTTCACGAAATCCAATTACCCGTCGGAGCGAACCTGCACTGTGGATTTTCCATTTTTTAACTGAGGGAGTTCACTATGTCAATGTGATTTGACCTTTGCGCATGAAGACTCCTTTTAACACTATTCTACCAAGCATAATAGACAGGAGATCTAAGTTGGCATTGGACATGGTGAGTTCAAGTATTATCGTTTTCGTTAGAACTAAACCATCCTTTTCTCCTATAGTCGGGTTGCTGGCTGCTAGAACAGAGCAACTAGGCAGAAGACCTTTTTTCGGACGTGAACTCTTAACTTCCCTCCCCTTTTGGGCGATATGTATGGATGATGAAAATCGTGTAGGCCTTCTAAAAGACCGATTAGAGTTTCAAAAAACCTTTTCCCAATTTATTTCGTTGAATAGGTAAAAGCAAAGACCTAATCCATGGGTACAGCCTGTCTCTTAACCTATAAATTGTGAGGCGTTTCTCGAATGATTCAGTCGGCACGTAACCAAATAGAACGAATTCCTCGAATATGGTTGTATTTTCGAGAAATGTATCGGTATCGTTTGGCTGTATCAAATCGTCAGAGCTTTCTTCAAAAATTCCAAGCTTTTTGCCAATCATTTATTAAATTGTTTTTTAATAGGCAAAACGTTTTGTTCTATCCTGATAGGCCTCTTCCCATTTTTGTAATTTATAAAATATTTCTATCTTTAGGTTATCATGTGACCACGAACCCTTCCGAACCGTGCGCTATCGCGATCAAATGGTGGGATAACATTGGTTCGGGCAACCCCTTTTTCCCTTCCTCCGAAGATTCGGTCCTTGAGGAGCTTGCGCGAAATCGGCCTGATCTTCAGATTGTGAATAGGAACTGTAATGATGTCAGTAAAAAACGTGTGAGTGAAGTGTTCGAAGAAGTATTTGGGTATACCCTATCGATAGATCCCATTACTTATTCCGGGAAATGTGTTATGAAAGCTAATGGAAATGGACTGCACTTGGGAAAGATCCTCGAATGTCCGACACAGGTTCGACGAGATGAATTTGTCTATGAAAAATTAGTAAAAAATGAAGTGGAGAATGGGTTGATTCAAGATATGCGGGTGCCAATATTTAGAAAAACGATACCTTTTGTGTATCTTAAATATCGACCTATTGAGGATCGTCTTGTTGACAGAAAACACACTCTTGCAAAAACAGTCGTTGTAAAAGTTTCGGATGTGCTTGCCGAAGAGGAGGTGGGGAAAATTAACAAATTTTGTGAAAAAATGGGTCTGGATTACGGTGAAATAGATATACTGCGAGACCGAGATGATCACAAAATCTACATTGTCGATGTGAATAATGATCCCTGTGGCCCTCCATCCCCAATCAGTGGTGACTGCTCTCCTGCGGCCGTCGTTCAGTTAGCGGAGGCTTTTAATAAAGCTTTTTTAGTTCAATAGCCGTCAATTCATCAATGGGTTTAAGCTGTAGATAAGATATAGTTATACATCTCCTTTTCTGTTGGTTGATTAGTGGCCTTCAGAGATGGTGAGAGGATGTTTTGGGAAATGAGGCCTATTGCTAGATGTTGATTGGGGGTTGTTATTATTTTTTGGGGCTCGGTGTTGGTATGGTGCAAGAATTCCAAGGTAGAACACTTTGAGTTTAATTAGAGGCATTAAGCGTAGAGTAAACTATGTCCTTCATGCGGGGGAAAAATGGTGGGCGTCCAGCCAAATTGCGCTTAAGTTGAAATTGCGCTTGGGTATTCCTGCCCGGTTTAGAAGCCCCGCACGAGATGTACTTGAGCAATTCATCATTCCTTACTATGCTTCAGGATACACTAAATCTAGGCTGCTTTTTGTGGGAAGTGATTGGTATACAAAGCACTATCAAAGGGCTTTAAGAAAACATGAATATTGGACCATTGATCCAGATCCTCATAAAACCCAGTACGGCGCAAAAAATCATATTGTGGATTATTTGGAGAATTTGACTCAGCATTTTGATTCTGGGTATTTCGATACGATTATTTGCAATGGTGTTCTAGGTTTTGGTTTATTTGACAAAGATCCTATTGAAAAATCCTTAGAAGCTTGTTTCTCGTGTTTGCGAGAGGGGGGCACGTTTGTCCTTGGATGGGAGGGATCGTCAGGGGTTTTGTCATTTCCCTTAGAAGAGAGCGTAAGCCTGCAACGGTTCTCATCTTTTTATTTCCCTCCGCTTGCGACCTCGAATTATACTACGAGACCGCAATATCCATATGTCTATAGTTTTTTCCAAAAGCGCTAATAAGATAAATTTATAAATATTCCTTTGACATGGACGTAAGATCAATCAGAGTTATTTATTGACCTGTCTCTTTCAAACTACACTAAACCGCCCCTGGAAATGGAAGTATGGTAGCTTGCGGGTAGATCAGACCAAGCGTCTAAAAAGTTTGGAGCAAGAGGCTACTCCCCTGAAGTCCCTGATCAGGATTTCCTGATTGGATATAACTATCCTGCAGAAGAGGGCTAGAAAGGTTGGAAGTGCAGGCGGGTGCCAAAGCATTTGAAACGGGGTTTTTCACTTGGTCAGTTGCTGGCTCAGATATAAGGGTGCCAGCATCGTAATAAACCGTATAGGGCATGCTTTGATAGAATACCGGTATGGTCGGTGTCCAGCGGATGGATGAGTTTTAAGAAATGGTCAAAGAAGGCAAAACCGAAATGGAACTTCCTATTATCAGGTAATCCTGGGAGTGCATGAGCATTACTTAAGGTTTTCAACTTGAAATTCCTCGGGGTCTTCCCACAGGAATCTTTATTTCTGGACCATGGACGCGTATCGGAGATCGAGTGCTGGAACCCCTTTGATCTGCGAATACAATTATAGTTTGTAATCCTTGTGGAAATGTTTATCACTTCAATCCTCAGTTCTAATTCGGGAATTACATAAGAGCACACCAACGTAATTGTTCAATTAGTCATAATGGAAATGCCGGTTGACTGGTTCCCTTCGTGTAGATCCCAGCATACGCTATTGTAGCACTTGGCTCCTTAAATTGGCCGAGTGAATCTGAATACAATGCGGGGTTTGGATAAGTGAATCCAACTTGCCATGAATGAATCCATCATGACCAAAGGGAAGAAGAGGCGTGGGTGGGGCAATATTTAAGAGCGAGTAATGATTTCCTCCCTACAAGGTGGGAAACCCTTGTCGAAATCAAAACATTGCGGTGTATTGAATTTCGATGAAATTGCCACAGGTAGAAAAGGGATAAAGACTAGAAGAGACTAACTGAAAAATGCATTTTTCAAGAAGGATGGTTTTGAAACCGATAGAGCTAACGGATGACTCCTTCTTCTTATGAGTGGAGTTATGTATCTTAGGCAACGTATTAAAAACCAACTAATCTATGAATTTTGTCTGGAATGCTGTGTTTGCCGTTGTTTCTGGTAAATTTTGATGAAAGGAAAAAAGACAATCATGAAAATCTTGGTCGTTGGAAACATGGGGTATGTGGGGCCCATGGTGGTACGACAATTACGACGGTCTTTCCCAGATGCCAAGATCATTGGTTTTGACATGGGGTACTTTGGGCATTGTTTGACGACTATGGAATTTTTGCCTGAATGCCGTGTCGATGCACAATGGTTTGGCGATATTAGGAAATTTCCCATGGAACTTCTTGATAATGTTCATGCAGTTGTGCAGCTGGCAGCTATTTCCAATGACCCAATGGGGAAAAAATATGAAGATGTTACTTATGATGTAAATTATCGCTCGAGTGTGCAATTGGCTCAGATGTCGAAAAAAGCCGGTGTGAACTCGTTTGTTTTTCCAAGCAGTTGTAGCGTGTATGGCTCTTCAGATGGAACAGCCAAGACTGAGAATTCTGAGTTAGACCCATTGACAGCCTATGCGAAATCCAAAGTGATGGCCGAAAAGGAATTAGAGCCTCTTGCAGATAAATCGTTTACCGTCACGTGTTTGCGATTTGCGACGGCTTGTGGAATGAGCGATCGGTTACGACTGGATTTAGTATTAAATGATTTTGTTGCAAGTGCAGTGACCTCTAAGGCGATAAAAGTGTTAAGTGATGGGAGTCCATGGAGACCATTGATTCATGTCAAGGATATGGCCCGAGCCGTAGATTGGGCCATAAGGCGAAAACCTGCAGCTGGGGAAGAGTTCTTGACGGTGAATGCTGGGAGTGATGAATGGAATTATCAGATCCACGATCTGGCGCAAGCTGTTGCAAAGGGTATTTCCGATATTAAGGTATCGATGAATCCAGATGCACAACCCGACAAACGTTCTTATCGAGTTAGTTTTCGGCGTTTTCGGGAATTGGCCCCTGATCATCAACCTGAAGTGACTCTGAGCAATGTGGTTCCTGAGTTGCAGAGTGCTTTGGAAAAGATGGGTTTTCAGGATAAAAATTTTCGTGATTCGTGGTTGGTGAGGTACTCTGTTTTACAAGCCCTTCAAGAAAAGGGGTTCCTTTCATCGTCCCTTGAATGGATTTCTGGGAGATGGGATGGTGTCCATTAGACAAATCGTCAATTAGTTTTCTGTAACCTTCAAGAGGACAACTTTTATAGGTTATGATTTGATGAGGAATTATTTGTCAGGATTTTCTAACGCGCTCAAAAAGGAAAAAATTAAAAAGTGAACAGCCTTGTTTTGTGATTTTTTGACTCATTATTAGCTTCAATAGTTGAGCTACTCCGACATTAAGAATGCGCTACATTTGCCACATCTGTGTTTGTAGAATAGAGGTAGCAGATAGATTGTATAAGTTGAATGGCTTCTGGATTTGGACGGGACTGAAAAACCTCGACAAAAAAGGATAGGTAAATTATTGGATGGATGTCCGGCAATAATTTCCAGATTGGCCCTATTGCAAAGGTAGATCATGGGGAACGATGCAACATACAGATGGCAGAAAAATAATGAGTAATAAACGATTGACTAAAATTAATGAAGTAGTCTGGAGAAAATGGTCGCTAAAATCCTTGGCAAGGCAATTTTAGTCGTACCTTAATTCTTATGAGAGGTCTCAAGAGCGTTAACTTTTTCAGATTCATCGTCGTTGGTATGAACAATTACTCAGCTAGACCACTTTCAAACAATGAACTCGGTTTAAACAAAGCAACCATTCGGTTGGCTATGGTTTTTTTAAGGCCTGTCTGAGGAGGTTACTGTTTGGGACGGGTCCTGATCTCCAGCCGTGGATCTACAGATGGCCTGCTCTTTACTTTTTTCTAATCCAAAGACTGGCTCCAGGTGTATCTTTCATTGTTGGATCCCTTTTCTCACTATTGATTGCCAAGGGTAGAGCCTGTTTCACTTTTTCATGGTGAAAAGACGTTAAATATGAGGTAAAGAAACAAATTTCAAATGCTTGGTTGTACTGTAGAAACGCACGAACTAGATATGCTTCATTCCAAGCTATCCCGCCAAGTACCCAGTTCTTGGGGTATTCGAATGGGAAAAAGATGTCATGAATGTGTACAAAGACGCCTGATTTTAGCCGTGGGAGAATCTCGAATATAAGTGTGTTTACGTCTGATCCCGTTTTTGACACGTGGCTGCTATCAATCAATAAGATATCGCGGTTATCTAATTCAGTGAATAAAGATAGGGAAACGTCTTGCAATCGTTTGACAATGATGGAGGATCTTTTGCGGTCTCGTTCGCTTAAAAGATTTTCAAGACGTTGTGGATATGGTTCAATAAAGGTGAGTTCAAGCTTATGATCAAAAAATATTTCGTTCACATCTAGTGTGAGCGCGGATGAAAATCCTGAGCCAACTTCAATGACGCGCTTTGGTTGGAGGTGGCGAAGCATAGCATATAGGACCATTCCATCAGCATATGAGTAAAAGTCATTTTCGAAGTAATAGCGGGTTTTTTCTGTTTTCTCGCTTGTAAATGGTTGTGTGGCGCCAAAAGCAGAAAGCTTCGTCAAGAGTTCTAGCTGGGCGTTTTCGTTTAGTTGGATATCTGAAAGGAAAGGTTCCTGTTTCTTGAAAATTCGCTCTGTATCACCTTTAATTTCTGGAATGGAAGGAATGGGCGAGTAATAGTGACCAGGAGGCATCCAGGTTTGCCATTTCCTTACCTCGGTTTTGAGCCTTTCGTTCTCCTTGACTAAGCCTCGGACATAAGGTAGGAGGTTGACCCAGGGGATTAACAATTGTTTTAGGGCAAAAAACAAGTAATTTTTCCTTGAGTTAGGAGTGACGGAATGGGTGTTACGTTTGTTAATCCAATTTAATTTAACAGAAGAGTGTTGGAGTCACAATAATAAACTTAACATTGAAAACACGCTATGATAAGGGAGTATATCGGATATCTACTTAAACGGTAGCTATTCAGAAATTCCACCGAACTGGAATCACTTTTGAAAGAGTTTCTCCTTGGTACATTGAACGAAAAGATTTAGCTAGGGTGTATTGTTTGTTTGCTGGGCGTGTCGGAAGTCTAAAGTTAGGCTAGAGAAGAATAGCACTGCTTACGCAAAACGTTGGAGAGCTTTCTGCTCAATTTTGCTAAGGAAAAGCTGAACCTATAATGGTAGATTATTTTAAAAACTCCATACTTGTTGTGGCTCATCCTGATGATGAAATTCTATGGTTTAGTTCTGTTCTTGGAAAGGTCGATCACGTCGTTCTTTGTTATTTAGGAGAATTGGTCAACCCCGACTTTGAAACTCAAAGACGCCAGGTGTTGGCTGGTTATCCTCTGCAAGATAAAATGTCATGCTTGGAGCTTGTATCGCTTGGCCTTTCTCGTCCTAGAAATTTCCTCAATCCACAATTTACTCCATATGGGATACAGTTTATTGACGATCAAGGACTCGAACTGAAGTTTAAAGAACACTATATGCAAAATGGCAAAACCCTTCGAGACAAGTTAGGAGCACTTCTTAAAGGCTATGAGAACGTATATACCCATAACCCATGGGGTGAATATGGACATGAGGAACATGTTCAGGTGTATCGTGTGCTTTACGAACTTCAAAAAGACCTGGAATACAATATTTGGTGTTCAAATTATTGTAGTACAAGAACTGTCCATTTAACTTCAATGCTAGTTGATGCATGTGAAGATTTTTCGTATGAAACTGACAAGGAAATGACTCACAAAATTTTGAGTGTTTATGAACGAACGCACACATGGACGTGGTATGACCATTGGTCTTGGCCTTCAGAAGAGACATTTTTCCGTATGAATCGTTCTGAAGGCTTAAGCATGCTTCCTGGCAAACTTCTGCAGGTTCAAATGGTTGTCATGCCACCTTTGCCTCCTCAGCCAGATTCATCAAATTCCAGAATAAGGCGTTTAAAACAATTTCTTGGCGTATAAGAATTTTTCAAGGGGAAAACCCTAAATTTTATTCATCCTGAACTCCAGGAATGTTCTGGATATCGTAAAGCTGAGGAAGGAAAACGGGGGACGTTATGAAAGCGGTGATCTTAGCTGGAGGTTTAGGTTCTCGATTAATGGAAGAGACAGTCCTTCGACCGAAACCGATGGTGGAGATTGGCGGGAAACCGATCCTTTGGCATATTATGAATATCTATGCGGCACATGGCATCGATGAGTTTATTGTTGCCTTAGGGTATAAAGGTCAATATATCAAGGAGTATTTTTTAAATTATTATGCTAATGATAATGATATTTCCATTGATTTGGGTTCTGGGAAGACGACTATTCATGATGGAAATCAAACAAACTGGAAAGTTCATCTAGTAGATACCGGATTACATACCTATACCGGAGGACGATTAAAGCGACTGAAAAATTGGCTATCGAAAGATGAGCCATTTATGTTTACGTATGGGGATGGTGTGGCTGATTTAGATGTTTCTGCTCTTCTCAAGTTTCATCAATCCCATGGAAAGCTAGCAACTGTTACCACCGTCCATGCGCCTGCTCGGTTTGGGAGAATGGTCTTTGATGAAAACTCCGTTACCAGCTTTAATGAAAAAGTGATTGGTGATGAAGGCTGGATTAATGGGGGGTTTTTTGTTCTTCAACCCCAAGTCCTTGATTATATTGATGGGGACCAAACCATTTGGGAAAGAGATCCGGTTGAGCGGTTGGCCAGTGATAGGGAGTTAATGGGGTTTCGGCATCAAGGGTTTTGGTCGTGTATGGATACGCTCAAAGAAAAAACGATGCTGGAAGACCTTTGGAATGCGGGGCAAGCTAAGTGGAAAATTTGGGTCTAGGAAAGGGGCGGCTGGAAACTTTAACCAAATTCTTAAGAGGGTATCAAGAGTCTCCAATGGGGTGATGGGGTTATGATTTTTCATGAAACTTCTTTAAGAGGGTCTTACGTCCTTGAGATGGAAAAAGTTGAGGATGAACGAGGGTTTTTTGCTCGCACTTGGTGCAACGAGGAATTAGAAGCTCAAAATCTCGATACAAACCTCGCGCAATGTAGCCTGTCCTTCAATCGTTACAAAGGAACGCTCAGGGGTATGCATTTTCAAGTACCCCCACATGCGGAGACGAAATTAGTGTGGTGTACGAAGGGGGCTATTTTTGATGTGATTGTTGATATCCGTGCTCATTCTAATACGTATTTAAGTTGGGTGGGGGTGGAACTTACTGAAGAAAACTTAAAAATGGTCTATATTCCCAAAGGCTTCGCTCATGGATTTCAGACATTGGTAGATAATAGCGAAGTTTTCTATTTCGTCTCAGACGCCTATTGTCCTGAGGCAGGCCGTGGAATGCATTGGGATGATCCTGCCATTCAAATCTCTTGGCCCCAAGTCGAAACCCGTGTCATTTCCGAAAGAGATCAAAATTGGCCCATGTTTATTCCTGGGCAATCACTGTGGTTTGAATAGAGAAATTTACAGAGGTAAGTGTCGGAGAAAAAGTGCATGTGGCGAAAATAGAAGAAAAAGAGCAGGAAATCATTGGACTCATTCCTGCTGCGGGCCATGCCAGACGTCTTTCTCACATTTCTTGTAGCAAAGAGGTAATCCCGGTCAGATATGATTCGGTTACACATAAATCCGCCAAGTCTCAGAAAGTCGTCTCTCAATATCTTCTAGAGAAGTTTGTTAATGCCAATGTTTCCCGGGCATTGATAATCCTTCGGGAAGGGAAATGGGATATTCCTCAATATTTTGGCGATGGTTCGAAATTTGGGATAGAGCTGGGCTATTTGATGATGGGTAATCCAAATGGTGTTCCTTTTACGCTTGATCAGGCTTTTTCCTTTGTGGGAAACATGAAAGTGGCGTTTGGATTCCCTGATATTCTTTTTACTGAACGATATGCCTTTACATCATTGATCCAATATCAAGAGGAAAGTAGGGCCGATATGGTTTTAGGACTCTTTCCTTGTGGAGCGGTGCCTCAAGCAGATTGTGTGGACCTATCTGATGATGGAAAAGTGCAACAAATTATTTCGCAGTCAACCCAAACAAGGGTTCTGCCAACCTGGGGGATTGCCGTATGGACTTATCAGTTTACGAGGTTTTTACATGAGTATCTTGTTCCATACAAAGAATTGGAAAAACTCGAAACCGAGTTGACCATCAGTGAAGTGATCCAAGCAGGATTATTGCATGGTTTGCGGGTTCAAGGTCTTATGATATCTCTTGAGCCGTTCTTGGATATTGGAACGCCAGAAGGTTTAGCTCAAGCGACGCATATTTAAAGTCCGTTGAGATCATGGCCTGTTTTGGTGAGTTCAGGACAGTTTGTGTATGGTTGCAATCATGAAAAAATGACACAAATTTTGAAGGAGTGGGAGCACGGTATCTTATGAATGTCACTTCATGTCTTTGTCGATTCTGTGAAACACCCTTAACTCATACTTTTGTCGACCTTGGGATGTCTCCGCTAGCCAATTCTTATGTTGCTGCAGATTCACAGAATAGTATGGAGTCGTTTTATCCTCTTCATGTGTATGTCTGTGAGAAGTGTTTGCTGGTGCAGTTGGAAGAGTTTGAAAAAGCGTCTGACATTTTTAGTGACTATGCCTACTTTTCTTCATTTTCTGACTCCTGGCTTCAGCATGCGAAACGTTATGTAGATATGATGATGAAACGTTTCGAATTTGGCCCCCATAGCCAGATCATGGAAATTGCCAGCAATGACGGATATTTGCTGCAGTTTTTTCAAGAAAAATGTGTGCCGGTCCTTGGTATTGAGCCGGCGGGTAACATCGCGAAGGTTGCCTCTGAAAAAGGGATTCCAACCGTAGTGAAATTTTTTAATGTGGAGACAGCTCAAGACCTTGTCTCGCAGGGTAAGCAGACTGATTTATTAATTGGAAATAATGTCCTGGCTCATGTGCCCGCCTTAAATGATTTTGTTTCCGGGATCAAGGTGATTTTAAAGCCCCGCGGTATTGTCACGATGGAGTTTCCTTATATTATGCGGCTTGTCGAGGAAAAACAGTTTGATACCATCTACCACGAGCATTTCTCCTATTTTTCCTTTGGGACAGTCGAGCGAATTTTTTCTAAACATGGCTTAAAGATTTTTGATGTTGAAGAAGTCTCAACTCATGGGGGTTCTCTGCGAATTTTTGGATGTCATAGAGAAGAAACATCATTGCCTACAAGTTCCAATGTGGATAAATTAAAAGAAACGGAGGAATCAGCTGGCTTTGGTACCCTGGATAGATATTTGTCGTTTTCTCAAGCTGTACAAGAGACGAAATGCCAACTCTTGGAATTTCTGATTTCTGCCAAACGAAAAGGTAAAAGTATTGTATGTTACGGAGCGCCGGCTAAGGGAAATACTCTTTTAAACTTCTGTGGAGTAGGAAAAGATTTTATCGACTATACGGTTGATCGCAGTCCGCAAAAACAAAATTGTTTTTTGCCTGGGACCCACATTCCGATTTTTCATCCAGATAAAATTAAGGAAACGAAACCCCATTATGTGTTGATCCTCCCCTGGAATATCAAAGATGAAATCATGAGTCAGATGGCTCATATTCGAGAGTGGGGTGGACAATTTGTTACCCCTATTCCTGATGTCAAAATTCATTCTTAGCAATCCTAGTTGAATGCCTGAAACAAATTACGATGTTCTTGAAAGTCATGGGATCGCTCTGTATTCCCTGGTTGAGGAATTGTATCCTATCTGTCGAAGCATTACTGGTGATGGGGTGCGGGAAACCCTGAGGAAATTGAAGAGCCATATTTCTTTAGATGTCCATGAAGTACCCACGGGAACTCAAGTATTCGATTGGACTATCCCTAAGGAATGGAACATTACTGGTGCCTATATAAAAAATAGAAAAGGGGAGAAAATCATCGATTTTCGTGACTCTAACCTCCATGTGATGAGTTATAGCATTCCCATTCACAAAACACTCTCCTTGGAGGAATTAAAACCTCATCTGTTTACCTTGCCCGATCATCCAGAATGGATTCCTTATCGGACTTCCTATCATCATGAGCAATGGGGATTTTGCTTGCCTCATGAAAAATTTCTCCATCTTTCTGATGGAGAATACGAAGTTTGTATTGATTCCTCCTTGAAAGATGGGGCTTTGACCTATGGAGAATACTATTTGAAGGGTGAAATAGATGATGAAGTCCTTATATCATGTCATATTTGTCATCCATCCCTCTGTAACGACAATTTATCAGGTATTGCTGTAGCGACATTTCTTGCCAAATTTCTTTCAAGCCAGCCGCGACGTTACTCCTATCGGTTTGTCTTTTTGCCAGGGACCATTGGCCCCATTGCCTGGTTGTGCCTAAATGAGGCCATCGTTCAACATGTTAGGCATGGCCTGGTTTTAGCATTACTTGGAGATGCCGGGTCGACTACCTACAAAAAAAGCCGACAAGGGAATGCAGAGATTGATCGCATTGTAACCCATGTCCTCCAATATTCTGGCCATCCTTTTTCCATAATAGATTTTTCCCCTTATGGGTATGATGAACGTCAATACTGTTCGCCCGGGTTTAATCTTCCTGTTGGTAATTTGATGAGAACCCCAAATGGGTGCTTCCCTGAATATCATACATCCGCGGATAATCTCGATTTTGTCAAACCAACCGCTTTGGCTGACTCTTGGACCAAATGTTGTGCCATAGTTGAAATCTTGGAAGGGAATAGAACCTATATCAATCAGAATCCCAAATGTGAGCCACAATTAGGGCGGAGAGGGTTATACCGTGCCATCAGTGGGCAAGCGGAACGAAAGCAGCAAGAGATGGCGATTTTTTGGGTCCTGAATCTTTCCGATGGGCAGCATTCCCTCCTAGATATTGCCGAGCGAGCTTCGATCCCGTTTCCTGTGGTCAAGAAAGCCGCAGATGAGTTGAATGCACACGAATTATTGAAGGAATCGCTCATGCGAGATTCCCGTTAATGGGGATAGTTCATTCGGATACATGACTCGAAATCTTTTTGCTCTACTAATTGTTGTGTCACTTCTATGAGCAATCTATCTGGTCAAATTGCAGTTGTAACGGGTGCTAGTAGCGGGATTGGGAAAGCGGTCGCACTGTCTTTGGCTGAACAGGGTGTAGCACTCTGTTTGATTGGACGAAATAGCGCTTGTCTTGATTCGGTAGCCAGTATGGCTGAGAAGACCTCTCCCAAAGTTCTTTCATACCCAACTGATTTAGCGGAAGAGAATGCTCTCAATACCTTAGTCGAGCAATTAAAGATCGATGTCCCCCAAGTCAATTTTTTAGTCCACTGTGCAGGTGTGTTGTGTTTTGGTCGAATAGAAGATCTTGATTTGAACGAGTTTGATTCGCAATACCGTACCAATGTTCGTGCTCCTTATGTCCTGACAAAAGGGTTGCTCCCAATGATAAAGAGAAGTAAAGGGCAGATTGTTATGATGAACTCCAGCATTTGGCAACAAGCTCGTGCGGGACTGAGTCAGTATGCCGGAACAAAATATGCCCTGAAAGCGTTCGCAGACAGTCTGAGAGATGAAGTCAATAGCGATGGAGTACGAGTGCTTAGTATGTTTCTGGGACAGACTGCTACCCCTATGCTTGCTACCTATCATCAGCAACAGGGTACACCCTACTACCCTGATTATCTTATTCAGCCGAGCGACGTCGCCAATATGCTTCTTCATCTCCTCACGTTGCCTTATTCCACTGAGGTGACGGATATTCATATCAGACCAATGAGAAAGCTGCCGACCTGACTAGGAAGAGGGCTGTAGCTGAGGTATACCCAATGCTTACTCGACTCATCGAGGCAACGGTTAAGAAGATAGCCATATTGCTGGCTTGTCATTCACAAAAGTATCAAGCAATTGTGGCACGGAAACTTCTGCCACGTTTTGGCAATAATCCACAAAATGTCAATATTGATTTGCCGCGAAACATTGTCAATCCGGATCGAATCTTCTTGGGTAATGATATCTGTTTAGGGCCTAATTCTCTCCTAATCGCTCTAACGGTATATCCAGGCCCTATGATTCAGCATCCAGAGAAGAAGGGGCCAAGACAGATCTTTAATTCAAAAATTTCGATTGGCAACCGGGTTACCAGTACAGGACAATTACAGGTGGCCGCCATGAATGAGGTGACCATTGAAGATGATGTCATGTTTGCAACAAATGTGAATATTACCGATGGGTTCCATGGCTTCACACGCATAGATGAACCGTATAAGTATCAAGAAATGAATCGTATTCAACCGATAACAATTAAACAAGGATGTTGGATTGGCCAAAATGTGGTGATTTGTCCTGGTGTAACCATCGGTGAGATGTCGGTGATTGGCGCGAATAGTGTTGTTACTCAAAGTCTCCCGGGTCGATGTATTGCGGTTGGATCGCCGGCAAAGGTTATTAAAAAATGGGATGAAATCCAAAAGGGTTGGATCAATGTTTCTAATCAGACGGAATAGGCTGCTTAAAGCCACTTAATATGATTAGGCTTGGAGATTTAAATTGATTAATTTCATTCAAGCTAAGTTATAGATTCGGGTAATTTTGATAATGAGAATAATCTATATTGGTGATACTTTTTCCAGATTTAATATTTATGAAATTTTTTGCCTCACTTAACAAGGACTCGATGCGCTCATCATGGGAGATAACAAGAGTCATAAATTTTAGATTATTAACAAGACTCTCGAATTGAATAAAGGCCTGGGTAAATATTTGCAAATGCTACCCACGTCTTCGACCTCTTTCTGGAGACCTATGAGGCCAAAAATCCGAAGGCCAGGACGTGTTTGCAAAAATATTCCGATGAACTGCTTTTACGCGTTTAGGACAACCCCTTGGCAAACTCTATTCACGATGGAACCGATTGAATCCAGCTTCAAGAGGATTCGGTATCGGATGACGTGGATTATGGAGGGTCTCACTCATGACGCTTTTTTGTACATGATATTCAAGGTAGGGGAAGTAGGCTGAGAAGGCTTGGCCCTGCTTATGAGGATTCAACCTGTTTCCTAAAGTTATTGAGCGGATTCATTTTTGGTATTGAAGGGAGAGACAGTGACTCGGTCGCTACGTACGTAAGAGTCCAGACACCAAAACCAACAATAGCTCAAATGTGGGATTTAATTTGTAGAGCCTTGAGCCATTATCGTTCCCCATGGCAAGGGAACTTATTTAAAAGCATAGGACACGGTTTTAGGGGCGAAGGATGCGCCCATGCGAAAGAGACATAGGAGACCAATTGAATCCGCCTAGACAATTGGTGGAGAGCTCTGGATGTGGATTGACTATGCGAAGTTTTTTATAGGCTAATCTTCATAAAGTAAAAGAGAAGGCCAAAATGCACGAAAATATGGGCGTATTGGTCACAATAGCAATCCCTACATTTAATAGAGCTGACGGAAATTTAATAAGTGCACTCCAAAGTTCTATTAGTCAAACGTATCAGAATATTGAGATTATCGTATCTGATAACTGCTCCAGCGATCACACTGAGCGGGTCGTTAAGCAGTTTGAAGACCCTAGATTAAAGTATGTTCGGCATCCAAAGAATATTGGAGCTAACGCGAACTTTAATTTTTGTTTATCACAAGCCAAAGGTGACTATTTCTTGCTATTGCACGATGATGATCTCATTGATGATGACTTTGTGAGCATCTGTATGAAAACTGTGGGCTATGATTTTAATGACATAGGTATTATACGGACAGGAACTAGATGGATTGATGAAGATGGTAATGTATTAAAGGAAATCCCTAATTTGGTCAGTGCGTGTTCAACAGAAGACTTTTTTTTAGCTTACACTGCTGGCAAGACGGGAATATATCTGTGTAGTACACTATTTAACACGAGACGATTAAAAGAGATTGGTGGATTTCATTCAAAATATCACCTTTTTCAAGATATGATCGCAGTCGCAAAACTTTCTGCTTTGTATGGCAGGAATGATATATGTGCCATTAAGGCAAGTAATCGCAAACACCCAGATGCACGAACCTTTTCTGTCAAGGTTAAGCATTGGTGTGAAGAGTCGACTATCTTGATCGATACGATGTGCGAGTTAGTTCCTGATAAGGCTTTGAAGTTGAGGACAGCAGGAAGAAACTTTGTCTGGTTACACAACTATAATCTCGCAATAAAGATTGAAGACTTTCCTCAACGTTTCATCGCATATTTGGTAATTTGGAAGACATGCGGATATATGTATTCATTGAAGCGATTAATGTATGCTTCCCCTTTGTATCGGTTGATGCGGAGTGTCCGGAGAAAGTTAGGGGCTGTATAGTGAAGGGTTTCGTATCCGGACCCTTGGCGTGTAGCGCTTGGCTCTCAGGGAGATCCTCTGGTAGCTCCTGAAATCCTTCCGCTTTTCTGGATATCGAATTGTAGCTCCGCAAAGTAAAGAGTATCAGCATTTGACCAGCTGCGAGAGGTCTTGTGCAGAGAAATACAAACAGAGGAGGCCACGACAAGGAATGTTTTGTAACCTGAACGCGCCGAGGCTCTGAAGAATTTCAACTAGATCTGAGCCGGACTTCTGGGGGAAATCAGAGGCATTTATGAATTTCAAATACTACCTACATAGGCTACAAAGTAAGATTAAGTTTCAAATTTTCTTGCTTCGAAATTTCAATAAGGAGAAGTTTACTTGCCCAGTCTGTGGATATAACGGGCCTTTCGAGGATGTCAACCCTCCCACAGGCTTAAGAAAGCATGCGAAGTGCCCAAAATGTAATGCTTTTGAGAGGCACCGAATTCAATATTTAGTTGTGAATGAAATATTGAAAGACATAAATACTTCAGCGCTGAAGATGCTTCATTTTGCTCCAGAGCCATTTTTCCGGGAGTTTTTTTCTAAGCGTTTTGGTCAATACGAGACGGCAGATTTGAACATGCCTGGTGTGGATCATAAGGTTGATTTGCAGGAACTTCCATTTGAAGATCAAAGTTATGATTTGGTCTTTGCTTCACATGTTTTGGAACATATCCCCAACGACTATAAAGCAATCTCAGAAATCCGAAGAATCCTAAAGCCGAACGGTCTTGCAATCCTACCCCTCCCCTTAATATGTGAGAAGACTATAGAATATTCCGAACCGAACCCTCATGAAACCTATCATGTGAGAGCACCAGGATTAGATTATTTCGACAGGTACGATCGGTATTTCTCAAAAGTAGATAAAATTAGTTCAGATTCGTTGCCGAGTAGATACCAACTCTTTGTTTATGAAGATAGAAGTCAGTGGCCAACGGAGGAATGTCCTTTACGGCCTTCCATGAAAGGTGAAAAACACATTGATATCGTACCTGTGTGTTATGTGTAAGCAGTCAAATCCCAGCCGATGAAGGCGTCAATACCTGACGCCTATTTCTCTGTACTTCATAGTGGTAATTGAGTTTTAGTGATAGGCAGTAGTACTACAGGCAATACATCCGATGTGGCATGCCCAAGGTGGCGCAGGGTGATGTCGCATGAGGGTCTCCAAGCGTTGGGCGGAATTTCTCGAATTATTAGTGAGACCTTTTGCGATATATTTTCTTTTTGCCAAAGGATCAAAAGATTGCAAAACGCATACGTTCTGCATCGGATACCTCTATTCAAAATGAAAAGGGCGTATGGAATCACCCCTAATTAAACGAAAGCAGACCGCACTTGAAAATCAAAAGAGGTAAGTGAAGTGAGAACAAAAATTTTGAGCAAGCAAATAGTTTTTTGGTTGCTTATGGTTGTCTTTGTTCTCGCTATTATGGAAGGTCTTGCTTCCGTTTACTACTTTCAACGAGGAAATTCTGAATATTCTTTTGCGGTCGGTCAACTTTTCCATGGTTTTAAGAAAAGGATGATAAAAAGTGGAATAATAAAACCTGAAACAACCGGGTCTCATGTGGATGACAAGAGATTTGGTTGGTTGAATAATAAGAATGTCCAAATTTTTTCTGATTACTGTGGACCAACAGCTCAATATACATTAGGCCCCAATGGAGAGCGTGCGATTCCCAAACCGATAGATCCAATTGGCAAGATTCTATTTGTCGGTGGCTCTTTTACCTTTGGACATTGTGTAAATGACGACGAAAGTTATCCCTATATTCTTGCTACAGAATATTGGAAAAAATGGGAAGTGCAAAATATGACGGTCAGTGGATTTGGAACCCATCAGGCTTATATGACGTTAGCAGACTCAATCAAGAGTGACAGACCACCTTCAATGGTAATTTATGGGATGATTCCAAATCATATCCAAAGAAACTACTTGCGCCGGACATGGCTGGAATCGGTTGCATCCAGAAAACTTCCCCATTTCGAACTTATTAATGAAAGGCTAATATTTAAAGGGACCGTGGGACTATCTTCAGGTATGGAAGATGGACCTGAACTTCGAAAAAAGGAGTTGGCACTGACTGCTGCATATCTTAATGCCATGCAAAAGATCTGTGCGGAAAAGGGCATTCCCTTTATAGTAATTTTCCTTCCCCCAAGCTCTAGCTATTCAACGTCCGTTCTTTATCCGATGTACAAATCAAAAATTCTTACTTTAGATTTAGGGATTCTAGAATTCGAAGGAATTAGTGCAAAAGATAGACATCCTAATCCCAAGGACCACAGAAGGATAGCCATCGCTATTGGAAATTCTTTTATTACAGAAAATTTGCGGGAATTAGAGGGGATATGACTCGTGAAGAATTTAAAATAGTGTGTTTCCTCGGCGGTGCACTAAAGAGCTGATATAAAAAATTTCATTAGGGTTTTTTATGAAGATCGCCTTTATTGTTAATGAATTTCCATCGTTATCCCAAACATTTGTTCTCAATCAAATTACAGGACTTATTGATCGTGGCCATGAAGTGGATATCTTTGCCGAAGAAGAAAGAAGGGAAGATAAAATTCATGATGATGTTAGAAAATATAATTTGTTAGAACGTACCAGTTATCCTCTTGCTATTCCCCAAAATAAAGTCCAAAGGATTTTTGAAATTTTAGGTTACATCTATAATCTAATCAAGAAAAATCCCAAGCCCATTTTGAATTCTTTAAATGTAATGAAGTATGGAAGAAAGGCCTCATCATTATCCCTAATTTATCAAATAATTCCTTTTCTTCAAAAAGGCCCATACGATGTCGTTCATTGCCATTTTGGGCCATGCGGTATTTTGGGAGCATTGCTGAAAGAACTGGATGCTACAGGAGGGAAGTTGGTTGCGACGTTTCATGGTTATGATATGTCAAAATATTTAAAAAAACATGGAGATCGAGTATATGGCTCTCTATTTGGGAAAGGGGATTTGTTTCTTCCAATTAGTGAGTGTTGGAAGGTTAAATTGATTAAGTTGGGTTGCAGTAAAGAAAAAATCGTTGTCCATAGAATGGGAATAGATATTTCGAAATTTAGGTTTACTCCACGCATGCCCAAAAACAAAGAAAAGGTGCAATTGTTAACCATTGGTCGTCTCGTTGAGAAAAAGGGCGTGCAATATGGTATTCAAGCTGTAGCAAAAGTAATAAATAAATTTCCAAATATTGAGTATAAAATAATTGGTGAGGGCCCCTTGAGGGGCTCCTTGGAAACGTTGATTAACGATCTAAACGTTATTGATCGTGTTCAATTGCTTGGATGGAAGGAACAAGAAGAACTCGTAAAAATTTTGTCAGAAGCAGACATCCTTTTGGCACCCAGTGTGACAAGTCATGACGGGGACCAAGAGGGAATTCCAGTCGTGCTAATGGAGGCGTTGGCTAGGGGATTGCCTGTAATTAGTACATACCATAGTGGCATTCCTGAATTGATTCAGGATAAGAAATCAGGGTTACTTGTCCCAGAAGGTGACGTGAATTCTTTAGTCGAAAAACTGGAATATTTATTCCTGAATCAAAAGATTTGGTCAGAGATGGGAAATGTAGGACGGAGGCATGTAGACGAGTATTATGGAATTAATAAATTAAATGATCAGCTTGTGGCGTTATACGAAAAAACCCTTAGTGGTGTATTTGGAAAGATATGAATGAAAATGTTGCAAAAGTGGGGAAGCCGGTCTCTTTATTAGGGATACTAGCTTAAGACCAATAGCAATTAGAGAGTTACTAATATAAAAGAGGAAAATGTTGAGGATAAACGAAGCCAGGGAATCCACCTACAATATTATTTGTTTTGGTTTTATGCCTTGGAGTCATATGTGGAAGCGAAATCAAAGTATGATGGCAGAAATGTCCAAATGGCCATGTATAAATAGGCTAATTTTCGTGAATCCTCGTATTTCAATAAGAAGTAAATTTATGCGAAGTGCTAAAGCTATTAATGATTCAATAGAGGGAGATAGAAAGATATTTCCAATAAAACTTTCTTCCAAATTATATATTTATTCGCCAATATCTTTTCTTCCTTTTAAAAAAGAGTTTCCGGTTTTTTCAAAGATAGAGAACCATATCACTCTAAGACTTATAAGGTACTTAAACAATGGAAAGCCGTATATTCTTTTTATGAACTGTCCTAATATTTTTTCCCATTACATCCTTGATGAATTGCTGAAAAGGGCGGAGTTTAGTGTGTTTGACTTTTCTGATGATTTTGGTGAGTTAGGATATGATGAAAGTACTCAAACATTATTTAAAGGTAATGCGACCAAGTACGCTATTAAAGCCAACCTTGTTTTAACGGTAAATGAGCATTTAAAGAATAAATATAACTTTTTAAATTCCAATATCCATGTAATCAGAAATGCCACAAACTATGAAAATTTCAATCGCACAATGTACAAACCTATAGCGCTTCTTGAAAGGTTTAGAAAAAATAAAAAACCTATTATTGGATATAGCGGGATGGCCAATTTGAGTAGAATTGATGTGGATTTGCTTAATTTCTTATTAGAGATGAGTCCCAATTGGCAGTTTGTGTTTATTGGACCTATCCAAGAGACTTTTAAAGACAAATATTCCAAGTATGACAATGTTGCGATAATGGGACCCGTGAAATATCAAGATCTCCCATGCTATATGCAATATTTTGATGTAGCTATTGTTCCTTTTTTAATAAATGAACATACGAAAGGAAATGATTTACTCAAGCTTCATGATCTTCTAGCTATGGGTAAACCAATTGTTAGCACCGAAATAGGGGGAGCTAAAGATTTGAGTGATGTTATTAAGGTTGTGCAAAAGCCATCTCAGTTTTTAGATGAAATCGAAAAAGCCCTAGTTCATATAGACACTCAAGAGATTAGCAAACGTAAAAATATGGCTTTAAAAAATTCTTGGCATAATCGTATCAAGGAGTTAGAGTCATTAATAGGAAATGCACTAAGTCCTAAAGGCACTTCTTCCTCACAACAATAAATAACTAGTCTTCTCTCATATGGTACGCCACTCCGAAATTCTGACGGTAAACAATAGGTACCTCCTGTGGAGATGAAGTGGACCCCAATATTCAGACTACCAGTTTAGTGAGATTGTCTGAAGGGAGGAAATTTATTAAAAAGAATCAGGTCCTGTACAGTGCCGAGTTTAAGGATAAAGTGCCTCTGGAAGCCTAAAGGGGAGTGAAGATGGTTCCGAATTATTTGAGAGCGGTCAGTGAAAATCTTCACAAGAAACCGGAGGTCGTCCAGGAGAAGCTGGGCGAAGGAGTCTGGCGGCTGGGAATTGGGGTTAAAGTGGGTAAAAATTGCCGGACTTGGTTGCTGTCAAGTGACAGTGGACTGCCCAAGGCCATTCGGAGCTGGGCATTTGAAGGCAAGGTGTGTTGTTGGGATCTGGTCGATCCTATTGGTATTACTACTTACATGTAGATAGAGCGAAGACTCTTGAACTGATTAAACACATTGATGAGCAGTATACTCAAGCGCCCTTAGAGGAGAGTCAGAAACTTAGGGTGTGACTCAACTTGTCAAATGTATACGGTGATCGTATGGGCATACAGCCTCTCATGTGGCAGATTGGCCTAGAAAGTATGGCCCCGAGCTTCCGGATGAGTCGCCCTATCCAGAATCCAATGTCCATCCCCAATTGCTCCGAGATCTAGCGATTGATTGGTCCAAGCAGAGGAGGGGGGAGCCCGGCCTTACGGGTTATTTCACATTCTACGATACAGAATGTCTGCAGCAGACGTTGAACCGAAAGACCCCTGAGGCCGTGTTTTTTGCCAGTTTCAAGACCGCACAGGCAGCCCAATAAAATGAGAGAGAGAAATTTCGCCTATCAATTTCTCAAAAATTCTGGAGAGCTTCTGTCGTTACCTGTATTTGGGGATATTCTGTAAGGTGTTGAGAAGATAACTCCAATTAGAAAGGGTTTCTATTATGATGAGTTCCCCAGCCCAAATGTGGCGTCAGGCCGAGCGGATCATGATGGGTCTGGCTACCTATATTCCTGGGTTAAGTTGGGTTATGGCAAAACTAAGAAAAACTGGGGGAACTGATTCTGCCAGATATTGCTATTCTGTGTGGTTGCGCCATTTAGTTTTTGCCCATAGGAACGGGCTGCCAACCTCCCCTAAAATTGTTGCGGAATTGGGACCTGGTGATTCTATTGGTATAGGGTTGGCAGCCTTAATCGCAGGGGCTGAAAAGTATTACGCCTTTGATGTTGTCGCATTTGCTGGGGCACAAAAGAATATTCAAATATTTGACGACCTGGTTGTGCTTTTTAAACGACGGGAAGCAATTCCAGGAGATGAAGAATTCCCCAAAATTAATCCGAAATTAGAATCATACCAATTCCCTGACAGGATTTTAACGGATGATCGATTAAACGCCGCTCTGGATCTGGCTCGACTAAATCGTCTGCGCAATTCTATCTTAAATCTTGATTCTAAGGATTCTTCTATTCGGTATGTCGTGCCATGGTCTGACTCCAAGATTTTACAAGTTGATTCTGTAGATTTAATTTTTTCCCAGGCAGTCCTGGAGCATGTTGATAACCTCTCCCATGCATACCAGGCAATGTATTCTTGGTTAACTTCTAAGGGCTTTATTTCACATCAGATCGATTTTAAATGTCATGGTACAGCAGTTGATTGGAATGGACACTGGGGGTACTCAGATTTCATCTGGAAATTAATCAAAGGTCGGAGAACATATTTACTTAATCGAGAGCCACATTCCACGCATATTAGATTGATTCAGAATGCGGGATTTAAGATATTGTGTGATAAAACTGTTCAATCAAGGTCGGGAATTAGAAAAGAAGACTTGGCCATTCCATATAGAAATCTCAATGAAGATGATTTGCTTACGAGTGGCACTTTTATCCAGGCCAAAAAATCATAAAGTAATGAACAAAAAGACAGATGCTATTTGTATTGCGATTCATTGTGCAACTACTAGATGTCTAGGATGATTCGATATAGGAATCCCATAGATGGCATGCTTTCCAGTATTAGGTCTTAGCTTGGTCTGTACAAATATGTTTTTCACTCTGGGGTTTTTTGAGAGAAAAAAATCAGAGATTATGAAGAGAGAATGGCACCAGGCCGCTATTCATCATTTTTTAGCGCATTCCTATCTTAGTATCTGATTCTACGTTAAGCCTCTAGAAATAATGTATCTCTGGGCCTGAAGCTTACATAAGGAAAAAGATATCATCCAGGCAGTTTCTGGATGGGTATATTTTTTTGAAAATTCCACAATGGACATTTTTAAGTGTTGCGGATAGATAAATGAGAGCTTGGGACGATGTGGAGATAAAATGGGTATTGAAAATAAACTCCGGGTTGAAGGGAAAAAAATTTTTTTACTTTTGAGAAAATATTTTTCATAGATAAAGCTTGCGCCATGGAAGCAGCTCACAAAACGAACGAAAAATTAACAACAGAGCAGTTAAAGGTTCTACAGGTTTCTAATCATTGGGAAGCCAAACGTGATTTTGTGTTTTCAGGGATATTTGTCGATCGCCAAATACGCTCGCTTGAAAATGCTGGAATAAAAATTAGCATATTTGATATGGGGATATGCCATTCACCATTCAAAATAATCAAGAAATGGTTTGAGCTGCGTCGAATGGTGAAGAAAATAAACCCTCACATCATTCATGGTCAATATGGGTCAATCGTTGGGTTACTTTCTGTTCTTTCTGGTAAACCTGCGGTAGTTTCATTCTGTGGGCACGACTTGCTCCCTGGTGCTTCAGTATCAGCTTTACGAATGTACTTAGGGTTTCTTTTCTCTAATCTTGCAGCTCGTAAGGCCAAGAGACTAATTTGCAAAAGCGAGGAACTTCGACAAGCTTTGTGGTGGCGGAAAAGTCGAGCAGTCGTCATTCCAAACGGTGTGGATCTCGATTTGTTCTCGCCGGGTTCCCAAGAGCAAGCACGAAAGGAGCTAGGGTGGCGACAACAGCAGCCGGTTGTCCTCATTAACGTAGGTTCTAATCCGGTTAGGAAAGGGCTTGACCTAGCAGAGAAGGCGATGAAAATCGTCCAAGCCCGTATCCCAGAAGCAGAGTTATGTGTGATCTCAAATGTAGAGCCAGATAAAATGGTTATGTACTATCGAGCGGCTGATGTGTTGTTATGTGCAAGCAAACGAGAAGGTTCGCCCAACGTTGTGAAAGAGGCCTTGGCGTGTAATCTTCCTGTGGTATCGACTCCTGTGGGAGATGTTCCGTTACGATTAACTGGAGTATATCCATCCGTCATTGTGGAAAACGATCCAACCGCTCTTGGTAAAGCTCTTGCTGAGGTGCTCTTAACCCGTACCCGGAGTAATGGAAGGGAGTTTATATATCCTCTTAGTCTCGATAGAGTGGCAGAGCAGATAACGCATGTTTACCTATCAGCGTTGAAAACTGGATGATTGAAAGGGTGCTCTTCATTGTTGCAGATACCATTTTAACCCCAGTTAGATCTCGGGCTTTGATTTCTGATAGTCCTGCAAAAAGGACTGAAACTTCTCTACCGCAGTTGAGTAACTTTGTATGTAGGTTTCCCTGGAAAATTTTTTTACGTCAATGCCGAATGCCATCTGCCCAATGTTTATTGATTGAACCATCTTGCTCTGAATAAAAGGAAAGTAATGACTTCCATCGTAAGTATTTTTCTGATTATTCGTTACTTCACTTGGAATAGAGAAGTCATAAAAAACATGAAAGAAGCTCGACATGGTATAGACAGAATGTAGGAAAAAGTTAAGCTCTTCTTGTGATTTAGATGCTGTTATCCAAGATGAAATAGGCGGAATATATCCGATAAGAATTGACTGAGGAAATATCTTTCGTATCTGTCGATATTCGTCTACGACGGGTTTGTGGAGGGTATGTTCAAAAGTCAGAAGTCTCGGACGATAATGTGGGGGATCTTGTATGACCGTTCCAAAAAAATCACGGTCATAAATTTTAGGGTTATATCTGTCGTGAGTGAGCAGTCGGAACGACATATCGAAGGCATCAAGAGAAAAATAGCTATAGAAGATATTTGGTGGCTTGGTGTGATATTTAATAAAATCTGGGATATTGAGCTCTGAGTCCAACTCTACGAAGTTAAAGTCATCAATCCCGAGAATAACATACTTGGGATTTTCTCCTTTGTTCTTTAGCCATTTTGCCCATGCAATAAATTCTTCAATTCGGCCTCCCGAAAAAGAAAAGTTGTAGCACCGATAACGGCTGTCTAAGAGAGATTCATTAAAAAGCGTCGTTCGCGAACTTCCAAATATGATGCAGTTATAGTTATGCGAAGCAGCTCGTCTTAGGTATTGGTTGGTTTTTGAGAACCGTTCATTAAACATGTAATTAACGCCATCTAGCTGATTGCCATTGCGATACCACAGTGGGTCAAAGAACAGATTGATGCCGAACACCCCAAGGCACAGAGTAATGGCACAACCAAGCAATACAGTTAAGTATTTTCTGCTTTGTGTCATCTAGGAAATCCCATGGAACAAGGAGGGCAAAATTAGTTGTTTGATCTCACTTCTTTATCCAAAGAAGGTTCTTGGAAGTTTTGTTGTTTTTCAAAATTGAAAATAGAGAAACTCTGTGGCGGATCCTAAACCAAGAACAGAGAGTCCGAACATAACACCTATCCCAAGGGCCCATGAAATAGATTTGTGCCAAATGAATAAGGTTGACGAATCTGGCTGAGGATTGATCACAGGTTTATAGGAATTGAAAATTTGTGCCATGTTAGGCAAGCACCACGCTACGAATCCTGCAAAGAAAAGAGATCCTATGCCTCGATACGCCCAGGGGGCCGTATTGTGCGGGAACATGCCATCAAAGGTGATCCACTGAGATAGGAGCCATGCCTCGTGTCCGACAACCATCTGCTGAAATTGTCGGGGTAATGAAATTCCATGTACCCCAGTCATCGATTGCCACATGTTCGTGGCTGTTTCAAAACTTTCAGATCGAAAGACAACCCATGCCATCACTACAGCAAAAAAGGTAATGCCCTGGCCAGATAACTTTCCAATCCATGTGCCCGGTTCCTGACCGTAGCCTAGAAACCTTTGCCGAATATGGCGCCATGCATGATTGGTTGCTAGGAAACATCCGTGTAAGGCTCCCCAAGCTATAAAGGTCCAGCCTGCACCGTGCCATAAGCCGCCAAGCAACATCGTTATAAAAAGGTTGAGATATTGACGTAATTTGCCTTTGCGATTACCCCCAAGGGGGATATAGAGGTAATCGCGCAAAAAGCGTGAGAGTGTGATATGCCAACGTTGCCAAAAATCAACAATGTTAACAGCCTTGTAGGGTGAATAAAAATTTAAAGGAAGGCGAATCCCAAGCATTCGTCCGAGGCCAATAGCCATCTCGGAATAGCCAGAAAAATCAAAATATAGTTGAAAGGTATACGCAAGAGCACCACACCAAGATTCGAAAAATGTGAGTGTGACGCCATTCTGCGCTGCAGCGAAAACAGGGGAGGCATAAGCTGCTAGGGTATCTGCGACCACCACTTTTTTAAACAGGCCCAATATGAATATCGAGAGACCAATCGAAAGATTTTCATGGTTAAAACGAAAAATATGCGTCTGTGAAAACTGCGGCAACATTTCTTTATGATGGACAATAGGCCCGGCAATCAATTGAGGAAAAAAAGTAACAAACAAACAGTAATGCAAAAAACTATACTCTTTCGTTTCACCTCGATATGCGTCCATAAGGTAGGCTATTTGTTGAAACGTAAAAAATGATATGCCCAATGGAAGAATGACTTTCCCGAGGTCATATTCTGATCCCAGAACAAAGTTCATATTGTCCAGAAAAAAATTGGCATATTTATAATATCCAATCAGGCACAAATTAGCGGCAACCCCAATTCCAAGAAGTAACCGAGGCGGGTTATTTCCGTGCTGACGACTCAAACTCAGACCTATCTGAAAATTGACAACAATTGAGCTAAGGATAATGATGAGGTATGCAGGGTTCCACCATCCGTAAAAGAACAGGGAAGCTCCTACCAACCAGGATAGGGCAAGTCGATACAAACCTAAAGCCCCTATAGAGTAAAAGACGATGAATGTAATGGGGAAAAAAAGAAAAATGAAAATGTAGGAGTTAAAGAGCATGGAAGGACAAGCGGGAGTTGTAGATTTCCTGATACGTGACGACAGGAAATTGTTGTGTACGCAAGGTCGTGAACATTCGAAAATTTCCTATTGATAAACCTACCATTCGCGAATAGTAAACGCCAGATTGTGTATAGAATAACGGGTAGGTTTTTCCTAATACTATGTCCCAAAGGACGGAAAACCTTTTTTTATGGGATACAGGAATAAACCCGTTAGATGAACAACCTGATGATGCCACCAATAGCTAATCAAGACTCCATTGTAAGTGTAATTATTCCAGCATATAACGCTGAACAATTTATTTCTCAGGCCATTCAGAGTGTAGTGGAACAAACCTATCAGTCCCAAGAAATTATCGTTGCTGATGATGGGTCTACTGATAAGACGGGAGATATCTTAAAAGAATTTGATCACAAGGTCCGTTGTATCTATCAAGAGAAACAAGGCCCCTCAGCAGCTCGAAACGCTAACATTAAGGTCTGGCAGGGTAAATACATTTGTTTCCTGGATGCGGATAATCTTTGGACATCCGAGAAAATGGACATGCAACTGTCCTTCCTGGCGTCCAAATCGGATATTGCTCTTGTTTTTTCCAATCATGAAGAATTTAATTAAAAGAGTTTTGTCTTTTCATTTTACCTTGGTGAAAAAACAAGGCATTCTTAGTTCTTCCTATATTGGAAAATACTGGTTTGTTCGATGAAAAGATATGGTCGGTGGAAGACAGAGATTTATGGTTGCATATATCCGCTTCGTTTTAGATTGCATGTATTCCAAGAGTATTTTTCAAGAGAAGAAATTATGAAGCCAATATTTTAATGCAGTAAAAGCGTGTTTGTCTGGGGAAGAATCCGAGTGTTGGAAAAAAATCGGAGACTTTTCCCTGGGCTAGTACCGAACCTCAAATGGCGAAGTCAGCTTGCAAATTTCTGCCTTAGTATTGGATGGTTTCTTCTACAATAAGGGAAAGTTTTCCAAGCCGAGAGAAAGAGCTTGTCATTCGAAGTGGTGATGTCAATTAAAAACGCCTCATTAAATTGGTATAGAATCGCAGTCGTTTTTTTTGTGGCCAGTTTAAAAATGCTTTCACGTTGTTTGATGGTGGGTTCTGATTCAATTCGACTAATAGCGGTCAACATGGAAATGCATATTCATCATTCAATTTTATAGAACTAGATATTTTTGTTGTATATTGCCAGAGCTACAAGAAGATCAATCTGTTATACTTAAATCCCGTTTCTCTCCTGTCAAATGCTAGAATTCGTGAAGTCTTTTAATATTGCGTGGCCGATTTGATGCGCTTTGAATGCTCTTCCTGTGTTTGTGACATGAGCCACATCTCGAAAAACCTCTTCCATTTGCCCGGTCATCAGTTGGTCTAAATCTACGAATAAAATTTTCTCTCCATATTTTCGAGCAATGTCCCGTATAATCTCATTGCATTGGTCGATGTGTTTGGTAGCTGAAAACCATTTTTTTTGGGGATCGGTGCTATGGGGCATGGTTGTGAGAACGATTCCAATGCCTCGGAGAGTGGCTAGGTCAATAATCGTTTCTAGGTTTCGTCGGTAGGGTTTGAGTTCTTCCAGGGTTCGTCGATAGGCACCTGGCGCATCCGAATTGGTTAAATCAGTATTTTCCGTAGGAAATAATAATGTGGAATTCTCTATAAATGTCCAAGCAGGCCTCCCGACTCGAAATCGTATGAATCGGTATATGACACTGACCCTCAGAAGGTATCGATCAACGAGTGAAGAAGGTGGTTCAAATACCTTCAATGCGTGGGCATAATCTCCCCGATAGAGAGAGGTTGCTCTTCTCACCTTGGCATCATTCCAGGCATGATGAATCACCGCATAGTCTGGCTGAAAATCTACAACGTTGAGGACAAAATTGACTAATGAATGAGCCGTGGTCCAGAAAGGCGTTCCGAAATTCAAGACCTCGAACTGATTTTGAGATGAGGTGGAATTTTTATTCAGGAATTCCTCCATTAATTTAGGGTATTCATTTGCGGTAGTGGAGCCACCTATGGTCGCAATACGAATAACGTTTAGTGGCTTTTCGTAAATGAAGTCCCTATCGCCATTAAACCCAAAGTTATTGATATTTTTTCGTTTTTCAAATATCTGTTTTTCTGTATCAGGGATAAAAGGCCTCCCGGTGAACTGAAGAAAGGGATGCCCTAGATAGGTTTGAAAGTCGTTATAACTAATATTGCCCCTTCGAGCGAACTCTATTGATCGGGGAGATGGCCAAAGGTTAATAATAGTCCGTGATCCTAGTTCTATGGATATCATCAAGAGCCCATTGAAGACTAAAAAAAAGAATGTAATTCCCTTCCACCGACCGAATCTTATGAACAAGGCTAAGGCTATTAAGAATACACTTAAGAGCCATAAACCTGGTTTTTCCCTTTCCAGAAGTTGGACCATTGAGAACATATGGTTAAAGATGGGTGGGGCAAGAAGCAATCCAACTATCAGGGAATAATAAGAAAGAAAAATTTTGAATGTGCGATTAGGGAAGTTGATTTCACTGGGGGGAGTCAAAGTCTTTGTCGACATACCTCTTCCTTGGAATTTGATTTTAATTTATCATATCATGGGGAGTGGATGTGTCCATTCTTACTGACTCAGAGAAGCCCACAACCTATTTTCACAATTTGGATGACATGGCGTTTATTGTGCTGATGCATAAGGTGAGTAAGAAGCCGAAATGGCGCACAAAGTTACTGCTCTACTCTCGTGTGCTGGCTCTAGTATTAGGTGAGCGTGGCCCTGTACACTTGGCCGAAGAAACCTTTGTTTGCTCGGAAATAGATCGGTGGTATCTAGAAAAATATTGGGGTTCGCTGAACGTGATGACTGCCCCGATTGCTCTTTCAATGCCAGAACTATAAACACTTACAGCGGAACCAAGTATCCTATTCATTGGAAATTAGTGCGGAAAGCCTCGATATAAGGGATGGGTATAAGATTCTTTTTTGTGATGATGCGGGGTCATTCGTTGAAACTTGCCAACAGCTACTTAGTAAGGTGTCCCTATGCGAGCCATTAGGGTTGTGCTGGAACTATTTAGCGGTATGATAAGCGTTATATTATTAAAGGGGCAGGCGTAGGAAATTGGTATTTTCTATGTTCAGTCTGTGCCATGACAGTTCTCGAAACTCAGTCATTATCAGGTGAATTGGCTCCTTGAACACTTGGTGGCCGGAGTGCCTGCCAGGACGGCCGCAGACCTGGTCGATTTGAACCGTCGCACGGCCATTCACTTTTACCATCGCTTACGAACGATCCTTGCTCAAGGGATCGAAGAAGGCTGGGTGTTTTCTTGAACCATTGAAGTAGATAAGTCCTATTTTGAGGGCCGACACAAAGGCAAGCGAGGGCGTGGGTCCGCCGGCAAGGTGCCTGTCTTAAGCAATTTGCAACGGGGTGGGAAGGTCTATGCCCAGATGATTCCTGATGCCAAATCGAAGACGCTTTTGCCTATCATCAGCCAGACGGGCGTGCCTGATAGTGTTGTCTATACAGACTATGATCGTTCCTACAATGCCTTGGACGTATCCGAGTTTAAGCACTATCGTATTAACCATTGTAAGCTCTTTGCGGACAAACACAATCACATCAATGGCATCGAAAACTTTTGGAATCAAGCTAAACGCCACTTGCGCAAATACAATGGCATTCCATAGCACTACTTTTCCCTGTTCTTGAAGGAATGTGAATGGCGTTTTCAGTATGGATCCCCTAAACAATTGAAAGCCATCCTACTGCACTGGGTAAAACGGGGGAATCAATCATAATTTCTTGCGCTAGCCCCTTATTAAATTGATTCAGAATTGCCTAAAAAGGGAATATGAATAATACAAAAGACTAAGGAGAAAACGGATATTTTGGGCAATGGGGTGCATTAGATTGGTCTATGGGGATCGAATGATGTTATGAGCAGAGGAAAATTCGTAACGCCAGAGTTTCGCAAATTTCAAAAAGGTTCTTCTCGGCATTCTAATACTACAGAGAATGGAAGCGCATGCGTCGATCGTACAAATACTCTTTCACCAAGTTGGGAAAAGTTTTTTTGCGTTGAGCCACGATGATTGTCGTCTCTGAATTAGTATTCAGCGATGGCGGGCATGTTCCTTTCAATGCCGGTCTTTTGGCGATAGTACGCGCAGCCTTTCCGCTCGAACATGTGTGTTTCGTGGGGGCCTCGGGTCATATACAAGAGCTCAAAAAACAAGTTGGTGAAGCCTTAACTAAATCGATTGAATGGAGAGAGGTTACTCTTTTGCCTGTAGGAATCTCTTATTTTACACGCCTTGTCTATGACATTAAGCTCCTGCTGACTCTTTTGAGAATCATTCCCGAAATGGCATCGGGGCTGTTACTAGTGGCTCATGCAATGCCAGCAACCCTCGTTGCCTTGAAATCCTTGAAGTGCTTGAAATTTAGGGAACTCAAGGTTCAGTTTGTTTTACATGGACAACTAGGGGGGGTCATTGGAAGGCGTCATCGTCATCCTATTCGTAGGTTTCAGGAAGCGAGGACGGCCCTCGGTATCCTTGGGAATGACAATTTTCAATATATAGTATTGGAAGAGAGCCTGAGAACTGTTCTATTGAAAAATCTTCCTGATTTGGAGAAGAAGATCAATTTGCTTCCTCACCCCCTGCCACCAAATGAGGTAGAGTCAAGCGCTGAGAAATTAAAGGCACCGATTCGATTTGGATTTTTAGGACTTGCGCGTGAATCAAAAGGGTTTCCGGTATTTGTAAAGCTTGCCCAGGAAACCGTTACGCAATATCGTGATCAAGTGGAATTTCATGCTATTGGACGATTTCTTCCCGCGGACCCATGCATTGTGTTGGAGATGGATGCCTTGGCAACAAAACCAGGAATGGAACGATTGAGTAGACGAAACTACATTAACCAAGTTGCTCAGCTTCACTTTATCGTCTTTCCTCATGAGACAAAAAGTTATCAACTAACTGCAAGTGGGACATTGCTTGATGCTTTGGCTTGGGCAAAACCAGTAATAGCTAGAAGAATGCCATTATTCGAAAGCATGTTTATAGAGTATGGTGATATTGGTTATTTGTTTAGTACGGATTTGGAATTGCAATCCATCGTTAAGATGATTGTGCATGAGATGGATACAGCCCGTTATCATCAACAGGTTCTCAATATTAAAAGAGCGAGGTGTTCCAGAACTCCAAAAACTCTCTCAGTAGAATATCGAAAAATTTGCGAAAAAATTGGCAACTGATTTTTGGCAAAAGAAAAAGACGCTAGGTATTGACCTCGCCACCCAAATTCTTGTCCGGGCGCCTGTATAGAACTACTTATGATGAACTTAATTTCGGCACCCACAGTCATGCTCAGAAAAGCATGTTTTCAAGCAACTGGCCGCCTTGATGAAAGTCAATGGCCGGTAGAAGTTCCGGATTCATGGCTTCGAATGACTGCCAATTTCAATCTTGCCTGTCTCTCAAGAGTATTGTGTAAAAGGCGAATTCATGAATCCAATATTTCCGGTCAATCGGAACCGACTGCACGCAGCCGAATAAAGGTTCTCGAAAAAAATTGGCGAAACTTTCCTTTTCTCGTTCCGCCCGAGATCTGGCACGGCAAGCTTGCCGTGCATTATTGTCCGATACATCCTCCTGAAAAAGGGGCTACGAAGAACGGCCCTAGAGGCAGGGTTCACCAGTCTGTCCCATGCCTTTCGGTAAATTATTAAAAAAAGGCTTTCTTCTTAATTTAAGGGGGTTAGGAGTTGGTCTTATCCCAGCAGCGTTACTAGGGTGACAATTTAGTCGGTCACTTTTTCGACCGATGAAGAAGCTAGTTACCGAAAAAATGGCAAGGGAGTCCATTAATATAAAGAGTAAATAATCTGGGATTAACTAAAAATAAAATGAAGAAATCTATTCTCATGATTGCTTACTTTTTCCCACCTGAAGGAAATGCAGGTACGTATAGACCATTAAGATTTTCTAGATACTTATCGAAAATGGGATGGAGACCAAATGTTATTTCTGTCGATCCCTATAGTTATGAAAGATATGACCATGATCTTCTCAATTCTGTACCAAAGGAAGTAAATGTTATTCGGGTTAGAGGACATGATTTGTGGCAAGCATTTAATGCTCGCAGAGCAAGAAAAATGAAAGCAAAGTTATCTGTTGCCTCGAAGGAACAGATTGAAAGAGTTCATTCAGCACAACGCGCCTCAATTCGATCAGGAATAAGAGAAATCGTAAGAAAGATAGAGGGGTGTTATTATCTTCCAGATCAGGCGAAATCTTGGATTCGTCCAGCGGTAAATGCATCCCTTGAAATCTGTCGGGAAAAAAAGCCCAATATCATTTGGGCAACTGTAGGGCCAGTATCATCAGGCGTGGTGGCACAGCAAACCTCCGAGCAGGTTGGTGTACCTTATGTATTGGATTTTCGTGATCCGTGGGGTTTGAATTATTACCAAACGGATGCGGAACGTCCTAAGCTGGTCGCTCAAAAGGCTTGTCGTGTGATGTACCGAATGCTCAAACAGGCTCAGTCGGTTGTCTTTCTCTTTGAAACAGTCGCAGAATGTTATCAACGCGCTTATCCTGGAGCCCTAGAGGATAAGAAGATTCATATTATTCCCAATGGTTATGATGGCTCTATTGAGGACATTGTCGTCCCCAAAGGGGACAAATGTACCATTTTGTATGCTGGGACTCTGTCCACTTATAGATACGATACACTGATTGAAGCCATAGCTCTTTTTAGAAAAGCCGAACCTGAGTACGATAAGCAATTGCATTTGATGTTTATTGGTGATGGTATGCACCAATTTCGCAAAAGAGTTGAAGCCTTAGGACTTAGCAACATGATTGAAATTAGCCCC
Source organism: Nitrospirales bacterium (assembly GCA_965223185.1). Lineage (GTDB taxonomy): Bacteria > Nitrospirota > Nitrospiria > Nitrospirales > UBA8639 > Nitrospira_E. The sequence goes on along the minus strand of OZ244988.1, from coordinate 3,685,807 downwards.
GCGACTTCTTATGCAGAAATCCTTCGCCTTCAACGAAATGTCCATGCTTTACTCATCCTTGGACGCCAATCAGATAGAAGAGGTCACGAGCTTGTTGCTGGTGCAAAACTTTTTGAATATCTCAAGGCAAGGCGACCGATTATAGGGGTACTTCCCAATGATGAAACAAAGAAAATCCTGGAAAGCGTAGGCGTGTCGACTATTGCAGATGTAAATTCCCTAAATGGCATTCTGATGACCTTTCGACAGGTATTGGATGCCTGGAAACGCGATGCCCTGACGGATCTTCTCCCAAACCGTGAGGCATGTGAAACGTACTCTGCAGAAAAACAAAGCATAGCTCTCATTCGGGCGCTTGAGGGTGAAATTGCGGAGAAGCCATTTACATCCGGTGCAGTCAATATTCCTCCGAGTTTGCAAGGAGAATTTGGCACTTGAAAATTGTTCATACCAATGATGTCGTGTATCGCTATGCCTCTGGGGATCCTTCAGCGAACGGAGGTGCTGAGCGATATGAATGGCTTCTTGCTCGAGGCTTAGCATCTAAGGGATGGTTGGTTACTGTAGGGGTTCGAAGGGGTTTGGAATACCAAGAACGAAAAACAATTAATGGGGTCGATTTTGTTGGAATCGGGAATGGCAATATTTTTCGGGTGTGGTATCTATTTTTGAAATCAGAAAAACCTGACTGGTGGTTCTGGACCGGGGCTGATTTCTGGTTGGCCCCCGGCGTCTATTTAGCGAAACTACTCGGAATTCGCACAATATTTTCTGTGATGCATGACCGGGATGTGTGCCCACGTAAAGCTCTCTATCGACGTCCAAAAATGTGGCCAATCTATGCCTTAGGTCTGGCTGGTGTCGATAGAATTTTCGTTCAACACCAGGGGCAATTTAATCAATTATCATCCCTTTGGCAAACCAAGACCACCTTTCTTCCTGGCATTGTTGGACAAGGAATTCCCTGTTCACCCCATTCACAGCGTTCGTGTTATGTAGCCTGGGTTGGTGTGTTTCGTACGTTCAAAAGGGTGGATCTACTTGTTGAAATCGCTCGTAAGATGCCGAATGTGCATTTCGTAGTGTGTGGAGGAACTACTACATTTATGTCGCCACCCGGGTATGGAGAGGGGTTGGTTCATACATTGAGTGGGATATCGAATATCGAACATCTTGGGCATGTACCCCCTCAAAAAACGCTACAAGTGATTGCAGGTGCCTCATTGCTGCTCTCAACATCGGATGAAGAAGGATATCCGAGTGTATTTCTTGAAGCCTGGTCGGCTGGGACACCAGTTGTGAGTTTGTATATTGATCCTGATGAAGTCATTCAACAAAAGGCTCTTGGTGTAGTCACAGGGAGTGTCGATGGGGCCGTCAAAGAAATCTCGCGGCTCTTGGATGCACCCGAAGAACGAGAGGAAATAGGCAAGCAGGCTCGAGAACATATTAGGGCAGTTCACAGCGTAGACGCGGCCGTCCAGGCTTTTGAATCAGGCCTTAATTTGCAGGAGTCTTTATGCCACTCGTAAAAAAGATCATAGCAAAGTGTAAAAGAATAGCGATATCTATCTTAACGTTTCCCACTCTATTGTCCCGCTATTGTCTCTATATTGTCTCTTCTCGCAGTCTCTATTCTCATTTGCTTCACGAATTTTCTCAACTGCTAGAGTTCTCGTCCAGAATACGAACGCTTCCAGGCATGACCTCTGCCACAGAGCGTGCCTACTTTCAATGGTATGCACAGCATATTTTTCAAGGCTCTGGAGTTATCGTTGATCTAGGATGTTGGTTGGGATCCACAACCATTCCCTTGGCGATGGGACTTTCGAAAAATTCTGTATTAAGAACATCATGTAAATCCATTCATGCGTATGATGAGTTTATTTGGCGTCCCTATATGGAACCGAATGTTGTTGGAACGTCGCTTGAAGGGAAGTTTAAGATGGGTGAAAACTTTCTGCCGGAGTTCAACAAACGTATTGCTCCGTGGAAAGATCAAATTGTCGTACACTCAGTGGATTTGTCGAAAGTGACATGGAATGGCGAGGGGATTGAATTTTTATTGATTGATGCCATGAAATCATGGGAGTTAACGAATAATATCATTCAACAGTTTTTTCCTGCACTTTTGCCCGGGAAAAGTTTAATACTTCACCAAGATTTTGCTCATTGGTTTACCCCTTGGATTCACCTTACGAACTATCGTTTTCGGAATTACTTTGAATTTGTTTACGAGGTTCCCAAGTGCTCCAGTGTTGTCTTCAAATTATGTAAGACCCTGCCTCCCGAATTGACAAAATCTACGTTTTCACAGGCATCTTTTAGCCAGAATGAGATTGAAGAAGCCTTCTCATATTCACTTGGCCTCGTGTCCCCAGCAAAACGTCCTAATGTTGCTGCTGCCAAGGTGATGCTGTATTTGCATTTAGGTGAATTGTCAGATGCGAGACGAGAATTGGAAATATTCCGTTCTCAAGGACTAAATTTCTATTCGGACCTCTCTAAAGTTGAAAAACGGCTTTCTGAGCAAGAACGAGAAAGTGAATAGCGGATTTTCTTCTGGTTTTTCCAAATCTTTAAGAAAGCACCAAAATTAGGGAAGGCGAAATTTCATTAAGAAATGAAGAGTTAAGGTGTGATTGTGGAAAGAGAGAAAAACCCATGTAGCATTCTTTATGTAGTTGGTGGGTTAGGTACAGGCGGTTTAGAGCGCCAATTATTTTACCTTCTTCAGGCTATGGATCAAGAACGGTACTATCCTATAGTTTTCGTGTGGAATTATCTAGAAAGTGACATGTATGTATCTTGGATTCATGCACTTGGCGTTCCTATCAAATTTTTTCCAAAGAGGTTGTCATCCTTTGGAAAACTCATGGCCTTTCGTCGTCTCGTCAAAAATCTTAAGCCACAAGTCGTACATTCCTATAGTTTCTACACGAATTTTTCAGCGTGGTGGGCAACATTGGGTTCTACTACGGTTTCCCTTGGATCGTTTCGCCAAGACTTTTTGACTGAACGGCGTGTAACAGGCAGAGTATTGGGGCGGCTAAGTGGGAGGTTGCCATCTAGTCAGATTGCAAATAGCTATGCTGCGAAGCAAAATGCTGAACGGTTTTCCTGGTTTTTTAGGCCTCCTCAAATATATACGGTAAGAAATGGGCTTGATATTCGCCAATTTTCGGTTTATCCCGTCCCACGAACCCGACCTATTCTTTTATCTGCAGGTCGTCTCTCCCCCGAAAAGAGGTGGGATCGCTTATTAAAAAGTGTAGCCCAACTTGTTGAGGGAGGATTGGTATTTTCGGTTCAGCTGGCTGGGGAAGGTCCTCTTCGTAAACAGCTTGAATCACAAGTGACGGATCTTGGCCTTGAAAACGTAGTTCAATTGTTAGGTCTACAGAAGGATATGTCTGTTTTGCTGAAGGGTTCTGCATTTCTTGTCCATACTGCTGATGCAGAAGGGTGTCCCAACATCGTGATGGAAGCAATGGCAAGTGGCCGTGCCGTGGTTTCTACCGATGCAGGTGATGTCTCGCATCTTGTTGATGATGGTAAGACAGGGTTTGTTATTCGCAGGGGACAGGACCAAGAACTGATAGAACGAATGATGATCCTTATTCAGAACCCCTCATTATGCTGCCGCATGGGAAGCGCGGCTCGGTTGAAGGCAGAACGAGAGTTTGGGTTGGATCGACTTGTGAGTGAAACCCTTGCAGCGTATCGATCTACAGGCTGGAGGGATTACTAACGATGTGTGGTATTGGAGGATGGTTAGGCCATGTAGAGAACTGTGAATCGCATGTTACCCGTTTAGCAAAAGCACTTCACCACCGTGGTCCAAATGCTCAGGGTATTGAGACCTGGCCTCAAGCTAGCCTCGTTCATACTCGTCTCAGCATCATCGATTTGTCCACTGCAGGCTTGCAACCTATGTCAAATGAAGATGGCACCATTTGGACCGTTTTCAATGGTGAAATATATAACCATAGGGAACTGCGAAATTTTCTCCAAGCCCGTGGCCATATTTTTAAGGGGTATTCAGATACTGAAGTTATTCCACATCTCTATGAAGAAGAGGGGGCAGATTTTGTCAACAATCTGCGTGGTATGTTTGCCTTGGCGATTTATGACCGTAAAATTCACCGGTTATTACTAGCTAGAGATCGATTTGGAATTAAGCCCCTCTTTTTCACGCTTGAAAAGGAACGCATGGCATTTGCCAGTGAGATTAATGCACTGCTTGAACTCCCTGGTGTCAATCGCGAACCAGACAGACAAGCAATTTTTGACTTCGCGACGCTTTTTTATATTCCCGCGCCGCAGACATTTTATAAAGATATTCGGGCACTTCAACCTGGGGAGATTTTAGAAGCGACGCTTGAGTCTCAAAGAGTTTCGCTAAAGACAAGATTCTACCATCGATGGGCTATTGCGCCTGATCTTGGTTTGACAATGAAACAAGCTACGACCAAGGCCGACGAGCTAATAATAAAAGCAGTGCACAATCAGATGGAAAGTGATGTTCCGCTTGGGTCTCTTCTTAGCGGTGGGATTGATTCTTCTCTCGTGAGTGTGGCTGCGCAGGAGATTTTAACAGATAAGCTTCAAACATTTAACGTACGATTTCAAGAGGAAAAGTTTGATGAAACTTGGGCGGCAGTAGCCGTGGCGAATCAGATTGGCAGTCAGCATCGTACCTTGGATATGCATGGTGTTCAAGGATCGTGGGATCATGTTACAGGCCTCATTTTACATGCTGGCCAGCCCTTTGCCGATACATCATTTTTTGCTGTGAATGCTGTATGCCAAGCCATGCGACAGTACGTGACGGTTGCACTTTCTGGAGATGGTGGTGACGAAGGTTTTGGGGGTTATAATTTGTACTGGCAGATAGCGAGAATCGCACGTCTTCAAAAACTTCCACCCATGATTTGGCGGTTGGGTGCTTTCACCATGGCGCCATTTTCTCGTCTTGGGCTTGCTCCGGCATCAATGCCTCATCGGTTACGAGATCTAACCGGCGGGGATGATACGACTGTGATTCAAAGTTTATATTCTTGGTTGCGCCCGACTGATCATAAACGTTTGTGTCGTGATGACCATCTCCTTCCAATCCGTAGGTTATTTGAGCCACAATTAGAACATTCATTGCCCCGCAGAGCTTCTCGATTAGAACGACTATCTGCACATGCTACAGAAGCCAATCTCAGATTGATATTGCCAGGTGACTATCTCTTTAAAGTTGACATGGCGAGTATGAAGGAAAGCTTGGAGGTTCGGGTTCCTATGCTTGACGAGGATCTCTTTGCTTTTGGTCTTTCCCTTCCACATAACTTAAAGGTGAAGGGGCGAAACTGTAAAAGGGTGTTACGGGCGGTTGCTAGGCAAAGATTGCCTATGTCGGTTGCGAATAAGCCCAAGATGGGTTTCGGGATACCTGTTGACAAATGGGTAGACTCAAATTTTAAAAACCGCTTAAGAGATAGCTTACTTGGGGAGTCCACCCCTCTATCAGAGTTCTTCCGGCCAAGTGTCTATCGTCCACTGGTAGAAGCTTTCTGTGATGGTGGTTCTTGTCGAGGTATGTCTCGGCAAGGGCTCTACCAATGTGTGATTATGCTTCTTTCCGTACATTTAATTCAAAATAAGTCTCCGATAAATTTTCAGCACGAGTGAATGGTTGCCAAAGAATTGAATGAAAAGCCAAAGGGGATTAAATTAGTTTTGCACCATGGATAAGGAACGGACAATTCCTGCTTAGAAAAATTTGCAATGCCATACTAAATTGATTGAACGGGATATTATTATCGTTCCATCTAGTTTGGGCTAGTGACGGGCCAGGGGTTGATAAAAGATTGCTCTTAATGGCGTAGATGAAAAAGAAACTTTAGAATTTCTAAAATAACCATTAGAAGGAAATGGAAAAGATTCAGGCTCTCCTGAATTCCCTAAAGGTATTCGTGAGCCATTGTTGTTCCTTTGAAACAAGAGGAATCAGAAATTCCTTGCGACTTGGCGACAATGCTCTGCGTTTAAACATGGGAGGTGGAATCTATCTTTGGATAGTATATGAGGCCATACTTCAGGAGTAGATTTACCATGTGGCCTTGGTCCCATGTTTGTTCGATTGGTTGCGAATGATGAATGGTGGTATGAAATTGGAATCAGTCCAAACAGCTGTCTCTGGTCGTCCAAAGGCTATGAGGCCGCCCTCCTACCTAATAGAGTATGTGTATTACGCTGTTCTTTTTTATGGAATGTTGGGGGTAGTCTTAGGAATCTCTATTCGCTTGATTGGTGCGGGAACACTTGCCGGTCTCGCGATGCTCTGTACTCTGCATTTTGGTGCGCGCTCATCGAAGCTCTATGGTCCGATTGCTCTTGCACTTGCCTGTGCCATTTCCTCTCTTCTGTGGCAATTGTTATATCATCAAGAGACCCCAATGAATGGTCAGCTGAGATTATATATGACATGGCTTTTTTCGCTTATCGTCATCCAAGCCCTTTCTTTACGTAAGGGGTTCTTGCATCGGTTTGCGATGTTTGCCTTCCTGCTCGGGTGTGGGACGCTTCCATATTTAGAGACATATGGTAGTTCAGAAGAGTTGACTCGAATGGGAGTGAGTCATGATGTAGCCTTGTCAAATCCCAATTCATTTGGCATGTGGTTTGGGTTTTGTAGTGTGTATTTTCTCGTCTTTGGACTTGAAGCGAAAAATAATGTAATTCGCTTAGCCTCTTGGTCGGCGTGCGTGCTGTCCCTTTTCTTGGTGGCGATTACTGTCAGCCGTGGTCCCCTTTTGGGGGTAGCTATAGCTGCTGTTATTGCCTTCCAGAAGGTTCTCAAGCGTAGTTTTTTCCCCATCCTCATGCTTTTCTTTTTTGCATGGATTATATATGTGACTGGAATATTTGATGAATTGATCGGTTATTATTTAGAACGTGGAACAGAGGAAAGTGGCCGGACGGCTCTTTGGAGGGAAGGTTTTAATATGTTCATTGGATCTTGGTGGAGTGGTGTTGGCATATCTAATTCTTTGGTAGCTACCTTTGATCGACCGCCTGGGCCACCCCACAATGCGTTACTCTATTTAGGAATACAATCAGGTATCATTCCTGTGCTTTTCTTTGTGGGGTATTTGGGGCGTGCTGGTCTTAAGGCCTTTCGAGGAAGATTCCAAAAAACGTCCTATGCTCCCTTCATACTCCCCCTATTTACGTTTTCACTTCTTGAGATAATGACTCTTGATACTGTGATTTTCTCTCCTTGGACCATGGTGGTCTTTTCAGCGGCCCTGTCCCTTGAGCAAGATCCTCGACGCCTTAAGAAATAGAGCGTATGGCGACTGATTCAGATTCTGTGAAAAACACTAACGTTTTTGAGACATCCCTGACTCTTTCGTTAATCCAGAATTTCTAGGGAATTTTCCAATGGGAGTTCAGTGGACATACTATTTTTTACCAATTAGCATCGAAAATTGATACAATAAATAATGGCTAGTTTCCTCTAGTTTTCTTCCATCCAAGAAAAAGATTTTCTCAAAGATAATTTTGTATGCCTGAACCGCTTCCTACAGATACATCCCTTCATGCCCTATTGGCTGGGCTAGATTCGAAACCAGCAGCCTATATGTGTGCTGCGCGTCAAATTGATGGTTCCATTGTCTCTACTTTGACACCAATGAAGGTTGCAGTAATTAGTAGTTTTACGGCTGAAGTGCTACGGCCCTATTTTGTTGTGGAAGGTGCGCGTCGTCAATTATATCTTATCCCGCACTTTTGCCCATTTAATCAGTTGGAACTTCAAGTATTAAATCCGGGAAGCGAACTGTATCAATCTCAGCCAAACCTCATCTTTATAGCTTTGCGGCTTGAAGAAATTGCACCAAATTTAATTTTTTCTTATGCGGAACTCTCCAAATCTCAAATCCAGGCCAGAATGAAAGAAGTTCAGATACGATTATACGATCTAGTCAACCACATACGTCGACATAGCCGTGCTACGGTGTTGTTGTGTAACTTTGGTCTTCCCTTAATTTTGGATGCAGGGTTGGCCGATCCTGACTTGGAATTATCCCAAAGCTTAATGATATCTCGGTTAAATGAGATGCTGAATGAAATATGTCATACTCACACAGGAATTTACGTGTTTGACACTGCGCAAGTAATGTCCAAGGTCGGGCTGAGGAAATGGTATGACAGTAAATTATTCTTTACTGCACGGATTCCCTTTAGTTGGGAAGCGCAGTTAGAAATTGGGAAACAATTTGCTCGTTATGTGAACGCATTGCTTGGTCGAACATGTAAGTGTCTGGTACTTGACTTGGACAATACCCTCTGGGGTGGTGTTTTAGGGGAAGACGGGATACAAGGCATTGAGTTAGGTGAAGATTATCCAGGGAATGTCTTTAAACATTTTCAACGTCGACTACTTTCTTTGCGAAGCCAGGGCATTCTCTTGGCGATCGCAAGCAAAAATAACCGATCCGATGTTATAGAAGTCTTTGATTCGCATCCTGATATTCTTCTTAAGTTAGACGACTTTTCGGCGTCCCAGATTCACTGGAGCGATAAGGTGACGAGTTTAAAAGCTATAGCCACAGAGCTCAATATTGGTCTAGATGCATTGGCCTTTTTTGATGATTCCCCAATTGAGAGATCCTGGGTGAGAGAGAATCTTGCCGAAGTTACCGTTATTGAAGCCCCCAACGATCCCATAAAATTTATCGATGCTCTTGAAGACTCAGGCGCTTTTGATCGATTGCTGATATCTGCCGATGACCTAAGACGAGCAGATATGATGCAGCAATCCCAAAAACGAGAGCAATTCCGTACACAATCTCAAACTGTCGAAGAGTTTTTGCAAGGGCTAGATATGATTGCGACAGTCGGGAAGTTGCAATCAGAAACTTTACCTCGTGTAGTACAATTGTTGGCCAAGACAAACCAATTTAATCTTACAACCCGGCGTCATTTGGGTGCCCAACTTCAAGATTTCATAGAAAAACAACAAGCAGAAATTTTTTGGATGCGAATTAGGGACCGTTTTGGGGATAATGGATTAGTCGGCGTGATCATTGGAATTCCTGAGGACGAGGAGCGATGGCATATTGAATCGTTTCTGTTGAGTTGCCGTGTGATTGGTCGACAGGCTGAAACTGTCCTTCTCGCTTTGCTAGCGCAATGCGTATCAAAACGAAATGGAAAGATCTTAATCGGGGAATACATTCCGACAATGAAAAATCGACAGGTCGCTGAATTATATGCGAGATATGGATTCAAACCACAAGATGAAAGTGGACATTTCTGGTGTTTGGATCTGACCAAGAATCGTATAGAGTTTCCTGCCTTCTTTCAGATCGAATATAATGAGGGGAAAGAGGCTTTATGACTGATAAGCTACTCAATGTGGTGTCTCAAGTGCTTGGTGTGCCTGTTGAAAATTTATCTGATGCAGATAGTCCTTCTTCCATAGAATCCTGGGATTCTTTAGCCCATATTAATTTAGTAGTGGCACTTGAAGCTGAATTTGAAATATCTTTTTCATCTGATGATGCGGTGGAAATGCTATCTGTAGAGGCTATTAGGAAAATCCTTCTAAAGCACGGCATTACATAGGTCGAGATTAATGCCCTCGTCCGTGTGACATGTTGTAAATTTTTATACTTAGACAACGTAATATCGGTTGTTGTTTTCTCAAGAAAGGATTATGTGGGATGCCTTTGCTTAATTTTGGGAGTTTGCGAGTTTATTTTACCGACGTAATACCACATGCGTGAGCTTGTGGATGAAGTGGTTCCGCCGGAGGCGGACAAGCAAAGCTTGCTAGCTAGGAAAGATACTACGGGCGTAAGCCGGTAGAGGTTCATTATACTGATTTGTGTTCTTGATACCCTTTAATGCATAGGTAAAGGAAGATGGAACAGCGAAGGGAAATAGAAATTCGAAATTACGAAAGAGACCAATTAGAAAGTGTTGTTACCCTTCATGAAACGTGCTTTACAAAAAATGATAACTTTGCCATGTGTTTCGGCCATGCATTTGTCTGTAAAACCTATCAATTCTTTTTGAGCGACAAAAAGACTTTTGGTTTTGTTGCCCTTTGCGAAGGGCAAGTTGTGGGAGTATTACTGGGAAGATTGGACTACTATACCTCAGCATTAAATGCGTATCGGTTTCATGCTGCAGTAAAAGGGCTTATCCATAACCCCATTCTACTTTTTAATAAGCGCGTTATGTCCAAGTGTATCCAGATAATAAGAGGGAAATTTTTTCATAGAATTTATAAAAAGCAATTGGAATCTGCACCTTCACATCAGGAAGGAAGAACCGCCACGTTGGCTACATTTTGCATCCATCCGGACTTTAGGGATTTAAGAATTGGAGATAAACTACTATTCCATGCCGAAGAGGTTTGTCGACGGAACAAAATGCAATTTTTGAGGACGGGGATACAGCGTGAAAATATTGCTTCTCGCTTTACCTTTCGTAGTCGAGGGTATATTGAGGATCAGGTCCTCAGCGGGGACAGAGACTTGCTCTACTATTTACCTCTAAATGACAATTCTTGATTTGGCTCGTATGTGTAACGTAAATCTTTCCCAGATCTCGAATATAGGTTGCAAAGTCGGGATAATGGATTTTCGGATGTTCTTATGAGAAGGAAGCCGTTGAGTTGTATTTAAGCGTCTTATCTGGAGGCGGTTCGTCTTATTGCTGAGAGCGGAAGAACAATTCCTTTAGGCTTCCTGTGACTAAGGGGTAGTTAGGAACTTCTTCTGTACTCTCAGGGTAAAACGTAATCTTGCCAGGTCCTATCACAGATGACAGAAAATTCGAAGATCGATTTTGGCTTTTTTCAAAGTCGTTGGTCTCGCGCATTGGCGTTATTCTGCTATCAGCTACCTGAATTCAGTTGAAGTTGAAGAATGGACTAATGAACCAAACTTGGCTGTCGATTATCACTGTGAAGGTTCAGTGTCCTCTCTTCTTTGACTATCAATCGTACTTGTTTGCGCATTGAAATTAATTCAAGAAATTGTAATAGCTTGTGGTTGTGCAGGGGGAGCGGTGTCTTCCTTCTCCTCAATGGCTCCAATGTCATAAGCACGGCCTTGGGCTCTTTTGACACCATACAAATCGATGGGTACTTCAGGGATAGTGAGGCCTGCATCAATTGCAGGGCTCCCCGGTTTGAGTCTGAAGTTATTGGCTGATGCCCCAATGAATTCGGGGTCTGCAAGGAAATTACTAGAAGTCACCGTTCCTGGAGAACCTCCAGTTTGAAGCCAAATATTACTTGAAGTGTTAGATCCATTCTTAAAAGCAATATTATTCTTAATGGTGGTGTTCTTTGCATTATCTCTCACATTAATGCCATATTGACTGTTGTTGTACACGGTGTTGTTGAAAACTTTTGCGTCCGTGCTTCCTCCCCAAGCTCCGTGGACCCAGATGCCTATTTCATTGTTATATACGATATTATTATACATCAGTGCATTTTTCGCTCCATGGCCAATGACAATTCCTCTGGGTTGGTTGTAAGCAATGTTTCCATAGGCTATGTTTCCGTCGCCTGATGAGAGAATCCAGCCCGCAGCAGGGACAATGGTTGTCGGGTCATTTGGGTAAGACGAATTCTGTGAATTGTCATGCAGGGTGGTATAACGAATAATATTATTATTGACGGCGGATGAAGCCCCAGTGCCGGGGTCAAAATAACCGCTGTAAAACTTCCCTCCATTACTAGAATTATGATGAATGTCACAGTATTCAATCAAATTATGGCTAGTTGCCACATAAAACCCGTGGTCCTTAATGGATGATCCGTTATGATGTACATTAAGGTTAATAAATTCGTGATAGGTATCGTGGGGAGCTGTGTGAGGATCTGTGCAACCACTACACACCGTCACCAAAATTCCTGAATATTGGGAGTTTCTAATTTCACTGTTCTGAACACGAACATGCGTAGCATTTTCTGTGAGCTTAATTCCGTGAAGAGCCTTACCTTGTCCATCCATTATAAATCCATCGATGATGAGATATTTGACCGTAGGATCTTTTATCCAAAAAGCCGCATGGCCAGCCGGAGGTTTGATGGTTACAGTGTGGCCTGGGAATGCTGCTATGGTTACAGGGTTGTTCCAGCTCGTTCCATGAGGAATGGGCGTTTTCCAACTTAGAATGGATTCATAATAATCGCCGCTTTTTACAAAAAGAGTATCGCCTGCAGATAAGCTACCTATTCCATGTTTGATGGTACGAAAAGATGAGGCTTCTGTCCCAGGGTTTGAATCATTTCCATTTGTCGAGACATAAAAAGTAGCGGCGTAGCTAGTATTTTGTGTGAGCGTGACAAAGGCACAAGCCAACACAATAAGGAAATATGTGAAATTTTTGGTATCTAAGGAATTCATCATGCCTTTCCTCCGTCGCTCATGTATTTAATATACAATAAAGTAGTGGCATTGATCTTATCGGCTGGTGGAATGAAAACTAAAAATGATAGGTCTTGAAAAGACAAACTGATTCTGTGGAGGAATTAACTGAAAACAATTTGAAATTTTAAGAGTGTATTTTACGCAGATTAAGATAAGGTAGACGACTGAATTTTTTTGTAGTTTGCAGATACTGTGGCTTGGAAATTTATTAGGATATTTTAAATGGTTATTTTCCTTCAGTAAGAGGTGTCAATGGAGCGCAGGATGCAATAAATGAAAGCTTTCGTGAAAAATTGACAGGCGAAACGGATAGCCTTTTACCATTATTCACTCAAGATGTTCACTTGATGACGCCTTTCTCAATAAAAATAGCGCCTAAAATCGAGAGTAGAATGGGATCTTTGGTGGTACGACCCGATAAGGAGAAGACCCCTAAAGGGCCCAACATTCTCTGAGGAACAAGAGATCTATGTAATGTTCACGCAAAGTGAGGCGGGCATTCCAGTAGGTGAGATCTGTCGACAACTGGGCGTGGCGGAGGGGACGTTTTATGTGTGATCAAAAACTATGCTCTTCCAGGCGTGAATGAACAGCGGCGTCCCCGGCCATTGGAAGAAGAAAATGGTCTATTGAAGTGTTTAGTCGCGAATCTTTCGCTTGCTAAGCCTATGCTGTCGGAAGCGTGACGAAAAAAACTTGAGGTCTGCCTGCCGCAAAATTGGCCCAGTGGGTTTGAGAAGCTTACAAGCTCCACCAAATTCTTTCTTACCTCACATAAGTGTGATCTCGCGAACTCCATCCACTGCTGTTACGAGTCCAATAGCGTACATAAATAGTGCCGCTAGGTATACCAGTCACAGAACGAGAGTGTCCAGAACCCATGGATCCACTGTTATAAATGTTTTTAGCCCCTGTGCTGGTTCCCACATACAGCCAATGTTCGAGATCCTGACTTGTATGGGCACCCGTAAATGTAACGGACGAGCCGATCGTCGAACCCGGGGCTGGAGAACTGATGGGTGGAGGGAAAGAGCCTCCTCCAGTCATGATATAGGTGTGATCTCGCGAACTCCATCCACTGCTATTGCGGGTCCAATAGCGAACATAAATGGTGCCACTACTGGGTAAGCCAGATATCGTACGGTTATGAGAGGACCCCATCGATCCGCTATTGTGAAGATTGTTAGCCCCTGTGCTGGTTCCCACATACAGCCAATGTTCGAGATCCTGACTTGTATGGGCACCCGTAAATGTAACGGACGAGCCGATCGTCGAACCCGGGGCTGGAGAACTGATGGGTGGAGGGAAAGAGCCTCCTCCAGTCATGATATAGGTGTGATCTCGCGAACTCCATCCACTGCTATTGCGGGTCCAATAGCGAACATAAATGGTGCCACTACTGGGTAAGCCAGATATCGTACGGTTATGAGAGGACCCCATCGATCCGCTATTGTGAAGATTGTTAGCCCCTGTGCTGGTTCCCACATACAGCCAATGTTCGAGATCCTGACTTGTATGGGCACCCGTAAATGTAACGGACGAGCCGATCGTGGAACCCGGGGCTGGAGAACTGATGGGCGGAGGGAAAGAGCCTCCCCCACTACTACCCCCGGAGCCACTTTGGAACTCGTAGGCTCCAATATCAAAATTACTCCCTTGAGGCCTAGATGTTCCATCAAAATCATTATTAATTCCGCTAATCCCAATTCCAGTATCAATGGCAGAGCTTCCTGCCTGGAGATGAAAGTCCTTGGCCCCAGCGTTCACAAACAATGGATTCCCTGTGAAGTTGTTTGAACTAACCGCTCCGTCTAGCCCTAGGTCTATAGTATTCGAGCGTACAATATTATTCCGTACCGTTGTATTACTAGCGTTATCACCAGAAAAAATTCCATATACGCTATTCTGATAGATAGTGTTATTGGCAACGAGAGTGTTTGAACTTCCGCCAAATGCTCCAGTGACTCGGATCCCGTAATCAGTATTGGAGTAGATAACATTATTGTAAACGGAAGCATTTGTTGCTCCAAAGCCAATGGTTAATCCTATAGGTTGGTTATAAACAGTGTTTCCATAGGCTTTGTTTCCTGTTCCAGATGCTAATATCCAACCATCTGCTGGAATAGTAGAATTTTGGGAGTTGTCGTGGAGAGTGCTATAACGAATCGTATTGTGGTTAGCGCTTCCTGAGGCTGCAGTGCCAGGAATGAATGTGGCGCTATAGAACTTTCCTCCGGTAGCCGAGTTGTGATGTACGTCAGAATATTCTATTAAGTTATGACTTGTTTGAATATAAAATCCGTGATCCTTCACAGACGTTCCATTGTGATGTACATGCAAATTGATGAACTCATGGTACGTGTTATTTGAGGCCACTGCATATGGACTTGTGGCGGAAACAAGAATACCAGAATCCTTTGCGTTTTTGATCTCAGTGTTGATTACGCGAACATATTTTGTTCCATTCTCAAACTTAAATCCATGCAAGGCTTTCCTAGCGGCATCAACAATAAAGCCCTTAATAATCAGGTATTTGTTCTGGCCATCACCTATCCAAAAAAAAGCATTATCAGAAAGCGGTTTAATGATTACGGTATCACCGGGGTTTGCTGCAATCATAATTGGATTATTCCAAGAGGTGCCATTCGGAATGGGCACTTGCCAATGTCTGATAGATTCTGAGTAGGTTCCAGATTTGACGTAAAGAGTGTCGCCGGCACTAATTGAACGAACCCCTTTCTCAATCGTTCGAAAGGGTTGTGAACTTGTTCCAGGGTTTGAATTATTTCCGGTAGTTGACACGTAATAGGTTGTAGCGTGAACGGCATTTGATAAAAAAGTAAAGAAGAAAACGGCGAAGTTTATCCAATGCCTATATTTAATTTCTGAATTTCCAATATACATATTTAAACTCCTCTACGATAGCACTGTTGATGGTTAGAAAATTTTTTGGACATTTATCATTTGAAAGAGAAAGTCTTGACCACCAGGAAGAATAATAAAAATATTTCTTTTGAGAATTTATTTAACTAAGTATCAATCTGGCATTAAATATCAAAAATTAATTCTTCTCTAAAAAGAGTTACACTGCTTAAGAAAAAAACAATTGAGGATTGTTTCAAAAGATAAACAGGAAATGTGAATTTTTTTGATAAGACTTTTTTGAAGAACTTTGGAATCAAGGTGAACAGCAATTATTTTTGAACCAAGTAATGCCTTTTTGGGAAAAGCAAAGTTAGTGCCATAATTGCAAAAAGTTGAAGAAGTATTTGGAAAAGGGTATGTTTTAATTAAATCTTGTGATATTTCTCACAATACTTGGATATTTGATGGCTTTTTTTATTTTTGAGAAAAAGTAGTAAGTATATTCTCTGTTATTAAATTCCTGCAGGGGCACTTCATCTAATACAAAATTGACTATGAAGGCCTGGATAAAATTGCCGATAAACGAAAGGAGAATTTTTTGGGTAGAAAAATTCCTAATTAATCGTATTACTCATTAGAAGTTCTCGGAAATCCAGTGGACATTAGGTATCTAGTATCCCCTCCATTTTTTCTTTTCTTTTTACACTTGCAATTCACCGAAGTCTTGCTGTGAAGACACAGTGTTTTAAAATATGAGGATGAGAGAAGGGGACTTTCACAATGGCAGTCAGAGATGGAGAGGTGGCCCCCCTTCATTGGACAGACTCATGTAGATGCTCAGTGAAATCTTCTGCAGTCTATTTTTGTTCAACGAAAGAAGCCGAATATGGAACGACCATCCCGACGTAATCATTCCCCGGAGTTTAATGCGAAGGTCCCGTTTTCAGCCGTCAAGGGCGAACTTACCTTGGCCGGTTTAGGGGAGCAATTTTCTGTCTATCCGAATGAGATTCAGGGTTGGAATAAGCAGCTGATGGGGAGGTCGTCCACTGTGTTTGAAACGACGGTGTATAACGCCGCTAATCAGGACCAAGGGAAGCAGAAATTTTATGAGGATTCTTCCTGCGAGCCTATGAATCTCCCGTAGCCTTTCGAGCGGAAATCACTTGCTACTTTCAGTTCTACAATGCCATACGGCGTCACCAGGCATTAAATAGGCAGACGCCTGATGCTGTGTATTATTCGGATTCTGAGGTGAAGCAGATCGTCTTAGAATAGGCAGAAATTTCACTTATCGACCTGTCGAGAAATTGGCGTCCAATTGTATGTGCAAAGACTTTGAAGTTATTACCATTGTGGTTCCATGTCGTAATGAAGGTGAGCATATTGAGTCTTGTGTTCGTTCAATATTTGATCAAGATGTTAAAAATCGAAATCTTGAAATAATTGTGGTGGATGGAATGTCCAATGATGGGACTCGGGAAATTCTTGAGCGTCTTATGGCGGAGGATTCTCGTTTGAAAGTTATCGATAATAAGCGTCAGATAACTCCATGTGCCAGAAATTTAGGAATAAATGAGGCAAAGGGAAGCCTAATAGCAATTTTCGATGCTCACACTGTGTATGATTCACACTATCTGTCAGCATGTCTTGATCTATTGAATGATCATCAGGAAATCTGTTGTGCTGGGGGGCCGATTAACAGTGTTGGGAAAAGTGTTTTTGGACGGACAGTGGCTGCCGCCATGTCCAACCCATTGGGTGTGGGCAATGCTAAACATCGGTTTCCCGAGTATGAAGGTTATGCTGAAGGAGCGTGCTTTCCAGTCTTTCGTCGAGAGATTTTCGAGAAAGTTGGTCTTTTTGATGAAAGTTTAATCCGCAACCAAGATGATGAATTTAATTTTCGCATTGCGCTTAATGGTGCAAAAATATTTCTTTCCCCTCGTGCTAAATGCACCTATTATGTTCGCGAAACCCCTAGTAAATTATTTTGGCAATTTTTTCAATATGGGTATTATCGGGTGGCGGTTCTTCGGAAGCATCGGCTCCCCATTTCTTTGAGACATTTTGCCCCTGTTGGATTTTTTTTAGTCCTGATTATTTTGTTTCTCGCATCTTTTCCTATTCCCAGGCCCTGGAGTATGGTTGGCTATATTTTGCCACTTGGATATTGGGCCATGCTAAGTATTGGTGGATTATGGCTTGGTCGTAAAGAAGGGATTTTTGTTGGCCTCTTGTTTCCTTTAGTGGCCTTCATTATGCATTTTGCTTATGCATTAGGTTTTGCCGCCGCCACAGTGAAACCAAAATAGACCTAAGGGCGAAAATTGAGTTCTTGTCAAGACGTTGAAAAGGTCGGAATTTGAGTGAGACCCAGGGAGCAATATTGACTTAGTTGGGAATTTCTAGGAGAGTTTATTGAAAACGGTGTGATATGTCCGTCGTCCCCTCATAGTATCATTAGTAGTTTTTGAGGATTAGAGTTTTCCTAATGGATTTACCCTGGCTTTATTGAGTCAACGGGGAATATCTTTTTGGTGGTAGGGAGAATTAAGGCCATTTAGTTGTTCTTTAAGGGGAGTTCTAACTATTAGTGGGGAAAAAATTCGAAGAATAGGAATTGATAGGAATGAAAAAGAATCATGAATCAACAGCTGAAGAAGTCATGGCTCACATCGGAAATGTTGTTAGATCCGAGGTCAACAAAAATGCTGACTATGATTTGGAGGAATGGATACAGAATCGGGTACATATTTCAAAAGGTGAAATGGTTTTAGATGTTGGCTGTGGGAATGGAAAGCAAATGGCTGTATTCTCCGATTTGGTTGGACCCAAAGGAAAAGTCGTGGGGGTGGATATCTTTAGCCAGGTTCCTGGGTTATTAGATAATGCTCAGGATAAGCTATCGGAGAAAACAAATATTGAGCTGGTGGACCATAGTGCGAGTTTGCCGTTTCCCCAGAAAGATCAAACATTTGATGTAATCACAACCTGTTACTCGATTTATTATGTTGATAATATTCAAGCGACGCTCAAAGAATATAAACGATTGCTGAAAAAAGGAGGGCGCTGTTTTGTTGTAGGGCCCTCCTGGGATAATTCACGGGAGTTCTACGATCTTAATCGGGATATTACGAAACAAGAGCTTCCTAAGAACTTTTCGGAAAGACTATGGCGCATAAATAATGAAGTGATCCCCTTAGCTTACGAGATCTTTAATCGTGTGGAAATTTCCCCTTTTGTTAATCGCGTGTATTTTGAAGGGGAAGTCGGCCTGAAAGCGGTCGAAGAATATTATCGGTCAACATTACTTTTTCAAGAAGACAGCAAGCAAATGAATCAGCGGGAGCAGTTTGCAACCCAGTTTGTTACCCGAGTACGAAAGGAAATGGAAAAAAATGGCCGATACATTATTTATAAACGGGCTATTGGGCTTACTTTGTATAGGGATTCCAACTAAATAAATGAACGTCCTCGTTGTCGGTGCCCATCCAGATGATGAGGTGTTGGGTTTGGGTGGAACGCTCATTCGCCACGTTCAACAGAAGGATATTGTTTTCCCGGCAATTTTTGCCGATGCCTCCCAAGTTCGATACTCCGAAGAGCAACGTGGGGGATTGAAAGATGCGTGTACAAAATCCTGTGAGGAGCTTGGCATTCAACCTCCAGAATTTCTTGGGTTTCCAGATCAAAAACTGGATACCTATTCCCAAATTGATCTCACAAAAGCTATCGAAAATCTTATTCTTAAGCACCACTGTGAAATAGTCTATACCCATCATTTTGGCGATATCAATCGAGATCACCAGCTTCTCCATGAGGCTACTCTGGTCGCCACACGGCCCAAGCCAGGTGGAATCGTCAAACAGGTTTTATGTTATTCCGTCCCATCTTCGTCTGAATGGGCGCCTTTTCGTGTAGCTCATGCTTTTCTCCCAAATTGGTTCGTAGATATTTCCTCAACTCTCTCGCAAAAGTTGCGGGCCTTGGCTCACTACTCCTCTGAAACACCTCCATATCCTCATCCAAGATCTCTTGAAGCTATTGAGGCGCAAGCTAAGTATTGGGGGAGTAGTGTAGGATTCGAGTATGCTGAGCCATTTATGCTTATGCGCAATCTCGTCGCCAGATAATTTGTTGTGAAGCGGTTGACAGATATCCTATTTAGTGTGATGGGGCTAATGCTATTTTCCCCAATTGGGATATTGATCATAACTGCTATCGCTATTTTTGACCCTGGCCCCATTTTCTATCGGCAGGAGCGCATTGGCCAAGATGGCAAAAAGTTTTTTCTTTGGAAATTTCGAACCATGCGAGTTCATCAACCTTCAGAGGAGGGGCACATTACGCATGGGTCTAGAGATCCCCGGATAACCCCATTAGGATATTATTTGCGAATGTTCAAATTGGATGAGGTTCCTCAACTTTACAACGTTCTCAAAGGTGAGATGAGCCTGGTCGGTCCGAGGCCAGAAGTTGAAAAGTATGTTAATTTGTATAACGAAGAACAGAAGCGGATTCTCGCTCTTCGGCCTGGTTGTACCGATATTACAGTGATTCGTGGACATCTGCATGATGCCGCTCTGTTAGACCATCTCAAAGGAAATGCTGAGCAATATTACATAGAGAAGCTTATGCCCCAGAAACTATCCCATAATTTGTATTATTTAGATCATCAGTCATTAATGTTAGATCTCAAAATTCTAGTGATGACGGTTCTGTTGCTTTTAAGAATATGTAAAAATCGACCGATACCAAACGCTATATAAAAAGGAGGATATTGCTGTATCTTTAAAGA
This sequence comes from Nitrospirales bacterium, assembly GCA_965223185.1. Lineage (GTDB taxonomy): Bacteria > Nitrospirota > Nitrospiria > Nitrospirales > UBA8639 > Nitrospira_E. The sequence continues at coordinate 3,665,695 of OZ244988.1, read as the reverse complement.
AATGCAAACTTCATTATGGTGACCAGGTGACTCATTGGCGAGGGGTGTTTCGCTCTTACTAGTTTCTTTTGGGTATAGCTTTAAATGGTTCGCGAAAGGATCCTGTTTGGAAACTTGAACCCTCGCTTTTTCTAGAGTATCATTGAAAATGTCGTGTCGCAGCAGTTTGCTTTTTTTCTATCTTTTAATTAAGTAGTTATTACTACATCACTGATGCTAGAAATAAAAATGGGAGAATTTTCAACAAAAATTCATGCTTTTTGTGTGGAATTAAAATTTTAAAGGTAAACATATGCGAATGTTGGCTTTATTTTTTCTGTGTGTATTCCTATCTGCCTGTAGTTCAATTGGTCCAGGGGTTGAAGCGTTCAAAGTTTCGGAACTAGGTAAAGAAGGCCTTCCTCAGGGCTCTCCAAGTGGGGGATCAAGTAAGCTTTACGAAACTGTTCAAGATCCTCAATACGTCATTAAAGCTGGCGATATGTTAAGTGTGAAATTTTTTTTCAACCCAGAATTGAATGAACAAGACTTAATCGTTCGTCCCGATGGAAGGATTTCTCTTCAACTGATTCACGAAGTTGAGGCGGCGAATCTCACCGCCCCCCAACTCACAACGCTGTTAGCCAAACGTTATGCAGGGCAATTAAAGAATCCAGAAATCGCCGTCATTGTACGAGCGGTACGAGAACAACCCAAAATTTATGTGGATGGAGAGGTGGGAAGTCCTGGGACATTCGAGATTGGTGGTTCGCTGGATGTCCTTCAAGCGGTGGCCTTAGCCAGAGGGTTTAAGCCAGATACCGCGAAAAAAGACGAAGTGATCGTGATACGGCGCGATCAAAATGGCAAGCAATTTGTCATTAAACTTGATATTGATGCTGCTCTCAGTGGGAGAGATTTATCTCAGAATATTTCTCTTCTCCCCAACGATTTTGTTTTTGTCCCGAGAGCATTCTGGTAGAACCATGGCCCGTTTTCACTGAAATTAAGAGTCAGGTTAGTTATTCAAACCATCACTTATTAATTAATCTCATGACCCTGTTGAGGTTTCGCAGTCATGCTCATTAAGGAGAATAAGTTGGAATTTTGTTTGTTTCGTAATCCACTCAACCAATTTAGAAATTTGAGTATGGTTATAGCTATTAGTATTTCTCTCCTCGTCCTTCCTCAGAATTATGTTTGTGCAGAGACTGAAACTATTGAGAAAAAATTTACCTCTAACAAAGGGGAAAGCTCTGAGAATGAAGGCCTTTCCATTATGCAGAAACAGCTTGCAGCATATCGAGAAAAACTTCAAGCTTCAGAGCGGGCGCTGGAGGAATTTCAGCAATTTCATGGAGTGGTCTCCCTGGAATCGCAAATTAATTTTCTCCTTCAACAGCGTAATGGATTAGATAACTCATTAAAGCAAGCAGAAAACAAAGTGAAAGGATTTCAAGAGAAGCTTGCCTGGGTCCAAAATCAAATGAAGGAAGTTCCCCAAGTCGTTCCTCTTTCAAAGATTAGCAGTGAACAAGGGATTATTGGAGGGGCCAAGAGTAATTTGCTGACCTTACAATTAAAGGAGCAACAATTATTGACCAAATATACTGAAGAAAGCCCTCATGTTAAGGCGGTGCGTGAAGAAATGGAAGTCATTGCCCGTTTTATTAAGAAACAGGAGGAAAAGGAAGCAGAAAGTGTTTCGACGGGGAAGAATCCTTTATATGCTCAGATGGAATCGGAGTTATTTCGGACTCAAGCGGAGTTAGTGTCAGCTGAAGCGCAGAGTGCTGTAATAAAGCAACAGATCATTGAAGTTGATAAAGAATTGGAGCGATTGAGAAGTTTAAGGCCAGGTGAGGATGAGCTTCGTCGACAAATTAAGGCAGATGAAGCGAACTATTTAAATTATTTAACTAAAGTTGGTTCGACCCCACCGGAGGATTATCGAGTACAGGTTGGTGACCAGCTTGATATTAAGTTCTTTTTTAATCCTGAATTAAACGAATCGATTCCAGTGAGACCGGACGGACGCATCGCTTTGCAACTAGTTGGGGAACTCTCGGTTGTGGGTCATACAGTGGAAGAGATTCGGGAGATCCTCATCAAAAATTACTCAAGCCAACTCAAAAACCCTGAAGTTGCTGTCCTCCTTAGAACTTCGCATGTGCTAGCAAGTGATGGGAGTTTATCCTCAACAAGTACTGGGATTAGCGAGGGTGGAAATGGAAACTGAGAGTATTATTGAAAAAGAGGTATTGCCATATCCTTTTGGAAGTGCGCGAGATATTGTCACTGCCTTCTTTAGGCAAAAAATAAAAATATTGATTATCTTTGTGGTCGTAATGTTGTCGGTGGCAGGATGGGTCTACTCTCAGGATACACTGTATGAATCAAGCGCGACCATCATTCTTAAGTTTGGAAGAGAGCATATCTTCCGTCCGGAAGTCGGTGACGTTGGTCAAATCGTGCAATTTGATCGAAGTGCGGCTATTGAATCTGAAAAAAAAATCGTAAAAAGTAGAGATTTAGTCAGAGCGGTGGTCAAAGCTATTGGTGTCAAAAATATTTACCCCAAATTGCTTGGGGCATCTGATGAAGTGAAAGAATGGCAGGTAGAAGTGGCCACCACAATCTTTTTGGGAAATTTGGACACTTCCACTTCGGAGGGAGGAGCGAATGTAATTGAGATCAAGTTTTCCCATGAAAAGCCAAGAGTCGCAGCTAAAGCTTTGAGTGTGTTAATTGATGTTCTACAAGAGAGGCATCTTCAGATATTTAGTGATCCCAAATCTGGATTTCTCATTAAGCGATTGGATGAATATGAGAAGGATCTTGAAGCAATAGAAAATACTCTCCAGGATTTTAAGGAAAAAAATGATCTGTCTTCTCCCATTGAAGATCAACAGCGACGACTCTTGGATCAACGTTCTCACTTAGATGTCAATCACAAGTCCATCAACAATCAACTGCAAGGATTGGTTGGTAAGGTTTCATCACTTGAAGCCCAGATGGAGACTGTACCCCAAACCGTTCCTCTCTCAACCACAGAGGGTGGAGGAATGTTGGCCAAGGCCAAGGCTGAATTATTTGGTCTAAAACGTCAAAAGCAAGCTCTATTGGCAAAGTATACTGAGACAAGTGGTCCGGTTCAAAATATTCAGAAAGAAATTGAGCTAGTGGAACAGTTTATCAGTACTCAGACGAATGAAGAGCGAGATAAGAGTGTTACAAGTGGAAAGAATCCAGTTTACCAAGGTCTGGAAGTCTCACGTCTTCAAGCACTGTCGGAGATGAAGACTCTCAAAGCCAGTGATGCCGTTATTGTCGGTCAGATACAAGATTTGGACCAGAAGATTCAACGGCTTGATTCCTTAGGGGAGGAATTGATAGGGCTTGTGCGAATGAGAGCGACTGCAGAGGAGAATTACAGACTATATGTTAAAAAAGTCGAAGAAGCCAAAGTCTCTGAAGAAATGGATCAACTGAAAATGTCAAATATCAGTGTGATCCAATCTCCAGTGGTACCTGGATTGCCAGCTGGAAGACCGAAAAACACCAAACTCCTCTTTGGCGCAATTTTTGCCGCAATTATGAGTATTGGCCTGGCATTTATTTTTGAATACCTCCAAGGTGGCTATACAAGGCCCGATCAGGCATCGGAAGACTTAGGTCTTCCGATATTGGCTTCTTTTGGGCAAAAGGGTTAATAGGCATTTCATGTATCTTTCCTATTACGGTTTGAAAAAAGAACCCTTTCATAATACCCCAGACCCAAGTTTCCTATATTTAAGCCCTCAACATAAAGAAGCCTTAGGTGCCATTATCTATGGCATTGAGAAGCGAAAGGGGTTCATTGCTATCCTGGGCGAAGTAGGTGTAGGAAAAACTACCATATTGCGGGCCTATCTTGAACGCAAAGCTACTCGAAAGCAGAAAACCATCTACATTTTTAATCCTGTTCTGACTTATCATGGTCTACTTACCGCAATCTTCCGCAGTTTGGAGCTTACACCAAGACACGATGATGTCACAGAAATGGTCAATCAATTGCATGAAGCTTTGATTGCTGAATATCAAGCTGGGGGTACGGTTGTCTTAGCGATTGATGAAGCACAAAATATGCCCATAGAAACCCTCGAAAATTTACGAATGATTTCTAATTTAGAGTCTTCAACAGATAAGCTTATCCAAATTATTTTATTAGGGCAGCCTGAATTGAACACTATGTTGGAGCAACCTTCCCTAAGGCAGTTTCGACAGCGTATTGCCCTTCGAGCGACAATTTCTCCACTTTCCGAAGAAGAGAGTCGAAGGTTTATAGAACATCGTATTAAATTGGCTTCTACTTCGGCTGTTCAGGGATTATTTACAAAATCGGCTCTTAATCTCATTGTTCGACAAGCACAGGGAATTCCTCGGCGAATTAATATACTTTGTGATAACGCATTGATTACCGGTTTTGGAAGACAATGTAAACCCGTCCCAGTGAATGTGGTAAAAGAAATCATTAGAGATATTGATAATACGGATGTGGGTTATTCATATTTCACCAATAAATGGGCTATTGGTTTAGGAATTGCCGCTGTCCTTATACTCAGTATAGTCTTCCTTTTCGATGTAATTCCTTTTCCTTTTAAATTAGGAAAGAATCCTTTAGTTCATCAAGTAATCTCTGCCCCAAAGGAAGAAAATGTAAGTTTAAAGGTCGGATCTTCGGAGGGCATTGCTAATTTAAAGCCTGATGAATCTAATAACCTTCAAAGCAATACAAATACAGTTTCCGATGAAGTTGACCGAAATAAAGAAAAAGAAGTGGTTCTGCGTAAGTCATCTGAGAAGACCGCAAATCTTTCCTCAACGATGGTAGATCTGGATAACAAGGGAAAAGCCAATTCCCAGGAGCCAATGGGTTCTCTCTCATTAGCAGTGAAAAATCAATTAGATAGCAATAATTATGGAGCTAATATTATAAAAAATAAGAATAAAATTAATGTTGAGAAACCGGCTCTCGAGAATCCAGAGGCTGCTGCTTTTGATGCTGGGAGAAATCCTGACATTTCCATCGGTGATGGTTCTATTGGGCAATATAGGGTAATTCGAACAGTTAAAGCAGGTGAAAATTTGAGCCAAATTGCGGGAGAGGTTTATGGTTCGCATAATGAAAAATTTCTTGAGTGGGTCAAACAACATAATCCTCAAATTGTAGATCCAAACTTTATCCTCCCCGGGCAGAATATTGTTTTACCTGAGTACCGAAATGAGTGAATATTTTCAATGAGTAAAATTTATGAAGCATTACAAATTGCTCAAGAAGAGCAACTGGCGATTGTTGAAGAGCCATTGGTGGTTGCCAAGGATTTTGTCGCAGCTCCATCCGTTCCATCAAAATCTCACTTAACTGGGCATGCTATTAGTCCAGTTACAAAACTTTACGAAGAGTCTGAACTGTTAGCTCTTGCCCAAAATATCGCAGCCCGGTTACCGAATCCTGATCAAAATGTCATTCAATTCATTGGTTCTCGAGAGGGAGAAGGCACTTCTACGCTTATCCGAGAGTTTGCATTAACTGCAGCTCGCCATAGTCACAAGCCGGTTCTTCTTGTTGAAGCAGATTTTAAAAAGCCTTGTCAAAATCAGGCCTTTGCCATAGAGGCCAAACCACCTTTGGACTATGTCTTAAAGGAGGGGAAACCTCTTGACGGTGTAATTTCCCAAATTGAAGATGAGAATTTATTTTTAGCGACTCTTTCATCTAAAATTCTGCGTTCACTTACCGAGCGAAGTTTTTTTCAATCCACTGATGTTTGGAAAATAGCGCGAGAAAAATTTTCACTCATTCTCATTGATTCCTCCCCGGTGAGTGTCTCAACTGAAAGTTTAGCTTTATGTGAAACTGTCAGTGGAGTTGTGTTAGTTGTTGAAGCTGAAAAAACCAGATCTGCGGTTGTTCAAGAGGTAAAAAAGCAAATCCTTATGCGCGAGGGTAATCTACTTGGCTTAGTATTTACTAAACGAAAGTTCTATATTCCTAAATTTATCTATCGCCTTCTTTAGCCATTAATTTTTCTCCCCCCAATTCTCCAACTTCTTTATGGATGAGTAAACTTTCAACATTGAAAATCTAAAAAATTTTCATTCTTTGTTTTTTCTAATCAATATTCCTTCCCAACCATTAGTCTCAATCAATAAAATATTGGGTGAAAAATTTTATGTCTCAATCGCAGATCGATGTTTTTTGACCTAAAATTTTGGAGTCCTTGTTCCAAAAATATGGGCAAGGATCAATGTTGTTTTTTAAGCGGGCTTTATAGAACAAAACTAGACTTCTTTCTAACAATTTCAAGCGATTAACGTCTTGTCTTAGTGATTCCCTGATGATTTTTTGATACAGTTCCCTGTTTGTTAGCCATTCACTGTAAAATATAAGAACATGAGCTAAGTAGCCGGGGATAACAATTGAACCTGCCAATATTTCTCTTTTTCGGTGCTTAGGAGATTGTCTGTGATACGTTGTAACGTCATGACTAAATATGTCAAAAATTTATTTTTTTTGTTCAAGATTATTTGTGTAGGGCATTGTTTTATCTTGTTCGTTCCTTCAGTGGGGTGGACTCAAGCCCTTTCCGACACTGGGACTTTTGCTTTCACTGGTAATCAAAATCCCATAAGGAATGCTCCACGCTTAGGTGAATTTTTGCCTGGAGATGGGGTCAAGGCTGGACCGATAAAGGTGCATCCCTTTTTGGGATTGGCTGAAGTGTACACGGATAACGTCTTCAGGACTAAAAAAAATCGAGAGGATGGCATTCTTACTACCATTGCCCCAGGAATTCAGGCCCTTTATCCATTTGCAGGAAGGCATTCCATGTTGTTGGATTATCGGGCTACCCAATTTCTCTATCCAAGGTTCTCTCAAAATAATGCTCTGGCTCAAAACGGGCTAGGCCATTTGGTATTAGATTTTCCAGGCGGGTTAAATGTTCACTTTCAAGGAAACCATGTGGAGGGCTTTGATCCCAGGGGATCGGATTTGGATAGTCAACAGGACGATATCACCAAGTGGCGTTCGAATTGGTTCCAAACTCGGACTGAATATTTCGGGCCAAGTTTTGGAGTTGGTTTAGGGTTTTCTTACGGGCGACTCCATTTTAAAAATAATAATCAAGATGCCCCACGTGATCGGAAAAGTATTAATTCCAATCTGACGTTTTTCCTTCCGGTCAATCCCACCTCTTATGCGCTTTTAGGATTTAATATCTCAGATCAAAATTATGACGAAAATAACCAACTCGATAATTTCTCCTATGGGGTCTCTACCGGATTCAGATTGGCCGCTAGTCGACAATTATCCGGACAAATTAATGTAGGATACTCCATCTTAAACTTTGATCGTGCTCCAGAGGGTAGAACTGCTAAGGTTCAAGAACTCCAACAAGAGGGGTTAAGTCCTGGTGGAAAGCAACAAGAAGCCCTTTCTTTAATTGGTAATTTGAGATGGAGGCCCACATACCGCTTCCAAATGGATCTTTTCCCTTTTCGTATCATCCAACAATCAGCGGTATTTAATACTTCCACTTTTATCCAGACTGGCGTTAGGCTAAGGGTGAGAAAAGAATTCAAAAAAGGTTTAGGGATTCGAGGGTCTTTTCTTTATTCAAATAGTGACTTTGAGGAGGGAAGGGAGGACAATCGTTTTCGCTGGAGAACCGCACTTGATTATCGCACGGTAAAATGGCTTGGCTTTCAATTAAGTTATTCTTTTGAACGACGGAATTCCAATCAGAGTGCTTTTGATTTCTATAGCAATACTGTCATGATATCCGTGCAAGGATTACTCTAAGACATCACCATACCCGTCTGCTTGCCCTCCTTCATTGAAACTTTATTACAAAAAGAATCTTTGAAGTTTTTGCCCGCCTAGGTTTGCACCATGTGTTGGGCGCTTTCATTGGCTGGTAGGGGAGGAGCTATCCAATAGCCCTGCATGGCATCGCAACCAAAATCTTCCAGACAGTCAACCTGTTCTTGAGATTCCACCCCTTCTGCGATGACTTGTAACCCTAAAGCTTTTCCAAGAGAAATGACGGCTTGAACAATAGCTGCGTCATTCGTATTATGGGGAAGGTGTTGAATGAGGCTTTGGTCGAGCTTAATACCGTCAACGGGGAATGATTTCAGATAACGGAGTGAAGCATACCCGGCTCCGAAGTCATCAATGTAGAGATGGACGCCCATAGCTTTAAGTTCGCAGAGAGTTTGGAGTGTTTCGTCGGTTTCGTGAATGAGAAAAGTTTCAGTCAATTCTAATTTGAGATTTTCTGGATCCAAGTGAGAGCGTTTGAGGATGTCTTCAATGAGTGCGGGTAAATTTCCTTGATGAATTTGTCTTGCAGATAAATTAACGGCCACATGAGGTGCAGGAAAACCTTGCTTTTCCCAATACTTAGCCTGCTTGCTTGCAGCACGCAAGACCCATTCCCCAATAGGAATGATCATGCCATTTTCTTCGGCTTGGGGAATAAATTGATTAGGGCCGATGAGTCCTTGATAGGGATGATGCCATCGTAAGAGAGCTTCCATCCCGATGATTTGCTTGGTCCGCAGATCCATTTGAGGTTGGTAATGCAGCAAGAATTCTTTTTTTGCCAAGGCCCTGCCAAGTTCGACATTCAGAGTTGAGCCATCTAGGCCAGCTGTTTTCATCCCTGCGGTATAAAATTGGTAATTGTTTCCCCCTTGGGCTTTAGCCCGATACATAGCCGCATCAGCGTGGGAAAGTAACTCTTGAGGATTGGCGCTATCCCAAGGGTAAATTGTGACGCCTAGGCTTCCAGTAATTTGGAGTTGATGTTGATTTACAATAATGGGCTGGGCTAAGAGATTGAGAATACGTTCTGCCACTGCTGAAACGTCTTCAACCGACACAATTTGTTCCAATAAGACCGCGAATTCATCTCCGCCTAATCGAACTCCTGTGTCGATTTCCCTAATACATTTTTTGATCCGTGTGGCGACAGTTTTTAAAAGTGAATCTCCGCAGTCATGTCCTAGAGTGTCATTAATCGTTTTGAAATGGTCTAGATCCAAAAACATGAGCGCTATGGCCATGTCGTTACGATTGCAACGTGCAACTGCACAGTTTAATCGTTCATAGAACAGGCCACGATTGGCTAATCCTGTAAGATGATCGTAATGAGCGAGCTGGGTAATGCGTTGTGTTGCGCGATGACGCTCCATGGCGTAACGAATGGCACGGCACAATGTGGAACTACTTGTTTGTCCCTTAATGAGATAATCTTGTGCTCCGCTTTTTACAGCGTGAATGGCTTGGGCTTCATCTTCAACGCCACTCAGGATTAAGATGGGAGCCCCTGGACAGTATTGGATGAATTGAGGGATGGCTTCATAGCTTTGTCCCTCTGATAAATGTAAATCTAAGATAATAGCCTGAAACGTTTTTTGTTGCACCAGATCCAAAGCCTCACTCACTGATAGGCGTTGTTCCAAGGTGTATTGATTCTGAAGCCCTTCTTTCAACATATTGTTGATCCGTAAGGCTTCTTTATGATCATCTTCTACTAATAAAAGCCTAATCATGGACTTCCCTTTCCACCAGGTATTGGTTTATCCAGATTTCTTTTTGATAAAGACCAATTATTTCCTTCTACCTATCTTTTCGGATGTTGGATTCCAATCTTTATGATTGCTGAGAAAGGGGTTATGAGAAATGGGATGGTAGATTCATTTGAATTATCTTTTTAAAACAAATATTTAAGACTTATTTAACTTTAAGAAATAAGTAATTATAATTAATTTATAATTTGTATTATTGGTTGTGGTGATTTTTTTCAATTTTTTAATCTGTCTCTTTACTTTTCTCATCATCATTTCGTAAAATTCTTTCAAATTGTGCCTTTTCACTTTTCATTCTAAATTCTTACATCTAGTTCTAAATTCCAGTTTCGCCTTTGATGCGGATATCGTAGTCTTGTGAAGGAACTTTTGGGCGGAAATTGGAATAGTGCCTTTTGTATGGTGGTGGACATTAAAGTTTGAATATTCCATCAACCCTTACAATGATTTTCAGGTAAGGCATCACGGGTCTTCAGGCTTGCCAATGAGTGTTTTGAGAACGTGATATTATGATGACTGAGAGGCGGTTTTTATTTTTTAAGGAGCTATGTGTATGGGAAAAACGATAACATTTGGAGAGGTGATTCAACGGTTGATTGATGTTGGTCGACCGAAAGGCCATATCACCTTGAAAGATTTGACCCAAGTACTTCCTGCAGATCAAATCACATCGGAACAATTGCATGCGATTTTGGGCGCATTGTATCAATCAAATATACAAGTAATCGATCCGGCTAAAAGAACGGTTTTGCAGTTGTCCTCCCTAAAAAAGAGTGCGGGCTTGGAAGATGCCGAAGAATCCGATGAAGAACCGGACTCCTCTCTCGATATCGATTTAACACCAGGAGAGCCAACTCGGATTGATGATCCTGTGCGATTGTATCTCAAGGAAATGGGTCGTGTGCCGTTATTGACGCGTGAGGGAGAAATTGAGCTTGCCAAGCACATTGAAGAAGGGAAGCGAGATTTAGCCTGTTCCGTCTATGGTATGCCCGTTAATATTCAATACCTTGAAACCCTTCATGACCAATTGAAATTAGAAGAAATTCGGGTACGTGACATTGTTCTTTCTCAGGAAACCCTAGAGGAAGAAGAAGTTGAGGAAGAAACCTTGGCGAGTGACCAAGAGGATGAAGAATTGCGGCTAAGGACCCTTGACTGTTTGGGTACCGTTCGGAAGCTTGGGCGGAATCTCCTTTCTCTCTATTCACAAAACCGTGAGGGCGGAGTTGCCAAGACCAAACAAGCTAACCTGGATAAACGGCTCAAACTCGTGACGGAACAGTATGTTGATCAAGTTGAATCGTTAAATTTGCATCAACGAGTGAAGGATGCCATGTTAATGCGGGTAAAGGAATTAGGGCAAGAAATTCGTTCAGCTGATTTAACTATATCCCGGAACAACAAGAAATTGGGTTTCGTCGGGGAGGATGGAATTCAGGTTATTGGGAAAAAGGCGAAAGCCGGTACTAAAGTAGTGAGCAGTCGACGGAAGGCACAAACATCCCCTGAAGAAATTGAACGATTAAAAAAAGAGGTCCATGCGTCTAAAGAACTTATTGAGCATATTCAGAAAGATATTCTGGCCATGCCCTTAGGAGAATTTAAAGCAGCCTTGAGCATCCTAGCTGATGCAGAAGAAAAAGTAAAAAGGGGGAAAGCTAAATTAATTGAAGCAAATTTACGTTTAGTCGTGAGCATTGCTCGAAAATATACGAATCGTGGTTTGCAATTTATCGATTTAATCCAAGAGGGAAATATTGGATTGATGCGTGCGGTAGACAAATTTGAATATCAACGTGGGTACAAGTTTAGTACGTATGCAACATGGTGGATTCGACAAGGCGTGACTCGAGCGATTGCGGATCAAGCAAGAACCATTCGGATTCCTGTACATATGATTGAGGCCAATACCAAATTGGCACGGACGGCTAGGCAGTTGGTTCAACAATTAGGACGTGAGCCGACTCCGGAGGAAATTGCTGAACGAATGGGTTTAACGCCAGAAAAAGTCCGGATGATGTTGGATATTTCCAAAGGGACAATCTCATTGGAAACGCCGATTGGAGAGAAAGAAGATAGTCAATTAGGAGATTTAATCGAGGATAAAAATGCCGTGTCACCAATGGATGCGGCAAATCGTTATGATCTGCAGCGTCAAATCGCCAATGCGTTGGGAGTATTGACTCCACGCGAAGAGACGGTCATTAGAAAACGGTTTGGGATTGGTGATAGCACTGATCATACCTTGGAGGAAATAGGACAAGATTTTGATGTGACACGTGAGCGAATTCGTCAGATTGAAGCAAAGGCGTTGAAAAAACTCCGTCACCCGAGTTGTAGTCATAAACTAAGAAGCTTGGTTGATCATCTTTAACTCAGATTGATTTTGGGACATGAGAAAAGGCTGCGTCATTTTTATGATGTAGCCTTTTTTTTGTCCGTGACCTTCTGACGTTTAGTTGGCAAGGAGTTTCCAGTCTGAATGATTGATTTATATTGATCTTGCTCTTCTCCCCTTGGTCTACAGATGGTACCATTTCCTTACGATGCGAATATTAGTCGTTGAAGATGAACCCAAAGTTGCGTCCTTTATCCGCCGTGCCTTAGAAGAGGAAAGCTATGCCGTTGATGTTTGTACTGATGGGGTTAGTGGATTGGATTGGGCCCAAACGGTCAATTATGATTTGATAGTATTAGATTTAATGTTGCCAGGCTTGCCGGGCGTCGAAGTGTTGAAACGTGCTCGTGCGGCCGGAGTGAAAACTCCAGTAATGATTTTGACGGCCCGGTCAGAAATAGATCAGCGAGTTAGGGGCCTCGATGCCGGTGCAGACGATTATTTAACGAAACCATTTGCGATCGAAGAATTGTTAGCCAGAGCCCGAGCACTTCTCAGGCGCTCGGGTGGGGCGCCATCTGGAATTTTGCAGGTGGATGACGTGGTGTTGAATCCGGTTACGCGGGAAGTCAGCCGCGGTGACCAGCGTTTAGAATTTACAACTAAAGAATATGCCCTATTGGAGTATTTAATGAGAAACGCAGGTCGGGTCTTAACCCGATCAATGATAGCCGAACATGTTTGGGATTTGGATTTTGATACCTTCACAAATGTGATAGATGTGTATATTAGTTATCTGCGCAATAAGATAGATAAGGGGCGTGAACGGAGTTTAATTCAAACCATCCGTGGTAGTGGATATATGATGAGGTCCGATGGGTGAGTAGTACCTCCATTCGGGTTCGGCTCACCCTCTGGTATGGTTCGGCGCTAGCCCTTATTCTTCTTCTTTTTGCTGTGGCCCTGTATTTGGTTATGTCTCGAGCCCTTCGAGAGCAAGTAGATGCCTCTCTTGACGAAGCAGCTGCTGTGGCCATTCGAACCTTAGGGGAGCATCGATTTGGGCCATTTCTCATATTTGAGGATCTTTCACAAGAATTTCCTGAACTTGCCTTATTGGATAAATTCTTCCAGATTTTTGGACCGGCCGGACAAGTAACGATTCAATCCTCCAATCTACAAAGTCGGGAGATACCATTAAGCCAGACCGCGTTTCGCGCTTCCCTTGAAGGTGAGTCGACTTTTGAGTCGGTCGAATTCACCAAAGGAGTTTCCCTGCGTTTGCTATCCGTGCCCATTCGTCAAGGCGAACAACTTGTTAATATTCTCCGTGTCGGGACATCGTTGAGTCCAACGGATCGCATGTTACGTCGATTGTTAGTCGGTTTATATATCGCTTCCCCACTGGCCCTACTGGTTTCACTAGTGGGCGGATGGTTTTTAGCGGGACGGGCTCTTCGACCTGTTCATGCTATTACGCAAGCAGCTCGTCGAATTACGGAGGGAGATTGGAGTCAGCGTATTCTCACCCCGCATTCTAATGATGAGATTGGGCAATTGGCTTCAACTTTCAATGATATGATTGGACGATTGGAGGTGTCATTTAAACAAATTCGCCAATTTAGTGCCGATGCCTCCCATGAATTGCGAACTCCGCTCACGATTACTAAAGGCGAAACCGAATTGGCTTTACGTCGTCCTCGTCAAGCGGAAGATTATCGAGTGGTATTGGAAAGTAATTTGGAAGAAATTGATCGCATGAGCCGAATTGTAGACGAATTGTTATTTCTATCACGTGCGGATCTCGGTGAGATTAAATTAAAAATGCTTCCTGTTCAATTAGACGATCTCATTCGAGAAATTCACCAACAGGCAGCGGTGTTGGGAAAGGATCGTTCGATTCAAACTGTTATTACAAGTATTGAACCCATCGTGGTAGAAGGGGATGATTTGAGGTTGCGTGAGTTATTGCTCAATCTCGTGGACAACGCGGTGAAATATTCTCAAAATGGACAAACTGTTGAATTGGGGTTGATCAGAGTTGAGAGTCAAGCCAAAATCATCGTTCAAGACCATGGAATTGGGATTGCCCCGGAGAACCACGCTCGAGTATTCGATCGTTTTTATCGCACAGATGAAGCGCGGGCTCATGCTACAAAGGGGACCGGGTTGGGTTTGGCCATTTGTAAGTGGATTGTCGAAGTTCATCAAGGAACTATAACCCTTCAAAGCACGGTTCAGGGTGGCTCCTGCTTCACGGTACTCCTGCCATTATCCACCGCGAGGGTTTGATTCCCTTGTTCGCTCCATTAATCTCCATTAAAAAATTTTAATGTTCTCTTAATTTCCCTTTCATATGGGGGTGCTATAAATCAACTTGAATTATGGAGTTGGTTTTGACACACAGGCCATTTTAACAAGGGGGTTGCGATGAACACACTTCAAACGATGCCAACAGTGACTCAAATACCCAAAAACCATGCCCCCTATCTACAGAAACGTCGGGTGAGCAAACGAGCTGCTCTCTTGTCTCAAGCGTCTTTGAAGCGAACGCGCGAGAGTTGGGACGAGGAAGAATCGAGGAGCGAATGGGGAGAACTCTCATCGGTGAATATCGAATCGATATATTTTCGAGGTTTTCGTTCGCGTCCTTTATTAGACGTTGATGAAGAGCTGAAGTTGGGAATGCGGCTCTATGAAGGCACGGTCAAGCTTCGTGCCGCACTCAAGCAGGCTCTTGTTTTGTCAGGTAAGCTACAGAATATTTCAGAAATTAATCAAGTGTATGAGCAATTACAAAAAATGGTAGATCTCAATGGCTATTCGTCACCAGTGATCGATGAATGTTTGTCGTGCATTCAGACCTTACAATCTATCGCTTCTTCCAAGGGGAAAGCTGGCAAGAAAATAGGACAGCAGGCTGCGGATTTGTTCTGTGCTATTGAGAAAGCTCGCATAGAGATTGAGGAACCCAAAGATGAGTTAGTTCAACGCAATCTTCGTCTTGTCGTGAATGTAGCCAAACGATATCTTGGCCGAGGCCTGAGTTTTTTAGATTTGGTCCAAGAGGGGAATATTGGGTTGATGAAAGGAGCCGAACGATTTGATCATACTCGTGGTTTTAAGTTCAGCACGTATGCCACTTGGTGGATACGTCAGGGCATTACTCGAGCCATAGCTGATCAAAGTCGGACGATCCGAGTCCCTGTTCATACCAATGAAGCCTCCACAAAAATTGCCAAAACTGCCCAGCGGCTTGCTCAACAGTATGATCGAGAACCGACCTTTGAGGAAATTGGGCAAGTGTTGGACATGGACAGTGATCGAGTCAAAGAGACCTTAGAAGCTTTTCAAGATCCTATCTCCTTGGACGCCCCTTCGGTTGATGGAGAGACGGAATTGGGTGAGTTGCTTCCAGACTTGGAAGGGGCATCTCCTGATCGGGAGATTTCCAGAAAATCCGATGCACAATGGTTAGCCAAAATCTTACAAGTTCTCAATCCCCGAGAAGAGCAAGTGGTGCGATTGAGATTTGGGATTGGCGGGGATGAGCCCTGGACGCTTGAGCAGGTAGGGCGTTCAATGTCCGTGACCCGCGAACGAATTCGCCAAATAGAAGTTGTGGCATTAAATAAGCTCAAAGATTCTCATGTGAAAGCTATGTTGGCTGAAATTAAATAAAATTTAAATTAAAAAGGCTAATAAAAAATACTTAAAATCGGCATGTAGACGCCGTTTTTTTAAAGCTGTCTTGGTTTTTATGTCAAAAGCAGGAGTGTTGGCTCCTGCTTTTGTCGTTTAATAAGGAATTTGTTTAAAGTGGAGAAGGAAAAGGTAGGTTACGGGGAAAGTTGCAATTTTTTTGAATGGGTATTTACTGAATATATCGATTGCTGGCTTCCCTTATCTAAGTTTGGGCTTCACGGACAATATTTGACCTGCTGTCAGGTGGTTGGTCAACCGATGAGGAAGGAAGATGTGAAAAAGAGGGCAGCCATGAGTAAAGTGTTATGTCAATTGTAATCAATTCTTTTATCAGAATTCCTGATAATGAACTTCAATTTTCAACTACTCGAAGTGCCGGCCCTGGTGGGCAAAATGTCAATAAGGTCAACAGCAGAGTAATTTTGGAATTTGATCTTCAACGCTCTACAGCTCTAACGCAGTATCAAAAGCGACGACTTACAGGGTGTTTGGGAAATCGTATCTCAAAGGAGGGAATTTTGCGTATGCATGCCCAGAGAGCTCGATCTCAGGTTGCCAACCGAGCCGAATTAGTTGAGCGATTTGTGGATTTGCTTCAGAAAGCCCTGCGGCCAAAGAAATACCGGGTGCCTACTCGAGTGCCAGCCCGTGCCCGAGAAAAGCGCTTAGAGGAAAAAAAACAGCGCACCCAGACGAAACGAATTCGCCAAGCTCACCGATATTTTGATGATATCTAATCTATTTCGATTATTTTGAACATTAGATAAGGATCAGGTCATATTATGACAAGCCGTTCTTCACTTCCAATTCCCGTTTTTCCTGATCCTCCTTGTGCCAGGGCTCTTCCTCATCGGTTAGAACACCATGGCCACGTTCGCATTGATAATTATTATTGGCTGAATGATCGATCAAATCCGGAAGTTGTGGCGTATTTAGAAAGTGAAAATCGTTATGCTGAAGCGCTAAGACACCATACGGCAGATCTGGAACGGACCTTGTTTGAAGAAATCAAAGGGCGAATCAAACAAACGGATTTATCCGTTCCTTTCAAACAAGGTGATTATGTGTATTATGTGCGGTATGAAGAGGGAAAGGAATATGCCCTGTATTGCCGAAAAAAAGGCTCGATTAACGGACCCGAGGAAATTATGCTCGATGCGAATGAGCTTGCTAAAGGGCATGAATATTTCTCTCTGGGAAATTGGATGGTCAGTTATGGTCAAGACATATTGGCCTATGCCGTTGATACCCAGGGACGTCGAATTTATTCCATCCGGTTTAAGCACTTGTTGACTGGTGAAACATTCTCCGATGTCGTACATTCAGTCACAGGGAATATGGAATGGGGAAACGACAATCGTACACTTTTTTACTCGAGGCAAGATCCCGAAACGTTACGATCGTATCAAGTCTATCGACATGTGTTGAGTCAGAACCCATCTCAGGATGAATTAGTCTTCGAGGAATTGGATGAAACCTTTTCTATTTTTGTGACGAAATCGAAGTCCAAGCGTTTTCTCATGATTGGTTTGCATCAAACAGTAAGTAGCGAATATTGGTTTTTGAATGCTGATACACCTGGAGGAGCCTTTCAAATTTTCCAGCCACGAGAGCGCGGGCATGAATATGATGTCGATCATCTTGGAGATCATTTTTTTATTCGTACAAATGACCAGGCCAAAAACTTTCGATTGATGAAAACAGATGTGACAGCGCTTCAGAAATCGTGTTGGCAGCAAGTCATTCCCCATCGGGATGAGGTGTTCTTAGAAGGGTTTGAGCTGTTTCGTGAATACCTGGTCGTGGAAGAGCGCTTCCAAGGCCTTATCCATATGCGAATATTTCCTCATGGCGAAGAGCAAGAACATGAGCTGGATTTTGGCGAGCCAGCCTATCTCGCGGCATTTGGCGACAACCACGAAATCGACACGCCCTTTCTGAGGTTTGGATATACCTCTATGACCACACCGATGACAATTTTTGACTATCATATGGGGACCCGGGAAAAGATTTTCCTGAAGCAAGAAGAAGTTTTAGGAGATTTTCATATCAGTCATTATCAAACTGAACGACTCTCAGCAGTGGCAGCAGACGGCACTCGAATCCCCATTTCACTTGTCTACAGAAAAGGATTTTCAAGAAATGGAACCCATCCCTTGTTACTCTATGGATATGGGTCGTATGGAGCCAGTATGGATGCTAGTTTTAGTTCGGCCAGACTCAGTTTGCTCGACCGTGGATTTGTGTATGCATTAGCGCATGTTCGTGGAGGAGAGGAGTTGGGACGGAGTTGGTATGAAGGAGGTAAGTTGCTCAAGAAGAAAAATACCTTTACGGATTTTATCACCTGTGGTGAATTTCTCCTGCAACAGGGCTATGGAGATGCCGACAAGCTCTATGCGATGGGCGGGAGTGCGGGTGGCCTGTTAATAGGTGCCGTGATGAATATGCGCCCTGATTTGTTTCATGGCATGGTTGCACAAGTGCCATTCGTTGATGTGGTCACCACCATGTTAGATCAGAATATCCCCCTGACGACAGGAGAATATGATGAGTGGGGTAATCCGAATCAACGTGAGTTCTACGACTATATGTTGTCCTACTCCCCCTATGACAATGTCAAAGAGGTTGTCTATCCGCATCTGTTAGCGACAGCGGGCTTGCACGATTCTCAAGTGCAATATTGGGAACCTGCCAAGTGGGTCGCGAAGTTACGAGCCCTCAAAAAAGATGATCACCGTCTTTTGCTGAAAACCAATATGGACGCGGGACATAGCGGAGCATCAGGGAGATTTAAGCGTTATGAGGAAACTGCAATGATTTATGCCTTCCTTCTGGACTTAGCCGGAGCTGCGAAATCATAACCTTTTTCGTTGCAAGGTTTTCTGACGTATTGTTCTTGTGCCTCAGTTGACTTTTCTTTTTTTCTCCTTATCTATATACCAATAACAAATCACATTCCCAGCTGGGTGAGTGAAAAACATTTTGAAGCCTATGACATGAATGGAAAGGAGAGACTAGCTATGTTAGTCAAATGGAATCCCTATACTGAACCAGAGCGTGCAATGAATGGTTTATTAGATCGACCGTTTGGGCTGCGTCCCCTTTGGGACGATAGGAACGCGGAGGCTCTTGCTTGGCAGCCAGCAGTTAACGTGCATGAAGATCAAGAGCGGCTCTCAATTGAAGTTCAATTGCCAGGAATTGACGTCAAAGAAATTGAGTTATCCGTGAAAGAGCAGATGTTGGAGGTCAGAGGAGAACGAAAGGAGGAAACGCAAAAATCTACAGAGGGATATCATATTCGAGAAGCCCGCTATGGAAAATTTTCGAGAAGTCTTTTGCTCCCGAGTACTGTGAATCCCGATGAAGCCAAAGCGACCTATGAGAAGGGAATATTGACAATTACCCTACCCAAACAGGAAAAGGCGAAATCTCGGACGATTCAAATCGCATCCAAATAACGCTCGTTGATTGGGTTTTAGATGATGGCAGGCATATCATAAGGATGTGCTTGCCATTATTGTTAGGTAAAAGAGAAAAATTTTTAAATTTGCCTCATTCACTTATCCTGCCATTGGCCCTTCAGGGTCATAAGTGGAGAAAAATCTCTTGCCAGATGGCCTGAGATTCTCTACATTCTTATGCATGGTCGCTCGTCCTTTTCGGGCAAAAATTCAGCAAATAAACCATTTGACACCAGACATTCGAGAAATGACTCTGTCATTGATTGATCCACCGGTCATGTCCTTTCAGGCTGGGCAAGCAATCGGTGTGCAAGTGCCTGATCGAATCTCGAATGCTAATTTCCTCAGATACTTTTCTCTGGTTTCCCCCCCCGATTCATCGAAAGATCTTATTTTATTGTTGAACAGTAAAGATCGCGGAAAAGGTTCCAGCTTTTTGTTGGAAAATGAAATCGGAGCTGAGGTACAGATATTTGGCCCGTACGGATCATTTATGTTGCAACATGAGCAGGATAGAGAGTTGTTGTTCGTTGGCACGGGGACGGGAGTGGCCCCTCTTTGGTCGATGATGGCCACTCTTCTTGAAGAAGGCTGTACGCAAACTATTACACTCCTGTGGGGACTTAGGAGCGAGAGAGATAGATATTATCTTCAGGAATTAGATGCTTGGGCTTCTCAATATCAAAATTTTTCTTATGTGCTAACTCTGTCGCAACCTAGTTCAGAATGGCATGGAAAACGTGGCCGGGTAACGGATATTCTTCAAGAACTTGCCAGTGTGGGTCGATTGGCAGTTTATGTTTGCGGTAATCGAGCCATGGTGAAAGAAGTGACCGATTTATTACAAAAAAAAGGTGACTGTGAAATCTATCGAGAACGTCATTCTTAGACCCTTGACCTTGTCTCTGGGTTTCTATTTGAAACATTTTTGCTAGATTCACAAAATTTTTTATGTCTCAGAACCTACCTCCTTTTGGTGGTGAAATTATTCCGGACCAAGATGTTGGGCTCTATCTTCATATTCCGTTTTGTCGGAAGCGGTGCCATTTTTGCGCATTCTATTTAGTGATGCAGGAAGAAGAGCGTATTCAGTGGTTTCTTCGTGCGCTGGCATCGGAGATCGGTGTCTATGCGGCACATTTCGACTTTGCCCTGCAACGTATTTCGACTGTATACGTAGGGGGAGGTACGCCGACTGCCATCTCTCCCGTCCAATTGTTTCAAGTGTTGGAGATGGTGCGCACGAAATTTTCCTTGGCTCTGGATTGTGAGGTGACTGTGGAGGCAACTCCGGAATCCTTGACTTCCGACTATATGGATACCCTGATTGAAGCTGGGGTGACTCGGCTGAGCATGGGGATTCAATCCTTTGATCGTAACGAACGGAAGTGTTTAGGTCTCTCAGGGAATCTTGAAGAAACGATAAGAGGGATTGAATTGGTCAAACAATCAGGTTTTGCCAACGTAAATTTTGATTTAATTTTTGGAATTCCTGGGCAAACTCCTATTTCGTGGGCTCGTACGCTTGAACTGGCTAGCGAATATGAGCCTGCGCATCTCTCCTGTTATGCGTTAACTGTTGAAAAAGGTACTCGGCTTGAGAAATCATTTCGAGAGGGCAAGCTCAATGCCATTGAGGGTAATATCGACCAACAGTTGCAGACGCAGGCGATGAAGTATTTGGATCGTTTGGGATTTTCGCATTATGAAATTTCAAATTGGGCGAAGCCTGGTAGGGAATGCTGCCATAATCGACGATATTGGTTAGGAAAGGATTATTTGGGATTAGGCCCCAGTGCCCAATCCTATATGGCTGGATGTCGTTTCGGAAATGTATCGAGTCTGGATAGATACTGCCGGCAGCTGGATAATGAAACATTGCCGATTTTGGAACGAGAATTTTTAACGATCTCTCAACAACAAAAAGAACGCGTGGTGTTCGGTTTGCGATTGTTGAATGGTGTCCCACTGGAATGGATTGAACTTCAAAAGAAGGATTTCGCTTGGATGGGCATTTTATCTTCACTTATTGAGAACAAGTACCTTGTGCAAACTTCTGAACGGATGGCTTTGACCCCAAAAGGTCGGCAGTTTGCTGATGAAGTAGGCTGCCAATTGCTATAAGATTGCTGCGTGCCATGCAATAAAGCCTATGGAATGTCAGTTTGTTCTGCCAAGTAATTCCAAGAGTGAAGAGGCTAACCACAAGAGAAATGCGCAGGAAATGCCGAGTAAAAGGAGTAGACTCAAGACTATGCCTCCCACATATACCCAATCCAGGAGGGTAGGGACTTGACTTGTTGATTGACAGTAGCGCTGGAGAAGTTGTGCGTTTTTAAGGTTACTTTTAAACCAAATGGAAAAGAGATCGCCGATGCCTGGAATGGCTCCAAAGAGCATATTTATGCCAATATTAAGCGACATGCGTAGGATGACGATCCGAGGGACTCCAACCTTTGTGGCGAGAACCAGAAGAGAGGAACCAATGGCATTACTGATAAAGTCCCCTATGCCAGGAAGAAGACCAATAAGCGGATCCAGCCCAATTTTGATGGTGGTTCCTGGAATCGTCAGGGATGCATCCAGAAGTTGAGCGATGGCTTGGGCAATCTGTCCTAGATTGTTCTTGCCCCAGGCATCTTGGTGTTGGAATTGTAGGTGGGGAGGGTGCATTGATTGTTGTCAACCGGCCATCATAAGTTTTCTACTCGTTAATTTCCAGTTGAATGTGAATCTTAGAAATTAGTTAGGAAAATACTACCTGGAACGGTAGTCTGTCTATTTCACGTATCCTTATGTCATCATTATTTCTTCATTTCCAAGAGACGAACCATTTGTCGTGGATCATTTGAGTCCCAACCCGACCATCTCCGAATCGGAAATTCACTCTGGGGCGGTCGCACCCACACATCGATTATCCAAAAGCCGGTTTCTCGCCGGCTTGCAATGTCATAAACGGCTATATTTAGAAATCCATTCTCCCGAATTAGCGACTCCTCCTACTCCTGATCGTCGAGCCATTATGGATATGGGAACTGATGTGGGTGTGCTGGCAAGGGAATTTTTTCCTGGTGGAGTACTAGTTGAAGAAACGCATCGTCAAATTCCTGCTGCTCTGAATCGAACCGCCGCCTTGGTCGCCGACCAGACGGTGGGGACGATTTATGAGGGGGCTTTTGTATGGCAAGGCATTTTGGTACGTGTTGATGTGATCGAACGGGTCGATGCCACGCATTGGCGCTTAATTGAGGTCAAGGCAACTTCCAAAGTCAAGGCGACCCATCTGGATGATCTGGCCATCCAGTTGGCAGTGTTGGAGGGGGCTGGGCTTCTTATCGATGAGTGCTATCTCATGCATCTCAATACGCAGTATGTGTTTTTAGGTGGGGAGCTGAATTTAGAAGAATTGTTTGCTGTGGATAATATGACCGATGAGGTACAGGCCCGCCGGGTTCTGGTTCAACCACAGCTTGAAGAGATGTGGGGGGTTTTGGCAAAACCAGCTCCCCCACCAATTGAGCCGAATGGCCATTGTTCTCAGCCCTACGAATGCTCCTTTTGGGACCATTGCACGAAAGAAAAATCCTCGCGTTGGGTCTTTTATCTACCGGGAATTTCAAAAATTCATAAGGCCTTAAAGCAGGAAGGGGTGCATATCATTGATGATATTCCCGACCATATTCAATTATCTGCTATCCAGCGACATGTCAAAGACAATGTGGAGTGGATTTCGCCCTTATTGCGAGCTCGTTTGCAGTCTGTTCGGTATCCGGTTCATCATTTGGATTTCGAAACTTTTATGCCGGCAATTCCAGTTTTTCCGGCCACTCGCCCCTATCGCCCCCTTCCGTTTCAGTGGTCAAATCATATTGAATATGAGGATGGAACGGTGGTGCATCAGCAGTATTTGTGTACAGATGGGCGTGATCCACGAGAGGAATTGTCAGAGAAATTGCTAGAGAGTGTAGGTGAAACAGGGTCGATTTGCGTGTATTCGGAATACGAACGGTTTCTCCTCTTGGCATTAGGCGATGTGCTGCCACATTTAAAGCCTGCATTGGGAAAGGTTGTTCGACGTTTGTGGGACCTTCTTTCCGTTATTCAGCAACATTATTATCATCCTGATTTTCGCGGATCTTTTTCAATTAAAACAGTTTTGCCTGCCTTAGTGCCGTCTTTGGCATATGATGATTTAATCATCCAAAATGGTGCCGTGGCGGCCGTGATGTATCAACAGATGGTTTTTTCTGAAACAGACTTAATTGAACGAGCGCGCATTGCTCAGGCCTTAGAGGAATATTGTAAGCGAGATACGTGGGCAATGGTTGAGTTGCGCCGAGTGCTAATGGGGCGAGTTGGTGCGCAGTTTCCTTAGATTCCAGTGTGAATTTCCGTTGACCCATCCTTTTGTCACTGGTAGAATTTGCGGCATCCTTTCGCGTGCTGAACTCCATGTGATTCCCTAACTGTAGGTTGACGTGTCTATCTGCTTCACGTTCTGATCCGTTTGGCTTGAATTGAACATGGTACATATTCTGGTGCTGCATGGCCCCAATCTTAATTTGCTCGGAACCCGAGAGCCGCAAGTTTATGGGGCGACAACGTTGGATGAGATTAATACGATGCTCAAAGCCTTGGCCAAAGAGCTTGATGTCTCGGTAGATGTCCGACAATCGAATGTGGAAGGGGAGTTGGTAACATGGATTCAAGAAGCCGCCTCTCAGTTTCAGGGGATAGTCTTTAACCCTGCTGCCTATACACATACAAGCATTGCACTTCGAGATGCAATCATTGGCGTAGGATTGCCTATGGTGGAGGTCCATTTGTCGAATATTCACGGTCGAGAATCTTTTCGCCGTCGTTCATATTTGGCTCCCGTGGCACTTGGCCAAATTGCTGGCTTTGGGCCCCAGAGCTATGCTTTAGGATTGAGGGCTCTCGCAGGAGCTATTCAAGAGAAGAATTAAAAATCATAAATATGTCATTTACTGTGAGGAGTTATTGCACGTGATTTCAACCGCTGATTTTCGTAACGGGACAAGGCTTGAGTTGGAAGGCCAACCCTATCAAATTGTAGAATTCCAGCATGTGAAACCAGGAAAGGGGCCTGCGTTTGTAAGAACAAAATTAAAGGGCTATAAAACGGGAAATGTGATTGATCGGACATTTCGTTCCGGAGAAAAATTTGATGAACCTAATCTCGACGAATGCGAAATGCAATTTTTGTATAGCGGTGGAGAAGAGTACGCGTTTATGGATACGACGAGTTATGAACAAGTGACGTATTCAAAGAACCAATTAGGTGAAAATGTTGACTTGTTGAAGGAAAATACCGTTGTGAAAGTGCTCTTGTATCAAGGTATACCGATTTCCGTTGAGTTGCCAATTTTTATGGAGCTTCAGGTGGTAGAAACTGACCCAGGTATTCGTGGGGATACTGCATCAGGGGGAACCAAGCCTGCAAAAGTGGAAACAGGGGCGACTGTGAAAGTGCCATTGTATCTTGAATCTGGAGAAATGGTCAAGATTGATACAAGAACGCGCGCCTATGTAGAGCGAGTCCGATAAGCCTTCATTGCCCCGGGATTGTTATTCATTTACATCATGCCCGATTCATCTAGAAGAGAAATTGAGGACCTTGTTGAGCTTCTCAACCGCTACCATCTCACCGAGTTGGAATTTGAAAAAAAGGGTGTGCGAATTCGCGTGCGACGAGACCCTTCCCCTTCCGCCCCGTCACCCTCTATTGATATCACGAAAACACCTGAGGCTGTTTCTTCCTCCATACCGCAGACAGCGTCCCAGCCCACAGAATCTTCACAGTTTCTAACCGTTGTGTCCCCCATCGTAGGGACGTTTTATCGTGCTTCTTCTCCGGATGCGGATCCTTATGTGGAAGAAGGAATGTTCGTCAAAAAGGGACAAGTACTTTGTATTGTTGAAGCGATGAAGCTTATGAATGAAATCGAAGCCGAGGTGGATGGACAAATTGTCAAAGTTCTCGTCGAAAGTACAACGCCGGTTGAGTTTGGCCAACCCCTTTTCTTGATTGACCCTCAATAGATTCGAGATGAGCCGGGTTGTTCCTGTTGTTGTCCCACTCGTGAAAATTCCTTCGTCATGGTGTACGGTTTTCTCGTCTAGTTGACTCGTGTTATCTGAGGATTAGCCGTGTTTAAAAAAATACTAATTGCGAATCGCGGAGAGATTGCGTTACGGGTAATCCGCGCCTGTCGGGAATTAGGGATTCGTACGGTTGCCATTCACTCTGAAGTGGATGGAGCGTCTTTACATGTACGCTATGCCGACGAACATGTTTGTGTAGGCCCGGCTGAAGGGGGACTGAGTTATCGCAATATTCCGAATGTATTGAGCGCCGCAGAAATTACCGGGGTGGATGCTATCCATCCCGGTTATGGATTTCTTGCTGAGAATGCTCATTTTGCAGAAGTATGTGAATCGATTGGGATTACCTTTATAGGGCCCTCCTCTGAGCATATCGCGTTGTTGAGTGATAAATCCCAAGCCCGGGCCCATATGAAAAAGCATGGAATTCCAGTTTTGCCAGGGAGCGACGGTGAAATTGAGGATCCGAAAGCCTGTCTGGCCATTGCCAAAAAACTCGGGTTTCCCGTTATCGTCAAAGCCTCAGCCGGCGGCGGGGGGCGGGGTATGCGAGTGGTCTGGCATGAAGAAGAATTAGCCCAGGCGGTGGAATCTGCACAATTAGAAGCCCATACGGCTTTTGGACATGGGGGTGTATACCTTGAACGATTTTTTGAGGATCCCCGGCATATTGAATTCCAAGTCATGGCGGATCAAATGGGCCAAGTTGTCCATTTTCATGAACGGGACTGCTCCGTTCAACGTCGTTATCAAAAAGTGATTGAAGAGTCGCCGTCGCCTGCCTTGGATGAGACTCTGCGAAAAAAAATGGGACAGGTTGCTGTGCAAGTCATGAAATCTGTGAAGTACCGGAATGCGGGGACGGTCGAATTTCTCATGGATGAAACCGGAAAGTTTTATTTCATGGAAGTTAATACCCGAATCCAGGTTGAACATGCTGTTACAGAAATGGTAACAGGTGTTGATCTGATTAAAGAGCAAATCCGCATTGCTGCAGGGCAAGGGCTTTCCTACCGACAAAAAGATATTCACCTTTTAGGTCATGCCATTGAGTGTCGAATCAATGCCGAAGACCCCGACCGATTGACCCCTTGCCCAGGTATTATCACTAAGTTTTGTCCTCCGGGAGGACCAGGAATTCGCGTTGATACTGCAATGGATACGACCGGTGTGGTCTCGCCCTTCTACGATTCTTTGATTGCCAAACTGATTGGGTATGGTCGGGATCGTGCCGAAGCATTGGCTCGGATGCGGAGAGGGCTAGACGAGTTTGTGATTGAAGGTATTCAGAGTAATATCCCCCTTCATCGCCGAATTCTTGATCATCCTGAGTTTCAAGAGGGCCCCGTCTCTACTAGATTTTTAGATCGTATTTTAACGTTACTGTCGGTTTAACTTTCCCTCATGTCTTGCGCACTGGTGTGAATTCCAATCTCCACGGACTCTATCTTATCTTAGACCAACGTTGGGCATCATTTTGCTCTCTGGAGAAAATTCTGCGTGAGGCAGGGAAAGCTGGTGTGAAGCTCGTCCAATACCGCAATAAGACTGAATCGATGAAATCAGCATATGCGACGGCCCATGTTCTTCGGAAAATTGCGATGGAATGGGGAATGGTGTTTGTGGTGAATGATCGTTGTGATCTGGCTTTAGCAGTGGAGGCCGACGGCGTACATCTTGGCCAGACGGATCTTCCCGTACCGCTCGCTCGAAATTTCGTTGGATCTCAAATGCTGATCGGGGTATCGACTCACAATGTCACCCAGGTTCAATTGGCAACCAAGGAAGGAGCCGATTATCTAGGCTTCGGTCCCATTTTTCCTACAGGCACCAAAGCTGCCTGTGATCCTGTGGTCGGCATTGAAGGGCTAAAGCAAAGTCGTGCGCATAGCCCCCTTCCAATTTTTGCGATTGGAGGCATTACCGTGCAGTGTGTTAGTGACCTCTGCCAAGCTGGAGCCAATGGAGTCGCGGTGGCTTCGGGAATCTTAGATGCTCCAGATCGAGCACGAGCATTTACTCAGTTTCTTTCCTTTTTTGGCAAAGGTGTGTGAGAAGCCGCCGGATCTCAGGATTGTTTGATAGTTGAATGACGCCTTCCAGCCAGTTGGTCCCTATCGAATCGCTATAGGCTATTGGTCCAAACACCGGGACGGGACTCCATTCTCGAATTAATTCGACCGTCGATTCCTCTTGCTGCTGAGTAGTAGAAGAGAGAGTGGGTGGATGATGTTGATTAAGAACGATCCCGAGTATTGGGATTTGGATTTGTTGCAATGCATGAACGGTGAGTTGGCAATGATTTACTCCTCCAATACCCGTACGGCCGACGATTACACAGGAAGCGTTTAATAGTGCAATGAGGTCTCGGATCGTATATTGTGGCGCAATCGGTGTGAAAACGCCCCCCGCTCCTTCAATGAACACATATGAATAGCGTTGAAGAAGAGCTTTTACATGTGAAGAAATTCGAGAGGGATCAATAAGGGTTCCTGAATGACGGGCCGCGACCAATGGAGCCAATGGCTCAGGAAAAGCATAGAGACAAACTGAAGCAAATGATGGTGATGGTGAAAGAAGCTGTCGCAGACGTTCGGTGTCGGAATGTTGCGGGCTGCCGGTATCTACGCCTGTTTCAATTGGCTTCAGTATGCCAATGGATTGGCCTTCCTGCTGTAATCTACTAAGGAGTGCAGCGGTAATGGTGGTTTTTCCTACATTCGTATCGGTCCCGGTGATAAAAATTGAACCAGGGATAATTTCAATGCTGGTGTGGTTGGGATTCATTCTTGTCAAAAAAGACATACTAGATACGGTTATCTAGATCCCAAATCTGTCCTGAAATATCTAGATTTTCCGCCAAATGGTAGACGTTTGTGGCGACAGATTCTAAAGAAGGGGCTCGGTTGAGAATATGGGTCTGATGAGCCATTGAAAAATTTCGACCCGGTTCTGCGAGGGGTGAAGAATGCCATCCAGGAAAAATGGCATTGATCCGAATATTCAAATTTCCCCATTCCCGTGCGGCTGAACGCATCAGGCCGATCAATCCGGCTTTGGAAGCGGCATAAGCCGCTTGGCCGGGCATGCCCTGTTCCCCCGAACGTGATCCGATTAAAACAACTGCCCCATAGCGTTGGCGCTCAAAAATTTGTCCAGCCTCTTTTAACACGTAAAAGGCACCCGTAAGATTTGTACGTAACGTCTGGTCCCATTCCTCGGAAGTCGTTTTGATCAGAAGTTTGGATGGTGCAATTCCAATGGCCCAGACAAGGAGAGTGAGAGATCCGTGGTCTAACAGAAATGATTGAAAAAGAGCTTTGATTTGGAAAGGATCATTGACATCCATCTGGTATAAAACAGCTTTTTTTGTGGACTGTTCCATTATGGATGCAATGGTTGTCGCCGAAGCCAGATTTTGGCAATAGTGGATTCCCACCGACCAGCCTCTTTGGCCAAACTCTTTGGCAATGGCACTTCCAATGACTCCCGAACCTCCCAAGATCAATATATTTGTAGCCTTGTTCATTTCATTCTTGAAGTGTTGGACTATCACAGTTGGAATTGTCCATAAAATTGAGTTTAAAATGTAGGTCTTACGTCCCCCAATTTCTTCTCCAGCAATCTTGCTGGGCTTGAAGATGCTATGATAGGTTCACTGTAGTTGCCAACTATGATTCATTCCTTTTTTGTTCCTCCATATTTTCGACGATCTTTTAAGATATTGCATTTGAGTTTTTGGTGTCTTAGCCTGCCGTTTTCGGTATTAGCCGCCGACTCTTCTTCAATAGTCGTTGAAAACGTGCATGAGTTTTTCCCTGATCAGGTGGGTAATGAATGGGTCTATCGGGGAACAATGATCGAAGGAGGAATGGTGCAGATTGCCGAGAAAAATACGCAGTTTACCAACGTTTCTAAGGTTATGGGAGTGGACAATATTGATGGCGTAGAAGTTGTGGTGTTTCACGACACCAATCCAGGCAACCAGGGCCCATCGGATAGTTTTTACCGCCGTGATGCCGCAGGTATTCGCTATTATGGCTCAAAGCCAGGCACAACACTAGAACGGCAGTTAGTGCCCTATCAAATAGTCCGTTTTCCGTTAGAAATCCCTAGCTCTTTTGAGCAATTTAATCGTAAAGGTCTGGAACTGGGTATGGATATCGATCGTGATGGGGAATCGGAAAAAGTGGATATTCTGGCTTTTTCATCTGCCCAAGTGAAAGAGGCGATCAGCGTTCCGGCCGGAACGTATTCGGAGGCCATTCGATTAGAAGCTTCTATGACCATGAAAGTGTATTTATCCGAAAGTGGGAAGACCATCAAGGGTTCGGATACTATGACCGTTTGGTTTGCCAGGGGGGTGGGCCTTCTAAAGTATCTTGAGCGACAAGCGATTCCTTCTTTTCGGACCGAACATGAACGAGTGATTGAAGTAACTGAAGTTTTGGAAAAATTCACTCCGGCGACCGATGTGGCAATCTTGCCGTAACCTTATTGGCGTTCCCCGTACCCAGACAATACAGACTTCCCTCGAAAACTGTTTCTTTTGTTCTTTCCCCAAATCTTCCATCCATTCAGCTAAGCTTTGTTTGGGACAAGAGGCCAACCGAGTCTAATTTTCACAGGAGGAAAGGCGCTGGGCCGAAATACTGCCGTATGGGCCAAGAGAATTGGTAAAGGTTCCTTCAAGGCGGGTGTCGTGATTGCTAAGTAGAAGGCTGTCTTCTTGAATTCCTTTTAAAAAGTTCCATTTGAGGTAAACGGACTCCCCATGAATCAAAATGGTAGTGGGTTGAACCTGTGAGGTGGTAGATTTTCCTGGAAGAGTAAATGTCATTGTGGTTTTATGATCCCCATGATTTTGATGATTATGAATCATCCATTTCCAGTTTCCACAGAGTCTCCTTCTGGCCTGTTCTTCCTGGTACCGTTGTTGAAGACGATGCCAACCTTGCCAAGCAAACTCATATGCCTGAGCTTCAATTTCTAAGATTTGCACCAAAATGTAGGAAAAAAAAATTGGAAGCAGTCTTGAGGTTATATATTGTCGAATATATGCTTGTTTTTGAGATTCAGGGATGGGAGATGGCGTATGAGGAGACCCCTGTACCCAATATTCATGTAGTATGGTTTCGATTCCTTTAAGTCCGTTTTCTTTCAGGATAGTGATCCAGGAAGGTTGATCAGGAGTTGAAAAGGCTTGGTCGTGGAATATCATAAAGTGGGCATACTCGTCATCCAGAGGAAGAGTGCCAGACTGTTGGGGGATGCTGGCTTTTAGCTCGAGTTGGAATTCCATGATGTGCTTGAAATTTTCCCATGATGGCTTTGAAGAGATCCATTCCCTTTGTGTGTCCAATGGAAGGTTTTCTGAAGCAAAATATCTGCGTAGGTCAGTTTCAGGGATTGCCCGAGCTTTTTGGATATTAGCAAGTACGGCCATGGCACACCAAAAAGTGGCGATTGCCGATTCCATTTCTGGGGATGGCGGGCTGGATGCATTCCGGTTTTTAGATGAATGACGTAGAGTAGCGTGTTGAGGATGGGAATTTGTGGTAATTTTTTGATGGAATGCTAAAGCCTGTTGATCAGAAGAAAGCTCGAGGATATGCCTCTGATGCTCCTTGAGGAGGCTTAAAGGAAGTTCAAATGTGGTCTCCTGGCCAGTAGCAGTCTGAGGGTTTCCTATGGAAAATAGGCAAAGGAAACAATATAAGCTCCTACGCCACTTCCATCGAGATCCGAAAAACATTTGTGCCCTTAGGTGGGAAAGGTGAATGAGGAACAAGAAGACCTGTAAAAAAAGAGGACATCATAATTAATTAAAGAATCTTCACAAGTGAAGAATTTGTTAGGACTTTCGTATCAGATTGCTAATAAAGTCCAGTGATGTCTGCAACGCGTTTTCCAAATCCGCATGACGATAATTGGGGGAGTTGGGATACCAAAATCCTGGTAAAGCTTCAGTATAGGAATGGAGTGTGACGGTTTTCCCGGCCTCTTTGGCGGTGTTGCAAAAGCGGTCCAGGTCTTCTGCTGAAGATTGTGGGTTTTGTCCTGCTTGTTGCATCATCAACGGACAATAGAGGCCCTGAGCTATTTCTGGGCTTGTGGGTACAGTCCCCCCAATGGCGACGGCCGCTTGAAGGCGGCGACGATGAGCTGCTATTTTGATCGCCAAAGTTCCACCCATCCCAAAACCGACTACTCCATGCCCATTGCGGACTGTGCGATCAAGAACCGTGTCCTCAGTGAGGTTGCAGTTGAGATATTCAAAGCATGCATTGATGTCCTGTAGGGCTTGTGGCTCATTGAGTTTTTCCATAAGGGCTTCTGCGACCTCTGCATTGGCGGTTACCATTCCCCCGAGTCGTCCATACAAGTTAGGAACGAGGACCACGTAGCCATGGCAAGCCAGAGCTTTGGCTAAGTCTTGAATGGGAGAGGTCAGGCCCCATAGATCATGGAGTACAACTAGAGCTGGAAGAATTTTTTGGGTTACTTGTGGGGCATATTGAATACCTTCAACCTGAGGAACCTTGTGCATTCGTGTCTCGGCATAAGGGTCAACCATGCGATCTTTATGAGTCTCAAAAATTCCTGTGCTATTGAATCGCACAAGTGTGTAACCAATTTGATCGAG
Organism: Nitrospirales bacterium; assembly: GCA_965223185.1. Taxonomy (GTDB): domain Bacteria; phylum Nitrospirota; class Nitrospiria; order Nitrospirales; family UBA8639; genus Nitrospira_E. The sequence goes on along the minus strand of OZ244988.1, from coordinate 3,633,792 downwards.
AGAATACGCGGTTTCTTGTTGAGGCATGTGGTAGACCTTTGGCTTAATTGAAAAATCAGTGTACAATAAAAACAGTTGAATTTATTCAAGAAAATTGTGAAAAGACTATATCGGTGGAATCTTCAGGCTGTCAATTGATCTTTTTTGAGAAGGAGATTTCTTTTGACAGGTTCGGTATAAGGTTTAAGGAAAAAGCTTTGCCCGAGTTTCAATGTGATGGAGAAGCCTGGTCTTAAGAACGTTAGTCTGCCAAGATACAAGAATTACTTAAGGAAAATTCCGAAAATTTTTAATAACCCTCTAGTTTAATGAAGAAGGTTAAATGTTGAGAGATGGAAAGGTTGGTATGTTCCAGGCACGTTTAACAGGGTGGTTTTGTGGCTTGGTTTTGCCATTGATGTTGTTAAGCCTGAGTCATTGTACCCAACTCTCCGATGAGGAAAAGAAAGCCGTGCACTATGAACGAGGCATGGCTTATCTCCATGATGAGAAGTATCAAGAAGCTATCATTGAATTCAAAAATATCATCCAGCTTGACCCAAAGGATGCGAAGGCCTATCACCAGTTGGCACTGATTCATCTCAAATTGGGAGGAATGACTGACCTCCAGTCCGCTTTTGGCGAACTGTCAAAGGCTGTGGAAATTGATCCAACAATTACGGATGCCCAATTAAAATTAGGGGAGTTTTATTTGCTTTCCCAAAAGCCAAAAGAAGCAAAAAAACATGCCGATATTGTTTTAACCTCTTCTCCTCAAGATCCTCAAGGGCATTTATTGCGGGGCCGTAGCCTTATTGTGGAGAAGGAGTTTGAAGAAGGAATTAAGGAGTTAAAGAAGTCGCTTGAATTGGATTCCGAGAACGAGCAAATTTATTTAGATTTAGCGCGTGCGTATCTAGCGATGAAGCAACAGGAAGAAGCTCAAGCCATATTGGAACAAGGACTAAAAAGGCACAAAGCATCAACTATGCTCATGCTGGCGAAAGGTGATGTCTTGTTAGTGCAGGGAAAACAAGCCGAAGCTGAGGAGCAATTTCAGCGAGCCTTAGAATTGGATTCTGAAAATGAGGCACTGTATGACAAAATTGGCAAATACTATGTCGCTACACAAAAATGGAAACGGGCCGAAGAGGTGTATCAGGAATTGGCGAATCAAAAATCGCAGAGCGTAACCCCGCAGATTTTATTAGGTGAATTCTATGCGTATTTAGGAGCTGGGGCAAAAGCTCTTGAGCATTTTCAAAAGGCTGTGGAATTAGACCCTCAATCCCATCCTGCTAAGACAGCGATCATTAATTTTTATTTGGACAATCAGCAATGGAAGGATGCAGAAAAATTTATTACGCCATTTTTAGAACAGAATAATGATGATTTGTTAGGTCAAATCTTTCAAGCGCGTTTACTGTTAGGCCAAGGAAAACCCGATGAAGCCATTCCAATTTTTCAACGAGTCATAAAAAATGAGCCGAATCAAGCGATGGCCCATCAATATTTAGGAGTGGCTTTTGCTACCAACAAGGATCTTCCCCAAGCCCTGGCAGAGCTCAATGAGGCCGTTAAACTTGCACCGCAAGATCGAACCATTCGGAAAGCTTTGGCATTGGTTCGCATGGCTGAGGGGTCTTATAAGATGGCCGTTGAAGAAGCGCAGATGGCCATTCGGTTAAATCCTCGAGATGTTCAGGCCGTTCATTTGTTAGGCCAAGCTCTAATACATCAAAAAGATATTTCCCAAGCGAAAAAAGTCTATGAAGCCATCATCAATCAAATTCCCCAAGACTCGGTTGCTCATTACCAATTAGGACTGATTGATCGTCAGGATAAAAATTATGAGAGCGCCATTAGTCATTTTGAGAGTGCTCTTACTTTCAATCCGAATTTCGCCCAAGCTGTCGGCCAAATTGCCAGCATTCGAATGAGCCGGGGTGAAGCCAAACAGGCTCGTGAACGAGTACAAAAACAAATTGATGCAGTTCCCAATAATCCCTTTTTTTACAACTTGCTGGGCAGCCTGTGGATGCAAGCCAATCAGGCTGATAAGGCGGAGGAAGCCTTTAAAAAGTCTTTGAAACTAAATGATCAATTGCAAGATTCTTATATGAATCTTGCAGAACTGTATCGTCGGACAAAGCGAACAGATGAAGCTATAAGGGAATACGAACGACTTCTTGAGAAAAATCCAAAGGCTGCGCCGGCCCATATGATTTTAGGGATGATCGCTGAGCAACGAAATGAAATCCCAAAAGCCCAAATGCATTATCGAAAAACATTAGAAATTGACCCTAAATTCTCTCCGGCCGCTAATAATCTTGCCTGGTTGATGGCTGAGCATGGTGGCAATTTAGATGTGGCGTTATCGTTCGCTGAAAATGCGCGGTTGCAACAGGATAATAATCCGCATATTGCCGATACCTTAGGGTGGATCTATTATAAAAAGAATGCCTATCTTAAGGCGGTTTCCATACTTCAAGAAGCCGCAGAAAAGCTGCCTGAAAATCCTGTCGTTCTGTATCATTTAGGGATGGCTCAGTTAAAAAATGGAGATCGTTTTCAAGGGAAAAAAACCCTGGAAGCAGCATTTAAACTAAGCCCAAATTTCCCGGGGTCTGAAGAAGCCAAGGCCACGCTGGAGATGTTGTAAGTCGATGCTTCTCATAGTGAATACCATTAGTGGCTCTTGAGCAATCTGGATAGTACTTGCTCTACTCTGATTCTCTAGCAGATTCTGTGACTAACGATTCCTTTCCTTGAATTTTTTCTTATACTCAAATAACATTCTTAGCTACCTCTGAAATGTGTTTTCTCTTTTTGACAGACTAATCATTTTCTCTTTTGCTAGAAAAGTTCATTAGGGAATATTGCCAATGGATGTCTGCGTCCTGTAAAATATTCATCCATCCTTTTTCAAGGCCAAATCACGTTTCCTTTTCACTGAGAGAGGGTTAAATGCTATGGAACGGCGAGTGACTTCTCATACAGAAGAAGAAGAAATGAATCAACGCCGTCGTCTTCTTACTCTTGCTCGCAAGGGAGATCAAAAGTCAATCCAATTATTATTTGAACTCTATCAAGTGAAGGTATTCTCAGGAGAGGCTTTAAAAAAGAAAAAATTGCCAACATTCCCTGTTTTAAAACCTTCAAATGGGTCGGGAAAAAGCAGGCCAAAGGCTACAAAGAATACCGAAAAAACTGTGAAAGCGGGTATCGGTGGTTCGCAAACGCCAAAACGGGAAAAAGAAAAAGTCCAAGCGAAGACCAAGGGCCTCTCAAAAAATCAACGAGCGCCTCAAAAGGCTAGATCTGAAGCCACGAAATCTCTTAAGTTGAAATCGCAGAAAAAAATAAAAGGCCAAAAAACAGCCCAACCCAAGAAAAAGTCTCCTCGGGTGAAATCGAATCCACAAAAAGTTCGCTCTGAGAAGAAATCTCGAATTACAAAGAAGAAATAAGAAGTGAGATCATGGAAATGTTAGTGACGAACCTCAATGCGCAATCCTCCTGAAGCCAGTTTATTCCCGATATGGTCGGCTTGCTGAATAGCACCCTGGAAAACACTGGCACTCCCTTGATGATCAATTTGCCATGCCAATTCAAAGGCTTTCGGTGGAGTCATGCCTGGTAGGATTTGACAGAATAATGTGATGACGTCTTGGTAGGTGTGACAGTCACAATTAAAGACGATAACCTCAGCCTCAAAATCCTTTCCCGTACCGAGATTGGTTGTCTCTTGAGTAGAAGGAACCGCAACCGTTTTGCTGGCCATAAGAATCATAAGAAAGCATTGTAACAATGCAGGGAAAACCTCTCAATACTTTTCAGAATGAACGGTAGAAAAGCAGGGAAGTGATTAAGCCAAAGCGACAATGAACCGAAATCATGATTGTTTATTCTAAGGGGAGCTGCCTTCTCTCTGAGGTTCTATTCAGGGTGGATATTATTTAAGGAGCAGATTGTGGGTAAAACTGTTTTAGTAACCGGTGCTGCTGGCTTTATCGGAAGTCATACCGTAGAACGGCTAATCAAGCGAGGCGATCGGGTTATCGGCTTGGATAATTTAAATGATTACTATGATCCGGCTCGAAAGGAGGCTAATCTTCGAGAGGTAACAGATCAAGCTCATGCCCAACAATGGCCGGGAAAGTTTGAATTTGTAAAAGGCGACATTCGCGACAGACAATTACTTGCAGGTCTTTTTTCAGATCATCATATTGAGACCATCGTTCACCTGGCAGCCATGGCAGGAGTTCGGGTGTCTATTGACGATCCAGGGTTATACTATGATGTGAATGTAATGGGAACCTTGTCCTTGCTTGATGCGGCGGTTGGGCGGCTGGGCACCAGGAAATCGAAAAAGTGGCCGACCTTTATTTTGGCATCCACTTCTTCTGTTTATGGAAATACCAAAACGATTCCGTTTGTTCCCGAAGATACTTGTGATCGACCGTTAGCCCCCTATGGGGCAAGTAAGCGAACGAGTGAGATGTTAGGGTATACCTATCACCACCTTTACGGGTTGGACTGTACTGTCTTTCGTTTTTTTACCGTCTATGGCCCACGTGGGCGCCCTGACATGATGGCATACAAAGTCTTGGATAATATTTTTACAGGTTGTGAGGTCCCATTGTATAACAATGGAAACATGTATCGTGATTGGACTTATGTCGATGATATTGTGAGTGGCCTAGTATCAGCAGTGGATCAACCCTTGGGATATGAAATATTAAATCTGGGACGTGGGGAGCCTGTGTTGTTATCCGATTTTGTGAAAGGAATTGAGCAGCTTGCTGGAAATCCCTCGCACTTAACATCAGCTCCTATGTTGGATGCAGATATTGCCTATACGTTCGCCGACATTTCTAAAACATATAGATTGCTTAACTATGATCCCAAAACTTCTGTTCCGGAGGGTGTTGCGCTGTTTTGGAAATGGTATCAAGGTGCTGTATTGTCATCCTCTTCTCGTAAGGGATGATAGAATGGAACGTTTTTCACCCCACCTCTGCTAGTTCGATTCTCTTCTGGTAACGATCTTCAACCTTTGCTGGGAATAGAATTTAACGTTTCTTCCTAGTCCCTCCTTAAGACTCGTTACGATTGCGGCCAAAAACTCTGCTGAATCTCTGAAGCAGAACTCACGAAAGACCTTACGGATCTTCTACTTGTTTGCGGCCTGCCTCTTTTTATCTGACAAAATTGGTGCTTTTTAGAGGGGAAAAAGTGCACGTTGTCTTTTGATTTCTCAATGTTTAAATCTCGTCCTGCTCATTTTTGGTATTTTGTAGTTGATCCTTAAGTTCTTCAATAATCTGCCGATAAGAGTAAAGAATAATTTTTTTATGTCTTCGGAGGGACAAAAGCGTGGAATGGGAATCAATGGTTATTCGATGAAGATCCACCCCAGAGAAAGCAATCAATAAACCCAGCCATTATGCCAGGAGGATGCTATGTGTGTGAGTCAAAACAACAAGCTTTTTTTTGCTATCGTGTTAGGGATATTTTTAGCCTCAGGGTGTAGTGGGCATTCAGTGAAATATGGAGCCAATTCCGAGGGTGACGGAATGGTTTCAGATGAAGAAATGGTTGGAACGGATGGTACTCAATTTGACGGTGTTGCTCGGAACTCTGACGGGACCCTCATGTATGGAAAGGTGGATGGGACAAATCCCAATCTTCAATCCAGTCAGAATGGGGAGGCCAATAAGAGTGAGGGGCATTCTGAAATGGAGGAGACTTCAAGTCCTTCTTCAAATTCTGGAACTGTAGCAAATTATGGTCGGCAATATGGCGGGGTAGATGGCAGTGGGCCCAATCATGGTCCGGTTACGGGGTTTGGGAGTGGGTCAGCTCCATCTAGTAATCCAGACCCAGAAACGTGGGCGAATACCTATCTCCGAGAAAAGGGGAGTAGCCAAGGATTTTATGGGGATCCCTCAACCGCTGGATCTGGTCAAATGAATGATTCAGGGATGAATCCTGACCAGAGAGCTGAGATGACTCCAGAGGGATGGGCCCAGGCCTATGTGAAAGAAAACGGGGGGCCTTCACCAGAATATGTCAGCCCTGATACGAATATTGCGCAAACACATAATAGCGAGGCTCCTTCAATGGGAATCTCTGATGCCAGTGGAGAAGTGGTTGAAGTTCGTACCTCCAGGGGTATTCCTGAGGGGAGCGTGCAGGATATTTACTTCGCCTTTGACAGTTGGAGTATTTCTGCTGAGGGGGCAAAATATTTGGAGGAGGATGCTAAATGGTTACATGCTAATCCTGGAAAAGCTTTGACGATTGAAGGACATTGTGATCAAAGAGGTACCCAAGATTATAATTTGGTGTTAGGCAAAAAACGAGCAGAAGCGGCTCGTGAATATTTAGTGAATTTAGGTGTGCAACCGCATCGAATTAAAATTGTATCCTATGGAAAAGAACGGCCATTTTGTAAAAGTAATACGGAAGACTGTTTTCAAGAAAATCGGCGGAATCATATGGTTGTCCGCATAAATCAATCCTAAAGTTTTTCATTTCCTCATTGACTTTTCAATGAGGTGGCTGACTCAGTCAAAGGAGGGTGCAAGTATTTGCATCCTCCTTTTTTTCCCACCAGTCCAAAAAGTCAAAAGAATCAAAATTCTTAACAATAATGAAGTATATCCTCCTGGATTGTTCATAAAATCTTGCACCGCTTTAGAGGGAGTGGTACAGTCGGCCCACCCACCTGAAGAATGCCGGAGTGGCGGAACAGGCAGACGCAAGGGACTTAAAATCCCTCGGGCTTAAGGGCCCGTCCCGGTTCAAGTCCGGGCTCCGGCACCACATGATACGATAGCTATACAACTGTATCTTCTTAATAGTGCCAGAATTTTATTCTTTTTAAGGCTGGATTTATCATTTCCTTATGATATTGGTGTCGAAGCCTCCCTTCTTTCTTTTTTTGTGGTTTCCTCCGTATTTTTTGTAAGTAATTTCTCCTACATCTATCGGTGAATTGTTCTAATTTGTGCTGGGGCGTTCACTCTACTATCTACCTTCTTTAACAACGGGAGGGACGTTTCATGCTGGAGTTGCATGACCGACGTAAGTGTCAAATACAAGCGTTGAACCTCACAGGGTCTTTTGATTCCAGAAACATGATGAACATAAAAAAGTATATTTTAGCCACATTGGGAACAGGAGGGCATCACATTATCCTGGATTTCTCTCGGGTTATGGAGATTGATTCTTCTAGCCTCAATGAATTTTTCCTCTGGTATCACACAAAAAAGTCACAGCAAATCCAAATTAGCGTCATTAAACCTTCTCCCTATCTTCGTTATCATGAAGATTGGACTCATTTAGCCGAAATTGTCTCAATTTATAAATCCTTACAGGAGGCCCTTGATCACATCGGCGATTTAGAATAAGGGTTAATTCCTACGTTTGATCTCCTCCATGATTTTGATGTGGCATGAAATCATCAAGGCGAAGCACGAGAGAGCTTTTGCACATAAAAATAATCAACCGAGATTATTTGACACTGGCAGTTTTGTTTTTGGGATCTTTTTATTCGTGTATTGGTAGGAAAGCTTCCTACTCTCTGCCCTTTTTCTCAATGTATTAATACGTAAAACTTTCTAAGTGTCTTGAACGGTATACTCCTGGTGATCGCCTTATCATTCTAAGAATAAAAATAGGAAACTGTATTCTTTAGATGGAAGGAAAGAATATGGACAAAGGATATTGTTGTGGATGGTGTTTCGTGATTGTACTCGCCACTATCTGGGGATTATGCCAATAGAATTTGTGATATAGTGTCCAGATACTCAGGTGACGTCCTTTTTCTTGTGAGATTTAACTGCTTCGGCCAAAACTAGATGCTAGAAACATTTCATCTTCAATTGCGTCTAGGGTTCTAAAATTGGATGACGATATCCCCTAAATAATCGGTTTCAGTTGTCAACAACTAGTAGTCTTGTCGTGGGGTTTTAATATATAGCTCCGTAGTAAGAATTTTCTTCTAGAAAACATAATATCCTCCCGAAGCCGGTAAGATGATCGGGTTTTATTGGGTGAGAAAGTTTCGTGGTTTTTAATGGTTTGATTTGTTCGTTTAAGAATATTTCTCTTCCACGTTCCCAGATATCTCTCCGACCTGAGCTACACAAGTTATATCTTCTCTACTTGGTTCCCTTGCTTATTGCCTTTGCTTAAAGGGTCAAAAGTTATGTTACCTGAATGCCTTCCAATTCTCGGCGGAAGGTTTTTCCCTACGAGGTAAGGGCTGCATTGTGCAGAATGATTAGCAGAACCGGTTTTCTCAGAAAGTTTTTCTAAACATATGGTTTTCCTTTGACAATTTGGGGCGATTATTTGAAGAGAGAAGAGTTTTGAAACTGGCATGTAGGTTGCTCACACCTCAGGCTTAGAAATATGAGTTCATTGGTACTTGTCTCTTGTTGGAAAAGTGGAGCGAGAACACAGGAGGAATGCGACAATGTTAGTTATGGTCAAATGGGAAAATCAGACGAGGATATTATTATTGTCCGGGCGTTTTGATAAAACAGCTCGAGTGCCCGTGGAAACAGCTCTTTCTGTTGGTGAAGGCCGTCTGTGTAATCATGTGATATTGGATTTTTCAAAAGTTTCTTCCATCGACAGTGCTGGAATTGGCAAACTTTTACTGATTTATTATTCATTGCGAAAAAAGTCCACTTCCTTATCCATTCTGAATCCACGCCCTTCGGTCGAGCAAGTATTGAACTTGGTGAATTTTTCCACCCTATTTCCTGTTCTGCATAATCAACCGGATGTTCGGTCGGTAGCCTAGAAAAGTACTTAAGAAGAGTGAGCCACTTATTTAAGTTGAAGTATTCGAAAGCCGAAAATGTTCACCAGTGGTAAGAGACAGCATTCCTAAATCTGATCTTCATTGCCCCATGCACATCATTACACTTGGTGCCTCCTTGGATGCTCAGGCGGAATATCTCCTTGAATCGGCCGTTTTGCAGGCACAAGAAGCTCAAGGTCGACATATTCTTTTAAATTTAGAAGCGTTACATACTATTGACAGCCGGGGGTTAGGGAAACTTTTTTTAACCTATCATCATCTCAATCGAAAAAGAATTCGATTGAGTATCGTGAATCCACGACCCATGGTTCGAGAAATGTTGGATTTTGTGAATTTTCCCAAGCTTGTCAAGATTTATGATAGGATGGATGACATCGTTGACCCAGAAACTAAGACGGTAAAACATCCTGAAATACATTTGCATACTTTGAATTAGAGATCCCACTTCCTTCCCTTGTTCTAGTCAATTCAACATCCATTTTGATCAACTGAAAGAAAAACCCCTGTGCTCTCAAGTCCCTAGGAGCCATTAAAAGATCTACGCGTTATAAAGTATCTAGAAAAGACGTAAAACTGAAAAAATCTTACACGATTGGCTTAAGAATTCCGGAAACAGCTCCGATATTAGAGTTACAAAGTGTGTTGTTTCAGTAGAGGAGAACGTTCATGTATATCAAAACAGGACCGAAAAAATTCGAAGGGTCATCTCGAACCCTTCTTTTTCACCAAGATCCGGATATTCGTATGGATGCTGCCCTTGAGCTAGGTCGGGAGACAACAGGGGTTTCCAATCAACGACTGGCACTTGAAGCCTTGACGACTGCTCTTGAAGATCCCTGCTCCACAGTGCAAGAGGCAGTGTTGCAATCTCTAATGCGGATGAGCGTCAAAAACAAATAGGGCTTTTTGATAATTTGTCAGAAGCAGCGGCCAGATCCCTGATTCTTTCATTGACTTCTCTTTTCCTCTCTCCCTAGAATCCCGACCGGGTTGGAACGGTTTTTCTACCATTAAGCTTAAAGAGATTGCTTCCCTTGTCATCTGCCGTGGTTCTTAAGGATGTGGTGAAAACTCACGGTCCCGTTTGGGCTGTGAACCATGTCTCGCTAAGTATTGAGGGTGGAGAATTCTTCTCAATTTTAGGCCCCAGCGGGTCTGGCAAATCGACTCTTTTACGTTTAATTGCGGGGTTGGATTTCCCAGACGCTGGAGAGATTACTATCCAGCAGCGTGTCGTAAATGCCGATCCTCCTGAACTTCGACCAGTGAACATGGTGTTTCAGCATTATGCCTTGTTTCCCCACATGACGGTGTTTGACAATATCGCTTTTGGTTTAAAAATGCAGCGCCATACGACAAGGGATATTCAATTGGCCGTGGAATACATATCTGCTTTGGTCCGATTAGAAGGAAAAATGCAACGGTTTCCCGCGCAACTTTCCGGAGGGGAACAGCAACGGGTGGCATTGGCCAGAGCCTTGGTGAATCGCCCCGTGGTCCTGCTCTTGGATGAGCCGATGGCAGCTTTGGATCAGCAATTACGCCAAGATATGCAAACAGAACTTAAACGGGTCCAACAGGAAGTGAAGGCCACATTTGTGTGCGTGACTCACCAGCAGGATGAAGCCCTCATGCTGTCAGACCGCATCGCCGTTATGCATCAAGGAAGGCTCCTACAAGTGGGAACTCCTCAAGAAATTTATGAACACCCCACTTCATCGACTGTGGCCCAGTTTGTAGGGCTTTCGAATACATTCACGGGAAAAATGACTCACTCATCCAATGGGGTGTGTTGGGTTGAGCAGAAATCTTTCCCAAAGTTAACAGCCCGCTGTTCAGAGGGTCTTGAACCTGGGCCAGCTATGGTCGTTGTACGACCAGAGAATATACACATTTCAGTGGTTCGGTCCAACAATGGATACGAAAATATTCTTCCTGCTGTAGTTGAGCATGTTGTGTTTCAGGGCCACGAAGTGCTCTATAAACTTCGTCTGCAGAACAATGCCCTATGGACGGCACGTGTGCCGATTGCTGATACTGGGAGAACATCAGTGGCGATCGGTCAAAATGTGTATGTGCAGTGGTACGCTGAAAAAAGTTTTGCACTTTCTCGCTAATTTTCTCAATCTGTCATTTTTGTGGGTCGTTTCTCTTCGCATTCCCAACCATTTTCTCTGACGTTCTGCTTTTGGGCAGCTTTCCTGTTTTTATTGGGTTTCTTCGTTTTCCCATTGATCGTCGTGTTGGGAGTGAGCTTCGCGAGTCGTGGTCTCTATGGAGGGGTTGAATGGATTGCAACCTTGGACAATTATCGACGATTAGCAAATCCTTTGATTGGAGTCATTTTTCTTCGATCTTTGGTTTTTGCCAGTGTGACGACAGTGATGTGTGCGGTCATTGGATTTCCCTTAGCCTACATGGTGGCTCGAGCGTCCACTCGCTGGCAAATGATCCTTCTCACCTTGGTGATGATTCCATTTTGGACCAACTTTTTAGTACGAACCTATGCCTGGATTTTAATTCTACGCGCTGATGGCTTGATAAACGCAGTTTTATTTCAGTTAGGTATGCAAACGGAACCTCTTTCAATACTGTTTACCGACATGGCCGTGCTTATTGGATTAGTCTACGGATATCTTCCATTTATGGTGCTGCCCCTTATCGTGGCGATCGAACGAATCTCGCCTCAATTAGAAGAGGCTGCGTTCGATCTCTATGCCTCCGTGAGTGCTATGTTTCGCCATGTGATTGTTCCTCTAAGCAAACCAGGATTTGTCGCTGGTGGGGTGTTGGTCTTTATCCCTTCCCTTGGAGCCTTTATTACACCCTATATTTTGGGGGGTGGACAAAAAATGATGATTGGTACCCTTATACAGCAAGAATTTCTGATGTCCCGAGATTGGCCATTTGGCGCAGCGTTGTCATTTGGTTTGATGGGGACCGCCCTCATGCTGTGGTTCCTTGTTAATCGAATGACCCTCAATAAGGAAATGCTATGAGACCATTGCCAAAACCGATTGTCTTGGCCGGCTTCATGGCAATAGTCTTTCTCTATGTGCCGGTCATCATTTTGATTGGGCTTTCCTTCAACCTGTCGCCTATGGGAGTGGCCTGGAAAGGGTTTTCGTTCCAATGGTACGAGAGATTACTGGCTGATCCATCAATTCTTGATGCGACGGTCAATAGTCTGATCATTGCTGTGATCTCGACGATGTGTTCTCTCCTGTTAGGTCTTGGTGCGGCTCTAACCATAGAAAAATGGCGCAACCGTCCTGCCACACTTATGCAGACTCTCCTGCTCCTTCCGCTAGTGATTCCAGAAATTCTACTGGGTGTGGCCTTGTTGATGGTTTTCGTTTTGTTACACGTCCCTTTGGGTTTTGGTTCGATTATCATTGGCCATATGGTTTTTAATGTGCCACTGACTGTCGTGATTCTTCGAGCACGGTTACGTAAATTGGATCCGATGTGGGAAGAGGCCGCACGGGACTTAGGAGCCACTTCTGGCAAGGTCCTGACGCAGATTACCCTGCCCATGTTGCGGCCAGCAATTATTGGCGCAGCACTTCTCAGTTTTACAGTTTCATTGGATGATTTTGTGGTGACATTTTTTGTCGCTGGGCCGGGAGCCACGACCTTGCCGCTCAAAGTGTTTTCCATGATCAAAACGGGTATTACTCCTGAGGTGAATGCGTTATCTGCCATTATGGTTGCGGTCTCCATGGCTTGCGTGGGATTGTCTTGGATCTTTCAGCAAAAAGCGCCTTCTTTATAAAAAAAGAACCCATCGGTTTAGGCCAATCATGAAGCTGTTCTTTTATATCTTGCCATTCGTTATGGGGGCTCTGCTGGGGGGTTGTTCCGATCCGTCGTCGTCTTCCATTCGAGAAAATGCAAATCCGGCTACACTCCATTACTTTACGTGGTCAGACTATGTTGATCCGGACATTATGGCAGGTTTTGAAGCCAGTCATGGGGTGCGTGTGGTGGTGGATACCTTTAGTAGTAACGAAGAATTATTAGCCAAAGTTCAAACTGGAATGACGGGATATGACGTGGTGGTGCCATCAGATTTTATGGCTGGCATCATGGGGAAACTAGGGCTATTGGCAGAATTGGATTTATCAAGGATTCCTCATGTTCAGGATCTAGAAACCCATTTGACCCAACTGCCATTTGACCCTACCCAGCAGTTTGCCGTTCCTTACTTATGGGGCACTGTGGGCATTGGTTACAACACCAACATTATTGTCGAAGCACCTACCAGTTGGAATGTATTGTGGGATCGGCAGTATGCCGGTCGGATTAGCATGTTGAATGACCAACGAGAAGTCTTTGGATTAGCCCTTCGAGCATTGGGCCATTCGTTGAATACTCGAGATCCTCGAATCATTCAACAAGCCAAAGAGCGACTTCTGGTTCAAAAACCGTTGGTGAAAGCATACACCAGTGAGCAATTTGATCAACTGCTAGTATCGGGAGATGTGGTATTGGCTCATGCGTGGGGCGGGCCGGTTGCCCGGGCCATGCGGGAAGATTCCAGAATCCGGTATGTAATTCCTGAGGAAGGTGGGACCATTTGGACCGATTGTTTAGCTGTGTTGGTTAGTTCACCTAACAAAATGTTGGCCATGGATTTTATCAATTATTTATTATCAGAGCAGGTCGCTCTCCAGACCTCCAAGCGCCTGTTATTTGCCTCAGCCAATCGACATGTTCGGAAGCAATTGCCATCGGAAATCAGGGATAATAGTGCAGTGTACCCTCCCGATGAGGTGCTTTCTCGTATGGAATGGATGGAAGATGTGCAGGAGGCTATTCGGGACTATGATCGAGCTTGGACCGAGCTCAAGGTCTATTAGTGAAATATTAGCATCTAGTCTTCATTCACTCCGCCGTGAAGGTTGGCTTGACCGTTTTAGGTGCCTGCCACTAGACTTAATCAATTCCAACTTTATTTGAATGGTGAATGACGAAAGGGCGTTTCATGATTTGGTATGCCATACCGCCAACCCAATTCATTTTGTGTCTGATTCTGATTATTTTTCCCGGGATTGGGTCTGCCGGTTCGACTGACAATTCGTCTTCCCTCTACCGGATTCAACTTCCTTATGAGCCCCCACCGCAACCAGAATATACTCCCGGGCAAGATGCCACACCCGCACCAGAACAACTCAATGAGCAAGAACAGAAGCGGCTGGAGTCCCTTCTTCCACTTTTATCCGGGAAGCAGGAGCTATGGGCAATCGGCGAATTTGTGCATTTCGGTCAACATTCTGTTCCCCATTTAATAAAAGCGCTGAAAATGCAAGGGTCGAGAATCCGATTTAATGCAGCGGAAACGCTCTCAATGATAAAAGATCCCTCTGCCGTGCCAGCGTTAATTGAGGTAGCATTAGATTCCGAGGAAGAAATCAAAGTTCGTTCGCATGCATTGCGGGTGGCCACACGGTTGGATCCCAATCAAGTTATTCCAGCCATTGAAGGTATGGTCAAAGATCCCAATTCGACCATTCGCAATACGGCCGTGTTTGAGGCCCGATATGTTCATCGAAAGGAAGTGCTTCCCCTTATCATAAGTGCGATACCCGATCCGGAACAATATGTGTCCATTACAGCCAGAGATTCGTTTTGGATTCTGACCCGATTTAGTGGGCCTATCCATAATTGGGAAACCTCCACTCCCGAAAAACGAGAAGAATGGGCAAAAGAATGGTGGACCTGGTGGGAGGAGAATAAAGGCCGATTTGAAAATGCACCGTCCAAAGAGACGCCACAAAAACCGCCCTCAATGTAAGAATCAGCTAACCAACATCGAGGAACGATTTGAAGGTTTATTGCGAAAACCTATTGTTCCGGAGATAAATGTTAAGAAAGAAGGAGTAAACTGGTATGGCCGTGCTACCGATTGCTAAAGTTGGGAATCCTATTCTGCGCCGAATGTCGAATCCCGTCGACCCCGCAACCATAGGAAGCCGGCGTTTCCAGGAATTCCTGGATGATATGTTTGAAACCATGGTACATTTTGACGGTATTGGGTTGGCCGCTCCACAAGTCTCGCAATCCGAGCAAGTCGTGGTTATGGAATGTGAAGGAAAGGATGGCATTCCGAAAACCGTCCTCATTAATCCGAAGATTGTGTTTTATGGTCCCACGCAAACAGATATGTGGGAAGGTTGTTTGAGCATTGACAACATGCGAGGGAAAGTGACCAGGCCCTCGATGGTGAGGGTGCAAGCCTATGATCGTCAGGGAGTCCTCCAAGATATTGAAGCCAATGGACTTTTTGCTGTTTGTATCCAACATGAAATGGATCATCTTCTCGGAAAGCTGTTTATTGATCGGATGACCGACATGTCCACGCTAACTCAGCTGGAAGAGTTTGACGCCTACTGGAAAGAAGCCTCTTCACCGGTGATTTAGTTATTCGGCCTTCGAACCCTCCATCCATTGTTCCTCCTTGTTCACATCCCAAGTGGTGGCAGGACCATTCAGCTTTCTTGGAGAATTATCGCTCTGTCCAAATCCTAATGTTGTGAATCAACCGTGAGATCATTACTCAGAGTCTTAACCTATCTTTCACCTTATCGAGGCTTGGTGTGTTTGACGTTTTTCTTCGCGGCATTAACCACCGGCCTAGAACTTGTTCCCCCATGGCTTATCAAGGTCGTGATTGATGAAGTGCTCCCGTCGCAAAATGTCAATGTGTTGTCATGGGTACTGTTGGGTCTATTTCTCGCTTATGGGTTGAAAAATCTTTGCAATTCGCTGCGCATTCGGTTTAATAACATGCTTGAGCAGCGAGTGGTGCATCGGCTTCGGCAGGAAGTGTTTGGTGCATTGCAGCGTTTATCGTTGAACTATTTCGAAAATCGATCGACAGGCGAAATCATGTCTCGAGTCGTGAATGATACGGAACATGTGCAACGCATATTTATTGATGGATTTGAAGGCATGCTCACAGCCACCCTCACGTTGGTGGGAATCGTTACGATATTATTTGTCCTAAATTGGAAATTGGCTCTTTTGGTTCTTCTGCCGGTCCCAATTTTGATTGTCGGCGGGGTATATTTTACCCGTCGTGTTCATCGTTACTACCATGATATTCGTCAACAGGCCGCTGAACTCAATGGATACTTGCAAGACGCCTTATCAGGTATACGAGAAACAATGGGATTTAACCGGCAGGCATATGAACAATCGCGCTTTCAAGGCATGTCTCAGCAATATGGGCAAGCAAATTTAAAGGCCATGTATCTCTGGTCAGTGTATTCTCCGAGTATGATTTTTATCGGAAGCTTAGGAACGATTTTAATTGTCTGGTTCGGCTCCAGGGAGGTCATGGCGGGACGCCTGACTACTGGAGAATTGGTGATGTTTCTCTCGTATCTTGTCTTATTTTACACACCAGTGAATCAAATCCATTCGGTCAATCATCTTCTCCAGCATGCGTTGGCCGCTGGGGAACGTGTGTTCGATGTCTTGGACTCTCAGCCTGTAGTTCCAGATCGAGGCGTTGTGCAGCCAAAAAACTCCCGTTTCGTGGGAAAAGTCGAATGGAAAGATGTGGGCTTTGCCTATCGTCCCAATAAATCGGTTTTTACGGAGGTAACCCTCAAAGTCGAGCCTGGAGAACATGTCGCCCTCGTCGGACCTAGTGGTGTAGGAAAAAGTACCCTGATGAAGCTCCTATTCCGTTTTTATGATGTGGGAGCGGGGGCGATTGAAATAGATGGCCATGATATCCGAGATCTTTCATTATTCACCTTACGGGAACAAATTGGATTTGTTCAGCAGGAACCCTTCTTGTTCAATGGAACTGTCCGTGACAATTTAGCTTATGGCGATATTTCAGCTTCGCATGAGCAGATTGAAGCGGTTGCGAAAGCCGCACAAGCCCATGAGTTTATTCTTGCTCTTCCGGAAAAATATGACACGTGGATTGGGGAGCGGGGAGTGAAACTCTCTGTCGGTCAAAAGCAACGGATAGCCATTGCTCGGGTGTTATTGAAAAATCCGCCCATTGTGGTTATGGATGAAGCGACGTCGAACATCGATACGGAAACGGAAGTAGAGATTCGCATGGCCATGGACGAATTAATGCGTGGACGCACCACGTTTATTATTGCGCATCGATTGTCGACGCTGCAAACGGTCGATCGTATTGTAGTGTTGGATTCAGGAACCATTATCGAAGAAGGGGACCATCTATCGTTGTTGGCCAAAGGTGGGCTATATGCGGGATTGTATGAAGCGCAGTTTCATGTGTAACCCTTATAACAATCATGCCGCCTGATTATGGAGAAGCAGGCCCATTTATGCCCAACTTGTCATAAGAATGTGTCCTGGGAGGGGAATCCCTTTCGGCCCTTCTGTTCCGAGCGTTGTCGTCTTGTTGATTTGCAAGGATGGTTTGGAGAACGGTATCGTATTCCCGATGATGAGAGCCATGATTCTGATGGATCTGAAGAACCCAATGGGAAAGATCTGTCTCACTCTCAGTGATGGATCTATGAATTCGAATCATGCCTAAAGTTATTACAGCGAGACGACAGGAAGATGAAACGGAGAAAGCCCAGGAGTTTGTCCGTACCTATATCCTTTTCCCAGCCAGTCTTTTGGGTCTCATAGCGATTGTCATAGGAGTGGTGGCGCTAGGCTATCAATTATTTCAAGGCCAGTATGGGTGGGAAACCTTTACATATAGTTCTGCCTTATTGATTGCTGGTGTGTTAATGGGGTTGGCGCAAACCAAATATCAACAATATCTGCTTCGAGAATTTCCCGGATATTTTGCCAATCGAATGAAAGCCTTCACCCAACGGTCTGTCCGGAAAGCGAAAAAAACCGTCGCGGAAACGACCATTGAGCATCGAGGCCGTGGATTGGTTTTCCTATGGTATCTGTTAGGGTTTGTCTTGTTAGTGACGCTGGCAGGAATCTGCGTCTGGACCGGATTTTTACATCCGGTTGCGGCTTTTGCGTTACCTTGGGCAGGTTATTTTTGGGCTAAAATGTTCTTTTGGAAAGGGCTAGTCTTGCCTCCTGTCAAAAAATAAGCCATCAATGACACTCCGTTAGTTTGATTTTTAATACAATAAGAGCAGGCAGCAATGGAGTCCTAAGAAGGAGGGTTGAGCTGTTGTTTCAGTGCCTCTACTTCTTTCCTCAAGGCTCGTAAGTCATTTCGCATGTCTGGCAAATGATATTGCAGGACTTGAGCTTTTCGCCACGTGTTGTGTGCGACGGCCGGCCGTCCCCCGACCGTGGAATTGGATTCCACATGATTAGTGACTCCGGCCCCTGAAGCTATTTTGACCTGATCCCCAATGATGAGATGGTCGACAAGACCGGCTTGGCCTCCGATCATCACGTGATGCCCCAGCCGTGTACTGCCCGCAATCCCCACCTGTGCCACAATAATGCAATGTTCCCCAACCGCCACGTTATGGGCAATCTGTACTTGATTGTCAATTTTGGTTCCCGCCTTGATAAGGGTACTGCCAAATGTGGCTCGATCCACTGTGACGTTCGCGCCTAATTCTACGTCATCTTCAATTACCACATTGCCCAATTGAGGAATCTTTTGATGACGCCCTTCATGTTGAGCGTAGCCAAATCCATCGCTTCCGATGACGGTTCCGCTATGAAGAATAACGCGATGGCCTAATTTGCAGTTAGCCAATAATGAAACGTGTGGATACAGAATGCAATTGTCTCCAATGACCGAATCCTCCCCAATGTAGACCCCTGCATAGATAGTCACGCCCGAACCAATCTGAGCTCGGTCACCCACGGTCACCAACGGTCCGATTGATACTTCCGGGCCTATTCGCACCTCGTGTCCAGTAACCGCGGTAGGATGAATCCCTCGCAGAGGTAGCGGAGGAGAAAAATATTTTTGAGCTAGCGTCACGATAGCCAGCATGGGATTAGGACAAAGAAGCTGAGGGCGTGGGTCATCTGGAAGAAGTTGAGCCGTGAGAAAGGCGGCAGCTTGGGATTTTTTTGCCGTCTCATGAAATTTGGGTTTTAATACAAAAGAAAGATCTCCACAGGTTGCGCCCTCTAAATGCGATAATCCAGAAATTAAAACGTCAGTTGAACCATGCAGGGTGGCATTAATGCACTGGGCGAGTTCAGTAAGAGGAATGGGAATCGTGTGTGATGAATAAGAACTATTCATTGAAGTGAAGATTTTTCACGGTGCTGGGATTTTGCGGCTTTGGATGAATGAGAATTTGATTTTTTAGCCTTTACGGCAATCTTGATTGGTTGGACATGATTATGGGGCGTCCCTGTCCGTTCATCAAGATAGGTCACGACGTCCCCAATTGTTCGCAAGCGGCCAAAGTCTTCGTCAGGTATTTGAATGTCGAAGGCCGATTCCACTTGATAGACTAATTCAATCGTCTGAAGAGAATCCAATCCGAGATCATCGCGTAGAGAATCTTCAGGGTGTAAACCCAAAGGGTCGCGTCGAAGGTAGTCACCTAAGGTAGCGTAGACTCGTTGGCTCAGTCCATTGGAAGATGATAGCGACATTATGTATCAATATTTCCTGAGTACCAGGACCGCATTGTTACTGCCGAACCCGAAGGCATTCACCAACGCCGCCCGAATCGATTTTTTCTGGGAATGAGGGGAAATTCCGGGTAAGGCGCAGTTAGGATCGGGGTCGATGTAATTAAGAGTTGGATGAATCACGTTTTTATTCAGGGATAATGTAGAGGCAATAGTTGCAATGGCTCCGGATGCGCCCAATGTGTGCCCAATTAAGGATTTTGTCGCGTTCACTAAAATCTTTTGAACGCGCTTTCCAAAGACAGTGCGAAGACCTTTCACTTCTACTTCATCTCCTACCACGGTCGATGTAGCATGTGCGTTGACATAATCTATATGTGTTGGAGCGATTTTGGCGTCCTTCAGGGCCATGGTCATAGTCCGTGCCATATCCGAGCCGTCTTCCCGTGGAATCACCATATGATAGGCTTCACTAGTAGCCGCATAGCCCGCCACTTCTGCATAAATGCGGGCTTTTCGACGTAGTGCATGTTGGAGAGATTCCAAAATTAAGGCTCCTGCACCTTCACCCATGACAAAACCGTCACGCCCTCGATCAAATGGTCGGGAAGCCTGAGAGGGTTGGTCCTGATACTTGGTGGAAAGAGCTCGTAATGAACAAAATCCAGCAAAGACCAAAGGAGTGATGCTGGCGTCAGCTCCGACCGCCACCATCATATCAGCTTGTCCCTGCCGAATGCACTGCCGAGCGTGTCCGATGGCATGGATACTGGAGGAACAGGCGGTTGAAAGAGTCAAATTGGGGCCTTTAGCCCCCGTGGCCAGGGCGATAATTCCGGAAGCGGAGTTCAGAGTAATGGTTGGAATAAAATTGGGATGGACGCGATGAGGTTTGTGAAAATCATATAAATTGGTCAATTCCCGTTCCCCCATCATCATGCCACCCATTCCCACCCCGGCCATGACCCCGATGCGTTCGGCTTGTTCTCGTTCCAAGCAGAGCCCACTGTCCTGAATAGCCTCTCTGGAAGCCATTAAGGCCATTTGCGCGTACCGATCAACGCGTGAAGAAAATTTATCTTCATCTGGGCCAGGGGGTTGGAATAAAGGGATCTGTGCGGCAATACGCGAGCGGTATCCGTCTAGAGGGAGATCTTTGAATGATTCGATGGCTGATATACCAGATGTCCCACGAAGAGCAGCCTGCCAAAACTGGGTGACTCCAATTCCTATGGGAGATACGATCCCCATTCCTGTAATCACTACTCGGGCTGCCATGGGTCTCCTACAGACAAGAGATCTAATCTAGCGAAATAGTAACAAAATAGGGAGGGGTAATTCAGGGGAATTCCCAACATTTATATTAAAAAAATCAAAGACATTGAGGAATTCATTTCTGTATGCTTTCTGACGATGTTGAAATTCAATGGGTACACGATAAATTTTTGTTGATTGCGAAAAGCCTCTATAGCAGGCAAGGAGGAAGAAGAGTTTTTTTACAGCTTTTTAGGGGAATTTAATTGAACCATGAGACCTCGGAAAGCGACCAACTGAGGAAGGCGTTGAATAAATCCTTTTTATTCATTGGCTCATCGATAGAAGAGATCCATATCGGAGACATAAGGAGAACCCCATGCCTACTAAATCCACATCCTCCTCAATTAATGTCTGCGGTCTGCGTGCATCAACATCTGGTGCCGTTGTGTTGAGGCAAAGAAAGAGGAGTGAACTGATGCTTGGATTCGCCATCGTATTGGCTTTCAACACGATAATTGGAGTGTTCGGGTCATCAATGATTGCCGAGGCGGCAAGTTGTGGCGCAAAAAACCAGCGTCCATGCAAGATTTGGGAACGAATCCCATCCTGCAACAAAGGCCTTTACGAGGACTTCAAAAAAGGCCGGTGTCTTTCCAAGACTGTCCCAGGTCGGGATTGCGGTAAAAAAAACCAACGCCCCTGTAAGGTCTGGGAACGCATCCCTTCCTGTAATGCGAATCTTGTGGAAGATTTCAAGAAAGGGCTGTGTGTCGCAAAGGCAGTTCCGGGCAAGGATTGTGGCAACGCGAATCAACGTCCTTGCACGATTGTGGAGCGGATCCCATCTTGTAACGAGGGGCTGGTGGAGCATTTTTCGACTAATCTGTGCACATCTCTCGCTGATCTGGGCAATCAGTACAATTGTGGCAAACAGAATCAAAAACCCTGTACCGTTTTGGAACGGATTCCGTCTTGCGACGACAACCTCAAGGAAGATTTTTCCAAAGGCATATGCGTCGCCGTTCCCTGCGGGAAAAAATATGGTCGTCCGTGCACGGTTGTGGAGCGCATTCCCTCTTGCGATAGCGGTTTGGTCGAAGATTTCCTTAAAGGGAAATGCGTGCCGAACGAGGATGCGGAGCGCCACCGGATTGCAGGGGAAAAACTTCAGCAGATTGGTGAGTTTGTCCTCTCAAAGGCCGGCTTCGCAACCAATGTCTCCGAAAATCCTCAAGTTCGAAATAGTTTAAATTCTCAAGACAAGACGGCGGTGGCACGCGTGGTGAATCCCTCAGGGGTCGGCGAGACGCAGATGCCGGATGGCCATCTGTTGCGGACACTGACGGTCGGAGCATCGGGAGGAGTGAAGGTCTTTATTGGTGCCTCGGGTGGCGCAGGAGCCTCAATAGATTTAAAAGGGGAGCGACCTGCCTATGCCTATGCGACTGGTGACTATAGCCTTAGCCTAGGCGTGGCTGCAGGGGGAGGCGTAGATGTGGGGTTTTGGGTTTGTCAGAACAATAAAATCGGCGGGGACTCTTGGGGCGTGGAATTTGGGGTAGATGATATCGCCTTGGCCCTTGCAAAGAAGATTAGCAAGGGAGGGCCTTCACTCGGGATCGGCCTCTGGTTCAATTACAGCAAACCGCCTGTTTTTCAAGGGTTCACGATCACCCCAGGATTTGGCATCGGCGTCGATTTTGGCGGTGTGATCAAGGCTGGAACGGCCGTCGAAGACGATCCTACCGTTGAATGTGATGGGCGTCCGACTGGATCGAACCTCGGTCCCAAAACAGCGATCCTGAAACCGAGGTTGAAGCTTGCTCAAAAAACGATTCTTCAGAAGATCGATTATGGTAGCGGTTTCCTCAGACAGCAAAAGGTATCGAAGAAGGCCCCGCAGTCTGATTTGGTGAGAATTTGTCTTGAAAACTATACTGAACAACCAAAGGCTATTACACATGGTATTCCTGGAATCCATCCACTAACCACCATGACCAAGGGAAGTCGGAGTTGTGCCAATTTTAGTGCTAATCTGCGTCTCCCCATGAAATTTATTGATCGGGGAATGGTGAAAAAGCAGGATGTGATGAGCCTTCAATACTTCAAAGGGGATATGGTGATATTCGAATGGATCCGCGACCGCTGATTGGCAAAGGGAAAAGTGGACCAGGATAGCGTGGAGACTTAGACGTTAAATTTGAAATGACAGACATCGCCGTCCTTGACGATATATTCTTTACCCTCAGAGCGGATAAGGCCCTTTTCACGTAGCATGGCTTCTGTTCGGTGTTGGTCGATTTCAGGGTAGCTGTAGATATCGGCTTTGATAAATCCTTTTTCAAAATCGCTATGGATGACCCCGGCGGCTTGAGGGGCTTTCGCGCCAATAGGGATCGTCCACGCGCGCACTTCCTGCGGGCCACAGGTAAAATAGGAGCAGAGCCCCAGCGTGGCATAAGCACGCACAATTACCTTTTCCAAGCCGCTTTGCTCGATGCCTAAATCTTTCATAAATAACTCTCGGTCCTCACCGGTCAATTCTGCAATTTCACTTTCCAATTTTCCGCAGATGACCACTGATTCCGAGCCCCGAGCTTTTGTAAAGGCCTGAAAGTCAGCAAGAACACCTTCGTCAGGGTTCTCATCCGTGTTCCCCACGTAAAAAATTGGCTTGGCAGTTAATAAAAAGTAGTCTTTTAACAGAGATGGATCCAGCCCCAAACTACGAGCAGGTTTTCCTTCTTCCAATCCTGACTTGAGTGTATCGAGAATGGTCAGGGTGTCTTTAGAGGCCTTATCGCCGGATTTCGCTTTTCCAGAAACCTTATCAAATTGTCGAGTGAGGCTTTCCAGGTCGGCGAGCATTAATTCCATTTCTATGACTTCAATATCTCTCTGTGGGTTGACGCTGCCCATGGTGTGGACCACATCGGCATCTTCAAAAAGCCGGACCATATGCAAGATAGCATCAACTTCACGAATGTTGGCCAAAAATTTGTTGCCCAGACCTTCTCCTTGAGCGGCCCCTTTCACCAGTCCAGCGATATCCACAAACCGGCACGACGCCGGGATCGTTTTCTTAGGTTGAAAAAGTTCCGTTAGGCGAGCCAGGCGGGCATCGGGTACGGCCACCATTCCAACATTCGGTTCAATTGTCGTAAAAGGATAATTCGAGGCGGTTGCGCCTCCGGAGGTGAGAGCATTGAAGATGGTTGATTTGCCAACATTAGGAAGGCCAACGATACCAATTTCCATGGGGCAGGCAACCTATCAAATCAAAGAGGGAGTCGTCTCTAAGGCAAAAGCCCTATAGCTGTGATAGTAAATCAGTCGCCGGTCAGGCAGGATAGTTCTACAAAAGAAGCAAGAGGAGAAGGATGGTTGGATCGATCGATCGATCGATCGATCGATTCTCTTCTGTCTTAAAGAGAAATTAACTATGAAAATGTGGATTCTGTCCCAAATGATCCTGAGAAAATTCCCAACTGTTGTGTCGTAGCATTAAAGAATTTTGTAGCTCTTGCAAGGCATTTGTTTATGTATGGTCTACTTTTTCTCCACAAGAAACTGATCTAGTGACCGTTTCATTTGAGAATAGGATTGGGCGCCCCGCATGACTTTCAGAACTTGGATGTTTTGATTATTCTGGTCAGCAACTCCTAAGAAAAAGGTTGGAGTCCCTTGCACGCCGGCCTTACGTCCTTCAACAAGGTCTTTCTGAACGCCTTGTCCTGGTTTAATGCTTGTTAAACAATTTTGGAATTGACGAGTATTTAAGCCAATGGCTTCGGCATGCTGTTCCCAATCCCGATAAGGTGAGGAACTACTGCTCAGTAATCGATCATGCATTTCCCAATACTGCCCCTGCTCCGCAGCACAATCCGCTGCCACGGCAGCTTGGAAGGCCTCTTTGTGGAGTGATTGTAAAGGGAAATCTCGCACTATATATTGGATTTTCCCCGTTTCAATATAATCTTTTTCCAAATCGGGTAAGGTCTGCTTAGCATATTTTCGACAAAATGGGCATTGATAATCGGTAAATTCGATCAAAGTTAACGCTGCATTGGGGCTTCCTTTAAATGGCTGCTCGCTGATTCCTAGCTGAAGGTTTTCTATAGGAGGAGTCTCCCGAATTCCTCTTTCACGTAAAAGAGTCTTTATCCCCTGCAGTTCTGCATGCAAAACCTTCTGCTGTTCTTTAAGCTTCGCTATTTCTTGATGGAGGCTCTTGGTCTCTCCCAGTTCGTAAGCTGACCCTATTTGACTCATCAGGCTACCAATCAGAGTCAGTATAATTAACCACATCATTCGCATTACTCGATCCTTTGTTACAAGTTGAAAGCACTGAAGGTCCCTGTTCTAAGAAGAACAGGGACCTTCAGTGAAAATTGACTAAATTTTTTCATTTTATAAGTCCTCATCTCCAGGACCATCATCAGAATCCGTCATAACCGTTCCCATCAATGGCTGATCATGGCAGGATTGGGCAACGTTCATCTCACAATACATGGCCTGAGGATCATCTTCATTCCACATGCCGCCGTTGTTAAAACAATCCAATTTTTCGATGCAGCTGTTCACTTGATCACCTTCCACCGAGTCTGAGCAAGTGGTATTGCAGGTGGAAAAGACGGTTTCCATCGAGGTTCCCGAACAATCAGGTCCCCCTCCGCTCAATATACAATTGAGAGCAGTGGCGGTTAGTTGTCGGCCAAGTTGAAGTTTCGAATCTCCACTTGGTGACACGCAAATGGCTTCCACGACGGGCGGAATATCGCTTCCATGATCATCAACTGAAACGGTTTTTCCACAAATTTGTAATCCTTCAAATCCTTGGGGAAATCCAGGCGATACACTCAATAGGGTAATATCGTTCTTTTTTGCCTCTCGACAGGCTTTGGGGCTTCCAGCTTGACCGGTTGGCTCAAAGTCACAACTGACCGTACCATCAAAATTGTCCACACACTTCTCCGGAATCATGTTCGCGTCAGGAATATCTACTGACAACCAAGCTCGAATCACATCTTCTGTGATATTGGTGCTATTTGGTTTTTCTTCACCAGCATGGGTTCCCCAAAAACCGGCCGTTCGGCAAATCTCTTGAGCAGTCGCCTGACTTGTCACGCTTCCTAAACAAAAAACAACGCAGGCTGCAAATAATGTTGTCGATCTCATAAGTAACTCCTCCTAAAGATTAAGTTAATGTTACTTGGCTTGGATTCTTCTCCAACCTTTGGCTTTTCTTCAAGAAGTAAGAAATCCAATTAGTTCCAGATGCCCAATGGGCTCCCTTGACGAAGGGAAAATTTGAGAGTCTAGTAATTAAGAAAATTTTGTGAGAATTTGTTTAGAGGCATGACCTTGGCCTTATCGGTCGGAGGGGGAAATCCTTAATCGGTCCAGCGGCGTTGAAGGTGAGGGTAGTAGGAGATTGAAATGTTAAGATTTTTTCGGTTTCGTAGAAAATTTGTGTCTTAACTAACTTTTTCTTTTGGTCAATTGGCCAGAAAAAATTTTGACTTCTATCATTTCCATCTTGACCTGTCTTGTCAGATCTCACAGTAGGTTCAAATTGGTCTGATTCTTTTTTAGCTGTTTCAGACCATCCCCTTATATCTCTTTTTCTTGCCACTTGATTTGACCATTTGGCTGAAATAGCACTATCTTTCTAGAAATTTTTTGAAGGAGCAGAAATTCCAAAGGAACAGCCGTTATCCTATTTGTCTAAGGATATTTTATGAATCCCCTTTGTGTACTTCCCTGTTGCTTGTGGACCGTCCTCGTGATTTTTTCTTCCTCTGCCAGCTATGCCGAAGATTCAGAAAAACAACCCCGGTTGTCGCTTGCAATGGAAGTATTTTTGAAAAAGCCGCAGGAACAAGTGTATGAGCTGCATGTGCATTTAACCAATGTAAGTAAAAAAACGGTTACTGTGAACGTGAGAGATTTACCCTGGAATCCGCCAAATGATTCCAAGTGGTTCTCGGTGTTTCGTATGGATGCACAGGAGAGTGTGGTGAAGCAGCGTGATCAGGATTGGAATCTTGGCTCACGAGTAGTCCAAATTCTTC
This sequence comes from Nitrospirales bacterium, assembly GCA_965223185.1. Classification (GTDB taxonomy): domain Bacteria; phylum Nitrospirota; class Nitrospiria; order Nitrospirales; family UBA8639; genus Nitrospira_E. The sequence goes on along the minus strand of OZ244988.1, from coordinate 3,607,116 downwards.
CAGGCGAATCGATTCAAGATACGATGGTCCTGAATCCACGGATACCAACCTTGTTGGATGATATTGCTCAATTTGGTGTGCAGTTGCGTTGGCACTGTCCACCGAACGAACTGAAATTTGTTTGCCTGGCGGGCTCACGACAAGTGATAACGATTCCAAAGGGAGACGCAGGGACACCGATTGTGTATTCAGTGGACTCTCCATTATGCCTGAAATTAAGCCAAGGGATCGGTCTCATTAGGATTCCCGAAGGCCACGAGGTTCTGTTTCTGTTGACTCCTGAATCTACTATGGACGATATCCCCGGCATGCAAACTCTGTTGTATCGGGTGAATGAATATGTGCAGCAATGCCAACCTTCTTGGACGAATAGTTGGGCTGTAAGTTTTTTTACCGACAAACGGTATGCAGGATTTTTAAGTGATGGGGGGAATCGGGAATTTTTCAAGCAAGGAGTGTGGCAGGAAGTGAATATCGGTCAATACTCCAGTCAAATTCGCACTCTGTTCAGGTTTCCCTGGATTAAAAAACGTGCCGATGATGTGTATATCTCTGTTTTTCGGTAATCCTTGTATGAATATTTTCGGCTGCCTATGACTTTACTCTCCCATTTCAAAAGCATGGAAATAGTTAGAAGAATGTTCCATCACCCGGCAGATGGCATTCCGATAAAGACTTGCTACAATTTTGTTTGAACTTTCCTCAGATGTGAATGAGGAACAATGTTATGCCGTTGCAATCCTTTCATCCGGTGATTCAAGAATGGTTCTCGACGACGTTGGGGGAACCAACGGACGTGCAATTGGCGAGTTGGCCAGCCATTCAGTCTGGAAAGCATGCGCTGATTTCTGCCCCAACCGGTTCAGGGAAAACTCTTTCCGCGTTTTTGGTATGCATCGACCAGTTATTGCATCAGGCTATTCATGGAGAATTAGTTGATGGCATTCAGGTGGTCTATGTGTCACCCCTTCGTGCTCTCAGCCATGATATCCACAAGAATTTGCAACAACCGTTAGACGAGATTAGCCAGCTTGCATTGTCTTTTGGATTATTAAGCCCCAATATTCGGGTAGAAGTCCGTACTGGGGACACCTCATCCGCGCAACGGCAACGATTGCTCAAAAACCCGCCGCATATTCTCGTCACAACGCCTGAAACCTTATTCTTGATGGTTACTGCCAAACGGAGTCGAGCTCTTTTGACGGGTGTGCATACGGTGATTGTGGATGAAATTCATGCGTTGGCCCCCAATAAACGGGGGTCGCATTTGGTCTTATCGTTGGAGCGGTTGGATGCCGTGACCCAAAGACGGCTAGTCCGTATTGGGTTGTCCGCCACGCAGCGGCCGTTAGAGCAGGTGGCTCAATTTCTTGTCGGAGAATCTTCTTATCGCAAGAAGTGCCAACAAGCGACGCTGTTTGATTCGTCAGATTGTCATATCGTAGATATCGGTCACTGCCGAGCCTTAGATCTCCAAGTCGAGGTGCCGAAAGATGAATTGGGGCCTATTGCGACCAATGCCATGTGGTCTGAGGTCTATGACCGGATCGCGGCCATTGCGGAAAGCCATCGATCCACTCTGGTTTTCGTCAATACTCGACGTTTGGCCGAACGTATTGCGCATCACTTGAGTGAACGGTTGGGCGAAGAACAAGTGGCTACCCATCATGGCAGTTTGTCACGCAAATTGCGTTTGGCGGCGGAGGAACGATTAAAGATAGGCCAGATAAAGGTCATGGTGGCCACCGCATCATTGGAATTAGGCATTGATATTGGGTTTATCGATGTTGTGTGCCAGATTGGTTCTCCAAGGGGGATTGCCACCTGTTTGCAGCGCGTTGGGCGGGCAGGTCACTGGGTCGGTTCGCTTCCAAAAGGGCGGGTATTTTGTACAACGCGAGATGAATTAGTGGAATGTGCTGCTGTCGTGCGAGCCATACGTGGAGGACAATTAGAATCCATTCAGATCCCCTCTGCTCCGCTGGATATCTTAATGCAACAGGTGATTGCGGAAGTAGCGGCGCAGGAATGGGATGTTCGAGAATTGTTTGATCTGTGTCGGTCTGCGTATTCCTATCGAACCATCACTTGGAAAGAGTTTGAATCGTTAATTGATTTGATTGCCGATGGATTTGTGCCTGGGCGACGGCGTCTCTATGCTTATATCAGTTATGACCGGAGGGTGGGCCGCCTTCGACCTCGGCGAGGCGGGCGTCTGGCAGCCTTAACCTCAGGCGGAGCCATTCCAGAAACTGCCACCTATTCGGTGGTGGCCGAACCTGACGGCACGGTCGTAGGTTCGGTTGATGAAGATTTCGCGATTGAAAGTTTATCCGGGGATATTATGTTACTCGGCACGACCTCATGGCGTATTCGAGGGATTGAAACCGGGAAGGTACGGGTAGAAGATGCGCATGGACAGCCCCCGAATATTCCATTTTGGCGGGGAGAGGCGCCCTCTCGTTCGTTAGAACTTTCTCAGGCTGTAGCAGAAGTCCGATCGGCGATCCAGCAATTAATAGAGAAGGGGGCAACACCGGGAGGATCACAGGCTCGCCGGTGGTGTTCAGAAGAATGTGGGGTTGATGCTGCAGGAGCCGATCAATTGTTGACCTATGTGGCGGGTGGAGTGCACATTTTAGGCGCTGTCCCGACGCAAACTTGTGTGATTGCCGAACGCTTTTTTGATGAGGCAGGAGGAATGCAGTTGGTGGTGCATGCGCCGTTTGGCGGTCGTCTCAATCGTGCCTGGGGCCTGGCATTACGCAAGCGGTTTTGTGTGAATTTTGATTTTGAATTGCAGGCCGCGGCGACGGATGATGGACTTGTTCTCTCGCTCGGGGAACAACATAGTTTTCCGCTCAAAACGATATTTCAATTTTTGCAACCTCAAACTGTACGCGAGGTATTGACTCAGGCGACGTTAGCCACCCCACTGTTTGTGACCCGATGGCGTTGGAACGCGGGTCGTTCGCTGGCCCTGTTACGTTTTCAAAATGGGAAACGGGTGCCGGTGCATCTCCAACGCATGCGTGCGGAAGATTTACTAGCAGCTGCGTTTCCGATGGCGGCTGCCTGCGGAGACAATCATGTTGGAGACATTCCTGTGCCGGAACATCTCCTTGTGCAAGAAACCTTGCGTGATTGTTTGACCGAAGCCATGGATGTCGAGGGTCTTCGACAGGTCTTGGAACAGATCGAATCCAACAGTATTGAAGTCCGCGCCATCGAAACTCCTGTGCCGTCCCCCTTTGCCCATGAGATTTTGAATGCCAATCCCTATGCCTTTTTGGATGATGCACCTTTGGAAGAGCGACGGGCCAGGGCCGTTAACCTCCGGCGAAGCTTGCCCGCCTCCTTTGATGGAAATATGGGCACTTTAGATGTGGCTGCGATTGAGACAGTTCTTGGGGAAGCTTGGCCACGAGTAAGGGACGAAGATGAGCTTTTTGATGTGTTGCAGGTCATAGGGTGGTTGCCTTCAGGGGAAGCAGAAGTTTGGAGAGAGATACTGATGCGGCTTGAGGGCCAAGGCCGAGCGGTAGCACTTCGCATTCACCCAGAAGAAACTTCGAATGGCACAGCTGTAGATGGATGGACCACCTCGGAAAATTTTTCTCAAATTCAGGTCTTGTTGGCTCATGGAGAAGCTCTTGAGCAAAGCCAGGGTGATGAAGCTGTTGATGAACTTGAAATATCGGCAACCGCCCAAACCGCAGCTCTTTATGTTGTGCAGGGCTGGATGCCACATCTGGGGCCAGTCACGGTGGGGGAACTCACGGTTCGATTAGGGATCCTGCCTTCCCAGGTTCAACAAGCGTTACTTCAGTTAGAGGGACAGGGCCAGGTTCTTCGAGGACGCTTCCGGGCTATTGCCTCTGATGAAGAATGGTGCGATCGGAGTCTTCTGGCTCGAATTCATCGTCGAACCGTGACCGCCTTACGTCGAGAAATAGAACCCGTTGCGGCTTCGGATTTCATGCGCTTTCTTGTGCAATGGCAGCATTGCGCGCCAGGGTCCCAATTGCATGGTGAGGCTGGGCTTCGGGAAATCCTTACCCAAATGGCTGGATATGAAGCACCGGCTTCAGCGTGGGAATCGTCACTACTCAAATGCCGGATGGGGCATTATAAGCCTGAATGGCTAGACAACCTCTGTTTGCGGGGAGAAGTGGTATGGGGACGTTTGAGCTTTCCAGAACTGAAACCGAATCTTCGGCCAGTGATGGAGGGAGACGTGTTTCGGCGCATTTCTCCCACCAGTTTGGCTCCCATGAGTTTTGTTCGCCGTGAGGAAATCTCATGGATGGTGGCCTTGGCCCGACCTGATAAATCCTCAGACCCGCTCGACATTCGGTTAAGTCTTAGTGGGGTCGCGCAGGCGGTGTATGATTGTTTAGAAACGCGGGGTGCCTGTTTTTTTACCGACCTCACAAAACAGACCAGACATGTAGCTGCGGAAGTCGAACTGGCCCTTTGGGAACTAGTGGCGGCAGGATTCGTGACTGCAGACGGATTTGATCCCTTGCGGGCGATGTTGGATCCGCGACGTCGTCGGGCGGAGGGTCGTGCACGGGCGCAACGTCCTCGTCATAGCATCGGGCGGTGGGCCCTGCTGGCCTCTTATGCAGATCAGGGAGAAGAAGAACAGTCTTCTCGCAGCCATTTGCATGAACAATGGGCTAAACAATTGGCTCGACGGTATGGAGTCGTATTTCGCGATGTGGTGAAACGCGAATCACTTCCTGTGACGTGGCGGGAGTTGCTTATGCAATATCGAAAAATGGAATGGCGAGGTGAAATGCGGGGTGGGCGATTTGTAGATGGCTTTACTGGCGAGCAATTTGCCCTACCCGAGGCTGTCGAAGCCCTTCGTGCCGTCCGCCGCGACCCCACGGCAGGCGCGCAGGAACTTCGTCTTTCTCCGGCTGACCCTTTGAATCTTGTGGGCATCATTCTTCCGGGGGATCGAATTTCCTCACATACTTCTCAAGCCTTTCTCTTGCGAGAGGGGGCTCATGTCTCAGATGCTCTGTCCATTATGAGTTTAGTCTAGGTTGAAAAATCTGAACGTGCGCGCCCTCAACCATTCCACCCAGATCGTGGGCCTTCTCTGCGTACTGAGTGCACTACTTTCCTTCCTGTATCTTCCGGTGCCCTCACGGACTTTTTTCCTGAAAGCGTTTTCTGATTTCGCTCATGTGCCCTTGTTTGCGGGTGTAGCCCTTGTGTTGTTGTATATCTTGCGGTTGAAGGATAATTTCTTGCGGTGGCCTCTTAAATGGCAGTATGGCGTTGTGCTAGTCGGAGTCTGTGTGCTTGCCGTGGGCACCGAATGGTTACAATCATTTAGCGCAACGCGTTATCCAGAAGGCTCTGATGTGATGTCTGATTTGGTCGGAGCCGTCTGTGGTCTCGGTTTGTTCTTTACCTATGATCCAGTGGTCACACCGAAAGGGATATCTAGAAAAACATATTGGAGAAACCTCATTCTTCGCCTCTGTATCATAGGAATATTTGGTGCCACCCTATTCCCGGTTGCGGTATGGGGCTATGCGTATTGGGATCGGACCGCCCGTTTCCCATCTCTCCTTCAATTTTCGTCTGAATGGGAAATGAAATTTGTCACGGCCTCGGATGAGAATTTGAGAGTGGTGACGCCTCCGGCAGGATGGGGAAAAGAGGTTGACGATCGAGTTGGACAAATGGTGTTTCATTCGAAAACGTATCCGGGATTCCGAATTGATGAACCCTATCCCGATTGGCGTGGCTTTCCGTCTTTTCATGTGGAAGTGTTTTCTGAGCTACCAATTCCACAAACAATTGTAATTCGAATTGATGATGCCCATCACAATAATGAACATTCAGACCGGTTCAACAAAGCTTTCAAGATTACCCCGGGAGTGAATCATATTACTATCCCAATTGAAGATATTCGCCGTGCTCCGAAGGGTCGAGAAATGGATCTGACGGCCATGAAGGCCGTCATAGTATTTGCAGTTCAACCACCAAAACCCTTTACGCTGTACTTCGATAATTTTCGTTTGGAGTAAATTCAATATCGAAAGGAAAACGGTTCAGATACTACCTTCTTAACGATTCAGATCTCTTCCCCAAGATCAAATTAATGCCGATGTCCCTTTTCCCTTGTGGCTTTTCCCACCCCCACCGGCTCTCAAAGTAATCAAAGCCAGCATAGAGGACAATTTTCCTTGTAGGCAGGAGACCCTGTAAACGGTGAAGCGTGAGGTATAAATTGAAGGGAATTTCCTTCCATTAATTTTGTGCCTTGCTTCATGCCAATTTGTTTTTTGCGTTCAGAGACGAGAAGTCCTGCTTGGGCTATAATATGGCCATGATTCCTAGTGCTCCACTGTGTTGAAAGGTTTGGATAAAGGCTTCACTCCCTAGTGGTTGGAATTGTTCGTTCCGCTCATCATCCTCGTCAGGCAATCTTCCTCGGCCTGTTCATTTTGGGTGCTCTGAGTCTTCTCTTTTTTTCAGTTCCTATCTATTCGTTTTTCTGGAAAGCGGTGGCAAATAGTGGGCATGGTCCGTTGTTTTTTGTGGTGGGCCTGCTGGTCTTAAATCTGTCACGAGCATTGATGGGAAAACTTCAATGGGCCCCTCTTCAGCATTACCTGGTGGCCTTTATTGGGATCATCGGCCTGTCGGTAGTGACCGAAGTTTTTCAATTGTTGATCCCCATGCGAGAACCCCAAGTATCCGATGTGCTTCATGATGTGGTAGGGGGAATATGCGGATTGGTGTGGTCGATCACGAGAGATCATGCCCTGTCAGCGAAGTGGGAAAAATGGAAAATATATCCGCGACGGACGGCCCTTTCTTGTGGGATTGCGTTGGTCATGACCCTGATGTTTATTCCTGTTTTTGAATGGGCCTATGCCTATTGGGATAGATCCAATCGTTTTCCATCGATTCTGCAATTTTCGTCTGATTGGGAAATGAGGTTTGTGAATACGTTAGATAGTGAAGTGTTGAGGGTCCCGCCGCCGCTGGGATGGGGAAAATCATCGGTCGACCTTGTCGGGCAGGTTGTCTTTCATACAAAAAAATATCCTCGCATTCGTATTCGTGAGCTCTATCCAGACTGGAATGGCTATTCTCAGTTATACTTGGAAATTTTTTCTGAATTGTCTGCCCCACAACGGATTGTCATTTGGATTAATGACCGATATGACAAAAGCCGACCTGGAGATGGCTATAAGAACACTCTTACCATTGTTCCTGGCCTGAATCAGATACAAATTCCCCTACATGAGATCCGCATGGGTCCGGTTGGTCGAGAAATGAATCTCAGTGGGATTAAAGAGGTGATGCTGTTTGCTCGCAGTCCTGCAGAAGAATTTACCTTGTATATCGATAATATTCATCTTCAATAGGGGCGAACCTTAGTATTTCTTGACCGGATTAGGGGCCTTCGCTAAGATCAGAATTATGCCAATGCCCCCATTCCCTGGTGGTCCTCGCCCTTCACATGGGATGCGACCCCGTCGCCGCCCTGTTTCTCCGGAAGATCCCAAACAATTTGATTCCCTTCGTGCCTCACTATTGTTTTGTCCCAAATGTCAAACAGCCACTCCAGCTCGGGAAAAATTGCTTCTGGTCCTGCCCAGTGGAAATCTCTATGAATACCTCTGTGCGCAATGCGGGACCTCCACCGGATCGAAAACCGATCAAGATCAGGGTGGAGGCTTGGTTTCTCCGTAAAAAGGAAAACGTGAAAAGTGAAATGTTAAAAGTTTCAAAATAGAAGCTAGAACCATCCTTTTTTTGTTTTTTTATCTCGCCCGGTTTCATACGTTTTTCTTTTCACGATCTACGTTTCCCTACTTTCAGGTACCGGGAGCCCTTCTTGGGCCATAATGCGGAGAGCGTTGGTGGTGGGACATGGGCCGGGGCGGAGTTGATAATCGAAACAGAGAGTCCCGTCTTCAACAGATTCCTGAAAATGTGCATTGCGAATCTGTCCATTGTTGTCCACGAGTCGGGTGAGTTCTAAGTCGTGGGTGGATATCATGCCTAATCCACGGCTTTCCTGTAGGACCCGGACAAACGCTTCACTTCCGGCGAGCCGTTCACGGTTGTTCGTTCCTCGATAAATTTCATCAATCAAAAATAGCACAGGATGCGAAGTGATAGCATGGACGGCGTCAAATATCATTTTGAGACGTTTGACTTCGGCATAAAAATACGAGAGCCCTTCATCCAACGCATCGGTGACGCGAATACAACAATAGATTTGAAGCCAAGACCAGGAAAACCTTGTAGCACAGACCGGACCTCCCGCTTGTGCCAGGCAAACATTTATTCCAACCGTTCGAAGAAACGTACTTTTTCCTGACATGTTTGATCCGGTGACAATGACCATATGGCCTTCGCCTCGAAGGTCCAGATCATTATGGACGCGCTGGGATCTTGCAATAAGAGGATGCCCGAGCTGCTCAGCCGTGAGGCCAGGCTGGTGACCAGGTCTATCCGGTAATTCCAATTGAGGCCAATGATAGTCCGGATTGAGATAGGCGAAGCGTGCTAAGGCACTCGCGGCATCTAGTTGCCCAATGGTCTCCAGCCATTTGGGAAGAATATCTTGCAAGCTTGCGAGAAGGCGATGTAATTTGCCTGTATAGACTAAATCCCAAGGAACGGCGGCATTCAGAGCAGCGTGGATGAGTGGGTGCGCTTTGACGCTGAGACCTTGGCAGATGCGGCTCAGCTGCTTGAGACAGGCGGTAGGCCGTGTGTGTTGTTCGATAAGTATCTGGCATTGTTGACGAATGGTGGGTTGTTTAGAAAATTTGGAGCGTTCAAGTGTCGTAATAACTGTGACAAGTTTTTCCAGTTCGACGTGCAGGGCCAGAACTCGGCCGAAGAGGGGAGCGATGGCTCCGGATAGAGAGAAATACAGCCCAACATAGATGATCAACGAGAGGACCCAGAAATTTGAAATTCCTGTGGTCAATGTGAGTAATCCTAAGGTTAGGGTTAAGGCACAAAGGCCGGAGGCGGCAATGATAAACCAGGAGAGTTTGTGAATGGCAATGGGTTCTTTCAAAAGCGAGAGAATCCGTGTGCCGTCCAGTGGATGAGGGCTAATCAGGCGGGTGGCCAGGAGACAGCGATCTCTGAGCCGTGAAAGTGGTGTGAGTTCCTGAATGAAAGATTGACGGGTGTGCCATGGTACTTCATGACATTCAGGGTGGTTGGCCTCAAAGAGCCAGTGTTGCAGGAGATGGTGCCCATTTGAAGAAAAAGTCGTATCGAGCAGGGCTAAAAGAGAATGAGAGCCCGTGAGATCCAAGTCTAAAGCGTAAGGATGATGCGGGGGTGGAGCATGTGTCTGCACCAGCATATTTGACCAATCCAGTTGTAGTCGTGACAGAGAATCCTTTTTTATCAATAGCCATACGTCCAACCTTTTTAGGCGAGATTTCAATCCTTGATGAAACCAGGTTGTAGTAAAAAAAATGGCCAAGAAGATGAAAAGTGTGATATTGCCGCTATGAAACCAGGCATGCTGATAGAAGCCTACGCAAATGACTGCGCCCAAAAGAAAGATGGCCAATCTCCAGCGACTGAATTGTTGACTGGCTGCGTTGCCCTGGACTCGAATGCGCTCTCCTCTGCGGATGAGGCGGATAAGACCGTCGCGGCGTTGATCGGTACGAGAAATATTCATACAGCTTGAGACATTAGCCCCTCTTTCTACTTCCGTCAATCGATTGCACGTGATGCCTTCAACAGTTTTGCAGATTCAAATTCCGGCTTGTGTGGATGGAGTAGAACTCTCAGGTTATTTATCCTGTCCCGAGTTTTTAGGGCTATGGGAAGAGGTTAGCACTCTGACAATTTATTGGCAGGGGGATAAGCAAGGTCTCTTAGATGCGATGACCGGGGCGTTGTCTCAGCTGGGTATGAATATTCCGCTGACTCATTATGATCCCCAACCCGTCGCATTTCAGGATTGGAATGCCCAATGGGCGTCTTCCGTAAGGCCGGTTCGTATTGGTCGACGGATTGGAATTCGCCCCAGTTGGGCCACGATAGATATGCCGGAGAATGGAATTGAAATCGTTCTTGATCCTAAACAAGCATTTGGGACTGGTCATCATGCCACCACCCACCTTCTGCTGGAATGGTTGGAAGAGATACAGGAAGTAAAACAAGGACGGGTGTTGGATGTTGGGACAGGGAGTGGGATTCTGAGCATGGTGGCCTTGCGTCTGGGGGCAGTCTCGGCGCTTGGGATTGATTGTGATCCCGTTGCGATAGATTGTGCGAACGATTATGGCGTGATCAACGGATTTTCCGACCTGCTCGAATTGCGATGCTGCTGTCTTGAGGATGTGCCTAATCAACCCTTTGCAGTCATCCTAGCCAATATCGACAGGAAGACGATTTTGAGCTTATTGGGAGAACTGTCAAGATTTCAAGGTCCTGGTACCCAATTGTTACTTTCGGGCCTCTTGGAAGAGGATGAAAAGGAAGTGGTGGATCGTGTCCAAGAACTGGATTGGGGCCTACGAGCCGTTCGAAAGCGTGAAGGATGGCTTGCCCTTCATTTTGATGTGAGGTCATCGGTCTGATCATCTTCCGGAAGAGATTCCAGAAAACTGATCAACGCGCGATAAGTTTGTTGACGCACTTCGGCTTTAGACCCACTTCCGCCGTCGATGTTTTTTTGTAACCATACCGTCTCTGCAATATGTGATTGGGCTGCATTGCATAATGTCCACATTTGATGGAGGAATTCAACCGGAAGGCCGACCTGAACCCCTTCTGATTCGATGCGGTCGTCTAAAATCGCCAATAAATCGGAAATGGCTTGGTCTGATCGATAAGCCTGGGCGGCGAATCCAAACGCCGCATGGGAGGTTTCTTCCTGTATGGCTTGTTCGATAAGGTCATGCATATATTCTTTGAGAAGGCCGACGATTCGTCCGGGCAAACGCATTCTAAAGCGTAGCTGGAATGATGGGGACTTGGGAAGAGTGGAGAAGGAAAAGCCCTGGGATGGAGATGCAGGGGATTTGGCCCGAGCTATCGTGGGGGTTAGTCCTCAAAAAGCGTTGCGACATCCATAGCAAATACTCCAGGCGGAAGTCCTGATTTCCATTCACCATACTTTTGGTCGGGTCGGTGGAAGTATTGGTTATTTTGACGCTTGATGACCCAATCCTCTCCTTCGGCCCATAATTGACGGATTTCTTCTTGCTCCATTTCTGACGGTTCCTTTATGCCAAATTGGGAAATTTCTGAATTGTTAAATAATGAGAGAATTTTTTGCGTTTGATCAATTCTAAAAGAGTCATACTTCGTTAACTCTCTTACTATTTCGTCAAAATATATGAAGAACTAAAGGAGCGATTGCATCTTTTGATTAATGGAGCCCTCAGTTACGTTGGCTGAGGAAACAGCTTTAAAAATGGTGAAGAAATTGGAATAAAACTGTTATCATAGGCCAATATTGGCAATCAAAGGTCAATATGGTATTAATGGAAGGTTTTTGGTTGCGGACTCAGAATTTCAGGAAAAATTCCGAAAAGAATCAAATAGTCTTTTTTACGTCTTTATAACCAGGGGAAAGATATGTGCCGAAAGAAAGGAATTCTCTGTATAGGGCTTTTCATTTGTTTATGCATGGCTCCATGCGTATGGGCGGAGGAATCTTTGGAACTATTGACGAAGCAGGCGATGGAAGAATGTCAAAAAGGGCGAAGGGCCAAGGATGCCGAGAGCAGAAGTGTCCATTTTGATCGGGGGCGTGCACTCGCAGAAAAAGCCGTTTCCTTAAATAGTCAATCCGCTGACGCGCAATTTTCCTTGTTTTGTAATATTGGAGAACGAATGCGGGCAAATGGGGAGGTGTTTTTTTCGGTTCTGGATTATGGCCGGATGATGGATGCTTTGGATCAAACTTTGGCACTGAATCCCCAACACCTCGACGCCTTATCTTCCAAGGGAACGATTCTTATTGAGGTTCCTGAATTCCTTGGCGGTGACGATGCGAAAGGCGAAGTCATGTTGCGGCAAGTGATTCAAGCGGAACCAACATCGATTAATGCCCGTATGGTTGTGGCTCGACAATGTGCAGAACGCGGTGAACACCAAGAAGCCTATGAACTGGCCAAGCGTGCATTAGAACTGGCCAAGCAAGAAAAACGCGAAGATCTCCTTCCTGAAGCTGAAGAAACATTTTCCAAGATCCAGACGAAACTGATGGTGCGATAACTCACTCATCGCCTCCCGCCTGCCGTTGGATATGCCAAGATTTTTTCTTTCTACGCTCATGTCGTAACCAGCCATGTCTCAAAAGTGTGGAGGCCTTCCCGACTATCTGGCCCCACGTCTTTCCATTATTTTTGTGGGCATTAACCCAGGTCTTCGTTCATCGAAAGTAGGGCACCATTTTGCAGGACATTCCAACCGATTTTGGAAATTAATGTTTGAATCGGGTCTGGTCCCTGAAAGAATGACGTGTCATGATGACAGACGGTTGCTAGACTATGGATATGGTCTCACCAATTTGATTGCCAAGCCGACGGCCAGCATTCAGGAATTGACCAGGCAAGATTTTCTAGAAGGTCGTACGGTATTGCGTGAAAAAATTCTGACCTACCGGCCAGCGATTGTTGCGATTCTGGGAATCAGTGTTGCGCGGATTATGGTATCTTTAGGGGAAGTTAATACGAGAGAAAAAGGAATCTCCAAAAATTCTACCCACACAGGATTACAGCCCAAGACTTTGGGGGGATGCCGTGTGTTCGTTTTACCTAACCCCAGTGGGCGAAATGCCCATTATTCCTATGCGAAAATGAAACAATTGTTTGTGGAGTTAAAAGTTCTTTCCCTTCAATTGCAAAAATCATCGGAAACAAAGTGCTCTGGAGGTTCTCAGAATTAATAGCTGAATCTGCAATAATGACGTCTGGTGCCGTTTGATATGGTTGGTGAAGTCGATGAATAACGTTTGGCGATGGCTGTTGAGCCTGTATTTGGGGACGTGTGTGGCCCCCCTTATGGTGTTTGCGCATGAGAGACCGTCCGACAATCATGCCCACGCCATTGAGCAGGCCAAGAACGCGACTGTGGGTATTTTGCAATCCGATGGTATGCCAAGCGAGGATCTTGGATATGGCGTCCCTCTCCAAATCAGAGGAACAGGGATTCATATTGGGAACGGAACGATTTTGACGGCGCGCCATGCCGTAGAACGGTCGGAAGGTGGAAAAGTGGTAGTTCCAGAACTGATTGAGGTATTGACGGACGAGTTGCGGAAGATATCGGCTATTCGTCAAGGAGCCAATATCTATTTGGATGTAGCCGTTTATCGATTGCAAGGTGATGCATCCAATTGGCCCGTTTCCCAGGTGGGGTTTGCCGAGGAAGATGTGACTTACGGGGACGAGGTTTTTACTGTGGGGTATCCCATGGGTAGAGGACCGGCTCTTTCCTACGGAAAAGTGGGAAACCCGAATACTTTTTTGCCAACCGTTCACAGTCGATTAGTCCAGGTGGATCTATCTGCCTGTCGAGGGAACTCTGGCGGGGGTCTTCTCAATGCTGAGGGGAAATTGGTTGGGCTGGTTCATGCCATTATTCAAACAGAGGGGTCGCCGACGGAGCGTGGGTGCAGTCGATTTGGGTTTGCCCTTCCTGGACGCTTGGTCAAACGCGTGGTCGATGCTGTGCTAGCTGGGAATAATCCAGGGTTTTCTGTGCTGGGCATTCAACTTGAAACCATCAAAGAGGGAACTCGTTGGGTATTAGGTGTGGCGAAAGCGACGGGTCCTTCGCGACATGCGGGTTTTCGAAAAGGCGATGTGTTAATGGCCATTGATGGTGTGAACATCAACACCCCTGCGCAGTTAAAAAACTATCTTATCGAACGAACGGAACCTGGACAAACCGTCGTTCTGCGGGTACAGCGGGGAGAGATTCAACGAGATATCTCTGTAACCTTGGGAAAATCCTGACAGGGGCAGATTTTCTTTTTGGATCTGCTCACGCCTGCCTTCCATTTTTTGAGATAGTCACAAATATTTTTCCATAGTCAAGCCATCCAGCTTTCCTTTACAGTGAGACATGGTATGTCCGGTGCCATGTCGACTCCTCCTCCATGCACTTGCTAATCATGTAGTAGTCCCAAACGATTCTATCGGCTCTCCCCATGACCCAGTCTGATTCTGTAAAAAAATATGATGTAATTATCGTAGGCATGGGACCTGCTGGGGCGTCAGCCGCCCGTGAATTAAGCCACCGAGGTTTTTCTGTGCTGGCTTTTGATAAACAGTCTCATCCCCGATACAAAGTGTGTGGAGGCGGGCTTTCCGCGCGTATTGCTAAGATTCTGCCTGAAGACTTTCCTCACATCGTGGAAGAAACGGTTCATCGCGTCCAATTTTCCTATGGGACTCATGAATCATTTCTGATTGAATCACCTGAACCCATTGCATATATGGTCATGCGGCAATATTTCGACCAATGGCTTGTCCAAAAAGCTCGACAGGCAGGAACGCTTATTCACGAAGAAGAAGCGGTGGTTCAGATTCAAAACAGAGAAGCAGACGTCGACGTGTTAACCAAACAAGGACGTTACCAAGGTCGAGTCCTCATTGGAGCTGATGGGGTCATGAGTGTAGTCGCCAACCAATGTTTCTCGGGGCGTTCTTTGCAGAGAATTCCAGCCTTAGAAAGTGAAATTTCTTTGGAACACAAACATTCGTTCCAGAAAATTCCTACGGCATTTATCAGTTTGCAGGCTGCCAAAAAGGGCTATGGTTGGATCTTTCCCAAGCAGGGAGGACTTTCAGTCGGTGTAGGAGAATTTGTGAAAGGCACGAATCGGCCAAAACAGAGCTTCAAGAGTTTTATTGGTAACGAACCGATGTTGGAAGGATTGCCCATTCCGAATCCTTCGGGGTATCCCATACCCATTGACCCTTCTCATGCCTATCGAAAAGGCCGCTTGGGGTCTGGCCAGTTAGTCCAGGGGCGGGCCATGTTGGTCGGAGATGCGGGACATCTTGTTGACCCCTTATTAGGAGAAGGGATTTATTATGCCGTCCGTTCAGGGCAACTAGCAGCAAAGACCATAGCAGACATGCTTCTCCAGCCTGGAAAGTGTTCATTGGGCAATTATGAAATATTGGTGGCTCAAGAGATGGCCCCTGAATTCCAGGCCGCAGGAAAATTGGGAAAGATTATATATGGGATTCCGCGTTCATGGCATGGTTGGGCTGGCCGCCGGTTTCCGGATGCGTATCAACGCGTACTCCGTCGGTATTGTGCCGTATTACAAGGAAAAGAAACGTATCAAGGTCTCTGGTCTCGGTTACTCCAACGAATACATTGGCCGAATGCAGGAAAATACCGTCAAAACTCTATGAGCGAAGGATGATGATTCAAGGAGGATTTCCTCCAATAAACAAGGTTTGCGTTATGTATCTAGAGGCGCGTAGGCATGCAGGCCATCAATCAGAGATTGAATGCCGTATCCCCAAGTCCCACGAACGGCAAGAGGCTCTTGGCCGGAGGCGACCATCATGACCGTGAGGCTCCATCCTTCGATGTGGTAATGATGGAAAAAGGTGGGTTGAATTTCTAAAATGATTTCCAGGTCCAAGGTTTGATTCAATAGCGTACTGGCATCTTGAAGTATCTCGTCCATCTGATGTTGTAGATAGGTGACAAGGTCAGACAAGATGTCTTTGGCATTGAGGGAAATGTCCGCAAAGCAGAGGGTGACAAACGACACGAGAATAGTTGGGCGATGAGGATCCGGCCCTTTGGCAAAACTTTGATCTGCAGCCAACGTCATAAAGGGTGATTCGGGTTTATTGATTTGCACTAACAGTTCTTGGGTTTCTGGCCATCCGAGGCAGGGTGTTAAGACGGGAATCATCTGTGGATTGGCTTTAAGGTCAATAAACCGCGCTTCCAGCGAACCATCGGCGATGGCCGGTCCATAAGGCACATGGAAATGTGTGGACCCTTCAGAAAGAATGATGCCCATGGTCATGTCTCATAGCATATGATTTTCATCGTCTTATTGTACTGCAACTGGTAGGGGAAAAGGGAAGGTTGTATGAACATGGTTTCTCCCTCTCTTGAGGGGTTGTATGACGAGGTAGCTTTGTCATGTCGGCGTTAATTTATTCCCAAAAGATTGGGAAATCCTTTGGGGTCAAGCAGCTATTCCAAGGAGTCACGTTGGGGATAGAAGAAAATGATCGCATTGGTATTATCGGTCCCAATGGATCAGGAAAATCCACGTTTTTGAAAATTCTGGCTGGATTAGAGAAACCTGATGAGGGAACGGTGACCCGTCGGCAGCGTCTACGAGTGGCGTATGTGCCTCAAGATACGCAATTTCCATCGGAAGCAACGGTGGGAGAATTGCTGCATAGATCTGCGTGTCAGGCAGGTCTGCTAGAGGGAGAAGAACCAACACGAGTTTATGAGGTGTTAGGAAAGGTGGGTTTTCCCGATGAGTCACAATCTGTAGCGGTTCTCTCTGGTGGGTGGAGGAAACGTCTGGCAATTGCTTGCGCGTTGGTTCAGGATCCCGATGTGGTACTGCTAGATGAGCCCACAAATCATATGGATGTGGAAGGCCTTTCCTGGTTGGCGAAGTTTATGGTGCAGGCGTCCTGGGCATGGGTTCTGGTGAGCCATGATCGATGGTTTTTGGAGGAAACCACCAACGTTATGGCTGAATTACATAGTCGATATGCTGATGGGATGTTGGCATTCCCCGGTACTTATTCGCAATTTCTCGAAAAACGAGAGGCCTTTCAGAACGTTCAAACGCAACAGGCACAGGCGTTGGCGGGGAAGGTCAGGAAAGAAGAGGCATGGCTTCGACGAGGACCAAAGGCGCGGACCACGAAAGCCAAATATCGGGTAGAAACCGCGAAAGCGTTACAAGTTGAATTAGCCGAAACCGAGACACGGCTACGTCAACAAGATATCTCCATCGATTTCGTCGGGTCTGGAAGAAAAACGAAGCAATTAATTGAAGTCACTGGTCTTTCTAAAGCCTTTGGTCCTCAATCCATTTTTCACGACCTGGAACTGATGATTTCTCCAGGGCGGGCCATTGGCATTCTTGGCCACAATGGTTCAGGAAAATCAACACTTCTGAAATTATTAGCCAAAGAAATAAGGCCCGATCACGGGACGGTTAAATATGCCCATCAATTGCAAATAGTCTATTTCGATCAAAATCGTGCTCAATTGGATCCCAAAGTATCCTTGCGTCGCACATTGGCGGAGTCGGGAGATTCTGTCATCTATCGAGGACAGGCTATGCATCTAGTGGGATGGGCTAAACGATTTGGGTTTCGGGCAGAGCAACTAGACCTCCCTGTTGAGTTGTTATCGGGCGGAGAGCAAGCACGAGCGGCCATGGCCCGCTTTATGTTGCAGCCGGCGGATGTGCTGATTGTTGATGAGCCAACGAATGATCTGGATATTCTCACCCGAGAAACGCTGGAGGAAAGTTTCCAAGAGTTTCCTGGGGCTGTAATTTTGGTTACCCATGACCGGTACATGTTAGAACAGGTTTGTACGGAATATGTGGGGTTAGATGGCCAAGGCGCTCATGGGCATTTTGCAACATATGAACAATGGGAAAAATGGTTAAAGCGGCAACAACAGGATCTCTCTCAGGAATCTCATTCCTCTCGTACCGACAAAAAACGCGAACCAACCGAGAAGCCAAAAAAATTGTCATTTAAAGAACAACAAGAATATGAACAGATCGAACAACGGATATTTGAGGCGGAAGCGGTACGAGACGCCTTTCTTGCCCAGACCGAAGACCCTGCGATTGCCTCGAACCATGCTCAGCTTCAAGAGGCCTATGAGGGTCTAAAAGAATCGGAGCAGATTGTTGAACAACTCTATGCCAGATGGGCAGTATTGGAGACGAAACAACAAGCGTACTTAAAAAGATAAGAGGTGATCTCTTTTTTATTCATGAAAATGTGACAAAGCAGGGAAGTGAAATATGATAAAATAGGAAGAGACGGAACCCTGGGAGTGTCCATGTGGTGGTGAAATCCATGACCGGGCCATTGAGTCGATGGGGTCGCCTGTTTCAGGTTGACTGTTCATCAACATCACGACCAAAAGGAAAATCATGAAAACACATGTTCTCTTTAAACTCGTCTTGCTGGTGATGATGACTTTGGTTGATGTGGTGTCGGTTGGAGCCAATTTTCTGGCCGGCGAAGATGCCTACTTACGGGAAGACTATGAAACGGCCTTGGAAGAATGGCGGCCGTTGGCGAAGAGCGGAAACCCCGAAGCCCAAAACATGTTGGGGTATATGTATCGGTATGGACAAGGGGTTCCACAAGATTTTGATCAAGCTCGTCAATGGTATCGGTTAGCAGCCGATCAGGGCCATGCAAGGGCCCAAAATAATCTGGGGGCCATGTACCGTCAGGGTTTGGGCGTCCCGCAAAATTTTGCAGAAGCCTTGCGATGGTTTCGGCGCTCGGCAGAGCAGGGGAACGGTGGTGCCCAAAACCATTTGGGTTTGATGTACTTCGAAGGCGAAGGGACAGCTAAGGATGTGGTTCAAGCTTACAAATGGGCATATCTTTCGGCGCAACAAGGGATAGAGCCGGCGATTTTAGCTTTGGAATTTTTAGAACAACAATTAACTCCTGAGCAGATCCAAGAGGGTCAACGATTGGCAAAGGAATGGACGCCGAAAGGTGAAGAAGTCACACTCTGATCCTTGATTTATCCTAGAAGTCTGGCCAAATTTCTTGGTGTTGATCCGGCTCTCAGTACAAGCCTCTCATCTAATTTGACTCCATCCTGATAGGGTGTTACCCTGATCAACCCTTCTCGGGAAGATGGTGTAACCGCCAGTGTTGTTCACTTGCATAGTTCGTGTTTCTCCAAATTTCAGGCATTTGCCTAATGTGGTATTAGGCTCGAAAAACGAAAGGGGACCCCATATGGGACGACCGGCCAAAGTCACTCAAGCCAAGCGGAATCGCGAGATGCAAAAACGCATGAAGCAACAAGATAAGGAAGCGAGACGGGAGCAACGCAAAGCCGAAAATCAAGAACTCCGCTCGGTCTTGGATGGAGAGGACCCTGATTTGATCGGGTTGCGGCCTGGGCCCCAAGCTCCCCTCTATTAGGCCATTTTTTCGGCAATTATTTGTTCCAGTGACACAACCGCCACCGTTTCCAAGGTGATTTCTCTCCTGATCTGACCCACAAGCCAATCAAGGATTCGATTTGGTAGAATTGTCGTATGATGGACAGAAGGATTAACGGGATTCTATTGAGTCTTGTGTGTGTATGGGCTACGGGGTGTGCCTCAGGACCCGATGTCGTACCTGAGGAATTTAAGACCAAGATAACTACTTCCCTCTTGTTTTCACAAATCCTTGAAGAACCTAATAATCATCAAGGCGCCTTGGTCGTACTTGGTGGCGAAATCCTTTCCGCCAAGCGTTTGGCAGAGGGAACACGGTTGGAAATTTTGCAACTTCCCTTAGATAGTTCAGAAGAACCCGTTAGTGATCGGACCACTTCGCAAGGTCGATTGTTGGCTATTGAATCTTCTTTTTTAGATCCTGCCACGCTTCCCCCGAATACCCGCGTGACGTTCATTGGTGAGGTAACAGGGGCGACCGATGCAAATCTTGACGAAATGACTTACCGGTATCCGACCTTCAAGGTTAAGCATTTACATGTTTGGCCTGAGCCAGAAATTTATGAGCCAAGGTCATCGGGGCCTGGTTTTAGTATTTTTGGGGGAGGCGGATCCGGTGGACGTGTCGGTGGTGGAGTGGGTATTGGAATTGGTTTTTAGCGTTTATCCAGGCAATTTCAATTCCCTGTAAGGCTATTCCACCGGCTTCCCCCAAAAAGACTTGTTTGAAAGAAATGTTTAGGGATCAAAACCCAGGATAAGCTTTTCATGATGAATCAGAAATCTGATGAACATCTGATGGGGACATTCGGGGAACAGCAGGCCCAACTACGTTTTGGTTCCGTCCAGCGCGCCTTAGCATTCTACCGAAACCAGGTATTCCCTGAATTAAACGAGGTCATGCAAGCTTTCATCCGGGAACAGGAATTTGTTTTTTTGGCCACAGCTGATTCCCAGGGGCATGCGGATTCCTCTTTTCGTGCCGGTCCTCGTGGATTTATTCATATTCTTTCTGCAACTCGAATGGCCTATCCCGAATATCGTGGCAATGGCGTGATGGCCAGCGTGGGAAACCTTTTAGAAAATTCGGGAATCGGGATGCTGTTTATTGATTTTTTCAAAAGTACCGTTGGATTACACGTCAATGGAACGGCTCAAGTCATTGAAAGCGATAGCCTGTCTGCAGAGGGTGGAATGACGAATGGAGTGCGTGAAGCTTCCCTTGTCACCGGGGGCCTCCAACCGGAATGTTGGATCATTGTGGATGTGAAAGAAGCCTATATTCATTGTTCGAAACATATTCCGCTGTTGGAGAAGAAGGATAAGCTGTTGCATTGGGGGACTGATGAGGAGCAGGCAAAGCGAGGAAATTTTTTCAGCCCTAAAACCTAAGCTTACTAATGAGTTGATCAATTCAGATTTCGCCGGAAAGAACCAATCTCCTTGAAAATCGCCACCCATCGTTTTGTGATAGTCGGTATGGGACTGTGGGTCATGCTTTTTGCCATTCCACGAGGTGCAAACGCCACGGTGGGTTGGGAGGTGGGAGATATGGTCTTGGATTTTGGCCTGGGATTGGAGGCGGGAGAAGAACGGGTGCTGGTCGATAAGTTTGAAGTCGGGCATCCCTTTTTCGTGGAATTAACCTGGAAACTGAATGCGGATCATTGCCAGTTGCAGGTTCAACAAGCCTCTCAATCGGGTGGCGCCGTGACGATGGTACCTGTCAAAGATGATGGATTGTTGAATGGGTGGATATCTCATGCAGCCTATCAGCAGGTTGAGGCAGTGGTCGTGAAGGCAGCGGAAGGGGCTTATTGTGAAATCAATCCTGCCGAAGATGAATTTTTAGTCATTGCCCGTGAGCCGCGTGCGCCGATGTCTATGGAAGAGGGACTTTCATCAGCGCCCATCGGTGCCGTGGTGGTGATGTTTCGGGCGACCACATTTTTTTTGCCAAAAGACGTGACGATTGCACCCGGTGAAAAAATTGTATGGGTCTACGCCGATGGAGCACAGGAACCGCACAGTGTCACCAGTGGGGGGTGTCGAGTCAACGATTGTTCCGGCGGAGGACAGCATTTTAATAGCGGATTGACCCTCAATAAATCCGGACAGCGTTTTGAACATGTTTTTCAGCACTCTGGTACCTTTCCCTACCACTGCGACCTTCATCTCGGATCGATGCAAGGGACGGTAACCGTTCGGGATCCTTGATCGCCCACTGCATTCTACTTTATTCGTTTTCTCCTATCCCTTAATACGAGTGATGTCCTTACTTGCAAGGATTCGGGAAGATGACCCGGCAGGCTTGGTGGTGTTAAAGTATGATTTCCTCGGAGCAAATTCTGTGAATGCCCCTTTTCCCCCTCCACCGCTTATCATTCTCCTTAATAAGACAAGACCTCTCATTTTACCGCGATGAGGGCTATGTAATTCACTGAAGTTGTGTTCCAGAGCAACGCAGCGGAAAATCCTCCAAGGGTGTGATGGCCGGAAGAATACGCTTTTTTAGGCCATTTCATTGGAAATAGTTGTGTGACCCTCCTCAAAAAGGGATGCCGAAGGGCAGTTAAATATTGGTAAGTGACAAAGCTCGTGTAAAGCGCTCATGAACGTTGAATTATCAGGCATTCTCGACCATCTCAAAACTCTCTCCCCCAATCACATATATTTTTTGGCCCCTAAAGCGTTTGTGCTTCGTGGGTTCGAATATTACTCGCAGGGGCGACTGGAGTCCTATAGCTGGAATCACTCCAGGACGATTCTTTCCGCATCGGTGAAGGGATCGAAATATTATGCCGTGACCTTTTTTGTGGAGAAGGGGCAGCTTGTTTTTTCATGTCGATGCCCGGCATGGACGGCCTCCACACAATGCAAACATGTGATTTGTGCCTTGTTGACGACGGTCAATTTGCTGGTCCCCGATACGTTCAAAGTCGCTAAGGCGTCAAATTCCAATCAAGAGGAACTGTCTCGGCAATTATTCCATGGAAAGACGGCATCTCAAGTGCCCACACCATTTGTGCCGCCACCGCCGCAATTTGAAGTGAATTTGAGGTCTTTTCCTGGGCATACTTCCATTGCTATCACCAATCACGGAAAGATCTGTCAGACATTTTTAGGAATGCCGACAGAATTAGCCGTCCTGTTACGGGCCACGCAAGATCCTGCCTGGTCCGTCCCTGATGCCCTTCGGGATTTTCTTAAACATCACGGCAAGACTGTTCCTTTGTACTTCGAAAATTCGGAAAGTCGCACATTAGTCGAATGGGCGCCTTCCATGACCTATACCATTAAAACGGAGTTCGATATACGAGGGGAAAATATTGCGGTGGCGGCCCGCTGTGTTCGATTTGGCGAACCACAGGAAACGGCACAGCTATTTATGGGAATGGTGGTGGATGTCGATACAGGCAAACTGGCCCCTTTAGACGATGAACTGGGGTGGGCGTTGTATGATGTGGTTGCCGATGCGATAACGGACATCGATGAAATGAATGATTCCTCACTGAGCGGTCATGGAAGAAAATCTTTACGAGGTGAACCGAGTGTTGTTCATGAAAGACAGCAACAAAGACCGCAAACCTCTCATAGACCCACCTTATCCCTTCCGATCCATGAGTTTGCGGGTTTACAAATCAATCTCCCACAAAAAGGACTGAATCAGTTATTACGGACGGCACAATTCCGAATGGAAGGGCAGGAAGTGGCCCTGGTGCAATATGATCATATAAGCCAGGGCCCGCCACGCCGATATCGGCTCACAATCATGCCGGAGGCCTGGACCTTGGATTCCCCGCTCGTTGAGCCGAATCGGGCAGCTCTGTTGGCGGAATGCTGGCATGGTGAATTCTGCAGTGGGACCTCAGAATCAATTTTTAGCATCTTCCCCTTTTTGGCCAATGTGGGTTCGGTGTCGAGTAGTATTCGAACCAAAAAACGGCGGGCAGCCATCTATGACACCTTCTTACGACTCTGTCAGACAGGGAAACAGGGCGATGGGAAAAAATTGATTAAAGCCTGTCTCCAGCAAGACGAGTTTCGATCGTTTCGAATCAAGGGAGAAGCCGAAGAAATCCTACAATTTTTCTCCGCACCTCTGTGGGAACCGAGCATGCGGTTATTGGTGCATGAGGGACAATGGTGTGTGGTGCCTAACGATTGGACGAAAGAATCCCAATTGTATGCCATTCCATATGAAATTTGGGGATTGGACCTATTTGAAAAAATGATCGGGCATGATGCCATGACCCTGCCGCAACATGAGTTGTATGCCCGGTTGCCTGAGTGCTACGCAAAAACGGCAGAGGCCGGAATTGAGTTGTTTGTTCAAGACAGACAAGTGGCGACCGCAGAATGGGAGTGTTCGGTTGATGCACGGCGGCCGCCGACTATCGATTGGTTCGAGCTTCGTCCGGAAATTATGTGTGATGGGGTCCGTCTTGAAGCCCATGAAATTCAAGCGATTCTGGAACGTGGCGGGTTTATGGAAGTGGACGGGGAAGTTCGCATTGTCGATCAAAATACTCAGGACATTCTAAGAGCCTTTACCACCCTGTCCGCTTCACAGGGACCGCAAAAACCCGGCAATGGAAAACCTGTGGTCGTTCGTGTACCCAAATTGCAAATATTGGATTGGGTAGCGTTACGCAAACGAGGTGTTCGAGTCCTTCTCCCACCAGAGGATGACGCGTTGGTCGAACGGCTGTTGAATTTTGACCGGATTGAACCCATGGCCCTACCCAAAAAACTTCAAACCAGACTCCGCCCCTACCAACAAGAAGGCTATCGCTGGCTAGGGTTTTTATATCGGCATCGATTAGGCGCCTGTCTGGCAGACGATATGGGCTTGGGAAAAACCATTCAAGCCATCAGTTTGTTAGCGGGTATTCATGAGGGGATCATTGAATCGATTGCCAGGAGCAAGGGTCCACACCTCGTCGTGTTGCCGCCGAGTCTGCTGTTTAATTGGGAACAAGAAATTTCCAAATTCTATCCCACCTTAAACGTGCATCATTATGTCGGCAAAGAACGCCAGGCAGACTTTGGTAACGCGGATGTGGTGTTGACCACTTATGGGTTGGTCCGTCGGGATATTGGTGTTCTCGAGCGCACCATGTTTCATGTCATTCTTTTTGATGAAGCGCAAGCGGTGAAAAATATTGTCGCCGGGACGACGGGTGCCGCCAGGCGGCTCAAAGGCCAGTTTAAATGTGTCATGACCGGGACGCCCTTGGAAAATCATGCAGGGGAATATTATTCACTCATGGACCTCTGTGTCCCGGGGTTGTTAGGGGAGTACGAAAGCCTGAAAGGAAAATTAAAAGCTCCTACTCCGGATCTGCTCAATACGATCATGCAGCGGACAAGGCCCTTTGTCTTGCGCCGAACGAAATCTCAAATTTTGAAAGAACTTCCCCCTAAAACGGAAACCGATATTTATTTAGAACTGACCGATCGCCAAAAAGTTCTCTATCAGCAAACGGTAGCGACAATTCGTTCAACTATCGCCACGGCCTATAGAACCAAAACAGCCGCACAAGCACGAGTCATTGCCTTGACCGCTATTTTGAAATTACGCCAAATCTGTCTTTCCCCTCGGCTCATTCAAAAGGACGGCATCGACGCCTCCCCCAAGTTGGGGTGTGTGGTGGAACGACTCCAGGAACTGATGGACGAAGGACATAGCGCCCTGGTGTTCTCTCAGTTCACCTCGTATTTAGACCTTGTCGAACAGGAATTTCAGTCTCATCATATTCCCTATTTGCGGTTGGATGGATCGACCCCCACGACCACCCGAAAGAAAATCGTTCAGGAATTTCAACATTCAGACAAGCCTTGTGCCTTTTTGCTCAGTCTGAAGGCCGGCGGACAGGGATTGAATTTAACCAAAGCTTCCTACGTGTTTCATTTAGACCCCTGGTGGAATCCGGCAGTCGAAAATCAGGCGTCGGATCGCGCACATCGGATTGGTCAAACCCAAAAAGTCTCCATCATGCGGTTACTGATGCGGCATACTATCGAAGAAAAGATGATGGCGCTGAAACAACAAAAGATGGAACTCTATAATGCCGTATTAGAAGGCGCCGCACATCGTGGAGGCGGAGCTTCGCTAACCCAGCAAGATTTTGACTTTTTGTTGGGGTAAGGAAACGTGTCTACACAAGCCAATCATAACTGCTCAAGGGAAAGGGAGGAAGAATCATGAAAACGCTATGTGCAATGCTTCAAGGGATAGTAATGGTGATGGTTTTGGGGCTTCTATCAAATGTGTTCGCCGCTTCCGAACCGCTCATTGGTGAAATCATGATGTTCGGTGGCACATTCTGTCCGCGAGGATGGGCGAACCTTGATGGACAATTGCTCCCTGTCAATCAGAATCAGGCGCTTTTTTCTTTGTTGGGAACGACCTATGGAGGCGATGGCCGGACGACATTTGCTCTTCCTGATCTCCGGGGACGGATGCCGTTGCATGTGGGCCAGGGAGCGGGATTAACAAACCGAAGGCAAGGAGAGAAAGGGGGCACCGAAACTCATACGTTGACGATTGCCGAAATGCCTCAGCATCAACATCAATTAAATGCGTCCAAGGGGGGTGGAACGCAAGGGTCTCCCACTGGAAATCTCTTGGCCAGTCAAAGTCGCAAGAGCCGGATCTATGCTCCTGCGTCCCCAGATCCTCTGACGCCTATGCATGCCACGGCCCTGGGTGCATCCGGTGGAAATCGGGCTCATAACAACATGCAACCGTTTATGGGTATCCGGTTTTGTATCGCTTTGCAAGGCATCTATCCGACACGACAATAATGCGATTGTGACCTTTCTCGCTCGCTATCACAAAGATGTTTCCGATTCAACGTGGCTTGTGATAGCCATAGATGCGGTTTAACACTTCGGACAAGATTGATTCATGTTGCGCTACCGCTTCATCCCACGTGGAACAACGGCGGCAGGTTTGGTCGAGGTCGCCCCCAAACACCATCGTTTCAAACAGAAGCGGAGGGCCAGCGAAGAATTGGTGATCGATCCCAAGAAACACCGTCGACACTTCAACATCGCCGACCTGTGTTCGACTGACTACACGATCAGCAGTTTCCACCCATTCACCAAATTCCTTGGCACTTGAAGCCAAGACGACTTCTTGATTACGTAAAATATAGAATCGCATAGAAAGAACTCACCCCGACATGATGCCAATCATTGACCTTCGACAGCAACATGCGTCATGAAATGTTCTCTTTGCCAGGTTCGGGGTTTAGGAATGAAAGCAATGTTTCTCATCAATAATCCGGTGGAATCTCATTCCAGTCTGTCCCTTACCCCCTAGTAGGCAAATAAGAGATACAGGGAGTATTCCGGTCTGTTGAACAAAAGGTTCGCACTCTCCAGTTTTTTTATACCTTGGTGGGAGTCAAATTCCATGATATAGAACAAAAAGGTCGAAGAGAGTCTTTTTCTGCCGCCGATCCGGTCAGAGGATAATAAGGGCAGGAAGATTCATCCGTACTTAAAGAGAGACGGCGTGGTCATTTAACTAAGAGACAGGAGAAAGAGAGGCAAGCAATGAGAATGAAGCATGGGCTTGGGAAACGAGTGCCAGGCAAAAAAATGGGAATGTACATGAAGACAGGACAAACATTCCTCGTCATCATGGGGGCGGTGTTACTCCTTGGGCTATCAGGGTCTCTCAGCTTTGGGAGTAATGGGAGGGCCGACAGAGAAGCATCGGGGACAGTAGTTGAGACCGCAATGGATCGGGAAATGGCGGAATTGGTAAAGCTATACCGTCTGTGCCTTCAAAAGCATGAAGATAATCCTAACAAAGCCAAAGAAAACTGCGTCATGTATAAGGATGCCATCCGTGAATTTGCACCGGACAACCTGAGAACCATCCTCGCTGAACTGTTGAATGGCTTGCAGGATACCTGCGAGAAGTCTGAGAATCATCACGAAAAAGATTCGTAGAGATGCTTCGCGGTAGAGCGCAAATTATAAAAGGAAAATCCGTTAATGAATCTTTCATATTCGGAGGGGAGAGATATGGTCTTTTCATGCATACCAATCCCATCAAGAAAAAAGAGTTGAGCCCTACCAAAACACAGGAAGCTCCGACAGTTCCCGGCACAGATAGCTTTCGAAAAGACAACCGACAAAAGGCCTCAAAACCATATAAATGAGGCAGATTCGGAAGATAATGTTCCTAAAGACGTGAAAATCGAAAGAATTAATTCGAGTCTGACCCCTAATAATGAATTCACTCGCAAAGAGGGCAAAAGACACCGCGGAAGGGCAGGGGAGAGGTGGGTGCTCGAACTAAGACGGGATGGATACGTGATTGCAAGACCTGACTCCACACCCATCCATCCGAAGCCGTCATTCTCGACGTTCGTCATCGAGAATCCATCTTAATCCCCGCATTGTCATCCTGAGGCTCGGCGAAGGATCTGAGCCCAGCCCAACCCCGCACATCGCCACACGACGGCGCTCCGACATGACTTTCGGCAGTAAGTAGGCAGCCATCTTCTCTCTTTCACCCGATCGAGACCAGAGAAAACCGAAAAGAAGTACTATCTTCTCCAACAACAGAATGCCGGCCGATAGAATTGGGTGAGAGGAGGAGAGCCATGGGCATGGCGGCCCGGCAGAAATGATGCGTGATTGCAAGACCTGACCCCGCACATGACCCCGCACACCGAGTCCGACCCCTATGGTGAAGGGGGCGTGAAGGACGCGAGGTGTGGTGATGGCAAGACCTGGCCCTGCACCCGTCATATTCCCCGCATGGTCATCCTGATCCATTCGACGGAGTCTATCCTGAGCAAAGCCGAAGGGCTCAGGACAAGGGCTTCGGCGAAGGATCGGGGTCCAGCCGCAACCCCACACATCGAAATGCTACGCTTCCCCGTCATTGCCTACGACGGTCTCGGTCAAGAGAAACAGAGGAAGCAAGAAGATCCTTGGAAGTTACCAAGACGAGGCCTTCACGATGTCGTCTTGGAAGAACTGACCTCATGAACTGGAATCGATTGTTGGCCTAGCTTCGCTGCTGGCGGCGCCAACGGTCCACAATTGCCTCGACATCGATGTCGTCAGGACCATCTTTCCATTTGTTGTAGAAATCGATGTCCTCACTGTTCGGAACGGGGTTAGGTCTGTTGAAGCGGAATCTAGTGGGCAAAGGAACAGCTTCCCCCAACGCCAGGCATTCCCCCCGTCCCAATCCGGCGAGAATATCGACCAAACCTCGTTCTGCTTCAGGAACGAGGCGCTTTACGTATGCCTGGTCATCTGGATTGGTGATGCGCAAGCAGATAAAAGTGCCGCACTGGGCGAGAACTGTCTCCGAAAGTTCGTGTGGCCGTTGACTAACAACGGCCAGGCCAACACCATATTTACGCCCCTCTTTGGCTATTCGTTCCATCGACTTCCTCGCACCGGCATAATGCGAGTCCTGATCTCGGGTGACATAAGCATGGGCCTCTTCACATACCAATACCAGTGGAAACTCTCTGTATTGTGGATTCCAGTAATTAAATTCGAACGCGAGTCGGCCGATTTGTGCTGCTACGGTTGGTCGCACGTCAAACGGAACGGTGCTCAAATCGATAACTGTCACTGGACGTTTTGGAACACCTAGCCCCACAAAATCGCGTAAAAGTGCAACAAGTGATGATGAGGTTGTGCGTTTCGTTGGTTTCAAAAGAAAATCGTAGCGGACATCGTTGAGCTTACTTGCCAGCCGAATCAAAAAGCGATCGAATTGCCCAAACATGGGGCCTTGTTTATCTCTCCCTGTCCCTGCCACCATTCGCTTGTTTTCTGCGTCCACGCGATTGACGAGCTCCTGGAGCGAAAAATATACCGGTGTGTCAACTGTTACCCGTTCTAAGCCAAGGGGTTCCTTCTCTCTCTGTTTTAAGTCGAACAGGGCGTCTCGAAAAAATGCTGTCTGGTTTGCGGCCTCTCGCTCTGAATGGTCAATGAGTAGGTCGCACAGTTCTGCATAAGTCATTAACCAATAGGGCATCTCCAGTTCTTTGGCATCAACATAACGAAAATGTTCATCTTGAAATGCTGCGTTTCTTGACCCGTCATCCTTCAGCCAGCAGTATTCCCCGTGAAGATCGAGGATGATGATATGAGCCTTGGGCATCACAGTGAGTGCTTGTTGGACAAGACTGGCAACCGTCCATGATTTGCCTGCGCCTGTTTGACCAAGGATGGCAAAGTGCCGTCCAAATAGACGGGAAGGCTCCAAATGCACTTTAACGCCGGGTTGTGAAGAAAGACTCCCAACCTGGTAACCCTGCTCCTGGAACTTAGAAAATAGGGTAGCAAGTTCAGTGGCATTAACTACGTGGACCTCTGCTCCTGTGGTTGGATAAGTGCTTACGCCTCGCTCGAACTGGCCCTCCCTCGTCACCGTGCCAATCGGAATTAAACCGATAGTTCTCTGTGCGTAGGTGACAACAGGCGCGTCAGGTGTGGCAGCGTTCGCATCGGCAAGTTTCTCCTGCTCTGTAATTCGAGTGACAAGGCAAAGAATCCTTATCGGGCCTTGTTTTACCGCGACGTAAGATCCGAACTGGCCAATCAAAATGTCCTCGTCACCAACTGTAACCTTGGGAGTTGATTCTTGTTCATCGGCAAGGAGGTTCGCGGTTAACCCATCGCCTCTCACATCTACCACGTGTCCGACCAATGTTTCGTTTGTTGGGCTCATAAGTGATTAAACCCTTCGTGTTAGTTCTTCGAAGCTCCACAGGTCTGGATGCCCAGAACCAATTTCGCCATATAGAGCACATCGACTGTTGGTGACAACAAGTACGTTCTTCTTGCTGCTCCAGCGCGCGAATACCTCTGGTGTCAAACTTTGGGCAAATGCCAAAAGGGTAAAGTTTCCTCTAGCGAGCGCGTTCTCGATGATGGCGTTTATGTGCTCGTCTCGAAGGCCATAGCCAATCGTTACAAGTCTATTGAGAAGGTTTGGTCCATGGCAAAGTTGACCACAAAAGTTCGACCAAAGGGCAGCGTAGGGAGGCGCTGTGGTGTCGATTGCCTTTCGGTGTTGGGGTGGAACCATCAGCCGCTTCGCCATATGGGGTGTAATTGCTCCAAGCCCGAGTTTGCGGACGTCGTTAGCCTCAAGATGAAACCATCCAAGCGAGCCATGCAGTTTATAGAGGTGTAGGGTGCCCTTTTTCCAATCGGCCTGCGGTTTCCGCGGGCCACGATGAGCCAGCGCAATCCGCTCTTGAAATGCTTGTGGTTGGAAGAAGGGCCGCTCTAATCCTAGAAAGCCATCGATAACCCGAACTCGCTCAGCGTCTGCCGCCTGTTCGACCAAGCCATCATAGTTGAGGCAGTAAATGGGAACACTGAGCTCTTGTCGCAAAGCAAGCTGACTAACAAACCTCTGGTGAAATTCAAGAGGCGGCACGATGGATAGAAAGTGTTTCGCAATTGCCTCAGTCACAAGATGACGATGCGGCTTTTCCGTGGCTGCATTATCGTCGAGGAGATCAAGCGCCTCCTCGATCCCTTGTGCGCCGCTATCCAGCTTGGCTTGAATATCGGCTCTCTCCGGCAGGGGCACTTCTGCCGCGATTCGACTCCAAAGCTCGGCGGCCAAAGGATAGCCCTTTCCAGCTAGATAAGAAGCCCCTGCACCAAGGAGAAAACCGACATACTGACTGCCGAGTTGCTGCTCAACTTTGGCCGCTAAGCGATCCGAAAAAGAGGCAGCTGGACTCATCGAATGACGCCTTGTTCAGGTTCTCTTTGCTCAGAAAAGGCTTCGTGGAGGATGGCTTCCATGAGTTTTTGGCTATCGGATTGGGTGGTGGTGAGTTGTGTTTCTAGTTGGTCGCAGAGGGCCATGAGTTCATCCACCTTGGCGACGATGCGGTGTTGTTCGGCGAGGGGTGGAAGCGGGAAATACCAATCAGCAATTATTGGTGTATTTAGGTTTAGTTGTCCCATACCTTGATTGACGCGTCGGAATGCTTCCGTCTGCGAGTGCAAATACAGATAAGCAAAGTCGTTCAAAGGAATCGAATGGAATAATCGGAGTACAGTAACACCGTCTTTCATACATGCTCGTTGTTGGCAATCGAAGAAAATCGAGAATGCGAATGCGATTGTTATTTAATCGAAACTTGTAAGGGGCTGATTTGGATTAGGTCCTTGTCCATGCTATCCAACTCCTTGATTAAAGTACAGAATTTTTGTTCATGTAGGTTTGGGGCAGGGGAGAGCCGATAGATTCCTGCCAACAGCCTGCAGGAATGACGGATTTATGAAGAAGGGGAGGAATGCCTGTCTACCACCCCTGGAAGGACGAGGTTATAGGGTGGTTATCGAGGGAAGATGTCAGGTCGGACGTACACGTTAGAAGGGGAGGCCGAAGCCTGCGGCGATATTGACCCCGTCTTCGGAGAATCCAAAATCGGCGCGAAAAATGGCGTGCCGCTCCAGGGTGAATCGACCGCTGATCCCGTAGCTATGGCGCACTTGTTCTTTGAATAATTCTCGTCCGTTCTTGGCCACATTTCCGGCTTCGTAGAAGGCGGCCAACCCTAGACGTTCGATTCGTATATGCCGCCAGACTGGGAAGCCGCGGGGAAAAACCCAGACGCGATATTCGGTGGCCGCTGCCCAGGCGGCATCGTCCCGCCACCGACCGGCGATATACCCGCGGAGTATGCGGCTGCCGCCAAGCGTGGGTCGGGCAAAGAAAGGTAGATCGCCTGAACTGAGTTGGCTCTCTAAGTGGAGTGCGATGGTATCGGTCGGGGGATGCTCCTCGTCTTTGCCTCCGCCGGAATGAAAGAGTCCTGGGACGGGGATCAGCTGGTCGGCAAAGAGTCCATAGACCACACCTCGGTTCCAATCGCTCTGGAGCAACGCGGCATCGACTCTTGCTCCCAGAACTGTCCCGCGGTAAGGATTGCGTTGGCTGTCTCGCGTGTCCCAGCGTATTTCGCCGCCCAACCAGCCGAGCCCATAAGGGTCTGCTTCGGTGAAGAGCGCGGGAAAGTCCGTTTTGGTTTGCCCTGCGTCGCCCACGTGGCCTCGGCCAAGCCAATGGTGTTCGCCGCGCACATCCAGTTCAAGGACCACGTCTTCGAAGGTTCCCTCGAAAGATTGTGAGAGACCTAAGTCCAGAAAGGCGATTGCGTCGGTATAACTCGTCTCCTGGCTTTCTTTGGTGGATGGACCGATTCCAAAGAAGCGGCTGGTCAATGTCTTGCGGTAGCCTCCACCCACCCGCAGGAAACTGCGTTCTTCCTGAAGGACGCCACCTGATGGAACTTCCAGATGCTTGAGCCAGCGTCGCCATCGTAAGACATAACTTTGTTGGCCCTCTGTGGTGTATGAGAGGAATGCCCCCAGGAATTCACGGCGACGTTGGGCACGAAAATCGATGTCGGTGAGCGCCGCGCCTACTCCGACACCGACATCGGAGTTGGCGAAAAACAAGGGAAACAAAAAACTCGAGACCAGGAAGCGGTCGAAGAACCCGCCGGGTTTGAGTCGGCCTTCGGGAATGTAGCGCCAGCGTTCGGGTTTTGTGACGAGTGAGGCTTTGTCGATTTTTGGAATCCGTCCATTATGGTCCACTCCGCGATAGGGGTCATAGGCTTCCACTTTTTTGTCAGGGGGTGCATCGGGGGAGGTGTCCTTGGCCATGACCGGAAGTGTGAAAAGGACAAGCATCCACAGTAGACAGAAAAAGTAATACAACAGCCTCCAAATCCGACGACTGTGCCAACTTTGCACGGCCAACGGGTTCGTCACGAGACTCTCTTTCGACTCTCGATGGGCGTCCTCATCATGACAGATTTTACCGTCTTTATATGTAATGGTTGCATCCTTCTTTAATAATTTTGAACTACAGGGTCATGCTACCAAATCAATGACTTAATGAAAGAGCTGATTTTTATGTTTTGTGGAGGGAGGCAGATCCGGCAAAGCCTATCCATTGACCCTTGGTGAATCCTTTGGTACGTTTCGCCCCACTTATTACAGGCGTTTTGAGAATTCCCCATCACGAAATGACAGGAGAGTAGCTATGAGCGACAGCAAACCTCAAGGTCTTGGCACGATGGCCGTTCATGCGGGACAAGTGCCTGATCCGACGACCAATGCGCGTGCGGTCCCGATTTACGCCACGACCTCGTATGTGTTCAACGACACCGATCATGCGGCCAATCTTTTTGCCTTGGCTGAATTTGGAAACGTCTATTCCCGGATCATGAATCCGACCAATGATGTGTTGGAAAAGCGGTTGGCCGCGATGGATGGCGGAGCCGCAGCCCTGAGTTTCGCGTCAGGCCAAGCTGCAACTATGGGGGCGTTACTTACGATCTGTCACTCCGGCCAGAATTTCCTTTCTTCAACCGGTCTCTATGGCGGGACCTGGACGCTGTTTACGCAAACCCTCAAGAAACTTGGCATCGAAGTTCGATTCTTTGATAAACCAGAACAAATTGCCGCGCTCGCCGATGAGAATACCCGTTGTGTGTTTTTTGAGAGCATCGGCAACCCCAAAAACGATGTGCCGGATTTCAAGGCCATCACGGATGCAGCGCATGCGCAGGGGCTTCCGGCCCTCTGCGACAACACGGTGATGACTCCGGTTTTATTGCGCCCCATTGAGCATGGTGCCGATATCGTGGTGTATTCGACGACGAAGTTTATCGGCGGTCACGGAGTGCATGTTGGTGGTGTTGTCGTGGATAGTGCAAAATTTCCGTGGGCCGATAATCCCCAACGCTGGCCGGAATTTTGCGCGCCTTCACCGTCGTATCACGGTATCGTGTTTGAAGAAGCATTGCGCCCCATGGGTAATATCGCCTACATCCTGCACATGCGGACGCACTGGCTTCGCGATACCGGTGCGGCCATGAGCCCCTTCGCGTCTTTTCTCACGTTGCAGGGACTCGAGACTCTGCATTTACGCATGCCGCGTCATTGTGAAAATGCCTTGGCGGTTGCCAAATTTCTTGAAGCGCATGACCTGGTGGAGTGGGTTAATTATCCAGGTCTTGCCAGCCACTCACATCATAAATTGGCCAAACAATACTTGGGTGCGGGTGCCGGTGCCCTTCTTGGGTTCGGCATTAAAGGCGGAGAAACCGCTGGAAAGAAGTTTATTAATAACGTGAAGCTGGCGAGTCACCTCGCCAATATCGGTGATGCGAAAACCCTTGTGATTCACCCAGCCTCTACGACTCACCAACAGCTTTCCCTTGAGGAGCAGGCACAAGCAGGCGTTTCGCCTGAATACATTCGCGTCTCCGTTGGGATCGAAGATGTGGCTGATATCATCGCCGACCTTGATCAGGCTCTCCAGGCCAGCCGTTAAACGACCCGAGGGTTTTTGGAGGGCGTCGTGAGTCTATCGTCACATTCGGAGACGACCCGATTCCGCGACCGTCCCCGCCATGCCCAAACCTGGCTATCGAATCAACCCCTGGTACTTGAGAATGGTGGGTCCCTGCAACATGTCACGGTGTGCTATGAGACGTGGGGGACGTTGAACGATGAAGGCAGCAATGCTGTTCTTATTTGCCATGCTTTGAGTGGAGATTCCCATGTGGTTCGACACGATGTCGATGATGCCCCAGGATGGTGGGAGATCGTCGTCGGACCTGGAAAGTCGATTGATACAGATCGATATTTCGTGATCTGCTCCAATGTGCTTGGCGGATGTCGAGGAACCACCGGGCCAAACTTCATCAATCCGAAAAATGGACAGCCCTATGGTGCTGATTTTCCCGTCGTGACGGTACGGGATATGGTTGAAGTCCAGCACCGCCTTCTTCTCCATCTCGGCATTTCACAGCTGCGTTCCGTAGTGGGGGGGTCACTTGGTGGCTTGCAAGTGCTGGCTTGGGCCATCCAATACCCGGAAGTCGTGAGGTCGAGTATCGTACTCGCTGCGTCCGCGCGATTGAGCTCGCAGGGTATCGCCTTTGATGTCGTCGGTCGCAATGCCATCCGTCATGACCCGCATTTCTCTGGAGGACAGTACTATCACGGGCTCGCTCCGGAAGGAGGCCTGGCGTTGGCTCGCATGCTGGCGCACATTACCTATCTCTCCAATGAGTCGATGCGCGCAAAATTCGATCCTACGCGGCTGCAACCGCAGGCCGTAGACTCCGCTTTCGAGAGCACCTTCTCGGTTGGGTCCTACCTTGCCTACCAGGGTGATCGTTTTGTGGAGCGATTTGATGCCAATAGTTACATCACGCTTTCCACCGCCATGGATCTGTTTGATCTTGGTGATAACGACGAAAAGCTTTCCCGCGCTCTCTCACCCTCCATGTGCCGTTGGCTGTTCCTGAGTTTTTCCAGCGATTGGTTGTATCCGCCATCGGCATCACGTCAACTCGTTGATGCACTGGTGGGACAATCCAAAACTGTTAGCAGCTGTGAAATCGAGAGTTCGGCCGGCCATGACTCGTTTCTTTTGGCGGACACGATGGAAAGTGGCGGTCGAATGATTCGGGCATTTCTTGCTCAGGAAGATCCTCAGCCTGTGGCATCGTCTATGTCCAAAGAATCTTTTATTGAGGAACCAACGAGCATCTTTTACGCTCAGCGTCTTGATTACGAAATGATCCTCCGCCTGATGCCCAAAAATGCGAGTGTGGTGGATCTTGGTTCTGGGAATGGCGAACTCCTTTCGATCTTGCGTGATAGAGGGTATGCACCACTACTGGGTGTCGAACGGGATCAGGGACAGGTGGTGAATTGTGTGGAACGAGGCCTTCCCGTGATTCACGCGGATCTCGATAAAGGTGTGGTGGCCATTCCTGATCGAAGCTTTGAGGTCGCGCTCTTGTCTCAAACCCTACAGTCCATTGTCGATGTAGGCGGTGTGCTTGAAGAAGTGGTTCGAATCGGGCGGCGGGGCATCGTGAGTTTTCCCAACTTTGCTCATGCTCCCATGCGGGAGATTTTCATGCGAGAAGGGCGACTTCCGAAAGAAGAAGGACTCTATGCTTATGATTGGCATGATACGCCCAATCGCCGTTTCCCGTCGATCCTGGATTTTCAGGAACTCTGTGCGAGGCTCGGAATTCGAATCTTGGAAGCCATCTATTTTCATTCAAGCACGGGTGAGGAAATCGTGGATGACCCAAATCTGGACGCCGATATCGCCGTGGTTGCTCTGGCTCGCTGACCCGATACATCTCGTGAAAATGTGCGAAATGAAGGGGAAGCTTACCAGGCGTAGGCTTCTGGGGCGGGGCCGCCGGGACCGGGGAAGATCTCATCCAACCGTTTGAGAAGATCTTTTGACAGGGTGAGTTCGAGGGCGCGCATGGAACCATTTAATTGATCGATAGTACGTGGTCCTATGATCGGGGCGGTGACCGCGGGTTGATGAAGGAGCCAAGCTAGCGCGATATGGGCAGGGGCTTCCCCCCCTTCTCGACAAAGTTTTTCATAGGCTTCTAAACGGGGACGAAATTTTTCTATTTCTTTTTGCCGATCTTCATCGGCGCGTCGTCCAACGGTCGTTGGTTGCAGAGATCCAGCCAGGAGGCCACGCGCCACAGGGCTCCAGGGAATCAGGCCGATGCCATAGGCTTCACAGGCTGGAATGACCTCCAGCTCGATCATGCGGTCATTGAGATTGTAGAGACTTTGTTCGGACACGAGTCCCAGAAAATGACGTTGCCTGGCCATTTCTTGGGCTTGCGCCAAATGCCATCCGGCAAAATTACTGCTCCCCACATAGACCACTTTGCCTTCGTGATAGAGTTGCTCGATGGCCTGCCAAATTTCTTCCCAGGGTGTCTCCCGATCGACATGATGCATTTGATACAGATCAAGATGATCGGTTTGTAATCGCCGGAGGCTGTCTTCACACGCACGTTTGATATGAAGGGCCGAGAGCCGGGACTGGTTTGGCCAATCCCCCATACGTCCGAATACTTTGGTGGCCAGGACCACTTTTTCTCGTCGGCCGCCACCTTGTGCAAACCATCGTCCTAAAATGTTCTCCGTTATCCCTTCTCCTAGTTGCCAACCATAGACATCTGCCGTATCGAAAAAATTAATGCCCAATTCCAGAGCGCGATCCATGATGGCAAAACTTTCAGCTTCCGTAGCCAAAGGGCCGAAGTTCATGGTTCCTAAGCAGAGACGGCTCACCTTTAATCCGGATCGCCCAAGGTGGACATAGTTCATGGAAGAGTTCCTCTTAATGAGCAATGCATAAAAAGAAATTCAACCATTAACACCCCATCAACTTCAAGACAAGGTGACTGAGGCTCCCGAATCCACTCGGTTGTGAATTTTTATCGACGGGGTGGATGATAATATGCCATGATTCAATTTGTGATTCCTGTTTTGTTGGTTTTGACATTTTACTGAGTAGGTGAGGAGGACATCCCGCATGTTGCCGACTAAAGGTTATGCCGCCAAAGAAGCTGGGGTTGCGCTTGCCCCATTTACGTTTGAACGTCGAGAGGTGGGACCAAAGGATCTTCTTGTTCAGATTCGCTATTGCGGGGTGTGCCATTCCGATATTCATCAAGCCCGGGATGAATGGGGAGGAGCTATTTTCCCGATGGTGCCTGGGCATGAGATTGTGGGCACTGTTGAGCAAGTCGGGCAGGAAGTCAAGAATTTTTCGATTGGAGATTCGGTAGGCATCGGATGTTTTGTGGACTCCTGTCACACATGTCCCTCCTGCATCAAGGGGAATGAGCAATATTGTGAAACTGGGATGACTTTTACTTATAACGGTTTGGATAAAGAAGGCAGGCCGACCTATGGAGGCTATTCCACACGTATTGTCGTTGATCAGGCCTATGTGTTACGCATTCCCGCTGGGCTGGCGATGGAGGGTGTGGCGCCGTTGCTATGTGCAGGCATCACCACCTATTCGCCTCTGCGGCAATGGGGGGTGGGAAAAGGTCATGCATTGGCAGTGGTCGGGCTTGGCGGATTAGGGCATATGGCTGTAAAGATCGGGCGGGCATTGGGGGCAAACGTTACGGTATTGAGTCGTTCAGAAACGAAGCAGGATGATGCGAAACGGCTAGGAGCGAGCGATTTTGCTGCGACTTCAAATGAAGGGACGCTTACGCGATTGGCTCGGACTTTTGATTTTGTGATTGACACGATTTCTGCTCCTCATGATATGGATGCGTATCTGGAACTCCTGAAAACGGATGGCACGTATATTCTCGTGGGAGCGCCGCCCGAAGCTTTAGCTGTGAGTGGCTTTTCCCTCATTCTTCGACGGCGTCGACTCGTGGGATCGTTGATTGGTGGGATTCGTGAAACGCAGGAGATGTTAGATTTTTGTGCCGATCATGGACTGACTTCAGATGTGGAAGTCATTCCTATCTCTCAGATTAATGAGGCTTATGAACGTGTCATCCTCGGGGATGTCAAATTTCGATTCGTGATCGATATGTCTTCCTTGGCGACTGAATAACCGCCAAAATTTTAGCGCGAAACCTTACCCTGGTGGAAGGATGGGACCAGCCCATTGGCCTTTAATTCGTTGTACGTCTACGAGGTTATTCGGTGGACCGAGGTCGGCCATAAGTTTGGTATCAATGCGGCCGTGACTCACTAAGAGTAATGCGGGTTCGCCAATCTCTGGTGGTTTATACCAATACCAACCTGGACAATCCGGTAGGCGATTACTCCATTGCGGCATGATATGACGTAATTCTCGCTCCAATCGTCTTTGTATTTCTTGGCTATCATGTGTCCCCAGCTGTCCGGCAATCCCTTCATACATAGCTTCAACCTGGGCGCGTAGTGTCATCTCAGCGAGTTCCTTTTCAATAATGTGATCTCAGTGATCGATTGTATCTTTCCAGATTACATCCGGGTCACGATTGACGGTTTGTGGCGAAAAGGCCGGTACGCAGACGGCCAAATATTCAGCCCCTTCCGGTGTGCTATAACGAACCCATTCTCCTGGGTGACAGGTTACGGCTTGCCCACTATGTACTTCAACAACCCCATCTTTATGTTCGACCTGTATGGCTCCCTTCAGCACAACTTTGGTTTCCGTAAACTCGGGCTGCTGCCCATCTCCTATCCAGCCCGAAGGGCAAACGATTCTCGCGATACTGACTCTGGAATCATGGCTTGCGACTCGCCCCACATATTCTTCGATTAACTTTGGATGGGTTCCAATAGGGGGAATAATGCTGGGTTGTGTAATGAGGGTTGGCATCCTACAATTTCCTTTCGTGAGGTTGTGGCAGAAAATCGTTTCAAATCATTTTTGGAAATTTCCAGAAAGCGTTGCTTGCTTTTCCTTTTTTGCATCCTTAATGGACAGAACCACGCTTGTCAATCAATCACCTAGAAAATTCGTGGGAATGTTCTCTAAGAAGCCATGAGTGATTGTTCCGCGATGAAGACAGACGGAAGAAGTGCCCAATGCTGATTCACGGATTGCGTTTTAACAATATCAAAGGGGATATCTTTGGAGGATTGGTAGCGGCGGTCATCGCTGTGCCGTTGGCGTTGGCTTTTGGCGTCGCATCGGGTGCGGGAGCTGAGGCCGGACTCTATGGAGCCATTTTTGTAGGAATTTTTGCGGCGATTTTTGGTGGAACACCAGCTCAGGCATCAGGGCCAACGGGGCCTATGACCGTGGTCTTTGCGGGTCTTCTTGTTGAAATGGTGGATCACCCGCAATTGGTGTATACGACCGTCATCTTAGGGGGTATCGGATTAATCATCTTGGGATTTTTGGGCGTTGGAAGGTATATCAGTCTTATGCCTTATCCTGTGATCTCGGGGTTTATGAGCGGTATTGGCGCGATCATCATCATTTTGCAAATTGGCCCGTTATTCGGACATGCCGCGAAACCTGGGGGGATTATTCCAAATGTTATGGGCCTCATGGAATTTTTGACCCAGCCAGTCGT
This sequence comes from Nitrospirales bacterium, assembly GCA_965223185.1. Taxonomy (GTDB): domain Bacteria; phylum Nitrospirota; class Nitrospiria; order Nitrospirales; family UBA8639; genus Nitrospira_E. The sequence goes on along the minus strand of OZ244988.1, from coordinate 3,566,982 downwards.
GTCTGCCGTCATTCTTGCGGCCATGGCTTTGGTCATTACCTATCTGACGCCAAAATCTATCGGTCGAATTGTTCCCCCGCCCTTACTGGCTCTCCTTATTTGTACACCTGTGGCGATAGGGTTTTTCCCCGATACTCCGGTTATTGGATCTATTCCCTCAAATTTTCCCCCGATTCTCTTTCCCACATTAGAGATTGCTTTCCTGCCATTGATGCTCAAAGGAGCTTGTGTGCTGGCTTTACTTGGGGCCATCGATAGCCTACTGACTTCTTTGGTGTGTGACAACATGACGCGCACGCAACATAATTCAAATCGAGAACTCATCGGCCAAGGTGTCGGAAATATGGTCGCGGGATTGTTTGGGGGATTGCCAGGTGCGGGTGCGACTCTGCGTTCAGTCGCCAATATACGGTCTGGGGGACGCACCCCCATCTCTGGGGCATTTATGGGTTTGGTCCTCTTGGCGACCTTGCTTTGGTTGGGCCCTTTGGCTGAACGGATTCCTTTGGCGGTCCTTGCGGGAATTCTATTTAAGGTTGGTGCGGACATCATTGATTGGCGGTTTTTGCGACATCTTGGGGAAGCCCCTCGAGCTGATGTCGGAATCATGGCGGTCGTATTTTTTATAACGGTTGTGGTGGATTTGATTACGGCGGTTGGAGTGGGAGTTGTTTTGGCAAGTTTACTCTTTGTGAAGGAGATGGCCGATTTGCAGTTGGCGAATATGAAGGTTATTACGGAAGTGCACGAAGAATCTCCACTCACTCCTGAGGAAGCCGCTGTGATGGAACGCCATGTAGGAAAAATTGTGTTGATTCATGTCGATGGCCCTATGAGCTTTGGATCGGCTAAGAATATGGTACGGCGACTTGAGACGATCCCCGGCTTAAATGCTTTTACCAGTTGTGTATTGGATTTGTCTGACGTTCCAGTCATTGATGGGACGGCTGCCTTAGCCATTGATGATATGCTGAGAATTATTCGAGCCCATGACCAACATTTGTTTTTCGTGGGTATGCAACCGCACGTGACGGAAGCCTTAGAGGGGTTTGGAGTGTTAGGGCACATTCGACCCGGACATCGTTACGCCCAACGAATCGATGCCTTACGTCATGCGGCAGAAGTGGCAGGACCCCACTCTTCTGACGATCGTTTGGTAAGTCCAAAGGAATAAGCCCTTTCTTTTTATGGAAAACAGCCGATAACCAAGTAATATTGACAATTTGAATTATGTGAGGGTGACAGAGTGGATATTGTGACGATGATGGGATATGTGGCAGGCGTGTGCACGACTTCAGCATTTCTACCTCAGGCGATCAAGATTGTGAAAACGAAGCATACCAAAGATATTTCCCTGATGATGTATTCCGTGCTCACCACCGGCATTGTGCTTTGGTGTACCTATGCCTTCCTTAATCATGATTGGCCGTTGGCTTTGGCCAATGGTGTGACGTTATTGTTGGCAGGATGGATTCTTTTCCTCAAAATCCGATATGGGTGATCCTGAGAGATTTGATTTCCCTCTACTTGTTTCGAGACCTGTCAGTCCACCACATGCGATAGGCTATTCCATTGAGTAAAAAAACACCCAGGGCCAAGAAGATTTGGATTTTTGGCGTCAGTCCTGCCGGATAGATCAACTGCCTAAGATAATAATCCAGAAATCCGCCGGTATATCCTGCCTCTCCGCCTTGTTGGCGTAGCCAATTTTCGAGTGGGGTAAGGGGACAAGTCCAATGCCCCAATTCGATAGCGATTCCCCATGCAGCTGCTGGAAGATGCAGCCATGGAAGCCAGCGCCACCGTTTGGCGAGAAACCCTCCGAATAGGACAAACATGATAAAGCTGAGGTGAACAATAAGTATTCCGTTGCCCAGGGTCTGCCACATCATGAGAGTTTCCTTTTCAGGAAGCACCTATCCTGCCTGGAAGCGCAAGGCTTTAAAAGATGTGTACAATATCAAGGGGCGATTGAATCTCTTATTAACACGTGAGGGCTGAGAGAAACGAGTGAAATAAGAAGTAGAATATTTATGAGGAATAATTATGATGAACTTCTACCCTAAAAAAATCAATGTGATCGCGTATCTACTCTGTTTCATAGCGTGGCTCCCGGGGGTACCCCCCTTTGTCCTTGCCAATCATCATGGTGCAGCAGAGCATCTAAATTTTCAGGACGACGAGGTAGAACCAGAGACCGGTCATGCCATACCCGGTGCTGCATTTCAGGTGTATTGGGCGAAGGTTGACGCTGGGGCCAAAGATGGGTCGCTCAATAAGGCACAACCCGATGAAGCCATTCAAGCGGTGCTTGATGCTTTGAGTGAAATGGTAAAACATCGGACACGTTACACGCGATTTGATGAAGCTTTGACTAAAGAAGTGCTACAAAAAGTTATTATTGAGCCAAGAGTTGTTAATCGGGACGGTAAGGAATTTCTCTTTCTCGTGGCGCGCACGAAAGTTCAAGGTAAAGTGAAGTTGCTCATTAATGCTTCCCTTCTCCAGGAGCAAGGTTTAATCCATGCTCCTGATCGATTGGTGCCATTATTGGCGAGGGAATTTCAATGGGTGGTCAGCAAGGCGGATACGTCGAAAAAGCCTCAGATTACAGCTATAAAAAGAAATCTCGAACATGCGCCTATTCTATCGAACAAGCGAATCGACGGTTTGAGAGGAGAGGAACGCGAAGCATATTTGCTTGGACTATTTGAAAGCTATCTTACCACCACAGATGAGTATAAGAGTTTGCAGAACCAGGGTTATTACGAAATTGGATCGAACAGTCTCCTTCGATCGGCGCAGCCTGATTCCACAACGAAGCTGTACGATATTCGTGTTCGACAAGCCTTACGCCGGATTGTGCGAGGAGGTGAGTTTATGGAAAACACTCCAAAGGCCATTCGAAATTTATTAAACGGAAAAATTTGGAATGTGACATTTGTCCATATCGACTCTCGTGATTGGGCGACGCGAACGCGGGTGTTGCCCAAAGATAAAGCCATCAAGATAGAGGCGGAAGGGAAAATGATTCAGCCTGCCAAGATCCTTCTCAATCTCCATCGGCAAGCCGCCCCGGAGGATCCTTTTTATGACCTGAGTAAGGGATTGCCCATGGGGGCGCTTACAACGGATCAGCTAGCACAGGTTATTGCCTTAGAAATAGAACATCAAATCATCGAGAAGTCTATGCGGGGCCATGTCGCATCGGATGAACAATCTTTGCCAAAATAGGAGTAACTTGGGAAAGAACTCATAAACTGCTCATCCTACCAAAATATTCTCCAAGGCCGTCCCATCTCGTCTGCAAGTTCGAGCCAACAACTGATAATGGGCCTCCAAGTCTGTTGCTGCGACCGCATGTAATTGGTGACAGAGTTGAATCGTATAGAACAGGGCGGCGGACGTTTTAATCAGTGCCCAACCATAGTCTAGCTTGGCGGATTCCTCTCTTTGATGTCGTGCCCGGCTTAGTGCCCTGACCAATTCCACGTCATACGACCTAACAGCCCATTCCTTATCCCTAAATTGCTTCCACTCATCTTGGGAGAGTGGGCCCATCTTTTCTCCTTCTAGGCCCTCTATGGTGGGATTGCCAAATAATCCTCGTTGAAAACGCCGGTCAAGTTGTAATGATTTCTGAAATTGGGTTCGCCACTGTGAGTCGGCTAAGTCACGATTGATGGACTGGATTGTGTCAGAAGTCATTGGCCCACTCAGGTTGTGCCCCTGAACGATGCGTCCAGCATGTAGGGGTTGGGGATAATTGTCACCCATGCGATCTGGGAAAGCTGTTGTCCCCATCATTGGCGTCAATTGTAGAGCCATAAAATCTCGAAAATGCACAATTTGGAATCTCTCTAATAACAGACTCAGGGTGTGATCGTGGCAGAGATGGAACGGATAATAGAGGGCAATCATACGCGATAGCGAAACTGAATGTGCCAGTTGATATGAGGAAATTTTCGACAATCAAACCCTGCTAGTCAGAGGGTAGGGCAGCTAAATTCCAGCTTCAATTCGCAAGAAAAGGTAAAGTATAACTATAAAATTTCATGGATGCCTTTTGTGAAATTAAAATGGAATTCTTGTTCGATTTTTTGATGATTGTCAATTCCAAAATGATCAATAGGTAAAGGCATATTAGTAGTTTTTAAATTTTAAATTTAAAGTTATTTATAAAGAAAAGCATTAGATTTTAAGACCTAAATTGTTAGGTGTCGTTATTGAGTTTTGAGGGTGATTATGGGGGAGGCGCCACAAAAATCTTGGCCCATCATTTGTTCAGTTTTCCAACGATAAAGGGAGTAAGAAAATATGCCATGACCGCAATGAGCATCCCGAGTGTGGCTCCCAGTAATCCACTGACATACACACCAATTAGAGGAAAGAAAAACACAATAAGAATCATGAAGAGAGCAATTTCTTTGTGCCCTTCATAAAAGGCTTTACGGGAATCTTTGTTAAGGGAGGTATTTACGGAGTTATCGGGAGGGCTGACCATAAGGAGTATGAATGAAACTTGAAGTAGTGTGTAAACATTAGACTGCCATGGGGATTCAAGTATTAGCTTTTTCCAAAAATCAATTCGGGTGGCCGGTCAATTCTTATTGTGCAGGATTCTAGCCGTGTAAACTATCGGTTTTTAAGAAAAGATCATGCAGGATAAGATTCAAACTTCTTCTACTTCCTTAACTTTCTTCACCACTTTCCAGACAGGCTGTACATTCATCCATTTTTAGGTCGCCATGATGGCTGCAATAATGCCGATTGCATCGATCACAGATCATAAAGCTCATTCTGACCCTGCCATCTTTTTCGCAAACATAACAATTCTGCTCTCGTTTGGCTTTTGGCATCCTTTGTTTCCTTTCCCCTTGATTGGGTCGGAATTTATCTCACAATTAGGCCTAAGTTGCCATTTTCAAAAGGACATGAACATTAGGACAGTCTTGGAGGAGGAAGCCGAGATACGTATTTAGGTTGAGGGCATGAGGCTTCGTTACATTATGAAAGCCTACTAAGGCGCAGCCTACATGAGAGGGCAAGAGCTAGGCAAACACCCTCTATTTCTATTGGTGGAAGAGGTTCCATTGGGGATATCGGTCTTCCACCAATTTTCCCCTCCCAAAGAAGTTTTAAGATGTGATTGCCAAATTACCACCAATTTGGGTATCTCTATGTTTTTCAGTGTGACATGTAGAAGAAGGTGTCACGCTTTTCCCCAAAGTCGTCAACTATTGATCCCACCAAGAAAGGAACGCAGCATGGCCTGTGCTCGATGTGGCGGACTCATTGTGAAAGAGTCGGTGTATGATAGGGAAGGAAGTAGTCAAGTTATTCTTATGGATCGCTGTCTTCAATGTGGTCATATTGAAGATCCTGTGAGTGCACGTAATCGTGCACAATTGAGTCAATCACCGTCTGAGAAGGGTAAGGTTCGACGGGATCCTGAGCATCCCTATCCTCCCATTCAGTTAGCCAAAGGGTAGGATGCCCGGTGGTGGGCGTCATGGTGATTTCGCGGATTTCTTTGGAACAAGTTGAATGGTGGAAAAATGTCCTAGCACCAATCTGACACACTTTTAAGGGTTAGCCCGGCCAATTTCATCATGTGGTGTGACGCCCGGTTTGGTGTCAGATAAAGGCAAGTGGAATTAATAACCTCATAAAAGATTCTTTCTGGCTTCCCTCACGCGGAGTTCTTGCCCATACGCATCGAGACAAACATCCCATAGTTACTTGAATGACCAGGGCCGTGAAGAGGTTTTCTTTGTCATTCTGCCTTGGTGCCCTTACCTTTACCGAATTTCAAAATTATATTTGCTGAAAACGGAATGAAGTCTCTATGCCCTCAGAGCTTTGCCTTTTGGTCGTATGGATTTCGACCATTTTTTTTCAGTGCAGCGCTTTTTGCTGGAATGGCTATCCCAGTTTGGGCCTGGTCCTTATCCAATGCCGAGGGCGTGCCCATGCACTATCTATTGCGTGAGTGGCACGTACACGAAATGGTTTTCGGCTTCCTGTCCTGTGTGATCACGGGGTTTCTTCTCACGGCTATTCCCAACTGGACCGAGCGTTCCCCTATGAAGGGATGGCCCCTCATGTTTTTATGGACATTATGGTTGGTGGGAAGGTTATCTGTGGCCTTTTCCTGGTTGCCACTATTCATCGTAGCTCTCTTGGATGGTGCGTTTCTTGTTGTCGTTGCTAGTATTGTGTGGCGAGAGATTGTATTGGCTCAGACGTGGGATCGGTTGCCGATAGGCATACTCATCAGTTTGTATGCCGGCTCCAATCTGCTCTTTCATGGGCTTTTTCTTAAAGGTGTTGAGACAGATTTGGCCGGGCGTTTGGGTTTGACCCTTATCATGATATTGCTGGCCATGATTGGAGGGAAAATTACGCCGGGCTTTACGGAGGATTATTTTGAGGAGCAAGGAATAACTAAACAGTCGCCCCCAACTTCTCGATTTGATGGGGCCGCGATTTTGCTCGTTGCGGTAGCTGGAATTCTATGGATTATCACCTACAATTCTCACTCAATAATCACAGGTGTCATGTTTATTATAGCTGGGGTGGTACATGTGATTCGTTTGAGCCGCTGGTTTGGCTGGCTTACTTGGCGTGAGCCATTAGTCTTTATTCTTCATGTGGGTTATGGCTGGTTGGCTGCATCATTTTTACTTCTTGGTGGAGCTCTTCTCGGTATTGGCGTGCATGAAGAAGAGGCCATCCATGTTCTCACTACGGGAGCTGTGGGAGTGATGACCTTAGCGGTCATGACCCGTGCCAGTCTCGGTCATACGGGGCGGGTCAAGCAAGCGGGCTTTCTCACGGTCCTGATCTTTTTATTCGTGAACCTTGGAGCCATTCTGAGAGTCTTGGGTCCAAGCCTCAATCTTTTTGAGGGTAGAGGGATAGTTTTGGCTGCAGGATGTTGGAGTGGGGCCTATATGTTGTTTGTCTTGGGATATGGGCCTATTCTATTTGGACAAAGTCTAGAGGAGGAATAATGATTTCCGCATCTTGTCGTGTGGAGGATAAGGTTGACGGATTTCAGATAGAGTGAAAATGCTATGGCGATTCAATGGTATCCCGGGCACATGAATACCGCTCGTCGGGAAGCGGAAAAGAAGATGGAAGCAATCGATGTCGTGATTGAGATGGTAGACGCCCGTCTGCCAGAAGCCAGTAGCAATCCTCTGATCAAGGAATTGCGGCTCCATCGCCAACGCCCGTGTTTGAAAATTCTCAATAAAGCCGATTTGGCTGATCCCGCGGTTACGACAGCCTGGCTTAAGTTCTATAACCAGGAGTCGGGTGTCCAGGCGGTGGCCCTTTCCTGTAAACAGCCGGGGCAAGCTGCCAAGGTTCCTCAACTCTGTCAGCTTCTGGCTCCCCATCGCAACAGTTCCATCAAACCACTTCGGATGCTCATTATGGGCATACCCAATGTTGGAAAGTCGACCTTTATGAACTTGCTGCTTAAACGGCGTTTTGCCAAGGTCGGCGACGAACCGGCTGTCACGCGAATACAGCAGCGTCATAATTTGAACAATCAGATGACCCTCATTGATTCACCTGGCCTCCTATGGCCGAAAATTGAAAATCCTGTGGTCGGTATGAAATTAGCTGTTATCTATGCCGTCACGGCAAAAATTATCGTAGAGGAGGAAATTGCAGAATTTCTCGCAACCATCCTCCTGGAATGGTATCCAGACCTTCTCGAAAAACGGTATGGATGTCATGGTAATAATCTGGATGAGAGAGGACTACTTGAAGTGATCGCCAAGAAGCGAGGATGCTTGGTTAAAGGGAAAAGTGGAGGATTGGATTGTGAAAAAGCCGCGAAAATCTTGCTTAATGATTTTCGCAACGGGATGTTAGGTCGTACAAGTTTAGAAGCTCCAGATATATACGACCCCGTAGCCTAGATAAGAATAACTTAAGCCTTTGGGCAAATATTTAGTGTTGAAAAACTCGCAATGAAGACCCGGGTCATGCTTATGACCTACATAATCAAAGGAATACCGTATGATTTTTGATAACGACACGCTGGATTTTGTCACCGTTGATGGCCTGCTTGCCTATGGAGAGGTGCTTGCTAGTCGATCACCGGTGGAGGGCATTCAGTTCCCTGCTTCGCCTGTTGCCTCGATGGATCGTACCGAAAAGGTTCAACGGGCGATAGCTGCGATCAGAGGATTGGTGCAACAAGCCCAAACGGGTTTTCGAGATGCGGCCGCCTATAATGATGCCAGGCAAGCATTGATTCACCATGCTTGTGGAGGAGATGACATCGTCTTTTTTGCTGCATGGAATCAGCTTCTTGCTCAGGGGGAGCTTTCGCCCTTATACCATGCGCCGATCGGGGCAACCCAAAAGCCCATTCGTCGTCGTCCTGTCGCCATTGTGCCACGACCGCAAATGACACCCGAATTGGCTGAAGGTCGTATCGTGCTTGATATCGGAGATGATCGATTTTGGTTAATGCCACGAGATTTGCATGAGCGAACCTTGTTTCTCACCATGCGCCATGGCATTTCCCGAGTGGACAGTAAAAAGTGTCGCGTTGGGCGACGATTACGGAATGTGTTGGACTCCCAACGAGGTATTCCCAAAGCTGATGCCATTGGTGCCGCGTTGGCTAGGACGGTGGGTTTGGTGGAGAAACAACTGGACTTTCTCCAATTACACAATTATCTGGATGCTTCATCCTTTGTACATATGGTGAGCCATAGTCCTAATACTCGACAGCTCTTTGAACGTGTTGTCAGCATTCTGGATGGAAAAACCACTACCACAAAAGAGCCCATCACTGAACAGGCGCTGGAATCCCAGGACTTTGGCTGGGCTACGGGCATAGATAAAACCGTAGAACTCGAGGAAGCCGCAAAAGCGTTCGGCGTCGATGTCAAAACAGCCCAGCATTTGATTAAGCATCCGCTGTACAGTTATCCGGGAGGCCATTCCTTCTTTGAGCTGTATGTCGAGTTGGTTGATCGTTTCCATCAATTAGGGGTCGACTACCTTGGACAGGTGTTGTGTTTGTACACGCACAGTTCAACTTTGCGGGCTCTCTTAATATATCTTGACCTCCGTCCGTTTAGTGAAGCCTTTTCTGAATTTGGTAGTTACAAAGAGGGACAAGATAATGTGGTGCTTCTCACGTTTGAGCATGGGCAGTTATCGGGCTATTCCACAGCGGTCGGTCTGTCGGAGCGCGACCGGGTGGTGCGGGAGGCCTGGAAATCAACGGAAGAAATCCGCAAACAGAAAGTAACGTTAAAACCAGGGAAAATTCGCAAGCTCGTTGTGTTGGTGTCGGGTGGGGATTTTGCGGGAGCTGGTGCCGCCTTGAAAGAGCTCCGTGTGACGGGGACTCGATTAGGTCTCGATGTCTATTTTGTCCACCATGGATTTCTGGGATTGGTGAATAATTGGATTGAGTTAGTTACTGAGGAACAGACACGTGGGATGAGTAATCATCCGAGCAGTCCTATTGGCAGTAGCCGGTTTGAAGACTTCAAAAGTGAGGGCGCTCAACGAACGGCTCTTCAGCATCTCAAACCCTATCTCCAGGATGGGGCTTTGGTCGTTATGGGAGGGGATGGCAGTTTACGTGGGGCTCGTGCCCTCTTCGAACAGTTTGGTGTGCAGGTGGTGGGAATTCCAGGTTCGATCGATGACAATCTGGCTGGCACAACGTCACTGGGGCTTCATTCCGCAGTTGAGCTCGCCAACAAATCGATTGAATCATTGAAAGCCACAAGCGCAGCCATGGGTAGTGTGTTTTTCGTTGAGGTGATGGGAGCCGGATCTGGACATTTGGCCTTAACCTGCGCCTATCAAGCCAGAGCCGAGGGATTATTAGTGAATGAACACCCTGACCCGGATGCCTATATCGAAGAAGTCATTTTAGGAACCCTCAAAAAAACGTTGGGAGTCCGGAACAAAAGCCACTTGTTTGTAGTGGCGGAACGTACCCCGCATTGCCATCATCCAGAAGGGGGCGTGCATGGCTTAACGAAGTATGTGGCAGACAGAATTGCCCAATGGCCTCACCTCCAATCAAGGCCGGGACATTATCCCCTCTCTGTCGCTACGAAAGCCACTATTCTGGGGCATACCTTACGTGGGGCATCCCCGACCCCTACAGATAAGGCTATGGCACAACATTTGGCGTATGAAGCTGTCCGGCGTTTAATCGAACAGCCTGAATATATTGTGGGGTCCATGCTAGCGTACCAAGGATCAGGAGCGATTCAGCCTATTCCTCTTCACGCTGTGGTCCCTAAGCCGTTTGATTGGGAACTTTTTGGCAGAATGCATGGAATAGAGTTAACCTAGTTGTTATTCCAAAAATATTTTTGGGGTGATATGTGGCCCATAGGGTCACCTATAAGTCTGACCACAATATAGATCGACGAAATTGAGGACATGACGATACGTGAGACGTGTATGTCTATCCTATTCGGTGAGAAGTGATGATAATGAGGAAAGAACCCTTCACCTAACGCCGGCTCAGGGAATCGTTCGAATTTGGATCGAATCCACCCGTTCTTGGGCTAAGACATCCGAGATGATGACGACTTTTTCCCCTTCTTGGAAATGATTGCGGTCCTTTAAAATCCGAAACGCGGTTTGCAACGTTTTTTCGGGGTTTGAGCTTAAGTTTATCCGGAAGGGAAACACGCCGCGATTGAGGGTTAGAGTACGACGCGTTTGACTCCCGTTTGTAAAAGCATAGATGTTTGTGGAAAAGGGACGACAATTCGCAACAAAATCACCCATAAGGCCTCTTCGGGTAATAACAACAAGACCTTTTGCTGGCAATTCTTCGGCGAGGCGAATCGCTGCGGCTGCCAATTGTTGCTTATCGCTTGTCATCTTAAGTTGTTTCGCAAATTGTAGTCCAGGAATGCTCTCGGTTTTCCTGGCAATGTTGCAGAGATATTCTACGCATTTCAACGGATATTTCCCGATCGTTGTTTCACCCGATAACATCACCGCATCGGCTTCTTCGTAGACGGCATTAGCAACATCCGTCACCTCCGCACGGGTAGGAATCGGGTTGTTAATCATGGATTCCAGGAGGTGCGTCGCCACAATGACGCGTTTGCCGTATTCGGAACATAACCGGACGATGGTTCGCTGGACATTGGGTAATTCTTCGAGATTAATTTCGACGCCTAAATCCCCACGAGCCACCATAATGCCATCCACCTCCTGAATAATTTCTTCCAGGTTTCGTACGCCCTCCTGATCCTCAATCTTTGCAATAATTTTTACACGTCTGGCTTTGTGGCCCAATAGTTGGCGTAATTGGCGAATGTCCTCTGCTTCGCGCACGAATGATAGGGCAATAAAATCGACATCCCGTGCCAGGCCAAAGAGAATATCTTTTTTGTCTTTTTCCGTGATGGCTGGGAGATTGACGCGGATTCCTGGCAAATTCACATGGCGTTTACTTTTCAAGACCCCACCATCCAAGACGCGACATTGCATGAGATGACCTGTTTTTTCCAATATCTCGAAATTAATCAAGCCATTGTCGACGGTAATTTTATCGCCGACATTGACCGTCTCTATTAAATCTGCATAGTCGATGTGGATAGAGCTTTCTTCCACATTCACTGGTCCCCGAGCGGAGATGGACACAATCATACCGCTTTTTAGATTCAAATCATTAGACAAATCTCCTGTCCGGATTTCGGGGCCCTGCGTATCCAGGAGAATTGGGATAGGAAATTCAATCTTTTTATTCAGGGTCTTGATATGTTGGATGACTTTGGCATGAGATTCGTGTGTTCCATGGGACATATTGAGACGCACGATGTTCATGCCTGCGTTGTACATTTTCCGCAACATCTCAAAGGATTCAGTCGCCGGCCCAATCGTGCATATGATTCGTGTTTTTTGCATAGGTTTGTTTTTATGGGATGGGACAATAAGAGGGGGATGCCTGACGGCCTCCTTGCTTTAGAAAAGGTTCTTCAATGTGAGGACTTTGGTTGTCCGGGAAACACAGCGGTGGCCGGATCTCGAAAAGAAAGGCAACAAAACCTTGGCCATGGAACCACCGGAGCCTCTTTGCTCATGTTAACTTTCCATCATTTCCAATCGAGGGTCGAATTCATGCCCACAGGAGACGCACCGGATACAGTCGGATTCAACCAGCGGCTCATCATCCCGTATGCCCATGCCACCACACACAAGACATCGTGCGAGGTGTAAAGATTCGCCTTGGAGATTTTCAAATCGCGTACCTTGCAAACAATATATCGGTTGGCCATCAAGCATCCATGGTTGGCCAGCTTTATTGACCACAGGGAGAGCAATGTAATGATGAGCTGCATAATCTTGAAGGGCTTCAGAGGTCGTGAACCCATCCTTGATCAGATTCCCAGTATTGGCATCAAAGATGCCTCCTTTGTTGACGGTTGCTTTTGTGGGTCCCATGAGATACCTCCTGAATCTTGAGTGTGGATTATTGAGGCAAAGGGTTTTGCCGCAAGTAGAGTCTCCAAACCTCAGAGGAAAACAAAAAACAAATATGGAAGGGAAATAGCATCCCCATAAATGGAGTATGTGAGAAGCGAGAGGTAAGGTAGCCCTTGCACCCATGGCTATCTCTAACACTGTCACATGTCTACAGGTTAGACGCAGTTCATCATATCATTTTTGACGAAGAAATCGTGGACGATCACGCAAGGCAATCATGCGGATTAAATCGCGAACTGAAAGAATACCGACAATTTTTCGATTTTCAGTAACTGGTAAATGACGAATCCATTTTTCTGCCATGAGGTCGCTGGCATCATGGATGGTTCGATTAATGTCGATATCGATGAGTGGGTGATTCATGACTCGTTTGACCGAGAGTTCATCCAGGTCTTTCTCCTCACTCAACACCTTTTGGACTAAGTCTCGTTCCGTCACAATGCCTTGCCATTCTCCGTTTTCCTGAACCAATAATGCCCCGACCTTTTTGGCTGCCATGTGTTGTGCCGCTTGCCGAACCGACGAGGAACTTTCAATGGTTTCGATGGAAGTTTGCATCAAGACGCTCAGTGGACGATAGACATTATCTAATTCCCGGATTGGTCCGGACTCGGCATACACAAAATAGCGGACCAAATCCCGAATTGAAATCAATCCGACAATCTCCTCGGCTTCAGAAACACAGAGATGGCGAACGCCGTGTTGTTCCATCGCATGGCTGGCATCCAACATGGGCCGATGGCCCTGAATTGTATACAATGGACTGGACATAATGGACCCAATGGATACCGTTGCGTCGAAATTCTGAGCAGCAAGGACCTTACGGACCAAGTCGGTTTCCGAGATGAGTCCCACAATCGGTTGCTGATCGCCGATGGCTTTTTCTCCTTGAACAGCTAGACAGCCAATACGTTTGACTGACATACGATCGGCAGCTTCAATGGCGCTGGTTGTCTTGCTGACACATTCAAGGTCCTGTTGCATAAATTCTTTAATGGCGACTGGTGAATGATCACTCATAAAAAACCTTGATTTATGGAAAGATAATAGGCAAGCCCTTCTGGGAACGAGCTTTGATAAATTAATAGCACACTGTAGCATAGCTGGTTGGATTTCGGGAGACTATGCGGAATGGCCCAGAACATTTTTCATGCTATGGAGTTGAGGGACAATCGAAGGCTGGTTTGTCAGATTGAAGCGCCAATGGACTCCAGCGTGGAACAATTGGAGAAATTCCCAGAGCGTTGGCGACCTTCATGGCTGGTTCAACATGGTCCACCAGAACGAATTGCACTCCGCGATCGAAGAGGTCTTGAAGCCTCTCTTTCAATACCACTTCGTTTTCCTCTCTAACCCACGAGTAATTAATCTGTATTCCAGCGTGTTGTAAACGATCCATCGTGTCCTGATTGGGTTTTCCTCGTACAAAGGGTAGGTAGGGCACTTCAACCAGTTGGATAAATTCAGCACAAGATTGCATAGTGGATTGGACATATTGAGAACGAAACAGCCCACGGTTCATATTGTTCATCCAGACATTTTGTTGACTGGCATTTGCAGTTTCTCGTATCGCGGGAAACGCTTTGTTTCGTGCAGAGAAGATGACTTGATCAAATCGATGTGCCTTGGATACCGTCTCAGCAATGCGTTGGCCGATGTCGGGATCGTTATTCTTAATATCCAGATTGATCCATACGTTCTGAGGCATAATGGTCAAGGCTTGTTCTAGTGTAGGAATACCTTGAACGGTCGTTTCTCCCTTACAGGGAGGGAGTTCAATACCCTTGAGTTGTTCAGAGGTTGACTCGGAGATGCGTAAGGTTGTTCCTGAGCCTGTGACTCGATCATCATGAGCGATGACCAGCACATCGTCGAGAGTGCTACGGACATCGAGTTCAATCTGATGGACCCCATGACAGATAGCCCTTTTAAATGCTCCGAGGGTATTGACTGGACATCCCAATAACCCACCTTGGTGTGCAGAAACCCCACGTTTCGGGAGATTGGGATTTGGGGCCAGGGGGAGAGGACAGGTGCCAAGAGAAGAGGTTGTGCAGCTCACACATAGACTCAAACTTGTGAATGCTGCTGCTATCTGCCGAAAACCCAGTGAAAATTTTGCCTCCATTGCTCAGGAAAATATTGCCATGGGTTGTACTGAGTTAGTTGTTGAACCTCACCTCAGGGACTTCTCCCAGCATGGGCATAAGTAAAGCAAGGATCACGGCCTGAACCAACCAGCCAATCAAACAGACTCCAAGGGCCCGATAGGTACTGTGAAAATCCAAGGCTTGCCGAACGGCAATTACCATGGCGATCAGCATCCACGCACCGGCAATGATATTCACGATCGTGCCTAATCCGGGGATGATTGCACATATCCGAATGATGCCTGGAGCGCTGGAAAAGCCAATCGTTCGAAGGAGTTGTCCATGATCGGCTTGTGTTTGAGGTTCAGGTAGTAATTTTGTTCCGATGAGGTAAGTCAATAAGGCCCAGATATACCAGCCGAATAGTGACCCCACTGTGCCAATCAACAGACCGTTGATTCCACCTTGTGACATAAATCCTATGCCGCCCGCCAGGCTTGATAACACAACGACACTGAATGCTTGTCCCATGGCAGAGGTGTCTGCTTCGACCTCTTCGTACACCTGCACATCTAATTTGGCTGCTCGAATCATCCGATCAATAAATGGAGTCATGAAGACGGCCTTTCGTTCATAAGGAGAAGCATTTTATGACAGCAAAACTAATTGTGCCCGAGTAAAACTTAAGAAGCAATTTGTTCAAACTTTTGGGGTCAGACTCGAATTTATTTGCTCAATGTCTTTGTTTGGAGGAAAAATATTTCGAGTCTGACCCCAAAAGAACCCAAAAAATAAGGTATAAGCATTAGGATTGAATCAGATATATGTCAAAACGGTGTTTTTTAGTTTTGATGGAAGTGGTAGGTGGAATGTTTCCCAGATATGGAGCATAGGAGGGGCGTTTAACGACGACGCGGTTTGTGGCTCTGGCCAGAACGAGATTCAGTAATTCATCGGCATCATCGTCCCTTCCGACAATTTCATGGAGGATTCGCATATTTTTTTTGACGAGTGCCGATTTTTCTTTGATGGGAAACATGGGGTCGAGATAAATGACTTCTGGGTCAAATGGCAGATGCTGAAGTTCCCGGCGACTATCTCCACAAATGAGGGTGAGGTTGTCTTTTAGGATTGATCCAATCTTCTCGTCTTGTTCGGCACGGCGTAACCCATCTTCCAGTAGTTGGGTGACGATGTTTGATCGTTCGATCATGTGGACACGACATCCTAGAGTGGCGAGGACAAAGGCATCACGCCCCCATCCGGCGGTTGCATCCACAATTGTCGGGCGATGCCCCTTTTTGATTCCAACCGCTCGGCTTATAGCTTCCCCTCCGGCATGGCCGTATTTTCTGCGATAGGCTGTTTTCCCAGAGAGGAAATCAATGACGAGGGGAACCATGTGGGCTTGCCCGACATGGACTAATTCCAATCGCTCGTTTCTTCTGCGGAGGGAGTAGTACATTATGTACTAAAAGGTAGTTGGGATATGGTTGTTTGGAATAGAAGGAGGAAGTCTCAAAATGAAAAAAGACGAAGGTCGGTCAGTATACTACGGAACCGTTTTTCTAAAGTATAGGTGTACTCGGTAGAATCTAGTCAAAAAGGCTACTTGTCATAGCCGGGGGAGAGATTGCCCACAAGAGCGGTTATCTTCGTAGCAGTTTTTCGATATGACTTTTGATAAGAAAGAAAGCTTGATCAAAGGCGATCTGGTTATCTTCCTCCGTCCCTGTGGCACTGGCTGGATCGGGAATGCTCCAATGTAATTGGAGGGGTTGGCCAGGGAAGATGGGGCATGTTTCCTTCGCTGCTTGATCGCAGACGGTGATGACCAGATCAAAGGAGGTGTTGGTCATGTTATGCCAGGATTGGCTCTTCAGGTGTCCGTGTTCGATACCATGCCGACGTAAGGTGGCAATGGCCAGAGGGTGTACCCTTCCCGTGGGATGACTTCCAGCACTTTGTGCTAGGTAGTGCCCCTGCCCCAGGGCATTAATCAGGGCTTCAGCCATGATTGATCGACAAGAGTTTCCCGTGCAGAGAACAAGGACCCTGACTGATTCGGTGATTTTCTCACTGTTGAAATTCGATATTGTGGGCAACAGAGAACCCTTCTTTCATGGTTTTGACAGCTTATTTGTCTTTTTACCCGTTGCCTAGACTTTTCTCATTCAGAGGTTCCTCGTTACAGCATGTGTAAGAAATCTTAGAACAGTCTCTAAATTGGCTTCGGTTATTTTTTGGCGGCCATACTGGCTTTAAACGCTTTGTCCTGTTGTTCCCAATCCAGACGCAATCGTTCCGACATTTTTTTTGTATTGTTTTGCTTCTCAATCATCAAGTCAGAATTCAGGGCAGCGGCTTCAATGGCGTGACCGATGGCCGGTGCATGGTATTGATCAAAAATCACGCGGATGGTTTCGACCATTGGCGAAGGATACCCTCGTTGTTGACAAAATTTGAGACCGGCAGGGG
The DNA here is from genome assembly GCA_965223185.1 of Nitrospirales bacterium. GTDB lineage: Bacteria > Nitrospirota > Nitrospiria > Nitrospirales > UBA8639 > Nitrospira_E. The sequence continues at coordinate 3,549,907 of OZ244988.1, read as the reverse complement.
TTAAGGTTTTTCCGTCATCTTCGACCAGTGCCGTTGTTCCTTCCGGGGCATTGCCTGTGTATCCGTAAAGTTCTCCCGATTGTCCTACGGCGTATTGTTTGTGTTGTTCGGCCATGAGAGCTGAGTCCTTTCTTAAGGTGGAAGACGAAGTTGATATCTGAGCGTTGGATCCTGGTGATTGCTTTGCCTAGTGTAATCGGTTTCCAGGGGATTTGCCTACTGCTATTTTCATTATCAGCAGAGGCTTTTTCCAAAAATTTTAGGGTAAAGCGCCCAATGATTGGAAGTGGATCGTCTCTTCAGATTTGCCTCGATCCTGAGGTGTCTATCTTGGAGGGAGATATTCTCTCATTCCGCCTTCCTGTGGTTATTCCCTACAATTTTTGATCTCAGTTGTAGGATGAAACACTTCATTATGCGATGTTTTGTACAACTTGGGATGGAAAAACAATTAGTGGATGGATGAGGTTGTTACCACGACAATGCCGTCCTCTGTGACGGTATAGCGACTACGGTCTACTTCCGAGTCATAGCCGATGACGGTTCCAGGTGGAATGATCACCCCTTTGTCGATGATGGTGTGTCGAATGCGAGCTCCTTCTCCGATTTGTACATTTTCCATAATAACTGATTCTTTGACATCGGCATGCTGATCCACACGAACGTCTGGTGCCAAAATGCTTTTTTCAACTTTGCCCCCCGAAATAATACACCCTCCCGACACAATGGAATCCAAGGCAAGACCGACTCGTCCGCCTGGATATTGATCGGCAAAAACAAATTTGGCTGGCGGAAATTGTCCTTGGTAAGTCCGGATGGGCCATGCTTCATCATACAAGTTCAGAAGGGGATCCACGGCGACGAGATCCATGTTGGCTTCATAGTACGCATCGAGGGTCCCAATGTCCCGCCAATACTTCACCTGTTTTTTGTTGGCATCTTCAAAGTTATAGGCAAAGATTTTTTTGTGATTCTGAATCATATTGGGAATGATATTTTTCCCAAAGTCATGGGCTGTAGCCATTTCTGCGTCCTTGCGCAATTCGGTGTACAGTTCGTCTGTACGAAACAGATAAATACCCATAGAAATAAAGGCATGGGTTGGATCATCGGGGAGGGGAAAGGGGTTGGCCGGTTTTTCCTCAAAACGAATAATTCGACTGGAGGCGTCGACTCCGAGAACCCCAAACTGCCGGGCTTCTTCGACGGGCCATTCCAGGGCGCCCACGACGGCATCGGCTTCCATGACCTGCATGTATCGAAACATGTCGGCATAATTCATTTTGTAGATATGGTCGCCTGCGAGCACTAACAGGTATTTGGGCCGTTCTTGTTCCAACAGAAAGAGGTTTTGATAAACCGCGTCGGCGGTACCGCGATACCACTCCGTGCTAATTCGTTGTTGCGGGGGAATAGAAAAAATGAATTCACCCAGCTCGGGATTGAAAATAGACCAGCCTCTTCGAATATGACGATCTAACGAGTGGGATTTGTATTGAATGAGGACCGCAATTTTTCGGAGACCAGAATTGAGACAATTGCTCAAAGTCACATCGATAATACGATATTTGCCTGCAAAAGGAACGGCGGGTTTGGCACGGTGTTGAGTGAGCGGGAGAAGCCGTTCACCACGTCCACCCGCCAGAATCATGGTGTAAATATCGTGCATGGTTTTTCCGTTTTTCTTCGAACTCTGATGGCGTAATGGTTGTCGAAGAATCCTAATCCCTAAGAATGAAGAAAGTATAGATGGTTGCGACGATTCGCCTGCACCATATGGAAAATTTTTTTGCTGAAGCTATACTATCCCGTCCGGGGTTAACTGATCGAATAGGTAGGGGGATGAGAAGTCGGAGAGATTTGGTCGTTGATTGACCGGCGATTCAAGTCGTAGTATGGAGGAGACGTTGAATAGCAGGAGCAATGTCATTGGGTTTCGTGGCTGGGGCAAAACGGTTTCGGACCTTGCCTGTTTGATCGACAAGAAATTTCGTGAAATTCCATTTAATGGCCTCGGAGCCCATAATTCCCGGTGCTTGGTTTTTGAGGAACTTATACAAAGGGTGTGTATGGGGTCCATTCACCTCTATTTTGGCAAACATGGGAAATGTGATTCCGTAGGTGGTTTGGCAAAAATAGTGAATTTCTGGATCGGTTCCAGGATCCTGGCTACCAAATTGATTGCAAGGAAATCCTAATACGGCGAAGCCATGGGCATGGTACTGATTGTAGAGAGCTTCCAGTTCTTGAAACTGTGGTGTGAATCCGCATTGTGAAGCGGTATTGACAATAAGCAAAACGTTGTTTTGATAGGCGGAGAGAGGCTGTTGTTCTCCAGTGATTCGTTGGCATGTGATGTTGTAGAGGCTGGTCATACAGGAGTCCTTTTTGTTGATAGATGGAAGAAAATCCTACCTTGAATGGGCTAAACCTATATTTGACAGATTTCAGTTTGTCCTGTAGGCTGTGGTTCATTCATGCTGATTCGGTCCGACAGCGTGAATATTTCAAATACTTCGGGCCTCGCGATCGTATCGCGACCAGATCCTGCTCGGAGCGGACTTCCCACCTAATTCTGCTTCTCCCGGTTTTCTGACTACGTGTAGATACGATCCTTGTAACAAAAGGAATAGCAATATGTCTGCAACTGTGTTGTCTCAGTTTGGTGCGCTCGGTGTGTCCGAGCGGTTAGTTGCGGCCCTCGAACGGGCTGGTTTACAGGAGCCAACCCCCATCCAACTTCAGGCCATTCCCCCCGCCTTGGAGGGAAGGGATGTGTTAGGGTGTGCACAAACCGGAACGGGAAAAACGGCGGCCTTCGTCATTCCGATGATTGAGCGGTTAGCTACTGGTCCCAAAGGCCAACCCCGCGCGCTCATTCTTGTCCCGACTCGGGAATTGGCGTTTCAAATTCAAGGCACGGTCGATAAGCTTGGGCGGTCACGTGGGATTTTTTCGACGACGGTGGTAGGCGGGGCGGACATGCAGGCTCAAGTCCGCGGGTTGCGTCAGCGCCCCGATATCATTATTGCCACGCCTGGTCGATTATTAGATCATATGTGGCAAGGTACGATCCAATTTACGAAGTTGAGTATTGTGGTATTAGATGAAGCCGATCGTATGTTGGATATGGGATTCGCCCCTCAATTGAATCAAATCATCGAAGCCCTACCGGAAAACCGGCAAACCCTACTATTTTCCGCCACGATGCCGGATAATTTAGATGATTTAGCCAGAATGTCTTTAAACAACCCTGTTCAAGCTTTGGTTGCAAAATCTGCCACTCCGGCTGAAGGGGTAACCCATACTGTCCATCATATTAATAATTCTGAAAAAACCTCCCTTCTCCTGACGCTATTAAAGGAAACTGAGGGATCAGTTTTAGTCTTTACTCGGACCAAACATCGAGCCGATCGGATTGGCCAAACGTTGGAAAAAGTTGGGTGCCGGGTGGGTGTCCTGCATGCCGGCCGTCGCCTACCGCAACGTCGAGCAGCGCTGGAAGGTTTTCGACGGGGGCGGTTTGAAATATTGGTGGCTACGGATATCGCCGCCCGTGGCCTGGACGTTGACAATATCCGCCATGTCATCAATTATGATTTGCCCAATGTGCCTGAAGACTATGTTCATCGTATTGGCCGTACCGCACGCATGAAAGCCACGGGGTGGGCCACGAGTTTTGTGACAGGTGAAGATCATCGAGCGTTACGGATGATTGAACGATTGTTGGGAAAGCCCGTACCTTGTGCACCCGGCAGTCGTGCCCCTCAAGTCAGTCATGCTGCGACTCGTGCGCCCCGTTCGGGATATGGCAATTCCAGCCGTTCCAGAGCGTCGCGACCGGGTCATAGGAACGGTACTGATTCAAGGGGTCTACAGGGGAACCGACCTAGTAGAAATCAAATGGGTGGTCGTCCCCATTCGACGACGTATTCGTTTTAAGGGATATGTCCAAACCGGAGTATTGAAGGAAGCCTGCCTCTGTCATCATGTCGAGGAAACCAGTCCCGAGCGCCTTATTCGGCCTCGGGACTGATCACAAAAACATCCTAGTTATTTTTTGATACTTCTAAAGCAGGTATCTGCCCGTGTTTGTTCTTTCTTGTCTCATGAGGCAGTTAGTCTCTCGAAGAGGGTCTTCTGAAGATTTAATCATTTTTTCCTATGATTTCCGCTCCATCTTGATGAGTAGGAATAGGTTGAGAGCATGTTAGATTTGGTGTCTGAAATTTTTGTTTTCCTTCCATAAACATTCTTTTCCTTTTATTCTATCCTCAGTTTTGTAGTTTCCGAGGCCTCCTACCTCCTGCCTATGATAGACTTTTCCCATGAAACCATGGCTGAGACATGTGGGAATAGTTGTCGTGCTTGTGGGAATGGGAGCCTATTTGAAAATTTCCGTATTTACACCGGACCCGATATCTGTATCGGTCGTGACCGTGGAGCGTGGGCGGGTTGAAGAAACGGTGACCAACTCCCGAGCGGGCACTGTGAAGGCGCGGCAAAGAGCTAAATTATCTCCAGAAATCGGAGGACGGATAGCCGAGATTCCTCATCGAAAGGGTGCTCGGGTTTCTGCTGGAGACATTCTGCTTCGTTTGCATGATGATACTCAACAGGCTGCTCTCCAGATGGCCAAACGAGAAGTGGCTGTGGCAGAAGTCAAACGGGAACGGGCGTGTTTGGAAGCGGCCCGTGCAGAACGAGAATTTCTTCGTCATCAACAGTTGAAGGCACGGGATCTTGTATCCACGGATTTGTTGGATAAGTATGAAAATTTGGCGCAAACCACACAAGTCTCGTGCAAACAAAGTCAAGCTGAAATTGCCAGAGCTCGGGCGGCGATCAATGAGGCAAAAGCCGAATTGAGCAAAACGGTTTTACGGGCTCCCTTTGGCGGCGTGGTTGCCGAGTTGGATGTGGAAGTCGGGGAATGGACCACCCCCTCTCCGCCAGCCCTTCCCATCCCGCCGGTCTTGGATTTGATCGATCCTTCCTCTATTTATATTAGTGCACCCATGGATGAAGTGGATTCTTCCAAAATTCACAAAGACCAACCCGTTCGAGTGACAATTGACCCATTTCCTGGCCAATATTTTTCTGGCCATGTACGCCATCTCGCGCCGTATGTTTTGGATGTAGAAGAACAAAATCGGACCGTAGAAATTGAAGTGGAACTGGAAGATCAAGCCTTTGCGTCAACGCTACTGCCGGGGACGTCGGCCGATGTCGAAGTCATTCTTTCGGTAAAAAATGATGTCTTGCGAATTCCTCCATCCACCTTGTTTGAAGGTCGACATGTGTTTGTCATAGACAAGGGGAGGCTCTCCCGGCGATCACTCGAAATTGGAATGAGAAACTGGGATTTTGTTGAGGTGATGAATGGGCTATCTGAAGGGGAGCCAGTGGTCACCTCCCTTGATCAAGAAGGGATGGAAGACGGTCTACAGGTCATTGTCTCCACCTCCTTGGGCAAGTCGTGATCGAACTCCAACACATTGCGAAAAGTTATGAAGTGGGGGGACAGCCCATTTATGCCTTACGAGACACCAGTGAGCATATTCAGGTAGGGGAGTATGTGGCCATTGTAGGACCTTCGGGTTCTGGAAAATCAACGTTGCTCAATATCATCGGATGTTTACTTCGGCCTAGTGAAGGCGTGTACCGGTTTGATGGGAAAGACATTAGTCAGTTAGACGATCATGCCCTCAGCCATCTTCGCCAACACCAAATCGGTTTCATCTTTCAATCGTTTCATTTAGTTCCCCGCCTCACGGCCTTGGGTAATGTGGCTTTGCCCATGGTTTTTGCAGGCATTCCCTCTGCAGAACGCCAAAGTCGGGCCAAGGAAGCGCTTGGATCGGTGGGATTGTCCGATCGTGCGCATCATCGTCCTAATCAACTCTCGGTTGGACAACGTCAACGAGTCGTCATTGCCCGTGCCATTATCATGCAACCCGCCCTCTTGTTAGCCGATGAACCAACAGGGAACCTCGACACTCACTCCGGAAAACAAATTATGGACCTATTGGAGTCGCTCAATGCCAAAGGGTTGACGATGATCGTTGTAACCCATGACCCTCAAGTCGCGCGACGGGCCAACCGCATTATCGTGTTAGCGGATGGACAAATTGTGAAACGGATCAAAGGCGAGGAGTGGTTGGCCGACACCATGCCCTGGTCCTGAAAGGCATTTCACGAAAGGAAGGAAGAGACATAGCCCATGGTGTTAGATTTCATAGCCTTCGCATGGTCGGCCTTGTCTGGTCATCGATTGCGAACAAGCCTCAGTGTGCTTGGCGTCGCGGTGGGCATTTCCGCCGTCGTGGCGTTAACGGCATTAGGAGAGGGTGCTCGTCAATATGTGATTCAAGAATTTACTTCCATCGGCAGCAACCTTTTATCGATCCTGCCCGGAAAAACGGAAACCACTGGAGCCATGCCCGGGCTGGGAGGTGTCCCCAATGATCTCACCTTACAAGATCTGTTAGTGCTGCGACGTAATATTCCTTCGGCTCAGTATATCGTTCCGGTTTCCATGGGAACGGAAACCGTGAGTCATGGTGAGCGTCGGCGGCAAGTGGCCGTAGTTGGCAGTACGCCAGAATTCTTGCAGGCCCGCGAACTTCAAATCGCACAAGGACAATTTCTCCCTCCTGGAGATCTGGCTCGTGGCACTCCGGTGGTAGTGATAGGTCAAACAGTGGCCCGGGAGTTATTCCCAGGGCAAAAGGTTTTGGGGCAGGTGGTTCGAATTGGTGAATGGCGGATGCGCGTGATCGGTGTGTTAGATGAAATCGGAACGCAGTTGGGGATTAAAATGGATGAGGTGGTCATTGTGCCTGTGGCCACAGGCATGAAAATGTTTAACCGCTCGTCGCTCTTTCGAATTCTGGTAAAAGTACGGTCGCCAAAAGATTTGGAGAGTACCTGCGACACAGTTAAGGCGATCCTGAAAGAACGCCATGATGAAGAAGATGTGACCTGCATTACGCAGAAGGCGGTCATCTCGACCTTTTCCTCGATTTTACAAACGCTGACCCTCGTGCTTGTCGCCCTTGGTGCGATATCCCTGACGGTAGCCGGTATTGGCGTTATGAATGTGATGTTGGTGACGGTCTCGGAGCGTACGGAAGAAATTGGACTGCTGCGTGCGTTAGGAGCCACGCGTGAGAATATTCTCGTGGTCTTCCTGGTTGAGGCCATGATGCTCTCTGCTATCGGAGGAGTCGCGGGGCTCCTGGTCGGATTGGGCGGGATCCACTTTTTAACGTGGATGTATCCAGCTATTCCTGCCGTTGCTCCGGTATGGGCCATTGTCACCGCACTAGGGCTGGCGATGATATTGGGAGGAATATTTGGGGTCGTCCCCGCACGACGTGCGGCCAGACTTGATCCCATTCTGGCACTGCAGGGTCGGTAACAATGAGAGTTATTGATTTACTACGATTTGCGGGAGGAGCCGTGTGGGCCCATCGCCTCCGATCCATTCTGTCACTCATCGGCATTGCCATTGGTGTCGGTGCAGTGATTCTGTTAACTGCCATCGGTGAGGGCACTCGTAATTTTGTGTTGGCGCAGTTTACACAATTCGGGACCAATATTCTGGCGATCAATCCAGGGAAAACAAAGACCTTGGGTATTCCGGGAGTCTTGGGTGGTACCACCCATAAACTGACGTTAGGTGATGCCGAGGCCTTATCGCGAATTTCAGGAGTAGAGGCGGTGGTGCCCATGGCGATGGGCATGGGACGGGTAGAAGCTGGAGGACGCGGGCGAAGTGTGAATGTCTTTGGAGTGACGGCCGACATGCCGGTTGTTTGGAGATTTTCAATTGGTCAGGGAGAATTTTTGCCTGCAGGAGACCTGAATCGCTCCACTTCCGTGGCCGTGCTTGGCCCCAAAATGAAACGTGAACTATTTGGTGATGAAAATCCATTGGGAGAAATTATTCGTATTGCCGGCTATCGTTTTCGAGTCATTGGGGTCATGGAACCGAAGGGCCAAATTCTGGGCTTTGATTTAGATGATGCGGTCTACGTTCCGGTGGCGAATGCCATGCGAATGTTTAACCTGGACGAACTCATGGAAGTTGATGTGGCCTATCAATCACCACAAATACTTGATTCAGTACTTGAAACTATTCGCCATATTTTGATGGATCGCCATCAGGGAACAGAAGATTTTTCTATCACCACCCAGGCCGCCATGCTGGAATCATTAGATGAAATCATGCGAATTGTCACGCTCGCTGCAGCCGGGATTGCCGGGATATCGCTTGTGGTAGGGGCTTTGGGGATTGTGACGATGATGTGGATTTCTGTCGGGGAACGAGTATCGGAAATCGGACTCTTACGCGCATTGGGTGCCTTGCCACGACAAGTTTTTTTAATTTTTATCCTAGAGTCCGTGATATTGGCTGTGCTGGGCGGTGCTCTTGGAGCGTGCTTAGGGTCGTTAGTGGCTGTGGGCTTAACACTGGTTCTCCCGGGCTTGCCCATCTTTGTGGATGAACAGTATTTAGCCGTTGGTCTGTTGGTAGCATTGGGGACGGGTTTATTATCCGGGGTCGCACCTGCTCGCCGTGCGATCCGCATCGATCCAGTCGAGGCCCTGCATGCTGATTGAGAATGTGGATAATTTTGGTTTCTGCAAGAAGCGATTGAATAGGTGGTTTCGTTCTTGTGAACTTTCTTCCAATTTATTTCCGAGAAGAGCCGGTCATAGAATTAAGGGGTAAGGGGTGGAATCGTTTCGAAGGCGAAACGGCAGGTGTGACCGCCTTTGGCCATACACTCCTGATGGTCGACTTGCCGGTTTATCAACTGTTCAAGTAAGGCAATATCAAAGGTACAGACTTCCGGGTGTTTGATCGCTAGGTTGTGATAGACGCAATTATGTGCGGTGAGGGACGGGAGTTCTTTGTGTGAAGGAGCGGGTGTTGTATGAGACTGATAGCCGAGACTCTGAAGCAGTTTTGCCACTTGTTGTATCTGTTCACGGGGGTCGGTGCTGTGCAATTGTTGTCGAAGGTGTGGGACGAGAGAGTTGGCGACTTTTTTGAAATAGCCCTCCAATTGTTGACTACCCAATTCTTCTTTTAAGGTATCGAGCAATAATTCAGAGAACCAGGAATACTGTTTAGGTAATCGATTAATGCCTTCGTTTGTAATCTCATAAGTCCATCCTGGGCGGCCGCCGGTACTTTTCTGCCGAACTGATTTTTTGATGAAACCATCTCGCTCTAGACCTACCATATGTTGGTTCACCGCAGTCCTGGAAATTCCCAGTTGGGTGACCAAGGCCTCAATGCTGAGGCCGCCTTTATGTTGTTGAAGAAGGACAAGGACTTGATGTTGTCGTGTCTCAGATTGGGCGAACATGGGTAGCGATTTCTATGGAAGAGCTTTTTGTTCTGACCTCTGTGAAAATCCCAAATTTTTAATTATGAAACTTTTAACATAATAAACTTTACAAAATATAGTCTTTGTGATATTTCTGGACGAACTTGCAGTTATCTTCCCATTAAATTTTTTTGAACAAGGAGGTTAAAAATGTGTGTATCCCAACTGAAAGGGAATCTGTGGGTTTCGCTGTGGATTTCATTGTTGGCCGTGATGTTGGTTGTCGGGTGTTCCAGGCATTCGGGCGAAAAGGATAAAAAGATGGAAGGAAATCCACATGTGGCAGAGGCCATTGCGCACGCCCAGGAAGCGGCCAATCATGGGGGCATGGGGCATGCCGAAGCAGTCGTGACGCATGCGGAAGTTTCTCTTGAACATGCACAAGCCGCGGCTAAAGAAATGACCAATCCTCATTTGGATGCCGGGATTGCGGAGCTAAGCGAGGCTATCGCTCATGGAAAAGAGGGCCATGCTGAGGTAGCCACCAAACATGCGAAATCAGCCGTCATGCACTTAAAGGAGATTTAGAAAGTTTTCTTGTTAAGACTTGGGAAGAAAGTTAATTGAATGGCATTTCGAGGGAACAACTTACTACTTCATGTGCTATTTAACGCCGGAGCTTCGCCAGAGGGCGAAGTTCCGGCAATGGTGTGTCAGGGTAGGGATTGACTGCCAGGCTGAATGTCTAAGATTTTGACATCAAAAAAAAGTTTTTTCCCCGCCAGTGGGTGGTTGAAATCTAACATGACCACTTGTTCTTTAACCTCAGTGACGATGGGATGCACTGTTCGCCCTTGAGCATCTTGTCCTTGCAAACGGACACCAACTTTGCGCGCGTCTGGTGGAATTTGATCAATCGGCACCTCTTGCATCGCTTGAGGATTCACAAGACCATATCCCTGTTCCGGCTCAACGGTGACCTGTTTGCTTTCCCCTACCTTCATGCCCTCTAATGCTGTTTCTAATCCGGGAATGATTTGGTGAGAACCTTGTGTGAAATTCAATGGCTCGCCCCCGACGTTAGTGTCTAATACCTTCTTGTCTTCCAAGGTAAGGGTGTATTCCATCGAAATGGTTTTCCCCTCTGAGATACTCATCGAGGAGGTGTCTTCCGGGGCTTGGGCCATCACGATGGACTGAGAGGCTGCAAACGCAAAGATACTACCACACACTACTTTTGTTAGTAGTTGTACGATCATAAGACTGATCCTCCGCTATTAAATTGTAAAAACGAATAGGCTGGAAAAGGTGGCGCGAAGGTAGGGGAGACCAAGAGCCGAACGGTTCCAGGCTAACCACGGGTTATTATTCACAATGTATCAGATTTTTCTAGGTGTAGCCATATTGAGCCTCGGTTTGTTTCTCTTGACCGAATGAGCTGTGGTACTCTTACGAGGTCTCTTTGTTCTGAGGACTTCATGAAAAGGAGAATGCGGCGAGTTTTCCAGTAATTGAGGCACATTCTTATGGAACCGAATGAAAAAATATTGAAAGCCAAGCAGAAGATGGCTCAACATCGTCGGGAATTTTCCTGCCGGGAAGTCGATGCGCCTCAGGATGACCGTCTTCCGGAAGGCCAACATGTCGTGAATAATTTTCCGGTGTTGGATCTGGGTTATAAACCGAAGATTGATATGGACGAATGGATGTTAAACATAGATGGATTGGTTGCCAATCCCATGACGTGGACATGGAAAGACTTTCAAGCGCAGCCCATTTCTCATGTTCATGCCGATTTTCATTGCGTGACGACCTGGAGCATGCTGGACAATGATTGGACTGGAGTGAAATTTCAACATGTATTGAAAGTGGTCTGCCCTCTGCCTTCGGCCAAATTTGTCCTGTTTGAATCGTACGATGATTACACGACTAATTTGCCCCTTAAAGTCTGTGACGATGATGATGTGTTATTGGCGACACATTGGAAAGATCGTCCGTTGAGTAATGACCACGGAGGGCCGGTAAGAATGATTGTGCCTAAGCGCTATGCTTGGAAAGGTGCAAAGTGGGTAAAGAAAATAACTTTTATGGAACGAGACCAAAAAGGTTTTTGGGAAGTGCGTGGATATTCCAATACGGCCTTGCCGTGGGAAAATGATCGATATGCTTAAGGTGCTGTGTATTTAGTTTTTTTGATGTCGTAATCTTTAACCTCCCCCCTAGTTTGCCCTCACTTTGTGGATGCGTTTGTTGTAAAAAAAGTAGAGGTCTGGCGGGTAGATTTGCCCCTCAAAGCCTCTTTCGTCGTGGCTTCTGGTGCGATGGATGTGGCTCAAAATCTCTTTGTGCGAATTACCCTTCAAAACGGAAGCATGGGCTATGGGGAAGTTGCTCCCTTTCCTGATATCTCGGGAGAAGATCAGGCTTCCTGCCTTAAGGCTTTCCCAGAGGTGGTGGGGGTGATCCTTGGGCAATCGGCGATGAGATTTCGGCATGTGGCCATACGACTTTTTGAGGTCACGTCTGCCTTCCCTTCTCTTCGTTGCGGGATTGAAACTGCCCTGCTTGATGCTCTTTGCCAGGCCATGGGCATACCTCTGTGGGGCTTGTGGGGTGGAGCCGACATTCGCCACCGGGAAACAGACGTGACTTTGCCCATCGGTGAGGTTGATGGTGTTGTCGCGACGGCTCGGGATTGGTATCAGAGAGGATTTCGAATTTTAAAAATGAAGGTCGGTCATGCGGTTGAGGACGATATTCTGAGGGTTGAAGCCGTGGCCACTGCCTGTCCGGATGCCTCGTTTGTGATTGATGCGAATCAAGGTTATACCTTGGATCAGGCACGGTCATTTTTAAATGCCATGAAACGTTGCCATATCCCCATTCGAGCTTTTGAACAACCCATTCACCGAGATCACTTTGAAGAATTAGGTATGCTCAAGAAGTACAGTGCCATTCCATTAGCAGCTGATGAATCTCTTCGGTGTCTCGAAGACGCTCGTAGACTTATCAAAACAGACGCTGTGGATATCTTTAATATTAAAATTATGAAATGTGGTGTCTTCGAGTCGATGCGTATTGCCGAGTTGGCACGGGCCTCAGGTTTGGGGCTGATGGTTGGAGGAATGGTTGAAAGTCGAGTTGCTATGGGGTGTTCTTGGAGTCTCGTGTTAGGGTTAGGCGGCTTCGAGCTTTTAGATTTAGACATGCCCCTTTTATTAGCCGTCGATCCTATTGAGGGAGGTTTTCACTATGAAGGGTCGTGTCTCGTTCCTTGGGAAGCACCTGGATTGGGAGTGTCGATGATTCCCGACCAAGCATCGCTGGTCTCCTTTGAATAGTTTGCAGGAGGTGAAGAGTGCAGTGGTCTGTTTGCTTGCCACAATTCTCGAATACTGAGTAGGATAAATGAACAGTCACCTATTGATCTACGCTGAAACAGGAGGGTGCTGAATGGGAATCAGTGATTGGATTTCGTGTCGAGTAAAAACCCTGCCTTTGATTTTCGTGATTTTCTGGCTGTCTCTATCGTTGGTTCACGCTCAAGATCTGAGCACCTTTGAACAACATGTCACGCAGCATACGCTCAAAAATGGCTGGACGTTTATTCTGGTGAAACGTCCGGTGGCTCCCGTTTTTTCCTTTATGACGCGGGTGAATGTCGGCTCGGCCCAAGAAGGAGCAGGGCAAACTGGTTTGGCTCACATGTTTGAGCACATGGCGTTTAAAGGGACACCCCGGTTAGGGACAACGGATTATGAGGCAGAAAAAATGGCCTTGGTGTCGTTGGAAGAGGCTTATCAGGCCTACCAACAAGAAAAATTTTCCAGAAATTCAGATCCGGAAAAAGTGAAATGGTTATTTGATGTGTTTAAGCAACGGCAAAAGACGGCTTCACAGTATGTGATCAAAAATGAATTTGGTGACATTATTGAACGAGAAGGTGGTGTGGCGCTAAATGCGTTTACGGGTGCCGATGTGACAGGATATTTCTATTCGTTGCCGGCCAATAAAGTGGAACTGTTTGCCTATCTAGAATCTGAGCGATTTTTGCAGCCGGTGTTTCGTGAATTTTATGAAGAGCGGGATGTGGTGATGGAAGAACGTCGTTTACGAACTGAGAGCCAGCCGTTTGGGCGTTTGTTGGAGCAATTTGTGTCCACGGCGTTTATGGCGCATCCTTACCATCATCCTGTGATTGGGTATGCCAGTGATATTCAATCGTATACGATGACTGATGCGAAACAGTTTTACGAAGCCCACTATGTTCCTTCGAACATGGTGACAGCCATTGTTGGGGATATTCAGACCGAAGCAGTTATTCCACTTTTGGAAAAATATTTTGGGCGGATCCCAGCGGGTCCGGCACCTCCACCCATTCGTACGGTCGAACCTCAATCGATTACCGAAAAGACAGTCATTTTACATGATCCGTCTCAGCCATTGTATTTAGAGGGTTATCATAAACCGGCTGTAACGCATGTTGATCAACCGGTCTATGATGCCATCGATGACATTCTGACGAATGGGCGTACGTCCCGACTCTTTCGTTCATTGGTCAGGGATAAACAACTTGCCGTTCAGGTCGGATCCTATGCGGCTTATCCTGGCGATAAATATCCACACGTATGGTTGGTGTATGGTGTGCCAGGTCGGGGGGTGTCGAATCAAGCAGTGCAAGAGGCCCTTCATGAAGAATTTGAAAAATTGAAAACCCAGGAAGTCTCTAATGAGGAATTAGCCCGGTTCAGAACGCGTGCCAAGGCTGGTCTTATCCGCGCACTCAATAACAATTTAGGATTGGCGATGCATATGACCGACTATCACTTATTGTTTGGAGATTGGCGAGAACTATTTAAATCGATCGCACGCTTTGATCAAGTCACCAAAGCTGACATTCAACGTGTGGCCCAGGTCTTGTTCCAACCCACTAATCGTATTGTGGGGATGATTGAAACCTCCCCGCCATCTGAAATGGCAAGGCCGACATCTCTCTCGTCGGAGGAGGGACAATCATGATGATGTGGAGGTGGTATGGGTCAGGATGGTTACCTAAATTTCTTGGCGGGGCTGGTTTTATTCTCTTGCTGGTCCTCAGTCAGCCATATTCGCTCCAAGCCCAAGTGAAACTAGTGGAGGAGTTGCAGTATCCTCCCTTGCCGGAATTAGTGATACCAGAGCCAGAGCGCGTGGTTTTGGAGAATGGGATGGTCGTACTCCTCATGGAAGATCATGAGTTGCCCTTGGTAAGTCTCTCGGCATTTGTTCGGACCGGCTCACGATTAGAACCAAAAAATAAAATTGGACTTGCTTCTCTGACTGGTACTGTCATGCGGAGCGGTGGGACCACGAAGCAATCTGGCGATGACCTGGATGAATTTCTCGAAGGCAAAGCGGCGATGATTGAAACAGATATTGGTGAGACGGCCGGGACCGCATCGTTAAGCTGTTTAAAGGAGGACTTTTCGGAAGTGCTGGGAGTGTTTGGAGATATCCTGCGGACACCCATTTTTGCTCCGGATAAGCTTGAAATTGCCAAAAATCAAATGATGGCAGGCATTTCCCGCCAGAACGATGATCCAGGAGACATTGTTTCAAGGGAATTTAAGAAACTTGTATATGGAAGAGATTCGCCCTATACCTGGGTTCCTACCTATGCCACGATTCTTTCCATTACCCGGGATGATTTGATTCGTTGGCATGAGACCTATTTCCATCCGAATCGAATCATTTTAGGATTGGTGGGTGATTTTCAGAAAGATCAGGTCATGACGGCGCTCAATAAAGTTTTCGGGGATTGGGCCAGAGGTCCAGAAGTAAAGGATGAGTCGGCATTTTTCCAAGAGCACACTCCTCCCGGCATATTTTATGTGGAAAAAAACGATATGACCCAAGCCAAAATTGCGATGGGGTATCAAGGGATACGACGTGATCATCCGGATTATTATTCCGTGGTTGTGATGAATCAAATTCTATCCGGGTCGTTTGGAGCGCGGCTGTTTTCAAATATTCGCTCGAAACAGGGGTTGGCCTATGATGTGAATGGAGGAGTTGGCCTCCAATGGGATTATCCCGGTATGGCGATCCTCTCGATGTCGACAAAAACCCAAACCACCGGCAAGGGCATTGATGCCCTGATTGACGAATCCCAAAAAATGGTTTCGAATCCACCCACAGAGGATGAGGTAAAGAATGCCAAAACAAGTATTTTAAATTCCTTTGTGTTTTCGGTGGATTCTCCTTCAAAAATTTTAGGAAGATATTTGACGTATGAATACTATGGGTATCCCTCGACGTGGTTAACGACTTTTAGACAAGGCATTGAAAAAGTCACGGTGGCGCAAGTGCGTGATGCGGCTCGCCGACATTTGCGTCCTCAGGACTTCGCAATTTTGGTGGTAGGGCCTAGAGAAGGCACCAAACCGGCACTTACCCAATATAAAAACATTCAAGAATTGGACATTCGGATTCCTGAGCCTCCGAAGGGCACGTAATCAGGCACCACCATTCCCCTCAATGAAGGGTTGTTGACATTTATTTTTGTGATAATGAGGCAAACCATGACACACGAATTCCTGAATCGTGCATTTTTCGGTCCTGTGATCTGGATGTTATTGGCTTTGATTGTTTTAAACGGATGTGAGACCAATCCTTACACGGGTCGTTCCCAACTGTTGGTCGTTTCTGCCGACCAAATGAATCAGATGGGTGCTGCGCAATATAGTGAAGTTCTCAAGGATCCCAAAGTAGTCATTTCTCAAGATCCTCGTGAAACAGAACCCGTCAATCGGGTGGCCAAACGGATCATTGACGCGGCTAAACGATCAAAATATGCCGAAATGGCCAAGGCCTTTGCGTGGGAAGTGACGGTGATCAAAGATGATAACACTAAAAACGCTTGGGCTATGCCAGGAGGGAAAATTGCGGTCTATACCGGAATCTTCCCTATGGCCAAAGATGAAGCCGGTCTTGCCGCCATCATGGGGCATGAAGTCATTCATGCCCTGGCGCAGCATGGAGGGGAGCGAATGAGCCATGGCACCATCGCTCAGGCAGGGTTAACGGTCAGTAATATTGGACTGGCCATACTCGGTGTGGACCCCGCTCTCAATCAATTGGCCATGGCAGCGTTAGGTGCTGGTACACAAGGCCTCGTCCTCCTTCCTTTTAGTCGACAACATGAATCGGAAGCCGATTATGTAGGTGTGTTGTTGGCTGCCGATGCCGGATATGATCCGCGTGAGGCCATTCATATTTGGGAACGCATGGCGGCAGCATCGGAGGGTGCTCCACCGGAATTTATGTCAACCCACCCATCCCATGAAACACGTATTGCTGATCTAAAAAAATGGATGCCGGAAGCCTTAGAGATCTATAAATTATCGCCTCAAGCATCAGTAAACCTGTTGCCTACCATTAACCCTTCGCCTCAACCTTCTCCTGCAGTGAAATAAGGTTGAGTAAGATATCGTTAGAGCGTAACGAGAATGAAAGTTTTGTATTGATTGGTGTGCCGGTCTGGGAAGACAATTCTGGGCAGTATTCTAAATTGGGCACTCTGGGGTCGCGGAACGAATCGCAGCTGTGTTTAATTTCATATGAAGCGGGGGAAAGCGATCATTGAGGAACTCGAATCTTTTTAGATACGTTTCTGGTCCAGTCTTGTTGGTCACTCTGTTGAGTGGGCTTCTGACAGGGTGTGAGACGAACCCTTATACTAATCGCTCTCAATTGCTTCTTATGCCGTCTGGATATATGAACCAAATGGGAGCGACTCAATATGCGGAAACCCTACAGGATCCGAAGGTGAATCTGTCAAAAGATCCCAGAGAAATCGAACCTGTAAAACGCGCGGCGGCTCGTATTATTGAAGCAGCCAAACGTTCCAAATATGCTGAAGCTGCTAAATCATTCGATTGGGAAGTGACGGTCATTAAGGATGATGATACGAAAAATGCCTGGGCGTTACCGGGGGGGAAAATTGCTGTGTATACAGGAATTTTCCCCATGGCCAAAACCGAAGCTGGACTTGCCGCCATTATGGGGCATGAAGTCGTGCATGCTTTAGCCCAACATGGTGGAGAGCGGATGAGTCAAGGATTGGTCGCGCAAGTGGGGATGTCTGCGGCGGCGATTTTATTATCGACTCAGGTGGGAAATCCGGCTTTAAGTCAATTAGGGATGCAAGCTATGGGACTTGGCATACAAGCTGGGATCTTACTTCCCTTTAGCCGTCAACATGAATCAGAAGCCGATTATATTGGAGTTTTATTAGCTGCTGATGCTGGATATGATCCGCAGGAAGCCGTCCATATATGGGAACGAATGGCGGCGGCCTCGGGAGAAGAGCCACCGGAATTTTTATCTACTCATCCGGCCAATGAAACACGGATTGCCGATCTCAAGAGGTGGATGCCTGAAGCTATGGGCATCTACCAACGTTCACCCAAGGCGACTTCCAGCCTCTTGCCCAAGATCACTTCCCCTTCATCCCCTCCACCTAGGTCAAGGAATAGTGGGGCACGTTTTCGCTAAAGTCTGGACCCCGTTGTTGTCTTCTTTTTGTTTCTCATGTTGGACCGCATTTAAGTGCTTGGGGCACTTTCAGGATCATTCGGAATGAGAGGCAATTCCTTCATAGCGTTGTCCTTGTGTGGCTGGTTATTCGTCATTGGGTGTGGGCAGAGTGAAACGGTAGTTGAGGTTGCGCTTCATCCGACGAAACCCAACATTTTCTATATCGCAACTAACGATTATATTTATAAAACGCGTGATGGGGGTATGCTTTGGGAGAATATGTCAGCCGGTATGACCCATTCCCGTGTCATTACTCTTGCCATTGATCCCTTGTTTCCTGCAAATATATTGGCTGGGACGAAAGGCGATGCCGTATACAAAAGTTATGATGGAGGGCAGCGTTGGGTCTCACGGCGAACAGGTCTTCATGAAGTCACGATTTCATCTGTGGTACATCAAGTAGTGTTTGCCCCCGGTTCGAGTAACCATGTCTTTGCTGCGACGTCTCTAGGGGTATTTGAATCGAATGACGGAGGTGAAACCTGGGAGAAACGTATGGAAGGGATGAAAGAGGTGCTGATGGTCATTACCTTGGACCTTGATCCTCAACAACCCCAAACGCTCTATGCCGGGACGAGCGGGGGTGTGTATAAGTCTGTGGATGGAGCTAAAAATTGGAAGAAGATCAATGCCGGTCTGGTCGCTCCGGAAGTCTTAAAGTCTTCTCGGTCTTTGGGGGTCACTCGGATAAAGGTTGATCGTTTTAATCCCGATAGGGTGTATACCGCAACGTTAATAGGATTGTATCACACGAAAAATGCGGGAGAATCCTGGAATCGTATTGGAGAATCTTTGCCAGATCACATGTTAAGTGAGTTGCTGTTGGATCCAAAGCAGCCAGAGGTGTTGTATGTGGGGCATAGAGAAGGAGTTTCCAGAAGTTCGGATGGCGGTCACACCTGGGAAACTAGAAATTCGGGGTTGCTGAATATCAATATTCGAGCCTTGGCGATAAGCCCGCTTGATTCTCAGAAACTGTATGCTGGGACGAATGGAAAAGGACTGTTTGTCACTCTTGATAGCGGGTTAACCTGGCGGCCAGTCCCGCTTACCGTTCATGCCAAGGCTTCTTAAGGAAACTCTTTATTTGAAATGGTACTATGGGGTGCTTATGATTCATGGTAGATTTTGTAGTGTTTCATCATTACTTTATCAGGGGAAGAAGTTAGTTATCATACAGTCGCTTTAGCGTTATAAGTAGAAAGGGTGGGATTGTGGCTTTTTGGGATTCAAAACAAGGAAGAACCCGTGGAGATGCTGTTTGTTCATTTTGTGGAAAAAACAAAGCGGGTGGGACCAATCTAATTCAAGCTCCGGCAAAACAATTGTGTGTGGAATGTCATGCCCCTGGTTCGGTATTAATTTGTGCCGAATGCGTACAGCAATGTTCAAAATTTTTATCCGGAAATCCCAGTGAGGGAACCTCATCTTTAGACATGCCTTCAGGGCCCTTGCCGACACCGCCTGAACTCAAAGCCATTCTTGATCAATATGTCATCGGCCAGGATCGCGCCAAAAAAATCCTTTCCGTATCGGTGCATAACCATTACAAGCGTGTGTTCGGGGGAAAAGATGTGCCGGATGTTGAACTGGAAAAAGGGAATGTCATGTTAATTGGTCCCACAGGGACTGGGAAAACACTTTTGGCGAAGACTTTAGCGAAGGTCCTGCAAGTGCCCTTTGCCATTGCCGATGCCACGACGGTCACAGAAGCGGGCTATGTCGGCGAAGATGTCGAAAATGTCGTGCTCAAATTATTACAGGCGTGTGATTTTAATATCGCACGGGCCCAAGTTGGAATCATTTATATCGATGAAGTCGATAAAATTAGTCGAAAATCTGAAAGTGCGTCAATTACGCGCGATGTTTCGGGGGAAGGCGTACAACAGGCGTTGTTAAAATTGGTGGAAGGGACGCTCTGTAATGTCCCGCCTAAAGGTGGTAGAAAACATCCTGAACAAGAGTTTCTTCGGGTGGATACCACCAATATACTTTTTATCTGTGGTGGGGCATTTGTGGGGGTGGAAGATATCATTGCTCAGCGAACCAATCAGAAGCGTGTGGGTTTTGGTGCGGGGGCCTCACATGGGCAATCTCGAAATGCTGAAAAATTGATGAGTCAACTTCGTCCGGAAGATTTATTGAAATATGGATTAATTCCCGAGTTTGTGGGCCGATTTCCGATTCTTGCGTCGCTGAATGATTTATGTGTGGAGGATTTAGTCCGAGTGTTACAAGAACCGAAAAATGCGTTAATCAAGCAGTATCAAGCCCTCTTTCATTTGGATGGCGTCGAGTTGCAATTTACGCCACAGGCTATTCACGCCATTGCCACACGGGCGTCTTCCATGAAAACCGGCGCACGGGGACTTCGAGCGACTTTAGAAGATGTGATGTTAGATTTGATGTATGATGTGCCGGCTCTCAAGCAGGTGAGGCAAGTCGTGATTACCGAAAATGTGATTGAGGGACATGGCCGACCAGAATTGATCTATGAAAGAAAAGGGGCGTAATCTCGTATTCTTATTTGTATTGCATTATTTTTCATTCTGGCTTATGCTACTCAGGAAAGCTGTTCATCACGAAGTCTGGGCCGCGTGATGAATGGATCAGGTGAAGTGGCCCTTCACTGATGTTGTTTTGCCCATGTATCCATAGGGAATCTGAGTTGGAAGTTAGTCCTAAGTCGCCTCCTGTTCCGCGTTCTCGGGCCGTTCCTTCCCTTCTCATCTCTTTAATTCATGCAGAACAATATCGCTTTTAGAAGGAGGGACCCCGATGGGTTCAAAGATTTACGTGGGTGGTTTACCCTATTCCACAACTGAACAGGAATTAAGCGACCTTTTTGGTGAACATGGAGCTGTTCAATCCGCCAAAGTGATTACCGACAAGTACACCGGACAATCACGGGGATTCGGTTTTGTGGAAATGGGGTCTGAAGAGGAAGCAAAAGCAGCAATCAATGCCCTGAATGAGACTGAGCTGGGAGGCCGGACTTTGACTGTCAATGAAGCCAAGCCCCAAGTTCCTCGCACAGGAGGCTTCGATGGAGGCAATCGTGGTGGGGGTGGAAGAGGACGTCCGGGCGGTCGTGGCGGCGGTGATCGCTGGTAATATAGACCTATAACGAGATGGAGAGATTTTTGGCGGGGAACCTGGGAACAGGTTCCCCGCTTTTTTTTGATCTTGGGTAACCAGACTCAAACATTGTAGAATGCAGTTACCTTCATCGCGATCGGGTCTACTGACGAATGATCGAGGTTGGGGAGTTTCATAGTCCACATTTTCTCAGAATGGAAATAGTTGTCATGAGCGATCATCGTACCTCAGGTTCTCAGGCTACCTCAAAAAACGTGCAGGCGTTTTCCGAGCAATCCAAACACCCCAAGGAATCTTCAACTCTGGAACTCATCGATCATTGTTTGGCATCGTTACCCGAAGGGGATGAACGCCTTCCGTTTCTTTACCAATTGCGTTATCGAATTATCGAAATGAACACGGCTATCCAACACCATGAGTCTGAACGATCAAAAATGCAGGCGGTCATCGAAAAATTGACGGCCCCGGCCAATCGCATTGGAACCCTTATTGAGCTTCCTGAAGAAGGTGTGGCCAGGATCGTGGTAGGCGGGGCCGAGTATTATGCTAATGTCGATCCTCAACTCGAAGGCAATATTCCAAAAGTGGGTCATCAGATTTTAGTGAATGATGCCTATGTGGTGATTCGGTCTCTTGGTTATGATCGGAGTGGGCCCATCGTGAAAATTCGGGAATTGCTAGAAGAAGGCCGTATACGTATCGACCAGGAAGCCGGTCGACAGGGGATTCTCATTCAACGGGCTGATGACTTGCTCCATGTCGATCTTAAAATAGGAGATGAGGTTCGCTTAGATCCGACGCATCGCATTGCTATTGAACGATTAGACCATGCACAAGGGCGCAATCATTTGTTAGCGGAGCTGCCGAATGTGCGGTGGGAGCAAATTGGAGGCCAGCAAGAAGCCATCGAGGCTATTCGTCGGTCGATAGAATACCCCCTTCTTCATACCGAGTTGTTTTCCACATATCAATTTCAGCAACCGAAAGGTTTTTTGTTATACGGACCTCCCGGATGTGGGAAAACTTTGATTGGGCAAGCGACGGCTGCAAGCTTGGGAGAGCTCCTTTCCGAGCAGAGCCAATCAGACATGCCCCAAACTGAAAAGGCTGAATCGTTTTCGGCTTCCGGTCTTCCCCCTATCCAAGGGGGAATATTTTTGCACGTAAAAGGTCCGGAAGTCCTCAATATGTGGGTTGGGGAATCTGAACGAATTATCCGAGATTTATTTCTGCAAGCTCGGCAGCAGCGTCAGGCCGGGAAGCTTCCCTTTATCTTTATTGATGAAGCTGAATCCATTTTGGGAACCAGACGAGCGGTACGTTCCTACAATGTGTCGAATACGTTGGTCCCGATGTTTTGTGCTGAACTTGACGGCATCGAAAGTCTTTCTCAAGTGGTCGTGATTTTGGCTTCCAATCGACCCGACATGATTGATCCTGCCGTGTTGCGATCTGGCCGAATTGACCGAAAAATCAAAGTCGGGCGCCCAGGGCGGAAAGCAGTGGCTGAAATATTAGAGGTCTATCTGAAAGAGGATCTGCCCTACGCCTCCGATGGTTCGTTGAAGATGGACCTACAAAACCAGACCCTCGCCTCTCATATGATTCAAAATTTGGTAGAGAATCTTTTTCAGACAAATACGGACAATCGAGTCTTGGCAATCCGGCTGCGTAACGGACGACGTGAAATCCTGTATCGAAAGGATTTGCTCAGTGGTGCCGTCTTGGCTGGTATTGTTCGGCGGGCCAAAGAGCGGGCTATTGAGCGAGTGATTCAGGGGGGAGAAGCCATGGCTTCAGGATTAATGCTGGAAGATTTTCTCATGGCAACGAATCAAGAATTTAGAGAAAGTGAAATTTTTCCGCCAGATGATTCCGCCGAGGAATGGTTGAAATTATTGGATTATCATCCTGACCAGGTGGTAGGTATTTCTTCATTGAAGCCAGGAAAAGATGGAGAAAGTTTTCACTCCTCCCCAATTATCTAAATCGTGTATGATGGCTACTCGCTTATTTGGCATTGAAACCGAGTATGGAATTGCGCGAGAAGATTGCGAGTCCGCTGATCCGGTAGTGGAATCCATGGAATTGGTTCGAGCATACGTGAACCAGGAATTTATCCGTCGTTGGGATTATCGTGGAGAGCATCCTCATGAAGATCAGCGAGGGTTTCGGGTGGCCGAGTTAGCGCAAGACAAAGAAGAAGATCTCTTTGCCAAGCAGGATGCCCACCGTCCATTTTCTTTTCACGAGATGAAAAGTGATTTGGTGTTAGCGAACGGGGCGCGATTTTATAATGACCATACACATCCCGAATATTCGACGCCAGAATGTCGAACGCTGAGGGATATCGTGGCACATGATCGGGCAGGCGAATGCATTCTATGGATTGCTGCACAACGTCGTCATGCTGTCCTGGGAGGAGCGGGGGTTCAGCTCTATAAAAATAATACAGATTTTCACGGACACAGTTATGGTTGTCACGATAATTACCTGGTCTCTCGGACGATTCCCTTTGAAAACCTGGTGCGCGGTCTTCTGCCTTTCCTGGTTAGTCGCCAATTGTTGGCCGGGGCTGGAAAGGTTGGCCGCGAAGCTCAAGAGCATGGTTGGGTGCCCGGGGGATTTCAAATCTCGCAACGCGCTGATTTTATGGAAACCGATTTAAGTGTCGATACCATGCATAACCGACCGCTTCTCAATACACGAGATGAACCGCATGCTAATCGCGATCATTTTCGACGTCTCCATCTTATCCTTGGTGATGCCAATATGTGTGAATATGCGACGGCCTTGAAAATCGGGACCACACGGATTGTTTTGGATATGATTGCAGAAGGCTTTGTTCCGCCGTTTGACCTGGCTTCTCCTGTTCAAGCCGTTCACACGTTGTCACGCGATCCAGATATGCAGGCGGTTGTCCAACGGCAACAGGGTGGGACGATTTCAGGGTTGGATATTCAACGAGCCTATGTGGAGCAGGCACGGAGCATGTTGGGAACGTTCGATGATGAAACGCAATGGATTCTCGCCGAATGGGAGCAGGTTCTTCATCAGTTAGAACATGACCCTCTCCAGTTGATCGGAAAATTGGATTGGGTGACCAAGCGATGGTTGCTCGAAACATTTATAGAGGAGGAAGGGATTGGATGGGATGATCCTTGTCTCGCCAGCTTGGATTTGGAATATCATAATATTGATCCCCAGCGAGGCCTGTTTTTCGGGTTGGAGGCCGAAGGGCGGACATTTCGAATGGTGCAAGAAAACGAAATTCGAGAGGCCATTAAACATGGGCCGCAGGATACTCGTGGCAGTCTCAGGGGATTATGTGTGCAACGGTTCGGTGAAGATATTCTTTCCATGCAATGGGAAGGGGTACATTTTAGAGGGGAAAATGGACCGCTTTATCTTAATCTACAGGATTATCTTGAACCGGTATCGGTGGCGCAATGTCGAAATCTTCTAGAACGGGCCGATAGTCCAGTTGAGATGATTGAATCCATGACAGTTGAATCAGAATGAAGAGGAGGGTACCCGATATGGCAGGCAGACATCAGCATATGAAGATAGTTGGAAATCTTGAACGAAAAGAACGTCCGGTTGACCCCCTTTCAAAACCTTCTGGACCTGGTGATCGGGATGCTGGGCCGAAGCGGCCGGATCCGGGTTCGCCTTCCAGAGACAATTTAATGAAGCGCATGCGGAGGGTGGATCCCAAGCAGGCAGAAAAGTATCGCCAACGGACGGGAGAGTAATACAGGATGGGCCGACAAGGAGATTTTCTTCAAGTTCTTCAAACCCAAGGCTATCCGGTCGATCGTCTTTTTGTCTCCTCTAATCCTATAGAGGGCGCATCCAGTAAGACTGAAGTAGCGACTGGGACAACGGTCTTTGCCATGAAGTATGCCGATGGAGTGCTTGTGGCCGGAGACCGGCGGGCTACGGCGGGCAATGTGGTGATGTATGATCGGACAGATAAAGTACTGGAAATTGATCGGTTTTCGGTATTAGCCATTGCTGGGGTGCCGGCCACGGCTTTTGAAATGGCTAGAGTGTTAGAGCATTCGTTCAAATATTACCGGAGAAGCCAATTACAGGATATGAGCTTTGAGGGAAAGTTGCGGGCCCTCTCAACCTTGTTGAAAAATAACGCCCCAGCGGCCTTATCCGGGACAGGAACGGTAGTGCCGGTATTTGCAGGGTATGATGCGCTGGAGGGGTGCGGAAAGATTTTTTTCTATGACATTTTAGGCGCAGAGTTTGAAGCGGTGGAATATGCCGTGTCGGGATCAGGGTCTCCGACCATTCGAGGAATTTTGTTTTATATGAATCGCTGGGGGAACGGACCGATAGGTGGGTTGAATGAAGAAGATGCTCTCATCTTCGTGCTGCGGTTAATGACCAGCGCCGCTGAATTTGATTCGGCCACTGGCGGAGTAGATGCACAGGCACAACTCTATCCCATCATCAAGCGCATCTCTGCTGAAGGGGTGAGAACCATTCCGGCCGACCGGTTGAAAACACTCTTTGTGGAAAAGGTCCTGAGCTAATGTATGAAGAACCCTATCGCTGGATCGAAGCGGTTGCGAATCGGCGGTCATACCTCGATGATCAATTCACACAAGGCAACCCGTTAATCGGTGTGTCATTTGCTCAGGGAATTTTGCTGCTGACTTTTCATCGAGGGACGGAAAAGATTTACGAAATCTACGATCGAATTGCGCTAGGTGGGATGGGGCATCCGGCGGATTTGGAAAAACTACGGTATCTTTTATTAGACATGGCCCATGTTGAAGGATTTCAACGAGCGCCTTCGGATGTGACGGCTTCACGTTTGATGAAAAATGGGTTGGCCCCGGTTATCAAGCAAGCCTTTGAGGAAATTTTTAAAGCCCCATATATTGCCAAAATCCTCTTAGCGGAAGTTGGCCCGACTCAGGATCGTGACCGACTTTTTAGCATTAATTATGATGGGATGTTTGAAGAGCAGCGCGAGTTTGGGGTGCTGGCCGCTTCGTCCGCCATTCGTGAAGCACTGGCCAAAGATTGGAAAAGTCATGGACCTCCCTCGTCATTGCAACATGCGTTGGATTTGAGCCTTCGGCTATGGGGAATATCCAGCTTGGTCCAAGCTCTGTCCACTCCTTCATCAAAGAATGACGATGGGGAGGACGACCCCTCTCCTATACCTTCCGGGTCTACCATTCCAGATGAGGAAGCGATTACGTCTCGAATACGAGATACCCTCTCAAAGGAAACGCTGGAATGCGTTTTATTGGATCGGGAGAGCGGAAAAATGGAAACCTATCGTGTGCTGAACCAATCAGAAGTCCGTCCTCTTCTTCCGCAGTATTTCGAATCTACCACTTAACGCGCCTTTTGATTTCTCCCATTTGTAAACGATGGTTGTATATGTGGGGATTCCATAGCCAGATCAAGGTGGGATAGACGACTCAAGATGCACAATCGAATCTTCGGGATTGAAACTGAATATGGCTTGCTCATCAAGGCGGACCAGCCGAACGTGTCGCCTGCCTGGATTGCTCGCCGTATCATTCAACATTTATTTGGACAGAAAAAACACGGGGTAATCGACTGGCATTATCGCGGGCACGATGAGCCTCCAGGAAATGGAGGGTTTTTGCTCAATGCGGGTCGAATGTATATGGATATGGGGCATTTGGAATATGCCTCACCGGAATGTCATTCGCTGTGGGATCTGGTGGCTGTCGATCGAGCTGGAGATTTATTGTTGCAAGATTGCCTGGATGAACTGGGGCTTTCCGAACAAGTCTCCATAATCAAAAACAATATCGACCATGAAACTGATGCGACCTTTGGGTGCCATGAAAACTATTTGGTGTCCAGAGATTTTCCCTTCACTTACAAAGGTCTAGGATTATTAATGCCATTTTTAGTGACCAGGCAAGTCTTCACAGGCGCTGGACGAATTGGGATGGCGCGTACCATGGAAGGGTGGATTGGGTTAGATGAGGTTGAGAGTGGTGGAGAGAGACGCTCCCCAAAAGGCGGGCAAGAAGAGGTCGTCTATCAAATATCCCAACGCCCGGATTATATCGTTAACGACTTTTTTGAATGGGTTCAGCATAATCGAGCCATTGTGAATACGAGAGACGAACCTCTCGCTGATCCTGAACGATTTCGCCGGCTGCATTTGTTGATGGGCGATTCCAATATGGCGGAGGAAACCACGTTGTTAAAGATGGGCACGACCGGGCTGGTTCTCCAACTTATTGAAGAGGGACATGCCCCCCAAAGCCTGGATTTTCATGATCCGGTCCACACGCTTCGAGAGATCTCCAGGGATCCCTGCCGTGAATGGGTGGTCACACTTTCCACAGGCAAGCACCTCTCGGCACTGGATATTCAAGAACAGTTTTGGGAGGCTGCGTTCAAACACTATGCTGGGCAAGACGAAGAAACCGACTGGGTGTTAGCCCATTGGGAAGCGGTAGTGCAAGATCTACGCAAAGGTTATCAAGCGGTCGTGGGGCGAGTGGATTGGGCCTCGAAACTCTGGCTTTTAGAAAACTTTCGGGAATCTGAGAAGTTGGAATGGGACGATCCCTGGTTGAAAAGTTTGGATTTGGAATATCACAATGTGGACCTGCACGCTGGTCTGTATCATGGTATGGTAGAAGAAGGCGAAGCTCCATGTTTCACGACCAATGAATTAGTCAATTTGTCCAAATATACCCCTCCGCGAAACACCCGAGCCTTTGGTCGTTCTGAAGTCATCAAGCATGTTGTCAAGGAAGGTTGGGCAGATTTTCTCGGTCAGACGGCCACGCATCAAGATCCGCGACGTCCACCCTACGTGATCAATTGGTCGGTCTTGCAACTCCAAGGTAGTCCCATCTTGGTCATGGCCGATCCCTTCCGGACCTACGTCCAAGAAAGCCGCGATTATTGCAACAACCAATCATCCCCTCCTCAACGGGCCTCATCACCCTCTGTCGACTCATAAAACTAAAAAAGACAGTCCAGGAATCTTTCCCTCAACCTCCATGGTTGCTGACCGGGTCAAACACCTTTCTCATTCTGAGGGCCGTTGATGTGAAAGGGCACTTTGTTCTTTTTGATATGTGTTTTTTGTGGAAACTATGCTAGGCTAAATTAGCAGAGGTAGAAGGCCGATCATTGTAAGGTTAGAGACTAGGCGAAAAACATGCATAATACAGTATTGCGGTTATGGTTAATTGTGTGGGTTCTTACGCTACCCCTCGTTCATATTCATCCTGAAGCGGATCATGCCCAGGGTATTTCGCATCATATTCATGGCGGAACCTACCATTCGATTTTAGTGAATACTCCCGTTCATGGGCATAAAGGACATGCCCATGAGGCGCATCATCACGATGGGTTTTTCTCCCCGGCAGGTTCATCGGAATCCGACCATGCTTCTTCCCACCCGCCGTATGATCTGCAAGAAGCGACATATGGTTTTGCTGTTATCAAGCCGTCGTTAGATACGAACTCGACGAGCCTGAATTATTTTCATGACTTAATGGCAACAGCCAAAGCTGCATTATCGAGTAACCCAAGATTTTCAATTCAGAGATTTCCTCCTCAGATCACAGTCTTCTCAATTCTTTCTGACATCCTTTCCCCGCGTGCTCCTCCGGTTCTTTCAGCTTAATTCTGCCGTGCTCATTGTCCCTTCGGCCTTAGGCTTGAGTGCGGGAATTTCCTAGTTCATTTCAAAGTAAATTATTCAGTTATTCCTGAGAGTAGTAATGGGGAGTCTATCTTGAGGTCTTGAAGATGGATTCCCACCCACGTAGGCATGACGATTTGATGGAAGATGGTGGGCCTTAGAAAAGGACTTCTGAATAAGATTGTTGTGAATTATGAAGAGGTGTGTTGTGGGTATCTCTATCATCTTTGTCATTTCAATATTAGGGCTCGCTGGATGTTCTGATCGGCAAGAGCCGACTTCTCCCGGAGGTTCGAGAGTTGCGGAGGCCCCAAATACGTCCAACTCCTCCTCCATTCAGCTTTCCCCTTCTGTGGAGCAAAGGGTAAAAACCGTGCCTGTTACGAAACAGGTCTTTTCTCGGGAAATTACCGCGCCAGGTGGTGTAGCCCTTGATCTGTCGAATATGGCGAAGGTGTCGTCTCGGATTGACGGACAGGTTGAAGAAGTCTTCGTCCACTTGGGCCATCGTGTGAAGGTTGGCGATCCGTTATTGGCCATCGGAAGTCTCAAATTAGACGAATTGGTACAGGAATTTTTAGTGTCGAAAGTGCAAGTCGATCTTCGCCGAGCCAACTACGAACGAACGAAAAAACTGCATAAGGAACAAATCGTATCTGAGCGTCGTTTGATGGAAGATCAAGCACACTATCTTGAATCGAATACCATTAATCAGCATGTCACAGAAAAATTGCAAAATATGGGACTCTTACCACAAGAGTTAGACGAACTTCTGCACAGTCATACGATGGAGGGCCATCGGTATATTATCAAAGCGCCCTTGACGGGAACGGTATCTGAGCAATCGGTGGTGCTGGGGCAAGGAGTGAGTCCGGGTGATCAGTTATTTGAAGTAGTGGATACTCGGCAAGTTTGGGTCTTTGCCAATCTTCCAATCGAACAAGCTCAACGATTTACAGTTGGTGATCGGGGGACCATTGTGTCAAAAGGTCGGGATCCCATTGAAGCACCCTTGTCTTATATCGCACCTGTGGCTGATAAAGCCACGCTGACCATTCAGCTTCGATTTGATGTCGACAACCGACAAGGTCTTCTCAAGCCTAACGAATATGTCGACGTTCGTTTGAAGGAAGGCGCGGTGTCTATCCTCGCGATTCCAGTGACGGCACTAACGTTGGTGGAAGGCGTTCGGGGTGTCTTTGTCAGAGATCTTGAAGGATATCATTTTACGCCTGTGACGCTTGGTCAAGAAAGTGGGGGGTGGATCGAGGTGCTCGATGGCCTCATAGAGGGTAATGAGGTGGTCGTTGAAGGAGTCTTCGATCTGAAGAATGCCCTTTTAAAAGATTGGATTGCTGGAGATTGACCAAGTTCTGATGGAACGAATACTTGCCCTCTCTCTTCGTTTTCGATTTTTTACGCTCGTGACCGTGTTCTTGGTTGTTGGGACGGGTGTGTATTCGTTAGGGGAATTGTCCATCGATGCGGTGCCTGATCTCACCCCGGTTCAAGTTCAAGTGTTAACACGGGCACCTGCGCTTGGTCCTGTAGAAGTGGAACAATTTGTGACCTTTCCGATAGAAACGAACTTGAGTGGGCTTCCCGGGCTTCGAGAACTTCGGTCCATTTCACAATTCGGGATTTCTGTGGTCACCGCTATTTTTGAGGATAATTTAGATGTGTATTTTGTTCGCCAATTGGTGAACGAACGATTGGCGATTGCTGTTGAACAGATTCCTTCTGAATATGCACGACCTATGATGGGACCGCTGACCACCGGACTTGGAGAAGTGTACCAATTTACGGTCAGGGGAGAGGGCTATAGCCCCATGGAGTTACGCACGCTTTTGGAATGGGATATAGGACGTCGCCTGCGGGCCGTTCCCGGAGTCGTGGAGGTGAACATTTGGGGTGGGCGAGAAAAACAATATCAAGTCACGGTCGATCCGCAACGTTTGCTGGCCATGAAATTATCGCTGAAAGATATCTATGACGCATTAGCCAAGAATAATGCCCTGACGGGAGGTGGCTACATTGTGCATGAGCGCGAACAGTTTCTTATCCGTGGAGAAGCTTTGGCTAAAGGCATCGCAGACCTGGGTAAGATTCTCGTGACGCATGCTCCTGGCGGCATTCCGATTTATATTCAAGATATCGCCACGGTGCAGGAAGGTGCCAATTTGAGAATTGGAGCCGCCACCAGGATGGGTGAGGAAGAAACCGTGATTGGCATGGTACAAATGTTGGCTGGCGGGAATGCCCAGCGCCTGCTCAAGGACCTGCACGCGCGTGTGGCGGACATTCAAGCCACGTTGCCCCCTGGTGTTGTGATCGAACCGTATTACGATCGTTCCATTTTTGTGTCCAAGGTCATTCGCACCGTGCGCAACAATCTTTTAGAAGGTGGATTGTTGGTGATTGCGGTCTTATTTATCTTTCTTGGAAACTTTCGCTCTGGACTCCTTGTGGCCGCAGCTATTCCCATATCCATGCTGATTGCCTTTACGGGAATGCTCAAGGCCGGCATTTCCGGAAATCTGATGAGTTTGGGTGCGATTGATTTTGGATTGTTGGTGGATGGATCGGTCGTGATGATCGACAACATCATTCGAACATTAGGTAACCTCAAAGATCGTTCGCTTGAATCTCGAGCACGGGCCATTCATGACGCTGCGAAAGAAGTCTTGCGTCCGATTACCTATGCTATGGGTATTATTATCGTTGTCTACCTTCCTATTTTGACCCTTACGGGAGTTGAAGGGAAGATGTTTCGCCCCATGGCGTTGACGGTCATTTTTGCGCTGTTAGGTTCATTGCTGTTTGCCGTGGCAGCGGTCCCTACGTTGGCATTATGGTTTGTCAAATCTTCATCTCATCAAGAGGGGACGTGGGTCATTCGGAAGCTTCGGGCCTTCTATAAACCCTGCCTTGCATGGTCGATGCATCATCCCCCATTGGCAGGAGGGACCGCCGTCATCCTGTTTGTCGGGAGTCTGTTGATCGGCAACTCATTGGGCGTGGAATTTATGCCACGTTTAGATGAGGGCGACCTGGCCATTCAAGTCTGGCGATTGCCGAGTGTGTCGTTGGATGAATCTGCAAACACGGCACTTCAAGTGGAGAAGAGTTTGCTGAAATTTCCCGAAGTCAAAAAAGTGGTCTCTAGAACAGGAAGCCCTGAGGTGGCCACCGATCCAATGGGTATTGAACTTTCCGATGTGTTCGCGATCCTCAAGCCAAAAAGCGAATGGGTCAGTGCCGCGACAAAAGACGAACTGATACAAAAAATGCAACAGACTATTATGACGTCGGTGCATGGAGTCGGTCTTGGGTTCACACAACCCATTGAAATGCGATTTAACGAACTGATTGCCGGAACACGATCCGATATTGCCATAAAAATTTTTGGGGAAGATCTTTCAGTCCTCCGCCAACATGCCGAACAAGTCGCTTCGGCCATTCGGAGGATTCCCGGAGCGACAGATGTCAAAATTGAGCAAGTGGCCGGGGTTCCACGTATTCGTATCATCGTGAATCGAGAACAAATTGCCCGCTACGGGATTACCGCCGACGAGGTGTTGAGCTATGTGCAAACGGCCAGAGCCGGCCAACATGTGGGGACGATTTTTGAGGGTGAGCGTCGTTTCGCCCTGGTGGTGCGCCTCACGGACCAATCCTCTAAAAGTCCTGCAGCCCTAAACCACCTCTTGATTCCCACCCCGCATGGTGAATTGGTTCCCTTATCACGCATTGCCCAAGTTGTGGTGGATGAAGGTCCGGCTCAGATTAGTCGGGAACATAACCATCGGCGAATCGTGGTAGAGATGAATATTCGCGGACGGGATTTGGGAGGATTCATAGCCGAGGGCCAGCAGATAATTCATGATCGTGTCTCTCTTCCGTCTGGATACTATATAGAATGGGGAGGACAATTTGAAAATCTTCAACGAGCCACTCAACGTCTCTCGCTCATCGTGCCGGTGACCTTGTTGTTGATTATGGGAATACTTTCACTCATTTTTGGGACACTTCGCCCGGCCTTTCTTATTTTCCTGAATATCCCTCTGGCCTTGTCCGGTGGAATTCTCGCATTGTGGGTTCGTGGACTGCCGCTGAGTATTTCGGCCATTGTGGGATTCATCGCGTTATTTGGGATCGCCGTTCTGAATGGGGTGGTGTTGGTCTCACGTATCCGCACTCTGGAAGGGGAAGGTTTTTCACAAGAGGATGCCGTGTTTCGCGGGGCCTTTGACCGTCTTCGGCCCGTGTTGATGACCGCGTTAGTCGCCAGCTTAGGGTTCCTTCCCATGGCATTGGCCACGACGATGGGCGCTGAAGTGCAACGTCCATTGGCCACGGTGGTCATCGGTGGATTGGTGACGTCAACGGCTCTGACGCTCTTAGTGCTTCCAACTCTCTATCGATATTTCTGTCCGAGGAGTCATCATGAACTCAATCCAACCTCCTAATGTTTTTTACACGGTTCTTTTTCTTTTTGTGTTTGGATGTCTTGGCCTGTTAGGACTCACAGACTCATCAGCTCACGGTGATGAAGGCCCTGTTCCCTCCTATACATTACCGGAAATATTAGCGCTGACTTTACAACATCACCCGATGATTGAGTTGGGACAAGGGGTGATTGATGAAAAATCAGGGAGAGCAATTATGGCTCAGGCGTATCCTAATCCGATTCTCGGGATACAAAGTGGATATGGGCGAGTCCAGGAACCTCGAGGACCTTCATTGATTGAACGATACTTTTCCTTAAGCCAGCCTCTGGAATGGCCGGGAACCCGTGCGGCTCGACAACAGGGAGCAGAAGCCGGGGTACGGGGTGCGGAGGCTAGCCTCGAAGAGACTCAAGTCACCATCGCAGCTACTGTGAAAATAGCTTTTTATGGACTCTTGCTCGCGGAAACGTTGGCAGACTTGGCCTCACAAGTGGCCCACACGATTATGGAGTTAGAAGGTGCCGTGCGACAACGAGTGGAATCGGGAGAATCACCTCCTTTGGAGGCCTTGAAAGTACAGGTGGAATTGTTGCAGGCAAAAAAACAGGTAGAGCAAACCACGGGGAATGTACGCACGCGTAAAGTGGTCTTGGATCAACTCACTGCCGGACATCTTGGTGCGAATTTTGATGTTCAAGGAGACTTTGAATCCAAAAAAGAGCTTATTGATGAGCAATCGTTGATAGAGATGGCGTTTCAGAAACATCCGGAAATCAGAAAATTTCAACACCAGATTGAGTTAGCCGATGCCCAATATCATGAAGAACGACAGGCACGAATTCCCAACCTCACCGTTAGTGGGGCGTACCAGCGTGATGCCGGACGAGAAGGTATCGTCGGAGGGATTTCTCTTCCATTGCCCATCTGGAATCAGCGACAGGGTGATCTTGCTAAAGCCTTAGGTTTTCGCCGTCAGGCTGAGGCTAATCTTCATCAAGCAAAAATCTCCCTCAGAAGAGACATTGCCGAACAGGTGCAAATGGCCAAAACCGCTTCTACTCAAATTCACACCTTTGAACAAGGATTGTTGAAGCAAGCCAAAGAAGCGGTTCGCATTGCCCGAACGAGTTTTAAATATGGAGAAGCCAATTTGCTCGATGTCTTAGATGCCCAACGTGTGTTATCGCAAGCCTTTCAAGGATATGCTCAAGCACGGTTTGAGTTGTCGGTGGCCTTTGCGGACCTAGAACGATTAATCGGAAAAGAGTTGTAGAAGGAGCATGTTGGAATAGTAGAAAGCTTGGAATGGGTAGCCCTACGAATGGCTCAAGGCAATAACATTACAATTTAAATCGAGTCTGACCCCTAATTATCTTTGAATTCTCTTTGTATGCACCAAAACTAATCAAGGCTTCTGTGGGAAAGGATTCGACAAAAAACTTATGCAACAGAATATTGCAACACGCAAGTAGTTGAATTAATTAGAAATAGAAAATGGTTGCAAAAAGGATCGTTATTGCTCACATGAAGGGATCATGAGTGAGTAAAGGATTTATTCACCCTTCTAATCATCGAAGGGTTGATCGCAAAACCTTTTTCCGAATCCCCTCATTCGCGTCCTACCTCGTGAAACATCTTTCTCACTTTAAAGGGGGGGTAGTTTTTGGAGCAGCAGAGATTGCCGCTCATCAAACACGACGCCGTCCGACGACAGGAGCCAGATCATACCGCGAATGGGTAGTTGATTTAATTCAACACTTGTGGCTCAATCTCTCCGTTCATCACTACTCACCTTCGGTGCGGAGGCCGTGGTTGAAACACCCCCATCAGCCTATGTCGGTGGCACGCCGTCGCCAGCGAATGGTCAGCCCACCCTCCTTTTCCCGAACGCTCCTTCAGCTCATCACCGCGCACTCGTGGCGATCCATGACACACGACCCCGTCCATAAAGCCTTCGTGTGGGATCGCGCGGGCCGCTATCTCGATTGTCAATTTCCGCATCCTCTTCATGGTCATTTTTTTGGGGGGCATTTGGTCAAAGGCAAGACGGTGCGTGAGGTTTTGCCGCCCGATGCCGCTCGTGTCGTTCGCCAAGGGATCAAGAGAGTGCTGGACGAGCAAACCTTGTGGAATGAAAGCTTTGCGCTCAAGGATCAGAAGGGAACATTTCAGGTTCAGATCACCTTCGTGCCGGTGGGAAAGGTGGTGTTGGGGCTGGTGACCGATTGTCCGCAATCGATGCTTCCCTCGACGAGTCCTTCTCGCAGACTTTCCCATCTGCAATGGGTCTCGGAGGCTCGTGATCAGGGGTTAACGACCCAAGAACACACCATTGTCCGAGGCGTCCAGCAAGGACAGAGCAATGGGGCGATGGCCCAACATCTCGGAATTTCGGAGCGGACCGTCAAATTTCACCTCGCCAACATTTATCGAAAGCTGGCTCTCTCGTCGCGCTACCAACTGATGACCTGGAAGCCGAACGACCAATCCCGTCTCAAATTTCTTGAGGCCCGTTCCCGGTAGGTCTTCACCCCACGCCCCCGCTGCCGCTTCCGCAATATTGTTCCTCTCAGATCCATTCCGGTCTCGCGTGTTCTCCTCTCACATGGCGTGCTCACGCTTCTACGTAGTTTTCCGCCATACGTTCGGACAGGTTGTTTTAGGCATCCGATACCGTATGATGAGCGGACAGTAACGGGGAGGGTCATGGTGCGGACTCAACGTTCAATGGATCGTCTCAGATGGGGAACGACGCCTTCGCTGCGCATCCGTTCTGGTCTGGGTTCTCTTCGCCTTGTTGCCTCTCCCAATTTCTTCATTAAAGACATTGGTTCGCTATGGCAAGTGGAGTGACCACGCACTGTCGTCGACAGGGAACTTCCCATTCATCCTGCGCCCAATACCCCGCATGCCACATCACCACCCCATCTAAATGCTCGAAACACCTTCACACCTTCAGAGAGGATCTACTCACCACCCGATGGGATGGTGGTGGGCGTGCGATACAGCCCTCAACGCCGACGACCAATTCATTCAGCAATCATTCCGCCCACGGCCGTCCCGGCTTCAAGACGGCAGGGAGAGTTGTTGATCAGTAAAGGAGTCCGAAAATGTACGATTGTTCAGGGAACCACATGGCGCGTGTTTTGAGTTTGGTCCTTGTTGGATGGCTCGTGGGTTTCTCAACCATGAGCTGGGGGCAGAATATTTATGGGGCCTGTAAGATTAACTGTGTAACTGGTTATCATCAAGGATTTATTTCATAAGGAGGCATGATGACCAAGTTCAATACGAAAACGGATGCCCTGCTTGATGACTTATTGAAGGACTGTGAGTCTCCGGAAGATATTTTGGGGGACCACGGTCTGTTGAAAGGGTTAACCAAACGACTGGTCGAACGGGCGTTACAAGCGGAATTGACCGAACATCTGGGCTATGCTCCTCATGTTCGACAGGAGACGAAGAGCGGCAATACCCGCAATGGCACTAGCGCCAAAACCGTGGCGACGGATCAAGGCCCGGTGGAGCTGGATATCCCACGCGATCGAGCCGGTACGTTTGAACCGACGGTCGTCAAGAAACGGCAACGGCGCCTGGAGGGGTTTGATGACAAAGTCTTAGCCCTCTATGCGCATGGGCTGACCACACGAGAGATTCAAAGCCACCTCGAAGAATTGTATGGGACCGAGGTTTCACCGACGCTGATTTCCACTATTACGGATACCGTGTTAGAGGATGTGCGACTGTGGCAAGGCCGGCCTTTGGAAACAGTCTATCCGTTGCTCTATTTCGATTGTCTCTTTGTGAAATCTCGCCATGATGGGGCGGTGAGGACCAAAGCTGTTTATGTGGCATTAGGCGTGAATCTACACGGGGAAAAAGAATTATTGGGTCTCTGGGTCAATGAGACCGAAGGTGCCAAGTTTTGGCTGGCTGTCTTCACCGACCTGCAGCAACGGGGCGTCAAAGATTGCTTTGTCGCCTGTGTGGACGGCCTTACGGGTTTACCGGAAGCCTTAGAGACGATCTTTCCGCAGACGCAAATACAACTGTGCATTGTCCATAAAGTCCGGCAGTCGCTCCGCTATGTGGTCTGGCGTGAGCGGCGAGCTGTGGCTCGTGATCTCCGGGCCATCTATGGGGCCGCGACGCTGAAAGAAGCGGAGGAAGCCTTAGAACAATTTGCGCAGACCTGGGATGCCGCATATCCCACCATTAGTGTGGCCTGGCGACGAGACTGGACTCGGTTGACCGTCTTCTTTGACTATCCGTCCGAAATTCGGAAAGCCATCTATACAACCAATGCGATTGAATCCCTCAATTTTTCGTTACGCAAGGTGTTGAAAAAACGCGGGGCCTTCCCGACTGATGAAGCCATTCTCAAAGTGCTCTACCTCGGGATGCAGCGGATTGCGAAGAAATGGACGATGCCCATTCCTGAGTGGAAACGTGCACTCAATCAATTTGCTATCTTATTAGGAGATCGGGTGCCAATAAGAGATTAAGTCAGAATCAGATACACAGAAAACTTGACAGCCCCGTTCCCGGG
Source organism: Nitrospirales bacterium (assembly GCA_965223185.1). Lineage (GTDB taxonomy): Bacteria > Nitrospirota > Nitrospiria > Nitrospirales > UBA8639 > Nitrospira_E. The sequence goes on along the minus strand of OZ244988.1, from coordinate 3,512,209 downwards.
GCAATACGCCGATGCGGAGACGGGATTTAACTATAATTACTTTAGAGACTACGATCCGACGACCGGAAGATATATTGAAAGTGATCCAATTGGACTTTATGGAGGATTGAACACATTTAGTTACGTTAACGTAAACCCGTACAAGTGGTCAGACCCATTAGGACTTTGGACTCCAGGTGGTCATACTGATCCCACTGAAAAAGCATTAGGAGCGAAAGGGTTTTGCAAAGACGATATTACTCGCGCAGCGACGCGTAACGTTGATCGGGATAAAAACCAATTTAATGATGCTTTACACTATGCTCCGGGAAGTGGATCAGAGGCTGAACAAATCATTGCAAATCAACTTCAACAGGCCATCCAATCAGAACTTGCCGGTGATCATGCGGGAGCTATGGACGCTTTAGGTAAGGGGTTGCATACTGTCCAAGATAATTGGGCGCATAATAAACAAGATGCGTATTGGCCCGAACATAATTGGTTTAATGATGAAACCTACACTGCTCCTGATAACCCAAATGAACATCCAAATGAGTATGCTAATGCGTTACATGACTCTAAAGAATATGTGGACAATTTTTTAAAAGCTACTAATGGAATAGGATTATGTCGTTGCGCCAAAATTCCCCCTACTGGGTCATTCTGAGCCTTCTCGGGGGAGCCATTTTTTTGTTTGAAATAGCTTGTGACCCTCAGGAAAATCATGCAGGTGAGGTTTCTGTTGAGTCTCTAGAAGGAAGTCTGGAAGGTCTTTTATCGCCACAATGCCAGATTCGCCGTGATTCCACCAATAGCTTCCGAGTTTTTACTAAGAAAAAGGATTTGAATTCTGTAGAAAAAACTCTTGAACAATCCAATCCTGATGCATGGGCTTATCTCAGACCAATGGTACACCATTGGCAAGGTTGGCAGAATGTTGCACCCACATTTCTTAAGAAAATGCGACAAATTTATCAAGCGACCGAGAATGAGATCCCTATAGAAGGAAACGAGTCGGCGTTTTCTCGTGCATATCTTTCCGCGTTGCTCGCTAACATTGAGGTGAGACCACTCTTAGAGAAGGCGTTTGTAGTAGGGTATGTGTCAGAAAGAGCCCATTTTTATTCTCATCCACAACTATATGAACTAGGTAAAGAGTATGAGGCAGCTTTAAAAGATCTTTTTTCTAGTTCTGATCAAACATTACAGATCTTAGCCGCAAGTGGAATTTGGATGGGAACAATTAGTCGGAGTGCTGAATTTTTTTCGAAAATCGTTGAAGGACTCAATCACCCTCAGTTTTCCCTGCGCGAGATTGCTTTTTTAGCAGTACAAGATCAACTTCCGCCATACATTTGTTATAACCCTCTTGATAGCGAAGAAGAACGTGTAAGAGGAATTCAAAAGATCAAAAAATGGTGGCAGACTTTACAGAATACGAACTCTTCTGTCTCTGATTGATTGCCTAGCCTTTGTTAATTACCACAAGCTACACAAAGGCCAAATACCTTTGGCCACTTACCTTTAATTCGTTCCTAATTCCCTGTAGCTTGCCATGGGGGAATCTATGGAGAACTGTAAACTATTGATCCACAGAATACCCCGTCCGCTTGCGGCGGGGATCTTTTATTAAGAAATTGATCCGATCGCGAGCTGCCCACCCCGGATGCCCCAACCCGCCCATCCCACCGACCGGTTCATCTGGGCCTTACCCGTGACGACCACCCAAACCTATGATGTGTATGCCCGCTGGCCGGCGGATCCTACTCATGCCACCAACGCCCCCTACACCGTGCATTATGCCGGGGGCACGACTTCCGTCACGATGAATCAAACCCAAAACGGCGGCGACTGGAACCTCCTCGGCACCTTTACCTTAGACCCCGCTTTGAACCCCAAAGTGGTGCTCTCCGATCAAGCCAACGGCGTGGTCGTGGCCGATGCGGTGCTGGTGGTGCCCAGTGGCACCGGCAGTGATCGGGTGACCTATACCCCCACCTTGGCCAGTGCCGAAACGGTGGACATCTATGCCAAATGGACGGAAACGGGGACGAGAGCACAAGAGGTGACCTACACCATTCATCATTCCGGCGGATCGTCCGATATTTTAGTGAATCAGCAGCAGCCCAGTGCGGGCTGGTATCATTTGGGGGTGTATACGATGAGTCCCGGACAAAATCATCGCGTGGAGGTGTATGGGGCCTTAGAGGGCGAGACGGTGGCGGATGCGATCCGGTTTGTGTCTTCAGGAGTCAGTGCACCAGGGATCAATTATGTCCATGCGGATCATTTGGGGAGCCCGCAGAAGATGACCGACAGTGCGAAGACGGTTGTGTGGGATGCCGTGTATACGCCCTTCGGGCAGGTGCATTCGATTGCCGGGACGGCCACGAATAATCAGCGATTCCCTGGGCAGTACGCGGATGTGGAGACCGGATATTCGTATAACTACTTCCGCGATTATGATCCGACCACCGGGCGGTATGTGCAGAGTGATCCGATTGGGTTAAGAGGGGGAACTAATACATATCTTTATGGTAATGCAATTCCCTTTAAATTTATTGATCCTAAGGGCTTATTTGGAACAAAGAGTTGCTCTTATTATGATCAGGCATGCGGGGCCAACGAAGGATTATACGAATGTAATTTTGCACCCAGTCTTTGTCGAGCGTTCCCAGACAATGATGATCCCACGGGAGATAGCGATAAGATTGGTAATTGGTCTGAATGCGTTCGGCAATGCTTACAGGAAAAACATAAAAATCGGATGCCTCTTCCCAATCAATGTAGCGAGGAGAATAATATTAAACCTCAGGATAACTTTGACGATCATAGGTCTTGTTGGAAGGGCTGTTTATTAAACCCAGAAAATCCTTACAATCCATCAGGACCTAATCTTTCTGATGGTAGTCCAAGGTTGTACTAACACAGGTCCCTAATGAAAAATTCTCATCACCGGTATCTAAAATTTGGTTTGGCTTTATTGGGAGTATTGGTAATGGGTGATTTTTTGTTAATTCTTTTATCACAAGAATATAGAGATGTTTTTGGTGCCACCAATCAAATAACCGACAGTCTCTGGCGAATTTTTTTAGATTTGATGATGACGGGCTTTTATGGAGTTGTGTTTTATAAGCATAAGGAGGGGAATTATTCACCGCGATTGTTGTTATGGCATGGGGTGTTCTTTGGCTTGGTAGGTATTGCCCTTTGTGTCCCGTGGGGTGGTTATTTTCTTGCCCCTTTTTCTCCTATCGGGATGCCCTATCTCGTGGCAATTGGATGGGTTCCGTACGGCTATTTTATCTCAATATTTATGGCACTGGTATTTATCATCTTTAACATTTATTTAATCCGAACTGGATTAAGCTCGAAAACTATCTATCAGAACCACTCCTGATTTTTCGTGTCCTCCTAGGGTCAAAAAACCTACATGGGCTCGCTACCCAAAACCTCAATAATCCTGCCAGATTTTTTTTGGAGAAAATTGTTTCAGTTTTCTAGTTGATTCCCTTTGGCTGAAAAGTAGATACCTATACTATTCGCCTAGGTGCAGATCGTCCGATAGGGAGGTGAATCAGCAGCAGCCCAGTGCGGGCTGGTATCATTTGGGCATGGTTACGATGAGTCCCGGGCAGAATCATCGAGTGGAAATCAATGGGGCGTTGGAAGGCGAGACGGTCGCGGATGCTGTGCGGTTTGTGTCTTCAGGAGTCAGTGCACCAGGGATCAATTATGTCCATGCCGATCATTTGGGCAGTCCACAGAAGATGACTGACTCCACAAAAACCATCGTCTGGGATGCGGTGTATACGCCCTTTGGACAGGTGCATTCGATGACGGGAACGGCGACGAACAACCAGCGGTTCCCGGGGCAATATTTTGATAGTGAAACGGGCTATTCCTCTAATTACTTTAGAGATTATGATCCCACCACAGGCCGGTACGTCCAGAGTGATCCGATTGGGTTGGCAGGGGGATTGAATACGTATGGGTATGTCGGCGGGAATCCTCTTTTGTATATCGATCCAACAGGTGAATTGCGCTGGCCGCAAGATATTTACAATGATGCAGTTCGTGATTCCCAACAAAGTAAAAGTGGCTTTCCTGACCCCCATAATGGGCAGCAGGATGCTTATCGACATTGCCTGGCGAGTTGTGAAAGTACCCGTGAGAATGGTGAAACACTTACCCAGTGTGTGGCTGAACTCAATGAGATACTGGGTGACTTAGGCGGCCAAGAAGAAGGCGAGCGATCTATGGATGACCATAATAATGCTATAGGGATGGGGCTAGGTCAGTCTGCTCAAAGCTATCAAGAGTGTCAAAGCCTTTGTCAGTCAGCTGTTAGTGGTGGGACAACGATTAATAATTATCAACCTGGATCGACCCCTCAATATACGCCTTATTAATTAACATGAAAGAAACGCAGTATATAACTTCGGTAAGAAACGGGTTTTGGATGCTGCTGCTCGCGGCCTGTCTTCTAGGATGTAAGGTTAGCAGCGATCCCAATGACTATTTGAAGGTCGAGGAAGTTCGCACCAAACTTGCTGCTGACCTACCGAGCTATAGTAGTTTTGCCGAAGTGAAGGAATTGTTAAAACTTCCCGATGATCAAGTAGATGTCTTATCCGATAGGAAATCTCGACAGACTTCTCGTAGGCCTCAGTTCAATACTTTTAGAATAAAAGTAAAAAACCTTGAAATTGTCGGTTATAAAGGAGATCTAGTTCTGACATTTTTTAATGATAGATTAGAGTCAACATGGTTTTATCCTGAGGAATTCGAAGGTTTCGTCAATAATAACAATTTAGACCGTTCTACGTTAGAGAGTGGAGAAGGCATAATGAAGAAGCCATTTACCCGAATGTGGATAAATACAGATCTTCAACAAAAACTGTATATTGGATGGGAAGATGTTCGTTTAAGCCAGCAGACTATGGAGTGGATCAAGCGTTATGCTTAAATTTGTTTGTTGAATGAAAATCGCCTCCCTTTCAAAATCTTCGAAAACTTATTCCCTCCTCCGTTCGTTTTAGTAGTGAATCAACAGCAGCCGAGTGCAGGCTGGTATCATCTAGGCATGGTTACGATGAGTCCGGGACAAAACCACAGAGTCGAAGTCTATGGGGCGTTGGAAGGCGAGACGGTCGCGGATGCCGTGCGGTTTGTTTCCAGTGGCGTCAGTGCGCCGGGGATCTCCTATGTGCATGCGGATCATCTCAGTTCTCCGCAGAAGATGACCGACGCCACCAAAGCCATCGTGTGGGATGCGGTGTATACGCCCTTTGGACAGGTGCATTCGATGACGGGCACAGCGACGAACAACCAGCGGTTCCCGGGGCAGTACGCGGATGCCGAGACTGGATATAGTTACAACTACTTCCGGGATTATGATCCGACCACCGGGCGGTATGTCCAGAGTGATCCGATTGGGTTGGGGGGAGGACTCAATACGTATGGGTACGCAAAAAATAATCCAATTATCCGTACGGATCCCACAGGACTAACGCCCTGCGATGGCGATTGCACCACAGCTCCGTCATTGCCATCTAACTCTTCTCAATGTAACAAGTACGGCGACCAGACGTATTCCCCTTATTCAAGTTTGCCACCCGTAAGTCTTAAATGTTTTTGCAAATGCGCTGGAGACAGTAAATGGTCACAAAATGTGCGCGGCTGCTTGTCGTGCGAATTTGACAAAGGAACTGGAATGCATGCAGCCCACCTGCGCTGTTACGCGGCAAACGGAGGCACCACTAATGGACCAATAGGGAGATTGGCCGGTTGCTATGCAAAGTGCTTTTTTAATTGAGGGTTGACATGAGGATGGCCATAATTTCGATACTAGTTTCTTGGTTTAGTGGGGTGTCTCTCGCACTTATACGCGTCATTTCTTCTGCTGGTTTTGCTGAAGGGCGTCTCCCCTTGAGAGAACTTTGGACAATGGGCATCCTTCCCATTGCGGCAATTTTTGGGACGGTAATTTCGGTTCTGCTAAGTCCGTTAGTTATTTGGGCATTTAAGGGATGGGACAAGCCAAATGCAATTTTTCAGGCCGGGGTGCTTTTCGGATGCTTGGCTCTCTATTTAATTGGTTCTTCCTTTTTCATGGTTTGGCTAAAGCATGAGGATGTTTATGGAATTTTGACGATTATTTTTCCAACTATTCTAGCCATTATAGGGTTGGTGTACATAGGCCAAGTCCAACGCTGACTAATAGATAGAAAACAAATCTTTTTTAAGAGTTTTGTGTACGTCCCTGCCCTTCGGGTTCTTTCTCTTTTTAACCTTTTCTCCTTTGCGATTACCTTAGTCATCATTCCGGCGGATCGTCCGATAGGCAGGTGAACCAACAACAGCCCAGTGCGGGCTGGTATCATCTAGGGATGTATACAATGAGTCCGGGACAAAACCACAGAGTCGAAGTCTATGGGGCGTTGGAAGGCGAGACGGTCGCCGATGCGGTGCGGTTTGTCTCAAGTGGCGTCAGTGCGCCGGGCATCTCCTATGTGCATGCGGATCACTTGGGTTCACCGCAGAAGATGACGGATAGTGCGAAGACGTTGGTCTGGGATGCGGTGTATACGCCCTTCGGGCAGGTGCATGCGATCACGGGCACGGCCACCAACAATCAACGCTTTCCGGGGCAGTATGCCGATGCCGAGACGGGGTATTCGTACAACTATTTCCGCGACTATGATCCCAGGACTGGACGGTATATCCAAAGCGATTCGATTGGGTTAAGAGGCGGGTTGAATACTTATAGTTATGTACAGGCAAATCCGCTTGTTTTTACTGACCCAGAAGGATTGATTGGGAGTAGAGGACCCTACCATGCTCCGAATGGGGTCTCACTTAGGTGTGACAAGGATGACACCTGTAGCCAATTGCAAGGAAAAATGGATCAAATTCAGAGAATGATTAATTCTCATCAAGGATGGGACCGTCGGAATCCCTCTCCACGTGGAGGTGGGCGTCATGCAAACGAAATTGCTGATCTCTGGAGGGCATACGCCAGATGTCAGAGTATTTATGATCGGAAAAATTGCTCGTGCCCAGAAGAAGATCAGCAACCAGGACCATCTTCCGGAGGCGATTCGTCAAATTCCCAATTCGAGTTGCCAGACTGGTGGTGGGTACCGTTAATCCCAATCTTGACTCCTTGGCCAGATCCTATTTAATTGAATGGATATGAGAGCGGCGAATATGTCACATCATTCTGTTGTAGATGAAATTGAAGCTGTGATGGGGGTGGACTTTGATCATCCCCTGACTACACCTATTGCACAAGAGCAGATAAAAAGCTGGATGCAAACTGAAGATGTTGAAGGGCAAGGGGCTGTCTTTGCTCTTTTGATGAAACCTCATCATGCAAAACGAATTGCTCCGCCAATGACCTTCGACGATTATCATCATTTCGTCATGCGCTATTACGAACGGTGTTTTCGTGAAAATCCTGATGGCGAATGGGCCGATTCACGATATTCTGCCGGAAGGAGTTTGGTCAATTGGTTTATAGGTAACTGGAATAAATCAGAAGTTCCTCGCTCAGCGTTTGCCGATCTTAAAGCTTGGCTCGAAACGTTATATATCAAGGGTGATCAAGAATTGCGCATCTGTCTCGTTACGGCGACATTTGAACATTTATTTGAGAACAAAAAAATTGCCAAATATTTTTCTGATTGGGAAAAGGATCCTGTCCTTAAGGTTGCCTATGAGGAAGCCATGCGATGGCAGGAAAAGGAATCGAGAAAAGAGTAAAACCCAAATAAAGTTCTGCCCTGGAATTCAGCCTGACCCTATTGCCAATATACCTAAAAGGTAGTAGCAATAATTTTCCTTTTTCCTCTGCCGGGTCTCGGCCCGGCAGCCGAGGCCCTTTTGTTTCGGCAAAAGGACCCAAAACCATGTGTCCCTCGGCGTGATCCCCTGGATGCCCTGTGCTGCTCTCCGCATTCAGCGGCGGGCAAACTCGCGGAGCCTGTCCTGAGTTTTCTCGAAGGGCTCAAACACTGCCCGCCTTTTTTCTGAATACGTCTGCGCGGCTCGGTCACGCCAAATGGTCTGTTCCCAAACAGTCTTAATTCACCATTCTGGCGGATCGACCGATACAGTCGAGAACCAGCCGCAGCTCAGTGTCTACGAATACAGATAAGGATTCTTTAAAGCACCTGGAATAAAATTGGGGTGAGAAAGATTGCTTTTTTCGAGAAACAACCTTTTGAATAGGTACGTTTAGGCAAAGACCAATCGGCCTTTTGGTTGCGGGATAGGGCGTCCCATCTCCTTCGCCGTTTCTAGCCATTCCTGGATCACCGTTTCAACATTGCTCAAGGCCTCTTGGTATGTCGGGCCATCGGCCGCACACCCAGCCAACTCAGGGACTTCCGCGATAAACGCTTCATCTTCCTGACTCCAATAGATGATAATTTCATATTTAGGCATCGCTGGATCCTCCTAAATGATATTTAATTAAAACGAGACGGACTTGCTTCACCTGATAGGGCTTTGCGTGTGACCCTTTGGGTTGAAGGTTGAGGATTTCCTCTACATGTTCCTTGCTGAAAATATGATGTGAGCCCTTGATGCGTTCTTTAAATTGCAGGTGAAGCAATAAATTCCGCAACCCCTCAAATGGAATCTGAGCATCCGAAGTCCCGCGCAAAACCTGGAGCAACAATTTTTCGTATTTCGACATTATAGCAGCGTTTATTCCCAATATGATCGATAACCATTTAGCAGTCTAGGAAAATCCTTCTCAAAGAGGCAAGGGATTAGTAGAAGAGCGGTCGTAAGTCTCATTGAAGCTTTTCATATGGTCATGCATCTTGCTTGTTGGCCAATGGTACCGTGGTGGCCGATGCGGTCATGGTGGCACCCAGTGGGACCGGCAGTGATCGGGTAACCTATACCCCCACCTTGGCCAGTGCCGAAACGGTGGACATCTATGCCAAATGGACGGAAACGGGGACGAGATCACAAGAGGTGACGTATACGATTCATCATTCCGGCGGATCGTCCGATATTCAAGTCAATCAACAGCAGCCCAGTGCGGGCTGGTATCATCTAGGCATGTATACGATGAGTCCCGGACAAAACCATCGCGTGGAGGTGTATGGGGCCTTAGAGGGCGAGACGGTCGCGGATGCGATCCGGTTTGTGTCGTCAGGGGTGAGTGCACCGGGGATTTCCTATGTGCATGCGGATCATTTGGGGAGCCCCCAGAAGATGACGGATAGTGCGAAGACGGTTGTGTGGGATGCCGTGTATACGCCCTTCGGGCAGGTCCACTCAATTACTGGGATGGCCACCAACAATCAGCGGTTTCCGGGGCAGTATGCGGATGCGGAGACGGGCTATTCGTACAACTACTTCCGTGACTACGATCCCACGACAGGAAGATATATCCAGTCTGATCCGATTGGGTTGGATGGGGGGCTTAATGTATTTAATTATGCTAAGAACAACCCCTTTAAGTTTATCGATCCCAATGGACTTTCTGCGGTAGGTTGGATAGTTGAGCTTGGGGAAAAGTGTCTTAAAAAGATCAAAGCCCTTAACTCCGAAAAAGAATTAAGGCAGGCACGTCGTCAGGGGAAAAATGTCTTGGTTAATGGAGGAAGGCAGCAGGCTGGGGCCATTGAGCGCGGTGCCTTTGGAGGACAAGAGGTTTTAAAACATTCTGGACATCAATTGGATAATGGAGCTACAGGAAGGGCTCATTTTCAAACATCGGGAAAACCTGGTCATACATTTTGGTCTTCAGTAATTGGTACCATTGGTGGATTGCTTGATCCTTTTGATGCGTCTGCGACAGCAGGTCCAGAGGACGATATGATTAATCTAAGGTGCCGCCAAGGCAAATGTGAATCTTCTTTAAAATTAGGACCCTAAAAAAGTATTGAAATAATGAAGATTTTTAAAATTTTGGTAGAAGTAGAAAATTGTTGGTTGAAGATTGACGGGGGTAAAAAACTCGCAGCAGGTTTTACAACTCGTGGAACTGCGGCAAATTCAGAGGATGAGGCCAAGAGTATTATTGAGGGGCAGTTAAATGAGGAACTCCGTCCATTAATTTTAAATCATTCTCAAGACCCTCCACGGTTTAATTACCAAGAAGTCTTAGAAAGCACTCGAAAACATGTGGAAGAGTTACCAACATCAGGATTTACCTGGTATCTGATTAATATTCACTAAACCCAAGATGAGTTGATAAATTTTTGGAGGGGGTTGGTGTTGGATTCCAGGTACATGGAACTGGTACGTGTTCGTTGATTAGCGATATGAATGCCCGAATGTAGTCACAAGTGTTAGGAAAGAAGAAAAATCTTTCTTGAGAGTTGGGCGTACGATGTCTTTCACTCTTAGGCCCCGTTACGGGAAATCGCATTTGAATGCCCTGCTTAGGGGGTAATTCACTCTATGTGGCCTGGAATTCAAAGAATTCTTGGCCTGGTCGTTCTATCCGAAAAGTTTAAAATCGTCCTGGAGCCCCAGCCAAAATGGAGTACTAGATTTATGGGTTTCTGTGGAAATCTTAGTCTTGGTTTCACTCCCAGTTCGGTCCCGGTTTTACTCCCAGTTCCAGATCCATCGCAATCACACTCCATCACACTCAAAGCTGGGGAATTCTCTTTGTCGATCAGGAGTTTGTAGTACGCTATCCCACTCAATCATTCTTAATCACTCTTGTTTGAATTGGGATTCTGGTTCTGACTGCGAAAGTTCGAAGCCTTCTTCTTCAATATTCCTCTTTTATGGTGCGAAAACCAACATTCATACAAAGGATGTTCAATTTTCTAACAGAACGAGAAATAGTTCAATTCCTTCATTTTCTGTGAGGCATTTTAAAAGCGCTACAGAAATTCTTTCCGGTTCTTGTCGCCGATTGGAATTGGGAATCACTTGTTTTGAGAGGGTTAAAGAATCCCACAAGATGCTATGCGAATTCATGCAAAATAAGGAATTGCATTGGCACTATTTCTAGAATGTGAGGGCGAGGGAGAGTGATCCTAAAGCGCCCCGGTCGTCAAAGTCATAGCCTCCACCCACATCGAATTGAAACGCTCCAAGATGCAGGCCCACTCCTGCTGTTGGTGTGACACGTGATTTAGCATCTTCCACATTTTTGAGCGCACCGGCGCGGAGAAAAAGCACTTCAAAAATTCCTTGTTCTACGCCCAGGCTCAGGACACGACTTCTCAGCCCGGATACCAAGGTTTTATTTTTGGTCAGATCTGCATCAAAGGTGATGGTGGTTGAAGAGAAAGGGATGATTGCTACGCCACCTCGTACCTGTGGGCGCAATTTAAATTTACCACCACCAGGTGCTTTGAATGAAGGTTTATTCAGATCTTTTCCAACAATTCCTAATTGAAACCAGGAGACTGGATGAATCATCGCACCAAGATCGATTCCAAATCTGGTGGTCTTTTTTGAGTTTTTTAATTCGTCGGAAACATCGAAACTATCTTCGGTATCCTGAACATCTATTCCTCGACTGTAGGCTGCACCTTGAATGACTTTACCGGTGATGCCGAAGGACACCATTTTGTCAAAGAGGGCATAGGCATAAGATCCGGCCAGTTGACGGGCTTCAAGAAAATTCAGCTGTAATTCCCCATTCACATCCAATTGACTGCCGGAAACGATGGCCGTTAAAGGGGTCGAGGTAAAGGAACCTCCGGTCCCAACATCTGAAATATTGAAACCAAATGCATGATCGCCCCAATGGCCTTTGAAGTACAGACCGGCTGCCGCCAGTGCGGATAGGGACGCTCCATTCAAATCATTAAGAAGGGCTTGCAGTCGCGCCTGATTGGCGGCAGAAATGTCGTTCTCATTAATGTCATCGATATCTTCAAGAGTCTCGCGAATATCCAAACGATCAATCCCTTGAACAGCGGCTTGCAATCGAATGTCGACGGTTTGTGTGAGGGCGAGGCCAGCGGGATTCCAGTATGTGGCCAACGAATCTGTGGTCACCGCGACCCCGGCTCCTCCCATTCCTACCGCTCTAGGACCGACAATGACAAATTCCACGGCCGGACTCAGAGTGGGAAACAGCCAGGTCCCTATCAAGGCCAGAGAGAAAAATTTCATCGCCAGCCCAAACCTGTTAAGTTTCATATCGGGATCCTTTTTGATGGCTAGAGTTGATAAGGAGGAACTGTGTCTTGCCCTATATGTAGCTAACCCTAGAAAATTTTTCCATTAAGATCAAGTATGGTATGGAAATGCTTTTGAAAAATCTCCCTAACGCCATGATGTGCGGCAACCTTGTGTAGAGGAGAAGAACATTGGATAATAGAGAAACGCCTATGCCTTTTGACCCATCATCCCCATTTTCCTTGTCGATATCTCGACGTGGACTCTTGACTCTCGGGGGTCTTGCCACAGCCGGTCTGGCTTTGCCGGGTTGTGATTTAGGATCGATGTTTGCGGTGCCGCCACGCGACACGGTGTATTTCACGCCTAACGATAAATTCTATCGAGTGAATTACAATGAGGGCTCCTATAATTTCACCAGGGATTTGGATGTCGAGCAATGGAAGATGGTGGTCAAGGGCGCGGTAGAGAATCCCCTTGTGATGAAATGGCGGGATCTGTTGAATCGAGAATCTTTTGACCAAGCCGTGACATTGATGTGTATCGATACCCTTCCCGGTGGCAGTAGTTTGGGCACGGCCATGTGGCGAGGTATTTCTCTTAAACAACTATTGATCGATATTGGAGCTGATCAGGATACGGCACGGGATGTCATTTTTCGGGCAGCTGATGGCTATCACGATAGCATTACGTTTACCCGGGCGATGGAAGACGATGTCATGTTAGCCTATCTCATGAATGGTGAAAAATTACCGAAGGATCATGGGTTTCCTGTCCGGCTGATCGTGCCCGGGCTCTATGGGATTAAGAACGTGAAATGGATTACTGAAATCGAAGTCTATAACGGCGACTATAAAGGGTATTGGCAACAGAAGGGCTGGACCGATGATGGAACCATCCATATTTTTTCTCGTATAGACAGCCCGGGTCATTACCAATCCTTGCTAGGGCCGTCTCAACGATTGCGAGGCATTGCCTATGGTGGACCTGAGACCATTCAAGATGTTCAATTAAGCTTTGACCAGGAAAAAACCTGGGTGAGCGCTGAATTGGAAACCCCACTATCCCCGTATACGTGGGTCATTTGGAATTATGATTGGGTGGTTCCTAAGGCGGGAAAACACATGGTGTCGGTACGGGCAATTGATGTCAAAGGCAAGGTCCAGACTTCGGAGATCACTCGTCCACAACCAGCTGGAGCGACCGGACTTCATTCCATTATCTTGGATGTGGCGAATGTTTAGACATTTGGGGGTGGTTTTTTTGCGGTCGTCCGAATAGACAGTTCTTGAAGCTGCTCTGGAGTCACAGAGGAAGGCGCATGTGTCATCAGGCACTGCGCTTTTTGTGTTTTGGGGAAGGGAATGGTGTCTCGAATGGATTCGGTTTGTCCCAAGAGCATGATCAAGCGATCCAATCCTAGTGCAATCCCTCCATGAGGCGGTGCTCCAGATTCCAATGCATCGAGAAGGAACCCAAATTTTTCACGGGCTTCTTCTTTCGGAATCTTTAGTAGGTCAAACACTTGTGCTTGTAGGTTTGGTGAATGGATACGAATGCTTCCCCCACCAAGTTCAAACCCATTGAGGACGAGATCATATGCTAATGTTTTTGCTTGGAGGGGCTGACTCTCTAAAAGAGCTGCGTCTTCCGGTTTTGGCGCGGTAAAGGGATGATGAAGCGCCACATGGCGTTTGGTGGCTTCATCATATTCAAACATGGGAAAATCAATAACCCACAAGGGTTCCCACCGAGATCGATCAATAAGTTGTAATTCCTCGCCAAGCAAAAGACGCAAACGCCCAAGGACTTGATGGGCGATGCTAGCCTGATCGGCTACAAAAACGAGCAAGTCCCCAGGATTCGCCGTTGGAAGGGCCTGCCGCAAGGCGTCGGTATTGAGAAACTTGGTGATTGATGAATCCAACTGCCCTTGCTCATTAATTTTTACCCACGCTAATCCCTTTGCACCGAACTCCTTAGCGGTGTCAATGAGGTTGTCAATTCGGTTTCTGGTGAAACTGGCCCCTTTGGGAATGACCAAGCCCTTCACGACCCCTCCGCCTTCTATGGCACGGCGAAAGACTTGAAAATCACATGTTTTGGCGAAATCACAGAGATCCTGTAACTGCAGGTTGAAACGTCGGTCTGGTTTGTCCGTTCCATAGCTTCCCATGGCCTCGTCAAATGAAAGGCGTGGGAAAGGCGTTGGCAGTTCGATGCCTTTGGTTTTCTTGAACACGAGGGTGATGAGATTTTCGATCAGTTGCAGGATGTCTTCACGGTCCACAAAAGACATTTCAAGGTCAATTTGCGTGAATTCCGGTTGACGGTCCAGTCGAAGGTCTTCATCACGAAAGCATCGGGCAATTTGAAAATACCGATCCAATCCTCCGATCATGAGGATTTGCTTGAACAACTGTGGCGACTGGGGAAGAGCAAAAAATTCTCCAGGATTCACGCGACTGGGTACAAGGTAATCCCGCGCTCCTTCCGGTGTACTTTTGGTTAAAATGGGTGTTTCCACTTCAAGAAACTGCCGTTCGTGAAGATATTGGCGTGTGAGATGCGAGACCTGGCTTCTTAGTTGAAGGAGTTGCTGCATTTTGGGTCGACGCAGGTCCAGATAGCGATGCTCAAGCCGGAGAGATTCAGAGGCTTGTACGTCGTCCTCAATGGCAAAGGGTAGTGGGGAAGCTTCATTCAGCAGGTCGAGTGTGTGAACCCGAATTTCAATGTTTCCAGTTGGAAGATGGGGGTTTTTAGATTCTGGAGGGCGGATCGAAACCTTGCCGGTGACCGCAATGACATATTCGTTACGTAAGCGATCGGCGATGGAATGTAGGGCGGCGTTTTCTTCAGAGTCGAAGACAAGCTGGGTGACTCCGTAGCGATCACGAATATCGATAAAGATGACTCCACCATGATCGCGACGACTGTCAACCCAACCGGCTAACGTGACTATTTGGTCGACATGCGTGAGAGACAATTCTCCGCATTGGTGCGAGCGCTTCATGAGGCAACCTCATGCCTAGGGCGTTGATCTTCAGGTATCGATTTCATGAAAAGGTCATGCATGAAGACTCCATCAAAAAAACCTGGAATTTAAACGGTAGACCCGCTTGGGGGCTTCGAGCTTCGATTCTGGCGAGACGGTGTCTTGGCAAATTTTTGCTGTCGTGTGGTCTTTGCAGTTTGATTTAAAGGCTGCGTCTCGGAAACTGTCAACAAATGTCGAAGGTCATTTGCCTCGTTATCGGTCAAATATCGTGTTTTGCCGGGAAGCAATTTCCCAAGATTCAAGGGGCCAAATTGAATGCGTTTGAGTCGAAGCACCGGATGACCTAGGTGTTCAAACATTCGTTTGATTTGATGCTTTCGTCCTTCGTGAATCGTGATTTCAATCCAAGAATTGGATTGGGCTTTCCCGGCTTTTTTCACTTTAGCTGGTGCCGTGGGGCCGTCTTCGAGGAGTAGCCCTCGTCGAAGTTGTTGGACCTCGGTATCTTCTAGGACCCCTTTTACTTTCACAAGATAGGTTTTGGGAACGTGATGTGCGGGATGCAGGCAAGCCTGAGCGATATCTCCATTATTTGTCAGAAGTAATAAACCTTCGCTATCGAAATCAAGGCGTCCAACGGGAAATAACCGGAGAGAGGGTTTGGGCATGAGTTGTTTAATGGTTGGTCGACCGCCTGGATCATGTAACGTCGAGAGATAGCCCACTGGTTTATTCAGCATGACAAACATCTCGGGGAGTTTTGCTTTGAGATGACGACCATTCACCTTAATGTGGTCATGGAGGGGGTCAACTTTTGTGCCGAGTGTCATGACCGTCTCTCCGTTGACCGTGACGAGGCCATGTCGGATGAAATCTTCAGCTTTTCGCCTGGACGAAATTCCTGATCCGGCGATGATTTTCTGTAAGCGAACCCGTTGGGTCTCGAGAGCCATCATTATTCCCACTCTATCGTTGCCGGTGGTTTTGAGCTGATATCATACACCACACGATTCACCCCGTGAACCTCATTGATAATCCGATTGGACATGTTGGCGAGCACCGTGTGCGGAATGTCGGCCCAATCGGCTGTCATGCCATCGGTGCTTGTGACGGCTCGAATGGCCACCACAAATTCATAGGTTCGTTGATCTCCCATGACGCCGACTGTTTGGATTGGCAACAATACGGCGAAAAATTGCCAAATACTGCGAGATAAACCTTCTCGCTCAATTTCTTCCCGCACGATGGCGTCAGATTCTCGAAGTATCGTTAATCGTTCAGGGGTGACAGCCCCGAGAATTCGAATGGCCAGGCCAGGTCCCGGGAAGGGTTGTCGCCAAACAATGGTCTCAGGCAAGCCGAGTTCCAACCCTAATTGACGCACTTCGTCCTTAAAGAGTTCTTTGAAAGGTTCAATGAGTTTGAATTTCATCCGTTTCGGAAGGCCGCCGACGTTATGATGGGTTTTGATTGTTGCCGATGGGCCGTTCACACTGAGGCTTTCGATGACATCGGGGTATAGAGTGCCTTGAACGAGGAATTGTACGCTGCCCAATGAAGCCGCCTCATATTCAAATACCTTAATAAATTGGCGACCAATTATTTTGCGTTTGCGCTCAGGATTGATGGTGCGACCCAAGGCCGAGAGGAATGTAGACCCATGGTCGGCAATCCGTACGGGGAGGTGGTCCGCCGTTTCAAAGGTCTGTTGTAATTGTGCCACTTCGTTTTTTCGCATGAACCCGTTATCGATGAACAAGCAGGTAAGTTGTTCGCCAATGGCTCGGTGGACGAGCGCTGCGGCCACGGTTGAATCAACCCCTCCGCTAAGGGCGCAAATCACTTTGTGTGACCCCACGGTTTGTCGAATGTCGGTTAAGGCCTGATCGATGAACGAGCCCATGGTCCATGTCGGTTTGCACTGACAAATATGACAGGCAAAATTTTTGAGGATGGTGGGACCATGTTGTGTGTGGACAACTTCAGGATGGAATTGAATGCCATAGAATTGTTGTGCCCCCTTGACTTTCCTCATGGCCGCGATCGGGGCATGGGCGGTATGCCCGATTTTTTGAAATCCCTGAGGAAGTCGTTGGACGGCGTCACCATGGGACATCCAAACGGGAAATGGTTTTTTGCTTTTGATTCCTCTAAATAAATCGGTCGTATCATCGACGTGGAGGTCGGCACGACCGAATTCCCGTTTGGGTGTGGGATGCACCGTTCCCTTGCAATGATGGGCAATGAGTTGCATTCCGTAACAAATCCCTAATATTGGAATGCCAAGTTGGAAAATTTTATTCTCAAACTTCGGGGCATGTGCCTGAGTTACGCTTGCCGGGCCGCCGGAGAATATGAGGCCTTTGGGTTGATGTGTGAGAATGTCTTGAAGGGAGGATTGTGCCGGGAGAATAACCGAAAATACTTGAATTTCGCGGATTCTCCGGGCAATGAGCTGAGTGTATTGGGAACCGAAGTCTAGAATGACAATGGTATCATGGTGGGGATGCATAGGCGTACAGCAGGGACCGAAGAGGTGAGTTCCAATACCGGAACTTGGGTCTTAGTCAGCCCGATAATTCGGGGCCTCCTTCGTAATGATGACATCATGGACATGGGCTTCACGAAGGCCTGCCGAGGTGAGTTGTAAGAATCGAGCATCGCGTTGTAATTCGGGAATGGTTCGACAACCACAATATCCCATTCCTGCTTTGAGCCCTCCCACCAGTTGATAGACCAGGACTGATAAATTGCCTTTATAGGGGACCCGAGCCTCAATGCCTTCCGGTACGAGTTTCGCGGTTTCTCGCCCCTCTTGGAAATAACGATCTTTCCCTCCGCGCTCCATGGCTCCCAGAGAGCCCATCCCTCGGTATTCTTTATAGGTGCGGCCCTGGTAAAGGACCGTTTCTCCCGGAGATTCTTCTGTGCCTGCAAAGAGCGACCCCAACATGACCGATGATGCTCCTGCGGCTAAAGCCTTGGTGATGTCCCCGGAATATTTAATCCCTCCATCGGCAATCACTGGAACGCCATGTTCTTTTGCTACACGAGCACAATCGGCTACGGCAGTCAGTTGGGGAACTCCGGCTCCCGAGACAATACGGGTGGTACAAATAGACCCAGGTCCCACACCGACTTTCACGGCATCCGCTCCGGCATCAATGAGGTCCTGTGTGGCTTCCGCCGTCGCTACATTTCCGGCTATCACCTCTAACGTTGGGTATTGAGTTTTGATGGCTTTGACCTTGTCAATGACGCTTTGGGCATGACCATGTGCGGTATCGACGACCAACACATCAATGCCGACTTTTAACAGGCGTTCTAAACGATCTTCGACATCAGGTCCCGTTCCTACTGCGGCCCCGACACGTAATCGTCCATGATCATCTTTACAAGCAAAGGGATACTTAATCTTTTTTTGAATGTCTTTAATGGTAATAAGCCCTTTGAGTTCAAATTGATCATTCACGACGAGTAGCTTTTCGATGCGATGTTCATGAAGAATAGCTTGGGCCTTTTCCAAGCTTGTCCCTTCAGGAGCGGTGACCAGATTTTCTTTGGTCATGGCCTGGGCGATTTTGAGATCCATGCGAGTTTCAAATCGAAGGTCACGGTTCGTCAAAATGCCGACTAATTTTTTTTCTTGAGTCACGGGAATACCCGAAATCCGATAGGTGGCCATTAAATGCCGGGCATCCCGAATCGTATGGTCGGGTGAGATGGTAATAGGCGAAAGAATCATTCCGCTTTCTGATTTTTTCACTTTATCGACTTCAGCCGCTTGACTATCAGGAGGAAGGGCACGATGAATAATGCCGATGCCCCCTTCACGGGCTAAGGCAATCGCTAAGCGTCCTTCGGTCACCGTGTCCATCGCGGCGCTCAATATTGGGATATTGATGCGAATATGGCGAGTGAGCTGTGTTGATGTTTCCACTTCTGTAGGGACAATATTTGACCGGCGTGGAGTCAACACCACATCATCAAAAGTCAGGCCGACTCGTAATTGTTGATCCCACATACTTTTCTGGTCTCAGATCAAATGAAAATCGTGAATGAAGCTCGATTGGATCTCATGCTATTGGTGTGCAAATGAGAATCATCATAAAATTCTTCACGAATGCAGTCAATCGACTTGTTCGGGGAACGATGGGTAGTCGTGACAATAGAAAACGTAAGAGAAAAATGCCGCACTTCATGGTGGCATTTGCTGTATAAGGAAAGCAGAATTTTTTTCGGATTATTCGGCCGCGTCAGGAATAAAAGCCATGGCTTCTTCTTCCTTGAAATGATCCTCGGCTTCTTCGGCCGGCATAAATTCTTGAACGCGCATATTGCCACTATCCACGACAAATACATGTCCACGGCTATCGATACCCAATCCGTAGGGAAAATTAAATTGACCTTGATTGGTCCCAAATCCTCCCCATTGGGTAATGAAGTTCCCATCTCGGTCAAATTTTTGCAATCGTTGGTTTCCCGTGTCACTCACAAAGACATCACCTGCGTCATCAACGGTAATGCCCCACGGTGAGCGAAATTGCCCTGGTTCTTGGGCTTGGGCACTGCTGGCGTGGCCAGGCCCAATTCCACCGCCCCATTTGGTTAACAATTGAGGGAGCACATTGGAACTGGTATCAAACTTTTGGACTCGATGATTGCCCATGTCAACCACATACACCGTTCCATCCGTTTGATCTACTGCAATACCCCTGGCAAAGTAAAATTGGCCGTCGTTATTGCCGAAGTTTCCCCATTGCATGATGAATTCACCGGTGTCATCAAATTTTTGTACTCTGAAATTTGCACTATCAACGACATACAGATAGCCTCGGACTCGATCAACGGCCACGCCCCATGGGGCATTGAATTGTCCTTCTCCATTGCCACGCGAACCCAATTTCATCATGTATTGCCCAAGTTTGCCATCAAATTTTTGGATGCGATGATTATTCGTGTCGGCCACATAGACATTTCCACTTGCATCCGCCGCGATGCCGGTCGGATTATTGAAATTGCTGTTAGCCGCTCCAAAATTTCCCCATAACAGTATGAAGTTTCCATTACGGTCAAATTTTTGAATACGATTGTTCCCATTGTCGACCACAAAAATTGACCCTTGTCGATCGATGGTCATGCCATACATGGGACTAATAAATTCACCACCATGGAGGAGGGAAGCTCCGCGTCCTGGTTTGCCCCAATGTGTGACACACACATAACCCGAGGTGTTCAGCACGATACTGGCGCTAGCGGGGACCGATACGTTGTTGTTGGCATCCTTGAACCAGACATAGGCCGTCTTCGTGCCGTCTCCAGGGGATGTGGTAAAGGGAATAGTCGCACCAAATTTTTGCTCTGGTTCGACCTCAACCCATCCTGGCATTGTCGCACTGGGCGTCATGGGGTTTTCAGAAATAAAGTAGGCTGCGACACCGCTATCAACGTCTTTAGCCGATATGGTGGCGACCATATCCGGACTATTGGTCATATAGGAGCCATGGTTCAGAACGATGTCGGGATTTTGAGGGGCTGATATATCGATGAGAATTGGAATCGCGGTTTTTTCTTCTGAAAGGTGGCTCTCTACCTCGTCTTCCATGACTGCTGTGAGGCCATAGAAATAGGGTGTATTGTTGGTGAGCCCGCTATGGATATAAGGGGTTGTCACCCCTTCAATTTTTGTAGATGTCTCGATTGTGAGATCTGGGTCGGTACTAAAATACAAGTTGTAGCTAACCGCACCAGGAACTTCTAACCAGCTGAGGATGTTTTCAGTATCGCCAGGCTTGACGGCAAGATTGATGGGGGCTGAGAGGTCGGCGGCCTCAGGTTTTTCTTGTTTGCCACGTTTCAATTCTTCTTCCGTAGGAGCAAATTTTGTGAGTCGGTGATTTCCACTATCGATGACATAGACATTACCTTCTTTATCCACAGCAATGCCGGACGGGAAATTTAATTGGCCTTCCGTTAACCCACGATTACCCCATGAGCAAAGGTAGGTGCCATTGGGTTCGAATTTTTGGACGCGATGATTTCCGCTATCAACCACATAAATATAGCCTAACGGATCGCAAGCGACTCCCCATGGGGATTTGAATTGTCCGGGAGCATTGCCCTCTTTACCCCATTTCAAAAGGAAATTTCCCCTAGAGTCGAATTTCTGAATGCGGTGATTTCCTTCATCGGCGACATAAATATTCCCTACAAAATCAACGGTTAGCCCTCTTGGGTAAAAGAAGGCGCCATCGTACCCTCCATCACGTCCCCAGGTGAGGACAGGTGATCCATCCGGCAGAAATTTCTGAACCCGAGCATTGCTGGTATCCGAGACAAACAAGTTGCCTTGTGAATCTGTGGTGACTCCCCACGGCACATCGAATTTTCCGGCTTCAGCCCCTCTCCAGGCAAAGCCAAATTTCCCCCAGGCATTGATAATATTTCCTTCTGAATCGAACTTTTGAATACGATTGTTGCCGCTATCAGCAATGTAGACATCCCCTTCGGGAGAGGTGGCGATGCCTCGAGGATAATAAAAGCTGCCTTCCACGGAATCCGCTTCTTCTCCCCATCGAGCCAAAAATTTTCCAGATTTATCAAATTTCTGAATGGAATGATTGTCGGTATCCCCGACATAGATATTGCCGTCTTTGTCGATGGCAATCCCGGTGGGGGATTTGAATTCTCCTTCATCAACCCCTTCACACCCGAATTGCATGACGGCCAGGTAAGGTGAGGGGATAGACATGACCTCTTCAGAGAGAGAACTCTCTCCCCCTTCCGTGACGACAGTGAGGGCATAGTGATAGCAAAGATTGTTGCTCAGGTCGTTGTGAAGATAGGGTGAAGCGACTCCTTCAATACAGTTGGCGGTATCTTTTTTTAGGCCTACCGTAGAAATGAAATCTTCAGGTGCCGCAATGGGACGTGCCAGATCGCAAGGTTTGATTTGGACCCCTTTTGTGGTTTCGAAATATAAATTGTAATAGAGAGCATCCGGAACCGGGTCCCAAGTAATGGTCGTTCGCCCATGGTCAGGCTGTGCTCGAACATTTAAAGGAGCGGGCGGTAGTTGATCATCCTGGCTTTGTCCTGCACCCCAATCTTCATTGTCATGGTCAACCATCAGGATGTTGGGTTGTGGCAATTGTCCGGAAAATAAAGTCTGGAAAAGTTTTGTGGTCATATTGTTCCCCTAAACGAAGAGATGAAATTTGCAAAATATTAAATTTTTCTAATAAATACAATGACTTAGGGGTGAAGTCTATCAGGGGAAAAAGAAGGAAGTCAAGAATACCCCATGCAGCGAGGGAAGCTTGCACAAAACAAGTTTGAAGGCCACAATGGGATGAGATTTTTCTAAAAAAACCGCATCAATGATAAGGTCAAACGAGCGACCAATTAAGCATGAACATTTAGGACGGTTGCCCAATACCTAATTTCGTGACATTCGCTGCTTGAGGCCCTTTGGCACCTTCTACCAAATCAAATTCAACCGACTCGCCTTCTTTGAGGGATTTAAACCCATCTTCTTGAAGGGCGGAATAGTGAACAAAGACGTCTTGGCCGCCTTCTACTTGAATAAAGCCAAAACCTTTTCGATCATTAAACCATTTTACGGTTCCCTTACTCTTCACAATCATGCCTCCCTTGCAGCTGAATGAGAAAAAATATCTAATGAAAAGAGTCGTTTCAAAAGCAAAAAAGCCGAAAAAGGAGAAGAGTCCTCTTTCGGCTTCAGAGCATCATCAATCTTTCACTTGAATACCCAAAAAAAAACGAGTCAGGATTTAGCATAGTTTGAAAAATCTGTCAATAAATGGCAGCATGATATTTTTCAGGATTTCCAACATTTTCTCCCCTGTTGTGTAGGTTGGGTGTTATGTTTTTAGAAGGAATTTTCGAAATTCTCCCTTCTTTGTCTTTTCTTTTGTTCAGTCCATTGCATTGATCAGACTTCTCGACCGGTACATATTCCTTGAGCTTCTCCCGCCTTTTTGGACGAGTCTCTTTGGCCTTTGTTTTATTATTTTTACAAAAGAGATGTTGCGGTTGGTGGATTTAGTGATTTCCCGGGGGATCAGTTTAAGTTCCTTAGGGAATATTATCATGCACTTACTGCCTTCGTTCCTGGTGCTTACCCTCCCTATCGCTTGCTTAATTTCGACGATTTCAGCTTTTAATCGTATGTCGTTTGATAACGAAGTCATTGCACTCCGATCAATCGGTGTGGGTTTTTTTCGGATTCATGCCCCCGTCGTGGTCTTTGCGGGGGCGGTATGTGCTTTGACCATGGTGTTGTCCCAATGGGGACAACCGTGGGCCAATATATCTCTCAAAACGTTGGCCCTGAGTGTGATTGAGGATGAAATGACCCTAGGCGTAGATTCCGGAGTTTTTAATGAACCGATTGAAGGTCTCATGGTGTATGTTCCTAATCCCAAGGAGAATATCGATCAAACCAAAGGAGTATTTATTTCCGATCAACGGGATCCGGCCAAACCTCTCATTATTGTGGCGAATCATTTTCAAATGTTGAAACAGAATGAGCGGAAGCAGATGGGGATTCGTCTCTTTGATGGGGCAATTCATCAGATGCCTAAAGAGGCATCGACATTTCATCGAGTGAAATTTCAGACCTATGATTTTTGGATGCCATCGCCATTTCAATCATCAAAGGCCAAGGTTCAACGTAAAAGTTATGCGGAATTAGTCAAGGACTTACAGGGATCCAATGGCAATGACAAGGGTACGTTGCGTCGCTTAGTGGAATATCACAAAGACATCGCATTTCCTGTGAGTACGTTTGTCTTGGGTATTTTAGGCGTGCCTCTGGGGATTGTATCGAAACGATCAGGGCGGGCTGGCGGGTTTGCCATTGGCGTATTGGTCATCATCGGTTTCTATATGCTCAATATCCTGGGAGAGTTTTTGGTGACCAGTGGAGGCGCTGCGCCGATTGCTGGGGCTTGGTTGCCAAACTTCCTATTGGCTTTCATTGCCATTTGGATGGTGAATCACGCGAGAAAGCAATAATGTTTTATTCCCTTCAGAGTGCAAACAATGAATAAGATATTTTGGTATGTCTTGGGAAAATTTTCCAGAAACTTCCTGCTGTGTCTGGTTACCGTGTTAACGATCTATGTGGTCGTCGATTTTTTTGAAAAACTTCGTAAGTTTTCAAAATATGATGCAGACTTATCGTTGGTGTTGAGCTTTTTTCTCTATCGAATGCCAGAGATTGCTTTTTTGTTAATTCCTCTAGGGGCATTAATGGCTTCAATTCTCACAGTCAGTGGCCTGAATCGTACTCGTGAAATTACGGCTATGCGGAGCTGTGGGTTAAGTTTTTCTCAAATTGCTGTCCCTTTTTTTGCCTTTGGTCTATTCGTGAGTGCCATAAGTTTTAGTTTAACGGCCGTGGTTATTCCTTTAGCCAATGTCCAATCTGATTATGTCGAATCGGTCCTCATTCAACGCAAGCCTCTAGCCTTGATGTCTGGCCCCGATCGCCTCTGGCTTCGTGTCGGTCAGGCTCAATTATTCCGAATTGATTCGGTGAAATTGGACGGGAGTCATTTGTCCGGTATTCACCGTTACACATTACGAGACCCCTTTCAACTTGCTGAAATTATCGAAGCCCAACAAGGAACATTCTCCCAGGGTAGATGGATGATGGAAGGTATCGTCTCCCGTCAGGTGAAGGATGATGGTCGAGTGGTGATTTCAGAGGAGCCGCGAGGGTCTATGGTACTGCCTTTGACTCCCGAAGATTTCCAAAATTGGTTATCGCAAAATCCGAAAAATATGACACTCAATCAATTACATGAATATATCGAACGGATTACCCAGGATGGGCACAATTCCCAGCGGTATACCACGGACTATTGGGCGCGTATCGCCTATTCGATGGTTCCTCTCGTCATGACTCTCTTAGGTATTTCAATCAGTTTTCGTGGGAGTGGAATGCGAAGTGTAGGGACGGCGAAGGGCGTGGGCCAAACCTTGGCTATCTCGTTTCTCTTTTGGGCGGCTCATTCGGTGGGGATGGTGCTGGGCAAGAATGGAGCGGTGCTCCCAATTGTGGGTAGTTGGATTGCGACCGTGATGTTCTTTTTAGTCGGGACCAATTTATTCCTGAAATTAAAATAATTCTTCCAGAAAATTCCTCCTTTTTTCTCCTTTTCAATTAGCTGGTTTCCGTTCAATAATTAGGGATTTTTTAATTTCTATGTTTTTCTCCTCACCCGTCAAGTTTTTTCCTTAACTCCCCAAAGGCCTGGCCCGATAACAAGGGCACGGACGTAGAATGAGGGAAAACTCCCGAACTTTGAAATGAACAAATCCTGTGCCATCTTGGAAAATTACACCGGCAAAAAAAGTACTATGAGGTACGACTTGTAAGATAATTTCATGAGCAGGTGACAAGGGCAAACTATCCGCGAGGATAGGGCGCAAAGCCAAGAGACCCTGAATCAGAATGGTATTGAGGGTTAGTCTGGTTACCGAACTGTATGTTGTTGAATGTTCGATCATGCGCCCGTTCCTCGGAACCGGGCGTTTTTTTTTGGTCAGAAAGGACAGGCCAGAATATGGACGAATATCAACAGCATTCTCAAGGAATTGCCGTAGAACTCCCAGTTAAGCATTCCCCGGATGTAACAACAACAGGATTCGAAGCTGGCTCCAGCGATTCCTATTATTCTCAACTGAATCCAGATCAATTGACGGAGCTTCTGCAGGAATTTCTGCCTATGATCCGTCGAATGGCCGGGGCCATGGCGATCAAAAATCCCTTTTCCTTGGACGTGGAAGACTTGGCTAGTGCTGGTGCTATGGGGTTATTAAGCGCGCTCAAGCGATTCGATCCTAGCCGTGATATTAAATTCCGTACGTTTGCCGAATATCGTATCCGCGGAATGATGTTGGATGAAATTCGAGCTATGGATTGGGTGCCACGCTCGGTTCGTGCACGACGAGAACAAATACGACAAGTTGTTGATGACCATATTCAGAAAACAGGGAATTCTCCCAGTTTAGAAGAGTTAGCGAGAATCTTAGGGGTTCCCCAAAAGGAACTGGAGGGAGTTTCGGCATGTGATCCGAGGCTGGTAAGTCTAGATGAACCGGTGGGATATGGTGAGGATGGATGTACGCTTCGGGACGTGTTGCCTGATCAGGAACGTCACGATCCGTTTGCTGCATGTGCTGAGGCTGAAATGAAGGCGGCGTTAGATGCTGCTTTAGTCACCCTCTCGACTCGACAACAAGAGGTTTTGCAGTTGTATTATCATGTAGGAATGACCATGAAAGAAATTGGCGAACGATTAGGCCTCACTGAATCGGGTGTGTGTCGGGTGCATTCTGGGGCACTTCGGCAGTTGCGTGTGCAGTTGGGCAGTATTGAGGGTGGTAGCGTGAAGAAAAACCGTCCAAAAAATTTGCGAAAGGCTGTTGCGTCCTAGAATCTTCTACGTTTGATGTTTGTTGAAGAATTCATGGCCTCCGATTTTAGCGACCTTTTGATACACTTTTGCCCAATGAGGAGTGTTGACTAGGGTTGGATTATAAAAGAGAACCGCTCCATCAACGACATTTCGCCCATCTTGTACAAGTTTCCAAGCTAATAAACTTTCTTGCATTTTTCGATTATTTGGGTCAAATCGCACATCTTCCGGCGAGCGTCCTATCCATGGTTCAAATTGTTTGGCCCGAAGAACGGTGCCTTTGACCGTTCCATCGCTATGATAGCGATAAAGCATTCGATTGCGAATAACTGCCGCCACCGCCATTTTTCCAGCAAAACTTTCACCTCGTGCCTCAAGATAAATCGTCAGTGCTGCCAGCATATCATCCTTATGAGGAACCTTATGATTCTGTGAATTTTTTCTAGGATTAGACGGTTTCTGGGAAGGCGCTGCTAGGGCTATAGCCATGTCGCTGGAATTGGCAGGAATGGGAGACAACGGCAAAAGCAGACAAACGGAAAAGGCTCCGATGCCAATGTACGTGCTAAAATTTAATAGAAAGGCAGTATGGCGTTTGATTGTATGCATAAAATTGAGACTCTCCATTAATGCCTGTTAGAGTATTGTTTTCGCAGTATCAGGTGGCTATCCGAAAAATCTTTTCTGAAAGAATTCCCACGCAATCGGGATGCCATTGACTTGGGACCATGGGAATTGTTGAACGTTGGCGAAGATTTTTTATTGTCGTGTGGCGTTAAGTGCCAGTCTGGTTCAGCCTTATGGACCTGAAAAGGTCATGAGAAAGAAATTTGTAAGAATTTGGTTACACGGCAAACTAGGATTCCACAGAGACTTTCAGGCGAGAACGCCCATAGCTGCTTGAAAATATGAAGAAATTGTTGGTCAAGCGAATTGCAAAAAAATATGACACTTTTTGTCACGATGCCAGGCTTTGGTCAGAGAGTATGAATCTATTGTAGGTTGGGAGAGTTGGGAGGATGACGATGAAAACAAGACCCTCTTTCGTCTGGTTTCATGAAGGTATTGTTGGTTGGGGTTTGATCGTTCTTTTCCTTGGAATTTTTGGGCTAGCTATCCCAAACAGTATGGCTAAGGTGACTCAGTTTCAGGCAGATTCGAAAATCGAATTAAACCGTGCCAAGGTATTTATTCAGGCAGGAGACTACCGGCGGGCGGTAGAAGCCTGTCAGCGTAATATTGATCAGTTCCCCTCCGTTGAGGCCTATGTGTATTTGGCCTATGTCTACCAAGCAATTGACGGATATTTAGCGAATTTGGTGAAACAGGAGGATTATGTCAAGGTTGAACAGTTGTCTCTCAACCTGACCGCCCGAGAGGTGATTGATATTATTGATCCTCCCAATGTGATGCCTCGGATGGCTCAAGAATTGATCCATGAGGGATTGCGTCAGCAGTTTGATATTACGGCTTCAATGGCCAACCGTCTTGATCATGCACGAACGGATGAATTATGGGTTCAACAAGCCAATTGGAGAAAAGCACATCCCGATTCCTGGTGGTCTGGCATTCCGCAGGAATGGCAATGGTAAGAGGGCGTGTTGTATTACAAGACGGGAAGTGGTTGATTGAGAATATCGTCAAGTGCCGGATATTTTCATGGCGGCCTATGAAATCAGAATTTGAGTTGACAGTCCCCAGAATGCAGTTTTAGGATGGCTCAACCGTTTAGCACTTGATTCTATTTTTCCAAGGAGGCAGTCCGTGTCTGATCTTGTCGCGATAGCCGATGCAACAAACTGGGATGAGGAAGTTATGAAATCAACGGATATCGTGATGGTTGATTTCTGGGCCGTCTGGTGTGGGCCATGTCAAATGGTCGCCCCGATTGTGGAAGAGCTGGCCAAAGAATATCAGGGACGTCTTAAAGTCATGAAATTGAATACCGATGAAGCTCCCGAAGTGGCAGGGAAATATCAAATCATGAGTATCCCCAGCATTCTTTTCTTTAAAGGGGGAGAAGTGGTTGAGAAAATTGTCGGGGCACGTCCCAAACAACAATTTAAAGAGATCATTGATTCTCTGTTATCCCAATCTTCTGCCATGGCCTAAGCTCTAGGGTGAACCACTCGGTGCAATGTTAACCGAGCTGCGCATTTCCAATTTCGCCCTCATTGACCGGCTTCATCTTGTCCTGCCTCAAGGGTTCCTGGCATTCACGGGAGAGACTGGCACCGGTAAATCTCTTCTGATAGATGCTTTGTTGTTGTTGGTTGGGGGCCGGGCCACGTCCGATCACATTCGGTTTGGTGCCGACGAAGCGTTATTAGAGGCCTGTTTTACCCTTCCTGAATCCCATCCACTCCTTTCCCAATTGCGCCAGGATGGTTTTCTCCTTTCCGACCAACACGAAATCTTTATTCGGCGCCTCCTCTCCCGATCAGGAAAAAACCGGAGTTATCTCAATGGTCAATTGGCTCCGGTACAAACCATTCAGGATGTTGGACGCCAATTAGTGGATATTCATGGCCAGCACGATCAGCAATCCTTGTTATCTCCAAAAATTCAATTGGAACTGTTAGACGCCTATGGAGGGTTAGCGTGTTTAGTCGAAAAAGTTTGCCAAGGCTATGAGGAATGGACATCTAAGCAAATGGCGTTGGAGGCCCTGGAAGCTCGGCTTCTTGAGCAAGCTGCCCGGCAAGACATGTTGCAATTTCAGTTTGAGGAATTATCCAATGGGCACTTGCAGGTTGGTGAGGAGGAAGCCCTCAGTCAAGAATATCATCGGCTGAAACATAGTGGGCGGTTAGGGCAACTCTCCCATCAGGCATTTGAAACCCTCTATGAGGGTGAGCGTTCGGTCCTAGCCCAACTTCAAGAGATCACAAATTGGGTACACGAGCTTGCCAAGATTGATGCGCAATGTCAGACATGGTTGCCTCTGTTAGAATCTGCTGAAATTGCCCTACAGGAAGTGACCCAACATCTTCGGGGATTTCGTTCTCAGACAGAATCTGATCCGGAGCGCATGGAGATCATCGATAGTCGGCTGGCCGGTTTGCAGCGACTGAAAAAAAAGTATGGCAAATCGATCGATGGATTAATGGCTTTGTTAAAAAGCCTTGAGGAGGATTTAGCCCTTCTTCAACAAAAGGATGATCAATTGGCCAGACTCAAAGACGAAGTGACCATGAGTTTTGAGTCGATGAAAAACGCGGCCAAAGATTTGTCGGTCAAAAGAAAGAAGGTCGCGACTCAATTAGCCAAACAGGTTCAGCAAGAATTTGAAGGACTCAAGATGGGAACCACCCAAATTCAGGTCAATCTGAAAGTGAACACGGGTGAGGAAATATTTGGGCCGACCGGAATGGATAAGCTTGAACTTTTGCTTGCACCTAACCCTGGCGAGCCACCTATGCCTTTAGGGCGAATTGCCTCTGGTGGGGAATTATCCCGCATTATGCTCGCATTGAAAACCGTGTTTGCTGGGAATGACCACACGCCGGTCGTGATCTTTGATGAAATTGATAGCGGAGTGGGGGGAGAAGCCGGAAGGGTTATGGGGGTGCGATTACGACAATTGGCGCAATACCATCAAGTCTTTTGTGTCACGCATTTACCACAAATTGCCTCTCAAGCTCACGCGCAGTTTGTCGTAGAGAAGGTCACCTCGGATGATCGAACGTTGACCAAGGTTCAAGAAGTAGCTGGTGTTCAGCGAGAAACGGAAATTGCGCGAATGCTGGGGGGAGGGACGGTGTCTTCAACGATCAAACTGGCTGCAGTGGAAATGTTGAATAAGGGGGATCAAGACAAAAAAGATCGTCCGATAAAAACAAAAACCTCAAAGGCTCGGGTAAAAAATTAACCCTTTGGTTTTTATGCCTGAGCCTTCCAAAAGAACACGACGGCCATGCGTTTTGAAGCAAGGGCGTGATCCCATCCAAAATAGCCTGTCGCTGAATGAATGAGATCGGATTGGTAGGCAACGAGACGGTTGAAGACGTAGGGAGCCTCGAGAATTTCATCGAACATGGTGGGATCCATTTCCGGGGAGATCCCGGGCACCTCTTTGAGACTTTCATATTCTTTGGGGCAGTAATTCCCATCGGGCAATTCACCAGGAAGATGCAGACGATAAAATGAGGTGCCACAATGCGCGGTGGGAGGACTGGGGTGGAGATACAGGACGGCTGCGAAATCACAAATGCTAGCCGAATCCACATGAGGCCTAGCCACCCCTTCGGCTCCTCCACAAATTTGAATATGATTATGTCCGGAAAGTCCGGCTTCCGAATCGGTTTGTGGGGTAAGATTAGGAACGCGTAAATTTTTTTTGACGCAATCTTCAATGGTGGAAACTTCTTTCGGAGTTAAGGCATGTGGGGATCGCATGCCCGGCCATGGTTCTGGCCGCCAGGGAGATCCTAGCGTCCACGTGCTGATGCCCATACAACGTTGCGCGATCTCCAGTGCATTGGGGAGCACGTTGTCTTGAATCCAATAATCTGTTCCTAGGACCAGGTCGCGGTATGGAAGAAGGCTCATGGGTATTGCCTATCCTTGAAATCTGGGAGAATGGGTCGAGTGATGATGTTTCTCACCACCATTCGACGATAAAATCTTGAGTCTTCAGAGGTCAAGTAATTCGGGCCTTCCGGTGCCCGGTGCGATTTTTTGATTGACATGATAGAGTACCAAATGTGAATAGAGCTTTCCTCTGAAAAGAATAAACAGAAAAAGGGGTTTTTGAATGTCGATTACTTCCATCGATCGCGTTGACCAGCAGATTGCCAACGTACTGTCCGATGGCCCTATTGAAGAATGGACGCGAAGGTATTGGGAACAGGGAGAATTTCTTGCATTGGAACGTTTGCTACCCATGTCTTTGATTGAAGAGTTTATGCGTGAAGTCGAAGAAGTGCGTCCAAAGATCAATCGTAATTTTATTCCCAAACATAAAAAAGGGGGAAGCGTCAGTTACTATTTACTCCACGAATCCGCACCGTCCATTCTCACGTTCTATCGCAATGCACAGTGGATTCAGATGTTGAGCCAGATGGCTGGCGTACCGCTTTTGCTTTGCCCTGATGAAGACCCCCATGCCTGTGCGCTCTATTTCTATACCGAAGCAGGGGATCATATTGGCTATCACTATGATACGTCCTACTACAAAGGGGCCCGCTATACGTTGTTAATCGGACTGCGCGATCAATCAAGTAGTCAATTGCTTTGCCGCTTGCATACCAAGGATCCAAATCAGGAAGTTCAAGAATTGGCCCTGGCTACTGACCCTGGCACGTTGATTTTTTTTAATGGCGACAAATTGCATCATGCGGTGAGCCCATTAGCAGAGGGTGAAGAACGCATTGTGTTGACTCTGCAGTATGTGACGGATCCTTCGATGAGTTTTACCCACCGGTGGTTTTCCAATATGAAAGATGCGGTCGGATATTTTGGCTGGTCGGCATTATTGAGAAGACCTACCCGGTAATAGCCGACCCATCTTATAACATTGAGTCAGAATCCGCTTCAATCATCACGACCGTCGTATTATCCTCTCCTCCCAATCGGTTAGCCGTTTCGACGAGTCTTTTAGTTGCAGAAGTCAGATGGGAACGGTCCTTCAAGAGAAGAGTTTGAATTTCCTTGTCGGTCAGCATTTTGGTTAAGCCATCCGAACACAGGAGTACACGGTCGGTGGGTTCAAGCAAATGCGTCTGAACTGTGGGATTGGCAAGGACGGCGATGCCGAGCGCTTTGGTGAGCACATGCCGAAGAGGATGGGTGCGCACTTGATCGGGGGTAATCAGATTTAATTCCAGACGTTCTTCCATTAACGTATGGTCTCGTGTCCACAGTGACAAGGTGTGATTTCGTAAGAGATAGGCGCGGCTATCCCCTGAATGGGCAATGATGGCTTGGCTATGATCGGCAACGTTGGATATGGCGAGGGCCACAACCGTGGTGCCCATGCCCTTAAGGTTGGGGTTTTGAGAGGCTCGGGTTCGAATACGCTGGTTAGCCAATTCGATAGCTTGGACAAGGAGGGAAGCGACGGTTTCAGCCGGAAGGAGCCTGGGGATTTTTTCCTCCTTGCGTAATCGAAAATATTCAGGAATTGTCTCCACGGCGATTTGACTGGCCACCTCACCTCCAGCATGACCTCCCATACCGTCGGCCAAGACCCAGAGCTGCTGAGTATTATCGAGAGCAAAGGCATCTTGGTTCATCTTTCGGACTCGGCCAATATCGGTGAGTCCGTTTCCAATCCATGTGGGCGCAAGAGGATGGCTCATGAGGGGACAGACACTTTTTCTGGCGGGCCATATTCCCGGATCATCCGGTGGCAAATCAAATCAGCTAAAGGCTGTAAGTTTTTGCAATCCGCTTCGTTATAAGCGACTAATAATTCTCGGGAAGAGCAATTCCCATCTTGCCATTCCTCCCATAAGCGAACCGCGTCCCATCCTGTTAAGCCTTCCAGCGATGTCGCCCTATGGCAACCAAGTTCATGTTCGATGGATTTAAGTCCGCCCTTCAATCCAAGTCTTCTTGCTGCAAAACACAAATCCAGATGAGGATGATCGAGGAGCAGATGAGGATAGGTGGCCTTCAAAAATGGCAAGTCAAACCCCGATCCGAAGAAGGTGACCAATAAATCGTAAGATGCCAGTTCTGCTTGTAAACGTTTTTCCGAAAGATTCTCCCCGCGAATGAGAGATGTCATGTGCCCTCGCCCATAGATGCCGACGACTGTAATGGTTCCATGCGGAGTTGGGAGGCCATTGGTTTCAATGTCAACAAAAGCGGTATTAGCTTGATAATGCGGGTATAAACGCCAATGGTCTCTCGGTTTTAATAATTTCGCGAAAAAGCGAGAATTCTGTCCATGCCATTGAGCGCGGATTTCCTCCAGAGTTGTGTCATATAGGGCTTTTCGAGAAGGCGAAATTCTGGGAAGGCTCGCACTGCGAAGAAAGGAATCCCAATTCGTAATGCCGGATTCCCAAAGGAGCCGTTCGGTGGATTCACCGATCCCCTGTAGAAAAATGAATGTGGAAGGCAACATAACACATACTTACGCGGAGTGTTCATTCTAGCCTTGATTTCACCAAGAGGACAAGCTACATTCGAGTGCCTTACGTCGTTTTCGACGGTATCGATTCAAAAGAAAAAGAGGAACTATGGAATTCCCTTCACATACTATTAAAATCACCATTGGTGGAATTCAAGTCATCGCCGATTTAAAACCCAACCGTACGGCTCAGGCCATTGTTGATGCACTTCCCATCAGTGCGCCTGTCAACCAATGGGGAGAAGAGTTTTATTGCAAGATCCCCGGAGTCAAAGATTTTCGTGAAACGGCAAAAAATCAAGTCAAAGTCGGGGATGTAGCTTTTTGGGGCATGGGAGAAATGCTGGCAGTGTTTTTTGGGAAAACGCCAATGAGCTTAGGCGATGATCCGGTCCCAGCCGATCGAGTCAATGTGATCGGAAAAATCCAGGGCGATGCGAAAATCCTGCGCCAAGCAGAGGGAGCTCAAACCATGCAGGTTGAGTTACTACCTGAGGGAACCACATGCGGTTGAATCCCGTCCGTATTCATCACATGGCTACCACAGTGGTGGAGCGTTTACAGGTCCGTGGGTTTTTGGAGATTCAAGGTAAGCCGGAGCCCCTCGTTCAGCATGTGGAATCGGCAATTACCACAGAATTGAATGTAGAGGATCGGCTGAATGCTGAGGTTCGAGAAATGCTCAAACAATTTGAGCGTGAGTTTAATGAAGGCCGAGCGGATTACCAAAAAATGTTTTCGATGGTCAAGCAAAAACTCATTAAAGAACGTGGCATTGTTTTATAAGTGTACGTTGGCAGCGTTGAGCCAATTTTAAAGCGTTATTGTTCTCTGCAAGAATTTTCAAGTGAAAGGGGAGAGGTAATGAGTAGGGTCTCTCGGGTACTGCGAGAAACCTTGCATGTATTTTGTGCAATCTTTACTCTCCAAATTTTCAACCATTGACCATTTTCTTGAGAACTGAATGATGGCCCTTTCCCTTAGTGATGACAAACAGATGCATTTATCCCACGTGATTTTAGAAAGTCTGAAAAATACGGCCCATGCAAAATTGTTGGGTGATCAGGGACAAGCTCTTCGAGAAGTCAAAAAAGTGATTAGCGAACATATGAAAGTCGAAGCCGAATTGGATCAACATGTTCGGCATCGATTGCAGTCCTATTCTCGTCCTATTCCGGAAGGGTCACAGGAATGGGATGTGCTCTATCATAAAACCTTTGAAGAAGAATTACGCAAACGAAAACTTGGGTAATTTTTTCTTTAAGTTTCCCATCAGGTTCTCTTACCCCTATTCGTGTTGCTGTTGTGAGTAGATGCCGAGGTGAGATGTTTCATCTCTAGCTCTCTGATTTTAGAGCGTGGTAAGGTTTTGACAATTGCGCTAGCGTAGCTACCGGAAGAACATATTTCATTTATGGATGAACGAGACAAAACTATCAATGGTATTGGCGCCGCCTTTCTTTCCATTTTGCCGGGAATGGGCCATTTATATTTGGGTGTGAAACGGGCGCCTGTTTTTCTCATGTGTGGGATGGCCTTACTCCTGATCTCAAAATTTTTTTGGCCGATGGGATGGTTGTTTTATATTCAACTTGCC
Organism: Nitrospirales bacterium; assembly: GCA_965223185.1. Taxonomy (GTDB): domain Bacteria; phylum Nitrospirota; class Nitrospiria; order Nitrospirales; family UBA8639; genus Nitrospira_E. The sequence continues at coordinate 3,476,987 of OZ244988.1, read as the reverse complement.
ATTTTTTCCGGGGTTGATGCCTTTTCCTTTGGGAAACGTGGGAGAGGACTATTCTGATCGCATAAGGGACAAAAATGGAATTGATACGGAAATGATGAAGATATTTCTTAGGCTGCTTATGACTTTCGTCATTGTGGGTGTATGGCCTTCGTTTTCTTCCGGGACGGATACTGAAGAGAACACGGTTGAATTAAATGTCACCGATGCACTGACGTTTCCTAGTCATATGGTTACCCTGCAAGCCAGACTGACCGAACAAGGACCAGAGGGTGAGCGAGGTCTGCCCAAAGAGCCGGTAGAATTTTTTCTTCAAGGTCGTGCGATTGGTAAGGTGGCTACGGATTCGGAAGGATGGGCACGATTGGAATTTAGCCCAAAAATGAGAGGAAATCTGTCTTTGCGGGCGGTGTGGGCTACTCCCTCTAAGGCCGATGTGGTTGAGGGGCATGGCGTGGTCTTGTCTTGGGAGCGTCGACGCCCCATTTTATTGATCGATTTAGCGGTTCTCGTCGAAGGCTTTATTGACCCAGAGCCTCCACCCCCGGAACTCTTTCCCGACCCTGGGTTGGTTCTTGGGGAGCCTTCTGTTGCGGCCCCCGCAGAGTTAAGCAAGTTAGCCCAGTTTTACTATAATATCGTGTATGTTGATCGGACGGGCAGAGGCCGAGTTGAAATGATTCAAAATTGGCTGCGGGCCCAGCAATTTCCTCCTGGGATGATTCGCGTCATCTCCAAGACTTCTGTGGCCTTGCTTGAATTGTTGGAGGAATTGAAGAATGAAGGATGGGAAAATGTGAGCGGGGGGATAGGACGCACGGCCGATTTTGCGGAAGTATTAGTGAAGAACCGTTTGACGACCATTATTTTACCCTTGCCGGATACTGAGGAGCGATTCCCCAGGCGAGCTATCGTATTGAATGATTGGTCGCGGGTGCGGCGGCATTTATAGTCTGAAATACCAGTGAGGGGTTAATAAAAATCCTTATGAAAGCGGCCAAGACAAAAACACGGTTTGTCTGTCAGGAATGCGGTTACCAGGGGCTTCGATGGAGCGGGCAATGTCCGGAATGTGCCGAATGGAATTCCTTACGGGAAGAAGTACAGCGAGATGCTGCCGTTCAGAAGTCTCGTATAGTGTCTGAAGGCCTACCACAGGCTTTGCCTATTGGAGACATTATTCAAACACAGGAATTTCGGCTGCAGTCAGGGATTGAAGAACTCAATCGTGTACTTGGCGGTGGCGTGGTCCCGGGGTCGGTGGTACTTATTGGCGGGGATCCTGGCATTGGAAAGACCACGCTTTTGCTTCAAACCCTCAACTCCCTTGAAAAGACAGGGGAAATCGGTCTGTATGTGTCGGGGGAAGAATCTCCTCAGCAAATAAAAATGCGGGCTGACCGGCTAGGGATTCAGTCACCCAATCTCTATGTGGTAGCCGCTACCTCCTTAGAAGAAATTTTTCGTGTAGAAGAAACCATGAAACCTCGGGTGATTGTCGTTGACTCCATTCAAACCATCTTTACCAATGAATTGACTTCGGCTCCAGGAAGTGTCAGTCAAGTGCAAGAAATAGGGTGTCAGCTGATGTGGTATGCGAAGCGCACGAATGTGCCGGTGTTCATCATTGGGCATGTTACCAAAGAAGGTGTGATTGCCGGCCCGCGTCTCTTGGAGCATATTGTCGATACGGTGTTGTATCTGGAAGGGGATAAAGGGCAAAGCTACCGTATTCTCCGTGCCGTCAAGAATCGGTTCGGGCCGACGAATGAGATTGGCGTGTTTGAAATGAAGGACGAAGGGCTCACCGAAGTCGATAATCCTTCCGCCATGTTTTTGACGGGGCGGATCGGGACGAGCGCCGGGTCGGTGGTGGTTTCCAGTGTTGAGGGGTCGCGTCCGCTCCTGGTGGAATTGCAGGCCCTTGTCGCTGAAACCACTTATCCCATGCCGAAGCGGATGGCGAAAGGAGTGGAAGGCAATCGCGTCGCGCTTTTGCTAGCGGTAATGGAGAAACGTTTGGGGCTTCATTTCACAGGCTATGATGTTTATGTCAATGTGGTTGGGGGATTACGAATCGATGAGCCAACAGTAGATGTCGGGATTGTCTGTGCGATCTTGTCGAGTTTCAAGGAAATGGGATTAGATGCGCGTCTCGCAGTCATGGGCGAAGTTGGCCTTGGTGGAGAAGTTCGGCCTGTTCAACATGCCGAACTTCGCATTCGAGAAGCTATGAAGCTTGGGTTGACCCGCTGTGTAGTGCCCGCGCCAAACTTAGAGCATTGGAAGCCCATAGATGGGATCGATGTGGTAGGAATCCGAGAAATTGGAGAAATTTGGGAGGTGGTGTCTGGCTCCATACAGTAGCATGAAGGACGTTCCTCTTGTATCGCATCGGCAGCCCTGGTGGAATTGGGTTGTTCTAGGCCTTCTGTTGTGGCTGTCCCTTGGAGGCTGTGCCGGTTGGTATCATGGATCCTATATTCCCGTTTCCGTCGATCAACGTCAGCAGGTACTCGAGGCATTACGCCAGAAAGAAACCACTATCCGAACCCTTCGTGGGATCTTTCACGCCTCAGTTTCCGGTTCAGGTATTCCATTTTCCCAGCGATTTAACGGCATGATGTCGTATGCCAGTCCGGCTACCGTTCATTTACGAGGATTTTTGAAGTTTGGTGTCCCCATGATGGATTTTCACCGTGAAGGAAATGCTTATGAGCTCTCTTTTCCTGCTCAGAATGAAGTCATTACGGGTCAGGTAGAAGGTGGATCGGTTCGTACGGAATGGGATCAAACCGTGCAATTAAGTATCCGGGCATTGGATGCAGTGTTAGGGAAGATTGAAGGATTAACCAATGAAGACATTCGAGTGTTCAAAGGGGATACGTATTATCGACTGGATATGATGCAGGTTCGCACCAATGGCTCTGTAAAATTAGAGGATGTTCAGGTGCAAACTTGGGTTGATGCTCAGACATTGGAGCTGACCTCGATTGAGTATCGACAATCATATGACGACGTCGTGGTCTCAGTAACATGTGAAGATTATCGAGAAGTAAAGACGCCAGCGTTTTTTGAACAAAGCCCCATTCGCTTGCCTTTCGTGGTAAAAGCGACCGACCATCGTTCACGCGGGGGCTCGATTATTCTCAATTTTCAAGAGTTTGTAGTCAATGCAGCCTAGTGGATCTTTAGATGTGGGTTCGATAAGCCCCAACCTGAAAAGACGTGCAACCTTCCCATGATTTTTTTAGCTCTTGAAACTGCGATATCACACCAGAGCGTTGCCGTGTTTGATGATCTGGAGCTGCTCGGATATGTGGAATGTCGTAACCAGGGCTCACTCACACCGCAACTGATCCCAGCCATTCATCAATTGCTGGAAGGAATATCGCTTACTTCTGCCAACCTTGAGGGTTTGACCGTGTCCCTGGGCCCGGGGACTTTCACCGGTCTGCGGGTGGGGCTGGCAACGATGACGGCTTTTCGATTGGCTTTAGGGATTCCTTTGGTCGGGGTTTCAACATTGGAAGGATTAGCGTGGAATCTTCCTGATTCAGAGATGCCAATTGTCAGTACCGTGGCTATTCGTGCAGACCTGGTCTATTGGGGGCGCTTTAATTGGCAAAAAGGACAGCTCATTCGTCTTGACGCGGATCAAATCGGGAAATGGTCTATGGTAGCGGCCAGCATCTCTGAACCGACGATCGCGTTAGGAGACGGTTGGATCAAAAATAAGGAAGGTGGGGAGCCAAGAAACTCAATGATTATTGAAGGACCATCTGAGGCCTTATGGCCGTCGGCGAAGGGAATTGGTCGAGCCGGAAGGATTTTGTTAGACCAAGGCACCTATCTTCCAGAAGGTTGTACCCCGCATTATATTCAGCCTTCGTATGCCCAAAAATAATGCTTTAGTTTAATTTAGCTCATTGAAATTTTGGGTATACCTTTTTGAAGCCAGGGGAACAAGTTTATAAATGTCTGGAGCGAAAATGCATGAGGCAAACATTCAAGTGGCGACCATTGAACACTTGGATGCCCTCGTGGCATTGGAGAACGCGTGTTTTACGGTGCCATGGTCACATAAAAGTTTTGAAGCTGAATTACAGGGGAATCAGTTTAGCAAGATTCTCATCATCCCTCGTTTGGAGGATGGGCAAAAAAGTCAAGTAATTGGTTATATTTGTGTATGGATCATTTTCGAAGAAATTCGATTATTAAATGTGGCTGTTCATTTGGATTTTCGTCGTCGGGGATTCGCCAAAAAGCTCATTGAGGAAGCGCTACATCTTGGAATGAAAGCCGGTTGTTGCCGGGGAATGTTAGAAGTCAGAGAGACCAATGTTGCAGCCATAAAACTCTACCAATACTTTCATTTTGAAGAATACGCGAGACGAAAATCCTACTATACGAATCCAACCGAGGATGCTATTCTTATGACTCGAGAACCTCTGGCCTCGCTCGAAAACGAAAGGAGGGATGAGGGTGGGGATATTGCCGGTAGTCAGATGATCAACCACACATTTTCATGATGAACTAGGTGAAAAATGGAGGTGCCAATGGTGACTGATGAACACATTGTCCAGAATTTACGGGCATCGAATGAAACCTTTCGAGAACTGGAAGAATCTCATCACCGATTAGACGCCGAATTGCAACAATTGCTGAAACATCATGTGCTGACACCTCAAGAGGAAATCTTAAAAAAACACATTCAAAAAGAGAAACTGGGAAAGAAAGATCGAATGGCGGCCTTTATTCGAGAATATCGGGCTTCTTTAGAACAAACTGGGACGCCAGGTTAATCAGGTTCCTTGTTGTTGTGACATCACGTCTTGTCTGAAAAATGGCTGTTTTTTCACCCTCCATGGCCATGAATATGGTGGTGCACCCACTCCAGCGCCACATCAAAGAAATCAAACGTCGTCTCTTAGTGGTAGGAGCCACGATCATGGTGTTTTTTGTCGTGGCGTTTTCCTACTCGGGTCTTTTGATCGAATGGTTTAAGCGTCCCTTCGAAGATGATTTGATTTTTTATGCCCCGGCAGAAGCCCTGTTTGCCTCCATTAAAATTTCCTTCTTGGCGGCGATTGTGGTGAGTGTCCCCATGATTCTGTATCAATTCTGGAAATTTATTGAGCCAGCATTACTGAAGCAAGAGCAGCGGTGGGCAGTCCCCCTCTTCTTTCTTGGGTTGGGCTTTTTTCTTTTAGGGTTGGTGTTCTGTAATTTGGTGATTTTGCCACTGGTCATTAATTTCTTTGTGACCTTCGGAATGGATCGAGCCATCACACCTGAATTGGCGGTAGGAATGTACGTGGATTTCAACGTCAAATTCTTGCTGGCCTTCGGCTTCGCATTTGAAATACCGCTAGTACTGTCGTTGTTGGCCCGTGTGGGGATTGTTCAGGCTCCCATGTTAATTCAGTATCGAAAACATGCCGCCATGGTGGCCCTGATATTGTCGGCGGTGGTCACCCCTGATGCCACGTTGTTTACCATGTTACTCATGGCTGTGCCATTGATTATTCTCTATGAGATTGGCATTTGGGGCGCGAAGTTTTTTGGTCGTGTTCCCCAAGTCACTCCGGAGGCTCCCGATGTTGAAGAAGGCGATTTCGGTTCTGCCGATGAACATAAGGGAGTGTAGCTTCCTGGAATCAGATTTACATTGCTTATGACGCAGACATCAAACGGATTGACGAAGAACAGGGGGCTTTTGGTCCTAGGGGCCCTGGTCATGGTCGTTCTGCAAATATGGGCTGGCGAGGTGGATGTGCTGGCCTCGTCAGCCTACTCCACGTCGAATTTACCATTGCTCCATCCAAATGGCTCAGATCGCTCCAGCGCGGGTGGAGCCCCGAGCATTCAAACATTGGCCGTTACACCGGATGGAATGGTGTATGCGGGATCGTTTGGAATGGGTTTGTTTCGGAGTAAGGATAGGGGACAATCCTGGGAATCACTCAACCGTGGGCTGACCGATCCGTTTCTTCTGTGTCTAGCGGTATTGCCGGGTCAGTATGTCTACGCAGGAACCATGCGTGGTGGGGCGTTTCGCCTTGCCTTAAAAGGTGAATTATGGGAACCCATCAGTCAGGGAATAGAAGATGCGGAGATTAAATCGTTTCTCGTGCATAATGGGCAGGTGTATGCTGGCACAGGGGAAGGCGTTCATCAGTGGGTGGAATCTGAACATCGATGGAGGAAAACGGGTATAGGATTGGATCGGGTGTTAGTTCCGGGTTTAGCCATGATGGATGATGGACGGCTCCTAGCCGCGACATCAGGAAAGGGGCTTCATCATGTTCAAACGGGACAGGCCAACCAATCCAAATGGATCGATTCACAATCGGTCTTTGTTGATCCGAAGGAACGGCTGCCACATCGGTATCTCCGAGTGATTGCGGTGAATCAGGTACAGCATATTTTTCTCGGGACGCAGGATGGAGGCATTTTTCGGAGTACCGATCGTGGTGTGTCTTGGGCTTCCCTGAGTCGTAGGCTTCCTAATGATTCCATTCGAGGCATTGTGCCGATCGACATGGATCTAGTGGTGGCCACGGGAAAAGGGGTATTTCGGTGGATTCATGATCGACAGCAATGGCGCGAAATGAATGAAGGGCTTACTCGGAAAGCGGTTCAAAGTCTTACGATTGCAGCCACTGGGGATTGGTATGTCGGAACAAGCAGCGGAGCTTTTCGGAGTGATGATGGGGGAGCGCATTGGAAAAATATTAGTCAAGGATTTGGCATACAGATGGTTCCGAAAGGACCGTACGATCAATAATTACATATGAGCATTCATGTAGAGGAGGCATAATGAGTGAGGTTGTGGTGACAGATCAAACAAGAGTCAACATTGCTATTCAGGTGGGAGAACAAGCCTGGGGCGACATTCAAATGAAATTTTTTCCTGATCGGGCTCCCAATCATGTGAAGAATCTAGTGAAACTGGCCAACGAAAAATTTTATGACGGCACGACATTCCATCGAGTCATTCCGGGATTTATGATTCAAGGAGGCGACCCGAACAGTAAGGATGCCGATCGGTCTCGCCATGGAACTGGAGGCCCAGGGTATCGCGTCAATGCTGAATTTAACAAGACTCCTCATGCTCGAGGCATTGTTTCGATGGCTCGAGCTCAAGATCCGAACAGTGCCGGCTCGCAATTTTTTATTTGTGTCGCTGATGCCAATTTCTTGGATGGTCAATACACTGCGTTTGGGCAAGTCGTCAGTGGTATGGAGGTCGTGGATCGCATTGTCAATGTGCAACGGGATGGGAATGATAACCCGCTCCAGCGCGTTGAAATGACAGTGACCGTTTTAGAAGCCAATGCCTAAACTACTGGGTTCTGGCGTCTGGCTGGTAATTGTTGCCGCCAATTTTCTCGGCTGTGCGACCCCACCAGTGTATTCCTATCTGGTGTACGAAAATCCCACAAGCTTTGTGCGGTTAGAATTCTCCCCATGGGCCGAAACAGACCGGCCTGACACCTGGAACGCTCATCCTGCCAGTCTGTCCCGTCGTCAAATTCAGCAGGCCTTGGAAGGTCTTCGAGTCCGAGAACATCGTGCCGCACCCATTCAATGGATCAGGGGTGTGGCAGAGCTGGAGCCAGTGTTTCGTCCAGAAGAAGTCGAGTTGTTAATTCCCCGGTTGCAGGAGGGGCTGGAGTTGGCTGTTCCTCAAGAACTGGTGACGTTTTATGTGAGTCATCCCGTGAATGCTACCAAGCGGGAGGTGACATCGGGTGGGCTCTATGTCACTGAAGGTCGCTTACATATTATTTTGAGTAATTTCCGAGCAATATATGGGATTCCCCCAGCCGGGTTAATTTATGATAAACGGTATCCCTTGCTGTCTTTAGGCCCGTTTGGTGTTGATATTCTCTATGAGGCGGAAGCAGAAGAGCTGGTCTTGGCTCAAGAAGAAGGTCTCCTTGATGCTATTTTGGGAGATAAGCGGAGTGGGGAGATCGTGCTGGATTTGTCTCGCTTGTCTTTAATGAAAATGTAAGGGACCCACAAAGAATTCAGAAGCGGGAAATTTCAGATGGATCCAGGACAAATTTCCCGCTGAAACGTTTCAGACCAAAGGATTGGTGCTATTCATGAGCCGATGCGATGGTGTCAGGGGTCTGTCCCGTCGGACAGGCCTCTTGGGTCATATAGAGTAAATAATTGCCCATCCCTCGGATATCCCCCTGTTGTTCCAGCGGACGATGATGGACCAAGACCATTTGATAGTCTTCCTTGGTACTCACAGGAAACCCAATCGGATCGGAATAAATTTGTCGGTCGGGAAATCCAATGAGGGTGCCGTCAGCCTGGACATCCGGGACCGTTCGCAATAACGTCTCATTCTTGGTGCGATTCTCTAAGGCGATTAATAAGGCTCCATTATGAGAATGGGGATACGCATATTTGACACAGCCATCCACCAAGAACTTGAGCGGTTCTTTCATGACTTGAACGCCAGGTTCGATAAAAATGCCTTCGTCCGATTGATTGGCGGGTCGCTGATCGAATTTACTGAAACACACGACATTCACTCCGACCTGATACACCTGCATGGGATGGACGTCTTTACCTTTAGGCGCGGTAAAAATGGTAAAGCGAGCCATGGCATCTTTGGTGGGGGCGGCTTTGTGGTAAAAGGCGACCAGTGCCATGAGCTTATGGGTTTTATCCAGTTTGACCCCATGTCCTTCCGGGAAACGGGTTTCCCGCATTTCCATACCGGCACCCGCAAAAAATAACGGTTCGCCAGGACACGAGATACTATCCTGATCCATATCCAAAAGAAGAATATGGTGGAGATATTCTCGCGGTAAGACCTCCCCTTTTTTTGTAAAGGCTTCGGTTTTGTATCCGGTCATGTACCGATCTTCAGGCAGATTAAAAAAATGTTTGGGCATGCTGGCGGCCAAATCCCCGCTATGACCTACAGGAAGATCAATCGGCCCGAAAGTAATGGTGATGCTGTCAGGTTCGAGTGTGACCGTCGTCAGAGGTTTATTAAGGGTGGGGATTTTGTGAGAGCTATGAGAGTTTGGATCATGAGCAAAGGCGGGGGAAACCATAAGAAGGGAAAAAAACAGAGTCAGGAGAATCCGTCCATGCATGTGCGCGCTCCTTTATGACAAAGTTGAGGAATTACGCGAAGCTTGTATCCTAGATCTTCTTTTTAGTGCAACTTGAAGTGAGGGTAAAGATAAAGGATTACACGAAACCTAATAGGTACATCCCAAATGGCTGAAGGACAAATTAAGGTATTTCATTAGAGGGGGAGATAATGAAGGTATGAATTATGTAGAATAATCTAACCTTTCCAACATTTATCAGTCAAGAATTTTCTGTAGAGAAACACCAATTCAATCGAGAATGAGAAGGATGGCAGGTCAGCTTTTCAAGTCTGTCCCTAAGCAATACGAATCATGAAAAAACCCCGGTCTCTCAAAAAATCCCTCCCAGTAAATGACGATAGTCCACAAGTCGAACAAGTGATCAATCGATTGAGTGCACGACGCCAAGCTCAAGGGCTTTCTCAAGTCGAATTAGCGAAGCGGGCAGGGATCACACGCCAGGCAGTGTATGCCATCGAAGCCAATCAGTATCTTCCGAGTACGCATATTTCATTGCAATTAGCCGAGGTGTTGGATTGTACGGTTGAAGATCTGTTTTGTTTGCCAGAGACCGAGCCGGTCGTGGAAGCGGAACTTCTCGGTGGTGGAGCAATTCCGCGGTCACCCATGCGGGTGAAATTATCTCAAGTAGGAAACCGCATATTGGCAAGACCAATGGTGGATCTGGGAGACATTTTGAATTTTACGGTGTCGGCAGATGGAGTCATTCTGGAAAATGGAAACACACGCACCGAGAAAAGACGCTCGCAGGTACCGGTAAAGCTCTTAAAACCTCGTGAGGTCATTGATCAGAGCATCGTGATTGCCGGGTGCGATCCGGCATTATTTTTGGCGGGAGAACATGTGAGAAACATTCATGCCCTATCCAGTGTGACCAATTGGACCATGGGAAGTGTGCAGGCCTTGAAGTCCCTGCAACGTGGAGAAGTGCATATGGCCGGTCTGCATCTGGTCGATAAGAAGTCGGGACAAAGTAATATTCCGTATCTGAGGCGCCATGCTCACAATCGCGATTTAATGGGCATCCATTTCGCCTCCTGGGTTCAAGGCCTACTCATCCAATCCGGAAACCCCAAACGAATTCGGTCGGTTCAAGATTTGGCAAAACCCGGAGTGCGGATGATCAATCGCGAGCCGGGGTCAGGGGCCAGATTCTTCATGGATGCCTTGTTGGAAGAACTGGGATTGACAGGCCAGAAGATCAAAGGATACCAGCATGAAGTGTTGTCTCATTTAGAGGTCGCTCGTCATATTCGAGATGGGATGGCTGATGTGGGCGTGGGAGTGGAGACCGTGGCGCAGTATTTTGGGTTAGACCTTATTCCGCTTCGCGAAGAGCGATACGATCTCATTATGCGAACGGATTTTCTTCATACCCATCCCATGGCATCAAAATTTATCGATGCCGTGGTCAGCCAACCCTTTCGAAAGGAAATAGAGGCCCTTGGAGGCTACAATCTCAATGAAGTCGGCAAAATTCTCGAATGGTAGAGAGGCTTTGTAAATTCCTCCTCACCGTCATTCCTGAGGTTTTTATTCAGGAATTTATTTTCCACTCCGTCATTCCCGACATTTGTTATCGGGAATCTCTCTTCCACTCCGCCGTCCCCGACATCTGGAATCAGAAATCCCTTTCTCCGTCATACATCATCTAATCCACTCTGTCATTCCTGACGTTTTTTATCAGGAATCTCGCTTTCTCCCATCATTTTCGGCGTCTGAAGTCAGGAATCTTCTTCTCCGTCATTCCCGACATTGGTTATCGGGAATCTCATCAAGCTCAAAAAAGCCTAACAAACTCACAATGCTCGCATTTCAGCAGCCCCCAAGGGGAGGCGAATGTGAAAGAGGGTTGCTTTGTGATGATTGGCTTTCAAAAATGTCGTTGCTTCTCGGAAAAATGAGGACCGGATCTTTCTGAACGAGGTAAAGGTCTCTAGGAATCAGAGCAGCTGATTGACAGTCTGTGGGCCGGCGGAAGAAAAGGCTTTACCCGTGAAGGCTTTGCTCTGGGGATACATATAAAAAACCGGTTGCAAGACCTGTTTGCGGGGAGAGAATCTCCTAATCTTTTGAGTTAAAGTAAGGTAACTGATCTACAAACATCAAAACTCTTGAGGAAGGAATACGCTATGGACTCCACCACCCAGCATCAAGCGAAACAGGCTGTTATCAAGGTGGGGGAAGGGCGCGGATTTGTGCTGGAGATACATGATTGTTCTGTTGAGAAACTGGTTGTCGCCACGGCAGCACATTGCCTTCCGGTACTTCCGCCTGCTGATCCTTGGTGCGATAACCGTGAAAAAACGTATATGAACTTTCTAGGCCCTCTCGGTGTTGCCTCTCCTTCCATCACAGCCGCATGTCTGTTTGCGGACCCGATAGCCGACATTGCCTTTTTGGGCGAAGTTGACGAACCAACGCTGAGTGAGGCGTTTAGGAGCTTTTTAGCAGAAGTCGATCCCCTACAGATTAGGAACTTACTGACAACCCAAGGGACAGCGTGGCTTCTATCTCTGGAAGGTGATTGGATGTCTTGTCAGTTTGATGTCATTGATCAAGGACTTTGGCTCAGAGATGGGAATGAATGTATCAAGGGAGGAATGTCCGGATCTCCGATTGTTGTAGATGATGGAAGGGTTATAGGCCTCATTTCGAATTCTCGTGAAGGGGAAGGACGAGGAACAGATGGCCCACAGCCACGATTGCCACACTGCTTGCCAATCTGGGCCTGGAACCCATCTGACGATACATGAGGACCAGGAGCCTTTCGAGTGTTCTGAATGCGTGAGATGTGAAGGACGTGGATTTCAGATTTCGAACCTTATATATGGTGAAATCTGGAAACTAAACCCGTGAATAACCAGACTGAATAAAGAGGTAGGTCGGAAATTATTGAAATAGTGATTGTTTGACAGACCCACTGATTCATAGTCAGTAAGTCTGTGAGGAAAAAGTCCTTGGCGGGGAAGGCTTTGAATCGAGGTTAGGGTACGCAAAACCTGTTTTAAACTTGTTTTGAATTTGTCGGTCCCAGCACCACCAGGATTGTGATTTGGGTGTATTGGTATGACTAAGGTGTAGAATTAAAATCCAACCGCTGGTGATCAATGGCGGAAAGCCAAGCTGGAGATAGTCGAGACTCGAGAAATCCCTGCAAACCAGAAGTTTCAGCCAAATTGCCAAATGTTCGTACTTCTTCATTTAATACCCAAAGATTGTGAATAGCTCGAAATGCAAATCCAGAATCAAGTTTTTGAATTCTCTTCAAAATACTAGAGGAAGTATCGCAGGTTGGACAATTGCAAAGGGAAAGCAATTTAAGTTCTTTCTTATTGACAAAGGGCCTAGGTGCCTTTGTTCCAGATTTCTTCCAACTAAGTAATCGTTGATTGGTTCCTGGTAAATAAATCGAACCAAAACCCGCAGCCTGGCGCCATCCAATAGAGTCAGACGAACCCGCACCCAATGCAAATAGACCAATCATCGTTTGCATTGCGCCAACGCCAAACACATGAATGCAGGAGTCAGGGAAAAACTGCTTGATTCGAGCCAATGCCCGCCCTAGAAATAGCTGCGGAGTCGATGATCCTGGCTTTCTAAATGAACCGCTCTTATTAAGTAAAGGAACGATGCCTCCAAGACCAATGAACGCAGGGCACTCGATGCGCTTTCGAATAGCATCACAATTTCTGGCTATTTCTTCCAATGATTGCCCATGGACCACTGGCACAAGACGTTTTCCATATTCTGGTAACATTTGATCAAGATTTCTATAGGTTCTGCGGCGTTTGTTCCGACGAGTGATGGAAGAATCAGCTTCAATTGGAGGGATATCTAAAGATACCACCAAATCCGGTTTGGTAGCCTTGTATACAAGGTTAAGAGTTGATATGGACCACTTTGCCGTCGGATTCTTCATCAAAACAAATCCGCCGGAGTCTGCCATTATGGGTCCGGACACACTGAGAGTTTGACAAAGAGGCCGAGAAAATTTGGTTCTAAGAAGAGAAGGTCGACGGATAGCGCACCCAGTGCTAACCATCATCGGTAGATTGCGAAGTGCTGGAGAGCCTGAGGTCAGCACTGAAGTATCTACACTCTGGCCAACCCACATAATCGGAGTTTCTAGGGTAAACTTCCCTACTTTGATTTGGATTTTGAAGCTCCCTGACTTCTTAAATCGACATCTTTCGTTTCCTGAATACCCAATTGTCCGAAAACCTTATTGCGACTCTTGCAAGCAGAACACTCCCCACATGGATCTTTTCGATAGCAGGAATAGGTGGTTTGTAAAAATTCCAAACCAATATTCTTTAAACCCCACTGTACAATTTCAAATTTTCCCCAACCGCTCTCGTGCCAGAGCCATGGAGTAGCAACCTTCTCTTGTTGACGGGTTTGCGATAGCAATCTATTTATTGATTCAACAAAGAAATCGTCGGAATCAGGCATGCCTGAATCTTCAGTTGTCGAACCTACAGCTATCCATCTGCATTGATTCAATTGGGCGTAAGGTAATGCAAGTAAACTCAAGATTGCATTACGCGGGAGAGTACCCATTTCTATTCGATTCTGTGGAAGGGCATTCTTAAATTGACAACGCCAATTTGTTATGTCGATTTCGATCAATGGCTGTTTATCCCCAGGGATACTTTTCCAGGATGCTCGAGCAGCCTTAATCTCAGACAGATAATTCGATTGACCAAAGTTGAAGTGAATTGCACAAATACGTTCTCCTCTCTTTAAAAGAAAATGTAAAAGAATCGAGGAATCTAATCCGCCGGATAGCAACACAAGAGTACTCCTCTCGGGATTAACAGCACTTCCAGTCATCGCCCTAGTCTCGTCGTGTAGAACACCCTGAGTCCGCTATGACTTAAGATCTTGAAATAAGGTACACTAAGGACAGGAGAGGGGTTATAAAAAATTATGCTAGAGAAACCACGAATTCGCGCCTGTTTTGAAATGAGATTTCCCAATTTTGTCCGCTCACCCTCAGAGAGAACCGATGGATGAACGTCGTAACTATTTTGAACTTCATCACCCCAATGTAAGCCATATAAATCTGAGATAATTCCGAAAGACATCTGTTGAGCTATTACAAAATCGAAAAATCTGTTAGTAACAAAAGAGGAATAGAGTTCTTGTGGTGTACCGCAACCCATCTTTTTTACTCGGCAACAACGAGTTGTCCAAAGAAGGCTTCTTAATGGCTCAATGTTTTTTTCCAAAAGCAAAATTCCCCACTGCGATTTAATCTCTTTTTTCCAGCTGGATGTGAGCCTCAATTTCTCTATCCCTAGTAAGAAGCCAGATTTAGCTTTGTGCACTGCGACCGAAAATCGGACCAGGCCATAATTTCCCCCAAGCGTTTTCTAATTTCCGTCAACTCCCTTGCGACAACTGGCACTTCATCAAGCCAAGAAATTACCTTTACCGCGATTGCAAGACTTTCGGTGAACAGTGGCAAGCCCCTTTCCGCCATCTTTTTTAGGTTCAATGCCGCTGCTGTTGCATCTCCTAAGTTCATTTCGAGATAGGCCTCAAGTACGGCTGAGTCAGGAATCCATGTCTCATAACAGTTGAGCTTTTGTACAAGGCTAGTCATATCTTCCAATTCACCAAGTCGATAAAGGCTTAAGGCTCCAACTACTGCCGCAATGGGATCAGTGCGTTTTCCTTCAAGTAGCTGTATGGCTTTCATTCTAGGTGAAGCTGAAATTAGCCTTGCCTCTTCGGTCCGCCCTTCTGAGATGCTAGACAAAAGCAAAGTGGCATTGCCATTATGGGGTTGAATGACAAAGTTTTTCCTACCGAACTTTTCAGGAACCACGACGAGGCTCGCTGGCAATCCTGGGGCCATCGGAATTGCAAATGTGTTTGTAATTTTCCCGTCGGTAGTTATTAGTTGCAGTAGCATAGGCGCGCTCAACCAGCTCGATATCACAAGCGAGCCCTCTGATATTTTCCAATAACTCCGTTGGTGAGTTTCGAAGTCGGAAAAATCTTTAATGAATGGGTTCCCAATTAGTAATCGATAAATAAAGCCAGCCTCTTCCTTTAATGAAAACTTTTCCTCCCAAGCCTCACGTGTCCGTTTTACTAGCCCTACGTCTGGAACATCTAAATAAATTTTATGGTGACCAGACCCCGTGCAATCGATTCGCTTAGAAATCCATTTCCCAGGAGAGAGTTTGGCCCGAATAACATACACGCCTGCCTCAATAGGCGCCTTCCTTCCAGACAATCTTTTGTCGTAAATTGCACCATCGGCAGACCTAATTTCGATTGGAATTTCTTCAATTGGGGCCTTCGGTAAGCTTCGGTCTTTCTGTGTCACTGCGGGATAACTAGGTCTCATTTGAGGCCGTTCCGCCAAGCAGCCCAAACGAACAGAAAATTCAATAGTAGGATTGCTCATTTTGGTATTATATTTCGAGGATTTTTGCTGTTAAATCGACTGAGGGCCATTCAATTCGTGGAATTTCTTTATGACAGGCAAAACCATCCTCTGGGGAAAAATCTACACGAAATTCATAATCCCCTGCTGGCGCTGAAAATCTATGAGGGTGAGGGTTGATCGGGGTGGGCCAATTAAACTCCTTCTCATGACCGGAAAGGGAGACTCTGCCTAATTCACATGCATCAGGTGGATCTATAGTGATTTTAATGGTTGCTTTAGGCGCATTATCCAATTCTGTAATGGGATCCCCATTGCGTTCGGTAACAGGATCAATAAACTGATCTTCAACTGGCTCCTGAAATACCCGATTGAGTGCTTGGCCGTCAACAAACCATCCAGTTCGTCCACTGATGCGTCGTTTGTCAGCTCCATACGCCAATGCTTGCAATAGTCTCTCTGAAAACAGAGTACATTCTCCGGGCTTCGCCTCAGCTTCATCTCCCGTCACAGTTGCAAACACCGTGGTTTTATTTCTGAGATCACGTTCTCGCTTCTTTAGGTCTATAGTCGCGAACTTCCTGCCTGGCGGTTCTATCGTCAATTGCTTGCGAGGATTATTGTTGGGATCCGGTGATACTCGACATGCATCTATAAAATAATGCTGGGTCTTAGCGATTTTCGGCTTTGCATTTGACCCGAACATGAAGTTTCGGATGTTATCCACGCTCACTGCATCGTTGAACGGTGGTAAATTTGGGTCCGAGTTGAAATTTTGTAATATCAGCGCCGCGTCCGTAGAGGTGAACGCGACTCCGTGTCCGGAAAAATAGAAGAATGTTTGACCTTCCTCGTCCTTCTCTGCTTGAGACCTCCAATTTATACCGTCTTTAAAAAAATTATCCCAGTTGGGAAGGTGATCGACTGTGTTGTGGTTATCAAATCTATCGGGATTGCCTCGCTCTATTTCAGACGGTGCTACAAGAAGATGACAGGATTTCAACGGTCGAAATAGCTTCACACCCTTTGGAGGTTTCTCGAGAAACTTAAGAACGTTAAGTGCACTGAGCGCGGGTGAAGATAGTTTGAACATCCCATATGTATCTCCTATTGGGGGAATGGGCTCACCCTTGAGGGGCAGGTGTTTATAATCGCTTATACCGATAATAAAAGCATGCAACCCTGGCCCATCGAATTTTTTTTCAAAAACCAAGCTCACTTAAAATGGTCCTTAAGGCGCAGACAAATCCGATCGTAGAATTTAGGTTTTGAAAAATAGGCAGAATGAGCCCCTAGTACAGATCGTCCTGTATTGAATTCATAATCCTCGACTGATTCGAAAATGGGTTTTGCGAGAAACGCCAAAGGATCTCTTAGATCTACTACATTCATCCAGAGGCTCAGTCTATCTGAAGGTATCTTTACTCGATGTGGGGCCTTGATGTTCTTGTCGCTTACTTTAAAAAGTTTCATCTCTTCGAATAGGCCGACCTGCCCTCCTACTGAGAACCAGGCGTCTACAGATAGAGAGGGGTCGAAGTACGTCAATAGGTCGTAGAAAATGTTTCCTCCCATTGAATGCGAGATTACTACTATCGGTTCATCTCGCTTATTAAATGCCGGAAGAATGCGAGATACGATATCGCCCGGCATTTGCGCCGAACCTCTCTCTTTAAGATATGTAAATACATCACCCATAAAACGGACGCTCGTTCTTTGGATCTGCTCACGTTTCCAGTCTAACGCCAATCCTGTTGCGAACCGGCCTGTCGTACTAACAGCACGGCTGGCAAATTCCTTCACCCGCCCTATAGCCTTAGTCAATATATTCCCGCCTCCTCCAAGGCTTTCCCGCATCGGCCCGGGCTCTTTCTCTTTGCTTAAAACCTCAAGTTGTAAAGTTATTTCATTAGTGGCAGCTTGCAATGATTTTTCGTAATGTACCATTAAGTCCTCGGAACTGATTTTAGTCAGTGCATCCCTCAGGCGGTCACTGGACGACGCACGGTGGGCGGCAAGCACAATAGAAGCATCGAGATCCTCATCTAATGTAAAATCGTTCTCTGAATCTGATCGACCGTCAAATCCACTCTGCAAGAGACCAAAAAGTACTGAGTCGACGACGCATTCCGGGTCAGTAAGCTCACTGACATCGACAGGTAATGTCTCACCAGAATCGCCGCCACCTAGCTTCTCTCGCAGTTCCTGGCTAGTTGGTCGTGTCGCACCGTTCCAAGCCATAGCTCCGGCCAGGTCTCCCCAATATGGGCTAATAATCTCTAGGTTCGAAATGGCATCGATTTTACTTAGCACCAGTTCTGTAAAGAGTTTTCGTCTCAGTTCTTCAGCTGCAGTATAATTTTTGTCGAAGCGTGTGTTGACTCCATGTATAAAAATTAAAGGCATTTGAAACTCCTTGCGCTCGAAGGTAATGGATGAATTAATTGAAGCAAAATCATTAAAATATATCAATCTTTCAAAGCGCATGAAAAAATTTGCAATTAATTTTACAAAATCGATATATGAATAAAGACATAAGTTCAATAACTAAGATAGACGGCAATATCAGTTATTTTACACTCTTTTTCCTTCCTTATATGCCAATAGGAAAATCATTAATAAAAGGTTTCCTGGCTGCATAGCAATGCTTTCTATGGTGGGGAAAAACAATATTTCACTTAGCGTTCGATACGGGAGGGCTACTAATGCCGAAATAGTGAGTCAAGTTCGAAAAATTTAATACTAGTAAAATATTTGGTTATGATAGCCAGGTTGAAGTTTGTTTGGGGCACTGTGTCTCGAACGCTTTTGAAATTTATGCCAGGATCGTTAGAAGATATAAGAACCCCTAATTTAGAAAAGGTTGATTTAAATAATCCCATCCGCTTCTGTCTCGGGCCCAGTCAAAGTAATTTTTGAACCATTCCACTTTCTCTTTTTTATGTATGTCTTTAGAGAGGCGGGCAAGCTCATTTAGCAAATGACGCTCAATTCTATTACACATTTCTCTAATTTCATCAGGTGGACCGCTCTCGGTATCCATTATTTGGCGAATAACACGGAGTGTATTAACGTAATACTTGCCATCATTGTCTTTTCTCGTGAATTTACGAAAAATCTTATGTACTGGGGACTCAACTGAAAGACCCATATTCATCACCTCTTCTTGAAGGATCACTCTAGGCATATTTGCAGATTGTTCAAGGCGATATGCATCTATTAAGGCAGGGCCAAATACCATTTCGTTTTGATGGTACACCAATCCTCGACTTACCCCACCGCGACAAAGAAATCCCAGCTGAATCAAACGAAATCCAATTTTGGCTATATGATGCAATATGTGGATAAGGCCATTCTCAGAAGGATCTGTTGTGATCACTACACAGTCAGAGAACGCAGCCATTCGATGTCCAGAATCAGCAATGTCTCCGATTCGACCTACAACTACCATCTCCCGCTCTACAGGATCTGGAACTTGGAGTGCCTCCCTGATCTGACTAGGGTCAACTGACTTATTGGGCCCATAAGTCCTTTTGATGAGATCCTTGAATCCCAAGATGTCTACGAAGGCGACAAACCGATCTTCATATTCGTCCACTGACTCCTCCATAAACAGTTTAGGTTTCCCGTCTTGGAAAAAGCTTCTACCAGCATCCTACACAACAGGTTTCTTGATGGAGGATACCATTTTCATTAGCCCCGGCAGGGTTAATGAATTATCAACCTTACAATAAGGCCGCTTCTAAAGGGTTTGTAGAAGAGTTAACCCTGTATATGACGTTGAATTGATGGGCCCGATTTCCAGAAACAGGTTTAAAACAGGTTTTTCTTAAACCGAGCTCTGGAGGGGAATGACCTAAGTCGTTGATTTTATTGGTGGGTCGTACAGGGGTCGAACCAGTGGCCCGCTGATGAAGAGTTAGCTGCTCTCTTGGACATATTCCAAATATCTGCCAATTCAGAAATCTTCCCCCAGCTTTAGCCATAAGCCGGACTCCATCTCAATGAGAAAATAACAAGCGATTTTATTCACCAGGCACCTCATCTTAGGTTTCTTGGCTGAGGGCCACGGCTTTGATTTGAGCGTGGACGTATTGTCCTGGATGAAGTTTTAGTGTGGCCAATGATTTGCGGGTAATGGTGGCTAGGAGCGGACATCCGATATCCAATTTGATGTCGACAAATGGGTGATCGTTGTTGACCTCTCCAATTTCTACGATTGTCGCCTCAAGAAGATTCAAGACGCTGGTTTGAAACGAGGGGGGACTGGAAATAATGCTGACGTCCTTGGCAAGAATTTGTACTCGTAACTGTTCCCCAATGTTTCGATGTTGGTGGGGGACATGGAGATGGCCGCCAGAGAAAGCTAGTTTAGTGAGGCCAAATGCCCGATCCTGCTCGGCTACGGTCGTGTCGACCAGTGCCCCAAGGTGATTTTCGGGAATAAGACGTCGTACATTCAGTTGAGAAAACACTTCTTCTATGGGGCCGCTCCCGGCCACTTGTCCTTCCTTGAGTAAGACCACGGTCTTGGCGAGTTCGATGATTTCATGCAGATCATGACTCACATAGACGATGGGAATGTGGAACTCTGCATCCAGTTTCTTAATGAACGGAAGGATCTCCCGTTTGCGCCCTGCGTCAAGGGAACTCAGTGGTTCATCCATGAGTAACAGTTCGGGGCTGGTTAAGAGGGATCGGCCGATGGCCACACGTTGCTGCTCTCCTCCAGACAAAGAGTTGGGGCGACGATCGAGGAGGCGTTCTATATCCAACACCTGGATGACTTGGTCCAGAGAAATTCGACGGAAGGGTTTGGGGATTCGTTTCCATCCATATTGTAAATTGCCTTGGACCGATAAGTGATGAAATAGGCGGGGTTCTTGAAAGACGTAGCCAATGGGTCGTTGGGATAGGGGAACAAAGATTCCTTGACGCTCATCCTGCCAGCAATGCCTGCCCAGAGAAATGGCCCCGGTTGGTGCCCGTTCCAAACCCGCGAGACATCGTAAAAACGTGGTTTTGCCGCTACCAGACGGGCCAAAGACTGCGATGATCCCTTCGGCGGGTACATCCAGGGTGACCTGTAAATGAAATTCAGGATACGCCAGATCAAAATGGCCGGATAATTGACTCATGTGGCATGAATGGGAAGACGTCGGTTGGCGGTATAGACGGCTAACAGGACGACAAAGGAAAAGATGAGCAATCCTGCAGAGAGGGTGTGAGCTTGAGCATATTCCAAGGCTTCTACATGATCATAAATGGCGATGGATAGGACTTTAGTCTGTCCGGGAATATTGCCGCCCACCATGAGAACCACGCCGAATTCTCCCAGCGTATGCGCAAAGCCCAGGACAATGGCTGTCAGATATCCTCGAAGTGCCATGGGTGAGGCCACGGTCAAAAAGGTGTCGAATTTTGAGGCCCCCAATGCCCAAGCCGCCTCTAGCGGTTTCTTCCCGATGCTTTCAAAGGCCCCGTGAAGGGGTTGAACCACAAATGGCAGCGAATAGAAGGTGGAGGCCAACACCAGACCTGTGAACGAAAAAGAGAGGCCGGAACCGGTGAGGTCTTTCCAAGGGCCACCCAGAATGCCCTGTGGGCCTAAGGCTATGAGAAGATAGAAGCCTAAGACCGTCGGAGGCAGGACAATGGGGAGTGCCACGATGGCCTCAATGGTGGTTCGAAGCCGAGAGGGGGTAAAGGCTAGCCACCAGGCTAAAGGGGTCCCCACCAGAAGTAGGACGATGACGGTGGCCCCGGCGAGCTGCAAGGTCAGCCAAAGGGGGCCTAAGTCCAGATCAAACATTGAAGCAAATCTTTCTTTTGCCCATAGAGCCTGGAGTAGGGCGGAATGTGTTGATTGCAACTAAAAAAAGAATTTTTAATTGTAATTTTAATAAGACATATTGTCAATTTATAATTTTCATGTAGGTCCCATTTTGGGTTGCTTCCCGGAAGGTAGCTCATTACAAAACCTCTAGGATTAAGAGGGAGCCTATCCAGGGAAGGTTCCTGGGCCCTTCGGCTGATCACCTGCTTCAAGAAACAGAAAAGGAGGATTTTTGTTGACTAGGTTTGGAACAGCTATTCGGTCAAGTCTTACCTTGATTGCGGTTCTATGGTCGGGTAGGAATGGAGTGGGGCTCGATGGTGGAAGTGCAGTCTGAAGTCGTACCTTATTATTCCTTGGTGCAAGTTTGTCCCTTGAGTACCTTGCAAGGAGAAGCGCTTCTGGCCAGTTTCCAAGATTTGAGAAGTGGAGGAGTGGGGTCAGGGCGAAGTTCCACCACCACATCAATCATGTCTCCAACCGCTAATGTTTTAAGGTGTTCTTTCACGGCATCTTCAACTTGGATCCATTGAATGCCAGAGTTGGTCGTGATGAGAAAATATCCTTTGTCTGCTTCCAATCGAACAATAGGGCTGTAATAACTTTTGAGTGTGGTTGAAGCTTCTGCCAGAACCGGACTACTGGTGAGGAATAGAAGGATCAGCGCTAATAAACCGTTGAGGAGGGATTGTTGGGGCATGAGTTTCTCCTTCTGGAAATTTTGAGAAAGCCTCTCATTATCCCAAGTTGCATGGCTCGATGTCTACGATTTTGTAGAGAATATTTCAATGAGGGATATGGACAACAGCGAGCTAAGCCGAGACCGATTCAATCGACATTTCAGTAGCCAAGGAGTCTTGGATGCGATAGGCGCGAATAACCGGATTTGTTGAGTCCTCAAGTGAGACAATTAAATGAAAAGGTTGGGGGAGATTCAGCTTTTGGCGGTAACTTTCAAATTCCATCGCAATAGTAATATCCGTTTGCGAGGGCCTGGCCGGGCTGAAGGTATGAGAATGATAAAACCCTACCAAGTCTAATTCCTTGGCGCGAATATCACGTTGGGCCATGGCCATTTCCCGCGCATCCATTTGAAAGGCGATATCTGCCCTTTCTTCGGGAGAGAGTTGCTTCAGATCTGAAAGTTTCGCGCCTTCAAAGCGAGACAATTCCTGTTCGGACATGGTGGCCAAAATATTGGTAATTCGATAATGCTCGACTACGAGATGGTTTTTTCCGGAAAGAATGCCGCAACATTCATGCGGAGCCAGCTCTCGGGCATGAGCAATCATGTCGTGCAGAATGTCGAAAGGAATCTTGAGCATGGAGGCTAGAGGCTGCAGGCAACTTCATAATCCTCACCCAATGCGGTGATGCTAGGCTGAGGTCCGCAGAGGGGGCAGTCAGGGGCTTTGGGGCGGCCCACTTTTCGGAAGGTCATATCCAAGGCATCATAGAGAAGCAGGTGGCTGGCAAGGCTTTCTCCAATACCTAGAATTTCTTTGATGGCCTCATTGGCTTGTAACACTCCGATGGTCCCAGCCAACACTCCGAGCACTCCGGCCTCCTGGCAGTTCGGTACTAATCCAGCAGGTGGCGGTTCCGGATACAAACAGCGATAGCAGGGAAATCCTTCATGCGGTTTGATGGTGGCCAGTTGTCCTTCAAACCGAAAAATGCTGCCGGAAATTAAGGTTTTTTTCGCGAAGAAGCAGGCGTCATTAATTAAAAAACGAGTGGAGAAATTGTCAGACCCATCCAGAATCAGGTCGTATTGCTCGAGCAAACCCATGATATTGTCTTTATTGACATGCTCCGGATAGAGCTGCAGTTTTGTCTCAGGATTCAACGCGGATAATAATTGTCCACCCGATTCGACTTTGGCGACCCCAATACGATCGGTCGAATGCAGAATTTGCCTTTGTAAATTAGACAAATCGACCACATCCCCGTCCGTTAGCCCGAGAGTGCCCACTCCAGCCGCAACAAGATAGAGGGCGGCTGGGGATCCCAGCCCGCCTGCGCCTATGACCAGAATTTTGGCCTCTTGCAGTTTCTTTTGGCCTTTGCCGCCGACCTCACTTAAAATCATTTGACGGCTGTAACGCGTCACTTGTGCATCGGTGAATTGCATAATGTTGGGTTGCCTTATTCGACGACGTTCAATTCAATGGGATCCACGATGCAGCCCTTTTGACGAAGGCCTGCAATCGCACGGTCAATTTCATCAGCATCGCCCGTAAACTCAACATCCATCCATCCCGTGGTTTCTCGTACGTCGGCCCGTCGAATACTGGGAATGACCTTAAATTCCTGGCCAATCTCATACAGAATCGGTTCAGGAATTTTTTCTTCAGGATAGCGAATGTGAAAACGAAGTTTAGCCATGTATCAGCCTCCTGCTATGGCGGGAATAATGGAGACTTCATCGCCTTCTTTTAATGGGGTCTCTTTTCCGGTCAAAAAGCGGATGTCCTCTTCGTTGACATAAATATTGATAAATCGTCGCACTTCTCCCTGATCGTCGCAAATGCGCTCTTTAATCCCAGGGTGCGCCGAACCTAGGTTCTCAATGATTTCTGCCACGGAACTGCCCGCAATTTCGACTTCGTTTTTTCCGCCGGTCATCGGACGAAGGGGAGTGGGGATTCGTACCTTAATCATGGTGACTCCTCAATGCCAAAAGTCTGCGTAAAGTGTTTGAGACTGGGTTGAATGCGAGTCGGCCGTCCGACAGAGTCGACGACCGCTTCTTGTGTTTTGAGTCCATTGCCGGTGATATAGGCCACGGTGACCTCGTCTTTTCGAATGAGTCCTTGTTTCACCAATTTCCGTAAGACGCCAATGGTCACGCCACCGGCAGTTTCGGCAAAAATACCTTCGGTTTGGGCCAGGAGCTTAATGCTTTCCACAATTTCATCATCCGTCACGGCCTCCATGGCCCCATGACTTTCGGCGGCAGTTTTGAGTGCGTAGTATCCATCGGCGGGATTCCCAATGGCCAGGGATTTTGCAATGGTGTTGGGTTTGACGGGTTTGAAAAAGTCCCGGCCATTTCGAAATGCTGTGGCAATTGGCGAACATCCTTCAGCTTGAGCCCCATTAATTTTGGTCGAGACCGAATCGAGGATTCCGACCTTTTCCAGCTCTTTGAGGCCTTTCCATATTTTGGTCAGGAGGGAGCCGGATGCCATCGGGACGACGACTTGGTCCGGCGCTCGCCAACCCAATTGTTCGGCGGTTTCAAAGGCCAAGGTTTTTGATCCTTCCGCATAATAGGGCCGAATATTGATATTCACGAAGGCCCAGTGCCGTTCGCCGGCGATTTCACTACACAGTCGATTGACATCGTCATAGTTGCCTTCAATTTCTATCACATTGGGACGATAGATGAGATTGCCCAACACTTTGGCTGCTTCGAGGTCTCCTGGAATAAACACATAACATTTCATGCCTGCTGAAGCCGCATGGGCTGAAACGGAGTTGGCTAAATTGCCGGTTGAGGCACAAGCCACCGTTTCAAAACCCAGCTCTCTGGCACGAGTGAGGGCGATGGCGACGACGCGATCTTTAAATGACAGGGTGGGATGATTGACACAATCGTTTTTGATGTACAAATGATCCAACCCCAAAAAAGCCCCAAGATTTTTGGCATGGACGAGAGGAGTCAAGCCGGCATGAAGTCCGATAAAATTGGTGCCTTCAACCGGAAGAAGGTCGACGTACCGCCAGAGGCTTTTAGGCCCTTGGAGGATTTTATCGCGGGTAATGACCTGTTTGATGGCGGCATAATCATATTTGACTTCCAGCGGACCAAAACAGAGTTCGCACACATGAATATCTTGTGTGGGATATTCTTTCCCGCATTCCCGGCAAACCAGTGATTGCATTTTCTTTGTCATGGTAGAAACCTCGTCTTCAATACGGCAGGATATGGTCCTCTTGCTCCCTTAGAATATGGTGAGGATTATAGAGCACAGGCCTCAGGTTCGTCATAATTCACCAGCTCTGTCTGTGATGCGTTCGGCCCACAAAGCGCACAGGATGGATTACGTTTGACGCGAATTTCTCGAAAAGTGGTCGTGCGAGCATCGAAGTCTAAAAGCCGGTCCGTCAAGGGTTGTCCAATCTTGAGAATGAGCTTTACGGCCTCAGTGGCTTGGATCGTTCCGATTATTCCGGCCACGACCCCGATGATGCCAGCTTCCTGGCATGTCGGGACGACTCCGGTAGGTGGAGGATTCTTAAAGATACAGCGGTAGCACGCCGATTCGTTTGGCACAATGGTCATCACCCGTCCCTCAAAACGCAGAATACCTCCGTGAACGAGGGGTGTGTTTTCCAGATAGCAGGCATCATTGAGTAAAAACTTCGCTGGGAAATTATCTACGCCATCTATGACCACATCATATTGACGGATAATCTCTCTCGCATTGTCAGCCGTCAGTCGTTCGTCGTACGTGATGACTTGAACATCCGGGTTTAAAGCTTGGATTTTTTCTTTTGCCGATTGTGTCTTTGAACGACCGACGTCGGGTGTATGGTGGAGGATCTGTCGTTGCAGATTGGAAAGATCCACCACATCGCTATCGATCAATCCAATAGTGCCGATTCCTGCCGCTCCCAGGTAATAGGCCACGGGACAGCCCAGCCCTCCCGCACCCACGACGAATACTTTGGCTTGCGAAAGTTTTTTTTGGCCCTTACCGCCAACTTCGGGTAAAAGAATATGGCGGCTATAACGGGTTATTTGTTCTTCAGTAAAACTCATAGGATATTCAACTGTTAAGAGGCTGCGTTTAAATGTTGAAGTATTTTTCGATACTGAGATAGCGTTCACCGGTGTCGCAGAGGATCGTCACGACATTGTTTCCCGGGCCTAAGGATTCAGCAATTTTTTGAGCGGCAAAAACATTGGCGCCTGCTGAGATTCCCACTAACAGCCCTTCTTTCTTGGCAAGTTGTTTGGTGGTTTGGTAGGCCTCTTCGTCCGTGACCGTGATAATTTGGTTCAGTAATGAGGTGTTTAAAACCGTAGGAACAAATCCTGCGCCGATTCCTTGAATTTTATGAGGACCGGGTTCGCATCCGGAAAGCACTGCTGAACTCGCGGGTTCAACCGCGACAATCTTTACGTTGGCATTTTTTTCTTTCAACACTTCCCCACAACCGGTAATAGTTCCACCAGTTCCCACGGCGGCGACAAAGGCATCCACCTTGCCCTCGAGGGCGTCCAGAATTTCCAATACAGTCGTCTTGCGGTGCATCGCTGGATTGGCCGGATTCGAAAATTGGTTGGGCATAAAATATTCCGGGTTTTGCTCTAAAATACTTTCGGCTTCCTTAATTGATCCCCGCATCCCCTCCCTGGCTGGCGTTAACACCAATTGAGCGCCGTAGGAAGAAAGGAGGCTCGCCCGTTCCAGACTCATCCCTTCGGGCATGACAAGAATGAGCTTATACCCACGAACGGCTGCGATAAGAGCCAATCCAATGCCCGTATTGCCACTGGTTGGTTCAACGATGGTGCCGCCGGGTTTCAAGAGGCCTTGTTTTTCGGCCTCCTCAATCATGTTCAAACAAATGCGATCTTTAACGCTTCCGCCAGGATTGTAAAATTCGGCCTTGCCATAAATGACGGCCCCTCCGGCTGGGGAGAGGCGGTTCAACCGAACAAGCGGAGTGCGGCCAATACCATCAGTAATTGCAGCGAGTAGAGGGGCGTTCACGCACCACCGCCCATAAAAAACAAAAACTCGAGCTTATCATGCTCTTTCAGAGACGTCGTCTTTAAATGTTCCTGATCAATCATCTGAGTATTTAGCTCGACAGCCACCAATTGAGGATCGATATCCTTGGCTTTCAGCACATCCATAATAGTAGAAACATCTAGGTTTTCTACTTTACCGTTGACCGTAAGTTGCATTGGTTACTCCGCCATAAGTATTGAGAAACCCTAAACAAAAAAACGTAACAAACCCCCGCGAAGCGAGTCAAGAAAATGATAAGGAGGATGGGTCTTTGAGCAGCAGTGGCACCAACTCTTTCGCCCGCCCCTGAAAGGATACATCGACAAAGGAAGTATTGGGGGTGGACTCAAGGTTCAGCTCAACCACGAAGGCTCCATGGTCTTTGGCTACCGGTGCAAACGAGGCTGCCGGATAGACAACGCCGGAGGTTCCAATGATTAAGAGAATGTCACAACGTTCTAATGCGGCAAAACTGTTTTCAAGGTCTGCCTTTGCCAACGATTCACCAAACCAGACAATGTGAGGCCGTAAGAGTCCTTCGCATGTCGCACAGGTCGGTGGAAAGGCTAAAGGAACCTCTCGATTCACCGTAATGTCATGGCATTGGGTACAACGGACTTTCCAAATATTACCATGAATTTCGGAAAGGCGTTTGGTGCCGGCTGTGGCATGAAGACCATCAACATTTTGGGTAATAACCCAGAAGTCGGGAATGTGTTTTTCAAGGTGAGCCAGAGTTTTGTGTGCGGCATTGGGCTGTTTAGGGAGTAATTGTTCCCGTCGCCAGTTATACCATTCCCACACTAATTGAGGGTCTCGAGCAAAAGCCTCCGGGGATGCGAGCTCTTCAGGTCGAAAGTTTTTCCAAAGTCCCTCTGCTCCACGGAACGTGGGTACGCCACTATCAGCCGAAATTCCCGCACCACTTAAGACTGTTACAGAATGAGATTGGAAAATACGATCCCGCACATCAAAAATGGTTAGTTGATTTGGCATACATTCAGAACTTTTAGCTGAGAGTTGTGGGGGTGTTCACATAACAATGCTTTTTTAGGGTGTTTACAAAAAAGCGTTACATCTCCATCATACAGATTGGGTAGAGTCATGAATGGTTGCCGGCTATAATACCATACTTTGGATCTTCCTCATGAACTCGTCCATGCGTAACCCTTGAAAGGCTCAGTCGTGAAAAAAATCATCAAAATTTCTTTATGGGTCATTTTGGGCGCGATGTTTATCATGGCCGGAGGGGCTAAGCTCATGGGAAGTCATGATCAAATCGAGCATTTTAGACAATGGGGTTATCCTCTGTGGTTCCTCTATTTCATTGGCTTGGTTGAAGTCGTCGGAGGATTCTGCTTGTTTATTCCCAAAGCTCAATATTATGGAATTGTGGTGTTGAGTGTCACGATGGTTGGTGCGGCGGTGACACATTTAAGAGCCCATGAAATGAGCGCCTTTCCAGTGCCACTGATACTGCTCGTATTATTAGCGATGTTGGCATGGACGATGCGTCACCCCTCTAAAAAGAGCGACCGGCCCCAATAATGTGGTAGGGCGTTTTTGCTGTTTTCACTAGTTGTTTCTTTAGAAAAGAAATCGAAAATTCTATTTGTCTTTCGCTTGGTAAAGTGATGAAGATGATCGTCATCTAAACTATGGTAAATGTTGTTCTTTACGAACCAGAAATTCCCCCAAACACGGGCAATATTATTCGTTTGTGTGCCAATACAGGATGTGGTCTCCACCTCATTCATCCGTTAGGTTTTGAATTAGATGATAAACGTGCGCGTCGGGCAGGATTGGATTATCATGAGTTGGCACAGATGAAGGATTATCCTTCTCTTCAAAATTATTATGAAGTTCAACAACCATCCCGTGTTTTTGCCATCACCACGAAGGGGGAAACCAACTATCATGACATTACCTTCCAGCCGGGCGATGCACTCATCTTTGGCCCTGAAACTCGTGGCCTTCCAGCGCATATCTTAGAAACGGTTCCTTCCCTTTTTCGGCTACGAATTCCCATGCAATCCAACTCCCGTAGTTTAAACCTAAGTAATGCTGTGGCAGTGGTAGTCTATGAAGCCTTACGACAGCATCAATTTTCTTTCTTGTCCTAAAACGTCAAGGATTCACACTTTGATTGGTTTCGGCAACCTGGCCAAAATCCTATAGAATGAATGGTATCTCAAACCTGTTATTAATTTTCGCGAATTTTAGGAGGTTTGTTGTGATGATTCCTCGACTTCTTGGCATACTTCTTGTGCTAGGTATGGCCCCAGTAGTATGGGCCCAATTCGATTTCTTAGATGATCTGACCAAAAAAGGTATGGAACAGTTCGGGAAGGTTGGAAGTACTGGGCTGAGTAATGAAAAGATTGTCTCAGGCCTCAAAGAAGCACTTGAGATTGGGACGGACAATACTGTCCAACTTACTGGAAATATCGATGGATATCTCAAAAATGAAGCCATTAAAATCCTGCTTCCTGAAAAATTGCAAAAAATGGATAAAGCGTTACGCCTGGTCGGCTTTGGGCCACAACTCGATGAGTTTGTGGTGAGCATGAATCGTTCGGCAGAACAAGCCGCCCCGCTTGCCAAACCGATCTTTAAAGAAGCTTTGACTGAAATGTCGTTTGAGGATGGGAAAAAAATATTAAACGGCGGTGATACTGCAGCCACCGATTACTTTAAGAAAAAGACCAAAGGTAAACTGACTGAAACGTTTAAGCCCAAAGTGACTGAAGTTATGAATCAGGTAGGGGTGACCGCTCACTATAAGTCTCTGGTCGGTCGCTATGCTTCTTTGCCATTTGTGAATACGGAACAGTTTGATCTCGATAATTATGTGGTGGGGAAAAGTTTAGATGGCTTATTTTATACCCTAGCACAAGAAGAACAGAAAATTCGCAACAATCCTGCAGCACGAGTAACGGACCTTCTTAAAGAAGTGTTTGCCAAATAGAAGTCGCCTGCTCCTTTCATGAGAGCAATATTGTTGTAGCGAAGACTGGTCGGCGCCGACTTTTTGTGAGAAGAAAGGCCGTAATTTTCAATCGGATGTGAGCATGGCCTCCATCCCTCAGTTTTCATTTCACGTCTGAAAACTTTTTCCAACAAGCTCTTTTTAAAGAAGATATGGGTAAGTTGCCGGTTTGGTGGGTAGTCATTGCCCAGTTGTGTTGGCAAATGTTGCATGTTCCTCATTAAAATCTTCCCATTTATCGCATTTTCTGCCATTAATTTCGGCACAAAACTTGAGAGCACTTGTAGAGGAAAATTTTTATCCTGCCAATAGCATTATCTCAACAAGGCGAATACCCGTATGTTTGGACTTTGGGAGTTTTTGAGCCAGGACGTCTCATTTTTAGGGGGGCCGTCTAGCCCGGTGTTGAGTTGGGTTGGGGTCTTTGGAATAGTGTGTTTTTTCTTATGGCAGGTCTTCAAATTCAAGAAAGAGGTTTCTTCTATTAGACAAGGATTTGACCGGATTTGCCCAAAGTTGGTGAAGCTGGTTCAAGACCGTGGTGATATTGAGTCTGAACGGTTCATCCAGCGCCAAGAAAAGTCTGCCCGAAGTCTGGCTGGTCGTGGAAGCGACTCGATGCAGCGCAGCGATAGGGAGGACCTGAAGAAAATAGATATTGAGATGAATAAAGAGCCCTTGTTTCAGGAGCCTTGGGCACAGTACCGCATGACGTTAATTTTGGAACAAGTTCCGTGGTTTATGGAACCCCGACTGTTTAGTACCCAACGGGCTGAACAGGTATTGACGCAAGAAGTTCTGATGGGGAGTCGAATCAATTTATCTTGGTATCAACAAATCCCTTCGCTGGTTACCGGTCTGGGATTATTGTTGACCTTCCTGGCGTTGTTTATTGGTCTAGGGAAACTACATGCGGAAGGGAATGAAATTCTTGGAATTCAGGGACTTATTAATGGATTATCCGGGAAATTTCTAACCTCCATCGTCGGGCTCATGACAGCGTATCTGTTTACCCTTATTGAAAAATCCACGGTCGCACGTTTGATGAGATCTTATAAGACGTTTCTGGTTCTGGTTGATCAACTCTTTCCCAGAAAAACCATGGAACAGATCTTGGAACAGCTTTCATCCTTCGATAAGCAACAGCAAGCCCATCATGTTATGTCTGGTGAAACTTTTCCTTCGACGGGTGGTGGCTGGGGAATGAGGGAGTTGACCGGGCCGCTGGCCAACTTGACCTCTAGTATCCAAACGCTGACTCAGTTGCAAGAGCGATTACATTCAGAGACACGGCGCACCTTAGGCCGCCTCCCAGATGTCCTTCGGGATGAAATGCAGAGTTCTCGCGATGAGTTAACCGAAGCTTTTCGAGACCTTATGAAGATGTTGAAAGATACATCCTCGCAATATTCCGGGGAAGAGCTATCTCATTCCCGACCCTTTTTGTGGAAAGCCCTACCTGATCCTCCGAATGCTCTGGTTGAAGAATCTTCCGGTAAAACAAAATCTTGGCCTCGGTGGCCCAGGATTTCCCGCTCTAGACGTGCCGGCTGAAATGCATCATGCGGTCTGAAACCTTCTCCAGCCATACGACGAATGGCATTACCGACCTCATGACCTCGCTCGTTATGGTTTTCATTTTGCTGTTTGTAGCGTTTTTGACGCAGACAACTTCGGGTGGACAATCAGAGTTGCAAGAGCACAAAGTCGATGTGAGAATGGCCTTGCAGGATCATTTATTGCGCTTAGGGCTTACTCTTGAGGCGGACCCCCGGGATCCTCTCACCCTTATGATTGTGATTCCGGATCGTCTGCTTACCTTTGAACTCGGCGAAAGTTTGTTATCTCCACCAGCTGAGAAGTTTTTAGAAGATGTCATGCCGTTTTATGCGGCGGCTGTTTGTGGCCCCTTACGCAGCACGATCGATTCTCTCGCTATTCAAGGGCATACTGATGACTATGGGAGTGATGTGTATAATTTGCAATTAAGTCAAAAGCGTTCTTTGGCCGTCATGGTGAAAGGGTTGGAGGTCATTCAAGCCCAGGAACCCTCGGCTTATCAATGCTTCCAGGAAATGGCGTCGGCATCCGGTCGGGGTCGACAGGAGTTAATTTATACATCCAATAATTTGGTGGATCGGGAAAGGAGCAGGAGGGTTATTTTTAAAATCCGCCTCCGGTCAGCGGAACAACGACATGCCATCTTGCACTAACGCCATACTTGCCTCAATGTTGTCCTTTTTTCCTCTATAGTCCGCACTATTGAGTCTTTCATTTTTATCCCTCTTTTATAAAGTGCTCGAAGCCTAATCCTTTTAATATGAGTTCAATTTTGTTCGTGTTGGAAGGAAGCTTTAGGGTGGTTTGATGGAATTCGCGTCGAATAGGGTAATGACGGCGAAGGGCATCAAACAGAGTTGGTCGTTCTTCGGGAGATGATGTCAGTAATTGCTGCATTTGATGATGATCGGTCTCGATGTCATACAGGGTGCGGAGGACCTCATGGATCTGACCCTGTTCCGT
The DNA here is from genome assembly GCA_965223185.1 of Nitrospirales bacterium. Taxonomy (GTDB): domain Bacteria; phylum Nitrospirota; class Nitrospiria; order Nitrospirales; family UBA8639; genus Nitrospira_E. The sequence continues at coordinate 3,444,337 of OZ244988.1, read as the reverse complement.
TTGGATGTGATCCGGTAGTTCAAGAACAGGTACGATTGGCGGTGGGAGGGATTGAGCCGGGTTCCAGGTGGGTTCCCGATTTACATGTTTACATAGAGCGTTGTAGATCATAAAAGTGCCATTGGCTTTGCCTTCAAGTGAATGTCCGGCAATATGAGGGGTTCCCAAGGTCACGTTTTGAAAGAGATCCCAATCGATAGCTGGTTCATGTTCCCATACGTCGATAACCGTAGGGCCAATCTTTTGGTGGATGATGGCGTCTAACAAAACAGACGTATTGACCACCTCTCCGCGTGCCGCATTAATGAAAATGGTGGATGGCTTTAGCCAATTCACCGTGTGTTCATTGAGCAAATGATAGGTTGGGTAAGGGCCTTCATACGTCAACGGCGTATGGAATGTGACGACATCACAGCTCAAGGTTTCTTCTAAAGAATGGGAAATGATTTGTCCTGAATCCGCTAAAGGTGGATCATGAAGAAGCGGATACATGTGAAGGGCTTCGGCTTTTTGTTTGACCAATTTCCCGATATTCCCGACGCCGACAATCCCTATAGTCTTCCCTTTGAGAGATAGATCGAGTTTGTTGCCAAGAAACAGTAATGCGGCCATGACGTATTCGGCTACGGAATTGGCATTCGATCCAGAAGCCGAAGTAAAGGTAATATTTTGAGATTGCAGGTAATCGATATCCAGGTGATCCGTGCCTGCGGAAGCTGATCCGACAAATTTGATTGGCGTGCCTTGTAATAGCCCCGCGGCCACTTGAGTGATGGACCGAATTAATAAGGCCTGTGCGTTTTGTAAATGCGCCGATGTAATCGAGCGGCCTGGAAGAATTGTTAGATTTCCCAAGTCTTCGAACGCGTCTTCCAGATAGGGAATGTTTTCTCCAGCGACAATGTTCAGCGGGTAGTGCATGATCAAGCGTCAAGCCAGTTGGTCGTACAAAATCTCCCTCTAATTTTTGGTTCCTATAGTATCATGCTTTTCGTCGCCGGTCTTGACGTAGAGTGTGATTGCATTCTCTTTTGAGAATTTGATATGTCTGTCCGAGAATCCTGGATTCTTTTTTTGATCCAGATGGTTCAGTGTTTGTGTTGAGGAGGACAATCTTGGGTAAGCGCAGTAAACGACGACAACCAGAAAGGGCTGACTCGGAGGCACGTGATGCTGTTTTAGCTGCTGCAGGTCGTGCGAAGGCCACAACCGCTTTGGACAACGGTGTGCTTGTATTGGCAGTGATGGGGATACTCTTAACCGGGTATCTGAGTTATGTGGCATGGTTTACGGTTCACCCGGCATTTTGCGGCGAAGGGTCGGGTTGTGACTTGGTGCAAGCGAGTCGGTGGTCGACCTTGCTTGGTCTCCCGATGGCGTTTTGGGGATGGCTGACGTATGTGGTTCTTGCTTACGGTGTTTGGCGTGCTAGACGAAAACCTGGCAGTTGGACATTGGTGGTTTTTTTGGCTGTTTGCGGATTTGCCATTAGTGCGTATTTGACTGTTGTATCGGTGGTGGAGATTGAAGCAACCTGCCCATATTGTCTCGCTTCTTTTGCCATACTGACTGCAATAATGGTTTTGACTCTGGTGCGACGCCCTTCTAATTGGAATGTTTTGTTCAAGGAAGCATCTGTCCTTGCAGTTTTGCTGGTTGCCGGTTTGCACCTTCACTATAGCGGAGTGTTTAATGCCGCGGCTGGTCCAGAAGACCCCCAATTACAAGCTCTTGCTATTCATCTGGCCGATAAGGGTGTGAAATTTTATGGGGCATATTGGTGTCCTCGCTGCCAAGAACAGAAAGCGGTCTTTGAAGCCTCAGCCAAACGGTTGCCCTATATTGAATGCAGCTCTGGAGGTCGAGGCAGTGCGCTCACTCAAGCCTGTGTCGAGGCGAAAATTAAGAGTTATCCGACATGGATTATTGGCGAACGGCGGCTCACAGGGCTCCAAACCCCCCGTTCTTTGGCCGCTGCCACGGGCTTTAATTGGAAAGAGTAAGACTTGGTATTTCAAACTGTTAAAAAATATAGGATCGATCATGTGGTTTACTGAGTTTACGGAGTGTAATCCTTTTAAGGTGATGTTTCCCTGTGTGCTGTAGGGTGTTTAAAAAATCTTCACATCTCCTTCGTCTTTCTTTTCCCACATCTGTGTAATATCTCCTCCCCGCTGAAGACTACTGTCTTGACCTATCTTCAGAAAGATTGTTCCTTAATGTAAAATAATTGAGGAAAAGCGGAAATTTCTAGCTTTTTCTCTGTTAAACCTATTCCTTTGTTACTTGGGAGAATTGGGTCCGTCTCTCATTTTCACGCCAAGCATTGGGAATGTACGGGTGGATTGTTATGGCCAGATTAGTATTTCCATTCATATCAATAGTGCTTTCTGTCTTCATGATACTTCCGGAGAAAATTTGGGCAGAAAAATTTGAATGGACGTCTGTCGGAATTCGTGGTGCAGTTAATTTTAAAGATGCGGGATTGCCACCGGGAGAAAAAGTAGACTTTGAGCAATTTGATGTGGTGGGAACGCTGGGTTTTCCGGGAAAGTGGGCTTTTCCGTGGGAATGGAATGCCCGGTATCAACTGACAACCACAGGTGGTGCCTTACGGGGTGATGGTGCCACGGGATTTATCGGTACGATCACTGGAGGAATTGCTGTGACCAAAGAACGATGGCATACAACGGCCGATTTCGGTATGGGTGGCGCTATGCTGAGTAAATGGAGGTTTCCCGGTCAGAATGTCGGCGGTCCCTTTCAATTTATTGCGCATGGGGGATTACTTTTTCATTTTCCCTGGAATGTGATGGCGGGGTATCGTTTTCATCATATGTCCGATGCCACGATCTATGGAAAAAATCGAGGGGTAGACTTACATATGCTAGAGGTCCGTTATCAGTTTTCTAGTCCTTAATCAAGCTCTTTCGCAATACATTGTTGGTTATGTGTACTTGTTCATCGTTAGAGAGATCCTAGAGGAAATCAAGCAAGGAATTTTCCAAAGTGGCCGAAAGAAGAGAATTCGTACAGCAAGACATCCTAAAATGGAGGAATTCTCGTGCGGCCCCGATTGTCGATGTGTCGATGGCTTTTTTTCTTCGTGTTTGTTTTTTGTTTTTTCTGCCCTACTGAGTTGTTGGCCAACCCGACCTTTTTGAACCGACAAGCGTTTCCTCTCCATCTTGGATTAAGCAATATTGGTCGGTTTCATAACAATGATCTGAAAACCTTTGAAGTATGGACACAATGGAATAATCCTTCTCATGAGAAGGTCGTCGTCAAGCTGCTTTTTACATTTGTGGATCGAGATTCAGCTGACTCGCAGTTAGGAGAAGATGGGAAGGATGATTCTCTTATGTCCGTGACCGAGACCGTAACGATCCCCGAGCAAGTCAGTAATTGGGGAAAGTACCTCCAATTGACAGCCATTGGAGCCAATCTCAATCAAGGCTTTGATCATCAAGAGGAAGGAGCCGGATTAGAGTTATATCTTGATGCGCAAATAGTCTCAGTGAAACACCTGACTTCAGACTAGTTTTCTTCCCCCATACTCCCTAGATAATTGAGAATTCTCTTTTGGGGACCAGGTTGGTTCTCAAGAATGTTTTTGCCTCAAAACGGCCTGAAAAGGGTTGCTTCAGGTCTGCGCATATATAGGGAGAAGAAATCGGCTGTGATAATTCAACCCAGGCCGATCCCCTTCAACTTCAAGCTCCCAGAATGTCGCGGGGCGTTCGCTTGGAGTGCTTGTGAGGTGTTTGGCATCGGGGAGGTTCCAGAAGCATCGTAGTTTTCCGGTCTCGTTGACCAGTTCCCCGCGAATGGTTTGACTGTCGTGATAGATCTGATAGCAGACAACCACTGATTCTCGTTTTCGGCCGCCTTGCCTTTTCCGGATTTCATACGCTTCTTCGATACAGCGCAAATTGAGTTGAATGGTGGTGAGATCGGAGGGCAATCGTTCAATAGTGAGCTGCATGGTCTGGCCGAGGAAAAAGGGGAAATCTGAAAAGCGGATTCTACCGTTGCCAAATGTAAAAAATTGTCCAATTTTTTTGATGAGGTAGCTTCCAACACCCATGATGATAATGACATCAAAAAATCCTACTAAAATCTGCCAAAACAACCCGCCGGATTTCGAAACAAAGGCAACCCAATTAAAGGGGGCGAGAAAGGCCGCAAACACCGCTCCGGCAATCAGACTGTTGAGAACTTCCTGGAAGGCTTGGTCAGTAATTCCTGAGGCCTGCCAGGGATAATCCCAGAGCCAGGGACTGTCGGGAAGTTGTTGTTTGCCATTGGAGACATTCCATTGTCTGTGTAAACCTTGAAGTCCGTGTATCGTCAGCCAGATTCCACAAGCTACAAAAAGTCCGCCACAAAGGCCAATGACCCATAATGGTGCATGAATGGAGGATTGCGGAGGCTCAAGCCATCGTAGTCCAATGGCAACAACGGGAAAGCCAAGCAGCAGGAAGACGGTTCCAAGTGCTATAGCTGGCCACCCATGAATGGTTGTATGGCTTAAAGCCTGATGGCCCTTTAGAAGACATCGTTCGGTACTTGGCGATGAGGTCGAGGACATTCAACGACGACTGACGTGATGTAAGAAACGAAGTAGTGGTCGATACACCTTCTTGTCGGTATCATCTATGGTGTTATTAATGATGTGAAGACAAGTGCTGAGTAGATAGTGCCTGAGTTTTTGTTTGGGTATACTGGAGCCCGTTGGGAAAAATTACCGAGACACAAGGAGTTTCAATGAATCAGATTATGATGGTTGGGGCAGGGTCCGTTGGAGGGTATTTCGGAGCACATTTGGCACGAAAAGATCCGAATGTCTCGTTTTTACTAAGGCCCGATACCCAAAGTGCGATTGCAAAGAATGGCCTGACGATCAGGAGCACGATTGGGGAATCCTTTACAGTTCATCCGCCGTCGGCAACAAGCCCAAAACAATTACCGCAACCGGATCTGATTATTTTAGGGGTAAAGGCATATAACCTCAATGAGGTAATGGATCAGATCGAACCTGTTTTAAAGCCTGAGACGACCATCCTGACCTTACAAAACGGGGTCACCATTGAAGATACATTAAAGATGCGATTTGGGCGGGAACGCATTGTCGGGGGGGTGGCCATGATTTATTCTAAGATCGCTGAACCGGGCGTTATAGATCATTTTAAAAAAGGTATGGTCACCATCGGGGAACTCATGGGACTCGAGACACCACGGTTGTTGAAGATTCAAGCATTATTTCAAAAGTCCGGAATACGGTGCTTTCTGACCGACGATATCCGAAAGGCGAAATGGGAGAAAATGTGCTGGAATTGTGTGTTTAATCCTCTAACGGTGATTTTGAATGACCATGTGGCCAAAGCCTTGGATGCGCCGGAGTTGCAGCCGGTCATCGCGACGATTGTGCGTGAAGTGGCTGCCGTGGCCATGGCAGCCCATCGGGTGCCGTTGGATGGAGACATGTCGGAAAAAGTCGTGAAGTGGTCGCAAGAACTGCGTGATATTCATACGTCTATGTATGATGATTGGAGGTCCCGGCGCCCCACTGAAATAGATGATTTGAATGGATACATTGTTCAAAAAGGAAAAGAATTCGGCGTGCCAACTCCTATGAATGAAATGCTTACCGCCCTCATTAAAGGGATGGCCGTGCCAGAATGTACCGATGAGCCGGTATTGATCGTAGAGGGTGCAGTCCAACAACCCTTGCGATTTTCACACCGGCATTTAGGGCAATTACCCCAAGATTATCAAATTGCCGATATCGGAACGGTGATGCCTGGTATGTATGGAAAAGGAGTTCAATTTCAAGGAATTCTTGATGTTGCGACCCTTCACGTTGGTGTCGGGCATGTGACTTTTTATTCTCAAGATGGGCAGTATTCGGCTTGCCTTACCATTGAGCAGGCAAAAAAATTCGGAATTCTTGTCTATGAACAAGATGGAGAACTCTTTCCTATTGATCGTGGTGGTCCATTTCGATTGGTCGCTCCGGGTTTGGGTGATCTCTGTGCCAACGTGAAGCAGGTCACTCGAATCGTTTTTTCCAAAGGAGCCGGCCGGGATACGCGACCTCCAGAGGCATGTGCTGAAGATTGACAAAAAATGTAAAAAGTCAGTCGTGAAAAAGGCAGAGAAGAAATCTTGCTCCCTCCTTCATCTTTGCTGTCCTTGAATTTTTTTGCGGTATAGTCCTCATCTTCTGCGCGAATGGAATGTCTGATAATGGGCCATGGATATAAACTCTTAGGCGCTTTGTATCTTGGCCATTTTCCCATGTGGCGCGTTTCCCACAAGGCCTTTGGTGCTTTCGCACTAACCTTCTGTTTTTTCAGGAATTTTTATCTGGCTTTCTGATTGCAAGTTTACTGAATGCGCCGTAAAATGGCGGTTTCTTACCCACTCATATTTTTATTCGGAAAGGATGGATTTGTATGGCGGAGCGAACGTTAGCAATTATTAAACCTGATGCGGTAGCCAAACATGCGATTGGGGATATTACCCGTCGGTATGAAGAAGCAGGCTTGTATCCCGTCGGCATGCGCATGATGCGACTATCCAAAGCCTGTGCCGAGGGGTTTTACGCCGTGCACCGGGAACGTCCATTCTTTAATGATTTGACGACCTATATGTGTTCAGGCCCTGTTGTGGTGTTGGTCTTAGAAGGGCACGATGCCGTGAAGAAAAATCGAGATCTCATGGGGGCCACCGATCCCCAAAAGGCCGATGCAGGAACGATTCGAGCCATACATGGGGCTTCCATTGAAGCCAACGCCGTACATGGGTCCGACTCCGTGGAGAATGCAGCCATTGAAATTCGGTATTTTTTCCCGGAGGCAGAACTCGCCTAAGAGTTAGATCGAAAACACATGGGTAGGTCGGCTTTCATCAGTAAAAATCTTCTATCAGCAGCACTCGTCTGTCTGATGTGCCTGACTGTGTTGGCAGCTTGCGGTCGCAACAGGCCCGCGCATGATCCATCTCGGCCAATTGGTCTGCCGCCGGTTGTAGAATCTCATCCAGAATCATCGGAACCATTGCCTGCCATTCCACAACCGGAAAGTGTTGGGCAAATTCACGAAAAACTTTTACAAAATGCGCAACAACATTTTGAGACAGGAAATTTTCAGCAGGCTATTAGGGAGTTAACACGGTTGGTCGCTCTCCAACCCCAAGGCTCCCTCGTCGAAGAAGGCCATTGGTGGTTAGGGCAATCGTATGAAAAAGTCGGGGATTTGAATGCGGCCCAACAAGAGTACCGTTATTTGGCTTCGGCGCCAATTGGTCAACGATATCAATCCAGGTCTGCCGACCGTCTTCAAGAAATTCAAGGGTTCCTTGAACAACGGGATGCCCCGCCACAGCCGACGCAAGCCATTCGATTTGCGTTGAATCAACTGCCGGGTGCCGAAGGTTTTGAGCAAGGCATAGCGAAGATGAAGCAGGATGGCGTGACCTCCTTGTTGATAGATCTTGGCTGTCAGAAAACGGATTTTCATCTTTCGGCCTCGGCAAATTCTGAGAAAAGTTCAGATGTTGAGCGACTCTTGATGGTCTTGCGTGAGTATGCACAACGCAGTCACCGTGCTGGATTATTTTTGTATGTTGGTGTCGATTTGCGTTGTCTGGGTATTTGGGCTCCTGTCGACCGGGAGGCTTGGCATGATCAAATGTTTCAAGTAGACACTTCAAGCACCTCCGCAACTCAATGGTTTGATCTTTTTCATCCAGCCTATCAGGAATATCTTACCCGCTTTTTGGCTAAGCTTTGCCATGAAAGGGTTGACGGTTTAGTCTTTCTGAATGATCATCCCCTGGGGATTTTTGATGGTGTAACACGTTATGGAGTGCAGCGTTTTGAAAAACAATTTGGAGTAACCTTTGACCCACCGAAGATTTTTCACCAAGGATTTGATCCTTTAGGGGCGGCTAAAGGCCAGAGGGGATCTACGACTGAAAAGGATTCCAGGTCTCCTGATGCTCTGTTTTGGCGATGGGCCGGTTGGAAGGCTCGTGAACGATTAACCATTGTGGAATCGGTGGTTGATCGATTGCGGTCACGGTATCCTGCTGTGCAATTGGGCTTGGAGCTGCATCCGCATGGCTTAACGGACCCGGTCGCGGCGCTGGTTAACTATGCGGAGGACGCGATGGATGCGGCGGGACGCTCGTTCTCGTTTTTCTTTGTGCGGCCTGAGATTGATCGTCGTTCCACGTTTACCGAGAAAGCGGTGCTTGAGAAATTGCGACGGATCTCAACGAAAGCGGTCCTTGATCGATTGCTTCCGGTAGTGGACAATCCAAGGCGCGTGTGGGTCAGTATGCCGGCACAGAGCGGTCAGCGGCTTGTCCCTCAAACGGCGGCAACTGAGAGTTCACCTTTGCAGGATTTTCCTTCTGGCATTGGCGTGGTTCACGATCTTCGAGCATTTTCTTAATCGTCAACATTATTTTTCAATCAACTGACATGACGGCCTGAGGCCTGATGTCGCCATGGCCAATGTCGTAAGCTTCCTGGTCAGGCACAGGGAACACCGGAGTGAAAATCGAAATGGTAATCACAGGAGTTTGAGACAAAGGGGGTAGGGATGGAACCGCAGGATTTGCGTTATCACAAAGAACACGAATGGATTCGAGTAGAGGGGAATCGGGCCACATTGGGGATCAGTAATTTTGCTCAAGATGCGTTGGGTGATGTGGTGTTCATTGACCTCCCTGAAGTCGGATCTAAGCTGGCTGCGGAGGACGAGCTGGGGGAAGTGGAATCCACAAAGGCCACGTCAACCATTTATTCGCCGGTCACGGGGTCAGTGGTGCAAATTAATCAAGAGTTAGAAGATCATCCGGAATTACTTAATCAGGACCCCTACGGACGTGGGTGGATTGCCGTGTTGGAACTGGCAAATCCCTCTGAGGTTGAGGCTCTGATGACTGCAGAACAATATGAAGCTTTTTTGACCTCCCAGGAATAATGTCTTCACACAGACGCCTCATCATTATTGGTGCCGGGCCCGGTGGGTATGTCGCAGCTATTCGGGCGGCTCAGTTAGGAGCACAGGTTACGATTGTCGAAGAACAAGCCGTGGGAGGGGTGTGCCTGAATTGGGGATGTATTCCTAGTAAAACCCTGTTGAATCTCGTGGATTTGGGTGAACGAGCCCGGCAAGCGGTGGCTTGGGGATTAACGTTTGAGGGGCCTATGAGATTGGATTTGAAGCGGATGATTTCCCGAAAAAATGAAGTGGTCCAATCGTTGGTTAAAGGCATCAATACCTTATTTAAACAATGGAAAATTTCTCATGTGGCCGGGTGGGGGGAGTTGGTGACCGATAGACAGGTGCGGGTTGTTCACGCTGATGGCAAAACCACCCTCATGGATGCTGATGCCATCGTGCTCGCCACTGGCTCCTCTTGGCCTCAATTGCCTCAGTTTCCGATTGATGGGCAATCGGTCATCTCCAGTAAGGAGGCTTTGGATCTGATGGAGGTTCCTCAGCGGTTACTGATTGTTGGAGGAGGCGTTGAGGGTTGCGAGTTTGCCTGTTTATTCAGTGGACTGGGGAGTCAGGTCACCCTGGTGGAAATGATGCCAACCGTGCTGCCAATGGAAGACGAAGATACCGTGGCTATCCTGATGCGGGAATTAAAAAAACGAAAAGTGCAATTATGTCTTAAGGCGACCATTGAAAAATGGCAATCCACTGCGGAGGGAATCCAGGCGACATTAAGTTCGGGACAATCTGTTGTAGCAGATAAAATGTTGATTTCTGTTGGCCGTCGGATGAATTCTCATGGGCTGGGGTTAGAGGCGATCGGGATTCAAACTGGAAAGCGAGAAGAAATTCAAGTCAATGAACATATGGAAACCTCCGTACCTGGTGTGTATGCCATTGGCGATGTGACAGGGAAATCAATGTTGGCCCACGTTGCCTCTGCTCAAGGAAAAGTGGCAGTCTCTCACATAATGGGAACACCGCAAGCCATCAATTATGACGTGATCCCTGCAGGTATTTTTACCCTTCCCGAAATCGGACGAGTGGGTTTGACCGAGCAAGAAGCCAAAGATAAAGGGTGTCCCGTTGCCATTGGGCGGTTTCGATATGGAGGTTTGGGTAAAGCCCAAGCGGTTGGAGAAACCACCGGGCAATTTAAAATCATTGCTGATGAACAATCACAAAAAATTCTCGGAGTGCATATTATCGGAGCACATGCCGCCGATCTTATTCATGAAGGGGCCTTGGCGATGCAAAGCGGGCTATCCCTACCGGAAGTGGCCGAGATGATTCACGCCCATCCGACGCTAGCGGAAGGAATGATGGAAGCTGCGGAAGGTCTGAATGGGTTGGCCATTCACCAAGCCCCCGCACGAACATAATCTGTTATTGGGAAGTAAAGTTCAGAATAAAAGGCATGCGGCAAAAACTTGTAGATTTTTTAGAAGAGGGAGCATGGGGCCGATCACTGCTGTTAAAGTGCGGTGTCTTGGGCCTGGGGGCCCTTGCAGTATGGTGGGCCGGTTGGCCTCTACCCCATAACTCTCATCGTGATTCTTCTCTGTTGCCTCTAATCGTCCATCAGTTGGATCCAATCCAGCAACTTCCTCATGCAGAAACTCCGCCTGTACGCGTATCCGGCTCTGATGGTTCGGGCAAGTCTTCCGGAGTCATGGCAGACTCTGGTCTGCAGGTTTCTCATTCATCCTTGTTGGTTGATTTGAATAGTGGTTCCCGGACGGAACTGCAATCTCTTCCAGGAATAGGAGTCAAACTCGCAGACCGTATTGTAGCCTATCGAACTCTTCATGGGGGTTTTCAAGAGGTCAATGATTTATTGAAAGTCTCCGGTATTGGTGAAAAACGCATGAAACGGCTGATGCCATTGGTGAAAGTCGCGAAGACAAACCAAATGAGTTAACACAATCAATTCAAGCAACGTTATCATGGCCAACTTAGAACTTGATCGACAATTTGAGCTGATTCTTCGGGGAACGGTTGAAGTGATTCAGCTCGAGGAGCTTCGAGACAAGCTGGCTGATTCGTTGAAAACGAACCGCCCGTTAAATATTAAAGCCGGGTTCGATCCAACAGCCCCCGATCTTCATTTAGGACACACGGTCCTCATTCAAAAGCTCAAGCACTTCCAGGATTTGGGGCACCAAGTCATTTTTTTGATCGGGGATTTTACAGGAATGATCGGAGATCCGAGCGGGGTCTCGGAGACGCGCAAGGCCTTAACGAAGGAGCAGGTTCTAGCCAACGCGAAAACTTACGAGCAACAAATTTTTAAAACCCTCGATCCTGCCAAGACGCGTATTGAATTTAACAGTCGCTGGATGAGTGCGATGCCGACGGAAACCCTGGTGGACATCTGTTCTCATTATAGTGTGGCGCGGATGTTAGAGCGGGATGATTTTTCGAAACGTTATCGAGATCAAAAGCCCATTAGTGTTCATGAGTTTCTGTATCCGCTGGTTCAAGGTTATGACTCCGTGGCGTTGGAAGCAGATGTAGAATTGGGGGGAACCGATCAAAAGTTTAACTTGTTGGTGGGACGGGATTTACAACGGGCCTATGGTCAAAAGCCGCAAGTCGTGTTGACCATGCCGTTACTTGAAGGCACCGATGGGGTACGCAAGATGAGCAAAAGTTTTGGGAATGTCATTGCGTTAGAAGATCGGCCAACAGATATGTTCGGGAAATTGATGTCCATTAGTGATGACCTGATGATCCGGTATTACGAATTGTTGACCGCCACGAATTTGGACATGGTGAAATCTCAGCACCCGATGGAAGCCAAAAAAGCGTTGGCGGAAATGATCGTTCGGCAATACCATGGAGAGGCTGGCGCCAACGAAGCCAAAGCAGATTTTCAGCAACGTTTTCAAAAACGAGACTTCCCGGATGAGCCCGACGCGCATATCCTGCTACATAATGATGACTTTAGCGATCCAAGCGATTGTTCATTGTCTCTGGTCGATATCATTATGAAAACCGGATTGGTTCCCAGTAAGGGTGAAGCAAGACGCCTGATTTCGCAAAAAGCCATTCAAGTCGATGGGGAGAAATTGGGGGACGTTAACAGTGTGTTTCACTTCAGGCCAAAAAAGAAAATTTCTTTGAAAATTGGCAAACGTAAGTTTGCCATCGTCGAAATGGCCGGGGAGTAACATTGAGACTTTTATTAGTAAGGCCTCTCCTTGACTAACTTTCAAAGCGTACCTAGAATGCCAGTTCTAATCATGATGAGCGGGCGTAGCTCAGTGGTAGAGTCCTTGCTTCCCAAGCAAGTTGTCGTGGGTTCAAATCCCATCGCCCGCTCCAACAATTTTGCAAACGTACTCAATATTTTCGTCCTTCCGTAGTTTCGCTATCCAGTTTTTGTTCCGGTTCCAAATGCCTTTTATGGCCTCCGCAAACAGTATCCGTCTCTGCGACGATTTTCTCCATCTCCTTTTGCAACACATACGATTGCAGGGCAGAGCCACACGAACCCATCTCTAGCAGAGGTGAACAAGCCCACAGCCCCTCAACTAAGGGGCTTCTATAGTAGATGACGTTGGCCTGTCCTCTGTACATGCCCAGCTTTGTCCCAGCGGGATTTTGGACGGAGAATGCAGGCCATTCAGTTTAAAGCGTTGAGAGCTTTTTGCCTGAAACTCATCAGATCATCCATGGCCGTTTGCGGAAGCTTTTGTCAGGGCTCTGATGGTCAATGGTCGTTTCCCTCGTTGTCGATTGTAAAAGCTTGCAGGGAAAGTTTTTAAGGGTATAGGAAGATTTTGTGGGTGAGTGCGATTAGCCCTTTTCTTTTCCGAATGCGGCGTACAAAGAGGGTAAAAGAAATAGATTTAACAGTGTTGACGTAACCAAACCGCCAAGAATCACGACCGCCATGGGGTGTTCAATTTCGTGCCCCGGTTGGTTCCCAGCTATAACTAAAGGCAATAGCGCGAGAGCCGCAGTCGAAGCCGTCATTAAAATCGGAGCAAGTCTCTCCTCGGATCCTCGTAGCACAAGGTTGATTCCGAATTGTTCTTGTTCCTGAGTTTCAAGATGTCGATAATGACTAATCAGCATGATGCCATTTCGAGCGGCGATACCCAACACTGTTACAAAACCCACAAGAGAGCCTAATGAAAGTACTCCTCCATTGAGGAAGGCTGCGACGACACCCCCGATTAAAGCGAATGGAAGGGTTAACGCCACCAGAAAGACCAACCTTATGGCGCCGAAATCCACGTGAAGCAATATAAGAATTCCAATGACGGCAAAGGCTGCTAAGCCATACAACTGATTGCGTGATTCTTGCCGGGCGGCGTATTCACCTAAGATTTCGGGATGATATTCACGGTCAAAGTGAATTTCTCCCACTCGCGTTTCGATTTCCCGGGCCACGCTTCCCAGGTCTCGCCCAGCCACATTGCACGTGATATCAATCCGACGCGATGCCGCTTCACGCATAATTTCATTGGGAGTCGGGACGATCTCAATGTCGGCGATGTCCTTGAGGGCAACCAATGTTCCTCCTGGAGTTTCGAGTGGTAACTGTCGTAAGGCCTGCACATCTGTACGAAGTTTTTGTTCACCCCAAACAGCCACGGAATAGGGCTTTTGATTTCGATAGATCTCCCCGGCCTTGTAGCCTTTGACGAGTGTGGTTACAGAAGAGCGGACCTGACCAAGAGCCAAACCTAAATTGGCCGCCACATCTTGACGTAGCCGGATTTGAATGTGCGGTACCGAAACTTGTGATTCAATGTTTAAGTCAATGATCCCCTCAATATCTCGCAGTGCGGATCGAACCTCATGAGCCTTTTGGCGCAGTGTACGCAAGTCAGGGCCATAAATTCTGACAACGATGCTGGCACTCGCACCTGTCAGGACTTCCTTAATGCGTTCTTTTAAATAGGTCAGCACATCACGGTAAAGCCCTGGATAGCCGTTCACTACCTCCTGAATTTTTGTGACTGTGGACTCATAGTCCACTTCTGGGTCGAGGCTTATCCATAGTTCCGTAAAGTTGGGACCGACCACTTCGTCGGCCACCTCTGCGCGCCCAATATGCGAACCGAAGTTTCTCACACCGGGAATCGATCGCAATTCCTGGCTGACTTGAAGCGTTGTTCGTTGCATGGCCTCCAGAGAGGTGCCTGGCTTCCCCACCCAATGCATTAAAAAGTCTCTTTCTTTAAAGTTTGGTAGGAACTCTTCGCCAAGAAAGGGCAAAGCTAGTCCGATTATGGAAAAAGAGGTTATGAGTATGGCGATTGCCAACCTGGGCCGGATTATGAGACGAGGGAGAGTCGAACGATAGAATTTTTTTAGAAATCTGACCAAAGGAGCATCACGGCGGCGAATCGGAGCCTGTGGGAGCAAAAGGAAACACAGAGCGGGTGTGACGGTTAGCGCCACGAATAGCGAGGCCATGATAGCTAACACATAGGATAATGCTAACGGTCGAAAGAAGGTTCCGGTTAATCCCGGAAGAAAGAACACCGGCAAAAAGACCAGCACGACAATTAAACTGGCAAAAACGACTGCGCTGCGCACTTCCAGAGAAGCATTCAGGACCACCTGAAATGCTGAGGCGGGGTTCGCCGATTCTCGATTGAGCCGAAGGCGGCGCATGATGTTTTCCACATCAATAATCGCGTCATCGACGACCTCACCAATAGCGATCACGAGGCCCGCCAGAACCATTGTATTAATGGTCCCGCCGCGAAAATGCAGGACAAGAGTTGCAGCAACAAGTGAGAGGGGAATGCTCCAAAGGCTGATGATCGCGCTTCGCCAATCGTACAGAAAGGCGACAAGGATAATGACAATAAGAAGACACCCCAGTAACAAGGCGTGTTTGAGATTGAGAAGCGACGTCTCAATAAATGTGGCTGGCCGAAATATTGTGGAGTCAATTTCCACGTCCGTTAGCCCTGGTCTCATTGATTCCAGGACGTCTTCCACATTGCGAGTGACTTCTAATGTATTCCCCCAGGGCTGCTTTTCCACGATCAAGAGAAGACCGGGGGCATCATTGATGATGGCGTCACCAATAGGAGGTGGATGGCTGAGTACCACCTGAGTCACATCGCCTAATCGAACCGGCACATTGTTCTTAAATTGCACGATGGTTTGCGCAAGATCTTCAGGGGTGATCACCGGAGAAAGGTGGGTAACTGCTAAACGTTGGTTTGGGG
This sequence comes from Nitrospirales bacterium, assembly GCA_965223185.1. Lineage (GTDB taxonomy): Bacteria > Nitrospirota > Nitrospiria > Nitrospirales > UBA8639 > Nitrospira_E. Next base: position 3,429,120 of record OZ244988.1, on the reverse strand, counting down.
TTTCAACAAATCCTCCTCCCGTCACCACAGTCGCGTCCTGAGTGGCTTGGACCACTTTATCAAGACTCACCCCATGGGCATGTAACCGACGTGGGTCAACCAGCACCTGATACTGTCCATCCCGCTGCCCCCAAATGGCCACATTGGCGACACCTGGAATAGCCATGAGACGGGGTCGAATCTTCCACAGAGCAAGGTCTGTCAATTCGATTGGAGACAATGTTTTTGATGAGAGCCCAATTTTTAGAGCTCGGCTGGTGGAAGAGAGTGGTGACAAGATCACCGGTGGACGGGCTACAGCCGGAAGATTTCCAGCGACCAGGGCTAATCGTTCTTGGACTAGAGGGCGGACTCGTATGAGATCGGTTCCTTCCGGGAAAATGAGTACAATCGAAGAGAGTCCGAGAACGGTTTTCGAGCGAATCGTCTCCAACCATGCAATGCCAGTGAGAGCCTGTTCGATAGGGACCGTAATGAGACTTTCGATTTCCTCGGTGGAAAGACCGGGAGCTTCTACCTGAATTTCGACTCGGGGTGAAGCAAATTCAGGAAATACATCAAGAGGAATAGTGGGTAGCGTATAGAAACCATACGTCAACAAAATTGCGGCTAGCGCAATGGTGAGGACTCGGAACCGTAGCGATGAAGAAATAAGCCATGACATCATTATTCAGCGAGAGGACTAGTTTCCAAACCCTACTTCTATGCCAAAAAGCTCTGCGGCGCCCTTGGCCACCACCATCGTTCCTTCTTTGGGACCGGAGGCAAGGATTGCGTCATCTTGATGGAGGAAGCGTACTTGCACTCGTCGTCGCACATACACGTGAGGCTCTGTTCTTTCATACACCCACGTGCCTCCATAGATATCGATCACGACTGCAGACCAGGGTGCTATTAAACTCTCCTGGGAATCCCTAAATGGAAGGGCGACTCCGATTTTTTGTCCGAGTTGCCAGTCCACCTGTGGATTATCTATTTGATAAAAGAGATCTACCGTAGCAGCATTGGGGTTAGAAGATGGAGGCCCGATAACCGGGTTAGCTACAAAGCGGGGATGTTCTGGAAGATTCGTCAGGGGACCTATCTTGAACGGACCGCTTCAGATCCAACTGTGATAGCGCGCCAACAAACACTGGCACACGTATCCAAAATTTTTCTGGAGGCGTAGTGGCAAGAATTGTGGGGCCTAGCAACTGACGTCGAGCTTTTGCTTGGTCAAGCCTTGTTTGTGTTAGTTGTAATTGAGCTTGAGCCTCATCGAGATCTTTTCTGCTTCCGGCATGGTCGCGATATAGACGCTGAGCCCGCGTCAGGGCAAGGTGAGCTGCATCCACTTGTACTTGTGCTGTTTTGACCTCACCGTCTGCACTCACCTGCGCTTCGGCAACTCGAATTTGGTCGGCTGGAGTCATTAACGGCAAAATGGTAGAGACAGATTGTTTCCCTCCCAAGGATGTTTTGGCCGTGTCTGCAAGCGGTTGGGTCAATGGGAGAATTAACTCCCCGCCATAGAGGTGGGTTTTGAGAATGTCTCGACGTGCCAGAGCAACGGTTTGAATATTGAGCCGTCGTTCGACTTCAGCCGTCAATGTAATCGTATTAAAATGAGCTTCATTGGCAATTTTTTCAACCTTGGCTAGACTCAAAGTATTTGCAGAATCTGTTGTCTCTGCTAGAACTAAACCTGGGATTAACCCAGCAAGCATTCCTACGATCATCCCAACCCAATGCAGTCGATGAGGGTCGTGATGAAGGTCACATAAAGTATCTGAGAGGATTTGTGTTATTAAGGTTCTCATCATGACTGACTTATCTGAATCAAATGATCTGACTGTTGGTGCCCATCAAGCACATGGCCAATGGACCGTTCAAGTTCTGCAGTGGCACGTTGATGATTCGTGAGGAGTTCAATCTCACGAATCCGTGCTTCATTCCATTTATGTCGAGCCGTCAAAGGTACCAGAGGAGTAACTTGACCAGCTTTGAGAGCTTGTTGCGCCTGAATCATTGCAGCATGATGGGCCGGAAGGATTTCTTTTTGCCAGAGACGTAAGCTGTCTATGGCTTGCTGCCAGCGACTGTGTGATTGACGAACTTCGAGTACTATCTGGTCCCGAACGGTAATATATCGGCGAATGGCCTGATCAAATCCTGCTTCCGTTAAGGCAATCAGGCCTTGGTTTTGATTGAATATTGGAAGCATGATTTCCAGTCCAGGACCCGCCTGAAAACTATTCCCGGTACCTTTACCACCACCGTTCACATCAAAAATTCCAAGAACTGTAAATATTTCTTTTTGAGCTAATCCAGCGCGTTCTCCAGCTGCTTCTATCGCCAATTCTGCAGCCCGCAAATCTGGACGAGTGGCGAGGGCATCGGATAACATCTCTTTAACACTACGATTCGTGCTGAGTACGGTCGAAGGAGCAGTCGATGTCACAGGTGCATACTCCAATCCCAAGCCTAGAAGAACCCGATAATGTTCCTGAGCTAACTCGAATTCATGTTTGAGTTGTTGGATTTGCTCATCTACTCCCAAGGCATCAAGTCGCGAAGAAGCAGCCTCAAGCTCACTAATGGCTCCAGCCCGCACCCTGGCCAGGTTAACCCGAGCAATTTGTTGTAGGATCTTGGCCTGGTGTAATGTCAGTTGTAGCCGGTTTTCGGCGAGAAATAGATTGGCGGCTGCGACTTTGACATCACGAACGAGGGTGATGCCATGCTGAACCAATTGTTTTGCAGCTTCTTCGAAATCACGCTGTGCAGCTGCCACGCGTTGGGGAATAAACCAAAGGGCTTCAAATGGAATCCTGGCCGCAAACTCCAACTGCTTAGGCCCTATCGGGAATAAGATCCAAAACGTGGGGTTAGGCAGCATGTGGGCCTGAATGACAGCGGCATGGGACAGGCCTAGTCCAGAAAGAGTTTCCTGAAATGCTGCGTTATTCCACAAAGCGAGGGTAATCGCCTCTTCAAGCGTTAGTCCGTCTTCTAGTGAAATACCCTCAGGAATGACGGTCGAATAGGGTGTGTTTTTCAACCCAGATCGAAATCCAGTATTCCGTTCCAGGCTATCGAGTGTCGGGGTGTAGTCCAACGAGGTGCTCACACATCCTGTAAGAAGGATTAACAAGCTGCCTAGGAGTAACCTCAAGGTAGTGGAAGGTTGCTTGATCTTACTTGGAGTATTGGACCGCAGTTGATTGTCAACAGGGGGTTGGTCCTCTCCTGAAAGGTTTGGGATCTCGAACAGTGTATGTAGTTGGTTTGATTGATCTAACCACATCTGCGAGGTTATGGATAGGATGTTGCAATAAGCTTCAACGAGCGTGAGGCCCAAGCCGAGATGTTTTGTGTTGGTGCGAGACATATCTTTTTGCCAAAAAGGTTCCGATAACAAAGGAAGGTCTTGGGAGGACAAATCTTTGGAAGGATTGACGAACTCGACCTTGCAAACCAGGCCCTCTGCATATGCCCGACAAAGAATCATCGCATCGTTTGGAGAATGAGTGATGGCATTTTGGATAACGTTATCCAACAATGCCGCCATAAGAGCCCGATCGGAATGAACCTGAATGTGTTCAGATATTTGCCATGAACAGGTAATGTTCTTGTTTTGGGCCTCAGGTTCATGGGTCTTCCATAAATCCCGAATGACGACATCTAGAGAAAATGAATCAAAAGTAGGACGGATTTTCTTGGTACCCAGCTGGTTCAATAAGGTCAGAACTTCCACGATTCGTTCCATTCCAGTGGCGAGTTGAAGGGCATCTTCAAAATACGGACGAAATGACCGGTGGGTAGAGGAACTATCAATCTCTTGCAGGCCCACTTCAGCCAACACCCGGAGTTCGGCAATTGGAGTCCGAAGTTCATGACCAATGTTAGCGTTGAAACGTTTTTCTCGTATGAAGCTGGCTTCCAACCTGTCCAGAAGAGAATTAAACTGATCACAAACTGGGATGAATTCAGAGGGAAGATTGTTTTTATTCAAACGTCGGGAAATCGACCCTAGCTCAATGGTCTGTATTTGGTCTGCAAAATCTTCAAACTTTCGAAAACTCCGGTTCACTAACATAAACACGACGCATGCAGCGCTTGCGATGAGAAAGCCTCCTATCACCAGCGAAAACGAAAGTTCTACATTCAATATATGATCGAGACTTTCTCGGGATTTGGCGTACGCTAGGTAAACCTGCTTGTGGGAAATGTGACGTTCCGCCTCTTGCGGGCCCTGACCCTCGTTCGATCTTGGAATGAATGTAAGGGTAGCCATTCTCCCTTGACTTCCATCTGGGAGAAGAATATCCCTTATTTCCACTTCTCCAAGAGGTGTTTCAAAGAAAGGTAATTTTTCCTCCATTAATAAAGAGGAGTGAACAAGGATTTTTCCATCCTCGGACCACAGTTGATAGTGAGTCGTCTTGTCGACCGGAAGAAATTCTTGAAGCCCAAACTCTTGTTTGTTGGGTTGAGCGAACGAGATAAGAGTTTGCGCTTGATGGATCAGTTCCTTGTCGAATTCCTGTAAGTCAAGTTGTTTGATATAAGAAAAAACAGCGAAATTTCCAATGACGCAGATGATCGCAAGGCTGATGCACAAGGAGAGAATGAGTTGTTTGCGGAGGGACTTACTTTTCATTTGTGGAGGCCTCAAGGATATAGCCTTGGCGATGGAGGGTTTGAATGTAGGACATTTCGTCGAAGTTGCTAAGCTTTTTTCTCAGAATGCAGACGGATGAATCTATAGCATTGCTATAGACGTCTTGAGTGCTTCCGTAGACATGAGTTTCGATTTCTAGGCGAGAGATGACTTGTCCCTTTCTGAGGGCCAAATATTCCAGCAGAGCATATTCGCGCGGACGCAAGTTTAACGGATGTCCTTTCAGCGATGCCCTTCGTCCAACCGTATCAACGATCAGTTCGCCAATGTGAATTTGGTGGGTTTTTACATCGTACTTTCGTCTAATCAGAGCTTGGACACGAGCCAGCAACTCTTCCAGTGCAAAGGGTTTAATCAAATAATCGTCTGCACCTTGTTGGAGACCGAATACCCGATCATCAACGGTTGTTTTCGCAGTCAGAATAAGAACATGTGTCTTGTTCCCCCGATTTCGTAATTGGTGAAGCAGGCTCATTCCATCCATTTTAGGCAGCATGAGGTCTAGTATGATCACATCGTAATGGGTACCTTCAGTCAGCCGAAGCCCTTCTTCTCCATCTTCCGCATTATCTACAGCATAGCCGGCGTTTTGTAGACCTTTTGTGACATACCGTCGTAATTGCTCAGCATCTTCGATGACAAGAATTCTCATCGTATTCAGTACTCTAACTCTCGTTTTTTTCTGTTGGCAGGATCCTATCTAATCAAGCAGCATACACAATATTTGCAAAGGCATCTTAGGATCAGGAGCATTTAAACACACTGTATCAAAAAAAGATTACCGAGTTATTATTTCCCAAAGGAATTACCAGATTTCTTTGCGAAATTTGAAAGATGGAAACTGAAAAATAGACCGTTTTGCCATAGCGAAATAAGTAAGAACTCAGGGAAGTGCTGTATGACATTTTTGTGAGACGGACAAAAGTGTCAAAGCCTAATTGGTCTATTAATCTGTAATAATGTCAGAATTTTTAGTTCTTCTTTCATTATTCCGATAAAGATTCCTAGCCCTATTTAACCTTTTCATCGTCTTCAAAATTTTTTACTTATGTTTCTTGGGGGTAAAATTTCTTGCTAGAGATTACCGAGCATGGCGATCGAGGCCGGACAATTTTGATGATTTCAGGTCGATTTGATTTTCGAGCTCGCCAAACATTCCAGACAAGTATTGAACATGCCAAACGTTCCCGTCCCAAGGAAATTATACTGAATTTGGTCAAGGTTTCTTTCATTAATAGTGCGGGGCTTGGTCTTCTTCTTGTAGCCCATCAAAATTTAAAAGATGAGCATATTGGGCTTTCGCTTCAAGTTTCCAAGGGCTATGTGGATCAGGTTTTGAACTTCGCGCGAATTGCTCAAACCATTCCGATCGTTCATCTCCAGTCTCATCTCTCCTCTGCCTCGGAGCTTCCGGAAAATTCCACTGCTAGAGTGCCTGTCACGCCCCCGCTAGATCTGGAATCCCCAGAAATGTTGGAATTGTTGCGTCCATTTCTAGAGATTTTAGAAAAAAATGACCTGGATTTGCCGCCTCTTTCAGAAGTTCTCAGGAAAGTTCTAGCATTTACGACCGACCCTAAAGCGACGATGAAACAATTGAAGAATCTTATTGAACAAGATCCTGTGTTAACTGCCAAAATTTTCAAAATGACCAATTCCGCTGCATTTGCCACTCATCGGGAAATCGAATCATTATCCCAGGCAATTACGTGGCTAGGGCTCAATTCTGTCGCTGGCTTAGCCTTTGCCCTTGCTGTACAAGATGGTGTCTTTAATGACCGAGGATATGAACGGGAGGTGAGGGGCCTGTGGGCTCATGCTATTGCCACGGCTTTCTATGCCAAAACTTTGGGGAACATGATAGGGGAAAATGAGGACACTGCTTTTCTTTGTGGCTTATTGCATAGTATTGGGAAACTGTTTGTGGTCCATACGATTAATCTCTGTCGTCCTTCGACCATTGCACCTCTTTCCTGGTCAGCAATGGATGTGCTTATGGAACAGTCTTATGTTGAGGTGGGGAGACAACTTGGAGTCGCTTGGAGTTTTCCCTCGGCAGTTAAGGAAGCTATCCGGCTTCATCAACACTATGCCTATCATTTAGCTACACATCCGTCCAAAGGGGCCGCTCTTACCTGTTTGGCTAAACATTTAGCCGCTTACCATTTAGATTCTCTTGCCATGTCTGAGGCCACTCTTCGTGCGCTTCCAGTCACGGCCCATCTCCGTATTCCTCCAAATGGGTTGGATGAAATTTTTAAAGCCAAATCTCTCATTCAAACGCAGATCGATTCTTTACTCCTGTAACTCTATTAAAAAGTCAGTCGATTAGTACTAGTAGTTTGCAGCCAACTTCCGGTCCTCTCGAATGCTTTGATCCTTGAAGTTTTTAATGTTGGGCTACAATCGAAAGTCTAAAGAATTATTATGGCCATCCCCAAAGGAGAATCGCTTATTAGAGATGTTGCCATGGTGGACCTGATGTTCCTGAACTCACATGTCCTGAAGGTTTTTGTGATAAATGGAAAAAGATCTGATGAAGATAAATACTTCTTTTTGAGGATAGAAACGCTATAAACAATACATTAGCCTACAGGATGAACGCACATCCTCCTGTGTGTGGCCAAGGGTTGGTTGATTATGGTTAATCGGCCCTTGGCCATTTTTCTTAGTCACCTTTCTCCATATTCTGAAAAACTGAAAATCTAACGAAAGGTTTTCAATTCTGACAAAAAAACTAGACAAGCATAGTCAAAAAGGTGGGTTTGAATATTGAGGGAGGGGTATTTAGGCTGAGACTACATATTCCTAATTATTCACTTTTATAGATGTGGGCTGTTTGAAGAGTGCTTTTTCAGGTAGCTCCTTTTTTATACAAAGTTCTCATCATGCCAGACGAGAAATTGCAGAGGATGCGTTGGGGTTTTCAAGTGGTACCACATGCTCTTATTGTTCGCATGTTTGGTGTAGTGGACCAGGGTTTGGGTGAAATGTTTGAACAAGCCACTGAAAGAGTCATCAACCTTTATAAGCATCAGGTGGTGATAGATTTTTCCAACATTGAATCCATTAATGCTGTAGGCCTTGTACTTTGTGCCTATGGTTTGCACCATTTTCGGCAACTGAGTATTCCTGTGGCTCTGGTCAGGCCTCCTGCCTCTCTTCTTTCAACTTTGAAAGAAGATGGTTTATCTGAAGTTTTTCCAATATTCTTAGATTTTCAATCAGTTCCTCATCTCAACTAGATTTTTCCCAAACGTGTAGTCTCTTTCGAATAAATTGGCTCATTGTTGCGTCCTAATGTCTTGAGATTACTAGGTGTATTCACAAGAGAACGTTAACTGGGCGATCCAGGAGGTAAGGAAAAAGGTGTAGTAGAGAGGTCCGACCACAGTCAATTTAAACAAAATTTGTGGCACGTAATTTTTTTTCGACACTTAACATCATATCTTTTGTCATTAAATGGTTTTTGGTCATTCCATCAATAAAAAAGTTGTTAAGGTATTCCCAAAAATGGTTATTTTCTAAAAAATATGAATGAAGGAATAGACGAATAAAGATAGAAAGGACAAGCAATTGAAATATGACGATGGAACTTTTGGTTGAAGTTTCAGGAAATGAGGTGAAAAAATTTTAGATGAGGTCGAGAAACCTCTGAAGCAAAAAAAAGGGACTTGATAAAGCCAAGTCCCTTTTTCTAAGTATATTTTGGAGCGAAGTGATTACAGTTGCCGTAAAGCCGCGACCCGATCTTCAATGGGTGGGTGAGTGGCAAAGAGTTGCATGAAGCTCCGAGATTGCCCAGAAATTTTCATGGTCGCTAAGGCATCCTGTGAGCTATATTCGAATTGAGTTCGTTGAACCCATCGATCAATGCCTTCCAATGCCGAGATCATGTGTTCCTTGCCAACCGTATTAGCAGCAAATCGGTCGGCAGCAAACTCACGACGACGGGACCACCAACTGATAGGGATCATCGCCAGGAAAGAAAGCACGATTTGCAAGAAAATATAGGCGCCAAAAGCTAAAAGTTGATTTCGTTCCGCCATGTTACGATAGACCCATCGACTGATAAAGTAAACAAAGGTGTTCATCAATCCAGCTAGAACTGTGGTTGTAAACATGTCCCCGTTATAGACATGTCCCATTTCATGGGCGACCACAGCCCGTACCTCTCCTTCATTCAGTGTGTTCATTAGACCGGTCGAGACGGCCACCATGGAATTATTCTTTGAGGGGCCTGTAGCAAAGGCGTTAGGGTCTGGCGATTCATAGATCCAGACCTCGGGCATAGAGATTCCCAATTTTTGTGAAATCTTTTGCACGGTTTCATAGACCATCACTTCGGCCCGTGTGCGCGGATTGGTAATTTGGGTGCAGTCGATAAACGCCCGCGCCATTTGTTTGGAGAAGGCCAAACTTAAAAACGCCCCGCCAAAACCAATAACAAAGGCCCACAGTAGATCCTGTTGGGCGACGGAACCCCGAAGGTCAATGCCGAAAGCGGGAAGTACGAATTCCGATAGCACTGTGAAAGAAATCGATAAGGTGATAAAAATAAGAATGTTTGCAAGGAGGAGTAGCCCAATTCCTTTGAGTTTTTTCATCGATAATTTCTCCTTAATGCCTGTACCCTACTGTGTAAATGGTTCCCTTTAAAAAGATAAAAAGTGCATAAATCCATCAGCAATCGCCTCACCCCTAACGAGCCCTAGATTTATGGTGTCTTTTTCAAGATAACACCAAAAAGTAAGGAGTCAAGAATATCCAGAAGGTGACCCATTGCCGAAATATCGTTAAGATAAGGCTATGTATTCAAGCAATCCCCTAAGAACGGCCCACGCAAGTTATTATACACGATTTGGTGTCGGACTTGCTCTGTTTCTATCGCTCTTGATGGGGGTGAAGTTGGGATTCACTCAAGAGACGCTCTCCGAGAACCCCACGGCTGACCCCCAGGCGATTATTATTGACATGGAAAGTTATGCCTTTACTCCTTCCGAAGTGAAAATTTCCAGTGGAAAATCCGTGACATTAATATTACGGAATCAGTCATTTTTAGTCCCCCATAACTTTTTATTAGACGATCCTCAGGGAAAGCGTATTTTAGAAGTTGATATTTCTAGCGGGGAAAGTCAAACGCATCATCTGACCTTGACTGATCCCGGAATTTACCCATTTTATTGTGACAAACAATTGCTTTTTTTTCCCACCCATCGTGAGGAGGGAATGGAAGGTCGTTTTATCGTTCCCTAACCGTATGCCTTTTTCTGAATCCGATCGAATGTTGTTGGGCGCCGTGCTCAAAGGCGTGTCTCGTTCTTTTTATCTCACCCTTGCCATTTTGCCACGAGCTGTTCGTTTTCAAATTGGATTGACATATTTATTTGCTCGTGCCGCCGATACGATTGCCGATACTGGTGAATTGGAAGATGCGGTTCGAGGAGAGTGTTTAAAGGAATTGAAGCGTCAAATTTGCAACGAGCACCCTGATTGGAGTCTCATTCAGAAGATTCAAGCGCAGGTAATACCCAAACAAGCCAACCCTGATGAAAGACGTCTGTTAGAAAAACTCGAACAATGTTTTCGAATTTATCTCGGCTTTGGCCATGTTGATCGCGCGCATATTGCGCATGTTATTTCGGTCTTGATTGGCGGAATGGAATTCGACCTGCAACAATTTCCTCAACGAAACGGAAAAGCGCTTTCTGTCTTACAGGAGAGACAAGATTTCGAATATTACACCTATGCGGTAGCCGGTTGTGTGGGTGAGTTTTGGACCAAAATGACCTGTACTCATATTCCTGGTATGCGAAGTTGGGATCAATCCACCATGATTCCCCTAGGCCTTCGATTTGGCAAGGGGCTTCAGATGGTGAATATTTTACGGGATTTATCCCAAGACTTGAGGAATGGACGGTGTTATATCCCCATGACGCTGCTTGAGCCACTACACTTGTCACCTGAACAATTGCTTGATCCATCTTCGGCCAAGGTCTTTCGGCCCCTCTTTCGGCAACTAATTCAAGAGGCACGAGATCATTTGGATCAGGGATGGCGATATACCATGGCCATTCCTGGACGTGAAATTCGTTTGCGGTTGGCCTGCATGTGGCCACTTTTGATTGGGATTCGCACCTTGCAAGCGCTGTCGATTTCGCAAAATGTGTTAGAGCCGGATCAGCCTGTCAAAATCGCTCGACACGATGTATATAATATTGTGGCTGCCACCGGATTGACGGGAGGGTGTGGTTATGTGGGAACAGCTTATTGGGGATACTGGCGAAAGCGAATTATTTAAATGACGGAAGCAAACAATTATGGATTTGGATAGCGAAACGGATATTATTCTTGTTTAGGGCCCAGAAGTTTTTCCCCTTTTCGAAAGACCCCATAAATAGCTTGAGTCGGGCAGGCATCCAAGCAAAGGCGACAAGATTCCAAGCATCGTGAGGAATCGAATTTATAAGGAGGAGTGGAAAGCCAGGCTCCGGTTGGGCAAATGGGAACACAAATAGCATTATGGGTACAACGGTCTGGATTTCTCAATAAATGATCTCTTCTAACCATCATAGGGTTCACTCCTTCAAAAAGGGCTCCAGAAAACATTTCTAACATATTCATGGTGTGCGAGGACTTTCCTTATCCCATTGTTTGACCAACTGTCGAATGTGGATTTTTAATTCGGGAATGCGTTCAAGGTTATTGTCGATGGCATTGAGAATATTTTCCAAACGAGCCTTTCGCCCTTCCTCTTGGTCTGCCTGGGTGAGTCGATCATATTCACGAAAAGCCTCAGGGTGCGTTGATTCCAACTGTTTCCGAGCGGCTAAGAGGCCCGCTGTGACCATTTGAGGCTCGGTATGAGCGTCAGGTGTCACGATAAATTTGTGGTGAGAAAGCAGTAGTACTTTATGAGAAGCCTGTTCAGGAATTGAAAGAACCTGTTCAATCGTGGAACCGATGCCCTGTTCCCAAGTGGAGAGCCAGCCTGGAAAGGTTTTTAGATAGGCCACCTTTTGTAAGTTGGCTTTCCATTTCGCCTCATTACCCATGAGAAGTTTCGCAATGTCAGGTAAACATGAGTTGCAAGAAGTGATTCTCAGTTACGTAGTCAAGTTGAGATGGTGGTTGACGGGTGGAGAAAGGCACGTCAAGTGGTACTAAGGGTGAACGACGGGAAGCGTACCGTTTTTTCCGGGCATGAGAAGACGTTCGACAATTTCTCCCTTACCAATGTGACGCTCCATTATTTCTGTGACGTCGGCTTCTTTTCCCACCCAGTACCAGACCCCTTCGGGGTAGATCACCACGCTCGGTCCATATTCACATTGATCTAAGCATCCAGCCTTATTGGCCCGAACGATTCCTTTTAATCCTAAACGTTCGACTTCTTTTTTAAAAAAGGCATGCAATCCAACCGACCCCAGAGCGGCACAGCTTCCACGAGGGTCTCCTTTGGGCCGTTCATTGAGACACACAAAAATATGGTGGGTAAATTTACTCATAGTAGACCAAGATTGTTGATAAAATTCAGGAAATTCTTGCAAAGAATAGGGACAATCTTACCTGAGATTTCTGGAAGCTGTCCAGAGAGAGTCAAGGAATCACATCGGCTGGCTTTAAATTGTTGAGGTCATTGTGGGCCATCTTTTCTTAAGCATCAGACGTAAAGGAGCATGTCTATGGTGATTGGTGTTCCTCGAGAAATCAAAGATCACGAGTTTCGTGTTGCACTCACCCCCAATGGTGCCAAAGAACTTAGCATGCGTGGTCATCGAGTTTTGGTGCAAAGAGGTGCTGGTGAGGGGAGTGGGTTTCAGGATCAGGCCTATATTCAAGCTGGAGCGGTGATTCTTCAAACTCCAGGGGAGCTCTTTGGTGAAGCGGAGTTGATTCTCAAAGTCAAAGAACCCCAACTTGAAGAATGCAAATTTCTGAGGTCTGACCACGTCGTGTTCACCTATTTGCACCTAGCTGCATCAAAAAGTTTGACAGAACGTCTCCTGAAAAGTGGATGTACCGCCCTAGCCTATGAAACGACAGAGGATCTTCATGGCCATTATCCGCTTCTGCGTCCAATGAGTGAAATTGCGGGACGAATGTCCGTGCAGATTGGGGCCCACTTTTTGGAAAAACTCCAAGGAGGAGCGGGAACCTTGTTGGGGGGCGTTCCAGGGGTGCAGCCAGGGGAAGTGGTGGTGCTTGGATCCGGTGTGGTTGGGGCCGCGGCGATTCGGATTGCCGCTGGAATGGGCGCGAGAGTGACGGTTTTAAGTGTAGACTTGGGACAGCTGCGAGATTTGGATGACTTTTATCACAGTCGTATCGTGACTCTGGCATCTAGTCAGGCCATGATCCAGGAATGTCTGCGCCGAGCCGATCTGGTTATCGGTGCCGTGTATCTCCCCGCTGCCCGTACGCCTCGAGTGATTACTCGGGAGATGGTCTCGAATATGAAACCCGGTTCAGTTATTGTCGATGTGTCGATTGACCAAGGTGGTTGTGCGGAAACGTCCCGCCCGACGACGCATACTGAGCCGATAGTCAATGTAGATGGAGTGCTCCATTATGGCGTATCGAATATTCCTGGGATTGTTCCGCACACGGCGACTTTTGCCTTGACCAATGCCACCTTACCTTTTATAGTCCAGCTGGCTGAGGGAGGAGTCACAGAGGCCCTCAGGAAGACCCCCGGGCTGCGAAAAAGCGTGAATGTGTTCAGAGGCCAATTGATTTGCCAGGCCGTGGGTGCTGCCCATGGGTTCAAAGTAGAACCTTTGGATCTCAAAAAAAGGAATCAGTAGCGATCGGGGCGTAGCGCAGACCGGTAGCGCACCGCGTTCGGGACGCGGGGGTCGGAGGTTCAAATCCTCTCGCCCCGACCAACCCAATTTCCCGCTGTATATGTTACCTGTTTTTGTGTTCATTGATTGCTTTCATACAATTCCATAGTTGTCATGAGTGGATTGGGACTCATCCTGAGTGTGTGTAGCTTGTTAATTGCTCTGATGGCTTTGTGGAAAGCTTGGCAACTACGCCGGGATGTCTCTGAGATTAAGCGAGAAACGTATTATCTCGTACAAAAACTCAAATCTGTTTCGCCGCAAATCGAAGCCACGATGGAACCGCTTCGGATTCAAACCGCGCTTTTGGCTTTAGGAAAACCCGTCTCCGATCGATTAATACGCACGGGTCGGTTGTACCATGAAATTTCTGCCAAAGAGGCAGGGGAGTTTTTTTCGGTAGGATCCCCAAAGTCACAGGTCTTGTGGCTGGATGTGCGTACCCATTCGGAATATACGAAACAACATATTCCCGGGGCGCAACTCATTCCGGTTGAGGATTTAGAGAGAAAAATTCAAACTGATATTCCGTCCACAAGCCAGAAAATTATTGTGTATTGTAGTGGGGGCGATAGAAGCCGATTGGCTTGCGATTTTTTGAGTCGTCATGACTTTGGCCATGTATATTTAATGAAAGATGGGCTCAACGCGTGGAGCGGGCCCCTAGAAGGAGCGGAAACTCCTGGGTTGATTCAAATTGCCTCCAAGACAAAAAAAATATCTCAAATGGGTAGGACCATATCGACATCTGCCCGAACATCATGACAGGAGATGACTGCTGCCTATGCCCTCTGATTTAACGGTTTTAAATGTGATGGGTCCTTATCGAGAACCTCAAGAGCCAGCATTTTCCTACGATTATTCAGTGCAACGACCCGATTGGGCTACAGCTCAAGGAGTGCGAATTAAGGTCTCTATTGAACATGAATTGGATTATCTGAAAAACACCATTTTAGAGTTTTCTGGAGGGTCCGTAGGGCAACAACTTCGGTGTAACCAACTACTCGTACGTGCGATTGCCGACCAGAAGCTCGAAATTGTTGACACCGATGGCCAGTTAGACGAACGGTTAGATGTGATGATCGGCCCCTTTGTCGGTGAATCCATGACTCACCTCTTTGGGCTGCTGGATCAATGGATGAAAACGGAAAAGCCCACTCTACGGCAAATGCTTAAGGACCAAGTGGGGATTTAACCATCAACCCTCCAAGGTCTCGTTTCTTCTTTTTTCGACCACCCGCATTGAATTATTATCTGCAACACGATCAAAAGACACGTTGATAACGTTTGGAGTAGACACCGGTAGCGTCTTCTCCAAATCCAATGGAGGCTTGCTCGGGTTGTGCTTTGTTGTAGAGGTCAATGGCGTAATGACCTCGGACGTTTTCCATGGCGACTTCATAAGGAATCGAACTGGGGTAAAATTCACCCGGAGCATGGGCTCCACGACTGAGCGATTTTGCTGACTCTGGATTGGCATACTTTTCCTCGGAAAAAATAAATATATCGGCAATGGCAAAGGCGCCGAGTCTATCTTCTGGGGTAGTGGCAGGAAGCAGTTCTGCAAGTGAATGATCCAGCCGGGCCTTTTGGAATGATTGAAGCAATGCAATGATTTGGCTATCTGTCGTCGCGGAAGGGACTAATATCGTTATGGCGTTCATGCCTTTGACGGTTCCGGTGACGCGGAAACTGGGAATATGTTCGCTAGGAATGATTCCCGGTAATTGAGTGATTGCATTGGGTGACGACCCTGGCCCATGAGTGGGAGTATTTTTGGATTTGGGGATAATCAGAGAAATGAAGAGCCACAGTCCAAATATCACCCCGAAGACGACTATGATCGGGTGAACGCCGACTCGCCGTCCTTCTGTCTGTTCTTCATCATTATTCATGTTGAGGCTTCTGTGGCGCAGGGAGAGTTTGCCAAGTGTTGGCATCTTCCATTTTCGCTTCCTCCCACCATTGATCGAGTTTTTCTGGGGTGAATTCCTTGACCGGCCGACCTTGAATCTTGGCTTGGTCTTCTACATATTGAAATCGCTTGATAAATTTGTTGGTTGACCGACGTAATGCTTCCTCTGGATTAATTCGAAGAAATCGAGACACATTGACAAGAGAGAATAGAACGTCTCCCAACTCTTCTTCAATATTTGAATGCTGAGGCTCCACGCTCACAGTAGGTTGGAGATTGCTTGAAGAGCCTTGAGAGGCTTTCGTCGTGGCGGTAAAGAGTTCATCCAATTCTTCTTTGAATTTTTGAAGAACCGGTTCGATGGTTTTCCAATCGAAGCCGACATGTGAAGCCCGTTTTTGTACCTGAAGAGCCCGTTGAAGGGCTGGCAAGGTTTTAGGAATAGTGCCCAATACGGAATGGGTCTCCTGCTTGTTTCCTTTTTCCTCTTGTTTCAAGTGTTCCCATTGGCGTAAGACCTCTTGAGATGTGGTCGGAGTCTGGTCATGTTGTTTCTTAAACACGTGTGGGTGGCGACGAATCAGTTTTTGACCTAATTCCTGTTTGACGTCTTGATAAGAAAAAAGACCTTCTTCTGCAGCAATTTGGCTGTGAAAGAGAATCTGCAATAACAAGTCGCCTAATTCTTCCTTCAAGGCCAAAGGATCTTTGCCATCAATGGCTTCTAGCACTTCGTACACTTCCTCTAAAAGATAGGGTTTCAACGATTCTGGTGTTTGTTCCCGGTCCCATGGACAACCATCCGGTCCCCGCAAGGTGGCCATGATGTCAACAACATTCGATGGGGTATCCCCATCGCTGGAAATGGTCGACGGGGGATTGGGTGTGGGGCTTGGCATGATCCAGTTGAAGAGAGATACGATCGTAATTGGTCGGTATTATACTCGTTTTCACCCCTCTTGTAATCTCTGAATTCTTGATAGAGACCCCGTGATAATGATACTGTTTTTGATTCATAAGGAGGTGGTAAAGATGAGTCAAGAAGAAGAGCAAGGCTTCGTCGTTCGCGATAAACGGGGACGTTCATCTACTTCTGAGGAAGCGGTCTCTGTGACCCCCAAACCATCCGTCTCGTCGGAAGAACAAAAAGACGCACCTCCCCCTCCTTCTTCTGAATCTTTACCTCCTATGCCTCCGCTCACGTTCTCTTCCTTTGTGTTTTCTCTGGGAACCTCCTCTCTCATGTTAATGGGTGAATCTCTGGACCCTCAATCACCGGCTCCTCCCGTCAATTTGCCTCAGGCGAAAGAAATCATTGATATTTTGTCGATGCTTGAGGAAAAAACAAAAGGAAATCTATCCTCTGAAGAAACATCCGTTATCGGTGATATGTTGTATACGCTGCGGATGAAATATGTAAGTGCAACGTCTGGTGTGCAGTCGTAATAGTGAGTGCACTCATTCGTCCCGATCTTCATCGTTTCTTCTAAGCAGATATCTCTGGGGATTGGAGAGGTAGCGATCATCCTTAGTTTGCTACTTGTGCCTTGCGATCTTCCCGGCCCTCTATAATAATTACGGTACCGTAAGGTGGATTGATCCAATCTTCGAATGGCACGCCCTGTGAACCTTATTTCTGAGCATCTTCCGGAATCCAAGAAATTTCCTCGTCCATCGACGCCGGTTGAATCGACCACTTCAAAGTCCCATACCAGGGAAGCCGCTCTTACCCGACGGCGGCGCCATTTTGCCCCGGTGTGGATTGTCTTGGTTTTGCTGCTGCCGTGTCTGGCCTTAACTGTGTATTACGCACGGTATGGTCTTAGCGGCCCTCTCTTGCCTGATTCCATTTTGCCCAGCCCGAGCTATGCCTTAGTGCTCTTTCTGGTCTACTTGGATAGCGTGGGGTTGGTGGCGTTGACGCTCTTACTCTCTCGGAATTTAATCAGGGCATTTTTTGAAAAACGCAATCGTTTATTGGGGTCAGGGTTTCGCTCAAAGTTAGTGGCGGCCTTTATCGGATTTGCCCTTATCCCTACCGT
Organism: Nitrospirales bacterium; assembly: GCA_965223185.1. Lineage (GTDB taxonomy): Bacteria > Nitrospirota > Nitrospiria > Nitrospirales > UBA8639 > Nitrospira_E. The sequence continues at coordinate 3,411,654 of OZ244988.1, read as the reverse complement.
TCTGTTGGCGCTGGTGGCCAGTGGAGTCATTAGTGAAGTGATTGACGTCTGGTTTAGCGATCAGGTGATGCATGTCTTACGCGATTCAGAAGATGTTGCACAATTGTACCAGGAAGAACGAGAGGCACTGGCCTCAGATACGGCACGGGTCATCAGTAAAGAAATCTTCCGTGAAGATATTTTAAAGCCTGAGCACCGGGAATTGCTCAAGTCCATTTTAGCGCGCATGCAACATGAATATCATTTGGCCGGGGTGGAGGTCTTTTCTCCTAAAATGGAAACCTTGGCGCGAATAATGGATCCCAAGCTATCTGATGCGGTCTTAAGTCTTCCCGTTGGCCAATTGGTTTTACAGGTCTTGGATAGGGGAAGAGCCCAGTCTTCGGCACAAGAAGCTCCTGTTGGACGATTGATTCGTGCAGCAGCCCCCATTATGGGAAATAGTCGCGGTGACCAAGTGCGGGGTGTGGTGGTAGTGTCGTCCTATGTTCCAGAGTCTTTGTTGCGGAAAATGGATGCCATAGCTAAGCAATTCGAAGAATATCGTCAAGTTAAATCCATGAAAACTCCCATAAAGGGAGGTGCGTATCTTTTTGTCGCGGTTGTAACAGTCTTGATTCTGTTTGGGGCCACCTGGTTTGGTTTTTATGTTGCGCGTGGTATTACCGTCCCCATTCAGCGGTTGGCTGAGGGAACTGAAGCTATCGCTAAAGGAAATTTGGATATAAATATTGATGTAAAAGCAACAGATGAAATCGGCACCTTGGTTCAATCATTCAACCGAATGACCACGGATTTGCGTACCAGTAAGTCCCGCCTAGAAGAAGTCAATCTTTCCCTGCTTCAGTCGAATGTCGAAATCGATCAACGGCGTGCGTACACCGAAGCCGTGGTCGAAACCATTGCCGCAGGGGTCTTGTCGATTGATAGGTCAGGGCTGGTCTCCACATTCAATCCATCAGCAGAGCGAATTCTCGGTGTGGCAGGAGAGGAATTGAGAGGGCGGCTTGTTTATGATGCCTTTAAGCAATTTAGCTTGTTTTTATTCCAGAAGGCCTACGATCAAATGCTTGTGGAACAGACGGATAGTTTGTCGATGGAAGGACAAATGGAAACACCGAATGGACGACTCTTAACGTTGGGCCTGAGTATTTCCAGGATGCAAAACGAAGCCGGGGATGATTTGGGATTTGTGTTTGTATTCGAAGATCGGACTGAATTTATCAAAGCTCAAAAAACTGCTGCCTGGCAGGAAGTGGCCCAGCGTATTGCCCATGAAATCAAAAACCCCTTAACTCCGATTCAGTTGTCGGCGCAGCGTTTGCGCAAGAAATTTTTTGAAAATTCCACAGACTTTGAAGAAATATTCGATCAAGCCACAGGGGTGATCATCAACGAAGTCACGAGCTTGAAGGGAATGGTCGATGAGTTTTCGAAGTTTGCTCGTATGCCGTTGCCTCAGGTGTCAAAGCAATCCCTTCATGATATTATTCAAAAAGTGCTGTCTCTTTATACCGGGGCGCATCGGGATGTGGAATTTATCCTCCAACTTGATGAAGCCTTGCCGGATTTAAATTGTGATGCCGAGCAAATTCGCCGGGTGTTTGTGAATTTATTCGATAATGCCATTCAAGCCATAAATGACAAAGGAAAAATTTGGGTGACCACAGTAGCCGATTGGCGTCGGCATCGAGCGGTTGTGCGAGTCGCTGATGATGGAATCGGTATTCATCCAGAAGATCAAAAAAAATTATTTGTTCCCTATTTTTCAAAGAAGCGGACAGGAACCGGGTTAGGACTCGCAATTGTGCATCGGATCATTTCCGATCACAATGGAGTCATCCATGCAGAAAATAATCATCCACAAGGTGCGCTATTTCGGTTTGATTTACCATTGTAAGGTCGATGCCTGTTTATGACCGAACGGGAGGTCTTTCCGGAATAGAAAGAAACGTCATTTTTGATGAACAAGGAATTTGGACATCCTTGATGGAGGAGCACTCGTGGCAGAGACAATTTGTATTGTAGATGATGAGCCGGCCATTCTGAATACGCTGAGCAGTATCCTGGAAGACGAAGGGTATCAGGTTATTGTCGCCAAAAGCGGAGTAGAAGGAATTAAGATCATTCGTAGTGAAGCGCCTGATTTGGTGATTTTGGATATTTGGATGCCGGAGATGGATGGATTGGAAACGCTTAAACGCCTGCGTACTCAGTTCCCAGGCATTCTTGTCGTCATGATGTCTGGGCATGGATCCATTGAAACTGCCGTAAAAGCCACAAAGTTGGGAGCTTATGATTATTTAGAAAAACCCTTGGACTTGGAAAAAGTCACGATTTTGGTGCGCAATGCGTTACATCAACGCAAATTGGAAGAGGAAAATCTTAATTTGCGCATCCAGGTTGAACGACGATTTGAACTCGTCGGGTCGTCCCCATCGATGAATCGACTTCGGGAGATGATTGCCATGGCTGCTCCAGCTAATAGTCGGGTGCTCATTTCCGGCGCGAATGGAACCGGAAAAGAACTGGTGGCGCGAGCGATTCATTTGCAAAGTCCTCGTCAAAACAAACCATTCGTGGAAATTAATTGTGCGGCAATTCCGGAAACCTTAATCGAAAGCGAATTATTTGGGCATGAAAAAGGGGCCTTCAGTGGGGCCTCGTCCATGAAAAGAGGGAAATTCGAATTGGCAGATGGTGGCACCCTCTTTTTAGATGAAATTGGGGATATGAGTTTAGCCACTCAGGCTAAGGTGTTACGGGTGTTACAAGAGCAGCAATTTACACGAGTAGGTGGAACAAAACTTTTAAATGTTCAAGTTCGAGTGATTGCTGCATCGAATAAAGATTTAGCTGAGGAAATCGGTAAGGGAAATTTCCGAGAAGACCTGTACTATCGTCTGAATGTTTTACCAATTGTCGTTCCTAAATTAAAGGAACGACGAGAGGATATACCCGAATTGGCGCAGCATTTCCTCAAAATGCATTCCGAGGAACAAGGTTTAAAGCCCAAAGAATTCAATGCCCAAGGTCTTGAGGCGTTACAGCGCCATGATTGGCCTGGAAATATTCGTGAGCTTCGAAATTTGATCGAACGCCTATTGATCATGGTTCCTAAGTCGGTCATCGATGCATCTGATGTTGAAATGTTTTTGCAGGGGCGAGCTCCCACAGGCGTACCGGCGCTTTCCATCGGAACCCATTACGACTCGCTTCGAGAGGCGAGAAATGTCTTTGAGCGAGAAGTCATTTCACAAAAGCTCAGAGAGAATAATTGGAATGTGTCAAAAACCGCTGATGAATTAAAGATCGAACGTAGTCATTTGCACAGAAAGATTAAACTGCTCAATGTTGAACTCCGGCCGGAACATTAAACCTCGTCCGTCTGCCATTGCTTCCCCATCATTACCCTCCGGCTCGTTCCATTCACTAAAAATTGAAAAATTGGTGGCTGGCGGTTTTGGCTTGGGTCGTCTGAACCGTCAAGTTGTCTTATGTGCAGGTGCGCTCCCGGGTGAATCCGTCAAAGTGGAGATTGTAGGTCGACGGAAAGGCGTCGCTCAAGGAAGGATTCGGGAAATAGGTCAGGTGGCCGATAGTCGTGTGGCTCCTCTCTGTCCCCACGTCGAGCGTTGCGGTGGGTGTCAACTTCAGCATGCCCACTATACAGAACAACTCGCTCAAAAACGGTTGATTCTCGAAGATGCCCTCCGCCGAATCGGCAAAATGGCGGATGTGTCTTTGGCTCCAGTCATTCCTTCTCCTAGGCCCTACGGATATCGACAAGTGTTGCGCCTTGGTGTCGGGCAGGGGAAAGACGGTCTGTTTTTAGGATTTTACGAAGCGGGAACCCAACAATTATTGTCTGTCGAAACGTGTTTTCTTGTGGACGATCCCGTCCGGGGCATCATTGATTCTGTCCGGGCCAAGCTTCGTTCTGCGAGAACTGACGGTCTCCATATCGAAAGTGTGGAAATCAGGTGGTCTCAATTAGAGGGCGGGGGACTGTTGATTTTTCGAGGGCATGTCCAAACCAAAGAACAGGTGGAGTACCTTATGAAGGCCTGTGTCGATGTGCCGCACGTCAAAGGACTACTCTTTGAATTCACTGATTCTTCGAAACAAGAGGAAGGATTCAGCAAGAGGCAAAAACCGATGGTGCAAGGGATGGATTATTTCTGGGAAGCCTATGGGGAATTGCGCCTTAAAATAGGGTTTCGATCCTTTATGCAAGCCAATTGGGAAGTTTTTCAATTGTTGGGCAATACCGTCGTGGAATGGTTGGGGAGCGTGAAGGGACAGCGGATTTTGGAGTTGTATGCAGGAACAGGCCCTTTAGGTTTGCGTTTAGCAAAACGGGGCGGACACGTCACCTGTGTGGAAGGTAATCCCTTTGCAGTCCATGATGCTCGTGATTCAATCCGTGAGAACAACATTTCAGGGTGTCGAGTGAAAATCAGCTCAGTTGAGGCGTATCTTATGACTGTGCAAGCTGGAGTCTATGATGCTATTCTTTTGGACCCGCCACGTACGGGCCTCAATCCAAAAATAATAGAATCATTGGGAACATTCCACATACCGCGATTGCTCTATCTTTCTTGCGACGCTCCATCGTTAGCCCGCGATTGTCAAAAATTAAAAGAGAAAGGGTATATGATTCGTCGAATGCAACCGTTTGATATGTTTCCTCAAACCGCCCATCTAGAAACCTTAGTGGAATTTGTCACTGTCTAGCCCGCAAAGTCAGCCCTGACTTATAGAGAGCTATTGATGACGACCTATCGTGACGCCGGAGTCGATATTCAACAAGGTGATGAGTTCGTTAAACGCATCGGCCCTCTAGTCCGTTCAACCTTTCGCCCGGAAGTCATGGGCGATCTCGGAGGCTTTGGTGGTTTGTTCCGATTTCCCTCTGAGCGATTTCGGGAGCCGGTCTTGGTGTCGGGCACCGATGGGGTTGGGACAAAGGTGAAGCTGGCGCAAATGTTGAACCGGCATGACACGATTGGGATTGATCTGGTCGCCATGTGTGTCAATGATATCCTGGTCAGTGGAGCCGAACCGCTTTTTTTCTTGGATTATTTAGCCACGGGGCATTTAGAGATTGATGTGGCGGAAGCCCTTGTTCGTGGAATTGCGGAAGGGTGTCGCCAAGCCGAATGCGCTTTAATAGGTGGCGAAACGGCAGAAATGCCTTCCTGCTATCCTGGTGGTGAATATGATTTGGCCGGTTTTGCGGTGGGTGTGGTGGAACGTTCGAATATGTTAGGCAAAGAACGGATCCAGCAAGGTGATGCGGTGATCGGCGTAGCCTCCAGCGGTCTACACAGTAATGGCTATTCGCTGGCACGCCGGGTGTTGTTCGAGGATCAACATTGGACCCCTGAACAGCAAGTACCTGATTTATCAGAATCTCTGGGAGAGGCGCTGCTTCGGCCAACAACCATTTATGTCAAGCTTGTGAAGACCCTTTTAGGGAATAGTCGACTACATGGGCTAGCCCATGTCACGGGTGGTGGCATTACCGGTAATCTACCGCGCATTTTCCCTGAAAGTTATGGTGCCGTGATTGATCGGAAGAGTTGGGAGCCGCCGGCCTTGTTTCATGTCATTCAACAGGCAGGGAATATTGATCGGGAAGAAATGTTTCATGTGTTCAATATGGGAGTAGGACTTATTATCGTGGCTCCACATGATGATGCTGAAACAATTATTGCGATGATTCACGCGCAGAAAATGGCCGGATGGGTCATGGGGAACATCGTTGCTCGAAAAGAATCCGAGCCAATATTAACCTATGCTACATAAAATGCGAAGCGCATGTCGTTATCCTTAGGGATCTTAATTTCAGGCCGTGGCTCAAATATGCTGGCGATTCTTGATGCCATTCAGGATGGCACACTCGATGCCACCGTCAAAGTTGTGGTAAGTAATAGAGCGAAAGCAGGGGGTTTGGAGCGGGCCAAAGAACGAGGCGTTCAAACGGTTTTTCTCGACCCCAAGGCATTTTCCCAAGAATCCAATCCACGTGAAGCTTATGATGTGGCGGTCGGAAAATTGCTTCGAGAACATGATGTTGAATGCATTGCCTTGGCCGGATATATGCGAATTGTGACGCCGGCGCTCATTCGAATGTTTCCTTCGAAAATCTTGAATATTCATCCATCTCTCCTGCCCGCTTTTCCAGGGTTGGATGCTCAGCGCCAGGCCTTGGAATGGGGGGGGAAAGTCAGTGGGTGCTCCGTTCACTTTGTGACCGAAGGTGTGGATGAAGGCCCGATTATTTGTCAGACGCCTGTCCCAATTCATGAAGAAGATACCGTGGAGACATTGTCGGCGCGTATCCTAGAGCAAGAGCATCAAGCTTACCCACAGGCTCTGCAATTAATGGCTCAAGGAAGATTGAAAACCGAAGGCCGGAGGGTGTACATACTTCAAGAAGAAGAAAAGTGATACCATACAAAGCACTAAAAAAAGTTATTCAGGAGAGATAGCAAGATGTTTCAGCCTTCGTTATAATTCTCCTTACCAATACGCCTTTGTTTTGGTTTCGCACTTCATATCCCAGCATTTCAAAACGTGGGGGGCTAGCTCAGTTGGGAGAGCGCAACGTTCGCAACGTTGAGGTCGCGGGTTCGACTCCCGTGCCCTCCACCATCTCATGTTTCCCATTTTCAAATCTCTCCAAGTCCTGCAAGGAGGGCTATTCTACTCCTTCCTTCTCAAAAGGGTGTTTTCTCAAAAAGGCCAAATGTAATTCCTTCTTTTTTTCTTGAAAGGAAAAAATCTAAAATTGCCGAGTCAAAAATGGAAGAATAATAGAGATTGACATTTGTATATGCAAATGTATACCTTCATGCTATGATAAATATACAAGTAAACGGCTTTGATTGGGATGAGGGAAATCGGGAAAAATGCCAAAAACATGGGCTATTCCAGAAGGAGATTGAGCATTTCTTTCCGCAAACAAGGTCTATGTTACCCCCGATCCCAAGCATTCTGACGAAGAGGAGCGTTTTCTGGCGATTGGGCGCTCAAAGAAGCACAAACCGATGTTTGTCGTGTTTACTCTGCGAGATGTGAATGGAGAGACACTAATCAGACCCATCAGCGCCCGTTACATGCATGAGAAAGAAGCAAAACGATATGAAGAAGAAAATACCAAAATTGAAGAGTGTTAAAGACGCTGAAAAGTTCCTGGACCAGGATTTGACGGATTACATCAATCTGAAGAATTTTACTGCGGTCAACTTTGAGATGCTCCCGAAGGACAAGCAAGTCAATTTACGGTTTTCGGAGCAATTACTGGCGGCTGTCCGGCAGAAGGCGGAACAGGAAGGCATTTCCTACCAGAAATATATCCGCAAGACTGTTGAGGAATCCCTGACCTCGTAGTAGGGGTTACTGGCCTCGTTTTGTGATCTATTAAATATCTGAATTACAAGGCAATGGTTCTTGAAGGGAGTTCGGCTGCAGTTCATGTTGGCTTATCTTCAGAACGCCAACTGTATTACATCTGTGTGGATGCCTTAACGGTAAGGATGACTGCAAGATGTGTGTTGTACTACAACACATCTTGGCAAGGGAGACGCTGTGCTCTCCCATTGCAGCCCTCTCGCCATGATGCAATTCAGGCATCTAGCCTTCTTGCCCCATCAAAACGTATCGCCGTTTTATCACTCGCAGGTGGAGACTTCGCTCTCCTCCTGCACCAACATCGACCAAAGGGACTTCGTTCCCCTGTGGAACCCTCGATCAAAGGGGAGAAGTTGCCTCTCCCCTCTGACCACCCCATCAACCAAGGTGGCATGTCATAGCCCCCTGGACCCCTTGACCGAAAGGGAGAATTCCGCTTTCCCTTTGGAAACTCATCGACCAACCGTCCGCCGGTTGGATGCCATCAGGAGCTTTCACGCTCCTAAACATGCAATCAAAAGGAGCCTTCCAAGAACTTCTTTTAAACGACACATCGATAAGGATAATTAGGTGAGCGCTAACGCTTCTTGCAGTTTCGCAGGTGCTATGTTCTTTTCTTGTTCCGCCAAGTAAGCATGTTAAAATCTGTGATTGAGATGAATAATTCAGATAATAGATACGGTTATATTGAATTAAACCGAACGTTTCACGAGCTTTCGCAATACGCTACCGAAAGCGACGACGTGAATCTAAGCCATGCCTCTCACGTCGGGAAACGCTTGAGTTGGTCTGACCTTATCCAGGAATATCGTGTAGTTCTTCTGTCGGAAGCCGGATCAGGCAAGACTGAGGAAATCCGCAATATTGCTCGGAAACTTCGCAGTGAAGGCAAAGCTTCTTTTTTTATACGCCTTGAACATATTCCGAACGATTTTGAGGATGCGTTCGAAGTCGGGAGTTTCGAACAATTTCAGGTATGGCTTGCATCCAGCTGGGAGGGCTGGCTGTTTCTGGACTCAGTGGACGAAGCCCGCCTGCGAAGTCCTAGAGATTTTGGGCTAGCGATACGAAAGCTTGGCCGCCTCATCTCAACGGCAAAGGACCGCGCATACATCGTTATTACCGGCAGAACACCCGCCTGGAGGCCCAAGACAGATTTGGCCCTTTGTGAGCGACATCTATCCTTTACTCCGCCGAAAACTATTGTGGAAGATCGCGATAAGACGGAAGATACCAATCCACCGAGAAGTGTTCAAACAGCTCAGAAAGATCAGCGGGAAGATTCTCCGTTTAAGCTTGTTGCGCTTGACGACCTTTCATCGGATCAAATCGAAGTATTCGCTCGTGCGAGGGGCATAACGGATACTGCGGCGTTCCTTCATGCTATCGAACGGGCCGATGCATTCTCACTTACCTCACGCCCACAGGATTTAGAGGAACTGACCGAATTCTGGATTAACGAGAGGCGGATTGGCAGCCGGTTGGAGCTGATGCAAAACAGTATAGCACGGCGACTTGTTGAGAGGGATCAGGGCCGTGCGGATACCCTACCGCTCTCAATGGAAGATGCACTCCACGGGGTGCGGCTGCTCGCTGCGGCGGCCACGTTAAGTCAGGAACCGACCATTCGCGTTCCGGATGGCGCGGACAATTCAAAGGGTATCCCTGTCCAAGACGTGCTTCCGGGTTGGGATGATAAGAAACAGGCAGCATTGCTCTCCCGCCCTATTTTCGACGAAGCGATCTACGGCACGGTCCGCTTTCATCACCGGTCAGTTCGGGAATATCTGACAGCCGAGTGGTTAGCCGAACTTATCCGTCGTGAAACATCCCGGCGCAAGATTGAAGCATTGTTTTTCTGCAATCAGTATGGCCTCGACGTTATCGTACCGACGCTGCGCCCGGTCTTGCCTTGGCTTGCTATCCTTGACGACAAGGTGAGGGAACGTCTGCGAAAGGTTGCCCCAGAAGTTGTTTTTGAAGGCGGCGATCCTAGTCAACTTCCGCTGGATACCCGACGAACGATTCTTCACGAAGTGTGCGAACAGATGGCCAGTGGAACATCCAGCCGATCGGTTGCTGATTTTGCCGCTGTTCAGCGCTTTGCAAATGCTGACCTTACGGACGATATTCGCAGCCTGATTGAAAAGTATGCTGGGAACGATGAATTAACAGGTTTTCTTTTGCGCATGATATGGCTTGGCGAATTAACGGAGGCATTGCCTGAAGCCAAAACCGCAGCCCTATCTACTTCACTATCGACATATACCCGAGTTGCCGCTTTTCGAGCGGTCAGGGCGGTCGGCTCCGAAAAGGACTGCCAAGAAATCAGGCGGGCATTTTTGGAGGAAGCGTCCGAGTTGAGACGGGAATGGCTGGCTGAATTGGTGCAGGAAACCCATCCATCGCTTGAAATAATCGAATGGCTTCTGGCAGCTCTAGCGAAGACCGAAGGAAAAAAGCGTTTTAGTGTCGATAGTTTGACGGACGCTGTTGGAAAATTCGCTCAGAAAGCTGATGTGGCTCTTTTGCCTCAACTTATTTCCGGCTTAAACGACCTACTGAATCAACCCCCGGTAATCGAACATCGCTATTGTGAGGTGTCGCAGAAGTTCGGGTGGCTGCTTAAGCCAGCCGCACAGGCCGTCGAACGACTTATTCGGAAGGGCCACAAGGGGGCGCTTGAGCCTGCGGTGCTCAGTGTCCTGCGCAAATTATGTATAGCCAAGGATTACGGCACTGATGATCTTCATGATGAAAAGATCGGCGTTTCCGCGCTTGTTTCAGATTGGCCAGAACTTAATCGTGCCTTGTTCTGGTATGACGTTGAAGAATCTCGGACTGGCCTGGACAAGAAGCGCGGCGAACGTCTTGACGAATTCTGGCGCGCGTCGGTATTTGGCTCTTTTTGGCGTTTCGACGAAAACGATTTTGATTACTGTGCAGACCAGATTATAAGTCAGACCCTTAGCGATAACCGTCTTGTGGCTTTGTCCCTTGCTTTCAGGCTCTATGTTGATAAGAAGCGACCACGCAAGTGGCGTGAAAAACTCAAAGCGTTTGTCGCCTCAGATAGTGAACTTTCAGCTCGGCTCAAGAAATATTTGAACCCGCCTCCCCAGACAAGAGAAACACGAAATTGGAAACAGCAGGAAGCCAAATGGAAGAAGCGCTCTGAAGAACGGGAGAGAAAGAAGAAGGAAAATCAGGATAAGTGGAAAGAACATCTTGCGAAGAATATAGATAAAATTCGTGACCCTGGCTTGTCGAAACCTCAACAGATTTCCAACGCACAATATTATTTACACGAGCGGTTGCGAGAGGGGGATAGTAGCGCGAACCGTTGGACTGACAGTGATTGGAAATGCCTGATCGCTGAATACGGTGAAGGTGTGGCCCGCGCTTTCAGGGACGGAACCATCGCATACTGGCGCCGCTACAGGCCGAAATTGCGGTCGGAGGGTGCACCGTCTAACCAGACTCCTTTCTCGGTTATTTTCGGTCTCACAGGGCTTAGTTTTGAGGCGAAGGGAACCTCAGGCTGGCCCGGTACATTAAGTGCAAAAGAGATTGATCTTGTATGTCGCTATGCTTCGCATGAATTGAACGGTTTTCCTGTATGGTTTCCGCAACTCTTCGAGGGGCATCCGAAGCCTGTTGGTGACTTCCTGCTCAAGGAAATCCGGTATGAGCTTTCTATTGAAAAGCCGGATGTCGAAACGCACTATATTTTAAGCGATGTAAGCTGGTCAGGCGATTGGGCATGGAATATGATTGCGCCTGCACTGATGAGTCTTCTTGCCTCTTCCGAACCCGCAAATCTTATGAATTTACGCAAGTTGCTGATGATTGTTCAGGGTGCTTCTATTTCTGACGATCAAATCAGAGCGCTTGCGGAAAAAAAATGTAAAGCGCTACGCCGCAATGACCATCTTGCCCTATGGTTCGCGGTTTGGACAGGCGTTGATCCAGCCGCCGCGATTCCCGCCTTTGAAGCGCGAGTTGCAAAGATTCCAAAACCGGAAGACCGTACGGCTATAGCCATGAGTTATGTGACATATCTTTGGGGAGATCGCATGAGTGAGACCGTTCGCGTTCGTGATGCGTTTCAAACTCCTATCACCTGAAATCCCTCTATTTACTTATGCACAAACATATCCGACGCAATGAGGATATTGACCGAGTTGGAAAGGGTGTTTTTTCGCCAGGGTTGCGCGACAACGCGCAAGATGCACGGGACAGTCTCTTTACACTCCTTAACAAGATTCCTGGTAAAGAAGCTTTCTTGGCGTTGGAGGAGATTTCGAGGGTCCATCCCGAAGAGTCTGCTCGCTCATGGTTCGTTCTTCACGCGAAAACCAAAGCTCAGCAGGATGCCGATATAAGACCTTGGGCTCCTTCTCAGGTTCAGGAGTTCCAGGACAAGCTGGAACGCACGCCATCCAATCATAGGGAACTGGCCGAACTTGGCATCATGCGGCTACTCGACCTTAAGGACGACCTTGAAAATGGCGACACCAGCATCGCACAGATACTTCAAAAGGTAACGCAGGAAACCGAGATGCGCACATTTATCGGGCGTGAACTTCGCGAGAAAGCATCTGGCCGCTACTCAATACCCCAGGAAGAAGAACTGGCCGATGCCAAGAAACCCGATTTGAGATTTCTGGGCAGTGGTTTTGACGGGCCGGTTCCTGTTGAATTGAAGCTGGCAGACAAGTTGACCGGCCCGGCACTTTTTGAGCGCATGGAAAACCAACTTTGCGGCGATTACCTTCGCGACAATCGTTCAAGTCGCGGCCTCTTTGTTCTTGTGTATGGGGGCAAGAAAAAAGGTTGGGACGTTCCCGGAGCTTCAAACCGTGTTGACTTTGAAGGGTTAGTCGTTTCACTTCGGGCATACTGGGAACAAATTTCTTCCAAGTTTGTTGGCGTTGAGGAAATCACGGTTATTGGCGTCGATCTAACAAAAAGACTTAGTGCTAATGTGTCTACGGGTGGTTCTCATATTTCTTCGGATCAACGGACAGTTCAAGCCAGAGGTCAATGACTGATCCCTGGGCTCGAAGATTGTCAAATCTCCAAAATCAGCTTCACAGAAACTAACTCAATACCATTCTTTATCCGATTCCCTAGAAACTTTGCCTGACCGTTCACAAGGCACCTGGGAAATACAAAATGTCTGTGCTTATGTTAGATGCCAGCGAAAAGTTTCGTGAGTGAGAAATTCACCGAATCTCAAGATTATGACCAATCTTTAGTGCTAAAGTGGCCTGATGGAGGATTGTTGCAAGGTCGCCACCGTTTCGGAACGTCAGCGTTCTGTCGTTCGGGCTGTACTCTGGATCAATATCGGTATGTTTCTTATGGAAGCGACGGCGGGCCTTCTGAATCATTCTACAGCCCTTCTTGCCGACTCCGTTGATATGTTTGGAGATGCTATCGTCTATGGGTTCAGTCTTTATGTTATCGGTCGGGGCACTATTTGGAAAAGCCGTGCGGCGTTGCTCAAGGGAATTATCATGGCCATCTTTGGCGTGGGGGTATTGGTTCAGGTTATCTTCAAGACTGTCCATGGATTAATGCCGACGGCCGAATTGATGGGATTGATAGGTATACTGGCACTTGTGGCAAATCTTCTCTGTCTTAGGCTCCTCTGGCAGCATCGTGGAGATGATATCAATATGCGATCTGTATGGATGTGTTCTCGCAATGATGTCATTGGCAATACGGGGGTCCTCTTTGCCGCTCTTATGGTCTATCTCTCGGGTTCTCCATGGCCAGACATTGTGATTGGGCTCTTAATCGCCACTCTTTTCGTTCGATCCGCAATTACGATTATTAGGGAAGTCTCCAGTGAGTTGTCTTCCTCAAAAGGAATCTCTTCCTTATCCCAAAATATTTTTTCATGAATGTGGTTCCACTCTTTTCAAGATGGTCTTGAACCTCAGTGACCTATCAACCCTGTTTATCTATTGACGGGTAGGGACGTTATTGTTCATAGTCCAATCTTGGTTCAATATCGAAAATGTGTTGAAGTTTTTCAATAAGCGACTAAATTCATGAGATCAATTTTTCATTTTCGTATCCTTTGTTTCCTTCTGGGAAGTTTGTGTTTTGCTATTATAGGTTGTGGGGCCGTTCCAAGAGTCAAAACTCCTCTCTTCGAAGGAGGACAAGGTACGATTTTTTTAAGGGTCTTTGCCGATCCGAAGCAGAGGGCTCAACATCCCGTTTCCCTGGTACCTCACGTTATAGGTGGGGTTCTTAATGGTCTGTATGTTCAAGACACCCAAACTTTACTTGAATCAGCGCTGACTAACCTCGATCCTCCCGTCCAGGTCTTCAGGAAAGAACAAATCAATTTCTTAATCCCACACCTGATTGCCGGACTGGAAAAAGCGACTCCAGAAGAGGAGATCGTCTTTCGACTTCATTCAATCCAATCCAACGGTAAGCAATATACAACTGGTTCAATGTATTATTCAGATTCTACAATTCATATCATTATTCATGGGTACAACGAGGCTTCTGAACAACCTCAGTTGCTTTCGCGACCGTCGACCTCATTTACTCGGCCTAAATTGTGGAAAATGTCATTCCACCCCAGTGGGGTCTTAACCAGCGAGAGCTTGGATGCAGCTTCCCAAACATCCTTCCCCTTTCATTTTGCGGTCAATCTTCCTGCCTTGGCACAGGCTATCGAAAACGATGTCCAAGCTATTTCGCCTGTGTCCAGTTCTATTCATGAAGAATTAAAGGGGTTGCGTGAATCCCTTAAACACCAACATCAACAGATCGAACGTTTAGAAAACCAACTTCAAACGGGCAACCCCTAAAGCTCCAAGAGGCTGGCTGTTTGAAATTACGCGCGCAGAGTTTTTCTGCGCCCTTCTCAATACGCACTGCTTAGGTTGTAATTACTGCCTCAAAGAGGGTTGTGGGGGCTGTTCAAAACAACTGGCCCACCCTTCAAGATGGAGCAAGCACACCTCGCCCCCCTTCGGGATGCACCCAGCACAAAAGAGACGCCTTTCAGGTCGTAGCAGGCAAGTTGGCCTTGCTGAAGGAACTTTTTAGAAATGCACTTCGGAATTGTTAACCGAGGATGTGGGGGGAATATATGGCTTGTGATATTTTCATTATTTTATAGGTCCGTTATCTCGAATTAATGGGGAATATCAGCCGATAGAGCCATTGTCCTAGGGTAATGAGGCCAAGAAAGATACAAGCCAACAAAGAATCAGTTGCACCGGTAGGCCAATCCATAAAAAACGAAACAATAAATCCGATGAGAGCGATACCAGCCCCAAACAATCCTCCCAGAAGTGGGACAAGAAAAAACCTTTTTGCAAATCGGATTGCCATCATCGTGGGAAGGAGGAGGAAGGCAAACGTGAGTAACGGTCCGACCATCAATACTCCTAAAGAGATGGCTAACCCTACCAACCCAAATAAGAGAATATCCCACACCCAAAGCCTTTTCCCTAGCGACAAGGCCATATCGCGATCGACCGATACCAAGAACAGCTCCCTTCGGAAAAGAGTAACCAGTAGGACAATGGCTGAATAGGCTGTGAGAAGAATGGCCATATCCATGTCGGAAATAGCGATGATTTGCCCACGCAAAAGTGTCACGATGCCTACCTCCGGAACCCGTTCGGATGCGAGTAACAGAATGGTCACAGCTCCTGCGAAAACGTAGACCGTTCCTATGCGGCCTTCCACCATCTCATGGCCTCGTCGTTCCAGCGTCGCAAGAAGCAACAATGTTCCCGTGGTCACGATCGTTGATCCTACTAGGGCGAGGAGAAAATCACTATGATTCGGTTGTTGTTGGTGAGTCGTCAAATGCCAAAATACAGCTGCCGCAATTCCACCGGTTGACAATTGAGGAAGGGTGACCCCCAAGAACACCATCCTTCTGCAATACATGAAAACTCCAATTAAGGGAAGGACGATTCCCGTGACAATTCCCCCGTACAAGGCATTTCGTAAAACATAGGATGGATGAAGAATAGTGAATAGTTCTTCCATAAAGGTAAGCTATCAAACAGGCTTTTCCCTTTCCCGATTCCGAACATAATTTTCTGCCGATTGAGTGTGTACCGTCCGAAATCCAATCTCGACGACGTCTTGTACAACTTGGAGAAGTTCGGGGATAAAATGATCTGCCCATAATAAAGTGATGGCTGTATCAGACTTCAATTTGACCAATAACCGCAACATGGTTTGGACCGTCTTTTTATCGAGGCTTGCCAAAGGTTCATCCAAAACTAAGATAGCGGGGGCACTGGCCAATGCTCGGGCAATCAAGGTGCGTTGTTGTTGACCACCAGATAATTCTGAATACCGGACCTGTTCCAAGTCTTCAATTTCCACTTCTTGTTTGGCCCAATGGATTCGCTCCTGCTCCACTCTTCCTAACCGTTGCCATGGTTTGACGTTTCCATATGTCCCCATTTGAATCACCTCTCCAACAGTTAGAGGTAGCAGGCCATTGAGCCCTGCTCGCTGTGGGACGTATCCGACAGACAACGAAATATTCCTCTCTGAGGGCGCACGATGCAGTCTGCCTTCAATTGGTGAGAGAATTCCAGCAATCGTTTTCAGTAAAGCTGTTTTTCCAGAACCATTAGGGCCTAAAACGGCATATGAATCTCCCGGAAAAATCTCAAGAGAAACCTTCTCCAAAATCGGAATGCTCGGATATCCGATCGTCACATTGTCCAGAGAGATAAGGGGAGTCGGCATGGGAATATCCAGAGGAGATTATTGAATGCTGAGAGCATTCAGGATTGAATGAAGATTAAATTCAATAAGTTTTTCATAGGTGTCAATTCCGGGGTTTCCCCCAACCATAATGAGAAATTTCGCTATCTTGGCTCCTGCATGTTCGGCTACCCAATTTGGAAGCCGTTCAGGATAATGAGGTTCGCGCAAAACCAGGCCAACCTGTTGTTCTTTCATTCGATCCACTAACCAGACCAAGTGAGCTTGAGTCGGTTCTATGCCGGGTTTAATTTCAATTTGTCCTACTTCTAGCAGTCCAAATCGTTCCGCGAAGTAAATCGTATCTTGATGGTACGAAACAAACTTCAACCCACGGAGGGGTTCTGCAAGTTGTTTCCACTCAATCAGTTTCTGATCCAGATGGGTGTGAAATTTTTGTACATTGGCTTGGAAGTGTTTTTCCCCGATAGGAAAGGCCTTAGAGAGTCCATCAGCTATGGTCTGCGCAATGACCTTTGCATAGACCGGATCAAGGTTAAAATGGGGATTTCCGAGTGGATGCACGTCACCCTCACGTCGAAGTAATGACTTGGGAACCTGTTTAGGTTTAATATTCTGCCCACAATTGATAAATCCTTCATTTCCAGGCAGAATTTTAGGATTTCTGGCCACGTCAACTAACGCCGGTAACCAGGAATGTTCGGCGTCCAACCCCAATACGACCAGAATATCCGCACGATTCAGTTTCGGAACGAAACTCGGTTTAATCGGCACCCCATGAGGATCTTCCACGCCTTTGGCCAGGCTCTCAACCGACACAAAATTTCCCCCGATCCTGGCGGTAAAGTCCGCCAGATCGGGGATAGAAGTCACAACCTGAATTTTTCCCCCTTGTTCTAACGAAGGGCGTTCAGCCATCCCTAGTGAACAACCCAGTAGAAACAAAAGAAGAAAGTTCTTGAATATCTTTCTCATAGTGTTCAAGCCCACTAGCAATTACTCTCTTTCTGTAAATCCATGTTGATGACTGCCGATGACCACCTGCCATTGCAGCAAAACTTGGTTTTGCGGATCGAGGGTATTTCCGTAGCGGCTATGATTATATTGCAACACCAAACGATGAAACTCA
Organism: Nitrospirales bacterium; assembly: GCA_965223185.1. Classification (GTDB taxonomy): domain Bacteria; phylum Nitrospirota; class Nitrospiria; order Nitrospirales; family UBA8639; genus Nitrospira_E. The sequence continues at coordinate 3,394,373 of OZ244988.1, read as the reverse complement.
CTCGGATAGAATGTGATATAAGGGGAATAGGTCACAGCGGAAGTTCGATTTCCTGAAGTGTTAACGGTACTGCCTGGGTTCCCAGTTGTAGGATTGGTAATCAGGGCAGGCTCACTGGGCATTTGATGATAATCAAACCGGAAACCCGGACGCCATTGTTTGTTGAGCCGATATTCAGCGTACGCATAACCTCCCCAAGCTCCCCGAGATTTTGTGTTCCCGAAAATGCTGCGGCGACCCTGACCAAAGTCATAGAGAATTTCTCCATGCAATGAGAGACTTTGCCGTAGGCCTCTTCCCAAAGGATACCAGCGGTAATGGAAGTCTAAATCAAAAGTATGCCGATCCACGGGATCGTCTTCATCTACCGCCAACAAGGCTAAATCCATGGCTTCGGGAACTCGAGATTGCGGGGTATAGAGGAAAGAGAAGCCCAACTCTATATTGTGATCGTCTGTGAGATCTTTATACGTGCGAAGCGAGGTAAATACCGTGCTTCCTTGAATCACTTGAGTTCGAATATTACTCAAGGGACCTTCTCCGACGAACCCAAAATTAAACCCATATCCAGCCGTCAGTGCCAAATAGGTATCTGTCGGTGCCAACCATGATAGTTCTATGCCATCGGTTCGATTGGCTTGGCCCATGAACAACGCTAACGTTGGGGGAGGATCGATTTGGGGTAAATCATGGGCATGTCGTCTCCCGAGATACCCCCAATCGGCAAAAAACCGACCACCGCGCACGGATAGGTTATAGGGTAAGGAAGTCGTCTGTATGGCGGCCTCTTCGATCTCGAAGACGGCTTTTCCAAATTCCTCGGATCCCCGAGAATTGATGGCTTCGGCATGTCCGGAGGCAATTAAATAGGCTCTGGCAAATGGATCGACATCGGCAGCCGCAAATAATTCAATCGTTCGAAGAGCAGAGGAAAAACCGGCGGGGAGTTTGGTTCCGATTTCTCCACCTGCGTCGGCCCCATCACCGTCTACAAATCGCATGCGGCGTTGGGTATAGCCTGCTATGGTTTCAAACACCACCCCAAAGGCTGGATTAAAACGATTTAAAATTTGCTGCCTGCGAAGTATGCCCTTTTCTCGTGGCGTTTCTCCAATGTCCAGAACTGGTGGTACGTCCATCGGCATCCCCCCGGTTCGATCCAGTAAATCTTTGGGGTTGGCAGAAGACTTCGCTCCAGGATGTCGATTCTCTAACGACGGGCCATGTATGGAAGTTTCAGATTCAACAATTTCCTCATCGACCGGAACAGGCGGAATGCCCATCGGCATCCCTCCCGTTCGATCCAGTAAATCTTTGGGGTTGGCGGAAGACTTTGCTCCAGGGTGTCGATTCTCTAAAGATAGGTCATCTGTCGAATTTTCAACTGCAACTTGAGTTGTGGGTGCTGTCAAGTGCAAATCCTGGGATTTTTGTCTTTGATGAATTGCTTCGCTGTGGGTATTTATCCCTTTGGAATTCATTTTTATGGTTTCAGCCCATGTTTGAGGTGAAACACAGAATATTGTAGATAGAATGGATAGACACGGAACTCCGACTCCTAAAAGGAGGGAGAAAGTCTTTTTTGTAAAAAACATAGCCTTTTCTCCAAATTCTCTTAAATTTTCCCTTGTTTGAATAATTTTGGGGAACTGGGTAGAAAAGAACACTTTTCCCCAAGAAATTCAAAAAAGAAATTGGTGAATAATACTGATTTAAGAAGAATTAGGAGATGGGGGGTGCTCTGGATCCATGAAGTCGAAGGTTTAAGGAATATACCCACTTGTGAAGAGGGTGGCAGGAAAAATTTCTTATTTCGAGAGTAGGACCGGCAAAAAATCCATCCTGAACGTAGGTTCCTCCGGCATGGTGTTCCACCCACGTACAGAGGTCATGCGTGTCATGTTCGTGCCCATCATGATCAACTTCAGAAAACAAGTGATGAACTTCAAGAGCCAACCCAAATGGGACAGAGAAAAGGAGCACCCCGCCGAGCAGAATGAGGAATGAAAAGACTAGTGGAGTTCGGAAAGATCTTTTAACGGTCATAGTTCTTGATTTCACTTTCAGAATTCGGAAAAACAACTTAACAAAGAGAAAAAATTGAGTCAATGAAAATTGCAAATAATTTGCAAGAGTGGATTTTATGCTTTTTAAACGTTATTCCCAGCTCAGAAATTAGGAGGAGGATTGGTTTTTTACCTTCCTGACTCTTTCTTCACAATAAATCTGGATTTGAAAAGTAGCTCCGTTTGAAACTTCATATTGTTCTTGGATTAGGGCGGATTCAACAGCCACAAAATGAAGGTCTGCTTGTGTAATGGCTAAGGGTTAACAATGGTTAGGGTTCGAACGGCTGAGATCCCTGTTATCCTCGGAGGTTAAGCCAGCCAAGTCGGACTACCACATGAAACTTGTTTTATTGGGGAGAAGTAGAAGTATGCGTTGGAGTCGAAAAAACTGGGTATAAATTATCTTCAATTCCTGATACTTTGGCAGGATCACAATATTTTTTTGAGGGTTGGATGTTTAAAAAAAGAGGCTTCATATGCATAGAAGACCCCCTGGAGAATTAGATTACCCTTTTCTAAAATCTGGAATAGTTGTTTAGAGAATTTTCCACCGAGCTCCACCATTAATTATTTTTAGAATCCTTGTTTCATATTGCCAAGGATTGAGCATTCTCGGCATAGCATGATGGTCCATTAATTTACCATCTCGCTTTTGTGGACAATTATATGTGGTTGTAGGTGCCAACCTAATTGGGACTAACCAAAAAATCGAAAAAGGTGTATCGGTGTATTTGAAGAAGATATATTCGAGGATAAAGTGGCTCTGGCTGGTCTGGTATCTTGTTGCTTGCATCGTTTTTCCCATTGGAGTTGGGGCACAGACTCCAACTGTGAGGGAAGCGGTGGTTGTTGCCATCAATGACACGTATCGAATTGAGGGTGTGGAAGGAGGACACAAGGGTGGAATGGCTCTCCTAAGAGCACTTCGGGAACAGTTAGAAAAGCACTACCCAGATTTATTATTTCTTCATGCGGGAGATTTTTTGTTTCCGTCCCTTGTTTCAGAATGGACTCAAGGAGCACATATGGTGGAGATCATGAATCGGCTGGATGGAGCTGCTGGTGTATTTGATCCACGTATGGTCGTCACATTTGGCAACCACGAGTTCGATCGCTCTAACACAGCGGATGCGGTGCTTCTACAGGCCAGAATTGATCAATCAGAATTTCAGTGGCTTGGGAGCAATATCCGATTTACTGAAGAAAAAGGACAATCGTCAGTTGCGTCTGAGAAATTACAGATTTCCAAAATTGTCGAATGCGGAGGGGTTTTGGTTGGCCTGTTTGGATTGACGACCGATAGGAAGCCTGCGAAGGAAATTGCCTATGTGGACGAATTTGTGGACCCGGTCGCGGTGGCCAAAGAACAGACGAAAATCTTACGTGCCCAAGGAGCAGACGTAGTGATGGCCCTCACCCATCTGGCTCTTCAAAAAGATCGAGAAATTCTTGAAAAGCTAGGAGAGCAAGGTCCAGACCTGATTGTAGGTGGGCATGAGCACCAACGACACCATGTTGACGTGGATGGACGGTGGATTCTTAAAGCCGATGCCGATGCTCGTACTGCGACCGTGATACGCATACAAATGGTCGAAGCGAAACCTTTTATTTCGTTTGGGTATCGATTTTTGGATCGTCATGATGTCATTCCCGATCCTGAATTGAAGACACAGGTTGATCAAATATTACTAGATCATGAAGCCTGGTTTTGTTCTAACTACAACGAAAAGGGACGGTGTCTTCAACAATCGGTGGGAGAGACTGGGGTTCCACTCAACGGAGAGGAACTGGAAATACGGCGGTATGAAACCAATTTAGGAAACTGGGTGGCCGACCAGATTCGTTCTGCCGTTCCAGATGCCGATATTGCGTTTATCAATGCGGGAGCCCTGCGAGTAAATCAAACCATCCCACCTGGTTCGATCAGTCGGCGGCAGGTTGAAGAATTATTGTTTTACGATAGTGAGTTGGTTCGAGCCGAATTAACCCATGGGGACTTGAAACGTGTGTTGGAACGAGCTGTTGAGGATTGGGTCGGGCAGGGGCATTGGCTGCAAATTAGTGGATTTGCCTTCAAGCATGATCCTCGCCAACCAATCGGTCATCGCGTGGAAGATATTCAGTTATTTCAAAACGGAATCCTGAAAAATTTGCCTGATCGGCCTATACGCATTGCTACGAATCGATTTCTTATGGAAGGTGGCGATGGTTATGACATGTTGAAAAATGTAAAAAGCGATTCAGTTGTCCCATCACTCAAAAAACACATTTTAAGAATTCTTGGTTCTGAAAAAACCCCAATAGGGCCTATAGTGGATGGCCGCATTTGTTCAATCTTGGAAGCTGATCGTCGTCCATGTGCATTTCGATAAGTTCTATTGAGTAGGGACGGGGTGGTATCGAAGGCTCTACTGTGGTACTATTGTTAATAAAGTTTATTAACAATATAAAGATTATGCGATTCTCCAAAAAAAGTGAATATGCTCTGCGGGCCATGATTGAACTGACTCAAGAATATGGTCGGGGAATGATCCGTCGCCAGGATCTCGCAGATCGACAACACATCCCCTTAGGTTTTTTAGGAATGATTCTTTTATCTCTGAAAAATGCAGGATTTATTGGAAGCCGTCGAGGATTGAAGGGAGGGGTGTTTTTAAATAAACCACCGAAGGAAATAACGTTGGGCCAAATCATTCGTCTTTTAGATGGGCCTCTAGCGCCTATCTCTTGTGTCAGTCAAACGGCTTATCACAAATGTGAAGACTGCCCGCATGCTGAAACGGCTACCTGTCCTATCCAAAAAATCATGTTGGACGTGCGAAATGCTATTGCTTCGGTACTTGATCATTATTCATTGGAAGATTTTGTATCGGCTCAAACAAGCACAAAGTCGCCACAAAGGCGAAGCCAGAAAAACAAGCAACGCTCGGATCCATGATTTGGAGATTCCCAAGATCAAAATATCTACTTAAGAAAAATTTTAAATTGGAAAGAGGCGTCATATGGAAACGCATCTACGTAGTGTCGTAAAGGGAATGAGTTGGCGCGTCATTGCCACTTTGGTGACTACGATCGTTGTGTGGTTTATATCAGGTGAAGTCTCCATGGCCTTATTTGCCGGAATGAGCGATTCATTCGTAAAAATCGGATTGTTTTGGGGGCATGAACGAATATGGCAACATATAGCCTGGGGTCGAAATATTCCACCCACGAGTTCGCCATGACGAAGGAGTGAATCGTATGAATAATATTACAGTCAATCGAATTTTAATCCTTGGAGCTTTGACTGCGGGTGTTGGAGTCGCGGCCGGCGCTTTTGGTGCTCATGGACTTCGCCCGATTCTTTCGGAAAAAATGATGACGGTCTTTGAAACGGGGGTGCGGTACCATCTGGTCCATGCGCTTGGGATGCTCATCGCTGGGCTCAGTGCACATTGGTTTCATCATCGGATGTTTGTGAAGGCAGGTTGGAGCTTTTTGATAGGGATACTCCTGTTTTCCGGCAGTTTGTACACAATGGCTCTGACAGAGCTTCGTATCCTTGGCATGTTGACGCCTGTGGGTGGTGTGGCGTTTCTGACAGGCTGGGGGATTTTAGCCTGGGGATATTGGAAGCGATCCCCTCTCTTGGAATCTCCGTTGGGACAATCAATGGATAATCTCCAATCAGGTCATCACACATAATCTTCATTATGAGGCTGTGGCCGGAGTCATATTTTGTATCGGCCATGGTGCGGTACCCTCACCAATAAAGAGCGTACGATGGGGGAAAGGAATTTCAATGTGTTCGCGATCAAATGCATATTTCAATCGGCGTCGGTACTCTCGTCCCACTGCCCATTGTTCGCTTGGGAGCGTTTTGAGGCGGGCTTTGATCACGACTTCCGATTCTCCAAAGGCGTCGACTCCTAAAATTTCGATAGGCTCCAACATTTTTTTCCCAAACTCAGAATCTTGTTGAAGATCCTTTCCCACCTCTCGCATGACTGTGATCACCTGGTCGGTATCTTCTTTGTAGGCGACCCCGATTTCCAATACATTGGCCGACCAGTCTTTCGTCATATTGGCCAAGGTGGTCACCGTTCCGTTGGGAAAGATATGCACTGTTCCTGATAAGTCTCGAAGCGTAATAGTCCGGAAGCTGATACCTTCCACGAGTCCCCCTGTCCCATTGACGATCGCCACATCGCCTACTCGAACCTGATTTTCTAAGATCATGAAAAAACCGTTGATCACGTCGCGAACCAGATTTTGCGCGCCAAACCCCACGGCCAAGCCCACAATCCCTGCCCCTGCCAAAATTGGAGTAATATCCAAGCCGATCTGATCGAGTCCCATCACAATGGCCACCACGTATGCCAGTGTGAGACAAATAGTCCTCAGCATTCCGGTGAGTGTTTTGATACGCTTTTCATTGGCAATACGGTCTTTATCTTCTCTTTCCCTCCAGTTGAGAAGGACTTCCTCAAATTTGGCAAGTCCAAATCTGATCGCTCGAATTGCCACATAACCCACAACTATGATTAAGAAAATTCGAAGGCTGGCTTCGAATATCGCCATGGACTTTAAAACAAGAAATGGGGAAAGTTGTTCGGTGAAAAACTGTTTCATACTGGGCTCCTTCTCTTGATCGTTATGTGAGTTTGTGATTGTTTTATCTTGTCAAGACCTGGTTCTTTGCTATTCTTACAAGGGTTGATGGCAAAGCCAAGAGGGGAAAGCTCGAACCTTTCTTTGAGGGGCCTAAAAAGCACAAATTCGAAGAAACGTTCTTGTGATCCAATTCCAAGAAGGAGGCATGATCTTAAAATTTGGGAAACGTTTCCCTTGACACTTTTCCAGTTCAATGGTAAAAAACATTCACACTCGGCGGAGTGGAACAACGACGTTTCATTCCTCGAAATCAAATACCCCGGACGATGAAGTCCTCAACCAGAATTTCTGGCTGAGGATTTTTTTTTGCCTGTTGAACCGAGAAAATGAGTCTGGTTTGGTGGTTGGCAAGCGACAGGAGTCACAACAATGATGTGTGACGCTGGTTGCAATGTCCGAAAATCTTTTTTGGCCTTAACCAAAGGCCGTTGAAACCAAGGAGGGTAAATGACTCGGGTGAACTATTTGATTGTCAATGTTCAAGAAACTTGTGAGGATATGATGCGGAATTTACGAAATATGTATGTGATCGTTGGGATGATGGGATTCCTGTTCGTGGGATTCGTCAATCTGGGGCAAGCTGCTGTATTAACGAAAGAGGATTTTAACTTTTATGGCTATGTAGATGCGTCCTATACCCATAATTTTAATAATCCAAATTCGCAAGCGAATGCTTTGCGTATATTTGATGGGGATGCCAATTCGTTTCGTCCTCATATGGCGCAATTGGTGTTCGAAAAAGAAGGCAAATCTGATGGTGGCAATGTAGATCGAGCGGGCTTTCGAATTAAGCTAGATTTTGGGGAAGATGCCAAATTTACCGGAGGAAACACGGGAGCGGATGAAGTGGACTTCCAAGAAGCGTATGCCCAGTATATTGCCCCCATCGGAAATGGGCTGGATTTGCGAATTGGTCGGATGAATACTTTAATTGGCTATGAGGTGATCGAAAGCCCGTTGAATCCCAATTTTTCCCGATCCTGGTTGTTTGGGTTGGGGGAACCGTTTACGACGACTGGAATTCGCGCTTCGTACCAATTTACTGACATGGTCAGCTTTTCAGTCGGGGCGATTAATTCGTTTACTGGATCCCAGGCCGATACGAATCGAAGTAAATCGGTGGAAGCGTTACTCGCCCTAACCCCTCTCAATTGGTTGAGTGTCTCTATCTTTGGCTTCTGGGGTCCTGAAGGTGCCCTTGGTGCGAAAAATTCTGATCGTGTCCAAATTGGCGGAATCATTATCGCACAAGCAACAGATCAAACCTCATTTGTGGTTGAAGGGTACTATGGGAACCAATCGAATGCCACTCCAGGGAGAAATGCTCGATGGAACGGGCTGGCGGGATATATCATCCATGATTTTGATGAACAATGGGGGGTGCGATTGCGTGGGGAAATTTTTGAGGATGCACAAGGATTTTTTGGGTGTGGAGGAACGGTGGGAACAGCAGGAAATGCGAATACGTGCTTTGGCGGTTTAGCGCCTGCGTCTCAAACATTGTGGGAGGGGACAGCCACCCTGCAATATAAGCCAACCCCATCATTAATCACGCGATTGGAATTTCGATACGATAAATCTAATCAAAATACATTTCAGTATGGTCAGCGTGCGGCAAATCACCAGGAAACTTTGGCCACTGAAGTGATATTCCTCTTCTAGCTTCAGAAGAGGGTGGAGGGAAAACATGTTGACATGTCGATTGCTCACGATAGGTATATCTTGTTCAGTGGCCATGATTTTATTCATTCTTTCAACAACTTTTGTCTGGGCTGGCGATATGGCGACGATCAACTCGGGGAATACTGGCTGGGTATTAACGTCATCAGCCTTGGTGTTGGCGATGATTGTCCCGGGCTTAGCCTTGTTTTATGGCGGCATGGTACGGAGCAAAAATGTCTTGAGTACGATGATGCATAGTTTTATTGCAATTTGCCTTGTCAGTGTTGTGTGGGTGTTTTGGGGATACAGCCTCGCGTTCGGTCCAGACGTTGGAGGGATGATTGGAAATCTTGATTTGATGGGCCTTTCTGGAGTCGGGGTTGCTCCCACTGAGGGGTCGACCATACCTCATTTAGCATTTATGGTTTTTCAACTGATGTTTGCTGGGATCACTGTGGCCTTGATTAGTGGTGCGATTGCTGAACGCATGAAATTTTCTGCGTTTATACTTTTTGCCACCCTATGGGTGACTCTGGTTTATGCACCCTTGGCGCATTGGGTGTGGGGCGGAGGCTGGTTAGCGGGTCTCGGTGAACTTGATTTTGCTGGTGGAACGGTTGTCCATATTAGTTCGGGTGTCGCGGCACTTGTCTGTGCCCTCGTGTTGGGCACCCGTCGAGGATACGGGACTGACAATATGAGTCCTCATAATCTCCCATTTACCGTAATTGGCGCAGGTTTACTCTGGGTAGGGTGGTTTGGATTTAATGCCGGGAGTGCATTAGCGGCCGATGGAATAGCTGCCAGTGCCTTCGTGGCCACGCAAGTAGCGGCTGCCGCTGGTGCCTTAGGATGGTTAGCTGTGGAATGGCTCTATCGGGGATCGCCAACTATGTTAGGGGGAGCCAGTGGTGCAGTGGCAGGTTTGGTGGCTATTACCCCAGCGGCAGGATTTGTCGGGCCGGTTTCGGCCATTCTGATTGGCTTAGGAGGGGGAGCGATCTGTTATCTGGGTGTCTTCTTGAAAAATAAGATGGGATATGATGATGCCTTGGACGTATTAGGCATTCATGGTATTGGAGGAACCTGGGGGGCTCTGGCCACGGGGTTATTTGCCAGTGTCGGAGGCGGAACCGGCCTCTTTTTTGGAAACCCAGGCCAAGTACTTATTCAATCGATTGGCGTAGGAGCCACCTGGTTTTTCGTCGGTCTAGCGACATTTGTCATCTTAAAAGTGGTCGATGGGCTGGTAGGATTACGTGTCAGTCAGGAAGAAGAAGTGTTAGGACTCGATCTTACACAACATCACGAACGGGCTTATGGATAACTGAAATATGAACTTATGGGACCGTTCGACCATGTCATTCATTGTGGCTCGAAATTTATGGAATAGATATGTTTTAAGGTTTTCATCGGTATTTAATTTAATGGAGGGACCAATTCGATGAAACTGATTCAAGCCATTATTAAACCGTTCAAACTTGATGAAGTGAAAGAGGCGTTGATTGAGTTAGGGATTCAAGGCATGACAGTCACGGAGGTTAAAGGTTTTGGGCGACAAAAAGGGCATAAAGAAACCTATCGTGGGACAGAATATCAAATTGAATTTGTCCCAAAAATTAAAATGGAAATAGCTGTTGCAGATAATCGTCTCAATGAAGCCTTGGAAGCCATTACTCGAGCAGCCAAAACGGGCAGTATTGGGGATGGAAAGATTTTTGTGTCGGAGTTGCAAAGCATCATCCGTATTCGAACAGGAGAATCCGGGGAAGGGGCACTTTAATTTTTTCCATCATGTTCTGTTCGCATGAATTGGTTAAAGGAGATTGTATGAACATGTCCAACTTACTCATGAAGGTGAGCCTGTTGCTGGTTTTCCTGGTCGGCATGGGAGATGGATCCTTGGCTTTTGCCGAGGAAGGTGGTCAACCCTCGATTGATACAGGTGATACGGCTTGGATTTTAATTTCCTCCGCATTGGTATTGTGTATGATGCTTCCCGGTTTGGCTTTGTTCTATGGGGGACTTGTCCGAAGTAAAAATGTCTTGGGTACGATCATGCATACGGCAGTCATCCTCTGTTTGATAACAGTCGTGTGGGTCATTTGTGGCTATAGTTTGGCGTTCGGACCTGATGTTGGTGGAGTCATTGGAAATCTCGAATGGATAGGGTTAGACGGCGTTGGTTCGGAGCCAAGCACCGTGTATGCTACAACAATTCCTCACCAAGTCTTCATGGTATTTCAATTGATGTTTGCGGCGATTACCGTGGCTCTCATGACGGGTAGTTTCGCCGAACGAATGAATTTTAAGGCATTATTAGTTTTTTCAGTTTTGTGGTCCGTATTTATTTATTCCCCATTGGCGCATTGGGTTTGGGGTGGAGGATGGTTATCACAAATTGGGGCGTTGGATTTTGCTGGCGGAGCGGTGGTGCATATCAGTTCGGGGTTTGGAGCCCTCGTGGGAGCGATTATGGTCGGCCCTCGGAAAGGGTTTGGGAAAGAACCCATGCCTCCCCATAATTTGCCGATGACCGTATTAGGAACCGGTCTCTTGTGGGTGGGTTGGTTTGGATTTAATGGGGGCAGCGCGTTAGGAGCAAATGGAGGAGCAGGGGTGGCCTTTCTTGCAACTCATATTGGGGCTGCCGTTGGCGGATTAAGTTGGATGGTGGCCGAATGGGTTCATCGTGGCAAACCGACCGTTCTTGGAATTGCTAGTGGTATTATTGCCGGCTTGGCCACCATTACCCCAGCTGCAGGGTTTGTCGGACCCCTATCGGCCATTATTATTGGACTCGTGGCCGGAACCATGTGTTATATCGCGGTGGTATGGAAAATGAAACTAGGTTACGACGATTCCTTGGACGTAGTTGGAATCCATGGCGTTGGAGGGTTTATTGGAATCCTATCGACGGGTCTTTTTGCCTCTATTGGAGCAACTGGGTTGTTTTTTGGGAATGCGGGGTTGTTTGGTATACAAGTGATTCTGGCTTTGGTAACCTTAGCGTTTTCCGTGATAGGCACCTATATTATTTTGAAAATTATTGATCTGACCATGGGGCTACGCATCTCACCGCAAGATGAAGAAATGGGTTTGGATTTAAGTCAGCATAGTGAACGAGCGTACTCTTAAGAGAGGAAAATGGTTCTTTATAAAAGTTGATATAGTGGATGGAGTTTTATAAACGACAGTTTCTATAAGAAGGAGGTAGGTGAATGACCCCAAAAGAGGTATTAGATTTTGCGAAGAAGAATAAGGTTGAAATGGTCGACCTCAAATTTGTTGATTTGATTGGGACATGGCAGCATTTTTCCATTCCCACTTCCGAATTATCTTTGGACTTATTTAAAGAAGGATCCGGGTTTGATGGGTCGTCCATTCGAGGATGGAAGATGATTCAAAATAGCGACATGTTGGTGGTTCCTGATCCGAATACAGCCCGAATGGACCCATTTACTGAAATTCCAACGTTAAGCATGATTGCCAATGTCGAAGATCCTATCACACGTACTGTATATGAACGAGACCCAAGGGGCGTCGCCCTTCGGGCCGAACAGTACTTAAAAAGCACCAAAATTGGCGATACGTCCTACTGGGGCCCGGAAGCTGAGTTTTTTATTTTTGATCACGTGAGTTTTGACCAAAATAGTCACTCTGGCTACTACTTCGTGGATTCCGAAGAGGGTATTTGGAATTCCGGAAAAGATGGGGAAAACCTAGGTTCGCGCCCTCGACATAAGGAGGGGTACTTTCCAGTTGCGCCAATCGATTCCCAGCAAGACCTTCGTTCAGAAATGTGCCGAGAAATGGAGCGAGCAGGGATCCGGGTGGAAAAACATCATCATGAAGTAGCGACCGCCGGACAGGGTGAAATTGACCTTCGGTTCGATACGCTCGTCAAAATGGCTGATCAAATGATGATGTATAAATACATTGTCCGCAATGTAGCGCGGCGTCATGGGAAAACGGTGACCTTCATGCCAAAACCGGTATTTGGGGACAATGGAACGGGTATGCATACCCATCAAAGCATTTGGAAAGATGGAAAGCCTAACTTCGCGGGCAAAGAGTATGCGGGCGTTTCTCAACAATGCTTATACTATATTGGTGGCATCTTGAAACATGGTCCAGCCCTTGCTGCGTTCACCAATCCTACCACCAATTCCTATAAGCGGTTGGTGCCTGGATTTGAAGCGCCAGTCTTGTTGGCCTATTCCAGTCGGAATCGTTCCGCTGGTATTCGGATTCCTATGTATTCCCCGAGTCCAAAAGCCAAACGAATTGAAGTTCGGTTCCCCGATCCATCATGCAATATGTATCTGGCCTTTAGTGCCATGTTGATGGCTGGATTAGATGGGATCCAAAATAAAATCGATCCAGGTGAGGCTATGGACAAGAATCTCTATGACTTGGAGCCAGAAGAGTTAGGCAATATTCAAACGTTACCTGGAAGTTTAGAGGATGCCTTGGATAATTTGGCGAATGACCATGAGTTCCTGTTAAAAGGCGGTGTCTTTAGTGAAGATCTAGTTGAAGCCTGGATTTCCTATAAACGTGCCAACGATGTGGATCCGTTGCGTCTCCGTCCACACCCGCATGAATTTTTTATGTATTTTGACGTGTAACTTTCAGCAAAGAGTGGGGAGAGAGGGCCACAATTTCTCCCGAGCCCTTTCTCCTCTTCTGCTTTTCTTTTTATTTCTTCCTGGTTGCCTTTTTCTTGGTGGGTGTATTTGAAAACCGATGAAGGAATCGTTTATGAATTTTGGCCATTCGATCCAGGGTCGCTTGTTCGAACGTCTTAGCACTTTTCTTCCAATCCGCTGATCCTATCCCCAAACGTCGAGCCAAAAATACCATTTCATCCGAACCGGAGGGTGGAAGCACTAAATCTTTGGTATTTCCTCGCACAATTCGCAAACCGTCAATCAATTGTCGAAGAAAGAGATAATCTTCCTGCAAAGAATCTCGTTCCGATAACGATAGAATAGATGTGTGGCACAATTGTTCGATTGCTTCAAGGGTATTGGGTGTGCGAAGGGGCGGATAGGCATGCCCATGAATGAGTTGAAGATATTGGACCATATATTCCACATCAAGAAGTCCCCCAGGACCATATTTCACATGTATCGTGCCAGGCCGGACCAATTCGGCCATTTGCCGTTGCCGGAGATGGAGGGCCGTTGGTAAATCCCAGGGATCCGGTCCATAGACGAAATGATCCCGATGAGTTTCAACGGCTTTCTTTAGGGAAGGGGGACCAGCAATATATCGGAGCTTGATAAAGGCCTGCCGTTCAAAGGGAGCAGCAGGGCCGTTCGTTCGGTAATAGGCTTGGATTTCTTCCAGCGAATTGGCCAAGGTTCCTTTGTCGCCATGAGGTCGGAGTCGTGTATCGATATGAAAAATGCCCTCCTGCTTGGCCTCAATCCATTGTAGAAATTCTTGGGCCCATCGTTCATAAAAATCGGGAGATTTTTGGGCTGAAATGCCTCGACTGGATGCTTTCGGGGAAGCGTAAACGAAAAGAATTTCAATGTCGGATGCATATCCCAATTCGCCTCCACCTAATTTCCCTAATCCGAAAATAGCCATGGGAGGCATCATGGCTCGCGACATCTTGGTCGCAATCCCCTGAAATGAAAGTTCAAGCGTGTGGGTTAAAATGACATCGGCCAAATTAGTTAAGGCATGGGAAAATTCCCGCAGAGAGCTATTTTCTACAAGGTGCCGCATGTCAATGCGGAACAGTTCTTCATCTTTACACTGGTTCAGTTTTTGTTTTTTTTGGGGAATGGTCGCGACTTTTTGTAGGCTTTTCTTAATCAGAGCGGTGAGAGCGGATTTTGGCCGGACTAGTGGTCCTTTTTGATATTGGCGCATTATGGGCAGAAGATTATGATGTTGGCGACGAAGCAAATCTTCCCAAAGATAGTCACTACTGCCAAAAAGTTGTGCGAGACGTTCTAATGTGGAAGCCTGAGTCAGAGTGCTTAGGGCTGAGACCTTTTGCGGGTCTTCCAATAGTTGGTCCAAAAATTGGTCAAAGTGATCCAGTGCTTTTCCTGGATCAGGTGCCCAACTCAAGTAATACGTGAATTCTTTGAGGAGTGCGGCTGCTGTTCGGAGCTCCTGTTGTTCGGATTTAGTTTGGAGCTTCCCGCCATGACGGTTTCGAATATACAGGCGGTTGAAGACCTGATGACCTTTAACTTCGATCTTGGCTTTTTCTAAATAAATGCCTCGCATAGCCAAAGCATTGGCGAAGGCATAGAGAAATGCTGGAGTGTCCATCGATCGGATATCTAAAATCGTCTCTGATGAAGAAGATGGATTGGAAAATGCGATATGAACCGGGTGAAGGAATTCGCCAGTTTTTCGTCGGATTTTTCCTAGATGTTCAATCAACCGGCGATTAACTTGCCGACGAGCTTGGCGTACCTGGTTTTGTTGCAGTAATTGCAACAGAGCAAGAACTGTATGCTGAAACTCCTGTTGAATCAAAGGGCCAAAGGAAAAACCTTGTACCGCCTGAACTTGGAAAACATCAACGGCAATCTTGCGAGATAATCCACGAATCGGTCGTCGCAGTGACGAATGATTCCACTGCCTCGGTAAGTGGTATTTGTGAGCGGTTTGCTCTCTCGTCGAAGGAGCATCGTGGGAGGTGAAAATTTCTGCTTCCCGAATATCTAGACCGAATGAAGCCAAAATCCCACAGAAGGTGGCAAACTCGGAAAAATAATCGTAGGCCACCACATGAATCTGATAGTGCCCTGGGGAAAGGGTTTCGATGGTCATTGAACAGGGTTCGTTAAGGGATAGCTTCGCCGTGAGTTCGAGGTGGTGAAAAATCGTGTCGAATGGGAATTGTTCAAAATAGTCGGGATCCATCTGGTCCAGGAAATCTTGAAGAAGCGGACCCGGGAGATGGGGCGCACGTTGTTGAAGGCGTTCGAATAAGGTCGCACGAGTCATTTTAATGAGTATACTGAAAATTCTTTCCGTTGTAAGGTCAGGTTCGGTCTCGTATAATTTCCCATCTTCATGAAATTTCCTTCCTCTCACTCTTCTGGCAAACAGGTTCGTGGAAAGGGGACGAGGCAAAGGTCCTTCCCGGATCCCACACCTATTTTACTTGCGCCCGAACTTGCGCCCGAGTCAGTGGCTCAACTCCTTCACGCCTATGGCCTCCAAGACTGGAAACGTGCCGATCAGAATTTACAGGCCATGGCTGGAGACCCGAGCACACGCAAAGCGCTAGCCGGAATTTTGCCTCCTCTGCTGTCGAGTCTGTCGGAAACCGCGGATCCTGATCAAGCCTTGAATGAATGGGAACGCTACATCGACTCAGGCATTCATCGTCTACAATTGTTTCAATATCTAGCGACCGTTCCCCATGTCCTAGATGCTCTGGGGAAGGTCTTTGGTAATAGCCAAGCCATGGCACAAACACTCATTCGCGATCCATTCTTAGTGTATTGGATTGAAGATGATCGGGTGCTCGTCCGACGTCGGCCACGAGCCAAACTTGTCGAAATTGTAAAGGCCGTGCTGGCCGGTGTGCATAACTATGAAGGCAGGTGCGAAGCCTTGCGCCGAATGAAGCGGCGAGAAATGTTGCGCGTGGGAATTCGAGATCTTCTGGGAATTGCCTCCCCAAGTGAAACCTACGCTAAATTATCAGACCTGGCAGCTGTAGTCATTCAATCAGCTTATGAACTTGTCGTTGAGGAGCTTCAGCGGCAATATGGTACTCAGGTACCTCAAATTTCATCGCCATCAAAAAAAGCAATGGGTTTTTCCGTGCTGGCCATGGGAAAACTTGGTGGCTGGGAATTGAACTATAGTTCGGATGTGGACCTGATTTATGTCTTTCAGACATCTCAAGAACTCACCAGAGCTGAAAGTGTGCCTCAATCTCTTTCATGCGAAGAGTATTATCATGAATTAGCCAGAGAACTTACCCAGGTCTTATCCATGGCCACATCAGAAGGGGCCATGTTTCGGGTTGATATGCGATTGCGTCCTGAGGGGCAGGTGGGGCCATTAATTTGTTCCGTCCAAGATGCCTTATATTATTACCAGACTCGTGGGCGGACATGGGAACGGCTGGCCTTTTTAAAAGCCAGACCCATTGCAGGAAACCTTCGGATAGGACAAACCCTGATTAAGCGGTTAGGGGGATTTGTCTATGGCACCAAAGAAACTGCTCCTCAGGTATTTTCCGCCATTCATACTCTTCGAAGGCAAATGATCTCAAAAATGACTCATCGTGGTGAGTTCGAACGAAACATTAAATTAGGGCGAGGAGGGATTCGGGAAATTGAATTTATCGTGCAAAGCCTGCAATTGCGATGGGGATATCAGTATCCCAGTATTCGTGAACGGCAGACATTAAAGTGTTTAATGAAGTTGAACCGGATTGGAAAGTTATCATTGGATGTGGTTCAGCAATTAAAAGCTTCTTATCTTTTTTTACGTAATCTTGAGAATAAAATTCAAATGGTTCATGAACTGCAGACTCATCTATTGCCTTCAAAAATAGATGAAATTGCAAAATGCGCGATTCGGATGGGGTACCCAAAGGAAGAAGTTTCGAATCTCACAGCTGAACATTTAATGAGTGCTTATCGTGCTCATACCCAAGCCGTTCATAGGCTCTATCAGAAAATTTTGGTATTGTCGTAAGCTGTTCGTTGCCAAACTTCGAAATGTTCAATTTCCCTTGGCAATCATTCAAAAACCCTTCTTTCTTTTAAGTTTCGTTCTGGGTCTGTCATTGCCTTGTCTGCGTGATGATTCCGCACATATCTTCCGCCTCTTTTTGATTTTTGTTGCATCGTTTTTTCTTCCGACAGAGAAAAAGTTATCCTAAAGGACTTGAAACGCCTATGGGGATGGTTATCTGAAGTATGATGAGGGAAATGGACAAGATATAAAAAAGATTCGCTAGGTGTGAGACCAAATTCAATAAAGAAAACATAATTGGAGAGGTGTCCTGATGAATCCAAATGAAATGACGGTTAAATTGCAAGAAGCCTTACAGGCAGCTTCCGGAATAGCTTTGCGTCGAAATCATCAGGGCATTGATGTGGAACATTTATTGTTAGCCCTTTTAGAGCAGGCTGACGGATCCACTGTTCCTATACTTGAACAGGCTGGTATTTCTCCTAAGGCTGTGAGTGTGGCTGTTGACCAGTTTTTACAAAAAATTCCCCAAGTCCAGGTGAGTGGGGCAGCCCCAGGGCAAGTACACATCACCCCACGTCTGGGCAAAATATTCAAGCAAGCTGAATCAGAAATGAAAGAGCTTCGGGATGAGTACCTGAGTGTGGAACATGTGTTGTTGGCGATGGTTGAAGAAGGAGGGGTCTTTAGAACACTGGGATTGAAGCGAGATAAACTTTTGTCTGGGCTCCAGCATGTACGAGGCAATCAGCGAGTGACTAGTCAAGATCCAGAGGGAACCTATCAATCTTTAGAAAAATATGGTCGGGATTTAACGCGATTGGCTAGTCAGGGAAAGTTAGACCCTGTCATCGGTCGTGATGAAGAAATCCGTCGGGTTATTCAAATTTTGTCCAGACGTACGAAAAATAATCCGGTACTCATCGGAGAACCCGGAGTTGGAAAAACGGCTATTGTAGAAGGCTTGGCACAACGAATTATCAGCGGAGATGTCCCTGAAGGACTGAAGAAAAAACGCGTTGTCGTTCTGGATATGGGCGCGTTGGTAGCCGGGGCGAAATTTCGGGGAGAATTTGAAGAACGCTTGAAAGCCGTGTTGAAGGAAGTTCAATCGTCGCAAGGGCAGATTCTATTATTTATTGATGAATTGCATACTGTAGTAGGGGCGGGTGCTGCCGAAGGGGCTATGGATGCGGCTAATCTCTTAAAACCCATGTTGGCGCGAGGCGAACTTCATTTGATCGGGGCTACGACTCTAGATGAATATCGAAAACATATTGAAAAAGATGCAGCCCTGGAGCGGCGATTCCAACCAGTAGTGGTCGATCAACCCACTGTCGAAGATACGATTTCTATTTTACGAGGGCTCAGGGAACGCTATGAAGTGCATCATGGAGTACGCATTAAAGATTCAGCCCTGGTAGCTGCAGCTCGGTTGTCTCATCGATATATTGGCGATCGATTCCTTCCTGATAAAGCGATAGACCTCATTGATGAATCCGCAGCGCGGTTGCGCACGGAAATCGACAGTATGCCAGCCGAAATGGATGAAATTTCACGAAAAGTATTGCAATTAGAAATTGAAAAAGAAGCATTAAAAAAAGAAACTGATACAGGCAGCCAAACCCGTTTGGCCAATTTAGAGCAGGAGTTGACCAACAAACAGGAAACGTTGGCTGAACTAAAAACTCGTTGGGATGCCGAAAAAGCTTCGGTGGGTAAATTGCAACAATTACGGCAGTCGATCGAAGGTGTGAAGCAAGACATTGAGCAAGCCGAGCGGCAGTATGATCTGAATAAAGTCGCCGAGTTGCGATATGGCTCATTGCCAAGATTAGAAAAAGAAATGCGTGAAGAGGAAGACCGACTGACTAATAAGGATCAGGGAAGCCGTCTGTTGAAAGAAGAGGTGGATGAAGAAGATATTGCTGAAGTGGTCAGTCGGTGGACGGGCATTCCCATGAACCGTCTTATGCAAGGGGAAGTGGAGAAACTTTTACATTTGGATGACCATCTTCACCAACGTGTGATCGGGCAAGATGAAGCCGTGCGGGCAGTTTCCGATGCCGTATTGCGTGCCAGATCTGGGATTAAGGATCCCAATCGTCCCATTGGTTCATTTCTGTTTCTCGGGCCTACCGGTGTCGGAAAAACTGAATTGGCGCGCGCCTTGGCCCATACACTGTTTGATGACGAGACAAATTTGGTGCGTATCGATATGTCCGAATATATGGAGAAACATACAGTGGCCAGACTCATTGGCGCACCTCCCGGGTATGTGGGTTATGAAGAAGGCGGGCAATTGACAGAGGCCGTGAGGCGTAAGCCCTTCTCAGTAATTTTGTTTGATGAAATTGAAAAAGCGCATCACGACGTATTTAATGTGTTGCTTCAAGTTTTAGATGATGGACGGTTGACCGATTCTCAAGGACGGACGGTTGACTTTAAAAATACGGTCTTGATCATGACGTCCAACCTGGGCAGTCAGGATATCTTGGAGGCCCAGCAACGACATATGGAGTATGAAGGGATAAGAGCCGTAATCCTTCGAGAAATCCAACAACATTTTCGCCCGGAATTCTTGAATCGTGTTGATGAGGTCGTTATTTTCCATCCATTAACGCAGGCGGAGCTTGGCCCAATTGTGGAGATTCAATTACAACGATTACGGGTCCGATTAGCAGATCGACAAATGCACCTAGAACTAACTCCCTCAGCGGTTACGGAATTAGCTACACGGGGGTATGATCCTGTCTACGGCGCCAGGCCTTTAAAGCGACTCATCCAGCAAGAAGTCGAAACTCCCCTATCCCGTTTGATTATTCAAGGTAAGGCCGTAGACGGACAAACAATCCTCGGGGATGTGGTCGACGGCAAATTTGTGCTAAGTGCTAAAGAAACAGCAGAGACCTAATCTCATTCCAAAATAATCAGGGGAAAACCAATTCTTATTTCCTCTGGTTTGTCCTTTCTCATGTTGTTTCCCCTCGATATAGCAGAAAAATGTCCATCCCAGAAATTTTTGCAGGAACGTATGAGCCTTACTTTATCGTACGGCTTGGAGGGTAATGGTGACTGTTCGGTCTTTGTTATTGCGCCGCAAACCTAATTGTACCTGATCCCCGACATTATGGCGATCTAATATTCTGGCCAGATCGTCGTAGCCCCGTACAGTCTCTCCATTAATGGAAGTAATAACGTCTCCTAATCGGATGCGTCCGGAACGCAACTCTTCGAGACTCGATAAACCGGCTTTAGCCGCGGCACTGCCTGGTTGAACACGGGCAATAACGATGCCGGTGATACCCCATCGATTGGCGATTGAGTCAGGAATGAGTGAGATGCCAAGTCCTGGACGAATAACTTTTCCAAATTGGATGAGCTGTGGCACGATACGTTTGACGATGCCCACCGGTACCGCAAAGCCGATTCCCGCAAAAGCGCCGCTGGGGCTAACGATTTGGGTATTCACGCCAATTAATTTACCAGAACTGTTGAGAAGTGGGCCTCCGGAATTGCCTGGATTAATGGCTGCATCGGTTTGAATGACTCCTTCAATCGTGCGGTCGTTAATTGATTTAATTGAGCGGCCCAGAGCACTCACGACGCCGGTCGTGAGTGTGTGATCCAGGCCAAAAGGATTTCCGATCGCTAAAACTTGCTGCCCTACCAAAAGGTCGGTCGAACTGCCGATGTCGAGAGGGTTGAGTTGCTTCTTGGTAGCTTTGACCCGTAATACGGCCAAATCATGATCGGGGTCCACACCTACGATTTGTGCGTCGTGTGTGGATTGATCGTCCAACACCACCTGGATGGAATCTGCCCCATAGACAACATGAAAATTTGTAACAATGTGCCCTTGGCTATCCCAGATGAACCCCGAGCCGGAGCCTTGCGGTACTTCAAACGTATTGAGGGACCAGAAGTCACGCCGAACCGCAGTGTTGGTGATATAAACAACCGATTTTGCGGCCTTTTCAAATACGGCTATGGTATTGCGCTCTTCGGCGCTCAGCGATTGACTGGCAATTCGGTGAATAAGAGCCGAGGGTTGTTCATCATTATTTGAAGCTGCTCTTATGTATTCAGAGAAACAGAAAAGATTGAGGACGACTCCGATGAGGGGAAGTATGTGAAATCGTGAGAAAAAGAAGGGCATGTTTTGGGATTTCATTCGAACAATCACAAAACTTTAGTAGGTCAACGTATTGAAAAAAATATTTCTCCCGGTGATTATTCTCCCATGATTTGGACGACGAGATCTCTCGTTCGAGCTCGAGTGTCAAAATCAATTAGGACAATTTGTTGCCAGGTGCCCAAAGTAAGAGTCCCATGGACGATGGGAATGGTGAGCGAGGGACCTTGTAATTGACCGCGCAAGTGAGAATGCCCATTGTCTTCTCCAGGGTTTTGTGTATTGTGTTCCCAATCCCTGTTGGGAGGAATAAGGGTGTTCCAAAAATGTTGGGTATCTGCACGTATTCCCGGTTCGTCCTCGATGATCATCACGCTGGCTGTGGTATGTTTTACAAACAAGGTCAATGTGCCGTTTGAAATGTCTGATTTATTGAGAATATCTTTTATGGATTCAGTGAGATTCTCCACTAGAGAATTCCCCTTCATGGCGATTTGTAGAGATTGGGTGAAAATGGACATGAATAGGTTAGGCTGCCACTGAGGCCAGGTAGCGTTGTTCAGCTTTCGACAATTTTCCACCCCGCGCTTGTTGTAAAGTCTTGGTAAAATACCCATCCCGAGTTAACTGGCAAATGGTGGTGAAGACTTCCCGACTGATAATTTTTTGTTTGGTGAGTTGTCGGAGATAGCCGAACGCCGACCGGAAACTTTCCTCTTCTCTCGCATAGTAGTCCTGTCCACGTCGATGATTGCTATAGGCTTCAAGTTGTTCGCACGCGACCAGAATCTCTCCCAATTGATGTGTCCATGCAGGGGCGGTATCTAATTTTTCCGGATAATAATAATAGAGCATGATCCTTTCCATCCAGGAAGCCCATTTGATGCCCAGGCTCTGCACGAAGGGCTTGATCGGACGAAGACATTTTTTGAGGCGCTTGGCAAATCCCAACCGCATGTCAATATGGTCTTTCACCGATGGAGTGAGAGATAACCCTTGTTGCTGGAGTTCGTCTTTGTATTTTCTGATAAAAGCTTGGGCTTCTCCTCCGTAGGGTGTCTGAGGATATTGAGTACGCCATTCCCGTGGCCTAGTGGGAATGCGATGTTGTCTGGCCCACGACCAAATAGCTCCAAATAACTTTGAGTCCAGGCCTGCTCGTCCTATGTCATGTAATAAACATGCGGCTTCAAATTGAATGAGACGTGGAATCGGATGCCCTAAGGCCTCTGCGACCGGAACGCACATCCGCGCCGTGCGGTGGGCATGCGCCTTATCATAACCAGAAAGTGTTTTATGAGGATGGGTTGGATGTGGAACATCATACAATCTCAGAAGGGATGAGACTTGAATGCGTGTAAGAAAAGTGTATGTTGGCTTCACATCAATTCGTGGAATGAAAAAGGAATGAGGATGTGGTCGTCGAACGATTGATCTATGATCCTTCTGTTCGACGACGCAGGATATCCCACCTATATTTGAATGGTCAAGAAAATCTAAGAGAAGGAATAGTGGCGCATCTAATATAGTCTTTATTTTGCAGATTTTTTTAAAGAATTCTCAAAATAGCGTTTTTTTTGTATGAAAAACTCTCTGCAGTTTCTTACAATATTTCTAAATTCCAGTAAGATGAAACATTAGAACTCCTTTCCGTAGATTAGCGACATTCTTTCCAAGGTACAGAGGCCTGGAATTTTATTGTGGGGAAAATGATCTTTTGCGACGCGTGATAAAAAAGACGATGGTCTGGGGGAGCCTTGTAGGCCTTCTTCTTGTCGGGATGTTACTTGTTCTTCCGTGGTTTTTCAATCCGGATTACTTGCAGTCGTTAGTGTTACGCCATATCCAACAAACCTTGGGATCTCATGTACAAGTTGGGCGTACCTCTTTGTCTTTCTTCCCTTCTCCGCACTTTTTGGTTTCCGATATTGTGGTTAAAGAGCAAGCTGACTCTCATGCGGTATTTCGTGCGCAAACCTTGAGTCTAGAATTGGGAATTGGGCAGTTATTGCAGAGAAAAATTGTCGTCAAGGATTTTGTGCTTGATTACCCTGAAATTGAGATTCATCGAGACAAATTAGGAGTCTGGAGATTTTTGCGGAATTCCAACCATGATTCCACGCTTTCATTCTTGGCGTCATTTTTGGTGCTGGGAAAAATCGAGATCATGAACGGAAAAATTATCCTTATTGATGAATCTCCTTCAGATAGTGTGCGCGGCGTTGTGATTGAGAATGTCGCGTGTGTGTCTGATACCATCCACGATGATCTGTCTGTGCACTCAAATGTGGAGCTATCAGGAAATCTTCGTCAAGCACAGGATTCCGCTACCTTTCATCTGTTCGGAACCTTTGAGGGCAAATCAGGTGTCCCTCTGACATCTTTGGCCAGAAAGAATGTTGCGTTGGAACAGATGACCTTTGCTGGTACGATTGATGTTCAAAATATGGCAATGAATCAATTCGCCGAATTTGTGTCTCGCCCAGAAATGTTTAGGCAATTTTCTGGGAGGCTGAAGGCGGGCGCACAGTTCAAATGGATCAAAAGGGGGACAACGTCCCAATTGCATTTAAGGAATATTGCTCTCATCAATCCTGCATTCTCATTAGCTGGTACGGCTAATGTTGAAGGTCTTGAGGATGGGCATCAGATGACTTCCGTTTCTTTGCGCTCCTCCAGTTTAAACTTGGAATTGATTCGACAAGCGGTGCCTCTGTCCTGGCTCCCAAATTCATTAGCGACTATATGGGAGAACGGTCAGTGGGGTGGGAATCTTAAAGTACTGGACGCTCGTGTGACCAGTTCCACGCGGGCGGATGTGGACACGTCGGTGACAGGTACGTTTCAGGTGAATCAGGGGTTTCTCAGTCTACCGGAATGGCCGAAGACTGAGCACGTGCAAGGGACCATTGTTGTTGAACCGGATAGGATACATCTCTCCAACGCAAATGGTGTTTATGACGGGATTCCTGTGGACATCACCAAAGGAGTGGTGTTGTTGAAGGACGGGGGAGTTATGGGTGAGGTCGAAATTGAAGGTCCAGTGCCAGCTGAAAAAGTCTGGGCTTTTACCCGTAATCTCATGCCCCTTTCTACGGGCACATCTGAATGGCAAGACTTGAAGATATTGCAAGGCAGTGGGCAACTTCATTTGCGATTTGCTGGAACATTATCACACGATCAGGAATTTGCTTTTCAACATGGTGAATATCAACCTGCGAATGTGATAGCTAAGATTCCAGGTTTTCCCAATCTTTTGTCTAACGGGTATGGCAAAATTCAATTTTCATCTGACAGTACCGTATTTGAAAACATTTCAGGAGATATCGGGAGGTCTTCCTTTACTGTAAATGGAACCCTCCTTCATCAAGACAAGTTGCGATTAGAGCCGTTAGTCCTAACCGCCAGCTTGGAGGGGAAAGAGCTTTTTATCTCTCCTGAGCCAGTGGCTACTCATATGAGGACATCACTCATAGGACCCTTGCACACGACTATGACCCTACGTGGTCCTCTCAGTCGACTCAATTTTAAAGGGAAGGTTGATGGCGAAAGGGTCAAATTAACCATCCCTTCTGTCTTGAGTAAAGAGGTTGGGCAGGCGGGAGTTTTAGAATTTGACGGACAGCTTCAATCTGGGGAAACGGTTCAATTTGAACGGCTTGAGTTGGTCATGCTGCCACTTCGTCTGCGTGGACAGGGCATTATTCGGTCTCGTCCGACATGGAGTTGGGAAGGGCGACTAGATTCCGGACCTATTTCACTAGGAGTTCTTCCAGAGAAACTTCAAGTATTAGGGGACGCAATTCAATCAGGAATATTCGAAGTACAATTAGGTGGGAATGGGGTTGGAAGTGATTGGACTTCATGGAATCTCAAGGGGTGGGTAGCCTTAACGGATGGAAGAATTGTGATTCCCGGCATTTCAGCACCCATTGAGAATGTTTTTGTCAGATTGCGTATAGACAAAGATTTGCTGGATTTAAAACGAATGGAATTACATATCAAAGATAGTGAAGCGGTGATCACAGGTTTTGCCAAACGATGGAATTCGAGCCCTCAAGTGAGTGTGATGTGGAATGCCCCAAGGTTCGATATTGATTTACTAATTCCGAAAGAGGAGAGATCGGTGTTGCGCGATGGAGTAGAGTGGCTGGCCAATAATGGCCGGTTAGAGGGCTCCTTTATTATTGAAAACCCTCGGTATCACACATTTTCTGGCAATAAACTATCTGCCGTCATCACCATCCATGACAACCTGGTGTCTGTGGATAAAATCCAGACTATGGTTGAATCCACTGGAAGTGCCAAAGGCAGAGTTTTCATCCATCTTCCCCCAGGAAAACCGGCTGCGGTCAGGGCTTCCTTTGAAGGGTCGAATCTTTTATTTGAACAAGTGTTGAAAACCATTGGAGATGACCGGGAATTAATTTCTGGTCGGATGGACATCCGTGGTAAGGTGCAAGGTCATGGACGGGATAACAGGGGAATCATCCCTACGTTAGAAGGCCAGGTAGAGTTTTCTCTCAGGAATGGGTATGTTCGGAAAGGCCGAGTACTTCCAAAAATTTTAAGTATACTTAATCTTCCTCATGTTCTCCGAGGAAAAGTCAATTTTGAAAAAACCGGATTTCCCTACGACTTGATGGGAGGGACTTTGGTAATCAAAGAGGGCCTTTTTTCCACAAAAGATTTTCAGTTGCGAAGTCCGGTGATGAATGCCACGACTGTTGGAAAGTATGATTTTCAACATGATCTTTTGGATGGAGTCGTGGCTGTAAGTCCGTTTGGCGCATACTCAGATGCTCTAAAATCGATCCCACTCTTTGGCACTATCATTTCAGGTGATCGTAAGGGGATTGCGACAGCCATGTTTCGCCTGGATGGACCATTGAAGGAACCTCAGGTAGTGTATATGCCAAACGAATCCTTTAGGACTGGGTTAACAGGACTTGCCCAATTGGCTTTTGACGTCTTGAAAAATACAGTTCTTGCCCCAGTTGATATGCTCAAAGGAACTCAAAAGGACTCTCCAGCCACATCACAACTTTTTTCTCCCCGAGATGATACGCCACCTGACGCAGACCGTGGATCTATTGTTAAATAACTGACCTTAACATGCCTGGTACACGTCTGCACTTTCCCTATCCATAATGCAAGCTATGGTATTTTTTTGTCCAAACTATTGAGGATGTATACATGACTCCTACTGTTGAATGGAAAGATCATCATGTTCGAATTTTAGATCAAAGTCGTTTGCCTGGTGAGGTACTGGTCCTGGATTGTGTCGATTATGTATGTGTTGCGGATGCCATTCGCACCTTAAAAGTTCGGGGTGCCCCTGCCATCGGCGTCACTGCTGCTCTTGGCATTGCTTTGGGGGCTCGACAATATACTCAATCTGATTTGGAGGGATTTCGGACACATATGGTTTTGGTGTGCGACGTACTTGCTGCCACACGACCAACGGCCGTCAATCTCTTTTGGGCTGTCGATAGGATGAAGAGTGTGCTGGCGGCCAACTCACTAGCCAATGTAGATATGATTCAACAAAAATTATTGGAGGAGGCATTAGTCATTCTCGAAGAAGATGTTCGGGTGAATCAAGCCATTGGGCAACATGGTGCGTCAATAATTCAAGACGGGGATTCGATTCTCACGCATTGTAACGCCGGGGCTTTAGCTACCGCTGGCTATGGAACTGCTTTGGGTGTAGTGCGAGCCGCGTGGGAGGCGGGGAAATTGCTTCATGTCTATGCTGATGAAACGCGCCCCGTCCTTCAAGGAGCTCGGTTAACCGCTTGGGAACTCCAACAAGATGGTATCCCAGTTACGCTGATAACCGATAATATGGCTGGAGCCCTCATGCAACAGCAGCGAATTCAGAGTTGCGTGGTAGGAGCCGATCGCATTGCTGCGAATGGGGATGTCGCTAATAAAATTGGGACATATTCGGTTGCAGTGTTAGCGAAGGCTCATGGGATTCCTTTTTACGTGGCGGCTCCGCTATCAACGATTGATTTTCAGACACCGAACGGAGCCGGGATTCCTATTGAAGAACGGGAACCCGAAGAGGTTGTTCAGATTCATGGCAGTCGCCCCATAGCACCTTCTGGCGTTTCTGTGTGGAATCCGGCATTTGATGTAACCCCAGCCCGTTTAATT
Source organism: Nitrospirales bacterium (assembly GCA_965223185.1). Taxonomy (GTDB): domain Bacteria; phylum Nitrospirota; class Nitrospiria; order Nitrospirales; family UBA8639; genus Nitrospira_E. The sequence goes on along the minus strand of OZ244988.1, from coordinate 3,366,995 downwards.
TCAGGAATTATTACTGAACGTGGTATAATCACACCCCATGAATTATTATCCTTACAATCTTGAAAATGTTCAGGATTTGGCCATGCTTAGAGTATCTGACTCAGAACTTTTGAGAGATCCACAAGGTTATAGGGTTTAGCAATGACTCCGGAAAACCCAAATTCTTGGAAACGAGCCATAACCGGATCATTTGAATAGCCACTAGAGACAATCACAGCCGCTTCAGGGTGCAAGGCTTTTATTTGTCGTAGCGTTTCCCTCCCTCCCATTCCTCCAGGAATCGTTAAATCCAGAATGGCAGCGACGTAAGGAACACCTTGTTGAAAGGCTTGTGTATATTTCTGCAGAGCTTTTTCCCCTTCCTTAGCAAAATCCACTTCGAAACCCAGGTTTTCGAGCATTTTTCCTAGCACATCCTGGATCTCATCTTCATCATCCATCACCAAAATTCTTCCTTTTCCACAAATTAATTCGTTGGGAATTTCATCTTTGACCAGTTCTTTTTGTGATGTCGCAGGGAGATAAAACGTAAAACGGGCCCCTTCACCCAGAGCTGAGATGACGGTGATATGACCCTCATGGCGTTTAATAATGGAGTAGGAGGTGGCCAACCCCAGTCCACTGCCTTTTTGCTTAGTGGTAAAGTACGGATCAAAAATTTTTGACAGATGATCAGGGGGAATGCCTATCCCATGATCCCTAACAGTCACTTGAACATAGTTGCCGGGTTTCAGCGGTAGGTCTGAGGAAGGAAGAATCGAATCATTGCTCACGGTCACTTCAATGATGCCGCCGTCCGGCATAGCTTGTTCGGCATTGATCACAAGATTTTGTAAGACTTGACTAATTTGCCCTTCATCAACAACCACTGGCCACAGATATTCTGGAATATGGAGGCAACAGCGCACACGAGAGCCGCGTAGGGCAAATTCCACCGTATCAGCAATAATCGAAGCAATGGATGTTGTATTTTTAACCGGTGCCCCGCCTTTTGCAAATGTTAATAGTTGTTTCGTTAAATCTCGAGCCCTGAGACAAGCCTTCTCAGCTGCACTCAGTCGTTCAATCACGGAGGCATTGGGTGAAGGGTCTCGTCCGGTAAACATTTTTGCCAGGCCAATATTGGCAAACACCGAGGTGAGAATGTTATTAAAATCATGTGCGATGCCTCCGGCTAACAATCCCACCGATTCAAGTTTAGTGGCACGCAAACGTTCTTCTTCGACCTGTTTTCGCTCGGTAATATCCCGCGTCACCATGACACCCTTTACCGTTCCGACTGTCGTTCGAAAGGGATGGATATGGCTTTCAAACCAGCGCCATTCGCCTTGCTTGGTTTGAAGTCGGCAGGTCATGTCCATTTCTCGGAGGGATCCGATGTGGCTGTGGAATGAGGCACTTAATGATTGCCGCTCTTCTGGGTAAACAAAGTTGAAAAGATGTTTCCCCAACATATCGGTAGAATTATAACCAAGGACTGCCTCACAATTTGGGCTGACATAATTGCATTCCCCTTGGGTATTGATTTCAATAATCAAGTCATAGGCATTTTCTACGATAGCCCGATAACGCTGTTCGCTATCTCGCAGAGCATCTTCGGTCTTTTTGCGTTGGAGTTCGCTTCCTGCTCTAGCTGCAAAAAGTTGAACGATCGATTTGGCGACATGAGGATTGGTAATGGGTTCTGGACTCAGTGCTACAAGAATGCCGATGATTTGTCCCGCCTGTCCACGCAGCGCAGCGCCCATGTAGCTTGAAACAGACCAGGTAGAAGGGCCAGAGATGGGGGGAAATAGCGGCGTGGAAATATTATTCCACGCACAACCTTTTTGGGCGAACAGGTCTTTGGAGAGGATACGAGGCAGAGTCCAGGTAAAGTTTTCTAAAAAGGTTCCATTGGCTAAGATGGCGACGGTTTGTGCCTCAAAAGTATTTGGATTCTCCAGGTCCGCAATGATAACGAAGGGGATATTGAGAGCATGGCATAAATCCTTAGCCAATGCACGTAAGAAGGCAATACTACCTGGTGCAGGGTCGTTCTGTGCAATTTTTCGGAGGGCTTCTTCAATACGCTTTCCGTCCGTAATATCTTTGACTACGGAAATGGCACCCCACTGGAGTCCTTGAGAATCAAATAACGGATAACAAGACACCAGAAAATAGCCAGGCATGTTGGGAAACGAGGTTTCGACAACGGCTGATAGAGCCCCTGCTAAAACTGTGTCCCAAGGGGGAGGGCTTTGAGGAAGAGTTTCCCCATAATAAGGGATTCGGTAGTGTTGGCCTATGAGGGGGCCGATACATGGTTCCGCATGGGTGCGAATTGCGCGATTAGCCCAAACGATATGTCCCGCTTGGTCTAGAATCATGACGTGATCCGTTAAGGCATCGAACGCCTGCTCCCATTTTTCTGTAGTTTCTGAATGAGATATTTGAGCTAGATGAGAGATGGTTTTCTGCATGATTCAATTAAACCCCTACTTGAATGCGAATAAGAGACGATGATTTACCAGACGACATTCGCAAATAATTCAGCAAGTTTCGGGTCAAGACTTTTTCCAGCTTCTTTTCGAATGGCTTCTCGAGCTTCAGGGACAGGAATGGCTCTAGGGGCTACTCCCCCCTGGCCCGTCACAAAATTGTCAAACAGGTTGGCCAAACTCACGATTCGAGCCGGAAAAGGAATCTGTTCCCCGGTCAGACCATCAGGAAAACCTGAACCATCAAATTTTTCATGATGAGAGTGAATAATTTGTTCGACGGCAGGATGAAAAGGAATGCTGCGAATAAATTGGGCCCCAATGTGGGGATGACAGGACATCAATTCTTGCTCTTGATCTGACAGTGAATGATGCCCGGAAATTAGGCGATCATGAATGCCAATTTTCCCGATATCATGCAAATACGCCCCTAAATGAATGGCTTCTCGATCGGCTTTGGGTAGTTGCAAGTGTTCTGTAACCAAAGACGCATAAAAGTTGACTCGGCTCGCATGTTGCACTAGCTCTGGGTGTTTCGCACTTAGGAGGGTCTCAATATTTGCCATGGCAGTTTCCACATCGGTTCCAGAGGCCCAAAGGTTGCCTAATGCCTGAAGCGCTCCTTGCAACGCGGAAAGTCGTTGCCGTCGTTCGAGCGACTTTTTGATGATTTCTAATAATTCTGACACATTAAATGGCTTCAAAATATAGGCGGCGACGCCATGTCGAATGGCATCAATCGCGGATTGTAAGGTGCCATAGCCAGTGATAATAATCACGTCGACATCATGTCCCTTTTCACGGATTTTGGCGAGAAGGTCCGTCCCAGGTTGATCAGGAAGTTTAAGGTCAAGTGTGACGAGGTCAATGGGATGCGTGGACAAAATTTGCTCGGCAACCTCAGCACGATCAACGGTGTAAAGATTGAAATAGGGAGAAAGGATGAGCTTCAAGGCTTCTCTCGGGCCTTGTTCATCTTCCACAATGAGGATATTGGCTTGGAATTTAGAAGAGTCAGCGGGCTCACGATTCATTCACAACTCCTTTGTCCAGTTTAGGATCTCATGAAGACAGAAAAAATATAAAATCATTCAAGAGTCAACAATCGTACCCTGGAAGAGGTTGAGAGAATCGTCAGGAATTATAATTAATCAATATTTATGGGTGGTACACCTCCTATTGGTTCAACAGCATTCTAGAGTTGCGGAGTGGCCATTTCTCAATTCTTGCACATCAGAATGGAAAAAGGCTATGGGCTTATTCCTGGTTGAAGGTGAAAGGCTTTATTTTTAACCCCTAAATCATGAAAGAGTTGTTTGTATAAGTCTTTTGCCACGAGATTTATGAGTCGTTCAACATCTTTGGGATCAAAGAAGGCCACGGTATCAGATCCATTCGCACCGAGTACCATGCGAACGGTACTACCATCTATAGCGTTTTTGGCTTCAAAACGGACTCTCATATCCACAGCAATATCGGTAAAACCAAATCCGCTTTTAGCGTTAGCGTTTAACGATAATACGCTTCCCATCAAGGTGACGTCGCTCGGTAAAGGGTTGTCTTTCTCTGAGGCAAGAGAAGCCTTCCAGTGTTGCTGCTGGAGATAGGAAATGGCTAGATTAGCCATCCCTTCACCGATGTTACCATTCCAGGCATTAAAATGAGTCACCCCTCCCCATAAATGGGTTCGGGAACCGAGACGAGTCTGTTGGGGGCGGGTGTCTTGGAAAGGTTCCACCGTAATAGCTAATCCCTCACTGGAGGTCGCTTTCTGACTTTGAGAGTGGACCACAAGGGCACGTGGCTCAAAATTAACCGTGTGCCCCGCACCCTGACAGCCAGTAAAGACAAATATGATAAGAAATCCCAACAAAATTTGTGTGCGGATCGATGGTGTCTTCACAGAATGATCCTCCATAAGTGAGGGTAGGACAAATGGTTGATTTTTCCGATGAAAAAGGTCATAGGCTGGAGGGGGGTATTCAAGAAACTTGGAGAAAAATTTACACAATTGTACCTTAAACGGAAAGCGAATTTAAACATTTCTAATGGAAATCAAGAAAGAAGATGAATCTGCCTTGACTTTTCTCTAAATCCCTTGACACTATCCCAACGATATTCTTCAAGGGGCTATGCAAAAAGGACCTCCAGAATGTGGAAACGAAACTTTTTATTTCGAGCCGACGAAGCCGTCCCATTAGAACAAACCGAAAATGAATTATTTCATGATTCTGATCCGGCTTTAGATAGTTCGGGGTTGCACATGGATAAATATCTTTCTGTTTGGCTTCAAGGTGAAGGCGATGAGCAGGTCCCCTCTATGTACACGACGGTCTATGTTCGCACAGCCACATTAGACCCTGTGAAAAAAGTCGGGTTTCTCCAACCGCTTCAGGGACGCACCCACCAAATAAAAAGTATGTTGTCTGTACAGCAAAAGCGATATCTCCGTGATTGGCTGTCGACTTCCTATGCTCAGGCCTGGCAAGAGGCTGACGAACATTTTCAGTCGATTTTTTCCGATTAGCACCTCACTAACAGTGTTATCTTCTTATAATTTTCCCGTTATTCTCAGGGTAGTCCTTATGTGTGGTCACTGGTTTCCTTTCATCGCTGCGAAGTAACATGGATCTTACGACAACTGTTCTCATTGTCGGCGCAGGGGGAGGTGGAGCACTTCTGAGTATCGCTTTGGCTAGAAAAGGTATTCCTAATCTGGTCTTGGAACAAGCTCTCGGACCACCTCAAGGATTGCGGGGAGAGATTTTGCAACCTAATGGTCAAGCCTTATTGGATAATCTTGGATTGTTGGATGCTCTTCCGGCAGAGGCTTCTCAATCTGTTCGATATTTTCATTTTCTTCGAAGTGGTGGGGAACGTCTCTGTACAATAGATTATGATATGTTGCCAAGCCCGTTCAATCGCGCGTTAGTCATGTGGCCGAATGTGGTCCATCACACCATTCTTGATTGTCTCCAGAAAGAAAATCCCGATGCGCTTCATTTTAAAGCAACTTTTCAATCCTTGCTTCGAGAAAAGGATCGCCTCGTTGGCGTACAAGCCGTGATTGACGGAGTACCGGTTCACATACGTGCTCAAGTAGTAGTGGGTGCGGATGGGCCATTTTCACAAGTTCGAGAAGCCTTGGGGATTTCCGCTTCGTTGCACCGTTACAAAGACAGTTATTTAGTGGCAGCGCTCGATACTGCTGAAGAATTTTGCGAAGGGCAGTATTTTGTGGGACGACAGGCCATTTTGGGTTTGTTCCCGGCCCCTGGGCAGAAAGTTTACGCCCTTTATATGGTTTCTTCGGATTCATTGGCTCAATTAAAAGATCAGGGGGAAAAATCTCTTCGTGAACGCTGGAAGGCCATTGCCCCGAATTTGAAAGGGCTCTTCGATTCATTTATTGATTGGAAGCAAACAGCCTATATGGGCACCGGACGCGTTCGGGCGAAAACATGGGTGGTGGATCGAGCAGTTATTATGGGGGATGCCGCGCATGGGATGAATCCCCACGCCTCACAAGGTCGCATGCAGGCCATGGTCGATGCCATCACCTTAGCCGATGTGTTAGAAGATTGTGAGCGGGCTGACGATTGGTCGGCGCAGAGGCTGAAGGAATTTGAAAGAGCTCGACGTGCTCAGGTTACCATGTTGCAACAGTTAGCCGATGAAGAGGTCTTTTTTTGGAATACAGGCAATCCTATTCTGACCACCTTGCGAGACCGAGTGTTTCGGACGATCGATTCCAATCGGCGGTTACAATATCAGGTCCTGTCGGCGACGGCTGGTTTACGGGTAAAGGCTCCGTTTGGGTGGCTGGATCGCCTTCAAGCGGCTGGGTTTTTACCGGATCCACAGGCCGATCGTATCCCTGTTCCTGCTCAATCCAATTAGGAATTTCCCCCACAATGGCTTTTTCATTTTCCCAGTCAATTGACCTCCCTGAGGACGTTCAGGATATTCTTACGCGCTATACAGAGCATCTTCACAAGCATTGGGGGGAGAATCTTCAAGGCCTTATTTTGTTCGGCAGTGCTGCTAGAGGCGATTTTCTTCTGGGCCGTTCAAATATTAACCTTCTCGCAGTCATTTCAGATCTGTCTGTAAGAGTTTTGAGCCATGCCGGGAAAATCCATCAGGAATGGGGAAAGCATCAAATAATTGCCCCATTGCTCATGACAGAAAAGGAGCTCGTACAAACTCGCAGCCTCTTTCCATTAGAATTTCTTCAAATGGCCCAGAATCATGTTTTGTTGATAGGACAAGACCCTTTTGGTAAATCTCCCGTTGATACCGTCCGTTTGAGTTGGCAATGCGAACATGAACTGATGGCTAATTTGATCCGTGTCCGGCAACGATTTATCGAGGGAGAAGGACGAAATGAGGCCATTCATTCTCTATTAATTTTGTCCATCACCGCTGTGCTGCCGTGTCTTCGTGGGCTATTGTATTGTTTAGGACAACCATCACAAGATCAAGATCAACATATTTTAGAGTCGCTTATGACCACGGTTCAGTTTGATCCGACAGTTTTCCTGAATATTCTCAATATTAAACGAGGTCTCAGTAGTCCTGGTTCATTCGAATGGGAGAAAACCTATACTCGTTATCTTCAGAATTTAGAACAATTTATCGAACGGGTTCGGGACATCCGACAGGAAGGGCGGCTTTGAATCATTTTGGTTCGTTGTTAGGGATGATCCTGGGAGCCGCCTTTTGGTCGATCTCTTCCTTAACCTGGGGGATGACTTCGGAGGAACAAGCTCTTCCAACTCCCTTGGGCTATGTCAGTGATTACGCTGGATTGCTGAATGACGAATGGTATGCTCAGATTCGAGCTGTTTGTAAAGATGTTGAAACGAATACAGGGGTAGAGATGTTAGTGGTGAGCCTAGATACCATCCAGCCTCATTCACATGCACAAGACTATGCGTCGCGTCTTTATGAAGCCTGGCGGATTGGGACAGCTCAACAGGAACGGGGAATTTTGTTGCTCGTGGCAGCCAAAGAACAGCAGGCGGTGGTGGTGGTCGGGAAAAATCTCTTGCCCGTAATACTGCCTCAACAGTTGGACGACCTCTCGCTAAAATATTTACAACCCATGTTTCAATCCGGAGACTATGGAACAAATGTGTATCGTTCGGTCCTATCCTTGGCTTCAATGGCTGGAAAGGTCTCGGAAGCTACAGAAAAAAGGCAATCCAGACGAATCACGGCTTTTTGGATGAATGTCATGGTGGTGGTAGTGATGGTGTATGCGCTTTGGCGGTTTACTCGTCCGGAGCGCAGGCATCCTTTTCCCCGTTGGAAACGCGGGGAATACTGGGGGATAGGGCAGGGTGGCTTTGGGGGAAATTTTGGGGGATGGGGGGGAGCAACTAGGGGACAAAATTTGCGGTAATTTTGAGCTTCGCTTACTGGATATTGATGAATATTCTCCCTCCTCAATATAGATAGGGGAGGAGGGAGAATAACTCGATGATCTCTAGTCCTTCACATTCCTTTTATTGTGTGGCTGTGATTCTGCCACTTTAGTGCAGGGTATGATTTTCAAAGGTTAATAATCGAGTCGTTACTTCCCCATTTTCATATGAAATAATCCGGCGAGTAGCCGGAAGATCCGCTTGGCCCATTCGAATATGGGTATCGGAAAAACTATCCACATTTTTCAACGAACTATCCTTTGGAGAAAAATAATAGACAGTGTAGCGTGTCGTGAGGTGTAATTGGTCTTGGGTTATCGCACTTTCTTCCACGTTGATGGTAAATGCGGCTTGAGGCATATTACGGTTAATTTGCATAATGCGATTGTCCTTTATGCGGTACCATGACCCCATGCCATCTCCATGAATGTTCACCCGTTGACCTAACGGATGGGTTGCTTCCCCTCCAAGTGTCAACGTGTATTTGCCATCAGAGTCTTCAAAGGTCCGATGTCCTCGATGCCCAGCAATCATACCAATGGTATTTTGTGCCCATTTCTGAAGCTCGACATCATCAATGACTACCGTGACTTCCCGTGGTCCCTTCAGGGTCACTGTCCCTTTTGTTTCTTTTCCATTCACGTTAATTCGTATGTCGGCATGAAATCCTTTGAAGTCAGGCTTCCAGCGGGCTGTTTTTGCAAAAGCGGCTTGAAGCAATTCCCGCGCTTTTGGGTCATCTTGTATGTCCGTCTTTTCCTCTTTTCGCGTATAGGCTTCCATAATTCAGTCTCCTTCGGTGTGTTAGCATGATAGAAATAAATTAAGAGAGAGTGAACGTAAGGCCTTCATTATAAGACACTCATGTAAGGTGAACAACCAATAGATACCCACGGGCGTGAGCCCGTGGGTATCTACTCCTAGTTGAAAATTTTTTCCGATTAGTTTGTCAAGGTGTCAAAGATCACATTTGAACTTAACTTTCCCTTTAGCTGAAAGGGGTTTGGCCCGGAGAGGAGGAATGAACGAATTGTTCCTTTCCTCGAAGGTAAAAAAACAATCCTATCAATCCTGCGGCAATCATGAGGAAGCGCCATCCTAACAACGCCTCCGCTCCTCCAGATAGATTGAGCATTTCAAATAACGTATCAAAGGCAGCTTCTCCTACTCCCAGTCCTCCTGGAGTCAGCGGCAACGCATTGGCCAACAGCCCAATGGGGATCACCATTCCCATAAGCCAAGAAAACGCGTCTGCATCCATCGCTAAAACAATCATTAAAATGACGACGATTGTGATTGTATGGGCCACCAAAGAGATACCTATAGCAACTAACAGAGTGAATGGAGAATGGCGATATTGACGAATGGTTTCAACAATACGCTCCAAATATCCACCCAAAGATCCTTGTCGAAATATCCAGGCAAGAAATACCCAATTTCCGATATCAATAAATAGAGCAATCAAAATAGCGCCACTTACCATAATCGCTAAGAACATGGAAGCCCATAATAGTTCACGCAGAATCCCAAATTCCAAAATAGGCCCTGGGTAGAGAGCCACCACCAAGAGGGGCAGAATTAGAAGCGTAAACATCCCAATAACGCGATCAAAGAGAATGATGGTCGCCACTTCCATTCGTCTTCCCTGGTTTCCACCCATGGCATAATAAATCCGCATCGCATCGCCTCCGGTAGCGCCAGGGAGACAGACATTAAAAAAAGTTCCTATAAGTGTGAGTTTCATAGAAGCCCAGACCGACAAAGAAAAACCACAGGGCTGCATTAATAAACATAAACGCCACCCCGTAATACCAAAAACGATAAGCAGGAGAACGAAAGCCAGAAGGGTTTTGTCCCAAGCTGTGGCCATCTCTTGGAATAAACGCCAATCAAGGGATCCGGACACACTCAAATACACCAATAATCCAATACCTAACAGTATTTTGAGAAAGACGATGAGAGTAGACATATGCGATTGTGTGGGGGTTAGAGTCTCAAATGTACCATCCTGAGAAGAAAAACCGAGTTTGAGTTATTAAGCTTAGCCTGCTATGGCAAACTAAAAGTTTATTTCGACCCTATAATTTCCTCCGTAAGAGTAGGAAATTATAGGGTCGCTAGTGAGCAAATTTGAAATAAACCTCTCCCGCTTCATACCTTCGTTTATTCGGAAAACGCAAGAGGCCAGTAACAATTGAAGAAGGCTTGAATAAGGCTGCTGACCAGAGTGGTCAACACGTTTTGGAACAAAAGGTTACAAATACCATAGCCGCTAAATTAATAGATTGGGGTTTGCAGGAAGAGACTATCCAAACCATTGAAATGTATGGCGGAGGGGGTGGGATTCGAACCCACGGTGGCTTGCACCACGCCGGTTTTCAAGACCGGTTCTTTCGTCCACTCAGACACCCCTCCAAGAAGAAGATGATAATGAAAAGATCCTTACTGATCGCTAAGAGGCCGGATACAGGTGACTCCATGCAGATAGGGTTGGAGGACTTCAGGAATTGTAACCGATCCATCGGCTTGTTGATAGTTTTCGAGGATGGCCACGAGAGTTCGCCCTATCGCCAGACCGGAGCCATTTAAGGTATGCACAAATTGCGGTTTGTCCTTTTTGGCTCGAAATCGTATATTCGCACGTCTGGCTTGAAATGCTTCAAAGTTACTACATGATGAAATTTCCCGATAGCGTCCTTGTGCAGGAAGCCAGACTTCCAGGTCGTAGGTCTTGGCTGCAGAAAATCCGAGATCGCCCGTGCACAAGGCCATGACCCGGTAGGGCAGTTTGAGTTGTTGCAAGATGCTTTCTGCCGCCTGTGTAAGGTGTTCCAATTCTTCATAAGAGTGATCGGGATGGACAAAATTAACCAGTTCGACTTTTTGAAACTGGTGCACTCGAATCAGTCCTTGAGTATCCTTCCCATAGGATCCGGCTTCTCGACGAAAACATGAAGTATGGGCGACATATCGAATGGGCAATTGATCGGTATCCAAGATCTCATCTCGAAAGAGATTGGTGACTGGTACTTCGGCGGTTGGGATAAGAAAGAAGTCTTCGGTTCCCACGCGAAATGCATCCTCTTCAAACTTTGGCAATTGTCCGGTCCCGGTCATGCTGGCGCGGTTGACCAAGACCGGAGGGAGCACTTCGGTATATCGATGTTTCTGAACGTGATAGTCAAGCATGAAATTGGCTAAGGCGCGTTCTATCTGAGCCCCCATTCCCATGCCCACCGAAAATCGAGCACCGGCAATTTTTGTGGCTCGAGGGAAATCTAAAATGCCTAATGCTTCTCCGAGATCGAAATGAGAGCGTGGGGTAAAATCGAAGTTGTGTGGGTTCCCCCATTGGCGAATTTCTTGATTGTCGCTGTCATTCGCTCCGGTGGGGACAGACGGATGTGGGAGGTTGGGGATTCTCAGGGCCTGCTCACACAAAGGATCTTCCACGGCCCGCAATTCACTTTCGAGAGCTTGAATCTGTTCACGAACATGGCGAAGGGCAGCCATAGGCTCGTCCGCTGGTTGTTTGTTTCTCTTGAGTTCAGCTATGCGGTCGGATCCCTGTTTAAGTTGGTGCCGCAGGTCTTCAATTCGGCGAATGAACGTTCGTCGTTTCTCAGAAAGCTCTTGGATGGTAGCCCAGGGAACATCTGTCCCCCGAGCATTCAGTTGGCTTCGTAAAGAGTCGATCTGTTCGTTGAGTAATCGAGGATCGTGCATGGTTGCGTCGGAAGGAGTTCGAATCTATCATGGGTTCCAATGGCAGTCAATAAATTTGGTCACGTAGGCTGCGCATTCTTCCATGAGTTTGACGGATGATGCCGTATTTTTTTCCATATGAAACCGAATTTATCGTCATTGTTGTTGGGCTGATTGTTGGATTGCTGGTGATAAAGCGGAGGATTCGAGCCCGGCATAAGCAGAGTTGAAGGCTGTCACAATAACTTGCCATCATAGTGTTGTTTCCGAGAAGGGGTGCCCACCGCTTTGTCTGGAGTGAATCGATAACGGCCAGTTCATTTCTGTTGTCTTTTGAGAAAGTGCTCTCTATAATTCGTCTCCATTTTTTGTCGAAAGGAATTGTTTTGTCTACATCAGATATCCCAAGAACCGATAATCGCGGGCCTCGTGATCTTCGTCCGGTCAAGATTATACGTCCATTTACTAAATATGCCGAAGGATCGGTTCTCATCGAAATGGGAGAGACTAAAGTAGTATGTACGGCCTCGGTGGAGGAAAAAGTTCCCCCCTTTTTACGGGACAAGGGGCAAGGATGGATTACCGCTGAATATGGCATGCTGCCTCGCTCCACGCATGACCGGATGTCCCGCGAAGCCAGTAAGGGGAAACAAGGTGGGCGAACCTTAGAGATTCAGCGATTAGTTGGGCGCGCGCTTCGTGCGGTGACCGACATGCATCAAATGGGGGAACGGACGGTGTGGATTGATTGTGATGTCATTCAGGCCGATGGCGGAACTCGCACGGCTTCCATAACTGGGTCGTTTATTGCTTTAGCCGATGCATTTGCGACCTTAAAAACGGCGAATCGTATACAGCAATGTCCCCTGCTCGATTATTTAGCGGCTATCAGCATCGGTAAAGTCGGAGGAGAAATTCGGCTGGATTTGGCCTATGACGAGGATTCGCAAGCAGACGTGGATATGAATCTCGTGATGACCGGGAATGGTCGTATTGTCGAAGTGCAGGGGACTGCTGAGCACATCCCATTCTCCAAGCAAGATCTCGATGAGTTTTTGTCATTGGGGTGGAGTGGGATTCAAGATTTAGTCAAGATGCAAAAAGATTTGGTCGGGAGTTTGAACTAAATGGAGGGTGTCATTAAAACGTTGGTTTTGGCCACCAGAAACCGGGACAAGGTGAGGGAAATTCGTGCCTTATTGGGAGAATTGCCGATAAGGTTTCTTTCTCTTGAGGATTTTCCCGATTTACCGGAAGTGATCGAAGATGGGGCCACCTGTCAGGAGAATGCCGTTAAAAAAGCCACGGAAACGGCGATGGGAACCGGGCATTGGTCATTAGCAGATGACACTGGCCTAGAGGTCGAAGCCTTAGATGGCCGACCCGGTGTGTATGCGGCACGCTATGCTGGTGACCACGCAACCTATACGGATAATTGCACCAAGCTTCTAGAGGAGCTGCGTGGTTTTCCCAGTGGGCAACGCGGAGCCCGATTTATCACCGTTATGGCCCTCTCAGATACCAAAGGTCAAACGGATATCGTTGAAGGAGAGTTGCCAGGGCAAATAACCGAGCAGTTTTACGGGAGTCACGGTTTCGGGTATGATCCAATATTCTATGTACCGAAAGTCCATAAAACCTTAGCCGAAATGACCTTGGCTGAAAAAAATATGTTGAGCCATCGAGGGCAAGCCTTGAAGTTGGCAAAAGAATTGCTCAGACAACGCATTGAAAGCACACCATCAGTCGGGGCGTAGCGCAGCCCGGTAGCGCGCCTGCTTTGGGAGCAGGATGTCGGAGGTTCAAATCCTCTCGCCCCGACCAATTTTCTAATTAGTTGAGATATGGGTATTCCCAAGTTTGGTTTTTCTCGGGGTTCTTCCCATCTTTATCCCTTTCTAACGCAATTGTGTCTATGCGCCCGTAGCTCAGCTGGATAGAGCATCGGCCTTCTAAGCCGGTGGCCGCAGGTTCGAATCCTGCCGGGCGCGCCACGTGTCTAACTCATTGATATTGCTTGATTAGTTTTTTGTTTCTTTTTCTGAACATACCGGACTTCTTTTCACCAAAATCCTCTAAAGTCCGCAATGGAAGCGAGGTTCAGGTGGTTCTAAGAACTCCGCCCGGTACATGGATCTTGAATCCTAATCCTACGCAAGTTAGCATATGATTATGTTAGATTGGTCAACCTGCCTTGTTGTTGAACGAGACCCTCAGAAAGTGAGTGGAGAATGGGTATTTTCCGGCACAAGAGTTCCTGTTTCGGCTCTATTTGAAAATCTTGAAGACGGGTTGGAGATCTCAGAATTTGTTGACCTTTTTCCTGGTGTCACTCTAGAGCAGACACGGATGGTTCTTGATCATGCCGCCAAAAGTTTAGCCTTTCCCCAAGTTGTCTGAGTGCGAATTCTTTTCGATCAAGGAACTCCAGTTCCTCTGCGGAAGCTCATAAATCCCCATCATCAAGTTGAAACGGTGTTTGAGCGTGGATGGAGTACCTTAACCAATGGGGCATTATTGACAAAGGCCGAGGTGGAAGGGTTTGAAGTTTTTATCACCACGGATCAAAAGCTCGTTCATCAACAAAATCTTTCCAGGCACAGAATCGCCATTGTTACGTTGTCGACTACCAGTTGGTCTCGTATACAAGCAGCTGGAGAAATCATCGTCCAAGCCATTGAGTCCGCATTGCCTGGTAGTTTTCGGGAAATAGCCATTCCATAAGATTAAAAATAGGTTCCAGCCTTGTTGGTTTCGTTGGCTGTAGTAGTAAGAACGAATGCCACGTTGTTGTCAGCGAAGACTATCAAGAACCATGTTCCATTCTTCCAGAATCTGGAACATCTGGTTCGAGGTTATTCCACTCAGGCGCGCCAAACTGTTCCGTCAAAATTCAAGTTGGCTAGTAAATTTCTAGGCTATTTGCCTACCCCGAAGGGAATGAGGAATAAGAAATACGTTGTGGTAATCGACCAATAGCAGTGTCTATTTGGCAAGACCTACAGGTGAAGGGATGAGACGAACATCCAGCATTCCATTTGGCAGACATTTAATTGTTGAGCCATCTTTTGCCGCGTAGTAGCCGGGATGGATTTCTTGAAATTGCCCTTTGCGAGCTTCGAGATGTTTCCAGCTTTGTGGCGTGTTGGTGTATTGGGCTGCTTCATATTGACTCCAAATCACTTTTTCCATGATTTCTCCTTTTTCATGATGAGACACATGAGTGGTCTCTTTTGGCTGGCTCAGGGGAAATAGGTTGGTCTTTCCCTCAAAAATAAGAGTTTGTCTTTTTGACGTAAATAGGTATTTTGGAGGGTGCGGTGTTTGACAGGAAGGGGTGGAAAAATACGATGACGAAAGGGAAAATCGGTTCTCAAAGGTTCTTTGTTAGAGGCAAGCAAAATATGTCATTGGCAAGTAAAGACCTCCGTCCTTCCAGGCGAATCCGTCAAATGCGATTTTTTGTAAAAAAATCCCCTGCAAGGCAGGGCTCGCAGGGGATGGCAGATTGGTGTCTGATAAACAGAGGTTTTTATTTGAAGCGTTTATTGAATTCTTTGATAACTTCGTTGGTGAGATCTAGGCCATCACGATGATAGAGCACAATTTTTAGAGTGGTTTCACTTCCCTTATCAATCACGACATCAAATCCATGACGTTTGGCCACGATGCTTGTGGCTTCCTCAATCTTGTGCATATATTCTTGGACGAGTTCCTTTTGTTTTTGTCCAAGTTCCGCTTGAAATTCCTGACCGCGTTTTTGCCATTCTTGAAATTTTTGAGCGAATCGTTCCTGCCGACGTTTTTTCTCGTCATCACTGAGGGTGGAGGAAGCAGCATTGAGTTCCTCTTGAAGCTTTTCTAATTCCTTTTGGTCGTTTTTCATGACGGTTTCGCGGGCTTGAGCATGTTCTTTTAATCCGGCTAAGGCCCGACTGCCAGATTTCGATTTTTCAATCACCGCCTGCGGATCGATGACCCCGACACGGAAGGAACTCTTTGAGGCGGCCAAGGCCCCTTCTCCGCCCAATCCCATCGCGCAAATACTGGCTATGAGCACTAGGTTGAATTGTCTGAATTGTTGAAACTTCGTCACCATCGTCTTCTTCATAGATTTCCTCAGGTTATTAAAGATGAAATACTCTTACCTCTCGTATGGATCTGATTGGAGAGGTTTTTGGTAAACTCCGTGAGGGTAGCGAGGCTGCTGGAGCCTGTCAAGCTGGTGTGAGCATTTGACGCCTGTTCTTTTGAGAGAATGCTTCTTTGCATCGATGGAAAATTGGAAATGGCCAATAAGAAGAAACAAGACTTCACTCTAAAAATTGTTTGTTTCGGAGACAGTCTGACGTTAGGGTATCAAACACCCACACCGTGGGACCCATGTGTCGATCATATTCCTTATGGGACGTATTTGCAGGAATGGCTTGGAGCGCGGGGAGAGGTGCTTGTTCGAGGAATATGCGGAGAGACGACGCAGGACATGAAAATGCGTTTTATGCATGATGTGCTCCGTCCTCAACCGCATCTGGTCATTATTATCGGTGGGACCAATGATTTAGGGCTTAGGGTTTCACCTGTGGTGGTGGTTGAGAATCTTCAATTTTTCTATGAGCAGGCTCAGGCCAATGGAATTGCTCCGGTGGCTGTGACGGTGCCTTCTGTTCGTGATATGTTTGGACAGGATGTTGACGCCTCTTGTCAAGAACCCCTCTCTTCTTCAGTGAAGGATGCGATTAGGTTACGCGTCACGTTGAATCAAGCCCTAAAAGAGTTCTGTCGGGAACGGGATATTCCAATTGTCGATTGGTTTTCTGCAACCTGTGAATCCCAATCTCAACAATTATCGATGAATTATTCTAACGACGGGCTGCACCTCACCACAGCCGGATATCACAAATTGGCAGAGATGATTTGGGCTCAAGTGTTGGACGAGGGTTGGCCCAATTAAGCCCTTTCCCATGATAATGGATACTTTCCGGGATTAGGTTTTGGAGCTGGATGAGGTCTTAGGAGTTGATGTATCCGAACCTGTAGAGACGGTAGATGAACTGGAAGAGCTTGTTGCGTTCATCGAATTTTTGCCTGAGGCACTATTCCCACTGGTGCTTCCGCTTTCACTAGCGCTTGAAGAACTCTCGGTACTTGATTTGCTATCCGAATTTCCCTTCCCGTCTGTAGATTGAGTGGATGAGCCAGAGACTTCCGTTTTTTCTCCTTTGTTCTCGGATTTGGTCTCGGGGTCTTTGAGCTTATCGGAATAGTCAGTCACGTACCAACCGGTTCCTTTAAACATAATGGC
Source organism: Nitrospirales bacterium (assembly GCA_965223185.1). GTDB lineage: Bacteria > Nitrospirota > Nitrospiria > Nitrospirales > UBA8639 > Nitrospira_E. The sequence goes on along the minus strand of OZ244988.1, from coordinate 3,350,079 downwards.
CGGAGCCGAAATAATTTTCGAGACCGGTTTAGCTTCTGCACAACCCAATTGATCGCAGGATTGGATCGAGGGATCTGTCATTTTTTGTTGAATTTCAAACTTTTTCCCACAACTCGTACATTCATATTCGTAAATCGGCACAGGCAACCTCCTCTATCCACATCATGGGCTAGTTTTCACAATCAAACCCGTAAGGCCAGATAAGACATCTTTCGACAAGGTCAAGAGATAAGAGCCCCATTCTTGGGAGTTTTCCTTCCCGTTCGTCTCCAACCAGGTTATTCCAATTGGGCTACTGCCTGAGCAAGAGACTCTAGTCCTTCCTCAATGATTGGTAAGGGGCCTGTATAGGAAAATCTGAGATGGACATTTGTGCCGAATGGTTCTCCTGGCACACAAGCTACTTTTGCTTCCTTAAGAAAAAAGTTTGCGAGGTCAAACGGGGTCGTCAACACTTTTTCCTGAAAACGTTTCCCCAATAGACCGGTGACATTGGGAAAGGCATAAAATGCGCCGGCCGGCATGGGACAGTGAATGCCGGAAATATGATTGAGGCCTTTCACGATAGCCTGCCGTCGAATATCTAGCTCTTGGACCATGTGTTGAATAAATGATTCGCCCCCTTGCAGAGCCCCTATGGCGGCCTTTTGTGCGATGGATGTGGGGTTTGACGTACTTTGGCTTTGAATATTGCCCATGGCCTTGAGGATGGGCTCGGGCCCTGCCGCATAACCAATGCGCCAACCGGTCATAGAATAGGTTTTGGAAACACCGTTGACAATGACGGTCTGGTGAATCATGTCGGGGTGCACCGTAGCGATGGAGTAATGATTGTGGTTGTCATAGACCATCTGTTCATAAATCTCATCTGAGATGACGAGCAGGTTATGTTGAATCGCAATGGCGGCGATCCCTTTTAGTGTCTCTCGGTCATACATGCTTCCCGTCGGATTGCAAGGGGAATTTAAAATGATGGCTTTCGTTCGGTCGGTGATGAGGTTTTTGAGTGCGGAAAGATCAATCGTATAATTTTTTGTTTCCGAGGTTGGGAGAAAAACCGGAGTTGCATCAGTAACGAGAATTTGTTCGGGATAGGATACCCAATAGGGGGCTGGGATGATTATTTCATCCCCGGTTTCGAAAAGAGCAAGGGCTAAATTAAAGAGTGTGTGTTTGGCTCCACAGGACACCACAATTTGTGACCGAGAGAAGGTGAGGTTCTGATCACGTTTGAATTTTTCGATAATGGCATCTTTGAGCTCATCAATGCCGGTAACGGCCGTATATTTGCTAAATCCGGCTTGGATGGCTGCGATGGCGGCATTCTTAGCTGAATCCGGGGAATCAAACGACGGCTCGCCTGCGGTGAAATCAAAGACGCGTTGCCCTTGGGCCACCAGGGATTTGACGGTGGCGGAGAGTTGTAACGTTGGTGAAGGGGTAATGCGTGTTGTGCGAGCTGCCAGATTCATGATCGTTTTAATCGCAATTGTGTTTTGAGACGTTCGGCCACTTCTGGGTGCAAAAAGTCATGGAGCGGACCGCCCACAGAGGCCACTTCTTTGACCATACTAGACGTGAGATACGAATATTCTTCACTGGCCATCAAAAACATGGTTTCCAGATTCTGATCAAGTTTTCGGTTTAAGAGGGCCATCTGGAATTCATGTTCAAAATCCGACACGGCTCGAAGGCCACGGATGATGGCTTGGGCACCTCGTCGTCGCACATAATCTACCAGCAACCCATCAAAAGGTTCCACGACAACGCCGGCCAGACCGTGGGTGGCAATCTTTGCCAGCTCCACCCGTTCCTTGAGATCAAACAAGGGAGATTTCCGAGGATTGGGGGCAACCGCAACCACCACTTGTTGGACCACGTGGAGGCTTCGGGCGATGACATCTGCGTGTCCGCGTGTAATAGGATCAAAGGTGCCCGGATAGATACCAATCGTCATACTTCAATCCGCTTTCTCTTTTACGCGTTGGGCTGGGTCTGCGGTCGATAAAAACTCAATCCTGTATCCCCATATTTCGCTGATCGGGTAAGTCTCCATTGCCCAATCGCGGATGGCGGTGTTCGTTTTGCAAAATGTTCATAAATCACGCATCCATTGGAATCCACTAAATTCGCCTTCTCTATCTGATTAAGCAATTTGTGACTCAGTTCAAATTGATAGGGTGGATCTATAAAGAGCACGTCAAACGGGCGGCATCCTAGCAAATACGGGTTTTGTATGGCGAGGGCTACATCCTGCGTGAGGACTTGGCTTTGGGCTCCCAGGTTGAATTGGGCCAGGGTTCGCTCAAGAACTTGTCCTGCCATGGCATGCTGTTCGACGAAAATAGCCTTCTTGGCACCTCGGCTGAGTGCTTCTAATCCTATAGCCCCACTGCCTGCAAAGAAATCAACCAGCGAGGCTCCTGGAATGATAGGCCCTAGAATGGAAAACAAGGCTTCCCGAGCCCTAAGGGAGGTAGGCCGGATGCCTTGCCCTTGTAATGTGGGAATTTTTCGACCTTTCAAGGAGCCGGCGATGATACGAATTGAAGAATATTCCATAGTGGTTGAGACAATAGTATAGCCTGAGAAACCCGCATAATTCAGCATTTTTTGACCCAGAATTAAAGTATGCGGTGCTTTGACGCCATGAAAAATACGTGCGTATAGTGTGAAAGGATATGGTGGGTCCGTTGAAAAAAGCCGTCAGCGAGGTTCTCGACATTTTTCTGTGTTCACGTAGTATTCATACGCTCCGCGCACTAAACAAACGTGGCTCCCTTCGGGAGACACCAAGCACCAAAGAGACGCCCTTCAGGACGTAGCAGGCAATTTGGCCGAGCTGGACAAACTTTTTTGAACCGACCCCTGGGATTAATAACCGAGGGCGTTTGAGTGAACTATGGCCCTTGAAATTCTGAGTATTCAACCGTCTCATAGTGGAAAATGGCAATGAAGAAGAATAATAACAACCTGCAGGTCAAAAAGGGGATTCTTTCATGGCCTCAACAAGAACGTCCACGAGAACTGTTATTTGCGAAGGGTGCGCAAGGACTCTCTGATGCCCAATTATTGGCCATTCTTCTCCGGGTGGGACGGGCCGATTCCTCTGCGGTTGATGTGGCGATGGATGTCCTATCCCAATTAGAGGGGTTGCGGGGGTTGGCTAATCGCAGCTTGGAAGAGCTTTGCGCGGTTTCGGGAATTGGGCCGGCCAAAGCCGCTCAGATCTTGGCGGCCATTGAATTAGGCAAACGAACCCTCGCCACACCCTTAGCAGAAGGAAAACGGATTCAGGGGAGCAGACATATCTTTCAACATTATTATCCCTTGTTACGAGACCTTCGCCATGAGGTTTTTAAAGCCGTGCTCTTGGATGCCAAACATCGGATCATCAGAGATTTTACCGTATCGCAAGGAAGTTTGACCGTCAACATCGTTCATCCTCGCGAGGTATTTAACATTGCGGTGCGAGAGTCGTCGGCCGCCGTGATCTTCGTACATAATCATCCCAGTGGAGACCCTCAGCCTAGCCAAGAGGACTATGCGTTGACCCAACGACTGACGGAGGCCGGAGAAATTTTGGGCATTCGTGTCCTGGATCATGTGATAATCGGTGATGGAAAATATGTGAGTTTTGCCGACGAGGGCTTTCTGTTCAACAATTCCAAAGGGTGAAATTGGGAACAGCTCTGTCCCATTCCATTAAGAGACTCAACCCCCTTTAAGTAGCTTTTCTACTGAAAATCATGGTAGAAATACGTGTAAGACTTAGGCAATTTCCCCAATGAATATGGCCTGGATTTCTTGGCACTTCCAAAATTTTTAAGAATTGGGCATGGCAAATATTTCTCGTAAAGAAGTCGAACATGTGGCACGGTTAGCCAGACTTGATCTGACGAATCACGAGAAAACCCTGTTTGGAGATCAACTAAGTCAGATTTTGACTTTTGTTGAACAGTTACAAGCGGTTTCAACCGAAGGGGTGCCTCCGACGGCCTCCGTGGCGGAACAGGAATCATGCTTGCGGGAAGATGTGCCCCGAGAGGGCCTCTCACAAGATCAGGCGTTAGCGAATGCCCCTGAAGAAAGGCAAGGGTTTTTTGTGGTGCCGAAAATCATTGGGAAATAACCGGCCTGGAATTGATAGATAATTTTATAAAGTCATTTTATTGTAGGATTTTTATATGTACCGACAACTATTACGCTGCAAAATTCATCGGGCCACCATCACGGATTCTAATTTGGAATACGAGGGGAGTATGACCATTGATGAAGAGTTAATGGATCGTGCGGGGATTCTTCCTTATGAAATGGTCATGGTCTCCAACCTCAACAATGGAGAACGTTTTTCCACCTATGCCTTACCTGGGACCCGGGGAAAAGGAGAGATCGTGCTCAATGGCCCCACGGCTCGAAAGGGTGTGACGGGAGATCTGGTGATTATTTTTTGCTATGAATTTTTTAATGATGATGAAGCAAAACGACATGTGCCGAAAATTGTCCAAGTCGATAAACACAATACTGTTCGTTCGACAAATCCTGCGTGAATGGTTCGTGGTCCCCAGCCATTTCCTCTAGGTTGAAGGCATCCGGTTCTCATGGCCTTGTTTAAACTCAATTTACAAGAATTGCAACAAAAGTTTACCAGTGGAGAAATCACGGCGGGGGAAATTGCCCGCGCCTATCTGCTTCGTATCAGTCAGGTCGAAAAGAAAATTAAGTCCTATATTAGCTTGACTCCACGTGAAGATCTTCTTGAGCGGGCGCAAGCCATTGATGATGGGCTGAAAGCCTGGCGTAAAACAGAACCGCTTATGGCTATGCCGTTGGGCATCAAAGACAATATTTGTACGAAAGGGATGCGTACGACCTGCGGGTCTCGAATGCTTGAACATTTCATTCCTCCCTATGACGCTACCGTTATGGAGCGGGTAAACGCACAGAAACCCTTAATCGTCGGCAAAACGAACATGGACGAATTTGCTATGGGCTCTTCGACCGAACATTCGGCATTTGGGACTTCGCGAAATCCATGGAATCAACAACATATTCCTGGGGGGTCCAGTGGTGGTTCAGCTGCGGCGGTTGCTGCGGATGAATGTGTGGCTGCACTAGGATCTGATACGGGCGGATCGATTCGTCAGCCTGCTGCCTGTTGCGGCGTAGTGGGGTTCAAGCCCACGTATGGGCGGGTGTCTCGTTATGGCCTAGTCGCTTTTGCGTCATCTTTAGATCAAATCGGCCCTATCACCAAAACCGTGGCGGATGCCGCAATTATGCTGAATGCTCTGATTGGACATGATCCTCTGGATTCGACTTCAGCACAACGGGATGTCCCAGATTTCACAAAATCGGCCAAAAAGAAAGATATCAAAAAGCTCACCATTGGTGTTCCTCAAGAATATTTTTCTGAGGGGTTAGATCTCGAGGTCGCAGAGAAAATTCAGGATGCAATTCAAGTGTTAGAAAAGATAGGGGGAAAGATTCAAGAGGTGACGTTACCCTCTACCGAACAAGCTATTGCCACGTATTATCTTATTGCCACGGCTGAAGCCAGTTCGAATTTGGCACGGTATGATGGTGTAAAATATGGATTTCGCGCTAAAGAATCAAAAGAACTCGTAGAGATGTACCATAGTACGCGGTCACAAGGATTTGGTCCGGAAGTAAAACGTCGCATCATGTTGGGAACCTATGCCTTAAGTTCCGGATATTATGAGGCCTATTATGGCAAGGCCCAAGCTGTTCGTACGATGATTCAACGCGATTTTGAAGGGGTGTTTCAAGAAGTCGATCTTCTTGTGAGTCCGGTTATGCCGACTCCCGCCTTCCGGTTGGGCGAGCGGTTGGAAAATCCCCTGCACATGTATTTGTCGGATATTTACACGATTCCAGCCAGTTTGGCTGGATTACCTGCCATTTCTTTGCCGTGTGGATTCAGTTCCAAGGGCTTACCGATCGGATTGCAACTGATGGGGCGTCCATATGAAGAACAGATTGTCCTCCGTGCGGCCTACGCCTATGAGCAGGCCACAAATTGGCGAAGTAAACGACCGGTCATTCGGTCTTGAAAGGATAAGCACGTATGCTGGATTTGGCCGTGATGATTATTGCTGTCGCCGTGGTGGTATTAGTGGGCTATTTGATTCCAACCATTCTTCAAGTCAAGAAGACGGTGAGTCAATCCGAGCGATTGCTCATTCGGCTCAATCATGAATTGCCGGGGATGCTCAAAGAGGTAAAGGGGACCAATGAAAATATTCGAGCTCTAACCGATCAAGCACGCATGGGCGTTAATCGGGCTACAGTGTTTTTTGATGCCGTGGGAGAAGTGGGCGAGACTGTCCATCAGGTGCACAACACGGTGCGTGGAAAAGGTGGCTCGATGATGGTGGGACTCACCAGTCTTTTGGCGGGTATTAAGGCTGTTACAGCAACGGTCAAACATCGAGTTCACAAAGAACCAAGAGAACAACAAGGAGGATCGAACTATGGCGACTAACTCAGGGGCTTCAGCAGGATCGGTAGCCTTGGCATTTTTGAGTGGAGCGTTGTTGGGTGCGGTAACGGCGATTATGCTGGCCCCTCAACCCGGTCGCGATTCTCGTGAGCGGGTGACCGGCTACGCACGTCGAAAAGGAGAAGACTTGCGAGAGTTGAAAGCTCGGGCAACCGATAGCGTGGAAGAAGTGGTGGGACGGGGAAGAGAATTAGTCGATGAAATATCTTGTGCGGTTCGTGAAGCTCTTGATGCCGGGCGAGAAGCCATGCGGCGGGAACGTGAAATGAATACGTTAGATTAGTTAACTGATTGACACTATTTTTAATATTAACTTATGACATACGAACCGGTCATTGGAGTGGAAGTACATGCCCAACTCCAGACTCAAACGAAGTTATTTTGTGGATGCTCAACCTCATTTGGGCTTCCCCCCAACACTCAAGTCTGTCCCGTTTGTTTAGGGATGCCGGGGAGTTTGCCGGTACTCAATCAACGGGCTGTTGAAATGGCCCTGCGCACGGGACTGGCACTTAATTGTGCTTTTACCCCTAGCAATCAGTTTTCCCGAAAGAATTACTTTTACCCGGATTTACCCAAGGGGTATCAAATCTCTCAGTATGACTTGCCCATTTGTGGCCAAGGGTGGTTAGAAATTTCCGTGAATGGGAAGACTAAACGTGTCCGTATTACACGGGCGCATTTGGAAGAAGATGCCGGAAAAAATATTCATGAGGAGGGAGCCGAGGGCAGCCAGGTGGATCTCAATCGGGCTGGCACCCCTCTGTTGGAAATCGTGACAGAACCGGACTTATACTCCTCTGATGAAGTAGATGCCTATTTAAAGACCTTACGAGAACTTTTGGTCTATTTAGATGTTTGTGATGGGAATATGGAGCAGGGGAGTTTTCGTTGTGAACCCAATGTTTCTATTCGGCCGAAGGGCCAGAAAACATTGGGCACAAAAGTTGAGTTGAAAAATATTAATTCATTTCGATTTGCCAAAGATGCTGTAGACTATGAGATTCAACGTCAAGCCGAACTCCTGGATGAGGGAGGCCAGGTGCAACAGGAAACACGTTTGTGGAATGTTCAAAGTGGACAATCAGCCGTCATGCGAAGCAAAGAAGAAGCTCATGATTATCGGTATTTCCCCGATCCCGATTTGCTGCCGGTTTCCCTTGATGCCACCTGGATTGACGAGCTTCGTTTCACCATTCCTGAATTGCCTGAGGCTCGGCGCCAGCGGTTTATTCGGGAGTATCAATTATCGGATTATGATGCCGGCATCCTGACCGATTCCAAAGAACTGGCCAATTATTTTGAAGCCAGTGTCAAGTTGTTTTCTCATCCCAAAACGGTCTGCAATTGGGTGACGGGGGAGTTGCTTCGTGAATTGAACGCTACAAACACGAGTCCCGAACATTCTCCTCTCTCGCCAGACAGATTTGTGGAGCTCTTACAACTGGTCGATTCTGGCGCGGTGAGTTTAAAAGCCGCACGAGAGGTGTTTGCCGAACTCTTTTCACGGGAAATCAGGCCTGACCAATTGATTAACGAAAAAGGGTTGGTGCAAATTTCTGATGAGGCTCAAATTACCCGAATCATTGATGAGGTCTTGTCAGGCCATTCGGCGCAAGTGGAGCAATACCGAAGTGGCAAAGAAGCCGTATTAGGGTTTTTAGTGGGTCAGGTGATGAAGGTTTCAAAAGGTAAAGCTAATCCAGGCAAAGTCAATGAGTTATTGAAACGAGCCTTATCAACTTGATCTAAGGCTTATTTCGAGGTACACATACAAAAAAAGGAGAAGAGTGAGCCGGTTAACCAAATTGGAATTCAGCCGATTGAGGAGTCAAAGAAATAGGGACCGATTATGAGTGTGATTCAAGATTTGACAGCCCGGATGATTTTGGATTCTCGCGGGAATCCGACCGTTGAAGTGGATGTTCGCTTAGCGAGTGGTGTGATCGGGCGGGCTGCTGTTCCCTCTGGCGCTTCAACAGGAACACGTGAAGCATTGGAGCTTCGTGATGGTGACAAAAAACGATGGATGGGGAAAGGCGTGTCCAAAGCCATTACCGGCATTCATAAACGAATGGCTCCCGCATTGAAGGGCATGGAGGCACAGGATCAGGCTGGCGTGGATGCTCGGATGATTCAATTGGATGGGACCAAGGGAAAAACTCGGCTAGGCGCGAATGCGACATTAGGAGTCTCGTTGGCAGTGGCACGTGCTGCCGCATCGGAGGTGGGCCTTCCACTTTTTCGATACCTGGGTGGAGTCTCAGCAAGAGAATTACCCGTACCCATGATGAATATTATTAATGGTGGTGCCCATGCAGATAATGGTTTAGATATTCAAGAATTTATGATAATGCCGGTCGGGGCAAAAACTTTTTATGATGCGCTACGAATGGGAACCGAAATTTTTCACCACCTGAAGGCCTTGCTCAAATCCAAGGGGTTGAGCACGGCTGTCGGGGATGAGGGCGGGTTCGCCCCGACGGTACGATCGAATGAAGAGGCGCTCGATAGCATTTTGCAAGCCGTTGATCAAGCAGGGTATCGACCGGGCCGGGATGTCGTTTTAGCCTTAGATGCTGCAGCTAGCGAATTCTTTAAGAACAAAAGGTATCAACTTCGATCGGCTTCGGCTACGGAAAAAAAATCTTCATCAGAATTAGTGGAATACTATGCCCGGTTGGTAAAAAGCTATCCCATTGTCTCCATTGAAGATGGACTAGATGAAAGTGATTGGAAAGGATGGAGTGTGTTAACAGGGAAGCTTGGCAAGCATATTCAGCTAGTTGGAGATGATTTGTTCGTGACTAATGTGGAGTTTTTGGGACGAGGTATTCGTCAAAGCATTGCCAATGCCATTTTGATTAAAGTCAATCAAATTGGTACGTTGACGGAAACGATCGAAGCGATACGGATGGCTCAACAAGCTGGCTACGGAGTTATCATCTCCCATCGGTCCGGAGAAACGGAAGATACGACGATTGCTGATTTAGCTGTCGGGTTGAATGCTGGTCAGATCAAGACAGGCTCGCTCTCGCGTACGGATCGGTTGGCCAAATATAACCAACTTTTGCGAATTGAAGAACTGTTGGGTACGGCTGCGGTTTACCGGGGTCATTCAGTTCTTCCTCAACCGGCTTAAGCTTTATTAACGCATGCGGCCCAATAATAAAAAACGTGTCTCACGTGGATTTTTGAGTGATGTGGTGGATCGTCTGCCATTGGTTGGTGCCTTGATTATGATGAGTCTGTTGGCGGGAACGATGTTTTTCAATACTGAGGGATTGCCATTGTATTTTCAGATGCGCGACAACCGCCAGCACATGCTCGAACAGATTCGTCAATTAGAAAATATGAATGTGGCCATGCAAGAGGACATTACGCGTATCCAAAGCGACCCTCAACGATTGGAAGAACTAGCCCGTAATCGTTTGGGCATGGTTCGCAAAGATGAAAAAGTCTTTCAGTTTGTCGAGCCTGCCCCATCCTCAATTACTGCCCAACGTTAGCCGGTTGTCTTGACTCTTCTTCTCGTTCACCAATATCTGGTGGGTTCTGGCCTTCATACGTGTAATCTTCCACTTTTAGCTTTGTGATGAAATCGGGCCAACTTGCCATTTTAGGGCGTCCGAATGTGGGAAAATCCACATTGCTGAATGCCCTAGTCCGAGAAAAAATCGCAATTGTTTCCGATAAACCCCAAACCACTCGGATGCCCATTTTGGGGGTCGGCCATTATCCTGAAGGCCAACTGGTGTTAGTGGACACGCCGGGATTGCATGCTCCGCATCATCGACTGAATGTGCAAATGGTGCAATCGGCCTTAGGCATATTAACGCAATCCGATGTCGTTTATGTCATCGTGGACAGTCAAGTGCCCCCTGGCCCAGGCGATCAATATGTTATTGATCAAGTGATGCAGGTCAATCGTGAGCGACCATTTCAAGCCGTTTTTCTTCTTTTGAATAAAGCCGATGCTGTGGCTAAATTTCGATTATTGCCCCTAATTGAGCAGTACCGAACTCGATACCCTTGGACAGAGATTATTCCGCTCTCCGCCAAAACCGGATTGAATGTACCACATTTGGTTGATCTGACTTTTGCCTGTTTGCCTAATACGGCAATGCTGATGTACGAGGAAGATTTTCTCACTAACCAATCCATGCGGCAAATGGCTGGGGAAATCATTCGGGAGAAAGTTCTCGCTTCGACACATGCTGAACTTCCCTATGCGGTGGGAGTGCTGATCGAACAATTTCAGGAAACCAAGAAATTGACTACCATTCAAGCGGTAATTTTGGTGGAAAAAGACAGTCAAAAAGGTATTATTATTGGCAAGGGCGGGCGCCGTTTAAAAAAAGTGGGACAATTGGCGCGTGAAGAAATGGAGAAAATCTTTTCCATGAAAATTTATTTGGAGATGTGGGTGAAAGTGCAGGCCGGGTGGCGGGATAATCTCCGAATCTTATCGGACTTGGGATATGGATCATAAATAGTGAAAAGTGAAACCTGGGTAATGAAAAGAAAAATGTTGTCTGTGGGACTAAAGACTCCAAAGGTTCGCTTCTTACTTTCTACTTTTTCTTTTTTGGGTTTTTTCTAAAAGAGTCTTGCTTATGCCATTACTTCGAACACGAGGTGTCATTCTTCGAAGTCAGAAATGGGGGGATGCCGATCGAATTGTCACCGTGTATTCTCCGCAGTTTGGGAAAATACGAGGAGTCGCCCGCGGAGCGCGACGAATGAAATCGCGTTTTGGGGGTGTGCTTGAGCCCTTTTGTCTCGTTGATGTTACCCTCTTTCAAAAAACACCAGATTCGTTAGGCCAGATTAGTCAAATTGATTTGATCACAAGTTATTCCTTGATCCGGGAAAACTTAATGGTCATGACCGCTGCTGCTAGAATGGTAAAGATGGTTGATGCCATTACCGTAGATCGAGATCCGAACCCCGAGATGTATGCTGTCTTGGTTCATGGACTGGAATCCTTGCGGCCGCAAGCCGATGTCACATTGTGTACGCTCTTGTTTCAAATTCATGTGCTGAGTCATACTGGATTTCGTCCGCAATTTGATTCATGTACTGAATGTGGGACTGTCGCGCATCAACAAATTCTGCAGTGGTTTTCCCCGCAGTTAGGAGGCGTAGTCTGCCAGGATTGCAGCCAGCGAGGCGTAGGCCGCATGGTCTCCCTATCAAAAGGAAGTGTGGCATTTATTAAACAAGCTCGACGAATATCCATGCCGCACTTATCTCGTTTAAAAGCCATCGGCAGCGTCCGCACTGAAGTTGAAACAGCTATGGAAGCCTATTTCTCGGTGGTGGTGGGGAAATCCCTTCCCACATTTGAGTCCTGGCTCTCCTAGACAGCCCCTCGGAGGTAATCGTTGACGGTTTTTATTTAAAAATGGTCTTGAGGGCTTTGGTGTATTCATGGTCCCCAAATTGTTCAACAAGTCATCTGCAAAGCTATTTTTGTAAAGGAAATGCTATGGCAATCGAGCAAACATTGGAGCCCATCGATATGGAATGGGTCGACAAAGGAGTTTTGGCCATTTCCTGGAGTGATGGCCATAAGGGAGTCTATCCCGTTCGATATCTTCGTCAACATTGCCCCTGCGCAGGCTGTGTGGATGAGTGGACAGGTCAACGACGATTAAAACCCGATTCGGTTCCCTTACTCATTTTGTTAGAAGATATTGAACCAGTTGGACGTTACGCCTTTCGCTTTAAATGGAGCGATGGGCATGACACGGGAATCTATTCCTATATGTCCCTCCGGAACATGTGTCAATGCGATATTTGTGTCCCCAATAAACCAAAAAAGAAACAATTGCTCTAACTGCGTGCTAACAATTCCATCTCATGAAGCCTCTAGAGCCTCTAAAAAGAATACCGATCGAACAGTCTCACGTTTAGAAAAGGTGCCTGCAGAGTAATAGGGTATTAATCAGTTTCCTAATATAGGATAATCGGGTGTGGGTCCAACTTGTCGGGATGGGAGAATATTCTTTTCTTGACGAGACTTATTACTTGATTGCGGAACAGAATAAAATAATGAGGCCGTTATTTTCTCCCTGGTTGCTTGTCTGTTCTGGGACGTTTTGTCTCTCGAAATCGAGACTGGTATTTGGGTAGTACAATAGATAAGATGCGTGAATCTTGGTCTGTCCCAATACCGAAAATGAAAAAAGGCAGTTAGCGGAAAAGCGAGTCGTGCGGGGAAAGAGAGACGGGTCTGGTAGCGGAGAATTCTTCGATGGCTTTGGAGGCTTCTGAAACGTAGAAGGCATATTGTGGCTCGGAGAAGCTTTCGACGATGCCCTGGTATGTTCGAAGCGAAGTATCCCAATCGGCGGCCTCGCGTGAAATTTCCGCCAGGTGGATAGAACAGGATGCTGACATAGCACGAGGATCTACGGCTAAGCGCGAATTTCTGGTGCTGGAAAGTTTTTTGATGAATTTTGGAACGGGGATTGGAGAATCATCAAGGGAAATGGGTGTTGGTGCTGCTTGTAAAATCGCAAGGTTTTGTTTTATTTCTTGTATTGATGAGCCACTCTTGCAATGGTTATAAGCATCCCATAATCCAATAAAGTCATAATTTTTTAACGCAAGCTCACCAGAATTCTTTGGTTGGAAGCTTTGGCAACCAGTTAACGCCAAGCTAAACAGCAAAAACCCGAGGATAGTTCGAAGTGAATAAGGCATCATATAGATCAGCTGATAAATTTTGGTTTTACGACTAGAAGCATTGACAAAGCAATTTACATGCTTAAATTAATCTAAGTAATTTCTGTTAATTTAATTGAAAAATTTTTACATTTTATCTCATTCAATTTGTTATTTACGTTTTATCCGTACAACAACGTGGAGCTTTTATGCAACACTTTTGGTTTGTATGATGGATTGTGTAAATTAAAGTTTATCAAGAGTTTTATTTAAAAATCTAATAATATGGTTTAAATTCATATTCATTGAATAGTCTTTTTGTGTCAGGATGAAATCGATACCCTTTCTGTTGCTGTATGTCTCGATTTTCGAAAAGGGGCACAAGTTGACCATCAGGGTGCAAATAAAGCCCGCGTAACGGTACCGACCTTTTGCTGTGCCGGATAAGATGGCATGAGGTATTGGGGCGGATAGAGGTTAACCATTCGGCTAATTCTTGCGGGTTTCCAATAGAGGCGGAAAGTAGGAGAAGCCGAGTTTGGGTTGGGCATAAAATAAGGGTTTCTTCCCAAACGACTCCGCGTTCGGGGTCTGCTAAATACTGGGACTCGTCAAGAATGACGAGCCCTAATGTATGAAGGCCAAGGTCAGGGTCGCCGCTGGAAGCGTCATACAAAATATTCCGGAGTATTTCTGTGGTCATGATCAGTAAGGGGGCTTGGGCGTTGTCTCGACGATCACCTGTCAGAATTCCTACCTGCTCCGTTCCAAAGTATTGAGAAAATTCCATATATTTAGTATTCGAAAGAGCTTTGAGCGGGGAAGTGTAAATGACCGTTTGTTTGGCGGTCATTGCCTGTTTGATCGCTTCGGTGGCGACATATGTCTTCCCGCTTCCGGTGGGGGCGCTCACGATAACATCTGAATGAGTAATAGCTTCCACGGCTTCTTGTTGCCAGCTATCAGGAATAAAGGGCTTGGGGTCCGGGACGCCGAGTCCGGCCAAAAGGTCTTGTAATTCAAGAGTTGTGGCCGTTGGTGGAAGATTCTGAAATTTCTTTGGAGCTACCAATTTAGAAGGGAATGGTAAAGCTGATTGTCGAGGCTTAATGCTTGCTTTCGGATTCTTTGGTATGGATGAGATTCCTTGAATCTCAATGGCTATAGCCATTTTTTGATCGGCCGAAAGAGCCAACAGGCAATCAATCAGACGCCGTTTCCCTAATCGAAAGTGACGATGAATGCGCCCTTTAGCAAACCGGTGCAGGTACTTGACCGGAAGAGCGACTAATTCGCGTTGAAGTTCGTCATCGTTCATCGCACTGCTAATTCTGCCAGATTAGGGGAGTTCAGCCAAGACTTCCCGACGCATATGAACCATAGCCTGATGAGCCGTGTCGGCCAACCCTGGATGCGTCACTTTAAGTCCATAGATTTGTGAGAGGAATTCTAACGTTCTAGCCAATAACCGGTAGACATCGCCTTCCGCCATCGACGTAGACCGAACCAACGAGGCCCAACTGAGTTGGGTTTGACCAATCCATCGTTCAGCAATAGCTGCTACATCCGAGCGCAACAATGGTGGTGGTTCATACGCACTCAGCGACTCGGCCACTTGTCTGACCTGTTTGAGCACGGAGGCGAGCCCAGGGCTGAGTCGCATATAGGAACTTGGGCGATCATCGTCATGAGCAATACTAGCCATAACCCCGGCTAATAATTCTGGGGCCATGCCTGAGAATGCATTCATTCGAATAAGTTCGGTTATGAGCAATGAATGATTGATGCGAATGAGGCGTGCCCACTCTCCCTCATCGGTTAATTGTAGACTGGCGGTGAGATACCCAAATTTATGTAGGACATCACCCTTTTGCTGAAATTGATGCCAGAGGCCATCCCGTAAGGCTTGTATGGTTTTCGTCACTTGTTGAGCTTTTTGTTGGAGCCGAGAGGCCTGAAAAAAATCTTTTTTGCATGCGGCATGCGAGGGACAGATCGGACAGGCAAATTCGTCGGTTAAAATTTGGGTTAACAAGTGATCTTCTGGCTCTTTGTTGCCCTCAAGGATTGGTAATATGGGAAGTCGAGATGGTAATTCAGTTAACAGGGTTTTGAAGGTGTGCAACGTGCCAGGGGGACACCAGGGTAACGCACGAAGAGGCTGAAAATCATAGATCTGATCATAGATATGTATGACCCTTTGGGCCTGACATTCACCAATAGTGCCTTTCTTATGGAGCACGGACAACATAGGGGTCCCTGTGCTTCGACTTCGATAGTGGCGAAGAATAATGGCTGGACCTTTCCCTAGTCCAATTAGTCGCCCAGGCGTAAGAAAGGGCAAACAGGCGGTCAAATAGGGGGAATCTGTATGATTGACTGGGCGTCGATGTGCTTTGCGTCGGCGGGCCAGATCATAGACTTTCCATTGAGCCACCCAATCTGCACATTCTCTTGGCCCAAAGGGTTTCAAATGTTCCTCGAGTTCGTCTAAGCGGTCCTGGTGAATGGCTGCCCGCTGGTTTAATTGGAATTGCGCAAAGCTTTTGGCTAACAACCCTTCAATTTGGTCTAACGGGTGTGCTTTCAATAAATTCAATACCATGGGATAGGAGACCACAAATTGACTATCAATTGATTCGGGCTGGCCGGTCAGCCCTTTCCCCAGGACATGTAGGTCGATATAAGGCGAAGGGGTGACAACCACGAACCCGACAAAATCTTTTCCCCGTCGCCCGCCGCGGCCTGCTAATTGTTGAATTTCACTCACAGTCAGGTCAGTAAAGTCTTGGGATTTTCGCACACTCGATTGGCTAATCACGACCGTACGGGCCGGGAAATCCACACCGGCTGCGAGGGTCGTGGTCGCAAAAACGGCATCCAGCAACCCCCGGCGCATGAGTTCTTCAACCGCAATTTTCCAAGAAGGTAAATGGCCTGCATGGTGGGCGGCTACGCCATAGGCTTGGACGACCGGGATAAGCGGATGGTTCGCAATGCTGGGAAAATCTTTGGCGAATTGTTCAAGGAAAATTCGAATTTCTTCTGTACGTGTGGCAGATACTCCAGACGAGGTGTGTAGAAACGTGTCGATTGCTTCATCGCATCCCCGGCGGGAAGTCAAAAATACGATTGCAGGGGTAAGATGATGTCGGCGAAGGAGGTCGATCAGATCAATCGGGTGAATGGCAGGTGGCATGAACGGGTCCAGTGTATCAGGAGTACTAGAAGAAAAACATTCAGCTCGCCTTAGTGCCTAAAATGTTTAACAGGAAGAATCCGAGGTGGTATTTACATGAGAAATACAGGAATTACCAATAACGACTGACAATGCTGTCCGTGTCAAAAAAAACTTTAAGCCAGCATCTCATACACCGATACAGTTCAATAAGATCATGGCAATCGATGTTATTGTACGAGGAAGTCAAGGCGCCACCGTTGTGGATTTTCATGGTCGCCTGGATATGCATTCTCGATGGCATGTCAAAGCCATTATTAATCAATGTTGCCATACTGAGTTTGAGCATCTTATTTTGAATTTACAGGGGTTAACGTTTGTGGACAGTGCCGGTTTAGGATTTTTGGTGCTGTGTTCAGGGCAATTCAAAGAATTGGGTCGACGAATTTCTTGGATCGAGCCGAAGGGGATTGTCGGTGAGTTAATCCGTGAATTGCAACTGCATGAACTTATTGCCATTTGTCAATCCGAGCAAGACGCGTTGTCCTAACCTTTCAAAAAAATAGAGAGATTGAATTTGTTTATTATGGGATTTTGGTGGTTGATGCGCAAATGTTTGAATTCCCAGCGGGTGGGTTTGGGCACACCAAAATTCTAACTTCATTTTAGTGTATTGAGTCCTCCTTGTTTTCTGCAGTTCTTTTAATTTCTTTAATTATTTCGAATTCTCCAATTTCTTGATTGATGGATCCCTGTAAGGCGGGCGCTTTCGAATATTGTAGAAGTTGTGTGGGAATGGCACTGCGATGACCGGAAAGTAAGTAGGCAATAGTTCCACACAGCAAAAAATACGGTCCCCCGTTTATGCCAAATAGTTCCATTCCTAAAAGGAACGCGGTTAAAGGAATATTGATAGCTCCGGCCAAAAGCGCTGTAAAGCCTAATGCGGCGAACAAACTCGGATCGTGACCCAGGAGCCACCCGAGTACCGACCCACTGGTGGCTCCTACGAAAGCTATTGGTAACACGATCCCGCCACTTCCTCCGGTATTGAGAGTCAAGGCTGTAGTGAGAATTTTTCCCAAAATGACTGCCCAGACGATCATGCCTCCTTCCAGTGCGCGTTGAATGGTTTCTTTCCCCAATCCCAAGACCTCTGGTGAAGCTAACCAGGCAATGCCAAGCAAGAGACTGCCTCCTATCGCTCCTTGAAGGGGGGGGGAAGCTGGCAGGTAGTACAAAAGACGTTTCCCGACATTTAGACACTCCACAAAAAAGATTGAAATCATGCCAAAAATGCCTCCGGCTAATATCGAGAGCAAGAGCAGTGTGGTATCCAAATGGGGATATGAAGAGGTCAAGAATTCCATGTCGGGCATTCCCAAGAATAACGCTGTGGCATGTCCCAGGAGCGCGGCTACCACAGAGGGGAAGAGGACTTGATAGGTCACGGATCCGACAAATAAGGCTTCAATACCGAATAATGCGCCAGCCAAGGGTGCACCAAAAATTGAGGCAAAACCGGCACTTAATCCGCAAATCACCAAGGTTCTGCGATCAGAGGAATCAAATCGCAAAATATCAGCCAGAAAGGAGGACAGGCCGCTGCCGATTTGCACGCATGGCCCGACATTGCCGGCCGAGCCTCCTACCCCGATGGTAAGAATAGTAGCGGCAATTTTTGCAGGAATTACCTGCCATCGCATTTTTCCTGACTGCAAATGAATGGCTCGAATGACCCGTTCTACGCCTTGTCCTCCGGCCTCGGGAACCAAGGTCGAAGTCAGCCAAGCAGAGAGCGCCAAACCGAGAGGGAGCAGCCCATAGGTCCATGGAGGTTGTGACACAGTTTTAATCACAAGGTTGAGAAAGAGAACAAACCCTGTGCTTGAAAGACCCACCACCATGCCGACGAGAGCGGCAAGAAACAGCCATTTAATGATGTGAACGAAAAGTATGCTCTCTTCCGATAATTGCCGATTCATGGTGACCGTCCTCTTTGGGGAGATACCTTACCAATGGACGGTTCTAAACGATAGTCGGGAGTCACGAAAGGATGGGGCTTACCATTTTACATAGTAGATAGGGTCTCCTGGGTTCCGTATCCCTTAATCTTCGTTGACAGGTCCATTAACCATTGGTAGCGTCAGGTTTCGCTAGGAATTCCTCGATTTCGTGATTGAAGGAAAGTGTGGTTCCTGCCAAACCGACGTTCCGACGTTATGACTGTGTGAAATCCGACTGTTCCTGCCTACATGCAACCGACTCGATCATTTGTTTATCTTTGTCTGGTAGGGCTTTGTTGTTTTATCAGTTATGACATGGTTCGACGTCCTGCATTGGCTTTGTTGGCCGACTCGTTGGGTGCGAGTCCGTTCATGGTTGGGTTAGTGGTGGCACTGTCTACCGTGACAGGGATATTTTTGAAGCTGCCAATGGGTCTGCTGTCGGATGTCGTTAACCGTCAACGATTAATGATTGGCGGAGTCCTGGCTTTTGCCATTCCCCCATTTTTCTATCCTTTTATGACAGATATGTTTTCCTTAGGGATCCTTCGGTTGCTGCATGGATTAGCCACCGCGATGTTTACCCCTTTAGCCTTAGCTATGGTAGGTGAATGGTTTGCGCAACAACGCGGCGAAGCCTTTGGGTGGTATACTTCCGCCACTCAAGGCGGCGGGCTGTTGGGCCCGATGATTGGCGGTGCCATTGTTTTTCAGTATGGATTTTCTCCTGCATTCCTGATTGCGGGATTCTTTGGGATTTTAGCCTTGTGTTTTTTTTGGCTCATCCCCAATGACTCTTCTTCAATGTCTCAGACAACCCCCTCGTTGGATACCCTCTGGCCGGAGTTGCGAGAGAGCCTTTGGCGGATATGTCAGAATGTTCCCATTCTCATGACAAGTCTGGTAGAAGCTTCCAAAATGATGGGCAACGGCACGCTGATGGCATTTCTTCCCTTATACGGGTTGCTCATCGGGTTAAATGCGGCGGAGATTGGAATTCTTTTCGGGGTGCAAGCCTTCACATCTTTTATTTCGAAACCCTTTATGGGACGCCTATCGGATCGAAGATCCAGACAACCGCTCATCGTTGGAGGTCTTTGCTTATGTGCGGTGATGATCATGCTCATTCCACAGATTAACACGTATCTGCTGTTACTGGTCGTGGCAGGCATATTTGGATTTGGGGAAGCTGTGGTGACGTCTTCAACCACCGCCTTGGTAGCAGATTTATCACACGGTAGAGGTTTGGGCGCGGGTATGGGACTGCGCGGGACTATTATGGATGTGGGACATGCTGGAGGGCCTCTGATTGCAGGTTTGCTAATTGGCCAACTTGGCTATTCCGGCGGGTTTTTGTGTATTGGGAGCCTGCTATTCTTGACGTCTATTATGTTTGGAATGATGACGATAGGGATCAAGAGACCTTCCATGTTATAATGCCCCGCGAAGAGAAAGGGATAATTGATGGATGAAGCCATGGGGACCGGAGATGTTGTAATCGGTGTTTTAGCGGCCTTAGGGATTGTGGTGTTAATAGTCGTTTTTCTTGTCGTGGTCAAAACAGTCTTATTGAAAAAAGATGAAGAAATAGATGAACGGGAGTAAGGAGGCATATGTTTAGCGGGATTGTTGAAGAAATGGGCGCTGTGCAAGCCATCGAGAAAGGGTTAGCGGGCGCAAAGTTTTCCATTCTTGCCTCCGCCATTTTAGAGGATTTGCAGGTAGGGGATAGTGTCAGTGTTTCAGGAGCCTGTTTGACGGCGACAAAAATCGAAGAGGAGAGCTTTAAGGTGGATGTTTCGACCGAAACACTCAATTGTACGAACCTAGGAACGGTTGCCGTCGGGACTCCTTTAAATCTCGAACGGGCCATGAAGTTGAATGACCGAATGGGAGGGCATCTTGTAACGGGTCATGTTGATGGTCTTGGATCGATTCGGAGCCGTGAGCATGATAGCAATACAATCTATCTGACGGTGGAAACCTCAGACGACATCATTCGTTATTGTGTGCCCAAAGGCTCGATTACGATGGATGGTATTAGTCTCACCATTAATAGCGTCACGGGAAAATCTTTTTCAGTGGCCATCATTCCCCATACCGCTAACGTTACCACGATCGGCCTCAAGCAAATTGGGGATTCGGTTAATCTTGAATCCGATCTTATTGGTAAATATGTCGAACGCCTGCTTCAAGCCAGTGGAAAACTCTCCGCTCCACCGACTCCCGTGATTGACAAGGATTATCTCCACAAACGCGGCTTGCTATAATTTTTCCTATAACATGGCTTTTGATTCCCCCTCACAACCCAAGCATCCCCTGTGGCGACTTTTTGGAGTGGTGACCATTTTTGTTATCGTCATCCCGGTCACGTTATGGAGTATCATCCAGCTCTATGAAATTTTGTGTGCCTGGTGGGGAGGATGTGAGGGAATGATTCGGCCGAGAAGCTCCAATTAGAACATTGTCCAGCTGCCATGGAGCCTATTTACACGTACAATAATGTCCCCATTCCATCTTTCATGTATGGCACGGCCTGGAAAAAAGAGCAAACGGCCCGACTTGTAGAATTGGCTGTTACTTGCGGTTTTTCCGCCATTGATACAGCCAACCAACTTATTCATTATCAGGAGGCTTTAGTTGGGGAAGCTCTTTTGGCATTAGCCAAGAAAGGTGTGACTCGGGATACCCTGTTTCTTCAAACAAAATTTACCTCGGTTTCAGGCCAAGACCATCGAACACCCTATGACTCTTTGGCAGATCTCACGACCCAAGTCAAGCAATCTTTCGAAAGTTCCCTCCAACATTTGCATACCGATTATGTGGATTCTTATGTTCTCCATGGGCCCTTATCTCGTTGGGGATTGGGAAAAGGCGACTGGGAAGTTTGGACTGCTATGGAAGAAATATATCGGGCAGGAAAAACTAAAATGATTGGTATCAGCAATGTGCAGGCCGGACAACTACAAGAACTCTGTGACAAGGCCTCGGTCAAGCCCATGGTGGTACAGAATCGCTGCTATGCCGTCCTGGGGTGGGACATGGAAGTACGGAGTATTTGCCGAGCCCAAGGGATCATTTATCAAGGGTTTTCACTTTTGACCGCCAATCAAGAAGTTCTACGGGACCCGCAAGTATGGGATATCGCCAAACGAGTTGGGGCCAATCCCATGCAAGTGGTCTTTCGTTTTGCGATTCAAATTGGGATGCTTCCCCTCACTGGAACGACAAATGAACTACATATGAAAGATGACCTAGCTGTCCTCGCACAGTTCGATCTGTCTAAAAATGATCTTCAAATCATTGAATCTCTGGTAATTTGATCTCTGTTTGTATGGAAGAACAGAAAAAATCACATCCCTTTATTCTCTGTGAACCGTTCTTCTCTTCAAATTTCAAAACCTATGGAAGCTGGTCCTGATAGGGAACAAACAGACATTGCCTAATCTATAGGCTGAGTAAATTTTGGGGAAGGGAAATTTTCGAGGATAGTTGTTCTCTCCGTGCAGAGCGGTTGCAACAATTCCCACAAAAAATTGGGCAAAACTTATAGGATACTTTACGAGCGTGCGTTCAGTTGAGACAACCTGCAGAGATTATGTCTCATTTGCTTCCGGTAGGGTCAATGTATTTCCTCAAAGGGTTGATCTGGGCCTCAAGAGTGTCCGAGTTCCGATCCAGCGGAATTTTCCATCTCCTGCAGTAATTGTTCCGTAACCACCTGAGCGAGATCCATCAACTTTGGATGGTCAAATAGCGAACGTAAAGACAAGTCAATGTCATGTTGATTGAACAATTGTACGATGAGTTGAGTGGCGAGCAGCGAATGGCCGCCCAATTCAAAGAAGTGATCAAATCGTCCTACCTTTTTGACCTGGAGTAAATCCTGCCATAAGTCGGCCAGTAATACCTCAGTAGGGGTTTCTGGAGCAACAAAGGTCTCGGGTTTTCCGCGATGCGTTTGATCAGGCACGGGAAGGGCCTGACGATCCACTTTGCCATTAGGTGTGAGCGGAAGAGTTTTCAGGACGACAAAGATAGAAGGCAGCATATATTCTGGCAAGTGTTTTTGTAGGCTTGTTCGTAAGTCCGCAATGTTGAGCGGCCCTGAGTTTTCTGTGACATAGGCAACCAATTGTTTGTCATCTTTTCGATCTTCCCGACAAAGGACGACGGCATCTTTGACTAAAGGATGCTGAGTGAGGGCGGCCTCTATCTCCCCTAACTCTATGCGATACCCTCGGAGTTTGACCTGTTGATCCTTTCTGCCAATGACTTGGAAATTTCCGTTCGGTAAAATCTTTGCCAAATCGCCAGTCTTATACAATCGTTTCCCAGGTGAAGAAGAAAAAGGATTGGGGATGAATTTTTCTGCGGTCAGGTCGGGTTGATTGAAGTATCCTCGAATTCGCCCTGAAGCTTCTACATGGAGTTCTCCCTGTTTCTCGATAAGAACAGGATATCCCATGTGGTCGAGCACAAAAATTGTGGAAGTCTTCTGTTGAACAAGTTTCAAGGGTTTGGTGAAATTATCTTTGTGTAGATGGACGGAGGTTGCACCGGGTGCTTCCGTGGCAGCATAAGTCAGAAACATGTCCGCGTTGAGGCGAGAGAAAAATTTTTCCCGAATGATGTTAGGAAGGTTTTCTCCACTACAACAGACGGAGGTTAATGCAATACAACTTTCTATGTCTGGTTGATCCAATAAGATACGCAATGAAGAGGGAACAAAATGTCCGATGGTAATCGACTCATTGATCAGGAGCTGAATAAGATAAGAGAAATCTTGTTCGCCGCCAAATTTTGCGAGAATCGCAGCTCCCCCTGCATAGAGTGGTTGCATCAATTCCCACAAGAAAGGGGCAAAACTCATGGGGCACTTTACGAGCATGCGATCAGTTGAGACAACCTGTAGTGATTTTGTCTCGTTTGAATCCGGTTTTTGGGCAGAGTCGCAAGACTGGACACTTTTACGATGGATTTCCATGACCCCCTTTGGATTTCCAGTCGAACCGGAAGTATAGAAAACAACAGAAAGATTTCCGGCACCTAAATGTGTGGTTACATTCTCATGACTTTGTTGCCTCACCTCTTCCTCTAGGCTGGCACATTTAATCAAGTTGGAAGAGTAATGTTGAAAGATCTCAAGATAGGATTCTTGAGTTAAAACCAATTTTGGCTGGCAATCTTCAACCATATATTTTAATCGATGGCGAGGATACGAGGGTTCTAAAGGGAGGAGGCACCCACCTGCCTTGAAAATCCCAAGAATACTCAGAACTAAGGTGAGAGATCGTTCCAAACACACACCTACAATGTCCTCGGGGCCTATTCCTTTGAGTTGAAGCCAGTGGCCATATTGATTGGCGCGAAGGTTTAACTCTTGGTACGTGAGGTGTTCATTGCCGAATACCGCCGCAATGGCCTCCGGCCTTTGACTGACTTGAGCTAAGAATTTTGAAAGTGGATCCAGAAAATTTTGATTTTCCGAGGGAGAGAGAGGGTGTTCGTCGGTAAAAGCCGTGGCCTCATTTTCCTCTTTTCTTGAGCTGGCGAATGTCAAGTCGTGTTGATAGGGGTTGTGTGGCAAAATGTAACTCTCCGCGTAATTAAACTATGAAGAAGGGTATATTAATCCGGCGACATTTTGAATTAAGGACGGTGGAAGGGTATATCCCTCACAGTTCAATTCTGCTGCATCGTAACCCAATTTAAGAAGGGTATTGAAATTGTTCATTCCAGTCTGGACATCGACCATGCCAAAAACTGGTATCTGACCTTCCATTTTTGCAAGGAGTAGACTGGATAAGATACATCCCGTAATCCTTCTGGAATGAAAACGACCAACTTGCTTTGATAAGTTAGGGAAAATCTGTTGCAGGGCAATTCGAGGTATATATCTAAGACATGATATGGAAATGGGAGATTCCAAAATTCCGCCCTCGGTAAACAAAATATCTTGATACTCTCTAGATCGTTGAATAGCCTTTTCTACTTTAAAGCAATGAGGTCCAGAATCATCCACTATCAGGGTTCCGGGTTGGAGTCGATCAACATCCAGGACATCGGGTACGTTTGTTGCCCCAATAACAAGACTTGATTTATAAAATGCCGAAGGAACCGCTCCGGTTGATTTAACGATTTGAATATTTCCACGAAAACCAAGTATGGTTGCGACTTCGTGGGAAATGGCTTCCAATGTATCTTTTCGATGATACAAATCACAGAGCAACAATTCTTTAGGATGAGGCAAAGAGCTTAACATAAGACGGAGGGAGGCCATCCCGATAGACCCTAATCCTAAATAGCCCATGCACTCTGATTGAATATCTCGTTGACCCTCCCTTAAAATTTTTTGTAAAGCTAAGACGACTGTCGCAGCAGTAGTGCCATGGCCCGTGGTAATTCTGGGTAATTCCATTCTTTTCCCAATGGCCTGTTGGATCGCCAGGCCATAGTTTGTTGCAGATGGCAGCAGACCCGTTAGAGAAGCGGTTGTTGCGCCAATTTTGGAGGAGATTTCTAAGGCCTGTTGAATTAAAACAAGTAGTTCTTCTTGCTCAGAATACAATTCAATCCCGGTTCGAGGGAGCATCAGGAGCCCAACACGTCCAAGCGAGGTGTCCAATATATGGGTTAAGGTGGGTTGATTCCCATACCAACCGTTAATTACCTCATTTCGTGTCAATCCAACCTCTTTCAGATAGGCATCAGGCAGATAATAGAGAGCAACAGCATCAATCTTTGGGATTTCTCCTTCTTCTATGAGTACGGTCAAAGAGCGATGCTCAAGACGAAATTCTTTTGGAAGTGATTTGAGGGAATCAGAAATTGGAGAAGGTCCAGAGGAAAAATAGGACGAAAGCGGGGAGTTTATAGATGGTTTGCTTGGAATAGAACTAGGAGGAAAATCTTGAGAGAATTTTTGAGCATGTCGCAAACAATTTTGTAAACGAGAAGCAACATTTTGGATATGTGAGGGGTGGAAAATCGAATAGTGATTCCCGGCAATTTGGTACACTTGCACCCCACCCAGAGCTATCTTTTCCCAATGTTCTCGGGCTAACTTTATTTTTTCCTGACTATGTTCCTCTGCCTGAAAAAGGGTGATTGATCTTGAAGATGGTTCCGGGGAGTAATGGAGATAGGCTTTTTGGAGAGACGAAAAGATTTGCCAGAGCTGTTGAAAGTGGGAAAATTCCATCTCCCAAGGAAGCACTTTTTGTTGACGCCCAATATCCAGCACAGCTTTCAATATTGCATGTAAGTTAGAAATGGAAAATTCCTTTATTTGAGGAATTTCGGGAAAAGGAGCACTCTTTTCATACGTGAGGTTCTCCCAAAATTGTTTGACCTGTTTTTTCAGATTTGGTAGGTGCGATGTTTCAAGATCTTGAGGTAAAAAACTATCGAAGAGAAAAAGCTTTCCATCTTGATTCCCCATTGTTTCTAACTGCCGAGCCATTTCATAAGCAATGACTCCTCCCATTGACCAGCCACCCAGATAATAAGGGGGCAATGGATCTAGAGTTTTGATGGTTTGAACGTAGTGACTCGCTATTTCTTCTAAAGTTGGATCGTTTCCAAGAGTTGAAAGCCAATCAAGAGCTTGTAAGGCATAAAAGGGCTGTTCCTTGCCCAAAAGTTTGGCCAATTCTTGGTAACAAGTGATTCCTCCTCCAACGGGGTGTACGCAGAAAAATGGAGGCAAGGCTCCATTGGGTTGAAGACAAATGAGGGGAGTATTGTGCTTAAAGAAATCTGTCTCACTCCGGTGCGTGGAAATCTCTTTTGTTA
This sequence comes from Nitrospirales bacterium, assembly GCA_965223185.1. GTDB lineage: Bacteria > Nitrospirota > Nitrospiria > Nitrospirales > UBA8639 > Nitrospira_E. The sequence goes on along the minus strand of OZ244988.1, from coordinate 3,323,903 downwards.
TCACTTTATTGGAACTAGTCGGTGAGGTTGTCGGCGATACTTGTGCTGTGGACTCCACCAAAATCAGTTGGTTATGGATATTCTTGTAATCCTCGATCTTCTGAATCCTACTCAGTGTGGTGGCAAATGTTTCAAGGGTGGGCGCTTCGAATAAGGAGCGAACAAAGATTTCAACATTAAAAACTTTACGTACTTGAGAAATAACCTGCATGGCTAGAAGAGAATTGCCCCCCAATTCAAAGAAGTTGTCTCGTCGTCCAAGAACCTTGCTGCCAAGGACCTTGCTCCAAATTTTGGAAAGATCTTTTTCTGCTTGAGTATGAGCAGGTTCAAATGGCTGCTCTATCCCACTTCGAATTTCTGGAGGTGGAAGCTCCTTGCGGTTGATTTTGCCATTGGGCGTTAGGGGAAATTGATCTAGCTGTACAAAAAAATTCGGGATCATATATTCAGGTAACTGTTCCCTCATGAAAACGTGCAACTCTCCAATAGAGGGGGGGAGCTGTAAAGGAATAACGCGAAAATAGGCAACTAACAGTGGGTTATCAGAGGAATCTTGGCGAATCACAACCACAGCCTGTGTGAGTGTCGGCCATTTTAATAAGGTCTTTTCGATTTCGCCTAACTCAATACGAAATCCCCGCAATTTTATTTGGTAATCCAGTCTTCCTAGCCACTCAATTTTACGATTAGCTCGATATCTGGCACGATCGCCAGTACGATAGAGACGACTCCCTCGCTGTTGACTAAACGGGTCAGGTGAAAATTTTTCAGCCGTTAGATCAGGACGATATAAATAGCCCCGTGACAACCCCTCTCCTCCGATATACAGTTCGCCGGGAATGCCAATGGGCATAAGTTGGTTCTGAGTATTTAAGATATACGTTTGAGTATTGGCTATGGGAGAACCAATTGTTATTTCCCGGATTTCCATTGGATGAATGGGGGTACACGTAGAATAAATTGTGGTCTCTGAGGGGCCATAAAGATTCCATAGGGCCTTTCCGCGTTGATGTAACTGATTAGCCAATTCTTGAGACAGGGCTTCTCCACCGCTTAGCATAATTAAGTCGGACTTACCTTTCCAATTCGCGTCTATTAATAGGCGCCAACCAGCTGGAGTAGCCTGCATCTTGGTGACAGATTGGAGAGAAATTAATTCGGCTAATTGATGCCCATCTGTCACTTGAGTTTGGCTTGCTAGAATGATTCTTCCTCCAAAGGCCAAGGGGGAAAATAACTCCAAGATAGAAATATCGAATGAAATGCTTGTGGTAGTTAAGACAATGGCTGGTTCATCGCTCTTTAATGTATTTTCTATATCTAGGAGGCAGTTGACGACATTCTTATGACTTATCTGTACTCCTTTTGGATGTCCCGTCGAACCGGAAGTGTACAAAACATAAGCGAGAGAATCTTCCGAAAGAGATACCTTGGGTTTTGTTTCGCTCTGGTTGGAAATCTTTAAGCAATCTCGATCCAGAAGAACGGTGATGATAGATTCTTGGGGAAATAATGCCTCAAGGGTCTCTTCTGTCACGACGACTTTGACTTGGGCATCTTCCGTCATGCAGCGGAGGCGATCCAGGGGATATTGGGGATCGAGAGGTAAATACGATCCACCTGCCTGCATTATTCCAATTAGGCCAACTATGAGGTCTGTGGATCGATGATGGCATAAGCCCACTCGATCTTCTGGTTGAACCCCAAGGGATAAAAGGTAATGAGCTAATTGGTTGGCTCTCCTTATTAAGGTTTGATAGGAAACTTGTTGTTCTTCACAGACTAGTGCGATGGCATCCGGTGTTCGATTGCCTTGTTGTTGAACCAAATCATGTAGGCCGATGTTCCGAGGGTAGTCTTTTGAAGTCCGATTCCAAGCTTGTAATAGTTGTTGTTCTGTGTGACTTAGCAGTGGAAGCCTATCGATCTTCTCCCTAGGTTTTGCGGTTACTTCCTCCAGGAGGATCATGAAATGTTCGATGAACCGATCGATGCTTCTGGGTTCAAATAAATCAGTAGCAAACTCTATACTCCCCTGCAAAGATGTTCCTTGGTCTATCAAGGTCATAGCCAAGTCCACCTTCGCTGTTCCTCTGAAAACTCTTTCCTCACTGACCACCAAGCCAGGAAAGGCTTGAAGATTATCAAGCGGAGTATAGAGATGAAACAAAACCTGAAAGAGTGGATTGCGGCTGGGATCGCGATCAGATTGCAATTCTTCAATAAGATTTTCAAATGGGAGATCTTTATTGGCGTAGGCATCAAGACAAGTGTCTTTCAATTTGAGTGCGACATCCCGAAAAGTGGACTCTCTTTCAAATTGTGATCGGATCAACAATGTATTGATAAACAGGCCAATTAGCCCCTCAACCTCTTCGAGAGGGCGTCGGGCCACAGGGGTTCCAACGACAAAATCCTGTTGTCCAGAATAACGATACAGCAATATTTGAAAGGCGCCCATGAGTAGCATGAACATGGTTAAGCCTTCCTGTTGACACAAAGTCCTCAGTTTATCTGTCAGAGGCCTGGAAATTGAAAATCGTTGATGGCCTCCACAGTAACTAGGTCGTCGCGGGCGGGGGAAATCTGTGGGAAGGTCAAGAACCGTTGAAACATTACGAAGTTTTTGGCGCCAATACATCAGTTGATTTTTTGAATCGGATTCTTGCGCCCACCGGCGTTCCCATTGTGAAAAATCCTTGTACTGAAAGAGTAATGGGGGTAATTCCGGTCTCTGGTTTTTGTGGTAGGCTCCATATAATTCGCCAAGTTCACGCCATAATATTTCCATTGACCAGCCATCGGCGATGATGTGATGCAGGGTCAAACAAATCCAATGTTCTTGTGCGGAAAGCTGTATAAGCATTACACGAAATAGGGGGCCTTGGTCTAATTGAAAAGGTCGTTCTGCCTCCTGATTAAAAAGTTCGTGAGCTCGATCGAGTCGGGTATTTGATGCCAACTCTTTCAAATCGTGAAAGATGATATTTACGACAACTTCTTTTGCGATGGATTGATAGGGAAGGTCTTCTCTTGAAATAAAAGTCGTGCGTAATGTGTCATGTCGTGACACCAAATGGGAGAGTGCTTGGTTTAGGGCCTGATTATTTAAGATACCGATTAATCGGTAAACTTTGGGGATGTTATAAAGAGGGCTGTTAGGTTCCCATTGATCTAGAAACCACAATCGTTGTTGGGCAAAGGAAGCAGGGAACTTGTCACTTTGAGAGTGATCCAGCAGCATTGAGTCAGTTGGCTTGTCCCCTGCGGTTTCGAGATAGATGGCTAATTCTTGGATGGTGGGCCGATCAAATAACACTCGAATTTCAAGTTTGGTCCCAAAGGCCTTTTTGATGCGTGAAACCATAATCATGGCTAGAAGAGAATGACCGCCTAGGGTAAAGAAATTATCGTGTCGGCCTACCTGTTCGACCTTAAGGATCTCCTTAAAAATTTCGGCCAAATGTTCTTCAGCTGGCGTCTGGGGTGGAATAAATTCTTCTAATTGATCACCTGAGAGTACTGGTGGGGGGAGCGAGCGCCGATTCACTTTTCCATTTGGTAAAAGAGGGAATTGCTCTAAAAGGATAAAGGTTGAAGGAACCATATATTTGGGAAGATAGCGAGAAAGAAAAGTTGTAATCTCTGAATTTTCCAACGGAGTCCTAGCTGAAATTGGGATTAAATAAGCCACTAAGCGATTCCCTCCCGATGGGGTATCACACGGGAGGACGAGGGCCTGTTTTATTTCAGGATGGCGTTGTAGGATAGTTTCAATTTCACCCAGCTCCATTCGAACTCCATTGATCTTGACTTGGTGATCTCGTCTCCCCAGGTATCGAATCGTTCCATCTGGCTGAAAGGAGGCTCGATCTCCAGTTTTGTATAAAATGGCAGTTTTGAGTTCCGGAAATGGATTGGGGATAAAGGCCATTAATGTGGCTTCGGGATTATTCGAATAGCCATAGCCCACACAAATGCCTCCTAAATGTAATTCACCTGGAACTCCCACTGGCACGAGATTTAATTGATTATCCAGGATTAGAGCTTTTACATTTTTTAAAGGACGTCCAATTGGTATGGGGTCGGAACAGGGGTGGGGAACCTCATAGTAAATCGTGCTAATGGAAGCTTCAGTAGGGCCGTATGCGTTACTTATTTTGACTCGAGGACAGCAGGTTCGAAATTGATTGACGCGAGGAGCTTGTAAGGCCTCTCCCCCTATCAGTAAGTGACGCAATGGGGGGAGTGGATTTAGGGAGTCTTTTTGCTGTTCAACTTCGTCCACAAAGAGGGAAAAGACAGACGGCACAAAACCGGTTATTGTAACTTGCTCCTGGTCAATCAATTGTCTAATAAGGAACATGTCCACCCATGGGGAGGCTGGGGGGAGAATCACACGTGCACCATGAGTGAGGGCCCACAGGTATTGCCAGAGCGAGGCATCAAACGTATGTCGCAGAGTGACGAGAACCACATCTTCTTCTGACCATGAGTACCGTTGTTGCATATTCCAAAGGCGATTAACAATTCCTCGGTGATGATTCATGGCGCCTTTGGGAATGCCGGTCGACCCCGAGGTGAACAGGGTATAGATAGGAGTGTCAGGGGATACCGGGAAGTGTAAGTTTTCCGCACCTCCCTGAAGAGTTCGGGCCTCGACCTCCATGAACACGTGGTTTTGACGAAGGTTGTTGGGAATGACCGATTCTTTGTTGATAAGAACGAGACGACTTGGGATTTGTGTAAGAAGCGCCTTGAGGCGTTCTGTCGGCCATTCTGGATCCATGGGGCAGAATGCAGCACCGACTTTCATGATAGCGAAGTAACTGATGATCAGTTCTACGCTTCGTTCCATGATGATTGGTACAATGGTCCCATAAAATACGCCCTGATGCTGAAGAAGAAGTGCAAGCTGATTCGCTTTCTCATTTAGTTCCCGAAAAGTCAGTGATTGTGAATCGTATACCACCGCGATGGCGTCGGGTGTCCGCGCCACCTGAGCTTCAAAGAGGTGATGCACGCACGATTCGTTGGGATAGGTCGTTGTTGTGTTATTCCACTCCACCAGTTGTTGTTGGCGTTCGGCGTCCGTGAGAAGGGCGATGGAAAACACCGGTTGTTCGGGCTGCTCCACGAGGGTCTTCATGAGTCGTTGGAAGTGGGTCATCATGCGGGTGATGGTGCTTGCGGTAAAGAGGTCGGCGCTGTAGTCCACAATACCCTGAAGCTCGCGCCCGTTATCGATGAAGAAGAGATTAAGGTCAAATTTCGAAAGCCCTCCGATGTTTGGAAGGCGTTCAATCTCCAATCCGGGTAAGGTAAAGGTCTGTGCGTCCATATTCTGCAATTGCAGCATGACCTGAAAGAGCGGATTGAGACCAAGATTCCGTTCGGGTTGAAGTTCTTCGACGAGTTTCTCAAACGGCAGATCTTGATGCGCATAGGCGTCTAAACAGACGTTTTTGACCTGGGTTAACACCTCCCGAAAATTCGGATTTCCTCGGAAGTGAGTCCGGAACAGTAAGGTGTTCACCAAAAAGCCAATAAGGCCCTCACTTTGCTCATGCGTGCGGTTGGCAATGGGGGACCCGACGATAATATCGGTTTGACCGGTATAGCGTGCCAAGAATACCTGAAAGATTGCCAAAAGCGTCATGAACAGGGAGGCCCCCTGTTGCTGACTAAGGGTGCGGAGCTGTCGAGTTAACTCTGCCGTGACGACAAAATGGTGTTTGGCTCCCTGATGAGAGGGCCTTAAGGGGCGAGGATAGTCCATTGGGAGCTCGAGGATAGGTGGGGCGCCTTCAAGCTGGGCTCGCCAATAGCGGAGTTGGTTGGCCAACACGTCTCCCTGTAGCCATTCCCTCTGCCAGCGGGCGTAATTGGCATATTGCATGGGAAGGGGCAGTAGGGAAACTGGCGTTCCGGTAAACTCCGTTGCATAGAACGTGGCCAACTCCTTCAAAAAGATCTCAAGCGACCAGCCATCCGTAATAATATGATGCATGGTGAGGATAAAAATGGTCTCGGTCTTGGTGATCGGCAGTAATTGAACACGAAAGAGAGGCGCTCGACTTAAATCAAATGGGCGGTGCGTTTCTTCGGCAATCATCTGTTGTAGGGACGTTTCTTGAGTTTCGGGAGAAGCAGAATGAACTTCACGAATAGACAGAGGTGAAAGTCCTAGCTCGTCAGGCTGGTGAACGCATTGGCAGGGCAGATCATCGATTAACTGAAAGGTGGTGCGCAGGCTGTCATGCCGCAGGACCAAGGATTGTAGGGCGTTCCGAAAGGCCTCCAGGTGGAGGAGCCCGCGTAGACGAAAGACGGTGGCAACATTATATAAAGCACTCTGAGGTTCCCATTGCTCTAAAAACCATAACCGCTCCTGGGCAAAGGAAACCTTGAACTGGTTCTTTGATGATCGAATAGATGGAAAATCGCGTAAGGCAGCTTCCTCATGACCTGGTGCCGGTTGTATTTTTAATGGTGTGATGGATAATTGTTTAATGGAATCTTGTGGCGGGGCTTTCTGAGAATCCGTTACGGGAGCAGATAGAGATAGTTTAGAAAGAAGGTGTGGACTCAAGTCCTTCTCTGGAGTATTCGGATAGAATAAGGAATAGGACCAGAGTTCTTTACGGGAATCTTCAGTGAGCTGCCTAACGAGAGATTGGAATTGAGAGGCCAAAACGGTGAGCCATTCCTTTGAAAATTTCTCAGCTTGAGAAACCAAAGTACAGTAGAATCCTTCGGACTCCTCACTAACATACAGTGCTAGGCCATATTTAGCTCGCCAGGGTATACAGGACTCTTTTGACACGGTAAGACCGGTAAATGAAGTAACTGGAGCGGTGGCCCGAGAAAAGTTGAACCACAAATCGAACAATTGAACTCGTTCGACATGCAATTCTTCAAGGATTTTTCCAAACGGCATGTTTTGGTGTGCATACCCCTCAGTAAAGACATGGTGAACCCGTTCTACAAACTGATGAAATGACAGATTCCAGGACAAGGGGGTTTTGAGCACTAAAACGTTCACAAACATTCCAATAATCCGCTCGAGATCCTCATGAGTACGTCCTGCGATTGGTATGCCGACAACAATGTCTGAGTGCCCTAGATGACGAGCCAGTAATAATTTCCATGCAGCCAATGTGGCAATGAAAAGGGTTACGTTTTGTTGTTGACTGAATTCTTTGAAGGCCTTGGTGAGTTCAGAGGAGAGAAAAAATGAATACTGTGCCGTGCGATAAGACTGTGAGGTTTGCAAAGATGTTAAATGACTGGAACTTGAGAAGGGTGATGGAGTCTTTGGCAATTGTTCACACCAATAAGTTGTATCCTTACGAAAGCGACCATCTTTGAGACATTCTCGCTGCCACGACGAAAAATCGGCATATTGCAACGGTAAAGAGGGCAGATTTGCAGAGCGTTCCTCAACGTGTGCAGTGTACAGCTCGCCTAAGTCTTGCCAGAAAATATCGATCGACCATCCATCGAAAATAATATGGTGAGTGGTGAGAGACAGCAGGTGCTCTTCAGGGCCAATTTTTAAAACGGAAAATATTATAAGACTGTCCTGGCAAAGATCGAATCGACGCACTGCCAAATTTTGAATAATTTCCTGAGCCCGATCCAGAGGAGCATCTTTGTCTGATTCAGTTTGAAGGTCGTAGACGTTGAGAGGGACTTGCTCTGTTGGCTGAATTATTTGAACGGGTAGGCCATCGATTGTGTTAAACCTTGTGCGTAATGTTTCATGCCGTGCAATGAGTGTGTCTAGTGCATGTTGAAGGGCATGTGTCAGTAAGACCCCTTTAGCCCGAACAACCGAAGAAAGATTATATACAGAACTCGCAGGTTCCGATTCATGGAGAAACCACAGCCGTTCTTGTGCCATTGAAAGAGGCATGTGTGATTTTCTTGGAAATGAACGTATCAAACTTCCTTCCCATGATTTCTTCTTTCCCACCTCCACAGATAAAGCTTCGATGGTTGGAGCTTCGAAAAGCGATCGAATCGGAAGTTCAACACCAAAGCCCTTTCGAATTCGAGAAAGCAGCTTCATGGCAAGCAGAGAATGTCCGCCTAAGGTGAAGAAATTATCGTGTCGGCCAATTTGTTCAAGGCTCAACACTTCCTTCCAGATCTCTGCTAACTTTTCTTCTTCAGGATTTTGGACCGAGACAAAATTCTGTGAGGTATTCAGGTTTTTTCCCGGAGCTGGCAAGGCCTGGCGATTAATTTTCCCCGTAGGTGTCAAAGGAAGTGTTTCCAGGCTTACCCACGCTGTTGGAAGCATATAAGCTGGTAAACGCTTCTCAAGAAAATGATGGAGTTCCGTTGGATTTACTTCTTTAGTTGTAGTGGTTGAAATCACATAGGCCACTAGTTGTTGATGACCTTGTTCCTCATACATGGCCACCACGGCTTTGCTCACACTTGGATGTAGTTCCAACCCAGCCTCAATTTCTCCCACTTCAATGCGATATCCACGTAGTTTGATCTGATGGTCTCTTCTTCCAACAAAATCTATGACACCATTGGACCGATACAAACCAAGATCTCCTGTCTTATAAAGACGTTCACCTTTGAGAGGTGCATAGGGGTTAGGGACGAACCTCTCCGCGGTCAAATCAGCCCGGTTTACATAGCCTCGTGCCAATCCGGTCCCACCCAGAAAAAGTTCACCGGTCACTCCAATGGGAACGGGCTGCAACAATTCGTCAAAAATGTATGTTCTCTCATTGGCAATTGGACGTCCTATTGGCGGGCGATCAGCCCAAGATGGAGCTGCTTCTTCTAGGGAATAAGTAGTGCTGACATGGGTCTCGGTTGGTCCGTAATGATTATGAAGAGTGCAATGAGGCAGCTTCTCAAAAAACTGTTTCAAGGCCGGTGTTATCTGGAGCGCTTCTCCCGCAGTACAAATCTCTCGAAGACTCGTGGGCCATAAATCCCAGGCCTCAGCAATCTCTGTCAATTGATGAAGTGCCACGACGGGTAAAAAGAGTCGTTCAACCTGTGCCGTCATGAGAACTTTCATTAAATCCACTGGTTCTTGGCGTTGAGTTTCGCTCACCATGACGAGTGTTCCACCGGTTCCAAGAGTTGAAAAAATCTCTTGGGCTGATACATCAAAATTTAGGGATGTGTACTGTAAGGTGGCGGCCCTGGGAGATTCTGTTGTCTGCTGCATTTGCCAAGCGATTAGATTACCCAGAGCGTGATGGGGCATAGCCACACCTTTCGGTTGGCCTGTTGACCCCGAGGTATAGATTATATACGCCATGTTGGTCGGTAAGATTTCGCTGGGCTTTACTTGTGCAAACATTGTTGGAATTTGTGAGAGTTCCTCGTCAATGAACACTGTATGTGCGTTAGCCGTTGCAAACAAGTCTGCTAACCGGCGTTGGGACACCAATACTGATACCCCACCGTTTGACAACATGAAGTCTAAACGCGTTTGAGGATATGTGGGGTCAAGAGGAACATAAGCGCCGCCAGCCTTTAAAATACCTAGGACTGTGATCAGTAGGTCTATGGAACGTTCTAGGCAAACCCCTACTCGAACATCAGGTCCTACCCCGAGATTCTGTAAGTGCCTTGCCCATGCATCGGCTTGATGGTTGAGTTGTGAATAGGTAATGACTTGATCGTCAAATTGTACGGCAATGGAATCAGGTGTGCGTTTTACTTGTTCTTCCACAAGGTTATGAACACAAAAATGTTGAGGAAAAGATGTTTGCGTAGCATTCCATTTCACCAATAATTGCGTCTCTTCGGCAGGAGTGAGAAGAGACAGTTGGTCGACTCGTCTTGTTGAATTAAGAATGATTTCCTCCAGTAATCGTTGATAATGCCCAACAAATCGAGTAATCGTGGATTCTTCAAAGAGATCAGTGGCATATTCGATGCCTCCATAAAGGCCACTGCCTCTGTCACCTAAGGAAAACAATAAATCGAATTTGGCGGTTCCACTATCAAGAATTTGCCGGCTGACGGTGAGGTCGGGAATGGTTACGCCAGGATCGTGAGGGGTGTATAACTGAAACATCACTTGAAAAAGAGGGTTTCGGCTAAGGTCGCGTTCGGGCTGCAATTCTTCAACCAGTTTTTCAAATGGAACATCTTGATGGGCATAGGCTCCAAGACAAACATTGCGCACCCGTCTAACGACTTCCTGAAAAGTTGGTTGACCCGATAAATCGGTACGGAGTACGAGGGTATTAGCGAAAAATCCGTGGATAGGTTCCAAGGCTTCTTGAGACCGATTGGCAATGGGAGAACCCACTACAATATCTTTTTGGCCGGTATAACGGGCGAGTAAGAGTTGAAACGCTGCGAGCATGACCATAAAGAGTGTGACTCCTTCTCGTTCACTCACTTCATGGAGCGCATGAGCCAATTCAGCCGAAAATGCAACGGGTTGCCGACGTCCGTGATAGCTAGGTACTGCTGGTCTCGGGTAATCGGTAGGAATCTGCAACATAGGCGGTGCCCCGCCCAACTGATTTCGCCAATAGACTAAATGCTCATTAAGGCGTTTCCCTTGAAGCCATTCTCTCTGCCAAATGGCAAAATCAGCATATTGCATCTGTAATGGTGGAAAACTGTAATTTTGGTTTGTGAGTTCGGCTTGATAGCCCTGCAGAAGTTCCCGAAAAAGTAGTTCCAATGACCAGCCGTCGGAAATAATATGGTGAAGGGTGAGTAAAAACAGATGTTCATTCTTGTTGAGGGAAATAAGCGTGGACCGAACCAGGGGACCGGTTGATAAATTAAATGGGCGACGCGATTCGGTAAAGGCTATATGAGTGGCTTCCTGTGCCCGATCTTCAGGATCTTTCCCTGACAGATCAATGGTGGTGAGTGGTATTGAAATTTCCTTGTGAATGACTTGAGTCGGGACTCCGTCATGCTCAATAAAGATGGTGCGAAGGGTCTCATGTCGTTGAATCAGATTGCGTAAGGCATGTTCCCACTTTTTTAAATGGATTGTTCCATGTAATCGGTAAGCCACAGCCATGTTGTATAAAGGACTGTTGGGTTCCCAACGATCCAAAAACCACAATCGCTCTTGCGCATAAGAAAGGGGGAGTGGAGTAGGCCTAGGAAGAATCCCCAAAATTGGCTCATGGTCGTCTGGAATCGTTGGATTCAAGTGATCGATGATCTCAGCAATTGCACTGACTGTTGGAGTATCAAATAACGTTTGGAGAGGCAGTTCAACATTAAAGGAGGTTCGTATCCGTGCCACAATTTGCATGGCTAACAGAGAATGGCCCCCCAAGGAGAAGAAATTATCTGCAATTCCTACCTGTTCGACTCGCAGCACTTGTGCCCACATGTCAGCCAGGAGAGACTCAGTCTTCGTGCGAGGTGGAATATAATGGTAAGTGTCAGGTGTTTGGATGGCGGTAGGTTTAGGAAGGGCCTTGCGGTCAATTTTTCCGTTCGGAGTGAGAGGTAAACGATCCAAGAACATAAAGAATCCTGGAATCATGTATGAGGGGAGTTGTTCACTCAGGAATTCTTGTAGTTCTCTAGTGTTCATACCTTGGGCATGTTTATCTCCAATATTTTGATTGACTACAATATAGGCAACCAATTCCGGATCCGAACTCAAGTCGGTTCGGATGATGACAACATTTTCCCTAATATGTTCGTGCTTACCCAGGATTTCCTGGATCTCGCCTAATTCAACTCTATGGCCTCGAATTTTGACCTGATGATCAATTCGGCCAAGAAATTCGAGTTCTCCGTTTACTCGATGTCTGACCAGATCACCCGTTCGATACAATCGTGTGCCTATCTTCTGGCCAACATGGTCGGGTACAAATTTTTCAGCCGTTAGGGATGGCTGTTGCCAGTATCCCCGTGCTAACCCCTCGCCTCCGATGTATAGTTCACTAGCAATCTGAATGGGCACTGGGTGAAGTGTGGCATCCAAAACGTAGGTTTGCATGTTAAGTAAGGGACGCCCAATGGTACTTGGTGCCTGTGAGTGACGTAAGGCCCCTGTTGAATAGGTTGTGGCTTCAGATGGGCCATATAAGTCGTGGACTTTATGAACTTGTGTTTGTTCATACAGTGACGTTACCAACTCTGGCGTCAACGGTTCCCCTGCCAAATTTATTGTTAGGACTGATTCAGGAATGGCCTTTGTGTGCAGCAATGCCGAGATTGCAGAAGGGACCGTATTGATCAGCGTGACGTGATTGGCGTTTGGCAATCCTTGAAGGTGTAACGCGTTTTTGACAAGGATCACTGTCCCACCCCAACTAAGTGGACCAAAGATTTCAAAGATGGATAAGTCAAAGCAAATGGAAGTGGACGCCAAGACAGCATCCAATTCCTTCAGAGTGAAATGGTCCCTAACCCAATGAAGGAAGTTGACAACATTTCGATGTTCAATGGCGACCCCTTTGGGTCGACCGGTGGATCCTGATGTATACAAAATATAGGCTAAATTGCTGGGGTGTAAGTGTGTGGGTGACTGACAGGTGTGTCTGTCTATTCCTTCATGTTGAATCGATTGAAAGTGGGTTACATCGACTACTCGAATCGTTTCATCTCCTTTCATCATTTGTTGGGTCTGGGCATGAGTGAGCAAGATAGTTGTATGAGAATCTTGCAACATGAACAGAATGCGTTCTTTGGGATAAGCAGGATCTAGTGGTATATAGGTCCCTCCTGCCTTGAGGATTCCTAATAAACCCACAATGAGGTCGGTGGAGCGTTCCATTAATAAACCGACGGGCGTTTCCGGTTGAACGCCAATATTACGCAGATATTGGGCGAGGCGATTAGCCAATCGATTTAACTCCTGATAGCTTATATGAGTATCATCGTATTCAATGGCTATAGCTTCCGGACTCAATGCAGCCTGAGATTCAAATAAATCATGAATGCAAGGAAGCATTGGATATTCGGCAAACGTTGTGTCCCATTCGACCATCATTTCTTGCGCTTCCCGCGGTGAGAGAAGAGAAATCCTATCCAAAGATCGTTGCGAATGTGCATGGAATTCTTGAAGTACCTGATGAAAATGTCCCGCTAACCGTTCTATAGCGTCCAGAGCAAAGCAATGGCGGTGATAGGTGAAGTCAATCCGGAGTTCTTGGTCGCCATGTCCTGAAATCACCAAGGGGAAATTAGTCATCCCCTCGACATGAAATTGCCAGTGAGGCCAATCAATTTGATGAGACCGCAAGCTTGAATCGAGAGTTTGATGCTCAAATACGACTAAGCTTTCGAATAGGGGCTCGCCCTGGGCTATCTGACTCCAACTTTGAATGGCGGTCAGAGGGGTTTGTTCTCTGGACCTCATAGAAACCCATTCTTTGCGAATGGTTTTCAACCAATCAGAGGTGTTGATTTGTCTGGGCAGGTTTACTTTCATGGGCAAAGTATTTATGCAGAGTCCAACGATGTTTTGTATCCCCTCAATTGGACATGAACGACCGGTTCGTGTGACTCCAAAAACCACATCCGCATGGCCAGAATAACGAGAAAGGATTAATGCCCAAGCGCCGATGAGGAGGGTATTGAGTGTAATTTCACATTGCTGGCAAAATTTGATCAGTTGAGCTGTAATGGTTTTTGAGACAGTAAAGGAGTGAGTTCCTGATCCTTCTTGGCCGTGTGTTGAAAATTTTGGCAAATCAATACTGAGCGGTGTAGCGCTTTCTATTCCCACCAAGGCGTTTGTCCAAGCCTGTTGATGCTTTTTGAAGTTTTGTGACTTTAGCCAATCAATGAATGGCCAATAGGAAACCGGATTTGGTAGCTCCAGTTCCGTTCCATTTTTTTTAGCTTGATACAATGCACAGAGTTCCCTGAGTAGAGTGACACGGGAACGACCATCAAACAGTAGATGATGGGATGTCCAAACGAACTTAAAATGGTCATCTTTGATACGGAACAGAGCAAATCGCATCAAAGGTGATTCTTCAAGGTTGAAACCCTTTTGACGGTCTGTTTGGAGAAATTCCTGCAGTTTCAACGCTTGCCGTTTTTCTGTGAATCGAACCCAATTTCGTTGGATAATAGATGGGGTGATTGTTTTGTTGACAACTTGCAGGGGCTCTCCTTCTCTCCCAAAGGTTATATGAATTCTAAGATTAGGGTAACGTTGGAGAAGGCGCCTAATTGACCAGGAGAAGGCAGAAAGATCTAGTTCTTCCTGCATATTCCCGATTAATTGCTGAATGTAAACCCCTGAATGCGGGAATTTGAGGGAATGAAAGACCATTCCCTTTTGAATATCAGAAAGGGGATAGGAGGTTTGGACCGAGGACATAGAAAAGGTTAAAAATGGAAAAATCGAATTTTAAGACAAGATAGTGGTGATTGCCACTGAATTGTTCGAACTTGAAGGAATGGTAATATCTTTTCTATGCGTGTCACTAGTAGCAATTTTGGGGGTATGAAATTGAGTTCCTATTAATAATGACTCATTTCCAGGAATAATCACATCTAAATAAAATGAACATCTTGTAAAAGGTGGATCTGGACAAAATAATCTTGTTTGGGACATTTTGGGAACATTCTTTTTGCAAGAGGTTTGTATTAATTAGTGAAAAAATGCTTTTTAACAAATAAGTTTTGTCCAGAACCTTCTTCTGTGGGGGAGGGGTGATATCTGCAGATGGAAGGAAACCCATCTCAGACCTCATAACCCGTAGGGTCAAAGGCCAGAAAATATTCTCGTTGGGCTTAGTGGAGATTCCATTTTGATCAAATCAATATACTTGCGCATATATAAGGTTGGCAACCTGCTTGCACCATCTTTTATTTAACACGTAACTATTGATTTGATAGCACATATTAGTTTGCCCATAAAAGCCCTTTTTCCATATGAAACTGGAATTTAGCATAATTCTTATAAAGATAATGGCAGGGAACAACACAAAAGTTTTCTTCGTCTGCGCTTTAGGGGCCTGTGATATTGAGGTGAGGGTAAAAATTCTTCTTGTTTTAAAGAGCTAATAGAAGGCAAGCCCCTGGTTTTCTTCAATCTTTCAATAAAATTTCTTGTTGGCTAAGATTAAACATTATATTGATTTGATCGTGAATTCGAAGGGATCGCAACCTACTAAAGGGCAAAGGCGAATCATTTTGGACAAAAAATAACTTTCAAGGGTAATCGCTTTACCTCACTAGTTCTTTTGCATCAATCCCCTATCCTGGTTCTCTAACTAAGCGGGAGTTCCGCTCCTGTGAAAGCGGGGGTGCGAGCAGAATCCTGCGTCTTCCGGTACACATGCGATGCATGAAATTACACAAAGCGGCCCATACAGTAAACAAAACGCAGTATTACATTGTGTGGGTGACCAGATTTCGGCGGAAGATCCTTGTCAAAGGCATTACGGAATATCTCACTTTGAAGTTACCTGAAGCTAGGAAATTTTATCCAGACGGGGATCTGACGGAGATTGGGATAGAGAAGGATCATGTGCATCTACAATATGGTCATTCCACCAAAGTACCGTGTCAGTTTTGTGGTGGAGACGCTGAAGAAACATACCAGCCGGAAGCTGAAGGCTCGGTACAAGTTTCTCGCCAGGTGTACTGGGAGCAAGGTGGAATCTGGTCAACAGGCTACCTTGTATCTACGGTCGGAATTGATGAAAAGATCATCCGCCGATATGTCGTCATTCAGGGGCAGGAAGACGCAGGATAAGCGCAGCTTGAATTTTAGGTGAGATATCACCGGTGTAAACCCGTGGAGGTTCATGCTTGGTAAAATGTCAACTGTCAGCATTTTGGATTGGTCTTTTTATCGTCAATTGAATTAAGGGCATCAAGAAATTTTGTGAGTAATGTATGCACATGAGGTTCTTCCACAGTATTTAAATGGTCTCCAGAAAGTTGATGAGCCTGGGTAGGTTTCTGAGATAAAGCTCCCCAAAAAATCTCTGGTCGAGAACTCGTTTGAAAAATCGTGATAGATTCAGGATAGGTTTGGGGCTTGTACCATCGTGATGCCTGTTTGTTATATTTTGTGCGATAGAATCTTCTTAAGCTTGCTGGCAGTGGATATCCTAAATTGAACCAAAATTGGCAAGCGATATTTTGAAGTTTTTCCCTCCAGGTGTTTTTGTTTGTTAACGCATGTAACCTCCATCTGATGCCTGAGAAAATAATTGAAGTAATTCGTGAAAATTTTTGTAATTTGTAAATTATTGTTCTTTTCTCCGGAAGAGTCGTTGCCTTTAGTAACTGTGTGAGTTTTTCTGATCCTGTCGAGCCTTTTGGCTTTTGTGGAGGAGTTGTGGGATCCACTAACCCCAAAAAAACTACCTGTTCTCCGTGTTTAATCAATTGTTGTGCCATTTCATAGGCAACTAATCCTCCAAAAGAATACCCTGCGAGATAATAGGGCCCGCTTAGCTGAACGGTTTTAATTTCCTTTATATATTGAGCCGCAATTTCTTCGACCGTTTTGTGTACGATAGGTTTTCCATCATGGCCTTGATTAATCAACATGTAGAGTGGTTGGGTTGAAAATTCTTGTACATAGGGACTAAAGGTGGCTCCAAACAAGACACAGAAAACTGGGGGTTTCCAACCTTTAGTTTGAATGGGAATGAGCCACTTCCAAGGGGCCCGCTCAGTCTCTCCTTGAATAATTTTTGCCAATTGTTCGATGGTTTGAGATTGGAAAATCATAGGGATGGAAACTTTCCCTGGAAATGATTTCTCCAATTCTGCACACAGACGAACGGCAAGAAGGGATTCGCCTCCTAAATCGAAAAAATTATCGTTCACTCCGATTGGATGCCTCCCAAAAATAGTTTCCCAAGTCGTAACGATTTGAGTCTCTATGCTATTTCGGGGAGCCCGATAAGACTGAGAACTAACTGGAGTTTCCTCGACCGTTGGAAGTTGAGCTCGGTCAATTTTACCATTAGATGTAATGGGAAAGGCTTCAAGAAAGATAAATGTGTTGGGGATCATGTAAGATGGAATTATATCTGCTAAAAAATGACGTAAATCTCCGACGGTCGGTTGATTCTCTGTGAGAGTGACCAAGTATGCGACCAAGCGTTTATCTCCTGTGGAGTCTTCCACCACAAGAGCCAAGGATTCTTGCACAGCGGAGTGGGTATTGAGTGCGGTTTCGATTTCACCCAATTCAATCCGAAATCCACGAATTTTTACTTGATAATCGCGTCTTCCCAAGAATTCAATTGTTCCATCTTCTTGGTATCGCCCCTGATCCCCACTTTTGTAGAGACGACTCCCGGGTTGGTTGCTCCATGCATGTGGGATAAAGCGTTCTGCCGTGAGAATGGGCTGGTTGAGATAGCCTCTGGCTAGCCCAGCTCCACCAATGTAGAGTTCTCCTGGTATTCGAATCGGAACAAGCCGTTGATTCCTATCAAGCAACAGGACTTGTGAGTTTGCGATGGGTTGGCCAATTGGGAGAGCGCGTTGGTGGACGTGGTCTTTCGTCTTCATAACATAGCAAGTGGTGAATGTAGTATTTTCCGTCGGTCCGTAGGCATTGATCACCGTGGTGTGATTGAGGAGTTCGAACGTCCTTTGCACCTTGCTTGGGGAAACGACATCTCCTCCGGTCAAGAGATATTTGATGGAATGAAAACCTTGTAGCTGTTGATCGACCATCTGATGAAATAAGGCAGCCGTGAGCCACAGGGTTGAAATTTGATGTTCCTGGAGCACCTCTTTGATCGTGTCTACAGAAAGTGTTTGATTCGGCCAGAGGACGAGTCGTGCCCCATGAAGGAGACTCCCCCAAATTTCAAGGGTGGCTGCATCGAAGGATAGGGAAGCCAATTGGAGGAAGACTTCCTTATCGCTAAAGGGAATATATTCTTGGCCAAAAACCAAGCGTGCAACCGCTGCGTGACTGACTTCAACGCCCTTGGGCTGCCCTGTTGATCCTGATGTATAAATCACATAAGCCAAAATTTGTGGCTGTGTGCGAGGAACATGGAATGGACGAGCCAAATCCAGGCCTAAAATCCAATCCGAATCCAGAGAAAGGACATGAATTGTGCGATGGGATACATCCTTTTGTTTATTAAGAATAGAAAGAAGAGTATCTCGCAGATGACCTTGTGTGAGAATGATATCGATCTCGGCATCTCGAATCATATAGGCTAACCGCTCCGTGGGGTAAGTCGGATCCAGAGGGACATACGTCCCCCCTGCCTTTAAAATTCCTAAAATGCCAATAATAGTTTCTAGAGAGCGTTCGACATAAAGGCCCACACGGCTTTCAACTTGCACCCCAAGCTGTTGGAGATGATGCCCGAGCAAAGTGGCCAGGCTCTGCAGTTGCCGATAGGTAATCTGTTCATGGTTACAAATGACAGCAATGGCCTCTGGTGTTTGGGCGACCTGAGAGTCAAAAAGTTGATGAATGCAGCAATCATGTGGATAGGGTCGGATGGTCGCATTCCACACTTCTGTAATGGTCGTCCCTTCATCCGTCGAAAGAAGAGGGAGCTCGGCGATCATTTGATCTGGATTATTGACAATTCCATCGAGAAGAATCTGAAAATGTGCAAGGAGATCAATGATTGTGCGCTCCTGGTACAGTGCGGTGTCATATTCCATGTGCCCGGTTAATCCCTCAGGGTGTTCGACAATTGAGAAATTGAGGTCCATTTTTGACGTTGTCGTAGCAATTTTGAGGCGTTTTACTTCAAGTTCAGGAAATGTTGTGGTTGGAGAGGTGGCGTTTTGCACTTGAAAAAGAATTTGGATAAGTGGAGATCGACTCGGGTCGCGAGGGGGATGAAGCTCTTCCACGAGTTTTTCAAAGGGGAGGTCTTGATGGGTATAGGCGTCCAAACACACTTTCTGAACCTGGCTAAGGAGTTGGCGAAACGTGAGGTTGTTGTCAATTTTTGTTCGTAAGGCTAAGGTATTCACGAAAAAACCTATAACGCCTTCCAATTCCTGTTGGGTTCGATTAGCAATGGGAGATCCAATAACGATATCCGATTGTCCGGTATAACGGGACAACAGAACTTTGAAAGCTGTTAGAAGAGTCATGAATAGCGTACATCCCTGTTCTTGACTAATCCGATGTAGTGCTTTGGTCAATTGAGCCGGAAGGGTAATTGTACGAGCGGCTCCCTTGTGGGATTGAATTGGTGGACGAGAAAGATCTGAGAGGATTTCCAAATAAGGAGGCATACCTCTTAATTGATTCTTCCAGTAGATGAGTTGGTTGTTGAGTACCTCACCTTGAAGCCAGGTCCGTTGCCAAATAGCAAAATCGGGATATTGAATGGGGAGGGGGGATAAAGAAGAAGGTTTGTGGGCAGCAAAGTCGCGGTAAAGGAGGGATAGTTCTTTGTAAAGAATCTGCATGGACCAACCATCGGTAATAATATGGTGTAAGACCAGAATGAGAATATGATCTTCAGGTGCTATTTGAATAAGGGTTGGGCGAAACAATGGTCCTTGAGAAAGGTCGAATGGCTTACGCACTTCTTCTTGAAATAGGTGCATGGCCCTCGCTTCTCCGCGTTCTTTTTCTTCCGGTGAAAGTTTTAGAATTGAAAGGTAGGCTGACTGAGCGGGCTGGATGTGTTGGTGCGGGGTTTCTCCGTCAAAGCTAAAAGTTGTACGAAGGGATTCATGACGCTCAACGAGAGTATCGATGGTGCGTTGGAGGGATTCAATTTGCAGAGACCCTGTGAGGCGATACGCTACCACGAGGGAATACTGGGTGCTGGTTGGGTTCCATTGATGTAAAAACCAGAGCCGTTGTTGAGCGAATGATAGAGGGATAGGTTCTGCGCGAAGTTGTGGAACAAGAGGCGGAATTTGAGGGTGAAGTTTTTGTTGCTTCTTGAGTCGAAGCTCTAAGAGGGCTCGTTTGGCCGGCGAGAGGTTTTTTGTTCTCTCGGAAAATGTGTCTCCGTCCTTCATTAGATCGTGTATAGGAGTAATTGTTAGAAAAGAAAAGGAACGCGAAAGTTGACCATAAAATACAAAGATCGTTGTTTTAGCAAAGAACGAAAATTATTGTTTCCAAAAATTTAAAACTATCAATGTGTAATCGTCCTTAAGCAGTATAGATATTCATGTTGAAATCCTCAACGCACATTTTGAAAGATGATATTCTGGTGGTGCGAAAGAACCCTGCTTATTTGCAAGTGGGATGATTTTTGCGGCGAGCAAGGTTATCAAATAATATTTTTGAAGATCCTTCAACTCCGACTGTTCCAGTTGGTGCATCCGGTAAAAGGCCGTGGTGATTTTTTAGTGCTTTCATGGATTCTTCAATGGCCAATTGAGCAGCGAAGAGACAGGGAGTACTGTAGTTTACTAGTGAAACCCCTGCTTTTTGCAATTCGGGCAGATTCCAAGAGGGAGATTTGCCTCCGGCAATTTGATTAACCATTATTGGGCATTTAATTCGGGTTTTTAGTTCACTAATAATATCCAATTCTGAAATGGCTTCCACCAATACGGCATCTGCCCCTGCCTCTGCGAAGGCTTGTGCTCGTGTCATGCGGTCATGATGATCCGAGGCATCGGTTCTGGCAATAACCATCAGTTCTCGTCGTGTTGCCAAGACCTGTTTCAACTTCGGAAGAAATTGCTCTAATTCAAGCAATTGCTTTCCCGAAAAATGGCCACATTGTCGCGGACGTTTTTGATCCTCAAGAATCACTCCGGAAGCTCCAACCGATTCAAGGAGGGCCACAACATGGGATGCGACTTCTGCGTCGCCGTGTCCGTCATCGATGTCAACAAGAAGATGATGTGCTGGTAGCACCATCCTTACTCGCTGGGCAAATGCGACTAAATCGGACCACGCGATAAATCCGATATCGGGTAATCCATAATAACTGGCCGCAAAACTAAACCCACTTAAAAAAAGTCCCTCATAATGTCGTGCGGCGATACTAGAAGAAAATACATCATAAACTCCAATAAATGGCATGATGGGGGTATGTTCAAGGTGTTTGCGCAGGTTGTTGCCGTACCGGATGTCCATGTTCTATGTCTCCTAGTCAGTATTGCGTCAGATTATGAAACGGCAAATTAGCGTAAAAAACATATTTTTATATTACTTGTCCGTGAGACTTTCTGTTTTTAATACTCTTCCTTCAGAAAGCCCCTGTCTTATTTGTCTTGTGATTCTTTTTCGGATGAAGCCGTTGATTTCTTCAGTTATTGAAGAATCCTATCGTTGTCATATTGGTTTATTCGGATAAAACGCAGGTTTAATAAGATTTTAAAAGTCTAAGGTAATGAAAGAATTGAGTGAATCGAAAAGAAGATCACCTAGATTATGTTTTGTTAAGCTTCGTGTAGATTAAGGTAATGAATGAGGTAATTTCAGGGATTCCGAATACCACGACTTTTCAGAACATAATGTTTTACAGTCCTTCGTGTGCTTAGGGTGATGTCGTTGTTTTCAGTAGAGTCATGGTACATCCTCAAAGGGTTGATCTGGGCTTCTAGGGTTTTCGTGCTGTGATTGGGAGAAATTTTCCATCTCCTGCAGTAATTGTTCCGTGACTACCTGAGCAAGATCCATCAATTTTGGGTGGTCAAATAGCGAACGTAAGGACAATTGAATTTCATGTTGATTGAACAATTGTGCGATAAGCTGGGTGGCTAGCAGCGAATGTCCGCCCAATTCAAAGAAATTGTCATATCGCCCCACTTTTTTGACGTTGAGTAAATTCTGCCATACGTCAGCCAGTAATTCCTCTGTGGGCGATTCTGGAGGGACATAAGTCTCGGATTTCACGCGATGCGTTTGATCGGGCATTGGTAAGGACTGACGATCCACTTTGCCATTAGGTGTGAGTGGAAAAGTTTTCAGGACGACAAAAATAGAAGGCAGCATATACTCTGGCAATTGTTTTCCTAGGCTTTTTCGTAAAGTATTCATGTTGAGTGGGCCAGAATTTTCCGTGACATAGGCAACCAATTGCTTGTCATCTTTCCGATCTTCCCGACAGAGTACTACGGCATCTTTAACTGAAGGATCCTGAGTGAGGGCGACCTCAACCTCCCCTAACTCAATGCGATACCCTCGTAGTTTGACCTGGTGATCGGACCGACCTAAAAATTCTAGCTTCCCATTATGCTGAAACCGCGCCCTATCCCCCGTTTGATACAGGCGCATCCCACGATTTCGACTAAAGGGATGCGGCACAAAATTTTGAGCTGTGAGCGCAGGTTTATTGACATAACCGCGAGCCAACCCTATGCCTCCAATGTAGAGTTCCCCAGGTACCCCAATGGGCACGAGTTCCCTTTGAGAATCCAACACATATATTTGTGTGTTAGCGATAGGATCACCAATGGCTGGTAGGGCTGGCCACTGGGCTGACTTATTGGATAATGCAAAACTGGTCACCACGTGACTTTCCGATGGCCCGTATTGATTAACCAAGACTCCCTTCGCTTGGTCCTTGATCAATTGGACCATGGTTTCTGATACTTTGAGTTGCTCTCCTGCTGAGATCACCTCTTTTAATGCTAGAGGTAAATGACCTTGATTGCGAGCTAGCAAAATGAGTTGCTGGAGAGCCACAAACGGGAGAAATATCCGCTCCACATTTTCACGTGTCAAAACGTCAAGAAGTTGTTGAAAATCCCTACGTGTTGCTTCAGGAATGAGAAGTAATCTTCCGCCGTTCACCAAAGTGGAGAAAATTTCCTGACAAGACACGTCAAAGCTTAAGGAAGCAAACTGCAAAGTGCTGCCCCGAGGAAAAGACTGTTGAGTATGCATTTGCCAGGTGACTAAATTAGTCAAGGTACGATGACACACAGCCACTCCTTTGGGTTGGCCAGTCGATCCGGAGGTGTAGAGGACGTAGGCCAAATGTTCGGGGGTGGGGATTGGCGCCAGGTTGTCCGAAGATTCGTGAGAAAGATGGGACCCGTCGAGGTCCACGATTATGCCGCTATAGGCAGGTAGTTTTAGGCGGACGGATGGAGTGGTGAGCAGGACGGGAGCTTGCGCCTCCGCCAACATAAAGGCGAGACGGTCCGTTGGGTAATCCGGATCCAAGGGCACATATGCTCCGCCAGCCTTGAGAATCCCTAAGAGACCCACCAGCATATTGAGGGAGCGCTCGCAACATATTCCCACTAAAACCTCAGGGCCGACCCCATGTCGCTGGAGCGCATGGGCCACTTGGTTGGCGCATGCATTGAGCTGAGCATAGGTGAGGTGTTTGTCTTCGTAGGTCACGGCGATGGACTCAGGGGTCGCATTTACTTGGGCTTCAAAGAGGCGAGGCAGACTCGCCTCGTGAGGATAGGCAGCGGTCGTCGCATTTTGTACTTCCAGTAAGTGCCGCCGCTCGGCCTCATTAAGAATGGGGATCTGCGACAGCCGTTGGGTGGGGTCGCGGACGACTTCCTCTAAAACGCATTGGTAATGCCGCCCGAATTGTTCCATGGTGTTTGGGGTAAACAGATCACGACGGTAAAGGATGGAGATGAAGAGGCCGTCTTGGTGTTCCCTGATATGGCATTCGAAATCCATTCGAGTAGTACGGGATGCAGTTGTAACACGTGAAATAGTAAACCCGGGTAATTGCAGGCCATCGTTCTTGGCATTCTGCACGGCAAACAACACTTGAAAAAGCGGATTGCGGCTGGTGTCGCGTTCGGGCTGTAATTCTTCGACGATTCGTTCAAATGGCACGTCTTGATGATCATAGGCACTCAAGGTTGTGGCTTGGACGCGGTCAATAAACACTTGAAACGTGGGGTTTCCTGTCGCGTCTGTCCGTATCACTAAACTATTAACAAAAAACCCAATCAAGCCTTCAATTTCTTGGCGGTTACGATTAGCGATGGGCATCCCCACCACGAGATCCGTTTGGCCGGTGTATTTCGCCAACAAGACCATGAATGCTGCAAGAAGAGTGGTGGCGTTTGTGCAGCCTTGATCCTGACTCAAGATATGAAGGGCCTGCTGAAGTCTTGGAGGTAAGAATATTTCCTGACAGGCAGCTTGATATTTTTGAATGGGTGGCCGAACAAAATCTGTTGGAAACGCTAAGGGTGTCAAGTCGGCTAACTGCTCACACCAATACTGCATTTGCGCATCAAGCACTTCACCCTGCAACCAGTTCCGTTGCCAGATCGCAAAGTCGGCATACTGAATCGGCAACGGTGTGAGAGTCGGAACTGTTCTTGCTGCGATCGCAACATAACATGCTTCCAATTCTCGATAGAGGATGCCGATTGACCAACCATCGGAGACAATATGATGAAGGGTGAGCACAAGGATGTGGTCTGTTTTGTCGAGGCAAAGGAGAAAAACACGAAGGACCGGACCTGTCGCCAGATCAAACGGACGGGCGATCTCTTTATGAATGAGGCTCTGGGTCTTCTCCTCGCGGCCCTTTTCCGGTTCTGCTTGAAGATCTTCCTGGCGAAAGGGAACAGTAAGGGATGGAGTAATGACTTGAATGGGTTGGTTGGCTACCATCGGAAACGAGGTGCGCAGACTTTCATGGCGATCGACCACCACCTGGATGCTCTGTTGCAACGCTCCGACGTCCAGTGGCCCGGACAGCCGCCAGGTTAATGGAACATGATAGGCCGCGCTTTCAGGCTCCAGTTGATGCAGGAACCATAGGCGTTGTTGAGCAAACGATAGGGGTAAATTTGTATTCCTATGTTGAGGGACTAATGGATTGGGTGTACCGGAGTGGGAATCAGCATTAAGAATTTGAAGTAGTTGAGGCTTATGTTTGCGAATTTCCTCACGTAACTCATTATCTAAAGTACCTTGTGGAGCTTTGTACCGTAGGTTTCCCTCATCGACCCAGAGTGATATTCCCAATTTCTTTAAATGAGATAACAGGGTAATGGGTGTCAAATTATGCCCTCATCACTGAGCTCTATATTGGTGAAATCTTTTTTCGTTTGTTCCGTTTGCATCCACATAATTCCATCAATTATTTCCGCTAATTTTTCAATCGTTGGAATCTCAAAAAACGTCATGAGCTTTAACTCCACCCCCCATTTTTTTTGTATGCGTGACACGACCTGAGTAGCGAGTAGAGAATGTCCCCCTAATGCAAAAAAATTATCGTGTCTGCCCACTCGCTCAAGACTCAAAATCTTCTGCCAGATTATTGCTAATGTTTTCTCTGTATGGGAACTCGGAGCCACATAAGTCGTCCCGTGGGTGCGATCAGAGGTAGTGGGCGCTGGGAATCCCTTGCGATCAATCTTGCCGTTGGGCGTCAGTGGCCACTGGGGGAGAGTAACGAACGCTGACGGTACCATGTAACTAGGGAGACGGTCTTGAAGATGAAGACGAAGGTCATTAACCTGAGCCTGTCCCAATATATAAGCGACTAGCTGTTTTTCTCCAGGTGAGTCCTCTCGACAAAGCACGATGGCTTCCTGGATAGAAGGATGATTCGTGAGGGCGGCCTCAATCTCCCCTAACTCAATACGATATCCACGGAGTTTGACTTGATGATCAGAACGTCCTAAGAATTCGAGTTCACCATTTTGTCGGTAACGACCGCGGTCACCGGTTCGATACAGGCGGGTTCCAGGTTCCACACCATAAGGATGCGGTACAAATTTTTCGGCCGTTAATCCCGCTTGACTTAGGTACCCACGGGCCAATTGTGGCCCACCAATGTAGATCTCTCCGGGTATCCCTATGGGAACCAAGTGGCCGGCCTTATCTAGGAGATATACGGTGGTCGTCGAAAGTGCTTGTCCAATCGTGGCCGGTTCTGTTTCCGAACGGAGTGCATATGTCGCATACGTTGTGGTCTCCGAAGGACCATATAAATCATAGACCGTTTTCACATGCCAAGCTCGGTAAATGGCCGCCACCATTTCTGTTTTCAGGGGTTCCCCCGCTAAATTTACTGTTTGCACTGCAGGTGGCACAAACTTGTCTAATAGTGCTCCTATGGCTGAGGGAACGGTATTGATTAACCGTATTCGATTGATATCTGCCAATTCGGGTAAGGCGAGAGTGTTCTCCGCAAGCACCACAGTACCGCCACGGCAAAGAGGGACAAAGCATTCAAAGACAGACAGGTCGAAACAGATGGAAGTGGCAGCCAAGACTCCAGATAGGTCATCTATTGAGAACACATTGTGAGCCCAATGAAGAAAGGTCGCCACACTGTTCTGAGTGATCATGACTCCTTTGGGTTGGCCGGTCGATCCGGAGGTGTAGAGGACGTAGGCCAAATGTTCGGGGGTGGGGATTGGTGCCAGATTGTCCGAAGATTCGTGAGAAAGATGGGACCCGTCGAGGTCCACGATTATGCCGCTATAGGCAGGTAGTTTCAGGCGGACGGATGGAGTGGTGAGCAGGACGGGAGCTTGCGCCTCCGCCAACATAAAGGCGAGACGGTCCGTTGGGTAATCCGGATCCAAGGGCACATATGCTCCGCCAGCCTTGAGAATCCCTAAGAGACCCACCAGCATATTGAGGGAGCGCTCGCAACATATTCCCACTAAAACCTCAGGGCCGACCCCATGTCGTTGGAGCGCATGGGCCACTTGGTTGGCGCATGCATTGAGCTGAGTATAGGTGAGGTGTTTGTCTTTGTGGGTCACGGCGATGGACTCAGGGGTCGCATTTACTTGGGCTTCAAAGAGGCAGGGCAGACTCGCCTCGTGAGGATAGGCAGCGGTCGTCGCATTTTGTACTTCCAGTAAGTGCCGCCGCTCGGCCTCATTAAGAATGGGGATCTGCGACAGCTGTTGGGTGGGGTCGCGGACGACTTCCTCTAAAACGCGTTGGTAATGCCGCCCGAATTGTTCCATGGTCCGGGTGTCGAACAGATCCTTATTAAAGGTTGCATTTCCAGTAATCGTTTCATCGCGAATCGTGAGTCCCATAAAAAGATCAAATTTAGCCATTCGATGTGTTGAATCAACTGACTCGATAGCGAGACCTGGCAATGAGAGTGGAAGGGTTTCTTCGGCGTGATGTACCTGAAACATGGTTTGGATGAGTGGATGCCGACTAGGATCGCGGATAGTTTGTAAGACTTCTACGAGCTTTTCAAATGGCATGTCTTGATGGGCATAAGCCTCTAAACAGGTCTCCCGAACATTGAGAAGGAGTTCTTTGAAATTGTAAGAGGATGGAATGATGGTGCGTAGCACCAATGTATTCACAAAGAAGCCTATGAGGTCTTCAAGTTCGGTTTTTGGTCGATCGGTGATGGCTAGACCCACCGCAATATCATCTTGCCCTGAATAGCGAAATAAAAGCAATTTAAAGGCTGCCAGAAGGGTCATAAACAGAGTTGCCCCTTGATGCTTGCTGAGCGCGACCAGTCCTTGCACGACAGAGGGTTTAATCGAAAATGTAAGGCTCGCGCCCCGGTGGGTTTGTTGAGGGGGACGTGGGAAATCCGTAGGCAAGGATAAAGGAGAGAGGTCTTTTAATTGTTCCCGCCAGTAATGAATCTGGCTTTGGATGCGCTCTTCTTGGGGTTGCTGTCTTTGCCAGGTGGCAAAGTCGCCATATTGAAGGGGTAAGGGTGACAGACTGGCCGCTTTGCCTGTTTGTGCTGCCGAATACAAGGTTGATAATTCTCGCCAAAAGATTTGCATTGACCAGCCATCGGTGACGATGTGATGGAGGGTGACCAAAAGCACATGATCTTTTGGCCCTAAACGTAAAAGGCGCGAACGGAGCTGTGAGTTAGTCTGTAAATCAAATGGTTGTGCAGCTTCCTTTTGCATGTAATCTTGGTAAGCGGCTGTCTGTTGTGGTTCTGCCTGGTTACTCAGGTCAATGATAGGTATGTTGATCGATGCAGATTCAGAAATGACTTGGATTGGTTCGTCGTCTTTCAAAGAAAAACGTGTTCGCAAGATTTCATGCCTCTCCATCAGCTGTTCAAAGCTGACTTTGAGGGCATGAATGTTCAAATTGCCTTTAAGTCGCCAGGCGTATGGAAGCAAGTAGGCTGTACTTCCAGACTCCCATTGATCAAGAAACCATAATCGTTGTTGGGCATAAGACAGAGGATAAGAATTTGTACGAAAAATCGCAGCAGAAGATCGTGCTTGGGGCGATAGGGGGGTCACCGGGATTTGGTGCTCGGATTGAGAAGAAGGAGATGTAGTATTGGAAGAAGAAGAAATTTTTGATTCTAGAGTCGAAGCGGAAAGGCTGTTGTTGCCAATTCCATCGAATGGTAGAGAGTCCGGAGTTTGAAGCCATTGTGAGAGAAGTGCTTGTTGTTCAGGTGTTAAATGCGCGAGTTGATTGGATAAATCTTTGGGTCCATTGTCAATGTTTGGAAGATTTTGGGAGTCCGTGTGGATTTTGATGTGAGAATTTAACCCGTTTGATTGTAAAGTAAGGCTATTCAGAAAATTAATCAGAGGGGTCACGCTAAGAGTAGAAATAAAAGCCAGGGCTTTTTCCTTGGCAATGTGGGACTGCTTTTCATAAACGGCTCTGTTGGACAAAAGTTTCCCCAATTCCTGTTCCCATTGAATCATATCGTCCGCTCTTTGTTCCGGAATGACAGGAGTAGGGATCAGACGATCATCGAGGGTTTCGGTAAATTTTGAGATGGGAGTAACCGGCAGCACAAAGTCTGTGCCCAATTTAGCTTCAGGCAGTCCGCCTGTATTGCTGGCAAGCACAGGAATGCCCCTGAGCATGGCTTCCACCGTTGTTAGAGGGAAACCCTCTGGCCAAAGGGAAGGCAGTAATATCACACGAGATTGGGCCAGAATCGTTTCGATGTTTTCACTGGAGTCCAGTAAGGTTATGTTGGGAAATTTTATTAGGGCCTCTCGATCATTTTGAGTGGTACCCCAGGTCGGGACGCAGGCGAATGGGATATGAGGAAATTTTTGAGCAAGCTTTAAAAAAATATTAATTCCCTTTCCATTTGATGGATTAATTAACGTGATAAACCCTTTTTCGAAATTACCAAAGTTTGGAAAAGGCCCTGAACCATAGGCAGGGAAATAGAAGACAGTAGCTTTGAGATTGCTCCATTGCTGAATATAGTCTTGTACAAATTGGCTGCAGGCAAGGATTCCGGCGACCTGCTCAAGTCGTTTGGTTTTTTGCTGACTCGGGAAAAAGGCCGAAGGGCCGAAAGGAAGAAATAAAACAGTATGAGCCAAGTATACCACACGAGAGGAGGCTGCTTTTAACGCAGCATCCAATAAGACTTGTGACCATTCCTCTCCTGAAACTAATATCCAATCAGGCTCGAAGGTCTTAATTTGGTGGATGAGGTGAGCCCGAATCTGCGTTGAATCGTGAAGTGCCTGAATTTCAACGTCGTTAAGATGAAAGAGGTCGAATCCAGGTTTAGAATAAACTTGAATGGACTGACCGGCCAGGTGCTCACGAAACTGGGAGAGCGTGTTGGCATTGGCTTCATTGGTAGCTGGGACAATAACTTGGACGGTATGAGAGTTCTTGGCTAAGGCTTCAGCGAGCAAGCGATTGCATTTATTCGCGCCTCCCAAAGTAGGAATATAGGGCAATTGCATGGTGAGGATAATTTTCATAATACCGGTTTAGCGAGCGCTTTCATGAAAATTCCACTTGGTCGTCTTGTTTTTATTGATGT
The DNA here is from genome assembly GCA_965223185.1 of Nitrospirales bacterium. Taxonomy (GTDB): domain Bacteria; phylum Nitrospirota; class Nitrospiria; order Nitrospirales; family UBA8639; genus Nitrospira_E. Next base: position 3,294,315 of record OZ244988.1, on the reverse strand, counting down.
CGGACTTTTGGGATTGGTTCATAGCTAATATATCATTACATGTTGCTTGGCCCCTTGAGGAGCTCAGTGACCTGTTCAGGGGTCAGTTCACTCAATTTTGAAAGTAAGTGCGTTATCGTTCCTTGATCGGTATTTTTTACTTGTTCTTCAACAATGGCTTGGGCCATTTGTTCAATGGTTGGCAAGTCAAAGAGAATTCGCAGTGGCAAACGTACTTGAAAGGTATCCTGGATTCGATTGGCCAGTTTTGTGAGTATGAGTGAATGGCCACCCAAATCGAAAAAATTATCCCGAATGCCCACTTGTGCCACATTCAATAACTGACTCCAGATATGGATCAGTTTTTCTTCAATTGGCGACCGAGCTTGTTCAAAAGGTTCGTCGGAATTGTCTCTATCTGATTCGGGTGCCGGCAATTTTGCGCGATCGATTTTGCCATTGGAGGTTAAAGGTAATGATGTCAGGAACATAAAGGCGGAAGGGATCATATAGTTGGGTAACGATTGCCCAAGGTAGTTGCGAAGGACAGGAATCGATAATTTTCCGTCATTCCCCATAACAAGGTAAGCAACTAATCGTTTGTCTTCTAAATGATCCTCTTGTACGATGACTACCGCCTGATGTATTTCAGAGTGTTGAGCTAGGACTGATTCAATTTCCCCCAGTTCGATTCGAAATCCTCGAATTTTAACCTGATGGTCAACTCGGCCCAAATATTCAATGTCGCCATTTGCCAAATGTCGAGCAAGATCGCCGGATCGATAGAGTCGTGTCCCCGGTTGGTTACTATAAGGATTAGGAACGAAGCAAGCGCCGGATAATTGACCCTGATTGAGATAGCCTCGCGTCACTCCTTGCCCGCCGATGTACATTTCCCCTGGCACACCTATGGGTACGAGCTGTTGAAATTGATCGAAAATATATAGCTGTAGATCAGGGATGGAATTCCCAATCCGACTTGTGCCCGGAGTGTTGAGATCTTTTGAGGTGAGTGGACGATAGGTGACATGTACAGTCGTTTCCGTAATACCGTACATATTAATGAGTTGAGGAACCTGGTCGCCATGCCGATCCCACCATGGTGCCAGAATCTTGAAATCAAGGGCCTCACCCCCAAAGATTACCAAGCGTAAAGCCAATTCGTTTCGAAGTTTGGCCGATTCTTCTGCTCGAATGAATTGATGAAAAGCTGAGGGGGTTTGGTTGAGAATGGTGATTCGCTCATGAATTACGCACTCATAAAATGTATCAGGAGTGCGGCTCACCCAATATGGAATGAGCACCATTTTCCCTCCATGTAGAAGAGCCCCAAAAAGCTCCCAAACAGAAAAATCAAAGGCGAGTGAATGAAAAACGCTCCACGTATCATGTTCATCGAAATGAAACCAATCCTGAGTCTGTTCAAAAAGTCGGACAACATTAGTATGAGTCACCCCGACACCCTTGGGGAGACCCGTCGATCCAGATGTGAAAATGATATATGCGAGATTGTCTGGATTCACTTCAATGGATGGATCTTCCTTGCATTGATAAGCGAAGATGGTTTCGTCATCTAGGCACAAATGTGGTATGGAGTGACTATTCCATCTACCCGCTCGGTCACTGTCCGTTATCACCATTGAAACATCTGCTTCCTTAAGTATAAAGTCGAGTCGCTCTGAGGGGATAATTGGGTCCAGCGGCACATAGCATCCGCCAGCTTTAAGAATCCCGAGAACCCCCACGATCAGATTTGCTGAACGTTCATGATGCAAGGCGATACGCACCTCTGGTTTGGCTATTCTCTCCTTGAGACAGTGAGCCAATTGGTTGGCCCGTTCATTTAATTGTCGGTAGGTCAGGTGTTCATCTTGGCAAACAAGGGCAATCTTATCGGGGGTTTTTATAGCATGTTGTTGAAACCCAATTTGGATTCGATGATCGTTTCTATGCGATGTGGGCACCTGAACATTTTGCGCGAGTAAGTCGTGGCATTCTTGTTTTGTCAGGAGAGTTAATGAGGCTATACGTTGCTCAGGATTTTCGATAATGCTTTCAAGCAAAGATTGAAAATGTCCCAACATTCTGGTGACAGTTCCCTGGTCAAATAGTTCGATTTGGTAAGTCAGGGATCCTTGAATTTCGTCATGATGCTCACGTAGGGAGAAGGAAATATCAAAGGCGACTTTTTTGCTGTCAAAGGGGATCGGTTCGACCTGTAAGCCTTCAAGCTCCCACGAGGGTGTGGGGGCATTTTGAAAAGCAAATAACACTTGAATGAGGGGATGCCTGATCGAATCACGCTCCGGACGAAGGTCTTTAACGAGTTTTTCAAATGGGAGATCTTGATGCCGATAGGCCTCTAAACAACTCTTTCGTAGGCGAGATAATACAGTCAAGAAAGAAGGATTGTGAGACAGGTTTGTACGTATGACTAACGTATTGGCAAAAAATCCGATCAACTTTTCCAGGTTAACATTGGAGCGATTGGCAATAGGGGTTCCCACAAGAATGTCAAAACATCGGGTGTACCGAGCAATCAGAATCTTAAAAGTCGCGAGCAGCACCATGAAAAGTGTTGTCCCGTTTTTTTTGGCTAATTCTTTAAGTGGTTTCGTGAGAGAACGGGGTAAGTGAATTCTTTCCGAAGCTGCTCGAAAAGTTTTGGCTATCATCCGAGGATGATCAGTAGGCAGGGACAAGGCTGTTGGGGCTTCAGCAAGTTGATGCCTCCAATAGTTTAACAGCCCGTCAAGTCTTTCACCCTGCAGCCAATCATGTTGCCATAGGGTATAGTCAGCGTATTGAATGGGAAGGGGGGGGGAGTTCGGATTTCGACCTTTTGAGTAGGCTTCATAAGCTGCAATAAGCTCTTTCGTGAAAATTCCAACCGACCACCCATCCGAGATAATATGATGAAAGGTGATGAGAAGGAAAAACTCGGATTCCAATCCCCGAAATAAGGTGGTCTTTATTAGTGGCCCATTGCGAAGATCAAATGGTTGTAGAACAAATTCCTCGACCCACTGTGCCACAACATCAAAACGTTCCTGAGCAGTTTGCCCTTTGACATCAAGGATTGAGAGCTTATATTCCCTATCTGAAGCGATAACCTGTACAGGCGCACCTCCTTTGTCACGAAAGGTTGTTCTCAGAATTTCATGTCGTCGAATTAGTGTGAGGAAACTGGTTTCAAGGGCTGTGATATCTAAGGCGCCCTGTAAACGCAATAGTACAGGAATGCAAAAAACCCCTTCACCCTGTTCGACTTGTTCTAAAAACCAGAAGCGTTCTTGGGCAAAGGAAAGGGGAATTTCCTTGATTTGGTCTGCAGGATTCACATTATGCCTTGATGGTTTGGAAGTATGCGAAGGGTTGTGACAGCTTCTGGGGGTATTCTCAGATTTTTTAGATTTGGATTTATGGCAATAAACTTCATCGATGACTTCACAAAGCGATATATGGGGGTGGGGTTTTCAGGTTTGCAGGAAGGGGTAGTATTGTGATTTTTTTAGCCGCCTTTCTGTTTTCTATTCTTCATTAGAGCTTTTCCGAGATTCTTGTTCTAAGAGGGCTTGAGCTTCTTCTTCAGACATTGAATCCAGATCATCTAATAAATTTTCGAGATGGCCAGTCTTTGCGTTGAAATCATCCTGTAATTGACTGGCTAAGCCTGCCACAGTGGGGTATTCAAAGAATGTGCGCAAGGGCAAAGCATTTTCTGTGCGTGATCGAATTCTGGCGATGACTTGGGTGGCCAGTAATGAATGCCCTCCAAGTTCAAAGAAATTGTCTTCACGCCCCACTTGTTTGACTCCCAATACTTCACTCCAAATTTCCGCTATAACCTGTTCCGTCGGGTTGGCTGGAGGAGAAAATTCTTGAGCCAGATCGGGCCGACTATCACTGGGAATAGGCAGCGCCTTGCGATCGATTTTTCCATTAGGAGTGACGGGAAAAGATTCCATGTTGATGAAAATGGCTGGAACCATATATGCCGGAAGGTGTAATGCAACAATCTCTCGAATTATTGCGGAATCAAAAGAGTGTCCGCTGACCATTTGAATGTAGGCGACCAGTCGGCGATCTTCTTTGCGGTCTTCTCGTATGACCACGACTGCTTTGTGTATAGTGGGATGTTGGCGAAGCACTGTTTCAATTTCACCTAACTCTATACGATACCCACGAAGCTTAATTTGATGATCAAGCCGGGATAGCCATTCCAGGCGGCCATCGCTGTGTGTACGTACCAGATCGCCCGTTTTATAGAGTCGTTCTCCTGGTTTGGCGCTAAAAGGATTCGGCACAAACCGCTCGGCGGTGATATCCGGACGTTGCCAATACCCACGTGCCACACCTTCCCCTCCAATAAACAATTCCCCAGGTACTCCGATGGGGGCAAGGTGCCCCCATCGGTCGGTGACATAGACTTGGGTATTAGCGATTGGATGTCCAATCGAGATGCGGGTATTATCTTTAGCCAATGGATACCGGGTGGACCAAACCGTGGTTTCAGTCGGTCCGTAGAGGTTCCAGAGGTTCTGACATCGATCCAGGAGTTCGTGCGCGAGATCTAGGGAGATCTGTTCTCCTCCACACAGAAGCCGTAACCCGCGCTGTCCCGTCCAGCCATTCACTAACAATAACTGCCATGTGGCTGGAGTGGCTTGCATGATGGTGACGGACTCCCTTTCCAAACAAGCCAAGAGTTGACTCCCATCTTCGGTTGTTTCCCGTCCAGCTAAAATGACTTGTCCTCCGGCCAGTACGGGTCCCCATAATTCAAGCCCGGCAATATCAAATGATAAACTCGTGACGGCTAGGAGTCGGTCGTACGGAGTAACTCCAAGAGTGCCTGCCATGGCTTCCAAAAAATTCATAAAGCATCCATGGGGTATTTGAACTCCTTTGGGACGTCCTGTAGAACCTGACGTAAAAATCATATAAGCCAAGTTCTGAGGGGTAATGGCCATATTGGGTATACTTGTGGGTTCCTGGGAGATGATAGGCCAGTCCGAATCTATCCACATGATTGGCCCGCTGTATGTGGATGGGACAGTGGGTCCATCCTTTTGGGCCACGATAACCGCAACCCCCGCATCCTCTAGCATCATGGCAATCCGATCTTGGGGGTAATACGGATCGATTGGGACATACGCCCCTCCGGCTTTCACTGTGCCCCATAAAGCTAGAATCATGTTGAGCGATCGTTCGCAAAAGATTGCTACACGCACTTCCGGGCCTACACCTAGCTTTTGCAAATGGTGAGCGACTTGATTTGCTCGTTGGTTGAGAACTGCATAGGTAACAGACTGTCCTTCAAAGACTACGGCGATAGAGTCAGGATGTTGAGACGCTTGATTTTCCAAGAGGTTTGGTAAGCATTGGTTGACGTTAACATTCGGTTGTGAGGTATTGTTCCATTCAGCCACGATTTGCTTGCGCTCAAGTTCAGGTAAAAGGTTCAGATCCTGAATTCTCTTTTGAGGATGCGCCACAATATCTTCTAAGAGACGCTGAAAATGTTTACTCATTCGCTGGATCGTAGCCAACTCGAATAAGTCTGAGTTGTAGGACCAAGCCGTTATATGTGTAGCATTGGGGCGTTCTGAAACCGCAAGGGTTAAATCAAACTGCGCGGCCTGTCGGTCGACCACGATCTTACCTACATTTTTTCTTTCTGTAGAACGTGCTTGATTAAAATTTAATACAGATAACATCACTTGAAACACAGGGCTACGACTTAGATCTCTTGGAGGGCGCATGGCATCAACTAAAACTTCAAAAGGCAAATCTTGATGTGCGTAGGCTTCCAGTGTTGTTTGTCGTACTTGATGAAGAAGGTCCAGAAAGGACGGGTTGTCTGTCAGTTGTGTGCGTAGCACGAGAGTGTTGACAAATGTACCTATTAAATTTTCTATTTCAAGGAAGTGTCTGTTGGCGATGGGTACCCCAATAAGAAGGTCTTCATTTGAAGTGTATCGCTCCAATTGAATGGAAAGAGCGGACAACAGTGCCATGAAGAGGGTCACGCCCTCGCGATGAGTGAGTGCGCTGAGCCTCATGGTTAATGAACGAGGAAGTTCTACAATATGCCGACCACCGGCAAAGGTCTGAACGCTTCCCCTTGGTCTATCAAGGGGAAGGTCTAAAATCATGGGAGCACCGGCCAGTCGTGAGGTCCAATAACTCAATTGGTTATCTAACACATGGTCCTTCAGCCATCCTCGTTGCCAAGCCGCAAAATCCTGATATTGAATAGGGAGTTCGTTGAGTGGGGAAGGGAGCCCTGTTTGAAATGCGGAATACAGGGCATCGAGTTCTCGTCGAACAATTCCAGCAGACCATCCATCAGCGATAATGTGATGTAATGTAAGTAAGACTATGACATGGTTGATTTGAAGCCGAACAAAGGTGACCCTCAATAAAGGTCCTTCCGCCATATTAAATGGTCGTCGGGCTTCCGCTTTGGCGAATTGTTGGACTTCAAAATCTCGGATATCATCTGAAAATTTTTGAAAATCCTTGATTGGCACCGATATCGGAGAAAAGGGCTGAATTTGAGGGACAGGATAGCCATCTACTTCAGGAAAGACGGTTCGTAAAACGGCATGCCGTTGGAGTATTTCGTTCACCGCTTGTTCGAGGGCTTCAATACTAATAGTACCGTGAAAATCAAATGCCCAGGGTATATTGTAGGCAGCGCTCGTGGGGGCAAATTGATAGAGAAACCACATACGTTCTTGAGAATAAGACAGTGGAAATGGTGCCCCAGATGGTAAAGGCCTAATCGGAGGCAGAGAATCCGCTGTGTTTGGATAGTCGGTCTGGGTAAGCTTCTCGGTAATTCCAGACACAGTTGGAGCTTCAAACAATGTGCGTAATGGAATGGTGGTCTTAAAGGTTTCTCGAATTCGTGAAATAATTTGAGTGGCCAACAAAGAATGTCCACCTAGATCAAAGAAATTGTCGTGGATTCCAATTGGGTTATGGCCTAACACGGATTCCCAAATGCCTGTCATTTGTGTTTCGTTTTTTGTGCGGGGTGCTACATAGGATTCGGTCGAGATCTTTGCCGGTGTGAGACGAGATAAAGCCTGCCGATCAATTTTCCCATTAGGTGTTAGCGGAAATTCTTCAAGCTGGACATATTGCGAAGGTACAAAGGCGCTAGGCATTCGACCATCGAGGAAGGAACGCATGGCTGCATTACTTAAGAATGTGTTCGGTTTCCCAATCACATATGCCGTCAAAGCCCATTCGTTGCTATCATCTTGATTGGCTAATACGGTACATCGTTGTACCCCGGGACAAGTGGATAACATCATGGCAATTTCTTGCGGCTCTACTCGCACGCCACGAATTTTGACCTGATCGTCACTACGACCAAGAATCTCAATCATCCCATCCCATCGATACCGTCCAAGATCCCCTGTATGATAAATCAAGTCAGATGGATCTTTTCGGTAAGGGTTAGAAACAAATGGCTGCGACATCCCTTCGAGTGTATCCAAATATCCAAAAGTGCGGAAAGGGGTGCGAATGACGAGTTCTCCTACTTCTCCGATTCCACAGAGGCTGTGTTGAGGACCTACTACCAGCAACTGAGTCTGCGAAATAGGACGTCCAATGGGTTGAATGCCTGAATTCTTTGGCGTCGGGAGGAGATACCAACATTTCGCCAATGTTGTTTCTGTGGGCCCATATAGGTTCACGAATTGAGCGGTTCCCGGACAGTTTGTTTCCCATAATTCAACGAGTTGTGAAGTAAGAGGTTCTCCAGCGAAGAAGATCCACTTTAAAGAAGAGAGGGGAATGGGTGAGGTCAAAGAGGTAAGCCAGAAACTGGTGATTGAAGGAACCAGATGAATCACCGTAATCTGCTCAGAAGCTAACCATTGTAACCGCTCTGGAGTATTTGCATCCTCAGGCGGGAGATAAGCTGTTGCGCCGCTGGAAAGTGGTAGAAACAATTCACGCAACATTACATCGAATGACACCCCCGTAAATAGCGCAAAACGATCATTGGAGGTAATGCAAAATGTTTCTCGTTGCCAGGTTAGAAAGTGCGACAAAGCTTGATGACTACCGAGAATTCCTTTGGGGATTCCGGTCGTTCCGGAGGTAAAGAACACGTATGCAGGTCCTTCGGCCTTCAGAGATGGCAAAGTCGGTTCGGCCTTATCTTCTTCTTGATTGGAAGACAGACAGTGCCCTGTAAATGGGTCGATTTGCAGACATGGGATGGACGCCTGAGTCATGTTGGATTCTGGAATAGAGGTAGTCACTTCTACCAGACAAGCGGCTTTGCTTTTTTGGAGCATGAATTTTTGGCGGGGTAAGGGCAGTTGCAAATCTAAGGGGAGGATTATTCCTCCTGCCAACCACGTTCCAACCATACTGGTGATAAATCCAACACTTCGAGACCCCCTTATAGCGATGACCTCACCAGGTTGTACTCCTAAACGCTGTAAAGCGTGAGCGCAAGCTTCTCCCTTTTCTTTCAAATCACGATAGCTGATGGTGTTGTTTTCTTGATGAATGGCAATTTGGTCAGGAGTGCGTTCTGCCCATTCAAGAATTTGTGAAGGCACCGACTCGTAGGTGGGTGATGCAAGAGGAGATGTCGGATCAGGTAAGAGAGCTTGAGAGTTCTGGGTGACGAGAGAATGGCGATGAAGAGGGATATCAGGCGATGCGACAATCTGATGAAGCAGGTGTTCAAATTGTTCGATCATGAATTTTATTCGTTCGGATCGGAAAAGTGTGGTGTTGTAGACGACAGCACCCCCTAATTCCTGATTTTTTTCGTGTAAATAGACGGTTAGATCAAACTTGGAATCGATGGTGGATTTTTGAAGAGGAGTTGCTGTGAGATTGGGAAGGGAAAATGGCGTGCTTTCGCCTGGCATCATATTAAAAAAGACTTGAAAAAATGGTGTGCGACTTAAATCCCGTTTAGGATGAAGGACTTCCACTAATTTTTCGAAAGGGACGTCTTGATGGGTGTAGGCATCAAGGCATGTATCCCGTACTTTCCCTAAAAACTCGGCGAATGTTGAAGTGTCAACGTAATGGGTGCGAACCACCAGAGTATTAATAAAAAATCCCATGACCTGTTCAATTTCTTGACGTGTGCGGCCCGCACTAGGAATACCCACACATAAATCATTTTGACCAGTTAATCGATGGAGAAGTAAATGGAAGACTGTTAATAAGGCCATAAAGAGGGTGGAACTGTTTTGTTGGCACACCTGTTTCAGCCTATCTATGAGGGATTTTGACAATGTAAAGTTAATCCGTTCCCCATGAAAAACCTGTTTGGGTGGGCGTAGAAAATCTGTGGCCAATGATAACGTGGGCAATGGCTCATGAAGTTCTTTTTTCCAAAATTCCAATTGTTTTTGAAGTTGTTTCCCTTCCAAATACTGCCGTTGCCATACTGCGTAATCCGCATATTGAATGGGGAGGTTGGGAAGAACGGGGTTTTGCTCATCTTTGTATGCGGTATATGTTAGGGTGAGTTCTCGAAAAAAAACGGCCATCGACCAACCGTCAGAGATAATATGATGGAGATTAAATAAAAAAACATGCTCTTTTTCGCTTAGTCGAATAATAGTGAATCGAAAGAGAGGCCCTTTTTCTAGATCGAATGGTTGATGCCTGCTTTCTTCAATTATGCACGACATTTCTTCGGATTGAGGTCCGGAGTCTAAGGTTTGAAGGTCTCTGAATGAAAGCGATACCGGCACGTGGGTGGTAATCATTTGAAAGGGTATATCGTTTTCGACCACAAACGTGGTTCGCAAGGCCTCATGGCGTTGAACTAAGAACTGCAAACTGGATTTTAATGCGTTCATGTGAAGTCTTCCCGATAGACGAATTGCAGAAGACATGAAATAAGCTGTGCTTTCGGGTTCGAGTTGCGCCAGAAACCATAAGCGTTGCTGAGCGAATGATAATGGAAGGGGTTTGGTACGAGGTTGAGTTGGAATCTGGCTGGTTGGCCCGGTCTGCGCCTTTTTACTGAGGCGCTGTTGTAACCACTGTTGCTGTGCTGCGGAGCTTTCCTGAATAGCCATTAGCTCTAGAAGAACTTCAAATTTTAGAAAATGTTCAGACTAGCATTTTTGAAATGGAGAATGACTGGGTTTTCTTGAAAATTATCGGTATAAATCTCTTTAAATTTACCATATTGTCCAAAAAAATACATGTCAAAAGAAAAACAAAGTGAATTTTTACAGTGGATCTTGGTTTTCCCTTTATAGAAGGAGAAGACAATTTTTCTGTTTGATGGCCAAAAAAATGAAAAAATCAGAGAGGGAGGTTGTAGCATCGTTACATTCGTGGGTGATTTGGAAAATTAATGAGTACATTGAATTACATTTAATGCCATTCTGAACCCAGGGAACAAAGGCAATGATTCTAACCGTGAATTTCTCCTGTTGGGATTCGGATACATCTTATCTTTCCTGGCGTAAATGTTTATTGGTGTCAAATGATGCCCTCATCACTAAGCCCTTGATTTGAGGAATCCTTCTTCGCCGCCCCCGTTTGTATCCACAGAAATCCTTCGATTCCTTTTGCTAATCCTCTTATAGTTGGGACCTCAAAAAACATTTTGAGATTCAGTTCCACCCCCCATTCTTTCCTTATACGGGAGACTACTTGTGTGGCCAACAAAGAATGTCCCCCTAGCTCAAAAAAGTTATCATGCACTCCGATTTTTTTTACATCTAAAACTTTTTGCCAGATAGCGACGAGTGTTTCCTCAAGCAAAGTCGTTGGAGCTTCGTAACTAATTTGGTTTATTCGACCTGTTTCCTCGGGTTTTGGTAATGCCTCGCGGTCTACTTTTCCATTGAGTGTAAGGGCTAGGTGCGGGAGTTCAATGAATGCTTGAGGTATCATATATCCTGGTAGTCGATCATGGAGATAATTGTGTAACAGAGCTGGTTTGAATGGTGGTTGCTTTGTAGTCACATAGGCCACCAATTTCTTCTCACCAGGATGGTCTTCCCGACATACGACAACGCTAGCATGCACTTGTGGGTGTTGCCTAAGCGTTTCCTCAATTTCCTGTAGTTCGATTCGATAGCCACGGACTTTAATTTGGTGATCTGATCGGCCAAAAAATTCGAGATCGCCCCCGCTTTGATAGCGTGCCCGATCACCTGAACGATATTGACGGGTTCCCCATTGGTCGCTAAAGAACTCGGGGATAAACCGTTGGGCGGTGAGGTCGGGCTGATGTACATAGCCACGTGCTAACCCTTCTCCTGCGATATATAGCTCCCCGATGACTCCAACAGGTGATAAATGAAGATAGGGGTTGAGGAGATAGATTCGAGTGTTTGCAATAGGTCGTCCAATCGGAACGGTTCCTGGTTTAACTTCAGATGAAGAGTCATGGTATATACAGCAACCGACAACGGTTTCCGTCGGACCATATTCGTTGTACAGTATTGTTTGTGGGGCAAAGTGATGCCATGCGGCTAAGCTCTCGCGTGGAAGCGCTTCGCCCCCGATGATGAGAGTTCTAATCCGTCCTGCCATCTCCTCTGGTAGGAGTAGATGATTCAGCGCTTCAAGGTGGGCAGGAGTGATTTTTAGAAAACTAAGACCCCAATTATTTCTCAAAAGACTAACAAGCTCTTGTATGTCTCCCGACTGGGAAAGGAGCTGAACTTTGCTACCAACAAGTAAAGGACAAAAGAGACTGGTGACCGTTAAATCAAATCCAATGGAAGAATGCACAATAGTGCCTTGTCCTTGATGTACTTCAAATGTCTGTACACTCCATTGCAAGTAATTGAGGAGGCCTTGATGAGTAACCATGACACCCTTTGGTTTTCCGGTAGAGCCGGATGTGTAAAGAATGTAGGCAAGATTATCTACGCTCAAAAGCGGGCAAGGGGGATGGAGAGAATTCTTTTCAATTTTTGGCCAATCGGTGTCGATCCATACCACCGTGGGAGAGTTGGGAGGTAAAGAAGCTTTCGTATGTCGCTGTGCAACGATGATAGCTGCCTCAGAATCCTGCAGTATCCATGCTATACGTTTTTTGGGATAATCAGGATCGACTGCTACATAAGCCCCCCCGGATTTGATAATGCCCCACAACCCTACCAGTAGGTCCAAAGACCGCTCGCAATACAGCGCAACCGGAACTTCCAGTCCAACGCCCAGGGCTATTAAATGGTGTGCGAGCTGATTAGCTCGAGTCGTGAGGTTGGCATAAGTGAGGTGTGCATCTCCACATATCGCCACTATAGTATCCGGACGAATCTTGGCCTGGTCTTCCAATTGAGAAGCAAGGCTTCGTGGCTGAAGATCGGACGTTGTGGTGGCGCTCCACTCAACTGTCTGTTGGCGGGTTTCTGTTTCGGTAAGGAAGGAAAGTTGTTGAATGGGACAATCTGGATCAGCAAGTACTTTGTCCAAAAGAATTTGATAGTGCTGTATGAAGTTTGCCATTGCACGATCAGAATAGCGTAACGGAGAATAATAGACATGTCCTTCTAGCCCGGTGGCCGTTTCCTCACAGACCATGTGCACATCGAAATTTCCTGTCCGTCTTTTTATAAGAAAGGGTTGGACTTCAAGGCCGGATAACTGTAAATGATTGTCCGAGGCTTTACGCAGCTGAAAAATGGCCTGGACAACAGGATGTCGGTTTGAATGGCGGACAGGGTTGAGTAATTCGACGATCTTTTCAAATGGGAAATCACTATGGCGATAGCAATGTAGGCAGGTTGTCCGAAGCTGTTGTAAGGCATCACGAAACGATGTCAAATCCTGTAATTGCATTCGCAAGACGATTGTGTTCACGAAAAAACCAATGAGTCCTTCTAGATCCCGTTGAGTCCGTCCGGCTATGGGGGTTCCGACCACCAGATCCCGTTGCCCGGTATACCGCGCCAATAAAATCTGAAAAACAGCCAATAGACCCATAAACAGGCTTATGCCTTGTGGCTGAATCAAGGCTTTCAAACGAGAGATACTCCGCTCCGCCATGGAGAATGTTTGGACGTTCCCCTGACCCGGAGTATCATTGGACGTCAGAGCTTCAGATGGGAACTCTAAATCAAGTGGGGCTCCTTCAAGTTGCGCTTTCCAGAATGTCCTCTGCGATGCCACTTTTTGTTGTATCAGATCCCCTTGCTGCCAATACGCAAAGTCTTGATACTCAATGAAAAGGGAAGGAAGCTGAATAGGTCGCCCTTGCAAGTAAGTTTGATAGCACTGACTGAGCTCTTGACAGAAAATTTTTAACGAAGTTCCGTCGAATACGATATGATGAACTGAAAAAATCAATACATAATTGTTTGGTCCAGATTGAAGGAAAGTGATCCGAAAAAGAGGGCCGTTTGTGAGGTTAAAGGGTTTGAGGGGTTCCTCATACACCATCCGATGAATTTCGTTCTCTAATGAGTCAGGTGCATGGGATGATAAATTAATCGGTTGTAAGGTAAATGGGCACATGGGTTGAATAATTTGAACCGTTTCCCCATCTATTTCCTGAAAGACCGTGTGCAAGGCTCTATGTCTTGATAAAACGGTGTTGATACTTGATTCTAGTGCGCTCGTGTCCAGTGATCCTGTGAAACGCCAAGCTCGAGAGATATTGTAAGTCGAGCTTAGAGGATCAAGTTGATAGATAAACCATAATCGTTGTTGTGCGAGAGAGAGGGGGGCATGTTTTTCTATGGGTTTTGAGGGAATGGTCGTCGTGCTTTTTCCTGACATAATTGAATTCATCTGCTTGGTTTTTCTTCAGCCCAAATAATTCCCAAAGGGAGCGTCAGGGTCGACATATACATTGAGGCAGGCTGGAAGCCTAGAGGTCACTGCACGCTGTAGCGCTGGCCGAATTTGTTCTGGTCGCTCAACGGATTCGGCATATCCACCGCAGGCTATCATGATATTCTCATAAGGTAGTCTTGGCTGATACATAGCTACTGCTTCATGGCCTGCCGGGTACATCGTTTTATGGACACTGGTTGCACACCCTCCGTCATTATTGACGATCATGACGATAATGGGAATCTTGTGACGCACGGCGGTTTCCATTTCCATGGCCGAAATGCCAAATGCCATGTCTCCCGTTATCACGATGACCAGACGGTCCGGGCTGCATATTTTTGCTCCAATCCCGAAGGGTATTCCTATTCCCATACAACCATTGGTTCCCGCTGTGTATCGACTTGCTGGTTCATATGTACCGAGTACTTCCTGAGCGGCTGCCATAGTGTCCCGTCCGTCAAGAACACAAATGGCGTCCCGAGGCAAAAAATCACGTACTTCCTTCATGAGACGATGTGGAGACATCGGAAATCGAGTTGTCTCTATCTTGGCTTCCAGTTCCCGTTTTTGTCTCTTCCTGGTTTCTTCCAAATATTTGAGCCATGGTTTACGGGTGGCGAGGCAAGAAGACCAAGATGGCATGGCTTGTAGGGATTGCAGTAATGCTTGCAAGACAGATTTGACCTCACCTTGAATTCCTAAGGAACCGGGTCGATCCTCCACAAGTTCTTCTTGGACGATATCAATATGTATCAATTTAGCTTCTCGTGAAAATTGGGTCCCAAATCGAAAAGTCCAGTTAAGTCGCGCTCCCAGGATCATGATGGTATCAGCCTGTTCTTGGAGTTGATCACGTGCAGAATTTACACATAAGGGATGATCATCTGGGAGATAGCCTCTTCCCATTGGGGACGTGATAAAAGGTATTTGATACGTTTCAATCAATGAACGTAGCTCGTCGATTGGTTCTGTCCATCTGAGGCCTTTGCCAAGGACTACTGCCGGTCGAATCGAGTCTCGTACCATTTGGGAAGCTTGTTGAATTTTAACATCATCTACGGTTCCAATAATTGGCCCTCCAGTGGTGATGGTTGAGAAGGATGGATACGGCCCGCTTGCGTTCAGGCTTCTCTCCGGCAATTCAATATAGACGGGGCCGGGTTGCCTCGATGAGGCGATTTGCAATCCTTGTTTGAGCGTATCAGGTATTTGAGAAAGCGAAGAAATCGTCGTTGCCCATTTTGTGATGGATTGAAATATAGGTATTCCATCGAGAGCTTGAAAACTTCCGCGACGATGGCTGAAGGGTCCTGATAGGGGAAGAGTTCCGGCAATCAGCAATAGAGGCCAGCAGTTTTCCCACGCTACCAATACCCCAGTAACCGCATTTGTCATCGCTGGTCCAGCAGAGACCATGGCGACCGCCGTCAAGCGGCCAGCCCGGTAGTTGTGGGCAGCAGCCATTAGAACGGCACCTTGTTGATGGCGTACTCCAATTAGGCGAATACCTATGTGAGAACAAGCAGGCAGGGTGGGTCTTATTGACCCGCCAGATAGACTATAAATGTGAGTGATTCCCAGGTGTTTGAGGGTCTGTGCAACAATTTCATGGCCGTTCACGATAAGAAGTCCTACTCCGTGGCCCTTCAAAAGAGTTGATAAATCTTGTAATTAGAGATCCTGGCAAAAAGCGGCAAGGCCTTCTTTTTCCACATTTTCCATGAGATAGAGATGTAATTCGGTGATGGTGGGATTTTCAAAAATCGTTACGGCATCAAGAGGAAGAGAGTCTGTGAGCCCATGCAATTGATTAGCAATCTGAGTGGCTAAAATCGAATCACCCCCCAACATAAAGAAACTGTCATCAGTTTTGACTTGATCAATTCCAAGATACTGTTGATACAGACGGATGAGGTGCTGCTCCAATTTATTAGCGATACCTTCTGAAGATAATGAGGGCAATCCCAGGAGTTGATCTGCCAAGGTGCGACGTTGGATCTTTCCAGTGGGGCCTTTAGGAATATCTTTCAAAAAGAAAGTCTTTTTGGGGATTTTGTATTGTGCGAGTCGAGGTGTGAGCCATCGACGTAATTCCTGTTCTGCTAGGGGAGTGTTTGGTTTCAGGACAACCGCGGCCGCAACCTCTTCTCCTAGGGTGGGATGTGGTATTCCAAAGGTCACAGCTTGTTGAATGTAGGGATGTTGCAATAGCACCTGATCAATTTCCAATGGAGCAATTTTTTCTCCTCCACGGTTAATCTGCTCTTTCAACCGACCAGTAAGAAATAAATAGCCATCTTCATCGAGATAACCTTGATCACCAGTTCGAAACCATCCGTTGCTAAACGCCTCCTCATTCGCTGTTGGATTGTGACTGTATCCCTTCATGACGTTTGGCCCTTGAATCACTACTTCGCCGATCTTTCCCCAGGGCAACATTTCGTTTGTTTCGGACAAAACCTGAATTTTCGGCCCTGCCGGTAAGCCAACTGATCCTGGTTTTCTAATATGTGGAGGCAGAGGATTACTGGCCATTTGATGAGCGGCTTCAGTCATGCCATAAGCCTCAATAACTGGTACTTTAAAAAATTCTTCCAGATTTTTCATGACTGTAGGGGCCAAAGAAGCAGAGGAGGAACGAATAAAACGTAAAGTATTGGTAGGAACGACCTCGGATCCCTTCTCAGCTTGGGCCAGGATTGCCTGATGGATCGTTGGAACAGCGGTGACCCATGTTGGTTGAAAGGTTCGCATCCAGGAAAAAACTTCGGTGGCAGAAAAACCTGGGGGGCAGACTACGCTTCCACCGCTTCCTAAGGATGAAAGGAGTGCAGCAACAAGGCCATGGATATGAAATAATGGCATGAGATTTAAACAGCAATCTTGTGGGGTGAGAGCCAGGGTCTGCTGAAGATGGTTGATAGATGCACACAAGTTCCTATGTGAGAGGGGAACCTGTTTCGGTCGAGCCGTGGTGCCTGACGTATGGAGGATTAACCCTATATCATCTGGCTGCCTTTGAGAGGCAGGAATGGCGGATTTGGCTGTTTTTCCTTCAAGGGAAAAGCTCCCTGCAGGTTGGTCAGTTTGGGAGCATAGTTCTAGTACCGGGATGTTCTTGGAATGCGCAACTTCGCGTGCGGAAGATTTGAGGCTTGAGGCAATAATCAATGCGGATGCCTCGAGATCATCTAAATAAAACTCTAATTCATCCTTTTGATATGCAGGGTTTAGAGGGGCACTGGTGGCATAGGTCGCACAAGAAAGAAAAGCTACAGCCAGTTCAGGTCCATTTGGAGCCAGGATGGCTATACGGGATGATGAATCTAACCCGAGCTCAAGAAGTGTTTCACCAAACACGGAAAGTTTTTGGGATAAATCAAAAAATGTGAGAGATGGCCGGTTGGGAGCCATCAGAGCTATCCCGTCCGGCAGGTGGGCATTCCAATGGTTAGCAATGTCAAGCAACTGTTTATATGGAAGAGAAGAGCTTGAAAACATAATTGAACAAAATCACACTAAGGGGTTTGTAAAGATGCAAAAGAAATTCGACTTTTAAAATGTTGGCAGTTTCTCAATCACAATTTAAAGGTGAGTCGGAGAAAAGAACTTAGTAGAAAAGCCGTTTTTGAGAAAAATTTCGGTTTATTGTTGGATAATGTAAAGAATAAAACACTGATGCCTCATTCCTCTCCCCAAATCATGATGTTGTTAGAGCCATGGCACGAAGGAGAGATATTTCATGCTCTTTTATCAAGGGCCGCTTGTAATTTCCAGGAACATGATTGTCAAATACCATTAGGAAATGTGAGCCTAGGGACGCCCATATGAATCACATTGATGGAAACGAGGTCATTCGGAAAGAATGACAAGATGCCCGGTGCCACCCAAGGTAGTAAGTTGAATATCGGCTATACATCGTACTTTCACATAATTCAGAGTTAACGTACCGTCTATATGTACTGAACCGGTAGCTTGAGAAAAGTCAGCTTTGCTCCAATCGCTCCCTTGCGGGTCGAGGCGAACACCTAATTCGGTGCCGCCTCTTGTTCCTGTAAATTTAATATGCACATAGCCTCTATCGATCGCTGCCTTGAAGGCTTCGGCAGTTTTTTCGGGACGGAGTCCGACTTCAACTGGATGATCTCCCGTTGCTAAGCGCGAAACTAATTCATCCATCTTTGGAGGTTCGGTACTTGGAGGGGGAGGAGGGGGAGGAGGATTTTCGGCTTGTTGCCGTGCGACTTCTTCCATGTGCTTTCGGAGGCTGAGAGGCCGCATATCTGTCCAGACTTCTTTGATATAAGCCAAGCACTCAGCTTTAGGGCCTGAGGGACCACGGTCTTCCCAACCCAATGGATTTTCCCGATCAACCGGCCAAATAGAGTATTGTTCTTCATGATTCACGACCACTTTATACGTGGTCAAATCTTCTTCTTCTTCAATTGCCATAGAACCTCCTCAAAATCTTTTTGACATGTGACGAATAACTATTTGTTGTCATCTGGAAAAATACATAAAGTATTCTAAAAAGATGGTTAGAAATAATCTAGAACGTTTTTGTTCCGAGAGATTTCTAAATATTGTATGACAATTTTCTTCTAATGCCTAATTGCCTATAAAAACGAATAAACAATTGTTTTTGTGGGAACTATGTCTCCATGGCTATATTTTAGGCAATTCAGTCCCTTAGAGTCCCAAAAGCAATACTTCAAATTCTGTTCAACAATTTCACTGATGTTCCTGTATCAAAATTTTTCAAAAAGCTACTTCGTGAGAATTTTAATTTCATCAAATGGTTTATCGTGGATGGTTTCGGCCTTAGACATCGATAAGTCTGATGGTTTTTGGAGAATTTGGAGACTTTGAACAGGGGGAGAATTTGATAACAGTGCCTTTGATTTCAAAGGCTCATTACTTGAAATGATAAATGGGCTGAAGATAAAAAGACCGAAGAGAATAGGTCCGATGATAGGTATTCTGATTGGACAACAGGGGATTTCATTCTCCTCTTGCTTTTTGCGACCTACACGTCTGGCGTAATAATTCTTGTATAACATACGTGTGAATAACCCAGTCTTGGAGAAACGTATTCTGTAAAGCCACCTTTCTGATTTCCCAGCCTTACTCGATTACTTATTTTATTGTCCTATCGGTTTTTTGTGGAAAATATTTGAGATCTTTAGATGAGTACTTATAATTTCTGGTCGTTCTTGAACATTCTTGCTTTCTTCACTTTTACTCTTCCAACGTTGAGATGTCGCCTGGGTCTTGCCCCAGTTCTTTGGCCTTCAGGACGCGGCGCATGATTTTGCCCGAGCGAGTTTTGGGGAGTGCTGACACGATTTCAATTTCTCTGGGAGTAGCGATTTTCCCTAATTCCTGTTGCACATGACTTTTTAAATCTTTAATGAGCTCAGAAGATTCGGTCTGCCCTTGTTTGAGGATGACAAAGGCCTTAATCATTTCACCAGCGGTTTTATGAGGTTTGCCGATAACGGCAGCTTCAACCACGGCCTCATGGCCAACTAAAGCACTTTCCACCTCTGCTGTGCCGATACGATTTCCTGCCACTTTAACGACATCGTCCGCGCGACCCATAAACCACATGTACCCATCTTTATCCTTATGACAGACATCGCCTGCGGTATAGACGCCAGGGATGGTATTCCAGTAGAGCAAATAGCGTTCAGGCTCTTTATAGATCGTGCGCATCATAGAGGGCCAAGGTTTCTTGATCACGGCAAATCCTCCGCCATGGGGAATGCTATTGCCTTCACGATCCATGACATCTGCTTCGATACCGAGAAAGGGTCGAGTTGCCGATCCAGGTTTTAAATCTACGCAAGGAAGGGGTGTGACGAGGATCATGCCTGTCTCTGTTTGCCACCAGGTATCCATAATCGGTTTGGTTCCCCCCGTGACCCGATGAAACCATTCCCAGGCTTCTGGATTGATCGGTTCCCCGACCGATCCCAATATTTTGAGGGATGATAGGTCATATTTGGCAGGCCATTCTTCTCCATATTTCATGAGTAGGCGAATGGCTGTAGGGGTCGTATAGAAAATAGACACCCCATAATGCTCGATTAAGTCCCACCAGCGTCCTGGGTTGGGATAATCAGGCTTGCCTTCTGCGGTGAGAATCGTAGCTCCATTTAGGAGCGGACCATAAACAATATAGCTATGTCCGGTTACCCAGCCGGGATCTGCTACGCAAAAATAGACATCTTCTTCCTTGAGGTCGAACACATATTTGGTCGTCAGATAAGTGCCGACCATATATCCGCCATGGACATGTAAGACTCCTTTAGGTTTTCCGGTTGTGCCCGAAGTATAAAGGATGTAAAGGGGATCTTCTGAATCGAGATGCTCGGCTTCACAATTGGCTGATTGATCTTTCATCCAATCGTCCCAAACCAGTTCTTTAGGACTCTGAAGTGCAGTAGATGAGGTTTCTCGTTGCACCACAATCACTTTTTCCACGGTGGGGCATTTGACGAGCGCCTCATCGACCACCGGTTTGAGCGGAATGATTTTGTTCCGATCATAGCCGACATCGGCCGTAATCACGACTTTCGATTCACAATCATGAATGCGTGTTTGGAGCGCTGGTGCACTGAAGCCGGAGTAGACCACTGAGTGAACCGCACCGATTCTGGCACAGGCTAGCATGGCTATGATTTGTTCTGGGATTTTGGGAAGGTAAATGGTGACGCGATCGCCTTTTTGTAGACCGATACTTTTGAGAGCGTTGGCGCATTTGTTGACCTGTCGATACAATTCCGCATAGGTAAAAATTCGTTCTTCGGCCTTTTCGCCAACCCATATTACCGCTACTTTGTTTCTTCGCCATGTCTGCACATGACGGTCTAAGCAGTTGTAGGCGATATTGCAGGTTCCACCTAGAAACCATTTGGCCCAGGGGTAATTCCATTCCAAGACTTTATTCCATGGCGAGAACCAATGGAGTTCTTTGGCAATTCCATCCCAAAACTTTTCGGGGTCTGAGATAGAAGCCTTATAGGCTGTTTCATAATCCTGAATGTGTGCGTGTGTTTTTATTTCATGAGGTGCGGGAATGACTCGGGTTTCATGTTGAAGGGTTTCAATGTTCTCGCTCATGTTGGGAACTCCTTCTTAAGGAAGTTTTGTACTTTTTGAAAAAATATTTCTTTGGCATAGGAACAATAATATGCCCATTATGCTGTGCCTTGCTCGTACCTTCAAGTATGAAGGGAGGATGCAATGGGAATATGGAAAGAAAATATCAAAAAATACTTAAAAACTCAGCAAGAAAAAAGAATGTTGAAATTGCAGAGTGAAATTTTGAACTAATTGAGTGTGGAACCCATAGATGCCAATTGCGTTTGCAATTGTCCAAATTTGGCTGCGTAATCGGCCTGACTGCGTCGGATGACCTCATGAGCTTCTTCGCGTCCGTAGACATGGGTAATTTCGCAATTTTTTTTCTGAGAGCCGGGGGCATCTTTATAGGTGAGAAAATAATGCATCAGGCGTTCGACAAAGGAAACCGGGCAATTTTTAATATCGGTCCATTGTTCGTGCATGGCATCGCCTTTGAGAATGGCCACGATTTTGTCATCGGCTTCGTCGTCGTCAATCATTCGAAGTCCGCCAATGGGTATGGCCTCGAGAAGAATATCTCCATGGGTAATGGTTTTTTCCGTGAGCACGCAAATGTCCAAAGGGTCGTGGTCGCCGATGAGCTCTGGCCGACGTGTTTGCTGAGCACTTAATTCCGCCACCGATGGACCACAATAGGTTTGAGGAATGAGCCCATAGAGAGCCGGGCAGACATTGGAGTACCGTTGAGGACGATCGACTCGTAAATGACCAGATTTTTTATCAAGTTCGTATTTCACGTTATCAGTGGGCACGATTTCAATATAGACGGTGACGCAGTGGGGCGCGTCTGGTCCAATTTCTACTCCATGCCATGGATGCGATTTGCAGGGAAACCCGAGATTTTGCCACAGGGAGAAAAATTCTTGATCAGTCATTAAATCGTTCCATATATGTATGGGAAAGTGTGATATGTCATGGAGTCATCTAAGGGTTGTCGGTTGAACGGGGGATGAAGGTAAGACAAAAACGCGAGTTTGAAAAAAAATAAAAAAGGTTGCTTGGCTAAAGAAAAATCAAGAATGTCATGATTCTCTCAAGAATTTGGAATAACACGATATTTTCAATTAAGCAGGAATTCCCAATCCTAAGACGGTGGTTGATGATGAGGGTGAAGCCAATCCAGAAAGGTTTTGACCGGATTAAACGTCGCACGGGGAATTTCAACAAAAATGGTAATCCAATTTGCCATGCCCCCATTCCAGAGACCGGGCCATTCTAACGCTTTGAGTGGTCGTCCCTGATAAGTTTTTTGGGAGATAAAGCTGGTATTGGGATCTCGAAATTTAAGTAAATTAAAAAAGCGGCCTTGATAGTCGCGCAACCCGCAGACCATATCCACCGGATTGAAATGTGTGGCTGACGAGAATAGTTGTCGCTGAGTTTCCGAATGAGAATCAGCCTGGGATTGCTCAACAATTTGCCGCGAATGGGATCCGTCCGTATGTTGAACCCAAAAAGGCCCCCCGCCGGGATCTCCGGTATTCTGAACCACTCCGCAAATTCTAAGTGGCCGATTGAGAAATTGTTGGAGATGGGTGATTTGGCCGGAAAGATCTAGCTGCTCATACGATGGCATCAGGCGGTCGTGTAAATAATCCTGAATAAACGCTTTGGTATTATTAATTGTGTCAGATTGCGGTGATTGGAGTTGTGTAAGATGATGGAAAATTTTGTCTTGCAAAACAATCAAGTACCCGGCTAATGATTTTCTCCACTCGACTACTGGGCCTTTAAGATAGTCCGGCACGACATTGTCGATATTAGAAATACACACGATATCGCCTTCATAGTCATTAAGATTTTCTAATAAGGCGCCATGGCCTCCAGGGCGAAATAGTAGTTGCTCAGCATTATCACGAAAGAGCTGTTCCTGAGAATCAAGGGCAATCGTATCGGTGGAAGGTTTTTGAATGGAGACCGTGATCTCACAGGTTGATCCAGCACGAGAAAATTTTTGCTGAATCATATCGATATGCGATTTCACCATTGTTTGGAACTGCGACGAAACTGTGAGATGGATGCGAATAGGGTCGATAATACTTTGAGCATACATCATGGCTTCTTGGACTTGTTCTTCGAGTGAGGTGCGCGGACCGCTGGGATAGCAGTGAAAGGCTAACAGTGCTTTTGGAAGATGCGCATAACCCAGCCCTGGTTTATACAAAAGGGCCCGAAAGACGGAGGTAAATTGGCCATTTTGGTAGAGGTCTTCAAGATTGGTCCCTTGTGTTTCAAAGTATTGATGCAGTTCGTCAACAAAAGGAAAGAGGTGAAGGTGTTTCCAAGTCTTAATGAGAGGTTCAGGCAAAGAAGAGACGGGTACATCAATGGCTTGAGATGGCGATTTCTTTTCTAAAACCTGGAGAAGATCTTTAAACATGCGGGTTGCTGCACCCGAAGCAGGAATAAATTTGCTGATTCGCCCTGCTGCGTGAGCGATATGAAATTGTTGGTGATAGTGGGCCGTGTGTTGGGAGGAGAGTTGAATGATGCCATCATCAATGCGGCAGGGACGGTCAAGGTGGAGGGGGGGCATGCCTTGGCGCAATTGCTGGAATTGATCCTCAATCTGTGAAGGGGAGAGGCCTCGCTGCCCCAAAGCCACACGATCATGTTGGTTAAGAGTCAACATGGAAGAAAATGATCATCTCGCGGGATGAAGTGTAAAAGGATTTGCGCTGTGGTTTGATTGATGGATACGTTTTCATATTTACGAACGACGTCGGCGGTGGCAAATGACCAATATCTCATCAATATTTTTGTCACAGAGTAATCCCTTTTGAAAGTGAATTCGCTTCTGCAGTTTAAGCCCCAGGGGGAAGAAAAAACGATTATGAAAATCCATTGCCATCTCATAATGCCGACGGAGCCACCAAGTGCCGAGTTGTGACAGAAGGGAAATCTTGGGAAGCATTCCGAATGGGGCGCTACGGGAAATATCAAACCCGTGAGTATCCAAAAGGTCTTGTAACACGGGCGGGTCATAGCGGCGATAATGGCCGACAAGGGTATCGAATGAGGTCCATGCATCGGCATGGAGTGGTACCGAAAAGATGACGGTGCCTTGGTCGGCCACTAATTGGCTCAGTTGGGCGAAGACCTTGTGATCATTGGCAATATGTTCAATGACATCGAAAAGGCCAATTAGGTCGAAGCTACTTTCCGGATAGCGAAAGTTTTCGAACGTGGCATTATGAATCTGTCCCCCGGCATTGTGAAGATGTTGACACGCTACCTCGCTGGCATCAACGAAAACAGTTCCAGGAATTGGTAGGCGAGGACGAAGGCCAGGTCCGACTTCAAGACGTCGTGGAGCGGAGGCACTTAGTTCGGTAAGTATCGACCAAGTGTTGAAATGTTCAGGCCCGTAGAACTTAGAGTTTGCCCAGAGTCGCTCGTAAAAATCTCGATTGATCTCGGCCATCCGATGGCGATCTTCTTGCTGGACTTGTTGCATGGACTTCATGAAAAAACCAACCTAATGACTATTGGGTTTCTGAACTATATTGCCTATGGCCTTCAGCAAATGCACCAATAAAACGACCACGGATACTTGGACGGATGGTACCACAGAAGTCGTATCTTCAATCTCTGGGAAATCCTGGTGAACGAAAAAACCTTGATGAAAAGTGACACGCCCCGCGGCATTTTTTCCGTTTACTATAACCCTCTTTTGCAGAACATTGCGGAGAGAGGAGCAGAATATCTCTTGGCCTTGGAGCAAGTGGTGCAGTTACCCTTGGTAAAGTCGTTACCAGCCCAAACTGAAAACCGTTCTTCCTTTTGATTGAGATATTCTCATCCTTCATGCCCTTAGGGGGCTGCCAGATGGTCTACTCTCCATGGGCGCAATTGAATAGAGCCCTATTAAACATGGTTCGGGCCTTAATCTTGAGCTCCGCCTTGCAAATAGCCCAATCCTATTTTAAGTGCTCGACGAGTGATTTCTGCCCAACGGGCTTCCGGGTATTCGGCTAGGACTTTCGCTGCTTTGCCATCCTGAATATCTAATTCTTTAATGCGAATGATTCCATTTTCTAATTTGACTTCAGCCACTGAATCCCCCTTTGGTTCAGGTCTTGTCCTTCGAGGAAAAGACTTATCCGAAAAATGTACAAAAGAAGTGACGCGCTGGTTTTCTTGACAGGCTATAGGGGCAATGCTAGCATTTTCTTAGTCTTTCCGAAATGATCATCCCGCAAAAATACCAGTTCTGCGAAGGTTCCATCTCAAGTCTAGGGGCTTTGGAGAAACAATGATGTTACGTCCCTTTACGCGACTGCTAAGCATCGGGTTGTTGTCCGGTATTCTTGCGGCCTGTGGGGGACCCCCGCATTGGGTAGAAGAAGGGTCGGGAGTCATGAACCAAGATGATTCCAAGTCCATTTACGGGGTGGGAGCTATTGTCGGGGTAAAAAATGAACCGTTGGCATGGGAAGCGGCTGAAAACCGTGCCAGAGCCGAATTGGCCAAGACTTTCCGGTCCTATACGGCGTATCTCATGCAAGATTATGCGGCCTCAACTACCGCAGGAAACTTCACTAAATCCACAGAAGAACAAAATGTCGAACGAGCGGTAAAAACCTTTACAGCCGTCACCTTGAATGGGGTGCGTCCTGTTGATCGATATAAAGATGAAGAAACCACGACGTATTATGTCCTCACTAAGTTGTCTGTTGAAGAAATAAAAAATGTTTTGCAAGAAGCCAAAGAATTGGATGCTGAAGTTCGGGAATATGTCAAAAAGAATGCGGAACGTGTCTTCAAGCAGCTACAAGAGGAAGAAGCCAGGCACCCTGGTGGATTGTGACATACTTGACTATCCAGAGTATTGACTCTATTGAGACCTGTTGATGAACGATTCTTCTCTTTTCAGTTCGAAAATTATGAAGTCGTTTTTATTTCTTGGACTTGGCTTGGTGAGTTTGGTGGTAGTCGCAGGCTGCGGAAAAGAAAAGAAGGTCACGCGTGTGGATCCAGGTACGGCCATCGATTTGAGCGGGCGGTGGAACGACACTGATTCCAAGCTCGTTGCAGAGACGATGGTAAAAGATATGGTGAATCGCCCTTGGCTGGATAAATTTACGGGCACTCATGGTCGGGAACCGGTTGTGATCGTTGGCACGATATTGAATAACAGTCACGAACATATTGATGTGGGAACATTTGTCACGGATTTGCAACGGGAAATGACTAATTCGCAAAAAGTCTTATTCGTAGCCAGCAAAAGCGAACGTGAAGAAATCCGTGCTGAACGCAAAGAGCAAGCGGTCTACTCTCGAGAAGATACTCAAAAACGCCCCGGGCAAGAATTCGGGGCCGATTTTATGATGAAAGGGACGATCGCGACCATCCTCGATGAATCTGCGGGGACTAAGGCCATATACTATCAAGTGGATTTAGATCTGATTGATTTAGAAAATAATGTCAAATCCTGGTACGGCCAGAAAAAAATTAAAAAAGTCGTTGAGCGAAAGCGCACTTTATTTTAATTTTATGCTATCCTGTGGCAATCCTTCCGATAGGTCAGGTGCTTTTCCATTCCCGCTTGTTTCCTTTCTCACCTTTCCTGCATTCACGAGTTTTTAGCCTCCTGCTAGGCCCTTTATTTTCTCAAAGGCTCTTTTTCCCCGGTATCATCCATGTACTAATGGGCGTGCTTCTATCGACAGGCTGTAGTGGGCCAATGGCTCACTATGCCGGCGTAGAACGAAGTTTCTTGGCTGGGCAACCGGCCCAAGCCGTCCAAATCATGCAAGCGGCCGAGGATAAGTACGGGGCCAAGAGTCGGCTGCTGTTTTTAATGGATCAGGGCATGGTTCTGCATTTAGCCGGGCAATATGAAGAAAGTAATGCGGTCCTCGAAGAAGCACATCTGCTCATTGAGGAACTCTATACCAAACGAATTCGGGATGAAGCCGTTGCGCTATTGGTGAATGAAGCTCGCCAACCTTACGAAGGGGCTCCCCATGAACATGTTCTCGTCAACGTAATCAAAGCGCTCAATTATGCCGTGCAGCAGCAATGGACTGACGCCTTGGTCGAAGCACGAAGAATAGATCATCGTCTCAATGTGCTCAGTGATCAAGAGGAAGACCGCGATCTCTATCATGAAGATCCTTTTGCGCGTTATTTAGTCGGTCTCTTGTATGATATTGCCGGTGATACCAATAATGCCTTTATCGGCTATCGAAAAGCCGAACAGATCTACAAGGAAGGCCAGATTTGGACCCGCGTAGCCACACCCGATGTTCTGAAAAGCGATCTTATTCGCACGTCCACTCGATTGGGATTACATGAAGAAGCGAAAAGTTATCAAGAACAATATCCGGAAGTGGCGAATCAACCAGGCATAAGTCCAGATTCTGGTTTGGCCCAAGTGCTAGTGTTCACCTACCATGGACTTGGGCCCATTAAAGAGGATTTGTTTATCGATGTACCGATTAGTTTGGATGCCCTTCGTTTAGTTGCGTTAACCAAACCGGCATTTCATGCTAGTAACCGCAGAACGCGAGGAGGGGAAGCTCTGCTTTATGGTATTCATGGGCGCATTGCCCGCATTGCCGTACCTCGATTTGCCTTGAATCAAAAACCACGGACGTTGTCCCGAATTCAGATTAGCGGGAAGGAAAGCAGTTTCGCCGCTCAATCTCAGCGCCTCTATGACGTAAATGCCGTGGCAGAAAAAACATTAGCGGATCATTATGACAGTGTCGTGCTGCGCGCGGTGGCGCGAACCGCCATGAAAATGGCGGCGGCAGAGGGCATTGCACTTGGGGCTCGAGCGGCCGCCGGAAAGAAGAACCAAGATTGGATTGGTCCGTTAGTCGGGGGAGTAGCTCGGGTGTTTGCATTGGCGACCGAAGAAGCCGACATCCGATCGTGGCGAACCCTTCCAGGAGAAATTCAACTCGCGCGAATATGGATTGAACCTGGGGAGTATTCCGTGAATGTCCATTCTTCCAATGCATCCAATGGTGTTTCTGTCGGATTTCAACGTCTTCAATTTCGGCATGGTGAGACCAAGATTCTTATTCAATGAAGCAGAGAATAATGAAACATGAACTTCTTTAGGTTTCTGCTAAACAGTTCGTGGGTGTTGTTCGTCGCCACTGGTTGCGCCTTGTTTCAGGGCGAGACCCCTCCTACATGGTTGATCTCTCCACAAAAGGCCTTTCCTGCGGAGCAATTTCTCACCGGAGTGGGAGAAGGAAGCTCAAGAGACCAAGCAGAGAAACGAGCATATGCCGCCCTGGCCCGCATATTTTTGGCCAACGTGCAAGCCCATTCGATGGATCAAGAATCCTACTCTATCCAAGAATCTAGCGGGATGAATCGGACCCAGCGAACCCTACAGCTTGATCAGCGGACTCAGGTTACAACGAGTAAAGTCTTAGAAAATGTGAGAATTTTGGATGCCTGGTATCAACCATCTAACCGACATTTTTTTGCCCTGGCTGGAATGAATCGGCAACAAGCCGAACAGGCGACTATGGAACGAATACGAAATTGGGATCTCAATATTGGGAATATGGTGCAACAAGGGCGAACCCATACAGAAAAAATCCAACGAATCCGGGGATATAAACAAGCCATCGTGCTGTTGCAACAACGGGAACAACTTAATGCCGATTTACGTGTGATACGAACAAGTGGAGCCAGTCAGCCATCCCTCTATCGGCGTCCTGAAATTGAACGAGAGTTTCAGAATTTTGTCACACATGAAGTGACGATTCTGATTTCCATAAACGGGGACAGTCCGGAGGAGATGGAAAGGGCGATCCTAGAGAAGTTGAAACAAGAAGGACTGCCGGCTAGAACGGCCTCATCCACACAGGTGGGAATTGGCGCAACCTACGATCTATCCATTGTTGGCCACACACAATTATGGTCGATTGATATCCCTGACCCTTTATTTAAATACGTACGATGGTGTGGAGATATTGATATCTACGAACACCCATCTCAACAGCTCATTGGAGTGATTTCTGAAGCAGGGCGGGAAGGCCATGTTACTGAACAGGAAGCGAATGTACGAGCCAACGGTGCCATGCAACAGGTACTTGGCCGCGAAGTAGTACGCCTCTTGACCAAATCGTTCAATCAAATCGAAGAAGCTCCCTCAGAAACTCGCCGTGTATCTCATGCCTGCCCTCAATGATGAAATAAGAGCAGACCAATCTTAGGAGACAGTTTTTCTGTAATAAACCGTGAACTGGGCTTGATGTGTTGTTGGCGACAAGCGAATTCAATTGTCCCAGTCCTCAAACAGGAGGTCAACTTAACGAAAGTGTTGGATTGAATCCCAGATTCTCAAGGATTTTGGCCTTTGGTGAGAGTTTCCATACATTGAAATTCATCGAATAAGATTTGCACCCATTTCCCCCATTCTTCATTTCGATCCAAAAGATTTTCTTGTCTTATCTTGAATTCTTCAGAAGCCATGACCTGTTCCTTTTCCAAAACATTTTTCGAAGTCTGTAGTTTCTCTTGACCTTGAATCAAGTAATGACAGACTCCAGCTGGTGCTGGTGGCTGGCCTCCTGCTCGTTCAAAAAGAGCTAAGGCTCTAAGGCCCAATTCTTGCCCTCGATACAAATCTGATCCAGCCTGCCAAACATGTTTGTGGGCCGGTTCTTTTGACTGATTCATTAACCGATCTGCCATCATCGCCGCTTTTCCAATCGCCAGGGCGGCTCCTTCCGGATCATGTTGCCCGGCCAGGTCATCGGCCTGCTTTTCCAGACGATCTAATTCAGCCTGATCGCCAACACGTTGTGCGAAGGAGGGGGTGTGAAGAGTGCTTCCTAAAAAAATAGGAAATAATAGGGCGAAAGAAAATTTCAATATTGAAATATCAGTCAATATGAAAGAGCATCCTTTTCGTTAAAGACATGTTTTATCCAGCTGACATTGGTCGGTTGCCGCCTCAAGGAAGCCTGTCGAAAAGAGACCAATTATTGAATTTGGCCGTCCATGTCTACCATTTTGACCGTCCAATTGGTGGCATCTCGCAATTCGGTCATTTCCTCTGAGGTGTCATAGATGAGCCACACTTTTTTTTCCAGTTCTCTCATGGGCGGAATGGATTTTTCGTTCCGAAGTTTACCTAAACTCCAGACCACCTGGGTCAGCACTGGAAAATCAATGTCCTCGGATGTCTTCATGTGTTTAAGATTTTCAATGAGATAATTTAGGATTGGTGGGGTAATGTTTGGATCTCCGGTATGTGAACCAATTTCTCCTAAGGCCTTTGCGGCCGCGGCTCGAATGGAAGATTGAGTTTGCGTCTCAAAGACTTCCGTGAGTATGGGAATCGCATCGCTTCCTGTACCCGCAAGAGCCACAATGGCGGGTTCAGCCAACTCCGGATCTTGGATGAATTCCTTGAGATAGGGTAAAGCCTCGTGCGATTGCATGTCAGGGAGAAGAGAGAGGATTTTTATTTTTCTGGCATTTGGTGTATTGGGATCCTTGAGAAGGGCAAGGAGCCTTGCATCATGGCCCCATTCGGCTGCCAGCAACACAGGGAAATCAAAGGTCTGAAGACGTTCGGCTAGTTGGGCCATAGCGTATGGGCCGGATTGTGGGGCATTTGCCGCTTTGGCTGCGCTGACGGCATCTTTGAAATTTGTTCGTGCCTCTTTTTGCCAACCCAGGTCCCGACCATCCAAACGATACGAAAAATGACAGGCTGGACCGGTCCATAAACGGGCCGGGGCGTCGGCATGATCGGCATCTCCGCCTGCGCGCGTGGTGCCAACCCATTTTTTTTGTTCCTCGCACTTCACCATGAGCATGACATCTGATGGTTCATCGGGGCTGGTCACAATTTGATATCCCAAAGCAGACAATCGTTTTTGAATAATGTCTTGAATGGCTTGGCCATCACCCTTTCCTCGTTCGGTTAAAGCCAATACTTTTACCCAGATAGTTTGAATGGCCTCAAGTTGGGCCTTCTGTTCTGGGGTAAAGTAGGTACGGCGCGCTAGCCCCTCTGTGGCAAGCATGCTCAAAATCATCATTATTGTGACTAGACTGACAATCCCAACCTTCATGCGAACCCTCCTCAAGTTCCGATGAGCGAAATGTTGGTTAACTAACATGCCCATCCAGATCTAATTGCTTATATGTCCAACTTGTAGCTTCCCGGAGATCGGCCATTTCCTTTGAGGTGTCAAAAATGAGCCAAATTTTCTCTTGCAATTGCGCCATAGGTTTAAAAGATCCCTCCCATCGAGATTTGCCAATTGCCCATACGACTTCCGTCAACAAAGGAAAATCAATGTCTTCCGATGTTTTCAGCTTTGGTAAAACGGTAGACACGTACTGAACGAGTGGGGGAATGGTGCGTGGATCCCCCGTTTTGGCCGCCAGATTTCCGAGAGCCTTAGCTGCCGCCATTCGAATGGGAGACGCTGTGCTGGTTTGAAAAAAGTCGATCAATAGAGGAATAGAGTCGATGCCTGCCCCCGATAGTGCATTAATGGTTTCTTGTTGTAGGTCAGTTGTCTCGAGCAGTTGGGTGAGTTTGGGGAGAGCTTCTTCGGCATGTAAATCACTTAACACTGACAACACTTTGACTTTCCGCAGTTTGGAAGTATCCGGCTGATCTAAAAGCCAAAGCAATCTGTCCACTTGACCCCATTCAGCCGAAAGTAAAATAGGAAATTCATAATCTTGCAACTGTTGATTTAAGTGGGTCATCGCAAATAGGCCGGGATTGTCTACATTGGCATTTTGTCCTGCGATAGTGGCGTCGGGGAAGGCGGTGCGAATTTCTTTTTTCCAACCCAAATCCTGGTGATTGAGAAGATAGGTCAACAGGCAGGCCGGTCCTTTCCAAAGACGATCCGGAGCATCGGCGAGCTCGACATCTCCCCCTGAGGCCGATGTCCCAGTCCATGTTTTTCGCTCTTCGCACTTTACTTTAAATTCGATATCATGGGGCTTGGCGGGGTCGGATTCCACCGTATAATCCAGACTTTGTAAGCGCGTGGTAATGGTTTTCATAAAAGATGTGGAATCGACCGGACCTTTTTCGGTTAATGCGAGAACGGTAACCAGTATGGAATTGGCATTGGCTAATTGTGCTTTTTGTTCTGGGGTTAAATGAATCCTTCGGGCTTCCGAAGGCGTAATCATGAACCCTATGAAAATGACACTACAAACAAAAATTCCAATCTTCATTGGACAGGATTTGTGATAAGAGGAATTTTCCATTGGAAATACCCTCCTTGAGGGGGGAAAAGAGGGAATGAGTTGCCTCGGTACGACAACCAGGTACTCTTGGTTGGGCTATCTTCAATATACCTTCCCAAGAGAGAGGTGATCAACAATGAGAAGTGTGTGAAACGATATTTTTAAATGAAGCTCCTCCTCAAATCGACCACCCAGCTGATTACTTAATGAGTAAGTTGAACCATCGAAGGTAGCGGGCTATACTCGCTGCATGTTGACAAACGTCAAAATTGCATTTTTGGGTGCTGGCAATATGGCCGAGGCCATAATCAGTGGCATTCTTCAAGGACAGCTTGTTAACCCCGACCATATTTTCGCCACCGATGTGGCTTTTGCTCGTCTGGAAAAGCTGAAAGATCGTTATCACATTCAAGTTGGGACAGAAAATCCCCATGCGGTTTTATGGGCAGATATTATTATTCTTTGCGTAAAACCTCAGGTGATGAATGAAGTATTGTCTGATATTCAATCCAGCCTATCGGACAAACAGCTCGTAATATCGGTGGCAGCAGGAGTTCCACTCCACCTTCTCCAGGGCAGACTTGGGGACAATATTCCCCTGGTGCGTGCGATGCCTAATACCCCGGCTGTTATCCAGGAAGGTGTGACAGCAATATCGGGCATTCAAGGGCTTAATTCGGATTATCTCCAAATGGCAAAAGTTATTTTTGAAGCCGTTGGGAGGGTCGTTGTGGTGAATGAGTCCTTCATGGATGCGGTCACTGGTCTAAGCGGCAGTGGGCCGGCTTATGTCTTTCTGGCGATTGAAGCGTTAATCGACGGAGGAGTGCGGGTTGGGCTTCCACGAAATGTGGCTCACACCTTGGCAGTGCAAACGGTGTTGGGCGCGGCAAAAATGGTGCGGGAAACGGGCGAACATCCAGCTATCCTTAAGGATCGCGTTACTTCTCCGGGAGGCACGACTATTGCGGGTTTGCAGCGGTTAGAAGAAGGAGGTTTACGGGCTACCCTTATCGAAGCTGTTGAGGCCGCAACCGACCGTTCCAAAGAGTTGGGGATGTAAACCTTTTTCTTTAGGAGCATTGAATCATTACAGGGTGAGTAATAATTATTTTTCGAGAAAGGATTGAGCAATGCAGTATTGGGTGAAGGTTGTTTTTGTTGATAATAAAGAAATTGAAATTAAAGATGCTGTTCGTCATACCATTAGTGAGGATATGGAAATTCTTGAAATTGATACCCCTAAAGAAGTCACCATTATTCCTCTTAAACAGATTAAATACTTTTCTTGTGATGCCACAGTCTTTTCCACCCAAAAATCGCAATCGTAAATATAAGGCCAGTTTGTCTAAATATCCAAAGGTAAATGTCCGAAAATACATATTTAGGGGGATTGCCGATGATTAATGTATGTTCGGACGGGACAAATTGATTTGTGGAAAATTTCTGGAAAACACTGTTTTATCTAGGGTTAATGACTATATTTTCATGAATTTATGAGTAAGGATCTTATGAAAAGGGTTGTATGAAATTACTTCATATGAGAACATACTTAATCGGACCTTGTCTGGTTGGAAGTCTTTACTCATCCTTTATGTCGGTACGTAGTCGATTACGAAATCATTTTTAGGAGTGGATATGGTGTTTGATAGTCTCAAACAGATTTTTCGGCAAATTTTTCTGGTGATGCTGGTGATAGGGAGTCTATTGTTGGTATGGGAGATCCCTCACTATGAAAAAAATGCTCTGTCACATAAGGATCAAGTCCTCCAATTGGGCGATCATTTACCACCATACGAGATAAAAACTTTTCTCAAACATATCCGGACTCGATTACCGAATTATCGCGATGAGTTTCAGCAAGCTGAAGAGCGGACAGGAATTCCATGGGTTTTGTTAGCTTCGATGTCGTATCAGGAATCGAAATGGAATCGGCGGGCCATTAGTCCAACTGGAGTCCGCGGGCTCATGATGCTAACCCGATCCACGGCAGCGGATTTGGGTATTCAGAATCGTCTTGACCCTAAAAAAAGTATTGCCGGTGGTGCTCGGTATCTTTCTCACTTGTATAGTCGCTTGCCTGAGACGATCCAAAAGGCCGATCGAATGCATATGGCGTTAGCATCTTATAATGTCGGATTAGGGCATCTGAAGGATGCCCGATTGCTTGGTAGCCGCTTAGGTAAAAACCCGAACTCCTGGAGGGATGTAAAAGAAGTACTACCTCTTTTAGCTAAAAAGGAGTATTACCAAAATCTTCCTCACCGATATGCTCGAGGCTGGGAGCCGGTCCAATATGTGAAGCGAATACGAGAATATCGAAAAATTCTTGACCAGGTTGTGAAAAAAGAAGAAAATTCGCCTCTTGTAGAAATCTAATACCGCCTCAAGGGTTGATGTGGTCCCCTAACACCCTCGACTGTCTGATCTCCCTTCTTCTTAATTTTTCTTCACATTGTGCTTTTCATAAAGGGGAATAGTTTTCCCCTCTTATACTTAATGGTTACCTCCCCAGATGATTCTGTAGAAGTTTCTGCGCTGTTGGCAGGAAATGATAGAAGGGAATTGAGATTAGACTCGCCCCTTTATCTGTTAAATCCGTAAAAAAAGTGTTGTTTTTGCATCGATATGATGATTATTGAAATGTAATCCCAAGAATGTCCTGAGGGCCGGCACGTTCAATTTTCAGAGCCTTGTCGTTTGGGAGTACCTCTGCCTTGATTCGATCCCCAAAATCAAAGGATTCGGAAATTTTTGTTTTAGGGGTCACTTCGATCCGGATTTCTCCTCTTTCCCCACGGATAACAAAAAAATCTCCATCCACCATTAATACGTCAGCCACAATGGTACGAATGGAAGGTGTTGACGACGCTGGTGGCGCAGAGGCATCTTTTGTTGAGGGGGCGTCTTTTGATGAGGAATCTTCATTCGGTAAAGGAGTGGAGCTGGGGGTGAAAGGGGGAGTCATGGCTGGCGGAGGAACCGAGGAAGATGCCGCTTCCTCTTGAATGCCTTTTGGGTCATCTTTGCCGGCGCGAACCACAGAAAGTGCTTTATCGGAAGGTGTAACCCGTGCTTTGATTTTGTCCCCAAATTTAAACTGCTCACTTAACTGAGTTTTCGGAGTAATTTCAATCTGAATTTCCCCATGTTCACTTCGGACAATATAGAAGCTGCCATCTACCATAAGGAGGTCCGCAATGATAATTCTGACTTGCGGTACTTTGTGTGTTGGTTGCAGGGGGGGTGGAGAATCTGTTTTTTCCGTTTTCTTGGGCTCGACAGGAGGAGGAACTGATGGGGTGGTTTCTGGATCGTTAGTGGTGATCCCAACAGGTTCGTCTGGTGCAGCTCGAGTGATACTCTGTGCCACGTCGTTAGGCAAGACTACGGCTTTTATGCGGTCTCCAAACCCAAATTTTTCAGAAAGTTTGGTTTTAGGGGTTACCTCAATTTGGATTTCTCCACGTTCTCCTCGCACGATATAGAGGTCGCCGTCGACCATTATTAAATCAGCCACGATGGTTTTTGTGGGGACATCGGCCGCGAGAAGTAAAGACCCGGTTCCACAAACAAAAAAGATGAAACAAGAGAAAAGCAACGTCAATGGGACAGGATAACGAGCAGGTGTGAGCCTACGCATAATGTTCACCAGTGCTTGGAGGTAGGTTATGATCCTACATATACTATAGCAGAGCAACAATCTGGAACGTACAAAATTTTGGTGCCGAGGCGCAGAATCGAACTGCGGACACCAGCCTTTTCAGGGCTGTGCTCTGCCAACTGAGCTACCTCGGCACACAAATCTCAATTACACTTGAACGCATGATTGTGCGGAAAAAGCCCATGTGTGTAACAGTATTTTACCTATAAAATCAAGCCAAAGGCCAGGGTTCTTCTTCTGCTCTGGAGTTGGAAAATTTCTTGACGGTTTTTATAACTGCCAGGTATTCTCCATCACGGTTTTTTCTCTGTTGGAAGGGAATTTCTGCTTGTGATCCTCATTTTCATGGACTCAATTTAAAGCAAAGAATAAGGATTAACAGTATATGGATAATCATGTTTCTGAAAAAGATTTTGCAGAGAAAGAGATAGATGAACCAGAAGAATCAATTGAGGATGCTCTTGAGGAAGAAGAACAAGAGCTTTCTCATGAGGAATACCTTACGCTGGTTTTGCAAAAAGCCAAAGAGGCGACGCGTCCCCTTAGCGGCATGATTGCCATGAAAAAAAATGCGGCATTGATGGCCATGGCCCAAGGGTTGGAGGAGGAGATAGAAACCCTGCTTGAAGCCAACGAGGAGGATTTGAAGGCTTTTGATGGTGATAACTCACGTGCCGCAATGGCGGACCGTCTTCGTTTAACCCCTGAGCGAGTCGCCGATATGGCGACTCAGATTCGTGAAATCGCTGCTCTCAGGGATCCGGTTGGAGAATCAAAAGGGTTTTGGCAGCGTCCCAATGGCATGAGGGTTGGACGGGTACGGGTTCCCATTGGAGTGATCGGGATGATTTACGAATCTCGTCCCAATGTGACGGCTGATGCAGCGGCCTTATGCTTAAAATCCGGAAATGTCTGCGTGTTGCGGGGAGGGTCAGAGGCCCTGCATTCCAATACAGCCATTGCGAAAGTTTTGAGAGAAGCTGCCAAGAAAACGGGAATACCGGACGGGGCCATTACCTTTATTGATCGCCCTGATCGCGAAGTCGTCTTAGCATTACTCAAAAGTGAACGATATATTGATCTCATCATTCCCCGTGGTGGGGATGCGCTTATGAAAACGGTGAACGAGCATGCCACCATTCCCGTCATTAAACATGATAAGGGTGTGTGCCATGTGTATGTGGATTCCGACGTCAATCTCGATATGGCCCAACGCATAAGCTTCAATGCTAAAGTGCAGCGCCCCTCTACGTGTAATGCAATGGAAACCCTTCTCATTCATGAAAAAGTCGCTAAAAAATTGCTCCCGCCTTTAGCGGAAGAATTCGTTAAGGCTCAAGTAGAGATGCGGGGATGTCCAAAAACCTGTCAGATTATCCCGGCGGCGAAACCAGCTACCGAAGAGGATTTCGGGCAGGAATTTTTAGCCTTGATTGTCGCCATCAAGATCGTCAAGGATATGGATGATGCCATGGATCATATTCATCGTTATGGGTCCAAGCATACCGAAACCATTGTGACCAATGATTATGATCGAACCCTCAAGTTTCTGCGGCAAGTTGATGCAGGAGCGGTTATGGTCAATGCTTCGACACGTTTGAATGATGGATATGAATTTGGCTTAGGGGCTGAGATCGGGATCAGTACGACTCGTATTCATGCTCGTGGTCCCATGGGCTTGGAAGATTTGACCTGCTCAAAATATCTTGTTTATGGCTCCGGTCAAGTCCGGGAATAAATGCCCTTTCTCTTGTTTCCATAGGACCATTTCTTTTTGTTATTCCAGATTGCTCTGGTCTTTTCCCAAGCCCGAATCCTTGCTGATCGAGAAATTTCGATCGATCATACCCAGCATCTGATCTTTCCATGAACCCACACGCCATTCTGCACCACCCCGAAGCTATTCGGCTTCCCGAAAATCAAATTTATAAAGATCGCTGGGATCAGTCGGGCGGACTGGTACGAGTACTTCCAACAGGGCATTTGGTGCTCTATGGAGGACATGAACAACGCATTTTGTTTTCTGATCCTGATGGCCATCCTTTACACGAATGTGGTTGGCAAGTCTCCCCTTCGGGATATCCACAACTTGTCGCATCTCGAATTCATTTGGATTGGGGGCGATGGATTGGAATCAAGCCTGGAGGGCTGGTGAATACGATCTCTCTGGATTTGTCGAAGCGCCCAGGTTGGGAACATCTGACACGAGAAGATCTCAGGGCGATGGCGGCACAGGCGATGAATGCCGATATTGCTACTATTCGATTTTTTTATCGTGACGAAGATTTACAACTTCAGTCAGATGGGCGTGCGATCATTCGGCAAGTGAAAGACGCTTTTTATGTGTTACGAGATGGGTCGTTCGCTGATGCAGCCTTTATGTCCTGTATGAGTCGCATGGAGTGGGGCAACATTAATTATTTGCCAGTAGTCGAATTATTTCTTTCGCTGTTACCAGGTACGGGCCATGCGACCTTTGAATTAATTCGTGGGCTTTACGATGATCAGCGAAACGGTACCGGCACTGTACTTCGCTATCGAGGCATTCCCGCATATCCTTCCATTGGAGCCTATCGTTTATTTAGTTCATTTTTTACTCCATCCCTGCCATCCGGGGAGAACCCTGAAGAGGTCTTTTTGGATATCCATCGTTCCCATGAGATCGAATGGACATCTTCCTCGGAATATCCTTTTCGTTATTTCGATGAAGAACAACGTATCAGTGTGACGAGTCATGGACGTAAAATTCAAAAAGTGACTTGCTGGGATGATTCAACAGGCTTGGCTTATTTGGCGGTCAGCCCATCTGGAGAAGCAAAAGCCGATGGGCGTGGAGTGCAATTGGTCGGCCAACAGTTGCATCTGTATGATGGGAGCCATAATCAGATTTTGAAGGCACGTGAGTCTTGGCGCCTATCGAATCACGAATCTAACCCTCCATGGAATGCTTCGGTGACGTCATGGCGTGATTGTTTCCCACAAGGAATTCCTACTCTTTCTTCATCGCAAGCTTTTTCTGCGGTTTTACTCTATCCCGAAGATTCTCAAATCATTGGCGAAAAGGAAAGCCAGCCTTTTATCTTCGACTATATTGACGACTTTTTAGAAAGGGAATCTGACTTGCGGCGTCATCGGGAAATGGCCGACCATCTTCTCTTGATCCGGTGTGAAACAAGTCTCGGAGCCTGTGTAGACTATCAACGTCCTCAGCGATATACGATTTGGTATGAATGGCCAGAATTTGCCCAAAAACAGGCACAAGGTATTTGGAATACCTTACAACGTCAAAATCACCCGTCCTGGTTGCATAATTTTCAATTTTTTTCAGTGAATGAACAGTCGCTCGCAAACACCCTTGCACCGTTCGATTGGATCAATCTGTGGATTTCATTCTCGATCTATGATGATTATCGAGAATTGCAGCAATGGTGCGGGTTTCTGGCAAATCATCTGGTTCCGGGAGGCATTGGATGTGTTGCAGGGCCAAAAAACTTTGGAAATGTGTTAGAAGAACAGGGCCTGTCCGTGGTTCATGCCGGTCTAGGGAAATCATTGCCGACATTTAAAATTCATCAGGCCATCCTTCAGGCCAGTCGGCTTCATCCTGAATTAAGCGTGTGGATTGTTCAACAATCGTAACACTCGCCTTCGGCACCAAAAACATCTTCTCAAAAGGGAGTATTCATCATGAATGAGCAAGAGCGACAACTAGTCGTGATGGCCCATGCTTTAGCCCATCAAGAAAATGAGATTCAATATCTCAAAGCGTTACTCGTAGAAAAAATGAATATGAACATGGAGGAATTTCAACAAGAGCAAGATGATTTTTGGGACAAGAGCAAACATTTTCGAATATTTGAAACCATAAAAAACCTTCAAACTCTTCAAGAAGAAATGGAAGCCCTTCCAGAGCATGTGGATTTAGACATGTATCGAGATCATCTTCGTTGGCCCACTGATCCACCCGACAATACTCTGGCCACATAACCGAAGATTTTTTAACTAAAGAAACTTATCCGTGCAGCCTTTGGGGAACTCTTGACAGGAAGGGGTGGCTTGAATAGGATGACAAAACCTTTAACACTCATCCAGTGAGGTGAGTAAGGAGCAACAGCAATGAGATGGCCAACTAAAGGGCCGCAAAATTCAGACCTTTCTCACGATGAATGGAGAAAGGTTTTTTTTTGTCAATCATTCCATAAATCTCAAGTAATGGTCTAATTTTATATGGCCTCCAATCATCCGGAACGGCTCTTGATGGACGCGCAAGAAATGTCCAGAGCTTTAACGAGAATCAGTCATGAAATCCTCGAGCGTAACAAAGGGTCGCAGAATGTCGCTTTAATTGGCATCCGCACAGGGGGAGTCCATCTGGCTCACAGATTGGCTACTCGAATTCAGCAAATTGAATCACGCGAAATTCCTTTGGGAGAATTAGATATCACGCTGTATCGAGATGATTTGTCTATCCGAAAAGATCAACCGGAGATACGAAAGACCTCGATACCGTTTAATATTTCGGATTTAACGATCGTCTTAGTGGATGATGTGCTGTTCACCGGGAGAACCATTCGAGCGGCTTTGGATGGGCTTATGGACTTGGGGCGTCCAGGAGAAATTCAACTTGCGGTGTTGGTTGATCGAGGACATCGGCAACTTCCCATTCGAGCCAATTATGTCGGAAAAAGTATTCCTACCGCTCGGGAGGAAAACGTACAAGTCTTTTTGGAAGAAGCTGGAGAGGTGGATCGGGTCTCGATTATCCCGGGATCGGACAATCTATGAACTGGAGACGTAAAGATTTACTGACCATTGGAGAATTATCGGTCGATGAAATTGAATTGATTCTGACGACGGCCGAGTCATTGAAAGAGGTTGGAGGTCGTGACATTAAAAAGGTACCTGCCTTGCGTGGGAAAACTGTCGTCAACCTGTTCTTTGAACCAAGCACCCGGACCCGAACCTCATTTGAGTTAGCAGCTAAGAGGTTGAGCGCCGATGTGATAAATTTTTCTCCTTCCACAAGTAGTGTGGTGAAAGGGGAAACTCTCATCGATACGGCCCGCAATATCGAATCAATGCAGGCGGATATAATCGTTCTTCGGCATTCCTCTCCCGGTGCGGCGGAACATTTAGCTCGTTTTGTCCGATCGTCGGTCATTAATGCTGGGGATGGATGGCATGAGCATCCTACACAGGCTCTCTTAGATGTCTTTACCATTCAAGAAAAAAAGAAACAAATCCTTGGGCTGACAGTGGTCATTGTAGGCGACGTCGCCCATAGCCGTGTAGCACGATCCAATATTGCCGCCTTAACGAAACTCGGAGCC
This sequence comes from Nitrospirales bacterium, assembly GCA_965223185.1. GTDB lineage: Bacteria > Nitrospirota > Nitrospiria > Nitrospirales > UBA8639 > Nitrospira_E. The sequence continues at coordinate 3,253,185 of OZ244988.1, read as the reverse complement.
GATGTCAGGATTGTGGCGCCCCCGACCATGCTGCCGTTGGAGGTGGAACGGTTGGGCGGCAAAGTCTTTTATCGATTCGATGAAGCTTTGGTGGGTGCAGATGTGATAATGATGCTGCGGTTGCAACGTGAACGGCTTGGGAGGGCGTTGCTTCCGAGTATCCGGGAATATGCCACTTTATTTTGTTTAACTCCAGAACGCCTTCGATTGGCCAAAACCGATGCGATAGTCATGCATCCTGGCCCATTGAATCGCGGAGTTGAAATTTCACCGACGGTGGCCGATAGTGCTGCTGCGGTCATTCTCGATCAAGTCAGTAATGGAGTGTCCATCCGGATGGCTTTAATGTATTTATTATCGGGAACGGCTTAATTTTTTGGGAAAGGAAAAATGAGTAACATACTATCGAATCGACATGAAGGTCTTCCTATCTGTATTCAAGGCGGATTGGTCATTGATCCGGGTCAAATAAATGGACGAGCCGATGTGCTGATCCAGAATGGAGAAATTGTGGAAATCGGCTATCCATTGAAACAGATATCGCAGCAGGATACTTCTGTCATAATTCTTGATGCCAGCGGATGGATCGTGGCCCCTGGTTTTGTGGATCTACATTGCCATTTACGAGAGCCGGGTTTTGAATATAAGGAAACCATTCAAACTGGATCTTCCTCCGCTGTGGCTGGAGGGTTTACCTCTATTTGTGCCATGCCAAACACCCAACCCGTGAATGATAATGCTGCGATTACGCAGTTTATGTTGACTAAAGCCAAAGAGGCCGGAAAGGCAAGAGTGTATCCGATAGGGGCGATTACAAAGAATTCCGATGGTGAAGAGTTGGCGAATATCGGAGAACTGGTTGAAGCGGGTTGCGTGGCGATTTCTGATGATGGCCGCCCCGTGATGAATAGTTTAGTGATGCGTCGTGCCTTGGAATATGCCAAAGCTTTTGGCATTCCGGTGGTGGATCACTGTGAAGACTTACATTTGACCGATGGCGGGTGTATGAACGAGGGGGTAGTTTCAACCGAGTTGGGTATGCCAGGGATTCCTGATGCCTCTGAGGAAGTGATGGTCGCTAGGAACCTTGCCTTGGCGGACTTGACTGGGGTGTCTGTCCATTTAGCGCATTTAAGTACCGCACGCTCGGTTGAACTGGTTCGTCATGCCAAAGGCCAGGGGCTACCAGTGAGTGCCGAAGTCTGTCCCCACCATTTTTCTATTACCGAAGAAGCGGTTCGTGGGTACAAGGCCAATGCAAAAATGAATCCGCCACTCCGAACTCATGAAGATATGGTGGCGCTGAGGCAAGGGTTATTGGATGGGACGATTGATGTCATTGCGACCGACCATGCTCCTCACGCCCTTCAAGAAAAGCAATTGGAATTCGATACCGCACCATTTGGGATTGTCGGGTTTGAAACCGCTTTACCCTTGACTCTTGACCTAGTTCAGGAGGGCATCTTGTCTCTGGAGCAGGTCCTTAATAAATTGACGCGCGCTCCCGCTCAATTATTTCATCTGCCGGCCGGCTCTCTGACTCCGGGCAGCCGAGCGGATATTGTGATATTTGATCCTGAGGAAGAATGGGTGGTCGACCCCGAACAGTTTTATTCCAAGAGCCGCAATACGCCTTTTGGAGGTAAAAAGGTCAAAGGAAGAGTCAAAATGACCTTGGTAGATGGCCGATTGGTCTATGATGCACGGTAGGGCATGGAAAAGAAGCGTGTGAATTGGAGCATGATTGGATTTTTTATTGAAATTTTTGCCTTATCTCTTTGGGTGGGTGGGTTGCTGATCATTATTGCTGTGGTGATACCAGCAGTCTTTAATTCGTTCGGGATGGAACCTGCTGGACGATTTTTACGTCGGGTGTTTGATAATTATGGCTACTTGAACTTGGCCATTTTAAGTGTCTTGGGCCTCCTGGCCTTCCTGCGATTTCGTGCGCATGGGCGTGATCCTTTAATCCTGTTTTCCGTTACCACCGGGGAATGGTGGCTTCTGGGCGGTATGTTGTTCGTGACGATTGGAATTTTAGGGATTTTGGGGCCTCAAGCCATTGCATTGCAGGAGGCGGCATTCGAAGCCATATCACAAGAAGACAAAGAATCGGCCTATGCCCAATTCTTTCGCCTTCATATGATCGTTCGGGCTTTACATTTAATTAATGTTGGCTTGGCTTTTTCATTATTTATTCTCAAATTACGGAAAACATTATTTCATCGATTAGCCGAAACTCATTGAAGGGGTTTCCTAGGTGAATGAAAAAATGAGGCGACACGTACGCAGATGAAACCAGCAGTCTTAGCTTTAGCCGATGGCACGGTCTTTCAAGGAGAAGCCCTTGGCTTTGAAGGGGAAACGGTCGGGGAGGTGGTCTTTAATACCGCTATGACTGGATACCAAGAGATTTTGACGGATCCGTCTTATAAAGGCCAAATTGTCTTGATGACCTGTACGCAAATTGGAAATTATGGTGTGACGTCAGAGGATAATGAATCTCATAAGGTCTGGGCCGAAGGGTATATTGTACGAGAAGCTTCTCAACGCGTGAGTAATTGGCGTGGGAGTCAATCACTGGAAGAATATTTGTTACACCATAAAATCGTAGGAATTCAGGGGATCGATACCCGTGCCTTGACTAGTCATCTCAGGGAAAAAGGATCTCAAATGGGAGTCATCTCGCATATTGAACTGGACGAACGCGTTCTTTGTGGGAAAGCCGAAGTTGCTCCTTCCATTGTTGGGAGAGATTTGGTGCAAGAGGTGACATGCCCCTCTCCTTATTCATGGACACAAGAAAGCCTGCTTCTCGGTTCCGATGGAATGAATCTTTCTCCATTTGATCAGGCCAGACCCGCATCCTCCTTTAAGGTGGTGGTTATGGATTTTGGCGTGAAACACCACATCTTACGAAGGTTGGTCGATGTTGGATGTGAAGTCCAAGTCGTCCCGGCTTCCACACGGCCCGACGACATTCGAAAATTGAGGCCGGACGGCTTATTTTTATCGAATGGTCCTGGAGATCCAGAAGGTGTTCCATATGCCGTGGAAACGGTGACAGCCTTACTTGACTGGAAACCCATTTTTGGCATTTGTTTAGGACATCAAATTTTGGGGCTGGCTTTAGGTCTGAGTACGCATAAATTACCGTTTGGGCATCATGGCGCCAATCATCCGGTCATGGACCTTCGGACGAGAAAAATAGAAATTACCTCTCAAAACCATAACTTTGCCGTTCATCTGCCGCACCAAGAACAAGATGAAGGCTACCGGACAACTCAATATGTTGACACCGCCATTGGTAGGATGGAAGTGACCCACCGAAGTCTCAATGATGGATGTTGTGAAGGGATGGTCGGGCTGGATAGCCCAATTCTTTCGGTCCAGTATCATCCAGAGGCTTCTCCAGGTCCCCATGACTCGTCCTATCTGTTTCAACAATTTATCGACATGATGAAAGGGTGAGGCATGGGTTATAAAATGAGTTGGGCTCTCCTCTTGCTTCTGTTATTAAATGGATGCATTCATGTGGATGTGTTTTCGGGGATGGGTAAAAGATTAGAGGAACGAACGTTATCCGGAGAAGGTGCCGATAAAATACTTCTCATTGACATTTCCGGGGCACTCACGACCGGTAAAGCTGATGGAATATTTCCAGAGCCAAGCCTGCCTGCCCGGCTTAAAGAAGAATTAACGAAAGCAGAGAAAGATGAACGGATTAAGGCCCTTATCCTTCGTATCAATACGCCTGGAGGTACTGTAACCTCATCCGATATTCTGTATCACGAATTAGAGGAATTTAAAAAGAAGCGACAAGTTCCCATAATTACCGCCATGATGGATATCAGTACCTCTGGCGGGTATTACGTCGCCATGGCTTCTGACTATATTATTGCCCATCCTTCCACGATTACCGGAAGTATTGGTGTCATCATGCTCACGTTAAATGGACAGGGACTCTTGGAGAAAATCGGCATTGAACCCACGGCCATTGTCTCTGGTCCCAAAAAATCCATGGGATCTCCCTTCAGGGCTATGAAAGATGAAGAACGCGCCATTTTTCAAGACGTGATAGATCGCCTGTTTGCGCAATTTCTTACGACAGTGGAAAAAGGTCGCCCCAATCTGAATAAGGCTAAAATTCGGCAATTGGCCGATGGGCGAATTTACACTGCTGATATTGCCAAAGCCGAAGGGCTCATCGATGAAATTGGTTATCTCGATGATGCCATTGAACAAGCAAAAAAAATGGCGAAGGTAACCGAGGCACAGGTGGTGACGTATACTCGAAGTAGTTCTGAGACACATCAGAATATTTATTCTCATTTTGAGGCGCCGAAGTTAGGGCCTTTGGGATTTCCTCAAATTAATGTCCATACGGTGATGGGAGCATTGCAGAATGGGACTCCTCATATGATGTATATGTGGATTCCGTAATGACAAGGAAATGTGAAATAAACTCTTTTCTAGAAGGTCGAAGAATGGGGTTTGGTGCTAAAAGATCGTACAGGGTTGTCTGTCTTGCTCTGTTGTGTGTACTAGCCCTGGGATGTCAAAAAGCTCCCGGTACCGCGCGCGATCAATTAATATATATTTCCGAAGAAAAAGAAATTGCCTTAGGTCTCTCCGCCTTTCGGGAAGTTCTGAAAAATGCGCGTCTCAGCCAGAATCCTGAAATTACCCTGATGGTCAATCGGGTTGGGCAACGGATCGCCAAAGGGGCGAATAAGCCGGAGTATCATTGGGAATTTGCGGTTATTGAAGATGATGAACAGGTGAATGCCTTTGCGTTGCCCGGGGGAAAAGTCGCCGTGTTTACAGGAATCTTGAAATACACGGAAACTGAAGCTGGCTTGGCGACGGTGATGGCGCATGAGGTGGCACATGCTCTTCAGCGGCATGGGGCTGAACGGTATAGCCGAGGCATCCTTGAGCAAATTGGTCAATTGGGCGCCCTGGCGGGAGCCGCGGCAGGTGGAATTGATCCAGGAGTGGCAATTGGAGCGATGAGTGCCTATGGGGTGGGTGTGGCCTTGCCTAATTCTCGTGAGCAGGAAACTGAAGCCGATTTTATCGGGTTGCAATTAATGGCCAAAGCTGGTTATGACCCCAAGGAAGCGGTTCCCTTTTGGGAACGCATGAGCGGATGTCCAAGAAAAATGATCGGAAAATTTTGTTTTCGCAGTCAAAATGCGGTTCCAGAATTTTTATCCACTCATCCATCGGACGTAACACGTATCAATCAAATTGAAGCCTGGATACCACAAGCCATGAGATTTTTTCGGCCGGCCTCATCGCCTTCGACCACCGGCACTCCAAAAGTCCCTCTTCCTTAAAAACTGAGGTGTGTAGCCTGAGAATTCGGTATGCCACGTCGAAATGATATTACACGAATCTTTCTAATCGGGTCAGGTCCCATAGTCATCGGACAGGCTTGTGAGTTCGATTATTCTGGAACTCAGGCTTGTCGGGCACTCAAAGAAGAAGGTTACGAGGTTGTCTTATTGAATAGTAATCCTGCCACCATAATGACCGATCCCGACCTAGCCGATCGGACCTATGTGGAACCCATCACGGTGGAAGTGGTAAAGGGCATCTTGGAACGTGAACGACCCGATGCGCTTTTACCCACCATGGGTGGACAAACCGCATTGAATGTCACGGTAGAGCTGGCTAAACAGGGGATATTGGAAAAGTATGGCATCTCTTTAATAGGGGCGTCTTATGACTCCATCCAAAAGGCAGAAGATCGTGATCTCTTTAAACAAGCCATTGATCGCATCGGGCTAAAAACGGCTGCCAGCGGCTCGGTTTACTCACGGGAAGAAGCGTTAGAGCTTATGGAAGAGATTGGATTTCCTGCCATTGTCCGTCCTTCCTTTACCCTGGGGGGCGCAGGTGGGAACATTGCCTATAATCGAGAGGAATTTGATCGGTATATCGATTGGGCGTTAGCCACTAGTCCTGTCAATCAGGTGCTGGTTGAAAAATCCTTGCTTGGCTGGAAGGAATATGAATTAGAAGTGATGCGGGATTCCAAAGACAATGTAGTCATTATCTGCCCCATTGAAAATGTCGATCCCATGGGCGTGCATACTGGAGACAGCATTACTGTCGCCCCCGCGATGACGTTATCGGATAAAGAATATCAAGCCATGCGCGATGCGGCGATACGGATCATTCGAGAGATTGGCGTGGAAACCGGAGGATCCAATATTCAATTTGCAGTAAATCCGGAGAACGGAGAACTCATCGTGATCGAAATGAACCCTCGGGTGTCTCGGAGTTCGGCTTTGGCCTCAAAGGCCACTGGATTCCCGATCGCGAAAATTGCGGCAAAACTGGCGGTGGGCTATACCCTGGATGAAATTCCGAATGATATCACTCAAGTGACTCAAGCCTGTTTCGAGCCTACCATCGATTATGTGGTCGTCAAAATTCCTCGATTCACCTTTGAAAAATTTGATGGAATTGATCGCACGTTGACGACCCATATGAAATCGGTCGGTGAAGCGATGGCTCTGGGAGGTACCTTTAAAGAAGCGTTGCAAAAGGCCATACGATCGCTTGAAACCGATCGCTTTGGCTTGATATCCCTACATGGGTTGGAGGGGAAGCAAGGGTCATATTCTTCAACAACTCCTCTCTGGGATCGGATACAAATTGATCTGAGAACACCCACTGCTGACCGACTCTGGCACGTTGCAGATGCTTTTAGAATCGGAATGTCGGTTGAAGAGGTGCATGATCGCACAAAGATCGATCCCTGGTTTTTAGATGAAATCCAGCAAATAATCGCATTTGAAACGGAATGGGTCAAAGCTTGTCAGTCAGTTCTGAGCAAAGAGCCAAAAAGTCAGTCGACGGGTGAATTCCCTTGCGAACTTGTTTCTTTGTTGTTTAGGGCAAAAAAGCTGGGGTTTGCCGATAACAGATTGGGGCAGCTGATCGGACGTGGTGAAGATTGGATTCGTCATGCGCGCGAACATGAGACGAACCGTTCTTCGACCATCTTTAAACGGGTTGATACTTGTGGGGGAGAGTTCGAAGCCCATACGCCTTATTTGTATTCTTCGTTCGGGACTCAATGTGAAGCACGGCCCAGTCAGTTGCGAAAAATCATGATTTTGGGTGGAGGTCCTAACCGGATAGGGCAAGGCATTGAATTTGATTATTGTTGTGTTCATGCAGCTATGGCATTGCGGGAAGAAGGTATCGAGACCATTATGGTCAATTGTAATCCGGAAACCGTCAGTACCGATTATGATATATCTGATCGCTTGTACTTTGAACCGTTAACGAAAGAAGAAGTCCTACGTATTATTCGCACTGAACAACCAGAAGGAATCGTAGTCCAATTTGGAGGACAGACGCCGCTTAAACTGGCAGTCCCTTTAGCCCAAGAAGGAGTGGCTGTGATCGGGACTCAACCAGATGCCATTGACCGTGCGGAAGATCGGAAACGGTTCAGTGATATGTTAACGGAGTTGGGCTTAAAACAGCCTCAAAATGGGACGGCCCGTTCTGAGCATGAGGCGCACATCATAGCCGTTAATATCGGCTATCCCGTGATGGTGCGGCCTTCGTATGTGTTAGGTGGTCGGGCTATGCAGATTATTTACGATGCGGACTCGTTGGATAGCTACCTGAAAAAAACCGGCTTTGATTTGGGATCCCATCCGTTACTAGTTGATGATTACTTAGAGGATGCCATAGAAGTCGATGTGGATGCGATTTCAGATGGCGTGGATGTGGTGGTGGCCGGAATCATGGAACATGTAGAAATGGCAGGGATCCATTCCGGCGATTCGGCCTGTTCACTGCCTCCACATTCTCTGTCCCAATCAATTATTCAAAATATCACGACTCAGACGATCCAGTTAGCCAAAGAACTCCAAGTCGTCGGCCTTATGAATATTCAATTTGCGGTGAAGGATGACCAAGTCTATATTCTAGAAGTGAACCCTCGGGCATCTCGGACGATCCCATTTGTCAGTAAAACCATTGGAGTGCCCTTAGCAAAGTTAGCGATGAAGGTTATGGCCGGACGAACGCTGAAAGATCTTGATTTTCTTGATGTCCCTCATTGTGCACATATCGCTATAAAAGAGGCTGTTTTCCCTTTTACTAAACTGGGAGTTTCTGATGTCTTATTAGGTCCGGAAATGCGTTCTACTGGGGAGGTCATGGGAATTGATAAAAATTTTGGTTGGGCATTTGCGAAATCCCAAGCGGCAACTGGGTTACCAATGCCATTGCACGGTGTGGCCCTTTTAAGTGTAAAAGATGCGGACAAAGGATCAGCATTAGGGCTTGCTCGACGTCTCTCGAATCTGGGGTTTTCCCTCAAAGCAACAAAAGGGACCGCCGAATTTATTCGGAAACATGGACTTGCAGTACAGACCGTCAACAAGGTAAAGGAAGGACGCCCGCATATTGGAGATTTGCTGAAAAACAAGGAATTGGCGATAGTCATCAATACCGTAGGGGACAAGCCTTCACAAGAAGATTCGGCGTCGATTCGAACAGCTGCGGTTTTTGGTGGCATACCGTATTTTACCACTATGCAAGGCGCCCAAGCTGCGGTATTAGGAATTGAAGCCATGAAACAAACGTCCTTGTCTGTTAAAAGTTTGCAAGAGTATCATCAAGGATCTGCTTAAATGTACTCTCAACCGACCTGTGGGAGTGGGGCATTCATGAAAATGAGGTGGAGTGCTGTCGTATGAAAATTCCGATGACCAAGAAAGGGTATGATGCGCTTCAAGACGAACTCACCCGGCTGCGGCGTGAGGAAAGACCTAAAGTCATTCAGGCGATTACCGAAGCGCGCGAGCACGGTGATTTGAAAGAAAATGCTGAGTATAAAGCCGCGAAAGAGCACCAACAGTTCATTGACACGCGAATGGCCGAAATAGAACATAAACTAGGAAGTGCCCAAGTGGTGGAAATCGCTAGTGGGGATAGCGAGACAGTCGTGTTTGGGGTGACTGTATCGTTATTGAATATGGAGACCCAGGAAGAAAAGCGGTACACCTTGGTTGGACAAGATGAAGCGGACTTAAAAAACGGATCAATTTCGGTGCAATCGCCAATCGGTCGAGCATTGATTGGCCACCGGGTTGGCGACATTGTCGAAGTGCATCGCCCGGCCGGGATGATTGAATATGAAATTCAATCCATTTGTTTTGAGGAACAGTCCTAATGCCATCAGCAATTTCCCTCGTCACACTTTTAACCGATTTTGGTGATACGGATTATTATGTCCCCAGCATGAAAGGCGTCATGTTGGGGATTAATTCCCAAATTCGTTCGGTTGATCTCAGTCACCGCATTCCCCCACATGGAATTGAACAAGCCGCCTTTTTCCTCAAGTCCTGTTATCAATATTATCCAGACGGAACGGTTCATGTCGTCGTGGTCGATCCAGATGTTGGAAGTGAACGACGGGCATTGCTCGTGTCCTCTTCACGCTATTTTTTCATCGCACCCGACAATGGCGTATTGAGTCATGTCTTCAAAGATGAGACGTCTTTGGAAGTTCGAGTCATAGAAAATAAACAATATCGATTAGACGCGGATGGGTCGACATTTGATGGGCGAGATTTGTTTGCGCCCTCTGCGGCTTGGTTAACCAAGGGACAAAACCCCGGTTCTTACGGACGGTTAATTTATGATTATGTGACTCTTTCGGACAACAGCCCTCAAATGAATCAACAGGTCCTTCAGGGAAGTATTGTTTATATTGATCATTTTGGGAATGCTATTACGAATATTACACCGACTGAAATGGAGACCTTTCAGTCGGTTACCAAACAAGCCTGTACAGGGCTCCGGGTAGGAGATCTCACCATTCAGGGAATAAAATCGTATTATGGTGAAGGGGCCACAGGTCTTCCGGAACTCTTAATCAATAGCAATGGGCATCTTGAAATTTTTGTAAAACAAGGTCGCGCTGTTGATCGCTGTGGATTGCACGTGGGCCAACAGGTAGATTTAATTTAACGTGCAAACATTTCTTAGAATCCTAATGACCGAAAAGAACCTCTAAGTATCCCTGCCTTTCAGATTTCCTGCTCAAATCGATCGGCCAGAGATGTTGAAATGTCGTCAGTTCCATGAGCAGCCTATGCGCATTGCCTCGCAAGCCAGAATGTTCTGGTCTGTTGAACTGAACCCCAGCAAAGGGTGGAACTGGCAATACTGTTGTTCCTTTCTCGGAGCTTGTCCGACACGAAATCACGAAAGGTTGGTAGGGAATCAGGCTACTTGGCACTTTGGGATGCGCGAACAACGGAAATAGCCATTTGAATGATGTTAATCATTTGCTTTAATTCCTGTAATGTGGCGGAAAGGGGTGGCATGAGAATCAGGGTATTGCCAATAGGTCGAATGAGAAGGCCTAAGGTTCTGGCAGCCAATCCTACGTGATGTCCAATACGATCTTGTAGGGAAAACGGTTTTTTGCTGTGTTGTTCTTGAACTAATTCAATGCCCACCATATATCCGCATTGTCGGATATCTCCTACCCAGGGATCCTTTGCAAGAGCTTGGAGAAGAGCTGAAAGTTTTGGGGTGCGATGTTGAATGCGAGTTAAGGTTCGTTCAGATCGAAAAATGGAGAGATTGGCTAGCGCTGCCGCACATCCTAATGGATTTCCAGTGTAACTATGACCGTGAAAAAAAGTTTTACCTTCATGGGGGGCACCTAAAAAGGCGGAATAGATTTTTTGAGTGACCAAGGTAGCCGCCAACGGAAGATAGCCACCGGTCAACCCTTTGGCAATGGCCATAATATCAGGACTCACCGATTCATGTTCACAGGCAAACATTCGCCCGGTTCGGCCAAATCCTGTGGCCACTTCATCGGCAATCAATAACACATGATATTGTCGACACAGGTTTCGAAGACGTTTGAGATACCCTGGAGGGGAGGGAATAAGGCCTGCTACGCCTTGGACCATGGGTTCTACAATGACTCCGGCAATTTCCGCATGATTTTTTTGAAGAAGAGTCTCGAGGGGTTCGAGACAAGCGATATGGCATTGAGGAAATTCTAAAGCAAGAGGACAACGGTAACAGTAGGGCGCATCTATCGTGTGGCGACCGGGAAAGAGTAAAGAAGAAAAGGGTTTTTGGAATAAGTCAATGCCACTGAGACTCATTCCTCCCACGGTATCGCCATGATAGGCCAAGCCAAGATGGATAAACTGTGTTTTTCGTGGTTGAGGCGAAGAGCACTGCCGCCAATATTGAACAGCCATTTTGAGTGCAATCTCGACAGCGGTTGATCCATTGTCTGAGAAAAAGACTTTTTCCAACCCTGTGGGAGCGAGTCGAACTAAGGCCTTGGCCAGTTGAATGGCCAAAGGATGAGACAAACCCAAAAGCGTGCTATGGGCGATACGAGTCAGTTGATGGCGAATGGCCCGATCGATCGTGGGATGTCGATGGCCATGAAGATTAACCCAAATCGATGCGGTGCCATCTAAGTAGGCATTTCCGTCTATATCATAGAGAAAAGTCCCTTTTCCTCTGGTGATAATGAGAGGGGGGTGCTGCTCCCATTCTTGCATCGGTGTAAATGGGTGCCAGATGTAGGAGCGGGCATCCTTTTGCAGTTGATTTATTGACGGAGCGTTTTTTTTCGGCATATTGAAAATCAATCACTCAATCATAAAGAGAATTCGGATAAATTTTGACAACCTTTTAGGGCCTCACTACAATCACGGACACTCCGCATGTATAAGACCTTCCCGCAGACTCACATACGAAATTTTTCTATTATTGCCCACATTGATCACGGCAAATCGACCTTAGCCGATCGGTTCTTGGAAATGACGGGGGCGGTCTCCCAACGTGAATTTCGCTCTCAATATCTCGATGATATGGATTTAGAGCGTGAACGGGGAATTACCATAAAAGCCCATGCTGTGACCACTCAATTTCGCTCATCCAAAGGAGAACAGTATCTTTTCAATCTGATCGACACCCCCGGGCATGTTGATTTTGCCTATGAAGTATCCCGGAGTCTAGCCGCCTGTGAAGGTGCTCTTTTATTGGTTGATGCGACGCAAGGGGTTGAAGCGCAGACCATCGCCAATGCGTATTTAGCGATTGCCAACGATTTAGTCATTATTCCCGTCATCAATAAAATCGATCTAGCCAGTGCAGATGTGGAAGGCGTGAAAACGCAGATTCGTGATGTCTTGGGTCTGACGGAACAGGAAGCCTTTCTCGTAAGTGCGAAAGACGGGCGAGGAGTTCAAGAGGTTCTTGAAGGATTGGTAGATATCATTCCGGCCCCAACAGGCTCACCGGATAAACCGCTCAAGGCCTTAATCTTTGATTCCTGGTTTGATAATTACCAAGGCGCTATTGTGCTTATCCGGATTATGGATGGAATCATCCGTCCAAATATGATGATCAAAATGATGTCATCTGGACAGGATTTTGAAGTGTTGGAGGTAGGGAAGTTTTTACCCAAACGTACCAAAGTTTCCCAACTTGGACCTGGGGAAGTTGGGTATATTTGTGCAGGAATGAAAGAGCTATCCGATACGAAGATTGGTGATACGATTACCGAGGCTAAACGTCCCACCCCTGAAGCATTGCCCGGTTATCGAGATGTCAAGCCGGTGGTGTTTTGCGGTCTCTATACTACTGATACATCCAAATTTGAAGATCTTCGCGACTCGTTGGAAAAATTACAACTCAATGATGCCTCTTTCGGTTATGAGCCAGAAACCTCACTGGCCTTGGGATTCGGGTTTCGGTGTGGGTTTTTGGGGTTACTTCATATGGAAATAATCCGGGAACGCTTGGAGCGTGAATATGGCCTGGATTTGATCAGTACCGCGCCGACGGTAGTGTACCGTGTGTTTTCGACGACTGGGGATATTATTGACATCGATAATCCCTCCAAGCTTCCTGATCCGTCCAAGATTGCCTATATTGAAGAACCATTTATCAAGGCCACTATCATCGTACCCGAACGGTTCATTGGGAGCATTCTCCAATTATGCCAAGAGCGGCGTGGCGTTCAAGTAGGGTTGAATTACTTAGATCCCACACGGGCCATGTTAATTTATGAACTCCCTTTAAATGAAATTGTGTTAGACTTTTATGATCGCTTGAAATCTCGAACCCAAGGCTACGCCTCCCTGGATTATGAATTGCTGGGTTATCGAAAATCGGATTTAGAGAAGCTGGATTTGCTTCTTAATGGCGAAACAGTTGATGCCTTATCGATCATTGCCCATAAGGACAAAGTGCTCAGTCGAGGACGTCAATTAGCTGAAAAAATGAAAGAACTCATTCCTAAACAAATGTTTGAAATTGCGATACAGGCGGCAATCGGGAAACGAGTCATCGCCAGGGAAACGATTGGGGCCATAAAGAAAAATGTGACCGCCAAATGTTATGGTGGCGATATTTCCCGAAAGCGAAAATTATGGGAGAAGCAAAAAGAAGGGAAAAAGCGCATGAAACAAATCGGTCGGGTAGAAGTCCCGCAAGAGGCCTTTTTAGCCATCCTCAAAACAGACCCAAGTTGAAATTCTGATGTCGTCTCAAGATCCGCACACTTCCGATTCTTCTGAAACCAGTCTCGAAAAGTCTGACTCCGTCTCGGCGGACAAGACCACCACTGCTCCTAAGACAAAATCGATCATTCGTGAATATGCTGAGGCTCTAATTATCGCGATTCTTTTAGCTTTGACCATTAGGGTTTTTGTGGTTCAAGCCTTTAAAATCCCTTCAGGCTCCATGATCCCGACCTTGTTGATAGGAGACCATATCCTGGTTTCAAAACTCGCGTATGGTTTTCAATTGCCTAAAGACTGTGAATTTGAAGTGGCATTCCCTCCGGTCACCTGTTATTCCTCCACGATTGTGATGGACTTCGACCCTCCACAACAGGGAGATGTGATTGTCTTTCGCTATCCGGAAGATGAAAACAAGGATTTCATTAAACGGGTTATTGGTACGCCTGGTGATGTTATCGAAATTCATAATAAAAAGGTGATGGTCAATGGGAAGCCCTTAATGGATGCCGCGTTTACCCAACGAGTCGATCCAGGCATTATTGATGGCCGAATTAACCCGCGAGATAATTTTGGGCCCATTACAGTTCCGGACGACTCATACTTTGTGATGGGTGATAATCGGGATCAAAGTTTGGATAGCCGGTTTTGGGGATTTGTGAAAATGAATAAAATTAAAGGGCGTGCCTTTTTAGTGTATTGGTCATGGAATGGGCAGGGATCATGGACTGACTGGGTTCGATGGGATCGAATTGGAAAAAGCATCAATTAATCCACGACCTCCCGCCATTGATAGTCTTTGGTTGCTCTGATTATCCGACTGCATAAATATGCTTTCCTCTGTTCCAGCCATCTCTGCTCAGCAATGCAAGACCTACCTTCGTCGCTTTTCTAAAACAAAAATTTTGGTAGTCGGCGACCTCATTTTAGATCATTATATTTGGGGAAGGGTCAACCGGGTCTCTCCTGAAGCCCCTGTGCCGGTCGTGCATGTGAATTCCGAATCGTATCGACTGGGTGGGGCAGCCAATGTGTATCATAATATCTCGACCTTGGGCGGGCAGGTGGAACTTTGTGGGGTGGTTGGGGATGATTCCTATGGGAAACACATTCTCAAGGATGTTCGTCGGGATTCCAACCAATCTGGAGGAATCTTTCTCGATAACAGTCGTCCCACGATCAAAAAAACCAGAGTCATCGCTCACAATCAACAAATCGTTCGATTTGATGTAGAGGAACGAGAGCCTGTCTCGAAATCTCTTGAACGAAAGATTCTTCGGTATGTGGGTTCCCGACTTCCAAATCTGTCTTGTATCGTAATTTCCGATTATGCCAAAGGGCTTATTACAGAAGCGCTCATGCAACAGATTCAAAAACGAGCTCTTGCCCATGGAGTCCCCATCATCGTTGATCCCAAAGTGGAGCATATGCCGTATTATGCGGGTGTGACCGTGATTACTCCCAACTATCTAGAAGCCAAACACGGAGCTGGGTTTCTTGACCCTCAAACGATCCCAATTCATCAAATCGGCACTGAGCTTCAACGACGCTTACGCTGTCAAGCTGTGGTGGTTACGAGGGGAGAAGAGGGGATGAGTATCTTTGAACAAAATGGATGCTCTTGGACCATTCCTGCTGTGGCGCGCCAAGTGTATGATGTCACCGGTGCAGGCGATACCGTGGTGAGTACCTTGGCGCTAGCCCTAAGTGCCAAAGCCCCTATTTCTGATGCAGCCATATTGGCCAATCATGCGGCGGGAATTGTGGTTGGTTTGGTAGGGACGGCAACTGTGACTCGTACACAATTGCAACATGTCTTAACACACGATTTCGGTTAATGCCATGGTGAGCGTGTGTATTCCAGCTCGTCAGGGGTCATCTAGATTTCCAGGAAAGCCTCTTGCGAATTTGGCTGGGAAACCATTAATCCAGCATGTCTATGAGGCCGTCAAACATGTCCCCCTTGTAAACCAAATTTTAGTTATTACGGATCATGAGGATATTCTTCAGGCAGTAAAAAATTTTGGGGGGGAAGGTTGTCTGGTCGTCGATCCTTGCCGAACGGGTACGGACCGGGTAGCGAAAGTTGCCAATCGATTGGTCAATGACATTGTGGTGAATTTGCAGGCAGATGAAGTTCTTCTTCACTCTGAGTTGCTCAGTGATCTCATTCAGCCATTTCTCCATTCCGAAGTGGGCATGGCGACATTAAAACGAAAGCTTGGTCATGAAGAAGATCGAACTAATCCCTCCATCGTTAAAGTCGTCACAGATCATAAGGGACGAGCGCTGTATTTTTCACGCAGTCCAGTTCCTTGTTGGCGTGATGGTATTCCTGAGGGAATTGAAAATATTGCGTGGATGCATCTAGGAATCTATATCTTCCAAAAAGCCGCCTTGCAGCAATTTAGCCAACTCCCCAGCGGGCATCTTGAAGAAGCCGAAAAATTAGAACAACTTCGTGCCTTAGAACATGGGATGCCTATCATGGTATGGGAAACGCTACACGAATCCCTTCGTATCGATACTCCCGAAGATTTGGCTATGGCTGAATCGTTTTTGAGGGGATCATAAGAAAAAGGATGCGTGCGTAGGTAAATGTTCAAGAGGCTTGAAATGAATGAGAAAAATATGGTGAAGTCATAGACGAAATTCAATTTTATGAATCAACAGTCAGGTCAATGTTGAACGATGAGTAAATTTATTTTTATCACAGGTGGTGTGGTGTCCTCCTTGGGGAAAGGGCTGTCATCGGCAGCCATCGGGCATCTGTTAGAAAGCCGGGGAATGACCATTACGTTTTTAAAACTCGATCCCTATATCAATGTCGATCCCGGTACGATGAATCCCTATCAACATGGAGAAGTGTATGTGACGGATGATGGGGCGGAAACCGATTTGGATCTCGGGCATTATGAACGGTTTACGACGGTTCAATTGAGTCGTGAAAATAATTGTACGACGGGAAAGATCTATGAGTCGGTGATTCAAAAGGAACGAAAAGGGGAGTACCTAGGAGCCACGGTGCAGGTGGTTCCGCATATTACCGATGCCATCAAGCAGCACATTATGGATGTGGCCCATGATGTGGATGTGGTTATCGTAGAAATTGGCGGAACGGTAGGAGATATTGAAAGCTTGCCGTTTTTAGAGGCCATTCGCCAAATGCCATATGATGTTGGTCGGGAAAATGTTCTCTATATCCACCTCACGCTCGTCCCGTATATTCCTACAGCAGGAGAACTCAAAACCAAGCCGACGCAACATTCTGTCAATAAATTACGAGAAATTGGGATTCAGCCCCATATTCTTCTTTGTCGAACCGACCGGTATCTGCCACCCAACGTGAAAGATAAGATGGCGTTGTTCTGTAATGTCGATAAGGACTCGGTGATTACCGCCAAAGATGTAAAGTCGATTTATGAAGTACCGATTGTCTTACGAAAAGAAGGATTGGATGAACTCATTGTGCGATGCCTCCGGCTTGAAACTCGGCCGCCCAACCTGCGTGATTGGGATGTCCTTGTACAAAAAATCAAACGCCCTCGGCATGATGTAACCATCGCCATGGTTGGAAAATATGCGAAATCTCCGGAGGCGTATAAAAGTCTATCGGAAGCGCTTGTTCATGGCGGTTTGCGAGACGAGACGAGTATTAATATTCATTGGGTGGAATCGGAAGAAATCGAAAAACAGGGCCCTGAGCTGCTTCTTGCCGATGTCGATGGCGTGCTCATACCGGGCGGGTTTGGCCTTCGTGGTATTGAAGGAAAAGTGGAAACGATTCGGTATGTGCGAGAAAAAGGTATTCCATTTTTGGGGATTTGTCTGGGCATGCAATGTGCCGTGATTGAGATTGCCCGCAATCTTGCCGGATTGACTCATGCCAATAGTGCCGAATTTAATGCGGAGACCCCGCATGCCGTGATTGATTTGCTGCCAGAACAGCACGATATTCAAGATATGGGAGGTACGATGCGTTTAGGCGCGTTCCCATGCCGATTGGTTCCCAATACCCTGGTTGCCACCGCATATGAGGCGTCGGATATTCAGGAACGCCATCGTCATCGTTATGAATTTAATAATGACTACCGTGATGCCTTAACCGCAAAAGGACTGACCATTAGCGGGACATCTCCAGATGGAAAACTCGTGGAGATTATCGAGTTGCAAGGTCATCCTTGGTTTGTGGGCACCCAATTTCACCCTGAATTTCATTCGCGTCTCTGTTCTCCTCACCCGTTATTTACGGCGTTCATTGGGGCTGCCCTTCAACGAAAATTCGGCACCTAACCGATCAGGTTGCCCATGGATCACCCCAACCTCGTCAAGATTGGCTCCATTCCCGTAGGGGGGGATTCACCCCATGTGTTAATAGCAGGACCCTGTGTCATCGAGAGTGAAGTGATCGTTCTAAAAACGGCCACGGCCATTGCCAAAATTGCGCAAGATTTACAAATTCCCTACGTTTTTAAAGCCTCTTACGATAAGGCCAACAGAACATCCATTTCTTCCTTTCGAGGGTTGGGACTGGCCGAAGGATTAGCTATCCTGAATAAAGTGAAGCAGGAAGTCGGGGTCCCAATTCTGACCGATATTCATGAAGTGCAGGATGTAGCGAAGGTTGCGGAAGTAGTCGATATATTGCAGATCCCCGCGTTCCTTTGTCGACAAACCGATCTTCTTTGTGCTGCTGCCAAATCGGGTTGTGCAGTGAATGTCAAAAAAGGACAATTTTTATCACCATGGGATATGCGAAACGTCGTGAAAAAACTTGAAGAAGCCGGCACTACGAATATTTGCCTGACGGAACGAGGAGCCAGTTTTGGGTATCAAAATCTCGTTGTCGATATGCGGTCTTTGCCTGTGATGCGGGGGTTCGGGTATCCGGTGATATTTGATGCGACCCATAGCGTGCAATTGCCTGGCGGTGGAGGAACGGTCTCATCAGGACAGCGGGAATTTGTGGCTCCCTTAGCCAGAGCCGCGGCAGCTGTCGGATGTGATGGCTTCTTTATGGAGGTCCATCCTACGCCAGAAGAGGCCTTATCTGATGGCCCGAATATGGTACGGTTAGATGAGCTGCGAGGATTGCTGGTGCAGCTTCAAGCGATTTATGAGGTTTCGGGAAAGGGTGATTTTCCGCCATTAACCTGAAAATTTCCGTACACGTAATACAGGTAAGAAATGATCCATCCAACTGACACGTTCAAGTCAAAAACCGGAAATCCCAACATGGGAGAGGGGGCATCCAGCCTGAATCTTCCCAATTCCATTACCTTTCTTCGCATTCTACTCATCCCGGTGTTCGTTTGGTTGTATGTAGAACCGACACCAGAACGAGCGTTATGGGCCGGGTTGGTCTTTGGAGCCGCTTCACTCACAGATTTTTTGGATGGCTATTTGGCCAGGCGCAGTGGACAGATCACCAATCTTGGGAAATTGCTCGATCCGGTTGCGGATAAATTGCTAGTCGCTTCAGGGCTCATTTTGTTGGTTCAAGCTCAACAGGTAGCTGTCTGGCTCGCCATCGTGATGATTGCAAGAGAGTTAATCGTGACGGGGGCTCGAGCAGTGGCAGCAAAAGAAGGATTTATCGTTCCAGCGGATTCGATGGGAAAATTTAAAGTAGTAGGTCAAATTGGTGGGATTCTGTGCCTGATTTTTCAAGAGGCATGGCCGGCCTGGCAGGTTGCGCTTTCATCAACCGGAATCTTATTGCTGTATGGTGCGTTAGTGTTTTCGCTGGTGTCAGGATGGAGATATCTCGTCCTTATCTTAAAGAAAATCAGTCCTCAATACTGGTAGTTTTCTCGTATAAGACGAACAAGCATGCTCGTATACATGCTCGCCATAGCCGCAGCCTACTTGCTGGGGTCGATTCCCTTTGGTTTATTGGTCAGCCAAGCTCTTGGACAACAGGATCCTCGGACAGCTGGAAGTAAAAACATTGGTTTTACCAATGTGTTGCGGGTTTCAGGAAAAAAAGCAGGCCTCCTGACATTGGTTGGCGATATTGGGAAGGGTGTGTTGGTCACGGGTTTAGGTCAAAGCCTCGGGGTTCCAGTCTTCTGGGTCTTGGTAATGGGGTTTGCTGTGGTGGTGGGACATATATTTTCCATATTTTTAAAGTTTAAAGGAGGAAAGGGTGTGGCCACAGCTTTGGGGGCCGTTGTAGGCATTCAAGCCATGTTAGGTCTGTGTTTATTTGGCGTGTGGGTGGGCACTGTCCTTATTTTTCGATATTCTTCGGGTGGAGCCTTGGGTGCATTTGTCAGTTTTCCTGTTTTTGCATACTTTCTCGCCGAAGACGTACAATTAATTGTCTTTGCTTTCTGTATTCTTGGTCTTATTGTGTATGGGCATACTGAAAATATTTCTCGTCTGCTCAAGGGAACTGAGGCCAAAATGAGACTTTTTTCTATTTAACATAATATTTCTTATGCGACATTGACATATTTGAAGTAACTTATGCATTTTTTTATAAAAATAACAGTTTTTTCAATGATCTATGGCCTTCTGCCTTCATTCCAGGCTTGGTCGTATACGCCAACAGATAAAGAACTGCGTGGCCTGCAAGCTCTGGAAGAGATTCAATTAACCATTACTAGCTTGGCCGAGCGCGTCACGCCGATGGTCGTAAACATTACGCCCATACGGGAAATTACCTCCTCAGAAGGGTTTAAGCGACGAGGCTCCTACACCCAAGGAAGCGGATCCGGAGTCATCGTGGGCGAAGACGGCATTATTGTGACCAATAATCATGTCGTGGGTGAAGATACCACGGAGGCCGAAGTACGCCTTTCGGATAAAACGCATCAAATTGCCCGGATCATCGGACGCGATAAGGAAACGGATATTGCCGTGCTAAAAATTGAAACCGATCGCAAATTACCGGCGGCACAATTTGGAGATTCATCGGCTCTCAAAGTCGGTCAATGGGTCTTGGCGGTCGGAAATCCCATGGGCTTGGATCGGACAGTCACCTTGGGCGTCATCAGCGGAATTGGAAGGGAACGTTTAAATTTATCGAAATATGAAAATTTCATCCAAACCGATGCGGCCATCAATCCGGGGAATTCCGGTGGACCCCTGTTTAATCTTCGTGGTGAAGTCATCGGGATCAATACGGCTATTATTCATATGGCGCAAGGTATTGGATTTTCCATCCCGGCCGACATGGTCTCCCGTGTCGTTGATCAATTGGTCTCCAAAGGGCGCGTGGTCCGAGGGTGGCTGGGAGTGGGCATTCAAGCCCTGACCAAAGAACTGTCGAAACAATTTGGCATTAAAGAAGGTCACGGGGTCCTGATTAACGAGGTCTACGAAAACGATCCGGCCTTTGCCGCAGGCATCAAGCCAGGGGATATCATCTTAACCGTCGATGGCGAACCGGTAGACTCCCCTAATCAATTGTCGCGTTTGGTCGCGCGCGTGGGTCCGGGAGAAAAAGCCAAAATCCTGGTGCTCCGGGACGGGAAAGAAATGCTCTATCATGTGCCCATGGCCGAGCGGCCGGAGAAAACCACACTTGGCCTCACTTCCCTACCAAAAATCCGAAGTGAAATTAGGGCTCGGACGTTCAGGCGCTAACGTCCGCGTTGGCGGAAGAATTTGAACTCAAAGAAACTGTTGGCGTGCTCGTCTCCAAAGTGGAACGCGGTGGCCTGGCCCATTCGGAAGGCATTCAAGAAGGCGATTTCATTACAGAGGTGAATCGACGGCCGGTCAGAAGCGTGGCGCAATTTTCCGAAGCGCTCGAAAAAGTGAAACCCGGCCAAACCGTACTGCTCCGTATCATCCGCAAAGCCCGCGCCTTTTTCATCGTGCTCAAAACCCAGCAATAACGCTTCTCCTCCGGTCCTTCCTGCGCGTATGTGGCAGGAATCTTTTCGCCAGCCCTTCCATCGTTCCTGCATGTTTCTGGCAGGAACCCTCTTATCCTCCCATTTCAGGACAACTCAGATGTCTGCCAATTACTTCCAGGCCTGACAACTGTATGCTCTTGGTTCCCTCCCCGACAGTCATTAAACCTACCCCGCAGCCATTGACAGAAAACAATCCATCTTCTCTGCCCATTATCTCATCCGTCATGCTCGACATTAGTAATCGGGCATCCATCTTTATTTTTTCATGAGAAAACCCTCCTCTTACGACCTGTCTGAGATTCGGCTCATTCAATCCACAAAACTTCCTCAACAAAAATTCTGTACTTTAATCTAAGGGTTGGCTATTCTGACGACTGCAACTACACCAAGACTCCAAAACCTTCATGCCTCGAAAGCCTGAAGCGAAACCGAACATACAAAATCCATAGCGCGGCCACCTCTCTATACCGCTTAAAAGGATGATTATGAGAACATATTGGTCCCATTTGTAGAGCGAACGGAGTACTTACAGTGCTGTCTAAAGAGCAATTTGCACCACTCCAGACACTGGCGATATTTTTCTCTATTAAGCTTCCAGTGAACAGCAATAAGTGGGGGATTTTTCGGTAGATTTGTCTGAAAGCTGCCTCCGGTAACATGTAAAAACTTCTTGCAAGTTCAAATTTAGAGGAAAAAGATAAGTTTTTTGATTACACATCATTTCCATCCTATCCCTACACCACCTCCCATCATTGGCGAATGAGATAACTTAAGTATTGATTATATGGAGCACGACGGCCACGAGTGATATGCCCGATAATAAGAGTGCGGCCAGACTGAAGTGCATGACCCGTTGATGGTTGGTCGTTGCCACGGTGGCAGTTTGTTCGATTGCCGCTACGGTATGTTGCAATTGTTCGGCAAGTTCTTTGACATGAGTGGCATTTTGCGAGGCAGCTGTTTGTAATTCACTAATTTGTTTCTGCCACAGGGCTGTTTCATCAGGTGGAGTTTCTGCTGATTTTTTGGTAAAGGCTGGAGCGGTAGCCGATATAATGGTCCCGATATGGGGAAGCACGGCCTTCAGGGCGGGAATGAGCCAAGTCGCCATAATGTTTTCCTCACAACTTTCTTATGGTGTTTCGTTTGACAATTAATCGGTATCAATATGCTGAAAAAATCGGTGTTTGTCAAAACGATCTCCTTGACCTCTTTTTATGTGGTTTTTATCTTACAATTTGATATGTATAACAAGTTTCCATTCTTTGGACCTATTAGCAATGGGTCCATGTCCAATGGCTTCTGAAGTCCAGGTTCACTTTTTCATCATGAGATAGACGGCCATGACGATGAGGAGCAGGGCAAAAATTTTTTTGAAGAGATCTGCGGGAACATCTGCAAGAAGACGGGTTCCAATTTGTGCCCCAATGATTCCGCCCAGGCCAAGCCAAAGACCATATTTATAATCCACATTTGCCATCCTTCCATTAGCCACTAAGGCTGAAAGGGCAATCATCAAAATTCCCACGAAGGATGTGCCTACGGCTTTCTGTACGGTAAAGCCCAGATATAAGAGCAGCAGCGGGACCATTAAGAATCCTCCACCCAGACCGGTCAATGCGGCGCCCAATCCCACAAACATTCCACTGACCATAATTGCCACTGCTGTCACATCCATAATCCTTGTTCCTTTTAAAAAATAAAAATTTAAGTATTACTTACAATTTCTTTTGCTTCGCTTGGCTATTAACTGAAGGATATCTAAGGCGACGGTTTGGGGGTATTTGACCTGCCTTCATTCACCATTGCTCACGTCTACACCTACCTTCAGTGCCCTGAGACGTTTTAGTAGGACGGGAATTTAAAGGTTATTTTCACTCAATTTTAATTGGCTGCGGGGGCGTTGGTGGGGTTGGTGGTGTCGGTAGGGTTGTGTCGACGCTATTGGTCAGCGGGTGGGGAGTTTGGATATCAAAAGCTTTTTTGGGGATGGCAGGCACCCCTTTCGCTTGGAGCGTTTGCCCCAGACAAATTTGTAATTGTGCGATGGATGTTACGGTTAAGGAATTGGGTTCTTTGGCATAGGCGGAAGCTAAGTTCCGGCATTGAGCCTGCTCCACGGCTTCTTTAATTTTTAACACGTTGGCCGAAGCGAATCCTGTGAAGATTACACCCCACAACGTGGCTCCCCATATCACGGCTTTCATGAATGTGGCCGCACGAGCCTCAAGACGTGGAAGCCAGTTCTTCTTTCTTGTGTTCTTCAACAATTCGGCTAACCAGTTCTTTTGGCACATCTTCGTAGCCGAAGAACTCCATGCGATAACTGCCCTTGCCTGCCGTCAGCGATGTGAGTGTTGGCGCATAGGTGAGCATTTCGGCTAACGGCACATGGGCTTTCACGATTTCATTATGCCCCTTGGCATCCATCCCTTGAATTCGACCGCGGCGTGAGTTGAGATCGCCTATCACCGTCCCAACCAGATCATCGGGCACGGTGACGGCCACCGCCATGATTGGCTCTAATAAACCGGCCTGTGCGGATTCCATGGCTTTTTTGAATCCCATGGAGGCCGCAACCTTGAAGGCCATTTCTGACGAATCCACGGGATGATGTGAGCCATCGTACACAGTGACTTGTATGTCCACGACGGGAAAGCCGGCGATGATACCGTGCTGCATGGCTTCTTGCACGCCTTTTTCCACTGCCGGAATAAAGTTCCGCGGGATGGCTCCTCCGACAATTTTATTGTGGAATTCAAATCCTTTTCCCCTTGGCAACGGTGCGATCTCCAACCAGCAATCGCCAAATTGCCCATGGCCGCCCGTTTGTTTTTTATATTTCCCCTGGGCTTGGGCCATCTGATGGATAGTTTCTTTATAGGGGACTTTGGGCATGTGCAAATTGACATCGACTCCATATTTCCGGCGCAATTTTTCTAAGGTGGCATCGATGTGCACTTGCCCGACCCCGCTGAGCAGCATTTCCTTGGTTTCGTCGTTTCGCAAAAATTCTAACGAGGGATCTTCTTCGACTAATTTATGGAGGCCCAGGCTGACCTTGTCGATTTCATTATTGCTTTTGACCTCAAGAGCATAGGACATGACCGGTTTCAAGATGGTGAGCCCAGGATAGACGATGGGCTGTTTATCATCACAAATAGTGTCGCCCGTTTGCGTATCTTTCAGTTTGGCGATGGCGACAATATCTCCCGCGCTAACCTGATCGACGGGTTGGTGTTTTTTCCCGATTGAAAAGAAGAGATGTCCGCCTTTTTCTTTGGTTTGCCGAGAGGTATTAAAAAACCCGGAATCGGCCGGCAAAGTTCCTGACATCACGCGCACATAGGTCAAGCGTCCCATGAATGGATCGATCGTGGTTTTAAACGCTAGCCCGGAGAATGGCGCTTGGGCATCCGGTTGCCTCTCACAGGTTTCTTTTGACTGCGGATCGATGCCTTTCAAAGGATGAAGGCTGGCAGAATCTTCCGGAGATGGTAGAAATCGCACGATGGCGTCCAAGAGGCTGGCGATTCCGACATGGCTGGTCGCCGATCCGCAAAGAACCGGGACGATTTTTCGTTCTAATGTCCCCATGGTCAACCCATCGATTAATTCTTCATCCGACAATTCTCCATCTGTGAGATAGGTTTCTACGAGTTGATCGTTGGTTTCCGCTACCGACTCGGTGAGTTGGCGACGCTGTTCATTGGCGAACACTTCAAATTCTTGGCCAATGTCACTCTGTTGCATCTTTGGTGTGTTGGCATTCGATGTGATCAACTGGCGCGATAGGAGATGAATGATTCCGGTTAATTGGCCATCCTGCCTTGCCGGTATCGTGATCGGCACGCCCTTCAGTTCTAAGGTTTTTTCACATTCTTCCAAGACGGCCTGGAATTCGGCTCCTTCTTTATCTAATTCATTGATAAAGATCAGGCAGGGTAATTCGTATTCTTGTACCACGTCCCACACCCGTTCAATTTCTGATCGCAGGCCTGTTGCGGCGCCTAAGACCATGACGACTGCATCGGCGGCACGCAATGACGATTGCACCTCCACTCCATAGTCTGCCATACCGGGAGTATCCAGCACATTGATTTTTGTCCCTTGCCATTCAAATTGAAGAAGGGCTGAACTCAAGGAATGATGGCGATGGATTTCTTCCGGTTCGAAATCTCCGATTGTGTTGCCTTGTAGCACGCTACCCATGGTGGGAATGATGCCTGTTGAAAAGGCCAGGGCTTCGGTGAGGCTTGTTTTTCCAGCTCCCGGATAGGATGCTAGGACAACATTGCGGATGGTGCCGTGTTTCATGCGTACCTCCTCGTGATGTTGGTAGTGGTGGGTGAATTCTAGGTAGCCCATGGTGTGGAGTCAATGGAAAATCACTCGATCTGTGTCAGGGATCTCTACGCCCTCAACACCGCCCTGTCAGTTGCTCGACAGGACTGAGGCGTATTTGTCTTCAGTTGGACGGCCTCCCATAGGCTTTCGGCAAAAAATTCCCAGTATTTCCAAGGGGATTTCTTTACAAGTTCTGCTTGTCATTTGGTTCAGACATTCTGGCATTCCGGTTGCTCTAGTATCTCGTAGAAAAAATGTATCAGAGGGTTCCTTGAACGCTACAGTTTGTTCAGGGGCTCCCCTCCTTGGTTAACTGGCCCTCCTCGATTCATTTTTTCATTTGGTTCTTCCTAATCGGTTGAATTGTTTTTGAGGTTCTTCTGAACCATGGATTCGTTTGGCTTGGAAGATAAGTAAAATTAACTAAGCATAATAAAAGGACAATCTCTAATGAACGGACTGATTGCCGTATCCGAATCGATCGTACAGAGAAAGTGTTTGTCATTTGATGAGCCGGAATCGTGGTCTCTTAAAGACCCTGGAAGTTATTACTACCTTCCTTCTCAAGGGATAGTGTTGCCCTTCATTTTTCACTGTTTCGGTGGGAAGTGGAATGGCCAGATACAGGAGTTGAAGACAGGGTTAATCCAAGTTCACCTTGAAGGCATGCCACCTGTTCAGATCGGGCAAACTCTACATTTTGAGGGTGTTAGCCAAACCTCGGCAATCAGTCCTTCAATGATGACTGGAAAGATCCAACATGTCCACATTCAACGAGGCGTCTCGGTCTGGGAAGGGGCGACCGTTCTTCTTGTTTCGCTAAAGGGCACACGGAGTCTTGTGAGTTCTTCTCAGACTTCTCAAAGAGGATTATTCCAGCGCGAACCCCAAACTATCATTATAGGCCGAATGACGGAAAACAATCTGCAAAATAGTGAATCGGAACTCCCCGCCGCCGTGACGAAGCCAGTTATTTCTATCTCCCGACAAAATGCCGCTCCTGAAGACTACCCTTCCTTTCAACAGGCTCCCCAGGTTCAAAGCGTACGAGTTTCCATCCGCAATGGTTCCGGGCAACTTTTGATGGGCTATCACGACTATCCTATTGGCATGAATCTCTCCTCTTTGCCGGTAGTCGTATTGGCTCCTGGATATGGGGAAACCAAACGAGACTCTCTAACCTTAGCTTATTACTTTGTCAGTAATGGCTTTCATGTGATTCGCTACGATCACACTAACCATGTGGGTGAAAGTGAGGGTTGCCACTTTGATATTTCTCTTTCTTCGATGAAACACGATTTTACATCGGTCATTCAGTTTGTTCAGCAGCAATGGCCCCAGAGTCCGGTCATCGGTGTTGCCTCAAGCTTAGCCGGCCGAGTGGCCCTTAAAGCTGAAGCGGAGCACCCTTCTCTTGCCCTCCTAGTGCTTCTGGTGGGCATTGTGGATGTTCAGCAATCAGTGAGTGTGGTTCATCAGGAAGATGTGTTTGCTAATTTTCGCGACGGGCAAATACAAGATTCTGCCAATATTTTAGGATTTAATGTCGGGCGACAATTTTTACATGATGCGATTCAGAATAATTTTGACACGTTGGCTTCTACCATTGAGGATGGTCAATCTCTTCAAACCCCACTGCTGTATATTTCCGCGGGGAAGGATGCCTGGATTAAACCATCGGCGTTGGCAACATTTCAAAATTCGGTGGATTCACCTGTTAGAACCTTCTTGAATGTTCCTGAAGCGTTACACCGTCTCCAAGAAAACCCCAAACTTGCACGGACTACGTATCGCCAAATTATTCACCATTGTTGGAAAACGCTAGGGATGATGCCCCCCCAGGCTCCCATTCACGAACCAAATCGCGCGGCGTTAGGCAAACAAAATCGACAAGAAAAAATGGCACAGACACAGGCCTCATGCACCGATGTTGGTCCATATTTCTGGCATGATTATTTAGGGAAATTTCAAACGGTGTCTGTCTGCCAGGATTATGTCCAATTGTTGGATCATATGTTCCATGCCTTAGGGCCCATTAAATCCGGAGAACGGATATTGGACGCGGGGTGTGGCAATGGAAATGGCGGGTTGTTCCTTCTGCGGTCCCTGTTGGCCCACCCCACGATGTTTTGCCGAAGGCCGGAGGAGTCAATCCAATATGTCGGTATCGATGTTGTGAAAGAGGCCCTGGGGCGAGCGCACGATCAGATGACCCAAGATTATCGAGTCCTGAAGGAATTTCATGCCGAACGAATGCCTGCTCTTCAGATGTCTTGGGCTCAAGTTAATTTGCAGCAACTCTTGCCATTCGAAGATCATCAATTCGATCGAATTATCTCAAATCTGGTCGTAGGATATATGGGTGATCCTCAAGCGGTATTGCGTGAATTATACCGAGTGCTGGCCCCAGGAGGACGCATGGTTATTTCCAATCTCAAACCCCATGGCGATTTTTCGGGCATCTATCACAATTTAATCAACCGGGCTCAACAAGGGAGTCAAAAAACCGAGGCGCGGGATCTTTTGAACAATTATGGCAAGATTCGACAAGCCGAAATGGAAGGGCAATTTCGATTTTTCGATCCCACAGAATGGCGTGCGACACTAGAAGCGATCGATTGTGTCCATACGGGAGTATATCCCACTTTTGCCAATCAAGCGTATTTAATCGTTTTAGAAAAACCAAGAGTTTCGATACTCCCCTCTCATCCGATCAATCCAGTTTCCGTGAGCTCCATTCCCACCTCATTCCCCTACTCACCGATTTTTACTCATGCGGCGTGATACGTCTTCAATTGGATTATTCCTTCGAACAGTCTTCTGTGGACCCTTGGCCCTGAGTTAGAACTACCTGAAGGTGTCCATTCCCGTGCTTTGACTTCTCGTGATAATTATTGTCCAATAGTCCTTACTGTCGTATCCAAACGACGGAAGGGCTTTTGTCTCACCCAGGATTTTTCTGCTACGTGACTTTTCACGCCTTCAGCGGACTCCTTAACGGCCTGGCTGCTACCATTTCCGGCATTCTGGTTTATGCCAAACATCCCACAAACCCCAAACACCAAGCCTATGGACTCTATGCCCTGACGGCTTCCATCTGGGGGTATGGCTACTGGGCTTGGCAAATCGCCACTTCTCATGATTCCGCATTGTTGTGTGTTCGTTTGTTGATGGTGGGGGCGATTTTTTTGCCCGTAGCCTATCTTTTCCATGTCTTCACGATCCTGGAAATCCTTCAAGGCAGACAACGATGGTTATGGTGTTCAGCAGGAATTGGATTCTTCTTTTTTCTCACCAACATTACTCCCTATTTTGTTGCTGATGTGCAGCCATCGGGCGGCTTTCGTTTTTGGCCCCAACCCGGCCCGGCCTTTCATTTTTACCTTCTCTGGTTCGGACTTTCTGCCATATATGGAACCGCCCTTTTGCTTCAAGGAGCACGTAGTAAAAGCGGTGGAGAACGCTCTCGTTTTTACCTCTTAGCAGGTGGTTCCTTCGTGGCCTATGCCGGCGGGATGACCACTTTCCCGTTATGGTATGGGATAAACCTTCAGCCAAATGGGGCCATTCTCCTGACAGTCTATACCTCCGTGGTTGCCTACACGCTTCTTCGGTATCGATTGATGGATTTAGGAACTGCGTTGGAACGAGGAGTGACAGGAAGCCTGCTTGTCTTATTAGTGGCGTTTCCTGCCTACCCGGCCTTACTCATGGGGCAGAAGTGGTATTTCGGATCTATTAATATTGGGTATTCGCTGGTTGAACTGTTTGTATTGCTATTGTTGGTCTTTGGTGCGTCTTCTCTGAAGACACAGGCTACGACTTTTATTACGAAGGCTTTTTTTAAAGAACGCTATGACCAATATAAGACCGTGTTAAATTTTTCCAAATCCCTCGTGTCGATTTTAGAATTAAAAGATCTCACTTCCACCATTGTTCAATCTATCTGCCCAAACTTGGGCCTAGAATGGGGTGCATT
Organism: Nitrospirales bacterium; assembly: GCA_965223185.1. Classification (GTDB taxonomy): domain Bacteria; phylum Nitrospirota; class Nitrospiria; order Nitrospirales; family UBA8639; genus Nitrospira_E. Next base: position 3,223,441 of record OZ244988.1, on the reverse strand, counting down.
ATTTTTACGGAAATCCGGAGGGAAGGACTATGAAGCGATCTCGAGCTTTGGGAAGCCCTTAAGTGATTTTTCACGATTGCAGCTTGGTTCACTCTCGATTTTGGAAGAACGATGGCGTCAAGGCACCACGTGTTTCATAATCGAGGAGCTAAAAGATTTTATGGTGGATTCAGAGTCATCCTCCATGATTGCCCAGCTGGCGGAGCTAGGCACGGAAGTTTGCTTGCCCCTCGTCAATAAGAACCGATTGTTGGGGTTTTGTGTGTTCGGTCCGACCGTCAATAGTGGAGGGGGCTATTCCTTACAGGAGTTAGAATTATTGACGACTCTCTCTCAAGAAGCCTCGGTCGCATTGGATAACGCTCTTCTTTATGAAGAGTTGAAACGGTCTCAATCCTTAGTCCGTCGAACCGACCGGCTGCGTTCACTTGAAACCATGGCTGGAGGGTTGGCTCATGAAATTCGAAACCCGTTAACATCGATTAAAGCCTTTGTGGATTTAGCCCCAGAGCGAAAGGATGATGAACAGTTTCTTGCCCGTTTTAGCAAAGTTGTCAAAGAGGATGTGTTTCGAATCGAACGACTGACTCGAGAGATTTTGGATTATGCCAAACCCATGGAACCGTTTTTGCGAGAGGAAGATCTGAACGATATTGTTGAATCCTGTCTCTATACCTTACGCGTACGGCCTTCCCATGAACTGATTGTGATAGAAACTGATCTGGTTCGTGATTTGCCCAAAATCTTTGCCGATCGACAACAGCTCAAACAGGTAATCCTGAATTTTTTATTTAATGCCGTGGAAGCCATGTTGCCTGATGGCGGGGTGTTAACCGTACGGACTCGACAGGTAAATCTTCGGAGAAACTCGAATTGGGTGCAATTGGAAATTCAGGATAATGGATCAGGGATTGCTCCAGAGGATATTGAGCATATTTTCGATCCATTTTTTACCACAAAGCATTTAAGTCAGGAACATGAAGGAACGGGGTTGGGTTTGGCTATTGCGCATCAAATCATCCAGGAGCATCAGGGTAAAATTGAGGTGCAAAGTTTAAAAGGACGAGGCACTACCTTTTTCGTGAATTTACCAAGTGTCTCTTCTCTTTCTCCACCATCTGACGAAATAGCATCTACTTCGACTCTCTCCACACAAGATCCGCTCCCAAAGACAGGCCCAAAGCTTTCGTAGATCTCTAACCCGTAGTCACATTTCTGGTGACCTCTTCAACCTGGTTCCTCTCTAACGGGGAACTCCTGAGAGAAACAGATTTACTCGATCATTTCCTGAGCAGATTGCCTTGCGAATCGAATGGGGGACGCTTTCCTTTAATATTCTTAGCAGGAACGACGTTTAATCCCTCTGCCCAGTTTTTTTAATAATATGGTACCCAAATTGAGTTTTGACCACTGAACTTATGCTGCCATGCCCGAGGCGTTGAACGGCTTCTTCGAAAGCTTTGACCATTTTCCCCGGGCCAAACCACCCAAGATCTCCACTTTTGGATTTACTGGGACAGGTTGAAAATTCTTTGGCTAACTCTCCAAATTTTCCTCCGCTTTTCAGACGTTTTCGCAGGTCGACGGCTAATTCTTTTTCTTTCACTAAAATATGACTCGCTCTCCACTCCATACGCTCTCCTTTGTCAATGTACGATGTAAAAATCGTTATTAAATTGGCTGCTCACACTTCTCTCTGCCTCATCACTACTCTAAATAAAATTCTGATGAATTTCCAACCACCGGCACCAATTTCTTTTGCTTCAACGTTCTTTGCTTAATTTTTTTCTCAATAAGGCTCGCCGAACTTGGGGACAAGGCCTCACATACTACAATAAAAGTTTTATGAGGATACCGGTAGGCGTGCTTCTAGGATATGACCTTCCCAATCTCCGGTTCCCGGTTTCAGTCGAATGATGCGTGTCCGTTTGAGGCCGGCTTGATGCAGCCATCGACGTACATCTTGTATGGGATAGGTATTGCCGGTGTCTGTGTAAAGCAACATGGTGACGGCGAAAAGATTGGTTTCTAGTGGTCGTAGGCCTTGCGGGTTTTCTAGGAAGGTATCTTGGATAAGAAGACATCCTCTTGGATTGAGTGCCTGGCGAATTTTCTTAAAGACTTTGAGATTTTCAGCGGGGGAATAGATATGAAGCACATTGGAATACCAAATCACATCGTATTTGCCGGGGATCGGTTCATCCATGAAATTTCCTGGATGATAGGAGAGACGGGAATCTAAAGATGATTGTTTGGCTAAAGTTTGAGCGACTTCAAGGGCAGCCGCCCGATCCATCACTGTGGCCTGCAGCTTAGGATTCTTTTGAAGGAAGGCCATGGCATACGTACCCGGCCCACCGCCGACATCCAAAAACGAACGTGCTGATTTCAGGGAAATTTGATTGGCCGCCTGTTCGGCTGGTTCCTGAGAACGATGATGCATGGCCCAGGTAAATGAGCGTCGATATTCGGGTGTTTCCGGTTCTTGACTGTCGAGAGGCATCCCTGTAGTGACCACGTCGGTGAGACGAGACCATTCCTGCCATTGACGCTGCATAAGCGTAATATAATCTCCTCGGTATTCGGCACTATCTTTCTGCAAATATCGCTGAGCCATCGCGCTTGTTCGATAGCGCCCTAGAGTCGGAATCAACAGCCCCACACTTGCTAAATTTCGACAAAGAATGCTTAAGCCCCTGATGCTAACCTTCAATCGCTTGGCTAAGGGCGGAATGGCCCAGATTCGTTTTCCCATTACATTGAAGATGTCCAATTCCAAAGCCGTGACAATCACACGAGAGACTCGAAAGCCATAGACCATATCGCGAAATTGTTGAAACGAAGAATTGTTGGTCTTAGTAGGCATGAATGTATGGAAGGGGAGCTATCTCTTTTCTATGCGTAACCTGCGGCTAGGATCGGAACCAGGATTGACAGGATTGAATTTTCTGGTGGATCTCAGACAGCGCGCTTAAATCGATGGGTTGTTCAAAATTGGCAGCTACGAAATCTTCGGTCATTTCTATGCGTTCCGTAAACCCTTCGGCCATAAGTCGGCGACGATATTTTGCAGTGGTTTGTTGAAGGAAAAATTTTACCTGCTTGGCTAACTCATCGCTTCCTAAGTCTTCGGCCGTGCCGTCGGACAGGATACTTTTCATGTCGTCCAAATCATAGCCGGCGACACAAATAAGGCGACCATCAGGCGTAATTTCCAGAAGCCAATCTTCATCAGGAAGCGATAAGGTCAACGGTTCGGTTTCTTGTGAGTCGAACCATCCTGGAATGTCCGTGAGTAATGCCGCGCGCGTGGAGGGCCAATGAGGGGATATGGTATGGGTGTCACTCATGAAGTGTATCGGGAGTAGCTGCAATGCGCGTGTATAAGGCCTGCAATCGTTGGGTATTTTCCGCTAGTTTGGGAAGCTGATATTTTTCGTCGACCCGTACGACTTTTTCCAAGTAGTGGATGGCTTTCTGCCACTCGCCTCTAGTTTCATGACAACTGGCCAAAACATACCAGGCTCCTCCCATTCGTAGTTCATCTCTCAGGCGGCGTGCGATATCCAAGCTGGTTAATGTACAGGATTGCGCTTCATCCAACCGATGCTGACTTAAATATAAACGGCCCATCATCCGAAACACGTCGGCTTGACCAGCATCATTTCCCACCCGCCGCATTAAAACGAGTGATTCCTGGTAACAGACCAAGGCTTCCGCTTCATGCCCCGTTTCCCGAGCCACCAGACCTAAGTCGGAGAGCAAGACCGCCTTGCCGGCAAAATCGGACAATCCGTTCATAATATCCAGTGCTTCCAGATAGTAAGCGCGTGCGCGCTCCCATTCTCCCGCATCGGCAGAGACATTGCCTAAGTTGGCCAGGGTGGTGCTGATCCCTCGCTCCTCCCCCAAGATTTTTTGGAGTTCGAGCACTTCGGTGTAATAGGCACGTGCCTGCTCGCGACGTCCACTAACTGCGCAAATATTCCCCAGATTACCCAAGGTCGTGGCTAACGCGCGTTGATCTCCATTTTTTCGATCAACTTCTAATGCCTGGGCGTAGCAATTAAAGGCCTCGGTATAAAAGCCTTTCGAGAAATGTTGATTGCCTAACGAATTAAGATCGGCTGATGGCGACCAAACCATAGGTTCTCATCTCCCATCCACATGGAGGGGCCTAGAAGCTAAAATGAATGATAGTGTTATGAGCATTGGTGAGGCTCAAGCTAGTAGTTGTTCAAGTATGTCCTTGCCTCCGCCAACAATGGACGTGCCATCCCCTACAAGTAAACTATGAAAATTATACTTTAACAAACGACGCAAGCCGTCACGAGCCAGGTCAATGTCGGCATATTTTTCCGGAGGAAGGAACCGCAGTGCCCCCTCAGGATTCCCAATGATAGCGTCCCCGACGATGAGGACTCCTTTTCCGGTATCCAAAAACAACGCACTTTCCCCGGGTGATTTTTGATGAGTGAGTTGAATCACCCAAATGCCGCCTGGAAGTAATTCTCCATCTTTAAAGGTTTTATCGGGTGTGATGGCCATCTCATTTGCATCCAGTTCCGGCACCATTACCGCACAACGAAATTTTTCTCGAAAGGCGGCTGCCTCTCGTTCATGATCTCGATTGGTCACGATAATATAATCGAGAGGCCCGCCCTGCTGAGCGAATGCTTGATCGCTGGTTGTCATGGGAGGAGGATCCACTAAAATCCGGTGCTCGCCACCCGTGAGCAAATGTCCATTAAAATAGAGCTGTTTTTCGTCTGAGAACCAGGACCACTCCCAGATATTCGGCAGGATGGCCTTCATAAGGCGGCAATCGATTCTTGTAACAGTGCCTTGGTTTTGATCTGGACGGTGGGTTCTTCCGGAAGATCAAGGATATCATCTTCATGGACGGTAATGAATTTACGGTTCGCCCCTTTGGTTAGGGAAATCTTAAACAGACTTTGCGAAGGGCTGGTGGGAATGACCACTTCGACGCTTGAATCTAGTGCAGCGATCAACTCGAGTAATTTTTGTTTGCCCTCTTCTAATTCATCCATAGCGTTCCGATCGATTAATATTTCAAGAAACTTTTTACATGGAAGAAGATGTTGGTGATACTAAGAGCTTTTCGACTTCTGCCAAGATGACTTCATGGTCGGCCAGCGAAAAATTCCCAACTCGTTGCCACCGGATCAATCCTTGTTGATCGATGACATAGACATTAGGGATAAATTTTCCGCCACCATACAATTTGTCGGTAGCTTGTTCGGGATCCAATAAATACGGATAGGTCACTTTCACCGGAAAAGCTTGTAAAAACTCACTTACGTCTCCTTGAGAATCACCTGAGGAGTTGACTCCGATCACCGCTACAGACTTGCCTTGAGTGGCCTCGTGAACTTTCTGGAGGTTGGTCCCTTGTTCCAAACAGGGTTTGCAAATATGAAAGAGGCCCAGGACGATCACTTTCCCTTTAAATTGGTCCAACGAAACCTGCTGACCGTTTAAAGAGGTTAACGTAAATCCCGGTGCCGGTTCTCCGACTTTAAAAAAACTACCGGCCTGTGCGACTCCCAAATAACAGACTAAGATGCCGAGGACAATACTGCCTACTTGTTTTCGTGCCATCATCATTTTACCTCCTTCTTCGGATCACGAATGACCGGAACCCACAGGCCCTACCTCTCAATGTTCTTACTGAGATGTTATCATAGGGTTTTTGAAGCCAGCAACAAAAGGTCGATGAGGCTAAGAAGGAGACACGGGGTGAGGTTCAAACAGCCCTAATTGCATTTCTTCGGCTTTGGTGAGACTGATGGGATAGTTGTCAGTGAAACAGGCATTGCAGTAATGCTGAGACGCGCCGGGCGCAGTTGCGAGCATCCCCTCGAGGCTTAGATACCCTAAACTATCGGCGGTGACATAACGTCGAGTTTGCTCAATGGAAAATTTTGATCCAATCAATTCTTTTTTATTTGGTGTGTCGATTCCATAAAAACAGGGAGCGATGACTGGAGGAGAACTGATCCGCATGTGAATTTCTTTCGCTCCAGCTTGGCGCAACATTTTGACTATTTTTCGGCTAGTGGTGCCTCGAACAATCGAATCGTCGACCACCACAATTCGTTTGCCTTCCAGAACTTCCGGGACAGGATTTAATTTCAGCTTCACCCCAAAATGACGGATCGCTTGTTGGGGTTCGATGAAGGTCCGCCCGATATAATGGTTTCGAGTGAGCCCGATTTCAAATGGCAACCCCATGCCTTCTGCATACCCGAGTGCCGCCGGAACCCCCGAATCTGGGACAGGAATGACTAGATCGGCTTCTGCAGGACATTCTTTGGCTAATTGTCTTCCAAAAGCTTTTCGTATGGGATATACGGCTTTCGAACCAAAAATTTTGGAATCAGGTCTGGCAAAATACACATATTCAAAAATACATTGCGCGGGAGTTTTTTCGAGAAAGGGACGATAGGAGGTTAATTCCGTTCCCTGAATTACCACGATTTCTCCAGGTTCCACTTCGCGCACAAAGGTCGCGTCAATGAGATCGAAGGCACAAGTTTCCGAGGCAATCACCCAACTGCCTTTATACTTTCCTAGGCATAGGGGTCGGAACCCGAAGGGATCGCGAGCTCCAATAAGATGATCATCAGTCAGCAGCACCAGGGAGTAGGCACCCCGTACTAGGCTTAAGGCATCTATCACGCGGTTCACGATGGTTTCGCCTTGAGAATGCGCCACGAGATGAATAATGACCTCACTGTCGGAATCGGATTGAAAAATGGCTCCGTAGGCTTCTAATTCTCCTCGTAAGACTCCGGCATTAATGAGATTACCATTATGAGCAAGGGCTAAGTTGCCAAAGGCAAAATTTACTGAGAGCGGCTGCACATTATGAAGATCCCCGCTCCCGGCAGTCGAATACCGATTGTGCCCAATGGCCTTGTCCCCGGGTAGTGCGCGTAAGGTCTTTTTCGAAAAGATATCAGCAACCAGCCCCAGACCTTTTTTTTGAAAAAATCGTTCCCCATCGGCAGAAACGATGCCCGCCCCTTCCTGCCCTCGATGTTGCAACGCATAAAGGCCTAAATAGGCGAGATTGGCGGCTTCTTTATGTCCAGAAATTCCAAAAACGGCACATTCTTCCTGGAAGCCATCGAAAGAAGAGGACGCCGTATTGGTTGGAAGAGATTTCATGAGGTGTGCTTAGAAATTAATCGAAATCAGTCAGTGCCTTACGGTTGCCAGTCAAAACCTATAGAGCCGGGTTACGGCCAAGATGTTGAGTTAAGCTATGATGCCATCGTTCTGCCAAATCGGTGATAGGCCAAGACATTTGAGAAGCTTTTGGGTTTTTGCTGTCTCTTACGGTAACCTCCATCCGCTCTGCATCCGTGACATGCCCTAATATACTCATCGGAACCTTCGCTCCTTGATCTTGAATGCATTGTTGAATCTGCGCCAGATGTTCTTCTTTGACGGAGATCACAATGCGGGAGGGACTTTCCCCAAACAAGAGGGCATCCAGGCGCAATCGCTCTTGAGACAGGGAAATGTTGGCACCTAAGGGAGTCGAGGGATGGGTGAGACAACACTCTGCAAGTGTAACTAGGAGACCCCCTTCCGAGCAATCATGGGCCGATTGTACCCATCCGTTTTGGATAAAGGACAATACGCATTGTTGTACTGCCTGTTCGCGTTCCAAATCAAGCCACGGGGGCATGCCTTGTTCTCGGGAATGAATGACTTTGAGGTATTCCGTTCCTCCGATATCCTCTTTTGTCTCTCCGATAAGGACAATCACATCGCCAGCCCGCTTAAACCACTGGGTGGTGATATCGGCTTCTTTCCTAATGACTCCGACCAGTCCCAGAATCGGTGTGGGGTATATCGAGAGCCCGTTCGTTTCATTATACAAGCTGACATTGCCACTTACGACCGGTACATCAAGAGCTCGACAGGCATCCGCGATTCCTTCGACTGCCATAATAAATTGCCACATAATGTCGGGGCGTTCGGGATTCCCAAAGTTTAAACAATCGGTTACACCCACCGGCTGCCCTCCTGAGCACACGACATTTCTGGCCGCTTCCGCCACGGCCAAGCTTCCCCCCATATAGGGATTAAGGAGGCAATAGCGGCTATTCCCATCTGTGGACATAGCCAGAGCTTTTCCCGTCCCTTTGAGGCGAACGACGGCTGCATCCGAGCCTGGACAGACCACGGTGTTTGTGCCAACCATGTAATCATATTGTCGGTACACCCATCGTTTGCTGGCAATCGTGGGGGATGCGAGCACCTGAAGTAAGACGGAGATGGGATCTCTGACATCAGGCAAAGTATCAAGATTTAAGGATTGTAATAATTCTTGATATTGAGGCGGGGCCGACGGTCTTTCATAGCGTGGTGCCCCTTCGGCAATGGCATCCGCTGGAATTTCTGCAACGATCTGTTCTCCTTCACGTACGCGTAGGAACCCGTCATCGGTTACCTTGCCGACCACGGCTGCATCGATTCCCCATTTTTGACAGACCCCTAGAACTGCCGCTTCTTTCCCCGGCTGGGCCACCAACAGCATGCGCTCTTGCGATTCAGACAATAATATTTCGTATGGGGTCATATTAGGTTCTCGCCGTGGCACTTGGGCTACATCCAATTCAATGCCGGTTCCAGACCGAGACGCCATCTCACAGGATGAACTCGTCAGTCCTGCGGCTCCCATATCTTGAATGCCGACGAGAAGGTCTTGCTCAAGAAATTCTAGGCAGGCTTCAAGTAACAGCTTTTCTAAGAATGGGTCACCCACTTGGACGTTTGGACGTTTCTTTTCAGAGGCTTCATCGAAACTATCCGAGGCCATGGTGGCCCCATGAATGCCATCCCGCCCCGTCTTGGCCCCAATATACAACACTTGATTGCCTACCCCTTTTGCCAAGCCTCGTAAGAGTCGATCTTTTTTGACAATGCCCAGACAAAATACATTCACCAGTGGGTTTTTCGAATAGATATCGTTAAAGGTAATTTCTCCACCAATGGTGGGCACCCCAATACAGTTGCCGTACCAGGAAATACCGGACACTACTCCCTGTAGGAGATGTCGATTGTGAGCGGAGTCCAATTCGCCAAAACGCAGGGAGTTTAACAAGGCGATGGGCCTTGCTCCCATCGTAAAAATATCTCGAAGGATGCCTCCCACTCCGGTGGCGGCTCCTTGAAAGGGTTCAATGAAGGAGGGATGATTGTGCGATTCCATTTTAAACACGGCGGCCAGTCCATCCCCGATATCAACCGCTCCGGCATTTTCGCCAGGCCCTTGGACGACCTGAGGCCCCTCCGTGGGAAACCGTTTCAAATGCACCCGAGAGCTTTTATAACTACAATGTTCGCTCCACATCACTGAAAACACCCCCAACTCCGTTAGGTTGGGTTCCCGTCCCAAGTGAGTCAATATTTGCTGATATTCTTTTTCCGAAAGGCCATGCTGTTGAATGAGTTCGGAAGAGATTTTGGTTGATGATGAAGTCTTGGAATTTTTATTAGTCATGAGAAATGATGTAATAGACCAGTGGCTGGCCTGTGACTAAACGTCCAGGAGAAAGGGTTTCCTCTATCATAGTATGCATTGATGATCATTCGAAGCATATATTCTCATATGAAAGGAGATACTTTCCTAACGGTGATCTGGGGAAGACAGGCGTAAGGGCAAGTGGTCGGTGACATAGGAGGCATAGCGAAGTGCTGCAAAAATTTGTTCTCGGCCTATTTGAAAGATTTCCTCTATATCCTCAAATGATTTTCCCGTACCTAACATCCCCACAATGGTGGCTACATCATTTGAGGTACCCCCTATGCATGGTTTTCCTTCGCACACATCGGGATTCATGGTAATGCCTGGAAATACTTCCATACCTTGTTCATCCATCCTTGCTGGATTATTTGGATTGAACCTCTTGCCTCGGAAGAGGCTGCTGTCCTATCAGAGAAGCCACTATGGAGGCAAAGATGAGATGGCCGTCTCGATTGCCTAACAGAGTTTCAGCGCAGCGCTCAGGGTGTGGCATAAGACCCAACACATTGCCTTGGGCATTTCGGATGCCTGCAATATTGTCTATCGAGCCATTAGGATTCGAATCCGTAGAGATCTGGCCGTCTTTATCGCAATAGCGAAACACAATTTGTGCATTAGCTTGCAAGGCCGATAACGTGACCGGATCGGTATAGTAATTCCCCTCTGCATGGGCAATGGGCAGCTTGAGGATTTGTCCGGCTTCACACGATATTGTAAACGGAGTGTCGGCATTTTCCACTCGAACGTACGTCTCCTCACAAATAAACGATAGCCCGGTATTCCGTACCATGGCGCCGGGTAACAGACCAACCTCTAAAAGAATTTGGAATCCATTGCAAATCCCCAGAACCAGCTTTCCCCGTTCAGCAAATTGCACCACTGCCTCCATGATGGGCGAGAAACGGGCAATTGAGCCGGTCCGTAAGTAGTCACCGTAAGAAAACCCTCCTGGCAGAATAATGGCATCCATTCCATGAACGGAGTTCTCTTGATGCCAGAGAAGATGGGCTGATTGCCCCATAACTTCTGAAACTATATAAGCGCAATCTCTGTCGCAATTTGATCCGGGGAAAACAATAATGCCGATATTCAAAAGGTGCCAACCTTGTTCAAGATTCAAATTTCAAGAGATAAAATCTGAAAGAGAGTTAGGCGGGAGTGATTTCATAGTGAAAGTCTTCAATCACCATATTGGCCAAAAGCTTTTGACACATGCTGCGTATTTGCACTTCGGCTGCTTCTGTCTCCATTTCTTGAAAAGACACTTCTAACAATTTTCCCATTCGCACATCTTGCACGGTATCAAAGCCGAGAGTCTGGAGCGATTGCTGGATGGCGTGGCCTTGGGGATCGTGAATGCCCTCTTTAAGGGTGATGTAGATTTTCGCTTTCATTACGGATCAGGTGCTTTCAGTGCAGACTCGTCTGAGCACTTCTTTGTAGGTTTCCTCTATTCGTCCCAAATCTTTACGAAAGCGGTCTTTATCCATGCGCTCACCGGTTTGAATATCCCAAAAACGACAGGTATCCGGTGAGATTTCATCAGCTAAAATTATTTGGCCGTTCCAAAGACCGAATTCTAATTTGAAATCGACAAGCATCATGCCGCGTTTTTGAAAGAAAGGGAGTAACACTTCGTTAATTTTTAACGCTTGGTTCCGCAATTCAGCGACTTGTGCTGGAGTGGCCAATTTCAGCAAACGAATATGATCATCCGTGATGAGTGGATCCCCCAATGAATCATCTTTATAAAAATATTCGACCAACGCCGGATCGATGCGCATGCCTTCCTCGAGCCCTAACCGCTTAATAATACTGCCCGTCGCACGATTGCGAACCACCACCTCTATCAAAATAATATTCACTCGACGGGCCAACATTTCCCTGTCATTGATTTGTTGAATAAAATGACTTGGAATGCCTGCCGCAGCTAATTCGTTAAAAAGGCGTGTCGAGATTTTATTGTTGACAATTCCCTTGTCAAGAATAGTCCCCCGCTTCTCAGCATTAAAGGCGGTCGCGTCATCCTTGAAGTATTGAATGACTTCATCGTCCTTTTCAGTGAGAAAAATCTTTTTGGCTTTTCCTTCGTATAACATCTCGCCCTTTTCCATACCTGTCATCCTTTGCGTAAAGATTTACCTGGCCGTGGGGTTTTTGAAATCCTCGTCTTTTGCGTTCGGCGGCCATTCCCAAAGACCCGCCGAAAGACCTGATGCTGGTGGCGCACATAGGCCTGGGGATTAAAACACGAGGCAATTTCTTTTGCCGATAAATGCTTGCTGATAAACGGATCTTCTTCTACGAGAGTTTGGAAATGCCCTTCTTCCTTCCATGCCGCCATGGCATGTTGCTGTACTCTTTCATAGGCCACTTTTCGAATAGCACCTTTCTGAACAAGAGCCAACAAAAGTCGTTGAGAATAGATGAGGCCTCCTGTTTGGTTCAAGGTTTTCAGCATTTGCTGTGGATAGACCACCAATGTCGATAGCACCCTGGTCAAACGTGCCAACATGTAATCCACTAAAATAGTACTGTCGGGAATAATAATACGTTCAACTGACGAATGGCTGATATCTCGTTCATGCCACAGCGCGACATTTTCCATGGCTGCTAGGCTATGGCTTCGCACGACCCGTGCAAGGCCACAAAGATTTTCAGAGGCAATGGGGTTGCGTTTATGCGGCATGGCCGATGAGCCTTTTTGCCCTGGTTCAAAATATTCTTCGGCTTCCAATACCTCGGTTCGTTGTAAATGACGAATTTCGGTGGACACTTTTTCAATGCTGGCAGCGATCAGGGCCAATACCGCGAGAAATGCTGCATGCCGATCTCGTTGGATAATTTGATTGGAGATTAGCGCTGGTTTTAATCCCAATTGTTGGCAGACGGCTTTTTCCACGGAGGGAGACAGATGGGCAAAGGTTCCCATAGCTCCCGATAATTTTCCGACGGCAATATCCACCGTGGCGGATATCAGTCGCTCCTGCTGGCGCTGAAATTCTTGATACCAAATTGCCGCCTTCCACCCAAAGGTGATCGGTTCCCCATGAATACCATGCGACCGCCCCACGGTCATGGTTGATTGGTGGTCAAAGGCTAATTTTTTTATAGAGAGGAGCAAGGCATCGAGGTCGTCCATTAAGAGACGCGATGCATCAACCAATTGAAGTGCTAAGGCGGTATCCAAAATATCAGAGGAGGTCAAGCCGGCGTGGAGAAACCGGGCATCTTTTCCGGCTTGTTCGGCAATTGATTCTAGAAAGGCGATGACATCATGCTTGGTGACCTGTTCAATGGCAGCAATTCTGGTCGGATTAATCGAGACCTTTTTGCGGATGCGTTTGGCAATGCCCCGGGGAACTTGTCCGATCTGTTCCATGGCCTGACATACGGCCAATTCCACCTCCAACCAACATTCATATTTACGTTGCTGGGTCCAAATGCCCCCCATTTGAGGCCGGGTATAACGTTCGATCATAGAAATTTAGGCTTAATTAGATGGTGTGTTTGCGCGTTGTTGCCGTTTTTCATGGAGCCGATCTTCGTCCCGAAGGATATGATCTAGGAGGCCATTCACAAACCGCTGGGCCTCATCATCTGCAAAACGCTTAGCTAGCTCAATGGCTTCGTTAATGGTGACGGCAGCTGGAATTTCAGGCTGCCACAATAATTCATAAATCGCACACCGGAGTATGTTGCGATCGACTACTGGCATTCGTGTAATCGACCAATCGACGGCGAACTTCTGGATAAGGTGATCAATGTCAGTTTGGTGCGCCAGGACTCCCTGATGAATGTCTGTGGCAAACGTACGAACAGGAGTTGAGGTCGATGGGTGTTCTTCCCAAAACTCTTCCTGCCAATTTGCTTGGTTGGATTGGAATTCTTGTTGAAACAATAACTGTAAGGCTAATTGTCTTGCCAAACGACGGGAATTCCCACTCTTGCTGGGAAGTGTCTGAGGAATATCAGAGGGGATCGTCATTCTCATTCTTAGGGGTTAGCGTAAAAATCCAGATTGACGGGCATTGGCTTTTTGCAATTGTTTGAAGAGAGAGATCATTTCAATGGCCGACCGGGCAGCTTCCGCACCTTTATTCCGTTCGGATAGTTCGGATCGTTCCATGGCCTGTTCCACTGTATTTGTTGTGAGAACACCAAAAATAACGGGGATCCCAAGTTCCAGTCCAACTAATCCAATCCCCCGACTTGTTTGCTCGCTGATATACTCAAAATGTGCCGTTTCCCCTCGAATGATTGCGCCTAAGCAAATCACGGCATCGACCTGTTGTGACCGGGCTAAAACTTTGGCTGCCAAGGGTAACTCAAAAGCTCCAGGAACACGGACAATTTGAATCTGTTCGACGGGCGTCCCTAATTGTCGCAATGCTTCCTCCGCGCCATCAAGTAATCGATTTGTCACGGGTTCATTAAACTTACTGACGACAATCCCGATAGAACAATCGTTCCCATTAAGTTCTCCTTCAAAAACTTTCATGTTGTTTGGCGAATCCGTGAGGACTTTCTTGTGATAGAACGGCTGCGAATGAAGTGTGTACCACTTGCTTCAGGGAACTGCAAGCCTCCACCTACACATTAAGAAAATAGCTGGCCTAATGTGGCTTTTCTACTCTGTGAAAATGGCCTTTGAACCTTTAGATGCGTAATTTGAATTGGGACCTATTCCACCGCCTTTAACCCATAACCTTCAATTCCACCAACATTTTAAGGGGAAGGGGCATGCGGGGAAATAGATTGTGGAAGACCTGCAATGAAATGTAGCTAGAATGTCTTACGGTTGGCAAGTTGTCTGGAGAGCTGGTTGTCTTTAATGCCGAGCGCATAAACCATAGATGATTTGCTAGGAATTTTGAAAGCAAAAGGCTTACCTTATAAACCGGAAAGATTATGCAAAGCGATTTCTCTCTAATGGGTCGTTCTCACCTATTTATAAGGTAACCTTCTGGATGACTTTTTGAATAGATCCTCTAGCTAGTGCTACCAGAATTTTTTCAAATATTGACCAGAGATTATTGCGATTTGGACAATAAGCCTTGGTACTAAATCCATCGCAGACTCAGTGTCCCTCAGGTTTCAGTCTCTTCTTGTAACTCCCCAAATCCATTTCTTTCCAAAAATAAATGATTCGTTTGACCCGCTATCTCACCTCACGGTGTGAATCGACCCATTCCCCGGTCAAAGGGGGTTCGCCCGAGAAAACCCCACAGCTTAACCAGCAACCCCTATTCGGAGTTCCCGCCTAATGAGTTCAAGCAAATAAAGACTATGGGGTGTATCTACGTATGGAAAAAGGATGATCAGATCATGGAGGCCCGGCTCATGATGCCCGGATCCACAAAACTCCACAGAACGCTGCACTCTGGTTCAAGAAGGCGACGGCTTCCGTATCGAAGGAACAGGTTGAGGCCAAAATGGAAGGGGTCAAAGAGAAATGGAAGGGAAGGAAGGAACTCGACACGAAGACCAAGAAGCGCACCGCAATTAATCTCACCGATGTTGCCAAGATGAGCAAGCCAGATCAGGGGATCCCTATGAGGAGGTGGCAAGGTTTGGTGACGAGGTCAAGTTATCAAGTGCGCATGGGACCATGTGGATTCGGATCCAAAATCTAACTTTTCAGCTTTCTGCCTACCAGGGTCACAAGCAGCCCCAACCTCCATTCGATCATAGATACCCACGCCCTTACGGACGTGGTACTCTCAAAATTCAAGCTGCACTTGTCCACTGTCCTGCTTGCCTTGCTCACGAATGTACCGCTGAATGACCGCTTCATTGATTCCAACCGTCGACACGAAAAATCCTTGACTCCAGATACCGCCGCCATCCCAATAGACTTTCTGCAGGAAGTGCGGAAATCGCTGTTTGAGATTCTTACTGCTTACGCTCTTCATAGTATTGACTACTCGAGCCACTGCATATTTCGGAGGAATCACCATATGCAAATGGACATGATCGGGTTCGATGCCAATTTCTTCCAGAAACCAATCCGGATGAAATTTCCGCACTTCCCGCAGGGCCACGCGAAGATACGCCGCCACCCCCTTTACCAGGATTTTTCGTCGATATCTTGTAACCCAGACTATATGATATTGCGTTTGATAGACAGTATGGGCGGCCTTCTGAAGTTTCATCGATGCCCAGTATACCGCAGGACACTGGACCTTGCTCTCATCCCCGCCCTTCCGGACGGGGAGTTCTCGCTAAATTAAAAATCCAATGGCTTTTGTGATATCGGCGATGGATGTACACAAGAAATGGCTTGCGAATAATCCCGAACAGCGCAAAAATGACATCAAAAGACTTGCTCCGGCCGTGGTGAAAGCCAAAACAGCTCGAAAGGAATCGGAAAACAAAGGTTTTCCCAGTCTCGCCCCCCTGTAAATGCTAACTTTGAACCACTGATCTTGGGTGCTGGGCCGTACTGCCCAAACTCCTCTCTTACACATTATTGAGGAGATGACCTAATTTAGCCTTTTTTGTTCGCAAATAATGGACGTTTGACTCTTGAGGCGTAATTTCAATAGGGACCCGTTCCACCACCTTTAACCCATAGCCTTCAATTCCGACAATTTTTCTCGGGTTATTCGTAATCAGGCGAATATTTTTTAATCCTAAATTCACCAAAATTTGGGCTCCAATACCATAATCTCGTAAGTCTGGTTTAAATCCCAATTGTAGATTGGCTTCGACCGTATCACTCCCTTGGTCCTGGAGGTGATAGGCTTTTATTTTATTGGTCAAACCGATCCCACGCCCTTCCTGATTGAGGTACAACAATACGCCTTTCCCTTCCTTCTCAATAAGTTCCATCGCATGGTGGAGTTGTTCTCGGCAATCACATCGCAACGACCCCAACACATCAGCAGTCAAGCATCCTGAATGCACACGTACCAAAGTCGGTTTGGCATCAATATCTCCTTTGACCAAAGCAATATGGGTTCCAGCATCCAATTCGTTTTCAAACACGACTGCATCAAATTGACCAAAATTTGTCGGCAGATGGGCCCGGACCATTTCCTTAACGAAGGTCTCGCGATGCAATCGATATTGAATGAGATCTTTTACGGTGATGATTTTCAACTGGTGTTGTTTGGCAAACTCCAGTAGGTGAGGTACTCGCGCCATTGTTCCGTCGTCATTCATTATTTCGCAGATCACTGCAGCTGGAGATAACCCGGCCAGACGAGCCAAGTCGACCGATCCTTCTGTTTGCCCAGCCCGTCGAAGTACGCCCCCTTTATGGGCTTTAAGCGGAAAGACATGGCCTGGACGGGCAAAATCGCTGGGCTTGGCCAGAGGGTCGACAGCCAGTTTAATGGTGGTCGCCCGATCAGCCGCCGAAATGCCGGTTGTGATGTTTTTGGCAGCATCAATCGAGACGGTAAATGCCGTTCCATATGTCGCAGTATTTTCTTGTGTTTGTGGGGGGAGTTTGAGTTCTTCGACCCGTTCAGGGGTTAAGGCCAGGCAAATTAGACCACGACCGTATTTGGCCATAAAATTAATGGCATCAGGTGTGACTTTCTCTGCGGCTAACACTAGGTCTCCTTCATTTTCACGATCTTCATCATCAACCAAAATGATACATTTACCGACTTTAAATTCCTGTAATGCTTCAGAAATAGTGTGAAACTGAGAACTACTTGATGGCTTCGTCTCTTTTTTCATCAGAAAAGTACTCCATCCCCTGGCATAGTCAACATTCTCATTTAACTCTCCGAGGCTGGTTTGGGCTGAATAAATTGAGTGGAACGTTGGACTATCATAACACTAAGGGCCGCCAGTCCCGAAACACATCCCAATCCGATAAACCCATAAGTAAAGGATCCCGTGAGATCTTTTAGCCATCCAAAACTGGTTGGCAAGAGGAATCCCCCCAGGCCTCCTGCTGCACCAATGACTCCCGAAGCCGTTCCCATAAGTCCATGGAAACGACAGGATACCACTTGAAATACGACGCCATTTCCAAAGCCTAAACATAACATCATGGTAAACACCATCGTCAAAGCTAAACCAATGCTAGAAAATTTGGCGGAACCTAAGCTCAAGATGAAGATGATACCAAACAATATTTGTAATAAGGTTAACCCCCCTAACCGATCAGCAAGAAATCCACCCAACGGTCGGGCAAAACTCCCAGCCATGGCAGCCAGAGCCGTTAACGAACCTGCGTTTACCATATCCACTTGAAACTGATCGTGAAAGTAAATCGGCAGATAACTGGAAAGGCCCACAAATCCGCCAAACGTGACGCCATATAAGCCACACAACCAATACATGGATTTATCTTTTATCCCATGAAAAAGGAATGTAAAATAGGCTTGTGAATGAGAGTCAGCACGTATTGAAGTGGTTGTGGGTTTGACGATCCAGAAAAAAAGACCTGCTGTGATCATTACGAGAATAAGCATCAAAGCAAAGACCTGATGCCATCCGAATACAATGGCCAGTCGAGGAGCAAAAAATGATGCTAATAAGACCCCACTATTACCTACTGCAGCCACACCCATTGCCAGACCTTGATGAGCCGGCGGATAGGCCTGACTTGCCAAAGGAAGCGCCACAGCAAAACTTGCTCCCGCAATGCCAAGTAGTAGCCCAATCACCAAGATTTCGCCAAAACTGTTTCCCCATTGCCAACCCAGGAGAAGTGCCAAAGCTTCAAGGGCTAAAATAGCCATCCCTACCGTCTTAGCTCCAAACCAATCCCCTAATGGACCGACCACAATGCGAAGGAGGGAACCTCCTAACAAGGGAATGCCGACTAACAGACCTTTTTGAAAGGGAGAGAGATCGAATTCTTCAGATATAGGAATACTCAGAGCCCCTATGAGCAGCCATACAACAAAGCTGACCTCAAAATGCAACCAGGCTCCTAGTAAACTAGGCCAATGTCCCGAACGTAGAGCTGCCCATCCCGCTTTGAACATGGTTGTTACAACAGACTGACTTGAATGAGGGGTCTAATTTCTAAAAGGCCTTTGAATCCATGTGTTTTTTAATCGTGATTTCAGCTTTTTCTTTTTCACTATAGAAACTTTGGCCTTGATAGGACAACTAAGAATTGCCTCCGAGTTTCCTCCCTGCCTAACAATTTTGCGAGAGGCAATTAAAAAAATGGGAATAAAAATTTGGTCATGGGAAAAAAATTCATTACAATATTCTTAATCCAGATTATGAAAAATATCGGAACCCAGCACTACTTATGCGGATAAAACCTTCAAAAAAAATCGTCCCAGAAGTCATTAATGTGGAGGCCCACGTTTCCGATCCTGTTGACTCAACTCAAGAATTATCCGACCTTACGGATAAAATATTAACAGGTGTCTCCTCCTCTGATGAAAATCAGATAGAGGAGGAGAATCAGGATCAGGCCTCGTGGGATGGTCTATCCACTGCTATTGCTCCAACAACCACTTTAAGTCGGTATTTGGCAGAAGTTAGACGGTATCCGTTTCTCTCCAAAGAAGAAGAACTTCAACTTTTCTATGAATATCAACATCTTGGGGACCGGGAGGCTGCGGTCAAGCTAATCTTAGCCAACCTGCGGGTAAGCGTAAAAATTGCCTCTGAATATGGTCTGGCTGGTCTTGATCAAATGGATCTAATTCAAGAAGGAAACGTCGGATTGCTTCAGGCCATGAAAAAATTTGATCCGACAAAAAATGTTCGATTTTATGCCTATGCTGCATGGTGGGTTCGAGCCTTTGTCCTGCGGTATCTTTTGAATAACTTTCGATTAGTCAAAATCGGGACAACTCAGGAACAGCGTCGATTGTTCTATAATTTACGTCGGGAAAAAGCCAAGTTGGAACGCCAAGGATATATCCCGGACCCCAAACTGCTGGCTGATCGCCTCAACGTCCGCGAAAAGGATGTGGTGGAAATGGATCAACGGTTGGGAAGCTGGGAACTATCTCTGGATCAACCCATGACTGAAGATGGCGAAGGGACTTTTCACGACCTGCTTCCGGCAATCCAAAAGCCGGTTGATGATCAATTGGGAACCACTCAACTTCGGATGCTTTTCAGAAAGAAACTGGCTGAATTTGCCAAGACCCTGACCGAACGAGAAGAAGATATTTTGCGAAATCGGCTGTTATCGGAAACTCCTATTACGCTAGAAGATTTAGGCAGAAAATATTCAATTACTAAAGAACGGAGTCGTCAGATTGAAGCAAAAATTATTAAGAAATTGCGTGATTTTATCAAAAAAGATATTCATGATTTTGAATTATTAAATACCTAGGTCGTACGTAATTATATTTAATTTTTGGACAATTTTACTATTAACTAGTTCCCTAACCTGCATCTTTATTCTAGTGTCCCTGTTAAGAAGTCTGGAAAAATCTCACCCTACCCCTCTTGACTTCAATTGAACCCGACTTATCTGGTCCCCCAGTCAAGAAATTTGCAAGCAGTTTTTGGAACCTGGTGGGTCCACAATCCCAAGACTTAAAGCCTTAATTAGTTTTTCACCAAACTTAAGCCACAAACCACTGAAGGAGGTAAGCATGGCAGCCACGAAGGAAAAAAAAGAATCAAAAGCAGGAAGTAGCGCAAAAGGGTTTCGTCCCCTTGGCGATCGGGTCTTTGTCACCTATACCGAAGAATTAGAACGAACAGCCGGAGGCATTTATGTGCCGGATTCTGCTCGTGAAAAACCACAACGTGGAACGATTGCTGCTGCCGGAGCCGACGTCGAAAACGTGAAAGTTGGTGATCAAGTCTTATTCGATAAATATTCAGGCACCAAGATCAAGATAGAAAATGATGATTGCCTGATTCTAAAAGAAGAAGATATTTTGGGTGTGTTTGAAGACTAAAATTCTATAATAAACAATGTACGTTGATAACTACTCACAGATGATTTTCTAAGGAGGATATGTATGGCTAAGCAGTTACAATACAGTGAACAGGCACGTGCTTCGATTCTTCGAGGTGTGAATAAATTAGCTGACGCAGTCAAGGCCACCTTGGGGCCAAAAGGTCGAAACGCCATTTTGGATAAAAAGTTTGGTGCACCGACCATCACCAAAGACGGTGTGACCGTCGCTAAAGAAATTGAGTTGTCAGAGCCCTATGAAAATATGGGTGCTCAATTGGTGAAGGAAGTCGCTAGCAAAACCAGTGATGTGGCAGGGGATGGGACCACTACCGCAACGGTTCTGGCACAGGCCATTTTCCGGGAAGGCGTAAAAAATATCACGGCCGGGGGAAATCCCATGGAAATCAAACGAGGAATCGATAAGGCCGTTGAGGAAGTGATTGAAGAACTCAAAAAAATCAGTCGGCCCTGTCAATCCAAAAAGGAAATTTCCCAAATTGGATCGATTTCAGCCAACAATGATCAAACGATCGGTGATTTAATCGCCGAGGCTATGGATAAAGTAGGTAAAGATGGCGTCATCACGGTGGAAGAAGCCAAATCTATGTCTACATCTCTGGATGTTGTAGAAGGAATGCAGTTTGATCGTGGCTACATTTCTCCATACTTTGTCACGAATGCAGATCGTATGGAAACCACGATGGAAGATGCCTTTTTGCTGATTGTTGAGAAGAAAATTAGTGCCATGAAGGATTTACTCCCAATCTTAGAGCAAGCTGCTAAAATGGGAAAACCCTTGGTTATTATTGCAGAAGATGTTGAAGGTGAAGCCTTAGCCACCTTGGTCGTGAATAAATTACGTGGGACCTTGAATGTAGCGGCTGTAAAGGCTCCTGGCTTTGGTGATCGGCGCAAAGCCATGTTGGAAGATATTGCCACCCTGACGGGCGGCCAAGTAATTTCCGAAGAAGTTGGGTTAAAACTGGAATCGGTCAAGCTTACTGACTTAGGTCGAGCTAAACGCGTCAATATTGACAAAGATAACACGACGATTGTGGAAGGTGCCGGGGATCCTAAGCGAATCGAAGGTCGGGTTAAGCAAATCAAAACTCAAGTTGAAGAAACCACCTCAGAATATGATCGGGAAAAACTACAAGAACGTTTAGCTAAAATGGTTGGTGGTGTTGCGGTCATTAATGTTGGTGCGGCAACAGAAACCGAAATGAAAGAAAAGAAAGCTCGAGTGGAGGATGCTTTGCATGCTACTAAAGCAGCAGTGGAAGAAGGTATTGTGCCTGGTGGTGGGGTTGCCCTACTTCGTTGTATTCCTGCCTTAGAAAAATTGAACCTGAATCATGATCAACAAGTTGGGGTGAATATCGTCAAACGTGCACTGGAAGAACCGATTCGACAAATATCCATCAATGCCGGAGCTGAAGGGTCCATCATTGTAGAAAAAGTCAGGGCTGACAGTGGTAACCGAGGATACAATGCTGGCACAGGCGAATTTGTCGATATGGTCGACGTTGGCGTGATTGACCCCACTAAGGTCGCTCGCTGTGCCCTGCAAAATGCATCAAGTGTTTCCGGTTTAATGCTCACCACAGAAGTTATGATCACCGACATTCCAGAAGAAAAGAAAGAACCAGCTATGGGCGGACACGACCATGGTATGGGCGGAATGGGTGGCATGGGCGGAATGATGTAACGTTTCACCCTCGATAAGTTGAGATTAAAAAACCTGGGGGGTATCACCCTCCAGGTTTTTTTTAACCCTCTTCTATCATTGTTTTTTATATAATCGAAATTATTTGCACACGAATTCTCTCTGATGTGATTCATGCGCCCTGTTCAGATCTTCTCTGCCACTCTTTGGTTGTTTTTGGCCTGCTGTGCACCGAGGCTGACATGGATTCCAGACAAAGCGCCAATTCCTTCGTGACAACCCAATCGATTATTGGAATGGAAAGATTTTACTCCACGCATGCCAAAAGACCATCGTGGAGCAGAAACTGCGATTCGCTTTTTTAACCATCCATCCGAGCATCGACTTTTGATTGCGTTTGACTTCGAACATTCATGGGTCAAACCGGATTTGATCGATCCTCAAAATGGCACTCTTTGGCAAATGTCTCAAAACCTCTTAACCCATGAGCGACTTCATTTTTTGATAAGCTGTCTTCTCATTCGACAAGCGAATCTTGCCATGACCCCGAAGGATGATTTATGGCAAATGTTGGAATTAACCAAATTAGTCGCGCAACGATTGAACCTTCAATACGATACCGATACCAATCATGGGTTAAATCCTGATGCCCAACGGTCATGGGAAACAGAAGTCATGAGCCAATTTCAAGAAATAGGTTCTCCCCATTATTAGCATAGGGAAGATTTTGACAGGCTCTTTCGCTCATATGGTATAAGGAAGTCATAGATGTTCAGCTGTGAGAATTTGGCTGCTTTATGTACATTTAATTAAAAAAGGTCACTATGATTATTCGCCAAAGTATGCCTTGCAGAATTCCTCTGTTTCTTACCCGCCTTCTGGTGCTCTATCAATTTTTTGGACTGATTGTGATTTATGGGATAGGAACGTCGATGGTTGAACCTGTCTCCGCCGCTGAGTCCCAATCTCGCACCGAATCCAATTGTACGATTGGGATGGTTAAAGGAGAAAAAAAGGCCGAATGTCGTGTTCCCATTCTCGACGGATGTACCGTGGCGCAATTTCCGGGGTATGACGAACCATGGGCAGAGGCCACGAAAGGTGGGGCCACTTCATGCCAATTTGATGGAGAACGAACGGACTGGAAAACTTCCATTGTTGGCACCTGCCAGGCCTGTAAGACCGAACAATGTACTGGAAGGTTTACCGTCATGTTTAATTGTGCCGATAATGTTCCATCCGCAAGTCCTGCTTTTCCTCAACCAAAATAGCTATGAGTAGAGATTGACGTATCGACTTCCATGGGCTCTTCGTCGGCACTGGGCACCCTGATAAAAAGGCAAGCCATGGCCCTCGGGTTTGATGTCGTTGGCATAGCCCGTATTTTGCCTCCTAACACTGAAAAAGCTCTTTCAATCGGTGGTTCTCCCCTAACTTCCACACCCCTGATAACACGTTTATTGGCTCGTTTGACGAACTGGTTGGTGCAAGGGTTTCACGGTACGATGGCCTGGATGGAGCGAGATCCTCAACGTCGCGCAGACCCTGCCAAAGTGCTTCCGGGATGCCAATCCATGATCGTCGTCGCTATGAACTATTATACCGACCATGTTGCAAATGAGAGCGGAGAGGCAGGACGGATTGCCCGATATGCTTGGGGAAAGGACTATCACTCTGTGATGAGCAGTCGCTTGAAACAATTAGAAGCGTATCTGCATTCCCAAATCCCTGAGATTCGGACACGCAGCTACGTCGACACCGGTCCCATCATGGAAAAAGCCTGGGCACAGGAAGCTGGAATTGGCTGGATTGGTAAACATACTAATTTGGTCTCAACTCAATATGGCTCCTGGTTGTTGTTAGGAGAGATTCTAACAACTCTTGAATTGGAACCGGATGAACCCGAGACTGATCTCTGTGAATCATGTTCATTGTGTATTCAAGCCTGTCCAACCGGGGCGATAGTGGCCCCCTACCATTTGGATGCCGAACGATGTATTTCATATCTTACGATCGAACATCGAGGGTCATCCGCAGATCTGCCTCCTGAGTTACGAAAAAAAATAGGCAATCGAATCTTTGGATGCGACGACTGCCTTGAAATTTGCCCATTTAACGTCAATGCGACACCAACGCCTACTGCTCATTTTCAACCTTTACCGTGGACGCTACATCCTCAACTCTCACACCTGGCTTCGATGACTCCTGAAGAATTTCGGTCCCTGACCAAAGAAAGTCCAACGCGCCGCCCTAAGTATGAAGGCTTTATACGAAATGCCAAGATAGCCCTTGAGAATCAAAAGCCTGCCAATTCATCTATCCCAATTCAATGATCGTAACACCATCCCCTCCTTCAACTGGATCGCCAGCGCGATACGATTTCGTGTAAGAAGAAGATTGGCACAGCTTACGAATATTGGTCTTGAGAACACCAGTTCCTTGTCCATGAATAATTTTCACATACTTGGTTTGTTCCATGAGGGCCTGATCCAAAGCAGCCATTGTTTTCTCCAAGGCGTCCTCTAGTCGTAACCCTCGAAAATCATATTCTTGTTGATAGTATCCCCCAGAGGCGAAGTCTCGACGGGAAGAGCTAGAATCTTCATGCTTAAGGCCACGAATTGAAGATTGAAATTTGGTTTTAGAGGACGATGGAGTAGCAAGGCGAATGGCCGATGGCGCAATTCTTATTCTCTGAGACCCTACCCTTATCAAGACTAATTTTTTCCCTACAGGGTCCTCTTGCAACATTCCTATGGTCCCTAACTCATCAATTTCCACCAGATCGCCTTCTTTTGGGCTTCTGAGGGGAGTCGCCCTTTCTAGAGACAATTGGTCTTTCATATGGTCGTTGATTGTGTTCATCATACGACGCATTGTGTGCTCCTGGTCAGGCATTTTCTCTTTTTTAAACGTTTCGACGATATTGTGAATCTGTCGTTGCGCCTTTGAAAATTCACGTTGCCATTGTTTGCGATTTTTCTGTTGCAAATCTCTTTCCCGCTCATTCAGTTGTTCCCGTAAATAAAGGGTTTCCTCATACAATCGTTGGGCATCCTGATGACGAATTTGAGCGTGCGTACGATCTTCTTCTAACTGTGCATAGATGCGTTGAAGCTGTTGGAAAATTTGGCTTAGCTCTTGATCCTCTTGGTTCATTAATTCGCGTGCATGTTGCAGGATGTCCGTTTCCAATCCCAGTCGTCTGGCAATATCCAGAGCAGACGACCCACCCGGAATGCCATCAAGAAGTCGATACGTAGGCGAAAGGTTTTCCAAATCAAATTCTTGACTCGCGTTTCGTACCTGTGGATTGCGATAGGGAAGAGTTTTTAATGAAGAATAATGAGTCGTGACAATACTGATACATCCTGCCTGGCTCAACCGATGTAGGATGGCTTCGGCTAAGGCAGCGCCTTCAGCGGGATCCGTAGAATTTCCAATTTCATCCAAAAGAATCAAGAATGTCTGTGAGGAATGTGCATATTCCGATTGAATGATTTCCAATAAAACGATGAGAGAGAGAATATGCCCTGAAAAACTGGAGAGATCGTTATGTAAGTCCTGCGAGTCGCCAATATCGGCATAGACACATCCAAAAAAGACCATTTCGGAATTTGATGCGCATGGAGGAAGTAATCCCACTTTTGCCATTAAGGCTGTCAACCCGATCAATTTAAGTGTTGCCGTTTTTCCTCCGGCATTTGGTCCGGAAATAATTAAGGTATGGATATCTTGCTCGAGTTGAATGGTATTTGCGACCACATGTTTTTTGGTTAATAGCAAAAGTGGATGTTTCGCTTGAATGAGATGGATCCGATGGTTTTGGTTGAGGTGGATGGGATTCCCCTTAATTTTCCTGCTAAATCGTGCTTTCGCGACAAGCCCATCCAACTCTGCCAACCGTTGAATATTTCCCTGGAGGGGAACCACATGCTCACCGACGGTATCCGAGAGGTCCAGAAGAATTCGGCGTGTCTCCTGCGCCACCTGCAAATCCGCGAACTTTATCGCATTATTAAGATCGATCAAATTTCGAGGTTCAATGAACACAGTGGCACCACTGCTGGAAATATCATGGATGATGCCATCGATTTCATGCTGACGTTCGGCTTTAACCGGAATGACATATCGATTTTCACGTTCAGCAAAGTACTGGCCCTGTAATCGTTCTTCATGTTGCTGTGAATGTACCAGCTGTTCTAACTTTCGTCGCATAGATTGTCGAAGGCTCTGACTTTTTTGGCTCAATTGTTTAAGAGCGGGACTGGCCGTTTCACGTAACTGCCCCTGAGGATCGATACAATGGTCGATGGTCTGCTCCAGCCAAAATAGATCCTCAAGGCCTGCAACTCGCTTACTAACTATCGGACACGTTGCTTGATGTCGCACTAACCACTGCTTTGTGTTGCGGCTGATGGCTAGGACCAGGGAAATATCCCTCAATTCCAAGCCTTCCAATAGGCCCCCTTTTGCGGTGCGCCCCAAGTGAGGACGAATATCTGGAAGATTTAAGGGGGCAAGCGGGGTATCACCCTCAAGCATCCTGACCATTTCTGATGTTTCTTGTTGTTGTTCTTGAGCTTCCTCTATGTGTTCAGCTAAAGGAAAGCGGTGGCACAACTCTGCTCCCATACTCGATGTTGCCTCGTGGGCTACTGCATCGAGGAGTTGCTGCCATTCCAGGACTTGTTCTGTCTGTTGCATGAGAGAGAAATGTGTCACGGCAGGAAGTGTAAAAATCCCGACGACCTGATGCAAGCCTCGGTCATATGGACGGGGAAGGAGAAACGGTAATCGTGAAGGCGATTACCTAGATCTAGGATGGGATCTGATGAGATAACCTACCATGGAACCCATGTACAAGCAGATAGAAAGCTGTTTATTTTTCCATGGAATCTACGGAAGTTTTGAGATCTTCAATCGCCTTTTGAATGTTTACTTTAATGTCTTGCCAGGCTATTTCGCTATTATCGCGGAGTTTCTCAATGCGAGGAATAAGCGTGTCTCGTTGTTTTTTTAGATTATCTAATTGCGCTTGAAGTTTTGCACGTGTTTTTTCCTGTAGCTCCAGACTTTTTTCGCGTAATTTTTGAATTTGGCTATCTAAGTCCGTAATTTGTTTTTGAAGATTATCTGTGGGAAGCTCACTCTCTTTTTGGGTAGAGGAAACTGACTCTTTTGTACTGCCGCCACTTTCAGCGGGAGTGGAAACGATAGCAAATCCAAAACAGAAACACGCAAAACACCACCCAAGGCCCAATTGACGGTCTGCGGTCAATGACGATCTTTTCATTGTAATCTCCCTTTTTCCATCATCAAAGGATCCTTTCATGCTCAATGTCTCTTGCCAAGATGTGGACATGAGACTCACTATTTCCAAAACTTGCCCTGGCTAACTCGTTCGCTTAAAATGCCAGCCCTTTTTAGGATGATTCCATGACACACGAAGACGCTCGGGCCTATTTAAATTATCTCCTGACGCTTCATCTTCGCCAAGAGGAAGCTTTTGGACCTTTAGCATTAGCCTTTGTCAAGGACCAGGATCTTGGACAATTGGGCTTGCTCCCTGAAGAACAATTTAATTTATTGATGGCCACCGCCACAGTATTTTCTGCTGAGCCCAAACGCTATACAATGAAATTGGAACTACTGCAAAAAGCTCGCCAACTATTGCCTAGTACTCGCTATGATGATCCGGAATTAGGTCAGGACCTTGATCACTTAATCAAAAAAACCCAGAGCGATTTGCAGCGATATAACGAGGCGATGAAGGTTTCTCGCCCACAGACCTTAGATCGCCAAAGTCTAATCGTTGAAACTGATTTTCCCAATTATTTTTTGGAGGTCGCCCAAAAGCGAGCCTCTACTTATTATCAGGAGAAATATCGGTTAACCAAGGAGGCAAAAACTGCCCAACACTTTGGTGGGACTCCCAAAAAATTCGAACCAGAAAATGCCTCTATTCACAAAGAATTTCCTGGGGCTTGCGCGCCCTTTATGAATGCCCGCACTAATGCGTTCCATTTAGTATTGCCTTTTGACTTGAAAATTAGTCGAAGCCCCGAAGACCCATTAGAGGCAGGTATCAGGATTTTCTATGGCAAGATGGGCTATTCCTACCCTTTACGGTATGAGATGGGTAAATTATGCAGCTACCATGATGGGCAAGTGTTGGATGTTGACCTTCAAGATCCAAACTTGATTTTCGTGTCCGTGTCGTCCATTAAAGATCCAGATTTCCCGCAGCAGCCTTCTGAGAGCAATCCTTCACTGCCCCCTGCATTAGCCTATCCCATGGCAATTTTAGAGCATACCGGGAGCTTGGGCCCCTTTATTCAAGTCAGTTGTAACATTAAAATGTGGTTTGATGCTGCCATGGTCTCTCTACTGATTCAAGGAGCTCCCGATCTCACAGAATATGGGCTCCAGGGCGGTGCAGGGTTAATGACCAGATCTTATGCCTCAGATAAAATTGAATCCTATGTTGAAAACCTCTCTCAACCATGGCAGGAAGGCTTAAGTTTTAATTTTGTCAATTTGCATTTAGCTCTTACCCCAGGCATTACCAGTGCAGTTATTCCAAATGGCACTCCAATTTTTTCTGTTTATCCTGTCTTGAATCGTCAGTGCTATCGGTATATTGATCGTCGTAGTATCGATCAAAATTCCTAACAAGGGTTTCCCTCACAATCCTTACCCGGTTTTTCCTGTGGTATGCTATTCTCGATACCATTTGGCAGACACACCAGCCCCAATATGAATCTATCGATACCCATTGTTGTCAAACACATCGGATGGCTCTTATGTCTTATGTTTGTAGGAGGGTGTTTTGGCAATTACCAAAAACCTCCTACAATTGGTTTTGACGAGGCTAGAGAAGGGATCGCCTCCTGGTACGGGCCAAGTTTTCATGGCAAACCATCAGCAAGCGGGGAACCCTATGACATGTGGGCCTTCACCGCGGCCCATCGAACATTGCCTTTTGACACCGTAGTGCAGGTCAGTAGGAAAGACATTGGTAAAACGGTCACCGTTCGAATTAATGATCGTGGTCCTTTTATCGATGGGAGGATCATTGATTTATCCTATGCGGCAGCTCGCGAGTTGCGTATGATTGGTGAAGGAACGGCTAAAGTGTCTCTCAGGATCCTAGAGAGATCCGAAAATTCCAGTTCTGCCTTCATAAGCCCTAAACAATTTTGGGTTCAAGCCGGTGCTTATACATCTTTGAGGGAAGCCCTTACCCTGCGAGAACGCCTGGCAAAGGATTTTGTCCATGTTCGGGTGAGAACCGTGAACTTATCCTCAGGAGAGTGGCACCGAGTTCAAATTGGTTCTTTTGATTCAAAGAATACCGCTCGGGCTGTGGTGGGAGCCTTAAAAAATGATTGGGGAATAGAAGCCATCCTTCTTAGGTCTAACTAATTGAAATTAAAAAATAAATTATGGGTAATTTTCATAATTATTGCCATAATCCCCTGCCCTATGGTAGCCTGACTTTTACATGGAAACTGATGGGTCAATACATCGCATTGTCGATGAAATCATTGGCCAAACTAATAATTCCCTTTCACATTTTCTGATACCTTTCTCTCAAATAACGCATTATTCCATCCTGGTAGCGACCTTAAGGACGATTTCCGGCTTTTGCCCAGTCGGAGTACGGTAATCCACTTATGGATTTTCTCGCTGTCCTTATTTGTCTAGGACTGTCGGCTTTTTTCTCCGGGGCAGAAATTGCCTTTTTCTCCATAACCGAAACTCGCCTGAAAACACTGGCCGAAGAAGGCCATAAAGGGGCCAAAATGGCCCTGAAACTCCGTTCTAACCCTCAACGTCTGCTTTCCACTATTCTGATCGGCAACAATCTGGTCAATATTATGGCAGCCTCCCTGGCCACCTTAATCGCCATACGGCTATTCGGGTCGGAAGCTGTTGCAGTCGCCACCGGACTTTTAACATTTATGGTGCTTTTATTCGGCGAAATTGTACCGAAAACCCTTTGTGCGAAATATGCGGAAACAGCCGTCCAAATTTTGGCCTACCCGATATATTGGTTGGAACAGGTTTTTTACCCTTTCTTGTACTTCCTGGAACCATTTATTCTGAAGCTCACCGGTGGGCGTGGGTTAACGGTGCCCTTTATTACGGAAGAAGAACTGAAGATCATGCTGGATGCCGGGGGAAAAGCGGGCGTGTTGGAAACCGACGAAGTCAAAATGATTAAAAACGTCTTTGAATTTAACGATGTGACGGCCGAAGATGTCATGACCCCCCGAATTTATATGTTTATGTTAGACGGGACTCAAACATTAGAGGGAGCGCGGCAAGAACTTTATAAAGCCAAGTATTCCCGCATTCCCATCCATGATGGAAACCCAGATAATATTATGGGTATTCTGTATAGAAGTCATGCTCTTATGGAGTTGGCCCAAGGGCATACTCAGCGGCGTCTCAACGAATTATCCAAGCCGACACTTTTTATTCCAGGAACGAAGCCCGCCGATGAACTATTAAAACAATTTCAAAAAGAGAAACGACATATTGCTCTGGTTGTTAATGAATTTGGTGGAGTTGTGGGGCTTGTTACCGTTGAAGATTTATTGGAAGAAGTCGTTGGGGAAATTTTAGACGAAGGCGACCTTCATGAAGAATGGATTCAACGAACGGGTAAAAATCAAATTCTGGTGGATGGAAGGACGGAGGTTCGCCGCATCAATGAATTTTTACATGTGGAATTGGATGATGAACAGAATACCATCAGTGGGTTGATTTTAGAGGAGCTAGGGCATATTCCTACCGTCGGCGAAAAAGTCAATGCCGATAATTGCCTCCTCATTGTCCATGAAGCTGATGAACGCTCTATTAAAAGCGTTCAAATTATCAAACAAGAAACCATTCCAGAAACACCCACAGAAGAACCTTCTTCAGTCGCCTCAGAATCTTAAGAAAAATTCTATTGATAATGAAAGAATGGAAGAAGGATGTTCCATTCAAAGACCTTTTTGATTTTCTTTCCTGGATCGTTTATTTCTGCGGGAATTACTCGGCAAGAGCGTCGGCTAACAAGCCAACGCTTGTAGCAAAATATGTCGATCGGTTCCATTTCAAAATCACACGAAAATTTTCATATACTAGATAGGCTGGTCCATCCGTTCCGTCCGGCAACACCAATGAAGCATTCATCGGAACAAGAGGAAGATCGCTCCCATTACCTTTTCTGACACCAAGTTGTTGCCAAGCCTGAAGAGGTTTACGAATTTTCAAGCTGGCCAGTTTGATATTAAACCCTTCTGGTAAATGTGCCAGCCTCCCCCAAATTTGTGTCCCTCGCCAACCTGATTGAGCCAGATAATTTGCGGCGGAGGCGAACACATCTGCCGGGGTCTCCCAAATATCTTTTCTTCCGTCAGCGTTATGGTCCACTGCCAGTTGCAAAAAACTTGAAGGCATAAATTGACATTGTCCCATCGCTCCCGCCCAAGAACTTTTCATATTGTTTAATGATGTATGCCCCTCTTCCAAAATCTGAAAGGCATTCAACAGTTCTGAACGAAAATATTGACTTCGCCGCCCATCAAAGGCGAGCGTGGCTAGGGCATCGATGATGCGATAGCTGCCACTGTTTGTGCCATAGAAGGTTTCAATGCCCCATAGGGCTACGATAAACCGGGGTTGCACACTATACTTTTGGCCAATTTCCTGTAAAAGAACACGATGTTGAGCCATCATTTCCCGCCCACGTTTAATGCGAAGGGAAGAGACAATTTTCTTGCGATATTCACGGAACGTCATTCTCGATTCAGGCTGTTTTCGATCCAGTTCGATGATTTTCGGAAGAGGTGTCACTCCTTCAAAAGCCTGATTGAGTAGAGTTGATGAAATTTTCTTTTGTTCAGCTTCTGCTTTAAAAGACCTTACCCATTCTTCAAAATTTCCTTCCCCCATTGCTGGTTGGGAAAAAATCAAAATAAACAGTCCGCAACCCAAGAAGACCTTCATGAATCCACCTTTACGTGAGTCAATGTGAATGTAATTTTCCTT
Organism: Nitrospirales bacterium; assembly: GCA_965223185.1. Lineage (GTDB taxonomy): Bacteria > Nitrospirota > Nitrospiria > Nitrospirales > UBA8639 > Nitrospira_E. Next base: position 3,191,311 of record OZ244988.1, on the reverse strand, counting down.
TTGGAAGAAGAATAGTACTTTTCATCATACTACGAAAAAACCTTCCGGCTAGAATGAGAGTATTTATCAAAAAAAGAAACCGCAGGAAGAGGGATATCTGCCAATAACTGGAAATGTGCCAACTTAAAGTGAATCTCTTCCAGCAAGCTGAGGGGCATCTCGGAGGTATTTGATTAATCACAGGTGCGCATTCCTCCCCTAGACGAGCTCAGGGGGTATTCTGCACTCCTTTGATGAAAATATTTGTTACGACTACGAGGAATTGCTTTCAGATAACAAAATTACGAACTGTGCCTCATCAAGAACCGGGAGATTTAAGGATTGAGCCTTCTCCAGTTTGGAACCGGGATCTGTGCCAGCCACGACATAATCGATCTTTTTGCTCACACTCGACATCACACGGCCTCCAAGGGTTTCAATCTTTTGCTTGGCTTCTTCGCGCGACATTGTGGCCAAGGTTCCGGTTAGCACAAAAGATTTTCCAACGAAAGGCTGGAATGCCTCCTTGCCAACTTGCTCAATTTCTTCTACCTGAACCCCGAGGTTTTGCAGACGCTGAATAACCTGGAGGTTACGTTCCTCTTGAAAAAAGCTTTCCACACTGGCCGCAATCTCAGGCCCTATCTCATGAATCACTTGAAGTTTTTCTTTTTTGGCAGATTGGATTCTTTTCAAAGATCCGAAATGCTGTGCCAGGACTTTGGCAATATGAGATCCAACATGCCGAATACCTAGCCCAATTAAGAATCGTGGGAGAGAAGCTTGTTTACTTTTCTCTAAACCTTCAATGAGCTGAGTTGTGGATTTTTCAGCGAAGCCTTCCAATTCAAGCAGCCGTTCTTTTTTTAAGGTATAGAGGTCGGCCAAATCCTTCACAAAGCCTTCGTCGACGAATTGGGCAATGGTCTTCTTCCCCAACCCATCAATATTCATCGCTCCCTTTGATACATAATGTTCAAGTGATCCTTTTAATTGAGCGGAGCAGACTGTTTGGCCGGTACAGTATAAAATTGGGCCTTCTTGAATCGTATGCGACTGACACACGGGACATTGCATCGGGGGAGCAAATGGTTCAGCTCGCTGTTCTCCTGGAACCTCAACTCGCTCGACGATATCCGGAATGACATCCCCTGCCCGCTCCACTCGCACCGTATCACCGACCCGGACGTCTTTCCCTGCAACTTCTTCGACATTATGCAAGGAAGCCCGGCTGACGGTGACGCCGCCAATATCCACAGGGTCCAACATGGCAATGGGGGTTAGCGCTCCGGTACGCCCGACAGATACCGCAATAGCTCGAACCTTCGTCAGTTCCTTTCTAGCCGGAAATTTATAGGCAATGGCCCACCGGGGGCTTCGTGATTTGTTTCCTAATTGACGTTGCCAATCAAATCGATTCACTTTGATGACAATGCCATCAATTTCGAATGGAAGACTGTCACGTTGTTCCTCCATCTTTTGATGAAAAGTCCGAGCAGCGTCAATGTGTGAACACTTGCTGCGCAATGGTGGGATAGGAAGCCCCCAGGAATCTAAACAATTAACGGCTTCAAAATGAGTGGGAGGCTTACCTCCCTCACTCATGAGGTCATAACAGATCAGCGTCAAGGGTCTTTTGGCGGTTATGTGGGGATCCAGTTGCCGTAGCGCTCCGGAAGCGGCATTCCGGGGATTAGCAAAGGTTTCCTCTGCATTTTCCGTAAGACGTAGATTAAGTTGATGGAAATCCGGAAGTCGAATAAACACCTCACCGCGAACAACTAAATGGATGGGAAAATTTGACCCTTCTTTTAATCGTAAAGGCAAGGTTCGAATTGTTCGGAGATTATGGGTGACATCCTCCCCTATGGTGCCGTCGCCACGGGTTGCCCCTTGAACAAACAGGCCGTCTTCATAGGTTAGTTCCACCGATAAGCCATCAAATTTTGGTTCAGCGGAATACTCGACTTGTACGACCCCCAACTCTCGGTGCACCCGCTCGTCAAAAGCCCGCACGCTGTCTTCGGTCATTTCAGAATCGAGACTGAGTAGCGGAAACTCGTGTTGAACTTTTTGGAATTGGGGAAGAGGGGCGCCCCCAACCCGTTGCGTAGGGGAATCCGGAGTGATGTATTCAGGAAATTGCTGCTCGAGATCTTTCAGTTCAAGAAAGAGCTTGTCATATTCCGCGTCCGAAATTTCGGACTGGCCGTGCACGTAATACAGCTCATCATGCCGGTGAATGGTGCGGCGAAGCTGCTCAATGTGGTGTTGAGGTGACGACACAGAAAGGCAAGAAGCTATAAAGGATCGATCGGTCCCTTATTCATGAATAAACCGAGCCGCATAGCTCCTAATTTCATGCCCATTTAATACATGAAATTGGCGTAACCGGGCAACTGTTTGGCCCGAAAACCGATGCAAGGGTAAGGGGACGAGTTTCCGACCATATTGTCGCGCAATGGTACGCCAAGCCGATTTGAGTGGAACCGGAGAAACGACGGCAACATACGGTTCCTGTGAATGGGCACAAGCCCCCGCCAGCAATCGCTCTTCCAGTGTTGTTGTAAAATTAAATAATCGGGTTTTCCCAAATATCGGGAATGGGTCGAGGTGGATATAAAAACATCGTTCCGCCATACCGGGCCTGTCCGATCCCGGGGCCGATCATCTGAATTGAAAAAGGTGTGGCATAAAAACTTAAGGTCGATTCTTCTTGATGTTCGGCAAACCAGGTGGTTCTCCATGTATAAATCGTGGGATCAGCCGGAACTTCAAAGAGAAAGACCAGCACTTCTATGGTTCCTCGGACAGGTGGTGTGACTCTTATCTGCAGGTCAGAAGCCGATCGTTGAGGTTTGGTTGCCCATTGGCGCAGCGTTTCCCGTATATCAAGCCCATCTTCCAATGAGGAGCTGAAGGATTCGAGTCTGGCTAAATCGGCCCCTAAGACTTGTTTGCTTTGCTGACGGACATGAGAGGCAAATGATTCAATGCGTTGGTCTTCAGGTGGCCAGGAACATTGTCGGTACGGATTCCATCGATGAGCCCAAAATTGTTTCTGCGGAATGCTCGCTTGTGGGCGAATCCTAAGGCTGCGCCAGACTTGAGGATCTCCTTGCAAACGATTCTTGGCCGGTATGACCTCCCCTTCCGGAGTCTCCAATGCTCCAACACCCATGGTAGCCATAGGTGACATCATGAGCGGCGACGAATCGTGTTGGGCCTCATAAGTCTTTGCTGTTTCCAATAATGTGAGAGCAAATGCATCCCCGGCCATTTGTTGCGCGGCATGGACCAAGGTATACAAATCTGGCTTAAGTCGGTGTTCGAGGAACGTCCGGTTCCGCACATAGTGAAAATATCGCTTCAAGAGTTGGGGGGTAATCCAATTCGCTTCCTGAGCGACTGAAAACGAGCGAGAAGCCTGCCATCGCGTGCGGGCTTCGAGCACCAGCTCTTTCATACCATCTATGGAGAGGTTTGCATCTGATCGGGCCTCCGCTCGGCGACGTTCGTAGAGTTGGGTAACATACGGTAATTCTCCAAGAAGGAAATACAGAGAGTTTGGCTGAATGTCCCATTTTTCAGGGCGCTGAACCGGCTGCTCAGGAACGACGTAGGGCATTCGATCATAATAGGCTTGGCGAACCCATGGCCAATCCATAAGTGAACATAGACAGAGAATTTTTCGATAATCTAATTCCAATTCATGTAATCGGAATGCCATCCATGCGATACGAGCCTGTCGTTGACTCTCTGGTTCGGGTGGAGGAAAAAAAGGCAGGGAGGCAGCCGAAAAACTAGCAAGCGGGACTGTTTTTAAAACATAGGGGTCTGGACCCAACCAGCTACTGGTTTCAAAATATGTTACCTCTCTGTCGATATAGGCACGAGGAATACCTTCTCCTATCGCCACGCGGATTCCCATGATCACGGCCTGACAAGGGTCTATGGGTACATAGGAACACCCCAATCCTTCATCGTTCTGCCCTTCAGGACATACTACCAAGGTGATATGGGGAAGCATGCCCACCCCTTCTTCAACGAGAGATTCAACAGATGGCGGCAGCGGCAATGCCAAACAGTCGATGTCTTGTGACACCATATGATCACGAACCATCTGAGCCATGTCCCCGTTTCCGTAGACGAGGGGCAAAATTTTAATGGAGGAAGACAGGGCGAAAATTTGATCGGATAGGGTTTTAGCCGGAGACATCAGGGATTTCAGTTCAAAGACTTTAATAAACCCCTTGGGAGGAATGACGGGTTTGTGGTTAAAAAATTCCCTCTCGTTTCCGATGAAATTTTAATGATCGGGATGCAGAGGAGAGTCTTCTTCAAAAAAGAAATCTCCGAGACCCTGAGGCACTCCATGGCTCTTTAACGCATGGGAACGACGCTTGGCCAGTCCATCTAAATCTAACGCCTCTTCGCCCAAGACATTAATGAGGGCTTCACGCCATGCAGCATCACGAGCCAACGGATGTTGCGGATTTTGGGCCATCCGTTTCAGAGCATATTGGACCATATGAATGCCATCGCGGACAGAAAACGAGAGATCCAACTGATGCGCCTTTTGAAGAAAATCAACAGTCACGTTCAAAAGGTCGGCAGGAGCAAACGGCAAATGGTACTGCAAAATCGCCAACTCATGGTCCTTGGAGGGAAACTCGACTTTTAAGGTGGGTTGTAAGCGAGACAAAATGTAATCCGGTACTTCGTACGTGGAGGCATCTTCATTCATCGTGACACAACAACGGAAGGCCTGGTGGGCTGGAATTTGGACCCCTGCCACCACGGACTCCACTAATCGCCGATGATCGAGTAAGCTGGCCAGAGAAGCCCAGCTCTTTTCATTCATCCGATTACCTTCATCAAGAAGGCAAATATTCCCAGTTACCATCGCTGTGACCAAGGGAGATGCTTGATAGAGAATCGCGCCGTTTTCGGCAATCACCGGCGAGACGATGAGATCTTCCGGCCTGGTATCGGCAGTACATTGGTAGATATAGAGTGCTTGCTGCCGTTCTTGTGTCGCGGCCATGGCCAGAGTAGTTTTCCCCACACCTGGTTGCCCGACAATGCGAGGAGAAAGAGGGAAGTCTTGTTCATCGATCACCAACCAACATGCCAAGAGCTGGCGTAAAATTTCTCGATCTCCGATCCATTGCTGTCGAAGGATGATTGGCCGAGCTAACCGAAGAGAAATGGGGCCAACCTGATGTGATTCAGGAATAGCCGGTGATGAGGCATCATTTAACATACTCGTGCAGGAAACTATCACAACATTTTTTCGAGGGTCAATAAATTTCACCTCGGTGCGTTAGCCGCCTGTGGGAACCCTTATTCAGAATGGTTTGACATTACTCGGAATCCGAATTATTGTGTAAGGGAAGATAACTGGATGCCTTCTGTATCTGCCCTTTTGCCTGGGTCCTATATAAAGAAGGGATGGACATGAAACTCAATGGAGGAGGAATGCGCACATGACGCAACTAACGTTTCGGGGAATTCAGGTAGCTCCCCAGTCATCAGCAGGGTTTTCCTACCTAAAAGTGATCATTGGTCTGCTCATCTGTGGTGGACTGTTAGCGGGTTGTGTCAGTACTGAAAAATATGAAGCTGAAAAGGCTCGGGCTTTAAACTTTCAACGGCTTTTGGCTCAAGAAGAAAAACGAACCGGTGAATTGAACGTAAAATACCAAGATACCCAACGACAATTGGGATCGATTGAATCACAAAATCGCGATTTAAATGCAGAATTAGAAGCCCTCCGAGATCAATTGAACCGTTCCCATGACGAACTCTCAAGGGTCCGTGATAGGGGAATGGCAAAAAGCGATGATCTAAAACTCTCTGAGCCGTCAATTTCCGAATTTGGACTCGATGACCTGGATTTCAAAGATTCTGATCTCGCTAAACTTGAATCCGATCTAGACCTTGGTAGCAACGATGTCCCCTTAGAATCCATGTCTGCAACCTCGAGTATGGCTGTGGGTAGCGGCCATTCCCACACGGTCGTCAAAGGAGAGACTCTCTACCGTCTTTCCAAACAATACGGCGTCAGCGTTGATGATTTGAAAGCTTGGAATAATTTAGCAGACAATACGATTCACGTCGGTCAGGAAATTATCGTCAGCAAATAGACTTTTCCTTCCTCTAGACAAAAAACCAAAAGCGAGAGTCCGATTAGAGATTTTCCCCGGGCTCTCGCTTTTTTGTTCCCTCTTCTCTCTCGTACATTCGTTGACAGCCTATAGGGCGTATGCTACCGTCAAAATCATGAAAAATGCTTATTATTCAGTGGGTTTTGAAGAATTTTTGGGTTTGGCCGACCAAGGAAATTTAGTGCCTATTTACCGTGAAATTTTGGCAGATTTCGACACCCCGGTGTCCGCCTTTTCCAAAATCAACTCTGGGGCTCATGCCTTTTTATTCGAAAGTATTGAAGGCGGTGAAAGTTGGGCACGGTATTCTTTTCTGGGCAGTCACCCTTCGGTCATCATTTGGGAACATGAAGGCCAAGTGATTACTCAACAAGGTCGAAAACGGACACGGATAGCCTTAAAGTCCAATCCCTTGGATCACATCCGTGAAGCTATGGCAAGATACCAACCGGTTTCTGTTCCAGGGTTACCCAGATTTGTCGGTGGGGCCGTCGGTTTTTTGGCCTATGATGTCGTGCGGTCGTTTGAACCGATCCCCCCCTATCCAAAGAGTACACTCCAGACGCCGCTCTTTGCGTTTTGCATCACCGATACGCTCCTTATCTTTGATAACGTAGCCCATACGATTAAGGTAGTCGCCAACGCACACATTGTTTCCAGAAAAAAAACGGACCTTCGTGGAACTTACCAGGAAGCTGTTGCCCACATAGAGTCGATCATCGCTAAGTTGCATACCTCTCGACGGAAGCCGTCGCTTCCTAAACGGCGAGGAGTACTAAAATTCCATTCCAATATGACCGCTCCCGAATTTGAAAAAATGGTGCTTCGTACGAAAGAATATATTCAGGCAGGCGATATTATCCAAGGCGTCATGTCACAGCGATGGCAGACGACCATTCAGACGAACCCCCTGGAAATTTATCGGGCGTTGCGGGTCATAAATCCATCGCCATATATGTTTTACCTCCGCATTGCCGGCACCGAACTCATTGGAGCCTCGCCTGAAATATTGGTTCGTTGCGAGGATGGAAAAATTGTGGTGCGCCCGATAGCCGGGACTCGGCCACGTGGCTGCACACCTGAAGAGGATCAACGGTTGGAGACGGATCTTTTGTCTGATCCGAAGGAACTCGCCGAGCATGTCATGCTAGTAGATTTAGGGCGTAATGATGTGGGCCGTGTCTCCAAAACCGGTTCCGTGAAACTGGAACGATTTATGAAAGTTGAGCGATATTCCCATGTCATGCATATTGTTTCACAAGTTACTGGAGAATTAGACTCTCGCTATTCTATCTATGACGTTATGAAAGCCTGTTTTCCAGCGGGAACGTTGTCTGGCGCACCAAAAATCCGGGCGATGCAAATTATCGAAGAATTAGAACCAACTCGTCGAGGTGCCTATGGTGGGGCAGTCGGATATTTTAGTTTTTCGGGAAACATGGATACCTGTATTAATATCAGAACTGTTGTGGCGCATGGGAAAAACGCATACATCCAAGCTGGTGCGGGGATCGTGGCTGATTCCAATCCGATAAAAGAATTCGAAGAAACCCAAAATAAAGCCGGCGCCATGATGCGAGCCCTCAATATGGCCGAAAGCGGGCTAGAATAGACTGGAATAAAATGTGAAAAGAGAGAATTGAAAGCCCAATCTCAAAGAAATACGCACCATACTTGAGTTATCCTAATCAGGAATCTACCCTTTAACTTTTTTTGTTACGAATCGGACATGATATTAGTCATCGACAATTACGACTCCTTTACCTATAACCTTGTACAGTATTTAGGGGAATTAGGAGCAGAAGTTCACGTGATTCGAAATGATAAACTTACGATCAAAGATATCGAACAATGGAACCCGGACCAACTTCTGATTTCTCCAGGTCCCTGTACTCCGAAAGAAGCAGGATTATCCGTCGAGGCTATTGCACGTTTTGCAGGAACGCTCCCGATCTTTGGGGTCTGTCTCGGACATCAATCCTTGGCTTATGCTTTTGGTGGACAAATTGTACATGCCGATCGTTTAATGCATGGAAAAACGTCTATGGTGCATCATGACGGAAAAACTATTTTTTCAGGATTACCGAATCCCTTTGAAGCCACGAGGTATCATTCGTTAATCGTAAAGCGAGAAACCTTGCCTCAGGACTTTGAGATATCAGCCGAAACCGTAGAGGGCGAAATCATGGGACTCCGACATATTCCCACAGGTGCAGAAGGGGTTCAATTCCACCCCGAATCCATATTAACCACAGCAGGTATGGATCTTCTGAAAAATTTTTTGGCTCTTCCTTCACCGTCTGGTCACCTTTTATAAAGAAATATTAACTTCATATTCCATTCAGGAATCATGCTTCATGAGCGGACTCAAACACATTCTCGCCAAGCTTTCCGATGGTATTGATTTAACAGAAAAAGAAGCGGAAGAGGCCATGCGAGAGATTATGCATGGGAATGCGGCAGAGGCTCAAATCGCCGCCTATTTAATGGGCTTACGTATGAAAGGGGAAACCATCGAAGAAATAACGGGATCTGTTCGAGCCATGCGGGACCTTGCCGTCCGTGTGCCCGTGTCTGATCCTCAAGTGGTGGATACGTGTGGAACAGGAGGAGATAAACGTCAAACCTTCAATATTTCCACAGCTGCGGCCTTTGTTGTGGCTGGGGCAGGGATTACGGTTGCCAAACATGGCAATCGGTCGGTGTCCTCTCGTTCAGGAAGTGCGGATGTGTTATCGGCGCTTGGCGTCAATATCGACCTCCCGCCACAACAGGTTGGAGATTGCATCAACGAAGTGGGAATTGGATTTTTATTTGCTCCGCTCTACCACGGAGCTATGAAATATTGTGCCAAACCTCGGGCGGAAATGGGCATTCGAACCCTAATGAATATTCTAGGACCTTTAGCTAATCCAGCTGGCGCCACCATTCAGGTTCTTGGGGTATACGATGCCATGCTCACGGACAAGTTGGCTCAAGTCCTTATTCGATTAGGCACGCAGCATTGTTTTGTGCTGCATGGAATGGACGGATTGGACGAAATCTCTCTAACGAGTCCCACCACGGTTGCGGAAGGGAAAAAAGGACGAGTGGCTAGTTATGCTGTTCGACCAGAGGATTTTGGGCTCAAACCGGTCTCACCCAAAGAATTGCTGGGCGGAAATCCACAAGAAAATGCGAATATTATTCTTAACATTTTACGGGGAGGCGGAGGACCGAAGCGGGACATCGTATTAATGAATGCTGCTCCAGCATTGGTCGCTTGCCAAAAGGCCACCTCATTAAAAGCCGCATTTGATGAAGCAGGACGGATTTTGGAGAGTGGTGCGCCTTATGAAAAACTGGAAAAACTCATTTTATACACAAAAGATTTGGCTGCATGATCCTTTCCCGAATTCTGGAGCACAAAAAAGCAGAATTGCGCCGCAAACAAAACCGAGGCTATCTATCATCCATGAAGACTCGGATTGCCGATCAAGCGGCTCCCCAAGGGTTCATCAAAGCTCTTGAGGGTGGTCACTCCCTTACGGCTCCTGCCTTGATTGCGGAAGTCAAAAAAGCTTCACCCAGCCAAGGATTGATGCGCCCAGAATTTCAAGATGCTTTCGATCCCGTGGCCATAGCCAAACAGTATCGTGACTTTGGGGCTCATGCCCTATCCGTTCTCACCGATCAGGAATTCTTTCAAGGCAGTCTGGAATTTTTAGCATCCGTCAGGAATTCCGTCGGCCTTCCCATTCTCAACAAAGAATTTATGGTGGGAGACATACAATTTTATGAAGCGCGCGCCTATGGAGCTGATTGCGTCTTATTGATCGTGGCTGGACTCGACCGCATTCAGCTCGAGGATTTCTTTGTATTGGCAACGGAGCTCCACTTAGACGTGCTCATTGAAACTCATGACGAACAAGAACTGGATACGGTTCTAGAACGAATTCCTCAAGCCAGATTGATTGGAATCAACAATCGCGACCTCAAAACATTTTCCACCGATCTAGGGGTAACGGAACGATTGGCCAAGCGCATTCCTGCCGACAAACTCATTGTCAGTGAAAGCGGTATTCATAAGCGTGAGGATGTTATGAGAATAATAGAAGCCGGCGCTCAAGCCATGTTAATCGGAGAATCTTTGCTGCGAGCCACCTCCATTGGAGAGAAAATTCAAGAATTTCTTTCCACTGCTCCAAGCCCCAACGAAGAATCCGAAGAAACCCGTTGGGTGTAAGAGGCTCATTCCAAGGGATTCGATATCTGCATTCAGAAAATTTCTCCAGCAATGCCCATTAAGATAAAAATCTGTGGAATCACCAATATGGAGGATGCCCAGGTGGCCGTCGCAGCTGGAGCGGATGCCTTAGGATTTATTTTTTATACGAAAAGCCCCAGGTACATTGAAGCAGGCGTGGCCAAGCGTATTATCGCCCAACTTCCCCCTTTTGTTCTTCCCGTTGGGGTGTTTGTCAATCATCCACAAGATGCCGTGAGACAAATCTTTGATGAATGCAGTCTGGCTTTCGCGCAACTGCATGGCGATGAAACACCATTATTTTGTGAGTCCTTAGGCCGACCAGTGCTACGAGCTATTCGTCTACGTGACCGCGGGAGTTTATTGGCTCTAGCCGAGTATAAGGGCAGAATGAGTGTCCGAGGGTTTGTCGTGGATGCCTTTTCATCCGAAAGCTATGGAGGAACTGGACAAACTGTAGATTGGGCTTTGGCCCGTGAGGTAGCTAAAGCCGCTCCCATACTTTTGGCAGGAGGATTGACATCCGACAATGTTCAAGAAGCCGTTCGACAGGTTCAGCCGTATGGCGTTGATGTCAGCAGCGGTGTCGAACACAGCCCTGGCAAGAAAGATCATGAAAAAATTCGAACCTTTACGAAAGCCGCTCGTCTTGAGTGTTAGCGGCTTCATCGCTATACTCACCTCTTTTTGATTGTAAAACGAATTCTATTTTCCTATGACTAGATATCCTGACAAACAGGGTCGATTCGGAGAATTCGGAGGCATGTATGTGCCAGAAATTCTCATGCCGGCGATCCATCAGCTCGACCAAGCCTATCAATCTCTCAAACGGGACAAAACTTTTCAACAGGAGTTGCAAGCTTGTCTCAAAAATTTTGTCGGTCGCCCGACTCCCTTGTATTTTGCCGAACGACTCACCAAAACACTTGGAGGGGCAAAAATTTATCTCAAACGAGAAGATCTCTGTCACACCGGCGCGCATAAAATCAACAACACGGTGGGACAGGCATTGCTCACCCGTCGGATGGGGAAAAAACGAGTCATTGCCGAAACCGGGGCCGGACAACATGGCGTCGCCGTGGCTACTGTCGCCGCGATGTTTGGGCTTGAAGCCGAAATTTATATGGGAACGGAAGACATGGAGCGCCAAGCGCTCAACGTCTTTCGAATGCGCTTGTTGGGTTCAAAAGTGACGGGGGTCAATGCCGGAAGCCGTACCTTAAAAGACGCTATCAGTGAAGCCATGCGGGATTGGACCACCAATGTAGCCACCACTCATTATCTCTTGGGATCGGTACTCGGCGCCCATCCTTATCCCATGATGATCCGTGACTTTCAATCAGTGATCGGGCGCGAAGCCAAAAAACAAATAATGGCACAAACCGGACGCCTGCCCCACTGCCTTGTGGCCTGTGTGGGGGGTGGAAGCAACAGTATGGGGCTCTTTTACCCTTTTGTGAACGATGCGAAAGTCAAAATGATTGGCGTGGAAGCTGGTGGGCTTGGGCTCAAAAGTGGCAAGCATGCTGCCCGTTTTTCCGGAGGAAGACCCGGCGTCTTGCATGGGACAATGACGTATTTACTCCAAGATGAAGATGGACAAGTTAATCCTACGCATTCAGTTTCAGCCGGGCTAGACTACCCGGCTGTTGGGCCGGAACATAGCTATTATCATGACACGAGCCGGATTCACTATACGTCGGTCACGGATAAAGAGGCTCTGGCAGCCTTCGATTTATTGTCTCAAGAAGAAGGCATTATCCCAGCACTGGAAAGCGCCCATGCGGTCGCCGAAGTGGTAAACATAGCTCCAACGATGAAAAAAAATCAGATTCTCCTGATGAATCTCTCCGGCCGCGGCGACAAAGACGTTCAACAGATCGCCCGAATGCGGGGAATCCCTCTCTAAAAAGTGAGTAGTCAGAAGTGCGAGGTGAGATGAATGAAACTCTAAGAAAAAATGTACCACAGACGGTCAATTACCTTTACCCTTCTTACTTCTACCTTTTCACTAAATTATGAAGAACCGTATCCAACAAACATTCAATGACTTGAAGGCAAAAGGGAGCAAAGCCCTTATCCCCTATATTATGGCTGGAGATCCTTCGCTTGATTTTACGAAGTCGCTCGTGCAGGCTTTAGCGGAAGGCGGTGCAGATCTTATTGAACTGGGCGTCCCGTTTTCCGATCCAATTGCCGATGGTCCAGTCATTCAACAAGCCGCGGAACGTGCGCTGCGATCAGGAACAACACTTCAGAAAATTCTCTCGACGGTCCAATCCATTCGAACTACCACTCAGATCCCTCTCATTTTAATGTCCTATTACAATACTATTCTGGCTATGGGATTGGGGAATTTTTGTGTAAAGGCGGTGGAGGCTGGAATTGATGGGCTCATCGTTCCTGATCTTCCCCCAGAAGAATCGGATGCCCTTTACCAGGCATCCATTAAAGCAGGTGGCCCGGTTGTTATCTTCCTTTTAGCTCCTACCAGCACACCCGAGAGGCGAAGAGGCGTCATTCACCGAACCCATGGATTTATCTACTATGTCTCATTGACCGGTATTACGGGAGCAAAGCTAAACGACCTTACTCAAGTCAAAAAGAATGTTACAAACATTCAAAAACAGTCAAAGAAACCTGTCGCGGTAGGATTTGGGATTTCCACACCTGAACAAGCCCAGCAGGTTGCACAATTTGCAGATGGAGTCATTATTGGCAGTGCACTCGTTCGTTATATTGCCGAGCAACATCATAACCCTTCTTTTCTCTCCAACATTCAGATGCTGATAACCCGTTTCAAAACTTCTCTAGTTTGATTGATGTAACTTCCTGTCTGCTAGGCTTAACCAATTACTGGTTTTGCAAGATATTTGCCTGGGCACTTTGAACCTCGCTCTTGGACAAATCAATTGTCTCAGGTCGCCAAGCCTATCCGCCTGAGAAAATCATTGGTAAAGACGGCACGGACTTCCGGAGCCAGGAGGCTCTCGCGGCTTTGAATCCATTGCTCTCGTTGGGGACCGTACATGGCTTTTATTCGGGTATCATTTAAATGCGCATTGAATTTTCCCCAATGCATCGTGAAGGGAATCCCTGCTTGTTCAACCAGTTCCCACACAAGGTTGGCATATTCCTGCATGTTTGGGGTGTTGAGTCCATCAAGCTCGATAATGCACGTGGGGGAAAATTTTGTGAAGCCCAATGTGGCTTGTGTCTCTTTTACATATCGTAAGGTAATGAGCACGGGCATAACCGTATCGAAGTCTTCATAGGTTCGTAGAGCGATATCCACCACCTCTAGCGCTCGGGAGGGAGACAGGCCAATTCCTGAAGCAAAGACTTTTCCCTTTGTTTTTTCATCACGAAAAAGTTCCTGGAAGATTCCGGTATATTCATACTGAAACAATTTTTTGACTTGTTCATGTAATTGTTTTTTGACAAATTTTTGGAGCGGTTTCGGGGTTAACTCCATCAGATGTCCAATCAGCTCTAATCCTGATGCTCCAGGTCCAATGTTCCCTTCCTCCTCTGGAGGTCGAGTGTAATCGTCACGATAGGGACCGGCAAACCCAAAGAACACGGCAGCGTCTTCTGGGCGCTTGCCTTTTTCTGCGGAGTTGGGGCTAAAAGTTACCTGGAAGTGATAGAGCGTTTCTTCATTAAACGTAACCGGAAAATTGTTTCGATCTGTCGCACGATTTTCTAATTCCTTGAAATAGGTGTTGAATCCAGAAAAATCCAATGAAGTAATGGCTTGTTCTAATGCGTTATTGAATGGTCGAAATTTCCTTGAAAGATGGAGAAGAAACAGCTCCCGGGTTTCGATCATTAATCCACGAATAATGCCGAATGAACCAAAGCTCACTAGCGCGGCATTAAAGAGCGCATCATCACGAACCAATTCAGCGCCTAATTCATCGGCTAATTTCTGAGTGATGACCGGGTAAGACGCCCGCTCCAGATAGACTTGAGAAGTCGGACCGGTAATGAGATGAATCCCCACAACCATTTCAGGTGTGGCCCCAAATTTATAGGCTGAACCATGCGTATTAGTTGAAACGACTCCCGGTAAGGTTTGCCCGTTATTGGACCCGCAAGCGGTCAGGGACTGGCCCTTTTTCTTGAGTTCGATATTAATTCTACCCAGGGTATAGCCGCATTCAAAAAATCGGAGTTTATCCACGTCTTTGGAATAATTGGGATGGACAACAGTTCCATTAAGGCCAAAGTGCCTTCTGAGGTTTTTTGAACTAATCAACCGGCTATTGGTGACCCCGCATTTGCTTAAAGACCAGGAACTTCCCATGGCCCTGAGGGTGCTATTTTGTTGAATGGCTTCTGCAATAATATCTTGAAACTCCCTTGAGACATTTCGATAGGCCTCCAGTTTCTCATCATCCTTATAGACATCGAATGAATAATACCCATCAATTTTCTGTTGATAGGACTGATGTCTGCCCTGCCAGGAATCTTTTTTATTAAATGATTGTTTGGCCATCGTTTCTCCTCTATGCCCTCGTTGAATAAGACTATACCCTAACTGGAAAGTGGCGTGATTAATTACCGTCCAAAATAATTTCTCCACCAGGCCCTGCCTGGCATCGGTGTTCGATTTCAATGGGCATCCAAATGCCCAAGGTCAAGACACTAACAAGATGGTAGAGATAATTGCTCTTGACGATGACATCATTAATCCCTGTTTCAGTATGGCAATCTGTCGTAATTTGTTGTGGGGAATACAGCAATCCCCATCCTAAGGCATGAATCATGTTCCCAGTGTAAGGCTCTACCGCTGGATCAGAGTCTTTCATGTCGAGGTGGTATTGCGCGCATCCTTGGGCAAACATCAAACAAAAGACCACCATCATGAGTGAGGGCCAGGGGGTTTTAAAGGCCTGAAAAACATGCTTTGTGTTCATGGTTATCCTCCAATTCTGTCTATAATGAAAGCGTCAAATACGATCAATTACGGTACAGACCCATTCAGGATTTTCAGGAACAAAAATCGACAATAGAGGACTTTTTGGGGAAGGAAATCGATCATGGGATCCTCCTGATGCCATGGATTGGTGACTAGCATTCCCTGAAGCGGGGTTCACGGATTAAGGTATTGAGCTGCTTTTAAGACCCATCCTGAAAATCATTTCACTAATAGGATCATATTTCCTCAAAAAAGGCAATTGGTACGTGGAAAGGAAATTTTGGATTGCAGAAAGATTTTCCGTTTGTCATAAACTCGCCATCTCAGCCAAAGAAGTATAATGAGATGACAGTACCAAAAAAAATTTCGATCCGATTCAAAAATCGCTTGAAGCTCCTGGCAACTCGCGGTACATTGATGTTTGATGTAATATCCTATGCCATCATGTGTCAAAAATTAGATTTGGTCACTCGGAAAATGCCTGATGAACACTGACCTTAGGGAATGCGGAACATGGAGTTATCCTCCTTGGTCATTCCTGCAAACCGCTGGTGGGAATCTGGTTGAGCCGTGACTGTTATACCTACGAGATGCCTGCCAGAAACCCGCAGGTATGACGATCTGACGCTTTTTCTGACCGAAAAGCGTCCGTCAGATGAAATCTAGACTGTTACACATAATGATGTTGTGAATAGGAACGAGGAAACGCCTGTTTTCTGACTTCCCCCTCCCCATTCCTATCTTTTTCCATCTACCGTTGAACATTTTATGACTGTCCAGCCCATTCAGATTCTAGAAAAATTTTGGAAGCCCGGTACGAACAAATATCTGACTTTCGGCATCCTATCGATTCTGTTGTTTTTTGGGACCTTCTTTTATCTGTACGTCTCACAAAATTATTCCTATCTCGTAGAACGAAATTTTCGTTTGTTAACCACATGGGGACAGGAACTCACAGAAACCTTTGAGAATTATGGGCGAAGTTTTCGATTCCGGGTTCAGGAGCAAGCAAGTGCTGGGTTGACAGATTCTTCTTCTTCGATTCGATCCCGCGGTCTAGAACCCACCATAACCGATGAGGGTCTGATAGTGGAGGGATTTGATCCTATCCTGGATACGCAAACGGAAAGTAGCACTCAAGATAAAACCAGCTATAAACGGATGATGGAACGACAAACGCGAAAACAACTAAGCCTTTTGCCTTTCGTAAAAAATGTCAAACCCCCGGAATCACCACCAACCGCAAAACCCGTGGAGGATTCGCAACAGGCACAACCGCCGACAGTCACATTTTTCTATGCTCCTCATCAGCCGAATGGACAAGTTGAAGCAAAAGCTAGCGATCAAGATGGAAATGTGACGGCCACCGCCAGCATTGCTCTTGGTGATCTACTCAAACATGTCGCAACCGAGCGCATCTACGAGGATGTACTATTAATAGATCCTTCCGGTTCAGTCGTGTATCAACGCAATCCGTCTACCTTAAAGTTTCTTCATCTTGGCAACCTCGTCTATCATCAACGGGTTGAGAACGGCTGGCTGAGTGGCGTCTTGACGGAAGGAGGGTTGCAAGAGGACAAAACCTTAGATCTCAAAAACCTCAGTCAGGTCATGAAGACAGCTATGCCGGCCCATTTCGAAATAACCGTTGGCGGCAATAGTTACGATGTGTTCATGCAAGCTGTGGCCTTTCCTTCTATTAAGACTCCCGAACCATATCATGATATTCCCTGGATCATTTGTGGCTTATTGCCGAGTACCACTTTTCAAGAACAATATCTGGCCATTCCCTTTACGGTGCTCCTGTTTTGTTTGTTTGTATTCGTCAGTGCATTTTTAGCCTTACCGTTTTTCAGCCTCCTCATGATGAGTCCCCGTGAACGACTGACTCGTTTTAGTGTTGTGAGTCTCTTGATCACCAATATCCTTGGAGCGGGCATTGGGACTCTATTTCTCCTGGATTGGAATTTTTATCGCCAATCGGTGGCCGACTTTCAGGATCGCATCACCATGACGGCAGACACCATGACCGAAGCCTTTAACACGCAATTGGACCGGATGGTCTGGCAACTGGATTACTATAATCAGCAATTTCGACGCTTAAAAGATCAGGAACGATTTCCTACAAACCCTGACTCCAAGGCTTGGCTGGCGCGTGTCAATCTTCCCGATCCTTGTCAGGACATGCAGGGGAAGACGGTCCCCTTGTGTTATCCCAATTTTTCCGTGGCCTTTTGGGTAGATGGCGGAGGCATTTTACGGGAGACTTGGACGCAGGCTGCAACCCCCTATGTCAGGGGCACTCATGACTTGCGGCAGCGAGACTATGTGACCCAAGTGCAGACCAGCTCACGAAACCTTTACCGGCGCTTGATCGATAATCGCTGGATGGAATTTTATATCCAGCCTCTGATCTCTTTAGAGTCCAGTACAAGAAGTGTCGTCATATCTCAGCCCTATTCCACAGAGGCTGAGAGTGAAACTTCTTTCTCGCCTTGGGTGGCAGCTCTACAATCCGAAGATTTCTCATTACTGAAGGAACCCGTGTTATCTCCTGGATCAGGCTATGCGGTGATTGAAGATCAAACCGGGCTGGCGCTTTTTCATTCCAATGGTCGACGAATGCTTCGTGAAAATTTCATTGAAGAAACCGATAATAATCCGGAAATAACCGCGCTCATTCATGCTAGAGCTGAAGGACAGGTCGAAGGCGACTATTGGGGAAGCGGACATCGGTTTGCTTTAAAACCCTTACCCGGGCTTCCTTGGACGCTCGTGGTTTTCGAGAGTAAGGAAACCTTTCGTACGACCAATTTTGAAATCCTGATTTTTTCTCTGTCGTTATTTACGTTATATATTCTGGCGCTTCTGCTATGGATCAAGGTGGTCAGCCTCTTCTATCGAGAAAACTCCATCGGTCAACGTGTTCGTTGGACATGGCCCAAACAAGGCTTACGTGGAACCTATCAAAGACTGAGTCTCTTTCAAATGCTCCTTTTCCTTTTAGGCTTGGTAACGATTTGGGGAATGGATTGGCAGGAAGTGGTGGGAATTTCCTCACGCTTGGGCCTCGTGGTCTTACCTTTTTTAAGCATGTGGGTGATGATCCGAACCGTATGGAAAGGAAAGGGGTCTACTTATGAGAAACAACCAGAGACTGACCACGATCCCTGGGCTTTGCTTCAGACTTCTCAATTAATCGGAGCGTTCGCCAGATTTGGATTGACCAGTTTTCTTCTTTTAGGCGTCTTTCCATCCATATTGTTTTTTAAAGTGGCTCATGATCAAGAAATGCGATTATTTGCCCAACATCATCTGTGGGATTTTGCTCGCACTCTTACTCGACAGACCCACGGCCCATGGTTAGCAAAGGGGACAGGAGAGAATTCCCATGATTTTCAATTTCTTACTTCTCCAACTGAATGCCTACTCGACGGTTGTGGGGCTGGTGCAGAGTCAGCCCCATTCAGGAAATCGGAATCATGCGCACCTTGGGCAAATGAAAAGACCACACCATACCTTCAAGATTTCTTACATAATGTGATGCCATCTATTCCTTTTCCTACCTGTATCGCTTTTGACGGGAAGACATGGAATCCCAGGGAATCGATTGAACTTTCTTGGTTTGATCGAATGCATAGGCTCATTCGGAAAAGTTCATTAGATAATCCGATGAACAACGAGAGTTGGGGATTTCTATTCCCTCCGTCTACCCAGGGTCGGGAACAGTGGAATCAAACAGTAAGCCAAGGCCATCAACAAGTAAGTCTCCGCATCAATGATTTTCCACAAGGCAAGGGCAAACCCTCAAATTTTATCCCGCTCACCTTTTCATTGTGGATGCCTCTTTTCCCTTGGAACGTACCAACCCGAATTCTGGGTTTTGTGGTCATGGCGAGCCTTTTGCTGCTGACCGGTTACTTCATGCTTCGCTATATGATCGGGAAAATCTATGCCCTACCTTCCTTCTTCCATCGTAGTCATGAAAACAACATGAACCCGGTCCCAACATTCTCAACTTCCTTAGAACACCTGATAGTAATCGGACCGGCCGGTTTGGGTAAAAGTTCCCTTGCTATGTCACTCCAGCCAGCCTGCTCATTGTTGAATCTTCACGATACCTATGGCAAGGACTCGTGGGCAGAACACATGGTGACCTCTCTTCAAGAACAAACCGCCGCAGTCATCGTTGATCACTTTGAATATCAATGGGAAAATCTTACCCATCGAAAAGAAAAAGGAGTGTTGTTGGAATGTCTACTCGCTCGTGGGATAAAGATCTGTATTTTTTCAACACGAGATCCACTTGAATGGACCAGACCACAAAGTGTTGATTTTGTGACGGATAAACAAGACCTCACCCATAATTATTGGATTGATCTCCTGGGAACATTCGGATTTACTCATTTTATTCCCAGTCGAATGGAAAGACTATTACAAGAATGGCTCCACCCTCACACAGAATCAGCGGAAGACACGGGTCCCGTTCTTCCCGTGAAAAATTGTTTATATCACGAAGCCCTTCCCACTCTACATCTGATGCGAATCGGAAAATGGATCCGTTCGTATCAAGAATGGGCGACCTGGACGCCAAGTCAGATGAAAGAACAATTTCTCAAAATTGGGTGGCCATATTATCAAAACCTTTGGCAATCATGTTCCCTGGCCGAAAAAATTACCCTCTATCACATTGCCGTCGATGGCTATGTGCATACCGACAATCCTGACCTAACCGCCCTTTCCCAAAAAGGGCTCATTCAGCTTACCCCAGATCTTCAATTAATGAATGAAAGTTTCCGGTACTGCATATTGCAATTAGGAGCTAACTTTCAGCTATCTCAATTGGAGAAACACACACGTCCCGACACCTGGGGAAAATTAAAATGGCCCTTCCTTATCATTTTCGTCATTGTCCTTCTGTTTTTCTTTTTCACTCAACAGGAATTCAAAAATTCATTTATTACTTTAATATCGCTTTTGCCCATACTGCTTCCAGCTATCCCAGAGCTCCCAGGTTTGTTAGCGGGAACGAAAAAGTCGCAAGTGTCTCCTTCTTGAATTTCGGAATCGGAGCATAAGCGGGCTACTTCTTTCACATTCCATTTTTTCCCTATTTGCCGGTAGACCTTGCCGAGTACGTCCTATCTAGACCAAAAATTTGCATAAATCTGAACAGTTTAAAGGTATTTTTTGCTGATTCTTGCTCTGTTTTTAGTGGCACAATTCTTGGTTATTCCCTCGTGTGCTAGGCAACCATGTTTCTCTAAACCAGAGGCTGTTCATGAATGATGCTGAGTTTTTAGACCAGGAAGACCAAGAAAAAGCCGTGGAAATCCGTATAGAGGATGTGATCTATCGATCCGATGAAAGTCCTGCCGTCGTTTTAGCGATTAAACGCACGTGTTCCCTGAGCGGAGAATGCAAAACTGGCCATGTCACGTTAGGACAAGAAAATACTCTTCGTCTCTATCTCGAAACCTAATTTATCCCCTGCCTATTTCTCTTTCGAAAAGATTCCTCCGTAAAAACTCCGAATGGGTTCATGGTCGGACTTTCGTAGAGCTCTGACTTTTTTGTTAGCCCGATCTCTGTTGTGGAATAATTGTGGAAGAAGCACCATGTATGCTTGCCGATTGTTTTCTCGGTTTCCGAGTATAGGGAAGTTCGATGATTTCCGGGACTAGACCCTCGGAAGAAAGGTGAAGCTTGGCGAGAGCAATGGGCAATGAAAATCTCCTTGGGCCGGCACTCCCGGGGTTAAGATACAGGACGCCATTTTTGGTTTCGGCCAGGGGGCGATGTGAATGCCCATAAATCACGGCCGAAAATCCGGCTGCTCTTGGGTCCAGACCTAAGTGTGCAAGTTCATGAAGGACATACAAGAGGTAGGGGCCGCATTCTATGACTAGATCAGGCGGAAACGAATCGGCCCACGTGGCACAATCATTGTTCCCACGAACAGCTTTGACAGGAGCAAGAGCTCCCAAGGCTTGTAGCACCTCAATGCCACCAATATCTCCTGCGTGGATGATGAGATCGACGCCTTTAAAGACGGCAAAAACTTCCGGCCGAAGCAAGCCATGGGTGTCGGAAATCACCCCTATCGTCGAATTCCTACCCATAGAAATAACAAGGAGTGAAGCACATTACAGACAGCGCCTAGCGGCCAAAACCCTGTCGACTGAATCTTGCTCAAAATCTTGAAAATGCTTTTCTAATCGAGGCAGACCAATTCGCCGATCTGCGGCTTTCAGGATATTGGTCAGCCCAAAATAATCTCGTGAAAATTCTTTGAAAAGTAAACTGTCCTTAGGAGTATCGAGGTAGGATCGAAGAAGTCCATTCAAATCACTTACCCTGTAGGAATAAGGATTTCCTCCATCCGGATAGTAAGTTTCCCAATCGATAAATTGAGAAGGAAAATTCCAGATAACCTCTTTTGCTAGACGAAACGTCAATACGCCTAGAGCTTCAGCAAAGGTTCCGACATTTTCAGGTGTCGTTCGAATGTCCGTACAATATATTCGCAATGACAGATCCTGAACAAAAAGATCTTCAATCGGTTTTTTGAGTTTGGACCATCGTTTCGGCATATGCTCTCAATCCCTATTCAAACATTGAGGCACGCTTTGAGGCACGCTTTGTTCGCCAGTCATTAAGAGAAAGGCTATTTTTGTTTTCCATGCAGTTGAGCATGAGTATCCAATTCATGAGCTTTTCGACCACCACGAGCCATATGACTCTCGCATAACGATCCTGGCAGCAACAATAAAAACATTAGGTTTTCGGAAATAATCCAGGCCAACCTTTTTTGGGATTGGTTTGATGTTGAAAGATCGCCTTCTTTCGATTAAAACATTGTCGGGAGAGATTAGTGAAGTCGCCATTCCGTCGTGGATGTTCCACTGTTTCAACAACGGCCTTGTTCTTTACGAAAAGGAGCAAGGCCAGACTATCATCGCTAGAAATGGAAGATTGTGTGTCCAGTGGCCAGGCAAACCCTAACGTGTCATAGGCATGTTTCATCGTAGAATAGGGCCCAAGAATACAAACACGATCCCAATCACTCGAAACCACTTCGGCGAGATTAACAAATGTGCGGCCGGACGACTGAAATTGCCGCGTAATTTCATCTGAAATTTTTGATTCAGATGCTCCACATGCAGGTAACAATAAGAAAATTCCGGCAATCAATAATCTTATCATCCCTCATGCCCCAGTAGTGTGCCACACCACGTTTCATAAGATCCTTGTCTTAGTTTTCTGTCAATTTCATTCATACCGGCCTCTAACTTTTTATCTGGTTTTCTCACGCATGTTACGATAGCATAGTGTATCGACCCACTTGAACGAATGTTCTTTTACAAAAATTGAGGACCTCATGTCGACTGACAAGCCTCATGCCTCTGCTGCCTTTACGATGGCAGACTTAGCTGACCCCCACGACCTCTATCAAAAGAGTGTGCAGAGTCCGGACAATGATATCGCCTTTTTATCAGACTATTTTAAAGAATATTCTGGCAAGCCCCTTCGGCATTTTCGCGAAGATTTTTGCGGTACGGCGTACCTCTCCTCCTATTTTGTGACCCAACATGCCAAGAACTTCGCATTGGGGGTCGACTTGGATTGGCCCACTCTCAATTGGGGAATCAAACACAATATTTCAACCCTCACGCCAGACCAACAACAGCGGATATCAGTCGTGAATGATAACGTTTTAAACGTTCAACAACCACGCATGCAAATGATTGCCGCCTTAAATTTTTCCTACATGGTTTTTCATGACCGACGCACCCTCCTGCATTATTTGACGAATGCGAAAAAGTCGCTACGGGCCGGAGGTCTCTTAGTCATGGACATCTGGGGAGGAAGCGAAAGTCAGGTGTTGCAGGAAGAACCCAGAGAAATTGACAATTCAGAGGACCCGACTATTGGCGATTTTATTTTCACCTGGGATCAAGACATATTTGACCCATTTACGTATAAATATACCACTCGCATTCATTTTTCATTCTCAGACGGCAGCGAGATTCGCAATGCCTTTGTCTATGATTGGCGCCTTTGGACGATTCCCGAAGTCACCGAATTAATGGCCGAGGCAGGCTTTCAGGATATTCATGTCCTGTGGGAAGGCACCGATCATGAGACGAAAGAAGGGACACAAACCTATCATCGTGCCGAAAAAGGAGATGCCGACCTGGCATGGATTGCCTACATAGTAGGAAAGGCGCCCTAAAAAAAGTAAGCCCCATTACTGACCGTCCGCACAATCATGAGCGTATAAAAGATTGCCTCCGCTTAGCCAAGTTTGACTTTTCTCTTCGCTACCCGACGACCTTCTTGAACTATATTAATAAACCCTTACGTCTTCGTAGAGGTAAACTCTTTAACAGGAAGGTTTTTTCGTGAAGAGATTGCAGGATTGTAGAATGAACGATGAGCGGTTATGACCCTCAACGTTAAGGACCTTGAAACGGTTCTGGCCGAAATTCAACCAACCATAACTGGCGGATGGATTCAAAAAATTCATCAGCCTCACGATCAGTCTTTAACCTTAGACATACGATCACCTGGGGCCAGTGTCACATTATTTATCTGTGTTGAACCGCGTTTCGCTAGACTGCATTTCGGGATGAAGAAATTCACGAATCCGCCGACGCCCCCACCCTTTTGCCAATTCTTACGCTCACATTTAGAAGGGGGACGGATTGAGACGGTTATTCAACGAGCAGGAGATCGCCTCGTCTATCTCACTATTAGAAAAGGTGAAAGATCATCGGTACTGGTGATTGCGTTGTTAGGGAAAAAAGCGAATGTCTTACTCCTTAATCATGAACATCTTCTTTTGCGATCATTGAAAGAATCTCGGATACGTATTGGTGAGCCATTTGTGCCGCCGGCAATACGCATTTCACCTTCCTCACAATCTCCCTCCCCATGGAAAGAGGAAACAACCCAAAAAACATCACATGGAAAAGAAACCTTTGCTACAAGATATCCCGTCTCGGCGGCGATGGAAGCCTACTACGATAAAAAAGAACAAGAAGATCACCAGCACAATCTTCACAACCAACAACTTGCCCAAGCAAGAAAATCACTGAAAGCCGCAAAAGGGAAACTTCAAGCTTTACAAGAAGATCTCAAGAAGGCCGAACGTTATCGTGAATATGGACGCTATGGCGATCTTCTAAAGAGTGCCCTTCATAAATTACGAAAAGGTCAGGAGACCGCTACCCTAACGGACTATTTTGATCCCGCCCTACCCACACTCACGCTCCCTCTCGATCCAACCAAAGATCCCGTTCAGAATATGGAGGACTATTTTCGGAAACATCATAAATACGTTGGGGCGCAAGAACATCTTCTCCCCAGAATTGAGGCACAACAACAGAGGGTAAAAAAATTAGAAACCCAACTGACACAAATCGAACAAGGCCTCGTTGATCCAAAAATTTTTCCAAAATCCTCGAAAAAGAGTCAGCCCCTTCCTCCATCCCGTCCCTCAAAGATACGGCCGGCACCGGCCCCAGGCTACCGCACCTACACCTCGGTTGACGGAATACCCATCTTGGTTGGCAAAACCGCAAAAGACAATGATCACCTGACATTTAAGGTCGGCAAACCTGACGACCTCTGGCTCCATGCCCGCGGGACACCGGGTTCCCATGTCATCGTGCGATTGGAGAAAGGCCAAAGCGTCCCACACGAAACCCTCAAAGATGCGGCAACGTTAACCCTCTGGTTTAGCGATTTGCGAAAAAGCGGGAAAGGGGAAGTGATATATACCCTTCGAAAATTCGTCAAAAAAGGCAAAGGCTTCAAACCTGGTGCTGTTCAAGTCAGCCGAGACAAATCCCTCTGGATTGAATTGAAAGAAGATCGACTTGAACGCCTCAAATCCACCCCTTCTTGAATCTACCTCTTATTTAGCGCACAGGAGAGTTGCGAAGATAATCCTCTGGGTACTTCAATGAAAAAGCCCCATGGGACTGATATTCCCAAATCAACACCTCAGGATGGCTATCAGAGGGAATAATGGGAACAGCTGTTATTATTGAAAAAAGTGGGGAGGAAGTGAAAAGGTAATATCGAAGAAGGAGTTCGTATGGACTCCATCTTGGCGATAGAATTCAAGAGTCCCATCGAGCCCAACCACAAGGACTTCCTGAATACCGGAAGCAAGATAAGCTTGAACTTTGTAGTTGATTTCGACTTGTCGGTTCCCGGGCGATAGGACCTCCACAACAAAATCTGGGGCGTGGATTAACCCCTCTTCGACGGTCACCACCTGCCATTTATCATCTGGCATCCAAACAACATCAGGAACGCGCACACCTGCTGAGGTGGTAAGGACAGCCGCTTCGGAAACCGCTTTTCCTCCAAGTTGTGCACGCAATTGATAGGCAATCTCAGTACAAATAACCTGATGCCGATTGCTGGGCTTGCGACTCATGATCAATTCTCCATGTTCGGTGAGTTCATACCGATCAGGCAGCTGATCACTATGCGCAAGGTCACCCCAGATTTGGGATAATTCTTTGGGTGAAAGGATGGTTACAATATCTGACATCCCCATCATTCTAGGAATCTCCTTCTATCCTGTCAATGAAACTAGCCTTGCATAGTAGGAAGACCCTTATCGTAACCCCTTGTTCAGCGATTTACGAAAAAGCGGGAAAGGGGAAGTGATATATACCCTTCGAAAATTCGTCAAAAAAGGCAAAGGCCAATAGCCGGGCGCCGTCCACGTCAGCCGAGACAAATCCCTCTGGATAGAATTGAGGGAGGAACGACTCGAACGGCTCAAAAAATCCTCGCCCAAAGTACACGCCCCAAACTAACCACTAAAACTAAATCAGAAAACCAAAAGAGTCTAGAAAGCGGGTTCAAAACGTTATTTTTCTGAGTGGTTTTGCAACAGAATATTGCAATATGTAAACGCTTGATTTCATTGGCAAGAAAAAATGTTGCAAAAAGGATCATCATTGCAGCATGGCAGATGTGGATAAATCAAAGAAAGGGTATCCTGCTCCCCATGCCATTGAGTCCACTGATAAGACATAATCTTTTCAATAGGAGGTGGACCATGACCGTCGAACAACAGGAACCGATTCAACGCTGGACGGCCAAACGCCGTCTAACGTTGGTGACAAGCATTTTGAAGGGTGAGACGTCAGTCGTAGCGGCCGCTCGGGCGCATGGGCTAACGGTCGGAGAACTCGAAGAGTGGCGGGAGCGGTTTCTGCTAGGAGCAGAAAATGCGTTACGGACCCGTCCCAAAGATGAAGAGGCCTTGAAGGATGAGCAGATCAAGAAACTGAAACAGAAGATTGGTGATCTGGTGGTGGACAATGATCTGTTACGGGAGGCCTTGAAATCGTCCCCTTTAGCGCGGGGGACATCCGACGCGTGAGAGTGACCCACGCGGATGTCTCCGAACGCCGGGTCTGTCGAGTCTTGGGGATGGCACGAGCCAGAGTACGACGATCTCCGAAACCTTCCTCCCGTTCCGCTATAGTCTCAGAGGTCTTGGCGACTCAATTGCGCACACTCATTGAACAGCATCCGACCTATGGCTATCGCCGGTTATGGGCGTTGTTGCGATTTGGACAGGGGCAAGCCATCAACCGCAAAACGGTGTATCGGGCCTTACGCATCAAGCACTGGCTCGTCCATCAACGGGTGCGCACACCGCGTCCTCGGGCGCAACGGTTACGGAGTCGTACGCTCGTGAGCAACCATGGATGGGCCATGGATGTGACGCATATTCCGTGTGGCCAAGATGGCTGGGGGCATCTTACCGCGGTCATTGATTGTCATGATCGCGAGATTATCGGGTATGAGTTTGCCTTACGCGGACGAGCCAAGGAAGCGGAACGAGCTCTTGAGGCAGCGTGTCTAGCACGATTCAGCACAATTCGCCCGAAGGGGGACACTCCCGTACTTCGGAGTGATAACGGCTTAATCTTTCAGAGTCGACAATTTCGCCAAGCGTGTCGAGACTATCGTCTGCAGCAGGAATTTATTACGCCCTATACACCCGAACAAAATGGCCTGATTGAACGGTTCTTTCGGAGTCTGAAGGAAGAATGTGTGTGGCAATATCACTTCGCTGGGTTTGCGGAAGCACAACGGGCAATCGCAACCTGGATGCAATGGTATAACGAAGACCGTCCGCATCAGGCCTTACAGTATCGCAGCCCACGGAGATATCGACGTGAACAAGAAGCCAAGGTGGCTTGATTTCAGGGGAGCACTACAAGGGAATGTGGATGAATTTTTATATCCCAATAAGAGTTGAAGTAATTCAGACAATTTGTTGTGATAGTGAATTCAAGGGAGTAAGTAGTCGAAAAGGGTCATAATGAGAAAAGAGCCGTTTTCTCATGAATAATAAGTCCAACACTCTCCTATCTCAGGAACAGTCTTTAATGAATATTTTTCAGTCTATTCCTAAGTATGCCTTCAGTTTAAAAAATGATCAAAACACTATATTAAATTCTAATACCTTATATAATATAGCAGTCGTATATCTTAAAAAAGATTATTAGACAAGCTATTTCTAACACCAAGGACTGAGGAGGAAGATACTTATGGAAAGAGAAATGCAGCCCCAGCCCACCTTCGAAGAAGCAGAACGTGCCGCATCTGAAATCGCAGATCGTGTAAGAGAACACGGACTGGAGCCAGCTTTGGCCGAGTTAGATAATGCTCTTAAACAGTTTAGTGATGCAGGTTATCCTATAGAATCCTTAGTGAACTCAAGAGGGGACTCACGCCTTGGGATGTCATTAACCCGTGCGCGTGATGGGAAGTCATTTTGGACCGTATATAGCGAAGTTATCCGTGAAGAATTGTGCAAAAAAGATGGAGAATTGCCAAAGTTGGTAAAAGCTGGGTTATCTGGGTCCACTGGTGCCCTCCTTACAGCTTTGATGACAGGCCTTGCCCTACCTGGAGCTGCGATGGCAATAATGGTGCCAATTGCAGCAATATTGGCAGCAAAAGGAGTTGATGCCTTTTGCCGTTTTACCGAGGAGGATTCGAAAGGTGGCACTTGAAGACCTTATTGGTGTAATTGGCAAAGCAAGTTACTCTTATCGCACTTTAAATTTAGATCTACAAGGTCAGCATGCTTTTGCTAGTTTATCCAGTCCAGCACGCGTATTCCTTTTTTTGGCAATGGGCCTTCAAGAGGAGGGACCGGTTTCGATTAAACAACTTTACGGTAGGCGTTGGCTAGAAGATAGTAGGACTTTGGAACACTTCCGCCAGTTGTCGGAAGAGGTTCGAGCTGAGGTCTTAGTTTTTGTCACGCTATTGCTACATGAGACGGTTCATCATGTCGATTTGTTGAGTACTCCGTTTGGTCTTAACTACCATATGAAGACCATCAAGGAATACTGGAATCTGCAAAACTTTGGTCCGATACTGCTTGAGAACCCCGAATTGATTCCAGACAAGGCCCGCAACGAACGACTCGTCGACTTCGATAGTGTACGAAATCGCGTAGTCAACTCTACACCCGAAGAACTTCGAATACCTAGGTATTCACTTCGGGAGTGGAATTCAGAAGAACTTAATAAGACTTGGCATTCGCTCCGCGGGCAAATTTTGACAGTTGAGGCATGGGGCATTGATATACCACCAGGCAAAAATCAAATCAAAGAGATTTGTGGAGATAAAAATCAAACATTCCGCCTTTTCAATCAAGAACTGCAGCGAGTTACGGTAAATGGTTTTCTAGCAACCATAGCAATGCAGGAGGACGAGAACTGGTATCTGCGACCGACGACGCTGTTGGAAACGCGAGCTGTAGCCAACTCAATGCAGTGGGTGATTTACCTTCTTGGAAAGGACGGTGCTCAAGCACTGCCTCACTATTTCAACGTCCTATACAAT
Organism: Nitrospirales bacterium; assembly: GCA_965223185.1. Taxonomy (GTDB): domain Bacteria; phylum Nitrospirota; class Nitrospiria; order Nitrospirales; family UBA8639; genus Nitrospira_E. The sequence goes on along the minus strand of OZ244988.1, from coordinate 3,162,090 downwards.
AGGCCTTACCAGTACCCTGACTATTGGTTTCTCTTTGATCTCATCGCTAAAGGTTGGGAATTCGCGAGTTTTGAGAATCTTCTACAAAAGGCCAATCAGGATTTAATAGATCATGTACTGCAAATGTTGTCATGTGCTTGTTGGTATGCCCTCCAAGCGCCACCTTTGATGGAGGAGACGGGAATATCGGTGCTTACGTCTAATCCAATGATTCGGTTGGAATTGATATTAAGTGTATGGGATGACTTTCGAACAGGGAAGATTTCGAGAAGGTTTGAGTCTTTCGTTGAAGTCGCTAATGCTCTCGACAAATCGGAGATCGGACGGAAAGCAGGGACACGACCGATATCAGACATTCTATCTTTCTGTGGGGAAGCAAGCCAGGCCATGATTAAGCTCAATAGGCAATGGACGCTGAACCCAGATATGCGGGACCACTTCGAATACATACTAACGCTACTGAAAGACCAGCTGACTGGTAGGAATGACTACACCTCATATATGGGTATGCCGGATCATGGGAATCCGTTCTATTGCCCAGGTAAATCCCAGAACCTGAAATTATTGAATCATCTGTTCGCCGCTTATAAGCTATCAGATGCGGTCCAGAGTTGGTTTGAGTTCCGAGTAAGGTTTTGGTTCGGTTTCATTGAAAGAAAGGAAGCAATAGAGAAATTGGAAAGGCATTTTGGCATGGATGAGCTGATCATCCCTTGTCCTTGTGGAACGAACTTCTCAGGAAGACTATCGCGATACAGTAATCGGATCCAAAAAAAGTGCCCCAACCCCAAATGTAAGCGAATTCATGATATTGACCCGAAGGAGATTGCGAAAATCAATTCTGAAGAATTGGCGAAGTTCTCAGACAAGCTGTCGTAATAAGAGTCGAGTTTTGTAATCATATATATTATAAACTCTTAATGAAGCTTCTAATCGGATTACTGTTTTTCCCCTGATTTTGTGAACAGATTCGAAAAGGTTCATAATGAGCCATTTTAAGAGTACGTCAGAATTACCTTCCGGTTTTAATCACGGTTGAAAATTTTAAATCACGGATTTTGTCACGGTTAAACCATGCTACGTGGTGCTACATCAACAAATAAGAAACAATGATTCACCTTGTCATTATTGACCATTTTGTGGTATCTCGTAGAATCATGTTGGCTGGTGTTGCAAGATATGATCACCTTTGGGAGCAGGATGTCATATCTCCAGGTGTTGTTGATCTGAGCATTAATTCCAGATAGGCAAATTCCTGTTTTTCTAAGTGGTGAATTATCCCTGAACTCAATATTTCTACGATTATCTTTCCGATAGAAAGAAAATATATTCCCAGTTCGGTCCCGGTTTTACTCCCGCTTCTAAATCTATCGCAATCACACTCCATCACACTCAAAACCGGAGAATTCTCTTTTTTGATCAGGAGTTTGTTGCACTCAATCCCACTCAATCATTCTTAATCATTATCGATGGAATTAGGATTCTGGTTCTGGCTGTGAGAGTTCGAAGCCTTCTCCCTCTAGCCAACTGTTTCTTATTTTCTCAATCATCAAAGGTTCTGTATCTTCCTTAATTGATCGCCGTAGGCATCAATATTCCCAATAGGCATGTTCTTGCTTACATTTATTCCGACATGGCTTTGTAGAGTTTGATGGGGGCAACCTGTTTTTTCCGCATGCGAATATTGAGCATTTCCACGGTGACCGAAAAGGCCATCGCAAAATAGATATAGCCTTTGGGCACATGCACATCGAACCCTTCCACCATAAGTGTGACACCGACAAGAATGAGAAAAGAAAGGGCCAGGATTTTGATGGTCGGATGTGCATCCACAAAATCGCCAATGGCCTTTGCGGCTAGAAGCATCACCAGCACGGCTAGGATGATGGCGATGGCCATGAGTGAGATCTGATCGACCAATCCAACGGCCGTAATGACTGAATCCAGGGAAAACACAATATCCAGGATTGCAATCTGCAGCAGGACCATGCCCAAACTGGCCGCCACTATCCTAGTACTTGTCTCTTCGATGCCTTCCAAACTGTTATGAATTTCATGAGTCGCTTTCGCCAGCAAGAACAGACCACCTCCAACCAAGATCATATCGCGTCCTGAAATCGAATGGGTGAACACGGTCAAGAACGGTTCGGTTAAACCCATGACCCAGGAAATCGAAAACAACAAGCCCAGTCGTGCGATCATGGCAAGTGCCAGTCCCATTCTTCTGGCGAACGCTCGCTGACTTTCAGGCAAGCGCCCGACCAGAATGGAGATGAAGATAATGTTGTCGATTCCCAGAACAATTTCTAAGGCGGTTAACGTGCCTAGCGCGATCCAGGCTTCTGGACTGCTCAGCCATTCAAACATCAGGTGTTCCTCTTCTTTTTTTGACGGTCATAAACGGTTCACACGAATTATCATTCGTTCATTATGAATAGTTCGGGCTACCCCCTACTCTACCTCTGAGATGACCATAGCCTTAATAAACCTTACAAAGAAGTCAATGCGTTATAAACCAAACCATGTATATTTCTTTCGTGGAAATGTATCGCTTTGGGGTGCTTGACTGCTCTCCGGTCGTTATGTAACCATTGGTTACATGACGCCTGATGCCTTTCGACAAATCCGCCAGCGCCTCGGGTTAACCCAGTCTCAGCTGGCTGAACGCCTTCGCACAACCCGCATGACGATTACCCGTTATGAATGCGGGATGCGTCGCATTCCGGGCGTCGTAGAAGCGATTCTCTCGCAACTGGACTCCCCTTCTCAGATTCCGATGGCAGGAGTCGTGGCAGCCGGGAATCCCATTGAGCCTATTCTTCAAGCCGAACTCGTGGAAGTGCCGCCGTCCATGTTGCGGACCGGTGAAAATTTTGCGCTGCGCGTCAAAGGTGAGTCGATGCGAGATGAAGGGATTTTGCCCGGGGATCTCGTGATCGTTCACAAGCAACGAACCGCTCGGAACGGCCAGACGGTGGTGGCCCTTGTCAACCACGAGGCTACGATTAAGAAATATTACAAGAAAGAGAAACAGGTCGAATTGCATCCCGCGAATGTGACGATGGCCCCCATTGTGGTAACACCGTCAGATGAGTTCATCATTGAAGGCATCGTTATCGGTGTGATTCGCCATTGCGGATAAACTCTGCCGTTATGCCTGCGGGTTTCGCTTGCCCCTGCAGGTGGTTGGCAGGGGGCAGGCATCTCTCTTTGAAGGGAAGTTGGCACACAAGAAGAGATCCCTGCCAGAAACACACAGGGATGACCGTTGAGAGACTTTTGGGGTCGTCATGCCTGCTGGCAGTTGGCAGGCATCTATACTTTAAGAAAATTGAAAGACTCAATACGGAGATCCCTGCCAGAGACACGCAGGGATAACGGTTGAAAGAATGATGATGAAGAAACAACCGTGCGTATATTTTTTAGCGAGCAAACCCCATGGCGTTCTATACGTGGGCGTGACAAGCAACCTCATGGCACGATGTTGGCAACACAAGACACATGCAACGGAAGGATTTACAAAAACGTATCACGTCCATTGTCTTGTCTACTATGAGCTTCATGTGTCGATGGAGTCCGCGATCTATAGAGAGAAACAACTGAAGAAGTGGAAACGGGCATGGAAAATTCGGCTTCTCGAAAAAGACAACCCTGGCTGGCGCGATTTATGGAATGACATTATTTAAGCAAGAGATCCCTGCCAGAGACACGCAGGGATGACCGTTGAAAGAAAACCGCAAACACGCAGGGATGACAGGCAAGAGAAAAGAGAAAGATTCCGGCCACTAACGTGCCGGAATGACGAAGAGAGAAACATCTTTTTCAGCATTATCGTTGATGAAAGAATAATTATGGAGAGGCAGATTGTTTGTTTTAAAATTCCACGATTGGCTGTGGCACTTGCACGCCTTGAGGATCCCAGCCTCCGTATCCGTCCCGTTGCTGTGGCTTTTGCCCATACCCCTCGCGCCATCATCCATGAAGCCTCGCTTGAAGCCGAAGAAGCGGGAGTGGCCCAGGGTCTGTCGGTTGAACAGGCTCGACGACGCTGTCCTTCGCTTCAATTGGTCGCTCCCAACTCTTCTCGCCTCACTCAGGCTCATCATGCGCTCCTGCCATTTATCACACCAATCGCCCCGATTTGGGAATCATTTCGGCCTGGACATTTTTATTTAGACTTGACCGGCACTACTCGACTTTTTGGCACAACCTGTGACACAGCGATGCGTTTAGAACGCAACGTCACATCCGGACTTGGGCTGCACGCTGTTGCCGGGATCGGCACCAATAAGCTTGTGGCGCATATGGCGAGTTCGCTCTTGACGCCGCCTCAACTCTGTGATGTCCGTGCGGGCTCCGAACAAGACTTTTTAGCCCCGCTCCCTGTCTCAACCCTCCCGGGGTTACGAGGCGCTGAAGGGAAGGCTCTCCAAACACGCTTAACGGATGTCAATTTACAGACCCTCGGCGACGTCAGCGACGTGAGCTTCGATGCCCTGGAAACGATCTGCGGTCGATGGGGACAGCGACTCTACCAATGGTCGCGTGGGATTGATTTCTTGCCGGTTCTTACCCCTGAAACCGTGTTTTCGTTCACCCAATCCTATCTCTTTGAGCCAGATACGATTGATCACGATCGGCTCATTGGCGGTCTATCCTGTTTGCTTGATGCTCTCTGTCACGATCTTCGTCGTCAGCGTCGCCTCTGTCATCGCCTCATGCTAACGCTACTCTATAGCGATCAACTGACCGTTCAGCGCTCAGCTACTTTATCCACACCCACACATTGGGAGGTCGATATGTTTCCCTCAGCTCAGACTTTACTCCGTCGCTGCTTCCAGCGTCGTGTGCGCATTCGCTCACTTATTATTCGTGGTAATAGCTTTTCTCCACCACCTGAACAACTCTCACTCTTTCCCCAACAGGACTCGAATGATCCGCACATGCAACCTCGCCCTCATCGTTTAGCCTTGGCTTTGGATCGGCTACATACCCGATTTGGCATGAAAATCATTCAATGGGGACGTTCACGCATGGCAGCGTATTCAAACTCAATAACCAATGATTACTAGGTGTTTCGAATTTTAATGAAACAGAATTACAATAAATACTTTAGCTATATGAGTTATCAACAGGCGGAAAAATTCAAGCTGTTTATTTGTCCACAGGTTATCATTTTGCCTATAAAATAATGTTTTACTTTAATTGCTGCGGCACATGAAATTCATGCATGGGATCTTCCTTCATGTCAGAATTTGTCCATTTGCACGTTCATTCGGACTACTCCCCGATGCAAGGCGTCTCCCCGCTCGAGGCTCTCTGCCAAACCGCCCGTTCGCAAGGGGCCCACGCCCTTGCCCTCACCGACACCAACGGGCTTTATGGTGTCATTCGTTTTATCGAGGTTGCACAGGCTCATGGTTTACATCCCATTCTTGGGGCCGAACTGATCCACAAACAGCATCGTGCCGTTCTCCTCGTCAAAGATCTCCACGGCTACACCAATCTGTGCCGTCTGCTTTCTCAACGTCATTGCGACACAGACTTTGACTGCATTACTGCCGTTCAAGCGCACCGTAGCGGACTCATCATTCTGTCCGATGACCTGCCAGCTCTTACCATCTGGAAACGGCACTCCCCTGCCAACCTCTACGTTGAGCTAACCCCTGGGGCACTCATGCATCAAGCTTTAGCCTTTAGCCGACGCACACACATCCCCCCAGTCGCAACCAATCGCGTTCATTTCGTCAGCCCAAACGAATTTCCACTGCATCAAACGCTGAGAGCGATTGCCCTGAACACAACGATTTCTCACTTGCCTCAGGACTCCTGTTGTGCGCCGCATCACTGGTTCATGCCGCTGGACTTACTTCAGAAGTATTTTCCTCATGTGCCCCATGCAATCAGCAATACGGTAAAAATTGCCCAAGACTGCTATACGAAATGGTCATTTCGAGAAACCATTTTTCCCAATTTTCGACAATTCTCCGACACGGATGCCTTTGCGACGCTTCAGCATAAGACCTATGCCGGAGCACAATGGCGTTACGGCACTCCTTCGCCAACGGTCCTCGATCGTATCGAACATGAATTAGCGGTCATCCGAGAAAAACGCTATGCACATTATTTCCTCGTCGTCGATGACATTGTTCGCCAGGCCCCTCGCATCTGTGGACGTGGTTCGGCTGCCGCGTCTATCGTGTCCTATTGTTTAGGCATCACCCATGTCGATCCCATACGCCACAATTTATTTTTTGAGCGATTTCTCAATCCGGGCCGACATGACCCGCCAGACATTGATGTAGATTTTCCTTGGGACGAACGCGATCGCATCGTGGATTTTGTCTTTGCCCGTTATGGCAGTCGTCAAGCCGGCATGGTCGCCAATCACAATACCTTAGCCTTACGCGCCGCCATTAGAGAAGTGGCAAAAGTCTCTGGCATGTCTCCGGGGGATCTTCGCCAAGTCAGCCAGCTCCTCACACGCCAACCTGACGCTCTTACGACGTTACCGTCGCCATGGCCCGAGATTCTTGACCGTGCCCGTCAGCTTCAAGGCCGTCTTCGACATCTTTCGGTCCATTGCGGCGGCATGGTGATTGTCCAGGATGATCTTCGCCGTTATGTCCCGGTTGAAGTCGCTGCCAAAGGCGTGCCGGTCATTCAATGGGAAAAAGATCAAACCGAAGAAGCGGGTCTCGTCAAAATTGATCTTTTAGGTAATCGCTCGTTAGCTGTTATCCGCGATGCCTTGGCCGCCATTGCCGAGCATACGGGCAAGACGATCGACTATGCCACATGGGATCCGCTGTCTGACCCTGCGACACAAATGCTCATTCAGCAAGGTGACACGATCGGCTGTTTTTATATTGAATCGCCTGCCACCCGTTTGTTCCTCAAAAAACTCTGGACCGGTATGCCGGCGCATCGGCGTGCCCAAGCCGATGTGTTTGACTATCTGGTGATTGTTTCTTCATTGATTCGTCCTGCAGCCAATCGCTTCATTCAACAGTTTGTTCGACGGGCTCACGGCCACCCCTATCGTCCACTGCATCCTTTAGTCGAAGACGTACTCGCTGAGACACACGGCATTATGGTGTATCAAGAAGATGTGACAAAAGTGGCCATGAAATTGGCGGGGTTTTCGGCTGAAGCAGGAGATCAATTACGGAAAATCTTAAGCAAGAAGCATAAGCATCGACAGCTGCAGGATTATCGAGAACAGTTTTTCGACGGCGCTCTGACTCGAGGCGTTACACTTCACACCATTCACGCTGTCTGGGAGATGATCATGAGCTTTGTCGGCTACAGCTTTTGCAAGCCCCATTCGGCTAGTTATGCGCAAGTATCTTTTAAGTCAGCCTATCTGCGTGCGCATTATCCTGCAGAATTTATGGCAGCCGTGATCAGCAATCAAGGAGGCTTTTATTCGACATTCGCCTATTTATCAGAAGCACGGCGGATGGGACTGCACATACAACCTCTGAACATTAATACCAGTGAATGGGCCTATCACGGAATCGTGACCACTCTGTCTCTTGGCTTCATGCAACTGAAAGGACTGGAACAGGCTTTTGTACTTCGCCTTCTTGAAGAACGGGAGCGGCATGGCCCATATCGATCTTTTCAGGACTTCCTCACTCGCCTCAATCCCGAACCAGCCCAGACTCGCCTGCTCATTCTTGCCGGCTGCTTCGACACGATTGCCGGCGAAGTCACTCGCCCTGGTTTACTCTGGCGTTTGTATGCACATCATCCAATCGCTACCGTAAGACATGCCACGCCTCTCTTCACTGCCGCCCCAACCCTTCCGATTCCGCATGACTATACGCCTGAACGTAAGATCCAACAGGAAATTCAATTATTAGGATTTCCCCTCCAATGCCATCCCCTCACCTTATATGAACGACACTGGTTTACGTTGGATATTGTTCCGGCACGTGCAATGGCCGCCCACATCGGCAAATCGATCACGATGGTTGGGTGGCTCATCACTGAAAAGTCAGCCGTTACCAAGCACGGCGAGCCGATGGCCTTTCTCACGTTAGAAGATACTACGGGGCTCTATGATGCCACGTTTTTTCCCGATATCTTTCATCGGTATGGACCATTATTGACCAACGAACGTCCATTAATTCTCTGCGGGAATGTCGAAGAAGAGTTTGGCACTGTCACGCTGACGATCACACACCTTCAGGTTGTGGGACAGGAAGACAGAAAGAGTGCTCCAGTCTAATCCAATTTACTCGCCGACACGAACGAGCATGCCTTTATCTTTGCAGACATTGAACGTGTGATAAAACAACGACACGATCATCATCAAAAAGATCAAGTTCAGGCCTGTGGCCCAGATAATATGGACAACCGGCATGGTGCCATCGACAAGCACGGCACGCATCCCTTCAAAAATATGAGCGGGAGGCACTATCCAGGCAATGGCTTGGAGAAGGGGTGGGAGCACATCAAGGGGATAGAAAACACAGGAAATCGGCTGAAATAAAAAGACCATGCCCCAGGCTAATACTTCGGCTTGTTGACCAAATCGCATGATAATAGAGGTGGTAAGCACGCCAATAATCCATCCCGAAACCACCAGATTCAGAATAAATGGCAGAAGCGACAATCCGATTTTCAACATATCATAGGAATAAAACACCCAAGCAAACACCATCATGAGGCTGCCCACCGCAGTGACTTTCAGAATGCTCATCGTCATCGTCGCGGCTAAGTATTCGCCAACGGTTAAGGGACTGGCAAATAAATTCATCAGGTTTCTGGCCCACATCTCTTCTAAAAAGGAAACGGCAATGCCTTGCTGGGCTCGGAATAAGACGTCCCACAAAATTAATGCCCCAAGAAAAAAGGTAACTGCACCATGAAGGGATACGCCCGCATCCTGCAAATACATGGTGATAAACCCCCACACGACTAGGTCTAAAAATGGCCAATAGAAAATCTCCAGCATCCGCGCGAAGCTACGCTTGTAGAGATAGAGATGACGAGAGAGTAATCCACCAATTCTTCCTATATTCATTGCGCTTTGGATTCCCGTGCGAGTTTCAAAAACACTTCTTCTAAATCCCGTTGGCCATATCGCTGAATAATTTGCTCAGCAGTCCCCTCGGCTACAATATGGCCATGCTGCAAAAAGATAATCCGGTTGGACATCTCTTCCATTTCACGCATGTTATGCGAGGTGTAGAGAATACTTAAGCCGGTGGTTTTCTGGTACTCTTTCAGAAACGACTTGATTTTATTGACGATATCCGGGTCCAAGCTCGCTGTCGGTTCATCTAAAAACAACACCTTGGGCTTTGTCATGAGTGCCTTAGCCAACGTCAGCCGCGACATTTGCCCGGATGACAACTTACGGGTGAGCTTCGTTCGAATATCCTTCATTTCCAATTTTTCAATAATGGCATCCACACATTGCCGAATATCCTTCAGGCCATAGAGCCGTGCCACGACTTTAAGATTTTCTTCAACCGTCAACGAAAACGGCATGGAAATATAGGTGGAGGAAAAATTGACTTGTTGCAGGATGGTTTCACGGTGCTGCGCCAGATCCATTCCGAACATATGGATGGTCCCCGATGAAGGCGTAATAAGACCCAACAGCATATGAATAGTCGTCGTTTTTCCCGCTCCGTTTGGGCCCAACAAGCCTAAGATTTCTCCTTCATGAATGTCGAAGGAAATGCGATCCACGGCAGTAAAGTCGCCAAAACGTTTCGTCAAATTTCGCACTTCGACAATGGGAACAGACGGGCGGAGGGAGGACATTTAGAACAAAAACCCGCCGATTTTGTCAGGTAGGTGACAGGTTTCACAACGATTACTCAAGACTTCGCCCTCATAGGTTTGCTTTCCGTCATGACATCGCATGCAATCAGCCATGGTGTTTTTCCAGAGAACAGAGTCCTGGGGGAAATCCGGTGTATGAGGTTGGTCATCAAGTTGCGCATGCCCTCGGGGAATGACAATAGGGTAATTTTTTATGGGTGTTCCATGCACGACGCGGGAATGACACGTTGTACAGCCTTCTCCTTTTCCTCGCTTCTCAAAGGCTGTCATATGTTCACGATGATCCATGATGAGCCCGACTTCTTTAAGCGGTGAAGGTAAATCCCGCGCAGGAATTTCATTGACTCGTAAAATGGCCCGATGACACCCCAAACAAACCGACGTATACACATGTGATTGCAAATTATGGGGTTCGGTTGGTGTTCCAAAAAACGTAATGGCCACATCTTCCAAGCCGGCAAAAACCTTATCATGAATAAACCCAGAAATACCCGGGCGAACGTGGCAATCGACACAGGTCACATCCTTATGTGTCGATCGGGTCCAAGAATCGTATGACGGTTGTATGGTATGACAGCTGGCGCAAAAGGTAGGTTGGTTCGTAAGGGGAATGGCTGCCGCTCCTCCTAAGGCCAGCAGTCCTAGCATGGCCACGATGAGGATCAGACTTTTACCCATGAAGGTTACGAATCCGTTTGACGTGGGAATCGCGAGATAAGGAGCTGAGCCAACCCCTGCACATCATCTCGATCAAAACACTGCGCGTGTGTTTCAATGGGCTTCATTGAGGCGACGGCGATTAACCCCTCGAGCGAGACTTCAACTTCCTTCAGCTCCTCTCGCACCACCACAATTTTAGGAAACCCTTGACTTTTCCATCCTTCCGCAATAATCAAATCGATGTCATTGTTGACAAATCGTTCGCGTATTTCTTCAACGGGAAGTTCTTCAGGGACATCCGTAAACATGGCCAGACTTCCCTTCGAGAGCACCACGACTTGACTGGCCCCTGCCCTCTTATGGCGCCAACTATCTTTACCCTCCGTGTCGAGATCAAACCCATGCCCAGCATGCTTGATCGTCGCCACCCGGTACCCTGCACGCGTCAGCTCTGGAATCAATCGTTCGATAAGAGTCGTTTTGCCACTGTTGGAACGCCCCACGAAACACACAATCGGTGGTGCCATTAAGAAACCTGCCTGTCCTTGTATGAATTCGAGAAAAAATCAATGTCCGTTGCATGACAGAAACGGAAATGATTCCGACTTAAAAATTTCTGGATAAGAGTTGCACATTTACGACATCACCCGGCTGTAGTTTTTCCACTTCTTCTGGCACATCGATGAATCCATTGGCTTTGACCATTGAGGTTAGTATCCCTGACCCTTGCTTTCCCGTAGTTCGAACGACCAAATCCCCGTTTTCATACGCAAGAATGCCTCGAAGAAAATGCCGTCGATCATTTTGCTTCGAAAAAGATTCTTGAAATTTGGCTTTCACCGTTGGGCGCTGCCAGGTGGCTCGGCCACCGAGTTTCAGCATTGCCGGTCGAACCAGTTGATCAAACGTCACCATGGAAGAAACGGGATTCCCTGGTAAACCAAAAGCCAGTTTGCCTTGAATTTTTCCAAAGGCAACCGGTTGGCCCGGACGTATTGCCAATTTCCAAAAATTCATATCCGCTCCAAGCTCCCCAAAAACCGGTTTGGTGAAATCATAGTCTCCCATGGAAACTCCCCCGGAGAGCACCAAAATATCGCAGGTCAATCCTTGTCGAATTTTATCTTTAAGAGATTCGGGGTCATCTTTCGCAATGCCCAATAATAGAGGGATTCCTCCAGCTTCTTGGACTGCAGCGGCAATACCATAACTATTGGAGTTCACGATTTTATTTTCATCGAAGGACTCATCAAGATCCGCCAATTCATCTCCCGTTGAAAGAATCCCTACACGGGGCCGTTGATGCACTAGCACAAAGGGTTTGGCCAAAATAGCCAACATGCCAATTTCGCCAGATCGGAGCGGGGTGCCCTTAGCAATAATACAAGCCCCTTCTTTCACATCGTCACCTTTGGGTCGAATATTGGCACCCTGGCCATATTCGGCGATCATAATGCGTACCGTTGATTCTGAAGGTTCAGTGTATTCTACCCGCACAACGGTATCGGCCCCTTCCGGCATAGGTGCACCGGTCATGATTCGTATGGCTTCACCCCGCCCCACCGATTTTGTAGCAACGGCACCTGCAGCCACATCCTCAATAATTTTCAATTCAGGGACCTTCGATATCGCATGTTCAGAGTGAATATCTGCCCACCGAACCGCAAAACCATCCATGGCGGAATTATCCCATGGCGGGTTGGCTCGAGGAGCAATGATATCCTCTCCCAGCACTCGACCTAAGGCCTCCAGTAAACCGATTTTTTCACAACCCAAGAGGCTCGTGGCATTCAACACGATTTCCTGCGCCGTAGATAATGACGTTAACCCATTCATATTTATATTGAACTTCTATTGATTAATCATTGTGACAACAATGCATTCCTGGCCATTACGGTTTTTTAAATGGCGCCGGGCGAGCTGACACATTAACCAGAGAGCCTTTCTTTTTACAAAACTCCTCAATTTTATTGGCTACCCCATGGATAGCATCAGCGGTAGGAAGATCAGAATGAAATAACGCGTATGGTTCACCACGGTCACATTGCAAAACCATTTCCGGATCGAGGGGAACTCTCCCGAGAAAAGGCACCCCCATATCGGCTGCCGATGCTTCTCCTCCACCTCTTCGAAACACCTCAATGGCCTTATGGCAATGTGGACAATCCAACCCACTCATGTTTTCGATAATCCCAATAATAGGCAGTTCGCTATCACGGACAAATGTCACCGACTTTCGGGAGTCCAACAAGGCGACTTCTTGAGGCGTCGAAATAATGACACAACCCGTGACCTCTCCAATCAAATCCATGGTCGTGACAGATTCATTTCCCGTACCAGGAGGTAAATCGATAAAGAGATAATTCAAATCTTGCCATTCAACGCCACCTAACAACTGATTGATAAATTCAAATTTATACGCATCACGCCAAATAATGGGGTCATCTGAATTTTGAAGTAGGAACGACATCGAGGCAATTTTTAAATTATAGACCTGATGGGGAATGATTCCTCCACCGGTGCTAATCTTGAGTTTTTCGCCTTCTACGCCCATCATCTTTGGAATATTGGGGCCATGGATATCCATATCGCACACACCCACTTCGTATCCTTTTAAGGCCAGGCTAATCGCCAGATTGGTGGTCATAGTGCTTTTCCCTACACCACCCTTATTACTCATGACGAGAATTTTATTTTCAATTCTTTCCATACGCTTGGATACGAGCCATCGACTATGCCCTTCCCGATCCTTCTGGCACGTTTCCGTTTCATCACAAATCGCACAGGCCCACATATAGGTACACACATCGCCGCTTGAAGACGGAGAAGGTTGAACCATTTTAAGTTCGGTTGCCATATTTGCCTCCACAAAAAAGCCAATAAAACTTCATGGTTAAAGCTTGATTTAAAGATCTATGAACAGGTCTCATTGTTTTTATTTGTCACATACCCCATTTTCTGGACAAGGTGATCGAGGAGAGGAAGCACCACATCACAATTCTCTTTAATGCCTTTAGGACTTCCGGGCAAATTTATGATTACTGTTTTGTCTTTGATACCTGCAATTCCTCGAGACAGCATGGCCGTACGAACTTTTTTTAAACTCTCTGCACGCATGGCTTCGGCAATACCGGGGATTTCTTTCTCTATCACCTCTCGGGTGGCCTCGGGCACCCAATCCGTTGGCCTCACCCCGGTTCCTCCTAGTGTCAGCAGGACCGGCGAAATTCCCTTTTGACAATGGGATTTTAGTCGTTGCACGATCAAGTCGCGATCATCAGGAACCACTTCGTAGGATAAAAGAGTCATTTGGTGGTTCGTCAAGGTATGTTCTAGGATTTCCCGACAACGATCGGGTTCTTGGCCGGAATAAACAGTCTGATTGATCATTAAGGCCGTTACCGCAATCACCGCATATCACCACTTTCACCATTATAATTTATCTTGGTCTCGAGTCTGGCACACTGACATAATCATCATCACCAGCTCCCATGGGTCCTGCCGGTTGTGTAACGGGACGCGCCACCGCTGGAGCAGCCGGTGCCGCCGCACTCTCCTCGTCAGATTTCTTTGGTCTTTTTTTGCCAAAGATTTGTGCGCTGATAATTCCCACTTCATAAAAGAAATACATGGGCAACGCCATGATACATTGATTAAATGGGTCTGGCGTAGGCGTCAAGATCGCTGCAAACAAAAAGGAACCCAAAAAAGCCCACTTTCGATATTGCCGTAAAAGTACGGCATCCACCCATCCTAATTTGGCCATCAGTGTCAACGCTAATGGCACTTCAAAGATCAGCCCAAACACAAGAAGAAACCAAAGGATAAATCCTACAAAACTGGCGATGGAAATTTGAGCAATGAATCCGGACGCCAATCCATAAGACAAGAGAAAATTAAGCGCAAATGGTAAGACAAAAAAGAAACAAAATGTCAGCCCCAAAAAAAAGGCTACGGTACTAATCGCCGTGAAGGGGGCAATAAATCGTCGTTCCTGAGCATGCAGACCTGGAACTACAAATTGCCAAATCTCCCACAACCAATATGGAGTCGTGAGTACCAAGGCGCACAGCCCAGCGACTTTCACATTTTGCCAAAGGGCTTCCGCCGGGGCGAGGAACACTAAAGGAATTTTTGGCAAATCGGATGGCACCCATTCCCAAGAATCTAAAATAAAATAATTTTGCAATGGAACTCTCAGCCAAGTCACAAGCTCATCGGCATAAAAAAATGTTCCGACAAATACCACGGCCATTACCACAACGGCTCGAGTCAGCCTATGCTGGAATTCATGGAGATGCTCCATGACGGGCATCTTCTTATCTTCCAATGGTTTGAAGACTTTCTCTTCAAACCATTGACCCATTTGACTGAGTTTGGCCATAGAAATATTTACGCCCAAAAAAAGAGGGAGGCCTGACGCCTCCCTCTTTTCTTACAAGGCCACTTTATTTGGGGTTGACCGCCACAAAAAGATTATTGCCTCGACGGTTTACCAAGAGAACGACTAACTCCTCTTTGCCGATTTTAGAAGCAATTTGCTGATACTCATCAAGATTCTTGACCGCACTCCGGCTCACTTCCTGAATGAGATCCCCAGGTTGAATACCTGCGGCTTCCACAGCACTCCCTGACTCGACTTTCGAAACCACAACGCCTGTGGCGTTTTCGGGAATCCCAAATTGATTGCGATTATCTACAGAAATTGCCTCGACCATTAATCCCGCCAAGACATTATCGAGCTTCTCCATAGCAGGTGGCTTCTCTCCAGGTGGCTCCGCCTTTGCTAAGACTTGATCAGAAGGCCGTTCTCCCAATATCAAGTTTAACGTGGTTTCTTTTCCTTCTCTCAACACTTTAATTTCTTTTTGTTTCCCGACTTTTGTCCTAGCCACGATATTGCGAAGGTGATTCACATCTTTGACGACTTCCTGCCCATACTCCAAAATTACATCACCGCGTTGTAACCCGGCTTTGGCGGAAGGGCCATCCTGATGTACTTCACTAATTAATACCCCGCCTTGTTGGCCCTCCGGCAATTGAAAAGACTGTGCCAATGCCGGAGTGAGCTCCTGAATGGCCACCCCCATCCATCCTCTCACCACTTTTCCCGATTCAATCAGACTATTCGCAATATCTTTCGCAATACTGACGGCAATGGCAAATCCTACGCCTTCCGACCCACCAGTTCGTGAAAAGATGGCCGTATTAATACCGATTAATTCACCTTTCATGTTGACTAGAGCGCCGCCTGAGTTCCCTGGGTTGATGGCTGCATCAGTCTGAATGAAATCTTCATACTCAGTGATACCAACGCTCCCTCGTCCCAATGCACTAATGATTCCCAGTGAAACCGAAGACTTCAATCCAAATGGACTACCCAATGCCAACACCACATCGCCTACGCGCAGTGAATCATACGTTCCCCAGGGTATGGAGGGGAGTTGTTCATTCTCCGATTTAACTTTAATGACGGCCAAATCGGTTTTGGGATCGGTCCCAACCACCGTAGCGGGTAATTCTCGCCCATCATTAAACGTGACATTAATATCACTGGCATCTTCGACCACGTGATTATTGGTCAAAATATACCCCCGAGAGTCAATAACCACCCCTGATCCAGCACTCATACCTGGCCCACCCGGACCGGGAGGACGACCAGGAGGGCTTCCACCGCCCGGGGGACCCCCACCAGGGGGACCACCAAATGGTCCAGGGGGTAATTGTCGAGCTGAACCTCCCCCACCTGTTACGGCAACATTGACGACAGCGGGCCCAACTTTCTCCACAATCTCCGAAAATCCTTCAACAAATGCACTAGGAAGGGCGGCATGCCCTGGTACTGAGGCGAGCAAACCCGCACCTAAAAACCCATAAACTATCAATAGGAGTACGCCCTTCCTCACAAGGTCAACTCTGAAAGGGCGTGTAAATCCCGAAAACATTCGTGACATAGGCATTATCCCAATCTCCTGTTCAAAGGAAAAATGTAAATAAACGAGTCCGTAAGACTAATTTGGGAAAACCAAAACGGTTAAAAATTCCAAGTAGTCAATGGGAATCAACAACATAAACACCCAAGCTTTTGATTCTACAACAATTGTTTCTCCACCTTCAAAGGCAAGACCTAAGTATTTCTACCTTTTCATTAACGCACTCAAAAATTAATTTTCAAATGGGGTACTATTGCCTATTTCTGATGAAAATACATGGGGTCCAGGGCGGACGTAACAACACAGGGTGCCATGGAAGTCTGATATACCAGAGCGGAGAGGAAACCCCAAGAGATTCTATCTACAAGTTATCGATTTAAAAAAAGGGGTAAAATTTTAGGAAAGGCAAAAATCTGCGTGGTGAGGGATATCACAGCAAGCATCAACTCTTTTCTTTAGGAGTCTTTTCGTTATTCAATGATATCCAATATTGAACCTAAGAGCTTATCTTGAACCCTAACAGTCGCGAGATTGGCTTCAATAAGATTGCTGGCTTCTAAAGAATGAATGATTTCCTCCTCAATTTCGACATTCGAACCCTCTCGAAAAGTAAAAGGATCTTCACCGGTAGGCAACTGAGGACCAGGGCGATAATCGGTTGTTAAGCTCACGATCACTCCCCCAGCCGGAGATTCTTCAAGGACAGATTGGGTTCGCTTAAAATTTTCTGTCAAAGAATTGGCAATATTGTGCGCACTCACACCAAGAATACGCCCACCAGCTTGAATACCTGACAGAGCTGCGGAAAATCCTGTAAACATCATGACCTCTTTGAAGTAAGAAGAATTTCCATAATGTCGTATTCCCATCGGCTATTTCTCGGAAAACTTTCCAGAAGATATATTCTTGCCAGCATTTTATATAGGAGGTGTTTGTACTTTCTCTCTGTCGAATCAAGTTACTGAAGGTTTCTATTCATTTTGTTAATATAGTTTCCTTCAAATTTAGAAACTTGATACTTTGTGACTAGGAGGCTGTGATGCGAGGGCTAACCCTTGAGTCAAAACTCACCTTGCAATGGGATCGACCGAAACCCCTCTTCGACTCTAAAGAAGCCATCGTTCAAGTTTTGCAAGCCGGGATCTGCTCAACAGATTTGCATATAGTCAAGGGTTACATGAATTTCCAAGGAGTACTCGGACATGAATTTGTAGGAATAGTGGAAGAAGCACCAGGTCAAACTTCTCTTATTGGAAAACGGGTGGTCGGTGAAATCAATGCAGCTTGTCAAATTTGTCAAACGTGTTTACGAGGACATCCGACGCATTGCCCCAATCGGACCACGTTAGGAATTATGGGGAGAGACGGAGCTTTTGCCGATTATCTCTCTCTTCCAATTGAAAATCTCTATGTACTCCCCGACAACTTGACAAACGATCAGGCTGTCTTCATTGAACCTTTAGCTGCGGTCTGCGAAATACCCCAACTAGTGTCAATTAAACCCGAAGATCGGGTCATCGTTATTGGAGATGGAAAATTAGGAGTACTCGCCGCACAAGTCTTGGCCTTGACAGGATGTTCTCTGACGATCCTTGGACGTCATTGTGAAAATCTTGCCTGGCTTGGAGGGAGAGGGATTGAGATTACCTCAGAAATACAAGACATTCCACTCGGGGCCGACGTTGTGGTAGAAGCCACCGGTAGCCCACAAGGTCTTGCCATGGCCACGAAGCTGGTCCGCCCACGCGGGGTGATTGTACTCAAATCAACTTACCATGGAAATGTACCAGTCAATATGACTCACTTGGTGATTCATGAAATTTCTGTGATTGGTTCACGTTGCGGCCCTTTCGCTCCGGCTATTCGCTATTTAGCCGGAGGAATGATTGAGATTGAGCCACTCATCCATGCACGTTTTTCTCTGGACGAGGGGATTAAAGCCATGGAATACGCTGAGCAACCAGGCGTGTTAAAAGTTCTCATTTCAATGAATTAACTTTTATAATTAGAAAATTTTCTCACACCCTCCTAGTACCATCAGATAACCTTTGGTATGATGAGTTTCATAAAATTCTTCGAGCTGGCGTAGCTCAGTCGGTAGAGCAGCGGTTTTGTAAACCGCCGGTCGGAGGTTCGATTCCTCTCGCCAGCTCCAAAATTTCCCCCACCTCTTCGCATAACTTCAATGGCATCGTTTTCTCTTTAGTTTTTTCTAATCACACAATCCGGAGAAATGTGGTAGATTTAGCCGAAAGCAAGAAAAGTTTGAAAACTTCTTTATTTAAATAAGTGTTGTGGACCAGAACCATTCAAAGGGTCCGATTAGGGTTGCAGCTCCTTATCCGTATCACAGCGGCCAGTAGGAGCATACTCAAGAATTTTTTCCTCCTTGATATAGAATAAATTATTGCAAATAATTCTACTACTCGAACAAAAGATGAAATCATCTTCATGCACGAAGTCTCCGAACATTGTCGCACCGGCCTTTGAAAAACATTGCCCAAAATCATAGCCATAGGCGTAATTTCTAATTTCAGTCCCACCTTCTGTTTTTGTGCGAAACATGGGGATTGCTTTGAAAAACCGATGGGCATCCAAAACTTCAACTGAAACTCCAGTCCAGACAGATAGATCTTGTGATGGGACAGGGGGCACTCGACTACAAGAAATTTCGAGAAAAACCGAAACCAACAAAATGGTGATTCGAGGAAAAAGTTTTTTCATATTTCCTTTTCTTTTGTTGGATTTTATCAAAACGAAATTTTATATAAATCACTATTTCAAACTGTATAAATTCAACATGATAGAACTATTCGTTGGCGAAAGAAGACTGTTTTCTTGTTTCCTATTCCTTCGAAAATTGGTCGTGATACTTTTATAAAGGAGCCCTTATGTCCTCAACTGTGCCGACATGGAATTTAAAAGAGTTGTTACGCAATCCTGCTAAAGATTTCCAACGAATCGAGAAAGAAATCGAAGCCAAAATTACGTCATTCGAAAAGCAACGGAATAAACTCACTCCGAACATCCCTCATCAAACGTTTCAACGGCTCTTAAAGCAAATTGCTGATGTCACCGAACAAACGAACCTTCTTCGCGCATATTCGTTTTTATGGGTAGCTGAAAATACCAAAAATCAAACCGCACGTGCATTTGAAAATCGCGTACAAAGTCGACTGGCCGAATTTTTCCCTCGTTTGCTGTTTTTTGACTTATGGTGGCAGAGCCTCACAGCACCCCAAGCCAACCGCCTTTCTTCCAAGGCCCCAGAATATCGGTATTATCTCGACACTCTTACACGACTCAAACCTCATACCTTAAGTGAGGCCGAAGAACATGTTATCACGCTCAAAAATACGACCGGACGGCAGGCCCTAGAAGCCTTATATGGGGTTGCCACAAATAGTTTAAGTTTTCCTCTGAAAATCAAAAACCGAACCAAACAACTTACCCGCGAAGAATTGATGAGCTACGTCCGGCATTCCTCTGCTTCTCTGCGTCGAAAAGCCTATCAATCGCTCTTCAAGGTTTATGGCGAACAACGAGACATCTTAGGAGATTTGTACAAACATTTAGTACAAGACTGGGGGATTGAAGGTGTACGATTACGCCACTATTCCTCCCCTATTGGCGTGAGAAATGTCGCCAATGATCTACCCAACAAAGCCGTTGAAGCCCTCCTCTCCACTTGCCAGAGACACGTGGGAGTCTTTCAACGCTACTTTCATCTCAAAAAACGGCTCCTTAAACTGAAAACCTTCCATCGTTATGATTTGTATGCCCCCTATGGAGTAAAGTCCCGTCAATACACCTTTACTCATGCCAAACGTATGGTTATCGAGGCCTACCAAAACTTTTCACCGACACTGGCCAATCTTGCAAATCAAGTAATCCGGGAACAGCATATCGATGCCACAATTCGGTCAGGAAAGATGGGAGGGGCATTTTGCTATAGCATCCGCCCCAAACACACTCCTTATGTGTTAGTCAACTTTACAGGAGAAGCTCGAGATGTCTCCACTCTGGCCCATGAATTAGGACATGCCATTCATGCCATGTTGGCGGAAAGACATCCGGTGTTGACCTTCCATTCGGCCTTGCCACTCGCTGAAACGGCATCTATTTTTGGCGAACAATTGCTTTCCGATTCCTTGCTGGCCCAAGAACGAGACTCCAAAACCAAGACCAGCCTGCTTGTTGCGCAACTTGATGATCTTTATGCCACTATCATGCGGCAAGCTTTTTTTGTTTTATTTGAACGGGAGGCCCATCGCATGATCGAAAGTAGTGCCACTATCGATGAATTGGCCACCATGTACCTAAGCGCTCTACGAGAGCAATTTGGAAAGGCTGTAACCGTTGGGGAAGAATTTCGTTGGGAATGGCTAGTTATTCCACATATTTTCGCCAGTCCGTTTTATTGCTATTCCTATAGTTTTGGAAATTTGCTCGTCCTGGCCTTATTTCAGAAGTACCAACAGGAAGGAAAAACCTTTATTCCCAAATATATAGATTTACTGGCTGGCGGCGGATCAGCCAGTCCTCAAGCCTTGCTTGCTCCCTTAGGAGTCAACGTAAGTTCACAAACGTTTTGGCAGGGAGGATTCAGACGAATTAACGGGCTAATAAACGAATTAGAGAAAAATATGCCTTGAAGCTTCTTTAGTATATACCCGCTTTCCGTTGAAGCCAGCGAACATACCCAATGATCTGGGAGACATCGTCAGGATTGACTCCCTCTATTTTTGGCATATTCCCAAATTTCCAATGATGGGCTCTCACGCCTTGAGCGGCTGCCCGCTGAAAAGCCATATCCGCATGGTGATTGGGTTCATAGATTTTATGGACTAAAGGGGGGCCATTGTTCGTTCCCCGCCCCTGTTCTCCATGGCATCGAGAACAAAAGGTCTTAAATTTCCCCTCCCCTTCTTGGATTTCCTCAGGTAGTGAGGCTTCCGAAGACACTAGGACAGATGGTGAAGTTGTCCTGGCGCTCTGCGCATTTGACCCATTTTCTGAGCATCCCCAAATCAAGAGACAACAAACACTCATCATGATCTTGTTTGTCATATGATGCAAGGACCAAGACTTCATACATTCTCTCCCCTTATTTTAGAACATTTGATTGCTGGATCAGGCAGATGAGCTTCTTGAAAGCCCTCTTTTCGAATAAGACAACTATCGCAATGCCCACACGGGCGATGATCTGGGCCAGGCTGGTAACAACTATTCGTGAATTCAAAGGGAACGTGTAGGTCCATTCCTTTTTGAATAATCTCACGTTTTGTCATAAAAAGTAATGGAGCCATGATTTCAATGAGGCATCCTTCCTGCCCCAATCGAGTCCCCTGTTTAGCAACTTCCATAAAAGCCTGAATAAATTCTGGGCGACAATCAGGATAGCCGGAATAATCCCGAATGTTTGCCCCAAAAAATATTTTCGTGGCCTGGATGACTTCAGCATAGGCCAAGGCTAAACTCAAAAATATCGTGTTCCGCGCCGGCACGTAGGTCGATGGAATTCCCTGTTCCCGTTCGGGCAAAATGCGATCCGTTGGGACCGGGATTTGATCCGTCAATGCCGACCCACCAAAGATACCAAGATCCAGATGGAGAATTTTGTGTTCTTTCGGTTTTAGCCAAGTAGCGATGTGTTTGGCACAGTCAATTTCAATTCGATGCCGCTGTCCATAATCAATGGTGAGGAAATACAGCTCATGCCCTTCGGCCGCCGCCCAAGCCGCTGTTACGGTAGAATCTAGACCGCCACTCGCTAAAATTATAACGGGGACAGAGGCCATGTTCTGTGTTTGAAATTAGTTGGAAGCAGGTAATCCAGATGCAGCAACTTTAGGAGCAATGAAGATGTTGGAAGGCAGTCTATTTTCCTTCCTAAAAAAGTCATGAGATTGTGAATCGGGAAGAAAAGTTCCAGCAGAATACATCCACGGATGAGCAAGTGAGAATAAGTTATGACCGTTGCTCGGATCGTTCAATTTTCTCCATTAATTCACGTTTAGATTGGCATTCTACGCACAAACGAGCAAAGGGCAACGCATGAAGTCGCTTTTCACTAATTTCCTCTCCGCAATCGGCACACATACCATACGTACCCTCATCTAGGCTATCTAAGGCATCATCAATGAGTTGGCGCTCACGGTTTCGCATTTCTTGAAGAGAAATACCCATTTCTCGTTCTAAATCAACTAACGCTTGATCACCACTATCCATAGCAGCCTCTAAGCGGCGCTGTTGCTCGTCCGTCACAGACTGTCCCAATTGTTGTTTGATTTCCTGTATCAGGGCTTCACGTTTGACAAGTAAAATTTCCTTTAATGCAGCATGACGGTCGTCCGATTTTCCTTTTTTCTTGGATTTTTTCGGAGGGTATGTTGGACCAGCAGCATCCTTAGCAGATCCTTTTTTCATAGTCTTTTTTGGAGGGGCCGAGGGAGTTACTGCCATCTTTGTAGAGGGTTTTTTTGCACGCGTCGTGGTGGTGGTTTTTGTTACTTTCTTCCCCGATCTCGAGGCCATACAGACATTCCTTTCCATTCGGAGGTTAACGAAGTCAAAACCTTTTACACCGATTATGCCTTCGTTTATTCAGGCTGGGATCATTCACACCTTTGAATCAATGCATTTAGGATCTATGCATAATTGATCAATGAATGAACCGCCCGTCCATTCAATTTTTTTCGACCCTCAAGTGCCAATAATTCGACCAAAAAACCGACTCCTACTATCTTGCCACCTAACTTTTCAATCAAATGAACGGTTGCAGTTGCCGTACCCCCAGTAGCCAAAAGGTCATCCAGAATAAGAACCGATTCACCCTCCTGAATCGCATCACGATGAATGGCAAGAGAGTTTGAACCATATTCCAGATTGTATTTGACCTCATAAATATCCGCAGGCAATTTCCCTGGCTTTCGAACAGGAACAAACCCTGCGTTGAGATGATAGGCCAGTGGGCTCCCAAGTATAAATCCACGGGATTCAATCCCAACAACTTTTGAAATACCGGCATCCCGATATTTTTCCACTAACTCATCAATGATAGCCCTTAGACACGAAGGTTCTTTTAGGAGCGTGGTAATGTCATAAAATAAGATTCCTGGCTTGGGAAAATCTGGAACTTCTCGAATGTATGATTTATAGTCCATTCAGATGGGGGTGAAGGTCGTTAGTTCTCAGTCTTCTCTCAAGCAAAAGCAAAGCCGGTTAATCTCGTCGAACGGTAAACCCTTGAGTGTGCCTGTTTATTTCTGTCCAGTCAACTGTAATTTTGCTCACCCGAGCCAAAGCAGGGCCACTTTCTAGAGCGCACAGAAAGGCTTCGATCTCGGAACCCGAGCCCTCAGCTTCCACCTCAACCGTCCCATCTCGACGGTTTCTTACCCAACCATGCAGTTTTTTTTGAACCGCTTGGACTTCGGTGAATGCCCGATACCCCACTCCCTGAACTTTTCCTTCCACTACAACATGTACACCAAGAATTTTTTCCATATTTTCTTATCTCAAAAAAACTACTTAAGAATTTTCTCCCTTTCCATCAGACTGATGGATGGCCAGACCGAGAACGAAAAGACTCGATAAGGGAGTCTGCCACACGCTTACCTTCTCGAATGCAATCTGGAATACCAATTCCATAAAGTCCTGCCCCACAAATATGAAGGGTGGGACTAGTCCGCAAAAGATCTTGAATGGAAGTCAGCCGAGCTTGGTGGCCAATAACATATTGCGGCATTCCGCGCACCCAACGATGAATTTCCGAATAGCCCGGAGGACTCGTTATTCCAGTAATGGATTGTAACTCTTGACGAACGGAGGCCACTAATTGCTGGTCCTCGGCTTCAAGAAGAGCTTCTCTTCCTCTTCCACCCATATAGCAACGAATAAGGGATTCTCCTTCTTGACTGCGACCAGGCCACTTGAGAGAAGTCCATGTACAGGCCAAAAGAGTCCGCTCTTCCTTTCGAGGAACCACAAATCCAAATCCTTGAATATGCCCTTCCACATCTGTTGTCGGATAAGTCATGGATATGGTTGCTGTTGAAGCATACGGAATTTCTTCTAATAAATCGGCGATCTTTGGTTGCAAGTTGCGAATGAGTTTGGCGGACTGGAAAGCCGGAGTAGCTAAGACGAGACTGTCAGCTTTCACCGAAATGTCATTGTCGAGGTTCACAGAAAATGCTTCCTTCTGATTACTGGGATGTTGAATCTCACGGCAGCCTACTCCAGACATCAAATGAACCTCTCGATTAATCAATCGCTGTGTCAGAGCATCAATGAGACTACCTAGACCATTCCGAAGAGTCATGAATAATGAGGGGGGCGATCCCTGAGGCTTGGAAGTCCGCCCAGTTTTTGTCTTATTCTGAACGGTTCGCATCCCCCTAATGACACTTCCATACTGTTGCTCTAGTTCTTTAAATTTCGGGAAAGTGGCTTCAAGACTCAGCTCATCTGCATCGCCAGCATAAATTCCAGCCACAAGAGGTTCAATCAAATAGTCAAAGGCCTCGGTCCCAAATCTTCGTCGAAAAAAACTTCCCAAAGTTTCCTCTGACTGACCAGCTGCTGAAGACGGCCAAACCCGCTCCGCCGCCATTCGCAACAAGCCGCTCCAGGACAGCAATCCTCCCGACACTAAGGAATCCACCCGTTGGGGACGAAATGCCAACAACCCTTGAGGCAACTCCCTCAAGACTCCTTTTCGCAAAGAAAAAGTTCGATTATGTTCCGCATTTGTCGGAATAAGTTCTTCCCCTAGACCTAGAATTTTGCAAAGATCCACAGCCCATGGCTTAGAAGTTAAAAAAGAGTCGGGGCCACCTTCAATCAGGAAATTCGGGAGATGTTGAGTCAAAATCTTCCCCCCCCAACGAACATCTTGTTCAACCACCGTACAGTGTATAGGGAATCCATGTTTTTCAGCTTCTTCTACGAGAAAAAAAGCGGTTGATAGGCCTGAAATTCCGCCACCAACAACAACCACATGATAGGGAGATGCCGACACGTTATTGGAGGAATGTTGTAATGAGAGAGGTTAGAAAAAAGAAGAGACGTCAAACTCAAGTGGGGCTTTACTTAAAACACCCCCAATCCGCAAAAGATTTGAGAAGTTTTATGGTCCAGTATGAAATTCATGTGAAAACCGACGCACACAATCAATAGCAAATTCTACGCTCTGCAAAGGTGTTGTAGGTAAGATGCCATGCCCTAAATTAAAAATATGTCCGGGACGTCCAGCAGCTTGTCGCATGATTTCTCTCACCCGACGTTCAATTTCTTTTTCTGATGCAAAGAGCACCATGGGATCTAAATTACCCTGAATAGCCATATCATGTCCCACCAAATTCCAACCCTCATCTAATCGGATCCGCCAGTCGACTCCCATGACGTCACTGCCGGCTTTCCGCATAAGAGGCAACAACCCGGTTGTCCCTGTTCCAAAATAAATAAGTGGAATCCCTTCAACTCGCAAGGCTGAAAAAATCGATTGGACATGGGGCAAAACGTATTCTTCATAGTCTCCTGGGCTTAAACACCCCACCCAACTATCAAACAGTTGTATCGCTTGTGCACCAGCAAGACTTTGTACGCGCAAATATTCAACAACAACCGCAGACAATTTCGACAGCAATTGATGCCACACTGTTGGCTGAGAAAACATGAGTTGCTTGGTTCTGGCGTAATCCCGAGAACTCCCTCCTTCAATCGCATAGCTTGCTAATGTGAAAGGTGCTCCCGCAAACCCGATTAAAGGGACCCGACTATCCAGTGCGTCCAATGTTTGCCGAATGGCCTCACTGGCATAACCAAAGGCATCACCGTCCACAGGACGAAGGTCCACAATGCCCATCTCCCCACGAATAGGATTATCAATCACAGGCCCTTTTCCTTCGATAAATTCCAAATGAAGCCCCATGGCCTCCAGGGGCAACAAAATATCGGCAAAAATAATTGCGGCATCAAGTTGAAATCGTTGAATGGGTTGGAGGGTGACCTCAGCAGCCAACGCTGGGGTTTTACAGACTTCTAAAATTGAATGCCGACGCCGGATGGCCTGATACTCGGCCATATAGCGGCCGGCTTGCCGCATAAACCAAACAGGGGTTCGATCAACAGATTGACAAAGACAGGCTTTTAAAAATCGATCATTCATCAGGTCATTCTACGAACCCCAAAATATGGAGTCAATGAACGAAAGAGAATACGGGGATAAAGGCTTTCTTGAAATTGGCCACTCTTGTTTAGGGAGCCAGAGAATCTAACCGCGATACGAAGATATCTCGAATTCGCTGCGATTCTCCTGCCACCGCTTCCCATTCAGATTTTTCCATGATCCACGCATCTTCTACCTCAAGTTCTATACGGTAATGCTGTTGCTTCATAGAGAACCATTCGAAGTAGGGATGAGGAAGAAGAAGAGGATGTGGGTCAAACGAAAATAAACTCACTGTGCCAATTTGGGGAATTTCGAAGTCATCTAACAATTCTCCGGCATAGGGATCATCCAGAAATTTGGGGTTGCGAAACTGAATAACCTTTCCAGCAATCTCTCCACTCAGCTGACCTGAAAGACAACAATCTATGACTCCTAAGACAGCCAATGTAATTTGTCCAACAACAATACCAGGAATACGATTATCGAAGTATCCCTCCTTGACCCATCGATTATTTCCAAATTTTTGTGCCATTAGGGAACGCGCCCTCATCTTTCTGTAGTATCTCAGACTTTACAGAAGTTCAAGTGGGGAGGGAGTTAAGGTTTACAGACGGGACATTTGAGTTGAGCAGAAGCCTCGGTGTTTTCTAAGGCTTCTAAGGCCGACTCTTTATCTGGGTATTCTTCCCAACCTCCTTCCCAAAAATCGGCTCTATGAGGCACAGATGGAACTTCCAAGCAGCGATCCCTATGGATCATGGCTTGATCAAGTGATCGTTTTAAATGTATCCAATACCCCATAGGTTCTTGATGTTTCTAGGATTGCACTATTTCCCCTAAAGCTCAGGGAAAAATTTTGGTTATTCTTTGCTCTCTCGAAAATAACTTAAAGATGGTAGGAAGGAGAAAAACTGGAAGGGTTTCAATCCTCAAGCAGTTGCCATTCATCCTTATCAATAAAGACTTTTTGCCCGGCTTCAAGCTTGGTTTTCCCTTCTTTATCAAAAAACTGCATATACCGTTCAATTCGATCAGGGTCATCAATGCGTTCTTCTTTCATCATGCCTGTGGGTAATTTAAATCGTCGAATGAGCACCGACATTGCAAAGTCCTCCCAATAGTGTAAAAACCAGCAGTCTATAGCACCCCTAAGTAAGCGTCAAGATCTTGATAAGGTCATTTTTATTTGAATAAACCCAGGGGAAAACCCTCTCCCTATTAGCCAGCCCCCCCCATTCTCCGATATAATCTGACTTTGATTTCTAAGCTTTATTCTTCACTTAAATAAAGAGGGGGAACACTATGCCATTATACGAATATGTGTGTAAGTCATGCGAACATAATTTCGAAACCATGCAATCTCTCAGCACGAAAGTAGAAGAAACGACGTGTCCAAAATGTCAAAAGGCAGAATGCCGAAGAATCATGTCCTCTTTTGCTTCAAAAATTGTCGGAACTCATAAACCTGGTTTTGCAGAAGGTAAAGCCTATGCTATGCATGATGAACGAATGGAAAAATTCAAAAAACTTCCCCCTATTTCGGGAATGCGTGCGGCCCCCAGTGAGGCAAACATCGGACCTGGCCCTGGGGAATAACCTACGATTGAGTTAGTCGAATCTTCCAAAAGAATCATTTCCTTTTCTATCATAACTTTCCCTCTTGACTTTCATTTCCTGAAATGCGAAAGATGGCCCACTTTTTTGTTTATTTTCTTTAAGATTTACGCCTATGACAAAACGTATGCTCATGGGGCCTTTTAGAAATTGTTAATATGTTCATTTCTCTGTTTCGAACCCTCCCAAGCTTTTTTCTCATAATACAAACGGCTTGTCTCTTAGAGCTTTTATTATTGCCACTCTTTAATCAGGGAACAGCCTTCGCTGCCAAAGAAACCACCGGGCCAGATTCACATATGGCCGTAGACAATACATTCCCCTCAAAAACGTTATTGATATCAGGAAATGGCCCTGAACGGTATCTCCTGGAATTGTTAGCCAATGGATTTGAACAACAACACCCTTCTATTTCAGTAGACTTTTTTTGGCATCCCAACGCTAAACCGATTCGAACCATTGAGTTAGGTGAATCTGATATTGCCATTACTGGAGAAGCCGTACCCTCGCTACGCTCTACCATGATTGCGAGAGATGGTATTGCCGCCTTAACAAATTTCTCTAATCCGGTTAAGAGCGTAACTTCTGCCCAACTTGCTGAAATTTTTTCTGGAAAAATTCGTTATTGGTCGCAAGTAAACGAAGAAGCGCCCCAAACCAAAATCGTTCTGATTAATCGAGCGGCCAATCAAAATATCCGCCAGGGTTTTGAAAAACAACTAGCCATTCAAGGGGGAATTTCTCGATCAGCCCACAGGGCTGAATCCGAGCAAGAGGCCATTACCTCGGTGAGTGGTAATCTTGAAGCTATCACGTATGTGTCCATAACACCTGCTCTGCGAGCGAAGGAAGACGGTGTAGCCATCAACCTTCTATTTATTGATGGTATTGAACCTGAAGTCCAAACCGTCCTTGATAAACGCTATCCGATCCAGCGACCAGTCATGCTGATTACAAACCAAAACCCTTCCTCGGAAGTATTGGCCTTTGAACAATTCGTGCTCTCACCTGATGGCCAACGCCTTATCAAAAAAGGCAAATTTTATCATCTGAGCGATCATTAAAAAAGGAACGACAATCAGTTCCCGACCTGCTAGGATTCAGGAAAATTCTGTAATGGTCAAAGAAGTATTTCAAAGGACGATTACCTAAATCATGTTCAAAAAAGTCCTAGTAGCTAATCGAGGTGAAATCGCGATGCGCGTCATTCGAGCATGCCGGGAATTCGGCATTGCCACCGCTGCGATTTACTCGGAAAGTGATGCGACCGCTATCTATGTAAAAAAAGCCAATGAAGCCTATTTAGTAGGGCCTGGTCCGGTGCAAGGCTATCTGGACGCACGCCAAATTGTGGGTTTGGCTAAACGGATTCGTGCCGATGCCATACATCCTGGCTATGGGTTCCTTGCGGAAAACGCAGCCTTTGCTCAACTTTGCGAGGACGAAGGCATTAATTTTATCGGTCCCTCGCCTTATTCGCTTGGTCTATTAGGAGATAAAGTTAAAGCTCGAGAGCTGGCCATGAAAATTGGAGTTCCAGTGGTCCCAGGGACAGAAGGAGGAGTGCAATCAGTTCAGGAAGGTTTGTCATTTTGTCAGCGCATTGGCTATCCAGTGATGGTCAAAGCCAGTGCGGGAGGAGGAGGGCGAGGATTACGTATTGTTCGTTCCGATGAAGAGCTCAAGGACGCGATGGAGGCTGGAGCACGCGAAGCCTTAGCGGCTTTTGGGAATGGAGAACTTTTTATCGAAAAATATGTAGAACGCCCCCACCACATTGAATTTCAGTTATTGGCGGATAAAAATGGGTATGTCATTCATCTTGGAGAACGTGACTGTTCCATTCAACGACGTCATCAAAAACTTATTGAAATCGCACCATCTTTGGTCTTAACACCTCGTCTTCGCGCGGAAATGGGCGAAGCCGCCATTGCCATGGCTCGAGCTGCTCAGTTTTACAATGCTGGAACGATTGAATTCCTCCTGGATCCTGACGGTCGATATTATTTCATGGAAATGAACCCAAGAATCCAAGTCGAGCACACGGTTACCGAGCAAATCACCACCGTGGATATTGTCCAGTCTCAACTGTGGATTGCCGCCGGTCGCCCATTGGTTTTTGGGCAACATGAAGTGAATCTCCAAGGCTATGCCATTCAAACCCGTATCAATGCGGAAGATCCGCAAAATGGCTTTCGACCTTCCTCAGGTAAAATTACCGCATATCTCTCTCCTGGAGGAGTTGGCGTCCGTATAGATGGAGCGGTGTATAAAGATTACACCGTTCCACCATATTATGACGCGCTTCTCGCCAAGCTGACTGTTCATGGCCGAACATGGGATGAGACAGTCCGTCGAACGCACCGATCCCTTGAAGAATTTGTTCTCAGAGGAGTGAAAACAACTATTCCTTTTTTTACCAAAGTTATGGAAGAACCTGATTTTCGTGCAGGGCGGTTTGATACCAGTTATCTAGAAAACCACCCTGAACTTTACGAATATGAAGAAATGGAAGAACCCGAAGATTTAGTGGTGGCTCTGTCCGCAGCTATCGCAGCCTATGAAGGTCTGTAAGATTCGGTGTCGATCCACGATGAATAGCTGGCCGCTGTCAATGTGAAAGGGTGACCTATGCCACGAAAAACCAAAAAACGAATACAGCCAGAACGTCCGGTACCCGTCCGCATGAAAACAGGGGCTCCTCCAGCTCTCGACCTTGAAGCTTCGCCTAAGCGGCAGGTCTATTTGACGGATGTGGCATTACGCGATGGCCATCAATCACTGCTCGCCACACGCATGCGCACTGAAGATCTATTGGCTGTCGGAGCCGATTTAGATGAAGTCGGTTTCTGGTCATTGGAAGTCTGGGGAGGTGCAACATTTGATTCCTGCCTTCGGTTTTTAAAAGAAGATCCCTGGGAACGCTTAAGAGCATTTCGACAAACCATGCCCAAGACACGATTGCAAATGCTGTTACGAGGCCAAAACGTCGTAGGCTATCGACACTACGCAGACGACGTACTGGAGAAATTCATCGAGCTGTCAGCAAAGAACGGCATTGATGTGTTTAGAATCTTTGATGCCCTGAATGATATTCGAAATATCAAACCCGCCATGGAAGTAGTCAAGGCATGCGGCAAACATATTGAAGCTACCATTTGTTACACCGTTAGCCCAGTTCATAGTCTCAATCATTTTGTCGAACAAGCTAAACAACTTGAAGATCTTGGCGCAGACACGATTTGTATTAAGGATATGGCTGGGTTATTGCCGCCATTTGAAGCCTACGAATTAATCAGCCGGCTTAAAGCTACCGTTCGGACTCCAATCCATCTTCATACTCACTACACATCCGGGATGGCATCCATGTCTGCGTTAATGGCCATTTTAGGAGGCCTTGATATCTTAGATACCGCATTATCTCCGCTTTCGGGCGGTACTTCTCATCCTCCGACCGAATCGTTTATTGCCGCCCTTCGAAATACGCCTTACGATACCCAATTAGATCTCCAGCAACTGGCTCCCGCCACGGAGAAGCTTCGTAAATCACGAAAGCGATATAGACAATTCGAAAGTGATTTTACTGGCGTTGATACCGATATTTTGTTATCGCAAGTCCCAGGCGGCATGCTATCCAATCTGGCGGCTCAATTAGCTGAACAAAACTCTTTAGATAAAATTAAAGAAGTCTTAGAAGAAATTCCGCGGGTTCGGAAAGATATGGGGTACCCACCTTTAGTTACCCCTACAAGTCAAATTGTCGGCACTCAGGCCACTTTAAATATTCTTACCGGCGAACGATATAAAGTGATTACCAACGAAACCAAGAATTATTTCCAAGGTCTCTATGGAAAACCCCCAGGCAGCTTAAACTCAAAAATTCGACTTAAAGCCCTTGAGGGTGACAAACCCAATATGGGAAGACCTGCTGACAATCTCGAACCTGAATTAGAGGATGCCCAACAGGAATTGTCCGGTAGAGAATTGGCTGAAGAAGACGTAGTTTCCTATACATTGCTCCCTTCTGTTGCTTTACAATTTTTTGATGAACGAGAGAGGGGTGAACTAAAGCCTGAACCACTTCAAACTCAGTCAGAGAGCGGACCGGCTGGAGGACATGACCTACATTTGGCACCAGTGGAATTTAAGGTCACTGTCCATGGGGAGTCCTACCATATTCGAGTATCGGGATCGGGGCAGACGATTGATGGGACTAAACCATACTACATAAAAGTGAATGATAAACTAGAGGAAGTTTACCTTGAGCCTATTCAAGAGGTTTTGGCAGGCGCTCCGGATACTCCACAGCTGACTGCCTCCACTAAATTGGATGGCCGTCCTAAACCCTCACACGCTGGTGATGTGACCACGCCTATGCCTGGCCGTGTGGTTAAACTATTAGTTTCAGAAGGTGAGAACGTAAAGGCTGGGGATCCACTCCTTGTCGTCGAAGCCATGAAAATGGAAAATCGGGTGCAAGCTCCCATTGGCGGAAAAGTGGCGACAATTTACGTCAAAGAAGGAGATGAAGTTAATCCAGACGAAACCCTCATTCATCTGGAATAATGGGGAGTTTTTTAGAGAGAATTCCCATAACCCTTTTCTGTCTGATTACTTGGCCTATCACCTTTGTGGGATGTTCTTCACCGGTGCCCCTTCCCCCCTGGATTGAGCTAGTCCAACGCGTTCCTTTCGAAACGACTCATGTCCATGATTATCGTGTCGCCTATCTTGATGTCGGAGAGGGAGAACCAATTATCCTTATTCATGGCTTTGGTGGATCCATGTGGCAATGGGAATATCAATACCACCATTTGGCTCAATTCTATCGAGTGATCATTCCAGACCTTCTTGGATCGGGCCTCTCGGATAAACCTGAGACCATCTATAGTCCTGAACATCTTGTACAATTCTTTCAAGCGTTTATGGAAAGCCTGAACATTCAACGGGCAACGCTTATTGGAAATTCCATGGGAGCCGGCCTTGCCATGGCTATGGCCATTGATCATCCGGAATCTGTTGATCGTTTGGTCCTTATTTCTGGATTTCCAGCCCAAGTGGAAGCTAGCGTCGCATCCCCGCAATACCGACAATTTCTCCTTCACCGTCCCCCACTTTGGGTGGCAACTCTAGGAAATCAAATAGCCGGAAGAGGGACGACGGAGCGGTTACTAAAAGAAATTGTCTACCAACAAAACTTAATTTCTCCCACTATCATTGAACGCTCTTTTCGTAATCGCCAACGGGAAGGATTACTGTCCCCGCTTTACTCCTTATTGGACCATATCGATAATTGGGAAGAACGTTATGGCCGGAGGTTGCCTAGCATTGTGCATCCAACTCTTCTTCTTTGGGGAGAACATGATCGTGTCTTTCCATTGGAAATAGGGACACAGATCAAGGCATTATTGCCTCAGGCCGAATGGCAAACTATTCCAGAAAGCGGCCACCTCCCTCAATGGGAACAACCTCAGATTGTCAACCCCCTTATTCTCTCATTTTTGGAGAAGACTCGTTAGATGACCTTTGCCGAGCACCTACGTCAATTAGCAGCGCCAATCTGGGAAGCTCAACTCCGGCATCCTTTCGTCAAAGCCTTGGGAAAAGGCACCCTTCCCTTACAAAATTTTCAATATTATATTTTGCAAGACGCACGATATTTGGAGGAATTAGCTAAGGTTTTTGCCGCTGGAGCCAAAAGGGCCGAAAATGCCAACACCACTGTTCGCTTTGCCCAATTAGTTGAAGAAACCATCATTGTGGAACGAGGTCTTCATGAATCTTACGGCAAACAATGGAAAATGACCGCCAAAGAAATGCGATCGACTCCACTCTCTCCCACCAATTATGCCTATTGTCGACATATGCGAAGTGTGGCCCAAACTGGTACCCTTGGTGAAATTTTGGCGGTCGCTTTGCCTTGTGCTTGGGTCTATTGCGAAGTGGGACAACATCTTCTTCGAAAAGGTCCTCCCAAGAAAACTCATCCTTATTATGACTGGCTGACATTATATGGTTCTCCTGAGTTTGCCAACGTGGCACAATGGATGCGGGGAGTCCTTACCCATTGTGCTAAAAAGGCCGGAAAAGCTGAAAAGGCTAGAATGGAGGAATCCTTTATTATCAGTTCACGTTATGAGTGGATGTTTTGGGATATGGCTTGGCGCAAAGAAAAATGGCCCGTATAAGTCTTAAAAAGAAAAACTTTCTATCTGCTACAACCTCACCCCGAGCCTTCTGCTTTTTATAAAAAGACGGATTAGGCTGTTATTAAAATTCATGAGTAGGCCATGCAGCCAAATCTTCTAGCTAGGCAACTAAAATTACGACAAAATTTGAGGATTTTTATCCTAATCATTCTGGTATTCTCCTTCTGTTCTTCTTCAGTTTTAAGCCAAACCACCCCTGGCCCAGGCATTCAGCCACTCTTAAGACCGGTGAACCAACCCCTTCACACTCTTATTCCTGCATCGATCCATCCTCTCATCTTGCCTCGGGAAATTGAGGTATTTCTTAAAAAATTAGAAAGCACTCCACCTGATTGGACCCATCTTCGACACCATGACTTAGCCGTACAAAGTGAGCGACTACTTCAATTCAACCGTCAACGAGATACCGCTAGAATGAGGAGCCAATTAATCCAACAACCCATTGCATTTGTTTGGTCAGGACTTATCCGCCAATATCTTCCGAAATTCAATGGATTCTCCGTTGCCTTAGGTCCAGAATACATCCGAACTTCTTGGGGACTCATTCGCTTTAAGCCACAAGAGATTCCTGATTATCTGGTGGCCGTTCCACCAAAGGATTTACGTGAGGAACTGTTGTCTCGCCAGGAACACGGGGAAAACATTGAAATAAAAGTCATCTGTATCGGTTCATTAATTTCCAATGAATCACTCATTTACGCCTTTTCACATGATGATCCACAAGATGGAATGATCTTACCAGTCGTCTCAATTGAGAGCCTGATGTATATGTTAAAAGACCCGTAAATAATACCACAGAATCTTTTGTGTCTTTTTTCACCATGCGGACCAACACTTCTAAAAAGCTCTCAACAATAAAACTCATTTTCCTAGGTTGGATTCCCGTATTTGTTTATTGCGCCCTTATCTTCTCCTTCTCGTCTCAATCCTTTCCTAACCGCCATTTCCCCTCATTTTTATTTGGTCTCAGTGATAAACTGGCCCATGGAGTAGAATTTGGCATATTAGGAATTTTGTTCTACCGTGCGTTTCAGCAAATGACTCAAGCAATCAAAAGTGTCTGGCTCGCGATCTTTTGCACGGTGTTGTTTGGGATTTCTGATGAAATTCATCAAGGGTTTGTCCCCCATCGCCAACCGGATCTTTTGGACGTATTGGCTGATACCGTAGGAGCCATGATTTTTGTTTTCACTTGGGCATTTTTTCACAAAAAATATTGGCATTCCTCCCATTCCAAAAATTTGAGCCAGCAAAAAAGTGTTTACCCTCGAATGCTTTTCTGAGATTTTGCAAGATACTTAAAGCTCTTTTAAGAAAAATACGATAAGACTCTAATCATACGAAGAAGAAATTTGGGGGTTTTTAGTAATTCCTTATATTGTGAATTTCAAGTTACGCATCATGACAAAAAGAATATACAGCTCCCGCCTTTCCCAACAAACTGGAGTGACCTATCTTTTCACGATGATTCTGATAGTCATCATGAGTATTTCTCTCATGAGTGTGACACAACAATGGTCAGTTATCATAAAACGAGATCGTGAAGCCGAATTACTTTTTAGGGGAACGCGAATTAAGGAAT
This sequence comes from Nitrospirales bacterium, assembly GCA_965223185.1. Lineage (GTDB taxonomy): Bacteria > Nitrospirota > Nitrospiria > Nitrospirales > UBA8639 > Nitrospira_E. The sequence continues at coordinate 3,126,111 of OZ244988.1, read as the reverse complement.
CGATTGAAAGATTTGTAGCCGATTATGAAGTTCAAAAAGCCACGAGACCAAACCAATGGCCTCGTTCTCTAGAAGAACTCACAAAAAAAACTCCTAAGCGGTACCTTCAGGCAGTCTATACCGATCCCATCACAGGCAGCAATTTCGATCTCATTAAAGTAGGTGATGAGCTTCATGGGGTTCGCAGTACCAGTACGGATACTCCCTATGATCAGGTTCAATTCAATGACGCTAAAACTTATCAAATGCTTCGCTTCGAAGCCACTGGTGCTGGTACCAATTGTCAACCGAATCCCATCAACCCACTTGTCCAGGGAAACTGCACACCCTCAAATAACGCGCCAACGGAAGACCAGGTCCCCTCAACCGCGGCACCTGAAACACCTGAAATACCTTCCCCCAGTTCTCCATCTTAAACCGAATCAATTCACACTCTTTAATTTGAGGCCATAGACCAAGAATCATTGCTATCGTTTCCATTATTCACTATAAAATTTTCCCCCTCTAAAAAATTCTAAACCTTAATTTAAGAACATCTAAATCCGATAGATGGAAGTAGACCGATGCACTATCTAGCCGGAATTTACAAAATATGCTAAGGTAATTGGGATATTGAAAGTTTTTCAATATCCCCCCGCCTAGCGTTTATCAATAAGGAACTCCACGTACGATTATGCGAACCTTTCACCATGGTGCTCTTTCCATTTTTCTCATCATCTTTGTCGCCTGTACAATGCAGGAAATTCGACGGGGCGAAGAACTGGAAAAACAAGGCAACTGGGATGGGGCGGTTTCAGCCTATCGAGATGCCTCCAGAAAAGAACCCTTCAACAAAGAGCTGGACAAAAAGTTAAAAAATGCGAAATCGCGAGCAGCGGAGCAACATTTTGCACAAGGACGAGAGTGGCTTAAAAAACATCAAATTGCCGAAGCCCTTCAGGAATTTCAAATTGCCCTTGGTCTTGATCCTGAAAAACAAGAACATCATGCAGCACTGAATGATGCATGGCGATTGAAAACGGCACGCCAAACTTTACTTGATGCCAAACATCTAGAAAGTTTGGGGAGATATGATGAAGCACTCACACTCTATGAATCTGCCGTTGAATTAGATCAATCACTCACTGAGGCCGTTGAGGGAATTACTCGGGTAGTCCAGGCACAACAAAAAAATGAAACTATCGGTGGCACCGCTGAGCCTGTCACGCTCCGTTTTCAAAACACCCGACTCAAACAAGTTTTTGAAATCTTAGCCAGAACGGCGAATATCGACATTTTGTTCGATAAAGATGTGCGGGATGATTTAGTCACGATCTTCACGAAAGATACCCCCTTTGATGAGGCTCTCAATCTCATTCTGACAACCAATCAATTATTTGCCAAAAAGGCCGGGCCTGATCGTCTCTTAATCATTCCTGATACCAAACAAAAACGAGAACAGTATGAAGATTTGCAAATTCGCACCTTCTACCTTTCGAATGCTAAGGCAAAAGACATCGCCAATTTATTGCGCACCATTTTAGAAACTAAAAGAGTCTATGTGAATGAGCCACTCAATACTGTTGTGATCCGAGATCAACCCACGAAGATAGCCTTGGCTGAAAACATTATTTTGGCAAATGATCGTCAAGATGCTGAAGTGGTCTTAGACCTTGAGGTTTTGGAAGTTAATCGAACAAAAACCAAGAGAATTGGTTTAAATTTTGCCAAACAAGCAGGTTTCGGAGTCTTTCCCAGCGGAACGACTAATTTTTCCACTATCGCGCAAACGTTTACCTTTCGCAATTTGACCAGCTTAGGACAGGACTCATTTTTATTTACGTTCCCAAGTAGTGTTCTCATGGATTTTTTCAAACAAGAATCTGATGCCAAAACCTTAGCCAATCCCAAACTTCGTGTCTTGAACAATCAAAAAGCGTCAATCAATATCGGCGACAAACAACCGATTCTCTTATCCACGACAAACGTGTTACCCGGTCAAGCCTCAACCGGAGCCCTTTCAACTACCTCAACAGTTACCTCGATCGAATTTAAAGATACCGGCATAAAACTGACGGTCGAGCCCACGATTCATTTAACCAACTCGATCACTCTTCGTCTCCAAATTGAGGTTACACGACTCGGAGATCGCGTAGTTCTTCAAGCCGACCCAGAAATCTCCCAGTTTCGTTTCGGAACGAGAACGGCGGACACGGCCCTGAGCATGCGGGATGGAGAAACGGTTGTTCTCGCTGGCCTCATACAGGAAGAAGATCGAAAAAATCGTGAGGCTGTTCCTGGGATTGACGATATCCCCGGAGTTGGCAATCTTTTAAGTAATAGCAATACCGAAAAAATTACGACCGAAGTTATCGTGGTCATCACGCCCCGTATTGTAAGAAACCTGACGCCACCCCAATTAGCCAAGCAAACACTCTGGTCGGGCACAGCCAACGAATACAACACTCAACCGCTTTTCTCCAATGAGCAAGTAGGATCGATTGGTTTAGACAATAATACCGGAGATGAACTATCCACCCCGACTGACTCCGGGCCACTCTCAGATACACCGTTAACCGAAGCTCAAAATTCAGAAAGCGAATCCAATTCACCCAACGAAGAAGAGCCTAATACGTCCCAAGTTGGAAGCTCACGGTTGCAGATTCTTCCCGCTGCCGCTTCTATCAAAATTGGAGATCAAATTTCTTTGACCTTACAAGGACAGAATTTTTCCTCTGCTGAACAAACATCTCTGACCTTAACCTATGATCCTGCGATTCTGGCATTTAAACAAGCGATCGAGGGACCATTTTGGGCAGGACAGCAAGTTCCCCCTAGCCTGACTGTTTCCGCAGTGCCTAATTCTGGCCAACTCGTCATTCAAATGGGTCGACTGGGAAGTCCTGTCCAGGGAGGCGGATCACTCGCCTCGCTGGTCTTTGAAGCCATTGGGACGGGAACTTCCAATATTCACCTTCAAAATCCGACCGTGTTTGGTGCCAACGCCCAACCCGTGCCGGTCATGGTGCAACATGGGAGTGTCTGGGTTGAATAAACCCGCCACGATTTGTGGTGTCACCTTAATTGAACTCTTGGTAACTTTGGTGATTATGTTTATTTTGGCATCCGTTGCCCTTCCCTTCACGAAAGTCAGTGCGAAACGTTCACAGGAACTTGAATTACGCCAAACCCTTCGAACAGTCCGATTAGCGATAGATACCTTTCGACGTGATTGGGCCAGGGACGGCAGCACCTTATTGGGACCCTTGTGCATAAAAAATCAACTCACTTGTAAAGAGTCAACCGGAATCACTGGATACCCCAAAGCTTTAGAGACTTTGCTCAAGATAGAATTAACCGGCGGAGAAGCTCAGGCGGGGGAACAATCAACCATTCGACGCTATTTACGAAAAATCCCTCTGGATCCCATAACTAATACAACAGAGTGGGGTTTGCGATGTTATCAGGATGAACCAGATGAGTCACGGTGGTGCGGGGAAGATGTCTTTGACATTTTTACTACCAGCGACCGAATAGCAGTGGATGGGACGCCTTATCGTGAATGGTAATGACTACTTTTGTACTACTGGCCAAAAAAGGCTACACTTTAATCGAACTCATGATCGTTGTGGCGATTGTCGGCATACTTATCTCATTGGCAATCCCGAATTTTCAACAATCTGCATTGAAGGCGAAGGAAACGGCCCTTAAACAAAACCTGTTCACCATGCGTACGATCCTTGATCAATATTATGCCGATCGTGGAGACTATCCAGAAACTTTGGAATCCTTGGTCGAGTCCCATTATCTTCGGTCCATTCCCATTGATCCCTTCACGAAATCATCGACCACTTGGACTGAAATTTATGAAGAGCAGGAAGAGGGCGATGATTCTCCTGCTGGCGTGTATGATATCAAAAGTGGAAGTGACGCCGTTGCTGCAGACGGAACTCCTTACAAAGATTGGTAGGTAAATTATGAAACGTCCTTATTTTCAACATCTCCTATTAAGTGGAATTCTAGTTGTAACGATAGGGGCCTGTGCTCACAAGCCCACAAAATCAATAAAATATTCTTCGATCAGTGGGGACGCCTCTTCCGAACCACAACAAACCGTCCTGCTTAAGGAAGCTCGTACCGAAGCACAAAATTTACGTGCAGAATTAGCCAGCCTAAAAATTTTGATGGCCAAACAAATGGGAGAATTACAATCGCTAAGGCAACAATCGCAATCTATCCAACACCGCGAACAAGATCAAGGACAAGAAATACAAAACCTTCGCAGTCAACTTTTGACCGCCCAAGCTGAGCGCGATCAAATGCGCAAGCACAATATGGAATTAGAAGGGCAAGTAGCCAGCATGCCTGATACCTCTCAGCTTGTGAACGACATTCAATCATTGCGTAGTTCCTTTCAACAGGTCTTGGGCAGCATGAAGGAATTAAGCTCCGATTTACAATTGATCAAACAGGAGATGCACATCACCACGAACCGCCTCAAACCCCAGCAGACCAAAATGACTCCGACTGTTCCTTCTTCCACAGCAAACGCCCCACAAACTCCAGATGCCGAGGGCCATATTGTTATCCAAGAGGGAGATACCTTATGGCGTTTATCTCGAGCCTACAAAGTTTCAGTTGAACAATTGCAAGAATGGAATAATATGTCTACCGATTTGATTGTTTCCGGGCTTCGATTGCAGGTAGCGGAACCCACGGTTGACGTTGAAAGAACCCCTAATCCCCTCAAAGCTTCAAATCCATCGCCTGAACCCATGCCGCAGCAAAAATTATCTGAAGTTTTCCATGAATCGGAACCTGAGACGGCATCTGAGACAATCCCGAACCCCATTACAGAACCCTCAGCTACCGAACCATCCGAACAGACACATATTCTCTCTATCAGTGGTCCTCAATCCGATTCCCATGAGGCACCGTAGTGCCGAATTTTCATTACAGGGCCGCTCGTCCAGATGGAACGATTATTGAAAAAGATGCTGAGGGGGAGACGCCGCGGGCTATTCGTTCGCAGCTCGAAGCACAAGGCCTTCTTGTCCTTAATCTTAGTGGATCAGGAGCACACCGAAATTTCTCATCTTCGATTCGGAAACGGCCCCTCGCTCCTCGGGATTTTTTGGTTTTCAATCAGGAATTTTTGGCCTTAATAAAAGCCGGCTTACCAATGTTACGATGTTTCGATCTACTCGCCGATCGCCTTGGACAAGGAGGTTTTCAGCAAGCCTTACAGGCTGTTCGGGAAAGCATTCGTGGTGGAGCAGCGATATCTGAAGCCATGGCCATTCATCCAACCTATTTTCCTGAACTTTATCAAGCTTCCCTCCGGGCTGGAGAACAAGCTGGTAACCTGGCAGAAGTCCTCAAACGCTATATCAACTATCAAAAAATGCTGATTGAAACTCGAGAAAAGTTGGTCAAAGCCACGATCTACCCTCTGTTCCTTTTGGGCTTTGGCCTCGTGGTAACCCTCGGTCTATTGTTTTTCGTTTTGCCATCCTTTTCGGAGGTCTACCGGGAAAGTCGGGTAGATTTGCCATGGGCTACGCAACTCTTACTAGATATCACCAATTCGGCAAGCCAATGGATCTTAGGACTTTTGTTTGTATTAGGATTAACCGGGCTCTGGTTATTTTGGTGGAAATCCACTCCGCATGGACAGTGGCGCATTCATTGGCTCTTTCTCAACGCTCCCGTTTTGGGCCCTCTATTCTTGAAAAACCAAGTCATCCGTCTTACCAGAACACTTTCCACAATTTTAGGCGGTGGGATCCCACTTTTATCGGCACTTCAAGTGACGGCACAATCCATGCCCAATAAAGTCTTTGCCAAGGCGTTGAATGCGGTTATCGTACATGTTCGAGAGGGTACCAGTCTGTCCTTGGCACTCAAAAAAGAAGCATTTCTCCCAAAATTATCCCTGGAAATGATAGAAGTTGGGGAGACAACAGGATCTTTAGAAACCATGTTGTTAGAAGTAGCTGAATTTCATGAAAGTGAGCTAGATTTTGAACTCTCTCGCCTGATGACCTGGATTGAACCGGTTTTTATCATTTTGATTGGAGTCATATTAGGTGGTGTGGTCATCGCTCTCTATCTCCCAATTTTTCAAATGGCCGGCGCTGTATAACACTTTTATTCAAATTAAGCCCATGACAACACCCGTCAAACGAATGCCTTTTGAAGAGATCTTAGTCAAAAAAGGCCTCATTTTAGATCGAGAAAAAGACACGTTATTGGATACCGCGAAAGCATCCAATCAATCTCTCTCCGCCCTTCTCGTAGAACGTGGGATCCTAACTGAAGATTCAGCTGGGCAAATTTTGGCCGACCAATATGGTCTTCCCTGGAACAATTTAGAAGACTTCCGGGTTCCCACTTTTCTCATGGAATCTATTCCGGTCGAACTCATGCATCGGTATGAATTTGTTCCAATGGAACAAGAGGAAGACATCCTCACCATTGCCATTGCCCAGCCTCATGACCTTCGTATGATCGATGAATTGGAACATCAGTTGGGGCATGAATTACGTTTGGTCATCTCCTCGAAATCCGCCATTCTTGAAGCTTTAACCAACAGTGAAGGTAATAGCCAAGTCCTCACACGCATCAAAGCCGAGTTAGACCCTGTCCTTATTAAAGAAGATGAACGTGGGGAAGAAGTCCTTTCGGTAGAACGTATCACCCAAGACCAAAGTCCGGTCGTCAAATTGGTGAATACAATCATTTTAACCGCGCTTCAAAAACATGCCAGCGATATTCACATCGAACCAACGGAGCGATCGGTTGAAGTCAAATTTCGCATTGACGGCGTGTTGTATTTAGCCATGGAGCCCTTTGATACCGGCATCCACCCTTCGCTTATCTCTCGGCTGAAAATTATGTCTGAATTGGATATTGCTGAACGTCGAACGCCACAAGACGGGCGATTTAAATTGTTACTTAATCATCGCACCATTGACTTCCGGGTATCCATTCTCCCCAGTGTTTATGGTGAATCCGTCGTAATCAGAATTTTAGACAAACAACATGTGTCTGCAGGGGTACAAGGCCTACGCCTGGAAAGTCTGGGATATACCGGAGAAGACCTCTTACGCTTTCGACGAGCCATTACCCGTCCCTATGGCATGATTCTCGTTACGGGGCCCACAGGTAGCGGAAAAACGACAACCCTTTACGCTGCTCTTAATGAAGTCCATAGCGATGAGGACAAAATTATCACGATCGAAGATCCAGTTGAATATCAGTTAAAAGGCATTGTCCAAATTCCTGTGAATGAAAAGAAAGGACTGACTTTTGCGCGTGGTCTGCGATCTATTTTACGCCATGACCCAGACAAAATTATGGTGGGTGAAATTCGAGATTTGGAAACGGCACAAATCGCCATTCAATCAGCCCTTACCGGGCATTTGGTGTTTACGACAGTTCATGCCAATAATGCATTCGATGTGATTAGCCGATTTGTCAATATGGGAATTGAATCCTACAATTTTGTGGCCTCCTTAAGTTGCATCCTGGCACAGCGTTTGGTGCGTTCCATTTGCCCTTATTGTCGGGTCCCCATAGAGGTCCACCCCGACCAATGCCAGGAATCCGGCATCGATTACGAAACAGTCAAACACCAGACTTTTTTCGAAGGCAAAGGTTGCAATGAGTGCCATGGGCTAGGGTTCAGAGGAAGGAAAGCCATCACTGAATTTTTAGATATGAGCGATTCCATTAAGGAAATGATTTTAGCTGGGAAAACCTCGTCGGAAATTCGAGTAGCGGCTATGGCTCAGGGTATGACCTCTCTACGACAAGCTGCTTTGGAAAAAGTGTTTCGAGGAGAGACTACCCTTAAGGAAATTAATCGCGTGACACCCATTGAAGAGATTTCATGAATCTATTTCCTATTACGACACCTACCTTGGCGCTTTCTATATCGGAAGATACCCTGTGCCTCGTGAAAGTCAAAAAATCATGGAGGACCACCACGCTTAAGTACATTCAGACTGTTCCCCTTCCCTCCAATACTGTTCGACTGTCCTCTGTAAAGCCCAATATTGTCAATATGGAGGCCTTCTTGGAGTCATTACGCATTTTGGCCAAACCTCTAACAACACCGATTTCTATTGCCCTAAGCTTACCTGATCTTTGTGCCCGCACCAGTGTCTTTGATTTCTCTACTTTTCCAACAAATAAAACGGAACAAACTGCTCTCGTCAATTGGCGTTTTCGGCAAGATTTAAAATTAGACATTGCCCAATCCCGCTTGTCCTACGCGGTGTACGTGCCTGCCTCACTGTCAAAGGGTTCAACACTAGAAAATTCCGATAAGGTTCAGGTCTTAGGAACTGCCATTCGCAACGAAATTGTCGAGCAATATGAAAATGCCTGTCTGGGGCTTAATCTTTTACCGATTTCCATTAGTATTACCGGCTTAGATATCTTTGATCTCTACCACCGGCACATCCAAGACATTTTAGAGGTAGAAGAACGACGAAGTCTCACCTCCTATTCCGGAGCCATGTTCCTGTTTATCAGCCGTTGGGGATTTACTTTTTTAGCTTTCCATGACGGCTATCCAAATTTTATTAGAACCAAGGCTATTTCAATTCGGCCAATTTCCAGCCGAAACCAAGAAGAAATCGATCAAATTGAACCAGTAACCACTGAAGTGGAAGAAGAGAAGGACCGTGGAATGGAAGACCAAGAATTCTTCATGAGAGAGGGCGAGCACCATCCCTTTTCGCCCTACACAATCACAAAATTTGAAAAAGAAATTGTTGCAACAGTTCAGTACTATCTAGAATCCTTCAACCAAAACAACTCTGTGCCCTCAAGAGCCAATCTCTTCGTCATGAGCGACCTTGAAAATTGCGAGAGCCTTATTCCCTCTACAGAAACTCTTCAAAAAACGGCAGAAGTTAGTGGAGTGAACATATCTGACATACAACTCAGCCTCCTCTCCGCTAATACAGCCTTCAGCGCACGAGAAAATCGGATGTCTCAACTATCAAACCTATGGCCAGCTCTACCCGGCTATGCCAGTCTAAGGGTGGCCTAATGGTTCCTCGCCTTCGCATCTCTCTTTCGGCACCGGGTATCAATCAACTGCACTTATCGCAATTTGTCCTAAAGGCGATCGTGATTGCTTGTTTAACGTTTACTATTTGTTTTTGGTGGATCGGGAACGATCTCAACGAAAAAATTACTACTTTTGAAAACCAAACCCATATGGTCATGATCCAAACCAGACAACTCGTCCATCAGGCAAAAACTGAGAACATTGATTTGTCAGATCAGGCAATACAAAAAATTCCACAGACAATCACTTTTGTGAAGCAAGTACGAAAACGTGTCGGTTTCTCCTGGACACAACTATTGACCGATCTCGAATCAGCCGTTCCAAATGGCCTGATGATGAGTACAGTATCCCTTGATGAAAAAACTCAGACGGTCATGCTCAATGGCTCAACGCCATCGCTCAAAGACCTTAACCAATTCATTCATCGCCTTGAAAAACATCAAGCCTTTCGCGATGTGATTTTGACTCAACATGCCACTCAGAAAAATACAGATGTCAATCGATCACCCTTTATCGCCTTTTCCATGAAAGTAACATATCATCCTCATCATCGGAACGCCATGACAACCATGAAATCTTAATCACTCATGATTTCCTTAAACTTTCTTCGCCAATCAAAATCCACTCTTCTGATATCACAACATCTCATTCCCTTGTTTGTGATAGCCAGTCTAGCCATCCTTTCCTCCATGGGGATGTTTGCACTTATGTTTTATCCGGCACAAGATCGATTAGATTACACATCTGATCTTTTTCAAAAAGCCCAACAGACTCAAGAACAAACACAGGTCGCTCAACACACACAAGGTATCATTGCCTCAACCTGGAAGTCCCTCTCCAATTATCGAGAATTTATGGACCTCAGTATCGATATTGCCGATTTGGCTAAACGAAATCATGTCACCATTCCAGGCATGGGATATGATTTCAAACCACTGTCCCATAAATTAGCCGCAAAAGGTACTTTTGCCTTTGAGGCCCAAGGCAACTACGAGGCGATCAGAAAGTTTATTTATGAGCTTGAAAAACGTTGGCCTTATCTATTTATTGAAAAGCTATCAGTGGAAAGTTCAAAGAAAAAGAGGGGAGTAATTTTTCGAATTACCATATCTACTTTCCTCAAAGAATACCCCCAAACTCTTATCAAGACGAAAACCTCATGACGAACCAACAAAAGGGATTTGTACTAATTGGATTATTAGTCGCCTGGGGAGGAGTCACAGCCTATCAGATGTTGGACTCTTCCAAATCCAGCCCCGAAGATTCTTCAGCCACGATGACGAAAATGTCGCCCCTGCCGCCAGTTCGGGCTCTTTCATTAAAAAAAGAATTTCCCAATTTCAGACAATTAGTGACATTTTCACAACCTCGCAATATTTTTGCTCCTCTCGGGTCGGATAACCAGAAGATCATCACACCAAAAATACCAGTCTCATCCGCCTCAATCCCAAGCGTTGCTCAAACTATGCCAGCTCCTCCAGCTCCCTCACCAGGAGAATTGGCGGCACAACGAGCCCGGCAACAACTCAATCAATTTCGATTTCTTGGCTATCTCAGAAAAGGAGGAGAAAGTCAGGCATTTTTAACCAATGGTCAAGCTATTTATATCGTCAAACAGGGGGAAATGTTAGAAGGACAAGTTCAAGTCAATAAAATTGAACCTGAAACCATCGTGCTTTCGACTCAAATTTGGGAAACAGGCAATCAGGTTCAAGCCACCATCCCACTTACCCCTGAAAACTCATAGAGCATCCTTGTCATAGCTCTTTTCTCTTCTAACCTGGTAAAATTTTTCTATGCCCACAACCGCACTAATCTCAAGCGCAAAAAAGTATCCAAATATCTGTTTTTGGCTTTTTCTACTCATTGTCACCCAATGGGGTTTTTGGACATCATCGGGATGGACCGCCATGTACCACTGTCAGGACCAATCGGGGGCAACAGTTTTAACCGATAATCCCGCTCAGCTCACCAACTGCACTACCTTGGAAACTTCAGGGGAATCTGTCCCCTTAGAACTCAAGGAATTTCACCAACCCTTATCTAATTCTTTTCAAAAGACCACTCTTTACCCGGAAGACAATACAAATGTAGCCGAAGAATTCGTTTCGCTATCATCCAAACAGAGCGCTAACTCGGAAGAGGACATCATTGTTGATCTCAAAAAATTAGGCGGAGCCTTTGTTGTAGAAGCAATTCTCAACAACGAACGGACCGCGCATCTTATCGTGGACACTGGAGCTTCGATGACCGTACTTTCGACAAAAATCGCCATCGACCTCGGCATTCTTGGAACCACCGATAATGAATTGCTCACCGTCAATACCGCTGGTGGATCAGTGCAAGTCAACATGAACTACTTGAAATCGCTCCATATTGGAACAGCACAAGCCCAGCATGTCGCTGTGGCCATCCACGATTTGCCCGATGTCCCTGAACAAATCGAAGGGTTACTGGGCATGTCGTTTCTCAAACATTTCCTGGTCACGTTGGATGCTGAACATACTCGCCTAATTCTTCGTCACAAAATTTCTCATTGAATCTTGAGAGAATTTCCGCCGAAAATCAGATCTGAATAATAATGTGCAGGCCCTCCCGGCCTACCATTCCAACTTTGCGAGATTTATTTATTGGGAAAAAGAAGAGGGAGGAAGCGCACCCAGGTAGGGATATTCGGCAATATTGAGCAATGATGAATCCTGGCGCAATCGAAAGTCACCCTCTTGGGCATTCACAAAACCCGGGGCCAATGTCAAATCGGTTTTTCCCCCTCGTTCTGGAACTGACGTATGAGGTGTACCTTGCATCAAATAATTCCCCTGGTTTTCATAAAGAGCATTAAACGCCAAAGTCGTTTGACTAGTGGGAGAAAACAACAGGCCGATAGTGCTATACCCAATAATATTGCCCCGAATATCGGCAACCGTCCTGTCGTGAAAAGCCATACCACCCCCATTGCGAACAAGTGTATTTCGAACTACCGTCGCTTTAGCCTGATCCGTCATCAACACCCCTTCAAAAAGATTATAAGAAATCACATTGCCTTGAAGGGTAACCTCAGAATTGCCACCAAGAACAATGCCATGATCATTGTGATGAATTCTATTTCCTTCAAGGCTTCCTGTTGAATCGGCAAAGGCCACACCCGTTGTCTCGCTCTCCCCTATCACACAGTCTTCCATATGAACACCCTGGACTTGTTGGCTAAAGACCATACCTTTCACATGGACCTGTTTGAGATGCACGCCGCTTCCATTAAAAATGCCGACGCCCAAGCCACCATGCTGAAACACCGTCAACCCTTGGATCGTCACATTGGTAGCGCCATAAGGCCATTTACCAATATGAAGTGACCCCACTCGTTTTTCGCCAGTAATGAACACCAAATCGGGTCCTTCACCAATAATCTTCAACCCATCTTTACTATGAACCGTCACATCTTCGGCATAGATCCCAGCTTTTATCATAATGGTATCGCCGGATGCCGATTGATCAATAGCATCCTGAATCAAGGAAAATTGCCCTGTTCCATCTAAGGCAACATGCCAAACGATAGGAGTGGAGAGTTCAGACCTTTCTTCAATAGGATTGTCGGCCAACACAAAGACCGGCAAACCAAGCATGACCAAACACGTCAGGGCAACAATGCCCTCAATCTTTTTTCGAGACAATTTTGACATTTTCTTCTGCCACAACCTTATGGATTGATCGCATTCTGATAAATCGACTTAGAGCCACCATTCAAAAAATCCGCCATTGACATGCCTGATGATATTCCGAAGGGTCAACCCAGAGCAAATGCTTTTTTCATTGATTGTTGCTCACCTATCACTGTGCTATCGTTTGGCATAATGGTAATCGTGGGATTAACTGGGGGGTTAGGAGCGGGAAAAACAACAATTGCTGGTCTTTTCCAAGAATATGGGGCCAAGATTATTGATGCCGATGAGCTCGCACGAGAGGTCGTGAAACCTGACAAACCGGCTTGGAAAGAGATTCAACGAAAATTTGGAAATGATGTCTTCCATAAAGATAAGACGCTGAATCGGCAAGCCTTAGCTAGATTAGTCTTTCGGAATTCTTATCAGCTCAATGTGCTCCAAAGGATCATTCATCCAAGAGTGGCCCGAGAGCAGGCAAAAAGGACCAAGGAAATTTTCAAAGCCTTTCCACATGTCGTGATTATCTATGAGGCTGCATTACTGATTGAAGCAAACGCCCACACACGAATGGACCATGTCATCGTAGTCAAAGCCGATCGCGCCACGCAAATCTCACGAGTTTGCCACCGAGATGGGCTCACCAAAGCAGAAGCCTTGCGCCGGCTTCGGCACCAAATGCCTCAGTCCAAAAAAATTAACTATGCCGATACGGTCATAGATGGAACATGGCCTCGATCTCGCTTGCGCCCTCTAGTGAAATCATTGTATAGAACCTATCAGAAAGAAGCTCGGCAAGGTGCCCCTGAGGGATCCCCACCTTGATCGGGTAATCAAAATTGTTTTCGGGTTCGTCACACCGCATGGATTATTAGGTAAAGGAGTTTGACGATGGTACATGAGGTTCTCATTTTGGGTTCCGGCCCCGCAGGTCTCACAGCGGCAGTCTATAGCGCTCGAGCGAATTTGTCGCCCTTGTTGATTGATGGCTCACAACCAGGGGGTCAATTAACCTTGACCACAGATGTTGAAAACTTTCCCGGTTTTCCCAAGGGTATTATGGGGCCGCAACTCATTCAAGACATGCGGGCACAAGCTGAACGTTTTGGAACGCAATTTCGACATGGGCATGTGACGAACGTAGATCTGGATTCCCGGCCCTTTCGTATTACAGTCGATGGAGAAGAAACAATTGAAACCCAAACCCTCATTATTTCTACGGGAGCATCGGCCAATTTGCTTGGGCTACCCTCAGAAAGCCGCTTAATGGGGCACGGGGTATCCACTTGCGCTACATGTGATGGATTTTTCTTTCGGGGGAAAGAAATTGCCGTTGTGGGGGGAGGAGACAGTGCCGTGGAGGAAGCGACATTTCTTACGAAATTTGCCTCAAAAGTCACACTCATTCATCGGCGGGATAAATTACGGGCCTCAAAAATCATGCAGGATCGCGCAATAAAAAATGAAAAAATAACCTTTCAATGGAATACCACATTAGAAGAAGTTTTAGGTGAGGATGTCGTGACCGGCGTCCGTCTCCGCAATAACCAAACACATCAAACGGAAGTACTCTCTCTCTCAGGGGTCTTCGTCGCAATTGGCCATACGCCTAATACCAACTTATTCAAAGGAAAAGTAGATATGGATGAAGCCGGATATATTCGGACACAACCCAATCGTTCCACCACGAATATTCCCGGGGTCTTTGCCGCCGGCGATGTACAAGATTCTCATTATCGCCAAGCTATCACTGCTGCAGGATCCGGTTGTATGGCCGCCATTGACGCCGAACGCTATTTAGAAGCCGCACACTAATGTATCATGTGTTGGTGCATTATCATGAATTAGCTCTCAAAGGACGCAATCGGAAGCACTTCGAATACCGACTCGTCCATCATCTACGGCGCGCATTAAAGTCCATTACTCGAGTCTACGTAGAAGCGCTTCAAGGAAGGATCCGTGTCAGCTTCGAAGATGAAACTGCGTGGCCTCGATTAGAAGCTCAATTCAAACGGGTTTTTGGGATAGTAAATTTTTCCCTGACCCAGTCGGTCCCACTCCCCTACAATAATCCTGACCTTTCGGCGCTCAAATCCGCCATAAAATCTAACCTTCCCAAGTATTCCTATGACACCTTCCGCGTGAGTGCAAAACGCGCCGATAAACGCTTTCCCAAGACATCCATGGAGGTGGAACAGGAAATTGGAGCAGCCATCGTAGAAAAAACTGGCAAACGGGTCCAACTCAAAAATCCCGATTTGGAAATCCTTGTGGAACTGGTCCCACCAGAGGCCTATTTCTCTTGTCATCGTGAAGCTGGCCCGGGTGGCCTCCCAACGAGAACAGGCGGAAAGGTCGTCTCCCTTATCTCAGGAGGCATCGACTCCCCAGTTGCAACCTTTCGCATGTTAAAACGAGGGTGCAAAGTCGTATTTATCCATTTTCACGGTCGCCCCTATTTATCGCGAGTTTCGGAAGAAAAAGTACAGGACATCGTCAAACTCTTAACGTTTTATCAATTACATTCTCGTTTACATCTGGTACCCTTTGGCAAAATTCAAAGCCAAGTTGTCGTTAATTCGCCCCCGTCTGTGCGTGTCGTCCTCTACCGACGGCTCATGTTGCGCATTGCCACCAAGATTGCGGAACAAGAAGGAGCCTGGGCCCTCGTCACAGGAGATAGCCTGGGACAAGTTGCCTCACAAACGCCGGAGAACATCGCAGTCATTAATCAAGCCACTGCCATGCCGATTATTCGGCCACTCATCGGCATGGATAAGATTGAAATCACCCAACAAGCTCAAGCTCTCGGATCGTTTGATATCTCTATCGAGCCCGATCAAGATTGCTGCACTCTCTTCGTTCCAAAACATCCGCGTACTCGATGCGACTTGACCAGCATTATCAAGGTGGAGGAATACTTGGATCTACCTGCCCTCATCCAACAGGGTCTCCACAACACCGAAATCCTTGAATTTACTGTCTAATAAAAAATCAACTATTAGGTCAAACTTTTTTCCTAACAGCGAGCTAAACCTTTAGAGCCCTTAAGAGACTAGAAGATAGGAGTCGCATCGGTTTCTTGCACGATTGGCTGGCTGGAAAATTTCTACGGAAAGGTCTGGTTTTGCTTATTATAAGCCTTTTACTAATTAAACCTTCGCCTATGATTTTTCACTTTCTGCAACATTGTTTACATGACATTCCCCATCAGGCGACCAACGCGAGTTCGAGACCAGATTGTGTAACAACTAAAAGCAGAATCAGAAAGTTATTATTGTCTCAATCGTGCCCATTTTCACCGGCACAAACACAAGCTTGACCATCCAATCTTTCTAGGACATGATGAGAGCATTGAATTTTGAGGAACACCCTCTTCAAGAGCCCAAACCAGAACCGATGAAACTACTGTTTGTATCACAAAGTTTGATCGATGTTGAATCGAGAAAAGAGCTGCTTGATCAGGCTGAAATTCCTAGTATGATCAAAAATCAACGATCAGCAATGTTGGGGGGCGAAATTCCCTTTGTGGAAGTTTTTCCAGAACTCTGGGTCCTTTACGATGAAGATCTAGAGCGAGCGCAAGCATCATACATAACTGGGATAAAGCCAAACCTCAGAAATCTACCTCCTGGACCTGTGGCACGTGCGGGGAAGCGCATCAAAAAGAATTTACGACTTGTTGGCAGTGCGGAAAAGAACAAACTGCCAAATAATAATGCCGCATTGAATTTCTCAAATAATGCATGGAGTTGTTGTATTTACTGCAAGAGGAAATGAGTCATGAGAGACAATTTTATCCCAAGCGAAACGATGTATTTCTCTCAACCAAAAACAATTCATTGGGGCCTTAAATCTCTTAGGGTTGACTCCAAAAGACAAGGTCTACGTAGAGATGAAATTTATGGTTTCTGGGTGTGCCAGAAAAATGCTTTCTCCGTTTTACCACATACAGGACTAGAGGAGCTTTTCATTTGACAGCCAATGCTTCCGATCATTTCCCTCGGCATTATTCTGATCGTTATTCTTGGTTTGCCCCCCTTAGGAATCCTATTTTCCGAGAATACACTTTTTCCTCAACTTTTCCTTTTCTCTATCCCAACCACACCCGGGACCTCATCGATAGCATGGTCGGCTTTTGGTATTGTCGCCGCCCTTATCACCAGCGCAGCGTTTCCATACCTCTGGCGTTTACACTCCTTCCATCTAGCATCAAAGCCTCTACCCCCTAAACTCCAAGGCTTTCCTTGGTGGGGATGGTTTGCTGGTTTCTGGGTTTTCTGTTCATGGTGCTTAGCTTGGTCTAGGCTCTCATGGTTTGCCTTTTGGCAAGCACATACGTTCTCCATGCTCTGGTTTGGATATATCGTTCTCCTAAATGCCTTGACCTATCAACGATCAACACGTTGTCTGATTCTTAACCGCCCACGGTTCCTGGTTTGTCTGTTTTCCTTCAGCGCAGGATTTTGGTGGACATTTGAATACCTAAACCAATTTGTGAAGAATTGGCATTATGTAAATATTCCAGAGACCTCACACGTTGCCTACATATTTTGTACTTCCATCTCATTTGCCACGGTTCTTCCTACAATTTTGAGCACGTATGAATGGCTCAAGACCTTTCCTCAGCTCACAGAACCTTTCAAACATTGGCATCCAATCCCTTGGATAATTCATCAAAATATGGGCTGGCTATTTCTCAGTTTGGGAAGTGTAGGACTCTTTTTGATTGGTATTTGGCCGAACCTTCTTTTTCCACTTATCTGGCTTAGTCCGTTATTTCTATTACTGGGAAGTCAAATAATTTTAAAAGAACCTACTTTTTTACAAGGTGTCGTTCAGGGAGATTGGCGATCGGTTACTCTTTCGGCACTTGCTGCTTTAGTGTGTGGATTCTGGTGGGAATTATGGAATGCTTACAGCTTCGTCCATTGGGAATACACGATTCCCCATGTCCATGCCTTTGAGATTTTTGAAATGCCGCTCTTAGGCTATTCCGGCTATTTACCTTTTGGAATTCTGTGCCTGGCGGTTACTGAGATAGGGTTGGGATATCGAACGAATCACCCATCGATAGGGGCATTCCAAACAAGGCAAGATAATGGGCGGTAAAACTTGCCCGTTTTGTAGCATCACCTGCAGCTTCAAACTGTTCGGATATGAAAAAGGGGACCCAAGCATTCGTGCGTATGCGCACTTGAGGGTAGGCTGTCTTTTCAAAGGATGTGGTAAGGATCGTATAGGGAGCGCCAACTTGGTCGAGAACCTTTGGAATATGTTCTTGCCCTGGTTCAAGCTTCAGATAAAAAGGCTGGCTGGACATCATAATATGTGAATACCAGAAAGCGGCATTTTCTAAACAGGCACCCTGGCTCATTCCATTGGAAGCATATCCCATCATGATAGCCAACACAAAAAATCCAATATTTCGCCACATATCTGTCTACCTTTCTCAAAATTATTGGAGATAACAAACTCATAATTGGTCTTCATCCTCCTTACGGCAAAAAAAATATAAACTTAAGATGCCTTACTGGATCTCTCCCTCTATAGAATCTTGCCCCCCAGAGGTTTTTTGTAACCCACGAATAAATATCAGAAATTCCGCAGGAAGTTCGGAAGTATATTCCTTGTAGACATTGAAGACAGGATGGCAAAATCCAAGCTTTCTGGCATGTAACATCATTCTTGAATTGATCAATTCCGGTCGTAGACCAACCTTGTGGAATCCATAAATCGGATCTCCCATTATTGGGCACCCTTTAGATGCCAAATGGACTCGAAGTTGATGTTGTCGTCCCGTATGCGGGCGTAATTGCACAAGAGAGGCCACAGCACCAAATGACTGTAAAACTTGATATTCTGTAATAGCTGTTTGTAGTTTAAAGCTATGGGTGGAAACTATCCTCCTATCTAAGACATCACGCCCTATGGGTTCCTCAATGACCCCTTGAGCTCTTGTCAGTCTGCCAAACACCAACGCTTCATAGGTCCTGTCGATAGCGTGTGTTTCAAATTGTGCACAAAGGACACGATGAGCTTGCTCCGTTTTTGCTATCACCATGACGCCAGATGTCTCTTTGTCGAGCCGATGCGCTAATCCAGGATAAATCTTTCTAGAATTGGGGGCATGGGATCTTTCGGATTGCTGAAGATGCTCCAATACTCCATTCAGGAGGGTCCCGGTCCAATTTCCGGAAGACGGATGCATAACAACTCCGGCCGGCTTATTAACTACTAATAGTGCAGGATCCTCATACAAGATTTCCAATGCAATAGGCTGATTCTCGACCAACATGGGTCCGGCTTCGGGTTTATCGATAGTAATCCAATCCCCTGGTTTAATTTTTTGGCTTGGTTTCGCAACATATGAATTCACACGGATCCGACCAGCATGAATTAAACGTTGCAGCCTGGTTCGTGAAACTCCTCGCTCGTGGCATGCCAAAAACGAATCAAGTCGTTTGCGAGTTTCCCCTGGGAACACAAAAAATTCAGTGATCATACTTTAATGGATGACAAGTGTGGATTTTCGACAAGTACACTGCCATAGGAATATGGGATAAACAATCAGCCTACACACATAGCCAATGAAGTATTGCCCATTTTTTAAAAATTACCTGGAGTTGTTAGAGAGCACAGGCCTTTGCAGGGAGGAATATAAAAAGTAAAGAACTTCCCAGCTTGCTGGGGGAGTCTTTAGTAAGTATCCGTTTACTTTCTTTCATATAGTAGTTCACAAGCTTGAATATACCCTTGGACCCATCCTTCATGGCACGACTGATGTAATGTTCTTTTGACTTGATCTCTGGCTTGGACCTCTCGAAACGCCCCGGGCACCTCCGTACACACCATTTCCACTGCTATGTCGACAAGGCGTTCACGAAGTTTCCATAACTCATCAGTGACCAATTCCTTAAGGCTCTCTTCTGCACATTGTTTGACAATATTATCAAGGAATGTATCATAGCCCTGGGCTTCAATGACCCGGTCACGAATGTGGCTCAATTCCTCTTTTATACGAGCTGTATTTTTCATCATGACTTTAAATAATTGTTTGCGGGCTTCTTCTGCTAAGGTTCCTTCCATACGCTGTAAGACTGCACTGGGAGAGAGGGATTGATCTGTTTCTTCTTGAGGAGATACCAACGGTTCCACGTGACCCATTCGCAATCGATCATAGGATTTTCGAGCATCGGGATCACCAAGAATTTCATAAGCTTCATTTATTTCCCGAATTTTTTGCTCCGCTTGCTGATTCCCCCGATTTCGATCTGGATGATATTGGAGAGCTAATTTACGATAAGATTTTTTTATGTCATCCTGGGTCGCCTGAAGAGAAACCCCAAGAACCGCATAGTAATTCAAGGAAGGCATGCCATCATTCCTTTAGCACAATGTAGAGAAACACAACCTATGACTGTACCGGCAAACTGGAGCATCCCTGGTTTTCACAAAAAGCCACCTGGCACCTTTAATCATGAACCCGCTATCCTCCTCTAAAATTTTCGCTTTTGGAATTATATGTTGGATCCTATCAACATCAAGCAAAGAGCTTCCTGCTTCAGCAAAAATTTTGGCTGTAACAACTCCGGTAAAAGTTCCTAAGATTACATGTAAGCCTATTCATCATTCTCTAAAAAATGTTGTTACTTTTACTTCTCCGCCTCAAGTAGTCTCTTTGAATGATGTTTTAGAAAACCAACAAGATTATCATCAACAATTGATTGCTATCCATGGGATAGTGAAGCAACCTGAACTTCATCTAGATGAGTCTGAACTGTATATAGATTTTGTCTTTCGGCTAGAACATGAGACCCATTTCATTATCGTCTATGGCCGCCATGATCGCACGTTAGGCCCACCAGCTATTCGTGTGAACGAATTTGTGGAGGTCATTGGAACGTTTTTCAAAGAACAGGACAGAGATGGCTCCCTCATCTTCAATGTTCTCGAAGCTTTATCGGTAGCCCCTTATCCTTCTTCTATTCCTGAAAGTACATAATCCCATAAAAAAGATTACTCTGACCCATAATTTTTCAAAAATGTTTTTAAGATGCCTGAGGCAACGGCCGGATCTGGCTGGGGGGGCGATTTCTGAGGCATCGGCTCCGTCAGCACTAATTGCAGAGTTTCCTCCCATTCACCGGACTCAAAGTTTTTACGTGCCAACTCCCTAGCCCGGCCATATTTATGAGCATAATCTATCAATGTGGGTTCATCCACAAAGTTGTGACGCCTGACATAAACTACTGGAATGCCATAGTGTACAGCCGAAACTATTGTGGCATACCCCGGTTTTGTCATCACCACATCGACCTGCCTCATAATCTCCCCAAAGGACAATTCACAATCATCTACTCGATGAATTCGGGTATATGAGGAATCGAAAGACACTCCTGACACCAGAAAATGGAAATGTTTACATAAGTCCATTTGTTTCAAAGGAAGACTCCTAAGTGGCACTCCGCCAAAGGCTATCAGAACAAGCTTATCGTTTTTGGTTAAACCCAGAAATTTATGAAGGTTTTTTGAGGAGGTTTCCCCAAGAGGAAAAGATGGATTTACCTCCGCCATTGAAATAAATGAAGGCATATCGATCCCTGGATTGAGTCGCATAAGACAATGCGCTTTGCCATATTCTCGTTTTATATGCTCAATAACCAATCGTTGTTCAGGTTGCAATGAAGCCACCAGTCCCTCCAAAACACGATCCCACGAGAGCGAGGCAATAGCAATAACTGGACAATTCGCTTTGACAGCACTAGCGATAGCCAAGTAGGAAATATTTGAAATGACCAAATTCGGTTTTACCCGACTCATCACATTTGATTCTCGGATAACCCGTTCATCCCAATTTTCATGAAATTCTTGATGCGCTCTCCAAGTTCCCTCCAGATCAATGTCCAGGGGGCCCTGTTGAATGCAACCAATGTCTTGAGGAACGGCCTGTATTTCCCATGGAATGCGGAGATGTTCTTCAAAAAGAGAAGACGACACACAGGTTCGCAGAATGACTTGTAAATCTTTCACCATCTTCCCCAACTCATTTAGAATAGGAATTATTTGCGCCGCATGCCCAAAGCCATGCGCGGAAATAGAGCACCAAACGATAGGCATTCAGTTTTCCTTTTTGTTAATCCTGTTAATCCCAAAAGGAACCTGTAAAATAATCTTTTTATTTCTTGCAAGTATGATCTTAAAGTTCATAGAATTCATTATCGGCATATTTTGTCTTCACATTCCCTTACCCAAGTATGTACAGAAACAGGTTCCCACAACCCCGATTTATCCTGCTTGGTATTTTAATCCTGCTGGCTGGCCTCTTTTCGGGATGCAACCAACACTCAGGAAGATATTCTCATGGGCAAAAGGCCGAACCAACTCAATCAACACAGGTTGAACAACAATTATTGGCGACGATAAAAAACGCAGAGGACTTAGGACAGGGGAATCCACTCTTGTTGAGCAGTTTATATAGTTTGGCCGACTTTTATCATGATCGAAAAGAATATGATAAAGCCGCTGCCCAGTATCAGCGAGCCCTCGTCATGAAAGAACAAATCAATGGCCCCAACCATCCGGATATTGCTGACATCCTCAAACGTTATGCCCGTGTTCTACAAGAAGCTAAACGTCCAACTGAAGCTGCGAATCTTTTAGCCCGAGCCGATGCCATTCTCGCCCTGTCCAACCCGGAGCTGTCT
Source organism: Nitrospirales bacterium (assembly GCA_965223185.1). Taxonomy (GTDB): domain Bacteria; phylum Nitrospirota; class Nitrospiria; order Nitrospirales; family UBA8639; genus Nitrospira_E. The sequence goes on along the minus strand of OZ244988.1, from coordinate 3,103,681 downwards.
CCCCGCCAGTAACTCCACACAATCCTACCCCTCCACTTTTCGACCGCGTGGTTGCGGAAGAAATTACCTATCACATTTCAAAATACCCTGGTTTTTTGGATTTTTTATGGAAATTGATGAATATTCTTTCATTTTCTCTTTGGCACAAGACTTGTTATGAAACTGAAAAGAAAGTTACGAGGAATCGCAATTTCAGGAAACACGCATGAAAAAAATCTCTAAAACACCGACCAAACGGGGACGGCCTCGTAAAAAATCTGTGAAAAATTCCACTACAACCTCAAAACAGGTAGATAAACATCCGCGATGCTCGCGGTGTGGTTCTCGCACCGTCAACTTAGAACAATTGGAACAGGAACTGTTTGTGACCCTCAGCATCCATTGCCTGATTTGCGGCCATCATTCCTTTATTGGTCGACCAGTCATTCGACTCCTTAAACGTCCCAATGTCACAATTCCCGCGTCTATTACACGTCCCACCCTGGGATGACATTAAATTCTTAAGGATAATTTTTCTATACGCCCTAGACCTCTACCAAGATTCTACGCGCACGCTTCTTGGAGAAATATCTTCCTGTCTTAATCCCTTTAATAGTTGACGACAAGCTTCCGTCCCACCACATACACGGAGATCTGATTGTGAGAGAGAGTGAACGACTCTCTGAATTGGTGACAAATCTATTTGTTCTTTCCCCGAAGGTAGAACCTTCATGCGTATTATTCGGCCTGTAACAGAAGGCCATTCCTTGGGCCAAGATTGTGTTAAGACTGGAATATATCGAAAGTGTTCTGAAAACTGCTGAGCAAAATCCAGCAATTCATCATGAAGCATTAATTGTCTTTCATGACGTACGCTCGCGATAAGCGTCATTTGACTCGGTCGCTGTGAATTTGGTTGCATCCATGCTCCGTTTGCCATATAACGAATATAGGAAAGAAATGGGGTAATACCTGTCCCAAAGGCTAAGCAAATCAAACTTTTTCCTTCCCACTCACCGTCAGGCTCTAATCGAAGATTGGATTCTTTGCACACCCCCGTATTTTCATAAATAGTTGCTACACCAGAACTTTCATCTATCGTAACTCGAACATCAATCGTTTTCCCTTCCGCATACCAGTCATTTGCATCTGATGACTGCCACCAAATCGATGTGTCCGCTTGGGGACGATGTGTATGATTAATAAATGTTTCAAGAACACCAGGTTCAGAGCTAGAGGTGTTTGATCTCGTATACATGCGGCGCCGATACTTTTCTGTTCGACTTCCCCAAGGTTTTGCTAAAAAGGCAGTACCCGGACGCATTAAATCTAAGAGAGGAACACGTCCCCTCGCAATCTCCACCTCTTTCGGTAGGACTAATTGCACTCGACGTATTTCCCCAGGGTCAATTACCTGAAGTTTCGCAATATGAGCTGGAACGACATATTCCATCCAAACGCCTCATCTAGCATAATTGATTCTTTTGCCAATTTTTTCTATGATTTCTCATGAGAATTTTTTGAAAGATCAAATCTATGGATCAACTTTCGCCGAATCCTTCAAATTCCTCTACTTCATCTCATCTTCAGGAAACATTCCAGCCTTCTGAAAAACACACAGATCCGGTTAAAAGGCAAAAGCAACCCAAATCAATTGAGCCCCCTTCTCTTTTTCAGGGGGAGAACGAACTGAAACAATACTTGGAGGCCCTGGCATCCATTCCAGATGTCAGAAAAGACCGCATTGCTTCAATTCAAGCCGCATTGCAACAAGGGAACTACTCCATCTGTGCTGAAGAACTCGCCGACGCACTCATCCGAGATCTTTCAACCCAACCACCAAAATCATCTTCATCGTCTACCTAAAAAACTCCTCTCTCAGTTATTGGCCAATGCTCATACTTTTTGGCCATAACCAGTTTTCCTAAACAAGAGTTTCACAACAATAAGATTTACTTGCAATTCACTTTTCGTGGCCAAGTTCATCATTCTAGAATTTTGAGCTTGTTCCTGTATATTCGTTGATATTTTATTTTGTTGTATGATTTCCATCTTGTTTCCATTATTTTTGCCTTGTAGGATAAGACAATATATCCGAAAAGAGAACGATGAGTACGGCATCTTCTTATCCAATCATAGGATCCAATCTTCTTTGGTTAACCATTGCCTCTCAACCTGATAATATCCTCATACGCTCATCCCTTCTTGGATTAGGGCCTGATCACTCACTCCTTTGCTCCATCCCCAAGGAGCAATCGTTGGAAATGATCACCAAAGGGCTCTCTTGCAAAGGCCGTTCATACATTGATGGCGAGCTTTATGAATTTGAAACCGTGATTCAAGAATTTCTCACCTTTCCCCCAGCTATTCGGTTAGAAGCCCCTCCAACTATCCTTCGTCAAATTCCTCGTTCTTTTCCTCGATTGACAATTGACCTTCCAGGAATTGTTCGTCCCCTCAGCAAAAACGGACAAATTCTTGCCGTACTTCCGGTACAGTTAAGTAACCTTTCCCCGACAGGGTGCCTGCTCAGTATCGATCCTTCCACTTGGCCAAAAATTTCTGCTCTCCATCTTTTTTTAAGCTGCCGACTACCAGGGTTTGCTCACTATTCAAAATTTAATTGTTCAATTGAATGGGTTCAACCTACCCACGAACTCCTCATGGGCATCAAATTCCTATTTGATTCCAATTCGCCCATCGCCAAACAAGAGGTTCTCCAGTGGTACCAATCACAACAAGCCAATCTGGTCAATACGAAAGCATAACTCTGTATTCGCTTCATTAATGGGTTACTTAGGAGTTGAAAATTCTCTTATTGGCCGTAGCAGGATTCCCTAAAAGAAACATTTTCAAAACTTAGGTTTTTTCAAAATCACGCCAACAGCAAAAAGAATGCTCCTCGCTTCACTGCTAAATGAGGAGAGGCGCGTCCCCCATTGCCTGATCCAGAACCTTCGGATTACAATAAACTGCTATTTTCTTCATTATTTCATGTTTTCTATGGGTAAATTAGTTTTTTGCTTTAATTCTTAAAAAGGACAATCTCCATGGCGATACGTCTCAATAATCAAAACATTATCGACATTACTCCCCTTCCCACTCCGAAAGCTATGCAGGAAAAGGTGCCACTCCCCAATGAAATTGGGGAAATGGTGCTACGAGCCCGACAAGCCATTCGAAATATTCTTCACGGCCAAGATATGCATCGCCTTGCGGTCATTATCGGTCCCTGTTCCATTCATGATCCAGAGGCGGCCATTCAATATGCCGAACAACTCAAGCGAGTGGCGGATCGGGTTCAAGACCATTTACTTGTCATTTCCCGAACATATTTTGAAAAACCCCGAACGACGGTTGGATGGAAAGGTCTTATTAATGATCCTCATTTAGATGGATCATGTGATATTGGGAAAGGATTTGATCTGGCTCGATCCATTCTTCTTCAAATTAATCAATTGGGAATGCCTTGTGCCACGGAATTTCTTGATCCTGTCACCCCTCAATATATTTCGGATTTAATCAGTTGGGCTGCCATCGGTGCACGCACAACAGAAAGCCAAACCCACCGAGAAATGGCTAGTGGACTTTCCATGCCGGTCGGCCTAAAAAATGGAACGGATGGAAGTTTGCAAGTTGCCCTCAACGCCATGGTGGCTGCACAGCATTCCCAAAGTTTTATCGGGATAAATGCCGCAGGCCTCACCTCAGTCATTAAGACAAACGGAAACTCTGATTGTCACCTGGTGTTACGTGGAGGTGGTGGACGGGTCAATTATAATCCCGAAGACATTTCCGAAGCAGTTCGTTGTCTTGGCCAAGAAGACATTCATCGACCCATTATGGTTGATTGCTCACATGGGAATTCCGAAAAAGACCACACGCGTCAAGTTCCAGTTGCTCGATCTGTGGTAAAACAATTCAGAGAAGGCCAAACAGCTATTATGGGCCTGTTAATCGAAAGCAATCTCAATCCAGGAAATCAAAAATGGGAAGCAGGAAAATCACTTAAATGGGGGGTTTCCATCACGGATGCCTGTATTGGTTGGGAGGATACCGAACATCTCTTGGATGAACTCGCGGAGACTTTGGATAAAACACCTGTTGGTTCTTAGTCTATCTGGGATAAGATTTTTTCAAGGACACGGAAATGCGATATAGACCTTAGTTCTCAATTCAAGAAGGAGAAGATAAATCAGAGAGGGGTGCGATTTTAGAAGAATTGGATTCGTGAGCATGTTCATGGGTATGACACCCAAGATGATGACACAGCTGACGGTTCCAAAAGCCCGCCCAGGCAATAAACGATGCTCCTAGTACATCAAGAAAAATTTCCTTGGTACTCCCCGCCTCAATCCAAAGATGGGATATTAAAAAGACCAAAATCCCAAGAATGGTCAAAATTGTTGGTCGAATATCTCGGTGACGGGGATAAGTGGCAAGCAATCCAAAACCCGCTAAAAGTGCTATAACTGCCAAAAATACCCATTCAGTGGTCTCTGCCCAAAATGCTCCCATCACTCCGTTTAAACCGTCCCAAGAATGTGCGGCAATAACCGGGAGAGCCAATATCGCCAAAGGAGTTACCGCACAATGCACAGCACAAACAAGTGAGGCAATTGAACCAGCCTTGGAAAGTTTCGGGCCAATCGTACTCATTTGAACTCATTTTCCTCCATTATTGGCATTGCGGGCAAAATCCTGAAAATTCTAGGGTATGATCATCTACAACAAATTGCGTTTGTTCTTCGATTAATTTCGTAATTCTTTTTAAGGGACACAATAACAAATCCACAATTTTCCCACAGATTTGGCATCGGATATGGTGATGATGGATTCGCCCTTCCTTCAGCTCATACCGGGATTGGCCCTCTTGATGAAGATCCAATTGAACCACAAGGCCGAGTTCCTTCAGTACATTCACGGTCCTATAGACGGTCACTAAATCAATGGCTATGTGATTTTCTTGCAATTGTAGGAATATTTCGGAGGCACTTAAGGGCTGACGAGTGCTCTCCAACAAGGCCAACACGGCTTTTCGAGTACGAGTCATTCGTCTCCCTGAAGCTTTCAAGCCTTCTTTTATAGTCGCCTCCATCATAATTCAAGAGCCCCTCCTAAACACCTATATCAGATTAATCGAAAGCAACATCATATTGCAAGTCTATTGCAAATAAATACAACCTGAGGCTATTGGGATATTTTTAAAAGCCTTTCCTAATTTTGCTTTTGAGTTATCCAGATGAGTAATCGGGTAGGAGGGGCACTCACGTGCCCCGTCCTCCCACACCACCGTACGTACTCATCGTATACGGCGGTTTCATGAAGATTGAAGCAACTCAAACCGTTCGGTGAGACTGCCCAATCCCTGAGCTCGGAGTTTGAAAGAAGAATGTGTATGGCAATATCACTTTGCGGGATTTGAGGAGGCGCAGCGGGCAGTCTCAACGTGGATGTACTGGTATAACGATGGGCGGCCCCATCAGGCCTTACAGTACAAAAGCCCGCGCCAATATCGACGGGAACAAGCCGCGAAGGTGGCTTGACTTCAGGGCACCATTACACAACTAGATGAACAAATTCTAGACTAGAACGTACCCGTGGAAGGAGAAATAATTTGGGGATTTCTTTAATTTAGGAGGTGGTATGAGAGAACGAAGAGGAAAAAGTTATTCCAATAACAAGTCTGCTCGTCTGTTAAATTGATGACACCGATGTTCATCATCCACATCGCAAAGCACCAAAGTATTCCCATAGGAAACGATATCGAGACGTCTTCGCGGAATTCCTAAATTTGCAAGGTAATCTTTTACCGCCTTCGCCCGTTTCACTCCTAAAACCATGTTATAACTTTCACTTCCTCGGATATCCGTATGGCCTTCAATCATAAGGCCATATGTTGAAAATTGCGTCATCCATTTGGCTGTTGCATCTAAACGTTCTTGCACTTCCGGCGAAATTTCCCAACTATCAAAAGGAAAATATATTGTTGGAAAAGGTTCTGTTTGCGCATTTTCTAGTAAACTGGCTTTTTCAGTAGGTTCTTCAGGGATAACCATACGCTCTGCAAATCCAGAGGATTCATGACCCTTGGATTTTGAGAGAGATGTCAGGGTTAGTTTAGGGTTACCTGAATTGTTCAAATCAGATATATGCTGAGTCGATGAAAGTGATTCGCAACCTGATGCTGAAACTATGAGCAATCCAATAAGAAGTCCTACAAACATAAAAAACCCCCTCCGTTTTCAATGTTTTTCGGTGAAGGTTTATGAAGACTTAAGGAGCAGGTCAGAGAAAACAAATTTTTTAAGGAAAAACCTTAGAAATACCCCCGTACTTAACATTAGAAATATTTTTTAAGTCCTTGTAATTCATTGGAATTTGGATTGTCTTCAATGATTTGCACAGGTGTTAAGCCTCCACTGATGGTGGATAAAGTCTGAATGAGATTGGGCCCCAATACTTGAAGAACACCAGCAATCAGCAAAGCAATAAAGCTAATAAATAATGAATACTCCAAGGCTGCAGCCCCTCGATTACTTTGAAGAAATGGGTACATTGATAATAATCTCCCTTGTAATTCTTAATCCAAAGTCCAAACTTGGGATTTATTGGACTTGCAAAGGGCAAACCATAGTCTTAAGACTCCGTCCTTACGCCTTCTTTTTTTCTTTTATTGGTATTCAATGACAAGGGCTAGTCAAAAAGGGGGAATAAGAAATCCCACTCCGAAAATCAGAAGGGTTAAAAAAGATGACAAAGAAAAGTTTATCACTGCAGAATCAATTAACTGGGACACCAAGTGTTAGTATTTATAAATTACAAAAAAGAACACCATGTTAAATTTTATGACATTTGTTATTTTTGTTCTAAAAATCTCATTAAATTGCCAATGATATTTCAGAATTCTTCAAAAAATCAGAAAATATTTTTCCTCTTTAACAGAATGCCCTTCGGGAAACCTCACCACACTAAAAAATTTAGGATTGTTATTCATTGACAGAAAATATTTCCTATGGGAACATACCCATACCCTATGGGTAAGGGTATAAAAATTCATTCTCTATCGAAAGGGGAACAATGACTCCGGACATCCACACCAATGCCATGAAACGGATAGCATACATTGAAGGCCATTTGCAGGGTGTACGTAAAATGCTGGAAGAAGACCGGTATTGTGTTGACATCTTAAAGCAGACCCACGCAATTCGAAAAGCTATTGAAAAACTGGAAGTCCTGCTTTTGGATGGACATCTTCGCACCTGTGTAGTGGAAGGAATTCAAAGCGGAAAAGAAGAACAAATAATTCATGAGCTTTCCGCCCTCTATACAGTAGGGCGTTAAGAAACCACTTATGAAAGGAAAAAATTATGATAAAGCGCCAACATTTTCCTATTCAGGGAATGACATGTAGAAATTGCGTTGCCCACGTAGAAAAAGCCCTCAAGAAATTACCGGGCATCTCACAAATTGCGGTAAATCTGGACAACCAAGAGGCCATGGTAGAATACGAAACACCCAAGATAACTCATGAATCCATGGCATTAGCCCTGAAAGACGCCGGTTACATCATGGGAAACGCCCGAGACTAATCCACACAATCCATGGTGACGCCTCTCATACATACTTCGTTGCCCATACATGGCATGACCTGCGCCTCTTGCGTCCACCATGTTCAACAAGCTTTACAATCAATAAAGGGGGTATTCGAAGTTTCGGTGAACCTTGCAACAGAAACTGCTTCCTTAGCTTTCGATCCCACCATTGCCACAACAGAAGCATTGACCCATGCGATACAGGAAGCTGGATATGAAATTCCCCTTCAAACTCAGTCTTTGAAAATATCTGGAATGACTTGTGCCTCCTGCGTACATCATGTTGAGGAGGCATTAATCAAACTACCTGAAGTTCTGTCAGCCACAGTCAACCTGGCAAATGAAACCGCCACCGTTACCACATGGAAGAATGGAATTTCCCCTGACGCCCTTGAAAAGGCTGTTACTAATGCCGGATATGAAATTATCCAAGAAACTGATCCGAATAGCTCCCCTTCCCCTCCCCAAGAAGACAACACACCTCAATTGCTTCAAAGAGCTTTGTTGAGTGGAATCATCGGATTGTTCGTTATGCTAGGGACCATGAATATTATTCCAGGTTTCTCCTCTCTTTCTCTCTACATCCGTCATTTAATCCTGTTTCTGGTAACCAGTATCATCTTACTATGGGCAGGCCAATCCATTTACGTTGCGGCATGGAGAGCAGCCCTTCATAGAACGGTCAATATGAACACTCTTATTGCGGTCGGAACACTATCGGCTTTTGGATACAGCACCTTTGCCACATTTTTTCCATATTTATTTCAGGCAAGTGGAATACCAATAGCTCTTTACTATGACACGGCGATTATCATCATCGCTCTCATTCTATTAGGACGTTACCTCGAGGCTAGGGCCAAAAAACAAACAACAACATCGATTCATCAACTTTTACGTTTACAGCCGAAAACAGCTAGGGTTCGACGCGGGCAAGAAGATGTTGACATCTTCATAAATCAGGTTAGCGACAACGACATAGTGGTGATGCGACCTGGTGAACAAATTCCCGTAGACGGGGTTGTGATCGAAGGGCACTCATCGATCAATGAGTCCATGCTCACAGGAGAAAGCCTCCCGATTGAAAAAAATCCAGGCTCAAAAGTCTTTGCCGGAACGTTAAACATTTCTGGAAGTTTTCTGTTCCATGCATCTTCCATTGGTACGGACACCGTTCTTGCCCGTATTGTTCGTCTCGTCCAGGAGGCTCAAGGGTCAAAGCCTCCGATCCAGCGATTGGCAGACTATATAGCCAGCATTTTTGTACCGTCGGTTTTACTGATCGCAAGCCTCGCTTTTGTCCTGTGGTGGGGAATTGGGCCAGACCCAGCGCTGACATATGCGATTCTCACATTCGTCGCAGTTTTAATAATTGCCTGCCCTTGTGCATTGGGCTTGGCCACACCGACAGCAATTATGGTGGGAACAGGACTAGGCGCGGTCCAGGGGATATTAATTCGAAATGGAGAAGCCCTGGAAATCGCTCACAAAATTGATACCATTGTGTTGGACAAAACCGGAACTCTTACACGTGGGATCCCTACTGTAACGGACATTATCGCGACGTCTTGGGAAAAAGATGAGCTTATCCGATTCGCAGCATCGTTAGAACGTCGGTCTGAGCATCCATTTGCTCAAGCCATAGTAAGTTATGCCAAGCATCAAAACCTACAACTTGAAGAGCCTGCCAATTTTTTTGCAACTCCTGGAAAAGGTGTTAGCGGATTTATTGCAGGCCAATCCGTCATTATAGGGAACACTCAATTCCTTACTACATATTGTGACAAAAAAAGCTTTGAGCCTTTCTCTGATTCCTTAGAGAAATTGGCTCAATCAGGTAAAACTCCAATTTTGGTAGGCATAAACAAGCAGATAGAAGGTATTATCGCCATTGCTGACACTTTACGGCCAGAATCCAAAGAGGCGATCCAGCTCCTAAGACACGCCGGCCTAAATGTAGTCATGTTAACCGGTGACAATTATCAGGTGGCCCAAAGCATCGCTTCAGAACTCGGAATAACCCAAGTCTTGGCTGAAATTCTTCCTGATCAAAAGGCAAAGGAAATTCAAAACCTTCAACAGCGAGGGACAAAACTCGTCGCCATGGTCGGTGACGGAATTAATGACGCCCCGGCTCTCGCCCAAGCAGATTTGGGAATTGCCATTGGAACAGGAACAGACGTTGCGATGGAAACCGCGCAAATTACGTTGATGAGTGGAGACCTCAAAGGAATTCACAAGGCTCTTCAATTAAGCCGAGCCACTATGCGCACCATTTATCAAAACCTATTCTGGGCCTTTGCTTATAACATTCTTCTTATTCCACTGGCTGCTGGCCTTCTTTTCCCATTTTTTCAGAAAATAGGGGGAGTCCCAAATGATTGGCGATGGCTTTTTGGAGATTATGGATTCCTTCAACCTATCATGGCGGCAACCGCCATGGCTTTAAGTTCAGTAAGCGTCATTACGAATTCTTTGCGTCTCAGGAATCGCTCATTAGAATAACTCTGCTTTCTTGTTATCAATTTCTAGGTTAAGGAAAGACTTATCCTGGAAAATAATCCATTGATGTCCAAATACACCTAACAGAGTCATGCTGTCTTAGGTATGGTCTTTTGCCGTATCGCAGCGTGAATAGCCGTTGCCATATCACTCATGAGGACAGGTTTGGTTAGGTAGGCTTGGAGTCCCATTGATCGAGCTTTATTTTCATTCATGGTATAACTATATCCAGAACATAAAATAATTGGGAATGTTGGCCGAAGATGCATCACCTGCTTCGCGAGCATTTCCCCAGTCATTCCAGGCATCGTTTGATCAGTGACCAAGACATCAAAATGTTCAGGATCTTGTCTGAAGACTGCCAAAGCATCCGAAGCATTGGAAAAGATTTCGACGCGATATCCAAGTGCTTCCAACATATCTTTACCCCACCTGGCAATAGAGTCTTCATCATCAACAAACATTACAGTGCCTTGTCCAAATCCTACAGTGGGATCATCCAGAACAGCTTGGGAAATCATTGGAGTCGATGAAGAACAGGGCAAATAAATAAAAAAGGTAGTAAATTCGCCTTCTCGACTCTCAACTTGAATCGTCCCATCATGACTGGTCACAATACCATGAATAACGGAAAGCCCCATTCCAGTCCCCGCACCAACATCTTTTGTGGTAAAAAATGGATCAAAAATTCTCTTTTGAATATTGGGAGGAATTCCCCTTCCAGAATCGGAAAAGACGAGACGAATATAGGACCCGACGGAAAGGCCTTGCCGTAACAAGGGATTCCCTTCCGTAACCTCGATCTGATCAAGTGTCACCATGAGCTTTCCTCCGACTTCACGCATCGCATATTCTGCATTAGCACCAAGGTTCATCACCACCTGATGGATTTGCGTAGCGTCAGCCAGTACGGGAGAAGTGCAAGCTTGAAGATGGGATTCCAATCTAATAGTCGACGGGAGAGATGCACGGAGCAGGTTTAAAGCTTCTTCCACAACCGACTGCAGGAAAAGAACCTTTTTCCCAGATGAATCCTGCCGGCTAAAAGTCAGAATTTGACGAATAAGTTTTTTTGCACGATAGCCAGCCTTTAAAACTTCTTGTAACCGAGGCACCACTCCGTTCGTTCCTTCGCTTCTTGCCATGGCAAGCTCAGTATATCCCATGATAGCCGACAAGATATTATTGAAATCATGAGCAATGCCACCGGCCAAAGTTCCAATAGCTTCCATTTTCTGAGCTTGACGCAATTGTTCCTCACTTTTTCTTAATGCTTCTTCAGTTTTACGCCGCTCGGTTAAATCACGCAAAAACCCACTAAAAATTATCTGGCCTTTTGATTTAAAGGCTGTCATGGCAAACTCAAGAGGAAATTCATAGCCATCTCGATGCAATCCGGTCAGTTCCATTCGTTGGTTGAGAAGCTCACTCCATCCAGAATCCACGTAACGCTGTAACCCCTCATCATATTCTTTTCGATAAGCAGGAGGAATTATCGTTTCAACAAACGATCGATTGAGCATGGTTTCGCAGGACCATCCAAACATTTGTTCGGCCTGAGTGTTCCAACTTCGAATAGACCCTTTCTCATTAAATGTGACGACCGCATCAAGCGCCATATCTAAGATCAACTTCGTCTGCTCTTCTCCTTCTCGCAATGCCATTTCTGTATTCTTCCTTTGCATGAATTGACCAATCTGGCTTCCCACCGAAAGCAATTGATGTAAAAGAGCTTGGTCAGGCTCTTGGATTTCTCGACTAAAAAACTCCATGACTCCATGAATTGAGGTCCCTAACTGAATAGGAAAAGCAAAGGCTGCATGTAGGCCCTCCTCAGCCGCCATGGGCGCACGAGGAAAATTTTGAGCTTTAACAGCGTCAGGAATCCATACTGGTTTTCCCGCCTCCCAGGTCCGTCCTGGGAGCCCGACACCCTTTGAGAATGTCATCTCCTGCGTCAAAGCCACAAATTGAGAAAACCGCCTTGTAGAACCCCTCCAAAATTCTACACAACGCAAAACTAAGGCATCTGGATCCACGCGCCAGAGAATTCCAACCTGCCATCCTAAACTGTCACAGACAGCACGAAGAATTTCAGGGGTGGCCTCTTGAATCGTCGCGCATTCTGCCAAAACTTGAGCTACAGCATATTGTGTAGCTAAACGACGTTCGGCCATTTTTTGCTCAGTAATGTCTCTTAATAATACAGTAAACAAACGGTGCCCCCAGATTGGGGCTTCGGTAATGGTCAATGTCATTGGGAATATGGTTCCATCTTTTCTCTGTGCTTGATATTCCTTAACCATCCCTGACATTCGATTCGAGCCCTGAGAACGATACGTTAATAAAAACGTATCACAAGCCTTTTGATCTGAAGCCACCAACAATTCCTGGAAGGGTTTTCCAAGGATTTCTTCCTTGGAATAAAGAAACATGGATTCTGCCGTTTCATTGAATGTCTCAATTTTTGAAAATTCATTAAAAGTTATAATACCCTCTCCAGCACTGGCCACAATCGCTCGAACAATGGCTTCATTGTCTTGAATACTTTGAGGCCCTGAATGCTTACGAGAAATTATGAGTAGGCCACCTAACGCGAAAGTGAGCAATTCCATGAGCCCGATACCGATACCTACTTGCCAATACGGCAATTGTATTTCTTCAAGATCAATCATGGCGGCCACACCGTGAAGCGTTCCGGTCAGTGGAACATACGCGGCAAGAAATTCTCGACCATCTTTCTCTAATTGACGCGTTGTTTCTCGTTGTCCAGAAATCTTTAATTGATTTGGGCCTGCCCCTTCTTCTACAAATACGATTCTTCCCGTTTCCCCAAAACGATGGATTTGGTCTTGCGCACCAAAAAGTATTTTCAGACGATCAACATCAGGAAGGTGAGCTTGCAATGCATCAGGTTCATCTTGGTCAAGGTGATTTACAGTCTCTAATTGCAGAATATACAGCTGAGCCAGATCCATTAATCGCTCTTTCTCTCGCTCGATGGATCCCAGATACAACCAATACAGCAACCAGCCACTAAAAAATATTAAGAGGCATGTCAACACCACAAAGATTCGTTGACTTTTTAGCCAACTTGTCATCATTTAACTACCTAAAGGAAAACCTGTGGGGGAATAGCTATTAAAAAGGAAGGAAACCGAAACAGATTCAAGAGGAGAAACCATACACCGTCTGGAGAGGACAATCATGTTTCCCGCCCCACAACTGGCGAAATTAAGGAAGATGAAAGGTAATTACCAACTAAAGAATACTCATTCCATCCTAAAAAGTCTATAAAATCAAGGAGAGGTCATTTTACGGAGTCCGAAAATGGATACGAATGGAGACTGGGTTTCCCCCAATTTCGTGGACAGGTTAGTTAAGAGTTTGAACTTCCCTCGTTTCGGTGGACACTCAGCCTACTTTTGCCATCTGCTGTTCATACGCTGCTGGGCTGATATTTCCGTGGTGTTGATGGCGTCTCGCCCGATTATAAAACACCTCAATATAATCGAAGATTTCTGTTCGCGCCACTTCACGGGTTTTAAAGATGTGGCGACGGATTTTCTCCTTCTTCAAACTCCCGAAGAACGACTCGACCGCCGCATTATCATAACAGTTCCCTCGGCGACGTTCTCGATTGGCCCTAACTCTGACTGAGCGTGAAGAGATTTCTCGAGGTATTGCGGCCAACAAGTCTATCCGACAGATAGCCGCTCTGATCAGGAGGCCTCCCTCCACCGTGTGTCGCGAATTGGCGCGCCATGGCGAACGAAGTCAGTATCGGGCTGTGGTTGCCGATGCAGAGGCCTGGGAGCAGGCTTGTCGCCCGAAACCGTGTCGGCTAGCTCTTCATCCGACACTACGCAGAACCGTCACGCAGAAGCTGAGACTGGATTGGTCGCCCGAACAAATCTCGGGGTGGTTAAGACGCCAGTTCCCCGAGGATGTGCAGATGCGAATATCTCACGAAACCATCTATCGAAGCCTCTTCATTCAAGCTCGCGGGGTTCTCAAGAAGGAACTATCAGGGCATCTGCGATCGAGGCGGATGATGCGGCGCTCCAAGCACGCCAGCACTGAGGGGCAGCCCCGGGGCCGAATCATTGATGGGGTCTCCATACGCGAACGTCCAGCCGAAGTGAATGATCGAGCCATTCCTGGGCATTGGGAAGGGGATTTGATTACGGGCTCAAAGAACACCCATATTGCCACGCTTGTAGAGCGGCATTCCCGCTTTACGATACTGGTGAAAGTGCCAGGGAAAGATACGGCGAGTGTCGTCGGGGCCTTGATTCCACAAGTGCGCCGACTGCCGGTGGCCCTGCGCCGATCATTGACGTGGGATCGTGGAATGGAGATGGCCGCTCACAAGCAATTCACCGTCGCCACCAACGTACGAGTCTATTTCTGTGATCCGCACAGTCCCTGGCAACGGGGAACGAACGAAAATACCAACCGCTTACTCCGCCAATATTTTCCGAAAGGAACGGAGCTCTCTGAGTACTCCCAAGCGGACTTGAACAAGGTGGCCTTACGCTTGAATCAACGTCCACGAAAGATGTTGGCCTTTCAGACACCAGCAGATAAACTACAGGCAAGTGTTGCAACGATCGGTTGAACTCAAGGCTGCTTTTTTTAAGATGTCTCGTTCTTCTGGGCTCGCCGCAGTTCCGCCTTCAGGGCCAGATTCTCGCGTCGAACTTCTTTGAGTTCGGCCTCATACCGATCAGTGGCGTTCGGGCTATACACCTTGACCCACTTGTACAGACTTTGGACCGAAATCCCCAAGCGCTTGGTGACATCGCCGACGGGGTAGCCCCGTTCGATGACCTGCTTGACCGCTTCTTCTTTGAACTCATCGGCAAATCGCCCCTTGGTCATGCCGTGTCCTCCTTTGGTTTATTTTAAAACATCGGAGTGTCCACCAATTCGGAGCAAGTCCATGGCTCTTTTTCGGTGTGTCCGCAAAATCAGGGGAAGACCCAACATCAAGTGCCTCTATGGTAGAACCGACAAATAAATAGAGATCAAGCCATCACAGACTGTTGTCTTCATTACTCTACTATACAAGGAGTATTTTGTATGGGATCAAGTCGTTTGTTCATTTTCTTAGCACTTTTTACTATCGGTGCCGTTATTGGTGCCCAGGCCATTTTCACTCGTGTTCCACTGGATCAGGCGATCCTCAAGGCCAAATCCAACATACATACATCTGGAAAAATTACGGCGGACTCAGAAGATTCAATTATTCCTTTGGAGCGGTTAGGCGGAGTGTGGATCGCCCGAGTAGAATTCAACGACTTACATCCAGCCAAATTGATCGTGGATACCGGGGCAACATACACGACAATATCCGAAGACCTTGCTTTT
The DNA here is from genome assembly GCA_965223185.1 of Nitrospirales bacterium. Classification (GTDB taxonomy): domain Bacteria; phylum Nitrospirota; class Nitrospiria; order Nitrospirales; family UBA8639; genus Nitrospira_E. Next base: position 3,088,235 of record OZ244988.1, on the reverse strand, counting down.
GACGCAGACATTCAATCCGATCCCACCCAGCCACATATCAATCTGTTTACAGCCGGAGGAAAGGTGAAGGCGAAAATGGGGATAGCACCAAGAATCCGAGTTGGCCATGCTGGAAGAGACGATGTTCGGGTTGTCATTCATACCATCCCGAATCTTCCTGAGGGAATTGATGGTTTGCTAGGCCTCAGTTTTTTTGACCGCTTTATGGTACGTTTGGATCATAGTCAGCAACAACTACATCTTACCCCAAGGACTTCATAAACCTTATCAAGCAACTGCGCACTCCTCGAGTTTCCTCTTAATGATTTAAACTTTCCTCTGTAGACTCCTCAGTGCGTTGCCACGTTAAAGTTGGCATCCTTCCTTGACAGTCCGCAAAGGCAGTATGGTAATACTACGAGTTATCTTCAAGAACAGGAATTACACTATGCGATTTTTCATGTATGCAGACAATCTCAACCCCACACAGTTGAAACGCCGGGCGCCTGAACACCAATTTTTATTTAACGCCTACATTCCTGATCACACCATCACCTTCGGACGCTGGTCAAATCAATGGCGATGTGGGCTAGCTACCATCACACCTTCTGCTGGCGAACGTGTCTGGGGGGCCGTCTTTGAACTCACCCAGGAAGATGTTCAAGAACTAGACAAATTTGAGGGTGATCTCCCTGAAGAGGCCTTTCGACATGTAGAAGTTCACGTATTTACGGAAGAGGGTCAAAAAGAATTCGTGACCACACACGTCGGGCAAGCCATTGGAAAATTCAAAGCAAAGGACCATTATTTGGATTGGGTAATGGCGGGCATTCGACATTGGAAATTACCTGACGAATGTATCGATATGTGGGAACTTTTCCGCCCTCGATGAGGGTAACCCCGCAAGAGACTAATTACCATATCGCAGAAGCCCTTAACATCCATTCATGATCTGGAGGTTCTATGCCAAAGCCAAAATATCATATCCTGGTCTGTACAAATTCCCGTCCTCCCGGGCATCCCAAACCTTCCTGTGGCGCCGCAGGTGCACAAAATTTATTGATGGCATTAAACATGGGACTGATTGAACGAGGGATCCAGCCCGGAGAAGTACTCGTGACAGGGACCACTTGCCTCGGGCCATGCGAACAAGGGCCTAATGTCGTCGTGTATCCCACAGGTACCTGGTATTCCCAAGTCAAGGACTCGGATGTTCCCATCATCTTGGACGAACATATCAAAAAGGGTGAGCCTGCCGCACAGCTCAAGCCTGATTCGGTATGGTCGTAACCTCTTCCCAGAAACCACCGGTTCATGACTAACCACCGGCCGCATCATCCCCATGAGCCTCATGCTCAACATGACCATCCATCACATGTTTCGCATAAGGCAGAGACAACATTTCCCCTTGGTTGTGTGGTGATCACCTGCAGCGATACCCGAACTCAGGATACGGACACGAGCGGGAAACTAATTTGTCATCTACTGAAAGGACAAGGACATCTCATTCGCGGATATCATCTCATTAAAGATGAACCACAAGACATTACCGGGCTCTTAGAAGAAGCCGCACAACAGACAGACCAACATATCATCATCATCAACGGGGGAACCGGTATTTCCCGCCGCGATTCGACATTTGAAGCAGTTGATAGGTTTTTACAAAAACGATTGGATGGCTTTGGAGAGTTGTTTCGTTATTTAAGCTTCCAAGAGATTGGATCGTCAGCTATGCTGAGCCGCGCAACAGCAGGGATTCATGATCATTTGGCTATTTTTTCCATACCAGGATCTCGGGGAGCCGTCCAGTTGGCCATGGAAAAACTGATTCTTCCCGAATTGGGGCACATTGCCGGAGAATTAAAAAAATAGAATCGGTGTATGGCTTGAGGAAATTCATTAATAAATCATCTTCCCTTCAGCAACCATCACGACCTGTCCGCCGACTTTGATTTCCTGGATCATATCATCATCAGAAAAGACTTGAACTAATATTCGTGAAGGGCGATCAATTTCATAACCTTGCTCAATCACCACTTCGGTCGTTGGTCCCACTTCTACCACACCATTTTTAACCAAATACGCACCTAAGGCACCACTCGCACTTCCAGTAGCCGGATCCTCTGGGATCCCAATCGGATCAGCAAACATTCGAGTATGTACAGTGGTCTCTTCTTCCAGAGTCATCGTGGTATACACCAGAATGCCGTTTGCGCCTAACCGAGAACAGATGTCACGAATCTCTGCATGATTCACCTGCATAGCCTTCATTCCCGTTAGCGTTCGAATCGGGACGATTAAGACCGGCAACCCCGTTGAAACCACCTCAACGGGAAAGGGTAAATCCGAAATAAGAGATTTGTGTACCCCTAGGGCTTTCGCTAATTCATAAAGAACATCCATCTGGGTCACGACGTCGACAAATTCAGGCGAAGGTTGTGACATCACCACTTGTTCAATTTGTCCCTTAAGAATGACCAGTTCGAGCGGAAAGACACCAAGATGACATTCATAAAAAATTTGGGTCACGGGTTCCTGGAGAGGAAAGCGCTTTAATACACCAAGAACGTAAAAGGTGCCTAATACCGGATGACCCGCAAAAGGTATTTCTTGAGAAGGGGTAAAGATACGAATTCTCGAAACGGCTCGAGTATCAGTCGGTGGCAGAACAAAAACGGTTTCCGAGAGATTCATCTCTCTGGCGATCTGTTGAAGCTCGCGATCAGTTAACTGGCCCGCATCCGGGAACACCGCGAGGGGATTCCCCCCGAAGGGTTCATTCGTAAACACATCTGCTTGATAATACTGGAGCCAATTTTGAGAAGTTTCCATGTAAATTAGTACAGGAGGAAGGAAGGAAATCAGGACAAAGGTCAATTTAACTCAGAAGGCAAGTTAAAACCGTTCTTCCCTTTTAAGCTGTGAGCGGAAAGGCTTCATATGAACGGGTCAATGGATTTCGTACATAGTCCTCGACGTAATTCTGCAATGATCCATTCCGATACAAGCGAGAATTCGCAAACTTTGTATCAATTTTTCTTAAAATCCTCACCTTGACACCAGTCATTTTGATAAAATCATCGACATGGACGCCCGCGATATCCCGGCCTGGCCCCCGGCCTGATTCCACTATACACTGCGGGAGATACAGATATTTCTCATTGGACAAGCATTTGGCGATATCATTCAACGTCAACAACACCGTACAATCTGAATCTCCTCCCAGGGTCGTGTTGGGAACTCGCAAGAATTTTGCCCGATTTTTTCTGAACATTTGCAAAATACGATAGACACTGCCCGCCGACACGACGGGATCACGTTTCTCCAATTCCAACGAATCAAAGACACTGATGATTCGCCGTCGATTAAGAAAGGCGGTGACATAAGCTTCCGTATGAATCGTAGTAGAATTCGGAAGACCGGCATCATATATTTTTTCGGCTTCAACCGGCAGATATTGACGGCCCTGCCGCATAATGGCCTTGGTCGACTCCTTAATACCGCCGACCGGGGTCAGACACCCCATCCATAAGACACATTTGGAATTAATTTTGGAAATGGTTTTGGCATCTTCCGACATCGTATTCTGATCAAAGGCATAAAAGTTAGCTGAAGAGACCGCCGGCCCATCCAGCACCTTCATGAGATGTTTGACCGATGGGGCATGAGGCATTAATTTCTGCCGATATTCACCTAGAGTAATCACCGACAATTCAAAATTTATCCGCCCGGGATATTGTTCCGCCAAACGATGGATTTTGGGCACATGCACAAAGCCAACGGTAAAAAACTGCACATTTTTATCAGTATATTTTAAAAAATCTTCCAACCATTCCATGGATTTCGGATGGAGAAAAAGATCGGTCCACTCCATGAACTCATTTCCACCTAAACACCAAAACTGTAAAGGATCGGTTGGACGGGAATTAATATAATTCAGCATGAATTCCCAATCCTCTTGAGTGGTCTTGGGCGGATCCAGTGTCTCCCGGTAGGAGTGGTCCAATTCATAACAAAACGCACATTCGACAGGACAGCCTTTCCCGAGACTCAGCGGAATTTTCCCAGCATCCATTTCCCGCTTCAAGACATCACGGTAGTTTTGTTGAGCAAAGAGACGAGGGGCTTCTAAAAGAGGAAGATCACGGGACATAATGGTTACGATTTTAAAAAGTCGTGACTCAGCTCAAGAAGGTAACAAGAACGGATTGACAGAAAGAGGGCTCATCTGAAAAACTTGACGGATTTCTTTAATGCCTCGTTTAGAAATATTATCTCTATGAGCACTCAAAATCCATCCCCTGCAGAAACTAAGGCTATGCAATTACTGAAGTTGACCCAGCCATTTTCTCAAAAGATGCTGAATAAGCATTACGAAGAGGCCCGACGAACCTGGTATCCTTCTCGGTATGCCGGTCTTACCAATAACCCCGGGAAATATATGGAAATGTATAAAAAAGGAGAAGCCAAGACTAAAGAAATTGAAGCAGCCTATCAATTGCTCCTGACCGGCTTGAATAACGATTCAGGAACCTAACCTTCCTCTTCGATCAGCATAGATACACCTAGTGATTTGATCTTTTTCAAAAATAAAGACCGAATACTCGATAACTTAGGGAGCCACATGGCTCACAACCCGAGACATACCTGATTCGCCAGACTCATCCTTATCACTTGGTCCATGCGCAACCGGCCAGGTGACCAAACCTTGCACGCCATCCGTTCGCGGTACTTCTTGGCCGGCCTTTAAAGCATAAATTTGCGGCAGATAATTACTCCCAAATTTCGAAATATACAGAAAGACATGTTCTCGAGCATTCACACGCACAGCCCAGGGTTCAAAGTCCCTTTGATAAAACTCCTCTGCCATTTTCATGGCATCTAAACAGGTCAGCCCCCCCGGTTCATTCAACGTATAATAATAATCCAATGGCATATCATATTCGTCTTGTTTATGAATGGTGATCCCGAACTTATCCGGATTCCTGACCATTGGGGTATGGCGATAGGCGACAAAATAAAACAGTTCGACCGAGTGAATGTAACGCTTGTTATCTATAAGAAATTGGCGAGTTTCCTCGGCTTCGCCTTGTGTTTCTCCGGGAAATCCATAAAACGCCATCACATGATTCCAAATTCCAGCCTTAGCGGCCTCGCGTAAATTATTCTCAATCACAGATTTCTTGGCATGTTTATCCATCAACTCCAAAACACGTTCGTTGGCAGATTCCATCCCGTAGTAAAGAGTGCAACATCCAGCATCGACGGCTTGTTTCCAAATTTCAGGATCCTGCAACGTTTCCTCAAAACGAATAAGAGTTGTCCATTTGATCCCCACCTCTTCCTGAATCAGAAGCTGAGAAACCTTTTTCAATAATGCTGGAGGATAGGACTCATCGGAAAACAGGAAATGCTTGGCGTCGTATTTTTCTTGCAAGGCTTTAATTTCCCGCACCACATCCTTTGCGGGCTTTCCACGATATTGGTCAAAATACCCTTGGCCATGATCGCAAAAGGTACACCGGCCCCAATAGCATCCCCTCGTCGCAAGATAAGGCAAAATCCGCTCCGGCACAAAATACATATCCAGCGGCAACCCATCAAAATCCGGAAGAGGCAAAGCCGTCGTCTTCTCCGTATAAATTTCGGTATTGACCTTTACTTGGCCATCCTGTTGCCACATAAGGTTAGGGACATTCTCCCAAGCACGTTCACCCGCAAGAGCTTCCAACAGCCAGACCAGAGCATGCTCACCTTCATACAGAATGGCGGTATCGAACACTTTAGTAAAAAATTGGCTTTGTTTAGGTAAGTCTTCTTGTAATCGAGTGATCACATTTCCGCCAACCGTGACATGAATATCCGGGAATTCCGTTTTAATCATCTTGCAAAACGTCATCCCAGCTAACAATTGCATTTGGGTCCCGATGGAAATCCCAACCACTTCCGGTTGTTCTTTGTGGATGGCAGGAAGCACCAATTGTCGACAGACATCACGGTAGATGTTGACATTCTCATCTTCCAAACTCGCCAACACTTCAGTGGAAACACCAGAACGATAGCCTAAATTACTTTCCATGGGGTAAAACACCAAAGAAGCAGGAAAGTACGCAGCCGAAATATATTGCATCACATCTCGGAATGTATTGAGGGCACCTTCTAACTTTTCAGCTTCATAAAATGCTTCGCCCCGTACGACAGCTTTCGCCTCTTCGGCATGTTCTGCCAATTCCATGACATCAATCCCGTCCTGTGCACGCAGACAGGCCAGTCGCTCTTGCTCCACATCGGATAACTGCTGCCGCACTTCCCGCTCTTCCAAGCCCCGGCGCTGTTGATCCATTCTCATTTTCACCCAAATGAGAAAGGTATCCGTAAATAACAGATCATACATTTCGATATTGATGTCTTTTTGGATCACCTCATGCCCATAGGCACGAAGGACGGCGGTTAAACTGGGAAGGGCAAGATACGGAGCGGTAGGCACCCATTCCGGCGGGAACAGGAGCATCGTCTTAAAGGTTCGGCGAGACTTCTTTGTCGATGGCGTCCCATCAATAGCAATAAGAGTATCAGTCATCGTCGTCCCTTCCTAAAACATTAAACCGAGGCAAGATTTGAGGAAGGATCTTCTGAACGCATCTGAAATTGCAAATTCGGCAACTTATTGGAACCAAAATGCGAAACATAGAGGAAGACATATTCACGAACGAATATCTTCAAGTCCCACCCGGCATAATGGTTTTGCTCAAATTCCTCGAAAACGCGTTCAGCATCTTCGATACTTAACCCATCTTTGACGGTAAAGTAATAGTCCATGGCTAAATCCCAGTCGGGATTCTTATAAAACGTAATGCCAAATTTTTCAGGATTTTTGGCCACAGGAGTATGTCGGCTTAAATCAAACGTCCCAAAGCCGATGGAATGAACATGCTCACGATTATCTTCCAAGAATTGAGTCGAGAATTTGGCATCTTCATAGGTTTCGCCTGGAAACCCAAAAAATCCCATGACGTGATTCCACACCCCATGGCGTGAAGACAACTCCAAACTCTTTTGAATAATTTCAGTCGTCGTCGCCTTATCCATCAACTGCAAGACCCGCTCACTCCCCGACTCATACCCCATATGTAAATACTTGCAACCGGCATCCTGAGCGTCCTGCCAAATTTCATCCGACAACAAACTTTTTTCAAATCGAATATGGGTGGTCCAAGCAATATCCAATTTGGATTCGACCAGTTTCCTCGTCAGCTTACGAAACAGCGCCGGCGGATAGGATTCATCGGTAAAATGAAAATGCCGCGTCTGATATTTCTGTTTTAAGAATGTCAACTCTTCAATGATTTGCCAATCTTTTTTGGTTCGATACCCTGCGGTATAGCCTTCGCCATGATCACAGAATTCACAACGGCCCCAATAACACCCTCTCGTCGCAAGATACGGCAAAATCGGTTCGGGGACAAAATATTTTTCCAGCGGCAACCCGTCAAAATCCGGCGGAGGCAGCGCTCCCATATTTTCGGCATACGTTTCACTATTGACATGAATGCCGTCTTGATCTCGATAAAGCAGATTGGGAACATGGGAAAGGTCAGTCCCATTCACAATCCCTTCCACCAACCGCAGCAATGCCGTTTCGCCTTCATAGACAATGGCACTATCAAACAAATCAAACAGCTTTGGGGTATCTGGCAATACATCCCGGAATCGGGTAACCGTATTCCCGCCAATCGTGACATGAATATCCGGGAACTGCTCTTTAATAAGCGCACAAAAAGTCATGGATGAAAACAATTGCTGACGAAGAACAATCGAAATTCCGATCACATCTGGTTGTTCTGCGAGAATGGCCGGTTTTAAAATATGTTCAAACACATCCCGATAGACGTTGACTTGCGTATCCTCCACCGCATCCAAGACTTCAGTGGATATAAAGAGCTTGTAGGATAAATCCGTTTCCATGGGAGGCATACAAATCCGCGCCGGATAATAGACCAAGGAAATGGTGGCGGTAACTTCCCGAAACACGTTAATGGCCCATTCTAACTTGTCACTGTCATAAAACTCCGGCGCGCGAACAATGCGTTTGGCTTCTTCGGCTTTTTCCGTGAGCTCGACAATTCGGCTACGGGTACAATCGCAAAGAGCCAGTTGCAGGTCCATTTCCGCATCGGTCAAACCCCTATCCCGGGCGATTTTTTTCAATCGATCTAGTTGCTGAGGAACTTTTCTCAGAACTCGGCGGAGAAATTCCCCACTAAAAAACCAATCATACATCTCTAAATTAACGTCTTTTTGAACAACTTCATGGCCAGCATCACGCAGAAAAGCCGTTAACGTCGGAAGGCTCAAATACGGCTCGGAGGGATACCAATCGGGAGGAAAGACCAGCATGACTTTTGCGCGTTTGCCCTGGCTGGCAGGACTTGACGGGGCCTTGGATTTCACACGGAGGGGACTAATCAACCCGCCTTTGTCATAATTGATTCTCATCTATAATTCCTAGGTAAAATAGTGTATTATTTCTCAATGAAAAATAGCCGAGAACAACCACAGATGTTTAATGGATCATGAGAAAAGTAACTTGTTGATTTATCTTTATTTTTGGCAAATAGATTTAGCATTCTAAGTCCTGGAAAAAAGGATGGTCAAGGGCACAGACGAAATGAATGAACAAAAGGAACCCCTGTAAAATTGACCAAATCGGTGTTTTCAATTACCATACGAATTCAAGAATAAATAGTCCCGCCTAACCAGCAGACTCCTTCAACAACAATTTTCGGTCTTCCTTCGCAACACCCGGGAAAGCCTTTGAGGAATTCACCATGAATGCCATGATTCGGTCTGAAACGCGAAATTGGATGTCCTACTTACTCGATTCATTAGTCAATTCCGGAGCCATGCCGGCATGGGAGGCCGTGGACTATCTCACCACAAATCTGCTGGGAGAAGCACCGAACCCAAATCTCCATCAGTCTAAATCTCCTTATGAAACCATTCAACAATTCTTACATCGCGTCTATAGCCCTATCGTAGAAGCCGCCTCGCGTACCGTTGAACTTCCGAAACACACCATGATTCACATGTTTACGGACATCAGCCTCATGGGCAAATCAGCCGTCCTCGTAGTGTATTACCCAGGGCACAATCAGCCACAACAGCTCTTATTGCTGGATGCCGTCCCCGCCTGGGATTTAGTCTTCGAAACCTCAACCGCATTCAATGAATGGGCCGAGGAGCGATTGGGGTGGATTGTGGCCGCACTGCAGACCGTGACCCACCAAGTGGCACCAGTTCCTCTTGAACAAGCCCCGAATCTTGAACCGGTCTTGGTGGAAAACTAACGACAAACCCTGCTATGGTTGGCCGTGATGCCCATCAATGTCCTCCCAAAAGACTCTCCCCGCGGGCGAGGTCCTGAGCCAGATCAATCCCAGCATGGGAAAGGGCAACAACAGGTTGACGGGGAAGAAGCCAAATTAAAAGAATCCGATCTCGCCGCACAGGAAATGCAAGAACTCTGGGAATCAGAAGAAAGCGGCATTACTAATTGGTCGGATCAAGGGAGCCAGCGCTATTCCGACCCCGGAGCAGACTAACAGCCAGTCAAACTTCTTGGCATCCTAAACAATCCACATCGGCCTAGAAGCTACCTCACTGGCTGCCCCACCCTTAACTTGCCCCAGTAGAAGCCCGCAACTAAAATTCGCCATCATTTGAATGCAGACTCAACAATCTCATTCTTTCCCATATCCCTTCCGGATGTATGTCCTCACCCTAGACAATCGAAGCAAGACCTTGCCAAACCCGCACCTTGACTCTGAATAAAAGACATGTAGACTGTCGGGAAAAGTCCCTAAGACATGGAAATTTCTGAAGCCTACAATCGAACAAAAGAAATTACCAACGAGGCCGTTCAACTTATTCGGTCTCAGCTGGGACCAACAATAAAGATTTATTGGTTTGGGTCCTGGCCAAAAGGAGATGCCAGACCCGGCTCAGACATTGATCTAGCATTGTCAGACGCTCACCCCATCCCATTGCACCAGCTCGCCACTCTTCGTGATCGTTTAGAAAATCTCCCCACCCTCTATCAAATTGATATTGTCGATTTAAGCACAGTAGGGACTGCGCTCAAACAGGAAATCCTCACTCACGGAATTTCTTTATGAGTTCCAGAATCCCAAGCCTAAAAACGGCGCTTCAGCGCTTAAGGGAAGCAATATCCGCCCCGGAAACAGATCTAACCTGGGATGCAGCCATTCAACGTTTTGAGTTCTGCTTTGAACTGGCGTGGAAATTTATTCAAGAAAAGGCTCGCTCAGAAGGGTTAGATTGTTATTCGCCAAAAAGTTGCATAAAACTCGCATTCAAAAATCAGTGAATACAAGAAGAAACTGCATGGGTGGACATGCTGGAAGACCGCAACCGTACCAGCCATACTTATGATGAAGTGCTCGCCGCCGCCGTCTACTCACGCCTCCCCAACTACCTACCCCTCTTTCAGTCTCTCATTGAAAATATTTCATGAAATTCTCATTAGGGAATTTCGGCCCGACAAACGGAAAAGTCCCTACCAGTCGATTTCCAGCATTGAAAAGCGCAAGAACAAGTCGAAGGGGAAGAAGCCAAATTAAAGGAATCTGATCTCGCCGCGCAGGAAATTCAAGCGCTCTGGGGATCAGAAGAGATCGGCATCACGAATTGGTCGGATCTCGGCAGTCAACGCTATTCTGACCCAGGGGCAGAATAAGCAATTTCCTATTCCTCGACCCTCTCCGTCATTCCTGCCAGTTGTTGAGCCTGCCCCTGCAGTCGTTGGCAGGGGGGATTCCATCCGTTCTCAAATTAATATGCCGGGGTTTCGGCCCCGTACGACGAGGTCCTTTTTTGATAAAAGGACCTAAAATCATTTGCGTTCGGGTTCATCACTTAGGATTCTCGCCAAACCACTTCTAAACACATTACTGCGCAAATCGTTTAGTTCATACTGTGCTTACCGAAGAGTTTGATTATTTACTGCGGCTCTGCTGAACCCAAGGAGAGAAAGAGATTTTGATTGAAAAAGTCAAAAACCCTATAATTTTCAGGTACCAATATTCCTATACCGCTGAATTTGGTTATCCCTAACAATTTACGATCCGAATTTCATTTTTACCTCCTAATAGGTACAACAAAATGGATAAACGATATCAGGTTTTCGTCAGTTCAACATACGAGGACTTAAGGGAAGAACGGCAAGAGGTAATTCACGCTCTATTGGAACTCGACTGCATCCCCGCTGGAATGGAATTGTTTCCAGCAGCGAATGAAGACCAATGGACTTTAATAAAAAAATTGATTGATGAGTGCGACTATTACCTTGTGATTTCAGCAGGTAGATATGGGTCCATTGGACCTCATGGCCAAAGTTACACTGAAATGGAATACCGATATGCCATTGATATAGGAAAACCAGTGATTGCCTTCCTTCATAGGGATCCTCAAAAGCTTTCAGCTGAACGATGTGAGAATACTGATGAAGGACGAAAGAAGCTCCAAGAATTTCGAGAATACCTACAGAAAAAGGTGTGCAAGAATTGGGATAACCCTTCTGATCTTGGATCAGTTGTAAGCCGAAGCCTTGTTCGGTTAATAAAAAGTGAGCCTGCGGTTGGATGGATTAGAGCAAATCAAATCACCGATGACATGGCTGCTACTGAAATATTGAAGCTCAGAAGGAAAATTGAAGAACTTGAGGAGAAGTTGCAAGAAGCTAGGTTGTCGGCCCCTGCTGGAGCTGAGAGTCTTGCTCAAGGAGATGATTTATACTCGATTGATTATACATTCAATGGTAGGACAAAAAAGGCGATTCCTGGATTTTCACAAGAGCCCTTGATATACCTTGGGAAGTAATATTTTATGACATTGGACCATTAATGCTTCATGAAGCTACTGATGAGGATCTCCAAAGTGAATTTAACAAAATGGTGGAGTTACGTTCCAGTAGCGCACGATCCAAAGAGGAATCCCTAAAAGAATACGGATCCTTCATAGATTTTGAGATAAAGGATCACGATTTTCAAACCATTAAGGTTCAATTTCGTGCCCTTGGCCTAATCACAAAAAGTCAAAGGGCGCGAAGTGTCAAGGAGACCAATCCATATTGGACCCTAACTCCTTACGGTGACCAAACTCTTACTATTCTCCGTGCAATACCAAAAGACGAGGAGGAAGAAGAAGAAACCGATGAGGATAATGAATGAATACGAAAAAGTGATAATTCTAGGTTTGTGGAAAAGAAGTATTACGCTGATCGCGTCACCCCCCGTATACCAGTCTACCAAATAAGTGGTATCGTTCCCCTCGCCATTGAGCCGCATTTACTCTCGCCCGTATGCAGTTACAGATTCCGGAGTCAAGTCTGTTGTTTGTGTTATTCAATTCGCTTGAATATGATCCTGCAAGTCTTCTCCTCGGTTTGCTTATCCGGGCCCCTCGCACAAGCCAAGGCCACCCAACCCTTTGAATAATGTACAGAATTATTGTTTTTCACGCTTGGCCTGAGAGGTGCGAGAAGGTTTTGAAGGTTTCGTAAGTGCCTGCACCAACAAAGATCGATTCCCGCTGACTACCGGCGGGAATGACAAAGACGCGAGAATGGATTCCCCCCTGCCTACTACGTGCAGGGGCAGGCTCCGTGCGCGGGAATGTGCGAGAGGAATAAGAAGAAAAACGATTTCTCTCTTAGATTCCGACAAATGTGATGTCAGGCTTGATCAGGATCGTAGCCGAGGTTGGGGGAAAGCCAGCGCTCGACTTCTGCTACTTCCATGTTCTTCCGCTTGGCATAGTCTTCAATTTGATCGTGCTTCAATTTTCCAACCGAAAAGTATTTGGCTTGGGGATGGGCAAAGTAGAACCCACTCACTGCCGCCGCTGGATACATGGCATACGACTCGGTGAGTGAAATCCCTACCGATTTTTCAACGTCTAACAACTTAAATAAATCTTGTTTCTCTGTGTGGTCCGGACAGGCCGGATAGCCGGGAGCCGGACGAATGCCTCGATATTTTTCTTGAATGAGTTCTTCGTTGGTCAGTTGCTCGTTTTGTCCAAAGCCCCATTCCTTTCGCACTTCGCGATGCAGCCATTCGGCAAAGGCTTCGGCCAAGCGGTCGGCAAGGGCTTTGGCCATGATGGAGTGATAATCATCGTGATCTTTTTCAAACCGCTGACACAATGTTTCGATGCCGATTCCTGCGGTGACGGCAAAGCCCCCGATATAGTCCCCCTTGCCACTCAAGAGTGGGGCAATAAAATCGGCTAATGCATAATTCGGCTCTCCCTGGGGTTTTTCGGTTTGCTGCCGTAACGTATGAAAGACTGACTGGGTTTCCTTCCGGTCCTCATTGTGATAAATGGCAATGTCATCTCCTTGGCTGTTGGCTGGGAACAGACCATAGACCCCTTTGGCCGTCAAGAGTTTTTTCTCAATGATTTCTTTTAACAATGTTTGTGCATCGTCATAGAGATCCTTGGCTTTTGGGCCCACGACGGGATCGTCAAAGATTTTGGGATATTTCCCTCGTAATTCCCAGGCGTGAAAAAATGGCGTCCAATCGATGACCGGCACCAAGGTCTCCAGCGGCAAATCTTCAATGACTTTCGTTCCCAAGAAGCTGGGCTTCGGAAGATCGGCTGTGGCCCAATCGGTGTCGACCTTCTGCTTCCTTGCCTCCTCTAAGGTCACAAGTTTTTTGGTCGTAGTCTTGGACTCATAGGCTTCCCGGGTTTTCTGCTGTTTCTCTTGAATTTCTTGGACATAGGCCGCTTTATCGTCGGGGCTCATAAGTTTTCGCACGACATTGACCGCTAGGGAGGCATCTAACACATGCACCACCGGATTGGGATAACTCGGCGCAATCTTGACGGCGGTATGGGCTTTACTGGTCGTGGCACCACCGATGAGCAAGGGCACAGAAAATCCTTGCCGCGTCATCTCTTTGGCATTTTGGACCATTTCATCTAACGACGGGGTGATCAGGCCGCTGAGCCCGATGATATCCACTTTTTCATCACGCGCGGTTTGTAAAATTTTGTCACAGGGAATCATGACGCCCAGATCAATGATTTCATAGTTATTACAGGCCAGGACGACCCCCACGATATTTTTTCCAATGTCATGCACATCACCTTTGACCGTGGCCAGCAACACTTTTCCCTGGCTTTGGCTTTCGCCTTTTCCTTTTTCGGCTTCCATAAAGGGCAACAGATAGGCTACGGCCTTTTTCATGACTCGCGCACTTTTGACTACCTGCGGCAAAAACATTTTCCCTGCCCCAAATAAGTCCCCGACCACATTCATTCCATCCATTAACGGACCTTCGATGACATCCAAGGGCTTGTTGAGTTTCAGTCTGGCCTCCTCGACATCTTCTTCAATAAATTCAACAATTCCTTTAATTAAGGCATGCGAAAGCCGTTCTTCCACGGTTCCCTTGCGCCACCCATCATCTTTGACGACAGTTTTTCCTTGCTGTTTCACGGTTTCAGCAAAGGCCACCAATTCCTCCGTCGCTTCGGGACGACGATTCAACAAGACGTCTTCCACTAAGGTAAGCAGGTCTTTGGGAATCTCTTCATACACACCCAATTGCCCGGCATTCACAATGCCCATATCCAATCCTGCTTTGACCGCATGATAGAGAAAGGCGGAATGCATGGCTTCGCGCACGACGTTGTTTCCGCGGAATGAGAAGGAAATATTGCTGACCCCACCGCTCACTTTGCAAAAGGGCAAGGTGGCTTTGATTTGTCGGGTGGCTTCGATGAAATTGACGGCATAGGCATTGTGCTCTTCCATGCCGGTTGCGACGGTCAGAATATTGGGATCAAAAATGATGTCTTCCGGTGGAAAGTCCAGTTTTTGCGTTAACAACTGATAGGCACGCGTACAGATTTCTACTTTCCGTTCGAGCGTGTCGGCTTGTCCGACTTCATCAAACGCCATAATGACGACGGCTGCACCGTATCGTCGAATGAGCCGAGCTTGTTCTAGAAATTTTTCTTCGCCTTCTTTGAGACTGATGGAATTGACGACCCCTTTTCCCTGGATACATTTGAGCCCCGCTTCAATGACCGACCATTTGGAGCTGTCAATCATGATGGGCACCTTGGCAATGTCCGGTTCCGAGCCAATGAGATTCAAAAATTCCACCATGGCTTTTTCTGAATCCAGCAAGCCCTCATCCATATTCACATCGATAATTTGGGCTCCCCCTTCGACCTGCTGACGCGCCACGGCCAAGGCTTCCTCTAACTCTCCATTCAAAATCAATTTGGCAAATTTGGGTGACCCCGTCACATTCGTCCGTTCGCCAATATTGACGAAATTGCTTTCCGGACGAACCGTTAAGGGTTCAAACCCGCTGAGTCGAGTCATCCTGGGCACATGTGTTTTTTTGTGGGGGGCGCAATCTTTCACACCTTCCGCAATGGCTTGGATATGAGCCGGCGTACTCCCGCAACATCCTCCCACAAAATTCACCCAGCCTTGACTGGCGAAATCCCGAAGGTCAGCTCCCATGCGTTCGGGTGTTTCGTCAAACCCGCCAAACGCATTGGGCAATCCTGCATTGGGATAACAGCTGATATAGATGGGCGCAACATGGGACAATTCTTCGATGTAGGGCCGCATTTGTTTGGCCCCTAGCGCGCAATTGATGCCCACACTCAACAAATTAGCGTGGGATATGGAATTCCAAAAGGCTTCAATGAGTTGTCCTGATAAGGTTCGACCACTCAAATCCGTAATGGTCACAGAGGCCATGATAGGTATTTCGCGATGGATTTCTTCACAATATTGGGCAATGGCATAAAACGCGGATTTGGCATTTAAGGTGTCAAAAATGGTTTCCACCATCAACAAATCAACCCCGCCTTCGACCAGCCCTCGGACTTGATCATAATACGCCTGCGATAACTCATCGAATGTGACAGCACGAAAGGCGGGATTATTGACATCGGGCGACATCGAAGCGGTCCGATTCGTCGGCCCAAGGGCTCCAGCCACGAAACAGTGCCGCCCAGGTTGGTCTGTTTGCACTCTAGCAACAGCTCGTTTGGCCGCTTGAGCTCCCGCCCTATTTAACTCATGGACCAGTGATTCCATCTGATAATCGGCCATTGAAATGGCGTTAGAATTAAAAGTATTGGTTTCGATAATATCGGCACCAGCTTGAAGGTATTGCACATGAATATCTTCAATAATTTTAGGTTGTGTCAGGACTAAGAGATCATTATTGCCTTTGACATCACAGACATGATCCACAAACTGCGTACCCCGAAAATCTGCTTCTTCTAGCTTATGACTTTGAATCATCGTTCCCATCGCACCATCTAGCACGAGGATTCGATTATTCAAGAGTTCTTCCAATTGTTCGATCATGCGAGTCCTCCTATCACTCCCTATTGCCAGATTTACTGTATTTCCACGGTTTTCATACATTTGAATTCTTCGCTTAATTTTCTTTTCTTGACTTCATAGATTTTCACCCAATAGGATAAAGAATTACCCTCCCCCGCGAATAACTTATGAAATTCCCTAGACTTGGTTGCAAAAGTGCATGCTTCTCACTTTCATTTTTCCTTTTCTCGATAGTCTTGTTTTCTGCCATCATTCCCGCCTCCCCTACTCGCTCCTTCGCCAAACCATACTTTGATGATGGATTCCTAGGACTCACACAAGAAGAATTACGAGCCCAATTAGGGGACCCGATGGCCGTCCGTTCCCGAAAAGCTGCCCTTAGGATTTTTAGTTACTACACGTTTGCTGATTGGAAAAAATATTTCCAAAGTTTAGTTTCCCCAGAGAATGGGGAAGACGTGTACACCTATACACGAAATGGCATTCAGGTTCGATATTCTTTTTCATATATACCAGATCTTAATGAAGGAAAAGATTTTCCCACTTTGTATGTTCAACGATGTGAAATTGAATTTTCCCCACCTGTCTCGTTGGATACCATTCAATCTCTCGTTCCAGAATTTTTGCCTCCCTTGGGAAAAACCGCTCCAGCTTTTCGGTCAAACTTGTGGGTCCTCGTGTTTAAAGGTCCGCCCTCTCCGGAAGCTTCTTTTATTGTCAAAGAACGCGATCGTGAAAAATTATCCTGGTCTTTAGCCTACCAAATGTTTGCCATTAATGGGATTCCCAATAATCTGTCAATCAAAACCCCGATCGATCGATTAGAAATCAGCACTCAGAGTCTCCAACTGGTCCAACGACAACAACGTTTAACCCATGAACCTATACTCAATCCATTTTCTCCTGAATTCAAGCAACAACTTCCCGAAGCACCAACAGTTAAATCGATTCCTCGTCCGCAATACGAAGAGTAGCCACGGTTGGTTGGTTGCTGGCAGACAGCCTATGTGAGAAATCGTAGATCCCGCTCTTCGCTTATGGACAAATAGCCTTCTCCCCACTGTTGATCATCATAAAGATTCCATTCGCCGGGATAGTCTTCCGGCTTTAAACGGATGCCCCAATTACCACCAAAAATAATAAATGCGGAGCCTGCACCTGAATCTTCCACTTTCTGCGCATAAGCAGGGCAAAGGGGTTGATCAGGATCATCGCACCATCCGGTGACTTGGCACCACTCCCCGCGGGACAGCCGGTCATAGGATTTCACATGTGTTACGAGACGTGGAGGGCCCAATTCATTAAATCGCACGAAATACGACCCTTCAAAATTTGGGTTGTTTTCAACTTCAAGAAACATCTTGTCGTAACCTTGACCCTTTTTGAAAACCGTTGATAGAGTATTCACTATCTGACATATAGCAGCCATTAAAACTTTGGCTTTAATCCTCTTTCTACCATTCAAAACATTGAACGTTATACATTCCCTGTGAACATCCCCACATCAAGTAGCCATAATTCTCAAGTCTCCTCCACATCTTGGATATGTCGGCGGCCAATTCGAATGGCTCTCTATGCTCTGCTCGTAGGCTTTGCTCTTTGGATGCTTGGTTGGGGGATAATCCCACGGTTACTGGACCCCACCTTTGAGCAACATATTGAAGATAAAGCTGTCATGGCTGGCATGAGTCGAGAACAAGTCATGAAGGCCTGGGGGTCTCCCTATCAAATGAATGTCAGCTATACCGACAAAGGAATCCGACGTGAAGAATGGGTATATGAAGACTGGATTGATTCCAGTACCATCAAACATCGATATTTGTATTTTGAAGAGGGAAAACTCCTAGGAGGATGGTATTAATACAACTTTCTGGACTTCTTAGGACTCAATTTCTTGTCATTACTGTTCGCGCAAACCTCCTCTTTAAGGGGTTTCAGTAATTTGCATCCGCCGCTCCTTCCCTGGGCCACCAGAAATAATCAGCACCCGCTTCCATTCCCTGATTTGATAAACCGCCCAAGCATTAGCGTCTCCTTTATAATAGGCTTCCGGATCTTCGCCTTTTGCACTCAAATAAATAGGCTCGGTAAATCCCTCATCCATGACATATTCCATGAGGTTTTCAGTGGTGACCCCCTTACCTTTTAAGACCACATCTGCCAACAGTTCCAATATGCTCTGTGGATCTGCGATACTTACCGGCTCCATGGTTACAGACTCCCTTATTATGTGATAATCTAATATATGCAAGCGAGACCAGATCGACCATGGTATATCGAATGAGTGTTTTGAAACAACCCGCCACCATAAAATAACAAATTTCATTCTTCCTTTAGCTCAACATCATATGTTTAAAACTCTTTCTTCAGAACAATTTCGTGATCGCATCTTTGATATTCTTCGCCGCAAACAACATTGGGCCACTTCATATTTTGAAAGCAGTACAATCAATAAAAAACAATTAAATATTTTCTTTCATCAAGAATATGTCGTATATATCAGGGATTTTTCCATTCTCTTGGCACAAATTCTTGGGAAAAACCCTCCGTGGGAAGCTCGCCGACTTCTAGCTACCATAATTTATGAGGAAGAAACCGGGGGATTTTCTCTGGGACGGCCATGCCAGGAATTATTTTTACAAATGATGAAAGGCCTAGGATTTAACCGCGCTGGTTTTCGGGATGTGGAATTACTCGCTCCTAGTCGAGGGTATCGAGAATGGCTCAACCACATCTGCCAGGAAGACGATTGGACACTTGGCGCCGCGGCTCTCACCATTTTCATCAAAGGCACTTCCGGTGATCCGGAAGAAGTGCTTTATCCCAAACCAGCTCAAAACCAAGCCGAAATAGAAGACCTCATAAAAAAGTACCCTCTTGTCCAACATCAAGGCCTTTCACTGGAATCAATGGATTATATTCGCGCCCAGCACATGTTTGCCCCTGGAGCCCGAAAAGTTATTTACGATATGATTCTTCAACATGCCACCGAGAAAGACCAACAATTCCAAATTCTTTCACGACTGGAAGAAGCCTTATCCCTATGGGGGCGTTACCAAGACGGGATTGCACGGGCCTGCGGCATCCGTCAAACATAAACGCCGCATGTATTTTTCTTTATAAATCTTGCTTATTTTGACCATCAGACTCACCCTATTTATTCCTGACATTAATCTTTTTTTTGAGCAGCGACTTTTCCAAAATTCCTTACCATGAGTTCCTAAAGTTTATTGGGACCATTCTCGTATTTTCTGTATTACAAGTTCACTGTACCTGGACTCCTCAAGTCAAAACGCTTATTTATGAGGATGATGAAGGGCACGTCGCCCTGGAAACATCAAGCAACTTCATAAAATCCCCTCAGCATCCTCAGAAACTTTCCAGTTCACTTATCAAAAAATTATTAGGTGGAATATCCCAAAAACAGGAAAAGGGCATTCTCCAAGAACTTTTACTTTCAGATCAAAAAATATCTGCAACGTTCTCTAGCCAACAGATAGAATTCTTAACGCCTCACCTTGTTGAAGCTTTCTCCAAGGCAACATCGGAAGAACTCATTACTTTTTATTATACTGGAAAGAAAGACGGGACCATCCAGATCTCTGGGACATTGGCGGTATTCCCACCAGCGGTTTTCTTTTTAACCTTACAAACCACAAGAAATTATCCTGTCAATCTCTCCAAGATGAACACTTCATCCCAAAATCTTCAAAACACGATAACTCTTGCTTACCTTCAAGAAAAGGCTGTCCTCCAACCCGAAGAAGCCAAACATTTCATGAAGGTGCCTTCCAAGGAATCCTGGATTGCTATAAATCTTGGAGTTTTTGATCTCGAAGTGGAAAATTTACGGTTAAAAGAGAAAACTTCTGAATGGCCCACAAATTCTCATTCGGATGAGATTCCAACAGATTTAAATTCGCTTCGTGAGCAAGTTGAAGATCTTCGAAAACAAGTTGACGAACAGGAAAAAGAAATTCAACGGCTTAGACAAACACCCACCCAATAATATCATTCAGTCATCCCAATAACTTTTACACCTCCCTTTTCCCAATGCTGCCCCTATGTCAAAAATTTCCTACATAGTTTTTCTTCGAATAATTTCCCTTAAAAGCGGTTGATCCGCTTCGGGAAATGCATACGAAGATAAATCGTTTTTTTGAACCCAGGCAAGCTCTAAACTGGCCAGTGGTTTTGGAGTGCCATGAAAATTTGAACACCAAAAAAAATGAAGTTCGACTTCTTTATCAGAATAAGAATGGCGAAGATTATAGAAAGGAATTACCTTATCAACCATAATTGCAAGTTCTTCTTCAATTTCTCTTTTTAAACATTCCTCCAATGTCTCACCGGGCATTTGCTTGCCTCCAGGAAACTCCCACAGCCCACCCTGATGAACATCAAGTTTTCTTCGCGTCAATAAAAATTTTCCCTCGTGATAAATTATTCCCGCTGCTACAACAACTGGCACCACTGGAATTATGGTTTTATTCATGGGAAGAAACAGATTGACAGATGTCTCGCATAGGACAGAGCAGGCAAAAGGGTTTACGCGCTGTACACACCATGGCCCCAAAATCCATCAAGGCTTGGTTAAAGTCATACGCCTTTCCTTTAGGAATTAAATTTTCAGAAAGAAGCCATAAAATCGTCTTTTGTTTTTTGGGGTCTCCAGCCCCGATGAAGATTCGGTGTAAAACTCGAATAACATTTGTATCAAGTATGGCCGCATCTTTCTGAAAAGCAAAAGACCGAATAGCCCCTGCCGTATACCGGCCGATACCCTTCATTGACAATAATTCTTTTTCTTCGCTAGGAATTTTTCCTCCATACCGTTCCATGGCTTCACAGGCAATACCATGGAGACGGTAGGGACGAATGTTATAGCCCAAAGGATACCAGGTTTTCCGAACCTCATCAGGCTTAGCCTCAGCAAGATCTTGTACGGTCGGATATTTCTGCAGGAACTCATGAAACTTCGGAATAACACGATCAACTTGTGTTTGCTGTAACATGACTTCAGAGACCAGAATCTTATACGGATCTTCGGTCCTTCTCCAGGGGAGATCGCGACCAGCTTCTTTATACCAATTCAATAACCGTTTCTGAAATTTTCTCTTTTTTGAAAGAGAAATCTTCTGAATTTGAAGAATGCTCCCCTTGGAGGAAATCCTCATTTTTATTTTTTTTGATGAAGGCATAAGAATAAGATTACTCCCCCACATTACCTGTTAACCGAAAACTGATTTACCAAAATTCATTCATTCTAAGGTTGTCTAAAGAATCCAGTTATGACCGATCAAAAAAAATCATGAAGAGTTAGATGGGCGGAAGGTTTGGCCCCAGGGGCCTATGATGAGATATTTGGCCTTCACCGGTTTCCGACCTTAAATCCTAACTCCCTCTAACGAGACTAGTTCCTTCCCTCAATCCACATAATGTTAGGTGATGTATTCCTCATTTTGGAAAACCTGCCATAAGGCCTTCCTGATTGGTATTCGATGATACCTGTCTGGATATTTTTCCCGCAGTAGATCACTCACGAGTGGATAAAAATCAGAATTCATGGCCGGGAATATATGATGTTCAGTATGGTAGGAAAAGTGGCAGTGTAACCAATCGAAAAAAGGATGAACAATGACAGAGGTGCTGCTCCCAACAGGATCGTGTATCTCGTAAAGACCATGAAGGTAATGATTGGTCCAGATGTAAGCCATAATGAAAACGGAAGTGAAAAGAAGTGCGAGGGGTGAGGCCCAAATAAATGACTCCCAACAGGCGCCTACGATCTGATAAATCATATATTGGAATAGCGCAATACAGACAAGTTCAATGAGTATGCGAATACGTTGAGAACGAGTGTATACGGGTTTGTGTGTCACAAAACTTGGTTTTCGATCGTTTGGATAAAAAAAAGCCAAAAGATGCCGCGCAATATAAGTGACAAAATGAAACCACACTAACGGGTTCCAAATAGGGTTGGAACGATGTGGGAAACAGAGCTTCACATACCACCGGCGGACAAATGGGCTTGGTACCTGGAGCTCAGATTTCACAAAAAAACGGTCTGGATCACAGATCGTATTACCATGAACATGATGGGAATGGTTGTGTATTCGCTGCCACATAGTGGCAGGAATTGCATTTAAACCCCATAACAAAACCTCCAGCGGATAGCGGATGGACCGGTTACGAATAATAGCATTGTGGGATAATTCATGTGCCAAAAATGCAATACAAACGAAGCTATGAGCGATGATAAGCGATAACAGTGCATCACAGACCATGAACGGGTTGAATCGGATTCCGAGATAAGAAGCCAGGATAATAATTAGATGACCCAAGACCATCCAAAGCTTTTGCGGCGCAGCGTTAAATGCCCTAGATGGCAACTGACATCTAAGTGCCTTGACATATTGGGAATGAGGAATTGACTCTTTACGGGATTTCATATTGCGCTTGAAGCTTTCTTACGGTCTTACAAATGCGAGACACCTCTCGACCACTATTAAGTCATTCTCTTCTACAAAAGTAGATCTTATGGCTGAGTTTTCCTGGAGTTGAAAGAGGCATACAACGGTACGAGCAATTCATAATGAGGCCCGTTGAAAAATGAAAATATCACTAACCATATTTTCCCCTCCCCTCCTCAGTCAACAACTCCGAGAGGCGGGGAAAAAAAGTTTAATCAGCAAGTCAATTTTCCTGCTTCGTCCCGAAAAGCCTCTCTTTTGTGCTTTGGGCCTACCGAAGAAAGCCTCGTTTTTTTATTGCGCAAAGCTTAGGAATTCTGCGTGAGCGCTCCCGGCTCAAAAAGCGCTCTTGCTTGATCTGTCCTCAAAGGCGAGACCAAGGCTGTGAGCCAGAATGTCGAGAAAATGGGAAGAACGCCGTCTTGTTTCCTCCCTCCTGAAAAGTAAGCCAATTGTTTTCAACAGCTTAATGAGACTTTTCGGAGATCAACCCATTTGGGAACAAGATTCAGTCCCAACAACAACAAAAATCAAAAGAAAAGTAAAGCGGGAAGGGTTTTGAAATACTATTCAAAAAAAGGAAGTGCTACGCGGTTTGCGATAGGTCCATTTTTTTCTAAAGACCTTGAAGAGGGTTGAAGAATCGGCCAATATTGTTCCGTCTTTACTAAGATTGATGTCATTGTCATGAACAATTATCGAACAAATTCAATGAGTTACAATAGCATGGTCGTCGGTATTTTCGTTCCTAACCAAAAATAATTGATTTCATATGCTTTTCTGGACAGGTGTGAGGATCAAAGTTTGTATTAGTTCAGGAATTGACAAAAAGTGAACCCTCTATAGATACCCACGCCCTTACGGACGTGTACTCTCAAAATTCAAGCTGCACTTGTCCACTGTCCTGCTTGCCTTGCTCACGAATGTACCGCTGAATGACCGCTTCATTGATTCCAACCGTCGACACGAAAAATCCTTGACTCCAGATACCGCCGCCATCCCAATAGACTTTCTGCAGGAAGTGCGGAAATCGCTGTTTGAGATTCTTACTGCTTACGCTCTTCATAGTATTGACTACTCGAGCCACTGCATATTTCGGAGGAATCACCATATGCAAATGGACATGATCGGGTTCGATGCCAATTTCTTCCAGAAACCAATCCGGATGAAATTTCCGCACTTCCCGCAGGGCCACGCGAAGATACGCCGCCACCCCCTTTACCAGGATTTTTCGTCGATATCTTGTAACCCAGACTATATGATATTGCGTTTGATAGACAGTATGGGCGGCCTTCTGAAGTTTCATCGATGCCCAGTATACCGCAGGACACTGGACCTTGCTCTCATCCCCGCCCTTCCGGACGGGGAGTTCTCGCTAAATTAAACCTGTCATGCTAATCCAATAAAGGGAATCCGGGATCTTTCTTCCATAACTCGAGAATATTAACCCTAAACCGGTTTTAGTTTGAAAAGAAGGCAGGTCCCCTTTAGCCCCCAAGACTGAGGTAATGCTAAAGAAACCAGGGAGCGCTCCATTACACCTTCAAATTGCCCTCTCCAAAAGTGCTTTATTCAGGTGAAAATTCAGATTCCAAGTCGTCCTTTGGTCTTCATGCCCCCAAAGATGCCCAATGTAACCCGGAAAAGATAATCTCATGCTAGACATTTTCGCCATTTTTCAGTTACTGTGCCGCCTATTATACGTGCTTTCATATTTTTTTTGAGGGCTATTATTATATTCCTTTTTTTCTGAGATCAGCTCCCCCCACGCGTTTTCTCTCACCCCCTAAAATTAGAGGAATAAATGATGCCCCTTGATTCCACCTAGTTTCTCATTAACCTTACATCCCGGGGTCTTTGTCCTATCATGTGGACGAAATCCGGTTTATTGAATCCCGATTCCCCCTCTCCGATTTATTGGAACCTTCCCGCTCGGTTTTCTCTCTGTAAAAAAACTCGTACTTCATCCTCTCAATCCATTAGGCCACTTGTTTTCCTTCCTGGCCAATATTTGTGTGTGTGTCTCTTTAAGCACGGGCTCTATTTTCCATCACAATAGTAATTAGGAGGTGCTCTTATGTCTGCTCAACCCATTCCTCTTTTTCAGTATGCTCCAACCCGTTCGATTGAGTTTAAAAAAATCATTAAGGAAACCCGTGAGTTTATTAGCTATTTATCGGCAAAAGGGGGACCAGACCCGTCAGATTATGAAATGCTCAATACCCTTTTACATAACTTTTCTGGAGATAAATGCCAAAGTATTGTTTCGGCAAACCAATTGCACGAACTCCGAGAAACCTTTGGAGAAGCCCTATCCCCCGACACCATTCAGGGATGGGCCTATCATAAGCCATTAGGTTATGCAGGTGATTTTCAACTTATTGAAAAAATATATACGTATAAAACCTCGATCAATCCAAATTTGGCTAAATGGGACCAGTTTTCTCATCATCAAACAGCCACTAAAGCCATTCGAAACCGCATTTCGTTTTTTCTTGAGCAAGCATGGAAAGCCAAACTTCAGGAACCAACCAATTGCGAAATCCTGAATTTAGCTTCAGGACCAGGGAGAGACATGTATGAAACATTTAACATATTAGGTGCTCCTGGCATCCAAATCGATTGTGTAGAGCAGGACGCTCAGGCCATAAATTATGCAAAAAACTTATGCAAGAAATTTGCAAATCATATCCAATTTTTTCAAAAAAACGTTCTGCGTTTTACCACAAAGAAAACATACGATCTCGTCTGGTCAGGGGGATTGTTTGACTATTTTAATGATTCAGTCTTTAAGCGAATTCTCCAACGACTTCTTTTATTCGTGAAAACTGATGGCAGACTCATCATCGGAAATTTTTCCACGACAAATCCCACCCGAGGGTATATGGATCTCTTTAACTGGAACCTTATCCATCGTACGAGAGAAGAACTTCGACAATTAGCGAGAGACTGTGGGGTTCAAGATGAAAAAATTTCTATTGAGCAAGAACCTGAAGGGATTAATCTTTTTCTTGTCATCAATAACTAGGCGAATACCTCTGTAGATATAAACCCAAAGGTAAATGGCACAAGAAAAATGTTGAAGGGGTAAAGAAAAGGCTATGTCAGTGCATTGATTCAGCCATCGTTTATGAAAGATACAATCTCTAAGGAGAATTAAGTGGGATTTACATAATAAAAGGAGAATACTCTTATCGGACGGATTCTTGTAATACAGAATTCAACACCATACTTAAATCAACAAGGTTGAAGGGTTTGGCCACTCTACCCTTAAATCCATAGTTCTCATAATTTGCTAAAACGGGATCATTGGAGTACCCACTTACTACAATGGCTCGGAGGTACGGGTCGAGTAGGAGCATGTCTTTGATCACTTCTTTTCCGCCACGTCCTCCAGGGATTGTGAGATCAAGAATGACGGCAGAAAATGGTTTCCCACTCTTTTGAGCTTGGCGAAACACATTAAGAGCTTCCTCACCGTTGGAAACAGCTTGAAAATTATACCCGCAGGTTTCGACCATTTCGCCGAGCACTTTTCGAATTTGTGCTTCATCATCCATGATCAAAATATTCCCATGTCCAAATTTTATTTCTGTTATATTTGGAGCAGAGGGACTTTCTTCAGGAGAAAGAGCAGGCAGGAGGAACGAAAATTTACTCCCATTTCCCATCTTAGACTCTGCCCACAAAATTCCCCCATGGTTTCGAATAATAGAATAAGAAGTGGCAAGGCCCAAACCAGACCCAGTAGATTTTGTAGTAAAGTATGGGTCAAAAATCTTTCCTAAATTTTCCTTAGAAATCCCGATTCCGTGATCTTGAACAGTCAGGAGGATCCATTGATTATTTTTTGTTACTAATTGATGGCTATAACACAATTTTTCTCCTTCCTCTTGACCGACGTTACGAGCAATAATAAAACATTCCCCACCATGTTCCATCGCCTGTCTTGCGTTAATGACCAGGTTGTGGAGGACCTGGCAGATTTGCCCAAGATCAACATTTACCGCCCACAAACCCTGTGTGATATCAAATACCGGGAGCACCTTCGACCCGGCCAAGACTAGTCGAACATTATCCTCCAAAATTGATTCTAAAGACACCACATTTTTTACAGGATCGCCTCCTTTAGAGAACGTCAAGAGTTGACGCGCTAAGTCTTGGGCACGCAAAGAAGCCTGTTCGGCTTCGGAAATTCTGGAAAAGAGGGGATGCTGGGAATCAACCTCGTATTTCGCGAGAGACAATTGCCCCAAAATTGCTGTGAGCAGATTATTAAAATCATGGGCCAACCCACCAGCTAAAAGGCCCAATGATTCTAGTTTTGCACCACGAACCTGCTCCTCTTCCCACTTCTTCCGTTCTGTCACATCTTGAGCCAACCCGATTACGCGAGAAATTTTCCCTGAAGAGTCCTTTAAGGGATAAGTTCTATTATGAACCCATCGGATGTTGTCATTGAAATCGATCACCCGATATTCTATATTCAGACCTGTCCCATCTAGTCGCATTAAAAAGTCTTTTTCCACCCGCGCCCGATCTTCCGGTAGCACAATATTGAGCCATTCAAAATGATTGCTAAGGAGCTTATTCGGATTCCCGCCCCAAAACTGTTTATAGGCTGGGCTCACATAGACCATCTGCTGGGATTCGATATCCCAAATCCAAAAGACACTATCGATGGCCTCCGCAAGTTGTAAAAACTTTTCATCACTTTCTTTAAAAGCAATTTCCGCGGTTCGCACTTCTGTGATATCCCTACATACCATTAACACCGTAAAAATATGCTTCCCAATTTCCGGTTCAGGACAGAATCTGACCTCAAAATTTTTCCTTCCCTGACAGGTTTGGTGAGCGATTTCAATGGTTGTCGAGATTCCAGTCTTTAAAACCTTGGCTACTTTCAATTCGAAAATTTCACCTATTTTTTGAGGTACTCCCAAATCTTCAAACCGTTTCCCCAAATATTTGTCCGGAGAAATGGGTTCATACGTATCCCACCATCGATTTAAATAGAGAAACCGATTTTTTGAGTCAATTCTCGCAATAATATCCGGAAGGTTTTCTGTAAGTGACAAAAGCTCATGATCCCAACGACGCAATTCTTCCCGAACCACATGATAGTTTGGAATCTCGACTAAGATCCCCTGACATATGTTTCCATTTCCTTGATCATCTAGGGATAAGAGACTTTTTTCTTGGATAAAAATCTCACGATTTTGTTTGCTAACGACTCGGTATTCCACACAGATCTCAGCGGGTAGGGTTTCGTGGCCCAACCAAGCTCGCAAAAACTTATTTCGATCTTCAGGATGAATGCACCGAAAAAATGCTCTTGAGTCCTGGAGAAAGTGCTCTTGGGGGTAGCCTACAAGAGCATGAATATGTGAGGAAATAAATTTAAAATTTCTGTCCAACCCCATTTGGACACACTGATAGGCCACGACTGGTACTTGTTCGAAAAAGGAATTCACCGTTTGCACGGAAACATCCATAGGGAAAATTTAACTGTGATCCGGCACAAAACCGATTACTTGGGGGTATTGTACCAATTCTCTACAAAGAGAACATGGGCTGAGAATTGGAATTCGATTAAACAGGCAAGCGAGGAAAGGACGACAGGGGAAAAGATTCAGTGTGAGGTTCATTATCATACGCAATATTGAGCGGTAGCTGAATTTGAAACCCGATAACAGATTGGTTATTCGCTACAATTCTGAAATTTCCGGAATGGCGCTGTATTATTTGACTGGCCAGAATGAGACCCTGTGTCACAGAATGATCATAATTTTCCCCCAAAGAATCCTCAAAATCCAACGTTTCCACGGAAATAAATTTAAGACTTGAAGTGGGTAGTTGCGACTTCCATCCTATATCGACCTGATACCAATTTTGCCCCATTACTGACGTAACTTCTTTTGTTTCAATAGATATCGTACCTTTCATGGAGTCGGGACCTTTTAAAAGAAAGAGGAGCCCGTTAAAAATGACTTGCATGAGCCCTTGTCTCTCCATACGAATCATGGGAATATCAGGGCTTAATGTTTTTTCAATTAATAAATTGTGATATGTGGGATTACTGGCGATGAATAATAGGCATGAGTCTATAACCTCATGAGGGTGGATTTTTGCACCCAAAACCGCAGACATGGGTTTAACATATTCCCTTATCTCTTTTGTCAGTTCTTCAATTTTCACTAAATCTTCACCAAGAATTTGATGAAGCCTACTCATAAATTCACCATCATGTTGCCGCATTTGAGCAACCTGAACAAAAGCTTTAATAGACACCAATGGATTATGAAGTTCCTGAGTTAAACCCTCCGCCATCGCCTCCAATGACCGCAATCGATCGACTTCGCACAGCAATTTTTGAGATCGCCGATTCTCTTCACGCAAAATAGCATTTTCTAACGCCAAAACAGCTTCTTGGATAAGCGTATCCCAGACCGTCTTACCACCCAATGAACGTATGACTTCACTAGAACCAGACCCAAAGGCCAAAAATCCTAAAAGTTGGTTATTTCCAAAAATCGGATAAACTAATTCTAATTCAGCTTCTTCTAGCTCCTTTGCGACCCGATTTTCCCATTCATCAGAAATATCCAAGTCATTAATGGAAATTCTTGACTGTGCCGCCAACAGCCATTGGGGAAGATTATCAAAAATCCCCCAACCATTCCTCATGAAGGGATTCTCTTGAAGAAATCCTGTGGTTGAAACGATCTTGTAGCGGCTTTCACTAACTTGCAAAATGAAAATGGCGGCTTTGGTTGTTTTCACGCCCTTCCCTAAAGCTTTCAAAATCGCCTCACCCAAATCGGGAATATTTTGAAAATTGTTTAGTTCCGCTGAAAATTTCGCCAGAGTTTGAATCCGTAATTCTCTACCCTTCATAATGGTCCTCGCGACTGCGCCTTTCGTACCTACTCTCATTTGGAAGGCCAAGATGACCGTGAGAAGATGAAAAACTAGTTGGACCATGGAAAATTGGAAGTTTATCGTTCCAAAAACCCATTTTTGAGCAAGGAGAAGAACCGGATAAATTGGTTGTGAAAGCAACAACAACAACACAAAATAAGAAAATCCTTTTTCAACGTAAACTGAGTATTCTAACCAACGAAATCGCAATAAAGTATAAGCCACGATTGAAATATACACACCAAAAGCCACCGTCCCGTAAGGGATAATTTCAAGGCCATACCATAATGGATAGTTCGAAGCACCCAGAATAGTCCCAATCGTGGACCCAATCAGGAGATAGAAAAATTGCCTTCGTGGAAGCCCCTTCTCTTTCGAATACGCTCGAAGAAGAAGCACGAGGGCAATAACCATCAGTCCTAGCCACCAAGCGACACAAAAATGAAAAACAATTCCTGGGACACCCCAATAGGGAAATATTGATATCGGTTGGACACCAAGGATGAAAAATGGCGTGGCATCAAAAACCAAAAAAATTCCACCAATCAAATAATTCCACTTGATAACCGCTTTCCATGCAGTTTCCTTATGAATTAAATAAAGAACGTGATGTAAAAAAGTGATTGGGACAAAAATAGCTCCCACCATCAAGAAACGAAGGTTGAATAAAGCAGCGGCTTCAGTGGTGGAAATCTGCCAGGCAAAATATCCGAAACTCCAAATAGCCGTTGACAGACCAAATAATCCAAACGTCCAATGGCGGGGATCTCGTGGAGAGCGGAAATAGATAAAAGAGGCAAGCCCAATGGCGGCTAGACCATTAAGCAAACCACTTATTGCAAATATTTCCATAAATTATCGTTTAAAGCTAAAGGGGTTTTGTTAGAGAGAGTAGCACCTATTGAGAAGAGATAGGTACACCAAAAAGGCCGCACCAGCCAGGGAATCCACCTTGATCAAGAACCCTAGCGCGAATACTCACATCGGTCAAGCCCTTAGGGTACATTATCCTGATAAATGACAGGTCCAGATTTTGAGCATGAATTCCGCAGTATCCATACTACATAACGAACACTTTTACTGGACGCTTGGTGGAAGGAGAGGAAGGAAGAGTAAGGAGGTCAAATTTTGAAGGATCAAATTGTCCAGGTTATCAGGTCCAGATCGATCAATTAAAACGGAGTGAAAGCCAGCCTGTCGAGCTCCTTCATAATCTTCGATTCGATGATCCCCGACATGAAGCACTTCTTCGGAAGTGAGCATATGTTGTGCCAGGGCATAAGTAAAGATTTTAGAAGCAGGCTTGGCCGCTCCGGCTAAACTCGAAATGGTGACAGAGTCAAAAAATTGGTGAAGACCTAAGGCGCGTAAAACCTGAAAAAATCGGCTATCAAAATTGGTGATGATCCCGAGCTCAAATCCTTGTTTTTTTAATTGAGTCAAGACCTCAATGGTTTCGGGAAAAAGTTCCCAATGAGTCGCATTTCCAAACGCCTCAAAGACCTCCTCAAAAAAGTCATCAAATCCTTCAAACATACCGACTCGGTAAAAAACCGCATGGACCACATCAAACCACCATAACCGCTCACACTGCTTCAATTGCTCAGGACGCTCCACGGAAAAAATTGGAGCGGGCATATCCTTCATCGTTTCTTTAAACGTGACATTCAATTTTCTCGCCATTTCTTCGGATTGAGGAACTCCGTATTTTTGCGCATAGAATAAATAAACATGCCCCACAGAACCTTTTACATCAAACAATGTTCCTACCGCGTCAAAAAAAATAGCTTTAATGGGAGAGGAGGACATGGAATGCACTCACAAAGCTCAGAAACGTTTGCAAGAAAAAATAGGGAAAAGGAAATGAAATTCCAGAGTGAAAAAATTAGGTAGGGACAGAGCAATAAGCTTGAAGAGTTCAAAAAACGGAACGAATGATCATTCCTTACGGAGCCAGGAATGTCTTATTTCTTTTTGCCTTTTTCACGGCGAGCCCTTTCAAGATTCTTCATACGACGTTGGTTCTTACGGTGTTTCCGTCTCATTTCACGATCTTTTTCACGTCCACGTGGCATAAAAGTTCCTTCTAATCAAAGATTTATATTCACCACGCCCTTCTATACCACAGGGATCTTAAGAAGGACAAGACTCAAGATCATTGCCGGGACCCAATTCCCGTGATACCATCCCCCCCGCCTTAATTACCACTAAAACTGTCAATTTCCATGCCGTCTCCACTCGAAAAAACCTACGACCCAACCACAGTTGAGAAAAAATGGGCTGCCCATTGGGCTGAACATAAGTTATTCCGACCAGTCTCAGGGGAAAAAGTGCAGTCTTTTTGCATGGTCATTCCACCCCCCAATGTGACAGGTTCTTTACATATTGGCCATGCACTCAATAATACGCTGCAAGATATTCTCATCCGGTGGAAACGCATGCAAGGATTGAATACTCTTTGGATACCAGGAACCGATCATGCCGGCATTGCGACCCAAAATGTGGTGGAACGTCAACTCAAAGAAGAAGAGTTGACTCGTGAAGATCTTGGCCGGGAGGCATTTATCAAACGGGTGTGGAAATGGAGACACCAATCAGGAGACACGATTATTGGACAGCTCAAACAATTAGGAACCTCCTGCGATTGGGATCGTTTACGCTTCACAATGGACGAAGGACTTTCTCTTGCAGTGAGAAAAGTATTCGTTCAATTGTATGATGAAGGACTAATTTATCGAGGACAACGACTCATCAATTGGTGCCCCCGCTGTCTGACAGCCCTTTCCGATATTGAAGTCGAACACGAAGACATCAAAAGCACCCTCTACCACATTCGGTATAATCTTGCTGATGATCCGGAAGCATATCTCATTGTCGCCACCACCAGGCCTGAAACCCTACTAGGCGACACGGCCATCGCCGTTCATCCGGACGATCCCCGCTATCAACATGTTATTGGCAAAGAGGTGAAGCTTCCACTAACCACACGGACGATTCCAATTATTGCCGATTCCATTATGGTAGATCGTGAATTTGGAACAGGTGCCGTTAAAATTACACCCGCCCATGACTTTAACGATTATGAAGCGGGAGAGCGGCATGGGCTTCAAGGGTTTTCGCTTTTCACTCACCACGCACGAATGAATCCTCTTGTCTTGGGAGAGGCTCAAGTCGAACATCAATTACAAAAGGAGCTTTTCGACCAGCCCGTCCAGGAAGCAAGAAAGATTGTCATTAATGGACTCTCCCAAAAGGGCCA
The DNA here is from genome assembly GCA_965223185.1 of Nitrospirales bacterium. GTDB lineage: Bacteria > Nitrospirota > Nitrospiria > Nitrospirales > UBA8639 > Nitrospira_E. The sequence goes on along the minus strand of OZ244988.1, from coordinate 3,055,192 downwards.
TCTCATTAAAGAAGAAGAGCATCCCATGGCATTGGGCAAATGCTATCGTTGTAAAACCGTCGTCGAACCGTATTTATCTCCTCAATGGTTTGTAAAAACGGCACCTTTAGCCATTCCCGCCGTCGAAGCCGTAGAAACAGGAAACATCCGGATCATCCCAGAAGGTTGGAAAAACAACTATCTGGGCTGGATGCGCAACATTAAGGATTGGTGTATTTCGCGACAAATCTGGTGGGGGCATCAAATCCCAGCCTGGTACTGTCGCACGTGCAACAAGGAACATCTTCTTGAAAGGGGTCATGCGGTCGGAGCAACCACAGTGGACGGAGTACAGCCTGAGCCACCACAAATGAGTTGCTTCATCACCTCAGCTGCCACCCCCATTGTTGCACATACGGCCCCAACCGAATGCCCTCAATGCCGGGGGACCGATCTTTTTCAAGATCCCGACGTTTTAGATACCTGGTTCTCTTCCTCTTTATGGCCCTTTTCGACTTTGGGATGGCCGGAGGAAACCCAAGACTTCAAAACCTTCTACCCGACTTCAACGTTAGTAACCGGGTTGGACATCCTCTTTTTTTGGGTGGCCAGAATGGTCATGATGGGTATCAAACTGACTGGACAAGTCCCATTCAAGGATGTCTACATTCATGCATTGGTTCGTGACGCGGAAGGACAGAAAATGAGTAAGTCCAAAGGGAACGTCATTGATCCCCTCACCAAAATGAGTCAGTACGGAACCGATGCCTTAAGATTCACCCTGGCTTCAATGGCCTCCCCTGGACGGGATTTAAAATTGGCTGAGGAACGCATTGAAGGCTATCGAAACTTTGTCACCAAAATTTGGAATGCCGCACGATTTATTCACCTTCATGCCGATGGCCCCCGAACCATAGTTCCTATGATAGAACGTCCGTTCCCAGATCAATGGATATTGAGTCGGTTAAATAATACTATCCGGGAAATCATCAACGCCCTAGAAGACTACCGCTTTGATCAAGCCACTTCGCATCTGTATCAATTTATCTGGCACGAATATTGTGATTGGTATATCGAACTGGCCAAACCCAGCCTTCAACAAAACAATTGCCCGGATGCCCATGCTACGCGTCAGACGCTATTGGAATCGTTTGAAATCATCCAACGCCTGCTCCACCCAATTATGCCATTTCTAACAGAAGAAATTTGGCAATCGTTCCCACACGAAGGCCTCTCGATCATGACTCAACCTTTCCCGACGGAACAGCCAGAGTGGACCAATAGCCAAGCCGAACAAGACTTTAATATTCTTGAAGAATTTGTGTCCAAAATACGAACCGATTTAACCTTTTTAAATATGACCTCATCTCAAGCCTCCCTCTGCGGAAACAGTGTCGATAAAGACAGCAAGAAAAGGCTTGAACTGCTGAAACCCTTCATTAGCTCTTTACTGAAATGTGATTTAAATATTGACCTAATTCCGCCTAGCCGCTCCCTAGACTATTCTTTAGGACCCTACAATACGATAAGCCTTCCGATACCTGACAATATTGACATGAGTTTGACTATCCAAAAGGTTCAAAAACAAATTAGAGAAAAGGAAAAGGACATAGAACGACTCAACCGTCGCATAAACTCTCCTGATTTCAGAAAAAAGCAGAATCTTCCACCATTGAGGAGTCCGAATAATCGTTGAGGGATAAAATCCAACGATGAACTGGATTTATTCAACATTCGTTTGCAACAAGACTTTGATGCCATGTTGCACTAATGCGCACCCACAAACCCGTGACGCCCCTGCCACCACCGTACTTTCTCAAATTAGAAAGATTGTCGAGGGAGCCCTCAGAGGAAGATCTTGGATATGGGGATATCACCTCCACAGACCCTGATCTCTCGCCAAACAAATCGGCTCAGGGGAAAATTTTGGCAAAAGAGGCCATGGTCGTGGCTGGCGTGGCGGTGGCCCAAGAAGTCTTCCATCAAATCGACGATTCCTTAACCGTCAAGTTTCATCATTTCGATGGCGACTGGGTACGAGCAAACACTCCATTGCTCACCATTACTGGTTCTGCCCGATCTCAACTCCAGGCGGAACGCGTAGCCCTGAATTTCCTGCAACGCCTCTCAGGAATCAGTACATTAACCCGTCAATTTTGCATAGCCGTAGCGGGACGTTCCATTAAAATAACCGACACCAGAAAAACCACCCCCGGACTCCGGGTATTAGAAAAATGGGCTGTCCGTCTGGGTGGGGGCTTTAATCATCGATCGTCTCTCAACGACGGCATTTTAATTAAAGACAACCATCTGGCCATTCTTGCTGGCCGTCACATATCACTTTCTCAAGCTTGCCAAATAGCCCGACAACAAGTTCCTCACGGCCTTAAAATTTGCGTAGAAGTCGAATCACTCAAACAGGTTCGTGAAGCCCTGAAAGCACAAGCTGACATTATCCTGTTGGACAACATGTCGCCTCCCAAAATTCGTCAAGCCGTCAATCTCTCAAAAAATAAAGCATTAATTGAAGTTTCTGGAGGTGTCACTCTTGATAATGTTCGAGACCTCATCGATACCGGCATTGGTTTAATCTCAATCGGCGCACTGACTCATTCGGCACGAGCTATGGATCTTTCCATGGATATTCTTCCTAAGGCTGGGAAGAAAAAGCCAACCACAAGAAAAATGGCTCGTAAATTTTCATAATACCCTTCCTCAAACCTGTGTTATCCGCGGATACATTAGCCAAACTACTCCCCTCCAAAAAGCTACGGCATTCTCTTTTCGTTTTTGAGGAATTAGAGTCCACGAATTCCTTCGCTTTACAGCTAGCCAAAACCCCAACTCCCCAGGGCACAGTGATATTGGCCGATAGACAAACGTCTGGAAGAGGACGTCTCGAACGTAAATGGCACTCCCCACCAGGGGTCAACATATATGGATCTGTTCTTTTTTCTTTCCAAAAGGCCTTTCAGGCCCTTGGATGGATTCCTTTAATGGCAGGAGTTGCTATTGCTGAGGCAATTGAAAAAATCACGAATATCCGCATAAATTTGAAATGGCCCAATGATCTCTTAATCATGGATCGAAAACTAGGAGGAATATTGTGCGAATCATTCAAGAGGAACTCGAGAGAATCGTGCGTCGTGATTGGGTTTGGAATCAATGTCAATCTTACTCAATCGGCCATACCAGAAGATCTGAAGCCCATTGCTACTTCCCTTTCTATTCATGCCCAGCGGAAAGTTGATCGCCACCATTTAATCCAAGCCATCATTCAGACACTCGAGGGAAAGTGGGAAAGACTGTGCACGCAGGGCCAAACAGCCTGCCAGACCAGTTACAGTGAACGTTGCAACACTCTTGGTAAACAGGTTGTCGTACAATACCCTGACGGCCGAAAGTTAGAAGGGTTGGCACAGGCTATTGGTGATAATGGGCAATTGCAAATACAGCCCAAGCCTTACGGAGACACTAAACAATCGGGTAGGATTGTAGAGGTGCATGCCGGTGATATTCGTCATATCAATTAATAAATGATCGTTCAGTCTTAATTGCAGAAGATTAACTTATTACTTTCAATTTCATTATTGCCATGTATATCGCCATCGACATAGGGAATACCCAAATTGTTTGCGGGGTATTTCAGGATAACTCATTAGTGGCCAACTGGCGATTATCAACGGACCATTGCAAAACAACCGACGAATATGACATGACACTTCGAGCGTTACTTGAAATTCATAAAGTTAATGTCAAGGACATTCATGGGAGCGTCCTAACAAGCGTAGTCCCTCCCCTCACCAACACCTTCGAGACATTACTCCAATCATTGACCAGGCAAGTTCCCCATATTATCACCGCCAGCAGCCCCCATGGACTTACTCTGCGTTATGATAATCCTGAAGAAATCGGCACTGATCGTCTGGTAAATGCCGCCGCTGCCTTTTCGCACTACCAACAAGGCCTTATTATCGTTGATTTTGGAACGGCCACAACCTTTTGTACGATTACAAAGAACGGGGAATATCTCGGAGGAGCTATCGCCCCAGGACTTAAAATGGCCGCAGACTCTCTCCACCTAAAAACAGCAAAACTTCCCAAGGTCGACTTGGCGGTTCCCAAAACCGTCATTGGCCGTGACACCGCAAGTAGCATGCAATCAGGTATCATGTTCGGATACGCCGGACTCGTAGATGCCCTGGTAGCAAGGATTCAGCAAGATTCAGGACAATCACATTATGTCCTGGCCACAGGAGGCTTAGCTTCGATTATTAGCCCCATTTCCGTCACAATTCAAGAAGTTAGGCCGCATCTTACCTTGGAGGGACTCGCATTACTCTATTCCCGCATGAATTCCTCCTGTGGATAACCTCCACATTTTGTTCCTAAAGAAAATCTTTCATTAAAATCATGAAGAAATTTCCTCAGATGGGTTGACTTGCTAGCCACAGTGACTATCTGACTTCCAAGTTCAGAATTATTTGTAAATATTAAAAAAATGGAAGTCCATGGGCAGATTCTCTGAAGATAGTCAATCCACATCCACGCCGGAAACCCAATACGAAGAATCACTTTCCGAAGTGGAACAATCAGAAGAAGAGGATAAGGCCGAGCCAACATTAGATGAACCCAAAGGGGCGGAACAGGAGGCTCGTGAGGAACTTCAAATTGTCCAAGATAAATACATGCGGCTTGCAGCGGAATTTGAGAATTATAAACGACGCGCACAACGAGACCAAAGCGATTCCATTCGCTACGCCAACGAATCATTGATAAAAAATTTACTTCCTACCGTTGATAACCTTGAACGCGCGATACAAAGCGGAACCGATGCAGGAGCCAGCGGAGCATTAATTGAAGGTGTGCAACTCACTCATAAACAATTTCTAGAAACATTAGGAAAATTAGGGGTTCGACAAGTGTCCAGTTCGGGAGAGACCTTTGACCCCAACATTCATCAAGCAGTCGCGCAGGTGGAATCCGAGACAGCCGCACCAAATACAGTCGTCGAAGAATTTCAAAAGGGCTATTTTTTACACGACCGAATTTTACGTCCGGCCATGGTCACGGTGGCAAAAGAAAAATCTGATCAGGCAGCATCAACATCGACAGAAGACACGGTTGAAGAGGGAGGAATACAAGCATGAGCAAAATTATTGGCATTGATTTAGGAACGACTAACTCCTGTGTTGCCGTCATGAGCGGGGGCGACCCTAGCGTCATCGCCAACTCAGAAGGCGCACGCACAACTCCATCGGTTGTCGGCATCACCGATAAAGATGATCGATTAATTGGCCAAATCGCCAAACGACAAGCCATCACCAACCCCGAAAATACCATTTACTCCGTTAAACGATTGATGGGAAGAAAAACCAACTCTCGTGAAGTCCAAGATGCCATGAAGCGTCTTCCCTATAAAATCGTCGATGGCAATAACGGCGATGCCAACGTCCAAATCAGAGGCAAGAACTATAGCCCAGCCGAGATTTCGGCCATGATTCTTCAGAAGATGAAACAAACCGCTGAAGATTATTTAGGGGAAAAAGTCACGGATGCCGTCATTACCGTTCCCGCTTATTTCGATGACAGCCAACGGCAGGCCACCAAAGACGCTGGACAAATTGCAGGCCTCAATGTGCTACGTATCATTAACGAACCGACCGCTGCCTCATTGGCCTATGGTTTAGACAAAAAGAAAGACGAACGGATTGCCGTCTATGACTTAGGGGGCGGGACCTTCGATGTATCCATTTTGGAAATCGGCGAAGGCGTTTTTGAGGTCAAATCTACTAACGGAGACACCTTCCTTGGTGGTGACGATTTTGATTTGCGCGTCATCGACTGGCTCGTTGAAGAATTCAAAAAAGATCAAGGCATTGACCTCCGCAAGGATCGGATGGCTTTACAGCGACTCAAAGAAGCTGCTGAACGAGCCAAAATCGAATTGTCGAGCTCACAAGAAACCGAAATAAATTTACCGTTTATCACGGCAGATGCCAGTGGACCCAAACATTTAGTCCTCAAACTCACGCGATCCAAGTTTGAGCAGTTAGTCGACGACCTGATCGAACGATCCATTGAGCCCTGTAAAAAAGCCTTAGCCGATGCCGAAATGACCACCGGCGACATTAATGAAATTGTGCTAGTCGGCGGGATGACTCGCATGCCCAAAGTGATTGAACGAGTCAAGCAGTTTTTCGGTAAAGAACCTCATCGAGGGGTCAATCCTGACGAGGTCGTGGCTATTGGAGCAGCCATTCAGGGTGGCGTGCTCAAAGGTGATGTCAAGGACGTCTTGTTATTGGATGTCACGCCTCTTTCATTGGGGATTGAAACCTTGGGTGGCGTTTTCACCAGACTCATTGAACGCAATACCACTATTCCAACAAAAAAGAGCCAAATTTTCTCGACAGCTGCCGATAACCAAACGGCCGTCACCATTCGGGTATTTCAAGGTGAACGGGAAATGGCCAATGACAACAAACTGTTAGGTCAATTTGACCTCGTCGGACTTCCTCCGGCACCACGAGGTATGCCGCAAATCGAAGTCACATTTGATATTGATGCTAACGGAATCGTTCATGTCTCCGCCAAAGATATGGCGACCCAAAAAGAACAATCCATTAAGATCACGGCTTCTAGTGGGTTGAGCAAAGAAGAGGTCGAACGGTTGGTTAAGGATGCCGAAGCACATACCGAAGAAGATAAAAAGAAACGAGAACTGGTCGAACTCAAAAATCAAGCCGACACACTCATCTACAGTACAGAAAAGAATCTAACCGAACATGGAGATAAAATCAGCGAGGAAGAGAAAACCAATATCACGGCTGCCATTGAGGAATTGAAAAAGTCTCTCGAACAAACTGACGCCGAAGCGATAAAAACAGCGATGCAAAACCTCACAACCGCATCTCATAAACTGGCTGAAGAAATGTACAAGAAGGCCTCAGCCGATGCCTCGACATCAACAGGACCAGGGCCAGATGGTGAATCAGGACCCACGGCCTCGGGATCCGAAGAATCATCAGGCAGCGATGAAAAAGTTGTAGATGCCGAATTCGAGGAAGTCGATAAAGGCAAAGGATAATGCCAGGGTTTTATGCCGATTCCCCTATGGAATTTCTCCAACCACCTCCAGCACTACTTCGTTAGGCACCTGTAATGGCACAAACAGGGAAGCGCGATTATTATGAAGTGCTGGGGGTGGAGCGATCTGCCTCCGCAGATGAAATAAAAAAAGCCTTTCGAAAACTCGCCCGACAACACCACCCAGATTTGCATTCCGAACCGGCGAAGAAAGCCGCCGCGGAAGCCAAATTCAAAGAAGCAGGAGAAGCATACGAAATCCTCAGCGATGCCGATCGTCGACAAAAATACGACATGTTCGGACATGCCGCTGCAGGACAAGGCGGTGCAGAAGGCTTCGGGTTTGGTAGCGGGGGATTTGGAGATGTCTTTGGCGATATTTTCGAGGACTTTTTCGGTGGCGGACGGGGGCGAAGTCGCGCCGAACAAGGAAACGACCTTCAATACAACCTGGAAATCTCCTTTGAAGAAGCCATAAACGGCAAAGAAGCCAAACTAAAAATTCCTCGCTGGGAAGTGTGCGAAGACTGTCGAGGAACAGGCGCCGCCTCCGAACAATCAGTCAAAGCCTGCACCGCCTGCCGCGGTGCGGGGCAAATTCGACTGCAGCAGGGATTTTTTACGATCAATCGAACCTGTGGGCAATGCCAAGGTTCCGGAAAGATTATTGCCGATCCCTGTAAAAGCTGCCGCGGTCAAAAACGGGTACATAAAGAACGCATGCTATCGGTCACCATTCCTGCTGGCGTGGAATCCGGGATGCGCTTACGGCTCTCCCATGAGGGAGAACATGGCATGAATGGAGGCCCTCCTGGCGATCTCTATGTGGCATTAACCGTAAAAGCCCATCCTCATTTTGTTCGAAAGGGCCAAGATATTCTTTATGATCGACGACTAAATTTTGTGACAGCCACCCTAGGCGGAAAAGTTGAAGTGCCTACGTTGAATGGCCACACGATGGTCAAAATTCCAGAAGGAACCCAACACGATCAAATTCTCCGATTAAAAGGTCTCGGTGCGCCAGGTCTAAAGTCGCAAGCCCGTGGCGACCAATTGATTCGAATTAAAATCGACATTCCTACCAAACTTACTACTCGGCAACGAGAACTCCTAACGGCCTTTGCGGAAGAAAGCGGTCTGGATACAGAGAACCAAGGAGAAGGGCTCTTCGACAAAGTCAAAAATTTATTTGACTGAGACGTCTCTTCTTTATCCTCTCCACAACCTGCCATCTCACATGCCTGTGTTCTTCATCCAAGCCCACGATGTTGTGGATGATGTCATCACAATCACCGAACCTCTGCTCAGCCATATTGCGAAAAGCTTACGGGCAAAGCCTGGCGATGTGCTCCTTTTCAATGACAATCAAGCGTATCGATATCATACCACCGTTGCACAGATCACCAAGGAACGGCTACAAGCCATAATCCAGCACGTAGTCCCCCCTCCCGAATCCGCTCGCCCCCCAATCACGCTCGTACAAGCACTGCTGAAAGGGGAAAAAATGGGATGGGTGATTCAAAAGGCCACGGAACTGGGGGTCGAAACAATCATTCCCCTCATGACGAATCGGGTCATTCGCAAGCTTTCAACGGCCCAAAGCGAATCGCATCAAGATCGTTGGAAACGTATTGCCCTAGAGGCAGCTCAACAAAGTGAACGTTGGACCTTACCGACGATCCTTCCTATCCAAACCTTTCAAAACTTTTTACAAACATCCAAACCACATTCAGCCATTTTTATGATTGAACGAGAAGATGCCCCTTCATTGCTAACGATTAATTGTTCGCCAGAACACCCAGGAGCCGGAGTAATGGTGATCATTGGACCTGAAGGTGGCTGGACACCAGAAGAGATACAAGCTGCGAAATCACACAATTGGGAATTTAGTTCATTTGGGAAGGAAATCCTACGAGCAGAAACCGCCAGCCTGGCAGCCCTAGCCATACTCCAAGCCCGCTTCAATACAAAGCTGAATAACGTATAGTTCCTAAATGAAGGTTAAACTACGAACCGGAAGGTTCAGTCGGTGTGTACTGAAAATGGAGAATAGTTCCATGATCCCCGACTGCATATCCATGTTTGGCGTCGGGAAGTGAGAGACCATAGAGGGTTTCCAAATTTAATGGTTCAATTTCAGTCCAGGTAAAACCGGCATCTTCGGTCATCAAAATAGTGCCACGCTCTCCCACAATCCGAGCACTTAAAGGGGTACGGAACTGTATATTGACCAAATCGGCAGGTTTTATACAAGGATTTCCACAAGCGCGCGCCCGATCAACCCAATCCTTTCCAGCGTTCAAGGTTTGAAAAATAGATCCTTGCGTCCCCACCGCCCAACCTGAGACCGAATCTATAAAGGTAATATCAAAAAAGGTGGCAGGACTATTTGTGGGTTGAGGGGTCCAAGTTGAGCCACCATCACTCGTAGCCACAATTGTGCCGAGGGCTCCAACCGCCCACCCCTGCCTGTCATCCCCAAAATATACGCCAAATAAATCGGAGGTCAGCCCACTGACCTGGTCTTCCCAAGTCTCGCCGCCATCCTTCGTTACCAAAATCACACCTCGTGCACCAACAATCCAGCCTTGCAATGGAGTCAGAAAATGGGCTCCATACAATATACTATTGGTCCCACTCATCTGTGGAACCCATTGGGCTCCACCGTCAGCCGTATGAAGTACGGTACCGTTTTGTCCAAGAATCCACCCATGCTGAGCATCCACAAAGGTCACATCAGTCAATAACATATTGGTCCGACGAGGAGCCTTTTTCCAGGTCACGCCTCCATCGGTCGTACGCAACATGGTACCCCCGGCACCAACGACCCACCCATGTTGTGAATCTTGAAAATGGACATCCAGCAATGTTCCTGGCGATGGACTTTGTTGAAGTTCCATCGTGAAAGGAGATTCTTGCGCCAGACCCGCCACCGGCATTCCCATAAAACCGAGCATGAAAAATACCGAAATCAGCACATGAGACTTCACAAGGCCATACACCATAAATCCATCAGTCCTATTCAATTAAAGATATGAAAAACAATCACAAGGAGGCAGTTTCAAAACGAAATAACCAACCGTTTTCTTTACTGAGCCCGTCCCTTCTCGTTCCAGTAATCCGTATCTGGAAGCCCGCGGCGTAACATCTTAAAGGGGCCACCGACAACAGCCATCCATTGTTTTGCCGTGCAACAATCTCCGGATGGCAGCATATCCCATGACCCACGCTTGACAATCAAGGTGCCTTCCATCAAATCAGTTTCAAACCCTTCAGGATTTCCAATTCCAAAGGCCTGCCGTCGTGGAATGCGCGCTTGAATTTCCGTATCAGTCCACGATACCACCTGAACAGCCAATCCATTAATCAAGACTTCGGTGCGGGAGACATCCTCCCCCAACCGATAATTCTGCCAGGAATGAGCTTGTCGATTAAGAGTCAGGCGAGTCGCTTCCGAGATTTTTAAAAATTCCCCGAAACCGGACCCCTTAATCGTGACAATTTCATCAAGTCCACCTTCCTTAGGATTATAGTCATCAATTTTAGGGCGCACTAACGTAAAATCACCGGCCACATGTTTCACCACTTCTTTACGTTCACAACAGGTGCCATCGGCATTGGGAATTCCTCCACCACGCTTGATGACTACTTGCCCACTTGTCGCACTAAACGGGACCCACACATCAATTTGGTCATCCAGCCATCGGTGAATCACCGCAGGAACGCCGCCAATCTCCACCCCGTTATTCCCAGCTTGAAAGTCAAAGGCATACGCCGTGTCACCACCCTCGGAATGAACTCCGAAATGTTTGCCCTTAATGATGAGTAACGTCCCAATCGGGCCACTTTTTGGGGAAAATTCACTCACTTCTGTCGTGACTACCTCAAAATTGCCAATTGTCCGATCCTGCCCGTCGCGGTGCAAAACCAATGGCCCCGATTCAGCGTTCAGAGGAACATGAACCACAATGGTACGATCAGACCATTGAGCAATCGCCGCAAGTTTTCCGCCAAAAGAAACGCGTCCATCCTTCGGAGCGGTCGTACCAAAACTTTGCCCGGACAACACCACTTTGCTGCCAATAGGACCAAGTGGCGGATCATAGGCAATGGGAGGAATCACCGTCAGCGGCATCAGATTACTCACGGCATAATCAACCGGGGCACAACAGGATCCATCGGGTAAGGGGTCACTAGAGGCTAAGCGCACTTGGACATCTCCCGTCTTCGCATTGGCGGGAATTTGCACTTCAATCTTATTGGGGCGCCACCGGCGTACTTCCGCTCGAATTCCATTGATCAAGACTTGGTTCACCCCAAACATGGTATTTGGGTCGCGCGATCCCGCCGTATTGCCAAAATGCTCTCCCTCAATCGTCACCAAGGAACCGGCCTCTACCTCGGACGGGGTCACAGTCGTAATCTTCACAGCTTGAAGGGTGAAAGTCCCCGCCTCATGTTTCTTGCCGCCGTTCATAACCATCACCGGGCCGGAAGTCGCCTTCAAAGGAACTTTTACCAGAATAAAATCCGGTTCCCATGATTGAATCAGGGCAGGTACACCCTGAAACTCCACCCGATTATCTTGGGTATTCTGAAAATCTCCAAAACCTTCGCCGCTAATCGTTACCGTCGTCCCCGCAGGGCCTTCAGCGGGAAAAATTTCCGCTAACGCCACCGACCCAATCTGGAGGGCCAAAAGAGCCGACGCACTCACTAATAAAAGGCGCGTAATCTGTGTCATAGTGCTTACAACCTTATGATTATGAAAAGAAAATGTAAATGGATAAATCCGCTTTCTGAAAACCGAGCACCGAGAAGACCAACCTAATCTGGGGGTACCAACAACCTGGGTGGGACCAAACAGTAAAGCTGGACAATTGACTATATCAAGCCCTCTTTTTTGTCGTCAATTTACAACAAATGGGTGAGTGAAGAACGAACAGACTCGACTTGGTTTGTGGTTAATTGAGACAATTAAAAGGAAAGCTCCTTTCTCCCAATGAGGCCTACTATGGGCATGACAGTGGCGGTCTTTTTCCTTCTGGTCTCGGCCTGTGCCGGTATCAATTCGAGTCAGGTGTTACCCACTGCGACATCCGTAGACCTGTCCCGCTATGTGGGCACATGGCATGAGATTGCAAGGCTACCAATGTGGGCACAAAGAAATTGCCTGCAATCTACGGCAGAGTACCGCCTTCTACAATCAGGGAACGTTGCGGTGCGAAACACCTGCATCACCAGCCATGGGGAAAAAACATCGATTGAAGGAGTCGCCACGATTGTCGACGAGGTACACAATGCAAAGCTCAATGTCGTGTTCGACCAATGGGCAGCCCAACTCGTCTCGTATTTCAGGTCATCTGATAGTGGGAACTATTGGATTCTGGCTGTCGACCCGGAATACCGCCACGCGCTGGTAGGCACTCCGGATCGTGAATATTTATGGATTCTGGCACGAACCCCAAGAATTTCCGAACACACCTATCAAGACCTTGTGGCATTAGGTCAAAGACTCGGGTTTACCACAGAAAATCTTATCCGGGCATCGCCAGAACCTTCAAAGGAATGAAACATGAATCGCAACTCAATAAAAAGACATAGCCGATGCATCCTGCTCACCCTCCTTTCTATCTTGTATCTATCCCCGGTCACATCCAGAGCTGAAACAACACTTAATCCAGTAACCATCACGGAGTGGAACGTCCCCTGGGAGCAGACCCGGCCACGAGATCCTTATGTGGATCGGCACAATCAGGTGTGGTTCGTGGGACAGACGGGAGATTACATTGCGGTGTTGGATCCCGAAACCGGAAATTTTCGGCACTATCCTTTAGACCCCGGAACCGGGCCGCATAATCTGATTGTCGATACTCGCGGAATGGTCTGGTATGCCGGCAACCGCACTGCGCATATCGGCAACCTCGATCCAGACACAGGAACGATCACCAAATATCCCATGCCGAACGACAAGGCCACCGACCCGCACACCTTAGTCTTTGGGCCACGACAAACCATTTGGTTCACCGTCCAACAAGGAAACTATGTGGGGCAATTGGATAGAGAAACAGGAAGTGTGTTACTCACTCCCCTCCTCTCACAGCACGCCCGCCCCTATGGCATCGTCATGGACCCAAAGGAAAACCCGTGGTTCACACAATTTGGCACCAATAAGTTGGGAACCCTCGAGCCTGGAACACATACGGTCAAAGAAATCTTGTTGCCTCGTCAGAAAACTCGGCCAAGACGACTGGCCATCACATCGGATTCTACAATTTGGTATGTCGATTATGCGGAAGGATATCTGGGGTCCGTCACACCCGATACACTCAAAGTGAAAGAATGGCGGGCGCCGGGAGGCGAGGACGCTCGACCCTACGGCATGACCGTCGACGATAAAGATCGAATATGGTTCGTCGAAACCGGTCTCTTCCCGAATAGGCTTGTCGGATTTGACACCCAAACCCAACAATTCATCAGTATCACGGAGATTGAAAGCGGAGGAGGAACCGTCCGGAATATGTTTTATCACAAGCCAACCCAAACCATCTGGTTCGGCACCGATGCCAACACAATCGGAAGAGCCAAAATTCCTTAAAACAAGGATTTCCCTGGAGAACGGCTACCAGCACATGTGGCCATCACGCAATGACAATCATAAAAAACTGGCTCAACGACTTTCACAAAACCAGAGATTTCTCGAGGCCCTTGAATACACAAAGCTTGCCGGAAAAATTAACAAGATGCGATCATAAATGAGATGAGTAAGATGACTCTTACACAAATCAAAGCAGGCGAGATGTCCATTACACCATCTTCGATTCCTCACACCTGGACACGCGCTTGTCTCCCAGCTTTGCTCCTATCTTTAGCGATAATGGGGCATCCACAATTGAGCCTGGGAGAGACGAATCAGTCTTTGACCTTATCTCAGGAATCTTTCTCATTGGGAAAATTGGGAACTATTGAATTTCCTGCAACAGGATCGGCACAGGCCAAACCTCACTTTCTCCGAGGAGTCGCAGCCCTGCATTCCTTCTGGTATGAAGAAGCGATCGAGGCCTTTCGTCGTTCAACCGTTCTCGATCCCAATTTCGTTATGGGTTACTGGGGAGAAGCGATGGCCCATAACCACCCTGTGTGGAATGAAGAAAATCGTGAGGCTGCACGGGCTGCCCTTCAACACATTCCGGAAAATGTCTCCGTCACCGAAAGAGAACATCGATATCTTCAGGCCGTTCAAATCTTATTCGGAGAAGGTGATAAACTAACCCGCGATCGGGCTTATGCTGCACACATGGAACGACTCGCCGGTGACTATCCCAACGATCTGGAAGCAACCTGTTTCTATGCTCTGTCTCTGCTCGGGTTAGCGACTCATTTGGATCAAGAACCGCACCTTCAGGAAAAATTTCGCGTACAAGCCGGGGCCATGACACTAGGGGTCTATGGCGTCAACCCCAATCACCCCTGCGCCGCGCATTATACCATCCATGCTTTCGACGATCCGACGCACGCCATTTTAGCCCTGCCGCAAGCCCGACGATATGCCGAAATCGCCCCGGAAGCCCATCATTCGCAACATATGCCTGCCCATATTTTTCTCCAACTCGGAATGTGGGGCGAAGCGGCCGCCTCTAATAAAGCCGGGTGGGAGAGTTCGCGGAGATGGGTCAAAGACAAGCAGCTACCGTTAGCACTCCAGGATTATCATAGCCTCAGTTGGTTGCAGTACGCCTATCTGCAACAAGGCCGGTACAATGCCGCAGCCGCGCTGCTCTTGGAAAAACAACAAGATATGGCGCAGGCCGCCTCCAGCGCCCGATCACCCGTGCATGGCTATGACCGGCAAGTCAGCCGAAATTACGATCAAATGGTCGCCGCCTTTATTATGGAAACGGAACGATGGGGCCAAGCACGGCAAGATTGGCAGGTGAAAGACATGCGTTTTGGGGACGAGTCGTCAGCGAAAGCCGCCTATGTTCGAGAATTTGCGGAAAGAATGGGCACAAGCCGAAACCAAGCCACGGTGAACTTCAACCCCCACGGTTCCGCCTCGGCAGGCCCTGAGTCTTCCACAAAATCGGGAGATTCTCTCAGAGCACAAATCTGGAATTTGCAACTGTCGGCATTAAAACATTTCATGAACGGAGATCTATCTCAAGTCACAGATTTACTCGATCAGGCCACGGTCCTGGAGGAATCCCTCCCCCCTCCTTCCGGCCCACCCGATCTCATTAAGCCCACCGACGAACTATATGGCGAAGTCCTGCTGTTCCTTGATCGGCCTAAGAAAGCACAACACCAATTCGAACGAGCCCTCTTCAGACATCCCAATCGAGCACGTTCAGTCCTTGGTCTGGCGCGGGCCGCGGCACAATCCGGACATATCCAAGCGACCCGTCAAGCCTATGCCAATTTTCTCACCATTTGGAAACACGCTGACCCCGACCTTCCCGAGTTACGCGAAGCCAAACAGTTTCTGCAAAACACGGCCTTGCAATAAAAATGTCTAACTAAATTTTTGGCATTGTCGGGATTCGTCCCGGCAGTCGATCTACTTTTCATTCGGGAAAAGTAGACAAAACCATGTTGGCCGTAGCATGGACCTTCAAATCCCTTGCCCGGTTCGCCGATTCTGGTGGCGCACAAACTCGCCAGGGGCAAACAGTGCACATCTTTCATCAAGATTCCGTTGCACGGCTCGGGGAAGCCACGAAGCCAGGGAAGCCTAGCTTTCCAGGACAAGTCAATTTGGGGTGTTTAAATAAAGCCCGTGTAACTATACAGGCGTCTGCCCTAGCGGCTAGTCAGCAGGCATCAAAAAATCTGTGCTTTATTCCAAGGGTTAGATGGTACCTTCTTCATTTCAGATACCTGCATTGTATTAAAGTATTAACGAATAAGTTATTATTGGCTTTCTAATAGAAAAATATTAGGTTCGACTAGATGAACCCTTAGAAATTTAATCATTCTTATTTAAGGATTCTTTCAAGATATGTCATTCGACCTCCAGATTCTAGGCGAAAAACTTCGCAGGTATAGAAGTCAAGTTGAGTCTGCACTGAGCGAAGTATCCTCTGCAACGGGAATCTCAGAAAATTTATTAGAAGACTTTGAGCAAGGACGTCGGCGTCCAAATGGAGACGAAATTTTAATTTTGGCAGACTATTACAAATGCGACTTCAAGTTTTTCATCTCTAACGAAAAACTAGCCGCTTTTGAACAAACAGAAACTTTATTTAGGCAATATTCCTCAGAACTTTCGAAGTCTGACAGATGGGCCATTTTGGAACTCTTATACCTTTGCGAATGTGAGGAATACCTAATGAATGCTCTTAATCTGAGTCGGAAAAGTTTTGTTTTTAAGAAAAAGGGCACTTTTTACAAAACTCATGCAGAGGAAGCTGCAGCTGCCTTACGGCATCATCTGGGATACGACACCAAAGAAATTCCACTGGATATTTATAGTAATTTTCGATCTCTTGGGCTTCACATTTTTCGTAGACATCTTACAAACTCGTCTATTTCAGGACTCTGCGTGCGTCATCCAGTGGCCGGAAAATGCATCTTGGTTAACTACAGTGAGGATGTATATAGACAACGATTTACAGCAGCGCATGAGGCTGCACATGCGATACTAGATGATGAAAAAGATGTAATTGTTTCGTTTACTTGGGATAAAAGTAATCTTTCCGAAATTCGTGCGAATACTTTCGCTTCACGCTATTTAATGCCTCCTGACTCTCTTAAAATGATTCCTTCCCCAGAACAATGGAATCAAAAAAAGGCTGTTGAATGGGCATCTAAACTGAAGGTTAGTACCCAATCTTTGGGATATGCATTAAAAGACGCAGGCATTATTTCCGAAGAACAGATGGCTACAATTTTGACAGCACAAGTGCCTGCTGAAATGAAGAATGATCCAGAAATTCCGATGAAATTGTCACCTAAGATACGCAAAAGTCGCGAAGAATTCTTAAGTAGGGGATTATCCATGCACTACGTTAAATTGTGTTTTGATGCTTATGATCTTGGCGAAATATCTGCTGGGAGACTTGGAGAGATGTTATTAACAAAAGAAGATGAACTTTCTGCTCTTGCAGGGATTTATGGAAGACAATTAAAGCATGGGGATTAATGTCTCTCAATTTCATCAACACAACGTGACCGATACATGCGCAGTTTGGAATATCCTTTCATCAAGAGTACTATATTCGGCTGCACGCTCTGCCGGATGTACTTTTTGCATTACACAGTTTGTAAAATATGAATGCCTTTATAAACCTCGCAAATTAACTTCATACGGCCAAACCCTACAAAACCGCCTCAAGAAGGAACACCAGAATGGGGATTTTATAACTTATCCCCTCAATATTGAAGATTTACAAGAGGTAGCCATACTTGAAAGTAGAAAGAAGTTGAACAAAGGTGAACTTTCAGCGATAGCTTTTGCAAAGAAAATAAAACAGGCGTTTCTCACTGATGATCAAAAAGCCAGAAAGCTGGCAAAGACTCTTCTTGGCCATTTGGTCCAGACCACACCTCATTTAATGGGATGGCTTTTCTTTAACCAACACTTAACGGATGGAGATAAGCAGAGGATAATTGAGGAAGACGAGGAATTAGGTGGTTGCCTTTCCTCCTATTTTGAGAAAATCTATCATGAAAGTCTTCGTTGCAAACTTCAACAACGGAATGTGGCTAATGGGAATTAACTGAGAATTGCTCCCTACCTCCCCCTTTAAAGAATCCCGCCTTGGGTGCAACCGAGCCAAAGGGCTGGCTCCGCCTCTTTGGTTAGAACTATTTGAAAGCAGCGGATTTTCTTTCTCCCCTCACACTTTTTTCTTCAATACTAAAAGATGCCTGCTGTCCGACCCTCTGAGTGGACGCTCTAATGAATCAGCAGGCCTTATTTGAACCATGTGAGTTGATCCGCCCTCCAACACTGGTCTCCCCTGGCCTGGTGGCATGGCCGAGCCGTGCAGCTGATACCGGAGAAAAGGCGGGCACTGTTTGAGCCCTGCGAGTTTGCCCGCCGCCGGTGTCGGTGAACCGCGAGGGCACCCGAAGGGCCATGCCACGGCCACCATGGTTTTAGGTCCTTTTGCCGAAACAAAAGGACCTCGCCTGCCGGGGCGAATCCCGGCATCAACAAATCACCACTAAAGCAAAATAGTATTGTTATTGAATAATAGGGTCACCCATTACAAGGGGTGTCTGAAGCGTGACGGGCATGCAGCACATGATATTCACACTTGGGCAGTGCGCGGAGATAACATGGAGACAATTACGCGGCTTTAAAGAATCGCCCAAAGTCATTGCCGGCATTCAATTTCTTGATAGAATCGAACAAGTCCCCCCCGACTCAGTTTCTGCGTGATCAATTTGCTCAGACACGACGTTTGGCTATAACGTAGTAGTTTTTAGAAATGCCCTTAACTTTTCACTTTTTTTAGCCCACAATTACCACCCCGGTAGCATGACCAGTACGGATTAGTTTTACACCATACAATAGAAGAAACATTAGCCATGAGTATGTCATCTGCATCTACTGATATTCCCAAAGGGAATCTTGATGGGTTCAAAGCCTATTTTAAAAACGATATTCTCTCTGGATTTTTAGTTTTCCTTATTGCTTTGCCACTATGTCTGGGAATTGCTCTGGCGTCAGGATATCCCGCGGTGGCGGGCATCTTTACCGCAATTATTGGCGGTCTCGTTGCGACCTTCCTAAGCGATTCGGAACTGACAATTAAAGGACCTGCAGCTGGTTTGATTGTTATCGCATTAGGTTGCGTTCAGGAATTTGGTTTTACGGGCGGGGAAGACCCTGAAAAGGACTTTCAGGCCTATCGCTTGGCACTAGGTGTTGGGGTTGTGGCAGGCGTCTACCAAATTATACTCGGACTGTTTCGCGTAGGAATCCTTGTAAGGCTTTTTCCGAAGGCGGCGATTCACGGTTTGCTGGCTTCCATTGGCATCATCATCATCGCCAAACAATTTCCTGTATTGATGGGACTGAATCCACAGGGTGCTCCTCTCGAGTTGCTCGCTGCCATCCCTTCCTTTGTCATGAACATGAACCCGAAAGTGGCGTTCATTGGAATGCTGGGCCTGACGATTGTGGTGGGGTATAGCTTTATACAAAATCCCACATTGAAGATCATTCCCGCACCCATGTTGATGTTAATGATCACGGTTCCCATAGCCATATTGTTAGGAATTGGCGAGAAGGGGTCGTATACGTTCAATCATCACATCTACGAACTCGGCGAAAAGTTTTTAGTCAATGTTCCTGTAAATTTACTGAATGCCATCACCTTTCCAGATTTTTCCGGAATCACCACGGAGACTGGAATTAAATATACGGTCCTTTTCGCGATCATTGGCAGTTTGGAGGGCATTCTCAGTGCAAAGGCTATTGATGGGATCGATCCGTGGGATCGAAAAACCAATCTGGATCGAGACTTGTTGGCCACTGGTATCGCGAACACCCTGTCGGCTTTCATTGGTGGGTTGCCCATGATTTCTGAAATCGTGCGAAGTAAAGCCAATATTGATAATGGGGCAAGGACCCGGTTTGCCAATTTTTACCACGGGGTGTTTCTACTGGTATGCGTGGCATTGATTCCAGGGGTCATTAATCACATTCCGCTCGCTGCCTTGGCCGCGTTATTGGTCATCACTGGATCTCGCCTAGCTTCCCCCAAGGAGTTTGTGTCTGTGTATCGTGAGGGAACAGACCAGTTTATTATTTTTGTCTCTACCATATTAGGTGTACTTGCCACTGATCTCTTAAAAGGGTTAGCCATTGGAATTGGAGTCATGTTGGTCATCCGTTTTATTCGCGGGGGGTCCATGTTCAGATTGAATGCCAAGATCACTCATGAACGGGATCAGTCTGTCACGATTCTTTTACGAGGTTCCATCATTTTCAGTTCATGGATTCCTCTAAGAAAACAACTTGATCGTTTCTTCCTGGAAGGGAAGCGAGTTACCTTGGATCTGACAGAAACGAAATTTGTGGACCGTAGGGTCAGGTCTAAGATTGAGGAGTGGGTAAGGAAATTCAGAGAAAACGGTTTTGAGTTATCTGTGCGAACCAGAAGGACAGCAAATGATGAGTGATTCTCATACCATTGCGTGTCAGCATGATAAAGCCACTCCTGGTGGGAGGGAAGTTGTTGGGGAATTCCAACTGCACACGACATGATAACCTAGCGCGCATGCGGCGATTAATTTTTCACAACAAATCAGTTTTTATCTTGTGACTTTTCTTTCTGCAGTCGATCCAACAGTTGGTTGAAACTTTGGCTCAGGGTGCCCAATTCATTTCGGGAATGAACTGGGAGGCGTTTTCTTGTGTCATTTCCATGCGCCAGCTCATCTGCCAAATTGCATACATCCAGGATGGGTTCGCTGATTGAGCGAGTGATGTTTGCCGCCAACAGGCCGCTGAGCAGTGCCGCCGTCACAAACAATGCCACTAACAGAACAATTAAAAAATGAGTTCTGCTGGAAATCGTCTCAACATCATTTTCCAGCAATTGTTCCTGAACCTCAGTCATTTCATTCAAGAGTTCCTTGATTCGAAATGCTAAGGGGGCAGCCTCAGTTTTCACCCAATAATTCGCCCGGTTCCAATCTTCCCCTGATCGGATGCGGATAATGTCTTTCAGTAAAGGTTCGAACTGATTGAGTTTACCTTGCAGGGATTTAAAATTCTTCAACTGTTCTTTGCTGAAGTTGCTTTCATTTTCCTTTAATGCTTCCATCGACGCAGCACTTTTCCCCCAGTTTTCCAGAGATTCCCTTTTAAATTCTTGTTTGCCAGATAACAGAAACTCGTCGGCTCTTTCCAAAGCCAGACTGGTTGTCGTCTCTATAGTAGCGAGAATTTCAAGCAGTCGCTTATTTTGTGGAGTAATTTTGCCTTTCATATTCTGCTTGATCATTTGAGAAACGGTTGCCACGATGGTTTTTTCCAACGGTTCCGCTTGATCAAATAGAATTTTTTGCGCAGGAGAATTTTCCGATGTTCGTGCGATATCTTCGATCTTCTGTTGAACCTTACGAAAATCATCAATTTCTTTTTCGATGGTCTTTAACCGGACCTTATTTTCCGGATCTGTCCAGTGGGGAGCAAGCTGATGCATCTGCTTCAGGGATGGGTTAATTTGTTCTGCCCAGGCAAGCGCCCGTTCTGTCTGGAATTTAGGATCTCCCAAGAGGATCCACCCACGCAGCGAAGCCAGGGAATGGTTGATCCCATTTAACATCATCAGACTGGCATGAGCCGTGGGAGTTCGAAGGTCGACAACCCTCTTCGTAATGACCTCCATAGTTTTTACTTGCTGAATGGTGAGCAATACCACTCCCATTAAAATAAGTGTGATGGCCCCAAAACCCAAGCCTACCTTCTTCCCTATCGACATATCCCTAAAATTGAACATCTCAACCCCCGAAAATAATCTACCCTAAATACCCTTAAATCAACCTTTTCATCAACTCCTACGCTGTAGCGAGGAGGAAGAATTTATCAAATTGTTTCTATTTATCATACCAACACTTAAAGTCTGTACTAAAGCGTTGTTGCATTAAGCCTTTAATGTATTGATTCAACTTGGGCATACCAAATGGCCATTCGGAATCCTCATCAGGACATTTCCCTCATCTCCGAGACACGTATGATGCCGCCATGTTCTAAGAACGGATCGGATTGTGCGATTGTCACCGCCGCATCCATGCTTTCGGCTTTAACCACGGCGAATCCTTTCATGGCATTTGGATCCTGATCATCTTCAACGCTGTTTGATGTGACAATTTTTGAAACCGGTAACGGTGTTCCTGGATTGATGACCTTATCTCCAAGACCTTCTACCCACCCTTTCCATTTGTCCATCTGAGCCATGCCCTCTTCTGGTGAACTGGGTTGGTTTCCTCCGTAATAGGCAATCATAAATTTTTCCATAGTTTTCCTCCTGAGTTATGAGTGATTATCTATCCAGGACTCAATTCGAATACTTACAAACACTGATTACTGAAAACAAGTTTCTTACGCCCCTAATTTCTTTCTCTTGAATACTAATCAATGTCTACCGTCTCCCCCCAAATGGCGGCTCTGATGAACGAGCGGGTCTTATTGGAGCACAACGAGTGGTTCGCCCTCCATAAGGGTTTTCTTCCTACACTACACTCGCTTCGCCTGGTGGCATGGGTGAGTAGAAAATCCGACACGGGAAAGAAAGCTACACGGTTGAGCCTGACACGTTTATGCGCCGCCGGAGTCGGCGAACCGAGCTAGGCCTTGGGGGCACTCCATGGCCAATATGGCTTTGGATACTTTTGCCGAAAAAAGGTGCCTTGGCCACTGGACAAGCCCTCCGCACTAGGTTGTGAATTTAATAACAAGAGGGATGAGAAAAACCGGTAAAAGATAGATTCCCGCTTACTACCGGCGGGAATGACCAAGTGCGGAAATCGCGGATGGCATGGTATAAGGGTAAAAGGAACCTTACTTCATCTTTTTCTGTAGAATATCAGCATGAAAACCTTGTATCTCGTTCGACACGCCAAATCTTCCTGGAATAACGCAAATATGTCCGATCATGCTCGGCCCCTGAACGACCGCGGGGAACGGGACGCTCCTCAAATGGGCAAACGGTTACGCAAGCGAAAACCGCAACCTGCGCTCATCATCTCCAGTTCGGCCGTTCGTGCGGAAACGACCGCCACCCTCTTGGCAGAAGCGATTGATTATCCTATTTCAGATATTTTGGTCGACGATCGCTTGTATGGCGCTGAAGTGCCAGATGTGATTTCGATTATTACCGAACTGGATAACACCCACGACTGCGTCATGCTCGTCGGCCATAACCCCACATTTACCGATCTCATTAATGCCCTGAGCGGGAGCCACATCGACAACGTGCCCACCTGCGGCATGGCCGTCTTGAAGTTTGCTACCAACACCTGGGAAAAAGTCGACCACATTCAGGGGGAATTACTCGACTTTGATTATCCAAAAAAAGATCAGACTTAATTACGAAGGCTTATAATGGGGTCGGACTCGAATTAGATTGTTCCTTATAGTACCTTTTGAAATTATTCTGCTTCGAAATTTTTATCCCCTGCAACAAAACTAATTCTCCTCAGCCAAGAGGCTAATGAAACTGCCGAATCCCTTAGTTCCATCCACGATTTCAAAGGTTTGCATGCCTGGGTGTGAGCCTTTTACAATCCCCTCCTTATGATTGACGGAATTAATTACTACCAAATCCTCGGTGTGCCGGAAGATGCCCTGCTGAAGGAAATTCAGACCGCGTGGCGCACCTTCGTCAAGGAAAATCACGAGGATGTGGTTCCACAATTCGAACGTCCTGCCGCCAGAGAACGCATGTTCAAAATCAACGAGGCTTATGCGGTTCTCAGCAACGAAGAAAAGCGAGCTGATTATGACAATGCCCATATGCTTAATGGGGGTTCCAGCATTGAACTCGTGCGGCGACGCGTCAGAAAAGCCAGGGCCATCATGAAACAAGATCGTTCAGTCATTTCCGGCGAAGAGATGAAAATGATTGAATCCATCATCGATTACCTTGATCCCAATACCCAGGAAGCTTGTTTTACCTGGATGACGGAGATGCTCCTCGAAAATTTAGGTATGGCCAGATATGTCGTGGCTTCGGCGTTCGAAGAACAATTATTGGGGGCCAAGACTTCGTTACTGGATACGCTCCTCCGACAAGCGCCTTATGCCATTACCTGGGAAAAGCTCCATCTCTACGCCGAGGATATCTGTGGAGTGAGTGGAAAAGCCCACAAGGAGCGCAATTACAATCAACTGGCGCGCATACTGTATCACCGCTTGGATTTAGCCAAGTATTTTGTATACCCGGCTTATCAAGAACAGGCGTTCGGCTGTGAAAGCTGTCTGCTCCCCACCTTATTACGCCTCGCGCCTGAAGAAATTACCCAAGAGAATTTTGATGATTATGTGAATACGGTCTACACCATGCGGCCGATTATCTATAGCCAACTTCGTAACTATAACGAGCAAGCCATCGACTGGATTATGAAAGCTCGTCCCGATCTCATCCGAAAATCCGAACCCCCTAAAGCTCCCAAAGAACTCCCCCTCCCCTTACGGGCTAAATCCTAGATTGACAATTCCACGATCACTAATTTCCCTAGGTAGAAAGAATGAGAAGCTGGATTCCTCCTGGCGAAAGTCGGAATAATGGAGACGACTACGACACTCAGAGGGATGAGAATTGTTGGGCAGCTTGTCGAACGGCTCGATAGGGATCATCGGTAGCGAGCTTATTGAGCGCTTCTTGATAGACCGCATTCTGTGTGCGTCCCAAAATCTTCACGGCGCGAATGCGTGAATGCGGATCAGTCGAATGTAACAGGCGTTCTGCTATCGGCGCTAATATATCTTCGGGAATTTCCTCATGAACTAACTGATCTAACGCCCGTTGCAACGCCACTTCCTGATAGACCCGCTCTGAGGTATCCATAAAATGATCTTGAATGCGCACCCCATCCTGAGTCACAGCTTCCTCAAGCATGGGATACACCTCTACCACAAATTCCGTCACCGCTTGAGTGAGGGCTTCGGATTGTTCGCCCACACCAGAAATCATGTTCTTGAGAATGGAACCCAGAAAAAAGTAATTCGGATATGTTTCGAATTTCAGTAAGGCATCCAAATAGGGAGCCGGACCTGAGACCGTATTCGTCGAGGTTTCTTGGATTTCCCAACGCACGGATTCTTTCAACCCTATGCCACGAAAGAGAAATGAGGATTGGATCGTCGTCCCCCATAACTCCACGCCGTATTGAGCCCCACGTTTTTCATCATACTGAACCACAAGCTGGTATTGATGTGGCTTCTTGGCATCACGAACGGTCTGAAACCCTGCCAAGGAAAGCTTTTTGAAAATGGACCCTTCAATGTCATAGAGCAATCGGCCTCGTGTTTTCCATGTAGAGGCTTGCACAATGACCTGAATCGTCGGTTGTTGCTCAGTAGGCAGTACCGGCTGTTGTGCGAATGTTGTTTGGTCTAGGACACACACAAGACCCCAGGCAATGATGGGGGAAATTAATGTCAAAAGCTTCATGATCAATCTCTATGAGGCATCAATTTACGAGGGGGACTCCCCTCCTCCCCACGGACAATGTTTTTTCCAGTGTATCAAATTAGGGCAAGAAGACCTGAACGATGAGTTCCAGTTCGATTGGAGCATGCAAGGGCAACTCGTACGCTCCAAGCGCTAACCGCGCATGTCGCCCTATCTCGCCAAAGGCTTCGACAAGAAAATCCGAGGCTCCGTTGATCACTGCCGGTTGATCCCCAAATCCTTCTTCCGATGCAACATGGCCCGTCAGGCGCACCACCCGCTTCACACGGGATAAATCACCGAGTTCTTGCTGTAAAATGGCCAAGGCATTGATGGCCGCGATGCGGGCATTGGCTTTGCCTTGATCAATCGATAACTCTCGCCCCACTTTTCCCGGCTGAAGAATTTTTCCTTCCTGGAAGGGTAATACGCCGCTGACAAATACCAAATCACCTGCCTGGCAGGCTGGCACATAGGAACCGACCGGTCGCGGGGCCTGAGGTAACGTCACCCCCAACCGCAAAAGATTCTGCTTAATATCCATTCCCTCCTCCTCAAAATAAGCCCTTACTATTCAACCAAACCCCCGGCAGAAAGTCACCTTCCATTTTTCCCTCCTCCGAGTGGAGGTCCCACACACCAACACCGCGTTAAGAAGCAGCATGTTTATAGAAAGCGTAGGGTGCTCCTTTTTTATATTCGCTTTCACGTTTCATATTGTGTCATAGTCTTAACATTATCCAATGAGAGAAAAATCACGTGTTTCAATCACATAGTACAGTGAAAAAATATTTCGAGTTATTTTTATTAACTCTGGCCCTGCTCATAGTGAATCCTGGGTTAAGCCATGCAGAGCCTAAATGGGGAAAATGGAAAAAAGATCATTGCTCCAAACCAGGCTATCGCCAATATTCGTCTGTCCTTGAACAGATCCCCTTTGGACATTCTTGGGAAATCACTTGTCGGGCCACTCCAGTCAACGCCCAAAAGGGAATTCGGGGTTTGCCACGCGACCCTAACCTTGCTCGCCCATCTCGATGCATTAACAAGGGCATGATGTGGGGGGAGATAGACATTCCTGATCGAACTTGTATCCGTGAACGCTCTGCCCCACAAATGAAATGGGGAGCTTTTAAAAAAGACCATTGTACCCAACCTGGAAAAAGACAATGGTCATCAGTTTTGCATGGAATTCCAGGAGGGATGTCTTGGAAGGAGGCATGTTCCGCTTCTGAAGGGGCTCCATTTCACAGGGGTTCCTATCCAAAAGCGTTGATCGATCGCTTGACCATATCAAAAGGAGAAAATCCCCAGTCGTCCAGACCAGACCGCTGCAAAGAAGCCAAAACTCTTGGGATGAGCACAGGCGTCTGGGGAGAGTTTGATATTGACGATACCTCCTGCACTATCAACTATACTAATTTGAATTGGGGAGCCTGGAAAGACAATGGCTGTGTCCATGTAAACCTTTCATTAAGTGCACAGGGAACGCCGGCAGGGGCAAAAGACCTGAGACAATATGCATCTGTCCTGTGGGGCATTCCCCCAGGATATAGCTGGGAAAGTGCGTGCGAACATATGCCGGTGGAAATTAAAGCAGGACCCCATTCTATTGTTCGAGACCGGGCAGATATATGTGTACGCTCTACCATGAATAATGTGCTCAAAGCTGGGACCCTCATTGCCACAACAGCAGCATCCTTAATCCCCGATTTAGGCGTAGCGGCTACAGTCGGAATGGTGGCTACCGGAGCCACCATTGATTTGGTTTTATCCAATGAGGATGTTGGAGCGATAAATATGTGGGGATTAGTTCACGTTGATGATGGTAGTTGCCCCGCACCATAGCCCCATTTTCTTCATCCAACTTTTCACGTTTTCGGCCTGAAAAATTTTCCTTCCCTCTAGATAGATCTAGATTCTTTCTCTCTAACTTATCGGACATAGTTTTTCTCAGACTCTCTCTGCGTTTCTAGATCAAAACTGGGAAACACTCTGCTACTTTCCACGCCTCCCCTCGCCCTCAAGAGGCAAGTGTTCGCAAGAAGAATGATTTTCGAAAAGTTGATTGGCTTTGACTTAGGAGGGCTGCTTGGTTCTAACGCGGCGTTGGTATTTATCTACAGCTTTATTGTGTTCGGCTAACGTGGCTGAAAATTTATGGCTCCCATCATTGCGGGAGACAAAATAAACAAAATCACTCGGAGTTGGATGGAGAGCAGCTTGAATCGCCGCGAGCCCCGGATTAGCAATCGGGCCTGGAGGCAGGCCGCGGACCACATAAGTATTATACGGACTCTGGACGGATAAATCGGCTTTACGAATATTGCCGTCAAAGTATTCTAAGGCATAGATCACCGTCGGATCGCTTTGGAGCGGAATATTTTTTCTCAAGCGGTTATGAAAGACGCCGGACACCAGCGGTCGTTCAGAGGCTAATCCGGTTTCTTTTTCTACGACAGAAGCTAGAGTCAGGACTTCTTGGAGGGTCATCCCCATTGTCTTGGCTTGCGCTTGTATTTCAGGCGTCACCATTTCGTTGAACCGATTGATAAAGGTGCGGACGATAAATTCCGGCGGAGTATACCGTGCAAACCGATAGGTATCAGGAAACAGATATCCCTCCAGCGTAGGGGCCTTGATCTTCACACTGTCGATAAACTCGTGATCTTTACTGAGGCGAAGTATGTCCTGTTTATCGGCTAACCCTTTCTGATCGAGCATATCGGCGATTTGTACGACATTATAACCCTCCGGAATGGTCACCGAATGCTGATACACGTCCCCTGCGACTAACTTAGCCAATATATCTGTGGGCCGCATGCCGGCATGGAGTTCATATTCACCCGGAATAATTTTTCGATCAAGCCGTTGAACCCGCCCCAATACTTGGAAAAACCATTCGGAGCCCAGAAGTGTTTTTTGATGAAGGATATGGGAAACCTGGCTGAATGCCGTACCGGGAGGTATATCGATAAGTTTTACCGGCGCTGACGCACCAAAGGGCCGATTGGACTCCACAAAAATCAAGAGACCGCCCAATCCAATGATTCCGGCCAGGAGCCCTACCAGGACTAGTTTTTTGAATAGCCTCATCTTAGCCTCCCTGATACTCCATGAAATCCTTCTCGGTTCAACATGGGGGAAGTTTGATGAAAAAATAACGGAGTCTAACTCCGCCTATTCGCGATCAATCTAATTGGGAGGCGACATATTCATAGACCTGCTCTAACGCATGATCGAGATGTTCCGGCTGATTGCCTCCTGCTTGAGCCATGTCCGGCCGTCCTCCGCCGGATCCACCCACAAATTGCGCAAGATGCTGCACAACCTTACCTGCCGGCAATTGCTTACTGAGATCCTTCCCTACAATGACCAACAAGGCGACTTTGCCATCCAGAACCGACCCTAATGCCAACAAGCCGGACGTCACCTTATTTCGTAGTTTATCAGAAAAAGTCCGCAGTTCCTGCATGTTGAGTCCATCAATCCGTTGCACAAGAATTGCCACGCCTTTTACTTCTCGAATCGCTGCTTCCTGGCCCACACCTTGATTGTCGAGAGCTTTTTGCTTGGCTTGTTCGAGCGCCCGCTCGGTATCTTTCAGTGTGCTCAACAATTTTTTTGTTTTTTCGACCACCTCCTGAGGGCTGGTTTTGAGCAAGCCCGCTAACTCTCTCCATTCCTCATTTCGCTTTTGTTCATACTGGAGGGCACCTTCCCCAGTGAGGGCTTCGATCCGGCGAACCCCTGCGGCCACTCCTCCTTCGGAGATTAACCGAAAGAGTCCGACATCTCCCGTTCGCTGACAATGCGTTCCGCCGCATAACTCCTTGCTAAATTCGCCAATTTCAACGACGCGTACCTGATCTCCATATTTATCGCCAAAGAACGCCAGCGCTCCGCGTCCCAAGGCATCTTGAATGCCCATTTCTTCGGAATGCACGATCGTGTTCTGTCGGATTTGTTCATTGACCAGATTCTCGATATCTTCCATCTGCCGAGCACTCAAACCTTTAAAATGGGAGAAATCAAACCGCAGCCGTTTCGGAGCGACTAAGGATCCATGCTGCTTGACATGGGGGCCTAGAATTTCCCGCAAGGCTGCATGCATCAAATGTGTCGCAGTATGATTGCGTGCGGCATCAGCTCGCAACGCGCTATTGACAGTGGCGGTGACATGATCTCCGGTCCGAATGCTTCCCTCCGTCACCTGTCCCTTATGGAGAAACCAGCCTTTGGCCAATTTCGTCGTATCAAGAACACGAATTCGAGCCGAAGGCCCGACCAGCGTCCCATGATCCCCAACCTGCCCGCCGCCTTCAGGATAAAATGGTGTGACGTCCAGTAAAAATTCAACTTCATCCCCTTGATGAGCTTCCCCGATGACATGATCATCCTTCAGCATCGCCAGCAACGTACCTTGAGACTGTTGTTGGGTATAGCCGAGGAATTGCGTCACGGGAAATTGATCGATGGCTTTTATCAATTCTGATGGAGAAGCAGTGGAGGTGAATTTGGCTGTCTTTCGAGCCCGCTCTCGTTGTTCTTCCAGAGCCCGGGTATAGCCTGCATGATCTAATTGCAGACCTTCATCTTTCGCTGCATCCTCCACTAAGTCCAGTGGAAAGCCATACGTATCATAGAGTTTAAACACTTCATCTCCTGATACCAGCGTCCTGCCTTGCTCTTTAGTTTCTCGTAATATTTGCGTGAGAAGGGGTAAGGCCTGCTCCAATGTCCCAATAAACCGCCCCTCCTCCCCTTGCACGACTTCTGCAACAGTATCCGCCATCTGTAACAGCTCGGGATACGTGGCTCCCATTTGTGCGACGACTGTCGGCACCAATTCAAATAAGAACTCGCGTTCCATTCCGAGCAATCGGCCATGCCGTGCAGCCCGTCGCATAATGCGCCGTAGCACGTATCCACGTCCTTCATTGGACGGTAACACGCCATCGGTAATGAGAAAGGTCATTGCGCGAACATGGTCAGCAATCACCCGCATCGACCGGTCGGAAGCTGTCACCTTTCCATATTCATGTTCTGTATCCTTTGCGATACGTTCTAAGAGTGGTCGAAACACATCACTGTCATAATTGGAGGACACTCTCTGCGTGACGGCAGCCAGACGCTCCAACCCCATACCCGTATCAATGCTGGGCTTGGGAAGAGGATTCAACTTCCCGGATGAATCGCGATCGAATTGCATAAAAACTAAATTCCATATTTCCAAGTACCGATCGCAATCACATCCCACCGCGCATGTGGGTCGTCCGCATCCAAACGCTTTGCCTTGGTCGATGAGAATTTCAGAGCAGGGCCCACAGGGTCCGGTATCGCCCATCTGCCAAAAATTATCCTTTTCATCAAGTCTGGCCAGCCTGTCTTCAGATACTCCCACATCCTTGCGCCAGAGATCATAGGCCTCTTGGTCGTCACGAAAAACCGTGATCCACAACCGATCAGCTGGGAGTTCCGCCACTTTAGTGAGAAATTCCCAACCAAAGGCTATTGCGTCTTTTTTGAAATAATCTCCGAAGGAAAAATTTCCAAACATTTCAAAAAATGTATGATGACGCCGTGTAAAGCCCACATTTTCTAAATCGTTATGTTTCCCGCCCGCCCGCATACATTTTTGAATAGACACGGCACGGGCATATGGAGGCATATCTTCTCCCAAGAAGATTCGCTTGAATTGGTTCATGCCAGCGTTCGTAAAGAGGAGCGTGGGATCGGCTTGGGGAATCAGGGAAGCGCTTGGCACAGCGGTGTGGCCCCGCTCAATAAAGAAATCGAGAAAAGCCTGGCGGAGTTCAAAAGAGGTTGAAATCATGGAACGGCCTTACCCTGTCAATCGGTCGTGATAGATACAGCTCTAATGTTTCCTCTTATGATTTTGCGCCTACCGACTTTTTAGCCTCGGTTCGAGACTGTGTGGGTGGCTGAACATCTTGATCTTTCGGCACGAGACCATAGCTTTCTCGAATTTGAGCCGCAATAGTTTCCGCAATATCCGGATTGCTTTTCAGGAAACTTTTGACAGCCTCCCGTCCTTGACCGAGGCGTTCTTCTTTATATGAGTACCAAGCTCCGGCTTTATCAATAATCCGTCGTTCGACACCCAGATCCACAAGTTCACCTACTTTGGAAATGCCCTCAGCAAACATGACATCAAATTCAGCTTGTTTAAATGGGGGGGCCATTTTATTTTTTACGATTTTAACCCGCACTCGACTGCCCATCACATCCTGGCCTTCCTTAATTGATTCAATCCGACGAATATCCAAACGAACAGAAGAATAGAACTTTAAGGCATTCCCTCCTGTCGTCGTTTCCGGATTACCGAACATCACCCCGATTTTCATTCGAATCTGGTTAATAAATATTAAGCAGGCATGAGACTTAGAAATCGCACCGGTCAATTTCCGTAAGGCCTGGGACATGAGCCGGGCCTGCAAGCCCATATGGGAATCTCCCATCTCTCCCTCAATTTCGGCTCGTGGCACCAATGCCGCAACGGAATCCACCACAATAATGTCCAACGCACCACTTCGAACGAGGGTTTCGGCAATTTCCAAGGCCTGCTCGCCGGTATCCGGTTGTGCGACCAACAAGTCATCAGTTTGCACTCCTAGTTTTTTCGCATACGAAATATCCAAAGCATGTTCGGCATCGATAAAGGCTGCTGCCCCGCCAGCTTTTTGGGCTTCAGCAATAGCATGCAAACAAAGTGTCGTCTTGCCGGAAGATTCAGGACCATAAATTTCAACCACTCGTCCTCTAGGCAATCCTCCGATTCCTAAAGCCATATCGAGGGTCAACGATCCGGTGGATATGGCCGGAATATCGACCGGCACTTCGGCTCCACCCAGTTTCATGATGGCCCCTTTGCCAAATTGTTTTTCAATTTGAGTCAACGCTAAATCAAGGGCCTGTTTTTTGCCGTCTTTGGACGGCTCTTTTTGCGAGGCAGTGCGATCAGCCATGGGCATTCCTTTGGTTCAAAATCAGTGAAAAAAGAATGAGGCTATCTTACCCGACGCACCGAAACAGGTAAATGGTTTTCTTCCCCCCTTCGATTAGGGAGCAGGGGCATTTGGTGATAAAGGCACCACTGCCAGTGGAGTATAAATGGGGCCGGAAGCGGCAAGATCACTTTGAAAAAGGATAAACCGGTCGATGTTCAAAGTTCCGGACGGGTAAGGATGGTCTAAAATTTTATCTTTCAAGAGTGCCGATCCAACGATACTATTTTCTCGTTTAATACGCGCCAAAGTCAGATGAGGATGATACGCCTTTTCTTCCGGTGGAAAACCCAGGGGTTCTAATGCCGTTTCAATTTCCAAAACCAACTCCTCCAAGGGTTGAGTCTTTCCTGTTACCCCGATCCAGAATATTCGGGGTCTCTTGATGTGCGGGAAGACTCCCAGACCCTGTACCGTAATCGAAAAACTCTTACGCGATCTTCCAATCGGCTCAAGAACCGACTGGATTTGAGGAATACGCGACGATTCAACATATCCCAAAAACTTCAGGGTCAGATGAATGGATTCAGGGCGAACCCAATTCATCGGCGGCAATGTTTTCCTCAACTCATTTTGTAAAGCGGAAATTCTCTCCCGAATGGAAGACGAGAGCTCGACGCCTACAAATGTTCGGACCATTTAGCCGTGTTTACCGTTTAGATTGAAGCAGGTATCGACGAATCATATTGAGTGCGGCTTGAGAGGATCGGAACTTAATCTCCGTTCGATTTCCCCAAAACTGGCAGCATAGGGACTGGCGCCCGCGAGGACCGTCAATCGCCATATAGACCATCCCTACGGGCTTTTCTGTTGAACCTCCTCCTGGGCCCGCAATTCCGGTCACACTTACCCCTAAATGTACGCGACTCTTGGCCCTGATCCCTCTAGCCATGGCTTCGGCCACTTGTTGACTCACAGCTCCATGCTTTCGTATGAGCCCAGGCGGAACTCCCAATAATTCCTGTTTAGCCTTATTGCTATAGGTAACCATGCCTCGATCCAGATAATGGGAACTCCCCGAAACCTCCGTCAAACGATGGGCAATGAGTCCACCCGTACAGGATTCGGCCAAGGCCAAGGTCCAACCCTGAGCGGCCATTAATTGTCCAACAACCTCTTCCATCGTCGTTTCACCTTCAGAAAACAACCAGGGTCCTAAAAGTGTCCGAACCTGTTGTATAAGTGAATCGGCTTCGGGAAAGTCTTGAACCCGATTCAATTTTTTCTTTGACTGATCCTTTAAGAGCCAACGACTGAGCGTGACCTTCACCCCTCTTACCGAAGCCAGCAAACTTAATGTTATACACGAGTATTTCTGAAGCACGGGCCAAAGCGTTTCCTGAATGTCGGTTTCGGGTAAACCCGTGGTATTGAAGGCATGCCACCAAAGAACTGCTGAGGTCTTTAACTTTTTTTTAATAACCGGGGTAACCTGCCCCTCCATCATTGCTCGAGCTTCCCGGGGCACCCCCGGCAACACAAATACATGAGCCTTTCCCTCCTGAAGATAAAAACCAGGCGCAGTGCCCGTGAGATTTTTTAAGATCGTCGCGCCTTTTGGCAAAAGCGCTTGCCGAGCCAATAATGGCGTGACCAGCCGACCTCGTTCTTCAAGTTTCCGTTTAAGAATCTGCATGGCTTTTGAACGAACCGCCAGAGGACGCCCAAAGGCTGCGGTCACGGCTTCCCGCGTACGATCATCCAGGGTTGATCCAAGCCCGCCGGTGACAATAACGACATCCGCGTGCCGGACAGATGCGCGGAGTGCCGATCGAATTTCACGAAGTTCATCACTCAGCGCCATTTTTTTTTCGACGCGAATTCCACATTGAGCTAACATTTCAGCGATAAACAGAGAATTGCTATCAACCCTTCCCCCATGAAGTAATTCAGAGCCGATGGCAAGAATTTCTGCACGTAACGGTTTCATGATAGATTAGGGGAATTTCATCCTAAGAGTCCGATTAGTGAATGACAGACAAATCTAACTCGAAACGGATTTCCCCGCCAATGCCCGGAAACACCAACAAGGTGGTTAAGGCTTCCGGTGAAAATGACCCATAGGGAAACATGCCAACAATCTTAGCTTGGTAGACAGGACTTCCTGAGTGGTGTCCGACCTCACGAGCTCTGGCATCAAATCGAATGCGATTGGGTTTTACAACTTGCTGCCCTTGTTTCATGACCAGATAACTATCGCGGGCCACACTCGGGGAATCACCAAAAATGGTCACCACCACTTGTAGGGCATCTTCCTTTAATATTCGTTGAATATCTTTTTCCGTTGGATGTTCCCCTCGTAGGGCAAAGTGCACAGCCATGACAGTCAATCCACTACTTTTTGTGACCAAAAACCCATGTGGCTCAAATGGTTCTGCCGAACCAAAATGCCAATAGAGTTCGTTGGGTGGCCGATGCTGCTTGGCAAAATCTATCCCTCGCTTTAACGCTTCCTCAACCTGTTGAGGATTTGGGTCCAGAACAATAGCAAAAGCATTGACGGAATAACCCATAACGACATCTGCCAAAATACAAAGCAGTACACAACTAACCCGTAATTTCAAGTTACACATGAATTTCCAAGAACCTCTGGGTTTTTGTTGGATTTTCCTGTTTTTGTAAGCAAGGTCTTTACTTTTCATCACATCAGCCCGCTCGACATTTCCTTCTTTCTCTGATGTTTTGGCCTTCTCGATAAGTGGCAGGTCACTCCAGAGTCCTGCGCATTGACAAGTTTACGGTACCGATGGTAATACCTTCAGTTTTATTTTTTTAAGTCGTTAGAAATACACGAGTTTTTCTTTTCAGGGAGGTGCCAACATGGCCGGTGCCGAAGAGGCTGCCAAACAGCAATTCGTCAATTTCAGTTTTTATAAAGTCGATCCCTTGTGGCGCCGTTTACCAAAAGATCAGCGTGATCAGGGCAAGCAAGAGTTTGTTCGCGTTGCGGAAGAATATAGCGGCAAAGTCATCGTGGTTCCCTATACTACTACTGGCATCCGCGGCGATTGCGACTTTTTATTGTGGCGCATTAGTTATGATCTGGAAATGTTTCAAGAAATGAGTTCGAAATTGTTGGCGACCGGATTAGGGCAGTATCTTACCAATCCTTATTCCTATCTTTCCATGACGAAACGCTCCATTTATGTCGACAATCATGTCCATGAAGGTCAAGAAAGTCGGCGTTTAAAAATCTCCCCAGGCCGAGCCAAATATATTTTTGTCTATCCATTTGAAAAAACCCGGGAATGGTATTTACTCACAAAAGCTGCTCGTCAAGGCATGATGGATGAACATATCGAAATTGGGCACAAATATCCCTCTGTCAAACTGAACACAACCTACTCATTTGGACTAGACGACCAGGAATTTGTGGTAGCCTTTGAAACCGACTCCCCTCAAGACTTTCTAGACTTGGTCATGGAATTACGGGGGACGGAAGGAAGTCGGTATGTCAAACGCGACATCCCCATTTTTACTTGCATCATGAAAAGCATGAAGGAAGTGGTAGAAACTCTAGGAGGCTAATCTCACCCTGGTCTTTTTGCTCACATACTCCCTGACTATTTTCTCCGAAGAATGAACACTGGCTATGGAAATCATAGTCAGTGTTTTTTTTGCTAGGAATTGGGGCTAGCACATCAACCCTGTCGGCAATCTCCCCTGATCTTCCATTTCTTTGGACTTTGCGAAGGAGGAGGATCCTTAAGGCCCCAAATCTTTTGACAGGTCTTCAAAGGGTGTGCTATCAAAACCCGGTGATTTCTTACTAGTTTTCGAAGGTCACGATGGAAGAAGAAGAGCAAAATGTTTTATTCGTAAGACGAGAACCGGATGGCGCGGTCACCCTATACGTCGACGAAGATTGGGCAGCTGAACGTGGCGCCAATGTGTCTGAATTAGTCAAGATTCCCATTCCCAGGGAACTGTACGCCAAAGGGACCGTCCAACAACTCAGGGAATATGCCGCCAGCTATTTAGAATCTCTGGATGAAGGCGGGTCATGATCTTTGCCTTGTCTACTACCTTAGGAACGGCACATGTCCATTAGTCTTGCATACGAACAGATCGAGTCGGCACTAGAGGCCCTTCCCATCCAAAACCGGGCTATGCTTCAGCTTCTCCTATTGCAGTATGTGGATGTCAGCCAAGAAGCCATTGATTATATGGCCACGGATCAACCTGACTCACGGTTTTTATCGGGCAAACAACCACTGGGAAAAACCATTTCTTTGGAAGCCGTTCAAAATGTGACGTCTCGTTCCAACCAATATAAAGGCTACTACCGACAAAAGCGGGAGCGGCCAGGCATGCATGTGGAATTTTTGAAGATATCGCTCACGCTTCTGGATCGCAAGCTTCGTATCGCGGAACGAATGCTTCTCGAAGATTTGCAAATAGATCAAGAGTTGTTGAAGACAGCAAGAAGCCAAGCACCTTCCGTTCTTCTAAGACAAGAAATTCGTAATTTAGAGCGAGCTTGGGAGCACGAGGAAATTGCAAAAAAGGAGTACCAAATACAACGACTTCTCCTTGAATTTCAAGCCTTACTGAGAAGACGGGCTATCTTTCGTCGTCGTCTAAAAATTGCTGAAAAAGAATTCTTTACGGCAGGCACTTCACCTCTGAAAGACCATGAGATCGCTCACGTCTGGGGTATCCCGCTTGGCAGCCTTGCCGGAAGAAAAGTGAAGGCCCTGGAACAATTTCTCAAGCTTCTCCAAGAACGCCAAAATCTATCATCTCCCTCCAATGAGCCGGCCCAGGCTTTAGATCTTTGGCGAGAAACACTGAATACGTTAGCTCTGCGTCCTATTGAACGATCCCTCGTAGAATACGATGGCTTGGAAAAAACAGAGGAAAGTTTGATGGAAAAATTACAGGCCTTTGTGACTGGAATGATGTCCGAGCCTGAAGAGTCAAAATTCTGGACGAGCATTACCAAAGTCAATGATACCGAGTTTTCCGGCTCTTGGGCCTCACATGCCCGATCGATTCTTGCCTTTCAGCGCATGCATGCTCTTTTGAATGACATGGACACCTCTGACGAAGCCTTAGAAGACGAGTTGTCGGCCAAAATCCTTCCCAAACAAGCCGACGACCAAATTGCCACTGAGGAGGAAGAAAAACCCATTGAACTTGGTGAGATGGGCCTGGGGGTTTTGAATTCCTTTATTGGAGAGCAAGACGACAAACGCCGCACATGATTCTTAAAGGGAGAGACCAGGTGCCAAAGGTTAACCAAAGCACCTGAGTCTTTGTTATTATCGAAGGACCGTTTCCATCACCCCATTAGCCCAGTCAACACTCTCCCAATACAAAGCACTGGCCCGCCCCGGTTTAATCACCTCGCCGTTCCCAAGCTCCCATTCTCCTCGCTCATAAGCCAGCATGGTCTCTAAAATGTTCCCTAACACTCCTTCTTTTTGGAGTAATGCAGCCAAAATTTCCGGGGCCAAAGGCAGGTCTGCTAATAGTTGCCGCATTTCACAATCAAAGTAGGCGTCCAAAATAGAAAATAATCCAACGGTAAAACCCTGTCCCGAATCCACTCCAAGCAAGGGACAAAGGGCTTCACACATATGGGCTCGAATAAGAGCCACGCGCATTAACTCAGACGGTTTATCCCCCGATTGCGCGAGTACCAATAAAGAGGCCCATTGCTTCATACGCTCGGTTCCAACCAGTCCTATGGCTTGTGAAATAGAATCCACTGCTCTTGGGAGTCCCACGGAAGCCGAATTGACATAACGTAACAACTTCACGCTCAACGCGATATCGTTCTTAACAAGATCATGAAGTTCATGGAGTTCAATATGAGGGTCTTGAAGTTTGGCAAGGAGTAACACGACAGCCATACGATTACTCGAAAGACTGACTCCTTCTACGATTTGAGGCTTACAAAAAAAATACCCTTGAAAATATTCAAAACCTAAGGCCAGACATTCCTCATACGTCGCCTGATCTTCAACCTTCTCCGCCAGTAACCGAACAGGGTATTCTTTAAACATCGCAACCTGTTCCCTTAACTCCTCATTCGTTAACGCAAGGACATCAATCTTGATATAATCCGCATGAGGCACTAAGGCTCGATGGGATTCGCGCAGAATAAAATCATCGAGGGCGATTTGATACCCACGTTGTCGGGCTTGCGTCAGAGATTCCAACACGGAGGGCGAGGGCTCTATGGTTTCTAACACTTCCAGTATGACATTTTTGGTTGGGAGTACTTCGTAATGGCCGCTCAAAAAAAACCCTGCGGTGAGGTTTAAAAACGCATGGGCGTTTCCAGCAATATGATCAATACCTAGTTCCAAAAAGGTATTTACCATAACTCTCGCCGTCGCTTCGTCTCCATCTAGAAAATTGGCGCTATTGCTGGTGCTATCTCGATACAGCAACTCATACCCAAAGATTTCCATTTGGCGATCGAAAATCGCTTGTCTACCAACCAGGGCCGCTTGTTTGAGGATAGATGTACTCACATCAGTGGTCATCATTCAATTCTATCTGCATAAGGAAATCGTGAAAAAATACGCTGTTTTGGGAAAAGCAATTGTCGGATGTTCTTGACCTATGGTATAGATTCCGGACGCGCTTAATAAAAATCGGTCACCAAATTACATAACGAATAGCGGCGGTGTAGCTCAGGTGGTAGAGCAGCGGACTCATAAGCCGCGGGCCGGGGGTTCGAGACCCTCCACCGCCACCATATTTTCCCCTCTCAATTACTTGGATTGACGGCACTGACGGCACCTTTTAACTTTGCTTAATTGTACTGCCAAAGCTCTTTCTCAATTGACAATCTCGCTTGAACGGGCTCCAGTTTTGAAAAATTGCCTATCTTTCCCTTCAAACGTATCCCATTGAGAAGGGGCGACTAACCTACCAGCACTTGTTGATTTTTATTTTCCGAAGGTTGCGAAGACGGTACAGAAGAGTTTCCGTCTACGGGTCGCTCTTTTCGCGGCAATTCGATGAGAATCGTGGTCCCCTTATTGGGTTGGCTGTGGATCTTTAATCGGGCACCAATTTCTTTCGCACGAAGGGCCATATTTCCCAAACCATGCCCTTGAGCCCCCACAAGATCAAACTCGAACCCTTTTCCATTATCTGTTACCTCAAATAATAATTGAGTGTCGGTTACCCTTACCGCCACCTTTCCTTTCTTTGATTGGGAATATTGCAAACTGTTCTGAACCGCCTCACGCAAGATATGCAGGAGTTCAGAGCCTTGATCGAAGGAAATTAAGTCTTCAATGGCTGGATCTACCTGGACCGATATGGGAAAAGCTCCTTCCTTACTCAGATCATCTACGAGCGTTTTTAAGGCTATCTCAAATTTACTCCCTAATAAAACACCAGATTTCAGGTCATCTAAAAAGACCTGTAACATTTTTGACATATCCGCCACTTGTTCAATAATAAAGTTGATCGGTTTTCCCACTTCCATGGCCATTTGTACTTGGCGCAATGTCCGGGCAATTCGATCATGGAATTGGCAGATAATAATATTGCGCTCATCAATGACCGCCAATAATTCTTTATTTCGCTGAAGAATCTTGAGAATTGGACCCAACAGAATAATGCCACCTAACATGAGGGCCGCTACTAGGAATCCAAGAATTTCCTTCAATATGTTAAGCAAGGGTGGATTAAAGTCAATTACTTGAAGATACAGCCCATACGATTGCTGCATTGCAAGAACACTGACAGCCAACCCTAAGAGATTCCACGCCAATGGTTTTTCTGTTTCACGCACCCGCCGAATTAACACACTCACTGAACACCAGTGCAACAGACAGGTCCCCAATAATATCCACAATGCAATTGGCTCACCTATCATTTAGGACTCCTTTTCCTCGTTATTCCACGGTGACCTCTTGCCATTTTCCCTTATCACCCTCCCCACTAATTACCAGACCATAGTTCGTTATTGCTAAACCCTGAACGAGTGCTACCGGCATTCTCTCTTTTAATGAGTATTTGCCTTTTGGGATGACATCTTATGTGAAATTTACACACACATTACTGCCCCATCGTGCTACTTGTCGGATACGCCTATCACCATCTTAAGAAAGACCTCAATGCATAATTTCGGCTTATTCCCACGATCCCCAAAAACATTCGCGGAAATTTCTCAAAAAGCATCATGTAATTTCCTGAATTTCAAGGAATTTTGCACACTCCATTTGAGGTATTTACGGCCTCCAGCCTTTTCCCTGAGACTTTCCGGGAAACGAACGGAGTGTACATGCGATTGGTTTTTTTTGGGATTATTCTTTTATTTCTTTGGGCTGGAACCGTTTCAATTAAATTTCCTCAACCCCCTTCCCCCATCACCGCATCACCGAGAAACCCTTGCCCCGATCAGGACCAGGGGAACCGCCTCATGACCTTCCTCGAATTAGGCACAATTACAGGTATATATGACAATGGGAAAATCCTTACCATTGGACTTTCACCTCAATGGGAAAAACTTCCTCCAAATACACAACAAGAAACCTACAACACTATCGTCTGCTATGCTCAATCCCAGCACCAAGCGTTTGAGCTTCTTGTTGCCCAAGAAATGTAATGAAATTGGTAGGATAAAAAAACAGCAGGTTTGTTTAGGCAGATTCTTGCGCAGCTTGAATCGATTCGAGGTAATAATTATTTAGCATTTCCATTCCAGAATCATCTACTAGGATAAGCTGGCGTTGATCAAAGGTATTGGCCCAGTAGAGATACCGAAACTTTAAGGTTTGCCCCATTTCAATATGCATTTCCCTTCCAGGTCCTTCTGAAAAAGTCGCTTCTTGTTGAATTATTTTTTGCGGAAGGGCCTCATAAATTCCCGCAGCAGACGAAAAATGATTTTCATACCCTGGAGATGAAGTCCCTTGGACATTCATTTCTACATTGTCCCAACCACTTTGCAGGAATTCCTCAAAGACCCTACTCGTGCCATTCTTTATCTTGTTAAGTAATTGCGCAATGAGATCTTGATCTCTCACACTGCCAAGCAACATTCCCCGAAAACCTGATTCGGTCTCACAGAATCCCCACGCCAGTACCTCTTCCCATAGACCAATGGTAAATGACCAGGAGCCATACTTCCCATGCTGCCCATGAACGGCCTTCTGATGTTGATGGGTATCCACTGCTTGACTCATTCGTGTCGCCAGATCCCCTACACAGCGATACAAAGACTCTCCTTCGACAATATAGGGGTCCTCATTCCAAGCCACAAATGCAGGCCCAGTGGAACGAGAAACCTCAAATAACGGCCCATCGCTTTTCGCTTCTCCCAATTCTTTATAAGAACAAAGAACCGGAGTACAAACGGGAAATAACTGTCTGGCACTCAACGCACGTTGAAACAATATTCGTCGGCCTAGATTCCAGGTTTTTTCATAACAGATCAATCGTCCTTCAGGAGCTAACATCCGTAGCAACCTGTCTAAACGCTGTTTTAGTCCGGTCCGGTTTTCTAGCTCTTCTTGTCGAAGAAGAATCTGGTCCCGCTTAAACGTCCGCCAATTTCGGCTCGGCAGGCCGGGTTCACACTCAGACTGAAACAGCGCCTGCGTTGACACAATACAGTCATAGCTATCCACAGGCGAGATCTTCCAATCCGAACTCATGATAAATCGTATATTCGAAATTTGATTTTTCTTGGCATAACTTTGTGCCGTCTCAAGGGAACGGGCTGATCGGTCCACCCCCACAAAATACGTCTCGGGATGTTGTTGGGCCAAAAGACAAACCAAAATGCCAACTCCACAGCCGAAATCTAAAACATTGGATGCAGATGAAAGCCTTGGCGAGAGAACTAAAGCAGTTTGTCGAAAATAATCGAAACGTTGAGAATAAAGAACTGGAAGAAAGGGCGGGGTTGCCAGCACATCATAGAATTGAATATCGGCCTGTTTATTTTCACCACCCTGTCGTTGTTCAACTAACGTGTGTAATAACC
This sequence comes from Nitrospirales bacterium, assembly GCA_965223185.1. Classification (GTDB taxonomy): domain Bacteria; phylum Nitrospirota; class Nitrospiria; order Nitrospirales; family UBA8639; genus Nitrospira_E. The sequence continues at coordinate 3,013,001 of OZ244988.1, read as the reverse complement.
GCAGGTCTTGTGGAGACAAGGTCTCCCGCTGCCATTCGTAGTAGGCGTCTTCATCATGAAATTCGCGCAGCCCCCACGACTGCAAATAAAAAGGAAGGCACGCACTCAGTTCCTGGGGAGCTACTCTTCCATCTCCCATAGTACAATCACTGAATAACTAATTTCCATCAAAAAAAACGACACCAACTAAAACTTGGAGGACAACATCATAGCGTCTTGATAGGCTTGAGGAACAGGATGGGGCAACTGCAATTGCCCTGTCCCAAGAACCATATATTTTTCCATTGTTAATTTATCGAGTGTGAGGGGCCCACGGGCATGGAGGCGTCGACTATTAGTCCCTAATTCAGGACCTAGATCAAACTGCTTTCCTCCATGAAGCCGAGTGGAAGCATTAATCAGTACTGCACTTGAATCGACTTCTCGAGCGAATTGCATAGCAAAATCATAGTCACGTGTCACAATGGTATCAGTATGCCCTGGAGCATACTTGGCAATGTGTTCTAAAGCCTCTTCCCGATCTTTTACGACCTTAATATTCATTGTGAGGGTTTGAAATTTTTTATCCCAATCGTCTTCCCTGGCGTCCTTAATCCCTAAATGACCTGTCATTTCCAAAACCCCCAACATGGAAACAGTTTTGGGACAGCCATTTAGCACCACTCGATATTCTTGAAGCAGTCGCCGGGTCAAACCGGGTAATAAATGACGCGAAACATCCCGATGGACCAAAAGTGTATCGAGTGCATTCGCCGCGGTAGGTGATTGGACTTTGGCATTCACTACAATAGTCTGAGCTAACGGAATATCGGCATTTTTATCCACATAAACATGACATAACCCCCCATCGAATCCGATGACAGGTACACGGGCATGCTCGGCAATCCCATTTCGCAATGTAGCACGTCCACGTGGGATCACCGCTTGGACATATTGAGTCTGTCGGGCCACTTCTAAGGCAGCTTCTGGCGAACTTCGATCAAGAAAAACCAATCCTCCCTTTGGTAACCCCTCTTTGACAGCGGCCCCTTCCAAACAACGGAATAAGGCTTCATTCGTATGCAACCATTCGGCCCCGCCTCGAAAAACACAGACATTATTGGTTTTTACACACATCCCCAAGGATTCAACCGTCAGGAGAGGGTTTCTATCGGAAATCACCCCCAACACTCCTATAGGAGCCCGAACTCGATGTACCTGTAAACCATCGGATGTCATCCATGCCTGACTCATCTCTCCCACTGGATCCGGATGGGCCAACAACTCTTGCAAGCACTCCTGCATCTCTTGGATGACCTCATCAGTAATACGAATTCGTTCCACAGCTTCACGATATACGAGTTTATCTCCTTCTTTGGGAATTAACTCTAAATCCTTTTCATTAGCTTTTAGGATGTCAGATGCTTGTGCAGATAGGGCCTTTGCCATGGCCTTAAGGGCCTGATTTTTCTTCTGTGGGGGCACTGCGGCCATCGGACGAGCGGCCGACTTGGCATGTTTCAATAAACTCTGTACATAGAGTTTTAAAGGGACTTCAACCATTTCAACGACTCCTTACATAATTGCAAAAAATTGGAAAACGGCATTGACTATAGCCATGAGGTCTCATAGAGTCAAAAGGAGAATTGGCCCTCAAGGGTAGGAGTTCCCTGAACAATTTTCGAAAAATCAGACTCATATTCAATTTCAAAAAGTCGAATGAAACCGCTTGAATTGGTTTTTTATCCTATGCTAGAGTTATTTGGTTTAAGCTCTATGCTTATGAGACCTATGTATATTTCATGACTGACTCTTCACTTGGAATAACCTGCCTGACTAGACAATCTTGTCTTATTGTCTCCTGCCGGTCCCATTTGAATCAACATTTGCACGTAATCGTTTCAACAAAAACAACCGTTTGCTGTTAATCCAATTTTTCCCGAAAGGGGGTGGGAAGGTCCGCTATGGTCACGATTAAATCGTTGTTGGAAGCTGGAGTTCACTTTGGGCATCAAACCAATCGATGGAACCCAAAGATGAAACGCTATATTTTTGGTGAAAAAAACGGCATTTATATCATTGATTTGCAACTCACATTGCAATGTTTTCAGAAAGCCTATGAATTTACCCGTGATTCCGTTGCCGCAGGGGAGTCAGTCTTATTTGTCGGAACGAAACGACAAGCCATGGGCATTGTTGAAGAAGAGGCGAACCGTTGTGGCATGTTTTTCGTAAATCAACGTTGGCTGGGAGGCATGCTCACTAACTTTCAAACGCTACGACGGAGTATTGCTCAGCTGAAAAAGCTGGAAGCAGCAGAGACAGACGGGACATATGAACGGCTCAAGAAAAAAGAAATCGTGAAAATGAAGAAGGAACAAGCCAAGTTAGAAAAATATCTTAGCGGAATTAAAGGAATGAAGGATATCCCTGGGTGTATTTATGTATTAGACACTCGAATCCAACATATCACCGTTAAAGAGGCTAACCGATTAGGAATTCCCGTCATCGCTCTTGTCGATACTAACTGCGACCCAGAAGGAGTGGATTTTCCAATTCCTGGCAATGATGACGCCATTCGATCTCTCAAATTATTTACGGCGCAAATCGCCGATGCCTGCATCGAAGGGGTGGAGTTACGCCAAAAACGCCAAGAAGCCTCGACTAATGGGGAAAATATCCCATCCGACACATCGGAATCAGGAACGTCAGAAGTATTGGCCTCAGAAAATGCACAGCCTGTCTAGGTTGTGTGCGGACATCGTTGACCCATCAATCTATAAAACAACGAGTAGGAGAGCATGCGTATGTCTAGTTTAAGCGCCTTGGTCAAAGAATTGCGGGGGAAAACCGGGGCTGGCATCCTTGATTGTCAAAAAGCCTTACAAGAAACTTCCAGTGACATTGAAAAAGCGATCGACCTATTGCGGCAAAAGGGTTTAGCAGCCGCTCAAAAAAAAGCCGGCCGGGAAACCAAGGAAGGCCTTATTTCTTCTTATATTCATGCAGGATCAAAAATTGGGGTTCTTTTAGAAGTTAATTGCGAAACCGACTTTGTTGCACGCAATGAAGAGTTCCAGGCTTTCGTCAAAGAACTCGCCCTCCAAATTGCCGCTTCACAACCAGCTTTCGTGAAACGAGAGGATATTCCTGAAGAGTTAATTCAACGTGAAAAAAACATCTATTTAGCCCAGGTAAAAGACTCCGGAAAGCCTGAGGCGGCTTGGGACAAAATCGTGAATGGCAAGCTCGAGAAATTTTATCAAGAGCAATGCCTCATGGAACAGGGATTCATTAAAGATCCCAAGGTCACTATTCAAGACTTGGTATCTCAAAAAATTGCCAAACTCGGCGAGAATATTTCCATTAGTCGTTTTACCCGCTATCAACTTGGCCAAGACTAATGCCCCTCAAATACCGCCGAGTTCTCTTAAAAATTAGCGGGGAAATGCTAGCCGGCGATCAGGAATACGGCATTCAACCATCCGTTTTAGACACGCTCGCCAAAGAAATAGAAGACGTCATGACCATGGACGTCGAAGTCGCTATCGTGATTGGCGGGGGGAATATTTTTCGCGGCCTAGCTGCCAGTGCCTCCGGCATGGAGCGCGCATCCGCTGATTACATGGGAATGCTCGCAACCATGCTCAATGCCCTGGCTCTCCAAAATGCCCTAGAACGATGTAATCTCCCCACACGCGTGTTATCTGCCATTGAAATGCGGCAACTAGCCGAGGGATATATCCGACGTCGCGCTATTCGACACCTTGAAAAAAAACGTGTGGTGATTTTTGCCGCAGGGACGGGCAACCCTTACTTTACGACCGACACGGCTGCCGCGCTTCGTGCCATGGAAATCGGTGCGGATGTGATCATGAAAGGCACAAAGGTGGACGGGATCTATGACGCCGATCCAGTTACCACACCGAACGCTAAACGTTTTTCGGAATTGCCATTTTTATCCGTCCTGAATAAAAGCTTAAAGGTTATGGATGCTACAGCCATCACCTTGTGCATGGATAACGATCTCCCCATCATTGTGTTTAATCTGACAACGACAGGGAACGTTCGAAAAATTTTAGAAGGGCAACCTATCGGCACGATAGTCTCAAGAAATGCTACAATACAATGAGTAGAGGGGACGGTCATGAGCGATTCAACAATTCAGCATGTCCAACAACGAATGGAAGGGTCCATCGAGCATTTAAAGAGGGAGTTTACAGGCCTTCGAACAGGACGGGCATCCCTGGGCCTTCTCGATCACATTAAAATTGACTATTACGGAACTCCCACCCCCCTTAAGCAGGTAGCCAACTTGGCCATTCCTGAGAGCCGGTTAATCACCATTCAGCCCTGGGATACATCTCAGATAAAAGACATCGAACGCGCCATCACTAGCTCAGATCTTGGCCTCACGCCCTCAAATGACGGCAAACTTATTCGCTTACCTATCCCCCCGCTAAGTGAAGAACGACGAAAAGATCTCGTTAAGCTGAGCAAAAAATACGGAGAAGAATCCAAAGTCCAAATACGAGGGTTCCGCCGAGACGGCAATGATGAACTAAAACGTCGCCAAAAAAACAACGACTTAACAGAAGATGAGCTCCGTCAGCTCGAAGGTGAAAACCAAAAGCTCACCGATAAATATATTCATCTAATCGATGATCTCATCAAGAAAAAGGAGGAGGAAATACTTGCAATCTAAGGATTGACCGGTCGCGATCCCAAAGATTATCCCTCCCGACCCTCCACTGTGCCGCATACTCCTCTCACTGTTTGCATTCACTTGGACGTCCTCAAGACGAATTTTCAAAACATTCGCCAATTCATACCTTCTTCAACAAAAATTCTTCCTGTTATCAAGGCCGATGCTTATGGACACGGAGCCATCCAAGCCGCACAGGTGTTAGAACCCTTAGACATTTTCGGATTTGGTGTTGCATCAGTAACTGAAGGGATTCATCTTCGAGACCATCATATTCAATCACCCATTCTGATTATGGGTCCACTTTTACCGGACCACATCAAGGACATCATTCACTATCATTTGACACCCGTCATTTCTCACCAAAGTTTCTTTAAACACCTCCTCGCTCAACTCCCTTCAAACAGCCAACCCTTTCCTGTACATGTGAAAATTGATACCGGTTTACACCGATTGGGATTTGAGCCACAAGAGGCTCTATCCTTCGTACAGTCTCTCGCTTTACATCCAGCAATTAGCCTTCAAGGACTTCTTACGCACTTTGCTGACGCAGATAACCCTAATCCTGAACTTACTAATCAACAAATTCAGCAGTTTCGAGGATTCATTCACCAAATCAAAGAGCAAGGCGTCCAGGAACCGCTCTACCATATGGCCAATAGCGCAGGGATTCTTTTCCATCACACTTCACATCTAGATATGGTTCGCCCGGGGATCATGCTTTATGGGTTCACGCCCGGACACGACAACGGGGTGGGAACAATTCAACTACAGCCGGTCATGAAGGTCACAACCTATATTGCCCATCTTCGCTCATTACAGCCTGGGGAAGTTGTAGGCTACAACGCACTGTTTCGCACGAAACGCCCCTCACAGATTGCCGTCCTTCCCATCGGATATACCCATGGATTTCCCCGGCACCTCACCGGCAGAGGGCATGTGCTTATCCAAGGAAAATCAGCCCCCATTATTGGAAAAATCTGTATGGATATGATGATGGTGGATGTAACTGATATTCCACATCCCCGAATCGGAGAAGAGGCAGTTTTATTAGGTATGCAAAGGGAACAAGAAATTACCGCACGAGATTATGCCAATTGGTTGGATACCATTCCATACGAAATTCTTTGTGGGATTGGGGGAAAGGCTCAGCGCACGTTTCTTCCCGCAGAATCATCTGACTCCTGAACCGGGGGGAAAAAGCTCCATCTAAGGGAACAGAAGAGAGCAAGATCGAACGATTTCCTGGCGTACTAGGATGAGGTTTTTAATGTGCGCTGTAAATGTTTTTCTACACTTGCCACTTTTCCGGTCAACCGTCCTTTGTGCCCCTTTCGATAATCCACTTTCATGACACAGGAAATACGAGGGCAATCTTTCTTCATGCGTTCATAACACTGTTTTACCACTCCCATCACCTCATCCCATTCACCTTCTAAAACCGTACCCATCGGGTTTAATTGATAATCAACTCCGCTTTTATCAATGATATCCAATGAACCTGCCACATATTTACTCACGCTCTCCCCTTGGCCAAGAGGAGACATGCTAAATTCCAATAAGACCATCAACCACCTTCCTTTCCAACGTGGTCTAACTCCGTCTTTTCAGACAATTTCCAGGATTGCGGATAACGAAGCGTGGCAGCTAGAGTAAATCCATCGACGGCATCCAGCAATCGTTCACGTCGCCGTCGATCATTGGCTTCTGTTTTCCTTAATTCGTCTCGGAGAGCCCCCAACCAATCCAAAAATTGATCAAACTCATCATCAAAGACCAGCTCTAAGTTTTCCCGAAGAATTCTGGCCAATGCGGGAGCAGTCCCACTGGTGCTAATGGCAATTCGCAAAGGTCCACGTTTAACTAGTGCCGGCATGAACACCGTGGAATATTCGGTTTGATCAATAGACCAGACAAGAAAATGTTCCTTACTTGCCAGGTCATATAACGATTTAGCCAATGGCAAATCGTCCTTCAAAACATTAACAACCAATAGGGCATCCTGCGCATCCAGCGCACGAAAATTACGCCCACGATGAATAATCCTCCCTGAAGCTGTGAGCTTTCGCAAATCCACATGTAAAGTGGGATGGACAACCGTCACTTTGGCACCAGCATCGAGCAGACGAGATATTTTTTCGACAGCCTCTTCGTCTCCACCTATCACCACACATTGACGTCCCTGTAAATCCAACGTAATTTGAAACCCGGCGTTCTGACTCATAAAAATTCCTCCTTCACAAGCCTTTCATCATACCCAAGATTCTGGGCAGAAGAAACCAATATTTTTCTTTTTCAATGAAAAGGTCATACACATCGACTACCATAATGAGCAACACTCCGAAATGGGAACCCAAGGTCGCTTTTCCTGAAAGGAGGGAGCAGATTCAAGGAAGGGATAGGAAATATCTGGGCATCACCTAAAAGCTTGCTGCAAACCTTCGGAACTCTGTACACCCAATGACTCGTATATCTTGAGGGTTGCTTTGGATTTATTCAAAGTATAAAAATGAATCCCCTTTACCTTATGATCAATCAGGTCTCGGACCTGTTCTGTCGCCCAATGAATCCCAACATGTTCAGCCGCGGCATCATTTTCAGCTCGATCCATCGCACGTAACAGTTTAGCCGGGAATCGAGCGCCCAAAGCCAATTCCGACATACGCGCCATCCCTTTTCGTGAAGAAATGGGCATGATACCCGCAATGATGGGAACCGTGATTCCCGCCACTTCACACCTCTCACAAAAGTCATAAAAATCTCGATTATCGAAAAAAAGTTGTGTGCAAATATAATCAGCTCCAGCATCAACCTTACGCTTTAAGTGCTCCATTTCAAGCAATCGATTTGGTGTCCCAGGATGCCCTTCGGGAAACCCGGCCACCCCCACACCCATAGCTGGAAACTGTTTTTTAATGAACTTGACTAAATCAAAGGCAAAGGGGAATCCATCCTTGGGAATGTCGACTGCCGAGGAACCCTTGGGAGGGTCTCCGCGCAAAGCCATAATGTTATGTATTCCACTCTCTTGATATTTAGCCAGGATTTGATAAATTTCCTCCCGCGCAGAACCTACGCAAGTTAAATGCGACACAATGGTCAAATCAGTTTCCCGTTGAAGCTTGACGACCAAATCATGAGTACGTTCACGTGTTGTTCCCCCGGCCCCATACGTCACACTCACATAAGCTGGTTTTAACGGCATAAGTGCCGAAATGGAAGAAAACAGTTCTTCAGAAGCCCACTGAGTTTTGGGAGGGAAAAATTCAAAGCTAATCGCAGGATGATGATGTCTTAAGACTTCTGAAATATGCATATCCATACCTTAGTGGCCTTCACATGGTTTGTCTAGTTGTGGTGTCGGCATCCCAGTCCGAAAAATCAAGACAGCCGGGCAGACGCACCAACCAATAAGCAGGACTCCCAAGAAGGCCAGCAACACAAATACCGACAGAACATGCCAAAGGGATAACTCAGCGATGGCAAAGGGAATATGATGGGCATACAAGGTGCCCACAAAAGTTTCATACCGGACAATGCTCATCATAGCAAGGGCCAAAGCCGCGTTTCCCCATCCACCCCAGACCAACCCCCTCACATGTGGAACCATAAACGTGGCATTTAAGAGAACTAACGCCAATAAGGCTACCGTCAGACTCAAGAAAAATATAATGGAAGTCAAACTTGTTCCCTCTATGAGTGCCAATTGAGGCCTTTCCGGTAGGAGTAAAAACAACCAGGGACCAATCAATATTTGAGGAACGAGTCCGGATAACATCCACCCTACCCCATAGCGAATAAGGTCAACCCTATTCTTCTCCAAACTAGAAACACTCGACTTTTTTTCGGACCCAGAGTTCAATACTCCAAACACACCCAAACCCACGACGACCATCCCTGCGGCCACAAAGGAGGAGAAAAACAGATGCAAGACTTTGGGAAAGAGTCGAGCCCATTCCCATTCCACAGAATTTCCTAAAAACCATCCTCCAGATATATGTCCAACATTTGCCATGACATCCCATCGGGCAGTCCAAAGAATGGCTGCTCCTCCAAAAAGAAGAAGAGTGGCGATCAAAATCGTCCCGCGCAACATTTGAGTGTGAACAATTCGTTGATGCAGACTCCAGAGAAATCCCAGTCCAATGATCGATACGATAATTTCTTCATAGCCCCATGGCCCTTCTGCTAAGTGGGCTTCGGGAAGGTGATACGCTAAGACCCAAGGAACAATAAGGCCCACAACAGCCAAGACCCCAAAGAGAGCGGCGCTCACACGAAAAATAAGAATCAAGAGAAATTCATTCAAACCCGTTTCCTGAGAAAATCCCAGCACTCGTTGGAACCCGAGTGTCCCTACAGACACGAACAACAACCCCAACGGCAAGAGCACTCGCCAGACATCCAACACGGTAAAGAGTAACAACCCGTCAAGCATTCCAAACGCTTTGTAACAACGAGTAATCCATGCTTAAATTAGCGAGAGGTTGCTGGAATCACTTGAAACCAGCCTCGTCGATGCAGCAACTCAATCGGCGTGTTGAATAACATTGAAAGACTATGGGCATTTAAAACTTCTCCCTTAGGCCCATCGTTCTGAATACGACCTTCCTGTAATAAAACCACCTGGTTCATTTCCGGAGGAATTTCATGAATATGATGGGTAACTAGGATCACTGTCCCTCCCTCACGCATAAACCCGCGAATGATTTCTAAATATTGAAAACATGCTGAAACATCAAGCCCTGTTGTCGGTTCATCCAAAATAAGCGTTGACGGTTCATGTACCAAGGCCCTTGCCAGAAGCATCCGACGTTGCTCGCCCGTTGACGACTGTGAAAAAGGTTGTTCGGCACAAGAAGCAACCCCTAACTGTTCCATCATGGCATAACTCTGTGCTCGCTGAAAATGACTGATCACCTGATGGTCATACAAATCAACACTGGAGAAAAATCCCGAAAGCACCACGTCTATTCCCGAAGTCATTCTCCAATATTCATGGTGCAAGTCAGCTGATACGATACCCAGTTGACGCCGAAGGCTCCAAATATTCCAGCTCGCTTTTCCAAAAAGACGAACGACAACCCCAGGCGTGATAACTGGATAGAGTTCCCGTGATAAAAGCTTTATTAAAGTGGACTTTCCAGCTCCGTTCGGGCCAAGAATAACGGTGGAGCAGCCTCGGTCAATTTTCAGGGAGCAATTGTGCAATACAGGCTGTTCACCCCGGCACACCGTGGCATGTCGAATATCCACGATAGGCGCAGAGGCAAATTCCTCTACTGACTCACGCATCACAGTCCTATAACCTTTTCGGTCATAGCCATTGACCTGTTTCCATGAAAAACAGAAAAGTCCCCCTAGATATCCTACATTCTTTCAAGTGAAGGAAAAATAGTCATTGTACCTCATCCGCAAAGGATCATGATTATAATTCAGCCAAACTCCTTTGAGAGTAGCAAACTCCCTTTGATGCTAGGTATCTAGACGCCTTGTAGGATTGAGGATATAATGGCCCGTCCATGATACAAACGAGCCTTTTAATCTCATTATCCCCAAACTCATTGAGTCCTATTCTGCTATCACGCCCTTCCTAATCTTGACAACCATATTCTTCCGGTTCTTGTATTTCCAATTCCTTGAGCTACCTTAGAAAACCAAATAAAAGGAATATTTTCTAGCACCGTGGTCAAAGATTCCTTTCTTCATCATAAAGTTCAGGCCAATCCAACCAAAGACCACGCCTTTATAACGAAAAGGATAAAGATCGATCCATGGGCATGACACGAAACACACGAACCCCCTTTCATCAACGCATTGTCATCGGTGTTGAGATTGAAGCGTACAGCATTAACGTCAGCGATCACAAAATAGGACGTCGCTTATCCCGCCCCCGACCAGGGCTTTCGGAATCAGGGGAACGCTTTACGCGAGATGCCTCCATCGGCAGTGAATATAACAGTCGTCCCTTTGTCACGGTCAGAGAATCGCTTTTCCTCCTAAAGGCCGGATTGAGAAAATATTTACGCGGCCTGTATCGGAGTCGAGAGGAAGATCAAGATTATCGAATCCCGTTGTTCGTGGGCGGATGGACGAACCGCTTTGCCGGTACCCACCTTCATATCTCAGTAACCAATCGAAAACTCACCAAGCGAGAAGCCGCTGCTCTCAGTTGGCACATTCATGACCAACTGCCTTTTTTTATTGCAGTAGGAGCCAATTCACCTATTTGGGATAAAAAGGTCACCACCAAAGCCTCGAATCGTTTCTTACGTGGCAGTGCCACCTATTTCACCCCTACACGTCGTGGAGAACTAACTTCCGTCAATACCCGAGAGCTGGTCTTCAGCCCAGGACGGAAAACCAAACCTGCTACATTGGAAATACGAGTCCTTGACTCGAATCTTCCGGAGTACGTTGTGGCCAATCTATGCTTGGTCAAAGCCGTCTGTCTCAGATGGCTCAAAGGCAAATCAGCTGCCAACCGAATGAGCCATGCGGATTATCTTGTAGCGCGAACCGAAGCGGCCAGCAAGGGAATGAAAGCCAAACTGCCATGGAAACGAGAATGGATTCCTGCTAAAGATTATTTAGACCGCTTTTTATGGGAACATCGCGAAGAATTTGATGAGATGGATATCCCAGAAGAAATCTATGAGGTCCTTCGACTCCTCAAACGAGGCTACAACGGCTCGCGCTTGATCCATGATGCCGTGGCCTTCACCCAAAAAGAACATCCTCAAACCTGGCAACGACGATTTGCCAAGCGCTACCGCACGGGTCTCGCGCATTTGTTGAGCGGAAACACCCTCCAGGACTTTTCTAGAGAATTACTCACGCCGTTTCCCAATACCAACCGTGTGTGGTTGGGACGAAAAGGAAAATCGATCGATGAGTAGACGCTATCCAGCCCCGCTCATTGGGATAACCTGTGAGGCCATATCCAAGCGAAAAGATTTTGCTAATTACGACCTACTTTGTGATCATCGGTATGCCGCAGCAATCATCCAAGCTGGAGGCCATCCGGTCTTATTACCCATCGCCCACGATCAATCGCAATTGGTCCGTTATCTAGAAGGCATTAACGGACTGGTCATTGTCGGCGGTGACGATCTGGACCCTCGGTGGTATGGGGAGCGGGCCAGGAAACGAACCAAAGTCGCCTTTACCAAGCGGTCGGAATTCGAAGCCTGGTTGTATCGAGCCGGGAAAAAACGCGGACTACCCATTTTAGGGATTTGCTATGGCATGCAACTCATCAATGTGTTGGAGGGAGGAACCCTAGTTCAGCACATCCATCCCAACAAACATAAGCCCTTTGTGGATCACCAAGGGAAAAAAAACGGTTCTCATCCCGTGAAGATTCTCCCCCAAACTCGCTTGAGTGCGATTCTGGGGGAAGGGCGAAAAATTGTCGCAACCGAGCATCATCAAGGCATTCGTTCTCTGGCCCCACATTTTATTCCAGCAGCTTTGGCAAGTGATGGGATGGTCGAAGCTATTGAACATCCCTTTAAACCGCATATTTATAGTGTGCAATGGCACCCGGAACGCCAGCCGAAGAGTCTCATAAGCCGGCGTCTATTTATAGCCTTTGTGCGCTCCTGTAGTGAGTATCAAAAAAGTAATTACGGCTAATCCTTCCAATTCTTCATGTTCTCAGCATCAAATCCGGCATCATTTTTGCCTCGAATTAAATAGTGCCTTATTATTGATCTTACAACAGGAGACGTTCATGGACACTGGTTGCCCAGCTTTTATTCCCGAACCCCATTATTCCCCAAAACATAGGGATGAAAACCCTTCCAATAAGGGACCGAAGGACAATAACGAACATTTCGATGACGAGAATGCCCCATTCCCAAGCCAAAATCTAACAAAATCTATCTGCTTTATACGGAAACAATTCCTCCCGATTCCATTGTCCTAAGGACAAAATGTCCGCTGACTGGACAAATTGCTCCAGTCAGCGAGGATTTTCTGATGACCCTTGATTTGTTAACTTCCTTCTCTTCCTCTTAATTTCTCTTTGCTGATCACTTTCAATGAAAAGTTTGCTATTTTTTTGATCGAATCCTGACGGTAGACTCCCTTTAGCCACCAGCCTCTAGAAAAAAGATGAAATTCACAATCTATTTCACTATTCCTTTGACACTAAGGAGAAATCCAGTATGATCTGAGGGTCTTTTTAAGAGCAACGGATCGTTATATGACATTCTCCTCAATCAACTTTCTCTCTGTTTCTACCTATGAATGAGATAGTGAATCTCAGCAGCGAAATGATCTTTCGATCGGGCCTCAGCACCGTCATTTTGGTGGGCTTGGTCCTCCTTATTCGTTACGGTGTTCATCATTTTTTCCTAAAAACTACTGATCTTCCGGTAGAAACTCGTCGACGTTGGGCCGTCAGCATTCGCAATTCGTTATTGCTCATTCTCACTCTCGGCATGATTTTCATTTGGGCTCCAAGGCTCCAAACGTTTGCGGTATCTATATTTGCCGTAGCCGTGGCCTTGGTATTAGCGACCAAAGAATTGATCGCCTGTTTAAGCGGCACTGCCTTACGGGTGTTTACCCAAGCCTATGTTCTTGGTGATCGAATCGAATTCGGTGGAATTAGAGGAAACGTGGTCAATCATAACGCTCTGACCACGACCGTCTTAGAAATTGGACCCGGCCAAACCTCTCACCAATATACCGGCCGTGCGATGGTTATTCCCAACAGCTTTATTTTTGAACATCCTCTCACCAATGAAACGTACACCAAGGAGTTTCGACTTCATATCATTACGGTTCCACTCAGCACCGATGACGATTGGAAAACAGCCGAACAATTACTCCTCCAAGCAGGGAAAAAAGAATCCTTACCATATGTGGAAGAAGCCAAGAACTATTTCAGGAAAATGGAGGGTCGATTATGGTTGGATGCACCTTCCGTCGAACCTCGGGTCACCATACAACTACCGGAACCGGGACGGATTAACCTGCTCCTTCGGGTCATCTGCCCAACCCAATATCCGTCCCGACTGGAACAAGCCATTTTAAAAAAATTTTTAACCGAGTTTCAATTTAGCCCTCGTATGTCCCTGCCCAATATTCCCCACGATCAAGGAACTAAAAGCCTCAATTTTTAACAAATTTCAAACCCTGCACCTAAAACAATTCCCTTAAATCCTTGGGATTTCATAATTTCTCTTTATTGTTTTTTGACCATAGCCCTTTCTGAAAACACGAAGCTATCCTATTCTTTCTCTTTTCACTGAATCCGCCATCCTCTATAATACGTAGAAATCTTTTCCATGACCAAAGGGAAAAACTCGACGTTTATTCCCATAAATGTCTATCAAATCAGGAATAGAAAAATGAACACTCTCCCACAAGGAACCCCTGTATTTGCTCTCGCGATTGTTTTGATTTGCGGCCCCTTATCTAAAAATACTCACCCGGAGGTTCAGAGAGAGAAAACGACTGTTGGATGGATTGAGATGGTAGAAATTCTTCCTGAGCACCTTTCCCTTCCAGCGAAAATCGATACAGGTGCAGACAATTCTTCACTCAATGTCAGCAATGCGGAAGAATTCATGAAGGGCGATAAAGAATGGATCCGTTTTTCAATTGAAACAGATGGCTCGGAGGAAGGAGAAGATGAGAAGATAACTTTTGAAAGACCCATCGTGCGATATGCTTATATCAAACGCAAAGGAGCCTCCCGACAAAAGCGTGCCGTGGTCCTCTTTGACCTTTGCCTGGGAAACATCTACAAACAAAACGTACCAGTCAACTTGGCCGACCGAACAGGATTTAAATATCCCATGCTTATTGGACGAACCTTCCTTAAAGGGGCGGCCCTTGTTGACTCCGAACTTACCCACACGCAACCACCATCCTGTTTAAAAAATCCGCCTGAATGAAGAAACGTCATTTATACATCCTAGCACTAAGCTTGACATTACTTGGCTTAGGGATGTTTTCCTATAAAACATTCGTTCTTAAATTTCCACTCATTGAGGACACATCCGTTCTTATTTGGAATTTGGAAGTACACGTCACGTTTACCGCCGAAGACAACCCTATTAAAGTCGGAATCTATATTCCTCGCAACACACCTGAATATGCCATCCTTGATGAAAATTTTATTTCCCAAGGATACGGTCTGGCAACGACAACTCCCGATGAAGGAAACCGTCGAGCCTTTTGGTCTATTCGAAAAGCTAGTGGAAAACAATCTCTCTACTATCGGGCAGTCATTCGCCGAATGCCGACAGACCATATTCCTGGAGAACCCAAAACGGCTCCCCTCACCAAACCAACTCTGGAAAGTCCCTTATTGGAGGCGGCACAGGCCTTGGCCCAAGACCTTCTCTCAAAATCTGCCGACACCGAATCTTTTGTCCAGGCCTTGATCAAACGAATACATGATCCCAGCCCTCACGAAACCATTTCGGTCCTGACGGGGAATAATCCTTCAATGGAAACAAAACTCAACACCGTGGTCGAAGTGCTGAAAGCTTCGGGACTTCCGGCTCGAATCATTCACGGAATTCGGATACCAACGGAACCACGGTCGGTCCAATGGGAGACCTGGTTTCAAGTCTATGACAATCAGTCATGGCGATCCTTCGATCCACATACGGGTACGCCGGAAGTCTCAGACAATTATGTGGAATGGTGGCATGGCACAAACCCCTTTTATAAAACCAACGGCATTAAAAAATTGGAGTATTCGGTGTCTGTCGCACCCAATCAAGAGGAAGCCATTCAAGCGGCACTTCTGTCCACAAAACTGGCTATTCCCAAACTTTTAGATTTTTCTTTATTTAACTTACCTCTACAAACCCAGGCCGTCTATCGTATTTTGCTCATGGTACCCTTAGGTGCTCTTTTGCTATTGATACTAAGAAATATTATTGGCATTAAAACCTTCGGAACATTTATGCCCATCCTCATGGCCTTGGCATTTCGAGAAACTCAACTTCTTTGGGGAATTACGTTATTCAGTTTGGTGGTAAGCCTCGGTCTAGGAGTTCGTTTTTACCTTGAGCAGTTAAAACTCCTTCTCGTTCCTCGATTAGCATCTTTGCTCATTGTTGTCGTCCTGTTAATGGCCTTCCTCAGCATTCTCAGCTATCAGCTCGGTTTCGACCGAGGCCTTTCAGTGGCTCTATTTCCAATGGTGATTATCACGATGACCATTGAACGCATGTGCATTGTTTGGGAAGAACGAGGGGCCAGCGAATCCATACAACAAGGAATTGGAAGTCTTCTTGTCGCCGTATTGACGTATCTGGCCATGTCTATTCCCTATGTTGAACACCTGCTTTTTGTATTCCCCGAACTCCTACTGGTCTTATTAGCCGGCACTTTATTGATGGGACGCTATTCGGGATTTCGCCTTTTGGAATTACGCCGATTTAAGGCATTAGTGAGATCTTAATCAAGATCACTGGTATGTTTTCCATTGCAAAAAAACTCTCTCAGGCTGGTGTTCTCAGTCTCAACAGTCGAAACGCACACTATACCCTTTGGCATAATTCTCGGCATTTGTACCCGCTAGTGGACGACAAATTAACCACAAAACTGTTGGCGGAAAAAGCTGGCATGGCCGTTCCTCCTCTCTATGGAGTCATTGAAATCGAGCATCAGGTCAGAGAATTGCCTGCCCTGTTGAAGCCCTATGAAGATTTTGTGATCAAACCAGCACAAGGGAGTGGAGGTGATGGAATTGTCGTCATTACTGGGCGACGGGGCCAACGTTACCGCAAATCGAATGGTCTATTTTTAACACAAGAGGATCTCGATCACCACGTTTCAAACTCGCTAAGTGGCTTGTATAGTCTTGGGGGCCATCCGGATAAAGTCCTTATTGAATATCGTGTACAGTTTGATCCCGTCTTTAAAGCTATCAGTTATCAGGGGGTCCCTGACGTACGAATCATTGTGTTTCTTGGAGTCCCTGCAATGGCGATGGTACGCCTCCCCACTAGAATGTCAGATGGAAAGGCGAATTTACATCAGGGAGCTATTGGAGCAGGAATCGATCTCCGCTCTGGAAAAACCTTGTCCGGAGTCTGGAAAAACGAAATCATTACTGAACATCCTGACACCGAACAACCAATTACAAATGTACAGATTCCTGGCTGGGACACCCTCCTTGAGCTCTCTGCTCGATCATTTGAATTAACCGGATTAGGATATCAGGGGGTAGACCTAGTCCTGGATAAAGATAAAGGCCCGCTGATTCTCGAATTAAATGCCCGACCTGGATTGAATATTCAAATTGCCAATCGTGCAGGATTATTGACGCGTCTGCAATTCATCGAACAAAATGCTTCAACACTCAAGTCGATCGATGACCGTATCGCCTTTGCCAAAGAACACTTTGCACCGGCCCATGATGGCGGCATGTAATTTTTTCTCAACACAAACTCGCCAAATACCCCTCAACCTTATCCCGGGGATCTTCATCTTTAGGAAGAGAGGGAAATACCAACCAGGAAGTATATGCCATAGATTTTCAACATAGGGAATTTTTGTAGCGATTGATGAAGCATTGCCCCATAAAGGATTGACCCAAACATGACTAGCGAGCAACTCGATCAAGATCCCCTCTGGTATAAAGATGCCATCATTTATGAACTCCACGTTCGAGCTTTTTGTGATAGTAACGCGGATGGCATGGGAGATTTTAAAGGCCTCACCCAAAAACTCGATTATTTACAGGATTTAGGAGTCACGGCAATTTGGCTTCTCCCATTTTGTTCTTCTCCTTTACGGGATGACGGATATGACATCTCGGATTACACGAACATTCACCCCAACTATGGTACCCGCCGTGATTTTCAAGCCTTCGTTCGCGAGGCCCATCGCCGTGGGTTACGCGTCATTACGGAACTTGTTATCAATCATACATCCGACCAACATCCTTGGTTTCAACGAGCCAGGAAAGCCTCAGCTGGGAGTAAATGGCGAGATTGGTACGTTTGGAGCGATACCCCTGACCAGTATGCCGATACGCGCATCATTTTCAAAGATACGGAAACCTCTAATTGGTCATGGGACCCTATTGCGAAAGCCTATTATTGGCATCGTTTCTTCTCGCATCAGCCTGATTTAAATTTCGATAATCCAGACGTGCGAAAAGCGATTATTTCAGTTTTGGATTTTTGGTTAGAGATTGGAGTAGACGGACTCAGGCTAGATGCCGTGCCCTATCTCTATGAGCGCGAAGGAACGAATTGTGAAAATCTTCCTGAAACCCATACCTTCTTAAAAACGCTTCGTCAACACATGGACACGCATTTCAGCAATCGCATGTTTCTGGCCGAAGCGAACCAATGGCCTGAAGATGCGGCCTCCTATTTCGGGGACGGAGATGAATGTCACATGAATTTTCATTTCCCATTGATGCCACGAATGTTCATGGCGATGCAGATGGAAGATCGCTTTCCTATTATCGATATTCTCGACCAAACGCCGGACATTCCATCCACATGCCAATGGGGTCTCTTTCTGCGCAATCACGACGAACTAACATTAGAAATGGTGACTGACGAGGAACGTGATTACATGTACCGCGTGTTTGCCCATGATCGCCAAGCCCGCATTAATTTGGGCATTCGCCGCCGGCTCGCCCCGCTCCTAGGAAATGATCGGAAGAAAATCGAACTCATCTATAGCCTCTTGTTTTCCATGCCAGGTACACCCGTGATTTATTATGGAGAGGAAATCGGTATGGGAGACAATTTTTATTTGGGGGACCGCAACGGGGTCCGTACACCGATGCAATGGAGTGCTGATCGCAATGCCGGTTTCTCATACGGGAACCCCCAAAAATTGTATCTCCCCATCGTCATCGATCCCGAATATCACTACGAAGCAGTCAATGTCGATCTCCAGCAAAACAACGCCCAATCTCTCTTGTGGTGGATGAAACGCCTCGTGTCCCTCCGTAAACATCACAAGGTATTCGGTAGAGGATCCATTGAATTTCTTCACCCAGACAACCGCAAAGTCCTTGTTTTTCTTCGCCGCTATCAAGACGAAACCATCCTAGTCGCAGCAAATTTATCCCGTCATGCACAGTGGGTCGAATTGGATTTATCTGAATTTAAAGGACGAAAGCCTCTCACCCTTTTTGGGCGAAGCCAATTCCCCTCGATCGGAGATCTCCCCTATCTGCTCACATTAGGGGGACATACATTCTATTGGTTTTCATTGGAATCCTCTCCGGCAGCCCATGGAGTCAAGGTAGGACAACCCGCATCCGAACTTCCCACTCTTACCATTCCAAAGGATTGGGACTATCTCGTCCACAAGCGGGAAAAAGTCAAATTAGAAAGTATAATACCTCGCTATTTACTCGAGAAACGGTGGTTCGGTGGGAAAGCTCGCACCATTCATACTGTCGAAATCAGCGAAGTCATCCCTATTCCCCAAGAGAACCCTCAGGCGCTCCTCGCTCTCATTCGTGTTGACTTCACTGAAGGTGAATCTGAAATCTATTTCCTGCCGTTAAAATATCTTCCGGCCGAACTGTGCGGCCACCTCTGGGAATCGCCTGCTACGATAGCTCGGATAAAAATAAAAAATAAAAATGGGGAACACGAAGGATTGCTCATCGATGCCACAGCAGATCAGGAATTTCAGCAGACCCTTTTAGCGGGAATGTCCCGCAACCGTCGGATTAACGGGCCGCAGGGAGATCTGGTCATGCAAAGCCAGAAGGCCTTTCGCCGTCGACTCCAAACAGACGGAAGCCAACTCACACCAATGTTAATGCGGGGTGAACAGAGTAATTCTTCGATCTTATTTGGCGACCAATTTTTATTAAAGCTTTTTCGCCGTGTGGATATAGGAGTGAATCCCGATTTAGAAATTGGTCGTTTTTTGAGTGACCAACAATTTCCCCATACAGCCCCATTGGCCGGAACGCTTGAATATCAGCGGGACAACGGGGAAAACGTGACTCTTGGAATACTACAGAAATTCGTACCGAACGAGGGAGACGCCTGGCAATATACCCTCGATGAACTCAGCCGATATTTTGAAGAAGCACTCACGCATTCACAAGAGATAGGAGATTCCTCGATTCCTCATAAACCCTTGTTATCGCTCGTCAGGGAAGAGCTTCCACCCGAAGCCCACGACCGGATCGGTCCGTATTTAGAGGAGGCTCGTTTATTAGGATTGCGAACAGGAGAACTGCATGTCATCTTCAGCTCTGCAGGTTCAGAAGATCCTGACTTTGCTCCTGAACCGTTCACAGATTTTTATCGTCGCGGACTGTACCAAAGTATGCTCGGAACCACGAACTTGACAATCCCGCTTCTGCGCACCCAGATCAAAACTTTTTCCGGTCCGGTAGGAATGGTAGGCAAACAGGTTTTGGAAAGTGAGGGCCGCCTTCGCAAACGACTGCTTGCCATACGTGACCATAAAATCAAAGGCACTCGAATCCGGTGCCACGGAGATTATCACTTGGGTCAGGTCCTCTATACAGGAAAAGATTTTATTATCATTGATTTCGAAGGCGAGCCGGCCAGGCCACTCAATGTTCGAAAACTCAAAGATTCCCCTTTGCGTGATGTTGCCGGCATGCTACGCTCTTTTCATTATGCGGCCCAAGCCGCATCCATTGGGCTTGTCCCTGGCATCCGTCCGGAAGATGCCTCTCGGCTGGCACCCTGGTCTCGTTTTTGGCAAGTCTGGGTAAGCACTAGCTTTCTGAAAGCCTATCTTTCCGTTCCAAATATTGCCATGGTCTTGCCGCCTTCAATGGAAGACATCCAGCTCTTACTGGATGGATATATTTTACAAAAAGCGATGTATGAACTCGGATATGAGCTGAATAACCGCCCTGACTGGGTTCAAATTCCATTAGAGGGCATCCTCCAGATTGTGGAATCGGGGTAATCAATGCACTGTTCTTCTTGCTACGCTATGGCGCACAATGCCCCATCATATCTCAAATAAATATCACGGAGTCCTATATGTCGAGATTGCCGAAAATTTTACAAACTATCATTATTGAACATATTCAACCGGAATTGGATGGCGGGCGCTATCCAGTCAAACGGATCGTGGGGGAGACATTTGAGGTAACGGCTGATGTCTTCAAAGAAGGGCATGACATCATCACGGGAATTCTTCGTTTTAAAAAACAGGGGGACAAGAATTGGCAAGAAACGTTGATGCATCATGTGGATAATGATCGCTGGGCAGCTTCGTTCTCTCTCACCGAAAATACCCGCTATTGTTATACCGTGGGAGCTTACATAAGAAGCTTTGACACCTGGAGAGCTGAACTTACCAAAAAACATGAGGTGATCCCCGATTTAGCAAGTGAATTATTAGAAGGGGAAGCCCAAGTGAAGGACGCCATGAATCGAGCGAAAGGGAAAGATAAAGCACAGCTCAAAGAATGGCTAGTTCATTGGAATACTGCCTCTAACCAAGAAGCACAAATTGCTATCGCACTTAACCCAGAGCTAGCTACCCTAGTATCCAACCATGAACAACGTGCAGCGTGGTCAACCTATCCGCATGAATTAACAGTCGTCGTCGATCGAGAACGCGCCCGATATGGCGCCTGGTATGAAATTTTCCCAAGGTCGGAAGGAACCATTGATGGCCAAGGGGGCACGTTTAAAGATTGCGAAGCCCGCCTTCCAATCATTCGCGACATGGGCTTCGACGTGCTCTACCTCACTCCCATTCACCCCATCGGCGAAACCAATCGGAAAGGCCGCAACAACAGTCTCAAGGCGCAACCGGGAGATCCGGGTAGCCCTTGGGCGATTGGCAGCCGACATGGCGGACATGATGCCGTGGAACCTGCTATCGGAACGATTGAGGATTTCGACCGATTGAATACAGCCGTTCATCAACATGGCATGGAGATCGCCTTAGATTTTGCCATCAATGCAACGCCGGACCATCCCTATGTCACACAACATCCGGACTGGTTCAAACAGCGTCCGGATGGAACGATCAAATACGCCGAAAATCCACCAAAAAAATATGAAGACATTTATGGGTTTGATTTTTATTCAGACGCTTGGCCGGAAATTTGGCAAGAGATGAAGCGAGTGTTCTTATTTTGGGTCCACCATGGGGTCAAAATATTCCGCGTCGACAATCCGCATACCAAACCGGTCATTTTTTGGGAATGGGTGATACGAGAAATCCAACGGGAGCATCCTGATGTCATATTTCTGGCCGAAGCCTTTACAAAACCCAAAATGATGCGGGTATTGGCCAAGGCGGGATTTACGCAATCCTACACATACTTTACGTGGAGAAATACAAAACAAGAGATGGAGGAATATCTCATGGAGCTTACCCAAAGTGAGATGAAAGAATATTTTCGCCCAAATTTTTTTCCGAATACTCCTGATATTCTCCCGCCGGTTCTCCAACAGGCTGGACGGCCTGCTTTTAAATTTCGCTTTTTCTTGGCCGCCACGTTATCGACAACCTATGGGATTTATAATAGTTATGAAATCTGTGAAAACCATGCCATTCCAGGGACCGAGGAATACCAAGATTCCGAAAAATACGAAATACGTCATTGGGATTGGGACCGCCCTGGAAACATTCGCGACTATATTACCCGAATTAACCATATTCGGCGAGAAAATCCGGCTTTACAGTCTTTTACTAATTTGAGATTTTATGAATCCAATAATGAACATATTCTGTTCTATGGGAAGATGACTCCTGACAAACACAATATTCTCTTATTTGCTGTCAATATGGATCCTTATCAGCTACAGGAAGCACGACTTACTATTCCTATCGAAGAATTTGGTATTGCCACAACAACTACCTATCAACTCCATGAACTCATTCAAGATTATCGTCATGATGTTCAGGGATCGGAATATATTATTCGCCTCGATCCCAATCAAGAACCCGCTGCCTTATTTCGGGTTCACACACAGTTATAAACCATCTACCAAACTATTTTTTTGCACCTTCCTCGAATCCTGGAAATTCCCCTCACCAACCCTTACTTTTCTACCTGAGAACCTTATCAAATTTTTGTAAGAAATATCTCCTCAGCACGTCGAGAAACATCGCAAGATTCGTGTTTCTCCAAATTCAGGATTTCTGTTGTACGGCAAATCCAAAGACAAGGCTCAAGGGTCTACTAAGACCCTTGAGCCTTTTAGGGACAACCTTAATGTTTACCGAGGGGGTTTTTCGAATCGCCTTTTGGTTGATCTTTCTTTTGAATAGTAGGCGCAACTGGTTTGTTCTGACTGACTTTGTTCGAACTTAGCTTATTGGTGTTCACCTGTCTTCACCCCCTTTCTAGAATGTTTCCTGGTGAAAATACCAACAAGCCATTCTTTTAGAGCAATCTATATGCCATGAGTTTGGTATAACAGCCCTCCCCAAAAAACCAATGAAATTGCAACACAGCTTCATGTTATTCAAAAGGTTAGGTTTAGGAATTTGGACATTTTGTCGAAGCAAGGGACAACTTGTTTTCCCTCGACGCTTACCAGATAAATTTCCTCATGACTATCCCGAACAACTCATAAGAAATAGTGAAAAGAATTATGTTTAATAAAAAATTCTGAATAGCCTTCGAACAAGGCCAACGATAATTGCTGGAATGCACTTTGCTTGGGGAAATGAGTGATGACATCTGACCGAGGGGACATTATTAAAAGAACCCTTCTAGACATTGCCGGGAGAAGAAATTATGGAAACTATTCTTATCGTTGAGGATCAACGCGAAGTGCGCTTGTTGTTACGACTCATTTTTGAAGACGAAGGGTATAAATGTCTCGAAGCCAGTGATGGCGAAATAGCCATTAAAATGTTGACCGACCATCAACCGGTCGATTTGTTAGTCACAGATTTCCAGATGCCTCTCATGAATGGGCTCCAGCTTCTGAATCAACTCAAAACGCACCTTCTGTGGCGAAACATCCCTAAAATATTCATTACAGGAGAACCTTCTAGCCACCTTTGGTCCGAAGCCATTCAAGCGGGCGCCAATATAGTGTTCTTGAAACCCCTAGATGTCATTACCCTGATAGCTCATGTTCAAAGCTTGATCCGGCCATTGCAAACGGTTTAAGACGATGGCCTTTCATATCAGGAATTTCCCTCACTCGGCCCAGCAGTCAAAATTTTCCTGTGCCTGTTCATCTCTCTTTGCTGAAACAATTCCAAAACCTACAAACAGGATACTGTCGATCCCAAACGAGCCGGTACGGCCTTGAGTTGAAAGCACTATTTTCGGATCAAGGGAAAATGACAACGGACCAGGGAGGAGAAGTTAGGACAGCCCGTATTCCTTCAGTTTACGTTGGATGGTTTTTCGATGCACACCCAACACTTCTGCGGCCAAATTCTCATCTCCTTGAAACGCTTCAAGAACCCGGAGAATGTGTTCTTTTTCAACCTGTTGTAAGGTCTTCCACCCATTTTGAGTCGGGGCCGCATTCACTCGGGGCCGCATGACCGCTTCAGGAAGATCTTGAGGCAAAAGTACCGAATCACTATTACAGACACAGGCTCGTTCAATCGCATGCTCCAATTCTCGAACATTTCCCGGCCACCAATATTGTTTCAAGAGAGCCATGGCTTGAGGGCTGATTCGCTTCACACTTTTATCCCTATTCATTCCATATCGATCGAGAAAATAGTTCACCAATTCAGGAATATCCTGCGGCCGATCTCGTAGAGGAGGAATACTGATGGCCACGACATTCAATCGGTAATATAGGTCTTCTCGAAATTTCCTCTCCTCGACCAACTGCATGAGATTTTTGTTGGTAGCTGCCACAATTCGCACATCCACATCAATTGATGTCATCCCTCCCACGCGGCGAATTTCATGTTCCTGCAGCACCCGTAATAACTTGCTTTGCAATCCGACAGAAATATCCCCGATTTCGTCTAAAAAACAAGTCCCTCCCGCTGCCGCTTCCAATAAACCTTTTTTTTGGACCACTGCTCCGGTAAACGCCCCTCGCTCATGTCCGAATAATTCGCTCTCAAGTAGCGTATCTGTCAACGTTCCACAATCAACGGGCACAAAAGGTCCATTTTTACGTAAGCTATTGGCATGAATCGCCCGAGCCACTAATTCCTTTCCCGTTCCGCTTTCTCCTTGCACCAACACCGTGGTATCTGTTGGCGCCACACGGGCAATCATTTTATAGACACCCACTAATGCCGGACTTTTTCCTTGCAAAGTCAATAGAGGATTGGAAATTATCGCCTGGTTGCGAGGTTCCCCATATTCCTTAATGCCCTGCTGATGATCTAACGCACGTCGTACAGCACCTCGAACCTCATCCAACACAAAAGGCTTGGTCAGATAATCAAATGCGCCGGCATTAATTCCCGCCACGGCAGAGGCCAATGACCCATATGCGGTCAGGAGGATCACGTGGGTGTTCACATGATGTTGTTGCAAAGCCGCAAGCAATTCAATACCTGACATATTGGGCATTTGAATATCACTGAGCACCACATCGGGAGACCGAGTTTCGACTAAAGTCAATGCGGATTTGGCATTCCCTGCCGTTAAGACATCATACCCCTCTTTTTCCATAATCTCCTGGAGTAATAAGCGTGTATCTTGGTCATCGTCCACAATGAGGATACTTGGATTCGGCATCGCGATTATTCCCTCCAAATAGGGATTTTCAATGCAACTCTCGAGCCATGGTTTTTAGAACTCGTTATTTTTAGTCGGCCATGGTGCAGTTGAATAATTTCAGACGTAATAGCCAATCCAAGCCCGGTCCCCTCACCAATATCCTTCGTGGTAAAAAAAGGTTCAATAACCCGAGGCAATAGATGGGAAGGAATGCCCACTCCGGTATCTTGGATCTCCACACAGACCATGGGGGCTTGTCCACCTGAGTCGTGAGCATGGCGTTCCCAAGCATTCACCGTCAGATTGCCACCATCCGGCATGGCATCGACAGCATTTTCTATGATGGTGGCCAAAGCTTCTTGAAGCCTAGCTGAATCCCCCCAGACAAGCGGTAAAGAGGGTTCAATATTCTTGGTATAAACGATGCGGTGTTTCTCGAAAATGGGGTGAAATAATTGAGCCGTTTGATCCAGACAGTGGACAATCGAAACCGGTTCAAACCTTAAAACTGGAGGCCTGGAGAAATCCAACAAATCCCGCATGGCGCTATTTAATCGATTGGTCTGATTCCATACTGTTTGCAACCTCTGGCGGACGTTGGGAGTCAGAGTTGGATCTTCCATGAGCAATTGCAGGTGGCCGGATATGGCCGTTAGGGGTGTCCCAATTTTATGAGCCATCGTCGCAACCAGTTTACCCAACACCGCCAGCCGCTGTTGGCGCAATAATTCCCGTTGATCGGATACTGGCGAATCATGAATTGGAATCCGATCCATACTGATGGTAGGGTTCTGGGTAGTGGTCTTATCCTCCTTATCTTCCCGATTTGGTATTTTAGGCATTTACCTGTCCCTATAAAACATCTACATCTTACTAAAGAATAAAAGATTTCTGCACTGTACCCACTGGCAATCTTCCAGGAAACTCGGAAAGAATCCAGGAAAGTGTACCAGTAAATTTTTATAGAAAAAGTGAGAAGTAAGTGTGGTGACCAAAGCAGGATGAAACATACCGATATTTCATTGTCCCGGCAAAATATTCACCTAAAAATGTTTGAGCCCTATTGGACCATATTTGAATTTCCCCTTGCCATATAACCTACTATACAATCCCTTCTTCCTATTATCTGTATGAAAACCCGCTCATACTTCTGAACCCACTAACCCATTGAGCGATAAAGGAGTCACACGATGGATTTTTCAACTATCCTTACTACTTTAGACCACTTTTTCACCTACCCCATTTTCACCATTAATCAAACTCCAATAACGTTATCCTCACTCACCTTTTTTGCTGTCATTATGGGCGTATTTCTAATCTTAAACTCTCTATTGCGGCGATTTCTTCGCAAGCAATTATTAAAACGTTCAAAGTTGCCACTGGCCACACAATACACAGCCACCCGAATCATTCAATACCTCCTATTGTTTGTCGGAACCATCATTGCCTTTCAAGTCATCGGAGTCGATCTGAGTGGGCTAGCCGTTATTTTTGGCTTTCTTTCCGTTGGGATTGGATTTGGACTACAAAACCTAACATCCAATTTTATTGCCGGGCTTATGCTGTTATTTGAACAACACATCAAGGTAGGAGACCGCATTACGGTAGGCGACACCGAAGGTGATGTGACAGAAATCAATATCCGTTCAACCACGATTCGTTCTCTCAACAATATTGCTATAGTCGTTCCCAATTCCGAATTCATCTCCTCCACCGTCACCAATTGGTCTCATGGAGATCCGAAAACCCGCCTGGAGATCGAGGTGGGCGTTTCCTATAACTCGGACTTGGACACAGTGATGAGTTCACTCTTAGAGGCGGCCAAAGAACATGCAGCTGTGCTATCCCATCCTGAGCCAAAAGCTTGGTTGATGAGTTTCGGAGATTCCGCATGGAATATGCGCCTACTAGCCTGGGTTGGCGACCCACAAGGCCGCCGCCAGATTCAATCTGATATCAATTGTACAATCGTGAAAAAATTTAGACAAAATGGAGTGGAAATTCCATTCCCACAACGAGATTTGCATGTTCGAAGTCCCTTGCCCCTTCCACTCTCTTCGCTGAGTGCCTAATACCCTGTCACAAAATATCTTGGCAAAAAAACGAAAGGGTGGACTTTTAAACCAAACTTGGATAGAAATCTCAAGCGGGCAAAAAAGAATGGTTCTCGATGGACAGAAGGACCCGTCTGAAGAAAATTATTCAGAAGACGAGCAGCATTATCCCTTGGTCTGACAATGAGAAATTGTACAAACAACAGGCATGTATCCTTTAAGACTTTTCCACGGGATCGAAATATTCTTCCTCAAGTTCTTTGTTGGCGACTCCACTGATGATCGCTGCTCTGGCCACAGCCAAAGTCACCGCACGGTGGACGCTTGGATCCAAAGGACTCGGCACAATTTCCCCTTGCGGAGTCGCATCGACAATGGCTTCTGCGGCAGCTAACAACATCGATTCGTTAATCTTCGTTGCCCGGGTTTCCAATGCACCTTTAAAAATCCCTGGATACGCCAATAAATTGTTCACATATCGGCCATCAGAATAAAATGCCGCACCCGCTTTTAGGGCCTGTTCCTCGGTTATTTCTGGAATAGGATTCGTCAATGCAAGAATAACTGACTGTGGTTTTACCATAGCGGGGTCTATCAAACCTTCAACCCCGGTCGTGGAGATGACCACATCACAACGATCCATGATCTCTTCCAAGGTAGCGCTATTTTTCCGAAAGATCTCCAGCCGTTCTACGGCTGCCTGATTGTTATCACAACACCAGACAGGTTGGTTCGTATACGCCATGATTAACCTGGCAATTGCGCTTCCAGCGGCACCAAGACCGATTTGACCAATTTGAATCTTTTCAAGATCAACCTTGACGATTCGACAGGCATTAATCACCGCGGCCAGACAGACAACGGCCGTACCATATTGGTCATCATGCATGACTGGAATGTTGAGGTGTTCGATCAATGCCGCTTCGATCTGAAAGCACTCCGGTGCGGAGATATCCTCCAAATGAATCGCCCCAAAACCTGGAGAAATACGCATGGCCGTATCGATGAACTCTTGCGGGTCTGCCGTATTGATGGGGATCGGAACCATATTATACCCGGTGAATTTTTTAAATAATGCCGCTTTACCCTCCATCACGGGCATGGCAGCCACCGGGCCGATATTCCCTAATCCGAGTGTGCGACTGCCATTCGTCAAAAGAGCCACAGTCTGATGAATCCAAGTATAATTGAAGGCTTCACGAGGTTCTTTTTCAATCAGCCGACAGACTTCTGCTACTCCTGGAGTATAGACGGCACGCATGTCGCCGATCGTCTCTACCCGAGTATTTATTTCCATCTTAATTTTTCCACCTTGATGCCGTTCAAGCACTTCATCGATAATTTGCTCAATTTTGGTTTGTTGTAACGTACGTATCGCCTTCAGAATCCGAGCAAAATGCTCTCGATCTTGTGCCGTCACTGTCACATCTCGCCAAACAAAAAACTTCCCTAGCTTCCGAGTTCTGACATCACCAATGCTTCCTCCTTCCTCGGCAATCGCCGTTAAAAATTTCGCTAACACCCCAATCTTATTTGCGCTCCTATACCGAATCATCCTAATGAATTCCATTTTCCCGCTTCGAGCCAACCCGGGCTTAGACTCTGTCATGCAAACTCCTTTCGTATGCGATATGGGAAATACAGTTGAATACCATGGTATCTTAAGATCAGATTAGGTCAATCAAAGAGAGTACCGAACCTTAAGGCCCTTTAAGTCTTCGTGATTTCTTCTCTTGGAACCGTTAGCTCTCGTTCTGCGAGTAAAGGAATGAGTAGCCGCACGGCTTTCAGATGTCTTTCCAGAACACGATGTAATAAGCTTAGAAGATCAAGAAGATGGTCAAAGTCGCGAGGACCGATTTTTCCAGTCGCTCCACTCCGCAAAAGACGTTTCTTGAGTTCTTGATATTCCTGTTCTACGGAGTCAAAACCCGTTTGGAGATAATCGATTCTGAATTGTTCGGAACGCAACTCAATTTTGACAAGCCAATTTATCACGGCTCGGATATATCCAATCAAATGGGGCACGACCGATGAATCGGACAGAGCTTCTCCGGCTGTCCGAAGTCCTACCACCCCCATGACCAGGTTCGTACCTTCAGCCAGGTAATGAGAGATCCGTAGAATTTCTGATAGGGCCAAGGCATCCTTTTCAACTAAGGGAAGTTTTTGCGTTTTCACAATGAATTGCCCAACCGTTTCCACTAATTGAGCTATCAGGACTTCACGATTTTTGAGGCCTCGCCCATATTCTTTCCCGTGCATAAGAACCGTCACCGCCGCATGTCGGGCCAATACCCCAATTCGATCAACTTCCATCAATAAGGCGTTCATGGCTAAAGCCGGAGTCGCAGAAACCGTTTCATCCAAATATTTGGGCACACTCTCATCTTCTTCCTCGGTCCGATATTGGCGAGATAACCACCCCACCAAGTTTTTGGTAAAAGGCCAAAGAAGCAGCACTCCTAAGACATTGAACACAGTATGGAATAAGGCCAACACCACGGTAGGGGTTTCATCAAGCTTCAACACCTTTCCAGTTTCGGTAGTAAACCAAATAAGAACGGGAAGAATGGCTAGAGCAATGAGACCAGTGACCCCATTGAATACGATATGGGCACCAGCAACACGCTTGGCATTCGGCGTAGCCCCGATGGAAGCAAAAAAAGCGGTTGAAGTCGTGCCGAGATTAGACCCGATGACCATGGCGGCGGCACTGGGCAAGGCTAACACTCCCCCGCTAGCAGCAGTTAAAGTCATGGCAATGGCTGCACTGGAAGATTGGGTAAGGACGGTAAGGAGAAATCCAATGCCCACCAGAATTATGACACCTGGGATACCCAGTTCCGAGACCATTGCCAAGTTAAAAGATGAGGAAATGGATTGAAAGGCATTTTTTAGTGTATCAATCCCAATAAAAAATAACCCAAACCCCCCGAATACTTGCCCAAATCCACCTTTGCGCGTCCCTGAAGCCAGAAACCATAATGGAACCCCAATCCCAATCATGGGTAGGGCAAATAGTTCAACTTTGATTTTGAATCCTAAAATTGCCACAAGCCAGGCAGTCATTGTGGTGCCAATATTGGCCCCATAGACAACCCCAACAGCTTGAAAGAGCGTCAATAGGCCGGCATTCACAAAACCAATCGTGGCAACTGTCACAGCACTAGAGGATTGAACAACCGCCGTTAACAGACAACCGGAGGCAATTCCTTGGGTTGGGGTCTTGGTCCAGCGACCAAGCAGATTTCGAAGGGCATTCCCCCCGGCCAGCTTCAACCCATCTGTAATGAACTTCATAGCTAGGAGGAATAGCCCGATTCCCCCTGCGAGCTGGCCGAAGGTAATGGCAATTCCCATCCGATTCTACGACAATTGCGAAAAACCACCTGGGAAATTCATAGGACAGAAAGAAAGAAAGAAAGAAAGAATTTACCTTCGCTAATTTATCTATGGTTCCAAAATCCCTTCCGATACCCCAGACAAGAACTTTAATATTTTTTATTGAAAGTTAAAGAATTCCGGGAACCTCTTTATCTATCAAACTAACATAATAGGAAAATTTATTTAAATGGTTATTTCAGAACTACTGGTCTTCCCCTGTCCTCCTATGGTTTATTTTAACGCATCGGAGTGTCTACTGATTCGGAGGAAGTCCAGAGAATGCCGTTTGGCAAAAGAATGATCCAAAAGCCAAAAAGCAGTAGACAGGCATCCAAAGAACTCGATGCCTTAAAGGGAGATGATTAGCGCTAACCAGATGCGTTAGCATACTGGAAGAAAATACCATTCTGTCGGACGCGGAACGGGTTCATCCCTAGCTCTTTAACTAAGAAGACGGACAACCTTCAACAACCTAACTTGGACTTTTCAGATATTTTCTTCACATCACTCCATTTTTCCTAAAAAATTTTGAGGAGGTCATTAGCATGGATATATCAATGTGGACAAAAACTTTGCAGGAATCATTTGAAGCAAGTGTTTCATTGTTTATGACTTTTCTACCAAAAAGCCTTGGCGCCATCATGCTTATGGGGGTGGGTATTATCATCGGGAAAGTCGTCGAGGCTGGAATTAGCCGGGTATTGACACTTATTGGAGTAGATCGTTTATTGAGCGGTACCGGCCTCTTGGCACTCCTCCAAAAAATTGGAAGCAAAAAAACGATTTCCCAGATTGTCGGTCTACTAGGATTTTGGGCTATCTTCCTTCTTTTTCTAATTTCCGCCACCGAAGCCCTAAATTTATCTCTCTTATCTGAGACCCTGACTGCCTTGGTGCATTATCTCCCCAAAATCGGTATGGCGACCCTTATTTTAGTCCTCGGGCTTTTGGGAACCAACTTGGTGAGAGATCTCATAACCGTTGCCTGTGATACTTCAGGAATACGCCAGGGAAGAATTATCGCTCAGACGGTCTATGTAGCCGCAACCTTGCTGGTCCTTGTCACAGCAATCAATGAGCTGGGTATCGACACCTCACTCTTAAACCAAATCATTGTCATTGTCATTGCAGGCCTGATCGCCGGATCGGCATTATCATTTGGATTTGGTTCACGGTCAGCCGTCAGAAATCTCATCGCCGCCCACTACATCCAACCCATCGTACGAATAGGGGAAAAAATTCAAGTGGGGAACCATTATGGCACTGTCACGGCGGTTACCCCAATGGTCGTGGTCCTCGATACCACACGAGGCCGCGTGGTGATTCCTGCCGCACAGTTTACCGAAGTGGCCAGCATTATTGACCCTGTGGAGGCCTAAATCATGACCTTAGCCCAACATCTCCGCGATCAATTTATTCACGCTCATCCCTTGGAAGTTGCGAGACATCTCGAAGGACTCCCGGCTCAAACCACGGGAGACATTCTCAAAACGATGGATCCAAAACTCGCATGCCCAATCTTAGAAAATTTTCTTCCTACGGCAACGGCAACCATCCTGAAACAGTATCCACTTTCCACAAGCGCGGACATTCTCAATCGGTTATCCATACGAACCACCCGAGCGATACTCCGCCAATTCGACTCCCCTATTCAGGAACGCTATTTGGAACTCCTCAACCCCGATGCGTCAGCCCTGCTTCGCAGAACTCTTCAATTGCCGGAGCATACGGCCGGATATTTAGCCGATCCGCAAGTGTTAACTCTTCCAGGCGACATTACGGCAGATGAAGGCTTACAACGAATCGCGCAAGTCGCAAATCAAGCCATGTATTATTTATACATTCTTGAACGCCCCTCTAAGCTGAGTGGAGTTCTACTCATGAAAGAACTTTTGGCCGCAAACAGTGCCTCAGCAATCCATACGATCATGAACCCTCACGTGAAGGGCATTCCAGCATCAACCAATGCCCAAGACGCCGTGTTGCACCCCGCTTGGACGCTCTACGATAGTTTGCCGGTATTTGATTCAGACATGACTTTTATCGGAGTACTTCGTCATCGTACCCTGAGAAAATTTCTTCAAGGGACACTCCATGAACCTCAATCCGAATTCCTTTCCGATGCCCTCTTGCAACTATGGGAAGCCTATTCCCTTTCAGGGATTGGATTAATGACTGTTCTAGGAGATGTCATGGAGGCCTCTACCACGAAATCCCCTTCTTAAGAGCACAGGAGATCCTATGACAATCAGTCTTTCAAGTGATGAAATTTCAAAAGCCTTCATTGCACAATTTCCCGAAGAAGCAGCACATGCCTGTGAATCCCATACACCAGAAGAGATTCTATTCGTATTACATAATGTTCCAGGACCGGATATCGCGAAACTGGTCTCTGCGATGGTGCCCTCTTTGGCAGCAAGCCTATTCGAGGCTATGCCGATTGATCTCCTTCAGGAGGTCATCAGGTATACCTCTCCTACAATGGTTGCATCCCTTTTCCAACGCCTCCCCCAAACCCGTCGTCAAGACCTACTGACCGCCCTGCCTGCCACATTATCCGCAGAGATCACACCGTTTTTAGAATATCCGGAAGATTCCGTCGGCCTCCTCATGGATGTTCAATTCTTTTCCCTTCCAGAAGATCTGACTGTCGAAGAAGCCATCCAACAGGTTCGCAATCATGATCCCCAACACCTGGGCTCCCTTTACATAACCGATCGGCAGCAAATTCTCAGAGGCCAGCTTTCCCTTCAAGAATTGTTTTTAGCGCCATCGCAGAAGAGCCTTGAGATGTTAATGCATCGCGAATTACCCACAATCCACCCACTGGAAAACCAAGAGCAGGTGGTGGAAATTTTCAATGAATGGAACGTGCTGACCATTCCAGTCACCGATTTGGATGGACGGCTACTAGGCATCATTCGCAGCCAAGACATCATCCAAGTTGAGAAGGAAGAGGCCACCATCAGCATGCAGACCATGGTAGGTGCCAGCAAAGATGAACGGGCACTTTCCCCACCTTGGTTTGCTATAAAAAAACGATTGCCTTGGCTACAAATCAATCTGCTCACCGCCTTCCTGGCGGCCTTCGTGGTGGGATTATTTGAAGATACCATTGCCCGGTTTACGGCATTAGCCGTCCTGCTCCCGGTTGTGGCAGGCCA
Source organism: Nitrospirales bacterium (assembly GCA_965223185.1). Lineage (GTDB taxonomy): Bacteria > Nitrospirota > Nitrospiria > Nitrospirales > UBA8639 > Nitrospira_E. Next base: position 2,979,086 of record OZ244988.1, on the reverse strand, counting down.
ATCAGGAAACACCGGTGCTCAAGCACTCGCCGTTGTGATGCGGGGCTTAGCGTTACGGGATATTCGACCATCGCAATGGGTCCGGGTTACCTTGAAAGAATCGTATGTGGCTCTCGGCAACGGGTTGGCGGTAGCAGCGACCACCTGCACCGCCGTGTTTATCTGGAGCGGTTCATGGGGCTTGACGATGGTCATTGGCATTTCCATGGTCATTTCTATGCTCATGGCAGGATTTTCAGGGGCCATCATTCCCATTATTCTCCGTTCCCTCAAGCAAGATCCGGCACAATCATCTTCGATCATTTTAACAACGGTGACGGATGTAGCCGGTTTTTTTAGCTTCTTAGGACTGGCCACTATTTTTTCGAAGCTCTTGGAATAAAGACATGCTTTTTCTCCTTGTCACAAGACCTGTCTGCCAAATTGTACCTATCCAGAGCCTAACCACATGACCCAATCGCTTCTGATATGGGTAGGCATTCTCGCCTGTTTGACAGGGTCGGCCATTTGCTCCGGTTTGACACTTGGGTTTTTCAGCCTGGGCAGAGTTCGCCTTGAACTCTTAGCTAAGCAAGGCGATATCTTTGCCAACAGAATATTACAGTTCCGCCAAGATTCCAATTTTCTGTTGGCAACACTTCTCTGGAGTTACGTTGCAGTCAATGTATTATTGACCCTTCTGTCCGAAAAACAAATGATCGGAATTTTTGCTTTTTTTTTCTCTTTGTTTGGCATTACTCTCTTTGGTGAAATCCTTCCTCAGGCCTATTTTTCACGAAATGCGCTACAAATGGGAGCCAGGTTTTCACCCTTCGTGTATTTATTACAATTCATCTTTTATCCTGTAGCCAAACCATCAGCATTTCTTCTGGACCATATCGTTGGGAAAGAAGGCATCACCTGGTTTAAAGAACATGAATTGGAGACATTAATTCAAATTCATGTCGATGCTCCGGAATCGGATATTAGTGGAGTCGAGGGACACGGCGCCTCTAATTTTTTAAATTTGGATGATATTCCTGCTTTTGAAGAAGGATCCCCCCTCCATCCCCAAAGCATCATTCAGCTTCCATTTGAGGGGAACAAAATTCAATTTCCCATCACTACCCCCTTGCCCTCTGACCCATTCGTCAGGAAAATTCATGCGTCGAATGAGAAATGGGTGGTGATTACTGATGAAGATCACCACCCGCAATTGGTTATCGACGCCGATGGGTTTCTTCGGGAACTCCTCGTTGAACACCAGTATAAACCTTTTCGTCATTGCCATAGGCCAGTCATTCTTGACCAAACGCATATTCCCCTTGGAGATCTTTTGACGCAATTCAAAGTTAACCCCGAACATATCGAAGACGACGTGATTGACCACGACTTGGTGCTCATTTGGACCCCCGAGCACAAACGCATCATTACCGGCGCAGATATTTTGGGGCGTCTTTTACGAGGAATTGCAAAACGTAATCCGTTGGTCAATTTTTATTAACCATTGGTCTTCACCGGGTTGGCATAACAGTAACCGTTGAGAAGGAGGTTTGTAGAAAATATGGATAAGCCCATTATCGGATGGCGGGAATGGGTAGCTCTTCCTGAATTAGGGGTGGAAAGAATTAAGGCCAAAATTGACACCGGAGCACGAACCTCGGCCATCCATGCCTTTGACATTGAAGTCTGTAAAAAAGAGGAAAGAGAATTGGTTTGTTTCACCATTCATCCCTACCAGAAGAATGACACCGAGAGTCAAACATGTATGTGTCCAGTCAAAGATATTCGAGTCATCACCAATTCTGGTGGAACCCGAGAAAAACGAGTGGTCATTGAAACTCACTTAACAATGGGAAATCAAACATGGCCCATTGAAATTACTTTAACCAATCGTGATGAAATGGGATTTCGTATGTTATTGGGCCGAACAGCTATAAAAGAACGTTTTCTTGTTGATCCCGGACGATCCTTTGGACTCAAATTATAAGAAATAATAACAAACCCATACATAAATTATTTCACCAATACCTAGAAAAGGAGAAGTCTAAAATGAAAATTGCCATGATGGCTCGTAATCCCAAACTATACTCGCATCAACGGTTAGTCGAAGCCGCAAAGGCAGCCGGGCATGAAATCGACATCATTAATACGACAAAGGTTTATGTAAATATCACCTCACATAGACCAGAATTACGGTATAAGGGGGAAAACTTGGAAGGGTATGATGCGGTCATTCCCAGAATTGGAGCATCGGTGACGTTTTACGGTCTAGCAGTACTACGCCAATTTGAAATGATGGGAGTCTGGCCCTTAAACGAGTCCGTGGCCATCGGGCGGTCACGTGATAAACTTCGTTGCTTGCAATTACTGGCACGAGAAGGTATTGGATTGCCTGTCACTGCATTTGCTCATTCCGATGACTTTGCGGATGATGTCATCAAAATTGCTGGAGGAGCGCCAGTGGTCATCAAACTGCTGGAAGGAACACAGGGTATAGGAGTCGTTCTTGGTGAAACACACAATTCCGCCAAGTCGGTTATTGAAGCGTTTCGAGGCGTCAAGGTAAATATCATGGTTCAAGAATTCATTAAAGAAGCGGGAGGCTCTGACATTCGATGTTTAGTAATTGGAGATCGAGTTATCGCCGCCATGAAACGCCAGGGGGCAAAGGGAGACTTTCGGTCCAATCTCCACCGTGGGGGCAATGCACAAGTGATCAAAATTACGCCTGAAGAACGTTCCACCGCGACACGGGCGGCGAAAATCATGGGACTTAATGTCTGTGGGGTGGATTTACTTCGTTCCAAACATGGTCCCGTCGTCATGGAGATCAATTCCTCTCCTGGCCTAGAAGGCATTGAAACGGCAACAAAAATCGATGTTGCCAAAGAGATTATCCAATTTATGGAGAAAAATGCGAAACCCAATAAGACCAAAACGCGCGGGCGCGGCTAAGAAGCCGCGACAAGCCTTTGAAATTGGGAACATAGTTATTCAATCGGGTACACGGCAAACAGTAAACTTGCCCATGAGCTTACTGTCTAATCATACTCCGATGGATATCCCGATTCATGTCATTCATGGCAAACAGGATGGGCCTCGGTTATTTATTTGTGCAGCCATTCACGGTGACGAACTCAACGGAGTAGAGATTATTCGCAGAATCTTGAAAACACCTCGAATCAACAGGCTACATGGAACCCTTATCGCAGTGCCTATTGTCAACGTCTACGGGTTTTTGGCTCATTCGCGCTACCTCCCTGATCGTCGCGATTTAAACAGGAGTTTTCCTGGAAATGAAAGAGGGTCATTGACCTCGCAATTAGCCTACCTGTTTATGAATGAAATTGTATTACGTTGTACTCATGGAATTGATTTACATACAGGGGCCATTCATCGGAGTAATCTCCCTCAAATTCGGGCAGATCTTACCGATCCAATGATGGAACAGTTGGCCAAATCATTTGCCGCGCCCCTTGTTTTGCATTCTGACCTCCGTGATGGCTCGTTACGACGCGCAGCAACGGACCAAAAGATTCCCACGATGTTGTATGAAGCGGGGGAAGCTCTGCGGTTTGACGAATTAGCCATTCGCCTTGGAGTCCGAGGAATCATCAGAGTCATGCAAGCACTTGGCATGTTTGGTAAACCACCGACCTTGGATAAACATGCCGGTGTCATCTCCCACTCATCCTACTGGCTTAGGTCCCCAACAGGAGGAATCTTTCAATCTTTGTTACCCTTGGGTGCTAAGATCAAAAAAGGTGAGCATATAGGTATCGTCACAGATCCCATGGGCACCATTGAAATGAACGTGGAAGCGGGAGAACCTGGAATCCTTATCGGCCGAACAAGTCTACCGGTGGTCAATCAAGGGGATGCCTTATTCCATATCGCTAAGGTTCGGGATACGGTCCAAGCCGAAAAGGTCGTCGCCGAATTCCACGAGGAAGTCCAAGACGAAATGAATCTTGAAACACTCTCACATGAATGAGAATGCGTCTGAAAAATACTTAATTGTACCCTTATGAGAACTCACATAGGAAAATATGAAACAGGACTGGGAATTTTGGTTATTATGTTGTCGGGCTGTGCCGCGATGAAACAATTGCCGACGCCGGATGAGGCAACGGCCATTGAACAATTTTTAATGACCCAGGCCATTGAACGCAGTCTCAATAGTGGAGATTCCACCGTTCTTCCACTCCCGCAAGGCTCAACATTCAAACTGGAGACGACGGGACTATCCCTCGACCAACGTTTTTTTCTGGGTGCGGTAGGGGGATGGCTGGGAGAACAGGGCCTCCGATTGTCATCCGACGGCCAAAGGGCCACGTACAGAATTCAAATCCTCGTTCAAAGTTTGGGCACCGAACAGAGTCGAACGTTTTTTGGGATGCCACCAGTTCAAAGTGTCCTCATTCCATTCGCCTTACCGGAAATCACGCTGTATGCCGCACAATATCAATCCGGGTTCACCCGGTTTCGACTTGACGTGTTCGAAGCTGAAACAGGAAAATTTATTCGCTCGACACCATGGTTACAGGCTTCTACTTTCTATAATGAATACACTTTATTATTTTTTATCGATTTTCACCGCACAGATTTAATTTTACCCCTCGAAGAGCAAGAAACGACTTCAAAATCGTTAAAGGAACCTTCTGACATCGAAGATTCGTTCTAAAAGCCCGATCTACTTTCTCTCCTTGAAACCTTCGGGCAGAAAAGAGAAGAAATAATGTTTGGGCGTTTCCGTTCGACATCATTATCTCCCAAGATTTTCATTATCCTGTGGACCAGTTTTGGTATTGCATTACTAACCTTGGGGATCTCGTTTTTCGCCCTTACCGTCTTATCCGACACCAAATGGGTGAAAGATTCTGTCCTTGATCATCTTGAACAGATGATTGGTGGCCCTATTCAGATCGAAACCCTCAATATAGATCTCTTTCCTTTTCCTGCCGTTGATGTAAAAGGCGTGACCCTTGAGACTCCTACCCAGGCCATTTTTCATGCCAAAGGAATTGAAGTCGGCATTGGGTGGCAATCCTTGTGGCAGGGAAATATTTTTGTAAACCATATTTTGGTTGACGAACCGGATTTGACGATTGAAGTCCCCTTAGCCACCACCTCTGAGGAACCAATCATGGAATCGTGGCCTGCCATACAGGAACTGACGATTCGCAACGGGGGGCTGCACCTTCTCCGTCGATCTTCAGACCAAACGAAATTCGCGCTGAATGTGGAATTGATTCAACTCACACTTGCCCAGACGAAGCTAGATGAACCCTCAGCAATTCAACTTTCGGCTGAAATTTCTGATACACAAATGGCTTCCGGCCTTCGCTTTAACGGGACCCTGATGTATGACGATCTCCATGGGACTGTCCCCATAAATGAAGAAATGGCATCTATTCCAACGTTTGTCATTCAAGGTCACATTGAAGGAACTCACTTAAACTTGAGTCGATTGGTCCAGTTCGCCAATGGCCAGACGATTAAACCAACGATTCATACCGAAACGAATGTTCAGGGCAACATTTCGTACACCTTTCAACAAGACACCGACCACCTGAGAATAGAGAATGTTCACATTGCGTTAGACGACTGGTCGTTTGTGGGCGAAGGCCACCTTGTGGATGCGTTTCATGAATTTCCTCGCATGGACATATCCGGATCTTCCTCGGCAGTAGCTCTAGAGCAACTCCCCCGCCTCCTTCCTCATGAGTGGGTGCCGACAGAATTACAAACCATTCTTCGTGAGCATAAGGTCATCGGAAACGTCGAACTCAAGCGCGGCTCCCTTCAGATCCCGTTTAACGACCTGGAAAAATGGAATGCTGAAGGAATTATCCAAGTAAAGGAAGGCCAATTCCTTCCTAGTCCAGCCCAACCTCTTCTGACCGATATTTCAGGTTTCATTAACTTTTCACCTTCGGCCCTCCAGTTCTCGGAAGTTCACGGAATTATTGAGCCCTTCACTATTACGACTTCGAACGCCACACTGAACCTACAAGAGGATGAGTTGCAATTGTCAGTTCCCACTATTCAGATTTCTGAAGGAGATTGGCTTCTCACGGGTACAGTCGATTTTTTTTATCCACAAAATTCTCCTCCCCACCTTGTAGTCTCCGCATCGTCTCGCCCCATTTCTCTGCAACGCCTTTCTAGAATCCTCCCTGAACCCTGGCTCCCACCATCAGTTGAAAACATTATGACGACACAAAAAATTGATGGAGAGATAGAACTTGTTACCGGAACCGTAAAATGGATTGACGACGAAGCGAATACTCTGCTGTCCGAGGGGGTGGCCCGCATCAAGAAGGCAACCATTCAGATAGATCCGTATCTACCTCCTTTGAGGAATGTATCGGGAGGAATCGTTTTTGAGTCGGATCTTTTCAGATTTCTGGAAGTAGAAGCCACGATAGCCTCTTCTAGAATTGCTGTGACAGAGGCCACTCTAGAAAGAAAGAATTCGGAATATTGGATGGATTTGAAGGGGAAAGGACTATTTTCGGCGCATGATGTGCACCAAGTGTTGTTGAAAGATCCACGCAGTCAAGGGTTGTTGCCGCAATTATCCCTCTATAATGATGCCGAAGGACAATTTCATGTTTCTACCCAAATACAAGTTCCTTTAGCCGCTCCTTCTAAACTGCAAATTCTAGATGGTCGGCTATTATTGAAGGACATTCACCTTTTCCCTTCTTCCCATGCACCGGCTATGCATCAGATCAACGCCGCTCTTTCCTTTAAAAATCAAAGGGTAAGTATTCAACGATTCAATGGTCAATTAGGGGAGAGTCCGGTAGATATCAAAGGACAATTGTCATTTCAGGAAGAATCTCAAACCACAAACGTCACGATGATTAGCTCCCTTTCTCCCAAAGATCTTCAGGATTTCTTTCCAGCTATTCGTGAAAAATTTTCTACGAATGGCCCAATACAAACAACGGTATCATTTTCCGGCTCGGCATTTCGCCCCGAGTACCAGGCGACATTCGATTTCACCAATACCGCTCTGATCGTTAATAATTTATTTCAAAAACCGTTAGGTATTCCTGCGACGCTTAAACTCAAAGGATCGATGTCTGGGAATACTGCCATCAGAATGACTCAGGGAATATTATCCATACCTCCTTATACACTCGAAGCTCAGGGGCAATTCTCATGGTCTGATCCCCCGTATATTCGAGTACATGCTCAAACCGAAAGTGGGACGGGAGCCATTTTCCCGGATGGCGTCACCATTGGGGATGATCGCCTACGCCTTTCCAGCTTGGGCATCACATGGGGACTTGAAGGAAGGAATTGGGATTGGACAAGGTGGGCTATGAAAGGCAAAGTGGAAGGGAGTAATCGAAACTCGCAAACGACGACCTCCAACACGAACGAAGATATGCAATTGGCTTCGCTCCAATGGGCACAAAAAAACCAAAAAGGGAAGGGAGAGATTACGCTGAAAAGGATTCCAATCGAAAGCCTCCTCAGCTCACAGTCTGCTTCCCCTTCGCCTTTGACCGGAACAACGTCTTTGACGACTTCGCTTCACATGAATCTCGAAAATTCCGAACAGACGCAACGCTCCTTGACAGGGGAAGGAACCGTTCAACTGCAAAAGGGGTTGATTCAATCAGGCCCGGTGCTGACAAAAATCCTCGGAATCCTGAATGTGCCAAGTCTTCTTATGGGCAAAGTGAATCTATTGGAAGAAGGGCTCCCGTATGATGAGCTCAAGGGCTCCTTCTCACTCAACAAGGGCTTGCTCACTACTGAAGATTTGGCGCTGAAAAGCCCGGTCATCAAACTCACCGCTGCCGGCAGGTACGACCTTCCCAGCGAATATCTCGACAGCATGGTTGCCGTGAGCCCGTTTGGGGCCTATTCCAACTTGCTGAAGGATATTCCGCTGTTCGGCTCCCTCATGCAAGGAGAACGAAAGGGAATCTTGACGGCCTTGTTCGAAGTGAAAGGACCGAGAACCAACCCTGAAGTGACCTATTTACCCATTGAATCGCTCACCGGTGGACTTAAAGGGTTCGCTCAATTCCCTATAGACATGTTGAAAAATATCGTTACCCTTCCCATTCCTGACAAAAAGAAACCTGAACCCGTAGCTTCCCCATAACCTCTACTTTCAATAACCCCAATCACGAGATACCAGGATAATTTCACTTTTGACAAATACCATGAGCAACCCTCTTGAAATCTTAAAGCGCCACCGGTCTAAGCCTCTGGGTATCAACTCAAGGCAATTTTCGGCTTCGAAGTTTTCCTGCCATTTATAATTTTATCTGACGGACGATGGATGACCAGCACGAGTATCATGTAGACTCCGATCCCTTTATTTTCCCGATTAACGATCCTCCTATGTGAATTGTTGACTTTATCGCAACCATTTTTTTCAGCAAGAGATTATTATTCTTGTAGTGATTAAATCAATGACTCATGGAATCAAGAGGCCCTTCGCTTCTTTTTAATAGCATTTTCAAATAACAATCACTGAGGCCTTTACAGATGCGGTATCACACCGCCAAATGAAGGAAAAATTTAAAAGAGAAGGATTATGTAACTTTGTCAACCAAGAGAAAAGGACAATCATTTCCCATCCCCCTTTTAATAATCTGTGGAATCCTGATTCTAGGGGAATATTTTGCTCCAAACTTTTGCACAGGGAAGGAACTTTACGCTACACCTTATCGCCCTACCCTCTCAAATCCAGCACAACTTTCTACCCCTGGGTATGTCGAGATGGAGATGGGCTGGCAAAGCTTAAAAGAAAAAGCCACAGACGATTATCGACATTCTATTCCATACTTATTCAAACTGGCCTATTCGGATTATATAGGAATGCTAGTTGGCGGGGATGCGGTGATCATACATGCTGTCGACCAAAGCTCAACTCTGGCCGGATTCGGAGATGTCACTCTCTTACTCAAGATGAAGATGCCTTTCCTATCACACTCCCCATCAGCATTAGGGTTGGAGGTGGGAGCTAAACTTCCAACTGCACCTCAAACGGTTGGCAATCAACAGATGGATTACCTCGTAAACGGAATTTATAGTACGGTAATCGGCTCATTAGGCATTGACCTCAATTTGGGATATAGCCGGCTTGGCAGTACACCGAGCCAAGAAGGAAAGGATCAACTATTTTGGGCAACGAGTATGGCGATGGGACTGACCAGACGTTGGTCGGTTGCTGGTGAACTAGCTGGAACGATGAGGCGAGGCGCTACACCCTTCGCTCAATTACTAGCCTCTACCAGTTACGCTCTCACACCACGAATCGTCGGAGATTTAGGTGCGGCATTCGGTCTGAATGGCGCTTCACACGAAGGGACGCTCTTTGCTGGGATGACCATCCTGCTCGGCAAAATTTTTGGGAAAAACTAACCCTATTTCTGTGGATTTCTAAAATAGGTTAGGAAGCCAATTACAGACACAGTTTGAAGGAGAGTTCATAATGAATACTGAACATGGGCTCATTTTCGCCTGTCTATTAGGCGAGGATGGTGCTTCTCAATCGCTCAATTGGGATGAGATTCATACATGGTCGTCACAACAAGGACCATTATGGGTTCACCTTGACCGCATGGGGACAGACAGTCATTATTGGCTTCATGAGAAAAGTGGGATCACCCCTATTATCGCGGATGCCCTCCTTGAAGAAGAAACACGACCAAGAATCATAGTTCTTGAGGATAGCCTATTTCTCACCCTCAGAGGAGTCAATCTCAACCCAGGGGCAGAACCGGACGATATGATTGCAATTCGACTTTATATAGCAGCCGATCGCCTCATCACGGTGCGACATCGTCCATTGAAAACGATTCAAGATATTCGGTCAAGCCTGGAAGCCAATTCCGGCCCGAGAAATCCTGGAGAATTTTTGACGGTATTAGTGGAACGCCTCATGGAACGAATGGCTCCGGTAGTCCATGTATTGGAAGAACAAATCGACACAGTGGAGGAACATATCCTTGGGCAAGTTAGCTATCAGCTTCGCAGTCAATTGGGAAGCCTTCGGCGACAGGTCATTGCGCTACGCCGGTATATTGCTCCACAACGAGAGGTGGTGGCCCAACTCCATCTCGTGCCCCTTACCTGGCTCACTGTTACTCACCGAGCAAAAATCCGGGAAGTGGCGGATCATTTTATCCGTTATGTGGAAGATCTGGATGCCGCACGTGATCGCATGGGAGTCATGCAAGAAGAATTGACGGGAAAGTTATCTGAACAAATGAATAAAACCATGTATATTCTTACCGTACTGGCTGGAATTTTTCTTCCAATTACTTTTGTCACCGGTCTACTGGGTATCAATGTGGGGGGAATCCCCGGCTCCGAGGACCCCTGGGCATTCACCACTGTCTGTTTGAGCTTATTCTCTGCAGGCGTGTTATTGGTTGGCCTCTTTCGTTGGCTCAAATGGTTATAACAGGACTTTAACCACTTTGGAGATCATAAGTGACATCCTGTCAGCGTTTCGTCAGTCAGCACCAACACATCATTTTTCTCATTTTCTCTCTCCTATATGCTCAAAAAAATTCTTTCCATTTCACGCAGGACATCGGGATGACTATTCCAGTTGACAATTTTTTACACCTATGGAGAAGAACGTGAAGTCTGCAGCTCCCCAGGTGTCTCAAGCAGGATTTCATTCTTGGTGGGACATCGGAAAACGTGTATGGAGATTGTCGGGGCAACACGAAATCCTTGGGCGGGCGGCCCAATTAGGCTATTTCTTCCTTCTTGCTCTCTTTCCGGCCTTACTAAGTCTTACAAGTCTCGTCAGCATGTTGCCCATTCAATCGATTTTACCTCGATTCATGTCGTACCTTCATAAGGTTCTTCCCCAAGACTCTGTTTTGCTCGTCGAAGAATATCTCCGACAAACATCGCATGAAACCGACAGCAGCCTCTTTTCCTTGAGCTTACTCGGAGCCTTATTGGCGGCTTCATGGGGCATGATGGCGATTATGCAAACTCTCAATACCGTGTATAACGTGGCAGAGTCTAGAGCCCTTGGCAAAGCCTTCCTGACTGCAATACTTCTCACCATCGGAGCGGCAGGGTTTCTAATTTGTTCCCTTACCTTAATTCTTTTAGGAGATTCCCTGAGTCAATGGATTGCCGAAACGGCAGGATGGAGTTGGCTTTTCACATTCTGGTGGACAATCTTACAATGGCCAGCCATTATCCTCTTCATGCTTCTTGCGACAAGTCTAATTTATTATTGGGCACCCAACATCGATCATCCATGGCAATGGATCACACCGGGTTCGATCCTTGCCGTACCACTTTGGATCCTCGCATCTTTGGGGTTCAAATTCTATGTTGAGACACTTATCAACTATAATGTCGTCTATGGATCCATCACTGGCGTGATCGTCTTGATTATCTGGCTTTATATTAGTGGGCTAATTTTGTTGATCGGTGGAGAATTGAATGGAGTCCTTGAATCTCGCTCGCTACATGCCCAGCCACAAATCAGTTCTGGAAAGCCCAACAACTTAGGGACATGTCCCTAAACAGAAGCAGAGTATTTAGGACAATCGCCGGTACGTTTTTTGTGCCAAATTATAAATTTCAATAAATCCCGCCGAGGCGTTTTGATTGAAACTTGCATCTTTATTGAACGTCGCTAAATTGGCATCGAATAAGGAATACGGGGACTCCATCGCCACGACATCGGCCTTCCCTTTATACAGCTTCACTTTAACCGTACCATTCACTCGTTGATTGGCCGCATCCTGGAACGCATGAATCGCATCCATAGAGGGATCATACCACTTCGCGCCATAACACAGATATGCCCATTTTTCGTCGAGGGTTTTTTTGAGTTCATTGAGGTCTCGCGTATTCACGAGTTTTTCCAAATTGAAATGGGCTTTTATCAAAATTTCGGCACCAGGCGCTTCATACACCCCACGCACTTTTAGCCCCACTAAACGGTCCTCTGTCAAAAAGACTACTCCTACTCCATGACGAGCCCCGGCCTCATTAGCATGTTCAATGACTTGGCATAAGGAGAGTGTATCACCATTAAAAGAACAAGGAACACCCTGGTGAAAACCCACGGTCACAATTTCGGATTGATCCGGAGCCTGTTCTGACGGCACACAGACTTGAAGAAATTTTTGTAAATTTGGAATGCACGTATAATCTTCGATATCCCCGCCCTCATTGGTGGAGCCCCACATATTGTCATCGTGCGAATAGAGGTAGTCTTTATTCTGTTTAATGGGGATATCGTGTTGCTTGGCATAATCGATTTGTTCATCCCGCCCCATGCTCCATTCTCGAACCGGAGCAATCACTTTCATGTTTGCATCTAAGGTCGTGATATAATTTTCAAAACGCACTTGGTCGTTCCCCTTCCCTGTAGACCCATGTGCAATCACTTTGATTCCGCGTTCTTGGGCAACCCGAACGGCCACTTCCGAAAGAGTGACACGAGCAAGAGGGGTCGATAACGGATAGCCGCCTTGATAATCCGCGTTGGCTTTAATCGCCCGCGATAGCACGCGTTCGACAAATTCTTCTCGAGCATCAATGACTACGGCTTCCACCGCACCGAGCTTCAGGGCTTTGGCTTTGACGGCTTCAAGATCTTCATGGAGCTGGCCCACATCCACCGTGAGGGCGACGATGGAACAGTCGTACGCTTCTTGAATCCACTTAAGCATAATAGAGGTATCCAATCCCCCAGAGTACAACAGCACACAGGTATCGAAAGTGCCTTTTCGGGCTTCATGTGAGGCAATTTTTTGGTACGTAAAATTCTTGTCCATATGTGATTCACCTAATAATGTTTAAAGATTTTCTCTATGATGCGCCAAAGCAAAATGCCATAAAAGGAGTCGAAATGGAAAGTGGTGTGGAGGAAGTTTTTGAATTAGGGTGTGACATAGCGGTCAACTACCGCAGCGCCGACTGCATCCCCCCACACATTCACGGCCGTTCGAAACCGGTCTATTAACCAATCGATTGCCAAGAGAAGCCCTAACCCTTCCAAGGGGAGGCCTACGGCTTGTAAGACGACCACCATAGTAACCAGGCCAGCCTCGGGAATACCTGCGGCCCCAATCGCTGATACGGTGGCCACAACAAACAACACCACCAACGCACCCACACTCAGGCTAATTCCCCAGGCTTGTGCAATAAACACTGCGGCCACGGCTTCATACAACGCCGATCCATCCATATTGACCGTTGCTCCTACTGGTAGCACAAATCGGCTGGAGCGACTACTGACTCCACCCCGCTCGACTCCCTCAATCGTGAGCGGCAAGGTGGCGGAGGAACTTGCCGTGGCAAACGCACTGGTGAGTGCCGTCCCTAAAGCCTGCATATAGCCAAATGGAGAACGTTGCCCGGCCACACGCAAAATGAGCGCTAAACTTACGAGAGCATGGATGGTCAATCCTACAATTACAGTGACGGTAAAAAGCCCCAAACCAACCAGCAGCGCCAAAACCCCTTCGCTTCCGCCAGCACTCGCTAACCGACCAGCCACGAGGCCAAATACCCCAACTGGGCCAATCCACATCACCAGATGCACCAGCTTCATAATGGCACTAAACACGCCTTCAAACATATTGATTACAAGTCGTCCATTTTCTCCGACCGTCGTCAGCACTGCACCGAACACCAGTGAAAAGATCACCAATGGCAGCAAATCGCCCTGTGCTGCAGAAGCAAATAAATTTGTGGAAAAAAATCCCCGCGCCAAATCGGCCCATCCAGTATTCACAGCGACTTCGACTCCAGAAGGAGCAACGGCCGCGGTAATATCCGCCCCTACCCCCGGTTGAATGAGATTGACCAAAATCATCCCCAGTACAATGGCCAACCCCGTCGTACACAGATAGTAGGCAATGGTCACACTTCCCAATCTCCCTAATTGGCGAATATCTCCGAGGGATCCAACCCCTTGGATAATGGACGCAACGATTAAGGGGACCACCAACATTCGTAACATACGAATCCAAAGTTCTCCCAGGATTTCAACATGCTTGGCGATTTCAGGAGCGATGGCACCAAGCATTCCCCCGGAAAGGGCACCAGTGACCATCAGCCATAGAAGTGGACTCTGGCCTTGTTCCTGACCTAAAGGATGGCGGGATTCAGTAATGAGACAAACCTGGCGGTCGCTAAGGATGGAGATTACTTTGGCTTTTTTGCCATTTTAGAATCGATAATTTTACTATCCAAAGACGAATTCTTCACTTGCCGTAAGATATCTTCGGGACTTTCCAAAGAAATAATCGGGTCAATTTTATCCTGCAAATAAATCAACGCCCGGGAGGGTTCGACACCGACCTGCCAGGAAATATCCTGATCGGGAACAATTTCTTGAACGTATGATATGGCTGATTCATGAATATACGCTCTCCGTTCACCAGTAAGCGTAGACTGTCGAATTTTCAAAAAAGACATAAAGCCTCCTTTTCTGTCGAACAGGTGTTATAACCAGGTAAACGCTTCCCCCCAGCCATTTTTAGCATGGGTTGTGACCTCCATAACAATTTCTTTGGGAACAGCATCAGGATCGCCCACCTCCTTTTGATTGTAATGAAAGGCATACAAATGCGCGGCAAAATGATTGAACAAGAGGGAGGATTCACCTGGAATTTCACCATGGTCATACACACTCGGCTCTACACCATTTCCCCAATTCTGACGGCCTTCATTATTCGGATTAAAGAAATACACACGGACTTGGCCTTCAGTGTCTTCCGCCACTCGTTGGATTGAAACCGCATGATAGCCTAAGAACCGTCCATGGACATTGGTAATGAGAAGCCCAACCGGATTGGGATAGACCAAATCATGGCCTCCATCGTAAGAAGGATGATGAGTGGCATAAAACAAACGAAGAAATTCTTCGTAGCCAACCACCGATTGATTAATCAAATTAAATGGAGAAGCCAAACTGTTCGGCACCCACCGTCCGTATAAGGCAGGGTTCACCCATTTGTGGGGATCTTCTCCCCGCAACGCAGCCCGCCGCATCATTTCATCGTAAATTCGATCAAGATGCGGCACAAGAATTCGCGACACGGGATCCAGCCTCAGATCAAATTTGCCTTCTGCCACCCCTCCTCCGATTTCACCGGAAAAAATGGAAGTCCCTTCAAATAAAATTTCGACGGTATTGTCCCGTGCAGCGCTCGTCAGCAATTGAAGAAGATATCCCGGGTCATGCAAACTCCACAGACTCAACGCCCGCGCTCCCTGACAAGTCGGATTAGCGCCCTGTCCCACTCCAAGAGGTTGTCCAAGCATGGCAATCGCGCCACCCACAATAGCGGCATTGGCACTGATGTTCGATCCCCGAGGCAGATGTTTCTTCGTCACCTGTTGAGCTGAAGAACATAAATCAAGATTGGCTAGCTTCATTAATCCATCAGACACCTCCGGACGGGTCAGAAGACTCCTTTCCAACATTTGTTGGAATCCATAAATCACCCAACTCGTGGCTGGATGAATCGTCAACTGCATTAACTCAAATACTTGTTCACGATATTGTTCTAAATGAGCTTGCCCGGCTTCGGTCAAATTCAGGGCGAGGCCGAGCAGATCGGCTTTCTCGATTTTCAACAGATGCTGGAGAAGTACCGCGTGGTATGCACTAGATAACCCCGTTAACGTCAAGAGCTGGCCTGTGACGTTGGCTTCACCTTCCAATTCATGGTGATTGAGTTCAGTGAGTTGGGTGCGATAGTTGGAAGGAGAACCGGATTTATGGGCCAGAGAGGTGGGAGTATCGGCGGCTTTCAGAAATCGTTCTAAGTTGGCAGCCTGTTGGGGAGAGTGATCACCAGGAATATGTTTGGCCTGCTCGATCATTTTTAATGTGAGGGTCACATCAATGGGACGTTGGGCCACACGCGCTTCGATATCAGCCAAAACCTGTTCTAACAAACCTTCTGCGGATACCTCTTTTTCAATTAGCGTAAGTACACGACGGGCTTGCGCATAGATTTTAGGCCGAAGACGAGACTCCTCCGTCTCATGACCATACAGCAAATCGAGATTGAGGCCCATCACCGTTCGCAAGAAATCCTGCGCCTGGGCCGCAGAAAAATTAAGATGTACCGATTCACCAGCAGCAATGGCTAATACGCGCAGTTCACTGAGAATTTCGACAGACGGATACTGGCCTTCGGCACGAAGACCCCCTCCAACCAACTCTGGGAGTAACCGCTCAGGATGTTCCCAAGGCCCTGTATGAAACACTCCCGCGGAGTCAAAACGATGAGCCTGTCGTCGAACGAACTGCAATCCCTCATCGCTTCCAAAAAGATCCGTAGCTCGACGATAGACCTCCGTTTGATATTTTGCTTTTACGAAGGCTTCGGCTTGCTCGAGCACATCAAGGGCTTGAATAAACGCTCGCTCTTGAGGGCTACCCGCACGTGAGTCAGACGAAAGCACATCCTTCGAGGCATCATTCATAGAAATCATACTCCTCATAGTGCTGGACTAATTCGCGCAAGATCTCTGGATCTTCACCGGCTAAAAACACCGTTCCATAATGATTGCCGAATCCGACACGTTCAGCCACTTTTGGAGTGACTGGTTCGAACATGGTGTGTTTATCCATATAGGGATGATCGGCTAGTTCTTGAGGAAATGCGAGTTGATGAACGGCTGCTTTCCGAGGATACACCATCAAATTAGCAGCGTAAGTCTCATGGTCTTTTTCCTTGGGGAAAAACCTATTCAGTACTGATTTGGATGTCGTCGGATCTGAGCATAACAATAGCGCGGCATAGGGATTAAAGCCATAGGCTTTCTGGATTAATTCGAAGATATGGCCACCAGGAACCCGATTGGCCACTTCTCCAAAGTGTAATTCCCCCTCATGATCCAGAAAATATTCAGGATGGATCATCCCATTCACAATTCCAAACGCTTTCATGAGTTTTTCAATGGCCTTCCGAATTTTAGGCCGCATCTTCGTGAGCTTGGATGTCTCTGGCACGATTTGCGAATATCCCAAATGCACGTATTCGGTGATATTCATAAACTCGATTTTTCCTTTATTGATAAAGGCTTCCACCGAAAACTCTTGTCCGGCTAAATGACTTTCCGCTAAACATGGAAAGGCCTCCTCAGGAAGATCAAAAATATCTTGTCGAGTTCGAACGAATACATGCCCCACACTTCCAGCAGCCGACAAGGGTTTGAGATGCACCGGCTCTGGAACTTCCTCCTGTAAACGAAGCCTGGCTTCATTAATATCTTCAAAAAAGGCTAACGCTTCATCTCGCGAGTGAATCTCTTCGAACACTCCGACACGAATACCATTCATTTGGGCATTGCGTTTCATCATGGCTTTATCCCGGAAGAGCAAAGACCGCTGAAAGGCTCGAGGGTCTTTCTGTAAGAGCGTATTGAGCTGCCCCGCCCATTCCACTGTCTCTTCATAGAGCGGAACCGCATGGCTCACTCCCCGTATAACTAATTGTTCGTGGAGCCGATCTGACTTTTGGTTGCGCACAGAGAAATCCCACGTGACCACATCGATTCCGTCTTCTTTTAAGGCCGCATCGAAACCTTCCGGCACGACCGCTACAAAGGGAATGTTGTTTTCCTTCGCAGCTTCCATGGTTTCTAAGCTATACCCCAACAGCGCGACTGGGGCTTTTTTCTTTGCAACAGGAGTCTTCTTTTTCGCATGAGGAACTTTCTTTTTTGCAACAGAAGTTTTCTTTATTCTAGAAACTTTCTTTTTTGCGGCAGGAGTCTTTTTCTTTGCGGTTGACGTCTTAATAGCCATTTACACCTCCATATGAAAAAAAGATGGTATCTTTGGAAATTCCAAAAAGTTGAGGGATGGTGAAAACAGACACAGTCATCCCTTAAATGCGACCCATCAAAAAATCGTTTTGAAATTGTAAAGAAATGGATGTTAGACCAGGTATTGGTAGAGTTCAAAACCCTCTTCGTAGTAGGGTTTTAACCAACCGTCTCGCCACTCTAACACTTGCTCACGGGTAGTCGCAATACGTTCAAATCCGAATCTAATGTAGGCACGAGTAGCCCAGGTCGCCTTCGGATGGGCAATAAGGATTAAGCCTCGTTTTCCCTCGCGAGTTGCAATGTTTCGCGCATGATTCAGTAATTGGGGGCCAAACCCTTTGCCAGTTTGATGATCATAAACATAGATATACCCAACATAGGCCATATCTCCGACCCACTGCGTAGACACAATTCCCACGGGGACACCTTCGTCCCGCCCAATATAAAATTTGCGTCTCCTGAATTCCATCTCTCCCCAGGTTTCATTCACATCATGTTGCCCCATATCCTTTTCATCAAGAAATGGCCGATACCAATCCGCTGACGAGCGAATAATATTCGCTGCAATCACCATTTCATGTCGTTGAGCTGGCTGAATGTCTAACTGACCGGATATCGTCCTACTTGTACCAACGTTATACCCAAGACGGTCTGCGATATCATCCAAAGAATGTCGCATATAATATTCCTTCTCGATTAAATATTCTCACCTGTTTTGTCCTGTTTTTTATTGCTGGCATCAACGTACGCTCCATTTCTTTTCTTTGTATCTGGGGTTTAACAACTTATTTCGGTTTGTCTAATGACCTCACCAACACACCCACCCACATGTGCTGAATGCACATGGCATCCATTATAAAGCAGTTCTGAAATTTATTGATGGTCTCGATGTTAAAATCCATCAAGTTTTTCTCTTGATGTTTTCGTCGTTCTAATAATTTGATGACAAGGGATGCCAACCTTCGCTTTCTAGAATCAATAAATATAAAAGCGGAGAATACAGGTGAAATTCAGCCAGATTTCAGGAAAGAAAAATATGTTTTTTACCTCCAGACCATTTGTTAAGAATCAGTAAAGTGTGTAGCATTTCGCAACATACCTCTTTATCACTACTATATGTGAGCAAATGACAAGCCAAAACCAACTATATGTTTTTAAAGGGTTTTTTTTATTAATTTGGGTTTAGAGCCTTTTTTGTCCCATAAAATGAGTCACGCTTGACTCATTTCAAAATTATGAGACAATATAGTCTCAAATGTCGAACACTGTACTCACCGCCTTCATAGGCTCCCAACCCATTCAAAAAATCTTGAGTGAAAGAGGGATTGCTTCTATGGCCGTTCCCCTTCCCACACAGATCCAAGATATTGAATTTCCCCCATCTACCCAGCTGGTCATTCTTGATGGTCAACAATTAGAAGATTCAATAATGTTTCAAGTTATTCCTATTATTTTAGAGAGGAGTTCATATACAGATATCTTGGTTTATAAACCGAACGCAGACGCCAGTTACGTACATACCGTGTTACAAGGTGGGGCCACGGATGTTGTCTATGAGAACTCCCTTGAACAACTAATCCAATCCATCAACGCTATTCAAGAGAATTCCGCCGATTCCCCACTCCTTTTCGATCGAGACAACAAGAAAAAAACAGGGAGTTTTGAAGGAATCCTCAGTCGCAATGGAGCCATGTGGGATATTTTTCAAACCATTGCGAATACGGCCGCTTCAGAAGCGACCGTTCTGATCGTCGGAGAAACTGGAACAGGGAAAGACTTATTGGCACGGGCCATCCATCGACAATCCAAACGAACTGGCCGCTTCGTAGCCGTGAATTGCAGCACCATCGGTCCGGATATCATTGAATCAGAGCTTTTTGGGCATGAACGTGGGGCATTCACGGGGGCCCATCAACCAAAAGAAGGTCTGTTTCGGTATGCAGATGGGGGAACTATTTTTCTGGACGAAATTGGGGATATGCCGGTTCAGACTCAACTGAGTCTATTACGGGTTTTACAGGAACAAACCGTTCGGCCTGTCGGATCTCATCAAGAGGTTCCCATTGATGCACGAGTGATTGCCGCCACCAATGCTTCATTGGCCGAAGCCATCAACAATGGCTCGTTTCGAGAAGATCTTTTTTATCGGTTAGATGTCATTCGATTAGAGATGCCTCCTTTACGAGAACGGCCGGAAGATATTTTATTTTTGTTCGGACATTTCCTCAAACAAGTCTGTACCGATTATGAAATAACCATCCCTGAATTAGATCAATCATTCATGGATTCACTGGTGAAACTGTCATGGCCAGGTAATGTGAGGCAACTCGAAAATCTCACCCAACGCCTGGTTTTAAAAAAGCATGCTAATAAATGGACCGCAAATGACCTCAATGACGTGTTATATGATCAAGACATACCAGGCGACACGGGGACACTCGCACCATCCACTTCGGATCGGCTCGAAGGTTTACATGATCAAACACGACCCATTGACCCTTCACAAACTATCACCGATTTCCTCCAGCCTCGGCTCACCATGCTCGAAAAAGAATATTTAGAATCAGTCTTAGCTGAAAACAATGGACGAATCATTGATAGTGCCAATCAGGCGGGAATGAGTCGGCGCACCCTTCATCGCAAGCTCAAGGCCTACAATATCGACAAACATCAATTTCGTAAGAAAAATACAAGGTCAAAGGCATGAAGTTACTCGCCCAATTGGCCTTGCCAATCAATTCCCTCGATCTAAGAGACCGTATATCGCTCTCGAAGATAGCCTAATAAATCGGCCACATGATCTCGATCACCAACCGCCCTTTGTAACAGTTCCGCCGTCTCATACAGATGGCCCTGCTGGTGAATTCGTTCTCGCAAAAAATTTAGAATGAGTGAAAAATCCCCCTGCTCGATATGGTACTCCAGATCAGGGACGCATTCCTGCAGCACAGCAAAAAGCGAGGCGGCGTAAAGGTTGCCAAGTGTATAACTAGGAAAATACCCAAATGCTCCTCCTGCCCAGTGGGCATCCTGCAATGCGCCTTCCGCATCATCTTTGGGCTGAATCCCCAAAAACGCTTCACTCAATCTCGCCCATTCAGCTGGCACATCCTCAACCGTCATTCTCCTTTCAACCAACCCTAGTTCCATTTCAAACCGCAAAATAATATGCAAGTTATAAGAAATTTCATCAGCAAAAATCCTGATACATCCTGAATTCACGCGGGTCGAGGCTTGAAAAAGAGCCTCGGCATCGAATGACCGACCAGGAAAATGTTTAGCGAATGCGGGTTGTAACCAGCGATAAAACCCCCGTGATCGTCCAATCATGTTTTCCCACAGACGCGATTGCGATTCATGCATACCTGTTGAAGTTGCCGCATACACGGCCGACCCTCCCGGCCCCTCTGGGATACCCTGTTCGTAGAGGGCATGCCCGAGTTCATGCATTGTTGCTGCCAACCCACTTAAGAAATCTCGCTCGTAAACATGAGTCGCGATACGCACATCTCCATTCCCTACCCGACAAGAAAAGGGATGTTCGGCCTCTTGCAAGACCCCCCGTGTCGTATCATACCCGACCGCTCTAATCACTTCTTGGTGCAGAGCTATTTGCTGAGGGATCTCAAATGTTCCCGCGAAGGCTTCTACTCCTTGCTGGGCTAAGGCCTGTTCCCGAACCTTTGCGAGCCCCTGCCGGAGTACGCCAAACATCCGGCGTAACTCTTCGACCGTCATACCGGGATCATAATCATCAAGCAGAACTTCATAAGGATGTCGAGTTGAATCGATGGCTGCGGCTCGCTCCAGAGCCAAATCCAGGTTGAGTTGAAGGTTCCCCGCAAACTCACGAAAATTTTTGTTCTGTTTCGCTTGCCCCCACGCCGCAACCCCACTCGCACTGGCTTTCGCCAGGCGACTGGCTAAATCTGCAGACACACGGGTGGCTCGGCTATACATTCGACGCATATTCCGCACAGCGGCTTGTTGCTCTAGGGATAACTCCGGAAGAGTAGCGACCGCCTCAATGAGTTCACCCAATCGTGAGGATCTAAGACCTTCATGATATAAACGCCCGATCAACTCACTCTGTTGGGCACGGCCTTCAGTCGACCCGGAAGGCATCGTGACTTGCTGATCCCAACCCAAGAGTCCTCCAATACACGCCAAGGTATCTAGCTCGGAAATTTTCTGTGAAAATTCTTCCCATACGGTCATAGACATATGAAATTTTTCCTCATGATGACACGCCAAAAAAAGGAATGAGACTATGGAGTCGCTCCACTAGGCAAAGGGAAAAGATTTCGGGGCATTTTCACTCAGCGATCTTGAAACGCTGTTTGGAGATACTCACCCGCCTCCTGTAACACCTGATCCGTTTTAGCGAAGGCAAATCGCACAAGTCGTTGCCCTAAATCAGCAGCCTGAAAATAAAAGGCACTCCCCGGCACCACAGCTACCTTTGCGTCAACAATCAATCGTTTTGTAAAAGACCCAGAGTCTCCCTGATGGTTCCAATCGGAAAAATCAGCCATCAGGTAATAAGTTCCCTGTGGAGCATACGGTTTAAATCCACTCTCTTTAAGCAGGTTCATGATCAATTCTCGACGATAAAAAAACGTCATACGCAATTCAGAGTAATAGGTCTCCGGCAACCCTAATGCCGTCACCGCGGCATATTGAAAAGGCGTTGGAGCACAGATCGTGAGATAATCGTGCACCGTCCGAATTGCAGTTGTCACGTCTGGCGAGGCGAGGACATACCCCAGGCGCCAACCTGTTGCCGCATAAATTTTTGATAGTCCACCAGTCACCACTAGATGATTCCAATCGGGTACCAGCGTGGCAGGGGCCACATGCCGAAAGGGTTCGTAATATAAATGATCATAGATCTCATCCGTCACCACATAGATCCCATGTTGATCCGCAAGATTCATGACGGCTTTCAGTTCGGCTGTAGTAAACACATGTCCCGAGGGATTGTGCGGTGTATTCAGAATGATGGATCGTGTTCGTGAATTGATCGCCCCCCGCAATTCGTCAATGGGCAGGGAAAAATCAGGTGGGCGGAGCGTGATAAAGGTGGGAGTTCCGTTTGCAAAATACACCGCAGGCACATAATTTTCATGGGCGGGTTCAATAACAATCACTTCATCACCGGTTTCAACAAGCGCTAGCATCGCTGCCACGATAGCTTCTGTGACTCCGCAGGTAATGGTGATTTCCGTCTCAGGGTTAACCATCAATCCATATCGCTCCTTCACATTCCGAGCAATTCCTTCCCGCAACTCTTCTATTCCCCAGGTCACAGAATATTGATTGTGATCATTGGCAATGGCAGCAATTGCCGCTTGCTTAACCGTGGGTGCCGTCGGAAAATCAGGCCGACCCTGAGCTAAGTTGATAGCCTGATGCTTCAGAGCCAACCGCATATTCTCTCGAATTTGCGAGGGTCCAATCAGCGATAATCTGGAGGGAAGCTTGAACATGGACTTCACCCAATAACCAGAAAATTATAGAAAACTGGTCATCACGGTTTCGCCTTTAGACAATAGACGGCAGGTTTACGGGTGAGACGTCGACAGACACGGTTGGCGTATGATGCCCTCCACCGATCATGAATCCATTGATGGGACTTACATCTCCATAGTCACGGCCCCAGGCAAGAGTAATATGTTCGTCCCGGGGAATACAATTATTGGTGGGATCAAATTCTACCCAGCCCAAACCGGGGCACCAAACAGCAATCCAAGCATGCGAGGCATCGGCCCCAACGAGTTTTTCCTGTCCTTCCGGTGGATGGGTTAAGAGATAGCCACTCACATATCGAGCGGGCAACCCTAAACTGCGCAAGCCTGCTATTTCTAAATGCGCAAAATCCTGACATACCCCTTTCCGAGTCATGAGGACCTCTTTAACCGGAGTCGAGACATCGGTTACGCCTCCTTCATAGGTAAAATCCCGAAAAATTCGCCCTGTCAGATCCATGACACCAGCCAACACCGGACGCCCGGGGGGGAAACATTCTCCCACAAACTCATAGATTTCATCGTCAATAGTGATATAGGGAGAGTTATACAGAAATTGCGCGGCTTCTAAGATTTCTTCATCAATCGTCCCTTGCAAGTGTTGAGTCATTTGGTCCCACGGAAGACTTCGATCGAGTTGGATTGGTTCCGGAGTACTCACATCGACCATAGTTTGCGTTTCGACGACCAAAGACGAATGCGGAGTTTGAATCGTGAGATGCGTAAGGGGATTACCGAAGTAATCCCTTTCATCAGAACGAACCGATGGAGTAGGATCAATGGCAAGAGAGGATTTCAGGGTATGTTGGCGAGGATGCGATCGGAGTGCTAAACGCAGAACATGATGGGAAATTGCAACCGGTTGAGTGTAAGTAAACGTGGTGCGATGAGTCACCTGATAAATCACGGAATCCCCTCAAGCCATTGCGGTCCCGAAATTCGTTGCGCCATAGAGTGGCTAAAATAGGTATGCGCGACATTATCCGATAATTGATGCACGCCATGGTCCAATTCTTTTAAGAGCCGAACAAGGCTGACTCGAACTTTGCGGGTCTTCGTCAATTCCGCAATCTGGATCATATCCGTCAAACGAATGTCCGTACTCACCCTTGTAATAATTTTTTGTGCGGGATTGAGCGAGGCAGCCGTTTCCTCATGCGGCAGGTTATTCAAATGAGTCTCAAACGTTTGCAATTGAAAGATGACCGATCTGGGATTAGTCTCATCGGCCAAAAGCAGATCTAAGACGGCTGCAAGCTTGGCTTCTGCCCGGTATCGCGTTCGATAGGTAATCGAACTATCCGCCAGTTCGAGGAGCAAATTGAGAGCCCCTGTCGCTTCCGGAGTCCCACGAGTGGCAAGATGCCGAATAAGTCTAGAGAGATGTCGCATGCGCTCCAAGCGCCGTCCCATTTCTAAAAATCGCCAGGCATAACTACGCGTCATATTTTCCATAACCATCCCATTGACCGCTGCAAGATGTTGAATCATCCGGCTCAGAAGTCTTAGGGCATCATCCATACTTTGCCCTTTGGTGCGTGTCCAGACCTTCGGAATACTCGTGAGCTCAATCAAAATATTCCAAGTGTCTTGTGACAAGCGATGCCGAACCAATTCAGCCGTGCGTCGAACATTTTGCAATATGATGGCCAAGCCATCCGGTGAATCGGGATCGAATAAAATCGACCGAAGTTCCGCTTCGACCATGTCGGCTCCACCATCCACCGCACGCTTAGCGCGCCGGGGGGAAAGATGCTTTTGCATCACCAGTAACGAGACCAAACGAGTGAGCGTTTCCGGGTCATCACTCAAGCCCGCTTCTCCACTCGTTCGAAAAAACAAGCTTCGAAGGAGACGAATAGCTCCTTCAGCACGTTCAATATATCGCCCCAACCAAAACAAATTGTCCGCTGTACGACTGGGTAAATCTCGCCCCCCACGCCGTAGGGGTAGTGTGTGATGGCCCGGAACGACCACCGCCTGATGATCAAACGCCCCACCCTTTACCCAGGTATCCTTGCTAAAATCCCCAGGCTCATGCCAATGCCCACGCGGATCGGATTGGACCGATACTCGCGCCAATCCCCCAGGCATGACGGCATACCCGTCTTTCGTTGCGGTCAGATAGAGGCGAAGTGTCATCGGAACAGGCCGCAATTGATCGCCCGCGCCCCAGAATGGGGTGGTGGAAGGAGAAACGATTTCTCGACCGACATATTCATGCCCCCGACGATTGATAGCTTGAATGAGCTCTTCTTTATCCCGAACGGTCAGATCAGGCCCGAATGACGACAGCCGCCGGTGAGACAAATTTCGCTTAGGCGTAAGAACGCGTCGAATCATCAACCGTTCCATGTTCTCGAGCACATACGCTCGCTCCCTGGCTTGCCCACACCACCAGGTTGCCACACTTGGAATTTTCAGTCCTTCGCTAAAGAAGAACTGGCTAAGGGTCGGCAAGAAACTGAGCAACACCTCGCTGTCCACCAGCCCACTTCCCAGAGCATTTCCCATCGTGACGTGTCCCGCTCGAATGGATTGCAATAATCCAGGGATACCTAAAACCGAATCTGTCGCCAGCTCAAGAGGATCACAGAGATCGGAGTAAATTCGCCGCAACACCAGATCGATGGGTTTTAAGCCGTCCACCGTTTTTAAATACAGCCGGTCGTCTCGCACAGTCATATCGGAACCTTCCACCACGGGATAACCAAGATATCGTGATAAATAGGCATGCTCAAAATAGGCTACATTCTGTGGGCCAGGCGATAACACAACCGCTAATGGATCATCACGTTGCGAAAATTTTAAAAAGTGTTCACTAAAGGTCTGGAAAAATGAAGAAAGTCGTTGAACACGGGTTTCATCAAACAGGTCGGGTAAGGATCGTGAGACAATAATTCGATTCTCCAAGGCAAATCCAGCCCCGGAAGGAGCTTCCGTGCGATCTCGGAGTACCCACCATTGACCGTCTGGCGAACGCGCCACATCAAAGGCAAGAAAATGCAAATAGGTTCCCCCCTGGACCGGGACCTGGTGACAGGGCTGCAAAAACTGCGGATTCCCAAACACGACTGCGGGCGGCAACGTCCCGTTTTTAAGCAACTGCTGAGGACCATACAAGTCACTCAGAATATGGTTGAGCAGACGCGCTCGTTGAATAAGTCCAGTTTCTAACTGTGTCCATTCCTCCTGACTAATCAGCAGAGGAAATAAATCTAACTGCCATGGCCGATCCGTTTGTTGCCCATCCTGTCCGGCAAGATAAGTGACCCCGTCATCTTTTAATAGGCGTTCTGCCGTTTCCAGCGCTAATTGCCGTTCAGAGGCAGTCAGAGCCGAAAACCCTTTCAGGAATCCCTGCCAATGGGGTCGAACCGACCCATCCTGTCCGATGAGTTCATCAAAGGTATCAGGTTGTGGAGGATAGTTCATGGGGGGGGGAGTACATAAATCAGGTGATTCAGATGCAAACGAGGGCATCGGGGAATCCATTAGTCCGGTTCCGCTGAAAGGGGTTGATTCAATCTTATCATCTCAATTCACTCCGGAGTTGATTCCTATAATTATACCGGCCAACGGAGGTCAAGGGTATAAGGAAATTCTGGACGAGAACAATCTAGGGGTTCAAGGTACGGACCAGTTGTATGACCAAACGGCGTAAATCTCGCCAATCGTCGACTTTCGGCCTCATAGGCATTCACAGGAAATTGATCAAAGTTTCGTCCACCCTGATGGGCCACATGGTAGGTACACCCGGCAATCGCTCGTTGAGCCCATCGGTCATAAATATCAAAGGTAAGAGGTGCGTCAATCCCGATATTGGGATGTAGGCTGTGAGGGGGCTGCCACGCACGATAACGAACTCCACCAACCGTCTCCCCTGCCCGACCTGTAGGGATCAATGGCACTCGTTTTCCATTGCAAGCTACCACATACCGAGAATCGGTCAAGCCTGTTAGCTTGACCTGTAATCGTTCTACCGAGGAATCCACATACCGCACCGTTCCCCCTAGGGCACCTTCTTCTCCCATCACATGCCAGGGCTCCAAGGCTTGCCTCACTTCCAGCGTCACACTGTCATAAGTGATGGAACCATAGAGCGGAAAACGAAATTCCAGATGAGGAGCAAACCAGTCAGGCTGTATCTCATAGCCAGCACGATTCATATCCTGGACCACATCACACAAATCCTGTTCTAAAAAATGTGGCAGCATAAATCGATCATGCAGCTGAGTCCCCCATCGTACCAATGTGCCGGGGTCAGGAGCCTTCCAAAATCTGGCGATAAATGCTAAAAGCAAGACTTGCTGAACCAGGCTCATACGTTCATGTGGAGGCATTTCAAACGCCCGGAATTCTACCAGCCCTAATCGACCCGTCGGCCCATCGGGTGAATACAGTTTATCGATGCAAATTTCCGTGCGATGGGTATTGCCACTGACATCAATAAGTAAATTTCGGAAGATCCGATCGACCAGCCATGGGGGTGGAGGTTGTTCGGTATTAAAAGGTGGAACTTGGGAAAAGCCTAATTCTAGTTCATAGAGAGAATCGTGCCGGGCTTCATCAATCCGAGGAGCCTGACTGGTCGGACCAATAAACAGTCCGGAAAAGACATAAGATAAAGAGGGATGTCGTTGCCAATAGGCGACAAGACTCCGTAAAAGATCCGGTCGCCGCAGAAAAGGACTATCAGCAGGCGTTTTCCCTCCAACCACCATATGATTCCCGCCTCCGGTTCCGGTATGGCGCCCATCCAACATGAATTTCTCTGTTCCAAGCCGACACAGGCGAGCTTCTTCATAAATGCCCGTCGTGATGGCCACCATGTCCATCCAAGTTGAGGCCGGATGAATGTTTATCTCTAACACACCCGGGTCTGGAGTCACTTTCAAGACATTAATACGCGGATCATACGGCGGGGTATACCCTTCCAGATGGATGGGCTGATTTAATTCTGCTGCCGTATCCTCGATAGCTGCCACCAAGTCGAGATAATCTTCAACCGATTCAACTGGAGGCATAAAGACCCAAAGGTGTCCGTTGCGAGATTCGACAGCCAATGCCGCCCGCACGGCACGCGTAGTACCAGCCCCTGTGGTCTGGCCATGGACAGTTTGTGGCCGTTCCGCTGGTGTATTCTGAGCAGTCTGCCCGGATAAAAATGGTTGTCGACAGGGGTCGGAATCTGGAAGAGGACCGCGTTCGTCAAAAGGGTCAGTGGGAATAATATACGGGTATTCGCCGGGTGCGATGACCGGAAGAGAGGGCAAGGGCAATCGAAAACCTATAGGCGAATCACCCGGCACTAGAAATAAATGTTTGGTTCGAGTGGACCATGGGGCGCTCATCCACCTGCGTTGACCATCCCGAGCGTTCCAGCGTTGCAGAGGCAACACATAGCCGGCTGGAGCTCCTATCCCTTTTTCAAAAGCTTTGGCTAATCTGGCCCGAGCCATGGGATCCTCTAAATTATTGTTTGCCGGATCCAAGTGTTCGGGCAACTTGCGTTCCTGCCCGATGAAATACCAAGGATCTTCGTAGACCCGATAAATAGTCTCACAGCCGACATCTACACGCTTGGCGATTCCTTCAATGAACTGTTGTGCATCTTTATGGGTCGCTTCGGTTTTCGGAACATCTTCTGGAATAAGATGGTCATTTTGCCAAATGGGCTTCCCTTCTTCACGCCAATAGATTCCGAACGCCCACCGTGGCAATTGTTCCCCGGGATACCATTTGCCTTGTCCAAAGTGAAGGAGCCCTCCCGGGGCGAAACGATCGCGGAGTCGTTTAATCAGGTCAGCGGCCAATCGACGTTTATTGGGCCCGACGGCTTCGGTGTTCCATTCCGGGGAGTCAGGGTAGTCAACAGAGACAAACGTGGGCTCTCCACCAATCGTCACTCGGACATCATTGGTGGCCAATTCCTTTTCCAATCGATGGCCAAATCGATCAACGGCCTGCCACTGTTCTTCCGTATAGGGTTTGGTTACCCGCGGCGACTCCAGAATACGGGTCACCGACATGGCGTGAGAGAATTCTGTTTCACATGGATCCAGGGCGCCACTAATGGGTGCGGCCGTCAAGGGATGTGGGGTGCAGGCCAAAGGAATATGACCCTCGCCCGCCAGCAACCCGGATGTCGGATCAAAGCCGACCCAACCCGCACCAGGAAGATAAGCCTCCGCCCACGCATGCAGATCCGTGAAGTCGCGATCAGTCCCGGAAGGGCCATCTAAAGATTTCACATCTGCGACCAATTGTATTAAATACCCTGACACAAACCGACTGGCAATTCCTAAATGCCGTAAGATTTGGACCAGGAGCCACCCACTATCGCGACAAGACCCTCGACCGAGTTCCAATGTTTCCTCTGGGGTATAGACCCCTGGCTCCATACGGACCACATACTCAATTTGCTGTTGCAATTGCTTATTGAGATCCATCAGAAAAGGGATGGACGGGTCGCCCTGAGGCCCCTTGAAATTATCTAGCCAGGCCTGTAAGCGTGGACCGGGTGTCTCCACCTCTAGATAGGGCAAAAGATCCTGTTTAACCAGTGGGTCATATTCGAAAGGCAGGGTTTCAGCACTGGGTTCTAGGAAAAAGTCGAAAGGGTTATAGATGACCATATCGGCCACGAGATCAATCTCTACATGGAATTCTCGAACTTTATCCGGGAACACTACGCGGGCCAAATAGTTACCATGAGGATCTTGCTGCCAGTTGAGGAAATATCCTTTGGGGTCGATTTTCAAAGCGTAACTTAAAATGGGCGTGCGGCTATGAGGCGCTGGTCGCAAACGAATAACATGAGGGGACATTTGAATGAGTCGGTTATACCGATAATGTGTTTGATGATTCAGTGCTACATGCAAGGCCATTACACAAACCCACTTCTAAAAAGAATTATTGGAATTCGTATCGAAGCAACGCAATACTTGGCAAATCCTATAATCATAGCATTGCACACTCAGACTTGCCTATACTGACCTTCAACACTCATTAAAAAGAAATTATAAAAAATTTCCGATGGCCGAACGATTCCAATTGTTCTCACCTCCACGGATTATGGTATGGTACATCCCATATGTGCTCTTGCGAATCTTCACATTATTTCCGAGGTTTGATCAGTGAAAACGCTGTTTGACCAATACCAGATGAAATCCGGGTTCGATGAAATTTTCGAGTCACCCGGTGTGCCTCGTCTCCACTACCGCCGCCTGGTCGAACGTCTTGGAAATTTTCCCATGAAAGATCTCGCATTAAAACGTAAGCAAGCCGATCAAGCGTTTTTACGGCAAGGCATTACCTTTACCGTATATGGCGACCCCCAACAAACTGAAAAAATTTTTCCTTTTGACTTATTGCCCAGAATTATTCCGAACACGGAATGGCACATGATAGAAGCCGGAATCAAGCAGAGAGTCAGAGCTCTCAACATGTTTCTAGCTGATTTGTATGGGGACCAAAAAATCTTGAATGACAAAGTAGTCCCACGAGAACTCATCGAAAGCTCCGAACATTTTCAAAAAAATTTAGTCGGGTTCTGTCCTCCTAAAGGGGTGTACATTCATGTTTCAGGGATCGATCTGGTGCGCAATCACGAAGGCCAATATTACGTGCTGGAAGATAATCTTCGTACTCCATCCGGCATCTCGTATGTTTTGGAAAACCGCCTGGTCATGAAACAGTTGTTCCCCAACTTGTTTGCAGACATGCAAGTCCGCCCGGTCGATCAATACCCTGCAGAACTCTTAGAAAACCTCAAAGGCCTAGCTCCCATAGGGAAAGAACATCCCACCGTGGTTCTGTTAACGCCTGGGGTGTTTAACTCGGCATACTTTGAACATAGCTTTTTGTCGTTGCAAATGGGCATTCCAATGGTTGAAGGCCGGGACTTGGTCGTGGAATCCGACAAAGTCTATATGAAAACTACCCAAGGGTTAGAACAAGTCGATGTCATTTATCGCAGGGTAGACGATGCGTTTCTCGATCCGGAAATCTTTCGGAAAGATTCCGTACTGGGTGTCCCAGGTCTGGTTCGCGCCTATCGAGCCGGCAACGTGGCGTTAGCCAATGGTATAGGCAACGGCATAGCCGATGATAAGGCGGTCTACACTTTCGTTCCTAAAATGATTGATTATTATTTATCCGAAGAAGCGATATTGCAAAATGTCCCCACTTATCTCTGTGGAATCCCTGAAGATCGACAATATGTCTTAGAACACCTTGGAGAACTAGTCGTGAAGGCCGTCGCGGAGTCTGGAGGCTATGGCATGCTGATGGGCCCTAGTTCCACTAAAACACAGCAGGATGAATTCAGGAAAAGAATTCTAGCTAATCCTCGAAGTTATATTGCCCAGCCCGTTGTCACTTTGTCTCATCATCCCTGTGTTATTGATGGAAAAGATTCCATTCAACTCATGGGTCGGCATGTTGATCTTCGTCCCTTTGTCCTCTGGGGAGAAGACATCACTCTCTCCTTGGGCGGTCTGACTCGTGTTGCCCTAAAAGAAGGGTCCTTGGTGGTCAACTCCTCTCAAGGCGGAGGAAGCAAAGATACGTGGGTCCTGTATGGAAATGAGTAAATTAAGATGTTGAGTCGAACCGCGGAATCCTTTTTCTGGATCGGTCGTTACATCGAACGGGCCGAATATACCGCCCGATTCGTGAATGTGCACTATCATTTATTGACCGAGATCGCAACCGGTGAGGACCAAGCCGATATTTGGACCCGTTATCTTGAGGACACTGGAGAACTTGAAGCCTATCAAGAATTGTATAAAGAAGTTCGTACCATACCGGTTTTAGAATTTGTGACACTCTGCCGCAACAACCCTGACTCCCTCACCAATCTTATCGCTGCAGCCCGAAATAACGCCCGAGGAATTCAAGATCAATTGTCCAGCGAAGTCTGGCATTTCCTGAACGATTTCTATTTCAGCTTAAAAGGCAAAACCGAAGACGACTTATGGGCGGATACCCATGACTTACTCCGACACGTACGCAATACCTGTTATACATTGGATGGGGTCATGGGTGGCACTATGGTGAGAGATGAAGGATGGAATTTTTATCGATTGGGGAAAAATATCGAACGGGGCGGTCGAACGGCCCGTCTCTTAGACATTCCAGTTTTGAGTGAACCGACTACGGAACCCAGAAGAATTTCAGAATATCATCAATGTTTAGCGGCGTTAAAGTCAGCCAGTGCCTTTGAGGCCTACCGCAAATTTTATTCCGCGCAATTAGTACCGAAAAAAATTGTCCGATTTCTGCTTTTCCACAATCGATTTCCTCGTTCGGTTCGTTTCACCACGACCCAAGCCAGCGAACTCATCGAACTTCTGGCAGGGACCACACGAAGATCCGAAACCCGTCAGGCTATTCGTTTAGCCGGTGCCTTGGCCGCTGATTTGGAATTTGGGAGCTTAGAAGAAGTCTACTCGACTGGATTATCCGCTTTTCTTGCCCAAGTTCTCGAACAACTCGACCAAATATCAAACATGGTCGCCCAAGCTTTCTTCAGAACCTCCGGCTATTCAACCACACCTCACTCCTCTACCCAATCCCAATCCGCTTAATCTTTTCCCACACAAATGAGACGCGGGACACTTAAAATTGAAAACCCTTCAACCATCAGTTCTTGAGCTACAGTGAACGAACCGGCATCCGACCTTCATGTAAGGTTTCTTTTCGATGACTCTTTATGAGGATCAATAATTTCACCGAGATTGGAGCTAATATTCCATGAAAACATCAATTATTTTCCCTACAGGTTGATGCACTGTATTTCTTTACAGGCAAATACTGACCAATTACAAACTGCATAACGAAAATGTTGGGAAAGCCATTCAAACGACTTTTGAGGAAAGGTTTCAAAGCATAAGGAAATGCTTAGTATGGAATTTATTAAAAAGTGATGTTTGAACCTTGAGAATCTGCATGAACATGCCCATGAGCCATGGGGAAATGCCTTCCCCATGGCTCGATACCAACCATCTTTCTTCTGCCAGCCCCAACACAAGATTCCCCATCCGGTGAGAAGAATGTGCCAATGATGGACATCCCTTAACCCTTGGTCCACTGTGATGATAACTTCAGGACTGCCTGATCGAGAGCCTCGTTTAACGCCAGGACCCTCAAAGTTTCTAACGCTTTGGATTTTTCAGGATATATCGGGTTGACCAGATCAGAGCCTCGAACTCTGGGATACCGATTGGATTCTAACGGAGTATCCAGCTGCTCTAGAGTGGCAAAGGAGGCTCCCTGCGAATACGCTAACAATTTTCCAGACTCAAGATCCAATAAGCCTAATTCCACTGTCGCATGATTTTCAATCTGATAACCATTTAACATACTGACCTCAGGGAGAAGGTCAAATTTTGCAGGACCCCTCACCTCTAGACTTGAGGGTATCACCACCAAGACAACATTAACCGGTGACTGCTGCCTTAGCCCATTGAATCCTGTTGAAAAAACTTCCCCTTTTAGGGGTTGCTTTCCATCAAAATGAATGAATTGCTGCATGGATACAGGAATGCGGCCTTGAACTTCCCGTTTGATCCTCGCAGCGAACTGAGCCCACGTCTCTTGTGTCATGTCATAAGGAAATTTCGAGGCCTCACTACTGGTGACCAATGCCATACCGATCTGAATTTGTCTCTCAGATCTTTCCGATCTCTTACTCTCGATGATTTGTAGGCCATGAGTGTCAGTCTCGAAATGAGCTGGAAGAACAGGGGCAGG
This sequence comes from Nitrospirales bacterium, assembly GCA_965223185.1. Taxonomy (GTDB): domain Bacteria; phylum Nitrospirota; class Nitrospiria; order Nitrospirales; family UBA8639; genus Nitrospira_E. The sequence continues at coordinate 2,944,998 of OZ244988.1, read as the reverse complement.
CATGCTGCTACACCCACTGAGTAAGAGCACGAGAATAATTACCAACACCATGTCTAATAACAATATCCCTCGCATTAAATTTCTCTTTGTCCAATGCCTTAAGCACGGGATGGGAATAGGTTGATTGATCGTTGATTTGTTTTGAAAATTCGTAATCATTGGAAAGTCTCCAAATTTTTTCAAGTTAGATTCTTGGCATAAAAATTAATCTAATAGTTATAATTAAACGGCCCTTTCTTTTTCATTCTGAGAAAATGAAAGAATAAAAATGATTAGGCTGCTCGCCAACCTGCTCTTTTTACAAGCAAAATTCCAGGCGCCTTCATTTCCATTTTTGCGCGAGCAATGATCGCAATCGCCAAGCTATGGATTTCCAACTTCCTAAAAAATGCGTTCATAGGACCCTCCTCCGTAGCTGAGGATGACCTCTCATCCTGTTTACATTGTGAACTATGACCATTCAACATTCATAATTTATTTAATACCCTTATGGCATACATAATCAAATACATAATATTTCATGAAAACATCTAATTTTTAAATTAATATTTTCCAATGCACATATTTTTTCTAAATGAACAGTCCTCACACAGTGAAGCACCCTCCTCCTAGGAAGGGCTCCTACCTAAGAACCCATTTGTCGTTCCAGCACACCGAGCTGCCATACATCTCCACCTCTCCAGATTGGGCTTTCTGTCAGATCAGGAAAATTTCCCTCCAAAAATCCTCTACTAAAAAAACATTTTCCCCAAAGGGGCACAGCCAGCAAATACTCCTTGTTAGCGGAATACAGGACTAGTAGAGCGCAACCCTTCAATTATTGGGTATTCAGTAAACAGGAATTAAAAGAAGAGAATCGGAAAAACCAGGAGGTTGCTCAATTAATGAAGTCCGAAAAACGGCTGTTCATTAACAGGAATTTTCGAGATATGCCCCAAAGAGGGGGTATTCACTACTAAGATTATGAACCAAATCTGGTGCCAAACATTAAGAGCAATGAAACATCGTTTGTACAGCTATAAGACAAACAACCGGCAAATTTTTCACAACCAATCCCAGAAAGAAATGGATTTCGAAAGAGCCAAATTTTAACTCAAAGTCATCTCATCAAATTATTTCGGAACATTATAAACAGTAGGACATATTTTTTCATACCAAGTTCCTAGGGAAGAACCCAAGATTTCTCAACAAAGGATTTGGCGTGCGGATCTGTGGTTACAATAATCAATGACCAGGTACAGTCCTTCGAGCTCAATGTATATAACAGGGGCTCACGAATGTGGTCCGGAATTTCATGCATCCCACCATCCAAGATAACCAATGGAGGACGAGTGATGATGGCTCTGGCCAATAAAATTCGTAATCGTTGACTAGGTGAAAACTCTTTTCCACCTTCTTTAACCATCGTCTCTAGCCCATCAGGAAATTTTTCAAGTTCTTTATCCAATTGGGTTAAGGCCACAGACCATAACACATCTTCTGCCTGGATATGAGGCCGCCCAAGGAGAATATTGTCTTTCACTGTCCCTTCAAACAAGGTCAAATCCCTCCCAAAAACAATTCCTCTGTGAGCACTAAGCTGTTCCCTGGAAAAGGTTCTCAGGTCTGCTCCATTATATCGAACCACCCCTTCTGGTGGTCGAATAAAGCCTCCAAGTACAAGTGATACCCGATGTCGGACAAATTCGGTCGCGCAAATTATAGCTACCTTTTCCCCGGGAAAGACTTCGACATTCTCGGAAGGCGATTGGTTGAGGGTCTCACTAGCCCATCCCATCTGGCTACAGGTCACATGCAAGCCAGGAGAATCAGAGGCAGGTACCTGGAAATCCGGATCATGGGCAATAGTGTCTTTTGGTAAAGAAAAAAGATGATCCAATTCCGTTAACGCCGTAAAAAAATAAAATACGACATACATTCGCTTGACGACCGAATCGAGATTGAGAAGCAAATTCCCGACTATCACTTCCGCTGCCACGAGCTGACCCAGAGTTAATTCTCCTTGACTCAGCAACCAGCCTGCGATCCCTAATAATCCCGCGTGCAACACTATTTGCAGAACAAGTGACCCCATGTATTGGCGAAGTAAGACTCGGAATCGCGACTGACGAGCATATACATAGTTTGCGGCTAAGGCATCGGCATTGGCTAAAATAAAGGGTGAACTATAGGTGGCCTTGAAATGTAAAAGGTTATCCGCCACCTCTTGGAACCAATGAAAAACTGCGTATTTCGCGTCAGACATAGAGAGTGTCGAGCGAAGCCCTCCTTTGCCCAACAATGCAATAAGTATGACAGACCCGAGGAGAACAACATCGAAAATGATGAAATACGGGTGATACAACGCCAGCAATGTCATACCAATAACCCCGCCAACCAAAACATTAATGAAGTCGACCAAAAGAATTGACAAAGCACGCTGAAGAAATACCGTTTCGAAAAATCGACTCATTGAATCAGAACGGAACTGGTCTTCTTTATACCGTGGCAAAAGTTTGGCTAAGGCAAGCGTGACACGAACAAACACCCGCCGCTCAAGGATATCTGTCGCATAAAATTGTAAAACTCGAAAGATCCCAACAAGCAGTAAAATGGCCGCCATGATGCCGACAATGGTCACGACCATAATCGGAGACACTGAAAAAGCAAAGGTATTAACTAATTCTTGGACGGTTAGTGGAATAATGAGAGAAAACACACCTACAGCTATCGCATAGGTCAGCATGGAAAAAAGAATGGACCGTTCCTGCCTCAAAAAAAGTTCAAGACGATCCAAGGATTCTCTCAATAACGGAGCGGAGACCTTCATCGCTTTCTAAAATTTCCCCTTTGGCTCTGTATCTAACTGTTTTAAGGAAGTTCCCTCGACCCAGCCGCCAATAGCCCATTGATACAGGGCCTGTGCTTTTTGGTAATCCGCCATGGCCGTCAACCACCCCTCTGCAGCCTGTAGGACATTACGCTCCCGAAGATTGACAAAAAGCAAACTCGTCGCACCCATTTTGAATCGAGTGCGTTCTCCCTTTTCTAGTTCCTTTGCCAACTGTAGGGCATCCTGAGAGACCTGAATGCGCTCTTTCGCCCGCGTGATCGCAGATTGAGCATTCGCCACATCCATGGTCACTTGCTGTTGACGATATTGCTGTAATAATTTGAGACGTTGGGCTTTTCCAGCTATCTGTAGCTGATCACCCCGTGCCCCACGCTGCAGAAAAGGAAAACTTAACTGGACCCCGAATCGGTACCCGAGCCCCAACACAAATTCCCCTGGCTTTCTCGTCGGTTGCGCATCGGCAGTCAAATTAGGAAGAAAATTATTTTCAGCAACCTCTAAGTCAATATGATTAAATTCCGCCTCCAATTTAACGAGTTGAATCTCAGGACGGACCATGGTGGCCCGTTGTTGCCCTTGCTCGATTGATGGAAGAACCACAGCGGAATCAACAGAAGGAAAAGGTGGCGCGACCACATCCTGGGGAATCAGGGGATCATTTTCTTCCCATAAGAATAAGGCCAACTTATATTGCTCCTGCTCAACCTGACGCTGAGCTTTAATGAGCCCCTCCCGTCGCCGTTGCACTTCTTGGGATGCCTCAATGACATCAAACCGAGCCCTGGCTCCCTCTTTGGCCTGTTTGGTCAATTGGGTAAGCCGGGCTTCGGCAACCTCAACGGATTTATTCTGAACTTCCATCAATTTCCAGGCAGTCACCCAAGTCCAATATTGGGTCGCAGCACCTAGGTATAAGTCCTGACGGGCCTGTTGAATCTCTAATTCAGCTTGTTTGTCCGCTAAGGAGGATTTTTGTAGTTCGGCATGATCCGGATTTGTGATGAATCCACGAAGAAGGGGAAGAACAATACCTAAAAGCGGTTGGTTCGAGGTATTGACTGCCAAATCCGCCACTTCCACATCCCCGATCCCGGCACGAAAACCCGCAAACCCTTTCATCCCCCAGGGGTGACGCATTTCAACAAATGTGTCATTGAAACCGACACTCTTGGTACTTCCATCTTTGATTAATCGCTCCAATTCCCAGTCGTTCACCAAGTTCGGTTCAAATTTTCCCAAAGCCGTCAACAATTTTCCTCTCGCCACGGTTTTTTGTGTAAGACTGCCCTGAAGAAGAGGATGTCCCTTTTCCACTTGTGCCAGAACGTTCTCAAGCGTAAGCAATGTAGGGGCGAAAGGTTGTTGAGACAGCTGTTCCGTTGGCATGGCCCATAAAGGCGAGACGAAAAAGACTATCAATAGGCTTACAAAAGTAAAATAGTGAAGCCTCATTTTTCCTCCTTCCAAATATTCATTGAAACGAAAAAGATTATGACAATGAAGTCCTATGCTATTTCCCTGGTCTTCCCGCTTTAGGTATCAACACATCTTTTAATTGAATTTCTTCAGATTCATAGTCTGCAGGAAACAAGTTAAATCTCCGCCATATCTCATACCATAAGGGCACACGATTTAGTATGACCCATCCCATCACTTGAGTGCCCTGCCGCACATGTTGTTGAGAAGGCCAGCTCTTTCGTTCAGAATCCGAAACGACCCAAAATCGAAACTTTCCATTAGCAGAAGCAAATTGATCGACCACGTGAATTCGGCCATCAAAGGTGCCGGCCATTAATTCTGGCCAGGCAGGAAGTGGAATCGCCGGAACTCCCTGAAATAGCAGACGAACAGAGCGTCCAGGTCTTAAAAGAGGCGCATCAATGGAATTTGCCCACATTTCAACCGCGGGCGTGGCATTCTCAGGGACAATGGTAAATAATAGATCCCCTGGATGAACGATCTCACCTGGACCAATTCGCTTCAGACGAACCACCGTGCCATCCATAGGTGCAATTACTCGTCCTGCGACCCGTCGTTGAAGGGCATTGGAACGAGTCAACTCTAGATCTGCAATTTCCTTCGAAGCCTTGGCCGCCTCCCCAAGTGCTGATGCCCGTTGCGAGCGTGTTTCCAAGAGACGTTGAACTAATTCCGCGTCAATTTGTTCACGACTGTGTGCCAGCGCACGACGGGCCTGTTGAGCTTCCCGAAGTGCCGCTTCAGCCGCCTTCACCTCGGCGTCAGCAGCAGTCGCTGATTGAATGGCCAGCTCTAATTCTCGTCGTGACAGTAACCCATCAACTTCAAGAACGCGTGACCGCTCTAGATTTAAACTGGCTGTCTCTTCAGCCACTTTGGCCGCAGCCACCCGTTGTTCGGTGCTCTGGACTTTATGCTCGGCTTCGAGCACTCTTGCTTCAGCCGATGTGGTTGCCGCTTGGGTTAATGTAGCCATTTCCTTAAGTTGCTCGCCTAAGATCTTCGCGCTTTCCAAGGCCGCTTGCCTCCGCTCCTCCAGGGCCTGTCGAGATTGATCAAGTCTCTGGAGAAGATCCTGCGCCATAAATTGTGGATTCACATCTTCTAATTCGAGAATTAAGTCTCCCTTGTTTACCGGCATGCCCTCATTCACGTGCCAAGACCGGATACTTCCATTTATTTGCGCATGAATTTCTTGCGGCCGCTCTTTGGGAGAATACGCAGAAAGATGTCCTTGAACAGTTATTGTTTGCGTCCATGGCACAAAACTCACGACCCCGGCAAAGACTAAAAATATGAACAATGCTCCCTTGGACCAGTTACGGAATCGGGAAGGAATTTTTACCAATGCTGCTGATTTCAAAAAATCAGCCTCCGATCGTTCTCTGGCTCTCAAGGAATCTGTCCCTTCGTCGTAGTTTATGACGTGATGCTGTTTCATCCACGGCCTCTCGTCTAGGGGCTGAGCACTTCTTAATCAGAAACCATGCAAAATCTTGTAGACGATGAACATTGCCAGAACAATAAAACTCCTCGCAAAATCTCGCTCCATTGTTTACAATATTACCCTAACCTTAAAGTAAGGCAAATATTAAAATAAGACAAATATAAAATAAAACATCATTTCATTTATTTTTTAAATGTAACCGGTATCCCAGGTGGATTGGATTAACTACCATCATTTGCTCTATTTCTGGGTGATTGCTCGAGAAGGAACAATCAAACAGGCCTGTGAGGTGTTGAACTTATCCCAACCAGCCCTGAGTGCCCAACTTGCAGCTTTGGAAAACACTATTGGACAAAAATTATTCTTGCGGGTTGGGCGAAAACTGGTTTTGACCGATGTCGGCCAAGAGACCTATCGGTATGCTGATGAAATTTTCACCATCGGGCAGGAACTCACCAATTCCTTAAAAGGTCGGCGTGCGGCCCAACCTGTTCGTCTTGTCGTAGGCATCGCAGAAGTGGTCCCTAAAATGGTGGCTTATAAACTGCTGAAAGTCGCATTCAAAGAATTTGAATCCATTAAAATCGTCTGTTGGGAAGGACGATTAGAACGTCTCCTCGGGGAGCTGGCCATTCATTCACTAGACATTGTCTTGACCGATGCTCCGGTCCCTCCCTCGGTGAGTATAAAAGCTCACAGTCACTTACTTGGAGAAACTGAGGTGACGATTTTCAGCACAGATCGCTTATCCCAACAATATCGAAAAAAATTCCCTCAATCGCTTGAGGGTGCCCCATTTCTTCTGCCTACCAATAATTCGGTTTTGAGGCGAGGTATGAACGAATGGTTTCGCAGGCATCAAATCCATCCTCTCATCGTAGGAGAATTTGAAGATGGAGCGACAATGAAAGCCTTTGGCCAAGAGGGGCATGGCCTCTTTCCCGGATCGTCTGTCGTTGCAAAGGAAATCACTCGTCAATATCAAGTACGAAAAGTTGGATGCGTGGAAGGCATCTCAGAAAAGTTTTATGGCATTACGGTTGAACGCCGCATCACACATCCAGCGGTTCTAGCTATATCGAAATCTGCCAAAGAGACCGTCTTCGCTTAACTGGTCTTCCCACTTCATTGACTGCGACTGCTCTAACAAGAATCAGAATGTCTATGGAGAAAAACATGATTTTTTTCACATCTGACAACATACCCACCGGTTGACCGACCGAATCAACACCGAGAACGATGGTTAGATGATCATTCTAAAAAATCTCAACAATCACCCATCAACCATCGTCACTTTTAGTGACGAGAATCAGGTATTTTGAAAAAGGGTCTTACCCGTGATCTCGGCAAGTTTTCTCTCTTTGACCAATTACTTTCATTAAACCAAAACCTGTAACGATTCCAATGAATCTGTGCCTAAAACCACAATTTAGCAGATTAACTTGAGTTTCTTTGTGAAGGAACATAAACCCTATAGATACCCACGCCCTTACGGACGTGGTACTCTCAAAATTCAAGCTGCACTTGTCCACTGTCCTGCTTGCCTTGCTCACGAATGTACCGCTGAATGACCGCTTCATTGATTCCAACCGTCGACACGAAAAATCCTTGACTCCAGATACCGCCGCCATCCCAATAGACTTTCTGCAGGAAGTGCGGAAATCGCTGTTTGAGATTCTTACTGCTTACGCTCTTCATAGTATTGACTACTCGAGCCACTGCATATTTCGGAGGAATCACCATATGCAAATGGACATGATCGGGTTCGATGCCAATTTCTTCCAGAAACCAATCCGGATGAAATTTCCGCACTTCCCGCAGGGCCACGCGAAGATACGCCGCCACCCCCTTTACCAGGATTTTTCGTCGATATCTTGTAACCCAGACTATATGATATTGCGTTTGATAGACAGTATGGGCGGCCTTCTGAAGTTTCATCGATGCCCAGTATACCGCAGGACACTGGACCTTGCTCTCATCCCCGCCCTTCCGGACGGGGAGTTCTCGCTAAATTAAAGAAGAAAGGGATTCCTACACTTTCTCTTTTTGAAAAGGGTAAAGAAAATCCCTTTTAAAAATGTAATACAAATACACCAATGAAGGAAGTAAGAAGACTGCCCCCAAAGCCACGGCAATCAAAAAATACCGAAGTGTAATTTCAGGTGCAGCCGCATTAAATACTGTAAATGAGGGAGGCACCAAATAGGGGAATTGCGCCATTCCCCATGCCCACAAGGTGAGAGTGACTTGAAGAATAGCGCAAGTTCGTGCCCACCAGTATCGCCGTGTAATGAGAAACCAAATAACAATGAGCGTCATGAGACCAATTCCCAACTGAATAGACACTCCCCACAGACTACGGGTCAGCTCTCCCCATAAATGTGAGGCGCCGGACTCCCCGAGAATGAGCACCATTTCCTCTAACAATCCGATAACCAGAGCTAAAACTAGGGCTCGTTTCCGATAAATCTCCTGAAGTTGTTCTTTCTGGGTTTCTAAAAGAAGATAGGTCGCGGCTAAATACGTGAAAAGGAGCAAAGTGAATAACCCTACGATTAAGGGGAAGGGTTGAATCCAAGGAAATACGTAGGCATTGAAATATCCCTCAGGGCGTATGGGAAAATGTCCTGAAGTGATAGATCCTAAAATGATGCCCAACAAGAATGGGCTGATTACACTTGAGACAGCAAAAATTTGATCCCAACGAACATGGATCTCATCCTCTTTCACATCGTAGTGCCGAAAAGCATAAGCGGCGCCTCGTAGTACAATGCCAATCACTAAGAGCGTTAACGGGATATGAAGCGTAATAGAAATTTGTGAATAGGCAGTGGGAAAGGCCGTAAAAAGAATGGTGATAATTAAAATCAACCAGACATGATTCGCTTCCCAAATGGGTCCTATGGCTTTTCCAATTAAACGATGTTGGTCATGCCTAGTCGGTCCTTGCGCGAGAAGATGCAAGACTCCGGCACCAAAGTCCGCTCCTCCTAGTAAAACATAACAGGTCAATGAAATCAGAAGTATAAAGGAAAGGATTGTTTCTAATTCGATCATGCTAAATGGATGACTTCCTTGTGGAGTGGTGATTCACATTCTTTCGGTGTGGCTGAAATATGACGAACCATAAGCCAGATGACAATACTCGTTAAAAATGCATAGAGTGCCCCAAAAAAGACTAACGGAACGAGAAGACCAGGCATCGGTGTTACGGCTTCGGCTGTCTTTAAAAAACCCACGACAACCCACGGTTGACGACCCACTTCAGTGGCGACCCATCCCATTTCCGTGGCAATAAATCCCAAAGGAATGGCCAAAACCATGGCTTTGAGAAATGTTCGAGAGGAAAAGATGTTTCGAATTTTAAATGCCAGCCAAGAAGCCCAGAGGGCTAAGAACATCATGATCAATCCCAGCAGAACCATTATTTGAAACGCAGTTCGGACAATTCCGATAGGCGGCCAGTTCTCCCTGGAAAATTCCATAAGACCTTTTACTTCTCCTTGGGGGTCAAGATGGAGCATCAGGCTGAGACCATAAGGAATTTCTAGAACATAATCGAACCTTTCGTTGTCGGAATCCCAAATCCCACCTAATCTAAATGGTGCTCCCCGTTCTGTATGAACTTGTCCCTCAAAAGCTGCTAATTTCAATGGTTGGAATTCGGCAACGCGTTTAGCCAATATATCTCCACTCAGGGGCTGAAGCACGGCACTGACACAACCCACTGTTAAGGCAATCTTAAAGGCCGCTTGATGAAATGAATGATTTCCCTGACGAAGAAGGAAAAATGCATGCACTCCCGCGACTGCAAAACCTGCTGCAGATAACGCAGCGATGATCATATGGGGCGCTTGAAGAAGCCCAGAGGGATTGAGAAGCGCGGCAATAGGATCGATATTTGCAGGCACGCCATCAATGATCGTAAAGCCCCGAGGGGTATTCATCCAACCATTGGCCATAACTACAATTACTCCGGAAATAAGGCCGCTGATTACAACGATACCCCCCGCCGTCAAATGAGCCAATGGCTTGATCTTCCCCCATCCATACAAATAAATGCCTAGAAAAATGGCTTCCGAAAAAAAAGCAAACCCTTCTATGGAAAAGGCCAGTCCAATTATTGGCCCAGCCCATTCCATAAACATTGGCCAGAGTAGGCCAAGCTGAAAGGATAAAACCGTTCCCGTGACAGCACCGATGGCAAAGAAGATCGCGGTGCCTTTCGCCCATCTCTTGGCAACTACGAGATAGACATCTCGTCCAGTCTTCAACCAGCACCATTCAGCCAGTACCATAAGCAGTGGCATGGCTATTCCCAGAATAGCAAAAATAATATGGAATCCTAACGACATGGCCATCAAAGAACGAGCCGCTAGCAAATTATCCATAGTTCCTCACATTGGGATACGATAGCCTACCCCCTTAATTCCGAAGTTTGTTATAGGCATCGAGAGCAGCCACTTTATAACATTCAGCCAGAGTGGGATAATTGAAGACGGTTTTCAGAAAATAGTCCAGACCTCCATCTAAGCCCATCACGGCCTGCCCGACATGTATCAATTCTGTCGCTCCGGTCCCAATCGCATGCACGCCTAATAATCGAAGGTCGTCACGATGGAATAACATTTTGAATAAACCAGTATGGTCACCCATGATCGCCCCTCGTGCGATTTCTCGGTATCGGGCCAGCCCAACCTCATAGGGCACTTTGTTTCGCGTGAGGTCTTGTTCAGTTTTCCCAACCATAGAAATTTCTGGAATTGAATAAATGCCGATTGGGAAATGATCGACCATCGGATGCGCCGAATGTCCGAAAGCGTAGCACGCAGCCAAACGCCCTTGTTCCGAGGAAGTAGCTGCCAGACTTGGGTATCCGATTACATCACCAGCACCATAGATATGGGGTACTTTAGTCTGGAAATGCCCATCGACCTTCAACCTACCTCGTTCATCAGGCTCTAGGCCCACTTTATCCAAATGAAGAGTTTCGGTCGCTCCCAAGCGCCCAACAGAATAAAGTACCAGGTTTGAAAGTAAACGTTTGCCTGATTCAAGATGGACAATAGCCTGCGTTCTAGGTTCCGAAGCAATTTCAAGGTGCTCCACACTTTCATTCAGGCGAAATGATACATTCTTATTTCGCATCTGATGAATTAATTCGTCGACAATTTCCGAATCCAGAAACTCAAGCGGTCGATCTCGTTTATCGACTACTGTCACTTCGACACCTAAATCCGCAAACATCGAAGCATATTCCATTCCAATGACCCCAGCTCCCACAACCACCATAGCTTTAGGCAAATGATTCAGCTTCAGTACTCCATCACTATTGATGACTATATCGCCATCCGTAGGAACGCCAGGTGGTGGGGAAGGAATCGTGCCCACGGCAATCAGTATTTTGGCAGAAGTAATCTTTTGACCCGCAAATTCATTTACAATTTTAAGTGTATGAGGATCAAGAAAAGCAGCATCTCCCCTGATCATAACCACATCATTCCTTAACAATTGTTCTTCTAGCACCTCGCCCTCATGCCGCATGACATCGTTGACGCGAGCAAGGAGGACGTCGGCTGTCGGACGGTTCATCGAAATTGAAATACTATCCGACCGCCCAAACCTTTCATGAGAAAAGGCTAAAACCGCCTCACGAAACGTTTTACTGGGAATCGTACCAGTGTCAAGACAGGCCCCACCAACGCAACGACTTTTTTCCACAACAGCGACCTTTTTGCCGAGCTTAGCCGCTTGAACGGCAGCACGCTGGCCTGCCGGCCCGCTCCCAATGCAGACCAGATCGAATTGGTATAAATTGGACTCACTCTTATTCATCAGCTCTGACCTTTTAGCAATGGCCTCATGCAGATTGCTCTTTTCTTATTATTATAACATTTCTCTTTTATCCTCTTTTCTATTTTGGTTACCCATTCACAATGATACGGGAATTCTTTAATAACTTATTTCTTCTCTATCCGACGAAAAAATGGGCGCCACATGATTGTTGATTGGATTCCCGTGCACTGCTTGCTGAAATTTCTTCTTCCATTCAACTACCACGATGCATACCCCGTCAATCCTATTCCCTTTCCTAACACCAAACTCGTCAAAGGAGAAATCTTCGTGGTTTTTTTGCAATAAACCATTTTCCTTCTAAGAACCCTTTTGAATTATTTGTATTCCGTTCGAAAAAAGATCTCCGCAGCAAGACTACGAAGATCCATAAAGTACAAACAATTTGAAAATCCCCTTTTCCCCTTGTTGAAAGGAGAATCTAAAGTGGCAACCCGCTTAGCAAACTACGGGATTAACAAGTTTAATTGTATTTTCTAAATGATTAATGAGTAGCCATGGAACCAATACAAATCGCTGGGATTGTCATTCCATCAGATGAAGGAGAAGAACATACAGAAGTTCTGAGAAGCGATTACATTTTCCGACTTTTACAAGGAAAAACTAAGGAGCCATCCAATAAGGGAATATAAAAAACGAGAGGAATGATTTGGCCAAAAACTCATGCCGTCTGGGCGAGTGAAGTAATGCGTATTTTGTTGAAGAAGGTCAAATATCTTTAAGAACTACACCCAACTTGATCTTCCCATGAAAAAATCTCAAGAAATTTATGATTCAAAATGGTCTTTTCTGAGAACACAGGCATCGATAACAAAGATGCTTCCAGAGTGACGTTCTAAGAATGGTTTGAGCCCAGAAAGAATCGGCTCTACCTTTTCTTCAGGCACTACCGTCAACACCATTTGCAAGCTACTCGTGTCATTGAACAACAGATGGCCTTCATGGAATCCGCTATGGCCCTTTCCGGAGAGATTGCTAAAAATGGTGTAGCCGCTCGCTTTGATTCGATCGAGGACCTCAGTTACAAAGTGAATGTGTTCGCCATCAATGATGACTTTGATTTCTTTCATCGGATGAAGTTTGAGGGTGCCCATGGTGTCTTATTCCTCCTGAAGCGGATGGATTATTGAATGAGATTCCAATCCTTCCGTGAATCGTGCAAATAAAACTCCTTGGTGGCCGGATCTAGGGCCACCAGATTGATCCATTGATTGCCAATGAGACGTTGAAGAATGTCATGCCTCGAAATGATCATGCTAATTCGTTCACGCGGTGCTTCGATAATCACAAACAATCGCATAGGTTCGTGATAGGGCCTTTCCCCATCAAAAACCGTCTGCATTGGCAATCCAACACAGATATCACTTTGGGATCCATACATGACCCCAACTCGGCTGACCACATTGTGATAGACCTTACTTCCGGCGCCATACACCGCTGGGTCCACTGTGGAAAAATAATGTTCCATGTTAATCCAATTGGCCACGATCATGGGTGCCGTCATGATAATTTCTAAATATTTTCCTGTCTCATCTTGCGCCTGATCGTACGAGTGTAAAAACGTTCGTCCTTCAAGATTAATACCTTGCGTGAGGAGACGTCTTCCCACAATAAATGCGGTGTGTCGAGATAGGCCCCATTCGGGTCGAACTTGAGACCAATCGATGCTGCGTTGTTTGGTCCGTTCAACGGCCTTTTCTAATGATTCGCAGCCTCCGTCGTCGGGTAAGCGAGTGAGTCGTTCTTGACTATTGCGGCGTGTGGCTTCATCCAGATCGTGTTGGAGTCTCACTAAATCTTTGCGGTGAGTTGCTGGGACATCTTCCAGGTCAAACAATTCGACTTCGTCAGTGGTGGTGTCGTGTTGACCTGGGAGGAAATGTGTATCAGAAGGAATATGAATCCCTCTTTCTTTCAGAATTTGTCGTACCTCTGCCTTGTTGGCCATGGCCGCAAAGGCCCGAGCATTTGAGACGCCATGATTTCCTCCACAAGCCCCACAATCTAATGCTGACTCAAATGGGTTGTTATCGGAAATACTGCCATGGGCACACGCTAAGATGAGCCTAGAATGCGATTTGGTTAACCCTGTAGCCCGAAGCGCGGTCTCCACAAACAGCGCTTGTTCTGCAGTGGTGAAACCTGTCTGTGTGATGCGATGTAGTCGATTGGTGGCGTCACGGTCGTGTACACCGTATTCGTCTCTTAGGCCTTGAAGGAATTGCGTATGATCAGTTTCTGTCCACTGAAGTTGGCTGAGTAATTCCTTGTCTTCCTTTGAATCAAAATTTACTTGGCTGAGCGCCTGCTTGCGAAGACGTTCGACTTGGTCAGGAGAAACGGCCGTCCCTGGTCGACCGCATCGTTCGATAAGCCTGCGATAGATGGTGGCACGGTGTTCGGAGGCCACCATTTCCCCAGCTTCATCATTGGTCACTTTATCAACAGTTAACGTGGTCCCCAAAGGAACATCAAATCGCTCTTTAAACCAAGACGTGATCCGCTTAAACCACAAGGGATTCAAGGTTTGGCCAAACAGCCTGAACCCGAAAAACCAACCGATGGCTTCAACCATAACGTAGGGCGTAATGACATTCTCTTTTAAATCATGAAGGAGTGTATGCCCTGTTCTCGCCAGCTGTTGCCGCTCCAAAAATTGTTCGGCCGCTTTGGCTTGATACGCTCGAGGAATTTCTTTCACTACATGCTTGGGTTTCAGCAGGACCGGACATTGATCGGTTTCGAGCTCGCTCCCAAACCCTTGATAGGAAAGAGGAACGCCAAAGAACCCGGCAAATCCAAACGTTTCATTTCCTCCGACTTCTTCGAAATGTCGACGAAAACCTTCCGACCGAACATCAATGCAGAAAATCCCTTGGGCCGACGGACGTGATTCAGAGGGTGGTTCCTCTGACTCATCGATTTTTTTGAGTTTCTCAATATTCGGAGAAAACCCCGGGAGAAAATCTTTGATGAACGAAATTTCAAAGGCTTTCAGCCAAGTCGGACCATGGTACGACTCTGGAAATTGCGCCACCCAATCCAATAATCCGACCAAGGTTTCTTGAGGACTGGCCACTAACTCGTTGACAGAGACTGCAAGGGCTTTGGCGAGGTGTAATGCCATTAAGGTCTTTTGGTGAATGTCTTGTTCTCGGCGAATCGACTGCCATGTTTCTCGGATACGATCAGCACTCTGATCCAGGGCATCAATGGGTAAAGGGTGTTGCACGAAAAGTGATAGACCAAGATCCTCGACAACCCTTTCCGGTAAGCCCGTGAGCTTCCATTCCTTGTACAATCCATATCCAGAACGATGGCTTTCGAGATAGGACTGGATAGCAGGATAGGTTCCTGGGATCCCAAGTTTGTCTTGGCACGCCACGGCAACCAATTCTTTTTCATAAAACAGGCGAACCGCGAGGTATTTGATCAGATCGATGCGATTGGCATTCTGCCAGTGATACCCTGATTGTTCTGATCGCCATTTGATGAACCCAGCCCATCCTGCCAGCTGTGCAAAGTGCAGGGTAAAATAATCAATCCACAACTCACGAGGAATGGCCATGGCCTCGAGGCTTTCGAGGATCGTGTCTTCTGGTCTGTCTGGAAGTTGTTGTACTTTTGACTGCCATTGTGGAATGCCTAACCCCGAGCCAGACCGATCTATTTGGGCTATGGCTTTCCACCCACCATAAAAAGTTTTTTCTCGAAACGGCATGGGCCAGGCTGCATGTCCTTCATCCAGAAACCCACCAAGCCACTTGATAAGCTCGTAGTTCAGAAAGTCTTGAACCGTCGTGTTCAGGGTTTGATCACACCAGGCAGACAGGATGTAGTTCGACGCCAGCTCCTTTTTCTCGATCGTGGCATGATCACTCAATGAAAACGTCGGTGGTTCTGACTCTGACGGGAATTGGAGTCTTTCAATGAGCGCTTTGACATCATTGTCATCTTGATATTCTTGCAACAGGGTTGATGCTACATCCGGTGCGGTGTACCCAGTTCCATTGATGAGCATTGCGCGTAAGGCTTCGAGATGAGAAATGTTTCGATTGCCGATGGCAATGAGTTGATCGTTACTTTGATTTTGTAACACTTCATCAATGGCATCGAGGGTAATGCGTCCTTCCTGGTAATAACGCCGATATTCTGAATTAGGTAGATACCCTTGACCCCCAAGAAACCTCGTGGCTTCCTCAATGGCCTTACCAAAAGGGAGATGTTCTAACCCGTGGAGGGGATTATGGTGAATGAAGGTTTGCATGGGCCAATAATGGGAAACTGGTTCACTCGCCAGTGTGACCAGGGAGCGCACTTCCATTCGCTGTCCGTCTCTTGACTGCTGGATTTCTTGAACTTCAGCCACAATCAATACTCTCTATAAAAACAGTCCACTATAACTGGCTGCAGCAATGAGTAAGGTCAGCGCGCTGATTTCCCCTGCGGTCAAATCTGTGTAGGGAATATCTTGTCTGGCCCTGCCAAAAGCCGTCTGATGCATGAGATGTGAAAAATACCAACTTCCAAAAATCCACACGAAGAAGATGATAAAGCACATGATGACAAGGCAGACATTCTGACTGTTCACTGTAGGCAGGGCAGGCAACCCCGACAATACCGGAATAAGGGGAAGTACGGCCGCGATGCTGAACAGAATAATCAATAACACCCCAAGTCGAGGCATGACCAAGGCCAAACCCGGCAGAGTGCCTATGGCATGAGAACCAAACCTCTGCTGAATGCCATGATACGTAAGAAAGAGTCCGGTCATGACCAAGGCAATGGTAAGCCCAAATGGTATGAGCCATGGTGAAAACGCTGAGAACACCGTTGTGAGCCCCCACAACATGGATACTTGTGCGATAGTTGCGTATGCGAGCAACGGCCGAACTTGGATTTGTCCCAGGCACTTGAACGAATTATACAAGGCACTACCCAAAGCCAACCAGGAAATCGCAGTGGGCATTCCTGCCGACGGAACAGTTGAGAGCTGCGTGAGTTCAGCTAATCCGAGAGAAAGGAACACGGTCGTCCAGAGACCTGACATGGCTCCATGAGAAAAACTCACGAGTGAGACGAACGGGAGATGGAAAGGAAAGAGTGGCACAAGGGTTGCAAACAGAAATAATCCAGCGTAGAGGGTGAATGAGTCAGTAGAAAAGGAAGAACCCAGCGCGAGAACAATAGCAAGAGTGATTTGCACGAGACTTACGGTTTTCATGAGGCCGCGACAGCGAGATTTAAAGAGAGTAAAAGCCGCAAACCCAAGAACCCCCACAAGAATATATCGATTGATGGGCAAGGGCATCAGTAAGGTTCCAACCCCAAACCCAGACACCACAAGAATTTCGACAATTGTGGTTGAGGATTGCTTGGAACGAGCTTGCCCAAGGATTGAGCACACAGCTGAAAGAATAATCGCAACGGCAAGTATGGCAGTGGTTTCTATCGTCATGACGGATATACTCTAACCAGATTCTTCGCCTAAAATCGGCTTCCTACTTTTTGAGCCCATTGAAAGAGTGTGTTTCCTATCCTCATGTAGATGAGATCCACATACAGCCGGTTAATAAGAATCACATACAATTTTTGTGGTATGGCTTGAGCCTTCTCGGCAATCAAAATCTTTTGTCCTTTGGCATCGGTATAGGCGTAAATCCACCCTAAGAAAATTAAGATCGTCGATACCAAAATGAGTGCATCAAAGATGGTAGGATTCAAAGCTGCGGCGACGAAAAAGGAGTCGGCTACTCCAGGTCCCGGATAAAGAAAATGGGTAAAGGCTTCACCAGCCCACAAATAGGTAAATCCAATAAGAAATAACGCAGCAATCATCGCACTCGCGACTTTCCATGATGCGACCGCATGCAATCGATACAGGCTAAAAATTGCTTGCGAGGCTGTGACCCAACTAAAGAACAGGAAAATCACAGCGCCATGAGCATCCTGAAGCGGAACTTCTAGTAAGTCATGCGCGACCATCAAAATAATCAACGGCATGATCAACGTTACAATCATACCTGTCATCCAGGTGGCTTTTGCTGGGAGCTTCGGTGGTCCATGACCGGAGGAATCAGGAAACTTGGGTTCATGGCGAGCGGCGTGAATGACATTGCCCGCGCTGAGAAAGAGCGAGGCTTTAAACAACCCGTGCGCAATCAGATGAAAAATGGCTAATGCAAAGGCGCCGAGTCCACATTCCATGATCATATAGCCCATTTGGCCCATCGTGGAGTATCCGAGCATTTTTTTAATGTCATTTTGGACAAGCATCATTGAGGCTCCCAACACCACCGTCAGGGCGCCAATCACAAACACAATGTGAAGGGTGTTTGGTGAAAGTGCATACAGCGGAGCCAGCCGATTGAGAAGGAATCCTCCTGCATTGATGATCCCTGCGTGCATCAGAGCTGAAACCGGTGTTGGAGAATCCATGGTATCGGGCAACCATACATGCAGCGGTACTTGGTTGGACTTGGCGATAGCTCCTACAAAGATCAGCAAGGTTATAATCGAGACGACATTTACTTCGAAGAGATTTCCTGGCAGCAGCGAAATGATGTGAGTGTGTTGTGCCGCTCGCTCAAAGAGTTCACTAAACTCAACGGTGCCGAAATATTTGTACGTCAGAAAGATCCCGCACAGAAATGTGACATCTCCAATGCGGTGTATCATCAACGTCTTAAAGGCATTCTGGTAGGCGGGCACATGCTCATAATTAAATGCGAGAATCAGATACAGGCTCCAGCTTAAGAGCTGCCAAAACACAAACAACATGATGAGATTCGGGCTGGAGACTAGAGAAAGAATCACAAACGTCATCAAGCCCAACAGCGCGAAAAACCGAGAATATCCAGGGTCCCCGTGTAGATAGCGAATGGAATACACATGGATCACGGTACTCACGCTCGCAATGAGCACCATCATGACCGCACTCAACCGATCAATAAACAGACCGAATTGAAACCAGCTATCTGGTCCCGAATGGAAGGGGGGAAGATGAATTCGAATAGGACCATCCATGCTGACCGCGTAAAGCACCCAGAGGGAACAAAGAAAAGCCAAAGCCAGTGCCGAGACGCCAACCTTTGAACTTTTTTCTCTCAGATGCTTTCCAAACACACCAAGGATAATTCCAGAGACAAGGGGTAACAGAGGGACGAGAATTGCCACAAACATCGTCATGATTGAAATTCCCCGAATTGTTGGGAGATATCGTGCCTGCCCTGAAGAAAACTATCACCCCAAAAGGGGGAGGAGGATAATGCCGCGTTCTTTACTCCTGCTAATTCGTTACTTTGACTTCTTTTGGAGGCTGCGTGGGGGGATGGGGATTTCATCTCAACTGAATGTTCAATAGTCCGCCCGTGGCTTCCAGCTTTACCCTGTGTCAGACTGCCTAAAAGCACTTCTGCCTCGTTCAAGAGGAGATCTAAGTTGGGTTCTAATAAAAGAAAGTGGCCCATTTTTCGTCCAGGCTTAGCGTGGTCTTTACCATACAGATGGAGACGAACTCGAGGGTGAGCGAGAAGACTATCCCAATTTGGCGAACCGTTTTGCCACAAATCTCCAAGCAAGTTCATCATTAGAACAGGGCACAGGAGGGTGCTATCTCCCAACGGCAACCCGCAAATGGCTCGAAGATGTTGCTCGAATTGAGAGGTCACGCAAGCGCCAAAGGTGAAATGTCCGCTATTATGTGGCCGTGGGGCTATTTCGTTGATCAGTAGACTATCGTCCTCAAGGAGAAATATTTCGACGGCCATGATCCCACAGTAGCCAAGAACCTCTGCCAGTGAAATAGCAAGCTCTTCTGCGCGTGCTCGGACCAGGTCCGTTACCTGAGCCGGCACACTTGTGGTATGCAGAATGTTCTGGCGATGAACATTCTCAGCAAGAGGATAGGCTCGAATTTCGCCTTGTAGACTTCGCGCCAGCACTACCGATAGTTCCCTCTTAAAAGGCACGACCGTTTCCAAGACTGCGGGCACTTCACCCAGTTTTTTCCAGGCATCATGCAGTTGTTTTTCACTGGCAACTCGAGCTTGCCCTTTTCCGTCATAGCCTGATCGGCGCGTCTTTAATATCGCTGGGAATCTCACGTGTTGAACCGCATCCACAAAGTCGCTCTTCTCCTTGATTGAGGCAAAAGACGTTTGTGGGAAGCCTTGCTCTTGAAGAAATTGACGCTGAACGAGTCGATCCTGGACAAGAGCCAGCACAAATGAAGAAGGACGAGTCGCCTTACCTTTCTCAATTTCTGCTAGAATTTCCCATGGGACCAATTCAGTTTCAACCGTCACTACATCAACCTGAGCGATAAAATCCAACACATATGGAAGATTAGTGAATGCTGATTGAACAACATAATCCGCAACTTGACCAGCTGGACAACCTGCCACAGAATCTAACACTCCAACCCGATACCCCATCCGGCGACCTTCCATGGCCAGCATCCGCCCTAATTGCCCTCCGCCAAGGACTCCGATCGATCCCCCCGGAAGAACCGAGCTCATTCCACACCATCCTCTATTTGGTTGGACACTTCTCCCCGGTAGGCCTGGAATCGTTCTCGGAGACCGGAGTCAGATAAGGCCAAAATTGCCGCAGCTTGCAACGCGGCATTGACTGCGCCATCCTCGCCTATGGGATGGGTAGCTACCGGAACTCCTTTTGGCATCTGCACAATCGAGAGAAGCGAATCAAAACCTTGAAGGGTCCGCGACCGAACGGGGACCCCCAGGACGGGAAGCACCGTATTTGCGGCGGTCATTCCAGGTAGATGGGCAGAACCACCTGCCCCGGCAATAATGATACGAAGCCCTCGCTTTTCAGCGGTGGTGGCGTAATCAAACATCCAACCAGGAGTGCGGTGGGCAGATACGATCCGACATTCATGGGGAATCAAGAGTTCAGTTAATAATTCACTGGCGGGACGCATCGTCTCCCAATCGCTTCTGCTTCCCATGATGATGCCTACCAGAGGCCTTGATGTAGGTAGGTTTTCGGATGAGTCTCCCATGATATCCTTGTCACGCAAAAGGCAAGGAAAAGTGAAGAACATTTACCAGTTCTTTGTTCATTGATTCGGGAACAATATAAAAAAGACGTCTCATTACTTTATAGGCTCCTCCTTGCATCAGGACGGTTCAAACATTGTGGCCTAATAGGCGGCGGGTTTGGAATACGTACGATTCGTAACCATTTCAATTACGCGCAGTCCGTCGAACTTGGCAACAGTTTCCCCCTTCGTGAGCACCCCAATTCGTCCCTTTCCTTCAATGGCATAGACTTCCGGCATGGGAACTTCATATCCATCAAAATATAAATCAAGACGCGGGAAATCGACGTGTGCTGAATTCACAACTTGAACACGGAGGACATGCCATTGTCCTGGCTTTGGTTTCGCTAGACCTTTCCCGATTAGCGTCGATTTTCCATCCTTTACCCGATAAGAGTTCAACTCGTACGAATTAAGATTCACGGTCACCGCGAAAAAGTTACGATGATCCTGAGCCGCCAACACGATTCCCGCCTCATTCATTTTTCCCGGAGATGCCTCCTGAAGACTCACGACAATATCAGGCAACCCAAGGTTCCCTGTGTCAGCTAGCAATACTTGAAAGCAGTCCTCTTGCGGACACGAAGCCATTTGTGTCATTACATGAGGAGCGGAGGGGGCGCTTTGATCTATCTCAATACGCCATTCTCCCGTTGATTGCGAGTGATTGCTCCCAGCAGAAAACCCACTAGGGAGCTCGCCCTTTTTCTCCTTGTCAAAATTCCAAGTTTTAAACAGATCTTCCGCCTTTGCATGCGCCCGCCAATGAACCTCTGGGCCATATAACAACTCAGAAGACTTAATATTCTCACTTGTTGATTGAGATGGGATAGCCTTGGAAGAGGAAGACTCTGCGCCAGCGGCTAGAGTCATAGCTAAAGAAGCCAAAAATAAGAAGATGCCAAACAGGTAAAACCTAAAATTCAAAGATTTCTCCATTGTACTCCCTCTCGAAATGTTATAGGCAGTTTATACGCCTCATGTCTCAAATGTATCAGGCTGGCACAAGGACGGTTCGCCCATGCACCAATTGCCTGCTTGATACAACCATCTCCTTTGTAACTTATTCAACATTACAATAGATACCGAAACAATGTCATCGCTAATTGATCTCGTTGAATGGGTTTTACCAAAAAGCCTTGCGCCCCACGGTCACCTAACCGCCTGGCAAAAGCCGGGGTCATCACTCCGCTCATCATGACCACAGGCAACATGGGAGCCACTCGTCGGATTTCTTGAAGCGCGCTCTCGCGATTGGGCAATGTCAAGTCTATGTCTAACAAAACCAGAGCAACCGACCTCTCTTTGATTACCATCATGGTTTCCAGACCCGAGGAGGTTGGAATAGCCACACAATTCAGATTGGCGACCAAACTGCATAAGGTCAAACGGTCCTCTGAGTCCTTTTCCGCGACCACAACGTCTAAATTTCGAGTCTTTCGTTGTTTCATACTGACTATATGGTCAGATTACCATTGCAATTCTGTAGGGAGATTTATCTCACCACTCCACAACAATTATAAATATCATTTGAATGGATCCAACGGAAAATAGAAATTTTAAGAATGACACATCGAATTTTCCTATGTATTATGTCGAATATGGAGTGGCTCAATTATCACCATCTTCAGTATTTTTGGATGGTTGCCCGAGAAGGAAGCATCGCAAGGGCCTGTGAGAAACTTCGATTGGCTCAACCGACCATCAGCGGTCAAATTCGTGTCCTTGAAGATATGTTAGGGGAAAAATTATTTACACGGGTTGGTCGAGGGTTAGTACTGACGGAAGTGGGACAAGTGGTCTATCGCTATGCTGAAGAAATTTTTTCATTGGGAAAAGAACTGACTGAGGTCGTCAAAGGACAGCAATCACGAGGACCTCTTCGCCTCGTTGTCGGAGTCACCGAAGTTCTTCCTAAGCTGGTAGCCTACCGACTCTTGGAGCCGGCCTTGCGGGGACCGAAACCCGTACGCCTTATTTGCTGGGAAGGAAAATTGGATCAATTATTAGCAGATTTAGCCTTACATCGAATTGATATTGTGCTGGCCGATGCGCCCATGCCATCGATTCCACGAGTTCGCGCGTACAGTCATCTACTTGTGGAGTCTGGGATTTCGTTATTTGCCAGCCCACGAATTGCCGTAAAATATCGCCGGCGTTTTCCTCAATCTCTCAATGGAGCACCTTTTCTGTTACCAACCGATAACACAGTACTTCGACGATCCTTGGAACAATGGTTTGAGTCCGAAAAGATTCGGCCCACAAATGCTGGAGAATATGAGGACAGTGCGTTACTCAAAGCCTTTGGACAAGCAGGGTGCGGAATCTTTGCCGTCCCTACTCTCATAGAGGCCGAAGTCAGGCATCAATATCGCGTCCAACTCATCGGACAGGTACCATCCATCCGTGAACGGTTTTATGCCATTTCAGTTGAGCGCAAACTTCATCATCCAGCCGTCTTGGCTATTTCTGATGCAGTCAAGCACAAACAACCCGCAAGAGACTAAAATCAGAAAACTATAGCACTAAGAAAATACGATGTTTTTCAGACTCTCTGTCATCAAGTGAATCCACTCCCTGGGCTAAAGCCCAGAGCTTCAGACCGCTCCAGCTCAAGTTTTGTTTGAACAAAATTTGAGCTGGAAAATTTGTTTCTACCCCTTCAATTTTCGTGGAAAGAGCTCCGGGCGCCCATTCATCCCCAGGCTTGAAAGCCATGGGGTTTCCTGGTCGTTTTTATGAAAAATTTTATACTTGTTCACTCAGGCCATATCCAATGAACAATGATCATGTTGTTCTGTTGGAACGTAGACACTCTTCTTCAGTTTACCTCTATCATCGCTGTCATCACCCTCTCTCACTCTTATCATTCCTGCACACCATTGGCAGAAATCTGATTAGACCGTGAGCATTGAATTTTCAAGATGCCTGCCAAAAACCTGCAGGCATGACGATTGAAAGTGCTCTCTAAACAAACGGCATCCATTAGATGCAATCTGAATTTTACGATTCAGATTCAAAGGTTCTCTCATGGTCTATCCCCCAAAGACCTCATTCTATATACAGAGGTATTTCCTAACCAATAATCTCCTCATACTCATGGAGTGATTGAAAGAAACATAGTATTTCGGCCGCGTTGTAACAAAAGCAACACTCGATCATTCGAATTAAGATTTCTCGTCAATTGTTGAAAGTCGTCGAGATCTTTAACAACTTGTCGATTAATTTCCCGAATCACATCACCTTCCCGAATCCCCGCACGACTCGCCACACTTTCTGGTTCGACAGCGATGACTTCAACTCCCTTATCTCCGGTAGATGCAGGTTTAACCCTGATCCCCGTCAACGCATGATTCCGGTTCCCTTTCCCCTCATCCTTTGCAACGAGGGATTCGAGATCCTTAGGCATTTCGGCAATGCGGACGTTCATCTGACGCTCATCACCATCCCTGAGGACTTGTAAGGTTACCGAAGTATTGGGTAGCGTTTCTGCAACTAAAGATCGCAGATGGCGGGAGTCTTTCACCTCATAGGAATCATATTTTCGAATAATATCTCCCCGCTTAAGACCACCTTTTTCTGCGGGACTGTCCTCCACCACATCACTGACTAACACACCTCGTTGATCTGGTGCATCAAATTGTTCCTGAAAATCGTTATTGAGATCCTGGATGGAAACGCCTAACCATCCGCGGACTACTTTGCCATGTTCAATGAGGCTGGTCTGAATGGCTTGTGCCATTTTACTGGGAATGGCAAACCCAATCCCCATGTACCCGCCGGACCGACTGAAAATAGCCGTATTGATCCCTATTAATTCTCCTTTTAAATTCACCAAGGCACCCCCCGAATTTCCGGGATTAATCGCCGCGTCGGTTTGAATAAAATCCTCATAATCGACAATTCCCACATTGGCGCGACCTACGGCACTGACAATTCCCATCGTGACCGTTTGGCTTAACCCAAACGGATTTCCCACAGCCATGACAATTTCTCCCACCTCTAATTGTTGGGAATCGCCCCACGCTAAGACCGGAAGATCATCGGAATCAATCTTAATCAGAGCCAAATCCGTTTTCGGATCAGTCCCAACGACTTCAGCGGTGAAATTTCGTTTATCGGAAAGCGTGACTTGAATTTCATCGCCCGATTCCACCACATGGTTATTAGTGATGATGTAACCATCTTTTCGAACAATAACACCAGACCCGGTTCCTTGTTGCTTAGGTAATTCCTGATGCCTGAACCGCTGCTCAAATTCTTCACCAAAAAATCTGCGGAAAAACGGGTCATCAAAAAACGGTGATTGGAGAGGTTGAGTCTTTTTGGCAGAAACCGTCGTGGAGATGTTCACCACGGCATGACGAGCCTGCTTGGCCACCTGTATCAGAGTACTATTTCGCGCACCAATATCGCCGTCTCCCAAGAGGAGCGTACCTGAAAGCAAAGGTTTTGTGTCGGACAAACCACCCGCATTCTCTGTTTCAGGAGTCTTGCTTTGGGAAAAGCTCAAGTCCCCGGCGAAGCCCATCCCAAGAATTATGCCCGTGATAAGGAGCCCTATTCCAACAAGAGAAAGGAAGATGGCTGGATTTCCTGATTTCTTTGTCATGCAAAAAAATTTCTTCATCGCGAACCCTCCCCTGAACGTATTAGCGTAAGAAAGGAGATACTCGATGACACAACTTATGTTTGGACCGCTCAAAGCATGTTATCGAGGATGATAAATTTTTCGTCTTACTTTTTTTAATAAGACCAACGGAAATAAAGTCAAGATATCCTCGCGCAGATTATTCACCCTTGACATGTAAGGAGTTGTGATTACCTACGTTTGGAAGGAAAGTCGTTGGTGGTCAACAATTGAACCAAACCAGAAAGGAGGGAACTATGAACACTCAACATGCCATCAAAGGCCTCATCATGGGAGGGCTCGTACTGGCCCTCAGTTTTGGGGTTCACACCTGGGCAAAAGAAACGTCCTCGGCTATTTCCGTGAATTCAGAAACCCGCAACCCAGCGGAGGGCTCGGATTCGGTGGAGTCAGAAGTCGCATCGAAAGGACAAGACGAAATTTCTACGAAACGAAAGGCGCTGGTTAAAGAAGCGATCACGGCCCTATCCGAGACAAAAAAAGCGTTAAAGGCCTTGGAGGATGATCGCCCCAAGGATGCGCTTACAGCCTTAGCCAAGGTCACGGGTCAATTAGAAATTGTGCTTTCCCGAGATCCACACTTGGCCTTCGTCCCGATAGATGTTGAAGTAACCTCTCACGATATTTATGCGGATCTCCAAACCATTAACCATGTCAAGGAACAAGCTACAGAACTTTTGGGAAACGGTGAGGTACAACAAGCCCGAGAGCTCCTCTCCGGTTTGGCCAGTGAACTAGTCATGAATACTATCAGTCTTCCGTTGACCACCTATCCTGATGCTATTAAAGCGATCGTCCCGTTGATCGACGAAGGAAAAATTGAAGAAGCCAAGAAAGGATTGCAGGCAGCGCTTCAGACTGTCGTGGTCTCGAATAGGCTTGTGGTGCCCTTACCCATTCTGCGAGCCGAAGTCTTACTGAACCAAGCTGACGACTTAGCTCACAAATTGGAGCATCCGGAGGAAAAGGATGAAACCAAAATTGGTGAAGAAGCGACCGCCGAGCAACCTCAAGACCCTGCTGCACAAAAGGATGAGGTGCTGGCTAAGCTTGAGAATGCCCAAAAGCAGTTAGCCATGGCTGAGGCCTTGGGCTATGGGATCAAAGAAGATCGCTACGAAGAATTTGAGAAAAATATCGCCACGCTGGAGGCAAAAGTTCGTGGAAAAGAATCTACCACCGGCGTCTTTTCGTCATTAAAACAGTCTCTCTCCCAATTCAAACAATTCCTGTTTGATGGGTAAAGACCGTTGCTGTTGATATCGACAACCCACACGCGAAACAGAGCGGAAGGGCATCATCCCGTTAAAATGTTCATAGTACTATGGAGCAACCCTTCCGCCTCTGTCGTGTCCATCAAGCCACATTTCTACCGGCTTCAAGCCTCTTCTAGGTTGCCTTGGGAACCTCACTCATGGAATGGCTGAATTATCATCATCTGCTCTATTTTTGGGTGGTTGCTCGCACAGGCAGCATTAAACAAGCCTGTGGGGAGCTATCTCTCACGCAACCCACCATCAGTAGCCAGTTACAAGCCTTAGAAGACTCTCTCGGCCACAATCTCTTCACTCGCCAACCACGTGGGCTTCAACTTACTGACGCCGGTCGTCTGGTCTTTCGCTATGCCGAAGAAATTTTTTCTTTGGGTCAAGAAATGACACAGACGCTGAAGGGGCAATCGCCTGACCGTCCTATTCAACTAAGAGTCGGCGTGATTGATTCTCTTCCGAAAATGATCGTTTATGAACTCCTTGAAGCGGCATTGACATTTGGTCCATCCTGCCATCTTGTCTGTTCAGAAGGAAAGATTGAACAGCTCCTGTCGGAGTTAGCCATTCACCAACTCGATCTGGTGCTTTCGGACATGCCCAGGCCCTCTACCGTCCGGATTCAAGCATTCGACCATCTGTTAGGCGAATCGGACGTTCTCCTATTTGCCACTCCTCGATTGGCGAAAGTGTATCGGAAAAATTTTCCAAAATCCTTACACAACGCCCCATTCCTCCTACCCAAACCCCAGACGAGCTTACGGACCGCGGTAGAAAGTTGGTTTGCATTGCATGACATTCGTCCACACGTCGTGGGCGAATTTGAAGATAGTGCCATGCAAAAAGCCTTTGGACAGGCAGGGCTCGGCATCTTTCCGGGGTCCGCCATCATGCAAAAGGAAATTTGTCGTCAATATCAAGTGAGATTAGTGGGAGCAATGAAGAACGTTACTCAACGGTTTTATGCACATACAGTAGAACGACGGTTGAAACACCCAGCTGTGGTCGCCATCTCTCAGTTGGCCAAAGATCGCACATTTGGAAAGGATCGGAAGGACACTTCTCGAAAGCAGAAGACCGAGCCTACCTCAAACTAGGAGGCTCGGTCCTTCGTGGGCCAGTTAGGCGGCAGCTTTTCTCTTCAGGGAATTTGAGCTAGGAACCTTCTTGGTATCCTCTTCAAAAGAGGCCCATACCGCAACGGCCCAAAACCCACCCATTAAGAGTAAGATGGTTATTGTCGCTTCAAATAACATGGCAATTCCTCCTTTCGTTACAGGTTACTCTTACGATGATGTTGTCGTCTTTTGAAGCATCTGACCGCGAGAGGTCTTCTTGATTGCTCCGCTGTCCGACAAGGATGCCTGTTCATTCATTTTGTTCTGACCTTCAATGGTCTCGTCTTGTCCTGATGAATTCAGACCCGCCAATCGAGAGGCTTGTGCATGGTGCCACGCCACTTTTTCTTGAAGAATCTCGATCTCTCTGAGATTGGCCCCCCGAAGAATCTTTAACCCATCCCGTCGAAACCGCTTCGGGTCCAAATACGGCTTCTGCTCGTAGCGAGCCACTCTTTGGTTGATCCGGGAAAGCTCTTCTTCTAAGAGCCCAACTTTTTGCTCAAGCCTTTTGGCATGATTCAAATGATCCTGCGCGCTTACAAGGGGTTTCTCAACCGCATCAGCAGACATAACGGTTTTCGAAATGCCTAATGAAGAACACCCACTCAGTCCGATGAAGAAGAGCCCAATAATGAAGATCATGGCTAATTTTTTCATCGTGTCCCTCCTTTCTGGCATCCTGGTTGGTCTCTCACATTTACTGTGTTAATTCGTTGATACTGCCCATATAAGCATCAACATGGGGAGGGGTAAATTGATTTTTTTGATGGAAGGAATAGAATTTTTCTATTCGTCCTTTTCCTTATGACCCTCTTTAACGTAGAAAGAACCTCGCTCGGTTCCAGTTCTGTTGGAATAAAAAGGTGGTTGAGATGAGACGCCGTTTTTGTGGAATCCTTGCCGTTACCATGAGAGGAAAAAGTCAGAGGGAGGGTGATAGGTGGCGAGGGGCCGTCACCCCCGAACTCTGTGATTCGAGGGTGACCAATCTTCTGGGTGTGCGCGTCTTAACCGATGGCGATTTTGCGCACCGGCGGTTTGGCCTGAGGGTCCTTTTGAATAGTGATGGTGAGGACTCCATCTTTAAATTTGGCTTGGATAGTGTTCTCGTCCACATCAGTGGGAAGCGATAACATACGTTGAAACGATCCATATGACCGTTCGATCCGATGATAGTGCTGGTCCTTTTTTTCGTGTTCGTCTCGTTTTTCACCCCGAATCGTCAACGTGCCCTCGTTCACCGTCAAGTCAATATCGTTCTCTTGCACTCCCGGGACTTCCACGGTGATGGTGTAGTCTTTCTGACTTTCTCCGATGTCAACTTGGGGCATCAGCAGGCCTCCCCACCCTTCTCTCTTTCCGTTCCCTAACGACAACGGGGGAAACCCCTGAAACATCTGGGCAAAGAGGGTATCAAGGTCGTGATGCAACCGACTCAACGGATGGTCAGTGGAATTTAAGACATTTTTTCCGTGCGCAACTTTGTTCTGTTCCTCTTCTTTTTTAAACCAATTCCACGGTGTGAGTAGATTTTTGAGTTCCATGATATTTACCCTCCTTTCATTTTAAGTGGTTGGTGAAATGTCTCGCATGCTCCACGCACTTTGGCTTGAAACACGCAAAACCTTTTTTATTTAATGAGGTAATAATTCATTAAGAAAAATCAAGCCTTCGCAAACCGAGCTGATCATTTTCGCCCCCTCTTGACTTTTTTTAATCGTGAATTATTAAAAAAATACGCAAGACAGATGAACTACCTTGAACACACAACAACAAGAAAGGAGGTGAATGTTATGGGTGAATTCCTGGACGGCGTCGTCGCCGTTATGGGTCTCGCAGGAGGGCTGATGGTCATACTCACTTCTCTGCTGCAGGGGGAGGCTCCTGAGCAACAGGTGTCCCATCTCGATCCCTGTACCATTCGCCCACAGACTGAGTGGATGGCAGCGTAAGATAAAAACACCCAGGCCTACGATATTGTAAGGCCTGATAGAAGTAATTCTCCTGTTTCTAACTGTATGAAACATGAAAGGAGGAAGACATCATGAAAAAACTACTCTTGGTGACAGCATTGGTGATGAGTGTGGTGTTGATGGGTGCCTTAGCGTTCGGCAGCCCTGCCTTGCTCCCGAAGCACCCGGGCTATCCGATGGGTGAGTTCAAAGACCCAGTAACAGGAATGGCGACTGCCAATGATCCGGGGCAGTCGGCTCCATCATCTGATGAAGCGTTGAAGGCTGCTGCGGCAGTCGATGATCCGCGAGTCGTCAACACGGTTAAGGAATTTCGTCCCAACATCGTTCATGACTTCATGAAGAAAGATGGAGGGGGGTCCACTGTAGACAACAAAAACTAACAAATTGCTAGGGACATGTATTAAAATTTCAATAACAATAACCCTTTACTTGGAACAGGAGAAATTATTAAAGAGGGGGGACACATCCCCCCTCTTTTTTTTGCACACCCTACTTGACATCTGAATTTCTGAAATTATTTTGAAATTTAGAGCATGCATTGGGGTTAGCCTCGAGGCCTTTCATAGAGAATAGGGATTTCGTTTTTTAGAAATTTATCTTTATCGAAAAGGAGGGAAAATATCATGTTAATTCGACGAGTAAAAACTTGGCCTTATGAACAGTCATGGAACGGATTTTCTGAATTGGATCGCTTTCGCCGGGATCTCAGTGAATTACTTCAGTCACCGGGAAGACAAATCGGACTGGATATGCCCGCTGGGGTCTTTCCTTTTCTCCAAGTAACACAAGACCATGAAAATTTTTATATCCGGTCGGAAATTCCCGGAATGACTTTAGATCAATTAGGTGTGTCCGTTACAGGACGCCATGTCACGATTTCCGGAGAACGAAATATCGCTTCAGAAGATCAAAAGGTGCGATATCATCGGCGGGAACGTGAAGGGGGAAAATTTCGTCGACAGTTCAACTTACCGACTGACGTTGATTGCGACCAGGTAGAAGCCAAGTACCGACATGGAGTACTGATGGTCGTTCTACCTAAAGCTGAGAGTGCTAAACCAAGAAAAATTTCAATCAATGGCTAAAGATTACCCCTTGGTCCCTCAGACAAGGAAACTGGGCAACATCGTTATTTATTCTGAAAGGAGAAAAACCATGGCTCAAGCGACTCAAGATATACAAGCCCGTGACAAGCAAGAAGTTCAATCGAATGCCGAACAAACCACCCCCGGACGCGTATTTTCTCCGCTGGTGGACATTTTTGAAGATGATCACGCTCTGACCATCGTCGCAGATATGCCCGGCGTGCCATCTGATAATGTGAGTATTGATCTTCAAGAAGATGTCCTCACCTTATCCGGAGTCCCTTCTGTCTCGATTCCGGACACAGAAGAAACTCTTATTCAAGAATTTGAAATAGGAAAATTCTTTCGGCAATTTACGTTGTCTGAAGTGATTGACCAGCCAAACATCAAAGCCAATCTCAATCACGGGGTCTTACATGTCACGCTTCCGAAAATTGGACCGGCAAAACCCCGCAAAATCCAGATTACCGAAAATTAATTCTTCACACCCAGCAAAGGGAGCAGAAATTCTGCTCCCTTGTTTCTTGTTATTTCGAACATTCACGCAACCATTTCATGGGAGTTGCTTCATTAAAAAAACGGGCTTTCTTGTTTAAAAGAAAGCCCGTTCCGATAAGATGACAAGAGAAAATTCTTAAATTTTTACGGTCAAATATAACGCTCCTTTCCCACGATGGATAAAGAGGAGCGCGTCTTTTTGCTTTTCTAAATGAGAAACAACCTTGACGAAATCCTTCTCTGATCGAACCGGCTTGCGGTTGATTTCGCTAATGACATCCCCCTTTGCCAACCCTGCTCGATCTGCGTAACTGCCCGGGGTCACCTCGACAACTACCACACCATTCACCTTTTCGAGGATTCCCAATTGTTGTGCAATTCGTGCATCGAGATCTTGCACAGCCACTCCGGCAAACGGCCCTTCCTGATTCATGGAATTGACCCTTGCTACCTGAGGGGACAGGTTTTGTTCACCAATGACGGGTTGTAAAGTGACTTTTTTCCCGTCCCGCATTACCACAAGAGCAATCTTGCTCCCCACAACAGTAGACACGACTTGGCCTTGCAAAGTACGAGGATCCTCTACAGGGTTTCCTTCATATTCAACAATAACATCTCCGCGTTGAATTCCGGCTTGATCGGCAGGGCTCCCTGGCTGCACATTCGTGACTAGGGCACCCTGGACTTTGTCTAATTCAAAGGATTTAGCTAAATCAGAAGTCATGGCTTGTATCCCCACCCCTAAAAAGCCACGCACCACCGACCCGGTCTTAACCAAACTCGCATAAATGGGTTTAGCTAATTTGGTAGGAACAGCAAAC
This sequence comes from Nitrospirales bacterium, assembly GCA_965223185.1. Lineage (GTDB taxonomy): Bacteria > Nitrospirota > Nitrospiria > Nitrospirales > UBA8639 > Nitrospira_E. Next base: position 2,912,902 of record OZ244988.1, on the reverse strand, counting down.
CCTACTCCCTGATAACCTCCACTACGAGAAAAAATAGCGGTATTGATTCCGACCAATTCTCCTTGAGTATTGACCAATGCCCCGCCTGAATTACCCGGGTTAATGGCCGCATCTGTTTGAATGAAGTCTTCATATTGAGTAATGCCCATTCCGCCGCGCCCAAGAGCACTCACGATGCCCAGAGTAACAGTAGAATTCAACCCAAAGGGATTACCCACGGCCAAGACGTATTCACCGACCTGCAATTGTGACGAATCACCCCATGGTACATTGGGAAGATTTTCGGCATCCACTTTAATCACCGCTAAATCTGTCTGAGGATCAAGTCCTACCACCGTCCCAGAAAATTCACGCTTATTCGGAAGGGTCACCGTAATTTCCTTGGCATCTTCTACGACATGGTTATTCGTCAAGACATAACCATCAGACGACACAATGACTCCAGAACCGGCCCCCTGAAGCTCGGGCATTGGTCCTTGATCTTGCCGAGGTTGAAAACCTGGGGCTTCTGGTAACCCAAAGAACTTTTCCATGGGGTCAAACGGCATTCCCGACATGGGGACGGCCGTCTGTTTGCTCACTGTGATGTTGACGACAGCAGGTGTCACACGTTTGGCGATGGCAGCAAATCCTCCATTTTGAAAATGAGGTGGATCCGTTCGTTGCATCCCTTGAGACACTTCTGAATCATGGGCCAAAATGGGTAAGGGATTATTCCACGACCCAAATAGCAACGCCCCAGCGAGGATCCCAATTCCCGCTAAGCCAAATTTTTTCTTCCACACACGACTGAAATCCCAGCGCCGCGAAAGAGATTTTTCAATTTCCTTCATCTGTTCTCCTCCTTGATGAGAATATACTGATGACCAACCCTTATCTCTACAAGAAGGATACAGGATCACTCTAATATGAAGGTTAAATTCAGATTAAAATTTTTTAAGACAATGTAAAATTTGCCGCAAGGGAAGACCCTTCCGCCAAAATCAGGGATGAATAACTCAAAAATTTAAAAGTTTTGCTGGAGCTGATGGAGAAATTCAACGCCACCAGAAAACGGCTTGAGATGTTTCCTCACAACCCTTGCCTGGTGGCTGATTTTTGGCAGGACCCATCATTACACTACGCCAGAATAGTATCGAAGGACATCAGAAACTGAGACCACTCCGACTATTCGACCGCTTTCAGTCACCGCTAAATGCCGGGTACCCTTTTCTTTCATCAGGCGAACGGCTTCGACAATAGGATCACTGGTTTCAATAGTCACCAAAGGTTCCCGCATGCAAGTTTTAACAGTTGTAGTAGTCGCATCGGTTCCAGAAGCCACCACTTCAGACGTCAATTCGGTTTCAGAAATCGAACCAATATACTCATCGCCACCTTGAATCAATAACGACCCAATCTTCCATTTTTGCAAAGCTTGTCCCGCTTCTCGAAGGGTGGCATCCATAGAAATAGACCGTACCGAGCTAGCCATGAAATCTGACACTCGCGGACCGGTGGTTTGGCGCTTCTTTGCCTCTTTGGCCAAGGCAGCTCGACGAGATTCTAAATCCGCCACGGCACTTTCAAGCACCCGATGTCGTTGACGAATCGTTTCTCGTTGCGACTGAGATTCCGTACCTTCCGGGGCTTCATCCGTCAGATTCAACAGGCCCGCAGCTTCCCCAACTTGAGCATATTCATAGGTATCTAATAATGAAGATGAACTCCCAAATACTTCTGCGAGCATATCTTCCGTCACCCCATCAAAATCATGAAGAATATCAACCGAAGGCTCCTGCATCAAATGATTTTTTAGGATATCTAATTGCTGACGCAATCGCTGGATATCTTCATCCAAGGATTGAGCACGATTGGGTTTCGTCGTCACTTGCGATTTCATAAAACCTCCTCTGATAAGAGAGATAAGAGAAAATGGTGATCCTACCCAACTTCATACAAGTAGGCAACCACTTTTCTCATAAAAGAAGAATAGAAGGAGATCGTAAGGCCTCAGACAACCGGCGGGTTTTTTGCAATTGCTTTTGGGGGATAAACCGAAGATTAGGATTCCAGCAATCTTGAAAGAAGAGTGGCCAGCCCAAGGAAGCTAAAGAACCCCACTACATCAGTAATGGTGGTTAAGACGATGGAAGAGGACTGAGCAGGATCTTGTTTCATGGCTTTTAATGCAATCGGGATAATTGCCCCAGACAATCCTGCAATTACCATGGAAATGATCATAGACAGACCGATAATAAGAGTCAAACCCCAAGATCGGCTCCAGAGGGCAACCGCCAAACAGGCGGTTGCCGATACGGCCAAGCCATTGAGAAATGCGACATAGACTTCCTTCCCACTCACCCGTAACCATTGTGACGGTCGAATATCTCGTAACGCCAACCCCCGAATGACCACGGCCAACGATTGCGCCCCCGTATTCCCTGATTGTCCTGCTACAACAGGGAGCAACACGGCCAATGCGGTAAATTTTGCAATGGTCCCTTCAAATATCCCAACCACAAAGGCCGCTAAAAAGGCTGTCACCAAATTTAATTGGAGCCAGGGTAAGCGTTTCTGCACTGAAAACCAGACGGGAGATAACGCGCGCTCATCTTTATTGGCCCCGACCATCGTGAGCAAATCGGCGCTAGCATCTTCCTGGCTCGCTTTGATAATGTCTTCATTCCGAATCACCCCCAGGAGACGATCATCCAAATCCACCACCGGTATAGTAAAAAAATGTCGTTCTTTGAACAGCTCAACGATCTCTTCTCTCGACTCAAGGGGATGGATAGTAGGTAAATCACGCACCATCACAGCCTGCAATTTTTCTTCGGGATCAACGAGCAATAAATCCCGAAGGGAAAATTTTCCCGCCAGTTTTTGCTGCCGATCAATGACATAGACATCATGAACATCTTTTTGGGCACGAGACCGGACATGCAACATGGCATCTCGAACGGTGAGTTCTTCTTGCAAAACCAAAAATTTTGGATCCATAAGGCTGCCGACCGATTCGACCGGATAGGTCATATAGGATCGAATTTCTTGGGCATATCGTTCAGGGACACGAAATAAAATCGCTCGCTGCAAATCCTCGTCTAAACGTTGAAACAAGGCAGCGGCTAAGGCCGGAGACATATGAGGAACGACCTGCTTCAATAAATCGGTTGGCATCAAAATAAGGGTGTCTGCTGCAACCGGCGGGGTGATACTCGACAATAAATTGGCAGCATTTTTTGGACTGGTGCTTTGCAACACCCTGAGTATATCTACGGCGGGATAGGATTCGAGAATTCGGGCAGCCTCTTGATGATGTTTTTGGAAGAACGCTTCATTCAATATGTGAGTTCCACCCCGTCGAGGTACAACCGATTCTACAGCCTGTTCACCCATTAGATATTTTTCCGTTCATGCAAGGTTTGGGCGACATCCGTCATCAAGCGGATTCCCGTAAGAGAATAGGCTTCCCATAATTGCATCAAAGAATCACTCACAGACCCTAAGGGCGCTTTTCCTTCAACATCTTTTTCGATGCGGCGTAACATACGATACCGTAACGCGCCAAAAAATGTCCCCCAACGATCCACTACGGGTAACGTATGAAACCGACTCCATTCAGGATGCTTAATGATTTCTTCGAGATTGGCTTCCGCTGACAGCGTCGTAATTTGTGTTTCCATTAAGGTCCCGACCAGATGGTCAGAGCCATCTACCAATAATTGTCTGAGTGTCAGCACTCCTTCCAATTTTCCATCACGATCAATGACATAAATGTAATACATGGCCTTCTGGCCATAGGTGCGAATACGGGAAACGGCAATTTCAACCGAAATATCGGGAGGTAATGTAAAGACCTGCGGATCAGCCAAACTCCCCGCAGTATTAGGTGAGTATCTCAGGGCCCGCCGAAGTGTCGCCCCCATAGAATTATCCAACCGTTCTAACACCCCATTGCGACTTTCTTCATCAAATTGCCGAAGGACCCCGATAGCCGAAGTCGCATTCATGGCACTTAACACTGCCGAACTCAATTCTTGTGAAAGGACACCTAAAATTTTAGCAGTGGATACGGGAAGACAATGCTCTAACACATTAGCAATTTCATCGCCGGGCAAAGTTTCCACCAAAGCACTAGCTTCCTGCGGACCCAAGGATTCTAAGTGTCTCGCCGCTTCGACCGGATGGGCTTGAAAGTATCCGAGTGTTAAATGTTGTTCGAGTTCCATCGCTATTTTTCTGGATGAGAAATCACCGCTGTGGATTCAGAAAACTGCGAAGCCGGAATAATCACGCGTCCCTCTCGGGTTTCCACAACCACCGAAATCGGCGTCACGGCCACAACCGTCCCCTGCGTTTCCCCCGCCTTGACTGTCATGCCAACCCGAACAACCGGACTTAAATAATGTGCCGCGATCAAATTGGCTACCGCATTGCGGGAACCTAATCCAAAGGACAGTGCGGCCCCACCAATTAACCCTGCCAATAAGATCACGATCGTATTATTCAACAAATCCGTATTTATGCCCAACGCATCAATGGCAGTCACCACAATCAACAATACCACGGCAACATAGACAGCTTGTGCCACCATGGTGCCATGGGTGATCCCAGCAGAACTACAGGTCATGGTGATCAATTCCCGAACAAAGTTTGCAGCCATGAGCCCGATGATGAGCACCAGAACGGCAATTCCTATTCTGGGAATATAATTGGCCAGTCCAGTCAAAGCATCAGACACCATGGTCAGACCTAGGGTGTCGGATGCCTTAATCAGGAACACCAAGAAAATGATCCAAAATCCTATCAGCCCAAGAATTTCGGAAATCTTTTGCTTAGTCCCTGACCGTTCCAACAGGGTTTGAATGGCCGTCCGGCTGAGTAAGCGATCAAACCCGACCAGCTGGAGAAATCTTACCGTGGCAACAGATACCACTCTGGCCAAAATATATCCCAACCCTAGCAATAAAATAGCCAGCATAACGGTTGGTAAAAATGCAATAATTTGGCTCAGGCTAGCCGTTACCGCTTCAGTCAAACCTTCCCACCACCCTGTCATCGTTACTGTTTTGTTTTCCATGCTCTACAAATACCTTTGTAAATGAAATCCTTTAGCGTGATTAAGTGGTGTGGTCTGTCTCTTCCAGATTAAAAAATCCAATTATCATGATACGTCTCCCTCTTCATACGCTGCAACCGATAAGATTTGTAGCCTTCATTTTTTTTTACGACGCCTCCCGGTCCAACTACGTCGATTTCGGCGTTCACGTGAAAGAGCTCGAGCAAAAGTGATATTTGCCGGATCCTTTAACCAGGCAGTGAGGAACCGACTTTGTTTCACGCGCCAAGAGGGATAAGCTGAATCCGGTGCACCTGGAAGATTGGGGGTATCAACCTCACCGAGTAAATCTTCCAATTGCACCATGAGAAGCTGAGATGGAGTTTTGGCTAAGAATTGATAAATCATCTTGACCTCTGCACCAGAAAGAGTCGACGGCATTAACTCCGACACAGGAAAGCCAGCTTTTCGCAATGATCCCCAAAGCTGGCGCCGGTCTTCTTCCCGGATCGTTGTATCGCGAACCTTATCCTCTGCTAATGGATACAGATGCGCCTTTTCTTTCACTTCAATGTCCCGACCAATCCAGTAGCCTTTCAAGGTAGGCAGATCATGGGTGGTAGCCGACACCAATGCCTGCTTTGGGAAATGTTGTGGCAATAAAAACGCTCCATTGCCTTCTCGTTCAAACAGCAACAATCGATAGGAGAGAAGTCCAGCTCCTTCAAGTTTATGCTGAATGACAGGTGTCACTGTCCCCAAATCTTCTCCGACGACAATGACTTTGTGACGGACACTTTCTAAAGCCAAGACAGCTAACAATTCGTCTACATTGGTTTTGACATAGACCCCATCTTGGCCGCTCCGTCCAAATGGCACCCAAAACATGCGAAATAATCCCAGTGCGTGGTCGATACGAAGGACCCCACCATGCTTCATGGTTTGTCGAAGAGTTTGACGAAAAAAATCATACCCATGCTGGCGAAGTGTGCGTGGATTGGGAGCCAACAACCCCCAATTCTGTCCTTGAAGATTAAATGCATCTGGTGGAGCGCCGATAGTGGCCTCTTTGGCTAATTGTCGTTGAAATACCCAGGCATCAGCGCCATCAGGATGAATACCCACCGGCAAATCGTGGTATAGCCCCAAGGGCAGTGAAGCCTTTTTGGCTATTTGATCCAACTTGGCCAGTTGTTGCTCACACAGCCATTGCACATAATAAAAAAAGGAAATGCGGTCAGCCCGCGTCTTTTGAAACTTTTCAATAGCTAAAGAGGTGGGCTCCTGATACTCGGATGGCCATGCTCGCCATACGGTACCAGGGAAGTATTCCTGTAATGCCTGGAAAATACAAAAATTCCTGAGAGAGTCAGGGCTATTTTGTACATACCGAAGAAACCCCCTCCCCCGTCTTGTAGTGCGTTGAAGGTGGTATCGCTTAAAAGCGCGATAAAGATCTTCCAGGAAATCCCCCTTCATTGCTTCCACCTCGTCATACTCCACGTATGGACTGGCCCGAATTTTTTTTAGCTTCATTTGAAATTTTTTTGTCCGTACCCGTCGTTGAAGCTTCGGTGAGGAACGGAACTCAGGAATTTGCTCCAGATTCAAATAAAGCGGGTTCCAACACAATCGACTCGAGGGGGAGTACGGGCTTCGTAGACCAGGGGTTAAACAATGCAGAGGCTGCAAACCAATCGTCGAGGCTTTCCAGCTTTTTCCTGCTCTTTTCATGATCCGTTCCAAATCACGAAAATCACCGATTCCCCAATTGTCTTGTGATTTAATGCCATACAATTGAATTCCAATCCCCCAAGCTTTTTTCGATCCAGACACTGAATAACAACGCCGCGGGGCGGCGATGACGAGACTGCATGCCTCCATGGTACGAATTCCCAGATTCATCGTGATTCTCAAATCGTAATAGCCCAGAGGAAGTCGACCAGGCAGACTTACCTGCAGGCGGCAATAGGAGATATGACGGATCACGGTCTCTTCAAGAATTTTGCACGATATATCTTGGACGGCGAAGGAGCGAATCTTTCCCTGTTCGTCCGTTAACCTGCTGGCAAGCGACATTGTCTCTAACTCCCCATTTTCTGCGGGAACCGCAATGGGAAATCGAAAAGAAGAACTGTCTTCGGAATAATGCACAAGCACCGGCTCAATAATCTGGGTCCATCGCTCCTCTTGTAATCGTTCCAACTCTTTCTGAATATCCAATTCCGACTGAATCCTAATGCCCAATGCCCCTAGGAGCATCCTCAGCATCTCATCCGTTGCCTGTCGAGACTGGCCGCGTCCATCGATATGTTCCCACTCGATGCCAGCGAGTTCTGCAAGTTCTCGAATTCTTGTATGCGAAGACCCCCTGCAATCTTCTTGCATAGACCAGGGATAAACCTTCTTCTTGTCTTGAAGCCCTATCATCATTTTAACGATTAGTTGGTATGGAAAAGCTCATACAAACTTTAAATAAGCCAAAAAGCAAAAGATTTTTCAGCGTTTTCCCTCTTCTGAGATACCATAATCCTTAGATTAGAGCAAGAAGAAACCCTTAAACACTTTTCAGGGTTATACGTTTGGGTTTTATCCAAGAATTTTCGACTTTTTTGAGAACAAAGACCTTATCCTGGGCATTGTGATCCATCCGGCCTATTATAATCGCCAAGTTCATTTGGCTAGTCCCTATTGGTCATTGGAGTGAGGTCTAGCGGCGTATTACCATAAAAATAATATGGGAAAATGTTATAGTAGTAAGAGTTTGGCGAAATTCCATATGAAAAGTGGATATTTTTTTACTTTATTTAAAAAAAGGAGGGATTATGGATTCAGATACACGAGTTCTTCTTTGCGGAGGATTAGCCCTTGTCACTGGCATTTTACTTGGAACAGGCCTAGGACTGTTAATGGCACCCCAAGCAGGTCGACGCACACGACGACAAATCAAAAACTACTTACACGACACAACCGATCGTATGAATGATTTTGCGGATGAAACAAAAGAGCGAATGTCCGAATTCATGGACAAAAGCAAGCGTTTCGTCGAAGACCGCATCTAGGCAGACGCCATCTCCTCTCCCGACATTTGGAGAGCCGTCACTTTTAAAAAGCGACGGCTCTCCAGCCTCTTTCAATAGCTTGATCTAACAGCCCTTGCGGTTTTTCCTTCAGCTCTTCATTTCACAGAGGATAGGAAATCTTAAGATGTCTAGAATACGAATCGAAACTTAGCTGATAGAGCATTCTGGAACACAACTCCCTCCATAGAAAGCCATTCCATTTTTTCAATACTTCTGCCAATTTTTCTTCCCAAGAAACGTCAAGAATTGCAACCTTTGTGAATCAATTGGAATTCTTATTTGCTGATTTCAAGTCCCTCAACCGCATCAGGGCCATGGCCCTGGCTTCCAATTCATATACCTTCCCACCTCGCCATGTTTTAGGAATTTTTTTGTGTTCTGTTTTTGCCGTATCAAACATCCATTGCCAGGCCACACCCTTTTTGTGCGCCGGCAAGGTAAAAGGCACGGCTTCATGATACGCATTTAAAAGAAGCAAAAAGGAATCATCAATAATCGGATTACCTAAATCATCCATTTCCTCAATCGCGTCCCCAGCCAATCGAATGCCTAATGTTAATAACCCCTTGGCCCAATCCTCATAGGTCATTTCTTTGCCGTCGCTTCCAAACCAGGCGATATCTTTGACTTCAGATCCCTTGATGGACCGCCCTTGAAAAAACCGACGACGATGAAAAACCGGATGATCTTTTTTAATAGCAATAAGTTGTTTTACAAAATCCAGAAGTTCGGTATGAGATTTCGTCAGATTCCAGTCAAACCAACTGATGTCATTGTCCTGACAATAGGCGTTGTTATTACCGCCTTGCGTTCTTCCAATTTCATCTCCTCCGGCAATCATGGGCACCCCTTGAGAAAGCAAGAGGGTTGCGAAAAAATTTCGTTTCTGGCGTTCTCGTAGCTGCTGAATGACAGGGTCATCTGTAGGACCTTCTACACCGCAATTCCAACTATCATTCGCATCGGTCCCATCCCGATTTTCTTCTTTATTGGCAGCATTATGCTTCGTGTCATAAGACACCAAATCATGAAGGGTAAATCCATCATGAGCCGTCACAAAATTGATACTGGCATATGGCTGTCTTCCACTCAGTCCGTAGAGATCGCTACTCCCCGCTAAACGGGAGGCAAATTCTCCTAACAGTCCGTTGTGGCCTTTCCAATATCGCCGCACCACATCCCGATATTTTCCGTTCCATTCAGCCCAGCCCGGCGGAAAATTTCCCACCTGATAACCGCCTTCTCCTAGATCCCATGGTTCGGCAATTAATTTGACCTGGGACAAAATCGGATCTTGATGGATGATATCAAAGAAGGCGCTGAGCCGATCCACATCGTGTAATTCACGCGCAAGAGTTGATGCCAGGTCAAAACGAAATCCATCGACATGCATATCAACCACCCAATATCGCAGACTATCCATGATCAATTGCAACGTGCGCGGGTGCCGAACATTAAGGGTATTGCCACAGCCAGTGTAATCCATGTAATAGCGGGGATTGTTGGGTGACAAACGATAATAAGCGGCATTATCGATACCACGAAATGACAAGGTGGGCCCCAGGTGGTTTCCTTCTCCCGTATGGTTATATACTACATCCAAAATGACTTCGATTCCGGCACTATGCAGAGTTTTCACCATCGTTTTGAATTCATAGACTTTCCGCCCTTCCAAAGGATACGCCGAATACCGGATGTCCGGTGCGAAATAACCGATGGAATTATATCCCCAATAATTATTTAACCCTTTATCGACCAGAAACTGATCATTCACAAAATGATGGACCGGAAGTAATTCAATGGCCGTTACCCCTAACGATTGAAGATGAGAGATGATGGGGGGAGACGCCAACCCTTCGTAGGTTCCCCGAAGATGTGCCGGGACATCGGGGTGATTGATCGTAAAACCTTTGACATGCACTTCATAAATCACTGTCTGTGCCCAGGGGATTTTCAACAACCGATCATGCCCCCATGAAAATGACTGATCCACCACCACACCCTTAGGTACATTTCCGGCATTATTCCGATCATCCATCAAGAGATCTTCCTGCCCTTGCCCCACACGATAGCCAAACATGGCATCTGACCATTTCACGATTCCCGTGAGAGCTTTCGCGTAGGGATCGATTAAGAGTTTAGCGGCATTAAAACGATGTCCAGCAGGAGGGTCATACGGACCATGAACACGGTAACCATAGAGTTGTCCTGGGCGTACTTCGGGCAGATATACATGCCACACTTGATCGGTTCGTTCATCAAGGGCTAATCGAAGACTTTCACGCTCTTGGCTCTCTGCATCAAATAAACATAGATCAACTCCCGTAGCATTTTCAGAGAAGATAGCAAAGTTCACCCCTTCCCCGTCCCATGTCGCACCAAGGGGATAAGGGTGTCCAGGTCGTATTCTCATCTTAAATGACTCCCTCTTTATTAACGAAAACACACCATGTCAATACCGCGATTTTCCCTAAAACCGTCATACTACGGTAGCAGGACCCAGGAGATCTGTGAAGCCCTCCACATGTTTGACAACCTTTTGAACGCTCTCGTGACGAAAAGAAAAAGCATGCTACAATGACGTGTTACTGAACCAATTGATACCGCCTTTAAGCCTGGCACCCCATTTTTGTAAATCATGCCCAGACGTTCCGCTTCATACATGCCTCAAGCCCCCAACTTACAACCCATGGGCGCCTTTGTCACGGGTCCCTCTCAAGTCACCTTTCGCATCTGGGCTCCATGGGTCAAAACATTGGCAGTAGAAATTCTTGGGAACCAATCCGAAACTATTCCCATGCAACCACAACCATTTGGGTATTGGGAAACCACGGTTTCCAACGTTGGTGTAGGGACTCGTTACCACTATGTCCTGCATGAAAAACTTACCCGTCCTGATCCAGCTTCTCGCTTTCAACCAGAAGGGGTCCATGGCCCCTCAGAAGTTATAGATCCATCCTCATTCAAGTGGACGGACCAGTCATGGAAAGGCCTTCCCCTTCAAGATTACATCATTTATGAATTACATCCGGGAACTTTTACCTCTCAGGGAACATTCGATGCCATCATTCCTTTCCTCAAGTATTTGCAGAACGACGTCGGCATTACTGCGATTGAATTAATGCCGGTTGCTCAATTCCCAGGAGCGAGAAATTGGGGCTATGACGGTACCTACCTTTTTGCCCCACAGAATACGTACGGTGGCCCTTCCGGACTGCAACGTCTCATCGATGCCTGTCATGAAGCAAAACTCGCTGTCGTGCTAGATGTGGTCTATAACCATCTTGGGCCAGAAGGTAATTACTGGGGAGATTTTGGTCCGCTGTTTACAGACCATTACCGAACACCATGGGGTAGTGCCATAAATTACGATGGCCCCCATAGCGATGCGGTGCGAGACTTGATCGTATCCAATGCAGTGTATTGGACACGAGACTTCCATATCGATGCTCTGCGATTGGACGCCATACACGGAATTTTTGATTCAAGCGTCACTCATATCTTAAAAGACATTCGAGACGCCGTACATCAAGCCGCCAAACAGGACGGCCGGTTGGTAGCCGTGATCGCAGAAAGCGATTTAAACGACAGCAGAATAATTTCGGCTCCGTCCAAAGGCGGCTATGGCTTGGATGCTCAATGGAATGATGATTTTCATCATGCGCTCCATGCCCTCGTAACAGGAGAACGCCAGGGATACTACTCTGACTTTGGCGCCCTCGATCACGTGGCGACCGCCTTCCGCAAACATTTCGTACTGTCCGGACAATATTCTCATCACCGACATCGTCGGCATGGCAACTCAGCCGCGCAGCTCTTGCCTACACAATTTGTCGTATTCGCGCAAAATCACGATCAGGTAGGCAATCGAGCTCAGGGTGATCGGCTATCCACCATGATTCCTTTTGCCGCTCAACAAGTTGTGGCGGCTTCTGTCTTGTTTTCTCCCTTTATTCCTCTACTCTTCATGGGTGAAGAATATGGAGAACGTGCTCCGTTTCAGTATTTTATCGACCATGGAGACAAGGGATTGATTGAGGCCGTTCGCAAAGGCCGGTTGGCGGAATTCAAGCCCTTTGGCTGGAAACATATTTCAGACCCCTATGCCATCGAAACATTTAACAATTCACGCCTGACACCATCAAACTTGCAGGATGAAGCTCAGCGACACATGGCTGCCTGGACCAGACAACTTCTCACACTGAGAAAGCAACATCCTTCCCTCGGACCTGGCTTGAAAGGTCATCAAATACGCGTATGGGTCAACCCTGCAAAAACCATCCTCACCATTTATCGCAAGAATCGGAATTCAGATGCCATGTTATTGATACTTGGATTCAACGATAAACCCACCACCTTCACTCTTACCCAACCCAAAGGTCAATGGAATCTTCTCTTGGAAAACACTCAACCTGAATTTGCCGAACCCAATACAACCCCTACCCAAGCCCCCCTCACCCTTGATCTTACATCTAGCAAACAAACTTTCCCTCTTACGCCTTTTACAGCTTGGGTCTACCGAGCCAACTAACTTTCAAAAATCATAGAACCCCGATTAATGAAAAAGAAAAAGGGGGATTCAACCTTTTTCCCATAGCTTTAAGTCACCCCATCATTGACGAATAATCCTACTTCTATTGTCATGGTACGAGTACGAGACAACAAGTTTTTTGGGAACGACAAATTCTTAGGCGAAATTCAACCTGTTGGAAGCAACAAAAGCCAACCGTGGATATCTACTGAAATACTTTATACAGGCTTGAAGTAGACAACACTGAGGGGCGGGAGAGTGACGAGAAGCGAGAATGGTTGGTTATGCCAGGGAATGGGATTGGCGTTCACACCGCCGCCGTTACCCATATTGCTTCCCCCGTAGATTTCTGAGTCACTATTTAAGAGTTCGCGATACAGACCGTCGCGTGGCACCCCCATCCGATATCTCTCTCGGGGCACCGGAGTAAAATTACAGGCACACACAACACAGTCATCCTTATCCTGCGCATAGCGAATGTAGGTCAGCGTGGAATTATCGCTATCGTGCAGGTCGATCCACTGAAATCCTTGCCAATCAAAATCCACTTCGTATAAGGCCGGTTCTGTCTGGTAGAGCCGATTGAGATCCGCGATATATTGTTGTAAACCTCGATGCTGGGGAGAGTCCAGCAAATGCCATTGCAAACTGTCGTCATGATTCCATTCCCACCATTGGCCAATTTCCCCCCCCATAAACAGCATCTTTTTCCCGGGATGTCCCCACATATGACCGTAGAGAGCGCGGAGATTAGCAAATCTTTGCCAGTCATCCCCCGGCATTTTGTCAAGCAAGGCCTTTTTCCCATGTACCACTTCATCATGTGAAAGTACGAGAACGAAATTTTCTGTGAAGGCATACATCAACCCAAAAGTCACTTTGTCCTGATGAAATTTTCGATAGATTGGATCCAGTTGAAAATATTCAAGTGTATCGTGCATCCATCCCATATTCCATTTAAAGGAAAATCCTAGACCTCCAATGTAGGTTGGCCGGGACACTCCGGGCCACGCAGTGGATTCTTCGGCAATCATGAGAATACCAGAATGCTCTTGATGCACTACGGCATTTAATTCTTTAATAAATTCCACGGCTTCCAAATTTTCATTGCCACCATATTGATTGGGCAGCCACTCTCCGTGCTTTCGAGCATAGTCCAGATACAGCATGGAGGCCACAGCATCCACTCGTAAGCCATCGATATGGTAGCGGTCAAACCAACTTAAGGCGCTATTGATGAGAAAGTTTTTGACCTCGGTTCGACCATAGTTGAAAATGCGGCTTTTCCATTCGGGGTGCCAGCCTTTACGAGGATCGGCATGGTCATAAAGATGGGTTCCGTCGAAAAACGCCAGTCCATGTGGGTCGTCAGGGAAGTGGGCTGGCGCCCAATCCATTATTACACCGATCCCGGCTTGATGGCAGGTATCCACAAAGCTCATAAAATCTTCTGGCGTTCCGAATCGACTTGTTGGGGCAAAATACCCGGTTGCCTGATAACCCCAAGACCCATCAAAAGGATGTTCAACAATCGGCAACATCTCGATATGCGTGAATCCCATTTTTTTCACGTAAGGGAGGAGATGTTCGCCTAACTCCCGATACGTCATCCATCGATTCCCTTCTTCCACTACCCGTTTCCAAGAACCAAGATGGACCTCATAAATTGAAATTGGCTTCTTTAAGGGATCGCCAATTTTTCGCGATTCCATCCAGCTCGCATCATTCCACTGATGCTGCCGTACCTCACATACTAACGAGGCTGTTTTCGGGCGGCATTCAGCCGCCGCGGCATAGGGATCGGCCTTTGTAAAAGGTGTCCCACCACCTTGGGGTAATATTTCGTATTTATAGATCTCCCCGTCACCAGTTCCAGGAATAAACAATTCCCAAATGCCCACACTTCCGCGACTCCGCATCGGATGCCGACGTCCATCCCATCCATTAAATTCCCCCACCACACTCACTCGTTTGGCATTTGGAGCCCATACCGCGAAGTTTACCCCTTGAACACCTTGGTGCATACACCTATGGGCGCCTAATTTGTCATAGGCCTGGTACAATTTTCCTTCCCCAAACAAATGCAAATCGAACTCCGATACAACGGGAGAAAAGGCATAGGGATCGTATTGTTGAAATGTCTGGCCTTGGGTCGTCGTTACACGCAGGAGATAGTTCGGTTCAAGGGACGTTCCCGGAAAGACGGTTTCAAAAATCCCATCCGGTGCCACGAGGGTCATAGGCAAAGCTTCCACATATGTGGGGGAAGGTAGACAAGCCACTTCCGCGGCATCAGGGAGGAACGCTCTGATTCGAATATGCTCGATCTCCCCCATTCTTTCAGGATGGGGCCCCAGAATAGAAAAGGGATCCCATTCCTGAGCCGTGAGAATTCGTTGTAGTTGTTCGGGAGTAACAGGCATTGCCAACAAAAAAGTTCTATGTTAACTAGGAAGAAGTATACCAAATTCTTGGCTCTATGTATTCTATTCTTCTCATATTCTTAGTCATCCTGTTTTTTGCCGTTGCCTTTTCATTGCAGAATTCCGACCCCATTAAAATTAATTTTTTCTCGACGTTTGAAGCATCGTTAGTCGTTGTTCTTCTCACTGCCTTGGCCTGTGGAGTCCTCTTAACTGTCATCGCTTCCCTGCCCTCTTTTATTAGAAGGAGTCGTTTAATCGCCAAGCAACAAAAAATCATTGCCAATCTTGAACGAATGGTAGCCGAGCACGACGAACAGAAACAATTGGCGGTCGATCCAGATCCCTCAGATCATGTCACCCAAACGTAAATTCACTCAAGAGCGTATGCCACAGAAAGTCCTCGCCATGATTATGGCTGGAGGCAAAGGTGAGCGATTGCTGCCCTTAACCGAGCAACGCAGTAAACCGTCAGTACCCTTTGCAGGAAATTATCGAATTGCCGATTTTGTGCTCAGTAATTTCATCAATTCCGGAATTCACGCCATGTATGTCCTGGTGCAATACCGTTCCCAATCTCTCATCGAGCACCTCCGGCGAGCATGGCGGTTTGGCGGGCCCAACCGTCAAGCCTTTATCACAGTCGTCCCTCCACAAATGAAAGGGCGCGGAAAATGGTATGAAGGGACCGCAGATGCCGTATATCAAAATATAAACCTGATTCATGATTTTGCCCCTGGACTTGTGGCTGTATTTGGGGCCGATCATATCTATCGAATGGACCTCAGACAAATGATTCAGTTTCACCTTGATCATCAAGCTGAAGTCACCGTTGCGGCATTACCGGTCCCCAAACATGCAGCAAAAGGTTTCGGGATCATAGAGGCCAGCTCTGACCATCAGATAATTGGATTCGAAGAAAAACCCGCTCACCCCAAACCCATGCCAGGCAATCCAGAAATGTCCTATAGTTCCATGGGCAATTATCTTTTTAATGTGGATACCTTAGTGCAAATCTTGGAAAACGATGCCAGTCAGGCAGGAACGCATGATTTTGGACGAGATATTATCCCCAACCTGCTCAAATCTCATCGGGTTCTCGCTTACAATTTCATGAAAAATGCTGTGCCCGGCATACACCCCTATGAGGAATGGGGGTACTGGCGGGATGTTGGAACGCTAGAATCCTATTGGCAAGCTAACATGGATGTCCTAGGGGAAACACCGATCTTTGATTTACGAAATGTCAAATGGCCAATCACAACCGATGCTTTGACCGATCCAGTCGCGAGCATGGTTCGCTCCCAGATGAATGATGCTATGGTCGGGCAAGGAAGTTTAGTCATCAATAGCACCATCACTCGTTCTATTATCGGACGAAATGTTCGGATTGGCGAAGGCTGTACAATTGATGAATCGATCATCCTGGATGGAACGGTCGTTGGTTCAAAGAGCCACCTACAACGGTGCATCATCGACCGATTCAACGTCATTGAATCCGGGACCACCATGGGGGGTGAAAAAGGTCGGGGAGGGAAAAGACATGCTGGCAAGCTTGGTTTAACGACCGTTCCGCGAGGCAAATCCTATGGAGGACGAGCTATCTCCTCATCCACTTCTTTGACGTGATCCTTCGATCATGGCCATTCATTCCCCTCGCATTCCGCTTTCGACCTATCGTTTACAATTCAACCGCTCCTTTACTTTTTTAGACGCTGCACGACTCATCCCCTATCTCCATCAGCTTGGCATCACAGATTGCTATTCGTCTCCCTACGTAAAGGCTGTACCAGGTAGTACCCACGGGTATGATGTGGTCGATCCAACGATCCTCAATCCCGAAGTTGGAACAGAAGCGGACTATCAAGTTTTTCTCACCGCACTACGAAACCATGACATGGGACAACTGCTTGATGTTGTCCCCAATCACATGGGGATAGCAGACTCTGCCAATACCTGGTGGCAGGATGTATTGGAAAACGGTCCCTCATCGCATTACGCCACGTTTTTTGATATTGACTGGACCCCAGTCAAACCAGAACTCGAAAATACCGTCCTCCTGCCTATATTGGGAGATCAATATGGCATCGTTTTAGAGAACCAAGAAATCATTCTCCATTTCGACGATGGACGATTTTTTCTTCGGTACTATGAACATCAGCTTCCTCTAGATCCTTCCACATGGTCGATTATTCTTAACTTTCGTATCGATGACCTCATCCATATTCTGGGAGAATCTTCCCCTCATGTACAGGAATACCAAAGTATCATCACTGCCTTATCGCATTTACCCTTGCGAACCACAACCGACCCGGAACGAATCGCCGAACGATATCGTGAAAAAGAAGTGATTCGCCGACGCCTCTCCGCCCTCCTCTCGGAACAGCCCTCCATTCAAGAGTTTCTCTCTGAGAATCTGCGCCTCCTCAACGGCGACCAAGCCTCTCCTCGCAGTTTCGACCGGTTGGATGAATTGGTCTCTAATCAAGCCTACCGGTTGGCCTATTGGCGAGTAGCAGGCGAAGAAATTAATTACCGACGGTTTTTTGACATAAATCAGTTGGCCGCAATTCGTATGGAACAGCCCGCTGTTTTCAAAGAAGCCCAACAAAAAATCTTTGAACTCGTCTCATCGGGTAGCGTGACTGGCCTTCGCATCGATCATGTCGATGGGCTCTATGACCCGCAGGGCTATCTCACACAATGGCAAACATGGGCTGCCCAACAATTCCCTGCAACCCCGGACTCTCATGGACGCGTGCTCTACCTCTTGGTTGAAAAAATTTTGGGTGCTGGAGAACGCTTAAATCCTGAGTGGCCCATTCATGGCACTACGGGATACGAATTCCTCTCTCTCGTCAACCAGTTATTTGTCGATTCCTCTCAGCATCGTCTTTTTGAACAGCTCTATTCGCGCTTTTCCAAACAATCGTTAAACTATGAAGACCTAATTTATGCCTGCAAAAAATTGATAATGACCACATCAATGGCTGGGGAAATCAATGCCTTGGGGCATGAGTTGAATGTGCTCTCCGAACAAAATCGCCGTTCCCGCGATTTCACCCTCAATAGCTTGATTTACGCTATTCGAGAGATCATTGCCTGCTTTCCCGTCTATCGCACCTATATTCGTCCCGATTCTCAAGAGCCCCTCACCGACCGTGATCGCGCCTATATCCGTCTGGCGGTAACCCGAGCCAAACGCCGGAATCCCGCATTTAGTGACCTGGTTTTTGATTTTATTCGTGATGTACTGCTTGTTACTCCCGGCGAGTCGTTCTCATTGGATTGGGAACACATTCGTCCCTTTGTGATGAAATTTCAACAAACTACCAGTCCAGTCACCGCCAAAGGAGTCGAAGACACGGCGTTTTACCAATACAACCGCCTGCTTTCTTTAAATGAAGTCGGCAGCGAACCCCAGCATTTTGGCCTCTCCCTTTCAAAATTCCATCATTATATGCAAGAACGAGCTGAACAATGGCCTTGGAGTCTCTCATCCACGTCCACTCATGATACAAAACGCAGCGAAGATGTCCGTGGACGCATCAATGTTCTCTCCGAAATTCCTATAGAATGGCGCCATCGGCTACGGATTTGGAATCGTCTCAACAAAAAATCCTCACAACGGCTGGACGACCAACAGGTTCCTAACCGCAATGAAGAATACCTCATTTACCAAACCTTGCTCGGTGTCTGGCCATTTGGCTCAATGTCCGAAGAGAACCGCACGTTCTTTCTCGAACGCATCAACACCTACATCATCAAAGCCCTACGGGAAGCCAAAGCCACCAGCAGTTGGCTGAATCCTGACGAAGTTTATGAGACAGCCGTCTTACAATTTCTTCATCGAATTCTATCGTCTTCCGACAAGAATGCCTTCCTGAATGATTTTCTGCCGTTCCAAAAACGCATTGCCGGGTATGGAATCTTTAATGCTTTATCTCAAGTCTTGATCAAGACTTTTGCGCCTGGCGTCCCTGATTTTTACCAAGGGACCGAACTTTGGGATTTCACCTTAGTCGACCCCGATAACCGCCAGCAGATAAACTTTACTCGTTACCAGGAGCGTCTCAAAGAATTGCAAGACCTTAAAGAAAACCTTCCTCCTCTAGACCTTATCCAGTATTTATTCGAACATGCCGAGAATGGTCTTATTAAAATGTTTGTCACCCATACCGCCCTTCATTATCGTAAACAGCACTCCTCTCTCTTTCTTGATGGGACGTATCACCCTTTGAACGCCAGGGGCGTACGTGCGGACAACCTTTGTGGATTTCTTCGCCAGGATTCGGAGGCCGTTTGCTTAGTCATTTTCCCACGTTTTGTCACCCAGCTCATGCCTGATCCCTCGATTCTTCCCATTGGAGAATCGGTCTGGGGACAAACCAAAATTTCCCTTCCAGAAGGTATAGGAAATCAGTCATTTCGGAATATCTTTACCCAAGAAATAGTGTCTCCACAAAGGCAGTCAAACATGCTAGAATTACCCATAGCGACCGTGTTAGCACATTTCCCTTTTGCGGTATTGGAGTCTTTCTCATGACTGTGACGAATCTCAACACCATCCGCGCGACTGATGATGATCACTTGGCCGATCAGGCCATGCCTCAAGGAGAATTAGGGTGGGAGGGGCATGTGTACGTCAAGGATGAAACCCCCCTTTGGAAGCGAGTTTTAGAAACCTGGCCAGAGCTTCGAACGGGGCTTTCGTATAGTTTAATTTTCGCTTCTGGCGTTTGCTTGGGCGGCGCGATCATGGCCATGGTGGCCGCACAAAAAAACCATCACGGACATTCATAAATATTCAAGGATCAGGGAGGAATACCACGATGAGTGATCAAAATGGACAGAGTGATTCAGGTTGGGTGAATATGTTCGTGTTTATTGCAGGATTTTTATTAGGTGCTGGAACAGCCATTATGATGACACCTGAATCCGGTTCACAGCTTCGTAGCCGTATCGCTAGAGGGGCTAGAACAGCGCAAGACGAGTTCTCGGAAATGGCAGCCCAGACCAAAGAAGCCATGCAAGCTTGGTCCGAGGAAGCCAAAGAAACGATGAAACACGCCGCTCAACGCGTCAATTCCGCCGTTGATACCACAAAACAAGCCGTGAAAGCCCCCACACAACATTCCTTCGACGATTAACTCTCATCCCCTCTCTCACCTCTTAACATCGGCGATCGGATATTCTATTCCAGTCGCCGAATCTTCCTTTTTATTACTTCTCACACCTTTCTCAAAACCTTTCTTTGATCCTTGTCCCATCTTTAAATTCGTGAGACACTAAAGACAATGTCTCACTTACAATCTCCATCTTCTCCAATAACCTCTCGCCTTAAACTAGGGTTGATTTTAAATGGGATCATCATTTTAGCCGAATTTATTGGAGGCTATTGGACCAACAGTCTGGGGCTTATTAGCGATGCTAGCCACAACCTCATCGATCAAGGCTCGTTGTTACTGGCCTTATATGCCCATATTTTAGCTAGCCGTCCTGCAACGGAAGAACGCACATTCGGCTACCATCGTGCCGGCACCATCGCAGCTTTCCTCAACAGCCTTATCCTCATCCTCACGGGGTTGATCATTGCTGGAATGGCGTTGTACCGGATTATGACCCCACTTGAACACATACCAGGACTTTGGGTCATGAGCATTGCGGGAATCAGTATGATCGCGAATTTTGGCGTGGCCTGGTTATTACGCCAAGGGGCCAAAAATGATTTGAATATTCGTGGGGCCTTTCTTCACATGATGATGGATGCCTGGATGTCAGTAGGGGTGATTCTCTGCGGACTAGGCATTGCGCTCACCCAATTCACAATACTCGACCCCATTATTAGCTTAGTGCTGGTGGCTGTGATTGTTAAGGGCAGTTTGCCCCTCTTTCAAGAATCACTTCACATCCTCCTGGAATCCACCCCCACACACCTCAACACCTTAACAATTGTCACAAGGTTAGAATCTATACCTGGAGTCAAAAAAGTACATGACCTTCATATTTGGTCGGTGGAACCTAGAATCACCATGCTCACCTGCCATGTTCTCGTGGATACCGAAACAGTGCCAGACAAAGATCTTCTTCTTCAGCCGATTCAAACCCTTTTGTCATCACAGTTCGGCATTCATCACCTGACTATCCAATTGGAAACCGAATGTCCAGAGACCGACATCCTCCACTGCAACCTCAATCACCTCACAAAAGAAGGTTCTCCGGAACCTGCCCTCCCCCCCACTCATCACCACTGAAAGTCATCTTTCCAAAAGCCTGAGTCTTGGGGCTGACTGAAAACCCCTTTGTGATAAAGGGCCCTTGGAAGACCCCCAGGAAAGTTTAAGGTCAAGATGTTTCCTCTCGGCCAAGATGGCAATGAAAAAACATTTAGAGATCTAATTCGACCCAAGCTGGATCATGGTCGCTTCCATCGCCTCCGTGATTCCGTCGTCGGTCGATGTGCGCGCCCTTTAGCCTCGTTTTCAGCTTTTTACTGACCCAGATTTGGTCAAACAGTTCGTATTTCGGGGGTTCTGGTCCGGGCGGATTGAATCTGTGGGTCCACGCCTTCTTACCTTGGGGACCTGGGCCCTGACCTGGCGTCTCAGCCTTAGGGGGACGGGTCTCTTCAGGATCTTCTAGAGCGTTAATGAGCGGATCACCATCGACGGTCAGCATCGGAGCCAGGAATTCAGATTCTGGTGGGTCGTTCATATCACCAACCAAGACGAACAAACTGTTTCGTCGCTCCATACGGCTGATAAGTCTGGCAATCGTTCCAGCCTGTCGTCTGCGACGTTCGTTGGCCTGAATGCTCCCTTGCACTGGATCCTCCCCAAAGGGAACAAAATGACTCTTGAGATGTGTGTTGTAGATATTGAAGAGTTTATCTCCATTCTGGTTTTGAATTTCCACTTGCAAGAGATCCCGGCTGAAAACCCTCCTGGTCGGATCGTCCGGATGTACGGCCGCCTGATGAGACACGATAGGCCCGATCGGTAATTTTGACAGCAGGCCAACATCAATCAAGCGTTGGTCATTGCCTTCCAGGAGGACAACATATGGGTACAGTCCTCCTAAATGTTCCCGGTTAAATTGCTTGAGTATTTCAATATGCTCCACTTCCTGAACCGCCAGTACATCAACATTCATGACCTCTCTGATTCGACGGGCAATCTCTGTCGTGTCATCAGCATCCTTGGCACGCACCAAACGACCAATGAAGGTACGGGCGCTAAATTGGCCCTGGGCAAACGTCAGCGTGATTCCTCCCGGATTGTCAGGAGGTGCCTGTCCGATTTCGGCTTGAAAGTTAAAACGCGAGAACAGGTTGTTAAGATTAAACGTTCCCACGGTGATGGACATTATGGACCTCCCAGCTTAGTAACTCCAGGGTATTCTTCCCTGGACCATTGACGACAACGCGACTTCAACGTATTGATGTGCGTTGGGTTTTTAGACTTCATGCTGAAGTAGATTCAATATACTGGTTATACACCCATCCTTCGACGTCCGTTTCCTTGCCAGCGCCGTTATCTATGACTTCCACTTTTGACCAGCGGTCTCGTTTTTCAAGCAGAGCGACCTCCATTCCCTTCTTAAGTGGATCGGAGACAAGATCAAACTCTGCCCCAGGACCTTTTCGGATGTTCAAGTGTGTGGCCGTCACACGGTAACGTTCACTCTGCTCGTCTGGACGTCCCATCACCAGGGCTTGAATATGAATGAGCGGGAAAGCAGGCCCTGGATCACGCTTACGATCGGGAGCGATGTCATCATGCCCAACGATTTCTTTCAATTGATAAGATTTCACCAAAAGCTTTGCGAGTTCGACGGCAGTTTCAATCTGAATTTTTGTGTAGGCATGCCACCAACGAAGTTCATCTTCAAATTTATGCTTACCGTGAAAGGCCTGTGACTTGGGATACGTTGTACCAAACCATGCTTGCAGCTTGGTTCCTACAAGCTTCAACGGCCCGGCATTATCTAATTCAATTCCAATCGAATGTTGATTAAGTCCAACCAATCCATCCCAATGACTCCTCCCCGCATGCCAGGTTTTGATCGTAAAAGGCGCAAGCTGAGTCACCTGCCCATCACGTCCAACTATGAGGTGAGCCGAGGCATGGGAATCTGGGTTAGTAAGCCAATTGACAGAGCTCTGAGCATTTCTCCCTGCAGTATAGTGAAAGACAAGATACTTCGGTTTTATACGCCCTCCTTTATTGGGTGTCTCTATGTAATTGACACTCTTCCCGTCTAATCGGTGATCTCGAATCGAATATGATTTTCCGATCGATTCCGAAGTCGATATGCTCCTAGACGCAACAGATCTTCGCTTTGCCTTGGATGAAGGTGATTTCGAGATCGTTCTTTTCCGCGCCATGGGCCTATACTCCTCATCCAATAGTAAACAGTGTGCAAATCCAAATATTGAAAGAAATGAAAAATTTCGGATATAGGATATTTTATCGACTTACCGTTTACACATCTAAGTTATTTAGCTATGACAAATTTCTGGAAAGTAGTAATGTGACGCCGCCTGAATGCCTAGCAGCGCAATTTGAAATGATAGGGTTGCTTTTTGATTCTAACTACATCCTTGGACTTACTATACCCAGGACTTTTTGATATGACGCCGAAGGTCTCCGTCGTTCGGCACACTAACACCGTTAGCGTCGACCGCAATGCTCCCGATTGGCGCATAATGATGATCCACGCCTTGCGCACCCAGAGCAAGGGGTTCGGCCACCGGTCCAGGCCATTCCACATCACCAGTGGCGCTACGAGCAGGAATGAGCCAATAATCTCCGGTATGATAGATACGAGGCTCCTCGCTACCTGCAAAGTAAAATTGAACTTCTATACCATCTTCCAGTTTAATCCAATTTTTTTCTTCCTTACCTACCCCTTCCTTGACTGGCAGGCCATAGCGATCACCATACTTTTGGTCCCAACGACGCAAGTATGGGTGCCTGCCTTGGTCCGTCCCAACGGTTGATCCCGAAATTTCTTTCAACGTTACTTGAGAATTTTCTGAGTCGACAGTATCTATTTGGCACAGAAAGTCCGCACGGTTTTGAAAGATATAGTGGTCATCGACTATCTCGACCCAATCATTGGGCTTTAAGCCAAATCGGGCCTCTCGGCCCAAATGTTCAAGAGTAATAGTTTTGCCATCGATATCTATAATCGGGAAAATCACAGAACCATTTTCGCGCGAAAACTTAAAAGTCACGTTCTCACTATTAATATGACCTTCCGTGATTTTACTTCCCTTGTGAATTTCCACACGATAGAGCTGATTCGCAGCGCCTCGATATTGTGCTTCTGGAGCAATCAAACACGGATCTTTATGGGCTTTTTCCTCTTTTTTAGCACGAGCCCTTAACCGGCCAGTACCAGGGCGTTTTGCCCCAGAATCCATCAGCATTTTCTCAAACTTGGCATAGTCCTTTTTGAAAATTTGTGGATTAATCCCTGGATCATTCGAAAGATCTACCCATTTTACTTGCCAAATAATTTTCGCTCGTGTTGCAGTATCTGAGCCATTGAGGGCTTTTTCTCTCATATAGTCATCTTCAACGTAGCTAAGATGACGTTCCCACACATCGAGATATACAAGGTGGTTCCCGCTTTTTAGCTGACTCTCTTCTTCATCAAATACTGGATAGTCAGGTTGCTCACCGTAGGTTAGTGGTTTGCCCCCTTCATGAACTTGGTTGTTCTGGCATAGAATACCGTTGACGTAGTAGGTCCCATAGCCGATATTAAATGTCTTTTCGTTCGCTGTTATCTCAAAACCGCCTCCTTTGGTCCCATCAGGGTCACACGGGGCCCCATGAGGGCCGATAAGATGAGTCGCCAAGCTTCTAAGATAATGCGAGAAAATGGAAACCTGTTCGTTCCAATCCGCGTCGAGTTGGACTCGCCCTTGCTGCATAAGTACGCGACTAAACCGTCTTAAGGGGTCAAACGTATCGCGGGTGAAATCTCCTCTAAACTCGCCGCACAATCCTTTTGTAAAATCATCGTCGTGCATATCGGTCTCCTAGCTTGAGAAAATAATCCCAACGTCAAAGCCTGCAGGGAAATATTCATCGAGACGAGTCATGAGATTAGCGGTTCGTTGAGGTTGATACAGATTGTGAAACACGCCCATTTCCGACTCATCCTCGGCTCCTCGCTTGATTTCTTCTGCGCAACAATCGGCTAATTGACAGTAAGAGGGTTGTCCGTAACGCACACTGTTAAATTGCGGTCGTACGCGTGAGCGTTCGGATTCTTTGGCTGCATCAAGTTCAGATGTCGTGGGTTCATCTAAACCATTATCTTTGGCCATTTGACTCATCGTTTTTTCGATGAGCATTTCAACAAGATCTGGTTGGCAGCGATACCGGCGTGGTGTACGTGATTCAGGGGTGACATACGAAAATCGCAGGCAACCTTTCTGCCGCCGCGCGACCGTAATCTTTCCGAAAAACATGCAGTTTTCCCCTAACTCAATGGCATGCACATGAACCTGCCCGAATACAGTACTCTGCACAATGTTTAAACACGCATGGGCAACCGGACACCCAGGCGCACCTAACACCTCCAGTTCATGATCAGTTGCATCCAGAATGCTATCACTGATACAAATCCGGATCGGATCCAAGCGCTGCTCGGCACCAATGCCCTGACAGCGAGCCTGTTTGGCTACATCCCCTCCGGAATCATCCTGCTCTTCGTCGATGGGTCCCTCTAGCGGAACATCAATAGCTGGGTCGACCTGGATTGTTCCCAGGATACTATGTTCAACCTTTACACAAACATTTGGGCTGAAGATTTCCAAACTTGGTTCAGTCGCACGCTGTGGCTCGCAATCACCACTTAACGTCCAACCGGGAACGAGTGTCGAATGTCGAATGGTGAGGTCAGCCAAATCGCCGTTCACTTGTAAACTACGACCTGTTACCAGTACACCATCAAGGATAAAACAAGCACCGGTCACACCAGTGACAGACATGGAATCCGGTTTATCGGTCTGCCAATCCAACAAACGGATGACCGGCCGCTGCCGGTTGACCGCACGTAACTGCAGACTTTTCTGCCCGTCTCGAAAAACAATATTGATAGGCTCAACATAAACACCGCTATCTGTAATCTCGATCACGGCATGTTTAATAGGTTCATTCTCAGAACCCTGTTGCCATTTTTGCAATGCGGCATTTATCGTCCTAAATTCTTCCCCTTCACCGACACAGTACAAGGTTGCGTTGGTTTGTTGGGAAAGGGTACGTTCATACTCACCCCCCCCAAGGTCGTCACTAAATCCATAGTAGTACGTCACCCATACGCCATTCTTAGGAACCTGACGTGTTGGAAAAGCGATTCGTCCAAGAACTGGGTCAACCGCGACTGTGCCCGAACGAGGAAGGTACTGCCAATCAGTCAGATCCGCTGAGACAATTTTATGAATTGGCACGGCTTCCCGAATGATCGTGTTTTCTTTCTTAATCCCGGTCCAAATTTGTACGCTCTTATTCTGACCAAAGATTGGTTCTTTATGTTCGTCCAACAAACGTCGCCTGATAGAAACAGGTAGGTTGAATTCATTGGCAATATGGGTCGGATCGAGCTCCGGTTCTGGGCGCAAGTACAGCGGAATATCATTGCCTAGCACACTGAAGGTGTAGCAATGAGGACCAGCCTCTTCTACACAATAGGCTGGCGCCTCTGTCACAGAGTACGATCGTAATCGCCAAACGAAGAGACCCACACTGGGAATGTTGTGCCGTCCAGTTGTATGAAGTGAGTTGATACGCCGCACATCAATGCTGTGCGAGAACGTTTCAAACGGGCTATCAAGTAAATCCAGCCTTGAACTGTTCCGTATATCCACTGTTTGGCCACGGTCAGGATGCAAGTGATTAAGCGCCTGCGTCCAGCCTAACAGCCGGTAAAACTCCACAGCTCGAGCCGGCCAATTCGCAATGTCATTTGAAAGCAGCTCCAATAACGCAAGAGTTCCTTTTCGACGCCGAAACCGAACGGTGTTAGCAACTTCATTACGAGGAATCAAAATCTTGTTACGCAGGCGTCCCTGTGGCGTATCAACAAACGATGGTTCGCCTGCCTCGTGCACATGTTCATAGCCAATCAAGCTACCAATGTACGGCACGGCCCAATCTTTGCACGTCTCGATAAACCAGTTTTCGTAAAGCTGAGTAATATCGTCTTCAACCAGATTCACCTGCTCGGAGATAACACGTAACAATGCCCGTAACGGTTCACCTTGCTCAACATCGCGCATCCGATAGACGACTGGAAGGAGTTCGTACAGACGGTCTGCTTTAAGATTGTTCATGGGTATCTCAGGTAATTTGGTTCAATATCAAAGTGTCTGGTACATCAGGACTCAAAAATGCTAGCTGGGCTGGTCGAATAGATTTGTTTTGAACAGACGCCAGATTAACAATTAGTCGTTGAGGAATTGGTAGATTACCCTTTTTTTTACGAAGTGTTTTCTTTGCATCTTCATCAACATGTTGATCGATGCGTTTGATCACATCTGATACTTCCAATACTATTTCGTCCGGGGTTAGAAGTCGTCGCCTATCAGAAGGCAACTTAATTTGTGTTCTATCAAAGATTTCAATCTCATCTTTCGCCAAGGGTTTCTTCTCTGGAATACCTCCAAACGCCTCGATATCCACATATGCCACACCCCGAACAGCCTGCATAACGCTGATGATTTCGCTAAGCACAACATCCTGTCCCAATTCACGATGCTCAAAACTAAAAGCGTCGAGCAATTTCTTGCGCAGATCGGTCGCGATCGGTTCCCAGAGGTAGTCTGCCAGGATGCTTACACGAGCACTGATAACCATAAACATCAATTCACGAATGGCGAGCTGAATCGGTTGATGTGGATCGCCAAAATCATGCAACGATTGCCTCAGGTTTCTAAACAAATCCGACGTTTCATCAATAGGGATATTTTCTGCTCCAGCAATCGTGACGTGTACCAGCTGTCGGCGTCCATCAGACAGTTCCACAGCGTGGGCCTTACCAATACCCGCGTAGACTCGAGAAAAATCTTCGTAATCCTGAACTGACACCAACCGATCCAGGGCTTTCACCGCTAATGGTGCATTCTTACGCGCTTGGTCACGATTTTCCCGATTGGCGCCCCCAGAGGCTCGAAGGGGGTTAATCACGTCCTTCACACCCAGGGGTTTACTCACCAGCAAGGATATTTGTTCGGCCTTCACATTTCCAGAACTGCCAATCCCATTGCGATAGAGAGCTCTGACATTCTCGATACCAGTCGGTAGACGTGCACCTTCCTTTCCATTGCCAAAGGTAATTTTTGTTTTGTTTTCGTCGTCGGTCTTCGTAATAAAACGACGAACATTTGGTTCAAGACCGGCAAGAGAATCTGTTTCATACCATTTGATATCATTAACAAATACTTCAAGTGTGCTGTCCACTCCGGTTGGGTTGGACGCTGAGACGTGGGTGAGAGGAAACTGTTTCAGTTCAAATGACTGTAAGGCCTTACTACCGTCACCACTCCCTAGGATTTCATGTCGAGTCTCCCCGTGAGTTGCCTTGACTACATTGCCGTAGATTTTGACGGTATCGCGTTTAAAACAATAGGCAAGTTTTTCGGCAAGCGTGATAAAAGTGTGGATTTTGTCGCCTGGCAGCGTTGCTTCACTCTTTTCACCACCAATTTCTTGTGAGTCTCTTTGTATATCTTGCGTGACGGATGCGAGCATCGCCAACTCACTAAATCTGACCCCACTCGTTCCTTCGATTTCACGTTCACCGGAGATAATTACCCAACGCCCAGATTCTAAACCCTCGTAAAATCCGTCGAGTTCAATCGGCTCCTCGGTGCCGCCGCAAACCAACTTTTCAATTGGTTCTTCAGAGAGTTCAAGTTCCTCGGGTTGGAGGTATACTTTCGTTGAACGGAGCACATGGAAATCATCACCTTTCATGGTATCCGATACGACATTGAGATTCTCCGTAATCTTTATCCATTTCGTATCAGGGCCATCTAAAAAATCTATTTCGATCTTTGTAGTTGGAGCTGAAACTCCGTACTTCGCGCGATTTTGAGATACATCAACACTTTTCACTTTAACGACGAAGGTTTTTTTATTAGTCAACCGGTCCGTTTCCAGAGTTTCTATCACCATCCAGCTACCAGGCTGAATGGTGTCATAGGGAACATCAAGATAAATGTTGCTTTCTTCCTCATGTGCTTCTATAGGTGCCGGCGCAGCCACGTCGTCCGTCGACCCTGTTCCCATTCTTTCAATTATTGGCCAGTCTCCTCCATCTCCAATCACTCCTCCCTTAACGGGAATAGTTGTCTTCCTGGGTACGCTGTGGCCGAATAGACTTCCTTTTATCTTTAAAGCAGAAACTTTAATTTTCCTTTCAGATGCGATTTTGGCATTTGCCGCTGCAATCACTAATGTCTCGCCTAATTGAGGGGCAAAGCTACTTACCGTCCGATATCCTTCCCAATTTTTTTCTCCGAACTGGTCCTTGAGTTTTCTATCGAGTCTCAATGAATTGCGCGGTTGATGGGAGGAAGGTCTCGAGAGATCTTTGATCAAAGAAAGTTGGAAATTGTCCATATTCAGGGCGGAAGAATCTCCACCGCTCTCTTCGGAAGTCACACTACCCTCAGCTACACTGTCCAAAAACCGCAATGTCACAAGCGTGTGGTTTGCAATTGGGTGGGGCTCAATTTTTTCAACTCGACCGAATGTCGGCCTAGCAGAAGGATTACCAAATTCTATAAGTAATGGATCATTGATTTTTAGATTAGTATTAATTCCCTTTAAATAAACCCTTGGGCCTTTAATGATTCCCTCAGGTGTCCCTGTAATTATGGACTCCACTTTTTGTGGTTGCGTCATCCGGGGTTTGAGATTATTCCACTGCGAACGGGCTTTGAGCTCTTCGCTCGTCTCAAAGGATTGCGGCAATTCATCCGGCGCCGGAATGTTCTGCACCCGACTACCGGTTGGAATAGTTACTTCCTCTTTTGTATTGTCATCAATCGTATAAGCTAAAAATACGCTGGACGCCACTCCCGGCCGTAGTTTATAGCCAACTAACTTTGCCATTTCCAGAACAGAACGACGTTCCGTGGCGGTGCGCAAATATCCTTCATTCGCAATACGCTCTTGATAGAAAGTCAACACATCAGCAACGATGGACCAGCTATCTAACAAGGCAATTGATGGATCGTTTCGGTCTCGTGTGCTTAGTCCTTTGAGGGCCGAGTAATCCTGGCTCGACAACCTCGCAATCATGGTCTCCAAAAAACTCGCATGAGTTCCTATGCGGTAGGCAAGCTGTGACAAGCCCGGCCTGTTGACTGTCGAAAGCGGAGTGCTAATACTGATGCCTTCACAACACCCACAGGCTTCGCTGTTTACCACTTGCGGGTAGCAGCAATCACAACACTTGTTTTTCATCGTCCCCCTCGCACATCCAACACTAGTTTTCCGTTTTCAGGCATACTCGGGTCGTTATCCAACTGTGCAATTTCAAAAGGCCCAAGTTGTAGAACACCGTCCTCCAGCGCTTGCCGCTCCAGATTGGCTAGGTTATTAAACCGTTGCAAACGTTCGACCCTTACGCTCTCGACACCTTCAACAGCTTGTGCCGTCGCCACTAACCGACTGAGGTAGACACCATCACCAAAAGACAAGTTATCGGGATGAAAAAATCCCAAGGCTCCATTAGGTAATTGGCGGTTACTCATCAAACCCAGGAGTTCGGCCTTAATATGCCCACGGAGGTAATTCGGCAACACACACACCAACATCTCAATGTCTAAGGGAACACGTCGTGCACTTTTCACGACCAAATCATGGCCGATCCGACGGTAACGATGTAACCGCTTGGTAATAGCCTCCAGAAGTTTTGCATTGGCCTCGTCTTTTCCGAAAGGATCGACTGCCACCAGCACTTCATACCAGCTTCCCGTCCACCGCAACTTCGCAGCAGCACGCTGTACGGTACCCTTGAATTCCCGTTGAACAATCGCCGCGTAATCATCTGCGGTAATGGCGCGCTGAAGTTCCTTGCGAAACAGGTGTGGTGCAAAGAGTTTAACCTCTGATATTGGTTCAGGCGCGGTTCCGCCCTGGGCTGCTAAAGGATTGCGCACATGTACGGTGCTCCCACTTACACGTTCACCGTGCAACACCAAATGTGAGATTGATTCAGCACCCACATTGCCCGCTAACCCATTGCCAACACGGTACTCGGCACGAAACATCACTCCGGCATCTGGTTGCTCACCCGATTCATCATCACCAAAACGCAAATGCGCTCGACCTTCATTATCCATTTCAGCAACAAAATGTTGATCGTCTCGTCCGCTACGAATGAGGTCACGCCTCGGCAACCATAAAGACTCAGATGTCGACGTTTGGGAATCTGTTGTAGTGCCAGTTAGTGTGATTTGTGGTAACGCCTGCCGAACATCTTGTGTGAGCATTCTTGAGGCGGGTGCATTGAAATTAGCAGGCTGACTGAAGGTCAACGGCACAAACGCTAAAGAAGGGCGATAGAGTTCTGAAATAATAGCAGTATCGGCAAGAACACCCTCTGCTTTGCAACATTGAACCGTTTCCTTAGTGGGAACAATGCCCAAATCCTCGTCTTGTGTCTTGCCATGATCCACCAAAATGACATTGCCGCAGGCAATACTCACATGATCAAGTATTTGGCATTCAGGTGCTGGGCCCATTGATGAGAGACAGAGTGGAAAGGATAACGCATCCTCTTTGGCCCAACTGATTTCAATCACAGGGGTGTTATTGAGCCGATCAACTCCGGCTTCCACACTAGTAAGTCGGACAGCATGGCGATGTTTGGGATTGGCATCTCCGGGATGACCCGTTTCAGGACCAATCACTTCTTCAAAAATCAATACATCACCAGGTTTCAGGTGAAGTTGAGGCGGTTGCTTTTCTTTGTCCTTCACATCCTCCATATCTTCGGTCTGGT
This sequence comes from Nitrospirales bacterium, assembly GCA_965223185.1. Taxonomy (GTDB): domain Bacteria; phylum Nitrospirota; class Nitrospiria; order Nitrospirales; family UBA8639; genus Nitrospira_E. The sequence goes on along the minus strand of OZ244988.1, from coordinate 2,880,793 downwards.
AGACTTTGACCACCGGCTTATCATCATCTTTGGCTTCTTTACCACCTTGCCCGTCGGCAGGATCGCAGGGATGTTCGACAGATTCGGTATCCTTAACCAGCTCACCTTTTAAGGTCGCTCTAGTGGTACCACGAGGCAAACAGCATTCTTTGTCACCCCAGGTGTAGAAATATATCCGGTTGTGATCTTGATAAAGCTGGATTTGGGGCGGATGGTTTGATTCTTGTGTTTCACTTCCCCTCCGTGGTTTAACAATCGGCTCAAACACTTCATATGAACTTGATGGAATCTGACGCAGATCATCTTCAAAAAGTACGGTACCTGCGGTTATCAATGCTTCATCCAAACGGGTAATAAAGCATGTATCTTTCACTGGAAACTTTTGATCGCTGGCTGTTTCAATACATACCCAGGCTCGTGCATTGCAGCCCTCATGCATGTGGTAATCCACCAACCGGGCATGACGACGAACCGAAATCCGTTTTCGTGCCGTATCGAGATACGCTTCAGTACCTACCGCATCCTGATAATAACTGAGATAGTCACCGACGTAGGCCAGAACCTCCACCAAGGCAATTCCCATATCCGGAATATGCCGTTCCCGCCATTCCGGCATGACCAAGGCTAATCGATCAAGAATTAATTGGCGAAAACTCGTATAGTCTTTCGCAAGGTAATTGATGTCGGGATCTTCTTGCGGTTCAGGGGGACACACTGCAACTTGTTTGCAATCAAGATCACTCGGGCAATCGATCTTGAACGTGAAATCGACACGGTCATAACGTGAATCAAAATCCCGATGAGGAACCCATTCCCATGTCCCATCTTGATCTGGGTCCCCTTTTTCTACAACCCGCAAGGTATATGTAGAAAAATCGCCGGGGCGGTCGACAACAACTTGCATAAAATCGTCAAATTCAACAGTTTCATACCGGTGAATGGTGACCTTTTCAACCTGAATACCTTGAATCCGACGACCGCCTACAATCAACACATTCGATGTCTCAAGCTCTACAGGTGCCTTACCCAGAAAATACACCGTCAAGATTCGTTGACTTTCTAGAGTTGTCTCAGCCTTATCTGTTACGCCAACTTCCACATAATCAAGCCCATTAAGCTGACGATGTTGGCGCACAGCTTCACGTCGTTGTTCGTTCTGGCAAATTAAAGCCGTCATGCTCCCACACCCTGAGTAAAGGTTGTGGTTCGGATTTCTTGCGTACGTCTTACGAGATACTGTAATTCAATTCGCAAACTAGCCTCTTCGCTGGTTACTTGTAGTTCTCGCACCTCAATGACATCCCCAAGCCACTGTTGTAGGCCAGCTTGAATCGTGAATTGCAGAGTTGAAGCAAGTTCTGGACTGTTAGGGGCAAACACCAATTGCAGCATACCACTGCCGAAAGCGGGGCGATTCACACGTTCACCTGCGTTCGTGAAGAGAAACTGTTCGATCATATCCCGAATATGATCATCATCATCCGTGAGTGCGGTGCGCCCACGATTGTCAAAGTGAAAGGGAAAATCGATATTCATGATTTGCTCACAAGGCACTCACGCGCGGTTGCGTTGCCACAATCACCAGTGGCGTCCCGGTTGGCGTACAGACCGCTTGACTACTTTGCACCAACAGGGGTTGACCATTAGAAATCACCCGGGTTGTTCCGGTTAGCCATTGTGCCGTCACACAGGGACCATTGGCTGCAGTTGGCGGCGGTAACGTACATCCAGCAATCACATACGGCGACGTGATTAATACTGTTGGCTGGCCGTTTACCGTCACTCGGGGATTCGGAGCCGTTGGTGTGGCCTGTCCAGCATGAGAACAAAGAACCTGTGCACCAACATGCAATAAAAATCCAGGCATCATTCTTCCCTAGGTCACAACTAGCGCGCCGTTGTTAATTGTGACAGTCGGACCCGTCATGATCAGACTCGCCCCCTTGCCATTCTGAATATAGATGCCGGTGTCATTCACGATGATTGAAGCATTGGTGGTACTCTTCAACATCAAACCACCAGTTGGGCCAGGCAGATCGCTAATCACAAGCGAGTTCTGCAATCCGGTTTGGAGAACGATGTTAGGACTGGCAGGATTGCCTGCCAATGCCAAGACTGGAACTTCTGCAGCCGATCCATACCAGCAACCACTCCAGATTGGATAATCGGGGTCACCCTGTTCAAATTCCACCCAGACACCAGCACCAATTTGCGGAAGCATGTAGGCACCCATTTGTTTCCCCGACATAGGAAAACACGGCATGGCCCAGGTTGATGGAGTTAATCCGGAAACATCCGGGACTTGCACCGTGAGCCTTCCGATTTGGAGCGGGTCGATATTGTTGAGTACAGTACCTCGATACTTGCCAAACAAACCCTTGTTATTGCTCATACGGGAACCTTCGGAGTAATGGAAACTAATCCATTTCTTGTTAAGGTGAAGTTCTGCTTATATTCACCTTGTTTTAAGGTACTCGTGACTTTTTTAACAAAATATAAACCATCATAGGCCGGTCCCACTCCCCGTACTCCAACTAGCTGTCGTGCCTTCAACACACGCCCGTAGCGCAAGACATCCAAGGTGCCGTTACCTTCCACCGCGTCCGCCGATCGGGCGGCTTCGGCGAGTCCTTTCGAAAGGGCTCGCATCGGTGAGAGTTTGGCGGTGTCCCGCAAAAGAGTGACGTTTGTAATAGGCGCGGGAATAAGTCCTAAGGGAGGTTGCAACGGGTTAAGATTGGGAATGGGCAATGGAATCGGTATTTTGGTTAGTTGATTTTGGATAAATACAATGGGCAATGTTGTTTCTGCCGTGTTGAAGCTAAAATTCAGCGATTCCACATTGGTATGCGCATCCATATCGACATTAAGTGCAGGTTGAGGCGGACCAACTTTAATTTCCGGCCCCCAGTACGCGACATTCGTTCCCGGCGCGGGTCCGGGGTCAACGTAAAACACATAGCCCACCTCTCTGGCGAGTTGTTGGACATAGGCTAAATCCGTTCCCTGATGAATGGGATACCGCTCGACTGGAATCGGCACATCAGTGAATAAACTGGGTATCACCAATGGAATCATTCCGAACATGGCGTATTTTGCGACGATCAAGGCAACACGTGCTTCAGATGGCATCGCAGGATACGGAAATCCGTCAAAAGGAACTAAATTCATCGCCTTGGTTAAATCTTCACCCGTCACCGTCAACGTGGACTGTCCTGGCTCCCCGCCTGGCGTGATCTGATTGCGCGTCATCAGGCCGTCCATAAGTACCTGAGGCATACCACTTATGGTCAAAACGATAATCACACGCAACATTGGGGTTTGCCCCGCAGCCACTAAAAATATCGTTTGTAACGGTGAACGGTTACTCAAATTAAAGGTAAGTTGGAATCCGCTTGGTCCATCGGTATTTTGTGTCACTTCGATACCAGTCAATGCATCCAGGACAACCCGTGGCACTGGAATGGGAACAACTGGCCCAACTAGCAACGTGAGATAAATTCCTTTAAGCATTCGGGACTCCCTGAATTCCCTCAGGCAAGGTAATTCGTAACCGGCGACCAATTGCTTTAGTTAATTCATCTGGACGCATGGCACGGTTCGCATCACAAATCTGCCAGAATTGTTCAGGATCGCTTAAATAATGGGCGGTAATGTTATCAAGTCGTTCACCATCCGTAACGACGTGCTCTTGCAACAGCTCGAACTGTTCAGGCAGTGGCACAAAACGGCGTTTTAGATAAATCACTTTCTTTCCCCCTGCCGTTTCCAACGTTTTCGTCCCTAATCCATGATAACGACTATTCACTGGAAACACGGTATTATTCAGTGCTCCAACCTGGATCAAAGCCTGCAATGGATCATTCATAATATCCCCGCTATGCCAAAAGTACTGAAAGATCCGCTCTGAAATTTTCCGCTCAACTGCTCTTTATTCTGCAGATAACTCATAAAGAGACTGCCACCCTTATGGGCAAACCCTAGATCATCAATGCTCAGAACACGCATTCCAAGGCTCACCTTCGCTCGAATGGGATTCAATGTTGGATCAAATGCCTCTTCGGTAATACTGAACTCAGTCAGTCGCATAGGTAAGATACGATTTTTACTCCAGATGAACAGCATCAATGGCGCTTCCATCGGTGCAATTTCAAGTGTACCGGCATTAGCCAAACTATTGTTAGACTGCAGTTGACTACTCGTGGGGTAAATAATCGTTTCTAGCGCAGCAAGCTGGGCATGCAACCCGAATTGCACTACCTGTTCATTTTGATCTGGAAATTCCAGCTGATCGGCCGCATCGATTTCGGCCTCTAATTTAATCGTTTCGACCGGAGGGCCTTTGAGGCGTAATGCCTCGGACCGATCGCCACCATCGCCCCCAGTACCTTGCACTTGCAAGGTGCGGGTCAAGGTGTCGGGGTTATATTGCAAACTGATGATACGCTGGACTGCACTGGTACTCGGATTTAGCAGCACAATGCCACCCTTAATGAGTTTTGGTGAACCTGGAAACGTCGTCATGTGTGAGTCTCGTGAGTTACGCTGGCGTCAGTTTCAATGCCCAGCGATTGAGCTTTCCTTGATCAGCTCCCTCCAAGTCCGAAACCTTCAGTCTCCAATCGCCATGCACCGATTCCCCACGTAACGCTTGCAGACCCGGTGTATTGGACTTGGAATACGTCTTGATAATGTTGTCCGCGGAGCCTCCAGTTCGATTATGAAGGCGAACAGAGGTATTATTGGGGGAAACCAACTCAACGACTAAATCCCCAATAAACGTATGTGTGATGTCCAACTCTACAACCAAATCATTCAGTTGACCGGAATTTAAAATGCTCAGAGATCGTTCAATGCCGCCTGCCGAATTATCAGGAATACTGACGCCGACTGCCTCTTCCACAGAAATCGCCGCACTCACTCCCCCAGCCAGGTCTAACGCCCAACTGACTAACGTTCCAATATCAGCTCCGGCAAGATCCTGAACCCGCAGGGTCCATTCCCCATTCACCGTCTCGCCAGTTATCGTATGAAGACCTGGAGTTGACTGAACATCAAACTCTCGGTGCAGATCGTTCGCGCTTCCACCGGAACGGTCATGGAGAACAACGGTGGTCCCGGATGGCGTAAACAACGTGACCCGCAAATCTCCAATAAATGTGTGGGTAATGTCGACACGAACCTTGACGGAACTGAGGGCAAAGTCTTTGTTGCAGATGATCCGATCGGTGATTCCATTGGGATTGTTATCAGGAATACTTGTACCGGGAGATGATTCAGCTTTGAATGTTTGATCCCCATCATCCCCTTTCAGACGCAACGCTTCGGCAATAGCGGCTTCTGCATCGACGCGCCCATACCCAAACCAGGGACTCCATGTCCCGTCAGCATCACCATTGTTCACAAATTCGCCAGTGCCAACCTCCGGGATCGGTGAGATATCCCAACTGGTATCCGGATCGAAACTGGCTGGGGGCGTGCGAGGATACCCCTCGAAATCTAAATTTTTTGATGCAGTGCGTTTTAAAATTGAAACCACCTCCAACGCACTCAGGTCTGGATTCGCCGATATGGTCAAGGCGGCAATGCCCGCAACCAGTGGAGTCGCACTGGAAGTGCCACCGAAACTATTGGTTACACCTCCGGAGACACCAGTCGTCGTGGTTATTCCCAAACCATCAACCGTCATTCGAAAGTAGGCATGACTGTTACTGCTTGGAGCACAAATCGAAATGCCTGGGCCATAGTTGGAGTAATGACTTCGTTTCGCTGTACTCGCTAACGCGGCAACATGCATCACTCCTGGAATGCCGACGAGATTATTTCGAAAAACACGTGTGGATTGAACCCCAACCCACACCAAAGCTCCGCCTTGTTCCTCAACGCCATGATCGAAAGGTACGGGCACCGAGGCGGTGTGGTTAATGAGGGTATTCTCATTTCCGGCTGCCCATAAAAACACAATTCCTTTCCCACGCCGACCTCCCGTCACAGCCAACTCACGAATACGATTCACCACAGGGATAGCCCAAAGGCTGGTAGGAACACCACCCCAGGAATTGGACATGACATCTACCTTATCGGCAATGTGGTTTAAGAGGGTCAGCATCTTTGAATCACTGATAAACAGTCTTGGCCCCGACGACTGCCACTGGTAAGGCGCAAGTTGGCAATCAGGGCCAGCACCGACTGTCAAAACCGAATCAGTTTCTCCAGCAATCACTCCCGCGCAGGATGTACCATGGTTGGAGCCAGGCTTGAACATCTCACCAGGATCCGCGTCAATATCAACCGAGGTCACAAGGCGTTCGCCACGGAAGTACCCCCAGTCACGAAACTTATTTTCGGAATCAAAATCGTGATGATCCAACTTACACCCATCATCGCTGACCGCGATCACAACATTTTCACTCCCAAAGTCATCGAGTAGACGCCAGGCCTGTTCACAGAGTGAGCAAGAACGATCATCGTATTGGGGATCATTGAAGTCGGTATGTAAGTGCCATTGCCGTGAGTAGTCTGGATCTGTCGGGACGCTAAACGCGTAGGTACTCATCCGTTGATTCAGATCATGCTCAGCCACCTCAACCAAATCATCATCTTCCATCAGTGTCACAACAAGCTTGACTGGATTCATGTCTGTATGATTCGTCAGTTGAAACAAGAACTCTTTATCCCCATACTTAGCCTTTTTAACCAAACCATACCGTCCGGCAAATTCATCCGATTGCTCGTGGGAGGGCGGTTGTTTGAATACGACAAAGATACGATCACTAATGAGAAACTCCGCGCCGGTATCAGCTTCATAATAGGCGTGATGTGTTGGCGCAAGATTGCGGTTTCGCGACATCACCGATTCCAGCTCATCGGCAGTCGTGACAACCCTGGTGGAGGCTGATGACACCTGCTCCGAACGAACAACCGCTGTATCATCCAACTGACCAGGCAGCACGCGCACAACCAATTTGTCCGGACTTTTATCCAATTTCACTTTTTTCCCAGCACGATAGGTATACGTCGTCTCTGCTGCACTCATCATGTACCTCCTGGGTTAGTTTTATTTAGAAATTCCAGTTCATCGTTGGCATTAATTTCCGCTTCTAATTCCGTCGTTTCAACCGGCGAGCCTTTGAGTCGAAATGCTTCTGAACGGTTTCCCCCTTCTCCACCGATACCTTGCACCTGTAATGTGCGCGTCCATGTATCGGGGTTATATTGCAAATTGATGATGGGCTGCACAACGCTGGCACTCGGATTAAGTAGCACAATCCCGTCTTTAATCAGTTTTGGTGACCCTGGAAATGTTGTCATCTCTTCGTCTCGTGGGCTACGCTGGTCCCAGACTCAATGCCCAGCGATTTAATTTCACGTTTTCGATCACCATGTCCTTAAGCTCATTAGTCACGCCTTGTTCAACTTCCATGTTCCGCCGCTAGTAATAGACGAACCAATACCCCAAGTACCCACGAGATTTTGCTCATCTACGGATTCCCACTTTCCTTTCCCAGATTTTGTTCCAAGTTCCCAGTCGAATTCGATCCTGACGCCACGGACAGGAGTGGCAGAATGAACTGTCGGTCCCCTGGGATCTATTCCTGAAACAGCAGTTGTCCTCTGTGTGATCTTCCCGTTCTTGATTTTTTCCTTGTTGGGTTTTGCTGCTCCTGCAGGCCACTCATTAATACCCGTCACACTGCCTGTAGCTGTAGCGCTAAGAGCAACTTTAGCGTCAATGGGTGACGAAGAGCCCCCGGCAGAGGTAAATTTTCCTTTCCATGATCCGGTCAGGAGGTTGCTCCAGATTACGCTGGCCTCAGCCGATCTATAGAAGCTCGGGTTGATCTTCTCGTTCCATTTGTTGGTAAGGTAGTTGGCCACGCTGAAGGTGAATCCGGTGGGGTCTGCCTCCAAATCTTCATAAAACTGCTTTCCTGCGAGGTTGGCGGCCAGGTCGGCGTTGGAAAAAACACCGGTTACCCCAAGCCCCTGCCTGTTGCTTATTTCCAGGAAGCGCCCAGTGTTTTCCGCTGCTGCGGTACCCGCAACTCCGCCACCGGAAGCCTTAGCGACTTCGAAATAGATGAACCCTTCACCAAAGAAGTGGCCAAACTTGTCAGCTCCTACGCAGATTCCTTTTACCTTGGCCGCGGGGCCTACGACTTTCGCAGCGCCAGTGGTATGCAAGAAATAGAAGCGATTGACACTACTCACCCCTTTGAACTTTGTATTCGAAAGGTCCTGTGCTGGGTCCGTTCTTTTGGTGTTGGCCATATTCTGAATAAATGTCTCGATCGCTCCGACAAATCGTCCACCGAGCCGGCTCGATACGGCTGCAAGGAAGTCTGCCACAACCATCGGTGAAGCTGCGGCCGACCGCGCAGCCGATATGTCGGCATTCACTTTGGTATCGATGTCCGATTCGATATCAGCAAGCCCGGCGCAGGAACGATCATCCACTTCCGCACGTTGAATTAAACCAGTGCTCTGGTTATCGTTCTGCTGAATCACATGTGTAAGTTCATGGGCCAGTAAACCCTTCCCTTCATTTTTCCCTATCGAATATTGGCCCCCTCCAAAAACGACATTGCTCCCAACGGTATAGGCTTTTGCATTCACAGCCTGTGCTGACTTTGCAGCTTTCGCATCAGTGTGGATTCTCACACCACTAAAGTCATGCCCGAATCGTGTTTCCATAAAATCTCTTGTCGCTTGATCTAAGGGTTGCCCCGTTGAACGCAGGACATCGGGGACAACCGATGGAATTTCAGTTGCATCACGTTGTCTATTTGAGACTCGTCTCTGAACTAATGGAACCGCCTGAAGATATCCATTTACATCACTATTTTTTGGTTTAGGCATTCGCATAACTTGTCCTGAAACGCGATCCGCTTCCTGCTCGTATCTGTCGTTTGGTTCTCCAATGCGCAGTTTGGTCTGCAGCGGCTGAGTGAGTTTTTTACTTTTACATTCCGTACATTCACCACCCCCGGGCGTATGTCGCCCGCAAGCACATTTACGCTGGAGAATCCCACGTGGCAGAAAATGATTGCTCTTCGGCTGGTTAATAAATTGTGCTGTTTTATACGTATTCATCTTTGCATCCGTCTCTCGCAGATTCTATTTTGTGGCTCTGTCCCATTAAGTTGCTCTCGAACAACCATTTGATCAGGGCTTTTTCCCAATTCGACCTTTTCGCCGTTGCGGTAGGTGTATGTTTTGTTTGCGTTGTTCATTGTTTATTCTTTGTTATTTAAATCCATTATTATCAAATCAAGCTGGCTGACCCCTTGATTTGCTATAGGCCAGAAGAATTATTCGAACTGTTTCCTTGATTGCGCTGCCTAATAATTCGAATACCTACTGCTCTAATTAAACGTCTCATTATTGCAACCAGTCTATTTACACTTCTTCTAGCACTCCTTAATGCAATTCGGCGCTGCGTACTTGTACCATCCTCAGAGATATTTCGTGCAATTGGATCTACATTTGGAACGTGGGTATGAAACGAAACAGCTGAACTATTCTGCTGTTGCAACTCACGCTGTGTTCGGTATGCCACCTCATTCGATAAGAAGCTACCACCAGGGCCTGCGAGGATAGTTGGACGGAAATGAATATTATTCAAAGTGACACGAATTCCTGCTGTTAATCCACGTGTGTCAGAGATTCGTACAGAGTTACCCATAATGGTACGAATAGCAGCAGGGTCGCTAATCGTAACATTACGGCCACTGGCGGTTTGTTGCAGCCCCAGTGCGTTTAGAAAACTTTGCGCAGTAGCAGCAAGGTTAAATCTGAAAGTAATATCACTTTCAATAGTCGGTCGTTGTGTAATGACTCGATTATTCCTGTCTCTTTGCTCGGTATCAGCAGCTATACCTTGTAAATTCGCTGGCGTTTCAATAATTGCGTTACCACCGGGCCCGACACCTCTGTTACCTGGAAAGACTGGCTCCGGTGGAAAAACGCGATGAGGTTGTAAACGTTGAAGATTGTGCGTGCCAACCGTAAATTGTTCTATTTGCACAGGTGATGCATCTGCTTGATTGGGGTCGAGGCTAACCGTCAAGATTGCATCAGCATTACTGGCTCGCACTACACGTTCAACTATTCCCTGATCAAACTGCGAAAAGCTCACTGGATATACAACACTCTCTAGAGCAGCTATATTCCGATTGCCCAAATCAACCCGTTTATTATCCAGGGCCAAAGCAGTTGCGCCTGCCGGATTCCAGTCACCGCGGGGTGGCGGATTACCACTAAACGGATCAAAACCTGTGACCAGTACTTTTACAATTTCGCCACCTCTACGGACACTACGATTAAACGAAATTGTAGAGCCGCCACGAGCAGAAAAGTTAAACTCATTGTCAATACGCATAAAGGATCTACGTACGTTGGCAGCAGCATTGGGGTTACCTCGATAAACTGCGGGCTGTATTCCACCTAATGCTCTAATAGTGGCTCGCATGTTATGCAAGGGTTCAAAATGTGTCACTCCACCTGTGCCTCCACTGCGTGTCGCTCTTGCCCAGACATTTTCTCCTGCATTACTCCCAAGAGCATCGGCATCACTATTTGACACGGCATTACCACCATCAATAATAGAACGTGCCTCCAGGAGTGCTGCCTCTAAGGTACCCAGCAAATTTGTAAGAGAAACAGATCTTAACCTTGAAAACCAGTCTGAAATACGGCGAACTCTCCGCCCACCTCTCCGCCTTACTGCTGGCTGACCTGCTGATCTTGGTGGCCCAGCAGAAACGATAGTTGTAAATTCACTTATTGCATTATCACTATCACGTGCGTCAACTTTACCCCAGATCGGAGTATCAGTTGCCGGATCTTGAATATTATCTAAACTGATAGCATTACTGCGCTCAATTCTTCTACTTGGCAAAGCCCTCAAGCGTCTTCCTTCCGGACTATCACCATCGGGGTTTTGCACTCCACGTGAGCGCATAATTTCCTCTGCCCCGGCTTTGAAAATCGGTTGATTTCCCTGCAATACTCTAATTGCTGTAATGTTATTTCCACTACGTACAATCTCAGAGATTGTTTGTACATGTCCACCAGTACGTTGTACACGCACTCTTCCATTTCGTCTCGAAGTTACTTTTTTATGCTCCCAGGCCAGGATATCGCCTGGATGTAACAGATTTTGAATTTGATTAAAGTCAGTCAACCGACCACCAGTTTGACTGGCATAGCCGCTCACCATCCTGTGAACATTGCCGGAAAATACATCCGTTATTAAGCCACGCACACGCCCTTGATTGGCATTTCCACGCCTGTCTCCTGCAATAATTTCTCTGCTGCGACGACGGGCACCGGTACCTACCGTCCAGCGGCCATAGGATTCAGTACGGTTTTGTGCCGCCAGCCAGACATGTCTTAAAATTACCGCTATATCTGCACAGTCAGACGGTAGTTGAAAAGCAGTAGCACGCAGGTTTCCAGGCAAACAATTTTCTACCCACTGGTTAGTTGGATGATCAATAAACTCTTCGCCATTTCTTGCCGTTCCGGAAACCGCTACCGGAAGGGTTTCTTCTGCATGTTGATGATCTTCTTCAGGCGTATGGTTGGCAATATCTCTTACCGCCGTATCTCCAAATTGCCTTGCCTGTCTGCCTAAAACTGCAAACCGGGAGCCTACATGATCCGGCGCACCGGGATTAGCTGGATGAAAAGTATCATCTGCCCGGAATTCAGCCAGGCCCGCAAATGATGCGATCCACTGTTCATAGGTAGGATGTTGCTCTGGATGCCTTGCATCTGGTGTAGGCTGCTGGCTTGCATTACGATAGCAAATCCTGTTTAGACGAGACTGTTGAGTTGCATGACGCTGGATAAGGTGATTGTTCCCACCTTGCTGTTTAACATGCGCTAGCTCATGGGCCAGTAGTTTTCTACCTGATTCTGACCTGGAAGAATATTCTCCAGATCCGAACACAATATTGTTCCCAAGGGTAAATGCTCTTGCACTGATCGAATTCGCCAGTTGATTTGCATAATTATTATCGTGAATTCGCACACCGGAGAAATCACTTCTTAATCTCGGTTCGAAAAAATGCCTTTCCGATCGGGACATAGACCTGCCACCACCCGAAATTTTATTTATTTGTGAACTAATAATTGAATTTAACTCTATACCATCTGTAGCCGCAGGTTTTCTTTGAACTAATTTTTCTCCAGAACAAGAAGTATATTTTCGTTGTATTGAATTACTTACAAGAGAACTAAAGAAAGTCGCTTCTACACCCGTTCGTAAACCGAGTTTTGGGTCAGGCATCCGCATAACTTGATCAGCAACACGATCCGCCTCCTGTTCCAACGGGTCATTACTGGATCCAATAGAAAGCTTACGTTGTAGATTATTATTTTTCTTCGCACACCCGGTGCATTCTCGGCTTCCAGTCGTTTTATTCCCACATGCACATTTACGTTGAAGTATGCCGCGTGTAGGCAGTACAGAATTTTTAACATTAGCTTGCTGTGTAAGGGTTGTTCTATTCACGGCCGATCCCTCCATACACCGACTGTGCAATTTGTTGGCCCAGTTGCTCTGGATTATTAGTCGTCAATTGAATACAGTCTGCAGTCGTTCGAGACAGCGCATTACCTGTAGCGAAGCTAGACGAAACCCCACCTTCCGTAAGCATCCGAGTGAGTTCAGTCGTTACGCTGGCTTGCAGAAAATGTCGTTGACTAGGTGCAATATCAACCCCATCCAATACCAACCGCTCAATGTGTAAATTAATCTTCATTTTACCTCCGTCGCATTGAGCCATCTAAAATCTGATTCTTTGGCTGGACGTTCCAATTTTCTGAATTCCATACGAGCTGCATTTAAGACCAACGGCATCGTGATAGCACTACCTTCTTGTGCCGCTAAAAACGCGGCATTGAGTGCCACGTTGTGGATATTGCCTCCGGTCAGATTGAGTTTAGCCAGGCGTTGATAATCCAGGCCTTGATCGACCGGGGTCTCTTGAGGAAACACGTTCTGCCAAATTGCTTTCCGTTCTTCAATACCAGGAAAAGGGAAATCCACAATAAAGCGCAGGCGCCGCACAAAGGCTTTATCCAAGGCATTTTTCATATTGGTGGCTAGAATGGCCAATCCCTTATATGACTCCATGCGCTGCAGCAAATAATTGACCTCAATATTGGCATAGCGGTCATGACTATCTTTGACTTCACTTCGTTTGCCGAATAAGGCATCCGCTTCATCGAAGAAAACAATAGCACCGCTATCTTCCGCGGCATCAAAGAGCTTGCGTAAATTCTTTTCCGTCTCTCCAATGTATTTATTGACCACCGAAGATAAGTCAATTCGATACAAATCAAGCTGTAGTTCTTTGGCGATCACTTCTGCTGCCATCGTCTTTCCGGTTCCGCTTTCCCCAGCAAATAATGCACTGATGCCGAGTCCTCGATTCATGAGGTTGCGAAATCCCCATTCGTCATACACACGGTTACGCTGGTTGACCTGTTGAGTGATATGATGAAGTGTGGCTTTTTGCTCCATCGGCAGCACCAATTGCTCCCATTTGGCTTTGGCGTCAATCCTCTGTGCGAGTTGCTCCATCCCTGTACGTGCGACTGCACGGCACGAGAGCCACAAGTCACCACCTGATTGGGATTCATTTTGTGATTCTTTGCCTAATACAGATTTGGCAATACGCTTAATCTCCCCTTGATTGAAGGAAAATTGTTCGGCTAAACCTGATGACTGATTCTCAGCATCGCCACGTAACACTTCAGTCCACAGTTGCTGTTGCTCCAACGTTGTCGGTTTCATGATTTCCATAACGACACGATTCTCCGCCACGTCTGTACTAGCTTTGTGTGCGTCTAAAAATATGACGCCATTCGTGCGTTGGACAAAACGTTTGAATTGCGTTTTTTCAACATCTGTGGCTCCATCACTCTCGATATAGAGAGCCAAGGGCATCAGCAAGGATTCGCGTTGCCAAAGTCGCGTGAAGGTTTCGAAATCTCCAGTTTGCGATGGCAAGGTCTTCAGATCTATCACATAGAGATTCACCCCTAACGCCAACGCAGCATGGCTGGCGATCAACCGCTTACTTGTCGAATCATGGCCCACGAGTTCAACAACCGGCATTCGTCCCTTACCATTGGCAGCCTTCAATTGCCTCACAATAGTCTCCACGATCTGTTGTTGTGAGGGGGGAAGCTCTGCTTCGTCCTCCTGAACTCCTACCGAATCGAGCAAGGGCACTAAGCGATCATCCAGATAATTCAGTCCCTTCAGATAGTTGACAATGCGTTCATCAGCCCGGAGCGCTGCACCAGTCAACGGTTGGGCACCCGGTTGATTGATCTCGATCAATCTCCAGTACCTTAATGGCGCATGGGGGGATAACGAGTTCCAGTCAGGATTGTCGAATAGGGCAAATGCCAAGGCAAAAGTCGGAAACGGCTTGTTGCCATTATCCTGGGCTTTCGCGCAAAGACCGGCTATCCGTGCATCCAGTTCCATTGCCACACACAAGGACAAGACATGGACGTCAAACTTCGACAAGCCAAGACGACCGGCTAATATATTCAATGCCGGTGGCGGATCATGGCCTTCCAATTCCCCAATTTCTTGAGCTGCCTCTTTGACTTCTTCTTCGCTGGGCCCCTGTAATGGCGGTGGTAACATTTTTGGTTCAGCCGGCTTAGTACTCCAAAACCAACTGCCTTCTTGTTCGGCCTCTTGCTCCTTCTCCTGTTGAAGTGGCTCAGCAGTGATTCGTTGCAAGAGGAGCCGAATCCAGGCCACCGTCTCAGACAGGTGTTGATCATTCATTTTCACCCAAGCCGCCTGGTCGTTCATTGAATGACTACCTCCATGGCCCTGTGAAACACTGGTGGCGACACACTGCGATCCACCAATTGACTGTCCACGCCGTCAACCCGAAGACGAATGAAATGACGACCAATTGGTGCATCTACGACTAAAAATTCGAGTGTGTCGGTTTGTGCACCATGCGGTTGTGCTAGAATTTCGAGATCCCCCAACAAGAGAGCAGCACGCTGTTCTGGACGAATCTCTGGGTTGCAAATGATCGTTAGGGTGACATTTCCTGTCCCATCACGCGTCACAGGGTTCGGCGGATTGATCCCGAGTATCAGTGGGGCTAAGGGCAACGGCAAGACATTCGTCGTGCGATCCTGTTCCCCAGCCTTACTGATTATTGCCTCGATGGTATAAAACCCCACTACCCAATTCGCTGGCTTATTGGGGATTCGTACGATTACCTGAACAGCAGTTCCACCAACTTGAATCGGCACGTTAATTGGTGCTAGCAGACGATGATTTCTGAAACGCACCTCGACTGCGTCCCCATCCAAATGATGTCCATTGATAGTAACGACATCACCCAATAGGGCACTGGGTTGCTGATTCGGCAATACGATTTCGGAGAGGGCCGGAAAGGGTGGGATCAGGTTCCCTTGTGCGATAATGCCTCGATCATCCTCTCCACGAGTCAATACGGGAAGCGGTGTCTTTGCTGCACGGGTACTGTCAATTAATACCACTGAAACTTCATACCCTGTGGAAAGACGGTATTCTGCCGATTGAAAGCTCGTCCAGAGTTTGGACATATCATCTAAGGTTAATGGATCCGGAGTAATGCGAAGACGCTCGATTTGATGATGCAAATTCGAATCTGGTGTAATCCCTTCGATATCCGACCTGCCGAGCAATGGATGATCATGCAGAATACTCATAGCCAGCCCCATAAGCTGCTGACCGGCAATATCATCATCACTCGCGCCATAGGCGGTAATGAGATACTTCAGCACTAAGGGCAATGGGGGTGGCGCGTTTTCTCCATTTCTGGCCTGGCCTGGCATCGGCGAATTACGGAATGCTGCATTGTAATGGGTACTGTAGAGAAAGATGTTGATTTGGTCGCCACCTCCCCCATTGCGGGCTATACTAGGGGGTTGGGTTGTCACGGTGGCACCAGGCGCAACATTGGAAAGCAAATGGTGCAAAGTCGCTGTGACGGTTGCTAACGCTGCAGGGCTACTCATGCTTGCCCCCCGTATTTGCGCTGTTGTAAGTAATCATCCAAACTCATCACGCCAGTTGGTTTCTTCTGAGTCTTAGCCTGTCTCACTGTCTCAGCTTGAACCGCACGCACTTCCACACGACCAATTGTGACATTGACCACTGGCTCGACTTTTGACCTTGTGTTGATTTCTCTCCACCGGTTGTTGAGGTCAGACTGCATATCAGATAACCAGGCTGGAATTTGTAATGCACCAGCCAATCCAGGGGATAAGCGGTTTATTCCCTTGTCCTCAGCGGATTGGTTATCAGATCGTGGCACATCCAAAGGCATGTTTATTTCTTGCTCTCCGGTTCGTAGCCAGTATGGTAGCTGGGTAGAGGATGCTATTTCCGTGTCGTCATTCCCATGAGATTTTTCATGGTTTTGTAACCGCTGCAAGAGCGTCTGTATGCGTTGAGAAAGTTCTGTTTGAAAAGATCCTTCCTCTACTGGGGGAGAGACAGTTTCATGATTTGAATGAAGGTTCGTATTCTCGTGTTGTGCCCTTCTATCGGCAACTGAGGCGACATCGTGTTTTAGCGGCAAGCGCTTTTTTGATGGTTGCAGCCTGTCCAAGATGCTCTGCAGGTCATCGCGTGATCGAGGAATGTCCCTCTCCCGTCCAGAATGGGTCTCATGCGTTGGTTGTAGTAATTGTGGTTTTTCTCCGTGCGTGGTTGGAGGTTGGTTTTCAAATTTCAGGTGACCCGGTGAAATTAGATCTATCTGGTTCCTCGATTCGTATGCTCTTTGCGGTAAGGGAGCAGTTTTCATTTGTTCAATTTCCAGATCTTCATGGCTGATGCCTGAATCGCCGCTGTCTGTTTTCAGGGTAAAGAGGGGTCGTGTATCCTGCTCAAACCGTGAGCAGGGACGTGGCTGCACAATATTACCTACACCGCGATGCCGATCGAGCAGATTGGTGAGAAAGCCGTTCATGCCCCCAGCATTCCTAGATAAAGTTGTCGTCGTACGGGACTGAGGTTCAATATTTCGCCCTCAGTCCATCCGTACCCCCTCGCCAATCGGTGAATCGATTGCAGCATCCGTTCAGCCCAATCGTTGACTTCCGCCCACAAAAAATTGGCTATATCAAACAACACATTCCACGTATGCGTGCAACCAGGACAACTCATGTTCATATAGATGGCTGCTTGGGGATCTAGCTCTTCCATTCGTTCGTTCAGGGCCAACACTATATGATCAGGTAAATACTCGACATCGCTACTTTTATCCGCAATTTCAATCGATGTGATGCAACGAGCCAGCAGTTTCCGTTGGGCCATATCAGGTTCACTTTCATTGATAACTGCAGCAACATCTTTGCTATTCGGTATGCGAAACGATAAGTGAAAATCTTCCAGATCTAACTTGAACTCACGAGAGAAGGATTCATCTGTTAAGGATTGAATTCGAAGGTCTGACATTTCGCTCGTCCATTCAATTCGCTCAGAACACCGAGGGCATGTGGCTGTATTCATACACTGAGACCCGAACAACTGTTCGCGCACGTACAACAGACGAGCATCACGCGCTCCAATACTTAATTCTGCAATACCATCTGGACTCATTTCAGGAAATGCTGCAACGAGAAGAATCAGTGTTCTTTGGAGAAGCGGTTGATTCAACCCCTGCTCCCACACATCCAATAATTCTCTCGCCGTGAGATATCTCATCACAATTTACCCTTCAGGTTCGGTGAATTCAGGCTCTGTTGGCTCGGTGACTTCGTAATCACGTTCCCATCCTTCGTTTTCCAGCTTTAATGTCTGGATGGCTACGGCATTCGCGCTGGCATCGAGTTCGGGTAGAGCCTGAAATTCCGACACCCAACATCGAAAGACTTTATAGGCGATTGCCAATTGACCGGCTTCATTATACATCTCGATAATTACATCTTTGCGAAAGTCCTTCAGCGAAACTTCTGCCCCTAGGCCGGAACCAAAATTCCAGACTTTATTGGCCCATTTCTCAAACTCTGTGTCGTGAGTGACGCCTCGTTCCAGCGTAATCGCTTCATATTTTGACTGGCCGGGAGATTTACGTACGGTGCTGGGATCACCGCCTTCACGATGTTCCACCATTTCCGTCGTACGCTTGAGGGCCCCAATTTTACTGACGCCTGCGACGAATTTTCCGTCCCATTTAATCCGAAACTTGAAGTTTTTATAAGGGTCAAATCGTTGTGGATTAACACTAAATTGCATGACATTCTCCTTTACACTTGAATATCACCAGCAATCTGCTGGAGCTTGATGATGACAAACTCGGCGGGCTTCAATGGCGCGAAACCCACAACAATATTGACAATGCCCCGGTCGATATCATTTTGGGTGGTCGTTTCCTTATCGCACTTCACAAAATATGCCTCGGGAGGTGTTATTCCTTGAAACGCACCTTGTCGAAACAAAGTATTCATGAAGGCACCAACGTTGAGTCGAATTTGTGCCCAGAGTGGTTCGTCGTTGGGTTCAAATACCACCCACTGTGTTCCACGGTAGAGAGATTCCTCTATAAATAGAGCAGTGCGGCGAACGGGAATGTATTTCCATTCTGATCCTCGTTCATCGTTGCCTTGTAACGTGCGCGCTCCCCAAGCAATAGTGCCGTAAACGGGAAATGTTCGAATACAATTAACTGCCTTGGGGTTTAGTACTCCGTTCTCGTCGTCGGTCAAGGGAGTTTTGACACCGACCACTCCGGTCAAACTTGCTGCTGTCCCCGCTGGCGCTTTCCATACACCACGGGTAGAATCGGTCCTGGCATAAAGTCCCGCCACAAATCCACATGGGGGAAAATCAGTTGGCCGGTTTTCCTGGAGAGGGTCAGGCGCCCTTAGCCAAGGGAAATAAAAAGCCGCATTGATCGCATTGTCACCCGTTAGGTTATTGTTTGGGCCGTTTTGCAGAGTATTTAATGACGCATTTTCGGCGGAGTCAGCAATGAGGAACGCACGACGATCCCGGCAAATTTTCTGCAATGTTGATAACGTTGCAGGAGTTGTTTCTCCCGGCACACAAAGGAGGTTAAACAGGTCAATGCGATCTAGCAAAAACACGCCGCCAGTACCGGAAGTTGGAATAAGGGCAGTCTGAAAAGCTGCATCATTTGGGCTTAGCACCTTGCCATCGGCGCCGCCCTTTAGTTTAGCAGTATCAGGAACATTGCCGGCATCTGTACCAGTTAAGGGAATCACAGTATCAGCTGGCGGATCTGTCGCTGAACCCACAACAGCTGCTGTCACAAGTAGTGAGTCGGCTTTGAGAACGTTTTCCACAAAACGAGCATCCGTCGGATTCATAGATAGATTCTCAAAGGCTTCCACTGGTATACCTTTAGGATCCAGCTTAATGTTAACAACAGATAATCGAAAGCGAGATTGGTCATCTATACGTTTTTTTGTCACAATGGCATAGTCGTCTCCCCAGACTCCTTGATTTTTTGCCGTCACTTTTAATTTAGTGTCTAGCGTCGCGGTGGACGCAACCGCATTATCACCGGTAGTTGCGGTGCCTACCGTAACTAAGCGAACTATGTAAGCTCGCCCACCTCCGTTTGCAAAAAAGTGGTATACGGCATAGCCCAACAAACTTCGCCTATCTAAACCGCCGAACTTTCGTTCATAATCGGCCCAGCTTAGAATCAGTTCCGCACGGTCAGTTGGTCCGCTCGGCGCCCAGCCAACAAAAGCGGTGATCGAGGTGGCCACGCCCGTAATGGTTCGTACACCACTTGGAATTTCTTCAATGTACACGCCTGGATACGTCGGTGTGACTGGCATAAAAAAGCCTCCTTGAACTTTAAATAAGCAATATAAGCAACTTCGGACCCATTCTATTGTTTTTTGTGTTTCATTAATTTTTTCTACTGTTTTCTAAAAACATTTGGATCTCACCAATATTTTTTACGCATAACCCATAAATAGTCTGAGATGGATGGGCCTCCCGTATTGTCATCCAACCGCGCCGCACTAACCAATTAATAGCCTCTTGAACCTTCCCCTTATCCGAAGCACCTTGATCTGAGGCAATCCACCAAGCAGAAATTCCTTCAGTGGTATCTTTTGCTCCTGGATGTGCAATGAGATACGCCAGGATCATCCCAATCAAATGACTTACATCTGATGGCAGCCTCCTCTCTCCCACGGCAAACCCATTCGTTTACAAACAATGTTCTATACTCTTGTGCAAATTCACGGCCTATTCGCCCTGAATTAATAGACTGTTTTTACTTGTTTTTTTATTGATGCTAATAAAATTCCGAGGCATTCTTGCCGCACCAAGATTCGAGTCTTTTTTAATGATATGTTACATAATAGATTGATATATTGGGGTTATTTTGGTGCGGCGTTGTGACCGCAGGAAGTGCGACAACTAGACCATGTGAATAGAACGAACAAGGACAGGACCGAAAGAAGGAAGTTAGGAAATTCGCAGTTGCCGGTGGGGGAGGCAAGAAGAAGATGATGGGGAAGACGACGACGTGAAATTATTTGGGGATTTTGAGAAATGCCGTACAATCAAGATTATGCTTGCGAAGTAGTCGCTGGAAAGATCGGCGATCTTTCCCCGCAGCTTTTGCAGCCCGTGAAACATTTCCACAGTTTTCAGCCAAAATCGCTAAAAGGTATTTCCGCTCAAATTCCTCAACCATATTATTTTTGGCCTGACGAAATGAGGTTTCTGTTTCCACTTTTATACCTTCCGCTACTGGAAGATCGATATCATCCTGGTGCACATTCTGAGATTTACTGAACCTGGCAGATCGGTGCATGACGGCCTCAAGCTCTCTAATGTTTCCAGGCCAGGCATACCCCGTTAACTTCCTATGAGCCTGTGGAGATAAATGTATGGCACCACGCCCGATTTGCTTAGACAGATTGCTCAAAAAATGCCCTGCCAATACCAAGATATCTTGCCTACGTTCTCGAAGTGGAGGGAGCATGAGCGAAAAGACATTAATACGAAAAAAAAGATCTTCTCTAAACTTGTTATTGTCAACCAAATGTTTCAGATGCTTGTTAGTGGCGACTAATACTCGAACATTGGCCTTTGTACTCTTCGAAGCCCCAAGTGGTCGATACTCTTGATCTTGCAAAAATCGGAGAAGCTTAATTTGCGCCGCCAAGCTTAACGTATCGATTTCATCCAGGAATAATGTACCTCCTTCAGCTTCTTGCACGAGACCCTGTTGTTCCGTCGAAGCATCGGTAAATGCACCTTTTCGATGTCCAAACAGCTCATTTTCAAAAAGATGGTCGGGTATAGCTCCGCAGTTGACCGGAATAAATGGCTTTCCATTTCGTGAGCTATGATAATGAATTGCACGGGCAAAGAGTTCTTTACCAGTGCCAGTTTCACCACAAATCAACACCGGGGCTTCAGCGTCGGCTAACACCGATATTTTCTCTAGAGCTTTCCGAAAAACCGGGCTCTCTCCAATTAATCCATCTCTTGCATACGGGTTTTGCCATTGCGAATTGTCTGTAACCTCAGAAACCGTTCGTCTCTTTTTGAGATGCTTGGGTACGCGAAGTTTGATATCAATTGACCTGATTGGGCAGCAAAAAAAGTCGTCTAAGCTCGCTAAGGGATTTCTCTGGTTAACAACAACGTCGTTTGATTGACCACACACAACTCCTAATAAGGGTGTATCGGGATACTCCTGTCTTATTTTTCCCAATTCGACACCATTAACCCCTTCTGATTGAACTGATAGAAATACAACATCAAAGGAGGCCCTAAAACGCGAAGGGAGATATGGATCTTGTTCCTCTATCCATTCATGAAATTTTGAATGAGGAAAGCATTTCTTGAGGAGATCAATAAGTTTTCCACAATTGCCTTGTTGGCAAGTCAAACCACGAAAATTCAGGAGTAGGAAACGGATCCCTTCCATGGAAATTTCCCCTTCCGTTCAAAATATAGAAAGATGAAATGGAGGAGATGTGAGATATACAAATTATTAAAATCGTAAGTATGGATAAATTTGTGGCACCTAGAAAATCTAGTAAAGCAACCTTCATGCCTAGGAATTTAAGGTTTGAAGACAGTTTTAAAAGATCACATTTATTGAAGGTTATGCCTCCCGATAAAAAAAGGCAAGAAATTTATCATGTGATAGCATTGTTTTAATTATCCAATTAGTTACAAAAATGTATTAAACTAGATACAAATGAAATTCTTTTGGAATAGTGCTCTTCGAAACAGGCACAGGAATCCTAAAGCCCTTTGGGAGGGACCAGGTAACAAGCTCGGCTAGCGGGGAGCCTCTGGCATCAATAACAAAGACGGAATCCTAATTGAAAATCTCTGGAATGACGGGAAAGAGGAACCGGGTTTTTGGAAAATTGAGTGAGTCGGACCTCTCGAAGACTTGCAATTTGTCATGACTGCGAAGTGAAGAATTTGGTTTTCAACAGATAGGCCACACTCCCACCTAAAACCACTCCAATCCCCCATCCGACCAGCACATCAGTCACATAATGTGCACCTAAATACACTCGTGAAAGCCCAATAAGGACCATGAGAGGCCAAAGCCCCCATCCTAAGGAAGGATACAATGTCACTAAAAATGCAATGGCAGTACTAGAATTTAGAGCATGATTGGACGGCATACTAAAACTCCCTCCACAGCCCACCAATTCATGAATCTGCGAAAGAGCCTGACAGGGGCGCAACCGTGCAATCACATTCTTCAATTGTCCACCTATGAAATCACCTAGTCCAATTACCAACCCTAAGGTGGGAGCTGCAAATTTAGCTTCATTCCATAGAGTCCAGCCCCAATACATGACCGCTACAAGGCAAGGAAAAAGCAAATTGCTTTCTTGGGAACTCTGAAACATGATCCAGTCCAGAGCAGAGGATTGACCAGCCCATCCATTGATTATCCTGAACCATTCTTCGTCAAACGACATATATTCCACTCATGATCGTTATGCAAACATCACTGATTTATTCTTAGAAAGAACACACATCTTCAACCTCTATCCTCGATATGCTAGCATGCCAGTCTTAAACACGTAGGAGAAATTTCATGTTGATTGACACCCATGTGCATTTAGATGATCCTCGGTATGAGACTGATCGGGACGCAGTTTTTCAGCGAGCTGAAGAAGCAGGAGTGGAGGCCTTCATTACTATCGGTTGTGATTTATCCACGAGCACCGCGGCTGTGCAATTAGCAAGTGAACGAGAAAACGTCTATGCCACTGTTGGCGTTCACCCCCATGAAGTGAAACGCATCGAATCGCATTGGTATGAAGAACTGCGCCAACTTGCACAGCAACCAAAAGTTGTGGCCTTTGGAGAAATTGGATTGGATTATCATTATGACCATTCCCCGCGCGATATCCAACGACAACAATTTCGGGAACAAGTAGCCTTAGCCAAATCTCTCAACCTCCCTCTTGTAATCCATACCCGAGAAGCACAGAAAGATACCATGACCATCCTTCGAGAAGAACATGCCGATTCCCTGGGAGGCGTTTTTCATTGTTTTTCTGGAGACCCATGGTTAGCCAAGGAAGCCCTTGATCTTGGATTTCATCTGTCCTTTTCAGGAATCATTACCTTTCGCAATGCCACCTTGTTGCGAGACGTGATCCGTACCGTTCCAGATGATCGTCTCCTTATCGAAACCGACGCCCCCTACCTCACGCCAGTCCCATTCCGAGGAAAACGCAACGAATCTGCCTATGTTAAATATGTGGCGAAACAAATAGCCGAATTGAAATTTGGAAATTCGGAAACTGGGCTCTCTCAGGTTGCAGAATTAACGACAAATAACGCCAAGCGCCTTTTTAAAATTTCTTCATAATACGATTGCGTTGCCTAAGTTTCTTGGGCAACTTCCGTGGATTGCCTTTCTTATCTTTTGGCTTGGTCGGATTTGGACCCTCCTCAAGATTCTCCGACCTTTCTCTTGAAGAACGAATCGATGATCTTCGCTGAGTCCCATTTTGTAATCGTGTCAGAAATTCCTGGGAACGAATCACAAATGCTCCGAAAGCCCGTGCCACATTGCTCACCTCAAGATCGGATGACACAACAGCCGTCTCTTTTCCATACTGTCGAATCAATTGTTGAATGACTTGATCCGCTCGTTCGCCCTCCGCAGAGTACATAACCGTTACTCCAGTCTGATGGAAGGTTTGTCTCATGCTCCCCGGTTGTCGCCAGGCATCAAATACCAACGTGATCGGACAATGAATGCTTTGGCTGTACAGACCAAGTCGCACCACCAACTGATCACGATTCCCTTCTCCCTGGCCAACGACTTTCTGTGGAGGAAGTCCCATTGCTCCCAGCAAATTATAGCCATCAATGATAAGATGTTGAGGTTTCACGAAATTTGACCTTTATGTTTAATCACTCAACAATTGCATGGGTAGTGTACCCGCCAATTTCGGTAAGATCCAATTCGATCTGGCTTGACAAGAACCGCATCTTCTGCGAAAAAAGATAGAAACACGTAAAATATCTATGCCAGCCAATCGAAACGTCTTTTTTTCTTTTTCCTTTTTTTTCCTCTTCATTCTTCTTCCGCTTTCCAGTTTTGCGGGAGAAGGTGGGGGGCGATACGCGTTGTCGTGGAACACCTCTCCCTACGCCACGTTAGTAGCAAAATCTTCCTCCATCACATCCATCCGTAACATTCGAGCCCATCAGCATAAAAAATTTACCCGTCTCGTCCTTGACTTGGACAGAGAGGCTCAACCCACATCCACCGACCGTCAAAACGACACGGAATTCCTATTAGAGCTTCCCAACACCCGCATACTCAAAAAAGCTCTCGCAAAAACCACCGCAAAGGGTTTTCCGCTTAAGGTGGCTGTTTCCAGAACAGGCCAAGGAGTCCTTATCATTTCGATTCCTACACAGCCGTGGAAACGGTATAAATGGTACGTACTGCAAAAGCCTCCCCGCATCGTCTTAGATCTCTACCCAAATCCTACTCAGCCACGTACTCTCGTCAAGGCTCCCAAGGCATCCAAACCATCAGGGGATCGTTCAGCCCCACGCACGACTCCGCCCCCACCTGTCGTGGTAACCCCGCGGATCGAATCAGTGGCAAACAAGGACATGATCATCGTACTCGACCCGGGTCATGGAGGAAAAGATCCTGGGGCTTTGGGTCGGAAGGGGACACGAGAGAAAGATATAGTCTTAAAAATTTCAAACCATCTGCGAGATCTCTTGTCCAAGAAAACCAAGGCTAAGGTCTTTATGACACGTGAATCCGACGTTTTTGTGGAATTAAAAGATCGAGCCGCCTTTGCCAATGAGCACAAAGCTGATCTTTTTGTCTCTCTTCACATCAACTCCCATCCCCAAAAATCAATAAAAGGCTTGGAGCTCTATCATTTTGGAGAGGCCAGCGACCCCAGGGCCCTTGAAGTGGCAGCGCGGGAAAACGGCACTCCACTGGAAGACAATGGACCGGCATGGCAGTTTATTCTCGCCGATAAACTCCATGACAAAAAAATAGAAGATTCACAGGAATTTGCCTGGACAACGAAAAAGGCTCTCGTCAAATATCTCAAGCCTTTTTATAAAATAAAAGATCACGGGGTCAAAACCGCACCATTTTTTGTGCTTCGCATGACGACGATGCCGGCTATTCTTGCGGAAATCGCGTTTATTTCCAATCCCACGGAAGAAAAACTTCTGAAGAGTTCCACATACCAAAAACGTATGGCCCAAGGGATTTTTGAAGGCATCCAGTCATACATTCAGCCGTTGCAAACAGCTTCGCGATAAACCCTTTTCCCAGCTCATCGTTTTCTCTCCTCTTAAACCCCGCTTTTTTTTCCGAACTCAGTCCGGTACCATCCTTGCTTTCCCATCGTTATGTCCACATCTTCACGACCGGCTCATTTTCATTCCCAAAGGTACCATGCCGATCATTAAACTTACGGTTGAATATGATGGAACTGCTTATGCCGGTTGGCAGCGGCAACCCAACAAACCTACCATCCAGGCAGCGTTAGAGGAAGCACTTTTCAACATTACCCAACGACACATCACCGTAGTTGGAGCAGGCAGAACGGATTCAGGGGTGCATGCTGTCGGACAGGTTGCGAGCTTTTTCTGCGACAAATCTCTTGCCGCCTCCCAATGGGCCTCAGCCCTCAATAGCCTTCTTCCCCATAATATTTCAGTGACCACAAGTGAATCGGCTCCAGCTGATTTCCATGCTCGTTTTCAGGCAAAAGGAAAAATATATGAATATCGAATTATCCAACAATCTTCGCGGCCCGCGCTGGATTATGACCGAACCTGGCATTTCCGTTACGCATTGGATGTTGCCGCCATGCAACAAGCATTGAGAAAATTCGTGGGGACCCATGATTTCACATCGTTTCGTGGGCAACGATCACAAACCCTTAATCCTATATGTACGATTTCTCAATTTTCACTTGAAGTAGTATTGCCGTTATTAACCTTTCGAATTGAAGGGGATCGTTTTCTCAAGCAAATGGTACGTACCATTGTGGGAACACTCGTAGAAGTCGGGCAACACAAGCGAAGTCCGCAATCCATTACGAATATTTTGGAGGCCAAAAACCGACGAGCCGCCGGACGCACTGCCCCACCCCAGGGACTGTATCTGATAAAGGTTCTTTATTAGATTTGTACGCCAGCAATCAGACCAATTCGGTAAAGCCCCCAATCATTTTGGGAGAATTATTGATAGAATGATATTAAAGACCTTTTCTGTGTACGAAAGAGTTCAACCATGAAGTCAGATATTCCGCAAGAATTCGATCATCCGACCTTTCGATTAGCGGTTTCTCAGTTTGACCAAGCCGTCAAACTTATGAATCTGGATCCCAATCTCCTGGAGCGCCTCAAGTCACCTCAACGAGCTCTCGCTGTCAGCATTCCCGTTCGAATGGATGATGACCATGTCGAAGTCTTTCGAGGGTATCGGGTTCAACATGATCTTTCCCGAGGCCCTACAAAAGGGGGCATTCGTTATCATCCCGATGTGACCTTAGGTGAGGTCAGCGCCTTGGCCATGTGGATGACCTGGAAGACGGCATTGGCAGGCCTTCCGTTTGGGGGAGCCAAGGGAGGCGTGGCCGTCAACCCCACTCAACTTTCACAGAGCGAATTAGAACGCCTAACCAGACGCTATATTGCAGAAATTTTTCCATTACTGGGGCCGGATAAAGATATTCCTGCTCCCGATGTGGGAACAAATGCACAAATCATGGCTTGGGTGATGGATACTTTTAGCCAACAAATGGGATTTACGGTTCGAGATGTGGTCACCGGGAAACCCCTCTCCATTGGAGGAAGTTTAGGGCGCGAAGAAGCCACAGGTCGTGGTGTCGTGGATATTACGTTAGAAGTCCTCAAACATTTCCATCACAACCTATCTGACACGACCGTGGTCATCCAGGGTTTTGGCAACGTGGGCGCTCACGCGGCCAGAATCTTATACGAGGAAGGGGCAAAAATTATTGCTATCAGCGATCGTTTTGGCGGCTTGTATAACCTCAAAGGCTTGGACATCCCCGCTATTTTCCAAGAACGTGCCAAAGAAAAATCCCCATTGCCTTCCTTTACACAATTTGGCGATCCTATATTACATGAAGATCTCTTAACCTTACCCTGTCGCATCCTCATCCCAGCCGCCTTGGCTGAACAAATTACCAAGACGAATGCTCCCAACCTTCAGTGTCAATATCTTATTGAAGGCGCCAATGGGCCCACCACTCTTGAAGCGGATGCGATTTTTCATGAGCGTGGCATTCTGGTTGTCCCGGATATCCTAGCTAATGCCGGTGGAGTTATTGTGTCCTATTTTGAGTGGGCTCAGGATGCTCAACGATTTTCGTGGGAAGAATCCCATATCCACAATCGGCTAAAAAGCATTATTACCAGAGCTTTTTCTCGCATTCTGCAACAAACCGAAGACAATAAAATGACGATGCGGACCGCCGCATTAATAGCGGGAATTAAAGAAGTGGCTAAGGCCCACCAATGCCGTGGCTTGTACCCGTAAATACAAGATAGAAAAGAAGAGAGTATGAAGGGATGGGAAAAATTATGCAGGTATCCGAAATCCAGAAGATTCAGGAAATTTCTCCCGAATAGATCCTCATAACCGTTGAGAGAAATTCCAATGCCTGCGGCTTCTGACGTTGAAATGAATTCCGACCAATAATCGACCCAAACCCACCCCCATCCCGAATAGCTTTGGCCTCATCGAATAATTTCTGGTCTTCGCCTTTCGCCCCACCAGAAAAGATCACGATTCGTCGACCGTCAAAGGCACTTTGCACCACATGACGAATACGCTCGGCGGGAGTGCTAATTTGAATTTTTTCCGCTTCGTACACCTTTTTAGCAGCTGTTTGTTCCAGATGAGCACTAGGAACTTTCACTTTAATGATATGCGCGCCAAGTTGTGCCGCGATTTGTGCAGCATACGCCACAACATCCATTGCTGTTTCACCTTCTTTGCTCAATCCTGAACCACGAGGATAGGACCACACTACCACCGCAAGCCCATGAGATTTGGCCTCTTCGGCAATCTCTCGCAAATGTTGATACATCTCCTGGCTATGAGCCGATCCAGGATAAATCGTATAGCCAACCGCGCAACACCCCAAACGCAAGGCATCTCTCACGCTACCGGTGATCGCAGAATTTGGATCTTTGGTTTCCTGCAAGGAATCATTATTGTTCAATTTCAAGATGAGCGGAATTTGTCCGGCATATTCAGCTGCCCCAGATTCCAGAAATCCAAGAGGCGCGGCATACGCATTACAGCCTGCTTCAATTCCTAATTGAAAATGGTAGTATGGATCATAGCCGCCTGGATTCACAGCAAAACTTCGAGCAGGCCCATGTTCAAATCCCTGATCTACAGGGAGAATGACGAGACGACCCGTCCCTCCTAATCGCCCAGCCATCAACAATCGCGCAAGATTCGATAATACCCCGGGATGATTCCCATCGTAGTTTCGCAAAATTTCTTTCACACGAGGTGTCATGTCAACTACTCCTTCACGTAAGCCTGCTATAAATGTGATTGCCCTTTTAAACTACCACGCCATTAGTCGATTTAGTGTAAAAGAGGCGGATAGCTATGACAATATCTACATACCCTTTATAACCGAGCTATTTTTTATTTTTTCTGCTCAATCTTCTTTCGGATCGCAATTAACTCTTGCTCGATAGCTTCAAATCGCTCTGCAATAGGGTCAGGGATATTCGTATGATCCATGGTGGCTTCCGGAAGACGTTCTCCATCATACTTAACGATGCGTCCTGGATTTCCTACAACCGTGGAATTCGGGGGGACTGTACGCAAAACCACTGCATTGGCACCTACTTTTACATTATCGCCAATAATAATTCCACCCAATACTTTGGCCCCTGCCCCCACAACCACGTGATTTCCTAATGTTGGATGCCGTTTGCCTCGTTCTTTCCCTGTCCCTCCTAACGTCACCCCTTGAAACAAGGTAACATAATCTCCAATTTCGGTTGTCTCCCCAATGACCACTCCCATGCCATGGTCTATAAAAAATCCGGCTCCAATGGATGCCCCAGGATGAATTTCTACACCTGTCAACCAACGTGCCACCTGAGAAATAAGACGAGGGAAAAAGGGAATATTGCACTTCCACAGCCAATGGGCGATTCGGTGGGCCAAGAGAGCATGAAACCCTGAATAGGTAAAAAAGACCTCCAGCCGGCTGGTAGCAGCCGGGTCACGCTCAAAAACTGCTTGGAGATCTTGGGCAATTTGCCATACCTTTCTCATGCACGTACCTTTAGGACTATCAAGAAGCCAGCATTGGCCTCTCTTCTCTTAGTCGCAGGAGGACTGTATCAAACATACAGCCAGCGCAGCGATCCCTTCCTCCCGTCCGATCATGCCAATACCTTCTCCGCTTTTCACTTTTATATTGATCCGCTGGACATCAACTTGCAAGGTGATCGCCAAACGTTCTTGTATGGTCTTCATATATGGTGAAAGTTTTGGAGCTTGGGCACAAATTACGGTATCAAGATTCACGAGCTCAAACCCTTTACTTTTAAGAGTCTGCACCACATTTTCCAACATAAGTAAACTTGACAGACCTTTATAAGCCGGATTGCTGGCAGGAAATCGCGTGCCTAAATCTCCTTCTCCCATGGCTCCCAGCAATGCGTCACATATGGCATGAGTCAAGGCATCGGCATCAGAATGGCCATCTAGACCACGGGAATGTGGAATCGGGACTCCACCTAAAATCAACGCCCGTCCATCACGCAAAGGATGAATATCGTACCCCTGTCCAATTCTCATTTAATCTTTCTCAAAATTGGTTTTATGAAAGAGTTATCCTCCCTACAATTTTCCATCATCATTTATCTTGAGAAAGTCTATGAAGGATTGCCTCTCCGACAATGAGATCATCAGGCCGAGTAATTTTAATATTAAAACAACTTCCCTCAACAACGGAAACGGGATGACCCGCTCGTTCTATCAATGCGGCATCGTCCGTCGCTTCCCACCGTTCTTGTTGAGCCCGTTGATGAGCGGCAAATAACGAATCATACCGAAAGACTTGAGGCGTTTGAATTTGCCAAAGCTCTTCTCGATTAAGCGTTTCTAGAATAACGTGTTGTTCATCAACCCGTTTAACAGTGTCATGAATAGGCATCGCAACTACGGCTGCCCCGGTTTGTTGGGCACAGCCAATACACCTCTCAACGATCTCGCCCTGAATAAATGGACGAACACCGTCATGAATTAAGACCAGGTCCGGTGGATGGGAAATAGCCAACAGCCCATTACGCACGGAATCTTGCCGGCGTATTCCACCTGAAACAATTTGGGTGACCTTTCCTAAGGCAAAAGCTTCCACAATATTGCGCCGACACTCATCGATATCGTCCTGAGGGACAGAAAGAATGATTTCCCTGATTGATGAAATCTGTTGAAGAACTTGGAGAGTGATTGCGAGAAGAGGGACCCCGCCCAGAGAGAGATATTGTTTGCGGGTGCTACCCCCCATGCGAGTCCCTTGACCCGCAGAAGGCACAACAGCCACGACAGAATTAGACACGCGCCAAACTTAACTCCTCGCGTTCGGTTTCTTCTTTGAGACGCGTGAAAATCATCCGGCCAGCGCTGGTTTGCAGGACACTTGTCACGACGACATCTACCGTTTTCCCTATCGACGCCTTGGCATGATCCACCACAACCATGGTCCCATCATCAAGATACGCGACACCCTGCCCTGACTCTTTGCCTTCTTTGAGCACAAAGACCCGTATGGTCTCACCAGGCAGGACTACTGGCTTTAGCGCATTACACAAATCATTAATATTCAAGACTTCTACACCCTGTATGCCGGCAACTTTATTGAGATTGAAATCATTGGTAAGCACTTTCCCATCCATTTGTTTAGCCAATTCGATTAACTTGGTATCAACTTCTTTCACATGCGGGAAATCATCTTCCACTAATTTCACATGTATATTGGTCATTTTTTGAAGCACATTTAAAATATCTAACCCTCTTCGTCCTCTCGCACGCTTTAACCCATCGGAAGAATCCGAAATATGTTGCAGTTCTTGAAGAATAAAATGCGGAACGATCAGGGTTCCTTCGATAAAACCGGTTTCACATAAATCGGCAATCCTTCCATCAATAATGACACTGGTATCTAATAACTTGGTTTTTAAGGCCAGATCGTTCATCCCGCCCACTGAATCAACATCAGCCAATCCATCTTTGCCAAATCGTACTCCCATGGTAAGCCCCCAATAGGGTATACCTAAGAAGAGAAGAAGCGTGGCCAACAACGAAAATACGGAATGTTCCGCTTTTCCTAAAAGATCAGTGGAAAGTCCGATCAGTCCGGCCATGAGAAGACTACTGATTAATCCCACACCTCCCCATAACACCACGGGTAAGGGAACGGACTTGAGACGATATTCAGCAGCCAGCACACACGCTGCCATCGCCACGCCAATTGCCGCTCCGATCCCTAAAATTTCGGTTTGCCCAGCCGAAAGACTCCATCCCAAGGACATACCCAACAACATCCCAACGACAAGGAACAGGACTCGTAACCCCATACGAGATTCTCCTTCCATTAGGTTGGCGATTCAGGCACCAGATCACAGAGTGCCTCGCGAACATCACCGGAACTACCTGTAATGTACAAAAAGTCGATGCCAATTAATTGCATAAAACTTATTCGATTCCCTTACAAAAGGATTGAGTGATACTGAACTCGAAAAGATAAGACAAGAGGAAGATTCATCCGTTGGAATATCCCTCACCGATTGGGAGGACTATTCATTATAGGTCTTTCGACTTTAAGGAGCAATCATCAAAAGATTTTTTTTTGAGATGCAAAAAACGGGGAACAGCGATTGTGGTTTACTCACCTGAAGTAATAGTCATTCAATTTGTGGAAGTCTCTTTGAATTCGGATAATGTGCCCGATCACGACATTCAAGTCTCACAAACTAAAGATATATAGATGGCGAAGGGAAATAATAATGATGAATTTATAGAGTGAAAGCCTGACTGAATTCCGCAAGTTGCGATTCCAGATATTTCCGAATGTTCGTCAATTGCTCCTGCGTCTCGGCTTCAAACCGTAACACTAAGGCAGGTTGAGTATTGGAAGCTCGAATGAGTCCCCAGCCATGGTCAAAACGCACACGAATGCCGTCAATCGTAATTAACTCACGTATTGGCAGCGCACTGGAATCCTGAGCTGCTACGAAATCCTGAAGACGTTCCGCAATCGCCTTCACAAGTTGAAATTTCTGATCATCCGGACAGTCCACACGAATTTCTGGTGTCACCACAGTTTGCGGAACATCAGACAAAAGGCTCGAAAGAGGTTGCTTCTTATTGACCAATATTTCGATCAGGCGACAAGAGGCATAAATAGCATCGTCATAGCCATAATACCGATCAGCAAAAAACACATGACCGGACATCTCCCCCGCCAAGACCGCCTTCTCTTCTTTCATCTTGGCCTTGATGATGGAATGCCCCGTCTTCCACATGATGGCACGCCCACCTCTTTTGGGGATATCGTCATAGAAGACTTGAGAAGCCTTCACTTCCGAGATAAACGTACTCCCTGGATGGGTCTCTAACACATTTCGCGCAAAGAGTAACAACAACCTATCGCCCCACAAGATCCCCCCTTGATCATCGATCACGCCGATTCTATCCGCATCTCCATCATATCCAATCCCTACATGCGCCTTACTCTCCTGAACTTTTCTCACTAAATCGCTTAGATTTTCCACTACGGTCGGGTCTGGATGATGATTGGGAAAATGTCCATCCAATTCACAATACAATCCCGTCACCTGACAACCTAATTGCTCTAGCGCTTCTTTGGCCACAAGGCCAGCCGCACCATTGCCGCAATCAATCACAACTCGAAGATGCTCAGCGTTTAGCGACGAAAATTGTTTTTTGAGATAAGCTAAATACTCTGGAATAATGGGCTGTCCACTAACGGTTCCTTTTCCAATAGAAAATTTTTCGGCCTCAAACACTTCCCGTAAGCGCTGTATATCAGCTCCATATAATGCTTCTTTCCCCACGCACATTTTGAAGCCGTTGTATTCCGCGGCATTATGACTCCCAGTAATCATAATGCCTCCGTCTACTTCACAATGAAACAACGAGAAATACAGCAACGGACTCGCACAGAGGCCTAAATCCACGACATTGATACCCGCACCGATCAGACCTGTGATTAATTGATCCCGAAGAGCTGGTGAAGTTAACCGTCCGTCACGCCCCAAACTGATCGTCTTGACTCCACGTTCCCGCGCAATGGTGCCGAATGACCGCCCAATTTTTTCCACTACATCCGGAGTCAATTCCTTTTCAACGATCCCACGAATATCATATTCTCGAAAAATTCCCATTCCGTTTCCTTTCAGGTTTTTCTGTTTGTATCAGGCCGCTCAACAAACAGAAGGCAACCGCCCGAAATCGTCTTTGAATCGCACAATATCGTCTTCCCCCAAATAAGGGCCATTTTGAATCTCAATTATTTCCAAGGGCATTTTACCTGGATTTTCTAATCTATGAGGTGTCTCTTTAGGAATACCGGTACTCATCCCTGCTTGAAGATCATAGACTTCCTCTCCACGGGTTACTCGGGCGGTCCCGGCAATCACAACCCAATGCTCACTTCGTTGATGATGTAATTGCAGAGACAAGCGTTTCCCCGGAATCACTTCAATCCGTTTTACCTTATACCCATGGCCTTCTTCTAAAACGGTGTAAGCTCCCCAGGGACGTTGAATCGTTCGATGCTCCAAATGTTCAGGAGCTTGCTGCTGTTTAAGGAGTCCGACCATGGTTTTCACATCCTGTGCCCGATCTTTGGGGCACACCAATGTGGCGTCAGGAGTATCCACAACCACCATATTGTCCAGCCCAATGGTGGCCACCACACGACGATCTGCAAATAACACGGAATTTTGGCTCCCCATATCAATGATATTCCCATTCCGCACATTTCCATCTTTATCAAGAGGAGCCACCTCGTCCAAACTTCCCCAGCTCCCAACATCTGACCATCCAAAATCTACGGGTACAACCACACTACGCGCGGAATGCTCCATCACCGCATGATCAATCGATAGTGCGGGCAATTTGGAATAGGCCTTCCTAAGGACCGATGGAAAGTCAGAAGTCCCGACATATCCTCCTAAGGATTTCAAGATCTTTGACATTTTTGGTTGCTGAAAAGCTAATTCTTCGAGAATAGTCGAGGCTTTCCACACAAATATGCCACTATTCCAAAAATAATTTCCTGACCGACAATACCGCCTCGCAGTAGACAGATTCGGTTTTTCAACAAACCTCGAAACCGAATACCCGATAAAGGGCCCCTTAGACCCTAATCGTTTGCGTTTGTTCGGTTGAATGTACCCATAACCCGTTTCCGGTCTGGAGGGATGTATGCCAAATGTTACCAAATGGCCTTTGTCTGCTAATTTCGTGGCAAATTGTAGCGCCTTCACAAATTTTTTAGTCGCCGTGACTACATGATCAGCCGGCACGACGACCATCATGGCATCTGGGTCTCGATGGATGAGCTCCAGCGCAGTCAGAGCAATGGCCGGCGCCGTATTACGACCTTCAGGTTCAAGAAGAATATTCTTCCCTAGTTCATCTTTCCATTCGTTTAATTGAAGTCGAATCGACTCAGCCTGAATATCATTGGTGACGATCGTCATCTTTTGTGGGGCAATGTAGTGGATCAGACGTGCAAATGTTTGTTGTAACAAGGTCCCTTCCCCAATAATCCTCAATAATTGCTTCGGAAACCGTTCACGACTCAAAGGCCAAAACCGAGTTCCACTCCCCCCCGCCAGAATGACACCATAGACATGATCCTTCATCATTGAGCCTTTGTTTTAAGGATATAAAGGTATGACATACGTAATCCCGCCTCTACCGGAATCCAAAATTCGATCAGCCGTTTATTGACAGTCCTCTACTCTTATCATTCAATATTCACCTACCGCATTTGGCTGCCAAAATCATGTCAATCACTTCTCGAACAGCGCCCTCTCCTCCATTTTTCTGACAAACATAGTGAACCACTTGTCGAACTTGGTCGACACAATCCTCAGGGGCTGCAGCGTACCCCACCCCCTTTAAGGCTTCCAGGTCATTTACATCGTCCCCCATATAAGCCATTTGTTGAAATGGAATCCTCAGTTTTTCAGAAAGAGCGGTTAAAACAGCCTTTTTATCTTTTACACCTTGAAAAAGATGTGTAATTTTTAATTTTTTTGCGCGACGTGCCACAATTTTTGTGTGTTCAGCGGTAATAATCGCAACAACAACTCCCTTTTCTTGCAGCAGTTTTAGACCCATTCCATCCCGGGTATTAAATTTTTTCAATTCTTCACCTGACTCACCATAATACATCCCCGAATCCGTCAATACCCCATCAACATCAGTGGCAAAAAGCTTCAAGTCTTGAAAAATTTTTTTAGTATTTTTCAGGCTTTCCAGAGGTTTAGACCTTTTGGATAGCCTCTCAGTTCGTGAAACTTTATTCGTCAAGGGACGTGATTGAATGTTTTTCATAAGAACATCACCACCTTCCTAATAATCACAGACGGACAAAACTACGTAGAATTATGGCCTTCCTATTAAGGTATTCCCCTCAAAATAATAACGCAGTACAATATCCATAACATAGATAAAAAGTCGTTTTTGCCCTTGTTCACAGTCAGGAGAAAAAACATTTTTTCAGTGACTCAAAGTCCTCATCTAGCAAGAGAGAATTCATGCTTATTCGATCACTATGGCATAGAGGGCCTTTCGCTTTCTTGCTTCTCACGCTAGGGTGCTCTACACCTCAATCCCAAGAGCGGCTCGATACCGTCTTGTGTTGGCTTCGCCCTTCATGTATCCCCCAACAACCATCCACTACAAGAAATACAACTCCACCTGAAGAATCTGAACCTTCACCCGCACCACAAACATCCAAGTCCCCGTCTATTCCCCCTACAACCACTCCATCAAAGCAGGTTGCTCTTCAAAGTCCCCCAGAAATACAATGCGCGACTTTCGCCGAAACCACTTTAGGACCTTCAAAGCCTTTTGTGGAAGTAAACTATATTGAACCCACAACCCTGGCCAATGGCGATCCGTTGACGGATCTCATAAAAACTACAATATATATTTATTCAGAAGGCAAATTACTAGGATCCAAAGACTTCCTTGCATCTAGGTCTCAAGGAGGGGGAAGAGTGCCGAAGCAGCCACAGACGTGGGGAAAAATCCCATTACCAAACAAACCTCAAAAACCTATTCAAGCGAAAGTCTGTGCCAAAGCCACCAGAGAAAAAGATGGCATAAAAATAGAAAGTAACTAAGGCTCTTATTGAAGGCTGAAGGTTCACCTTCTCATTGTTGCAAGGTATATCCTTTGCTCTCCATACAGGTTCCAATTTCTATTCCCCTGGCCACAGTTTCCGACCACCAACCATTTCCATAATGACGATCAACAGACTCCACACATTGAGCTTTAGCTGCCGCTAAGCCCTGCGCCGACCCATCCGCTGCTCTCCAAATCCCTTGAGAGCAATCTCCATAGGGATGGCATAAACGATCCGCTCGGTCAGATTCATAATTAGGATCAAGGTATCCATTCCAAATACTACATCCGCTAAACCCAAACAATATCAAGAATAAAAGGAATGATGTCCTTTGAACAAAAAAT
This sequence comes from Nitrospirales bacterium, assembly GCA_965223185.1. Lineage (GTDB taxonomy): Bacteria > Nitrospirota > Nitrospiria > Nitrospirales > UBA8639 > Nitrospira_E. Next base: position 2,843,464 of record OZ244988.1, on the reverse strand, counting down.
CCTGATTTATTTGTTTGCCTAAGATTCAATCGTGCCATGAAATTCCTTTAGAGTCCTTGCCACCCTGCAAGGATCCTTCTTCATTTATCGGATTCTTGAAGCTTAGAAAAAAGGGGGAACTCATGAAATAGTAGGATAAATCCCATAAATCTCTCAGGTTTACTCTTAAATTTGCCCTCGAATCCAGGCCCAGGTGAGTCCCATATATTCATGGTAGGCCAATTCGGCCAACCGCAACCCATTCGAACTGGGAAAAAGATTGCCAGGAGACCAGAAATCTTCAGCAGGCTTCCATGGACCGGCAGGGGCAGGAATGGGAGAAAGGCCCTGTTTCAAAAATAGCTTCATAGCACGTGGCATATGGAACGCACTCGTGACAAGAATAAAAGGGGCGTCCTTCACTAGATGTCGAACGTATAACGGATGATCTTTCGTATCACGAGATTCCACCTCCAAAACCATATCGGATTTGGGTACGCCCAATTCTTCCGCAACTCGACTTAAGGTCGTGGCTTCAGCCGGACCATTAAACCCAATCCCTCCAGTCAGAATAATTTTACTGCCAGGAATAAGACGATGAAGCCTGATAGCTTCCAAAAGTCTGACCCGAGAATGATGTGAAATTTGCAACTGGATGGGTAACGAGGGATCCCCAGTGACACCACCAGCTAGCACCACCAGCCACTTCACCGATTGAGCGGCCGCCCCTCCATCTTTCTTGGAAATCACCTGGGCGACATCCAACGGGGAATACTGAGATTCAAGGGTATGAAGAATTCGTCCAGATATTCCTTCGTAACTACACAACACAAGGATAATCAACCCCAACATCATAAATATTTTCCCCGTTTTCTGTTTGCGAGAAAACACCAGCAGGAACAAACCCATGAGCATGAGTTCAATACAAATAGCCAAAGGGGAAAACACAGGAGCCAGAAACTTTTTCAAACTATACATCACAAAATTCCCAAAAATTTTGGCAAATGTTTCATCGTGGGAACCCGTAGGTAATTTACAGGAATAACCACGTACGCACAAGATTCATCTATTAGGAAGAGATTCTTCGAACTAAAAAGAATTTGAAAAGGAAAAATAGAAGAGGTGTATGAAGTGAATGGATATCCCACACCGGCCACCTTCCAAACTATTAAAATTTAAGGGAGAAAAAAGAGACTTCGATGGAATGCAAAGTAACATCCATCCGCAAAGGGAATGGGCTTAGATATGGATAATGAACCAGGAAGGTATTTCAAGGTTGTGAAACGGGGCAAGCCCGAAGCACGCCTTGTACATGTCGAGTAAATTCTTTATTGGCCGACTCAAGATTTCTCTGTGCGAGAAGGACATCTTTTAGGATTGTGCCCTGTCGTGATTGGTGTTTCACACAATAAATCTTTCCTCCCTCAAAACCTCGTCGACTCCGACGGCACCCATCAAATTCCTCAGGAGCATGCCGGAGACTAAATTTAGCTTCTTGTAGTTGATCATGCTTTTGAACAACACGATCCTGCGCGGCTTTTAGTAATGACACTGCTTCGGTGCAAGAAAAATCCCATACTTCCGCCAATCCAGGGTTGACCAGGAAGACCACCAACCCAACAATTAGCAGCAGCACCCGCATAACCAAATTTTTGGGAAACATATGAACAAACCCACCTGAAGAGAACGATCACGGAAGAAGTTTTCTTTTTTAACCTAGCGCCAGAATCGGCCTTCAACAATAACTCAAATGGGTGGGACTTGAGAAGGAGAAACAAGGACAAGGATGGATGGGTGGGTGGCAATATTACGCCTTCCACTCAATCAGAAACAATCCATTACTTGAGAACAAAATGAGCGCGACGATTTTGACGAAAACACGGAATGGTTCGCTCCAAACAAAACGGTTGATTTTTCCCCAGGCTCAAAACGCTCAAGCGGGAAGGAGCCACGCCTAAATTGACCAAGTAATTCTGCACAGCTGTAGCTCGACGTTTTCCCAAAACAAAATTATAGGCCTCAGTTCCACGCTCATCGCAATGACCTTGAATTAGCACCTTTCTATCAGCATAGCGTTTTATTAGGATCTGGGCGTTTTGCTCCAAAATGGGAATGGCATCTGGCCGGATCGCAAATTGGTCAAAATCAAAAAAAACATCTTGCAAGGTCCAAGGAAGTGTGGTGTCCGCAGCAGATTGGGAAGAGATATCTTTTTCAACCGCTCTCCTTTCAGCAGGAGCAACAACCACGGAATTGGGGGGAATCTCAGCTAGTGGCTGTGTGTCTAATTGTGCAACCTCTTCAGCCTCAGGAAGAGCGGCCTCAATGGGAGCAACCGATGGAGGCAGACTGGTCTCATCGGACACCATCTCCTCCTCCGCAGAAACGTCTTCTCCATGACTCACGACCGCCACTTCATGGAAAGAACTACATCCAACCATGTACAAAAAAAACAACAACAGGAAAACAAACGTATTCAAGTGTTTCATCCGTCTCAAAAAGGCCATTCGAGCAAGATCATTCATTCCAGTTTAGGGTCATTAGAACAAAACGAGCAAAATCCAGAAAATTTCTTGCATCATACAGCTTTCACCACTAGAGTCAACGTCTAGTCCGTTCGGTTTGGATAAACATCTTGACGGGTTTTTTTTTGCATAGGTATGATTTCAGGTCTACTCGGTACAAATCTCAAAACATAGCATCTCTTCCATCTCACGATTTCATCCCTCAACTCCCGATGATTGATGTTCAACATATCACCAAACAGTATGGCCAGGTCACGGCCTTGCATGACATCTCATTTTCCATCAAAAAAGGGGAAATCGTTGCTTTTTTGGGACCAAATGGTGCCGGAAAAACTACCACCATGCGCATATTAACCGGATTCATGCCTCCCACCTCTGGCTCGGTGCGTATTGCGGGGTACGACTGTTTAGAAGAACCGTGGGAGGTGAAAAAATATATCGGATACCTACCAGAAACACCTCCTCTCTATTTAGAGTTAACGGTCCAGGAATATCTCACATTTGTGGGGCGGATTAAACGTCTTACTTCCGAACAATTACAAGAACGACTCAAACTCATTCTCCATCAGACCGGATTATCTGAGGTACAAGGACGCGTCATTGGCCATTTATCACGAGGCTACCGTCAACGGGTAGGATTAGCTCAAGCGCTCCTCCATAACCCACCCGTGTTAATTTTAGACGAACCAACGACAGGCTTAGACCCGAATCAAATAATTGAAATTCGCGACCTCATCAAAAACCTGGCAGGCTCCCACACCATTATCTTGAGTACGCATTTATTGGCAGAAGCCACCGCTATCTGCCAAAAGGTGATCATCATTCATCAAGGCCAGATCGTAGCTATTGACACACCCGAACACCTCGGGGCCAAACTACGTCAATCGGCAATGCTGCATTTGACAGTCAAACAGACTCAGCCAGACCTCTTAGACGCACTGGGGAATATTCCCGGAGTTATACAAGTCTCCCAGGGATCGGCGCCAAACACGTATGTCTTGGAAACAAAAATTGGGGAAGATGTACGGGAAGAATTGACAAACCTAGTCGTCTCACGAGGGGCGGGACTCTTAGAGCTGACCACACAAAACGTAAGTCTTGAAGATGTGTTTAAAGTCCTCACCACTTCAAACCCACACGTCGGGTAATTCAGAAACATACGAGAACACCCCGGCTATTTCATCATTCAAAAAAACCAATATGTTGACTCCAGCTCAAACCATCATTGCGAAAGAATTACGCAGCTTTTTTGTGTCCCCGGTCGTCTACGTCATTGGGGCCATTTTTTTGGCTGTCGTCGGGCTCCTCGGTTATCAAGCCGTCGCCAATGCCAGCAACCAAGCCCTCCGGCTCATGCAATTACAAAATACCTATGCGCAACTCAATCTCAATGAAATGATTTTTCGCCCGTTGTTTCAAAGCATGAATCTGATCCTCATGATCATTTTACCGTTGTTGACGATGCGGCTGTTTGCCGAAGAACGTAAGTTACGCACCTTTGAACTACTCCTGACCTCACCTATTGGGGTGAATGAAATTGTCTCAGGAAAATTTCTGAGCGTGATCATCGTCTATGCAGGCCTTCTCTCGCTTACCGGCCTCATTCCCCTGACACTGTCAGCCTACTCGACCTTTGACTGGGAACCGATTTTTCTAGGCTATCTTGCCCTCCTCCTCCAAGGCGCCTTAATGCTAGCCATTGGTTTATTTGCCTCGGCTCTTACGGAAAATCAAATCATTGCGGCCTTTCTAAGTTTTGGATTGATCTTAGGACTCTGGGTGCTCGGAGCCCTAAGCTCGGCATTTGGCGATTCCACGATCGGCCATATTCTGTCGTATGTATCCTTCACGGAACATTTTGAACGATTGATACGCGGACTCCTGAACCTGAAAGATCTCCTGTACTACATATCGGGGATGGCCTTTATGTGGTTTGCCGCCCATCAAGCCATTGATGCCTATCGATGGAAATAACTCGCATCGCTTCGATACTGGGTGCAGTAGGATTAGTACTCACCCTTGGGGGCTTCGGCCTTCCGCTCCTGTTACCTGAAGCGGAAACCGCCGCTTCTATCCTCTTAGGCCTAGGCACAGTCTGCATACTTGGGTATGTGGGCATTTACGTTCAAGCCCTAGTGAGAGGGGGACGAACACGCTCAGCACGTTTGGGAACTCACAGTATTCTGGCCGTTCTTTTAGCAGGGCTCGCTGTGGGCCTGACAAACTTTTTGGCGGCCAGACATAGCCCGGAGTGGGATTTTTCGGAAACCAAAAATTTCACCCTTAGCCGACAAACCTATCAAGTACTTCGCGCGTTACCCCGTGAAGTCGGCATCCAGGTCTTCACACGTGAGGGCAGTCCCGGATATGGCGCCTACCAGGACCTTTTAACCACATATGAGAAGGAAAGCCCATTACTCACGGTTGAATTCATAGATCCGGAACGTCACCCTGATAAAGCCAAAGCCTATCAGATTACCCGAATCGATACTGCCGTCATCGAAAGCGGCCCGCAAAAGATTTATTTACAGCGCGCCTCTGAAGCCGAGGTCACCAATGCACTGCTGCGTGTGACAAAAGACATCAAAAAAAGCATTGTCTTTACCACTGGACATTCCGAAAAGAGCGTTTCGGATACCGAGACGCCCGGGTTATCACGGGCGGCTGATGCGTTAAAAAAGCAGGGCTATGAGATTGCCACAGTTGAATGGGGAAATATATCGACAAGCAATGCTTCCCTTATGGTCATCCCTTCCCCAACACACGTGGTGGAGCCTGAAGATGTCAATCAGATCACACAGTTTCTCAAAAAGGGAGGGAGACTCCTTATATTAAGTGATCCGGCCAGTAAAGATTCGCTGGAGCCGTTATTTTCGCAATGGGGAATTCAATTGGGAGCAGGAATTCTTGCCGATGAGCAGGACCGGTTAGGCCGCGGCAGCCCAACAGCGTTAATGGTGCGAACGTTTACTACCCATGATATAACCGAAAATTTCACGACCCCCATTATTTTCCCGGTCTCCCGCTCGGTCACATTCGATGCCGCCACTGGAAAGAATTGGGATTTTGTATCTTTAGCCCAAACCTCTCCCAAAAGTTGGGAAGAAACCACGCTCACCAATACAGAACCCACCAATGACGAAGCGGTGGACCCACAAGGGCCGTTCACCGTCGCGGCCGCCCTAACATCAAAACGCATGGGGGCTGACCAAAAACCGGAATCCGCCATCGTCATTGTCGGTAACGCTGCCTTTGCCACCAACGGATGGCTGACCTATCCTGGCAACACCGATTTTTTCTTAAAAACCATGGCTTGGTTAGCGAAGGAAGACGCGCTGGTGTCACTCACACCTAAAGATCCGGCGTTCCACCCGTTCGTCCCCAACCCGTCTCAGGAACAAGCCCTCGTCTTTTTTCAAGTCCTCTTCCTTCCCTTACTCGTGTTATTTTTAGGCCTCTCTGTATGGAAAAGGCGGCGAAGCCTGTAACATGCTGAATAACCCCGTTCGCATCACAATCATCTTGGCAGTCATCGTGCTAGGGTTGGGAGGCTATATCCTCTTTGTCGATATTCCCCAAACCAGCCAATTTCAAAAGCAGGAAACACAAGAACGGCAACTGCTCCCATTTGACGATCGAGACATCACTTCGATCACGTGGAGCACCTCCACAGAAACCATCCATCTGGAACGGGATGAAAAGTGGCGCTGGACAATTACCAAACCCATACGGTTTCCTGCCGATAACCGAGAAGTACGCCGAATCTTACGGGCGCTGACCATTGGAAAGATCAAACGAATTATCGAAGACGGCCCTGAAACCCTCGAGAAATACGGATTACATCCACCCTACCTCACACTCATACTCCAAACACCGACCGCCACGCAAGAACTGGCCTTGGGAGATCGCGGGCCGTTTGCTCCATCGTTGTATGTTCAGACCAAAGAGGACAACCATGTCGTGCTCACGACTTTGGACGTCATGACTTTCGCACAAAAAAGCTTGCCGGATTTTCGTTTAAAAGACCTGTTATTTTTTGAGCGAGACCGCGTCCATGAGTTACATATTCAAAACAAAGAGACCACGATGGTGATGGCCAGAGTCGCCGGTGTCCATAGCCTCTCACCAAATTGGCAATTCACCAGCCCCATCCAAGCCCCCATCGATAAAATTACCGTGGGCACCCTCCTCATGGATTTAAGCGGGCTTCAGGCCACCGGATTCGTGGATTCAGAGGAAGACAAACAACGTATTCTCAGCCAACCCAATCGCACCCAGATCGGCATCACGTTATTGGAAGGCCCTCGAACGCATCATATTAGCCTGTATCAATTTCAAGGGGCAGAAAAAGCCTATGCCATGACCTCCAGCACGAGCCCACTCTATGAAATTTCCCCCAGCATCTTGAAACCGATGACGCAGGGAGCCTTCTTTTTCCAAGATAAACGCCTGTTCGGGATGGAACTCGCTGAAGTAGTCATGCTTGAAGTCAGCACCCCGAATGAGCAATACGTGCTCATCAAACAACATGAAGAATGGATGCTCGAAAATACACCCCATGCTACGGTGAACCAAGAAGTGGTCAATCTTTTTGTTAGTCGGGTGGTCGACCTTCCGACCGAAATTGCACATCCAGAGGGGTCGATCACTGCAAATGAAAATGGATTAGATTCCCCAACCGCCACGATACAAGGCCGAGGACGCCAAGGGCACAAGGCCGGGCTATTGATCCTGGGCAAACGAGAGAAAGGGTTGGTATTTGCCAAAGGTGCGGGCCACAAGGGAATCTACCAAGTGCGTTCAACCATCCTCGATCAAATCCCCACCCAAGCCCAACTCATCCAATAATTCTTTAACCACTTCCTGCCAAAAAGAAACTCAGAAAGATTGATTGCGCAGTAATCCTCGGCGCTCTTCATCCTCATCAAACAAGAACGTCCACCTTCTAACGCACATTTGTTGGCGTATTTCTTATTTCTGAAACCAATCTGGATTCCATTCTTCAACCCAATGGTCATCTATAAATCCAATCAACTCATGCTGTGCTTTTATAAGACCTTCGAAAGATTTTGTAACTTGCTTTTGAAACTGACTAAGTCGATTTAAGTGAGACCCATTGGTCTTCATATTTATCAATTCTGCAAATTCCGTTGAGTAGGTATTGGCAATGTGATACTTATGAGATCCAATATTACGAATTTTAAGAGGTGAATTAATACTTCCATGAATCGACCGTAATGTGAGTGCAAGTTGTTCCACTTTATCTTTAGGAATGGGGTCCAAGCGGTCTTGTTCAAGATTTTGGAATAACTCTGGTTTTGTAGCTGATGCGAAGGATACTCTTTCTTCCGACTCAACCCAGTCGCAATACATATTGATTGTCTGGCCAATATATTCCCAGATTGCTTTGTGCCACATTAATACTGTAACCCCAAGCGTATATGTATCCACCGGCACACCGCTGTCTTCTTTTTCTAAATAAGATATACTTAAGGCTTTAAAACCCGCGTAATAGTCCAGAGTCATGGTAAATGGAAATAAAATTTTTGTCGAAAAAATAAGTGTCGCAGGGCAGTCCTTTATGAGATCTGGGACACTTGGCCTTTTCCTCAATGCTTCCTGATGAAGCGTGAGATAACAATCTTCGTCAATTTTGTCCCAAAATGGCATATACTGATTCCGATAACCTTATTAAAATGGTTAGGATTTGGTGAGAGTATCGATGAAGCTAACAGATCTGCAGGTGGTATGAAAGCGAAGATTTTGAATGGGGTTGCCAAAAACGTCACCATGCTATCCCCTAAGAATATGGCGGAAAATTTCAATAAAGGCTCTTTTGACAAGCAACTACAGTAGTGTATAATTACACTAGACATTTTAGAGATTGGATATTTCAATGGAAGCTTCTGTCGTAGACTTGCGTTACAAGATGAATGACGTACTCAAAGCGTTGGAACGAAAAGAGGAAGTGACGATTCTTTACAGAGGCAAAGTGAAAGGAAAAATTCTTCCTGTCACAAAGAAAACGAAGCGAAAGATTCAATCCCACCCTTTCTTTGGTATGGCTACAAAAACGACCAAGTCTGTCCTTGAGGAATTAGATGTTTTGAGAAATACGAGAACGCATGCTCTTTGACACGGATATTTTTATCTGGGCACAACGAGGAAATACCAAAGCCGCCCAAGGTTTTGAAAAAGCCGACACTCGATATTTATCAGTACAAACGTACATGGAACTTCTTCAATGTGCTCGGAATAAAGAACAACATCTTCTGGTAAAGGATTTCTTGGCAGAATTTGCTTTCGAGATTTTGCCCTTTACCGAAAACATTGGCCACCGCGCAGCGATTTATGTGGAGGAATATAGTCTGTCTTCCGGACTCAGGGCGGGAGATGCCATTATAGCCGCAACGGCTACAGAAAATAATTTAGAATTGATGACCAGTAACCTTAAACACTTCCGGCCCATCCAAGACCTCAAACTCAAACCTTTTCGACCCTAAAAAACATTGAGTCGGGCTACTCCCTACCCGATTTTTCGACACAAAAGCCCAAAAACCACGCTCCCTCGATTATACCGATGGCAATCATGTGGGTGTGCCAGTATTGGAAGAGTCCAGGATCCACTTAAGCAGCCTAAGCCACCTTCTTCTAGAACAAGAAGTTGAAAATTCCTACGCCATCACATTCGGTGCCACCATCTCCTTAACAAAAACTCTCACGAGAATTATCATGCTCATCCCTCGATGGGCCAACACCTTACGGGCTACCTGGAATGCTTCAAAAGCAAATGCGGCATGTAGTCCAACTCTTTTTCTGGCTAGGGAATCGCTGCTTCCTCTTTTTTCACCTTTTCAAAAAAATGGTCGGCATCTTGTTGCACTTCCTTTTTTGAAGGTTCGGGTTGTGGCTCCGGTGCCGAGGAACACCCCATCACCAAGCCTGCTACAAGACAAAACGGGACAATTTTTCTAACCCCTAACTCTCTCGATTTCATCTGATTCATCAATGACCTCCTCCCCGTCAGTTGTCATAATAGGACCATCAACGTTGTCCAACCCCATGATACCCTACATCGCCATTTATTTCCTGCAGGAAAATTTTGGCAAAATTGACTGGGGTATGGGGGTCTGCTACCTTTTCACCAACCTCAATTGCTACCCCAATATCAGAAAAAAAGGAGTCGTTTGTGACCACTATTGGTGCCGCCCAATTACCAGAACAACTTCGTCAAAAGGCCGATCAACTTCGTATCCATAGCATTCGTTCCACAACCCAAGCCGGTAGCGGGCACCCGTCGAGCTGTTGCTCAGCCGCCGATATCGTGTCCACGCTCTTCTTTGGGGTGATGCGATACGATCCAAAGAATCCGCGCAATCCCGACAATGATCGATTTGTTTTGTCGAAAGGCCATGCCGCTCCGCTGCTCTACGCCGCATGGGCTGAAGCCGGACTTTTTAATCCTAAAGAATTACTTGAGCTTCGGACATTGCAGTCCGACCTTGAAGGCCACCCAACCCCACGACTTTCTTTTGTCGATATGGCTACCGGCTCTCTCGGCCAAGGGCTTTCGGTCGGTATCGGTATCGCCCTCAATAATAAGTATTTAGATAAGACCCCAGCCCGTACCTACGTCTTGTTGGGCGACGGGGAATCAGTGGAAGGTTCGGTTTGGGAAGGCGCCGAGATTGCGCGCCAAGCCCAACTCGATAATCTTTGCGCCATCATCGATATCAACCGACTGGGGCAATCCGACCCGACAATGTTAGAGCATAATCTGGACGCATATAAAGCCAGATGGGATGGCTTTGGCTGGCATACCATCTGTGTTGATGGCCATCATCATGCTGAATTACTGAAGGCCTTTTCTGAAGCCGGACAGATCCAACAGCGGCCAACCATGATTCTGGCCAAAACCTTTAAGGGCAAAGGCATTACGTTTGTCGAAGACCATCCTTCCTGGCATGGGAAACCTTTAAATGCCGAACAGGCGGACGAGGCGATTGCTGTCTTAAATCAATCCTTGTCCTCATCAGCCCCTGAACTTTCTATTGCTCCTCCGACACCGGTTCGACGTGTGGACGGTGCTTCCAAACCCCTCCCACCTCCATCCTTCGGAGCCACCGATTCCGTGGCGACTCGGGAAGCCTTTGGTGTGGCTCTTGCTCAACTCGGTGAAGTGAATCCCTTAGTCGTAGGATTGGATGCCGACGTGAAAAATTCTACCTATACGGATAAATTCGGAAAGAAATTCCCGGATCGATTCTTTGAGAATTTTATTGCCGAACAAAATATGGTCGGAGCAGCGGCTGGTCTGGCAGCTTGCGGCAAGATCCCCTTTGCGGCCACTTTTGCTGCCTTTTTCACTCGTGCTTACGATTTCATCCGTATGGCAGCCATCAGCCAATCCAATATTAAATTGATGGGGTCACATGTCGGCATCAGCATTGGCGAAGATGGCCCCTCACAAATGGGCCTTGAAGATTTGGCCATGATGGCTGCCCAGCCTGGTGTCGTTGTGTTGTATCCGTCCGATGCCGTCTGTGCCTACCGCTTGGTCGAATCGATGGCGAAGCACAAAGGGATGGTCTATATGCGAACAAGCCGCCCCAAAACCCCCATCCTGTATGACCCCAATGAAACCTTCAAAATCGGTGGCTCGAAGGTTCTCCGCGAAAGCCAAAACGATCGACTCACCATTGTGTCCGCAGGTGTCACGCTCTTTGAGGTCTTGAAAGCTTATGATGATCTCCAGAAATCTGGGATTTCGGTCCGTGTGATCGATTTGTATAGTATCGTCCCGATTGATGTGGCTACCCTCAAACAAGCGGCCCAAGCCACGAATCATGCGGTCCTAACGGTGGAAGATCATTATATCCATGGCGGCTTGGGAGATGCCGTCTTGAGTGCTTTGTCCACAGAAGGCGTCCGTCTCCATAAAATGGGCATTCGAGAAATTGCTCATAGTGGAAAACCAGACCAGCTCCTGGATCATTATGGTCTCAGTGCTCGGGCAATCGTAGAGAAGGTCAAACAATTGGTCCAATGATGTCCTTTCATGGCACTTCAATCCAGCATTGACTCCCTTCCGCTTTTTGCCTGCCTTTCAGTACATGACAGACAGGAATTAGCCAAACACGCCATCGAAGTGCCTATTCGAAAGGGACAATTCATCTTTCGAGAAGGTGATCCTGCCGACTGGTTTCATATCGTCCAAGAGGGCAATGTGAAATGCGTCAAATCCAACCCAGAAGGACGGGAAGTCACACTCAAAGTGCTCATGCCAGGCGATCTCTTTTGCTGTGAGGCCTCAGCCATATCGGGAGACTCTCATCCCGGTTGTGCTCAATCCATGGGAGAAGGCACAGTCATTAAAATTCATCGCAAAGCGATGCTGGACGTCATTCAGCGTAACCCGGAAGCCGCCGTCAGTATCATCAATTATTTGAGTCAACGGCTCCGAGAATCGCAGGATAACGCTAAAGCCTTTGCCTTGGACCGGGCCGAACAACGTGTCGCAAACCTTCTGGTCAATCTGGCTGAACGATCTGGAATCCGCGTAGACAACGGCATCCGCATTTCGGTTCGCCTCACCCACCAAGACCTGGCGGATATGGCAGGCCTCACCAAAGAAACCGCCAGTCGCATTCTCAGCCGCTTTAAAAAAGAGCAGCTTATCATTGGCCATGGAAAACAATTGGTGGTCCTGAATTTACCGGTTTTGAAGAACATGGCGCCTTATCCTCTCCCCTAATCCCCGGGCCTAACCCTCCACCTCCTGATTCTCCCCCTTTTGCTATTCGGTTGGCTCGCAATAATTCTGGTTTTGATGATCTATGTCATTGTTTTTTTATGATATTCCTTTATGCTTACTCTCTATAGGAAACCTGTCACTTTTATACCAGCAAACGTTTGAACAAGGAGAGTAATATTCATGAGTCACAACTGGAATTTGAAAAGATCGATCGTTTCAGCCCTTATTCTAACCCTGACTTTCTTAGGACTTTCATCCGGCACCTGGGCCTCCGACATGCCCACCGTCCAAGCCGTGCTCACCACCTTGCCTGCCGTCCCCGCCCCCATTGACAGAAAACACCCAGCGAAAGTCGTGGTCAACGTTGAAGCGAAAGAATTCGTAGGCCAATTAGCGGATGGCGTACAATATAAATTTTGGAGTTTTAACGGAACCGTTCCGGGTCCGATGATTCGAGTGCGTGTCGGCGATATGGTTGAACTTCACTTAAAGAATCATGCGGCGAGCAAATTCCCTCATAATATGGACTTACATGCAGTGAACGGTCCTGGTGGAGGGGCCGGTGCCAATTTAGCCGCTCCAGGACAAGAGGGGGTCTTTTCTTTCCAAGCCTTGAATCCCGGCTTATATATCTATCATTGCGCCTCCCCTGTACCAAATATTCCTGCGCACATCGCCAATGGCATGTATGGATTGATCCTTGTTGATCCGGCGGAAGGCTTGCCGGCAGTCGATCGGGAATATGCCGTCTTGGAAAGTGAATTCTTCACGATGCCCAGTGCGGAAAAGGGCATCATGGAATTATCGATGGAAAAGGGTTTAGCCGAACATCCGGACCACGTGGTTTTTAATGGCAGGGCCGGAGCCTTGATGGGAGAAGAACTCCAGGCCAAGGTTGGCGAAACCGTCAGGCTCTATATAGGGAATATTGGTCCAAATGGCACCTCATCCTTTCACATCATTGGAGAGATTTTTGACAAGGTCTACGTGGAAGGAGCCATTGGTGGGGCAGTGAACCAGAACGTCCAAACGACGTTGATTCCTTCAGCAGGTGCCGCGATCGTCGAATTCAAAGTCGATGTCCCCGGTGCCTATTTGTTGGTCGACCATAGTATTTTCCGTGTAGCCAAAGGCGCAGTGGGCATTTTGACGGTATCAGGTGAGGAAAATTCCTCGGTCTTTAATGCCATGAATCCCATGAATTAGTAAGGAGTAAAATGTAAGGAGTGAGGTGTTATGATGAAAAGCCATCAAATCTTTCGTCTAGGGCCATTTTCTCTGGCACCTTCTCCTTACTACTCGCTCCTCACTTTCTACTTTTTACTTACCCAGGATTCGGTGCCATAAACACCAGCACTCGAAGTCGCTGTTCGGTATGATTGACCACACCATGCTCTTCACCGGCAGGAGCTATGGTTCCCTGCCCTTCACTTAAAATCTGACTTTCTTTCCCTATTTGAAAAGTCCCTTGTCCTTCTAACACAAAATAGAGCTTATCCTGGTCGGCATGGGCATGGGCTTTTTGCGATTGCCCTGGCTCGAAACAATAGACATCACAAAAAAATCTCGGGGTTTCAAAAACATTCAACTTCTTCATTTTCTCCTGAGAAAAGGTTTGGAAATCCTTCAACTGGACGATGTTCATGTACTTCCCTCCTTCTATTGGGTCAATCCGATACGATTTAATATTTCCTAAATAAAGGCAAAATTATTCCACAATAGCATGTCTGACCAGATTTAACCTTGAAGCGGGCTAGGTCGGGTCTGATATGATGAGCATTATTGCCAAACATCAAGAATTCGGAGATGGTAACGCATTAGGCCTCTTTGATTCGAGAGCCATTAGCTCAGAAATTTTTGTAGATGAAAGGAACCGCATGAACACACGACCGTTCAGAATACGTCTCATCTTTGGCCTTGCCTTATGTCTGGCCTTCTTGAGTTGGACGCCTCTGGCCATCAGTGCCCTTAAAGGGGAATACGAAATGATGGAAGGCGAGGCTTCTCTTCACGAACCAGGGAAGGTTATTTTATTAGAATTCGCGGACTTTTATTGCCCCCATTGCCATATGTTTGAACGCGTCGTGGTCACAAAATTACAGAAAGAGTTCGGCGACACATTTGAAGCACGAATGATCGGATTTCCGGTGATGCCAGGCAAACTCCCAACCGCCTTTGAAATGTACAATCAAGCCGTGACAATGGGAAAAGGCCAAAAGATGAAAGAGGTGCTCTTTCAAGCCATTCATGAGAAGGACATCCAGATCTTTGATAAGACCATGCGTTCTCTAATCTTGAAAGAAGTCGATTTGGATTCCGCAGCATTTGAAGCAGGGCTATCGAGTGGAAAGCCGTTTCAAACCTTAGGCAAAGGGAAAGAATGGGGGGAACGTATCAACGTCTCTCATACTCCCACTGTGGTGCTTGATGGCAACATTCGTATCAACAATCTAACCTATGAGAACTTAAAAATTGTGATTCAAAGCATTCTTGACCAAGACAAAAAAACTTAAATCATCGCATTAATTATGGAAATTTTGATCAATATGAAAGGAGCCAACAATATGGGACGCAACAAATCTGATGGCGAATTTTTTCCGGAGATGAGTGAAATTTTAGAAGGCATGCAAGAACTGATGTGTGACGAAGACGGGAACCCCCTAACCCCCGACCATCCGCAATACAAAAAATTTACAGGGCTCATGGAAAACATGGCGGAGCGCGCTCAGAGGAAAAATCAAAAAGATTCATCGATTTCTGGGCATCAAGGGACTGCCTAGCCCTTATCCTTGGATCAATCTCAGTTATCGTCACGACGACAAGAAAAAACGGCAATCCAAGAAATATCTCCTTTCATGACGAACGATCCCAATAGTCTTGAACGAATAAAGGCCTTTATGGAATTCGTTCAACAAGCCAAACAGGATAAGATCGAACTGTCTTTTCTCAGTACTCCTACCGAACATGGTGATAACATTAACGTGATGGGCACTATCAATGGGCAACGGATAAGCCATGGTCTCTTATTTTGGGACGTCACGTTACTGCAAGAACGAGGATTGGCGGATACTTTAGACGAGGAAGATAAAGCCCTGGGGCTTAACATCACCGATGGATTGATGGAAGACGCAGAAAAAATCCTGAAATTCGTAAATTCAGAAATGGCAAGTTAGTTTCTCCTCACAGACTCTCAAGTCCCCTAAACTTTTGGTGACGCAGACCCGAGTGTCCTTACGACTATTCTCCAAATCCAGCACACTCTTTCCCACTTACTTGGACCAGGCAAGAACTCCCTTTACAACCACGCACAACGGAACATACCCGAACTAATGGGAGGGGGTCTCTTGCTTTCACTCTCATCATTTACACCCAAGGAGAAATGCCCATGACTGGACAGGAGAATTCTGGGAAAAAGGAGCCCACGATTAGTGAGTATATGACCCGGAACGTCAGTACCATCCCTGGGGATGCCACTTTGATGGAACTCAGCCAAGCATTCATCAAGCAGCATGTCAGTGCCCTGCTCGTGACTGACAACAACGATTATGTGGGAATCGTTTCGGATAAACGCCTCGCTCGGGAAGGGGTCGCCAAGGGGTTAAATGTTGAAACGACTCCAGTCAAAGCGATCATGCGATCAAAAATGCTTCAAATAGAAAGCCACCAGCCGATACGTGAGGCCCAAGCCATGATGAAGGCCCATGACGTCCGTCATTTGGTTGTGACAGAAGGAGGCAAAATCGTGGGTATTGTGACGATTAACGATTTGATCAGATATTTTACAGATTTTTTTGAAGGATAATTGAGCCATGAACTTCATTCCCCTCAAGGCATTACATAGCCATTTTCCTGGAAAACATAAAAGGCCGGGACTATGCCCAGCCTTTTACGTTCTGAACTAAGTTATGCGTGAAAGATTGTGGAGGGAGCCATCAACTACCCTAGTTTGTTCCCAGATTCCATTGTCCGGTTACTGTCCCCACCGGTCTTGCATCTTTTGGAGAAAACACCGAATACGTCCATTCTATTTTGGTATAAACAACCTGGGCCTTAACCACGGGGGTCGCAGCTGTGCCCTCAAGGTTGAGAGACTTGACTCGGGAGCCCTCTAATTTAATTTCCAGAATAGGCCGCTTGGTGGTTGGATGCACTTCATGCAGGATAATTTGTGGGATATGTGTCCCGAGAGCGAGGGCCATGGCTAGTTTCGGAAAGGAACCATCCATGTTCATCTCAAAAGTCAATTCCTTAAAATTCGCGCCCGCTCGGGTACGGGCCGTGCCTGTGGCCGAATCAGATAATGGCCTCTCTGCTCCCCACGAGTAATTTTTGAGAGGCAACCACCCTTTATGCTGAGGGGTCGTCCCGGAACCGGGAATGTCGGCGACAAATAAATAGGTTTCGCCGGCAAAACATTCCAGTCCCATTCCCATTGAAAGAACACTACATAAAACTAAAGTAAGGAATGTCGGTCTCATTGAACTTCTCCTTTGAATGAAGATGAGGTAAAAAGGGAGGGCCAATTCTTTGAGGGTTTGTCCTCCCAATGTCAGGATTGTCCGTTTGCCAAGTCTGTCGAGAACTGAGGCGATGTGGTTCAAACAGGAATAACGTAGGGAGTCATGTCCCTCCTTTTTGAGGGAGGGGGACCTTAATTCGAGGCATTCCTGCTAGACAAAGGACGGCGCTACCCTTTCCTCTTCGGTATAAAATCCCCCGCTTTTCCATCTCCGCTAACCGTCTCTTGATACATCCATCAACCACTGGTTGACGGCCTTCCCTTATCCGGCTACCGCTATCTTCACTCGTTGCAGGAGTCCACGGGGGATCTCGCGAAAGTTCCAGGCTCTTGTACCTTCGTCTGGTTGTCGTGTCGTGAGTGGAACGCTAGCAATTTCGATGAATAGCGTCCACCGTCTGTTTACCATCATGGGTATCATGTGAAATCTCAGGCCATCCCTGCCAAAGCCACAAAAGGAAATGAGACAGATGAAGATGGTACGTGAACTCATTCAATTGCCAGCAGAACTGAAACCCAAGATTGATAGAGCGGTCTCAAGGCTATTAAACCAGCGGGGACTTTTGAGCTTTGTTAGACGGGGAATTCAAGAAAAAGGAGTGAACTCTTCATGGGCATCAACCTTCATGACTACAGGGCAATTTTTTTAGCCCGAAAACTTTGAACGAATATTGGATTCTGGGATAACGCATCTGTTCTATAAAGCCTGAGAACAAACAGAAATGCAATGGGCAGTTTTCCATGATTGACGGCACATCTTTGCGTCGCTATTTATTCAATAAAAAGCTAATCCCAAATATATCCAAGAACAGTTAGGTCATGGTAGTATGAAGGTCACGATGGACATGTATTTGAAGGCGATCATCGACACTTTGTTCATTAGTTTAGATGATTCTCAAACCGCAACCTAGCCGTAAACTGCTCTTAAAGGTATTCACACTATTCATCTATAAGTAGCCAAAATTATTGACAAAATCTTGCGCGGAGAGGTGGCCGAGTGGCCGAAGGCAACGGTTTGCTAAACCGTCGTAGGGTCACACCTACCGCGGGTTCGAATCCCGCCCTCTCCGCCATTGTCTTTTCCTCGACCTAGGCTTTTTTTAACCTTTGGGATCTATGGGTCCGTAAATTACTCAAGTGTTGTCTCCCTCCTTCCAGCGCTCTCCTCTAACGAAGTCTTTGTCCCTTAAATAGACAATGCAAGCCTTTTAGCATGGCAACTTCTTTCATTCATCAGGTCTTCCATGCGTGAGCATCGCTGGGAATCGGTCTCATCACTTTCGTTCGAGGATATCGTTTCCGTTGCTGACAAGTTACGCCATGTGGGTTTAACCTCCATGAACCTCAAAAAAGAGATGATCGCCTACGTCGAAGAATGGGAAGTCACTCACCCTATGGACATTGACCAACTTGATGCTTGGCCAACGGAGGACGTTACACTTCTTCACGAGTATGACCAGTGGAAAGGTGATTTTTTTCTTCTTGCGGGTGGATACCATACCGTGTTTCAGAAACATCAATCCGTCAACACGTATTGTTCTGTGGCTCATCCTTGGCGCATCGGTCATCCGTTAGCTACTCTTCAGCCCATTGCTTATCTTTGGGTGGGTTTTCGACATACACATGGACTTATCCGCGTGCGGGTCCATACCACGGAGATTATTGCTCCTGGTGAAACGGTCGAAGCGCCTCGAGACCAATTGTGGCTCAATGATCGCCAGGAAGGTTTTCGTTCCGCCATCGATTTGATTCAATTACCCATTGAAACCAAAACCGGCAATGATAAAGTTTCGCTTCAAGCCACACGCCACGATACTCCTCTATTTTGTTCCTGGCCCGATGCCTTCGGACCCTGTCAATTTGAGTTAAATTCTCCTGATCCCTTTGAATTTCTGGTGCCTGCTAGTCAACTCGCATCAACCACTCCTCAGCCGATCGACCATGTGCGAGTTTACCTGACAGGATTTGGGCCGGAAGCCCTCGACACCTTTCATTCACTATCCTCAGGAACCCGTTTCATGTATCGTTGTTCGCTTCATTGCCAATTCGAGGAAATACCAGAAATATTTTCATTATTGAATGCCCGAGGACGGATCTACGGCAGTTTGGCAGAATTTCAAACGGCGGCAATCAAACCGGAAGGATCTGATACCGCCGCTATTGTGGGCCTTGTCGGCTCAGAAGGACAATTTCACTTGGAGATACGATTAAATCGTCATCCGCTTAACCACCAGGAAACAGAACAATGGCTTGCAACATTAGTGGGCCATGATCTCGTCTATGCGCCACTCCCTGTGTTTCCATAGATCAAGATCAAGTGGGGAGTGAGAAGTAAGAATGGGAAGCAAGACAAAATAAAATACAACCCACTGGTTTTATCCTGGATCTGTTTGACCGAGTTCCTTACTACCTTTCACTTCTTACGTTTTACTTGCCTCCACTCTCTTAAGGTCTGGAAGCATCGATTGAGCAGCCTGACAGACTTCTTCTACAGTGATTTGTCGCATACAACTTTCTTCTCCTCGTGAGCAGCCGGGGTAAAAACAGGCTTGGCAATCTAATCCTTTGTAAATAACTTTTACCTTCTCCCCTCGTGGTCCCCATACAGCAGGATCCGAAGGGCCAAACAGTGCCAATACCGGACAACCCACGGCTGCAGCCATATGCATGGGCCCACCGTCATTTCCGATTAACAAGCAACTTCTTTCCAAAAAAATAATCAATTGAGAAATATTCGTCGTTCCCATCAAATTTATCGGCTGGCTTTTGGTGAGATTGCAAATTTGCTGGCCAACGAGAATTTCGTGTTGACTTCCGATTATTCCCACTGAAACCCCCTGCCCCGCTAACCAATCCGCCACTACGGCAAACCGCTCTAAGGGCCAGGCCTTCATAGGATAACGGGCAGTTGCATACAAAAGGACGACAGGTTGGCTGCTGGGGAATAGACTGTCAAAAACTTGTTGCTCCTTGGCTTGCCTCTCCGAATCGATAAAGAGCTCAGGATTTTTTACCGTCTCCGTAATCCCTAAACTCGTTAATGCCTGTTGATGGTATTCCACCATATGCATCGTCCCATAGGCAGAAGGTAAGACATGTGAGTAGAATCTACCTCGCCAACGTCCTTCCCTGTTATAGCCTAATCGCACGGATGCACCACTCACCCATGAAAGAAATGCCGATCGATCCCCATCTGTTAAATCTATCACTACATCAAATTTTCTTTCCCGCACCCGGCGAATTAATTTCAATTTTTCCCAACGTGACGACCGAGGCAATGCCCAAATCTCATCCACATGTGGATCGTTTTGTAAAATTTCGACGGTTTCCGCATTAACGAGAAATGTGATCCGGGCGTCGGGAAAGTGTTTTTGAAGAAGGGGAAGAATGGGCACACTTAGCACAACATCACCAAGGTACCGAAGCTTAATAAGCAGAATACGCTTTACGGATTGAAGACCTTCCACAATTTCATTGCTCGAATGATTATTACTGACCTCCGGATCTTTCACAGCACCCATTCACACCGAAAATTCCTTGTAGAGATGGCCAAAGAAAGTTCAGCACAAACACAGGCAACATGAGTTCCAAAAATTCTTCAATAATCATGAGTGCGATTTTTCCAGGATCGCCTACCCCTAAATAGGGAAGGGCATAAGGACCGATTTTATCGATGCTCGTGCAAAGAACCAATAGAGCCAACCCCATAATGACATGAGGCCCCCACGGTTGCTCAGCCTGCCATACCCAACTCCTTTTCTCCCAGAATCGAGCAATGACGATGGCACCAACAAGAATACACGGCACAACCATTAGAACAACAACCAGTAGTCTTTCCTTTAGAGGAATTGCCGGATTCCAGTAATTTGCTAATTTATCGAGGTTCCATCCGGTTATCCATACGTGGGCATCTAATTCCCGCAATCCAAATAGGAGAAAAAGTGTCGAGAGGCTCAACCATTCAAGGCGAACATTCTTCACATTCCATGCCGCCATGAAGGCCCAAACAAAGCCCATAAACCATAAAACGGCACTCATGCGCTCAACAGGTCCGTTCTCCGAAGCAATGACATCTCGCCATTCCGGCAACCCTGTGGCCCACTTTGCCAGCACCACCGCCACCACACATAATCCTAGAGCTTGGACAATATGCGGACACCTCCATCCATGACAAGCAGGAACAGCTTTTTGAGAGAAGACAGTCTGGCCAGACGAATATGATGAAGATACGGACATAAGCCCACTTACAGTAAACTCATCGTAGATTCCATCAATTTCATATACCCCCAAAACAACCCCAAAGCACACCCTAATGCGGTTATGCCAATTCTCAAAACACGGAATTTTCTTTCTTCTCTGGACAAAACCGGGACCCCTACTATCAGGCCATACACTGCAAGACTAAAAAATCCAAAAGAGAGATATAAAACCACTAAGGCAATCCCCCCTAACTCATACCCATATGCCATCCAGGTTTGATAATAGGGAACGTTCGGAAGTAGCATGGTTGCACAACATAACATAAGAAAAATCCACCAGATACCGGAGTGCCAATTCTTCATTCTAGGACTTTCCCGTAATAATTTTCTTATAGCCCATTCATCACCAACGCCTAACCTAGGCTAAAATTTTTTGTCAATCCTTCATGAGTCCTTCCACCGCTACCAGTACATCATCTACGGTTACTTGGCATAGCCATTCATAGTCACGTTGATAGTCAACACGATACCAGCTGGCATCATTTTTTGAACCTTTCGTCACCATCGTCGTATTCGGACCCCAAGGGGCATATTGAATGATATCTGCCCTACCATATATTCCAATGACGCTTGGCTTAGACAAAGCCGTGGCTATATGCATGGGACCTGTCACATTCGAAACAACTAAATCTAATTCACCTAACACAGCCATTAACTCTCGCAATGTGGTTTTCCCCGAAAGGTCTAGCGGTTTTCCATTCATTCCTTTTGCAATATCCCGACAGACAGATCGATCATCTGGACCACCCAATAACACGACCTCACATCCAAACTTCTGCGCAAGGGTGTTGCCTAATTTGGCAAATCGCTCAGAGGGCCATACCCGCCACGGTGACCCGGCACTCGGAATGATTCCAACCCGCAGTCTGTTTTCGTTGGATGTTTGAGGGAAAAATTTACGTCCTTGCTCTTTTTCTTTATCGGTTAAAAATATTTCTACCGGCCCGGCTTGAGGATCGCTTGTCCCCAACATGGCATGGACCAGTTCTAATTTTTGTTCGACTAAATGTCTCCCGTCTCGCTGAATCGTAATTGGATAGTTATAAAGAAAGCCTCGACCACGATGTCTAAAATTTTCCCCATAACGCTTCTGCGCTCCAGAACTATAGGAAAGGATGGCACTACGGGACCCACTAAAAAGATCCAGAACGATGTCAAATCGTTCCCTTCGTAATTTTCGAATAAGCCTCAACCACTTTCGTCCCTTTTCCCAGTATGTTTTTATTTGATCTTCCGATCGATCAATTCGAATGCAGCAATCGACTGACGGATTATGAAGCAGAACATCTTCTGTTGACCCATCAACGAGAACGGCAATATGCCCATCTGGAAATGCTTTTCTGAGAAGTGCCAAAATCGGGGTGATCAGTACCACATCACCAATGGCTCGAATGGCAATAATAAGAATACGGGCTTGCAACGATAATCCAAAATAATGAGGTTGATGAAGCGTTTATATAGGTATGAAAGCTAGAAATTACTTCTTCACTCTAATGAAAAACCAGAGCCTGATTAGCCTTTAGCCAAAACCCTCTCATAGAGACCAGAGAGACTATCCATCATACCGGAAAGGGAAAAATGTTCAGCTACCCGTTTTTTCCCTTCTTCACCCATCTGGCGACTTCTTGCCGGATTCTGACATAGCGTGTGAAGCGCACGATATAAATCTTCAACATCACCAGAGTTAACCAATAGCCCGGTTTTTTGATGTTGCACAATTTCAGGAATACCCCCTACCTTCGTCGCAACAATGGGCTTGCCAAGAGCCATCGCTTCCAATAATACAATTCCCAACCCTTCCAGAACGGAAGGAAGGACAAACACATCGAAACGGGTCATAAAAAATTCTGGGCGATCTTGGAAGCCTGCAAATAAAACATGCTCCGTCAAATTCAATTGTTTGACTTGTTCTCGTAATTTTCGCTCATAATTCTCATCTCCCTCCCCGACAAGTACTAAAAAAATATCAGGAAACTCTTCAATAAGCAGTTGAAAAGCTGCCACAAGATATTCTAACCCTTTTCGAGGAAAGAGATTAGCTACGGTTCCAATCACTGGCTGCCCTTTTACTCGATTCAGAATCTCTAAGTCTTCCGGGTAAAGCGAAGAATTTTTGGAATCTGTTATTGCAGAACTACTCAGAAGAACCTGAATATATTCTTGTTTGACACCGGAATTTTGAATAACCCTCCCAATGCTTTGTGATACTGGAACAATGAGACATCTCTTGTTTAACCAATATTGCGATATTTTTCTTGGTTCAATTTCCTGTCTCACGTGGACCAGACAGGGACGTCCTGTGATGCGGGCAACCATTATCCCAAGCGGAGCCCACCAATAATCATTCACATGAATGATATCAATGTTCCACTGACGAACAAGGTGAACCAGGCGAAGCACTGAAAACGGATAAGCAACAACATGGAAGAGTTTTCTCCAAGAGGGAAAGAAAATGGGTTTATTAAGAATGTGTAAGTTCTTTAAGGCCGTAGTTAACGGCCCGTCCTTGGGACACACAACGTAGGGTAGGAATCGTATACGATCTAAATACTTTAGCCAGGTTAGCAATTCTCTTTCAGCGCCGCCAATTTGGCCTACCCCATGGACATACAGAATCTTGATTGGCACATCGAGAGACCGTGTCATACGACGAGGCCGTGGACCAAGAGACCTTTCATACCATTCTCATATAAACCAGAAGCAAAAGCCTTTGCTATGGGTTTGGTATCCTGGGGTTCGGCGAAACTTCGCATTTCAATTCCCATAGTTTGGCATATTTCCCAAATGTATACATACTCGCAAATCCAGCATAAATCACGCCTCGAATACCATCTCGGTATCCTTGCTTCAACAAATATTTTTTCACGAATGTCACGAAGGGATTGAGCAGCAGATGCCACCACCGAACTTTCCCTCCGACCTTCATTTGCTCTTTTGCAGCAAGAGTTATATAGGTACAGAACTTCAGGAAATGGTCAGAAATCTTCCGCTCAGTCTCATGTTCAAGAACGCCCCTGAGGGTACCGATGAGACCGTCAATAATTAAATTTTCATGGATTTCCACATCGTTGTACTGCGCTTTTCCTTTTCGAAAGAGACGATTTTGTCGATCCGGGAAAGCCCCACCCCACCGAACCCACCCACCGTAAAAAATATTCCGACGGGGAATTTCGAAGGCTACCGGGTCGTGAACATTCCAGACTGTCAATTGTTCCTGAATCTCATGTGCCAATTCAGGAGAAACCCGTTCATCAGCATCGAGAATCAGAATCCACTCTCCGGTGGCTTGTTGAATACCGAAATTTTTTTGCCGCCCATAGCCTTCCCAAAGTCTGGTCAGCACATAAGGCGTATACCGATGTGCCAATTCTCGAGTTCTGTCGGTACTGTCAGAATCAACTACAATGATTTGATCAACCCAGCCTACACTCTGGAGACAGGCTTCAATATTTCGTTCTTCATTTTTCGTGATAATAACGGTCGAAAGGGACCAATGCTTCATGACTTCAAACCTCTCTTGACCCATCAATCTCTGACACCGAACAACTGGGAAAAGATTGCAAAAACCGGCAGAGTTCTTCAAATACAACCATCCCATCAGCTACTTCCATACAAAGTGGATGAGCTAATATCGTGGCAATCCCTCCCTGATGGGAAATAGTCTGAACCTTTCTTTTCACCTGCTCAGCCCATTCGCCAATGGAAACACGGCCTACCAGTTTTATGGGCTTGCAACGCTCCATCCGATATTTCCCGTGAAGAAGATGTTCATGATCTGGTGGAACATTAATTGGTAAAGACTTCAACTGTTGATACCGTTTCTCCCAGGAATGTTTCATAGAATTCACTTCGTCTGAAATCCATTCAATCCCCGCCTCATGCAATAACCGCGGGGTCTCTTCGGATTGGATATAACTATGATTTCGCCAAGTAGCAATACGGTTTCCGGTCACAGCTTTGATGCTCTCAATTGTTTTCGCGATATCTTTCATCTGATGAGATTCACGACCCCAGGGAGTCCTATACACCTTTCGATATATTCGAGACCATGGGTCTCGAAAGGCTGCAAAGGTATGTCCCCCGATTTCACAATGCGGTTGTTGCGCAAGTTTTCTGACTGCTAAAGGCTCTTCGAGACAGGCCTTTCCCGTGACAAATATCGTGATACGCAACCCAAACGTTGCCGCGATGTTTGCATACTTAATAGACAGCTCAACTTCGGAATATGGAGAAAAGGGTGTATCGGTCCCTTGATAGGACCGCTGATGAACATCTCCTGTCAGACAAATCATAGGAAAAGATTCAGTATTAGACAGTTAAACAGCCCCATCGCCATAACCCAATACTCAAGCGGCTTTTTTGTCTCGTTTTTTCCATAAAGCGGAATAAAGGGATTCAGTTTTTTCTACCATCGAGTCCAAGGAATAGCTCGCCAAAACGACTTGTCGACCAGCCTGTCCCATATTTCTTCCTTGAACCGGCTCACGAAGCAACCACCTAACTTGCTTCGCAAGCGCCACAGGATCCTGAGGTGACACAAGCAAGCCGGTTTGACCATCAGAAATCACCTCAGGAATACTTCCCACGGATGAAGCCACTACAGCTCGTTCAGTCGCCAATGCTTGAAGCAACGATTGAGGCATTCCCTCCTCCAACGAAGGCAATACAAACACATCCATAATGCGCAACAACTCTGGAATATCCTCTCGAAATCCAATTATGGTCACCGTCTTCCCCAACTGTTGTTGCGAAATCTGCTCCAGCAATTTTTCGTGCTCTTGTCCTGCTCCTACAATAAGACAACAAATCTTAGGAAATTCTTTTTTTACCAAACTCATGGCCTCAATTAACACATTCAGACCTTTTTCAGGACGAAGAAAGGACACAGTGCCCACGACCCGTTGTTCACCATGAATGCCTAAGCCCTTTCTGATGGCCTCATCAGAATTTCCTGGATGAAACCTCTGCATATCCACCCCCGTCGGAATTGAAAAAACTGAATCAGGATCGAGGTGATTGTGATCAATCAATTGTTGCCGAATAGCCTCGCCGGTAGTAATCACGGCATGAGGTAATGTTCGATATAAGAGTCTATGGCGAAAGGAGTCTGACACCGGCGTACTCTTGTGCCGAGCCCGTACAATGACGGGTCGAAGGGAAGAAATGCGTCCGGCAATTGCTGCCACCCAACTATCCTGTGAGCCATGCGTATGAAGAAATTGTATGTGATATTTCCCAATCAGCCTTAACACCTTCGGCAACATTGTTCCCCACCCACTCGTCCCTACCGGAATTGTTTCACAAAGAATTTCTTCGAGTTGGGCTAGACGAATCAACTGGCTTTGTTCCGGAGCAGCAAGAACCACTTGATGCCCTCGTCGCCTCATCTCGCGACATTCAGACAAAATTCGATACTCCTGCCCACCCAGTCCATGAGATGATTCTGTATGTAAGATTCGAAACCCAGCCATACTTTTCACCTATCCCCTACAAGCATAATGGAAACTAAACGAAAAAAGAGTATGGCCATCTGCTTATTTATTCTTTTTCAACTCCCATAATTTTGCATATTTTACGAAGGTATAATAGGCATACAGGATAGAAAGAATCAGGCCAGCTTTTCGATCTAAGATTCCTCTGCGAAACACGAACATTTTGATAAACGTAAAGAACGGATGCGAAAAAAGCTGATGCGCTCGAAAACGTCGGCCCTGCTGATGCATGACTTCTGCTCGAAGAGTGGAATATCGGTTCATTTTCCTAAAGTAATGGTCAAGGGTCCGGAAGGGCATTTGGTCAACATGAGCGCGAAGAACATCTGTCTTTCCGGTCACGTCAAATCCTTCATGTACCAAATCCTCACGATACCGCATATGCCTCTTATGGAATAACTGGGGCTGTCGATAGTCCGGATACCATCCACAGTATTTGATCCAATGACCCAAGAAATAATTTCGGCGCGGCACAAAATACGCCTGCGCAAGAGGTTCACCGGCTAAGAGATCGGTTATTTCTTGCTGGATCTCTGAAGTAGCCCATTCATCCGTATCTAAGCTAAAAATCCAGTCATAGGTGGCATGAGTAATAGCCTGATTTCTCAACTTCCCAAATCCTTGAAATGGATAATGGAATACCTGATCGGTATATTCAAGGCAGATTTCCGTTGTCCCATCGGTACTATGCGAATCCACAATCACAATTTCATCCACCCAGCGCAAACTATCTAAACATCGACGCATATTGGGAGCATCGTTGTAGGCAATAACGACAGCAGAAAGCTTATGTCGAGTATTGAGATTCGTCACGAAAAAATTCTATACGACCAATCACCACTCCTGATTGACGCAGGCTTGGTAAAAATATCATCAAGAGGAGCAATGAGAAATCGTCATGGTTTCATGAATAGATCGCAGGAGTGCCTCAACAGAAATAGTTTGCAAACATTCCTGATAGTGAGGATTCCGACATGTTTGTTGCCCACAAGGACTACAGGCGAGCTCGGTTCGATGGACCACATGTTGTCTGACGGGATAAGGACCAGTGGCTCGGACCTCCGTCGGCCCATAGATTGCGACAACCCGCGTACCCACTCCAGCTGCAATGTGTATTAGTGATGAATCATTGCCGACCACCAACTTCATTCTTCGCAACAATTCTGGCAATTGCCTAAGCGAAATTTTTCCAACTACGTTCACTAATCCTCGAGGTCTCAATTGATCAAATTGTTCCGCCGGATGGCTATCGGCTGATCCCCCAACCACCACCACTCGAATGCCTTTCCATTGCAATAATTCTTCCGCTAATTGAAGAAAACGATCTATCGGCCATGATTTTAAAGCAGCCCGACTCCAAGGGGCCAATGCTATCAGCCTTTCATGACTCTGGACATGCGCCCGATCCAAAACATGCTGTATGTAGGATTGATCCTCCCCCAATTCAGGAAAATGCAAAATTGGCTTGGAAATATCTGCACCAAGAAAATTCGCAATAGCTAAATTCCGATCTACCGCATGCACGCCTATCATTCTCCAAGGAAGATTTTGATCTCCCGGCAAAGAAACTCGATGCGAATACATCCAAGGGGCACCTTCTCTCGCTCGAGCAAACCCTACACGCACTTGAGCACCCGATAGTAATCCCAAAAGTCCCGTACGGAATAATCCTTGAAAATCAATAACCAAATCCCATGGGCGTCGTCTCAGCTCCGTTACTAACTTAGGCCAATTGCGCCAGGACACATCCACAGACCACACCTCGTTGATATCAGGATTACCATCTAATATTGACGACCATTCCGACTTTACCAGCCAACAAATGTGAGCGGAATCAAATCGCCGGCGCAGGGCAGCCATTGCGGGGAGAGTGTGAACAATGTCACCTAGTGAACTGAGCTTGAGGACCAATATTTCCTTCGGGGACAGATCCATGAAAGAATTATCTCTTTTCCCGTTGAATGGTCAAACTCGCACTTCCCTAATTTTAGTATTTGCGCACCCTTATTTTTTCATAAAAGGAGTGTAGGATGCCCCCCTCAGCTCGCCGAGGAGAGGAATGCGCATATGTGATTCATCAAACACCTAAGAAATGCCCCTAGCTTTCTGAGGGAAATTCACTTTTGTTGTCCCAAGTCCTGTTCGATCCAAGCTACCGCCTCAACAAAGGAAGGCGCCACATGTGCGATCGCCACCTGTCCCGTATTTCCAGCATGCACCGCTGCCTCACTATATTCACTCGTCATCACCAACACCCCCACAACTCCTGCCCGGTTTGCAGCTTCCAAGTCACTACACTTATCTCCCACAAAATACGATCGAGATAAATCCAGTGCAAACTTTTCCGCAGCTTGTTGAATCAGGGCAATATTTGGTTTGCGACAAGAACACCCTTCTTCCGGATGATGGGGACAATAATAAACAGCATCAATTCTTCCATTCTCGGCTAAGAGTAAATTTTCCAATTTTTCATGAATGCGTTGAAAATCTTCCACCGTCATATACCCACGACCGATGGCCGATTGATTGGTCGCAAGAATCACTCGAACCCCTAAATGGTTTAATCGAGCCATTGCGCCAGGGACTCCAGGAAACACCACAAGTTGCTCTGGAGAGATCACATACCCACGATCTTCATTTAAAGTCCCATCGCGATCAACAAACACCCCTATATTTCCAGGCATGGAATTTCCCATTAATTTACTGTTTGCTTCATATGGTGAATCGTCAATATATGATCCATCCTTGCCATGACCGTCTCAACAACCTGATTGACTGAAATAGCCGTCATACAATGATGATCAATAGGACAGGCCCGAAGTAAACAGGGGGAACATCGAACCTGCTCTCGAATCACCCAAGCATTTTCTCCAAAAGGCCCGGTCACTGTAGGATCCGTTGACCCAAAAATAGCCACGACTGGCACTCCAAGAGCCTGAGCCATATGCATTGGGCCTGTATCATTGGTCACCAAGACGGCACATTGTGTTAACACCTTCATCAAATCTGGGATGGTGGTCTGTCCTGATAACACAATCGGGCGAGAACGCATATAGCTGGCGATTTTCATCCCAAGAATTTCCTCTCCCCTTCCTCCGAGAATGACACAACGGACGGCGGAAAATTTTGGATAAGCCTTCGCCACTTTCTCAACGAGACGATCCCCTACGATTGCAAATCGTTCTGGGTCCCATCGTTTAGCGGAGCCATAAATTGAACCGGGATTAATCCCCAAGAGCAACCCATTGGATTCAGATAATGCGTCAGTTAATTCTGAATGAATGGCCACAGGGAGCTGAGACAGACTAACCAACTTCGGCCCTTGCACTTTAGAAGAAACTTGAGTCATGACCTCAACCAAATGTTGATAATAGCGCACCTGGTGCACCGAAGATGATGAAGGCAGTGGTACAGACTGAGAGAGCAACCAACCCCTCCCGTCTGTGGCATAGCCAATTCGTGAGGGAATCCCGGCAATCAGGGCAAGAAAAGCCGCTTCAAAGGCATTTTGGAAAAGCACGGCTGTATCAAAAGTTCTACCCCTAAGAGCCTTAACAAGTCGCAACAGTCCCAAGAAACCTTGGTGTTCTTTTTGATGATCATAGACCAGCACTTCAGCAATTCCCCATTGCCCTCGCAATAAATCAGCAATAGGCGGCCTGGCTAAAATCGTGATCTCAGATTTTGTAAAACATTCCTTCAATTCCCTCAAGGCGGGAAGACACATTACCGCATCTCCAATCCAATTGGGGACACGGACAAGAATATGACTTGGGGAAAGAAGATGCATTCTCAACCACTGATCAGAAGGAATATCAGATCAATCGTTACCCGGGCATTACACCGCACCGGCTTCTTCTAAACGTTCAAGAATTTGACGCTCTCCATCGAGGAACTCCACTTCTGTTCTCACAAACCAAATCGGATCTTCAGGAGTAAACCATTCACGGAGTTTAATCGCATCTTTTTCCGTCGTCAGGACGATTTTGGAATTCGATTGGTCCATAGTCTTTCGAATCAAATTCACGTCGGACCTTTTATAGGAGCAATGATCAGAAAAATGGATTTCCTCCTCTATCGTCAACCCCATATCAAGAACCATGTCCCTGAAGGCCCGAGGATTCCCAATTCCACTCACTGCCAAAATTGAGATTTTTGATAAGAATTTCAAGGTTTGGACTTCTCCGGTCACAAGATGTCTTAGCTCTTTTGGTACCATATTCACCACAATGGGGTGAATCGACTCACTGAGTGACTCCTCAATATAACGCTGAACAGATTGAGAATCAGATAAAGATTTAGCTCGTGTAATGACCATCGCCCCTAACCCTTTCGCTGCCCTCAGAGGTTCTCGCAAACGACCTGCTGGCATGACACCATCTAACCCTCTAATATCTGTAGCATCAAACAACACGACATCCAAATCCCGGTACAATGATAAATGTTGATACCCATCATCCAACAGAAAACAATCACAAGTTCTTTGTTCCAGTACCCATTGGCCCAACTGAAATCGATCTGGCCCTACAGCCACCACAGCCCAAGGACACCGTTGAGCCATCATCACCGGTTCATCACCCGATATCCTCCAGGTTTCAACGTGCCCCTGTCCATCCGATACCATAAGATTGTTCGAAGGATTTTTGCGTCCATACCCCCGGCTCAAAATCGCCACACGCTTACCTTTTGCATGAAGATGCTGAGCGATCCATATGACCATAGGAGTTTTCCCTGTTCCCCCAACTGTCATATTTCCAATACTCACCACAGGCTTGGATAAATGTTGTTGCCGAAGCCATCCATGTTGATATGCCTTTCGCCGAACTTTGCCGATACCCCCATAGACAATCCCTATTCCTTGTAACACCCAAGGACAGTAGCGTTGTGCCCACTTCCACATACGTATCTGGAAGGATTTTGTAGAAGAAGAGGAAATACTCACCACCAACTCCACTATCAGATCATAATTCACAATCTAGAGAGTTATGAGAAAATAGTTGGTGTCGAAACGTATTCGTTCTCCTTAGGATGGGGAGGAAGAGAAGAATGAATTGCTGAACTAGGAGAATCAGAGTCTGGAGGCGTAACGTGGGGAATCAATTGGCAAATCCTTTGAAGATTCTCTCTTACCACACCACGATTGTGTTGAATGACCGATAAGGCTTTTTTCCCCATCACATCGGCTTCTACAGGATTCTCAATCAGATGAAGAAAATGGCTCACTACCATCTCGGGTTCATGCATTTGAATGGCTCCGCCTGCTTCAAGCAATTGCCAGGCAATGTCTCGGCAATGATCGACATGCGGGCCAAACAATACCGGACGAGCCCATTGAGCAGGCTCTAACAAATTATGCCCCCCAATAGGAACGAATGTGCCTCCGACAAATCCGAATACTCCCACACTATAAACATAAGGAAGTTCGCCTCGAGAGTCTAAAAGAATTACCCGGGAAGATTGATGCTTGGTGGATGGAATGTCATCATCACCCATCCGACTGCGCCTGACACACCGCAACCCGGACTTCACAATGGTTTGCTCCAACTCTGAAGCTCGTTCAATATGCCTAGGTGCCAATACCAGAACCGTATCCCCATAGGACTGACATAAAGCCTGATAGGCTCTTAAAAGATATTCTTCCTCCTGAGGATGTGTGCTTCCTGCCACGATCACCAATTCATCGTGACTGATTCCCAAAGTGGTTCGAATGCTTGGCGCAACATCGGCATTCTTGAATTGTTCAAATGATTGATCAAATTTCATATTGCCTGTAGCGTGTACGACGTTCGTTCGCGCTCCTAGCGTCTTAATTCGCTCGGCATCATGTTGCGTTTGCATAAGAGCCAAATCCAGTAATGACCATATCGATTTCATAAAAAACTTCACCCTGCGATAGCGTCCAAACGATCGAGAAGAAATCCTCCCATTCACAAGACACACGGGCACCTTCCGTTGATGAAGACATGTCAATAAATTTGGCCATATTTCCGATTCGATCACAATATACAAACAGGGATTGAGCGCCCGAACATAACGGGCCACAGCCCACCAAAAATCCACGGGTGCATAACAATGCATAGCGATCCCCTTCAACCGATTAAGCACCATTTCCCGCCCAGTTTCCGTTACCGTAGAAACCACAAAGGTCCGAGCAGGATCCTTTTCTTTCATAGCACGGATCAGCGGAACCATGGCCGACACTTCTCCCAAGGAAGCTGCATGAACCCACACGACTGGACCGGAAAGAACTTGCAATTCATTGGGAACTTTTCCCAAGCGACTAAGAATTCCTCGTTGACATCGTTTTTTCATGAGAAGCAGCCCGATAATGACTGGAAACCCCACCACCAACAACGTATTGTAAATCAACCAAAACATGATTCATTACTCATAAATTGTGGGGATTTCTTGTCTTACAGCCTGAAAAAAACTCGTACAAGGGTCAGAGTGCTGAATCGCCTCATCGGCGTGCTTCGTTAAGGCATTCAATATCTGTTGTAATTTAACTCCCTGTTCAAATATCTCATCTTTTCTAACGTTGGAGGCTATCCAGATTGGTTTTCCCCACACAAACATTCCCTTGGTCAAGGGGTACGGAACATGGAACTGGTCCCAACTCGAAAAGACTTTTTTTTTGAGCAGGCAAAAGTCAAAGGTACAATGGGAAAACCTGTGAGTTTGGCCAGAGAAATGACCCCCAACTGTACCTGACAGGCCGGCCCACGAGGGCCATCAGGAGTCACAACTAAATCCCGACCCTGCCGTCCTACGTTGATAAGTTGGCGTAAGGCTTGAGCCCCACCTCGAGAAGTCGACCCCCGAATTGCATCAAAGCCGAATTGTTTCATGATATTAGCAATAATCCCCCCATCCCTGTGCTGGCTAATTAAAATCGAAGCTGATTTGCCACGATAAGCTAAAGGCATCATTAGTTGCCGCCCATGCCAAAAGGCAATAATGACAGGGATCTTGTTTCGGACAAACCCATCAATGCCTTCTCCCCCGATTATGGTCCAAGTCATGGATTTACCTAACCATCGAATCCCACAAGCAGCTACGACGGGTAAAACACACTGATTCAACCAATTCATCATATGTCCATCAGGTCGGAAGCGGTTCTAGTTGAGTGAGTTGGAACTGAGTTTGATAGAGCCGCGTATACAATCCGCCTTTTTCCAACAGCTCAGCATGAGTCCCAATTTCTTCAATTCGTCCTCGCTGCATGACTACTAAACGATCAGCATGTTGAACAGTTGAAAGACGATGCGCAATAACCAATGTGGTACGCCCTTTCATTAAATTAGCCAGGGCTTGCTGAACAAGTTTTTCCGATTCAGAGTCCAACGCAGAGGTCGCTTCATCAAGAATCAAAATGGGAGGATCCCGTAGGATGGCTCGCGCGATCGCCAGACGCTGTCGTTGCCCACCTGAAAGTTTCAAACCATTTTCACCCACCAAGGTATCAAGGCCGTTGGGCAGCCGTTCGATAAATTCCCAAGCATAGGCCGCACGCGCCGCTTCTAAAATTTCCTCCTCTGTGGCATCCGGCCGCCCATAGGCAATATTATTCCGGATTAAATCATCAAATAAAACGGTTTCTTGAGATACAATCCCAATTTGCCGGCGTAAAGATGATCGATCGACCAATCGAATATCCATTCCATCAATGGTCACTTGTCCTTCTGTGGGACGATAAAACCTTGGGACAAGGCTCACTAACGTGGTCTTTCCACTACCACTAGCCCCCACTAGGGCCACGACTTCACCAACCCGCACGGTCAAATTTACATGATCCAAAGAAGGTTCCTTAGTTCCCTCATAGAAGAAGCTGATATTGGAAAAGACTAATTGTCGTCTAATCAAAGGAAGCATTTGTTTTCCTTCATCCTTTGACAATTCACTATCAAGGTCCAACACAGAAAACACTCGTTTTCCACCTGCCAAAGCGCGTTGCACAGAAGAATTCGCACCCGACATCTTTCGTAAAGGAGCATATGCCATGAATAACGCAGCCAAAAAGGAAAAGAAATCACCAGATGTCATTTCCCCAGCAATGACTAATCCTCCACCATACCAAATAATAAATGCCACTCCACACGCCCCAATGACTTCGAGCATCGGAGAAGAAATGGCAGAAGCCTGAGAAGACTTCACTTGAACTCTCCGATAGTCCTTATTCATATCAGAAAATCGCTGTCCTTCTTTCTCCTCCTGCCCATAGGCCTTGACAATTTTAATCCCAGAAAACGCTTCTTTGAGAACCGACGCCATACTCCCTATTGACTCTTGCCCGCGCCTGGAAAGCGTGCGAATCCGTTTCCCGACACGAATTAAGACATAGGACGACAGTGGCAACAGCACGACCACCACCGAGGCCAATTCCCAATTACGGTAGAACGCCACACTAATAAGCACAATAAATGTCAGCCCCTGTTGGAACATATCCTTCAGAACGCTCGGGATAGCATTGGCCATTTCATTCACATCGCTAATTACGCGGGCCATCAGTCGCCCTGAACTATTCGCATCATGAAATCGTATAGGCAAACGGACAATGTGAATGAATAATTGTTGCCGAACATCAGCAATCAACCATTGTCCCACATACCCCATCAAATAGGATTGTCCATAGGAAAATATCGCTTTGAGAATGGTGACTCCTAACAGGATAAGAGGCAACAAAACTACTAATTTGGGATTACGATCTATGAAAATTTCCTGAAGCACAGGCCCCACAAGCCAGGCTGTAACTCCCTGAAATGCTGCTACACCGCCAGAGCATAAGAAGGCCAAGACCAACCTCAGTCGGTATGGCTTTAGGTATGTGATGATTCGCCACAAAATACTCATAGACGGATCTCTTTCAAAATTATTTCTGCGGCCCGTCGTGAGGCTCCAGCCCCCCCTAAAGCGTTTCTTAACGACCGAAAATCCTCTTTCATCATTTGTTGACGTTTTGGATTCTCTAAAATAGAAAAAGCCTCCTGAGCAATATTTTCGGCCGTCACCTGATGTTGAATGATTTCAGGCACAAGCTCCTTTCCGGCCAAGATATTCACCAGACCGATATAAGGAATTGTAACCAGGCGTTTCCCAATTTGATAGGTCAGGGTCGAGGTCCGATAGACAATAACCATTGGTACTCCGATTAAGGCTGCTTGAAGAGTTGCCGTTCCAGAGGCCACCAGGACCAGATTTGATGCCGCAATAACATCATTAGGTTTTCCTTTAATAATCTTGATCGAAGGAGAGTGTCCTTGCAACCTCATGAGGATTGAGTCTGAAATTGTTTCGGCTTGCGCCACCACAAACTGCACTTGGGAAAACCGATGCTTGAGGAGATGGCATGCATCCAACATGATCGGCAAGAGTTCTTGCACTTCTTTCATTCGGCTACCGGGCAATAAGCTGACCACCATTCCAAAGGGATCTAAGCCCAAATCTTTTCGGACCTGCGGTTGATCATAGGATTCTGGCATATCCTCTAAAAGGGGATGCCCCACATAGTCACAGTCAATTCCCTTACTGCGGAAATACGATTCTTCAAAGGGCAAAATAGCCAATACCCGTTTAACTACTTTTCGAATGAGATGAAGGCGCCGCTCTCCCCACGCCCAAACCTGCGGGGCAATATAATAAAATACGGTCTGAGAGGCTCGGTTGGCCGCCTTGGCAAGACGAAGATTTAAGCCAGGACTATCGACAAGGACAATCGCATCAAAATGCGA
The DNA here is from genome assembly GCA_965223185.1 of Nitrospirales bacterium. Taxonomy (GTDB): domain Bacteria; phylum Nitrospirota; class Nitrospiria; order Nitrospirales; family UBA8639; genus Nitrospira_E. Next base: position 2,807,208 of record OZ244988.1, on the reverse strand, counting down.
ATGCTGAACCAATGTCGAAAGTTGCCGCAATGTTTTCCATCCCCTCCATAATTGACGTAGGCCAGGTAACCCCATCGCATCGACACGATGTATGTCAGGGAGCAACCGAACACCGGCTTGGGCCATATGGCTTCCCCCAACCCCAATCAGATCAATGGAAGGATCCAATGTCCGAAGGGCTAAAGCCAGCTTCGCTCCATGGAGATCGCCCGACGCTTCCCCTGTAACAAGCAGAACAGTAGACATGTAGTGATCGGATACATCATGGATGTTTCACACGATTTATGAAATCACAAAGAGCGGGCCATGAGGGACGATTGGATTAAGGACACAATGTGGCTTGCCAGACGTAAGGCTTCGACCCCTTCTTGGCCCGTAACACCCTGGTTCGTAGCAGTTCCAAGAATAGACTGAATAAAACATTCCAATTCTCTGGTCAATGCATCGCCCTCTGTCTCTGAAAATTTTTCCGTCTGAACTTCTTTAGTCGTTGATTCAGACATTTGGCAGGTATTAATCAAAGCATTCTTTGCGGCTAAATCTAATGAAATATATCGATTCGGTTGATAAATCCTGAATTTTCTCAACCGTCCGGTAGAAATTCGACTGGCGGTCAAATTAGCTAAACAACCAGAGTCAAACAGGACTCTCACATTGGCAATATCCGGATGATCGGTAAAGACAGGCATTCCTCGGGCTTCAATTTTAGTCATACTCCCTAGTCCTAATGACAAAAGTAAATCCAGATCATGTATCATGAGGTCCCGAACCACATCGATATCTGTACCACGAGGTTGAAATGTGCTTAATCTATGACATTCAATAAAACCAGGATTGTGAATCCAGGGGCGAATTTTTTCAAAAATGGGATTAAACCGTTCGACATGTCCCACCTGAAGAATTTTACCTTTATCATGAGCAAGCGCAACAAGCTGTTCCCCTTCTCCCTCATTGATCGTTATCGGCTTTTCAACGAGAACATGACAATCCCCATTAAGGCATGACATCACGACTGGAAAATGAATCGAAGTGGGCACAACGACACTGACCGCATCAACCAGAGCCAGCAATTCATGAAGATTTGGGAAAAATGAAGTCTTAAACTCATGGGCAATTTCTTGTCCTCGCATCCCATTCGTATCGTTAATCCCCACCAAGGTGACCGAAGAGAGCGCTGAATAAATTCGAGCATGATGTCGCCCTAAATGCCCGACACCAATAACTCCTACTCGTAGAGGGTGATTCATAAAAATCAGAAATTTAAAAAAAAGAAAATCTAGGCCAACAAGAACATTGACACTAAACCACAAGGAGAAAACTTACGGGGAGTCAGGAATCTTGTGAGAGACACTTGTTGGTATTCCGATGATGGCAATTCCAGCGTCATTGGCCAAGGAAAACACTTCCTCCCGATCAAGAATAATCGTTCGCCCTGCTTCTACGGCCAACACGTTCGCCCCGACCGCCAACATAGTACGAATCGTTTGAGGCCCAATAGCGGGCAAATCAAATCGCAAGTCTTGCTGAGGCTTTGTTCGTTTGACGACAATTCCGCCTTTACCCGCTAACATTCCGCCTCGAGTAATGGCCTCATCAGTCCCCTCTACAGCCTCTACCGCAACGATCACACGATTTTTAACCACGAGGCATTGCCCTATATCTAATCGACCCAATACTTCTAACGTTTCCCAGCCAAATTGAATATCTTCTTCCTCTTTTTTGGAGGGTTTACGGAAAGTCAAAAATCCTTGCTCCGCTAATATCCCCTCTAACCCAAATGTGGAGTCACAGACTTCCAATCCCTCTTTTTCCAACTCTTCTGCTACTCCACGAAGGATCGCATCATCTTTCCAATGTTTTAATCGGCTAAAAATTGCTAAAGCTCGAAGATCTGGGCGAAGGGTGGTGAAGACATTGGTCTTTTTTATACCACCTAGCATCACGACCTGACGAACCCCATCAAATTTTAAGGCCGCGAGGGCTTTACTAAACTGTCCAATTTTAAGCCAGTGAATACGGTCAACGTGACCTTCAAGCTCGGGAAGGGTTGATCCGAAATGAGCAATAGCAGAAACGGAAAATCCTAGTCGACGGACATTGTCAGCAAAAATAATGGGGAAACGCCCATCTCCGGCAATTAAACCAATCCGTTTGTCCTGGTCAGATGGGATCACCACCTGCTCTCCCCATACAAGCCCATGGACTATTCTTCATCATCATCAAGCTCTCGAGAAGAAACTTGACAAATTCCTCGGCTGGTGCTTTCCAGAAAGGTGAGTAAGCTTAACACGTCTGTGCTATCACCATACTCATTTCTGGCTAGTTTGATCGCCTCTTGAAGACGGTGGCCTTGTCGAAACAATAACTCAAAGGCAGCTTTCAGTGTGTCTATTCGGGTAGGGGAAAATGCATGGCGACGTAGCGCAATCGTATTTAATCCAAACATTTGCGCTCGATAGCCTCCGGCCGCACGAATAAACGGTGGCACATCTCTTCCCAATGCAGAACATCCCCCAACCATGGCATATTCCCCTATTCGAACATATTGATGCACACCAACTAACCCACCGATGACTACCGAATTTCCGACAACAACGTGACCAGCAAGGTTGGCAGCATTGGCCATCACAATGCGATTGCCAAGTTCACAATCATGTGCGACATGAGTGTAAGCCATCAAAAAATTATGATGTCCGATTCGAGTAACCCCATTTCCAAAAATCGTACCGCGGTTAACGGTGACATTTTCACGAAATATATTATGATCCCCAATGCACACCTTTGTGGGTTCATCTTTATATTGTAAATGCTGGGGGGGAGTCCCAATCGACACAAAAGGGAATATCCGGCAGCATCGTCCGATCTCGGTATGCCCTTCAATACACACATGAGAAGCCAATTCCGTTTGATCACCAATGGTGACATGCTCACCAATCACACAATACGGACCTATACTGACCTGTTCTCCAACATTCGCTTTCGGATGAACAAGAGCGGTGGGATGAATGTTCATGGCAATCTCATTTCACGACAGATAATTTCTATGAAAACTTTAGGATGCAACTTCATCTCTAACCATAGCAGTCATTTCACCTTCACAAACCAATACTGATTGGACGGATATACACCCAGACATTTTCCAGAATGGATCTTTTCTTCGGATGACTTCAACCTCCACATGCAATTGATCTCCAGGAACCACCGGACGACGGAATTTGGCCTTTTCGACGCCCGTCAGAAAGACCGTAGGCCGACCCTTGCCTTCTCCCGTTTTTCTGGCTAAGACTCCACCCACTTGTGCCATCACCTCGAGTAGAAGTACTCCCGGCATTATGGGTTGTCCAGGGAAATGGCCTTGAAAAAAATGTTCATTGACGGTGACGTTTTTGATGCCCACAATTCGTTTGCCCTCAACTAATTCAAGAATACGATCAACGAGTAAAAAAGGATAACGGTGCGGAAGGAGGGCTTGAATAGCAAGTATATCTAATTCCTCTTGAGCCATACCAAATTCTCCTTATTCAACAAAAAGAAACTTTACAGATGACTGGAGAACATACAAACAACATAAGCAATATCAGATTATTCGCTATCATGTTTTTCAAGGCTCTGATTCAGACTTTGGATAACTTTTGTGGAAATATCCAAATTCTTCTGGTAGAACAATGTTCCTGAACTCGGACCAAACTCAACAACCAAACCCAAATTTTCCTCATTGGCAATTTGAGATACTATCTTTCCAACTTCTAGGCGGAATTCATTTTGTAATTCCCGCTGTTTTTCCTGTACTTCACGATTCAACTCCGAAACCTTTTGCTGATAGGCTCCCATTTTTTGCCGAAATTGTTCCTCCTTAATTTCCCTTGCCGGCTGACTCAAAACCGTTCGCTGCGCTCGCAATTCTTCTTCCAAGTCACGAAGTTCTTTTTGCTCCAATTCAATGAGAAGTTGCCGGTCTTTCATGAACGCATTTAAATTATCTGAAAGCCGCTGACCTTTAACCGTTTCTTGCAACACTCGCTGGGGATCCACAACCCCTATGGCAAAATCTGCAGGAGGCTTGCTATTGCCAGCCGCACAACTCGTCACGAATAACCAAATAAAAAGAACAAGGTAAACACGCCTATTTGGTCCTTTCGATGATCGATCTCTAAAATTAACGCGATTAAGCATGGGAGTCATGGTCGTTCATTCCACAAGTCATTATTTGCCCTTAAAAAACCGTTCCTACAGAAAATTCAAACACACCCTTTTTCTCCCCGGATTTACGATCAAGATTAAACCCATAAGCGGCACGAAGGGGCCCGAATGGGGAGATCCACCGCACTTCAATTCCTGCCGCCTTTCGCAGGTCAAAATCAAGCTTTTCACCCTTAGCAAACCCCTTTCCATAATCAAAGAAAATTACTCCATTCAACTTGGCATCAGGCAAGACCGGAAAAATTAGGTCATTATTGAAAATTAATTCTTTATTGCCACCTTCAGGGTCGTTCCCCGATGTCACCGGCCCTGCACGACCGAATTTAAAACCCCGCACCGTATTAATGCCGCCTACAAAGAAAAACTCGGGAACAGGAAGACTTTCTCCCCCAAATCCAGCACCATACCCGATTCGCCCTCGAATAGAATGACGAAAATCCCAAAAAGGTAGTGGCGTAAATTTCAACACGTCGAAGGTCCCACTATAAAAATTATTGGAACCTCCCAAAAGATCAGTCCCCAAACTTCCTCGAACGCCCACGCGGGTTCCTTTGCGAGGATCTAGGAAAAAATCTCGTGAATCTCGGAACAGGCTGGCCCGAAACCCAGTCGTGGACTGTTTTCCCTCTTGGTCTTTAATAATGTCCGGGGCATCAAAGTCGACGTCACGAATCTTGATCTCTTCCGCGACAAGTGTAAAGGTCCCTGTGATATATTCGGAAAAACCACGACCAAATGTCAGATTCGCACCAACTTTTGTTTCATCATATGTTAAAAAATTTGTGCGTGTTCGGAAGCCGTCTATTTGCGCAGACGTTAAGGTATCAAAAATAGCAGGGTTTCGAAAGGTGATGATCCCTAGCGTACGACGTCCCCCCAATTGTCCACGAATTTTCGCCAAATATCCTCGACCTAAAAAATTTCCCTCCGAAATATCGGCGATCAAGGTAAACCGATCTAACGTGCTGAACCCCCCACCAATACTAAAAGCTCCCGTCGGTTTTTCTTTTACTTTAACATCCAAATCTACTTCTCCAGGCTCCAGTTGCTTTGGAAGAATTTCAACAGTCTCAAAGAAATTCAGGTTATTCAACCGCTCAAAACTTCGTTTGATAGCTGGCGAATCAATCATATCTCTTTCAGCAACACGAAGCTCTCGCCGGATGACATTATCACGGGTTTTATTATTCCCCGTGATTCGAATATTTTTGATCCTCACCATTTCGCCTTCTTCAATCGAAAAACCTATACGGGCGCTGCGGGTCAAAGGATCTGGTTCAATCGCAGGGGTCGCCTCTGTAAAAGCATATCCACGAGCCCCATACAAATCAGTCAAGCGACTAATTTCGTCCCGAATCTTGACCCGTTGAAAGACTTCACCGGGTTCAATCGCCAGCCCCTCTCGCAATTCATCCTCTGAAAAAACGGTATTCCCTTTATATTGAATCTGACTGACAATATAGGGTTCACCTTCCACTACAGGAAAAATCAGCGTAAACCATTCCTTGGTATCATCCAGATCAATACGCGGCATCCCAACTTGAACATCTAAATACCCTTTATTCATGTACACTTCTTTTATTCGCTCAACATCATTGGGCAATTCATCACGGCGCAAAATTCCGGCATCAGAAAAAATAGACCATGGCCAAGACCATTCTTGATTAGCCATAAAGTTCCTGAGCGCTTTATCTGAAAGAACATTTCGCCCCTCAAAAAGAATAGTTTTGATATGAGCCTGTTCTCCCTCTTCAATATAATAGGTAAGCCGCGCTTGCCCCTTTTCTACCATGTCGACAATGGGAACGATTTGCGCGTGAAAGTATCCCTTTTCCTGGTACAATTTCCTGAAATGCTCGACCGAAACTTTGACCTGTTCTTGATCAAGAAACGTCTGACTTCTAATGGTGTTTTTTTCTTCAAGTTTGTCGTCGGATAACTCATCGTTACCGTCATAGACTACTTCAGTAGTAAAGGGTTTTTCCTTCACCTGAAAGACAACCACCACCTCATCCCCGATCATATTGGTAGATACCTCAACTTGCTCAAAAAATCCCATGCTATAAATGATTTGGATTTGCTCGCGAGTCTGCTCGCCAGAGAATGGATCCCCTGGTTGAATCGACAACTTGCCAACAATGGCTTCCCGGTCAATATGGTTGTTCCCTTCCACCTCAATACGCTGGATACGATTCTCGACAGTTTGAGCTAATACGGGGCTCATCACCACCATACAGATACTCACAGCAAGAACACATACTCCCAAAATTCTATGCAGAGAAGACCTAAAGAAATGTACTTTTCGGCGTGGCACTCTGAAGACTTCCAAGGTAGAAATGAGATGCGACATACATCTAGTGGGATAAAAATAGGAAGCGCGCAAAAAACCGTCTAGAAGGGATTACAGAATTAACCACAGACCTGATGCATGGCTAGAATGGATCTCCTAACGTAAAAAAATGATTGGCATACGCACGGGGAAGAATCCCTAGAACCTATAGACCTGGAGATCCATCGGATGGACAGATCCCCGATTATATTCAGTGAATAGATTCCTTGTAAAGCAAACTCTTTTCCGCCACCTCCCCTTCCGAGGTCTCAGGGGCCTGGAATTCATCATCGAAATACCTTGACAACTTTTTTCACCTTCTCCTAGTATCGAAAATTGTGTATCAAGAACATCTGATGCCCTATCTTCCAGGTTTCCCTCTCTAATTTTTTATCAGGAATCTTTTGGAAAACCGGTTATGACAGAAGATCCCTCAGAATTCGCACCACCGTCCATAGAGCATATCCCCGATGAATTACCACTCCTCCCGGTTCGGGACATTGTCATTTTCCCTTATATGGTGCTCCCGCTTTTCGTAGGGCGCGATGTTTCAATTAAAGCCATCGATTCCGCGCTTTCTTCAGATCGGCTAATTTTTCTCACTACCCAAAAAAATCAAGAAACGGAAGACCCGACAGCCGAAGATCTTCATGAAATCGGGACCGTTGGCGTCATTATGCGCATGCTGAAACTTCCGGATGCGCGAATAAAAATTCTCGTGCAGGGACTCGCCAAAGCACGTATTCGTGAGGTATCCCAATCGTCCCCATTTTTTTCTGTAAACATCGAAAGGATGACAGAACCCGCTTCCTCCATCTCTTCGTTAGAACATGAAGCTATCATCCGTTCCGCTCGGGAAGGCCTAGAAAAATTATTAGGATTGGGTAAAGTGATCATGCCCGACGTTTTAACCGTCATCGAAAATCTCGATGATCCTGGACGCCTCGCCGATATCATTGCATCTAACCTTGGACTCAAAATTGATACGACCCAAGAGGTCTTAGAGATTGAAGATCCCCTTGCTCGCCTAAAACGCGTCAATGACATTCTTAGGAAAGAGCAGGAAGTACTCGCGATGCAGCAGAAAATCCAGGCCGATGCTAAAGGCGAAATGGATAAAACTCAACGAGAATACTTTCTCCGCGAACAGCTGAAAGCGATCCAAAAAGAACTTGGTGAGCTCGATGATCGTGCCGAAGAAGTTGCAGATTTTCGCCAGCGCATCCAAGAGGCCAAAATGCCAGAAAAGGTGCTGAAAGAATCAGAAAAGCAGCTCAAGCGACTGGAGAAGATGCATCAAGATTCTGCTGAGGCCGGCACCATACGTACCTATCTTGAGTGGATGGTAGAAGTGCCCTGGAGTCAAAAATCCACAGACAATTTAAATATTGCCCAAGCCTCTCAGGTCCTCAAGGAAGATCATTATGACTTAGAACGCGTCAAAGAACGCATTTTGGAATATCTGGCCGTTCGCAAACTCAAAGCCAAAATGAAAGGGCCTATTTTATGTTTTGCCGGCCCTCCTGGCGTTGGCAAAACCTCATTGGGTAAATCTATTGCCCGAGCCCTCGGTCGTCAATTTGTACGTATCAGCCTTGGAGGTACCAGAGACGAAGCGGAGATTCGTGGACACCGTCGCACCTACGTAGGCGCTCTCCCGGGACGAATCATTCAGGGCCTTAAACAGGCAGGGACACTCAATCCTGTATTCATGCTTGATGAAGTCGATAAAATTGGCATGGACTTCCGTGGCGACCCTTCTGCCGCCTTACTTGAAGTGTTAGATCCGGAACAAAATAACGCCTTCGTCGATCATTATCTGGGCGTACCAGTCGATTTAAGTGATGTCATGTTCATTACAACCGCAAATATAACCGACCCTATCCTTTCGGCGTTACGAGATCGCATGGAAATTATCGAGATTCCTGGTTATTCCGAAGAAGAAAAACAGGGCATTGCGCAACGTTACCTCATCCCCCGGCAACTGGAAGAACATGGGATCACCACTCAACATATCCACATCACTGACAGTTGCTTAACTCAAATCATTTCCCAATACACAAAAGAAGCGGGGGTTCGTAACCTGGAGCGTGAACTGGCTAAGATCATGCGAAAAATCGCCAAACGGATCGCCGATGATGCCATCAAGCAATACCGCGTGTCGTCAGGAAATCTCCACCAATTTTTGGGAGTACCAAAATATATCCCAGAACAGGAACAAGAAAAAGATGAGGTCGGCGTTTCCACTGGACTGGCTTGGACAGAATCCGGCGGGGATGTCTTATATGTGGAAGTCTCGGCTAGCAAAGGGAAGGGTCTGCTAACATTGACCGGTCACCTAGGTGAAGTGATGAAGGAATCGGCACAAGCTGCCCTCAGTTTCATTCGATCTCAGGCCAAACCCCTGGGTATCGATTCGAGTCTCTTTGCCAAACAGGACCTCCATGTTCACGTACCAGCCGGGGCTATTCCAAAAGACGGCCCATCGGCTGGAATCACTATTGCTACGGCCTTAGCCTCCTGCCTCAGTCAAATTCCCGTTAAACGGGACATCGCCATGACAGGAGAAGTCACGTTGCGTGGTCGGATCCTCCCCATCGGCGGTCTCAAGGAAAAAGTCTTGGCAGCCAAACGCGCACGCATTCGTACCATCATTGTTCCCAAACGCAATCAAAAAGATTTCAGTGATATTCCAAAGCATCTCGTTCGAGGTTTGAAATTCATCTTTGTCGAAACCATGACGGAAGTCCTATCGGTGGCGCTTCGCCCCAAAAACCGCGGACGGCTCAAAACAGCCATCCTCCCGTCGCTAGCCACTTCCGGACGGCGCAAAAAAGTAGCCGCCCCAGGCCCAACACGAACACCGACTCGTCACAAGGTGACCAAAGGTACCTGAACCACCAGCTATGGCCCCCAAACGCCAATCGGCGCGCCTTTTAAAACTGGGCGAATTCCAGCTCATTCAATCGATCCCTGACCAATTTTGCAAACAAGGTTTTCGCGCAATAGTCGGGGCGGGAGATGATGCGGCCGTGTTACCAGCAACTCACGATCGACATGTCGTAATCTCCACAGACCTTCTGGTGGAAGGGATCCATTTTTCAAGAAAAACAGCAACATTTTATGATATTGGATATAAGGCGGCCGCTGCGAATCTGAGTGACATGGCTGCCATGGGAGCCACCCCAACAGGAATCTTTGTGGCGATCGCTCTTCCTCTTACTCTCACTTCTTCTGATTGGCAGAAGTTCTATCGTGGCTTAGCCGAACCCTGCAAGCCCTATCAGGTAAAACTCCTTGGAGGGGATACCTCTTCTTCGCTAACCTCTTTATTTATAGGAATCACAGTAACCGGCCAAATACATCCTGAGCATATATTAACCAGAAATGGGGCTAAAGTTGGCGATCTCATTTATGTAAGCGGGACGCTGGGGGACGCAGCAGCAGGGCTCGCCTATCTCAAGAAACGTTCTCAGCCTGGCAGAACATCGAAGCTCTCCACTCGAATAAAATATTTAGTTCAACGTCACCTACGACCGACGGCCCGCATCGTCCTCGGTCAACTCCTCGCCTCTCGACCCTTTGCATCTGCCGCTATGGATCTGTCAGATGGATTATCAGGAGATCTCAATCATCTTTGCGGTCAAAGTCAAGTTGGAGCATTAATCGATGAGACCAAAATCCCCATATCTCAACACATGCGAAATTACGCCAAACAGATACGAATGACGGCCTTACACTGGAGTCTCCATGGCGGAGAAGATTATGAATTACTCTTTACCATTTCCCCAAAATTTCAAGTTGAACTTGAAGAAAAAGCAAAGAAACAAGGCCTCGCTATCTCAAAAATCGGCGTGATTCAACCCAAACGGTTCGGCATCCGAATAGAGAATAGTAATCACATACAACAGATGCTAATACCGCAAAGCTATGAACACTTCTCTTGAATCACCCCATAGGATGGAGACTTCATGCTAAATCTTGAGGCTGTCCGACGACACCTCACTCAAGTTCTCCACCTTCAAGAATCACCACACCGGACGGCCTTAGCCTTCGCAATAGGAGTTTTTATCGCATTTGCTCCTCACTATCTATTTCATACTGCCAGTGCGGTGTTTTGCGCCTGGTTGTTCCGCTTGAATTATCTGGCCATTTTCCTCGGTTCCTTCATCAATAATCCCTGGACCCTTATCCCCATTTTAGCAGCGAGTCTCTATACTGGAGTCTTCTTGATGGGTGAGTCATCTCAACCGACCATTGCGTGGGAAGATCTCACCATGGACAACCTTTTTGATATGCTGGCTCCCTATCTCATTCCATTTCTAACGGGTGCCATTACTCTTTCAATTATTGGCTCACTCTTAGCCTATCCCATTATGCGATGGACCATTTCACATTACCGAAAAATGACACACCACATACCACCCAAAACCCCTGCATGAATTTTCTCAATCCCTGCTCTATCTCATATTTTTGATTTGAATCCCATGATACCTACCGAGCACTCTTCCCTTCCTTTTGACGGGATTTCTCTTTTGGCAGATCCTATCCATGGGTACATTTCACTCACTGTTCCCTATACTCAATTTTCTTACCCCGAAAAGACCGAAAAAGATTTAATCGACTCGCCTTGGGTTCAACGCCTTCGATACATTCTTCAACTTCAAAGCGCACATTGGGTGTATCCAGGTGCAGAACACACCCGATTTCAGCATTCGTTAGGGACTATGCATTTGGCCGGACGTTTTATCAAACAACTCTATCCTTCTTTGCGTCAAATCTTCCCCGACTTGCCATCATTCCCCTTTCTGGAAGAATTCGTCCGCGTTACGGCGCTACTCCATGACATCGGACACGGCCCTTTCTGCCATTTTTTTGATCATCACTTTCTTCATCAATACCATTTGACGCATGAATTATTAGGGCAACACATTATTCGAGATCATTTAGGTTCGATTATTAAAAATATTAGGCGAAGCCCATCAGGCTCTTTTGCACAGGAAGAAAAACTTAACCCTGACCATATTGCCTTCCTTATCCTCAAAAACCCACACCAGCCCACTCAAGATTTACCTCCATGGACCCTAGCCCTACGCCCTCTGATAGGAGGAATTTTCACTCCTGATAATTGCGACTATGTCTTGAGAGACTCTTATATGTGTGGAGTCGCCACGGGACCAGTTGACATTGAGCGCCTCTTGCATTACACGTTTTTTTCTTCTCATGGTCTCACGATTCATCAAGCAGGACTACCGGCACTCCAAATGTTTCTCCAAGCCAGGCTCTATCTCTATGCCAACGTGTATTACCATCGCACGACACGAGCAATCGATCTCCATCTTCAGGAAATTTTTCAACCAACGATGAATCTCCTGTTTCCGCAAAATCCTCTGGAATGCTTATCTCGGTATGTTCATTTGACCGACTGGCACGTTATCGAAACAGTTCGAACTTGGGGAAGGACTCGCCATCCCGAAAAACGACGGATTGGAAACGAATGGACTAAAATATTAGGGCGCCAGGTAAAATGGAAAACAGCATTCAGCCTTCTGGTCGCTATCCCTTCAGAATCTTCTTCATTTCAAGCACAAACGTTCCTATCACGAATGCGCCGTCTTCTTCCGGAAAAATGGCGCCAAGCCGACATTCGAGTGGATTTTGCATACAAAGATCCCCGTCCCATCAACTTACTACAAATGGGAGGATTCCAAATATTTGTGTGGAATCCATCAACCGGCACGGTAAACAAGGAAAGTTTGCAAACCTACTTACAACATTTGCCTGCTCGTATGGTCACGCTACGGGTTTTCAGTCAGACCCATTCCTTCGATCACCAACTCTCACGAGCTGCAGAAGAAACATTGAAAACGCATTGGCCTGAGCTGTTATGTCACTAATACATAATGTACCAGACGGCAGACATAAACATTCATCGAAGATTTTTATCTGTTTAGTTTGTTGAAAAACCGAATTGTAGGGCGTGTAGGTCTTTCATTAAAGTTAATTGGAGGCGAATCGTCTGAAAGGGTAAATCTGAAAATACTTTTTCCTCCTCTTGGCAGAGGACACAATACCCCAACAGTCTCGACTTGAGCTCCACAAGGCTGTTTAAAAACAGGGGGTCATACATTGCCTTGAGAAATTGAATTTGTGTGATTCTCCCTGCTTGTAAATGCAAAAGGGCACTCACTGTAGTTTTATTGGAGGGCAGATGCCCTTCAACGGGCAAAGCCTCGGTAATTGCTGGCTCCCATTTCTCCATGATCTGATTTTTTAATAATAAAACCAACTCCTCCACTTTAAGTCTGGGCAGAAGGTCTTTTTGCTTCTCATCCTCTTGGATGTAAATTGGGTCCAGATCAACTGACAGCCGTTCATCAGGAATGGGAACCACTACAATATCAAATGTCACATGTTGCCCTCCACGCTCAATCCATGAAACTGGGAATTCGGCCTGACCACTGAGGAACGGCTGTGGCCAGAGGGGAAATGCCATTCGTTTATTATCTGATAATTGAAGAACGTTGGCAGTTTGCCAGGACCATTCTGAATACACCGCCATTACCTCACCTTGCTCATTGAGGCTTCGCACAAACAATCTTCGCGGTTGACGGACATAGCCAAAAAACAGCTGACTGATACCATGCGTATCAGGCCGCAGCATAGAGATTCCGTCCTCTTCCAGCTTTCCTAATAATGGCATAGAACTTTCCTGCCTGCTTTTCAAAACAATCTCAATATTCTCAGGCTTCATAAACAATGAAATAGGAATCATAACCAACGGAAAACTTTCACCGGCATTTTCAGGAGACGGTCTCAAATAATATTGCATTTCTCCCAATTCCACTGACCATCCTTTTTGCCAAAACATTTCTGCAGCATAATAAGAATCACGACGACCATAAGTCAGCCGCGCCAATGATGATTGAAGCTCAAATCGATGCACAGAATCTAAACCGAAGTTTTCTACGTCTTGAGACCTCGACAAGGGTAGCTCAATTCCTTGAGAAGACAATCCATGCTTGGAAATATTTGTATCCAATGGCTTTTCAGGAGTGGGTGGAGGTTGTTCACCACGAACTTGAAAAAGATGAATCAATTGCATTACGAGATCATATTCAATCTGTGGGATTTCTGATTGGAGACCTTCAGCACTCAATGTACTCTCAATGACTCCTGTTTCCACATCTATAATTTGTAAATCAACCCTTAATTTTTTCTCATACTGATGAATCCCACCACGCAGCAAATACCGAGCACCTTGAATATTGCCAAGATCAACTAATGGTGTTGTAACTGCAAACCCCCGGTATTGTAACCATTGTTCCCGCAAAACTTCCCCTATGGCTCCACGCGCGATCACGGACACTGATGGCCATTTGGCCAGGTCGTTCACTAACATCTCTGACAAACTGTTCCCTAACCAATGCAGACTAGCATTAGAAGTTAAATTTTTTAATGGAAGAACTGCAAGAGTATAGGGAGGATCAAGAGAATGGGAATGATTCGTCTGTTCTTGATTAGGAACCTGGGGAGAAGATAAAGGAAAACTGATATCTGGAAAAGGGCCATGCCATCCACACACCAATATCACTAGCCATGGGAGATACCAGTGGGACCATGCAGGGTTAGCTAACAATCGAATCAGCTGGATTTTTATGTCTGAGGCGCTGAAGAGTGGCTTGAGATCGTAGAACATGTCGAATAATTGCTTCACGATCATCCGGCGCTATTTGGGAAAATTCGGCAGCGATTTCAAATCCTTCCTCATCTCCCTTCCGCGCCGGTTTTATTCGGATGATTTTCCCCACCGCCTGCAACGGAATAAACGGACGTAAAATCAGCCGCAATACCAAATAAGAATCTACAGGAAATTCCTGTTCAGAAAAAAATCGAATTCCTGAGCCGCTCAAATTAACTTTAGTTAATTCGGGAACCGTTCGCTTGAAATCCTTATCTTTCCCTAATGTCCGAAGAATGGAGGTCAGCATCCAATCTATTCGCGTCACCATTTGTAACAAGAGGGGATCACGAATGGTCAAATCATTTTCATCTACCATGGCTTGGACTAAATCCGGAGAAACGGCTAATTCTTCCCATTGCCATTGACTGAAAGCAGCCGCGTCTAACTCAATGGGCTCATAGGAAAAAGCCAGTGGCAATTCAATCCATAGGCAAACTGGGACATCAGAACGACAATCCTGCCGACGGTCTTCAGAACCAATAATACCGTCATCCATGTTTTTTCACCTTGTATTTTTCCCCACTGTCTTATGTTCAGATCTAATATTTCATAAAAGGACAAAAGAAAATAAGAAAAAATTGAGCATGGTATTAGGCATCAATTTCCCGTTGAAGAGCACGAATTTCCACAAGAAGATCGCGTGCTTGTTCAGCGGCGGCATGAATTTTTTCTAATTGAGGTTTGAGTTGAACATCTTCACAACGCCGAATAGATAACTCAGAAAACACCACAATAGGCAATATTTTGTTTGAAAGGGTATGTAATAAGGCCCGCATCTCTGAGGATTCCCCTGGGGAAGTCGATGGCATGGGTTTGGATGGAACGATCTGAGAAGATGACATAATTATTCTAAAAAATTCGCCTAAAAATAGATGAGCAAAATTTGACCATTTCCCCTATCATCCTAATTATCTTCCGGCAAATATTATACCTAAATTAAATAAACACCTATTTCTTGAAAATTTTAACAAATTACCTTTTACTTAAAAGTAAATGACTCATCAAACACGTAATTGGGTTAATATTATTCAACGTATTCCTCAAATGCTTGCTGACATTAAAAAGAGAGGGGGCTAAAAAAGAGTGAGGAGAAAATACCACGAAATTAATAAGCGAAAGGCTACAAAACCAAGAATGTCAAATAGTCAGGCGATGATACGCATGATTTAGATTATGGCCGGCCCACCTTCGCTTTAGACCTTCTATATGACGCCGATGTTGCTGGGCTTCTCCAAGTTGTTGTCGGGAGAGAGCTTGAACCTCACGAATCCGTGTCATGATCCATTGATCAAATTCCATGATTTTTTGGACAACATCATGAGGGATTTCATCAAATGAACCAGCACGAGCCCGTGCGTCATAAAGTTGGGCAACTTTTTCCCACTTCCCTTCTTTTGCCGCCTCCATAGCCATGATTGTCAATTCCTCATAAATACCAGTCTTTGGAATCTTCGCTTGTCTCATAGCTACATACCTACCGCTTGGGCTTTGCCTCCTTGATTGGCAAGTTCTTGCCAAGCTTCACGAATCTCACACATACATCGGATCGGTCCTTCTAAACGACCAGGTTCATTTTTTAGGTTGGCTTGAGTTAATTCATATTGCACATACTCGTACAAACGACGTAAATCTCTCGCAATGACTCCACCCTCCTCCATATTTAACGACGCGGACAATTCACCGACTACACGAAGCGCCCGATCAAGAAATCGTGCTTTGTCTTGGAAGTTAAGACCCTTAATGCCTTCTTGCGCCAATTTCATCGAAGAAATAGCACCATCATACAACAGGACGACAACTTGCACAGAAGACGAGGTCGAGATTTGGGTTGTGGCATAGGCTTGAGCTCCGACCATCATTAATGAGTTCCCCTTTGCTAGACTTAAGAATTCCGAGTTGATAGAGTCGCTAATGCATCTAATTGATTCTGCAAACTCGCTAACAATCCATCCAAATTTGCAAACTTTATACGCTGTTGCTCCTCAAACCGAAGGAGTGCCGCTTCTTTTACGGAAATTTGATCGGTCAAATCATCAATTTGACTTGTTAGCGAATTCTGGCGAAGTGTCAATGTTCCTGAATCCACATCATCTAAAGCATCCACCGCATCTACAACAAGTTCACCTATCCCTTCGGTCCCCGTAGTAGGATTCTGAATAAATAAATCGCGAACCGCTGAATAATTACTGCTCAATGCTGCATCGAGGGTCGTATCATTGAGCTTGATCGTACCATCTGCCGTTTGAGTTTCAAATCCAATCTGAGAAGCACTCGTATATGTTGTCAATCCATTTATTTGAGAAAAGGTGGCTTGCCGAATTCGGTCAAGAACCGTTCGAGCCAGGGAATCACCCACAAAAATTCCTCGCTCTCCCGTTTCCGTATCAAACACCGTCCGCTCATTCACAAACTGGACGACTTCATTGTAAGCATTCACAAAATTCCCAATCCCTTCCTTAACCGCCGTAGTGTCCTGTGTGACAGAAATGGTCACAGGATTACTGAGATCTTCAGCCTGCAAGTTTAAGGTAATCCCCGAAATCACATCGGTCAGGGTATTCGTGGACCTATCGATCGTCACAGCCCCTCCACCCTGCCCCAAAACTACTTGTGAATCTTGAGCAGCCTGAAAAACATCAATACCTGTTGTCACGGTACTTAAATCCGTATTATCAGCGGAAATAGTAATGGAATTACTAGCCCCTGTATCATTGGAAGATAACACTAAGCGATATGCAGGTGTGGCCACCGTCCCCGTATTCAGAATGGAAGCACTTACTCCAGCACCCAGGTCATTAATACCATCCCGCAATTCTTCCAAAGTCCCATTAGCACCTAGATTAACCGTTTGGGTTGACCCACCTCCCACCGAAAAAGAAAACGTGCCAGATGCACCACTGACAATATCCGTATCGGTTGCCGTAACCGCAGTCGAAGCTTTCGAAACAATTTGATGAGCCGAAGCGAGTTGATTAATGGTAACTGTATGGGTACCAGCAGCGGCAGTAGAAGAAACGCTAGCTGTCAATAAGGTTTGAGAACTTGAAGAGGTCACACTGACTTGATTCTTATCAAAACTTAAACGTGTTCGAACACTACTGGCGGCACTTTGCAAGGCAAGTATTTTTCCTCCTAACAATCCAAAGTCTGTTTGCTTGGTTTGCAAATCCAGCTTTCGCTGGTTAATTCGATCAATGGGAATACGTTCGGCTTGGACCAATAATTCAACAATTGGCCCAAAATCGATACCATTCCCCAGTCCCCCAAAACTGATCATGCCTCGCTCCCTAAAGATTTCCTCTTGATAGATTGGAAAAGGTTACTAGCCATCAGATAAAGGCGAGCAAAATGTAAGAAGGATATGCGATTAATCTCAAGAAACCATCAAACTTTAGATTTCTTGTTTCACAAACAATCCCGATTGATCCGCAAAAAACCGGTCTAGCTCCAAAACTTCCTCAGGAGGTATTTGCTTAATCAATTCACCCGTTTCTTTATCTAGAATACGAAATATGACTTGATTGAGTTCTTTATCAACCAAAAGCTCGATCTTAGGTTCAACATCTTGCAAGGTAGTTTGGAGGCGTGCGAGAACTTCTTTAACCTGTTCGGGATCATTCTTTTGTACTGGTGATTCCTGAAGTTCTGTTGTTACTTTTCGATCCGCAATCTTTTTGTCTAGCGGATTGAGCCTCTCGGCTTCTCCAGCTTTTTGATTATCTCGCAAACGGAGTTCTTGTCCAACAGAGACTGAAATTACATTTGAGGCATTTTGTGCGATAGTTGATATCATAATGGGATACCCCCTTATTTAGGAGGAGGCGGGATCGCAAGATCCCGCCTCCTCCTAAAAACCTTTTTACTGCAGCAAGGATAAGGCTTGCTGAGGTAAGGTATTGGCTTGAGCCAAAATCGATGTACCAGCCGACACCAGGATTTGGTTTCGGACAAAAAACGCTGTTTCAAAAGCAATATCGGCATCCCGAATCCGTGATTCAGCAGCCGACACGTTTTCATTGGCAACTTCAAGATTTTGGACAGCTGCATCAATTCGATTCTGCAACGACCCGACATTGGCTCGAGCAGACGCCACTGCACTAATCGCACTGTCAATATTGCCTAAGGCACTTAGAGCATTGGCTGATGTGGAAACATTGACACCGGAAAGGCTCAATTGGGTCGTATCCAAGTCATTGAGAGATAGAGTCAAAGTATCATTTGATGAACTACGGAAACCAATTTGAATGGAGAGGGAATCATTCCCCGTTCCACTGAGTAATTTTACTCCATTGAACTCTGTTACAGCGGAAATTCGATCAATTTCCGACCGCAATGCAACGAATTCTTGGTCCAAAAAAGACCGTTCATTGGATCCTAAAATTCCACTCGCAGATTGCTCGGCTAATTCTCGAAGCCGCGCCAATAAGCCGCCAATATTCGCCGCACCACCGTCAGCGATTTGCAACAAGCTGATTCCATCATTAGAATTCCGAACAGCCTGATTAATACTGCGAATTTGAGCTCGTAATGTTTCGGAAATACCCAGGCCGGCAGCATCATCTGCGGCCCGTGTAATTCTTAAACCCGAGGAGAGACGAGCAACGGAACCTTGTAGCTGAGAAGTAGAAATTCCCAAGTTCCGTTGAGCGGTGATTGAAGCAATGTTGTTGTTAACGATAAGTGCCATAAATTCCTCCTTGATGGCTGTTTCTCAAAGGATCCATTCCTTGAGAGAGAGTAAATGAGATAAGCCGATAGGCCCTCCTTAGAGATTGGTCAAATCGTCCAATTTCGTCGTCTGGCCCTACTTATCGTCCATCAAAAAGAAAACTTGAGGAACTCCTTAGAAATGTTGAGTGATTTTTTCTTCAAATTTAGATCTTCAAATATATTTCGAACCGGAATACGGAAAATGTCCTGGAGACCTCATTTTCATTGAGGGAGCCGGGGAACCACTTCATATTCCAACATATCAACCATTCGCACTTCGTCGGCATTTTTCCTAGCTGCCATCAACTCATTAATCCAAAAAGCCAGATCTTTGCAATTCAGTTGGGATCCAACTATTGTTTGCTGAATATCTTGCCATTCTAAATAGTCAGCTACTTGTCCAAACCATTGATCCAATTGACGCATACCTCCTCTACCCTGACGAATACTTTTAAGAACCTGTTCTGCCTGGGATCGCAATTGGCGACCAAAGGCTTGGCCTTTTTCTTCTGATTCTTGGACAATATGCTCCATTTTTTCACTTTTTGCTGCAATAGATCCAAAAGAACTGGCCACCTGAGACAAAGTGGGTGGCACCAATTCTCGATCGGTCATGGCTCGATTGCCCACGAATAGTTGAGTCACCAATCGCCCTTGAGCCCCTGCACGATCACTCAAATTGGCCAACACTTCTTCAAGTCGAATCGTATCACTCACTTCCCAGGTTTCTTCATCCAATTGCACTCGCATACAATTCCCTCCTCATCAGCTCAGGTGAATTTTGTGTAACCTGCTGAAAGGTCTGTCTCGCTTGAACTCGAAACGATTGAGCAGCCAGAGCAGATTCTTTCGCCATTTCAACTAAGGTTTGCCCTTCAATATTAAAGGTTTCTCGAATGAAAGCCACAGAAAGTGGGCCAAATGAATAAGAAGATTTAACCAGTTCTTTGATAGCTAAGGTTTCCTCTTTCAATTGGCGTTGTGTCTCTTTTATTTTTTCCACAGGAACAGGTTGTTGACGACAAAACTGCAGCAAAACATCTGATTCGTCGCATAACCTATCCAATTGTGGCGACAACTGTTCCCATGTTTTCTTAGCTTCAAGCCAATCTGGGGGCGCCTCCTGGGAAAAAGGAATTTTACTGAATTTGCCCGCAAACACTTGGAACCAAAAACGCCGCCAATAGGTTCCATACCATGCCGTAAGATTGGGTTCCCGGCCAAAACGCAACACAAAGGTCCCAAGCTGATCTTCATCGACCGCACCCTCATAAACCCGCATCTGCGAGGCAAAACTCGGCAAAGATGTTTTGGTTAAAAGAGACGAACAGAGGCGCGCGATTTCCTTTGGAACGATGCGCTCCTTACATGCATGATGAGGACAGATTTTGTCGAATCCACAGGGACCACACTCAATATCAGGCTGTACGACCCAATTCCCAATCCCATAAGGTCCCGTTTCCCGAAAATCCACATGCCCTACCGATAGATTCACAACAGGAGTTTTAACACCAACAGCAATATGCATAGGCCCCGTATCATTCGTGACCATCAAATGACATTGCTGCAAGAGTGCAACAAGTTGAGGAATCGTCGTTTGGCCGACCGCCTCACAAATAAGTCCTTGTCCACCAGCTTCTTGATACACATTAATCGCATTCTTTACTGCGGATTCTTCTTTTTGACTCCCAATAAGGAGAAACCCCACATCCAGGTCCTGACTGAGATGAGCCATCAATTGTCCAAAATATTCTGGCCGCCATGCTTTCATTGGATCACTGGCCCCCACTTGAACAGCCACCCAATGAGCAGGTGTTCCAAAATGATGCAGAAACGTTCGAGCCCAATCAGCCTGTTCAGGATTTACAAATAATGTGATAGGAGAAAATTTTCCTGGGCCGCTTCCTCCTAGCGAAAACAAATCCACAATATTAAAGCGATTGACATGCCGATACATTTGAAAATCAAGAAAATATTTCAACCATGGATTTTTCACCAAAAAACTGCCATCCTGCGCGGTCGTCATACCCCTCTCATCCGCGCATCCAAAAAATTTGGTCAGAAAAGCACTTCGGCGATTGAAGGTCAAATTGATAACCCGATCATACCCAATAGCTAGCAATGGAGAAGCCCATTGAGAAAGTTCTTGGTACATAGAGACCACATCGCGCGCACAGACTCGGGTTTCATCCATTAATTGTTGAAAATCATACGTAAATACCTGGCGAATGTCAGGAATACATTCGGCCACGTGAGCAAACTCTTTATCGACAATCACATCAATGGCTGCAATACCACATTCTTCGTGCAACCGCGATAACAGGGGAATCATCTGAATAAGATCACCCATACGGGTAATATTGATAATTAAAATTTGCTTCACAAAAAATCTCTTTTTTCTTGACGATATTCATCCATCATGAGGAGAAGCAATTCTCCACGCGTCAAGGCAGCCTCAGGGCCTTTTGCTCGAATTTTATTTGCCACATCTACAAGCTCAACGCGTTCATCCCCGGAAAACCCGCCGAGTAATGGTCGCAATTCTGGAACAGCACCACTACGAGCCAGCAATGAGTCGGCTTGACGTTCACCTTGTAGGATTCCCCCAATTCGGTCAGGACAGGCCAGACCAATCGCACTTAATAATTCTTGCATTCGATGGACATAGGTATGGGAATTGAACACCTGTTGTTGAGACAATTGAGCCATGGCCCTTCGCTGTTCGGGTTCATGCAAAAATTTCCTGACCATTGGAGTTATCTCCCCTGGAGACTTCATGATCGCCATCATTGAAGCATCAAAAAATTCAGGCAATGAGGTTCGATGGTCAATGACTTGAAAGGCTCCACAACTGGCCAATTCAAATGTGCGGGGATTCACACTATCCCCATCAGGATCAAATCCTTCCCCCGTATACGAATGAAGATTGACATTGACTTTCGTTCCATTAAATATTTTGACACACGTGGAGGTGTCAATCCGCTCCCCATTTCGCTGTAGAGCCTGAGTCAAGCTTCCGGCCTGCTCCCATTCGTTGCCCCATAATTTAAAAGACCACTCCTGACCCAATAAAGCAGGTAAAATTTCTCGTCGATTACGATAGCCTGCACCCAAAAAAGAAACATCTGCTCCAAACTCTTTTTGTTCGGAGGTTGTTAGGACCACAGGCTGATGAATAGTTGGATCGGCAGCAAGCGGCAAATAAGATACATGTAACGCTCCAGCTTGCTTAAAGGCTTCTATACATGTGTCTTGCTGCATCACAAACCAAAAATCATAACCATCAATCATCTGTTGCCAATAGGTAAGATGACGGAAGTTTTCTACAAACCACATAGCGGTTAAAACTTTTTTTCGACGCATTTGCTCAAGTACGGCCATCGACAGAGGGGCTTGAGACATTGCTAAAACCAAATCAGGCGGGTCCTCGGCCACATGAGCCAGACTCACCACCCCCAATGTGTCACTAAACCGTTGCTGCACAGTGAGACGAAGACGACTATCCCGAATGGTTTCTAGATGATGGTAACCAGGAGAATGCAGACTATGATCCACCCAACGCACACGATGCCCCAATGATTCCAACGCTCGGACCACATAGCCAGCGATAGGGAGAGAACCCCCATAAATAGGACCAACTACCATAATATGAAGAGCTCCATTGGCTCGTTTGCTTATCTCTTCACGAAGTTCTAAGCGGAAAGCCTCATATACATCTACATTGATGCGGAGAGCCGGTTCATAGGATAGAAGCCGAATTCGCGTTAACTGCTGTATCACCTTAAGCACCATCTGTTTCGGATGACCCCAAGTCCATACTATGCGATCTCCCCACCCGCTTAAGGACCGAGCAGTAATGGCATCAAACAATTCCGATAAATTAGGGACTACGACGATAATTTGAACATTTTGGGGCAACTTCCCCAGTAACGCTTCTATGTGGTACAGCAAACCTACTCCTAAAACCACAGGCGTTTCACCGAATTTCCAATCTTGAATTTGATGGTACGCCCACCCTTCGGCTTCTCTCATGGGATCATACGCACTATGAATCTGCCATCCAGACACAGTGGCCGACGGCATACCATTTTTGGCTCGAGCGATAGAAAGCACCCCTCCTTGAGCCTCTCTAAGATTGGCAGCCAATTCAGGGTTCTGCTTGGAAATCAATGAAACATTTGCCTGAAAGGTATTCATATTTCCTCAGCACGCCTTGGTTCAACGTTACATTGCTTTTTCAATTTTTTCCCCCATGGTTGAAGACCCCCTGTTCTTCAGAAAAGTCAGATTTGCAGGCTCGTTTGGCCAATGAAAAACTCCACTTCCCCAATCGAGCGTGCTCTACCCCGTTCTCAACGTTGCCGCCTGCAATCTGTATTTATCGCGGATGGTGATCAACTCCCGAAAACGTTTATATTCGGGGGTAACATATTGGACATACGACTCATACAGAGCCGACACATAAGCATTGACTTGTGTCAGGACACTACGAATTTCTCCTAACCTTGCCAAACGTTGTTCAATTTTCTGTTTGGTATCTTTGGCCAAAATCTCTGCCATAATCCTTTGAGCCCGATGAACATAGGTATGTTTTTCTAACACTTCTTTTTGTCCTCTTCGAGCAATCGTTTCTCTTTCCTGACTATGTTGCGAATAATATCG
Source organism: Nitrospirales bacterium (assembly GCA_965223185.1). Classification (GTDB taxonomy): domain Bacteria; phylum Nitrospirota; class Nitrospiria; order Nitrospirales; family UBA8639; genus Nitrospira_E. The sequence continues at coordinate 2,783,563 of OZ244988.1, read as the reverse complement.
AGCCAAATCTACGACCTGATCGACATTACCCTTTTCATACAAAACCAAGTGAATTTTATCTTGAAATAATTCTTCTAATCCGTTACCAATGCGTTCCATTAACAACAGACTGCCACATGCCATAGCTTCAAATGTCCGAAAATTAACATCATTTGACGCACATTGATTTAACACCATATTTGACCGCGTAAAAATAGAAACAAATTCTCCAGTCGCAACATTCAGAGGATAACGTTCTTGTATGGCCTCAATGAATTTCCGACGTTCTGGATTACAACGAGAATCTACATTCCCTACAAAACTTAAATTATATAAGGCCGGAAAAGGTCGAATTGTTGGTGACAAGGGAAAGGTAAATAATGGGAGCCATTTGACTACCTGTCTTTCACTATCACGTTCATATAGAGAGAGATAATCCTTTTGCGCTAAAAAGATGAAATCAAAAATGATCGCATAGGCCCGATGCCAAGCATGATGAATATGCGAATCAATGGCATACCAGACAAGTGGAAGATCAAGATCCTCAATTCCCCAAAACATAGGATAGGTACTGTCATCCGTAAGCAAGATACAATCCGGATACCAACCACCCGGCAATAGGGCAAAAACTCTTTGAATAGAAGTAGGAAATTCCTGGATTTTAATGGTACCAGTTCCATCGGTAGTACACGTCAACACATTATGACCCAATTCTTTAAATCCGGGTGCTAAAGTCGAAGCTCCCAATAACAAAATATTCATAATCGTAACGCTACATTTCCCATACACTCACAAAACCCACCCCGAAATACACAATGCAGACTTAAATGACCGAGACTTCGGAAGACTCTAAGGGAGAAGTCTCACATCTAATCGTTTCACGGCCCAATAGCTCCCAAACCTGTTCACGCACTCCATAAGAACCTGGAGATGCATCATTTTCGCAATAGTACGCACCCAAACGATCCCGATGGCTCCTCCAAAGACTCCATCCTTCAAGAAAAGCTCCTTTATCATTTTCAAGAAGCAAATCCACAGTTTCCTTGATTGGCCACCGTTCCGGAACGATACCAATATCGCTTTGTTGATTAACAATAAATGATCTTTGATGCTCTTCGGCTTGCCACACCCAATGTCCCTCTCCATACGGACCAGTTTCATGAACGCGAGCGCGAGAGAAATACCACCCGATAGCCTGAGCTCCACATAACACCCCTAAATGCAACGGACCAGTATCCGACCCTACCACCCATTGACAATGATGAAGGAGTGCCGCAAGTTGGGGAAGGCTAGTTCGACCGCAACAATTAATTACCTGATTCCTGCTTCGATCACTCAAGGAATGCTCTAACACCAAGGACGTTTCCCGTTCTCCGCCTCCCCCAATTAAAAAAATTCGACTATGAGGAACGTGCTCGGTACAAAACTCTAAAAAATTCTTCCAGACAACTAGAGGAGTCCGTCGCTCGAAATCCCCTGCTCCTAACACCAGACCTATTTGCATTCCAGAACCCAACTGGACAACCTGTTCGATATCACCGGGAAGCTTAATCTCTTTAATATTGATGGTCGGCAAATCAGTTGGGGGCCTTATCCCGCAAATCCCGCAAAACGCATCGGCTAAATGAATCCGGTTGGTACCACGCTCTTGGGCAATTTGACGTAAATAGGCGACCCAGGGTGAGAGGCTTGTACTCAATGGCCCCTGATCACCTGCGCCAACCACCCGTGTACTCAATAAATGAGCAGCCAGAATACTGCGGGGATGATTATTCAAGTTGTAGGCCACGGAATATTCAGGAAAAGAGAATTGATCAAAATACTGCTCCGCTGCTCCAATGAAGTGTTCCCGTTCAAGGTTTGCCCGTATGGCCAGTCGATGCCATTCCTCGCCTTCCCATGGATAAACTCCCTGAATTCCAGGCAAAATTCGCCCTAACGGAACTAGGGGTGCCGCACACAAGAGGTCCAATGACAATTTCGGAAAGGAAGAATGGAGAGAGGTAATAGCTGGAAGAGATTGGATGAGGTCACCCAATCGTGCTAATTGAAGAATCAGTGCGCGAGGCATGCTCTGATTAGACCCGGCAATAATTTCCTCCTAATGTGTCGAAACCAAATGATCTTCAGTCCGTGCGGCTTGCAGTAGGTTGACCAAATCTTCTAATCCTTTATAACCGGGCTTAACCAGTCGCAACCAATTCGCCTGTTGTTTGGCTTGATCCAACAAGCCCGCACGGAATTGACAACCTGCTAAAGCATAACGCATATCACAATCTGCCGGATTCCGTTCGACAAATCTCAGTAAATGACTAACTAGGTCTTCCCATCGTTCCAAAGCTGTGCCGGCTTGAATTAAACAACGCATGGCCTCGACATCATCGGACGCCGTGCGCAAAATCTGTTCAAAATTCCTCCAGGCCTCTAAAGCCTGACCAAGACCCAAATTGGCCATTCCCAAACCCATTCGGGCTTTCGTACTAACATCATCCAAAGCTAACGCTTGCTCGAAGGCTTGCTTGGCTTGAACATAGTCGGTCTGCTGCATTAAAAGAATTCCCTGTAAGGTAAACCCTTCTTCTCGGGGCTTAAAATGACGGGCCAGCGCATTAAGGTGCTGTTGGGCCTCATTACAGTTTCCTTTCTTCAGATGGGCTCGAGCAAGACCCAATCTCGCATTGGGATGATCTCCGAGTAAGAGCAGTTTCTCCCAGAATTTTTCGGCTTCGGTTTCGCAATGCAAGGTCACACAGACTCTCCCAACCCACTCCAATATTCCTATATCATTCGGCCAAGCGTCACTGTTCGTCAGCAATTCACGAACTTCATGACGATTAGGCATATCCGCCAAGGGCTGACAGGCCTGCCCGAGTAATGCTTGTTGAAGACGAACTACACATGTCCATGTACTAAGATTTTTGACCATAGATATCGGAACCAAATAGGAATAGAATTCTTCGACGTTAAGACCATTTTGAATGATATACCCATCTTGATGTGCCACAAGATCCTCATCAACCAGCCACATATGCTTCCACCGTTCGATAAATCGTTTGGCATTGGTTAGATCATGCTTCTTTCTTCCCGGTGATTGACTTTCTAAATGATACAAACAACTCTGAGGCTGATACACCACTTTCTTTCCTAACTGACGAACTCTTAAGCAAAAATCCACATCTTCAAACCCATTCACAAAATCTTCATCAAATCCACCAAGTTCATCAAAGATTTTCTTTCGTACTAACATGCACGCGGCCGTCACCGCTTGAAATTCCTTTCGAATATTCACAGCTGGCAAATCAGGCGAAGCCTTATGAAAAACATGATATGGAGTTAAGGGACCTCGAGAAAGGACGACCCCAGCATGTTGAATAGTATTATCCGGATACAATAATTTACTCCCCACAATATCGACATCCGAATGAGAACGAACTTCTTCCAATAATGCCTCTAACCACCCTTTCAGAGGAATCGTGTCATTATTCAAAAAAACTAAATGTTCCCCCTTTGCCACACGGGCACCCTGATTACAGGCTTTGGCAAACCCAAGATTACTAGGGTTTCGAATGATTTGGACATCGCCTCCAAGCGACGAAAGTAATTGATTCGTGCCATCGGTGGAATGATTGTCGACGAGGACCACTTCATAGCGGACCTCAGTCGTCACTTGAGCCAAATTCAGAAGGCACTGTCTCGTCAGTTCTACCATGTTATATAAAGGGATAATAATAGAACATTCTATCGTTCGAGATTTTGAACGACTCTCTAAATCCTGCAATTCTTTTTCTTTAATAGGGATAAGATGAGGTTGAAGACGGAAATACTCTTCATACTTTTTATAAATCAACCGTTTGGTCCGTAAAAAGTCCTCGGTAATTCGGCTGGTCATAGAACTACCATCCGTTCTCCAAGTGAATTCCGCCGTCGTTTGTTTTAAATGCGCGAAGGGAAAATGACGAGACAATCGAATCCATAAATCCCAATCTTCATGAGTTGTTAAGGTCTCATCAAACCCACCCGTTTTTTCCAGACACGCCTTTTCATGCATGACACAAAGAACCGGAAAATAGTTTGAGATAAGTAGCGTATCCGGGTTAAAGTCATGCGAATAGGGTACACTTCGCTCAACTTCTACATATTCCCCATGTTCCATTCGCTGAACAATTCGCCAAGCATCAGAATAAGCAATCCGGAGATGGCTTTGTTCCAAAAATGAAACCAGCGTTTGCAAGTGATCAGGAGCAAAACGATCGTCATCATCGAGATACGCAATATATTTCCCTCTGGCCACCCCAATTCCACTGTTTCGTGCCGCAGCCAATCCACGATTTTTCCCATGATGAATACACGTAATGTTATGTCGCTCATTAAAAGAAGTCACAGTATCGGCTACGTCAATACCTCCATCATTTACCACGATAATTTCATAGTCAGTAAAGATTTGCTGGGCAATGCTTTGGAGAGCCCGTTTCAACATATCTGGACGATTAAAAGTCGGGACAATGACCGAAATCAGAGGAGTATCGGGTTCAGAACCTGAGTCACGAATCTGGGAACTAGCAGAAACCGGAGTGTGCTCAGGGACAGAATTTTGAGTCCAACCACCGTTATTAAGGACGTCTGAAGATTCGGCGATTTTTTGAAGGCCAACTCCAATACTGAATGCCCAAATTTGATAAAGGGCAATAATGTTATCCGGGGGAGTACTCTCACCAGGAGGGGGGGCGTCGACATATTGAAACTTTCCAAGATCGAAGAAGATTTGTTCGTGCCCGAACGATGAAAACCCGCAGCTTTGAAAACGATCCAGAAGGTCTGATTCGGTAATCCAATCCTCAACCGGCTGGTTGGGGGTTGATACACTCTTCCATTGATCCCAGACTTCCCCACGCGGAGTGGTCAGAATTACGGCACCATTGGGTTTCAATAACCTTCGAAGGGTGTCAATAAAATTGTTTTTTTGGATATTAGGAATATGCTCTATCACCTCAGAAGTCACAATAAGATCATAGGGTTGGAAATCGTCACAAACCAGCAAATCTCCAGGAAACCCTACATGAAAGACAAGATTGGGGAACAATGTCCTAGCATATTCTACAACGGTTTTAACTGGTTCGATTCCTTCACAATACCCATACTCTGTCAGCAAATTCGTTAACCACCCTCTCCCACATCCTACATCCAAAATACGTAGAGATTGGTGATTTCTTCGAGATAGTTGTTCTAAAATTTCCGACAAAAATCCTTTAATTTTTTCCCAACGCAACCGTTCATCATCATTGGGAGTTGACCCTGACCAAGTCCCACTGCGAACAAATAAGTCCGTATAAAACATGTCTTCTCGTTCTCTTTGCTCTAATTGATTGTCAGACATCGTAATCAGTCACTCCTTCACTCAGATCAAATGATCTTTACCATCATTATCGGCCTAAACATTTTCCAGACCATCCAAAATACAAACAACAATACAATAACCAAGACGGTGAATGGTTTATGCCATCATGTGAATAACCCTTTAAAAAAATTCAGGCCCGCTTTTGAGAAAGTGTCGGGTGCAATAGTCTATTGAGTTGGACTCTGGAGGTCATCCATTCGTTGAGCGATTGTTGGTGGCATTTCATAGGTCTTCGAAAGACTCCCTTGATCTACCAATTCAATCCACCCTTCACGGACCACATCCCAATTAAAGCTGGCTTGCCAATGTGCAAAACCTACTTTTCCTAACGCGAGAGCCAATTCCGGCTGCTGCTCTAGAAGCGTCAGAATCGCGGGAAAAAGATCTAGAGGTGCGACAATTCCCCCAGCTTTTTCCGCCACATCACCACATTCAGGAGTGGCCAACCATGGAATTCCATAACTCATGGCTTCTACAATCGCCATAGGGGAAATTTCGGCATGAGAAGCCAGCACGACCACATTGGCTGTTTTCATGGCCGCGGCAACATCCTCGTGGGGTAATCCTGGAATATAGAGAATGTCTGATCGATATTGAAGAGCCTTCATGACTTTCAGGCTATACTCCATTTCTTGTGGACCATCTTTATCATAAGGCAAACCGATCAATACCAATTTCCAATTAGGGGGAATTGTCGTGAAAGAGTCAAGGAGCCCCAGGTGGTTTTTTACTTTCCAAATATTAGCAACATGCAAAACAAGAAACGTTTCTTTGTCTATGTCATACGTTTCACGAAAATCGATACTCGGCAGGATTGGAGTAGTGGCATTGGGAAGAAATATTGGTGTAATACCAACCCGTCTCATAAACTCCGCCTCTATTCCCGCCTGAGTCAAGGACAGGGCTCCAGTAATTTTATGTAAAATCATGGCAAGCCGATCACAAAATAATTGGTCATTCCGCCATTCTTCAAAACCTTCATTATTCACGAGTAATTGAATAAATAAATTAGTTTGAGGTGCAATATCCCCGATTAATAAGGAAGTAATTAACCAATTATGGGGATTGGCAAATAGGACACAAGACCCATAGACACCGGAATTCAGTAGTTGGTGTAATTCCCAACAAAGATAGGGGATTTTCCGAGGCCCTATCTTTCGTGCCGCATCCAAAGAAATAATGTGCATCCCCTGGTATTCTGAGCGAGACCGATTTGGCATCGCGACAGTCGCCACATCAACCTGATAGCCCTGCTTTACTAATTCTCGGCCAAGGTTAGCCACGACAGTCTCCACCCCTCCAACCGATGGCCAAAAAAATTGGCAGGCTAAGAGGATTCGTTTCTTGTGTATCTTTGATCTGTCCAATGACGCCAATGACCTTTTGGATTGGCAGGAATGATTTTCAGGAAATTCCATAGAATGGGGTTGTTCCAGAGATTTCCACTGAACCTGCTCTAGAGGAATTGGCGGATTAAGACACTTCCGTTTCATTCCTCGTCCTTTTTCATATGGAAGTGGAAAAACCGGAGATTCCAAAAAGATCTGGCGAAAAATCTCCAAGGCTTTCAAATCATATTTCGTAAAATCTTTTTCCTGATCTTTTGCGTACGGCACGCTGACGATTCCATCTACTGCACCCATCAGGGCGAAGAGTGAAAGAAGATCCCCTGTCTCACGAAATTGCGTGGCTTTATGGCAAATATCTTCTGTGACATCATTCCATTCTAGGATATCTTTTTCATACATACTCTTATATCGACGATAGATCGTCTCTGGAGAATAAGCCGTTCCATGACGCCCTTGAACAGAAGGATGGAGAATCCACCGTATTCCTCGTTGGCCCATTTGTTCTAACAAATCCATCTCGCAGGCCTTCACGTCTCTAAACGCCAAAGATTTTATGGCCGCAGTCCGATAGATTTTCACTCCCTGAATATTGGCATTTCGATCAATATCATAGAGGTGAAAACAAATCATGCCAATATCATCAGGAGCCTTCCTCATCATTCCTTCCATAGAGGAAACGGCCGTTGGCTCCAATATCATGTCTTCATCAACCTGAATGAAATATTCGGTCTCACATCGCTTAATCATTTCTTGGAAAGCTGCACTCATGGGATGAACGTTGCGAATAAGGTCAAGAACAAAGGACTGGGTAATTTGATGTCGAATAGCCTCTTGACAGGCGGCCAGAGTGCTATCACCAACTGTAATAATAAAGACCGTGGTATGGGGTTTCGCTCTTTTCCGGGATTCCTCTTCGCAAATGACTGGAGTATTGTCGGGTTGACTTACCAGCTGGGCCAATGAGCCTTCACCATACATAGGCTCTTTTCCAGTTTGTATCCAATGCAAAATTTGACCGATACGAACCTCTGCGGTATGAAACCGCTTGATTTTTTCTCTGGCATGATCCACCAGAGACTTGGCCAATTTAGGGGTGTTTTGTAAATTCAATATGTGCTGAATGAGTTGTTCTGGTTGATCCCTCTGATAAAGAAGAATTTCTTTCCCATCTTCAAAAAGCGCTTTATTTCTAGGACGATTAGGAACCTCCCATGAAATGGCGGGGCTTCCCGCTGCCATGGACTCGGCAACTCGACTGGTATAGACCTTTCCAAAGCTTGGGAAATTGACGATTCCGTTCCATTCCCTTAAGCCTTTCATCCATGAAGCAAAGGCTCCCTGTCGGATTTTTCGCAAGTCATCGACATATTGCCGGAGAACCTCCTCGTCAACAGGAAGACCTTGTTGAAAATGATTTAGAGTGGCTTGCTGCAATCGATCAAATTGCAAGGGATACCCCGTTGCGTCTTCGGGTGAAGCAGGACGAGCTAATAAGTTAATCAGATTAGATTTTTGAAGCCATTGACGGCGCTCTTCACTATACAATGCACCCCAAAAAGCTGGCCGCAAATTAAGAGGTGATACATATTCCTCACTTACAAATCGTCGCGGGACAAAAGTTGGAGACCATATCGCTTGAGCAATTCCCTGTTCCTGAATATAAGACGCATCGCATTCATCTGAGCAAATAATATGAGTTAAACCCTGCATTTGCTGGCAGACATCAGCTCTTCGCGTCTCTAATTTGGGATTCTGTATACATTCCTCGCTGGTATAACTCAAGGACTCGTAGAGACATCCCACTCGTATGGGGGCTAATGTCTTAACCCAGTCCAAAAATTCCTGGCGATATTCACAGTGGACTAGCCATAGCCAGACTTGATCGAAATTTTTGTTCTTGCATAATTCTTTCGCATAATGCAGCCAGGACAGGTGAGAATTCGCCTGTACTAATCCCCAAGCCGGAATGATAAACGTTTCGATTTGATGTGCATGAAAACCTTCTTCAAGCCCAAAATGACCTGAATATCCCCATGATTTGGCTGCTTTCCAAATGGGAAATTCTAGTTGTATTAAAAGGACGCGCATGACTAATTTTTGGAGAGAAGCAGTTGGGCTGAAATCATTGAACCTTTAAAGCGTTTCTGTAGGCCCTATTAAAGTAATCCTCGATCACTCAAATCCCAAATCTCGTCTTGACAAAATTGGCTGGGCCACTGGCCACCAAACATCCAGACCTGGGTCGTTCCATAGCAAGGTAAATTGTGTTTCACGGTCGTAATACGTTGACTGTTTGTAATGAAAAATTGCACTTTCACTTAGGACGAGATGACCTATTCCAAACTTTGGTGGAATCAAAACTTGCAATTTATTCGCGTCTGAAAGAACGAAGGATTGCCATTTTCGATATTCAGAAGAATCCGGATCATTATTGACCACCACCAAATAAAATCGTCCTAACAGGCAAGAAATGAGCTTCGTAGTTACCGAATCGCCATGAATACCTCGCAACACATGCTTTGAAGAAACAGAGACGTCATCTTGAACAAAATCAGTATCAATGCCAGCGTTTAGAAAAAGTTGGCGATTGAAAAGTTCAATATAGGTTCCTCGGAAATCTTCAAAAATCGTACATGGCTTCAGTAGGCGCACCCCTTGAAGTTGAGTTGACGCAATTTCCATATCACGCCTCTAGTGTGAGTATCTGTAACACTAACCCGTTAGACCGGCACCCAAATAATGTAGGAATGGGTATCGTTATAGATATTCCCAAATGGTTGGTGATGGGCCTTTAGGATCTTTACACTCCCCTCCGATTCCAATTGGCCTAAACGGGATAAGTAATTCGACAAATAGTTTCGACGATGATGATATTGTAAAGCCAAAAAATCTGGGAGGTTGTTTGCCTGGTAAAATTCGTTAATGCACTCCACGTTAATACAGAGAGTTGGCCTTTGGTGAAGAATGTACTGAAGAAACTTTTCGAATCGTTCGCCAACCTGTTCCAAGGCACCAAAAGTTAAAACAGCACTATTCTCTGCAAGGTAAAAATCATAATCAGGCTGAAAGAAATCGAAATGAATTCCCTTCATTGACCAGCAGAACTGCTTCGCCAGATGCCCAAGAATCTCCTGAGATGACTCAGCCCAATCTAAACCATAGAATTTTTTTCCTGGATACAGCCCAGCAAGAAAAGCAAGATGCGAACCTGGACCGCATCCAAATTCGTATATAGATTCAGCATTCTTAAGGTATTTCCGAAATAACCAAGATCGAAAGACTTTGGTGCAATTCAAAACAAAATCGGTTCCGACAGGCATCACATACTCTCCGTTCAGCCGAACCGGAACATTCCTCTTGAAATATCGAGGGATAAGACTATCAAGATCGTAATCTGATTCAATAAGGGCTTGAAGATTTTCTCCCCACCCTTTTTCCCAATCAGATTTTCGATCCTCCCCCGAAACAACGATTTCGCCGCAATAAAGTTCCTTGATGATCTTCAGAAGGATTTGATCTCGTTCATTTTCTGAAAGGGTGCGATATCGGAAATCAAGTGATTCAATGATTTCCATGGTTTCTTCATCAAGGTCTGCAACCTCCACTCCAAACAAGGCCGAGAATTCCTCAATCCCCAAGCACAAAGTCTTGCCCTGAGTAGAGCTTTTGACTTGCCCAACACCTTTCTCCTTTCGTTGGTATAAATTCATTGGGGATAGGGTTTTTTGTACATTCACAGGGAAACTCATTGTTAGGTGATGAGGAGTTATTCCAAATGAGGAATAAAAATGTTCATAGATATTGCCAGAGGTGCTGATTCCGTTCTTCAATGCTGTTATGACGATATTGAAAGCGCATTTTCGAGATCACCTACTGGCGTTCCTTCAGAAGAGCCATGAAGCTCATTCGTTTTTTCCCAGCCAACTGACCTTTCAAACTTCCCCCCACGTCGTCCCCAAAGCAAGCGTTCCTGCGCAAATTGCATCTTATCCATTTTTTTCACTTCTTCATTGACGAACAATCTTTGCAACTCACGCGTCACATTGATTGGGTTCTTAGATGTCATTTTCTCAAAAAATTCTGGGAAATTAAATTGAAATACATACTCAGATTTTGATGATGCCTTTATGGATGGAACACGAAGAAATTGGTACATCACCGCTTCGCTTACCTCTTGTTGGTCATAGCCTATTTGCTTTAATGTCAGAAACTGTCCCACCACATCGACCATTTCTTTGTAAAATCGCTCAGATTGATTGGCAATGCGTAAAAAACTCGCTTCTTCAATTGCCCAATAGATATCGCCAAACTCGGGGAGTATCACGGCTCGACCTTGCCCGGCAATCAATTGTTCCATAAATGCTTCATAATGCCCTAATTCTTCCTGCCATAATGAGGCTGTTCCCTTCCGCATTTTTCCTTGAGACAAAAATTCAATGAAGTCTATATACTCAACTCCAAATCGTTGATGGAGATAATGCAATACGTAATACCCGAGACGTAGACTCGTGAGTGCCATGGTCGTCCATGCAAGTTTCCCAGCTTCTTTCCACCGGTCAATAGGCATAGATTGGGTACCAATCACATAATCAATATACTCTGTGACCCATTTCTCATCCTGAACGACACTGTGCACACCATAGCTCACATTTTGACGGGAAATGATGCCATGCTTTTTGATATAAGCCGGGTCACCCATTTCAGTATTAGGATAGACCTCACAGAGCACAATAATCAGCTGGCAAGTCAAGGAGGCTTCGAGAAGGTCACTTATCCCCTTGGAGAAAGATTCATAGGTTTCGCCAGGCAGCCCTAAAATCAATTCGCAAAATGTCGGTATTCCATCGGCTTCAAATTTTTCTTGCAAAGACTTATAAACAGAAATTTTGATATTTCCTCGCTTGGTCTTCGCTAAGGTCTCCTGATCCATACTTTGGCGAGACAGACCAAGTCCTTTGTGCATTCCACTCAGATACAGTTTTTTGGCAATATCATAAATCCGCATATCCGTATTTTTTCCATACAAATTGACGACTTTTTCTGGAAATCCATAGGTTCGTCTCGCAGTCACCAATAAATCAGCGATCTCCTCGTCTCGTCGATGCATACCAAAGTTAGAATCTGCGTTATAGACAAAGGCGATATGATTTTTTCCAATCCACTCAATCTCCGCAGCGACACGTTCCAAACTGAAAAACCGGTATTTTCGGCTCAAGCCCCCTTTGCCCCAATAACAAAATGTACAGGCAAACGGACAGCCACGATTCGTTTCAATAATTGTCTGAAATGTTAAGTCCTTGCGACTTTGTACAAGAAAATCATACAAACCTAATAAATAAGGGGAAGGATAGACATCTAAATCCTTTGCCAAATTTCCCATATCTGCATTGTATTCTGGCTTCCCGGAAACCCGATTTCGCCATGTCACTCCACCGATCCCACTAAAATCATGAGAGGAAAGATATCGTTGCAACACCTCTTTAAATGGCTCTTCTCCCTCACCGCGAACAGCAATATCGATAAACGGATGCTGTTCCATATAAGTAACCGGGTTATGCGGAACTTGGGTGCCACCAAAAATGATAAGACAGCCTGGCCAACGGGTTTTCACTTCCTTGGCAACATGAAGACACAGCTGCTCATTCCAGATAGCAGCAGAAAAGGCGGCTATGCGAGGATTGTCATATTGCTTTAAAATTGCTAAGGGCGTATCAATGTGGAACAGATACGGCATGAATTCATACTGCTTGGCAATTTCTTCACAGGTCAACGCATAAGCCTGAAGTTTCCCAGAAGTCAAAGGAAGATACGCTGCATTTCCTATGAAGGGGTTATATTCATTAAAATACACTTGGCCAGGCCCTTGATCGTCTATTTTCATAATAGAAACTCTTTCTAGCTTTCAAAATTTTATTGGAGAGGTTTATTCCATGACGGCATAAGACATAGTGCCCCCAAAAGGAAAACGTTGAAGATGTAAAGTATTAATTCCAATCTCTTCCATCACCGCGATGGTTTCACCTGGCCACATTTCATGATTAAGCTCATCAAATGCTATGATCCCACCCTTAGGAATTCTTTGAATTAAATGGCGCAGCGCGATTGCCGTTGGCTCGAAAATATCTAAATCCAACCACAATAAACTCACAACAAGATGAGGATTCGTCTCTAGATAAGCAGGAAGAGTTTCTGCGATATCACCTTTCACAAGCTTGACTTTATCAATGTGACAAAGAAAACGATTTTGGTTATACAACTCTATGCTTTTGCACAAATCTTCATATGCATTACTATTGAGCCCTCCGGTTTTTGCTTGAATCGCAAGACCTGTTTGATCTTTTTTGGACATTGAGACAAACCCAGCAAAAGTATCGAACCCAATCACATTACGAAGGTGATTGAGCGGCTCAAACATTTCACTGAGTTGAGCCCACGTCATCAACCCTCCACCATAGAGAACACCGCACTCGACAATGGAACCATGTACCGACAAGATGCGATTAAACAATTCATAACGACAAATAAATTTCCTGAGGTCTTGAGTGGGAACGTATTTAGCAAAATTTTGAAGTTTCTCGACATTTGTTCCTATACTGTCTCGAAAATAGGCTTCAAGAGCGCTTCGGAATTGAATCTCATTGACAGTTGTCCGCGACGGCTCAGTAAATCGTGAAGGATCGGCTATCATGCTCTAAGACTTTCTTGTTTGGCGTTTTCGTCATAAAAGGAATTCGCTTGGTAAATACGATGTATTTGAGAATTTTCTTCGTCAGTCAGACCTTCAAGTTGGCTGCTCAACACATTTTCCAAAACCTGATCGGAATTCATCATGCCCGGGATCACTGTTGAAATACCTACTTGATCGAGGCAAAAACGAAGAGCCAGCTGTCCGATAGTCGATTTTCTATATTTTGCTATCGATGAAAAACATTCCGGAGCCTTCGCCCAACGTTGCAATTGACTCGTGGGCCAGTTGGCTCGGTGATCGATACCTTCAAACTGTTCATCGCCTCGAAGCTGCCCTGTTAAGTACCCGAAACATAGAGGAGTACGAACAATAATCCCTGTCTGTTCTTTTTGCGCGAGCCCAAATAACCCATTTTCAAGAGCTCTTTGATCAATGAGGTTGAAATTCACTTCAATTGCCCCGATGTCAAACTGCTGAATGGCCAAGATCCCATCAGCGGGAGATCGTACAGAGATTCCATAATTTCGAATAAGATCTGCCTCCTGAAGTTCAGCCATGACTTCTAACGTTTCAGGATGTTTTGCTAAAAATTCCATTGTGGGGCTATGGAGAAGGTACAAATCAATGTAACTAGTCTTTAGGCGTCTTAAACTGTTTTGGATACCTTGTCGAATATACCGGGGGGAGAAATCATAGGGCATCGAAAACCCCGTATGAGGAAGAAGGCCGATTTTTGAGCAGATCACGACTCTTTCTCTGACATCGTGGAGCGCCTGGCCTAAAACTTCCTCACTGCGTCCATCGCCATAAAGATCAGAGGTATCAAAAAATGTAATACCCTGATCATATGCTGTTTGAAGAGCCTGAATAGACAGATGATCATCGGCCGGTCCGTACGCATTTCCACCCAAACCCCACGTACCAAACCCAACCTCAGAAACGATAATTCCGGTTTTCCCAAGCGGTCTGTATTGCACCAACGACCTCCGCTTACAACCGCACCGCCTCAGGCTGATGATAATTTTTTGAGAACCATTCAATGGTTTTCTCAAGTCCAGCCCGAAAGGGGGTATACTGAAATTTTGACAACGAGAGAAATCGTGAGTTATCCGTACTTTTCTTATGGATACCACTGGGCTTGGAGATATCGAACTTAATTCGATTTCGATCAACATTCATAATATCAGCGATCATAAATGCGGTTTCTTTCACTGAATGTTCTTCCGTAGACCCGATGTTCAGTGTCTGTGAATGATCATAGTGATCCAAGCACCACATAAAAGCCCGTGCCATATCCTGGGAATAGGTGTATTCCCGCAACGGTGATCCATCTCCCCAAATCTCAATTATGGTGCCTGTATTCTTGTTTTCATAAAAACGTCGAATGAGGGCGGCCAGCATAATGGATTCTTCCGGGCGAAAATTCGCGTTTTCACCAAAAATTCCATTGGATATCAATCCGATTACGTTCATACCGTATTCAGCTCGATAAGCTTTAATACTTGGATCGATTAATCGCTTAGCAAAGGAATAACTGTAATTGGATTCATGAGGATGTCCATCATGCATGTATTCCTCTTTGATCGGATTTGGCGCATTTGTCGGGTACATACCAGTTGAAAGCGTCATTACCGTTTTCTTCACATGATTGAGTCGTGAAGCTTCGAGGACATTCGAATTCATGAGAATATTGTCTCGTAATAATGTAGCCGGATATTTTGTACTGTACTGCACGCCCCCACTCAAAGCGGCAAAATGTATGATGGCATCAGGAGAATGACTCGTTACGCAATGCTGCACTTCTTCAAATTTTGTCAGATTACAATCACGAGAACTGAGGAAGATAAATGTTCGTTCTGGATATTGTGTTGCTATCGCTTTAAGCCCTGTCCCCAAGAGCCCCGACCCGCCGGTAACAAGGATTTTCTGATATGTCACATTGCCCTCTTGTTTTTGTTGCTCATGAATTCCATAACATTCGACAGGCATTAACAATCGTTTGTGAATCACATCCTATTTTTTTTCTGACATCCTCACGATTGAGATTACCTAAGACAAAGGCATCGGGAGGACCCAGCCGTTTCAATCGAACGGGGTTATCCCGCATGGCGTTCCACTGAGTGATGGCTGCCCAAAGCCCCCCATTGGGAACATGCTCCTCTACTACCAAGATTGTCCGAACTTGTTCAGCGATATTGCTCAATGAAACCGTGTCGAGAGGTTTAATCGTGTGCATTTGATATAACAGAGGATTAATATTTTCATCATGAAGAATATTCACGGCGCTTAACACTTCATGAATAATTTCCCCAGTACTGATAATGGCAATCCGTTGGCCACCTGTAATCAAGCGCGCCTTTCCTAGAATAGGAGCCTCTTCTGCCTCGTACCGGGGCTCCCCAAAACGCCCGACAGTAAAGTATACCGGGCCAGAACATCCTAGGATTTGGGGAAAAAGTTCTTCGATTTCCGCTGGATCCCCAGGAATAACCACCGTCATATTGGGAAGTAATGTCATCAGACCAATGTCATCAAGAGCATGGTGCGACACCCCACTTGTCGAATACGTAAATCCTCGGCCAGCCCCGATGAGGGTCACAGGCAAATTCGGATAACTGATGCAATAGCGAATTTGCTCGAATGGCCGAGCTGTCGCAAATGAGGCAATGGAATATGCGATCGGACGCCATCCTTCTGCAGCCATTCCCGCTGCTAAGTTGATCAATTGGGCCTCAGCAACTCCAACATTGATATATCGTGAACCAAATTTTCTGGAAAACTCATCAAACACCTGAAAACCAAGATCCCCGGTCAGAAAGGTCACCTGGGGGTTTTGTTCTGCTTCCTTCACCAAACTGGTCGCAAACGCCTGTCTCATGCTACAACTTTCTCCTGGGAATATATGGGAAACTCACCTAGTTCATCCAAAGCGCGTTGCACATCTTCAACAGAAGGAACACGGTAATGCCATAAAACTTGGTCTTCCATGAAACTCACTCCACGCCCAGCAGTTGTTTTCGCAATGAGTGCGGAAGGTTTTCCGGGCTCAAAAGGAAAGTGGTCCAGCGCACTAAAAATGTCCGAAAAATTATGCCCGTCTACCGTAGTAGCTCCCCAACCAAAGGCCTTAAATTTTTCCTCCAATGACGTGAAGCCATTGAGTTCATCAGTCCGACCGACCGATTGAATGCGGTTGTAATCGACCACTACCAGCAGATTCTCTAATTCCTTTGCAGCTGCAAACATGGCCCCCTCCCAAGTGCTACCTTCATTACATTCTCCATCACTGAGGAAAGCGAGAACACGCGCATGACTGCCCTTCAACTTCAATCCATAACTCATACCCGTCGCAATTCCAAGACCGTGCCCCAAACTTCCCGATGACCAGTCCAAAAGTGGGAGCGCATGCACACAAGGATGACTCGGAAGAGGAGAGTGATTCTTGGCATATTTCCTAAGCCATTCCATTGGAAAAAATTTCAGTTCAGCAAGAACTGCATACAGGGCGGTACAAGCATGTCCTTTGCTAAAAATAAACCGATCTCGATTTGAATCTTTGGGATGATTTGGATTGATTTTCAGCCATCCGTAAAAAAGTGCAATTAACAAATCCAGGCAACTTAACGCCCCATTCAAATGTCCCTCATGGCCGTCATGAGCCAACTGTACACAGGTGGCTCGCAACCGGTTGGCCTTCCTGGTCAAATCTTGGGTACAAAGACTAGAAACGGTCGATGATAATTCAACACAGTCAGATCTCATATTGAATCCATTTGACCTCCGATAGTCGGAATAGCCAGCTCACGGAACATTTGAATGGGCATATGGTCGCGCCGAATCTCTTCGGCGGAATAATCCTCCTCTGGATCACAAAAAATAATTTGGCTTCCCGAAAACTCAAAACGAAATGGAACATGAATGAGCTGTTGCAATTTTTCTTTCACAACCTTCTGTCTCGAAGGAGGGACAAAGAGCAACATAAAGCCGCCACCCCCAGCACCGGTAATTTTCCCTCCAATTGCCCCAGCTAAATTGGCTAGCCTGTAAATATCATCGATTTCCTGATTGGAGACCAAGGGACTTAAATTTCTTTTCATTTCCCATGCCTCGTGGAGCAAGTCTCCAAAACTTAGAATATCCTTCCCACTCCCTAATATCGAAATTCCTTCGTCGACCAAATCTTGCATAATTCGCAATTGTCTTCTTTTTTCTTCGAACCCGTTTGTATAGCTTTCCGCAATATTAGAGGCTGTACGCTGGATACCCGTATAGAACAACATGAGATGAGAGTTCAGCTCGCGCGCTCGATCTCGTGAAATTGTGAGCGGCCGAACGGAAAGTTCTTCATTTTGATGAAAAACTATATGATTCAGACCACCATAAGCCACGGCGGCTTGATCCTGAGAACCCACGGTCTCATTTATTCGCTCTTGCTCAATCAAAGAACTCTCCCGAGTGAGTTGCAACTTACTGGGCATTTGTCCTTGAAGCGCATATAAAGCATGAATAAGTCCGACGGTAAAGGATGAACTGGATCCCATGCCACTTCTAGCCGGAACATCCCCATCGTGGTTAATTTCAACCCCTCTACTGAAATTCAAATAACGCAGCACCTCGCGAACGGCAGGATGTTCAATTTCATCAATATGATGACGTGTTTCAATTTTTGAATATCGTATGGCAAATTTATGCTCAAAAAACGGAGGCAGATACCGGCACATGATATAGCAGTATTTATTTATGGTTGAGGTAAGAACCGCACCACCATGTTTTCGATACCAAGCAGGATAGTCGGTACCTCCTCCAAAAAAGGAAATACGAAAGGGGGTACGGCTAATAATCATCAGTGTTCCCTATGGCTTATCAACCAAAACCAACATGAACAAATATTAAGAATACAATCATGCATAAGCAATTTTAAGACCATTAACTGCTTGCATCGATAACACAGAAAAACGGTTCTTATAGGTACACACCAAACTTTTCCAGAAACATTCATCTATATTGAAACTAGGCAAAATTTTCCTGAGGGAAGATTTCCCCTTGTTACCTTAAAATTTTTTCTGTTAAAAAAGATTGTGGAAGAAAAACTTACAGATTTTTCTGGTAGGACTAGATCGTAGACTTCAAGTTACTAAAGCGGCAAAAACACTTTCAGCCTCGCGCAAACCCGTTGGTGTCCCCATATCCACAAATGCTCCATGAGTCGGGAACCCCCATAGCCCTCTATGTACCCATAGCGGCAACACTTCCTTTTCTAACGAAGCAGGACGGTTCAGGGGTATTGATGCCAATATTTCTCTGGATAAAATATACATTCCTGCATTAATCCAAGCACTATCAAGCTTTGACGTTTTTTCCTTGAAATTTTCGACCAAGCCGTTTTTACCCATTCGGACTGATCCAAAACGCTCTGCATTATCAGTCTTTACGACCACCATTGATGCCGCGCGCGGAATAGAAAAATGCCACCGCAAATATTTAGCGATATTCACCTGGCAGAACGAATCTCCATTCAGGATTAATACCGGATTTGATTGAACATATGGAAGACATTCCCGGAGTGCCCCTCCAGTACCTTGAAGTGCCAATTCACAAGAATAATCGATCCGTATACCCCAATCGGTTCCATCTTGAAAATACTCCTTGATCATATCTCCTAAATACCCCACACAAAAAACAATATGCCGAATGCCTGCTGATTGAAGTGATAACACTAACCACTCTACAAACGGACGTCCTGCGACCATAGCCATCACCTTCGGTCGATCATGGACCAAGGATCGCAATCGAGTGCCCAACCCTCCCGCCAGAATGACGGCACTCAGGCTTCCTAACTCCTCATCTCCGGGTAGGCCTGTGAACCTTTTCACATCAAACATTGCTATGCGCTCTCATTCCGAGCATTCGAAAACATTTCATAAGCTCTCGAATGCCCAACTCAATCGTCCAATCGGGACGAAATCCTGTTTCTAGAATTCTGGCATTAGACACAATGTAATCCCGTTTATCAGGATCTTCCCCGATAGGTGCTTCAAAAAAAGCAAACGTAGGAATGACTTTTTTTATTTCTTGACAAAGTTCAACTTTCGAAAGATTGGCATTATCCAGCCCAACGTTATACGGTTTCCCTTTCATAGCTTCAAAATGTTGTATAGCATGCAGAAAGGCCTTCGTCACATCACGAATATGAATATAGTTTCGTTTAAAATGCCCTTCAAATACGACGACAGCTTTGTCATGAACAGCACGATACACAAAATTATTCACTAAGAGGTCAATTCGCATTCGTGGAGAGGCACCGAATACGGTAGCCAACCGAAGTGAAATCGTATTATCCCGCTCCAGGAGAACATGTTCTGCTTTAACCTTCGTTTCTCCATAAAGACTAATTGGACGCAATGGTGTTTCTTCTGTACAAAATTTCCCTGATTCCCCTATTCCATATCCACTATTGGTCACGGGAAAGATAATGCGTTGGGCGGAACTTACCAGTTTACCTAGGCATTGTACGGCTTCAAAATTCACGGACCAGGCTCCGATTGAATCTTGGTCGCAAAGCGGGGCACCGACTAATGCAGCCAGAGGAATAATATATTCTTTATCTCGTACCAGGTCATGGACAATCCGCTCATCTCGGCAATCCCCTTTAATAAATTCAAAGTTCGAAAGAGCACAACATCCCAATAAACTACTTTGTTGGTACATCAAACTATCCAAAACGGTTACTTGATGCCCTTGTTCAAGTAGAGCCGGCACCAGAATGGACCCAAGGTAGCCTGCTCCACCAGTCACTAATATTTTCATTTAATTACCTCCTGAGATTCCCATCCTGAGTAAACGCAAGCTTTATGCCATAGAGGAATCGATCAACCGCGAATCAACCCTACAGTAATTCTCAAACTGCTAGGATGTTTTTTCCTATTGTGGGGAAAAAATTAAATTGTCCAATGTGGGTTAGAGAAAAACCGAGACAAGAAACTAAAACAGTAGGGGACTGTTTGTAACAATCAGAATAGGAAAAAATGAAGTGCGAGACTGTGACTTTTAGCTTTTAGGATGAATTTTCAGACCTTTGGGCAGCGCTTTTACTTGGGAAGGATCCACTGAAAGCGCATTGAGGTTTTCTTGGCGAACGGCTTCGTAGAGTTCTTCGCGCAGAACCCGCATATGAGAAGGGCATTCAATGCCGAGCCGAACTTGCCCTCCCTTGATTTGCACCAGGACAATTCGTATATCTTCACCAAGACGAATGGCTTCATCTTTTTTTCTAGTTAGTATTAGCATAGTGCCTTCCTTGGCTAAGTAAGGGATACTGGCAACTGAATTACCTTAACCATAACAATCGCTACTAGACCGAGGCCGACTGAGTCACTAGATGACCTTCTGGTTGATCGGGTTCTCCCTCCGAAATCAACGGGAAACGCAACGGAATAGATTCATGCAAAATTGGTTGTTTCCCCTTTCGCGTTCTCAAGTTCACTACCAATGGTGCCCGCAGGTTAGCTGTGGCTTGCTCTGGTTGTCCCGAGGGAATGGTAACGACTGCCATGATCAAAACCGGATCTGTTTGAGCAAGTTCCAATTCCTCTAAACCCTCATCAGATAATTCGACTTGAAAATTGGGATCAAGCAGATGGACATCAATGATGACAAATGCTAAATCAGGCTCGTTCACAGCTTGAAACCATTGGTACTGACAATCTTCTGCCACATCGAGCACCACAAATTGTCGAACCGCCGGAAAACCTACGATCCCAGTGGGGAATGTCAACAAAGTATCCTTTGATACCTCAATTTCACCAAACCGTCCGGTACGTATCTTCATCATGTGTTACACTCCTAGAAGTTTTGAAGACCAATCGACATCTCCGGACACGGTCTTCTATTGGTAATTAGGTTTTATTCCCGGACAAACAAGGTTCCATCGACAATGGTTGTTTCAGCATATTGGCACAGATTTGAGCTAAATCATCCAAATCATATGGTTTTTGAATAAAACCCACCATCCCTTCATTCAGCAACTCTTGTACGGCATGGTTGCGATCGTAGCCAGTACACAAGAGAATCTTGCTTTCCGGCCGAATCCGTCGAACTTCAGCAAAACATTCTGGCCCAGTCATATCCGGCATAACCATATCCAACACCACCAAATCTACAGAATGCGTATCATCCTGAAGATACGCGAGAGCTTCCGGCCCACTCAACCGAATAGTGGTAGAATAGCCTAAATACTCAAGAATGGCCTGGGCCGCCTCAGCAACGGCTTCTTCATCATCAACGATCAACACATGACCGGTAGCCTCCGAAGGCATAGCCATCCTTGAGGATATCATTGATGGCTCATCACACAATACAGACGGGAGGTAAACCCGAATCGTCGTACCCGCCCCCAACGTGCTGGTCACTCCGATATACCCATGATGATTTTTAACGATGCCATACACCATGGCCAAACCCATCCCAGTCCCTTTACCTTGCTCTTTTGTAGTAAAGAACGGCTCAAAGATATGAGCTAACACATCTTGCGCCATGCCTTCTCCTGTATCGACAACACGTACCACGACGTAATCTCCTGCCGTCAACCCTGGGATAGTTGACGCCTGTGACGCCGACACGGTCTCGTTACTCGTATGAAAAATCAATTCGCCTTTGCTGGACATCGCATCTGACGCATTCACCGCCAAGTTCATTAACACTTGGTACAATTGGTTGGGGTCCCCTAATACCCAAGGCTCATCAGCGATCAAATCGGTTTTCAAGGTAATGCCTTTATTCACGGTTCGACCCAATAATCCAGTCACCTCTTGGATCACGCTATGAATATCCACAGGAACATGATGATGTTTCCCTTGACGAGCAAACCCTAACAATTGCGAGGTGAGTTCCTTTCCCCGATGTACGGCTTTTTCAATGACATCTCCGGCTTTCCAGGAAGGATCGGTGCGATGCCCTTGAGCTTTTAAGAGTCCGGCATGTGCAAGGATGGCAGTTAAGATGTTATTCATATCATGAGCCACACCCGAAGCAAGTCGACCCACAGCCTCCATCTTTTGTACTTGGCGTAACTGTTGTTCCAAAACGGCATTTTCATGAGCCATTTGCAGACGAGTCGTCATATCGCGAGCCACAAATAGCGTTTGTCGCTTGCCTTGAAAGGGCACAATTCGTTCCATGTGCTCTACGGGGAGATCTAGGCCATCCTTGGTCCGCAACGATGCTTCCCCCCAGTTCGAGAATCTGTGACCCAAATCCGCTTCCCCAGCAAATGAAGCAATCATGTTCGGACTTTGAATACTGACCAGGGACGAACCAATCAAATCCTTTGCCGCATAGCCCAATTGTTCGGCGCCACAGGAATTGATGTGTTGAATGATACCCTGCTCATCATAGATAACCAGAATATCTGGAAGCATTTCGAATAATCCTCGAAATTGTGCTTCAGAATCTTTTAAATCACTTGTCCGTATTTCGAGAAGATGTTCGATTCGAGTTAAGGCACGCTCCCAACGCCACTTTTCGCAAAGAGCCAAAAGATTTTGCATATCACAACCCTTGGGCAACCATGCGTCCGGATGATCACTGATGGAGAGTTCATGCATGTCCGCATGAGGTCCCAAGACCAGACAGAGAGCATCAGGATAGGTACGTCGACACCAACGTAGACTATCCAAAGTCATAACATTCGCAACCGGACAATCAATAATGATGATATCCGGAACTGACAATTCCGTGGCAGTCTGCATCTGTGTGCTATCGCACCAACCATGGACCTGCCAGCCACGTGAAACAAAAGTTGAACGGATACGAGCCATTTCTGATTCATTGGAAGTATTGACCCAGACATGGAAACCTTTTGCAGAAGATGCATTGTTAAGCAATTGCCTCACCTGCTCTCGAATGCATGTCGGCTCTGCGGGTAATGCCAAAAAGGCTGAGGCTCCCATCGCAGATAATACATCCTCAACATCTGCTCCAGAATACGTAGCAGACACAATGAGAACGGGAGGTACCGGAAAACCTGGTGGACCCTCAGTATGAAGCAGTTCACAAAATCGCCATCCATTTATACCTGGCATATGCAGATCCAACACAATACCATCTGGGGAATGTCCAGCTTGAAGCCACTCCCAAGCTGCCTTGGAACAAGAAAAGCGAATGACCTGGTCATGGTCTTGCTCCAGCAAACTTGCAAGCAGATGAAGTTGTACGGGATCGTCATTAACAACAAGCAAGGTCGCCATAATTATGACTCACTGGAAATCGGGGAGACAAATAGGGGAGCAAACGTTTCGTGGTCGTGAAGATCAAATTGAATATGTTGGACACCGTTTCGTCCGCTATTTTTTACACCATACAAGGCTCGATCAGCCGCTTGAATCAACCGTTCAATAGGAATCGAGTCGGGAGTGTTCCATGTGGTTAGGCCTTGACTAATCGTAATCGTCAAATCAACATGATTGAATCGAAATGGCTCTGAGCAGATTGCGATTCGAATGCGTTCTGCCAACCGAATGGCCTGCGATTCATCGCTATTGGGCAAGACTACTAAGAATTCCTCTCCCCCATACCGGCCGATAGCATCATACGAACGCAAGCAATTACGCATCCGCCTTGCTACTTCGATCAACACCTGATCGCCAGCTACATGGCCATAAGAATCATTGACATTCTTAAACCCATCCAAATCAGCAAGAATGAGGCTTAAAGGTTGTTGCTCCCGTTCCGCGCGATTAATCTCACTCAACAGCGCATCCAGAATAGCACCATGATTGAGAATTTGGGTTAATGGATCTTGCATGGCTTGAATTCGCAATGTTTCACGAGCAGAAATCAACTCATTCTGTAAGTCTACAATTCGTTTCCCAGCCCGCAGCCGAGCTTCTAACTCACCCAAATGAAAGGGTTTGGTGAGATAATCATCGGCACCAGCATCCAATCCCACAATCAGATCTTCTGGATTGTTTCTTCCCGTCAACAATACAATATAGACATAAGGACAATCGTTTTTTGAGCGGATTTTCTGACAAAGTTCCGGCCCGTTCAAACCAGGCATCATCCAGTCAAGAATGGCGACATTAGGGACCATCCCATGTTCCAGAACGTTCCAGGCAGAATCCCCGTCTGTACATGAAACAACCTCATGCCCCCATTGACGCAATCGGTACACCACCATATGCAGCGTTAATGGATCATCATCGACAACCAGAATTTTCATGACTTATTCAAAGATTCCGAAAAGCAGTCAAATGCCAAAATGTTTTAAAGAAAATTTGGCAGTGACCTTATCGAAGAAAATTCAATAAATTCGTCTCAAATTGACGGGTCAATGTGGCCATTGATGCTTCTAATGTTGCTTGAAGTGAAGCCAAATCGGACGCCACTTTTGCAAAATCCGCATCTTCAAAACTCGACCGAAGTGCTTGAGTATTCACTGATATTAAATCCAAACCATCTCGAATCGTATCCAAACGATTCACACTCGCCCCTATCGACGCACGCGCATTATTCAGCTGAGATAAAGATTGAGCAAATTGTGCAATGGAGGCTTCAATTCCATTCACATCATTGGTGACTAAGGCTTGATGAAAATCTTGAAGGTTTTCAAATAAGTTAGCGGTGGGACCGGAAAACACTTGATCCCCGGGAATATTGGTCTGCACCGTCTGTCCATCCCCAACTTCCACCTCAATGGCAGCACTGTCACCTTGATAGGTGTAACCGACACGAATATTAAACTGGTCTCCCGCAGCAGGTGGACCACCACCGTTGCTTATGATGACATCAATCCCATCAAACGAAATTGTGGCACCCGAGGTATATGCATTTCCTGTCGACAGCGTTTGATTCGTTGATAAATTGACAAGGTCAAATTGAGTGGAGGACGTGAATTGAATTTGGTATCCATCAGGCTGAAGTGCCGTAGGAGTCGCAATGGTCGCCGAAATCGTGGCCCCGCCAGAATTTGCCGTACTAGGGGAGCTCGAGACTGTCCCTAGCACGTAGGGCTCTACTTGGGTCTCATTCCCAGCAAAAATAAACCGCCCGTTCAGTTGAGTATTGGCAATCCCCGCCAATCCCAGCAATAATTGTTGAACTTCTAGGGCAGCATTCTTTCGTTCAATCGCGGTATTAGTATCACTCCGCATGCGTATAGCTAATTCACTCGCCCGCTGAAAAGAATTTCCCGCTTGTTCCAAAACACTTTCGGATAAATTTAAACGTCCAGCTCCCTCATTCACGCTCTGCAAACGACGTTCAGTGGTTCGTAACACATTACGAAATTGACTAATTCGCTCAGCGGCTGCAGGGTCATCAGATGGCCGATTAACACGCTTTCCGGAGGCAATTTGTTCGCTACGAGTCGAAAAACCTCTACGAAGATTTCCAATGGCTACAATCAACGCATCCACTTGTTGACGTTCAGTGACTCGCATCAGCCAAACCTCTCACCCCTGAGACAAACATTGGATAAGCCATCAATGGGTTGTATCCTGAAGGCTCCGTACACGGTTAGCGCCCCATACTCAGAATTGTTTGCAACAGTTCATCCGCTACGGTAATCATCCGAGCCGAGGCTTCAAACGATCGTTGAAAACTCAATAAATTGGTGAGTTCTTCATCTAAGGACACCCCTGACACACTTTCCCGAAGGGCCTTAATTTGTTCAAATTCCAATGTAGTAGTATTCAAGAGCGATTCCGCTTCCCGCGTCGCACTCCCGACATTACCAGTCGTAATCGTGTGATAGTCATTAAAGGTCAAATTCCCCAGCGTGGCCTGACGCCCGGTGTGCAAATTGACCAAAGCCAGGGCATTCACATTATTTCCAGGAACACCAACTGCAGTGGAGGATGCCGCAACTTTATTCACGTCTGTAATGGCCAATCCTAAGCGTTGTGCTGCTCCCTGCTGGACGCTAACGGTAAACACATCTCCTGTCGCCGCAGCTCCAGTTAGCACGACATCAATCCCATCGAAATTGATAGCGGCTCCAGAGGCATAGGACCCCGTGGTCACCGTAGCGCCAGTTGCAGTATTGACAATGGAATACGCTGAAGGACTCGTAAACTGCACTTCATAATTTTGAAATGTCAAAAGAGTCGGATCCGTAATCGCAACAGACGTTCCCACTGCCGAACCGCTATTCACATCACTGGCAAGAGGAGCTGGAGGCAGCAGCACATTAAAAAAAGAATTCGTAGTGGTACCATCCAAGGCAAAACCAGCTTCATGTTGCTGATTAAATTCATTGATAAGAACAGCCGCCAATCGATCTACACGATCTTGAAAACTCACGACATCGACATCTCTGACTTGCAATAACCCGCCAATTTTTCCACCCTGAATTTTCGAAGAAATAGCAAACGCCGTACCATCGCTCCGCACAAAGGCCACATCATGCATGGGAGGATTATCAGCATCCGGAATCGTTGATAACGCATTGGCATGATTCCCTCCAACAAGGAGTTGCCCACCGACATTGATGCCAATACCATCCCGAAGTTGAATTTGCTCAATATCTACTAATTCAGCAAGAGCATTAATGTGAACCGACCGCTGATCACGCAAATCAGGAGCTTCTCGACCACTGGATTCGGCTTTAAAAATATCATCGTTCAATGAGGCAATTCGGGCAGCTAATCCATTCACCGTTTCAACATGACGAGCGATTTCCTGGTTGGCATTTAACCGGATTTGGTGTAAGGCCTGCGCCTGTTTGACAAATTCTGCACTCAAGGTTTGGCCTTTGGACAATAGGACCGTTCGTTGGATTTGAGTTTCGGGATTCGTCACCACATCACGCAACGCATTAAAAAATTCCGTTACACTATGAGATAATCCTGAATCATCGGTCTCCCCCACAATTCCATCAGCCTGAAATAACAAGGCATGTTTAGCCGTAATGAATCCAAGGTCTTCATTCCCTGCCGTCAATTGATTTTCAATAAAGGTATCAATCGTGCGCCGAACCTGTCCGACCCGCACTCCACTTCCTATAACGCCTTCTGCAGGTCGTGCATTCTCTAACACGACATCCTGCCGAGAAAACCCCTTGGTATTGATATTGGTAATATTGTGAGAAGTCGTTGCAAGCCCTTGTTGATGGGCCTGAATTCCCGAACGTGCGATGTTAAAAATATGACTGACGCCCGCCATAGACTTCCTATCCCTTGAGATTCACCGAACCCGGAACCGATGCATATTGCAAAGTACCGGTTCCCTGATAAAGTGGGCCTGTTCCTAATCCAGTATAAATGAGATTTATGGCTTCACGAACGGCATGTTGAGTCCGTCGGGTGATTGCTTCATTCTTTCTACCCTGGCCCTGAATCTTTTGGGCCAAGTCGGATAATTCCTGAAGAATTCTTTGGACGAAAGTGGCGTGAGCCCATGATGTCTTTTTCAACCACTCCCCTAACCTTGAGTAATTTTCATGACTAGCAAGCTGGCGGAACAAGGCCATCACTTGTTGTTCATATCGACACATTTCTCCTAGCACTTGCCCTTTTTGTTCCGTAATATCCGCTATCCCCTGCCGATCCATACGCAACAATAAGCCCTCCTCTTGATGCAGTAAGGACAAAAATTCCTGAAAGACCCCTTGCATCTCGCCTAAAAGGACCAAGAGGGAATCCCCGTTCTCCTGGCGCCCACTTAACAACATATTTCTTCCTCAATCTTGCTCAAAACTACTAAGAATTCAAGGCATTAAGAATAGTGTCCCTTGTAAGGGCATCGGCTACCTCTCGTGGAGTGGCTAATTCCACTCCTTCCTCTAAGGCTTGTTGAATACGTCGGATTTTGTCGCTCCGTAAATCAGGTAAGGCTGCGGCCTGAGCAGAATGCGTACGAATATCTCTGGCCAATCGCGAAAGATCCACGGCATCCGTTGATCCCTGGGACAGAGATCTCGAATCACGAACCTCCTTTTCCTGACTGGATTTGGATGTGATTTGAAAGAACAGTCTTCCCAGTTCTCCACTGGGATCAAGGCCCGAAATTGTCATGGCATCATGCCTCCTTTAGACTACTTATCGGAGGTAACACCCTAAAACTTTACCGAACCTCTCAAGATTTCACAAAAGCCGAAGGATTGGAGGGAGAACGAGCAAGATCTTCATTGCGCGCCACAGCGCTTAATACATAGTCTGAAAGGCCTATACTGCCAGATTGCGCAGCTCGCTTGCTGATTTCTTCATCATAAAATGAATAAAACATTTCTCCCATTTTATTGGCAGTCAATTCACCGCGAGGTACCGTTTCCCGCATCACTTTTAACATATACGAGACAAAATACGATTCAAATTCTTGGCTAGCCTTTAATAAGTCTCCACGTTGGGCCAGTTGCTCGACATGATCGACCCTTGCATTCGCTAAAGTTCCAGCAACATGGGAGGGAGTAATCGGTCCAATTCCCTGTATCATACGATCCTCCTTTGATCAGTGGAGAGGGATATTTCCGCTAAGCCCTCTCCCCACACACCAAATTTTTCATTTTTGGGAAACTCCACATCATTCACGTGTCCCACGACCCTTCCGATTCCTCAGTGCTAGATTAATTCTAAATCGGCTTGCAAGGCTCCGGCAGCTTTTGCTGCTGTAAGAACTGCCACGAGATCACGTGGAGTCACACCAACGGAATTCAATGCCTTCACCAAATCTCCCAAAGTCACGGATCCGTCGACTTGAATCACTCGTTTTTTCTCCTCCTCAACTTCTGTATCCACTTCGGGTGTGACAACCGTCTCCCCAGCCGAAGATCCGATTAGACCAGGCGCTTCGGGCTGAGAGACATTGAACCGCGTTTGAATCTTAATGGTGAGATTCCCATGGGAGATAGCCATACTGGCAAGCCGAACATGTTCTCCCATCACAATCGTGCCCGTTCGTTCGTTCACTACCACTTTGGCGCTAACATCCACATTGACATTAAGGCCTTCCACAGCAGCGATCATTTGCACAATCTTGCCCTGAAACAGCTCCGGCACTGCCACTTGTATTTGCCCGGAGCTGACTGGGGAGGCCAGACCGTCACCCAAATGTTTATTGATCACCTCCGATACGCGAAGTGCCGTAGTAAAGTCAGCTTGATGCATGGTTAAAGAGAACGAATTCCATGTATTCATATCGAGAGCCACAGCTCGCTCAACGATTGCTCCTCCAGGAATAATACCTCCCGATTGTTGATTTTTTGCCACCGAAGTCCCACTACCACCAGCTTCAAATCCCGAAGTAGAAATTGGCCCTTGAGCTACGGCATACACGTGTTGATTTGCTGCTTTCAATGGGGTCAGTAACAGGGTTCCCCCTCTTAGACTTTTGGCATTGGCTAAGGAAGACACTTGAACATCTAATTTCATACCAGGCCTGGCAAAAGGTGGTAGCTTCGCAGTCACCATGACCGAGGCCGTATTTCGTGTGAGCAATTGAATAGGATCAACCTTAAGATTCACTCCCATAGTATTCAACATGGAAATAATCGCCTGTGCGGTAAATTGTCCACCGACCACGGAATCACCTGTTCGGTCTAATCCAACAATCAATCCATAGCCGATCAACTGATTGTCCCGCACCCCTTCAACAGACGCGATGTCCTTAATTCGAGCCGCCTCAGATCGATCGGGACCAATACCAAACCCTAAGGGGAGCATCCAGAAAAACAACACCATAATAGTCAAATCCCAAATAATGGTTCTTCGTAATCTCATTGTTTCTCTCGAATATCCTAAGCAGTAACCGCTACTCTCCTGATAATCTTTGTAATTCTTTCGATTGCCCTAAAAAGGTGTTAACCAATTGAACACCCGTGTGACCCATCCGGGTCTTTGCACATCATCCACCACACCTAATCCAGTATAAGAAATATCGGCATTTGCCACGGCAGATGACAACACCGTATTTTGAGTATCTAAATCAATTCGCCGGACGATCCCCTTAATGGTCATCGTCTGTGTTTCACTATTCACTTTTACCCGTCTCTTCCCTTGAATCCGCAAATCCCCATTGGGGAGAACCTCCACCACTTGAGCAGCAATTGTCCCAGTCAAACTGTCTTCTCTGCTCGTAGAACCATCCCCTTCAAATGAATTGGCGGTCTCGACATCGGCATCAAATAAATTTCGAAAATCTCCAGCTAAATCATGGATTCCAAAAAATCCACCACTGGCACCCGCTGTCACTCCTGCACTCCTATCGGCTTTGGTGCTTGCCGATTTTGTTCCACTATGTTGCTCAACAATTTGTACAATCACAATGTCTCCAACACGACTAGCTCGCCGATCTTCAAACATAAAAGCTCGACCGTTTCCTGGCTCCCACAATGAACCCAGGGACCCTCTCTCCTGGTCAATGAGAATATGCGATTCCGTTTCCACGGTCGGAGGTTTTTTCAGTCTGGCACATCCCATGAAAATACTTGTTCCCATGACTAAAGCCGTGCACCAAAACAGAGGAGTAATGATCCACGATACTTGGACTTTCAAAATCCAACCTCCACAAGCCCTGCGCTTAAAATAGTTCCGAACACTTCTCGTCCTGATCGCTTATTTTGAACTGGAATTGTCTCGCCTGATTTCCCTGCGGCCTTAGCCACCCCGATGGTCTGGACCAAAAGGCCTCCCTGCCGAACTTCAATCATGACACGATCACCTTTATGGACAATAGGGGGATCATCCACCGTGGTTTTTCGAATAGGCTGTCGCGGGGGAAGCGCTCGAAGAACCTGTTTCCCAATCACCTCTTCCTGATTCAAGATAAAATCATGCGTCAAAGATGGGAGATCGACTGTAATAGCCATGACATCTTCCGGAATTAATACTTCTCTCGGCTTTATCCATCGAGTTGGTGCCGTCACGGTAGCTTGCGCTTTAAGTGAAGCCACAACGTTCATGGTTTTCTTAAATTGTCCATTCAGGAAGAGTCCCACACGAAAGGCACGCCGGCCCGTTCGAGCTCCACCTGAGATTTTTTCAACCTCTAACTGAAGAGAACCCCCAGGAACCGTCAGGGGTTGTTTGGGAAATAAGATTGTCACCTGTACCTGATGAGGAATCCGCCCAAACTGCCGAGTAAGGGCTCGAAGGATGGCTTTTTCAAAATCACCGGCTGCGATAGTGTGGTTCCCTGTCGAAACAGCCGAGGCCTTCGCAGCCAGCGCACTTTCTGCGCCACTCCCCCATAGTCCACCAGCACACAAGAATCCAATTAACAGTATCACCCTCATGAATTACCGCCTAAGTGTATTCACCACCTGCATCATGTCATCGGATGCTTGAATCGCCTTTGCATTCAGTTCATAGGCTCGTTGGGCCACAATCATATTCACCATTTCATCAGCAATATTGACATTTGAGATTTCTAAAAACCCTTGTTGAATCAATCCAAAACCCGTGGAAAATCCAGGGGTGCCTTGTTGGGCGGGTCCAGAGGCTGAACTCTCCGTAAACAAATTATTTCCTTGAGCGATTAATCCTGATGGGTTATCAAATCGTACCAATTGAATTTGACCGACTTGAGTAGCTTGAGAAACACCAGGCAACAGTGCAGACACTGTTCCGTCTTGACCAATATTGACCGTTAATGCGCCTGAGGGAATCGTAATACTCGGAATGAGCGGATCTCCATCACCAGTGACGACATTTCCCGTACTATCACTTTTAAAAGAACCCGCTCGGGTATACATCGTCGTACCATCGGGACGGGTCACTTGAAAAAATCCCGCTCCATCAATAGCAATATCCAATTCGTTAAAAGTTTGCTTTAAACTTCCTTGGACATATTCTTTTGCAACAGTGGTAGGCCTCACCCCCAATCCAACTTGCATTCCCACCGGAAATACACCAACATTTGAAGCACTGGCACCCGGCAACCTGGAAATTTGATACAACAAATCTGCAAATTCCGCACGACTGCGCTTAAACCCAGTCGTATTCACATTGGCCAAGTTATGGGCAATGGTGTCGATGTTAAGTTGCTGGGCAAACATACCGGTCGAGGCTGTGTGCATCGCTCGAATCATAATTCTTTTTCTCCTGTTATTTTCATCCCCAATTTCTTTTTTTGTTGTTAATCACTATCTATAGAGGTTTTTATCTTTCGATTTTTCCCCATTACTTTTTCAATTTCACCCTTGCACTCGACCTGCCTGAATGGCTTGACTCGCCATTTCATCCATCGCATGAATGGCCTTCTGCATTTGTTCATACTCTCGTGTCACTTTGATGAGTTCCACCATATCCATCGATGGATTAACATTGGATTTTTCCAACATACCTTGATACACCATTGTCCCGCGTGCGGGAGAAGGTTTGGCCGGGACGGTCCAGTAGAGATCACCGATTTTTTCAATTTGCTCTCCTTTAGGGATTTGATCCAATCGCAACCTATCAATCCCTACGTTATTCACACTGACAGCCCCTTTATTATCAATGACGAATTCGCCTGGAGGTAATTTTATTGGCCCATTTTTCCCGACTAAGGGATCCCCGGCATGGGTGACCAAATTTCCTTCGCCATTGCGTTGGAGTTTTCCCCCACGGTAATAACGAAGACCTTCCGGTGTTTGAACGACCAGAAACCCTTCGCCTTGTAAGGCCACATCAAACGCCTCGCCGGTATGTGCAAGAACACCCTGAGAGCGATCGGGTGGCATTCCCGCCATCATTGGAAAGAGGTCAATACCGGCAACCGAGGGGCCAGAGGTCTGGCCGAGAACCGTGGCAAAGATGGGCTTATCCTTTTTAAAACCCGTGGTCTGGACATTCCCAATATTATGAGAAAGTACGTCCAACCGCTGTTCAAGTGAAATGGCCCCTGCGAGGGGAGGATAAATACCTCGATTCATTGTAGCCTCCTTCCTAAGCGTTCTGGCCAATTTGTGCAACGCATGTGCCAATGAACTTCATTAAGCATTTCATCTAATGAACAATTAGGAGTTGATGTTTCGTCCCTTGGTCCTACCAGGTTTTCCGTCTACGAATTACAGATGCCAATCCAAAACTTGGAAAATTTTGCCGAGAAAACCCCTTTTTCTGAAAGTAAAATATGGCAGATTGATATCGCACTTTTTCGAAATTTCTCGGCAGAACTTTCCGCCTATGCAGAAACCTGCCTAGCGGAGAGGGTAAATTGAGTGGCGAAACGAAGAGAGGATGGTATTGAGTAAAAAGTATGTTGGCAGGAATTATTTTCTTCCCTCTTCTTCCCGATCCGGACTGTTTACTCCAAATTGTTTGCTTGTTTGGGGTTCAGGGAAGAAAAGGGTGGGCTTCCAGGGCCCTGGGGCTGGTATCCCGTAACACAATCATTTCGACACGACGATTGGCGGCCTGACCTTCCGCCGTAGCATTAGACTCAATGGGTCGTGTACCCGCAAATCCGGTCGAAGAGAAACGGTCTGATCGTAAATGATGATGTTCGGTAAAATATCGAATGAGGGCATTGGCACGAGAGGTAGAAAGATCCCAATTGGAAGGAAAGTCAGTCGTTCGAATCGGTTGATTGTCCGTATGGCCTTCCACGGCAATTAAATTCGGCAAGTCTCTGACCAATCCTGTAATCAAATCAAGAAATTCTTGCACTTGCGGGTTGATTGTCGCACTACCACTTTCGAATAACGTCTCATCCGCAATCCGTATATTTAATCCTCTCTCGGTAGATGTCACCTTCACACCCTTGGGAACTTTCGCTGTAGCGATGGCATTGGCCACCTTGAGGTAAGACCGTGCATTGTCTTTGGTTTCTGGCCGCTCCTTCACCACTATCTGCTTACTTTTGGAAATCGGCAGATTCATGATGGCTAAATCGCCGACCGGTTTAGTGTGTGAAAACGAACTGGAGAGGGAATCGCTGAGGATTCGATATTTTCCTTCATTTACGGAGGACACTGAATACATCACCACAAAAAATGCAAACAGCAATGTAATAAAATCGGCATACGACACCAGCCACCGCTCATGATTTTCATGCTCTTCGTGTTTTTTTTTCATGGGTCAAGGTCGACAAACCGGCACCATCACTTCTCACTATTTCTTTTTTTCAGAACTGGGCAAGAAGCCACTTAACTTCTCTTCGATCATTCTCGGATTTTCTCCCTGTGCCACACTTAATAATCCCTCTACCACCATAAGTTTTCCAAGAATCAAATCTTTCGCCTTAATCTTGATTTTGTTTCCCATAGGCAAAAAAACAAGGTTGGCCAACCCGACGCCATACACCGTCGCGACAAACGCTACCGCAATACCACCACCTAAAGCGGATGGATCAGCGAGATTTTCCATCACATGAATCAAGCCCAGAACGGCACCAATAATCCCAACACAGGGAGCATAACCGCCAAAGGCTTCGTACACTTTGGCATAAGACCCGTATTCTTCTTCTATAACGCCGACTTCTACTTCTAAGATCTCTCGAATTTTTGGTGGCTCTGTCCCATCTACAACTAATTGTACGCCCTTCGCCATAAATGGATCAGAAATTTTTTTCATTTGACCTTCTAGTGCCAATAGGCCCTGCTTTCGACTCACATTAGATAATTCCACAATCTGGGTGATGACCCCTTTCATATCCACATGCACGTTGCCAAAAACCATACCGGCCGCTCCAAGGGATTTCAGAAAAATGGACATGGGGAACTGAAGCATCACCGCACCAATCGTCCCTCCAAACACAATCAGAAAAGCAGTCAATTGGAGGATCGAACTGAGATGTCCTCCCTCTAAATGTTGTCCACCGATAATTGAGCCAATGGCGATGAGTAATCCAAGAACCGATAAGATATCCATCAGATTGAGTGCTCCTTAGCCGACAACTCCAACGCCTAATAACATATCCAAATCCAACAAAATTAATAATCGTCCATCGACACGCCCCACACCTTTATGAAAATCATCTGCTCCTCCTCGTCCGGCTGTCGGCGGTGGTTCAATAAATTCTTCAGGAAGCCTTAACACTTCTTCCACCGAATCCACGATAAATCCCAAAATTAAATGTGCCACTTCGACCACTACGATTCGTGTATCTTTTGTAGGTTCCGTAGCCGACAATCCCAAACGAGTACGAAGATTAATGATAGGAATGACTTTTCCTCTCAGATTCACTACCCCTTCTACATAATGAGGAGCATTCGGAACATGCGTAATTTCTACCATACGAATGATTTCTTGCACTCCCAAAATATCAATGGCATATTCCTCTGGACCCAACTGGAAACTGACGAGTTGTAACACCTCCCCACTTCCCTCAAAAATTTCATCATATGACACTGTATGTGCTATGGCATTCATCATGAATGGCTCCCTATGGTTTGGAAAATGGTCTCGCCCCCATTTGGATTAAAATTTCAAACTCATGATTCCTCAAGCATTGAGAATAACTATTCTGTTATACCAATGGAACTAACCACCTGCGCCAATCTTCTGGCTAGTTGAATATCGGGGATCACTGCATCAGCGATCCCGGCTTCATTGACCGCATGAGGCATACTGGATATCAAAGATGTCTCTTCATCTTGGATCAGCACAGTTCCACCACAGGCTTTAATAGACTGGCAA
The DNA here is from genome assembly GCA_965223185.1 of Nitrospirales bacterium. Classification (GTDB taxonomy): domain Bacteria; phylum Nitrospirota; class Nitrospiria; order Nitrospirales; family UBA8639; genus Nitrospira_E. The sequence continues at coordinate 2,747,599 of OZ244988.1, read as the reverse complement.
CCCTTCAGACCATCCTGACCCATTCCCGTGAGTATGACACCCACCGTCGCCGATCCAAACTGTTCAACAGCAGAAGCCATGGCACAATCAATCGATGGCCGATAAAGATCATCTACCGTGGAATTGGCCATTTGAATCCTCGATAGGCCGTCCGTCTGACGACTAATCATGACATGCTGATCACCTGGTGCCACATAACCTCTTCCCGGTCTGAGTTCATCCCCATCTTGAGCCTCACAAATAGGAATAGAGGCAACCTCATCCAGTTGTCCAGCAAAAACTTTCGTGAAATATTTTGGCAAGTGTTGAACAATAAGAAGTGCAGCTGGAAAGTCCGCTGGTAAATCTCGAATAACTCGCTTCAAGAGATTCGGACCTCCCGTAGATGCCCCAATAACCACCAAAGGAAATACTCCAGAACAGTTTTTTGTTAAACACCCTTCGTAATTCTTGCGGAAACTCTCTTCCAATCGTCCTAAGGGAACAGCAGAATGATTTCTATCGTTTTTCACCAGGGACAAACTCTCTCGAGACTTCTCACGACATGCACTTCTCCGTCCAGTTTTCAAGAGACGATCCCGAGCCTGAAAAGCTTCACGAACCTTACAATGGAGCGTCTCCTCCATCAGTCCAATATCGGATGTTTCCGGCTCCAACGGCTTAGCGATAAAATCAACCGCTCCGCGTTCAAGAGCATTAAGAGTGACTTCCGCTCCTTCTTCTGAATGTGCGCTCACGATTATAATTGGAAGGGGATCCTGCTCCATCATTCGATCAAGGACCTCCAAACCATTCATTTCTGGCATTTCAATATCTAAGGTCATCACATCTGGGTGTGTTCGTCTAACTTGTTCGATGGCCTCGACACCATTACTAGCTGTCCCTACCACCTGAAAGTCTTGATTTTTCATCAGCATCATGGAGATCCTATTGCGCATAAAGACCGAATCATCAACCACCAACACACGAATGGCCTGAACTATGGTGTTTATTGACATAGGTCCATGGATATTCCTGGCTGATGCAATTCTCAAGATTTTGCAAAAAGCCTATAGAACCTATAACAATCACAAACAACTTCTCGTATCGTTTCCTTGTGATCAAGATCTGAACTTTGATAGGGTGATGTTATTATTTCTTTTATTCTTTTCATAAAGGACTCCTCATTATGAACAAACCAGCTAGTGCCCAAGCTGAGCGATTAATGCTCGATGCCAAAAAAGCCATTCTTCAAGAACAGCATCAACGCTTTCAGGCTCTTCAACGTGAAGAACGTTGGGATGATGCTTGGAAACAACTACATGTTACCTTGACTTGCGCAGCCGATCTTTTGAAAGATTCTGTTGACTTATTGGAAAAGGCCGTGAACAAAAAAAATCAAATTTCACCTTCTTCCTCGACGTCCTCTGAAACTCCCCTTTCAGGTGGAATCTCTGACCCAGCCTGTTGAGGGCTTATTAAAAGTAAGCCCGAATTCGGTGTGGCACGGATGCGTGGTGGACCAATCTGATCTCATCACACTTTAAACGTGCGAACAGTCTTCTGTAGATCACTCGCTAAGTTACTCAATTCATGACAAGCTTGAGCGGACGTTGCAATACCACTGGAAGTTTCACGAGTGGTCTGCGTCATAGCCTCTAAATCACTCGCAATTTGCCTCGTGGCATTTGATTGCTCTTCTGCGGCATTGGCAATTTGCTGAATCATCCCAGCCGTTGAATTAATCATAGTATGAATTTTTGAAAGAGCTTCCCCAGTCTTGTTGGCTAATTCTACTCCATGGCCAACTTGATTGGTTCCTTGATCCATTGAGGCAACGGCACTCTTTGTATCTTGCTGAATTTGTCGAATCATATCTCCAATTTCTTTTGTGGCTTTAGTAGTCCGTTCAGCTAATTTCCGCACTTCATCGGCAACGACAGCAAACCCGCGACCCTGTTCACCAGCTCTAGCTGCCTCAATAGCCGCATTCAATGCCAACAGGTTTGTTTGATCAGCAATATCTTCGATAACTCGAACAATTTCTCCAATTTGGTCAGAAGATCGTCCCAAGGTTGTAATAATATTGGCCGCTTGAACCACCGCTTCAGACACCTGCTGCATACCCGAAACGGTTTGTGTCATAACTTCTTGACCGGTTTTTGCCGTCTCCGCTGTTTCTTGTGCAATCCGTGCCGCTTCATTGGAATTGCGGGCCACATCCCCCGCGGTCATGGTCATCTCCTCCACCGCAGAGGCGGATTGAACGGCACGAGATTCTTGACCTTCTGCTGCCCGAACGACATTATCAGCAGTGGATGACAATTCGAGTGTTGACGTGGCCAATCGATTGGTCGCCTGATTGACCAAAGAGACCGCTCCATGCATTTTCTGAATAAACAAATTAAAATCTCGCGCCAACCCTGTAATTTCATCCGCGCTGTTTCGCTCAGGAACGCGTTTAGTCAAATCTCCTTCACCTTGAGCAATATCATGCGAAATAACAGACAAGGCATGAAGGGGTTTCAGTACGAACAAATGGATCAACCAATAGACGGTCAAGAGAAAGGCCACAATAATCGCCACCATCCACAAGCCGGAATATTTCACGGAATCTTGCATTGCAGCTTTAGCCTTAGTCATCGGAATCGCCACAGACAACATCCCAATGACATCACCAAGATTTTTACCAGCATGACAATTCACACACGCCTCAACCGACGCCCGATCCGCGCTGGCTCGAAGAAACATTGGCACACCATTCACCATCTGAATATCACTAAAACTATCCGCACCTTTATTAATAAGTTCCATGGCACGAGCTTCAAATGAACTTTGTGGAGCATTCGCAGGATTCATGGGTTGATCACTCACCAACCGTGCCTGATAAATCCCCCGCTCACCCAGTTCGAGCCCGATCTCTTGGGTAGCGGTAGCCGGAAAGGGGATACTTGCGGGATTCAAACCATGATCACGACTGACTTGTACCTGTGCTCCAACTGGTGATTTTTTGATCTTTCCCACGTAATTTTTCGCAATGTAGGCTCGTGTGACCTCAATTTGAGCTTGAATGATTTTTCCTTCTTCTTCCAGGAGCATCCGCATACGTCCCTCTTCTTGCTGATAGACACCCCAGAACCCCCCGATCACCATCAGCGTCGCTAAGATACCTAGAGATACAATAAATTTCTGCCCAATTCTCAGATTCCGCATAGATGCTCCCTCGCTAAAAAATTTCCTCTGATTAATCTTTTAACGTAAATCGACTGAGGGACGTTTGTAGTTCTGCCGCCAATCGAGCAAAATGTTGGGTGGCCGTCGCAACACCTTGCACATGTCCCTCATTTTCATGACTCAACTGAGCCACCTGTTGAACGCTCGAGGACAATTGCCCTGAAACATCCGATTGTTGCTGGGCCGACTGTGCAAAACGTTGGATCATCTCAACCACACGTTGAACCCCATTTACAATTTCTGTGAGTCGAATCCCAGCTTCCCGAGCCAATGCCATTCCGGAATGGACTTCCTGGGTTCCAGATTCCATGGAATCGACGGCCTCATTCGTACCTTTTTGTACCGACTCAATCACTGTGACAATTTCTTTGGTCGCTTTTCCCGTGCGTTCTGCCAATTTGCGCACTTCATCTGCCACAACAGCAAACCCTCTCCCTTGATCTCCAGCTCGGGCAGCTTCAATCGCAGCATTTAAAGCGAGGAGATTCGTTTGTTCAGCAATATCTTCAATGACACCAATAATATCCCCTATTTCTTGAGACCGTTGTCCCAGTGACTGAATGCGACTGGCCGATTCCTGCATACGAATTGAAACCGATTCCATCCCTTGGACAGAGGAAGACACGATTTCTCCGCCTTGGATAGCTGATTCATTCACCTCTGTGGCCGTTAACGCCAAACTTTTGGTGTTATTGGCCATGTCTTCTGCCGTCAATGCCATTTCCTCCACAGATGCCGCAACCTGAGTCGCTTGGTGGAGTTGAGACCGGCTCACTTGCACCACTTGATGCCTAACCACGGATAATTGATCCGATGATTGAGATAAGGAATGGGCGACTGTTTTGGTTTGCAGCAACATTCCATTTAACTGATCTAATAGGTGATTGAGCGCCCCACCCATCTGTCCGAGTTCATCTTGTGTCGTGATGGGCAACCTATGGGTTAAATCTCCCTGTGCAGCCTTCGCGGCCACTTCCCAAAATGGTTTGAGGCGGCCAATGACTTTTCGCCCCATCACAATGCCAATAGGAATGACAATCAAGAGCCCAAGGAACATTTCAAACAGAGTTTTTTGCGTAATGTCATCAATTTGCTTCAAGGCTTCTTCTTCAGGAACCTGAACCAGGGCCGACCAATGCAACCCCTGAAATCCTTTCCCTTCTTGAAGGTGACTAAAACCGATGACTTGCACGCCTTGCTTCCCAGGATGAAAATCCCTTGAAAAACCGGAATTTCCTCGCATCGCCGATTGAGCCGCCGGCAAACCTAACTGAGCCAAGTTTGTTCGAAATAAGACATTCTCCAAATCATGTACAACATTTGCACTTTGGTGAACATGAGGAGCATATTCCAATATCGTGAAACCCTGACCATTCTGAAGCGTGATCTCGGCACCAGGGAATCCGGCTGTTTTCATCGCTTGGTAGGCTTGCTGAACAATTCGCTCAACGGCGTCAAATTTCATACGTTGAGACCAATACCCCACCACTTTCCCTTGATCATAGAGGGGAATTGACAAACCAACGACTAATCCTGTTTCCCCAGGAAAAATCGATTGAACATCGTGATCCAAAGCGACATCTTCCAAAAATACAACTGAGCGATGAAAAGATTTGGCGTCGACAGCCTCAGAATGTAAAACCCTTGGGCCTTCTTGAAGAGCTTGAAACCAAGGGGCAGAATGAAAAGTTTTTTCATACAGGTGTTCCGTCTCGATCGGTCGTCCTTGACTATCTCGATCATTAACACCAATTAATTGCCCATCTCGATCCACGACTTCAACAAGATAATAGGATCCTGAAATTTGCACAAATTCATTCAGAACCTGAATCAAATCATTGGTCTCTCCACCAGACCGATACCAGTACATTCGATCCCGAAGTGTCCGACTCTGGCTCATAATTTGTGCATCAACTGTACGCTCTTGAAGATAATCTTGAAGACGGTGGGCGACATCTTCAGCCGCCGTCTGATATTGAACACCAACCTCTTTCTCCAAAACCTCAACAGTCTCAAACAGTGAATAAACTTGAACCCCTAAAGGAATTAAAGAAAAAAAGACTAAAATGGAAACAAGCTTACTAGTAATTCCGATATTCCGAAAAAATTTTAGGATTATCATTCGTGATATTTCCGTCCGGTTTGAAGTTGTAGGGCGATCCTTCTCATTTCAGGGCTGGAATGTCCTGCGATCGTCCCAGGTGTTTGATCAACTTATCCCGCAGTTCAGCCGGTTGGAATTTGGTCACATAGTCGGTGACCCCCATGGATTTTCCCTTTTCAATATTGCATTGCCCTGAAAGGGACGAATGCATCAAGATGGGCAACCCTTGCAACCGAGCATCTTCCCGAATATGTTTGGTCAAAGAAAAACCATCCATCTCAGGCATTTCAATATCCGTGATCACTCCGCACAAGTAATCATGAATCGTTCGTCCACCCTCTTCCGCCATTTCAGCAAAATTTCGCAACCGCATTAACGCTTCTTTCCCTGTTTGCGTTTCTTCCCATTTCATCCCGAGACGTTCCAAGGTTTTCATGATTTGCTTTCTGGCCACGACCGAATCATCTGCCACGAGAACACGCTTTCCGGCCAACTCTTTGACCATTTCAATACCAACAAGCACTTCCTCATCAGCTCGTGGATGCAATTCGGCTAATACTTTTTCAACATCGAGAATAAGGACCATACGCCCATCTTCTAGCTTGGTCACAGCCGTTACGGCTCCCTGTCGACTGGACTGCACCATGACGGGAGGAATCTGTATGCGTTCCCAGGACATACGAATAATTCGGTCAACTCCCCCAACGAGAAACCCTTGTTTATTATCGTTATATTCAGCAATGATGAGTTTTGCACCTTCGACGTTAATAGGAGGCAGTCCAATCGCTTGCGCCAAGTCGATAAGTGCGATGTTTTCTCCCCGCAAATTTACTAATCCCAAAATCCTTGGATCGGAGTCTGGAATCTTAGTAATCGGGGGCAGTTGCATCACTTCACGAATTTTAAAAACATTAATCCCGTATACTTCTTCTGTCCCGAGATGGAACATCAACAATTCCATTTTATTGGCACCAGCCAATCCGGTCCGCTGGTCAATCTCTGCCATCCATTTAGCCATTACATACTCCCTAATCAGTAAACCATACGGAAGAAAAGCAAAGAAAAAAGAGGAAGATTTTTCCATCTTTTTTTCTCTTCTCTTTGTCCATTCTGGCTCCAAACCTATCATGAGTACTTCCTTTAATGAGATTCTCTGATCACAATGAAGCAAATGATGTTCCAGGCACATTTTGCACTAAATCGGCCATATCAAGAATCAGCACGACCTTTCCGTCGCCGGTAATAGTCGCTCCAGCCACCCCTTGAACATTGGCTAAAAATTCCCCTAATGATTTAATCACCACTTCCTCTTGAGCCCGTAACCGATCCACCAGAACACCAAACCGTTGCGCCCCAATGGCCACGACCACCACGTAACATTCGTCATTCGTCCGCTCATTAGTAATCTGAAATGTTTGTGCTAAATTGAGCAGCGGTAAGATTCGCTCTCGAAGGTTCAACACGGCTTGACCATTGACACTTTTAATTTCCTCTTTCGTCACCTTTACAGCTTCTACAACTGATGCAAGTGGAACAGCAAAAGTCGAATTTCCGACTTCTACGAGAAGAGCCTGAATGATGGCAACGGTCAAGGGAAGCTTAATTGTTATTTGACTACCACGCCCGGGCTCGGAATCTAATTCTAAGCTACCGTTCATTCGACTGATATTGGTCCGGACCACATCCATTCCCACACCGCGACCAGATAAATCACTCACTTTTTCCGCCGTGCTAAAACCTGGAAGAAAAATGAGCTTCATCACTTCTTTCGGACTCATTGCAGTTAATTCCGATTCGCTAATTAAGCCTTTCTCCAAGGCACTTTTGGCGATTTTATCGACTTGTAGCCCACGACCATCATCCTCAATACTAATAACAATACTGTTTCCTTCATGATAGGCACCCAAACGCACACAACCTTCAGGGCTTTTCCCTGTTCGTTTTCGCTCATCAACCGATTCTAATCCATGATCCATAGCATTGCGCACCAAATGCACTAAAGGATCGCTCAATTCATCCGCCACAGACTTATCCACTTCAGTATCTTCCCCGACAAGCTCTAACCGCACATGCTTGCCTAATTTGCTAGCTAAATCTCGAACTAAACGAGGAAATCGGGAAAACACTTTCCGAATTGGTACCATTCGGGTCTTCATGACCGCCAACTGCAAATCCGACGTTACAAGATTGAGTTGAGCAAAGGCTCCGCTTAATTCACGCACCAGGGGATCCATTTCATATTTTTCTTCAAGCCCAAATCCAAGTTTCATGAGTCGATTACGTCCTAGCACCAATTCCCCAACTAAATTCATGACATGATCGAGTCTCCTGGTTTCCACTCGAACAGTCACATCTTCTTCTTTCCCAGGTGATTTTGTGGGGCCAGAAGAGGCAGCCTTGGCTGTGCGGGAAGCCGCTTCTTGCATTTTAGTTAGGACTTCGGAAAGAGCGGGAGGAACAAGAGGGATCTCCAGCGAACTTTCAGAACCGCTGGAAACACCATTTGAGAGTTCATTTTCTTTCTGGGACTCTCTATCCTCTATAACAGTAGGGTTTGAAGAACTCTCACCGACCAATTCCTCTTCACCTGTGGCAGCCTCCGTAGGTGGAGGCACAGTCACCACTGGCGCTGTTGGCATGATATCTCTGAGATCATCGGCACTATCCATGGTGAGCGTCAATTTGTTCACGATCAATGCAGTATCGACATGGGTATCCTCACCAGTTTCTCTAATATCTGCATGGAGAAGCTTCACGGCGTCAACGGCCTCAAGAATGATATCGATAATAAAGGGCGAGACGCCCATTTCCCCTTGCCGCAATTTATTCAATAAACTCTCGCCTTGATGAGCGACTTCAACTAAACGTGTAAATCCAAGAAATCCTGCAGAGCCTTTCATGCTGTGCATACAACGGAAGATTTCATTCAAGAGATCCGCATTCGTAGGTTCAGCTTCTAGCTTGACAAAATGTTGATCAAGCGCTTCAAGCATTTCTGAACTTTCCGCGAGAAAGTCGTTTAATATCTCTTGCATTTCATCGTTCATATCTCACCCTTTTCAACACTTTCTCCTCCTACCTCACATCGTTTCTTAGATATGAAATCCTTGATTCATGCACATCCAAACTCTGACAAAATATCATCTACCAGGTTTTGCTCTAGTGCAGTGGTCTTGGACGCCTCTAATTGACGAAGCATTTCTGTCCCCCGCCCTCCGTCCTTGACTTCAGCGCCACTGCTCTTTTTTTTGATTCCAAAAATAAGGACCAATTTCAATAATTTATGCTGAACCTCATTAAGAATCGTCACAAGCTTAGCCACCCGTTGAGCCACAAGGTCTTGAAATGACAGAGCCACATGAATATCCATAAGCCGACGTTCATCCGATTTGAGCAATTCCATGACCTTAGCCACATCGGTGGCATGCTCTTCTCCCACAACACCTTGTAAATGCTCCAATGAAGCTTGAAGAGTGCCCCGGTTGGTTTCAATTGCCTCAGTTAAGGCCAGCACACGATGAGTTCCTTCCTCGGTCATTTTGGCTAAATCATTCAAATGTGCTGTAGCCTGCGGAAGTTGATCGGAGGTCGTCGTCACCGGGGACTCCATATCCCGTATGGTGCTGGTAATCATTTCGACATATTTGGTGAGTTCGGCCAATTCTTTGTTTATTGATTGATCCTCATCTGGCGCCTCTACTGTTGTGTCCGATTCGATAGCACGATCTACCAACATATTCAGTCTCCTTTAACTATCCCGTGAAATAAGCATGAATGAAGAATAGGTTTTCTCACGAACTGGCCTGTTGTGTTTTAGCAAAAATTTTCTCCAACTTCCCTTGAAGAGCTTCAGCAGTAAAAGGTTTCACAACATAATTACTGACTCCTGCTTGAACCGCTTCAATGATATTTTCTTTTTGGGCTTCGGCGGTAACCATCAAAAACGGGAGATGTTTCAATTCGGGATCTGCACGAACAGCCCGCAACAATTCGATGCCTTGCATAACCGGCATATTCCAATCAGACACGACAAGACCAAAGTCTCCAGCTTTCAGCTTTGTTAAAGCATCTTGGCCATTTTCAGCTTCAGTCAAATCTGAAAACCCAATTTGCTTGAGCACATTTTTGACAATCCGCCGCATCGTGGACATATCATCCACTACTAACACCTTAAGACTGGTATCAATCATGCTAAACTCCTTGCCACTCGGGGAACTTCCCCTATTAAAAAATGACCAATAAAATTACACAAATAACAACCAAGACACTCATCCCCATCAAACGGAGTCCAATACAGAGAAATTCGGTCGAGAGGAGACCATTCTTAAGACATTGTTGTAAATTTTTTCGGGTAGTAGTGTGCTGGAAATGGGCTTTAGAACTCAGAGGCCAAAATCAGAATATTCTGTTCTTGTGTTCCCGGTGGGGATATAGCCCCACAGAAGTTTCAGCCAGTATGTTCCACGTATTAAGGGCCCTGAAATGGCCCCCAAACATTTGGCATTCGATGGTGCGATCAAAGGAAAGACGGATGGGGTGAAAACGCTGGGGTATTGGCCGTCCCCTGCTGAGGCGTCCTCTCCTCAGGATAGGGGCCGTCAAAATGATTAATGATTGCGGGGAGAAATAACATCCCTGTTTATCCGAAACAGGTCTTTAAAGAATTCAACAATTAATTCAAACTAAAGCGGTCACGACTTCCGCTTCCGACTGCTGCACCAACCATGGCTTCATCGGCACCAGCATTTTGGACCCAAGCCTCGATTTCTTCTCGGACAAATCGCCAATGTTTTCCGACTTTATGACCTGGGAGCCGGCGTTCTCGGGCCAGTTTGTAAATCGTTGATTTCGGAACTTTCAAGAATGTGGACACTTCACTTAAAGTCAGCAAATCTTTCATCGTAATACCCTCATGTGAGTTTGGCCAATAATGTTTCACGTATCGGATTGAATTTTGGAAAACTTGAGACTTTTTTACAGATACGAGAAAGAATCTTTTTCTATCTACTAAAAACGTGGAGAGGAAACGAATAAGAAGCCTCAGGCCTAAGGAATAAAGAGAAAATGCCTTTTCGCCCTGCAAGTCAGTCTTTACATTCCTTCCTTTCTCCTGATTTAGCCCGACAAAGGTTCTCCTCCAATAGGGTGATGAAATCGGTCACACTCTCCCCCATGTCCTCAAAACTATTTCGCATTTCAGAAAGCAATGCCATGGAGGCTTCAGCTTCAAGTTGTTCAACCATGTGAGCTTGAGAGCTGGCATTAAGAGCAAATAAAGCTCCTTTCAACTGGTGCGCTAGACGGAGAAAATTTACCCGATCATCGGCCGCTAGGGCTTCTTTCATATTTTCATTCAACACGGGCCATGTGTCGAGGAAAATCTCAAATAGAGAGTGCAATAAGTGTTCATCACCTTCCAGCGCATTTAAAGCCGCACGATAATCATAGGGGACACTTTTGCCCGGAGAGTCAGTTTGAGAATAAACACCTCCCAGGTTGTCCTCCGGGCAAACTTTTGAAACCTGGGCATCGGCTCTCTCGTGGGAGTCCCCGATTTCTCGTGCCTTCCTTTGAAAAGAACTTCCTACCCAACGTTCAAGCACCAAAGCCAAATCTTCTAAATGAACTGGTTTAGCCAGACAATCATCCATAACATGGTGCCAGAACGTTTCGTTCCGTTCAGAATATCCATGAGCGGTCATGCCAACAATTGGGAGGTGCCGACATAAAGAAAAGTCTACAAGCGACTGGGCCTGGTTCTTCACATCTCGTGAGATACCATGATCGCACCCCTCTAAGTCTCGAATGGCTTGTGCGGTTGCGATCCCATCCATATCCGGCAGCTCCCAATCCATCATGATTAGATCAATCGGAATCTGTTGAAAAAGTAGCAGAGCTTGTTCTCCAGATTCCGCAACATGCACGTTACAGCCCAGTTTCCTAAAAAGTCCTTCTGCAACTTTCTGATTTATAAGGTTATCTTCAACGATTAAAACGGAAGGCCCATCGTGCGTATTTTCCGAAGAATGGGGCTCAGCCGACACACTGGACACTTGAGCATTAGGTGATTCCTGCCAATTTTTTAGAATTGAAACCTCTGGTACATTTCCATGGTCAACAGCCAGTATGCTCTTTTCGCCAAACACACAGCGACAGAGTTGATTCTGATGGATCGGCATCGTAATGATGTCATCAATGGGAATGGGAAAGACATGTGTGTTTTTCTGTACCCAAAATGGCAAAAGGCCCCATATTTTCAACCCAGAATAAAGAGCGACATCGTCAAGCTGCAAGCAAGATTGCCCATCTTGGTCATGACCAAAATTTCCAATAATCATTCCCAAGAAATCCTTAGATGACTCTCGCAAATTTTGAATAACCTGTGCTAAATCTTGTACACCTTCCACACAAATCACTTTCACACCTTGATCGTGCAAGTAGCGAGACAACACATCACGAGAAACATTCGAAGGTGCACACACAACAACCACTTTATTGAGACAGGAGTATTGATCCATTGAAAAAACAGGCGAACCATCAGATACAGGAAAAGGCAAATCGCACCAAAAGGTGGCACCCTGTCCTTCTTGACTGTCCACTCCAACTATTCCATTCATGAGTTCGGCCAATTGTTGGCAAATTGCCAAACCGAGCCCCGACCCACCGTATTTTCGGCTCATAGAACTGTCTGCTTGCATGAAGACCTGAAAAATTTTCTTCTGAACAGACTGGGAAATTCCAATGCCGGTGTCCTTCACCGAAAAGCGCACGTGCCTGGCGGGAGGCTTCGATTGCGACGCATTCTCATTTTTGATCGATAGCCTCTCCACACGTCCTTTGAGTTCAGAACCAGGAAGCCAAACTACTTCTATGAGTATAGAACCTTCACTAGTGAATTTGAGGGCATTGGAAATATAGTTACATAAAATTTGCCTCAGACGATGAGGATCTCCCAAAAAATTCCGAGGGATATCTGGCGCAATATAGGCCGCAATATCCAATCCCTTGCGGTGCGCCCGCTCAGAAAACAAATCCAAAACTTCTTCGACTAAAACCAACGGATTAAATGCAATTGTTTCTAAAGTCATATGACCAGATTCGATTTTTGAAAAATCCAAGATATCATTGATAATCTCCAGCAACCCTTCCCCTGACTTGCGTATGATTTTGGTACATTCTTGTTGCTCAACATCTAAGTTGGAATTCAACAACAATTCAGCCATACCGATCACACCGTTTAACGGTGTCCGAATTTCATGACTCATCGTAGCGAGGAAGGCAGCCTTGGCCCGAGTGGCCGCCTCTGCCTTGACCAAGGCTCCATCCAATTCTTGGTTTTTTCGCTCTAAGGTTTCAGTAAATTCCGACAGTTCTGCAGCGGCCCGTTTCGAGTCTGTCACATCCATGCCATACCCTCGCAACCGGCCTAATTCAGGATGTGAGGAAAAAGTCCAATTATATGATTTCTGACCCACCTGCACTTCAACATTAGACTCAAGATGTCCGGAGACCAAACAGCGTGCCGCAAGTTCAGGAAAATGTTCAGGCAATGCGGTAGTAAATCCATCCTTTCCAACATTCGATTCTTCCATAAGCTGGACCATCGACGGATTGGCATATAACAAGTGACCATCCCTATCAACTTCGATAATGGGAAAGGGACTTTCCTCGGGGATAGAGGCCAGCCGGCGGTAATCTTCAGTCAATTGGGTTTCGCTAGTTAAATCTCGGAACATCATAAGAAATTGCGTCGTACCGTAATCCTCCAAAGCCACCCCTTTCAATTCAACCCAACACCATGTGCCCTGGCGACGACGCAAACGCGTACAAGGCAGCCAAGCTATTTTGTCTTCGTGAAGGGTTGTCCAAAGAGAGTGCGTGGGGACACTTCCGCCGTCGTCAACTTCAGACTGCTCTAAAAAATCAAAAAAGGAAACGGCTTGCGGACACACCGCTCCCCAACCTAATAGGCGAGAGCCTGTCATGTTCATTTGTACAATTTTCCCTGCTTGATCGATCAAACACACTCCAATCATCAGACCATCCCATAAACTTTGAAGAAGTGCGGGATGACTCCAGTTCATGAAATTACTAACTCTTGAAGATTCAATGAATAATCGGAAGGATCTAACACCTTGGTAATGGTGATCTCATGGCCGAAGTTATCCCCTTGGGATAAATCCAATACCTTTGGCACGTCAAGGGTGTTTCCGTCAGCATCCCAAAAGATTTTGACCCGAGGCTTTAAACCCATTTCGGCATGTTGTTTGAGGACCACGGCGTACTCACCGGTGGAGAGTTGAAGCATTGTCCCGACGGGAAAGACTCCCAAAATTCGAATCATGGCTTCAATAAATGGGATTGAAAACTTCCCTTTCTGTGCGTCTTGATATAACCGTCGAATGGCCAACGCCGCTGGTAAGGACCCCGAAGGCCCACCTTTAGTAAGCATTTCATCAAAATAATCCACGATGCCTAACACTTGTCCTTGGTCTGAAAGCTGCGCACCACCCTGGCCATCGGGATATCCCGAGCCATCTCGATAGGCATGATGCTCATGCACCATTCGTACAATATCTCCAGAAAATTGCTCATGGCGTTGTAACAATGCCTCTCCCATCACCACATGTTTCTGGAGTAACACAGGATCACCACGCCCTTCCCAATGAGCTTTGACGACGTTCTGTGGTAAGCGCATGTAGCCAACATCATGTAACAATCCCGCAACACCTAGCCCTTCAAGGGTCTCGACATTCCATCCTAATTGAAGCCCAACCAAAATCGAGTACACCGCCGTATCCACAACATGGGCATACAGGCTTTTATCAATGAGTTTCAAAGAATCGATCAATACAATTTCCGCCACCAATCCTGGATTAGCTAAAGTCTTCTGCACTAACGCCTGCGCCGCAGCCTCAACGATTGATTCGGAAATGGGCTGTCCAGTTTTGACCCCTTCAAACGCACCTTCTAGCGCGGCAATTGTGGCTTCACGCAAGCGTTCTACTTGTCCACGATCCTGGAAATCTTCTGGAAATTCCGTACTGTCTATTGAAGACTTGAGTACAGGGGAACGAGGCGATGGCTCATTGGCTCTTCCCTCCTGTGAGTCATCAGCGTCATGATCGTCTGGAGAGATTTGGTTGTGATTAATCAGAACTTCACTTTCCAAAGACTCTTCGGTCCCTAAGGAAAGATCAATTTCTACTTCTCGAATTCCAGAACTCATAAGCTCCTGAACTTCAGATGCGGTTTTTAATAGACGCCGGTGAATAAAAAATGGAGATTTCCACCAAGAATCCAGAACACGGACTAAAAACATGCCGGGACGTAACTGGCTAGTGGGAATACGCTGTAAAGTACGGGACCTACCCGTGGAAGTTTGATGGGAACTAAACATGGACAATTCTCCCCGGAGAACTCAAAACAAAAGGCCGAAAAGTCCTTGACGAGTTTATAGGGAGGGAAGAAAATTTGAGGGTATACAGCCCACGATATCTCGTTTCATTCAACCCACATTCGACCATTTGGAAAAAACAAGATATTAGACTCGCGCCCCAGTGGGCATTGACCCAACTTTGGGTACTTCAGCCAAGGTCTGAAATGTCGGAATCATTTTGGCGATATTAGCTAAATCCAAGACCTGTCTCACATAGGTTTGAGGATTCACCATATAGAAGGGAATGTTTTTATTTTTAAGATTTTGGTGACAGATCACAAGCAATCCCAAAGCCGAACTATCCACAAACGTGACTTTTTCTAAATCCAACACGACTGGGTTCTCCCCTTGGGCAACCTGATCCACAACTTCTTTAAAAATTTTCCTGGAACCAAAGTCAAATCGTCCATCTAAATACACAATGGTCTTCCCCTCAACAATTTCCTGTGAAACATTCATCTATCGGCCCCTTTCTTTAATGCAAAACCTTTCAGTGCCTTACAAAGTCTCTTGAACTCTATCGGTTCAATTTCACCAAGAGTTTAGGAGGGGAAAGACCAGGCAACAGGAGGCAGAGGGTCCACAGTCGTGGTTTAACCAACCACTCCCTACACCGACTCTTTACCTTCGGAGTTCAGCCTCACGATTGGGCATGTAAACCTATATGCGTTTCAAACTCTTCTTCCACACGATGAGCGTGAGTCCCACTGTTGTACAACACCAAATTCCGAAGATGATGCATACTGTCAGTACCAAGCAATTCCGTAAACTGAATGGCTACTTTGTGAGATTCGGTTCGTGCGACAACTCCATGCGCCTCAATGGTCGGCCCACCCTGTCCGCCATCTAAATGCAAAAATACCAAACACGGGGTTTGTTCGGGAAAAGTCGCTTCACAACGCAGCAATAACCCGTTTAGACTGACGTTGTCTAATGCACCTTGAATGACGACATTCCCACCCATGCGTAATTCCACATGGATCGCGACATGGACACGTGTAAACTCACGATGATTGGTCTCAACAGTCATGGCTCACCTTCCTTTGGAATCGAACGTAGTGAAAAGTAAGAAGCGAGAAGTAAGGTGCAAGAAAAATATCCAAAGAAGCGGCTCCTTACTCCTGACTATTCACTCCTTACTTAATGTTGTTGCCATACGGAAACGAAAAGCGGTTGCCCTTGACGGTCAAACACGAACTCACTCATACGCTCCATCCCCACCACGTGCAGATGGTCCTCCGTGGTGACTTCTACCGTGGGCAGCGAAAGCTGGCAAGGCTCAGGCAAGAGCGACTTAATATTGCCACCAAGAATATTCGTTAGCTCGTACATGGCATCGATAGAATCTTGGACAGACCACTCGCCTGATTCATGAGCAAAGATGACAGCGGCAGCCTCGGCAGCTAATTGCCGAGATCCGTGCAATAACACCGCTCCAGCCCAAGCTCCGGATATTTCCACTTTTCCGGTATAATACCCCTCGACCGGACCCATAGAGGCAGGTAAAGCACGAGGTTGAATGTCCAAGCCAAGCATCGACCGCCAGGTCGTTTCGGTAATCTCTAAAATTTCCTCTTCAAGAAATTGCATGCGAGTGCCTCTTATCCCTTTTTCACCCGGTAACAAGATGTTCCGCTAATCGGGACGCGTTCATACTGATCATCAATATTAATCGTCGTTTCCGATCCCCCTAAAAACAAATAGCCATTGGGATCTAAAATTTTTCGAATTTTCTCCAAGATCTGTTTTTTTGTACCCGTATCAAAATAAATCATGACATTACGGAGAAATACGAGATCCATCGTCGGAAAAGGCAACCAGGGTCCATTCAAATTCATCGCTTTAAAATCAATTCGTCGACGGATTTCTTCATTCACTTGCCACCCCATACCCTTTTTCACGAAATACTTTGTCAACAAGCCAGCGGGAAGACCGCGATTAACTTCAAGCTGACTGTATTGCCCTTCCCGGCATTTGGCGAGCATCTCCTCTGAAATATCAGTCGCCGTACACTGAATAATCCAATCTTTCAATTCTGGAAAATATTCAAAAATCGTGAGCATGACCGAATACGGTTCTTGTCCGCTCGAACTGGCCCCACACCACATCGTCAAACGTTTTGATATCCTCTTTCGAGCAATAATTTCCGGGAGCAATTGTTCGCGAAGTGCTTGAAACGGCGTCAAATCTCGAAAGAAACTGGTTTCATTGGTCGTCATAGCCTCAACGACCTTTTTATGTAACCTGCCATAAGAAGTTGGACGTAACTGTTGAACGAGTTCAGAAATAGATGCTAATCCCTCACTTTTGGTCAGAAGTTCAAGTCTCGATTTCACTAAATAAGCTTTTTCCGGTTCCAACACAATCGCAGAGCGAACCCGAACCAACTCGCGGACATAGTTCAAGTCTTCTGTACTAAGCACGTCTTTTTCCATGAAGGTTCTACCCGCTAGACGGTCCCAGACTGGGGCTGGCCTGCGCGGACTTTTCTCATAATTTCGCTAGAAATTTGCGATAGAGGCAAAATTGAATGGGCTAGGCCTGCATGCACGACAGCACCAGGCATACCCCACACCACGCTAGACGCTTCATCTTGAGCAATCACATAACCACCAGCTTCTCGAACCACTTCCGCACCACGCATGCCATCTTGCCCCATGCCAGTGAGTACGACCGCCAAAACCGCATGCCCATAGACTGTTGCTATCGATCGAAACAGTACGTCCGCAGCAGGCCGACAGGAATTTTCGGGAGGATCTTGATTAGTGACCAGCACGACGTGAGTGCCTTTCTGTTCGACGAGCATGTGGTAATCACCCGGTGCAATCCACACCTGACCCGGTACCACTACATTTCCAGATTGAGCTTCGTGAATCGGAATACTGGCTGTAAGAGAGAGTCGCTCAGCCAGACATTTCGTAAATACAGGCGGCATATGTTGAACAATCAGGATCGGGACAGGACAATCCTTCGGAATAGGGACTAAAATTTCGGCCAAGGCATTGGGTCCACCCGTCGACACCCCAATGGCCACGACATTCACCTCGAAGGGGTTTTTGGCATTCAACGCCCCCCCAGAAGACAACGCACTCGCACCTGAGGATAGAGGACCACTGGGTCGGTGAATCATGAATGGTTTCCTTGCAACCATTTTTACCTACGGAATCAATTCCTCCGTGCTCGTGACAAAGGATAAGGACTATTCGAGTTCCGCTCCGTTTTCTTTACGTGCTCCGTACTCTTTCCCCTTCACGCAATTCGCTCCATTTTTGCACCTCTTCGCGAAGACCCGTTAGGTCCTGAATCGCCTGTTCTAATCGTTGACGGAAAATATCGTGAAAGTTCATGGACATCACAATATTCGAAACCTGACTTGCGTACTTTTGAACGGAAGAGGTGGCCAGCAAGACGCTAGCCTCAAGCTTTGAACTTTTAGTCTCTAAAATTTTTGTGATATCTCTAATTTGCTCACGCGTTTTTAAAATCTCCGTTAAGTCGATGGAGACAACCCCCTGAAGCGACGTCATGGCTTTTTCCGTACTGGCATTGGCTTCAGACACGACCGTTTGGATATTGGCCGCTGCGTTTCGAGAACGATTAGCCAATTTCGCCACTTCTTCGGCGACAATGGCAAATCCTCTTCCATGCTCTTTCGCTCTGGCCGCTTCAATCGCCGCATTGAGCGCAAGCAAGCGTGTTTGATCGGCAATAAATTCAATTTCCTCTAACAACGGCGTAATCCGCTGTGTGCTGGCTTGGACTTCTCCCACCACCATAGTGACATCCATGCCAACCTGAGTTGACTGCACCTCGCTGGCAGAAAATGTTTCGATGATGTTATTCGTTTCATCCACGAGCAAAGTATCATCAGGTCGCTTACCGGTTTCATTGCCTAAGTCTCTAGCGGCTTGATTGGTTTCTTGGATCGCAGCAGAGGTTATGTCTTGAACCCTCGCCATAAGTTCCAAAACGGCTTCTTCCATGATGGCGATTATCCCTTGAATACGCGACACCACCTGATCAACTACCGGACGGACGGCCTTAGCATGGCGCAGGAGTATTTTCTGTTTAACCCGACGCTCTACTTGCTGTTCCACCTCCCGGATCATTCGTGGCCATCGTTTCCGATGAAACACAAAGACCGTCACAGCAGTTCCTGCCAGTCCACCCAACACGACACATCCCAGTTCAACCATCATGATGGTCCAGAAAAATGTCTGACTGTACTCGTTGTTTCTCGCACCTTCTTCTGATTCGAAGGCGATCCCTCGCAACCCATGGGGACAAAATCTTTGTGAAAGGATTATTCAAGAGGCTTTTCGGCCGGGATCTTCTACCTCTTTACCGGGAGGAAAGCATTTTAAGATGGGCAAGAATTGCCGAGGGAATCTCTGACAAAGGCAAAATTTTATCAACCCCTCCGGCTTTGATGGCCTCCTTGGGCATTCCGAACACCACACAAGATTTTTCATCTTGCGCCACATTAAAAGCCCCGGCTTTTTTCATTTCCAGCATGCCAGCGGCGCCATCATTTCCCATCCCAGTCAAAATCACGCCCAAACTGTTGGCCCCGGCATACTTCGCCACGGATTGAAACATGGGATCGACCGCTGGACGATGCCGGTTCACCGGTGGCTCTTGATTCAAAGACACATAGTATTTTGCTCCACTCCGCCGTAGTTCCATATGAAAATTTCCAGGCGCAAGAAGGGCCTGGCCTGGAATCACGCTGTCTCCCTCTTGAGCTTCTTTGACGTGAATTTGGCATAATTCATTCAACCGATTGGCGAAGGTTTTCGTAAAATGTTCAGGCATATGTTGGGTCATCAAAATCGGAGGAGTATTGGGAGGTAAGACTTCCAGGAGTTCCCGCAGAGCTTCCGTACCTCCGGTTGAGGACCCAATAGCGATAATGGTGTCGGTCGTCTTAATCATGGCTGATTGGGCAGCTAAAGCTTTAATACGCTCTGAGCAATCGGTAGGCGGCGTTCGTTTTTTGACCGTGGCTTGAGCCGCGATTTTCACTTTACTCCTGATTTGATGGGAAAGATCTTCCAACCCATGCTGAATGTCGACAGTCGGTTTAGTCACAAAGTCCACCGCCCCAGACTCCAACGCCTGCATCGTAGTCGCAGCTCCTTGTTCCGTGAGAGAACTCACCATCACCACTGGCATGGGCCTGGCCGCCATCAACTTTTGTAAAAAGGTCAGCCCATCCATTTTTGGCATTTCCACATCCAATGTGAGAACATCCGGGGTGAGCGCCTTAATCCTGTCACGGGCCACATAGGGATCGGGAGCCGCACCGACGACTTCAATTTCCGGATCCTCGGACAGGATTTCCGTCATCACTCCACGAATCAACGCCGAATCATCCACAACTAATACTCGAATTGGTTTTCCACTCATTGTCATCTCCAAAAATTAGTCAAGAGTGAAAAGGAAAAAGTAAGAAGATTGGGAGGAATTTTCTCTTTTTTCCTTCCCTCTTCTCACTTCTACCCTCTCCCTTAAAAGAGCGTCACCTCTGACTGCACAGGAGCTTGTTGCAGCTTGGCCTGATACTGCCCTTCCTCCTCTACAATGCTTTGAGCCACAACCCGATCAAGCTTTTTTAAGAGCACCTTTCCGGAATCCGTGAAAAAATACACTTTTCTGGGACAGACATCACCCACATTGGCTTTCATTAAAGGAATGTCTTCCCGTTCTAGATAATCGAGAGCCCAAGCAGCATTTTTCGCTCCGATATCAATTTTGCCATCGTAAATCTTCCCTCCACCAAACACTTTGGCTTCCAAGCGCCTTTTTATTCCCCCTCGTTGAAGAATTCCATTTATCAGCATTTCCATGGCAAAGCTGCCATAGCGTCCAGAATCTGCCCAATGATCGTGACCTTCCGTACTCGAGGGAGCGGCTAACATAAAATGATTCATCCCGCCAACATTCACAAAGGGATCCCGCAAACAAACGGAAATACAAGAACCCAAGACCGTATACACCACCTTAGGCTCCTCGCTCACAAAATATTCGCCCGGTAATATGACCGCGACTTCATACGGAAACCGAGTATCCTGAATCCGACGAATATGGCCAAACTCCATTAAGTTTGCTGCAGACATTAGCTTACGATACCCTTCAATTCTTAATATTCTAAGTGGAGATGAAGTCCTTCGTGAGACGTGAAGGGTAAGGCGGGAGGTGAAAAGGCACGGTCTTTTTCCACATCTAAACGCTTTACGTCTTTTACCCCTCACGCTTCTGGTTTTTGATAGATCGTCGGTTTGACATAAGTAAACTGGTGTTCAATCCACTGCAAGCTTTCGGAATGTCCGATAAAGAGATACCCACCCGGACGGAGATACCGATAAAATTTCCCCATCAGCTCGGATTGCGTAGATCGATCGAAATAGATCATGACATTACGGCAGAAGATGACATCCAAAGGGGTTTTTATGGGAAACGCCGGAGCCATCAAATTGATACGACGAAACGCAATCATGTCGACCAGATGCTTTCGCACTTTTACCTTTCCAGCTTGCTCCCCTTTTCCACGAAGAAAATGCTTTCGCAACATCTCTTGAGGCAATTGACCCACTCGCTCCTCTTCATAAATTCCTGAGGCTGCCTTCGCTAATACTCGTGTAGAAATATCAGAAGCCAAAATTTTTATATCCCAGCGCGACCGATCAGGAATGGCATCGGACAAGGTCATGGCAATGGTATACGGCTCCTCTCCAGAAGATGATGCAGATGACCAAATACGCAAGGAACGAGTCCCCTGCCGTTGCGGTAGCACCTGTTCTCGTAAAAAATCAAAATGAACCGGCTCACGAAGGAAATCCGTTTTGTTCGTTGAAATCAGATCAACTAACTGGATGAGCTCTTCTTCTCCACCCTTTCCACTCACACGATCAAAATACGCTTGATAGGAAGGAAGCTCTAATTGTCGCAACCGTTTGCCTAAACGAGACATCAATAAGCTTTTTTTCGGAGTATCAAGGGTAATCCCTACCTGTTGATAGATGAGGGTTTGGAATTGTTTAAATTCTTCATCCGTTAGCGTAGCATTCATGTATTGACCCTAATTAGCAGGACTAATCAATCAAACGAAATGTGAAATTTTTCTTCCTTTTTAAAATCCGTTTGTAACCTGAGAGGTGAAGCGTTTGGCATAGCTGTAGTTAGACCTTCGTCTCCATGAAAACACAGAACGCTCTAACGGGAATGCCGAAAACTCAGGCGCCAACGACCCCATATCCGATAACTATCGGCAGAACATTCGGGTGAAATGAGAGGAATATCAATTTTTAGAGGGATAGAATAATGTAAATACCTAATGAGGCAGTTTAGAGGTGGGAGAACTGAACAAAAATGGCGTGGGCAGTAAAAAAAATTGCCCACGCCATCGATGAGAATACGACCGAAGAAAAGGGGAACTACTTCATTCTGACCACTATGGCCCCCATAAAATCACCTTTTTTCCAATCTTTTTTGGTCGTTTTCGGATGTTTATTGTGGCAATCGGCACAACCCTCCACAATAGCAAAATCCGCGGACATACCGATGGTCTTACCACCGTCTTCAGCAGTGAGAACTTTGGCTTTTCCACTCGCGAGTTCCGCTAGCATTTCTTTTTCTTTAGGGCTTTTGGCCGCATTCGAATCATACAGCGGATCGGTGCCAAGAAGACCGACCTCAAATTCCCGAATTTCTTTGCCGATTTCCTTCACAAACTGGGCTGGAAGCATGATACCATGATCGTCTTTAACCCAATCCTCATTCGGTTTGACCCCACCCTTCTTCGCATCGGCAATCACACCTTTGACAAATACCGTGCGTGCCGCTTTGACCGCTGCCAAGACATATTCTGCAGCCTTGCCCGTGGTCATATCGGCGGCCTGCCCCGCAGGTAACACCATCAGTAATCCCATGAAGAATACGCCGAACATGGTTAAGATTGAAGCCCCTTTTCTCATAAAACCCTCCTCCGGTAAGTGTGGAAAAACCTCATGTAAAAAGTGACCATCTTAGTTCTGGGGGAAATGGGAGATTAGCCGACATTACTTGGAACAGTTAATGAAACGCACTGTTCCATAATTTCTGGGCTACGTCAATATAAAAATGGTGAGAAAAATTGAAAACGAAGAAGACAAACTTAGTGAATAGGCCAAAATGGCAGGGGGTCAGGAGGTAAGGAACGAGAAGAGAAAACGTCGTGAGACGTGAAGCGTCAGGGGAAAAAGAATCTCTCCCCTCACGCCTCACCCTTCACGGTAATCTAGAATTCTTCAAAGAAATCGTCGTCGCCTTTCGCGACATTCTTGCCGTTACTGCTGCCAACCCCCACTGGCTGTGGAGCAGACTTGGCGGCGTCTTTCGATTTACTCACGGACTTGGCCGAACCTTTCGCTGAATCCGTAGGCTCAACCGCAGGCTTAGAGGGCCTGGAGGCCCGCTTCATCGTGCTCGGAGCACCGGCTCCCTCCTCTGTGACCTTAAAGAAGGCCACTTGTTTCGTGAGTTCGGCCGCTTGCTGCCGCATGGACTGAGACGCCGAGGTGGCTTGCTCCACAAGCGCCGCATTCTGCTGGGTCCCTTGATCCATCTGCATCACGGCCTTATTCACTTGATCGATGCCGCTGGCTTGCTCCTGCGAAGCCGCACTGATCTCGGCAATAATATCCGTCACCCGTTTCACCGAATTGACGATTTCCGACAAGGTTTGCCCCGATTGATTCACGAGGTCACTGCCATCGCCCACCTTTTGAACCGACTCATTAATCAGCGCCTTGATTTCTTTCGCGGCTGTCGCCGATCGTTGTGCCAAGTTCCGCACTTCCGAAGCCACCACCGCAAACCCGCGCCCTTGCTCACCCGCCCGGGCCGCTTCCACCGCCGCATTCAGCGCCAACAGATTCGTTTGGAACGCAATTTCATCGATCACATTGATAATATCCGCAATCTTCTTACTGCTCTTATTGATCTCATCCATGGCCCCAACGGCTTTCTCGGTGACCGCGCCGCCTTTTTCAGCCACTTCCCGCGCCGTGACCGCCAATTGATTGGCTTGTTTGGCATTATCCGCATTTTGTTTGATGGTCGAGGTCATCTCTTCCATCGAGGCACTGGTCTCTTCCAACGCCCCCGCCTGCGCCGACGTCCGTTGCGAGAGGTCTTCATTGCCACGCGTGATTTCTTCCGACGCGGTACTCACATGCTCCGCCCCTTGCCGCACCGCTTGGACAATATCCGTCAGATTCGTGATGGCTGTGTTTAAACTCTTCTGGATCTCTGCATATTGCCCTTCATACTGCCCTGTCATTTGCTGACTGAGATCTCCTTCGGCCATTGCGGACAACACCGTCCGCGCTTCCTTGAGTGGCGTCTCCACAGCCGAGAGCAACCGATTGAAGCTCTCCGTTAACTCTTTGGAGGAGCCTTCAAAGTGCTCCGTCGCAATTCGGTCTTCTAACTGCCCTTGGGCCGCGGCCTCAATCAACCGTTCGACTTCCAGCTGCGCTTTCTTCTGACCGGTAATATCCGTGGCATATTTCACGACCTTGACCGGTTTGCCCGTGCCATCGAGAATCGGGTTATAGGAGGCTTGAATCCAGATCTCTTTGCCTCCCTTACCTAGGCGTCGATAGACGCCCGCATCATATTCCCCACGATTCAATTTCGCCCAAAAGGCCGCATACGCGGGACTATTCGCCTCGGCCGGATCCGCAAACATACGATGATGTTGCCCTTTGATCTCTTCTAAGGCATAGCCCATGGTTTGACAGAAATTCTCGTTGGCCGTGAGAATCGTGCCATCGAGATTGAACTCGATAGCCGCTTGCGCTTTGCTGATGGCTTCGATCTTGCCCTGATACTCCCGCCCTTGCGCGATGTTGCCCTCTATCTCTTGCGCCATCGTATTGAATGCCGCCCCCAATTGCCCAATTTCGTCCTGGCTCGAAACCTCAGCACGGGCCGTCAAAACACCTTGGCTGACTTGTTTGGCAACACCCTCTAGTCCTTGAAGCGGTTTTCCAACAAGACGAGAGATAGTCAGGTACAAAAGTCCGACCATGAGCAAACCAACTCCCAAAATACCCCAATACATATTTCGGAGGTTCTGGTTGAGTTGAGCCAACGGGATTTCCATTGGAATTTGGACGGACACGGCGCCCAACATATCCCCAACCTGTTTGCCTTCATGACAACCCACGCAGGCCTTCACGCTTGCCACATCCATTGTGGCTCGTCGGAACATCATTTGGCCATTGACCATTTCGGTCTTGCTATATTCTTGATGACCACTTTTCAGAGCCGCAACGGCATCTTTTTCAAACTGGTCTTGCGGGGCATTGTTCGGATTCAACGGCGTTTCACTGATGACTCGCGCGTTATAGACTCCCTCTTTAGCCAAGGATTCCGAGGTTTCACGCGTAAACGTGGCTGGAAACGGAATAGTATCTGGCGCGTCATGTTGCATACTGACTTTCATACCAGCCGCTTTGGCTTTGACGACGAATTGTTTCGCCACATACGCGCGAGTGACCTGAATTTGCTTTTCTACAATTTCCGCTTGTGTGGATAAAACGCGGTTCAAATCCCCCTCTAATTGTTGTCCGATTAAATAGGCTCCACCACCTAAGAGCACGGCAAACGCGATCAATGTGGTCACAATGACTTTTGGGCCAACATTTAATGAATTCCAGATGCTATGCATACGTTCCCTTTCTTATTCTATAGTGTTTTTCTTAGTCAAAGTTTGAGCCCATGAGTAGACAGGGAAAAACATTCCCCTCACGCCTCACCCTTCACGGTAATCTAGAATTCTTCAAAGAAATCGTCGTCGCCTTTCGCGACATTCTTGCCGTTACTGCTGCCAACCCCCACTGGCTGTGGAGCAGACTTGGCGGCGTCTTTCGATTTACTCACGGACTTGGCCGAACCTTTCGCTGAATCGATAGGTTCCCCCGCAGGCTTAGAGGGCTTGGAGGCCCGCTTCATCGTGCTCGGAGCACCGGCTCCCTCCTCTGTGACCTTAAAGAAGGCCACTTGTTTCGTGAGTTCGGCCGCTTGCTGCCGCATGGACTGAGACGCCGAGGTGGCTTGCTCCACAAGCGCCGCATTCTGCTGGGTCCCTTGATCCATCTGCATCACGGCCTTATTCACTTGATCGATGCCGCTGGCTTGCTCCTGCGAAGCCGCACTGATCTCGGCAATAATATCCGTCACCCGTTTCACCGAATTGACGATTTCCGACAAGGTTTGCCCCGATTGATTCACGAGGTCACTGCCATCGCCCACCTTTTGAACCGACTCATTAATCAGCGCCTTGATTTCTTTCGCGGCTGTCGCCGATCGTTGTGCCAAGTTCCGCACTTCCGAAGCCACCACCGCAAACCCGCGCCCTTGCTCACCCGCCCGGGCCGCTTCCACCGCCGCATTCAGCGCCAACAGATTCGTTTGGAACGCAATTTCATCGATCACATTGATAATATCCGCAATCTTCTTACTGCTCTTATTGATCTCATCCATGGCCCCAACGGCTTTCTCGGTGACCGCGCCGCCCTTTTCGGCCACTTCCCGCGCCGTGACCGCCAATTGATTGGCTTGTTTGGCATTATCCGCATTTTGTTTGATGGTCGAGGTCATCTCTTCCATCGAGGCACTGGTCTCTTCCAACGCCCCCGCCTGCGCCGACGTCCGTTGCGAGAGGTCTTCATTGCCACGCGTGATTTCTTCCGACGCGGTACTCACATGCTCCGCCCCTTGCCGCACCGCTTGGACAATATCCGTCAGATTCGTGATGGCTGTGTTTAAACTCTTCTGGATCTCTGCATATTGCCCTTCATACTGCCCTGTCATTTGCTGACTGAGATCTCCTTCGGCCATTGCGGACAACACCGTCCGCGCTTCCTTGAGTGGCGTCTCCACAGCCGAGAGCAACCGATTGAAGCTCTCCGTTAACTCTTTGGAGGAGCCTTCAAAGTGCTCCGTCGCAATTCGGTCTTCTAACTGCCCTTGGGCCGCGGCCTCAATCAACCGTTCGACTTCCAGCTGCGCTTTCTTCTGACCGGTAATATCCGTGGCATATTTCACGACCTTGACCGGTTTGCCCGTGCCATCGAGAATCGGGTTATAGGAGGCTTGAATCCAGATCTCTTTGCCTCCCTTACCTAGGCGTCGATAGACGCCCGCATCATATTCCCCACGATTCAATTTCGCCCAAAAGGCCGCATACGCGGGACTATTCGCCTCGGCCGGATCCGCAAACATACGATGATGTTGCCCTTTGATCTCTTCTAAGGCATAGCCCATGGTTTGACAGAAATTCTCGTTGGCCGTGAGAATCGTGCCATCGAGATTAAACTCGATAGCCGCTTGCGCTTTGCTGATGGCTTCGATCTTGCCCTGATACTCCCGCCCTTGCGCGATGTTGCCCTCTATCTCTTGCGCCATCGTATTGAACGCCGCCCCCAATTGCCCAATTTCGTCTTGCGACTTCACCGTTACCCGAGCCGCATAGTCCCCCTTAGCCATCTTATCGGCGGCTTCCTGCACCCTGCGTACTTGTAGAGCGCCATTTCGACCGACCCACCAACCTAAGGGGAGTAAGACAACCAAACAGATGATACCCGTCATAACGACTTGTTCCTGCACTGCGGTGGCTGAAGCCAACGCCTCATCTTCCGGCACCCGTACTAAAACCGACCAATTCATACCTGGATAGCCCAACGCCCCTTTTAAATGGGCATAACCACCGACTTGATTAATTTGTTTGCGTGCATGCATTGAAAAATCAAATCCCTTTTCACCTGCACCGCAGCCTGTGCAATCCCTACCCCTTGTTCTGCCAAATTCAATTTCAGGAGCACATCATAGTTTCGAATAACTTCGGTGGTTCCCGTTTGGCTTGGGTCGAAGTCCACCAGTACGCGACCCTGACTATCCAAGAGCGTCAACTCGGCTTTTGCCAACCCTTGGCTTTTCAGACTTTCGTAACTATCCTTAAACATTTGTTCTACCAGGCCAAAGGTCGTGCGATTCGACCAATAGGCGATAACCCGGCCATTGGCATCATAGACTGGGGCCGAAAAACCCATGACCAACCCATCGTTACCTAGGGCTCGTTTCACGTCTTCATCCACATGGACATCTTCAATGAAGGTCCCAGATGAGACATCATTACCCGGGGCCGTAAACGGCATCTTGGTTGTGAATTCCCCGGCTTCTAAGGCTTGAAACCACGTGGTTTCCTTGAAGTTCTTTTCAAACAACCATTTCACGTCGATCGGTTCGCCTTGCGCGTTCTGAAAGTTCACGGCGATCAGCTCTCCGGCTGGGTCAACCAGCAATGATAAATCATAGATGCCATACGCTTTCACATATTTGTTCATGACTTGGCTGACGACGTTATATTCTGTGGGGTCGTACCATTGCGAGGTGCGGGTAATGGCATCGTTATAGCCAAAGGCTTGGACATCGCCATACCTTTCAAACAGGTTGCGGTCGATTTTATCGGCCAACCCCAGGGCTTCCGCCATATACTGTCCCCCAGTTTTTCCTTTCATCTTATCGGTCGCCTTAAAAGCGATGAAGCCTACAGCCACCATGGGCACGGCTCCAAAAATAATAAATAAGGTGACAAGTTTTGCCGCGATGCCCCAACTCATAAATTTACTCAAGACGTTGTTCATGGCCTGTTCATCCTTGATTGAATGTTTGTTTCACGCGTTTTGTGTGGCTTGAATCCCTCCAGCCATCAATTCGCACCCATATCATCCTGCATCTTCCCATTTCCATGGCCCTCATGATGCCGATACTCCATCTTTTTCCAACTTCGCGGGAATCTCAGCGACGGCTTTGACTTCCTCATCCGTCAGCACACGGTCGATATCGAGCAAGGTCACTAAATGTTCATTGGCATTCCCGATCCCGGCAACGAAGGTGATATCGACCGTACTCCCCAACTCCGGCGGTGGCTGGATGTCTTTCGCATTGAGATCCAACACATCCGATACCGCATCCACCAAAAATCCCATGACTCGGTTGCGAACATTGACGACGACGACCACCGTAAAAGGGGTAGGATCCGTTACCCCCATACCGAATTTCATTCGCAGATCCACGATCGGTACGATCGTTCCCCGGAGATTCAAGACACCTTTGAGGTAGTCGGGCGTATTCGGAATTTTGGTGACGCTGGTGTACCCTTTAATCTCTTGGACTTTCAGAATATCCACACCATAATATTCCTCAGCCAACGTAAAGGTCAGATACTGCTGATCATCGCTGGAAAAACTCGTTCGCACGCCTTGTTGCTCTACCGGTTCAATCGTCGCCGTGGACATAGTTTGGCTCCTTAGTTATGAAAATCCTTATTCTGATTCAGAACTCGTCATATATTGTTTCGTAAGGCGTGAAGAGTCAGGCGTAAGGAGAATTTCCTTTTCCCCTTACTTCTAGCTCTATTGACCCTTCACGTCTTCTCACCTCACTCTTTCTTTTGTCTTCTCGCCTCACGTCCCGTTTTACGCGGCTGCCGTGTGACCGACACGGGCCAGTTTGGCCAACCCCGGGACGTCCAGAATCAAAGCCACTTGCCCGTCTCCCAAAATGGTGGCACCGGAAATGGCTTCAACCTTTTTGTAATTTTGCTCTAAACTTTTGATCACCACTTGCTGCTGTCCCGTCAGTTCATCCACGAGTACGGCCACTCGACGATTTTCGGCTTCCACGATTACTAAAAGCGCTTGTGACGGATCGGTATATTCCGGCGTGACGTTGAATATCTCATACAGTCGCACGAGCGGCACCCATTCGCCACGAAGATTGACGACTTCCCCTTTTCCCACCATCCGTTGCAATTCACTCCGTTTGGGCCGAATCGATTCTGTGACCGTAATGAGGGGAATAATATAATTGTCTTCCCCCACACGCACTGTCATCCCATCGATGATGGCCAACGTCAGAGGCAATTTCAGGGTCAGCTTCGAGCCTTTTCCAGCCGTGCTTTCAATAGCCACCGATCCTCCCAACCCTTCGATATTGCGCTTGACGACATCCATACCCACACCACGCCCTGACACATCGGTGATCGTCTCAGCGGTGGAGAAGCCCGCGCGAAAGATCAATTGATACACATCCTCATCACTCATTGCCGTCCCATCCGCGATCAGACCCCGCTCAATGGCTTTTTTGACGATTTTGTCACGATTGAGGCCTCGGCCATCATCCTCGACCGCAATACAAATATTTCCACCGTCATGATAGGCATGCAGTCGAATCGTCCCTCGTTCAGCCTTACCGTTAGCTGTTCGTTCTTCCGGACCTTCCAAGCCATGATCAGCTGAATTCCGAACTAAATGTGTGAGGGGATCCCCGATGGCTTCAATCAGCGTTTTATCGAGTTCGGTCTCTTCTCCAGACATGACTAATTGAATCTGTTTGCCACTCTTGCCCGCCAAATCCCGGACCAATCGAGGAAATCGATGAAAGGCGGAACCAATGGGCATCATCCGAATCGACATCACCCGTTCCTGAAGTTCACGCGTATTGCGTTCCAATTGCACAATCCGTTCTTGCAACACCGGTAACTGACTTATCGTAAATTTCTCACCCAGATCGGTGATCATCGATTGCGTAATCACCAACTCCCCAACCAAATTAATGAGCTTGTCGATTTTTTCCGTATCGACACGAATGGACGCCGCTTCACCTTTTTTGAGTTGTTGTTGCTTTTGCAAAGCCTTATCCACTTGCTGAGGCGTGACTTTTTTCTCTTCGACGAGGATTTCTCCCAGGGGTTTTTGCTTCGCCAGGCCCTCCGAGATTTCTCCGGGAGAGATGACCCCTTCTTCAACTAATATTTCGCCAACCCGTTTATAGGGCTCCGCCTGTTTGGGTGCACAATCGGTAATGGTGAGCTCACTCCCATCCCGAACAAAATCAAAGACCGATTCAATTTTCTCTATGGCCACATCTGTCTCCAATTCCACAGCCCAACGTAAATAACATTGCTCAGGATCCATGGTCTCCAAGGGGGGAACCCGGTCGGTGTCTACCTGTAAAACTTTGACCATACCCAACTCATGCAGCTCTTTAAAAATTTGTGCCGGATCCAAGCCTCGTTGAAACAATTCCGGCAATGGCACCCATGCGATTTTCACAAGACGCCACTGAGGGGCTGATGAGGAAACTGCGGCGATTGGTTTCGTCGCTGCAGAACCTGCGACTCCGGTCTTTCCTCCTTCCCCGTCTTGGCAGGCTTGAAGTTCCTGTTCTAATCCTTGAATGACTTTGCCATCAGCTTCGCTCCCTCCTTGTGCGGCGTCCAACAAACTCTTCAGTCCATCTAACGCACGTAACAGGACATCCACCGCATGTGGCGTCACCGGGATTTTTTCATTTCGCATCAGGTCCAAGACGTTTTCCATTTTATGAGTCAGGCCGGCTATGGCGGTGAAGTGAAACATCCCGGCGTTCCCTTTCACGGAATGGGCTGCCCGGAAAATTCGATTGAGCAAATCTAAATCTTGCGGACGTTGTTCCAACTCTAAAAATCCGGACTCCATGGTTTCAACATGCTCGGCCGATTCTGTAAAAAACGATTCCTGAAAATGCGAAAGATCAACAGCCATATATTGCCTCGTAAAAAGTGAAAAGGTAGACGTTAGAAGTACAACATGTATGGACAGGTGGATCGATCACTATTATTTCCCTTTTTGATGTCGAATGAGCCCACTGAGCATCTTGTCAACTTCCACCATATGTTCATCCATAGCTTCCCAATTTTTTATGGATATGTAATTCAGCTGTTTAGCTAATTCCATTTGTGTATCTAGTTCACTTAATGAGCCTTTCGCGACATACAAGAATTGACTGAATTCCTTTTTGCTGCGACGACTGGCTCCTTCTGCGATGTTACTAGGAATACTCACGGCTGCTCTTCGAATCTGGGTTGTCATTCCATAGTTTTCTGAAGCTGGAAAACTTTTTGTCATTTGATAGACGTTCAACACTAATTCCATGGCTTTCTGCCACACGCGTAATTTTTTATGCGGTTTATCCACACTCTCCCAACTTTTCCCTTCTCCCTTCTAACTTTTCCCTCCTTACAACTTACTCCTCTCTGCTTACCGTCTTTTAGCCGGGAAGAACTTTTTTGATGGTGGCGAGCATTTGCTCGGGATTGAAGGGCTTGACGACCCATCCGGTAGCCCCTGCCCCTTGTCCTTCTTTCTTTTTGTCGTCGGAGGATTCGGTCGTGAGCATCAGAATCGGAGTGAATTTGTGTGCCCCCATTCCACGAATGGCCTTGATTAAGGAAATGCCATCCATGTTGGGCATATTCAAATCCGTGATGACCAAATTTGGGTTGGCTCCCCCATTGAGCTTATCGACGGCTTCTTTTCCATCACCGGCCTCCACAACTTCATAGCCAGCTCCTGTGAGCGTGAAACTCACCATTTGGCGCATAGAAACTGAATCATCAACTACGAGTACGGTCTTGCCCATAATCATTCCCTCTCTGTTGTCCAGTTTTTTTCTGTCGCATGTCTTGCGTGAAACCTACCCTGAGGCGTGAGGAGTAAGAAGAAATTCCATTTATTACATGTTCGCTCTTCGATCTGTACTCCTCACTCATTACTTCTCATGCCTCATTTCTTACTGTTTACTTCCCTCTCGTAACGCTTGAGGGGTCATGCGGGAAATCCTCTCATACCTTACGTGTTTCCCCTTCCACTTCGCGTCTATTTTCGCTTTACGTCCTAAAATAAGGTGACATTCTCTCCATCATTTTTTCCGGTTGTGCCGACAAGAACGGCTTCTTCCCCATTGTGCGCGGCCTCGATCGTAAGCCGCTCAGATTCCATGGTATAGGTATGTTCCAAGCTCCGAAGCTCTTCAATCACTTCCGGCATACTATTTTCATTTCCGGTTCCCAACACGACCGCTTGGAGAGGAGCATAAATCCGTTCCAATGGTTGATACACATGTTCCAATTTTTGTCGGGTGATATCCTGGAATTGCATGGACATCACAATTTGTCCAACATCTTCACCCAGTTCTTTGGCTCGCCCCGAATTTTGTCCTACACTTTCTTTTAAGGACGCGTTCTTAGACGCCATCACCTCCGTCATATCCATGATCTTTTTGGAAGCCTCTAACGTAGAAGTAAGGTCCAGCGCCGCTAACACCTGCAACTCGGACATGGCAGACTCAGTGGTGCCTTTCACCGCGGTTGCCAAGGTACGAATTTGTTCTGCCGCTTGTCCCGACCGATTGGCCAGTTTCGTGACTTCATCGGCCACGACGGCAAATCCACGTCCATGCTCGCCTGCTCGGGCTGCTTCAATGGCGGCATTCAACGCCAGTAACCGTGTTTGATCGGCGATAAATTCGACTTCTTCTACTACTTCGGAAATTCGTGAGGTCGCATCCAGCGCGTCTTCCATCACATTTACCGTCGATACGGTCACGGTGGAGGTCTGAGTCACTTGATCGACGAACATCTGCATCGTATCCTTGGTATTATTGAGAATGGCTTCCACACTCATTCCATCCCCATGGTCTTCTCCCATACTCAAGATTGTTTCCGTTTCCAAGGCCGATTCACGAGCTTGTTGAGAGATTTTTTGAAAACGTTGTATAAGACCGGCCGCTGCTTGTTCCGTTTCTTGAATGACCGCTTTTACCTGCCCAACGAAGACCGGTAATGCCGGTGCCAAACACTCGCAAAATTCTTTCCATTGATTCTTGAAGCTGGCCTGCATTTGAATCGAATCTCGAACTTGACGATCCAGCTCGGCCATGCGAGCTTGTCCAGCTCGTCCTCCAAGAACGTATCCGCCAACGCCACTGGCTATCGCCACGCCCCCCCATATGACCCAATCCATTACCACACATCACCTCTTTATGTTTGTTATCCCCTACCTAAGGTTAAAGACCCTCTCCATATTCCGTTAGGCCGTTTCTTGGAAGGGAGGAAGAAATTGTGAAAATCCAATTTGCTCAAATCGATCTCGAATCGAAGGAGAATATCCCTTTACAGTTAATCGTCCAGAACGAGTGGCCGCCACAATGAGCTGCACACAAGAGGAGTCAATACGATCAATTTCTGTTAGATCAAGCTCTAACGGTCCCTCTTGACGATGAAGTGATTGAAGATCTTCGTGAAACTGACTGGCTTCAAAGATGGATAAATCTCCAAGAGGTTTCAAGATTGCCTCTGGTACTATGACATTCTTCGACGGCCTTTTTTCCGTGGAATTTTTGCCTTTCGCGTCGTGTTTTTTTTTCTTCATTCTTTCACCTCGACTTCGTTTACTTTCTCGAACGCCAGGAGTGGGAATAACGACAAAGTTATTCGTATATTATTCAATTATCAGAATCTATCGGGACGAAATTTTTGAGACTTTAGAATTTTTTTATTTTTTTCTAACGGCTTCCCTCGTGAAAAAGAGAATTACATATCTGAAAATTTTTGGCGCAATGAATGCGATTCGGTTGGATCAGCCTGGCAAGCTTCACTGCAGATTTGTCTGATAATGAGGATTTGACTGGGAGCCTGGGGAAGAGGAGGCAGGTCGAATTCTCCTCCTTCCAGTTTCTCAGGGGGGGTCATTCACAACTCGTCGATGACGTCACAATGAAACAATGAATGAGAAGGCATGATCCTTCCTCAAAAAGTTCATTCTACCTTAGACAGCGAGGACTGCGCGGAAGGCATGTAAAATCCAGCCCCATTCTTAAGACTCTTTTCCCAGCATTGTTTTTTGACGATCCTTCTGAGACTCAACCTGACTCTCCACTTTCACCCAACAGACTGCCCTGTTTCCATTTCCTTGATAATCCAGTCGATCGAAACTCAGGGCTTTCGCCATCGCGATCCCTCTTCCATGACTTTCCAACAGCCGTTCTGGATGAATTTCTTGGAATTTTCTCCAATCAAACCCCTGCCCCTGATCGGTGACCGTAATTTGGATTCCCTCCGAATGCCGCTCAAACGTCACCTCGACAAATTTTTCAGTATGTTCAGGCAACATTTGCCTATGCCGAATCTCTTCCTCCCATCGGTCATCCTCTTGAAGTTGGGTTTTTTCATCATAGCTGATTTCTAAATTGCCATGTTCAACCCCATTCATGATCAATTCGTTCAGACCAAACGCGACCTTTTCTGGATTCGGACAGGCCTGTCCGATCAACAGGGCCAGATCATAGGCCTCGTCCATAGTCTGAACTCGAAATTGACCCTGTCGTAAACATTGAATGGTTCGGACTTGTACACGCAAATTTCTGGCAAGGCTCTTCCATTTCTTCCCTTCCTCAACGGCCATTTTTACCACCCGACGTAGCATACGAGACTCATAGGGTTTTGTGAGGTAGAAAAAAACTCCCGCTTCCATACCTTCACATATTTCATTTGGCGAGGCAGCAGAGGTTTGCATCACGACGGGGATCCATTTGAACTGTTCATCAGCCTTTAATTCCGTCATGACCTCCAGTCCATCGACACCTGGCATCATTCGGTCGAGAACCATCGCGTCAAATCCCCGTCGATCATGGCGTAAGAGTTCCAAAGCCTGAGCTCCATCACGAGCCTGTACTAATTCATAGAAATCTTCCTTCAGGCATTCAATCAACGCGTCCAAATTCAATTCATCATCATCAACTAGTAACAGACGAGATGGAGTCTGATTCATCGGTGCCCCGCCTTGTTTTTTTCACCCAATTCAATCCCGACCAAAGCGACATCATCACCAAAAATCCCATTGGCCTGCCATGCCCGACTCATACGAATCACCTTTGTTAATCCCAATTTCATGGGGAGCGTATGGACTGACTCAAGAGCTTCCTGAAGCTGGAGTTTTCCCCAGATCTCATTTTCCTGATTAACAACTTCATAGACGCCATCACTGAACACATACAGCCGATCATGATCTTCCATTGTGATAGATTGGGTTGAATAGGTTTGCTCGAAGGAAAACCCAACTGGCCAGGATTTCTCCCCTAAGACAACGAGAGGCGCCTGGTTCCTCACTAAGATAGCTCCAGGATGGCCCGCGCTCGCAAACCGAAGGACACGGGAGGAGAGTTGAAGGACTCCCACCCATATAGTGAAATAATCCCCCTGTTCGGTCATGGGATTTTCCTTATTTAACTGGGTCACAATTTGGCCAGGATCAAAATCTGAAAATGACCGAACAATGTGGTCTCCCTTAAACCACATGGCCAACGAAACGGCTCGCAAAGCCGGAGCCGTTCCATGTCCAGACATATCCAATATCATAATTCCCAGGTGCTCCTCTCCCCAACGAGTCACCTGAAACAAATCGCCACCCAAATGTGAAGAAGGAAGAAATTCCCAGGCCAGACGTATTCCTGGCGCCACTTCTCCGACCTTCGGCAACAATGAACGAACAAATTCCGAGGCCGAACTCAGTTCGTTATCCAACTGTGTTCGTTTTTCATGAAGAAGCCGATGAGATTTTTCCAAGTCTAAAAAGAGTCGGCGAGAACGGAGCCCTGCTCCAACCCGAGCCAGAATTTCTTGAGGGGAGGCCGATTTCACCAAAAAATCATCGGCACCTCGTGACAACCCTTCGGCAATTTGACCGGGTTCATCTAACGAGGTCATTAAAATGAAATGAATCGATTTTAAGCGATCGTCATGTTTGATAGCTTCGCACAAGCCGAGACCATCCAGCTCAGGCATGATCCAATCAGACAGCACTAAGTCCACAGACTCATGCCGTAAAATATCGAGTGCCTCTCGACCATTCGCGGCTTCTAGCAATCGATGGTTCAATACCTTCAGCCGCTGCTTGGCAACCATTCGGACTAAATTTTCATCGTCTACAATCAAAATCGTGCAGGCATCCGGTCCTTGGTTTTGCGGACCGCTCCTCACGACTTCAGGGATGTGACTGATTTCTAAGCCCTTCATCAGACAATCATGAATGAACACACATAAAACTATTCTTCATGTTGTCGGTTACCAGAAAGACAAAATCAAGTTCTATAGAATGTGAAATGGGAAAGGGATGAAGAGTAAAAACACGACTTAAAAAAAACGCGTAAGGGGAAATTCGCTATTTCTTAGATGGACTTCAAACTTGCACTCCTACTCCTTAGTGCTTCAGCACCTCCGTCTTTCGTCATCGTGAGAGCCGGGCATGGAGCAGCGCTTTCAGCCGGACCATGGATTGTGCATGCAGTTGGCAAATACGAGATTCAGTCACATGCAGAATGACTCCGATTTCCTTCATCGTCAATTCTTCGAAGTAATAGAGGGTCAACACCAGACGTTGGCGTTCAGGCAATCGTTCAATGGCATCGACTAACGCTCGACGGGCATCCTCAGATACCAAAGATTCTAACGGATTCGGCTGATCGCGATCAGCCAGTGCATCGAGGATCGGATGGGCATCTTCGTCATTACTGCCCAGATCATCCAAACTGAGGACCACGGCTCCTTTGGCTTGCAGGAGAGTTTCATCGACTTCTTGCGGTTCCATACCCAAGGCATCAGCTAATTCCGCTTCCGTCGGCGGGCGGCCTTTTCGTTTCGTCCATTCGTTGGCCGCATGATGGATTTTCCCAATTCGTTCTCGTAAAGACCGAGGAACCCAATCCATGGCTCGAATTTCATCGAGCATGGCACCACGAATGCGAAATTCGGCATACGTACGAAATTTGATTTCCCGTGAAGGATCAAACTTGGTTAACGCATCTAACAATCCGACCATTCCCGCGCTCATGAGATCTTCGACGTTCAGCCCACTTGACACTCGCATGGCGAGTCGCATGGCCATATATTTGATGACCGGCAAAAACTCTTTGATCAACGCTTCCCGTTCCTGCGAATCCAACGAGAGTTTGGTCGGAAGGGCCGTTTTAGTTTTTTCTGGAGCACTGGTTACAGCACCGCGTTTCATGCCTTATCCTTCCGTCATAGTTCGAGTTGCGGACAGAGCCGACGGACCAAATAATTGAAAGCCCCCTTGCCAGGACTGCTGGCCTTTCCATTCTTGAAGAATGCGTGCCAATCCTGTTAGCGCTCGACTGGCTGGGGCACGAGGGTAGAGATCACACACGGCTCGTTGTTTCGCAACGGCCATCGTGACGTATTCATCCACAGGGATACACCCCATATAATCCAACGAGATAGATAAAAACCGGTCTGTCACGAGACTAAATTTTCGAAAAACTTCCTTCCCTTCTTGAGCATGCTTGACTTTATTCACCAACAACCGAAATGTCTTCAGATAATGACGTGTCGATAAGATTTTGACGAGTGCATATGCATCCGTTAAGGAAGTCGGATCCGGGGATACCAGGACCACAGTTTCATGCGCCACTAAACTAAAATACAACACATTGGGTGAAATGCCGGCGGCACAATCGATGAGTAATAGATCCGGCATTCGTGGCAATTCCAGAAAAGCCGCGTGGAGTTTCAGTTGTTGCTCATAAGCCAGTTGCGTAAAGGCTTGTCCGCCTGAAGTGGCAGGAAGCAATTGAATGCCTTCTGGCCCCGTGATTAACACTTCTTCTAAACGCCGCTGCCCTGAGAGAACATCTTCAATGGTAAACTGCGGAGTTAAGCCCAAAAGAATATCGACGTTTCCAAGGGCCAAATCTGCATCCATGACCATCACGTTCCGACCTTGTTTGGCTGCAGCAACGGCCACATTGGCAACTACATTGGTTTTTCCTACCCCCCCTTTTCCCGAACTGACGGCTATGACCTGAACCGGTGGCTGGATCACCGGATTCATGGCAGCCCGCAGTCCGCTCGCTTGATCCACCCGCCTGGTCTTCGGAAGGTTGGATCGAAGGGTTGACGTGGTGGTCGAGATCGCCATTAGTGCCCCACCTCAGCAAGTACGGGAGGTTCTTGGGTTACCTTAGTCGATGACCCCTCCAAAACTAGCTCGACAAGTCGGGAACGGCTGGCAGCTTCCAAATCCTCGGGAACCCGCTGTCCTGCCGATATATAAGACACAGGAATCCCCGTTTGAGACAGAATGTTGTACATGTTTCCAAATGTGGAAATTTCATCAAGCTTGGTCATGATGATTTTGTGAATGGGCAGAGCTTGATAGCGACGAATCGTGTCCCGCTGGACCGATTCAGCCACGGGTGCGGCAAGCACGAGATGCGTGTCAATTTTCGCTGATCCACGAGTAATCGCTAACAGTTCTTCATACCCTGCGCGATCCTTGGGACTTCGACCTGCCGTATCGATGAGAATCAAATCAGCTTGTTGATGGCGTGCTAAACAGGACAAAAATTCCTGATGAGAGACGGCGACTTCCAAAGGAATTTTCAGAATTTTGGCAAACACTCTGAGTTGTTCGACCGCCGCAATGCGATAGGTATCGAGTGTGATCAAGACCGTTCGTTGCTCTTCGTCCTGTTGACGCGCCAGACCTGCCAATTTGGCGACCGTCGTGGTCTTGCCGACTCCGGTTGGCCCAACCAGCATCATGATTTTTTGACCATATTGGCGAGACATGGAAGGATTGGAAATGACGAGCGCTTCTTCCAATCGTTCTCGCAAGACATCGTTCACCGCCTCCTGATTCCCCAGCCCCGCAGTTCCCAGAGTCTCAACAACCGAACGCAACACATGATGGGCCAGCTGTGAATCGACCCCATTCCCCACTAAGGCTTGATACGGTTCGAGTAGTTCCCCTGGCAATCCTTGAGGACGTTTCTGCATCTGACTCTCTAACACTTCACCAACCACAATCCGTAATCCTTCCAATTCCTGCCTCAGTGGCCCAAGGATCTGTTCCGGATCTTTTTGTGACTCTCTCATCCGCTGGATTTCTGTTTTCATGTCCTGCAAATGCTGGGTCACTGGATCTAACACCGTTGCGACTTGTAATTGCTCCGAAAATGTCGCTTCCTTTTTGGTCTTCGTCTGTTGGGCCGTTACGCGAGGCACCGGCTGCTGTTTTTGTATCAAGGCTTGCAATGATCGATCCAAGGTGACCGCCGGCTGAGTTTCTTCGACTGGCCCCGACCGGTCCACTGCAGCCGTGACTTCAATGACAGATTGACTCAGGAGTCCAAATAACCCTCCTGATTTTTGAATGCGTCGTGATGAGACAATGACGGCATCAGGACCAAGCTCGGCCTTCACTGCCTGGAGGGCTTCTTGTAACGACAGCGCTTCAAATCGTTTCAGCTTCATGGGGTAACCTCACAACTTCGATAGCTTGAATTTTTGTTTTAGGATCCAATTCGTTCGGGGAAAGCACCGCAAGCGCGTGCACACCTGGAGAGACTAACCGATACAGTTGAGAGCGGATGGATTGAGAACAGAGCACAATGGGTTGATAGCCTTGCCCAACCACCCGTTCGACAGCTTGCCGGACTGCTGCGATGACTTGATTAAAAAGGCCTGGGGACAGACCCTCCTGGTTTCCCCCACTCGGTTTGATGACTTCCGTCAACCGCCGATCTAAAATGGGGTCTAAGCTGACGACATGGACATACCCCTCCGCATTGGCATATTGAGTGGAAATGGTTCTGGATAAATTTTGCCGGGCATATTCAGTCAGCGTGTCAGGATCTTTACTCACGGTGGTGTAATCGGCAACAGTTTCGAGAATCGTCCGTAAATCACGAATCGATACTCGTTCACGTAGAAGATTCCGTAAGATTCTCACCACAACTCCTAGGGATAATTGGGTGGGGATGAGTTCATCCACCACCTTGGGATACGTCTTGGCCAAGTTATCCAGCAAATTCTGGGCCTCTTGGCGACCCAGCAATTCATGCCCATTAGTTTTAATCAGTTCCGTTAAATGTGTCGCGATAATTGCCGGTCCATCAACCACAGTATAGCCGTCCATTTGGGCACGTTCTTTTTCTGTGGGTGCAATCCAGATCGCTGGCAATCCAAAACAAGGGTCATGCCCAGGTTTCCCTTCTAACCCTTTTCTGGCATTTCCCGGATTGATGGCCAATAAATGCCGAGGGACGAGTTCGCCCTTCGCCACTTGAATACCTTTGAGTAAAATTCCATATTCATGGGGTTTCAGTTGCAAGTTATCTCGAATATGCACGGCAGGTACCACGAAACCCATATCCAATGCGGTTTGTTTGCGGATCCCTCTAATGCGCTCTAACAATTCCCCACCTTGGGCATGATCCACGAGAGGTACCAGACCATAGCCCACATGGAGTTCCAACAAGTCCGGAGGGGCAACGGTGTCCACGGATTCAGTGACAGGTGCTGCCGTTGTTTCGGTCTGTCCGGCCGATCGTCCTTCACCTGCCTTTACGCCTGTCTTCGCCGCTGCCGCCTCATGTTTACGCTGGAACAATACATAGGCCAAACCCGCTGTCATGGCTCCCAACAGCAAAAATGCAACATGTGGCAGGCCGGGCAACAGTCCCAGGAACAACAAGATCCCCGCCACCGCCGCCACCAATTGTGGATTAAAAAAAATCTGTTCCGTCAAATCTCGGCCCAAGCTCGTTTCTGTAGAAACCCGGGTAATAATGATACCCGCCGCCGTTGACATGATCAGCGCCGGAATTTGTGCCATGATGGCATCGCCTACGGTCAACAACGTGAATCGTTTAGCGGCATCGGTCATTGACATGCCATGATCCATGACACCAATCCCCAGCCCTCCCAGTACATTAATAAAAATTATGAGCAGCGCCGCAATGGCATCACCACGGACAAATTTACTGGCACCATCCATGGACCCATAAAAATCTGCTTCTTGTGCGATCATTTCACGGCGTTTTCTCGCCTCGCTTTCATCAATTATTCCGGCATTCAAATCTGCATCTATACTCATCTGCCGGCCCGGCATCGCATCCAACGTGAACCGAGCCGCGACTTCGGCTATCCGAGTCGCACCTTTAGTAATGACGACAAAATTTATGATGACGAGAATGGAAAACACCACGATGCCAACGGCAAAGTTGCCCCCCACCACAAATTCACCAAACACCCGAATCACTTCACCTGCCGCCGCCGGCCCTTCGGCTCCATGCAATAAAATGGCTCGTGTCGACGCAATATTGAGCGCCAAGCGAAACAGGGTTGTCAGCAACACCACTGAAGGGAACACCGAAAATTCTGCAGGCCGGCCCGCATGCATCGTGACGAGTAAAATAAGCATCGCCAAGGTAATACTAAAAGACAAGAACAAATCCAACAAAAATGGTGGAAGTGGCAGAAGCATCAGCAATAACAAACCGACAACTCCCACAGGCAGAAGAACATCCCCATAATGCGCAGGGGTTAACTCCAACTTCATTTTTTCGCTATCAATGGCCATGGACGGTCTTTACTGGTGAAGACTCATGTTGTTGTGTTTCATCGATACTTTTTCTGCTTCTTCAATCCCTCGTAAGGAGTGAGGGGTAAAGAGTGAGGAGTCGACTTTAAGAACATTCACACCGATGTTTCCCTTCCCTCTTTACTTCTTACGCCTTACTTCTCACGCCTCACGTCTTACGCCTCACCCCTCACCCAGTCTGCTCTTGCGCATTTCGCAATCGATACACATAGGCCAACACTTCCGCGGCCGCCTGATACAACGCTGCAGGAATTTCTTGGCCGATTTTTGTGGCCTTAAATAATCCTCTAGCCAGACTGCGATTCTCAAGAATAGGTACCCCAGCATGGCGGGCAATTTGTTTTATTTTTTCCGCCATGAATCCTGCGCCTTTGGCCACCACAACTGGGGCATCCATATTTCCCGTGTCGTATCGAAGTGCCACCGCCAAATGTGTGGGGTTGGTAATAATAACGTCCGCTTTGGGGACTGCTTGCAACATACGTTGCCTGGAGCGTTCACGCTGCAAACTCAGTCGCCGAGATCGAATTTGCGGATCTCCCTCAACATCTTTCGATTCATCCTTCACTTCCTGTTTTGTCATTTTGAGATCTTCAAGATGTTGCCATCGTTGATAGACAAAATCCGCAATGGCCAAGATCAACAACGCGCCACCCACCACCCAGACAATGTCTTCTACCAGCGACCACGTTTCGGTAACCCCCGTGTTTAATCCTTTGATAGGCAGCTGAACAAGAGTCCCCATTGATTGGGAGAGAATGCCATAGAGAATACCCGCGACCATGGCAACCTTGAGCAACGACTTTATGAGGTCTACGACTCCCTTCCACGAGAACAATCGTTTGAGACCATTTTTGGGGTTCAGTTTTGAAAGTTTCGGTTGGAGCCCTCCTTCAATCCACAATGGACCGGTCTGCATCAAAATGGCCGTCAGAGCCAATCCCGCTATAATAAGGGCAAAAGGAATGAGGGGAACTAACGCCTGATTGGTCACGTTCCACAGCAAGACGTAAAGGGACGTCATATTCATTTCCAGGGTTCCTGCTTGTTCCAACCACTGTCGATAGGATTCATACAATTGCCGAAGCATGTGAGGCGCCCAAAGCGAAATGGCTCCTACTCCACCTAACAACACAAACAGAGGGGGGAGTTCTCGCGTCATTGGCACTTGGCCTTTCCGCCGCGCCTCGGCTAACTTTTTGGCAGTCGGTTGTTCTGTTTTTTCTCCGCCGTCCTTATTTTCAGCCATGCCCTAGCCTAAACCCTGCAAGAGTTCCCAGAGTACCGTTTCCATTTCCAACACAGATTGTTGAAATACCAGTGCAATAAATGGAAGGCCCAATCCCAGGACAATCAGTCCCACCGAAATCGTAATCGGAAAGCTTGTGAGCAAGATGTTCATTTGCGGAACTAACCGCCCCAGAACACCCATCGTGACATGTATAAGAAATGTTGCGGCCATGACGGGGAACGCTAATCTCATCCCTGTTTCATAGGTTCCTTGAATCAATCCTGTTACATCTGGAAGAAGTGGGGCCGCTAAATGGGCCCCGAACGGAGGAATGACTTGAAAGCTACTACCCAAAGCCAATAACACCAACAGATGTCCATCGATTTGGAAGTACAAAAGCGTCGCTAACACTGTCAGCAACTGCCCAAAGACCGGAGTTTGTACTTGGGAAACCGGGTCCAAAACATTGGCTATTGCAAATCCCACTTGAAACCCCAACACATTCCCAGTTAATTCGACAGCTGCCAAGA
Source organism: Nitrospirales bacterium (assembly GCA_965223185.1). Taxonomy (GTDB): domain Bacteria; phylum Nitrospirota; class Nitrospiria; order Nitrospirales; family UBA8639; genus Nitrospira_E. The sequence goes on along the minus strand of OZ244988.1, from coordinate 2,703,747 downwards.
TGAGCCGCATCGCAAATCCCAATATCAATCCAACGAGAATTTCGGCTGCCAGAGCCATCACTAAATGACCTGGCTGCAACCAATTGGGAGGCAGAGTAAATGTCACGATCGGAGTGAGGATCATCGAAATGGCTGCAGCCAATCCAATTTTGATGCGATTGGGGACCGATCGCCCTCCCAGTAAAGGCAATGCCGAGAGAATCACTGCGGTACGCACCAAGACCACCACAAACTGCCAGACCTGTTGAATGGCGATATCCCATTGAATCACCGGTTATGTCATTCCCTTTTATTGGATGTTAATTGTGGTATGAAGGATAAGGGGCAGAAAATGTCAAAGACCAAAATGGAAGTTTGCAATACGACACGTCTCACTTTCCACTCATGATTCTTGAATGATTCTTACTGAGACATTTCAGGGATTTGGCCCCAGACCCCGGTCATAAATCCTACGAGTATTTGTAGCATCCACGGGAACATCACCAACAATACGACAAACATCGTGATAATTTTCGGCAAAAAGGTCAGTGTCATTTCATTGATTTGCGTCATGGCTTGAAAAGCACTGACCATCAATCCCACGATTAAACTTAAACCCAACATGGGTCCTGCCACATACAGAATGGTTTTGATTGCTTCTTGTCCCACTGCCAATACGCTTTCCGGAGTCACGATTGTAATTCCCAAAAATAGAAAATGGAAAAATGTTTGAAGAACAAATCAAAGAAAATGATTGACTTCATTTTTTTCACTTTTTACTTCTCACCGTCATGTTTGTTATTGAAAACTGTTCATGAGCGAACCCACCACTAAAAACCATCCATCGGCTAGCACGAATAACACGAGTTTAAACGGCAATGAAATCATAATCGGAGGCAGCATCATCATTCCCATCGACATCAACGTACTGGCCACGATCATATCAATCACCAAAAACGGGACATAGATTAAGAACCCAATTTGAAAGGCTGTTCGCAATTCACTCGTGACAAATGCCGGCACTAGCACATGCAAGGGTACATCTTGTACGGTTTGCGGATCGGGAATTTTCCCCATATTCATAAAGAGACCTAAATCTTTTTCCCGAACTTGTTTCAGCATAAACTCTCGAATCGGTTCGATCGCACGCTGCATGGCAACCTCTTGGGTCATTTGATTATCCATATAGGGGTTCAAGGCTTCTGTCCGAACCTGTTCCCAAACTGGCATCATGATAAAGAGGGTTAGAAATAACGCGAGGCCAATCATCACCTGATTGGGAGGAGCATGTAGCGTTCCAAGAGCTTGACGTAAAAGACCAAGAACAATCACGACTCTTGTAAAAGACGTCACAAGCATGAGCAGGGCCGGCGCCAAAGTGAGCACCGTCAGCATAAAAAGGATCCGGAGACCAAACGTCCACGGTTCTGTCGCGTCTAATCCGGACACTTGAAGGCTGATAGTCGGATCTTTTGTCGCTTGGGCAAACGCCGGCTTTAATTCACTCAAGACGACACCGACCATTACCACACACCACGCCACCCAAACATGGCAAGTTTTTCCAATGCAGAACCGCCGGTGATGCCTCAAAACGTTTAAGAACATTTGGTTGACCTTATGGAAGGGGACGGGGCCACAGATTGGTCCTCAGGATTTTCTGTGCGGGCTTGCGTCCAATGTGCCATCCACGTGCCGAGACGGCCAACGACAGGATTGGCCAGCATACGCACACGATTTGTTCTATCGGGATCGGTCACTTTCGTCAAAAGTGTCATTTCTCTCGCCGTGGTTCCTAGCACCAAAATTTCCCCCGCCACATCAACTAACATGATTTGTTTTCCCGTTCCGATTCGCAAGCCGCCCAATATTCGCATGAGGGGTTCTCCCCCGACCCCTGGGGTTTCTCCAAACGTTCGCCTGATCCATGCCAATCCCCCTAGCAATATCATCACGACCAGCGCCAAAGCTCCAGCCATTTTTAAGGCTTCTTGAGTTAAATCCATAACAGTCTCAGTGACCCATGCTGGACGAAAGGATTGAAGTACGCAAAATTAAAATTCTCTTATCTCTTTTTTCTTAATGAAGTTTTTTGACTCGCTCCGATGGACTGATGACATCTGTGAGACGGATTCCAAATTTTTCGTTGACCATTACCACCTCTCCTCGTGCAACGAGGCGTTCATTGACCAACACTTCCAAGGGTTCCCCGGCTAATTTATCTAACTCCACGATTGAACCAGGACCTAGTTGCAATAGATCTTTAATCAGCATCCGTGTATTACCCAATTGAGCCGATAACACCAGAGGAATATCTAGGATGCGATCAAGACTCGAATCTTTTTGCCCATTGACATCTCCAGTGGCTGGAGGAGCTAGCGTTTGTACACTGCTGTCCTTCTTCTCCGCGGCTTCCTGAGCCATGGCCTCCATCATTTCTTTTTCCGCATCGAAGGTGTCCATGTCCGGATTGTCTTCATCACTCATATGTCTTCTCCCTAATTACTGAAGTGTAACGTGGCTCAATGAATTTGTTGATCGTAACGAGTCATTCAGGAATTTTTATAATCTCTTGAATTTGGAAGGATTGCATGCCTTTGGTCTGCCCTGGATACCCTAAAAATTTTGGAACGCCTTCCACAGTGGCTATGAGTGGTTCCGAGGTAGACTGTTCCAACGGAATCACGTCTCCTGGAGCAAACCGCATAAACTTTTCCACCGATAATTCCGTTTCTCCTAACGTCACGGCGATATTGACGGGAGCATCTTTCAGTCTATTTGAAAAACGCCGGATCCACCCATGGTCAACTTCGTAAAAATCACTCTGAAAGCTGACTTGTAATCGCTCGCGAATGGGTTCCAACATCGCATAGGGTAGGCATAAATGTATGTCTCCGACGGAATTACCTAACTCAATACCCAGTGTCACCACGATCACCACATCTGCCGGCAGCACGATGGAAGCCAATTGAGGATTCATTTCTGAGCGGACAGCTTTGATGGTCACTTTTTGGACTGGTTCCCAAGCTTTTTGTAAATCCTTTAATCCCATAGACATGACCGTCCGCATCACACGCTGTTCGATCAAAGTAAAATCCTGCCCCTCGGGTTTTACATGAGTTTGACCTGCCCCGCCAAAAAAATGGTCAACCAGCAGGTAAACCGTTGCAGCATCGGTCGCTACCATCGCGCTGCCGCGAAGTGGTTCCATAGAAATAATCTGTAAATAGGCTGGAACGGGAAGACGTTTCGTAAATTCCGCGAATTTCGAAACCGTTTGATTCGTGATTGTGACTTCAACTGTTTTTCGAAGCATATCACTTAAGGCCAGACGAAAAAGTCGCGAGAATTGCTGATGAATGACATCCAAGGTCGGCATACGACCTCGGATAACCCACTCTTGATTTCCCAGATCATAGGGAACCGGTCCCTCTTGAGGCTCCTCAGCAACAGGTGCCTCAGTCTCAACTTCGCCGTCCGTGACCCCTCGGAGCAGCGCATCGACTTCATCCTGACTTAATATTTTTTCCATAAACGTTGTTTACCGCAGTAGTTGTAAGGACCAAAAGAAAATTCTTTGCCACAGCATCCTGACTTTTCTTTGTTTATCCTTTTTTCTTTTATTTCATTTTTACTCCACTGAATTTTTCCACTTTCTTATTGAATGATAAAATCTGTAAAAAACACGTTCGCCACTTTCCCTTTACTTAATACACCGTTTACCCGCGTCATAATTTCCTCTCGAATTCTTCTTTTGCCGTTAACCGTGCGCAAGAGTTGCGATTCTTTACTGCTCAAGAGCACCAAAAGAGCATCTCGTATGGCTGGCACTTTTGTCGGATAATCGGTTTTTTCTTCCGGGCGATCTAGTTCCAATTTAATACTAACCTTCAGAAACCGAAGTTCATCACGATCGGCAAGATTTAGAAGAAAGGGCTCTAATTCCATAACCGGCCCAGGTTCATCAACCGTTGCTTCGTCATGGTCAACTTTGGCATGTTTATCTCCTTCTTCTTTTTGACCACCCATAAAAAACCAGGCGGCACCACCGCCCCCACCAAGAAGGAGAATCCCAACAAGGCCTAACACCATCATTTTTTTACCGGAACCCGCTTTTGCCGGTGCCGCCTCTTTGGCTTCTTCATCAGCCATACCTTAACCTCGCATACAAAATTAGTGATTGAGCCCAAAGTTCCACATTCAAAAGGAGCAACCTCTATGCCACTCCCACTCTTGGACATTTTATTTCCGCTGCAAATAAAAACTATAGGAGAAACAAAGCCATTGAGGGACTGAATGCAGATTTTTCCTACCTCCTTGTCATAGGGATTTTTACGACATCGTCATTTTCCTGGCGTGACGCTGGATCATTTGACGCTTAGGCCTGAAACCAGGTTTCCCGGAATGTGAAATATTGGCATCTCGAAAAAAAAAGGCCTCTGGGTAGCCTTAGCTACCCAGAGGCCTTCAGAACTGAAAGACGGTGATGGTTTACCGGGCCAAATTCACCAGCTCTCCCAATAAATCATTGGTCGTGGTAATGATTCGGGAGTTTGCTTGGAAACCCCGTTGCATTGTAATCATATTCACCAATTCATCACCCAAATCAACATTGGACGTTTCCAATGTACTAGCCGACACTTTTCCAAATGAACCCGAACCCGGAGCTCCTTGCAAGGGGGTACCTGAATCACCGGATTGAATGAATAAATTTCGACCAATTGGCTGCAGCCCATCCGGATTGATGAAACGAGTGAGTGCCACTTGTCCAAGATTCTGAGTCGTCCCATTAGAAAATCTCCCGGTAATCACCCCATCCTCACCAATTGAAGTCCCGGTCAAGGTACCGTTGGCAAACCCATCTTGAGCCAACGTCAGAAGGACCGAAGGAGAACCTTGCTGTAACATCCCATTTGTTCCTGCCCCACCATCTGTCGTGATACTTGCTCCAAAGTCAAAGGTGATGGCTTGTGCCGCCGTTGAACCGTTATTAAAATCAATTCCCGTACCACCAGCATTAAAATAGGTCACCGCGCTTTCCGTATCCAATAATCCTGTTGTGGTAAATCCTAGCGTGCCTTGCGCTACCAGGGCATTGCCTGAAACGGGGTCAAAATTTCCAGCGGTAACTGTCACCTCGGAACTTAGTGCAATAACATTATAGTTCCAAGTATTATTGGCCGTTTTATTAAAATACACTGTTAAATCGTGTCCAGTGCCTAATGAATCAAAGACTTGAATACCGGTACTAAAATGAGAATTGGCAGGGTCTGAGGGATTTGCCAACAACTGTGCAGTGGTAGGGGTAATTGCAGTCTCCGATGCCAATAGATTCCCACTCATATCTACTTGAGTGGTTGGGGTGCCAGATTGTTGGGTCGTGGTCAAGACCAAATCTCCAATAGTCCCCAGAATATTTCCCGCAGCATCGACTTGAAATCCCTGAAGCGTGAGTCCAGCGGGATTGACAATATTCCCATTTGAATCAATATTGAACTGTCCGGCCCGAGAAAAAAAGGTATTACCTGCGACGTCATTGACCTGGAAAAATCCATCCCCATCAATGGCTAAATCTAAAGCATTCGAAGTCGTTTGCAATGACCCTTGTGTAAAACTTGGATCAATTCCCAACACCCTCACCCCCCGTCCTTCTACTAAGGCTGTGCTCGTTCCCCCACCACCGATCGTCGCCCCAAACAAATCTCCAAATGAAACTGATCGACTTTTATAACCGACTGTTTGTGCATTCGCAATGTTATTTCCGATTTCACTCAAGGCTCGGCTGGTTGCATTGATTCCACTCGTCGCAGCAAAAAACGCTGAAGTAATACCCATTGATTCGTTCTCCTTTGTTTCTAAGGCGTCCCTGCCACATCATTAAGATCTGAATTTATCCTTACCGTATTGAAAAAATATCACCCGTCCCATATGTCCTCCCACTGGCGACCACGACCGGTTCATCCGTTCCTGGCAATAGACTCACGACTCGCTCTTGAGCAAACGTCCGCACTTTCACTTCCTTATTGTTTTCATTCAACGCCTGAATCGAATAGAGATACGGGCCTTCCGGTGGGCGTGTACCATTATCATCCAGTCCATCCCAAGATATTTCATGGGCCCCAGCCTTTTGAATTTGATTCACCGCCAGATTTCTAATGACATGTGCATCTTTATCGAAAATTTGAATCTTCACTGCTCTCGTGTCCTCATTTAACACATACGACAGTACCGGCTCATTGGTTTTGTCCAAAGTGAGAATATCCCCTTCGGTGACGATATCTCGCCCTAGTAGACTGACAATGTCCAACTCAGAACGCTGATTCACCAATTGCTGCAAAAGATCCGTGGTATTGGTGGCTTGTTCTAGTGTCGTAAATTGCGCTAACTGTGCCACAAAGTCTTCATTCTGAGTTGGATTTGTTGGGTCTTGACTTTGTAATTGTGTGACGAGTAACCGTAGGAAGACTTCGGATCCAAGTTGTTCTACGGCATTCTGCACATTCCTTTGCCCTGAGACCGTGGATGTCGATGTCGTAGGGGTTATCGTCGGATCCATATTTCTATACTCCTTCTTCTCTTATTCATCATAATTATTTCGATGTTATGCGACCAGATGTAACCCTTGTTCTCCCTGAGGGACAAGGGGCATATGGGTTGACGGACGTTCATGCTCAGAAAGTTGTCCCGTTTTTTTAGCCTTATGAAATTTGGACTCATCAAACTGCATACTGGTCTGCTGGTCGGGTTCCTCACGAATCTCAGCAGAAAATTCCTGCAACTCCAGATTTACCTGTGACAATTGTTGTTCGAGTTGCGGAACAAATTGATTCGCTAACGTTCGCAAGAGAGAGTGATCCACAATTAAACCTGCGGTGACCAGCCGGTTCTGTACCCCAACATCAATTTGCACTCGCTGGTTCTCGGAAAGTTGAACATCCATCTGCAACCGCTGAAGGGCAGGCGCTGGAATTTCCGGCCTGACTTCGTCAAGAGACCGCCATCCAACTCCTTGCCCAGAAAGGAGAGACGGCTGTTGAAAACCGGATTGGGACTGGAAAAACTGGTTCAACCCACCCCCCAGACCTTGCCCGGCACTTGAATCCACGTTCAACGTTTTGACAGATGATTCCGAAACCCATTGAACTCGATCTCCCTTGCCCCTCGTCCCATTTTCACTTATGAAATCAGTCACGAGGGGTTGACGATATTCCTGACCCATTCCAGACCCTTCCTTCACAGAGGATGAATTGCCAGAAACAGAAATAGGTTTCGCCAATATTTGATCCGCCAGATCCGGTGTCAACAATCCAACGGGGCTTTTCACTTGTTTAGGGATATCAGAATCAAAGGGAATTTGCTGAATCCGTTGCAATGGCTTCAGGTCAGGTTCACCTTTTTGCTGTTGTGGCGAAGTTGGCGGCAATTCATTTACTGGAAGAGTGCGTTCAGTTGAACGCACCGGTCGACCCACCAATATTTCTTCTTTCGTAATTTCAGGAGGTGAGGAATTGCTGACGAGCTTTGGAATAGACCCTTGAGGCAATAATTCCAACTCCTGTTTTTTTAATGCAGAACCCTGCTCAGCATTCAATTTCGAAACCACACTTTCCGGCAAAGGGGAGGTACTGTTTCCCAAGACGTTTCCAGCAATTCCGGATCTTTGAATACTATCCTCTTGTACCGTGACATCTGTGGTTTGGACGAGATCCCTATTCGTCGCGTTTACCGAAGTAGTAGCGAATAAAACTCTTGGTGCATGTACATCCGAAAATTCCTGCTCCGCCGGCAACCCAAATTCATTTGAAGGGGACGGGGATTTGAGAGACGAAGGCGCCAATAACTGGACAATCCGATCCACCAAATTTTTCGATTCCGGGTCGCTCGCAAAGGCATTCTCTATTGATTTCAACAAGGGATGTGATTGAAGCTTTGCAATGTCTTGTTCAGTCACCCCCAATCTATCTATGTCATCTGTGTCCGGCACAAGGTTGAGGAGAGAAGATGAAATAGTTTCCACATTTGTATTTTTGTCGGAAGATAAGACGGTTTGTAGACGTGTAAATACGGCAGCCCTATCATCTTGAACACTTAGCACTTCGACCAATTTTTGCGCAAATGTTTTCTCAACTGCTATCAGTGGAACTGTTGGTATCTGCCCTGAATTTTTCGACCCACTATGGGGATTAGGAATAACGGAGGAGAGCAAGGAAGAGCTGTCAAAAATAGAAAAAAGGGAATTCATTTTTTTTGTGGCAAATTCGAACTTACTTGTCGTTTCAACTTTATTGCTCGATATTTTTGAAGCCCCTCGGACAATCGTGCGGCTTTTTTAGGGTTCACGCCAGCTAAAATTCCTGCCGCCGTCTTGTTTTTCACTCCTGCAAGAATGTCCAAGGCCAACCCTTCCCGCATTTGTTCGATCCGTAGTGCTCCCTCTTCTGGATCCATTGCTTCATAAATTTTCAGCAAATGAACCAGAGCAGGGTCTTGTTCTAAATACCGCCGTTGCTCTTCGTTTAGTGCGGCAGTCTCATTTTCCAATCGTTTGGCTTCTTTGGCCTGTCTGGCTGCCAAAGCTTCTAAGTCACGTTGCAAAGCCAGGACTCGTTCTTCACGAATCTGCAAAGCACGTTCCCGCTCATCAATTTCTTTCAGTCGTGCCTGAAGATCTTCGACTAATGTAGCTTCTTCACTCTGTGGAACATTTGAAAACTCTTCGTCAACTGTTTGTTTTTCATGGGAATCTGTGTTCGCTTGATCGGTTGTGGCCTGGACAGACCACACGGCTGTGACCCAGATCAGCCCCATTAGCATCCACCAGCGAATCATGCGTCGACTAGGCAACATGGTCCTACTGGGTCATTTCTTCAAGGTGAACAGTCGTATAGGCATGGGCCGAACTATCGTCTTGAATAGACTGTTCTTGTGCCGCCACTTTTTTCAACACCGCAGCCTCCTTTTTGGCAATAACCAGTTCAACCACCCGTCTGGCATGGTACGCTTTTTTCAGTTTTTCCCGAAGGCCGACCAATGTCTTTTCCAATCGCTGAATCTCTTGCACGCGATGCTCCATGGCTATCCCCAGTTGGTCCAGCCATCGATATCGGTCTTCGGCCGCCAGGGTATCAATCCCTCGTTGAATGTGTTCCTCTAAGTCCGCAACCACTTCTTCCATTTCGTGACTTAATTCGTGCCGCTTGGTGACCTCTAGACTCTTTTCCCACTCAGCCAATACCACTTCTTCTCGGGCCAAATCTTCCACCTGTTTCCTAAAACGAAGTAACGTGGTCCAGTTCATCCCGTGCTCCTCTTTCCGACAAGCAGACTTTGGCTCCGCGTGGCCAAGGTCTCAAGGTTTTGACAACTCTCCTCTAAATTTATAGCCCTATCTCGGCGTTGTTGAAGAAACTGATCAATAGGTTCTTTCATGTGAATCGCCGCATCTAAACGACGATTACTACCCTGTTGATACGCCCCTAAATTGATCAAATCCTCAGAGTTGCGAAATTCAGCCATGGAACGAATAATCGTCCTGGCGGCCTCTGCCTGTGCATCCGACACAATATCGGCCATCACCCGACTGACACTTTGCAGGACATCAATGGCCGGAAAATGCCCTTGCATGGCCAATTGACGGGATAACACAATATGCCCGTCTAAAATTGATCGCATGGAATCGGCAATAGGATCATTTAAATCATCGCCATCGACAAGCACCGTATAGAGTCCCGTGATAGAACCTGTCGCCAATGGTCCCACACGTTCTAGGACTTGAGGAAACAACGTAAAGACCGAAGGTGGATACCCTTTGGTAGTGGGCGGTTCTCCAGCAGCTAGCCCTACTTCCCTTTGGGCATGGGCCAATCGCGTCAGTGAATCCACAAGTAAGAGAACTTGGTTGCCTAAATCACGAAAAAATTCCGCAATCGCTGTTGCAACAAATACTGCACGCACCCGTACCAATGGTGATTGATCAGATGTGGCCACCACAACTACTGATCGACGGAGACTTTCAGCCCCCAAATCTCGTTCCAAGAATTCTTTGACCTCCCGACCTCGCTCTCCAACCAATGCAACGACATTCACATCTGCTTTGGTATGACGACACAACATTCCCATTAAGACACTTTTTCCTACCCCACTTCCAGCAAAAATCCCCAACTTCTGTCCCACCCCACAGGTCAATAACGCATTGATCGCCTGAACCCCCAAATCCATCGGTGTGGTAATACGTTTGCGCTTCATTGGGGCAAGCGCGGGAGGATACAATGGATATCGTTGGCTCCGAGGAAGAGGCCCCTTTTCATCCATCGGATGCCCTAACCCATTAACCACGCGACCTAATAAATGTTGGCCGACCAGCAATCGTGGGGAACTGGGGTCGTAACGAACTAAATCTCCGGAGCCAATCCCTCGAACTGGCCCAAACGGCATGACAATCACCCGTTGTTCTCTGAATCCGATCACTTCCCCTTCAAGAATGGCCTGGCGTTTTTGGCTAAAAATATGACAACGCTGACCAACAGTGGCTCCCGAGCCTGTGGCTTCCAAGGTCAGCCCAACAGCTTTGACCACTCGACCAATGACCGTGGTAGTAGCAAGTTCGGCCAGCCGCTCTTGAATCACACCTAAACTCACGAGGAAGAAATCTCCAATCCGAATTCGGAGGCGACTGTTTCAAATTGCTGCTGCAAGCGCGCATCTAACTGCAAATCAGACTGTTCCACCAGACATCCTCCAGGCTGAATGTCCTCATTCCCTTCAAGGATTAAATGATTTCCTTCAAGAAATTCCATTTCCAAAGCTTCCTGAAGCGGATTCAGAATTTCCAGATCTTGGGGATGAACTTTGACAGTCACGAGCTTTTTATTGATGAGCAATCCCAGAATTTCTCTTACTTGACGGACAATAAGTTCTTTGTCTGTTTCAACCACTTGGAGAACAATTTTTTTGGCGATAGCCAACGCCACCTCCACAACATCCCGATGATGCTCCTCAAGAGAAGCCACTCTGGCACGCCCGATATCATTCGCCAACTGGATAGCCCGAATGAGTTGTTCATCGACAGTCGCCTGACATTGAGCCCGCCCTTCCTCGATCCCTTTTAAACGACCTTGTTCAAAAGCTTGACGCTGCAATTCTGAACAATCATGGGGGGGCTTCTCTTCATCTTGATCTTTTCGGCCCCTTGGAATTAACTCTGCCATTGTAAATTTTCGAACTTGGCTTTCGTTTTCCATTGCTTGATCGCCTTTAGACCATTTGCTCTTCGCCTTTTCCTCCCAAGGCGACTCGTCCTTCACCGGCTAATCGTTGTACGGTTTTAATGATATTTTGTTGCGCAGCCTCCACATCACTCAGCTTCACAGGACCGCGGGTTTCCATATCTTCCTTCAAAGATTCTGCTGCACGACTGGACATATTATTCATAAACTTGTCACGAAGCGGTCCCTCAACCGGCTTTAAAGCCAACAGCAATTCTTCTTTACTGACCTCACGGAGTAATTCCTGCATCCCACGATCATCCACCGATTCAAGATCTTCGAAGACAAACATTTTTCCACGAATTTCTTCGGCGACATCGGGATCTTTGCTTTCCAAAGCTGTCAGGATTTCCCCCTCCACATTTTTTTTGACTGAGTTCAAAATTTCCGCGACCAATCCCGTCCCACCAACAGGTACCGCATTTTTTGATGAGCCGAGTCGCAGTTCTTCTTGAAGCACTCCGTTTAATTCATCCACCATATTTGGGGACACCTCTTCCGTCGTCGCCAAACGATACACCACGGCATCCCGTTTATGAGCTGGAAGCAACGACAAAATTTGAGCCGCCTGATCAGACTCTAAATTCGCTAAAATCAGCGCTCCTGTTTGCGGATGCTCAAATGTCAACAAATTCGCAATGGAGACGGCATCCAAAGATTTCAAGGTCTCAAAACCTGCATTATCTGAATTATTGAGAGAACTCAAAATACGGCGGGCTTTATCTTTGCCTAGCGCGGCATTCAGAATTTTTGCCAGATAGGTTTTTCCTTCAACGCTCAAGCCAGAGGCTCCAGCCAATTCCATATATTCCTTCAATACATAACGATGTTCATCCTGACCAACATTGACCAATGCACCCAAATAGGCACCAATCTGCCTAATATCTTTTTGGTCCAAGACTTTCAGGACTTCTACAGCGGCACTTTCACCAATGGCCAAAAGTAAAATCGCGGCTTTTTCATATCCGGATAAATGATCACTCACAAATTAGGCCTTCTGTTCTTGTTCTTCTTTGATCCAGGTCCGAATCACTTGGGCGGCGGTAGCAGGATTATCTGAGGCCAATTTAATTGCTTGGTCTTGGGGTGTCTCCGTTATTTGTGCTTCATATTCAGTCACAGTGGCAGGCAACCCTGTTTGTGGCAACATAACCGCTTCTGCGGCAGGCTTACTTAAATTTATCGCCATTGGGCGAATCACAAACCACAGAACCATCACACCCAAGAAAAAGAACAATATCGGTTTGAGAAATCCTCCCCATGTCCCTAGAAATGCCTGCACACCAGCGGTCACCCCTTCTTCCCCTTCATGAACAGCAGGAGTCTCAAACGGGACGTTGACCATTTCTATTTGATCACCACGTTCTTCTGAAAAACCAACCGCTTTTTTGACGATAAGAATTAAACTTTGTATTTCCTGTTCGGATCTCGGAACATATTTTTTATCTCCGGCCTCCGCCTCGGCTTGACCGCCGGGATTTCCTCCTGCCTCATACGTCCCATCGACTAACACCGCCACACTCAAACGTTTAATCGCACCAGTGGGTTCAATAATCTTGCTGACTTTTCGATTCAGTTCATAATTCAAAGTTTCATTTTTGCGTTTGGCTTCTTTCGGCCCTGCACCACCAGTCGGTCTGGGAGCATTGGGCACATTGCTTTGGACACCGGGTACTCCCGTTTGCGGACCGAGCCCTTTCTCGGAAACTTTTTCCTGACTACGATTTTCACTCCGAACCACCTGGCTATTAGGGTCAAAACTCTCCTCCGTAATTTCCACTTGTCTGAACTCTAATGGTGCGGTTACCCGAACGACCGATTTATCTCGCCCCAAAACCTGGTCCAACATGGTCTGGACTCGTTGCTCCAAATCATGCTCCACACGTCGTTGAGTTTCTATTTGAGTAGCCGTAAGCTGTGCCTCTTTATCCGCTGAATTTTTACTGAGAACTTCTCCATGATTATCAACCACCGTGACTTGTCCAGGATCTAATCCTTCGACACTACTGGCGACTAGATGCACAATGCCCTGCACCTGAGCACCCCCTAGAGGTTGGCCTCGCTTTAAAGTCAGGACCACAGCTGCTTGGGCCGGCTTTTGCTCCGACGCAAATAGTCGTTTTTCCGGAATCACTAAATGCACCCGCACCCGGTCCACTTGAGAAATTTGACTAATCGTGCGCGCTAATTCCCCCTGCAGTGCACGTCGATAATTCATTTGTTGGGTAAACGGAGTCACCCCCAATCCTGTACGATCAAATATTTCAAATCCCACTCCAGCTGATTCTGGAAGCCCAACAGAGGCCAGCTGCAAACGCAATTCATGCACACGTTCGGCCGGAACTCGAATGGCATTTCCTCCCTCCCCGACCTCGTAAGTCACACTTTGCTTCCCGAGCTCTTGGATAATCGCCCGGGTATCCTCAGAATCGAGTTGGGAAAAGAGCACGACCATTTCCGGCTCTTTTCCCAGCATCAACAACATCGGGATCGTCGCAATGGCCAAAGCCAACACTACGACCACGCCTATGCGCTGACCTAGGGTTAACGCCTGAAAATTATTTATGAGACTTTCCGAGAACGTCGCCATAGAAATCGAAGGGTCACCATAGCTGCTGGTGTGACAAATGGATCAATACAAAAAATCCTATTCTTTTCCACCTAGGCCTTACACCTGCATACGCATAACTTCCTGATAGGCATCGATCATCTTATTTCGCACTTGCATGAGTAACCGAAATGAGAGGCCGGCCTTTTCTCCCGCAATGACCGCTTGATGAATATTGACGTTTTCTCCTTTGGCCACAGCATCCTCTAAACGCCCTGCTTCATGTTGCATGGCATTCACAGACTCCACGGCATTTTTCAAAATTTCTCCAAATCCTTGATCGCCTTGAGATGCTTGCTTAACTGGGGAACTGCCAAAGGGTTCCGGAATACCTTCAATCTCTTTAATCATTGAATAATCCATCAACAGCATCCTTCCGCATTAAAATGCATGACAGACAATTTTTCTCGTCTCTTCTCCACTTTTTCACATCTTACTTTTTAGAATTTTACCGCTTGGACCTATCGTCCCATTTCCAATGCTCGAAGCGTCATGGTTTTCCCTGTCTCCATGACCGCAATATTGGCCTCATAGGCTCTGGTGGCAGAAATCAGATTGACCATTTCTTCGATAGGATTCACATTGGGCAAATGGAGAAACCCTTTTTCATCGGCATCTGGATGATCTGGTTCATAGACAGTACGTAACGGTCGGGAATCTTCGATAATTTCAGTTACTCTAACACCCGAAGGCTCTGATGGATCTCCAAAAGCACCTTGAAAAACTGAATGAAACGGCCCGTTGGTCGACGCGGCCTGAAACACCACATCACGCCTAACGTAGGGACCGCCATTGGGAGAACGAGTGGACTCGGCATTGGCAAGATTTCCCGCAATAACGTTCAGCCGTTGTCTTTGAGAATCCAAGGCCGATCCCACGACAGCGAACAATCGATCAAGTTCCATAGGTTTCTCCTTGTAAGTGCCATGTAAGAAAAAAAACGGACAAAGAAACGAACACCACTTTGCTTCTTTCTCCTTTTTCCTTAATTTCTTTTCTGCTCATTTTTTACTACCGTCAACGGCCTTCATCAATAGCTCGTTTCCATCCTTCAAAACGTCCATCTAAAAATTGACTGACCGCCATATAGAGCAGAGTATTTTCGGCCATTAAAGTCATTTCCTGTTCGAGGTTGACTGTATTTTCATCGATTCCGGCCCCAACTTCTTCATGTAACGTATGGTGAAACATCTCGTCTTTACCGGAAGAGCCTCCCATATGTCGTGGATCGGTCACGTTTGGCCTAATCGGACCATTTCCCCAAAGAAGCGCAGAAAGCGTTTCTGGAAACGGTAAATGTCGGGCTTTGTACCCAGGCGTTTCTTCATTCGCCATATTGGAAGCAATGGTCTCATGGATTCCGCTTCGCACATCCAAAGCCCGTTCATATAACATTGTTCCAGGATCCCATGGAGAGATCATCCTTACATTTCTCCTTGTCGTTGCAGCATAGCCAGCCTCTCTTGATTAAACCCCGTCTTCAAAGCGACGCAGTATAAATCCCGAAACCGTAATGAAAGTGTTCATATAACCTTAAAAATTTTTTTTCTGCGTAGTAGGCAATTTGTTCCATGATCATATTTCCACAGTCGGCAACTCTTTCCGACTGTTCACTTGACCGTCATAGGGAAATGAGACCGGCATCAAACCAATCTTCTCATCGATACCTTATATTCCCAATGACAGCCCCCCATTAAGTTGTCGGTATTCCCGTAATTTATTACGCAATGTACGGATACTGATCCCCAATGTTTTAGCAGCATGAGTGCGATTGCCGTTATGTGCTTCTAAGGTTCGAAGAATGAGATCACGCTCCATTTCCCAAATTGTTCCGGTTGGGAGTGAGGTGGCCCCTGAAGTTAAAGCCGGCTCATCAAATTGAAAGTGTTCTACCTGTAAAGGCCCATTGTCCGCTAACAGCACGCCTCGTTCGATCACATTTTCTAACTCACGAACGTTTCCTCGCCAGGGTCGGCTTCTTAAATACATCATGGCTTCGTCTGAAATACCCTTCCAAGGGCGCCGATTCCTTCGAAATGACCGCAGTGCAAATTGCTCTGCCAACAACTGTATGTCTTCCGGGCGATCACGCAATGGCGGAAGAGTAAAAGGCATGACGCTCAAGCGATAATACACATCTTCACGAAACCGTCCGGCTTGGACTTCCTGAGCCAGATTCCTATTCGTGGTGACAATGACCCGCACATCTACCGAAATTGGTTGGCGTGATCCTAATCGGTCAACCTCTCGTTCTTGAAGAACTCGCAATAACTTTGCCTGGAGTCCTAAACTCATCTCGCCAATCTCATCCAACAACAACGTCCCCTGGTGAGCTAATTCAAACTTTCCTGCACGCCTCGTAAGCGCCCCAGTAAAGGCGCCTTTTTCATATCCAAATAATTCACTTTCCAATAGACCTTCAGGTAAAGCGGCACAATTGATGGCAACAAACGGTTGATGTGCTCTGGTGCTTTTTCGATGGATATGCCGAGCCAAGACTTCTTTCCCAGTCCCGCTTTCTCCTTGAATGAGAATTGTTGCCGAACTACCCGCTACCATATCGAGCATTTTCAACGTTTGCAGTACCTTAGGATCACGAGTGAGAAATCCTTCTTGTTGCTCACTCGAGGAAACTATTTGCCCAAGTCTATCCAGTCCTGACTCCTGTCCGTTTCGATCATCGTCCAGTCGTTGCACCAGCTTTTCGAGTCGATCAAACGGAAATGGTTTTTGAAGAAAATCCGTTGCCCCGTACTTCAACGCTTCCACTGCCACATCCACTCCACCATAGGCCGTCATCACTACCACCGGCATATGATAGCCCTGTGTCCGAACTTCTCGTAAAAACTCCATTCCTCCTTTTCCGGGCAAGCTCAAGTCGGTAAGCACTAGCCAGGGAGTGTCTCGTTCAACATGCTCCAACCCCTCATAGCCATCTCTTGCCACGGTCACGTCATAGCCATGTTGTCTCAAGACCGTACTTAATGCTGTCTGCAACTGTTCATCGTCTTCAACTACAAGAATTCCGCGACTTACCCCACTCTCGGTCTCTAGCATGCCATTCTCCTTTATTGAGGAAAAAAGAGTTCAACAGCCGTTCCAATTCCTTTTTGACTACTCACTTCAATCAACCCATGATGCATGTACATAATCTGATTCACGATAGAAAGACCAAGACCAGTACCGCCCTTTCGCAAGGAAAAAAACGGGCGAAAGACCTGAGCCTGATCCTCTTCAGACATTCCACAGCCATAATCCCGCATACGGATCACTATCCCCTGTTTTATTCCTGGTTCCTCAAATTCATGACGATGCCACTTTTCTTGACGACAGTGAATTTCAATTGGACTATCTGGGCTGGAAGCCTGAATGGCATTCATAAGAAGGTTGAGCAGACATTGCTTCACTAATGTTTCATGCCCTTTCATTTCTGCCAAGCGTTCATCATCCTGCCGATGAACCTTCAATCGTTTTTTCTGCAAATGGTAGATTGCTAATAATTCCACCTCATCGAGTAACGATTTGATTTGTATACTCGTTTGTTCCTCTTTGACGGGAGAGCTGAACACCAACATATTGGACACCAAATGATCCAACGTTCTCACAGCCTGTATACACTGCTCGACTAATCCTTGGCGTTCTTCAGGGCTATAATGGTCACGCCCTAATAAGGTGGCAAACCATTCTATACTGGATAGAGGATTTCGAATGTCATGAGCCAAGCGTCCTACCTTTTCACCAAGTCTTACTAAACGTGTGCGGTGTTCTTCTTCGACGGACAGGCGGCCATAAGGGAAAGGCCTTTCGGCCACTCGCCCTTTTATCGCGACTCGAAGTGATGGGTTCCTGGATGAAGAGGTTATGTCCCTCGAGAGAGACGGAGTTTGGCGCTCCCACTCTGACACCTGCATTGAAAAAGGCTTTTCCGTTGTCTTATTATTTTTCATTCTCTCTTCTGACCTGTGCTTTCTCATTCAAAGAAAATTCATCTAATACGGCTACAGCAGCCGCACGTATTGTGTTCTCAAATTCTGGGGATTGCGTTTCTAATTGCCCGACTTCCGCCAAAATTTTTTCCGCTTCGGTATCGTTGCCTTGATAGTTCAAAGAAAGCCCCCAACGATACTTGGCCCATGCCTTCAGCGAAACGGGTGCTGTAGAGGATAGAACTTGATCATACAAGCGTTCAGCATCTTCGTAATCTCCTTGGTCAAACAAAAAATCTCCTAACCGGGTTATATTCGCCATATCTACCGGCGACAACGTCACGACTTTTTGTAAGTCCTGAAGGGCAAGATCTCGCCTTCCTACTTCTTGATAAGCCAAAGACCGGTTCCGCAGAATGTATCGCTGTAAAGTCTGGTCCTGGGCATGAGATAGCACATCAGTAAAGTAGCGTATGGCTTCGAGATATTTTTTATCTCTTAAAAATGCCATTCCCAACGCAGTCGAAACTTCAACACGCCAATGACCTTCGGGGTACTCCTGCATATATCTCGCTCCAGCCTTTTGAACCAGTCTTCTTTCACTTTGGTCTTCAGCAAACAAGACTTTTTTGGCAAAGATTTCTTCCCGCAAAGGACTAGCAGGATGATCCTTCAATAATTGGTCATACCACTGCATGGCCTTCAGAGGAAGATTAATCTGTTGATAGGCTTGAGCGATGACTTTCACCCGTTCACGTGTTAAAGGGACTAAGCGAAAGGCTTCTTGTTGGTCTTCGTGAAATTTTAGTAAACCTACCCACGCTTTCTGATGGAACAATGCATGAAGCTGTTGATGAAGAAGGGTACTTAACCGTTCTCGAGCCTCATGTCGCCAGGCATCAATGGTAGCCACAATCGCGAGATGCTTAAGAGACTGGATGGCTGCGGGGATATCTTCAAGCATGAGATATCCTCTTCCTAGCCACAACAGACTTTCTTCGACTAATTCCTGTTCAGGAGCTTGACTTAATAGTCGAGCGGTTTCGACTACATGGTCCCAAGACACCGACAGGTAAATGTCAAGGTCATCCAATTTGCGATAGACCTGCACCCATTCTTCTTTTGTGTGGTCTTGAGATAAGAATTCAACCACCCATCTGGTTTGAGCCGCCAGAGCTTGACGCCCAGGCTCCTGGCCTTTAAATCGCTGTTTGGCTTGTTCGGCGAACCAAAGAGACAAAAATTCATATCCATCGTTAAATAATTTTTCAGATATTCTATTGAAGGCCTTGCCTGCCATTTCTCGTTCGGGATGAAGATTGATCGTCGTTAACAATCGGGAAATGGATTTTTGGGAGTCCCCAACCGCCAACTCCGCCAACCCGAAATAATAAGAAGACCGCTCAGACTCCCGAATAAGTTCGGGGTGTTCCACTTCGACGACCCGATACCAATAGTATGCTTGCTTCCAAGCTTTAGACATGGCAGTTGCATCAGCCAAACCCAAAGCTCCTCGTGATCGATAGGCCTCCCATTTTGGTTCCTCAACCACACGCCGAAGGATCAAGGCAGCTTCAAGAAATTGGCGATTTTCTAAATACCCCATTCCTGCTTCCACCATAACGCTACCCGCCAAAGGGTGTTCGGGGTAGGATCCTAAAAATTCTTCAAATAAGGCATTTGCTTCGGAATGCCATCCAGCATCCCAATAGAGTTGGCCTATCGAACACAAAGCCCATGGGGCATAAACACTATTAGGCTGTTCGGTTGTCATCGTTTGAAGACGTTGAATCTGTGCCAAAAATTCTTTCCCAGATTCATCAGATGGTCCAGGAAGCCATGCCACGACCCATTTGGCCCCCTCTGCAAATACTCCCTCTTTCTGATTCAGAAGATAACCAGAGAATAATTCCCGTGCATGTAAATAGTCCCCTTCTGCTATCGATTTCTGACCTTCCTGTATTAGATGGGGCATAACCATGTCGCGGGGATAATGCCAAGGAAATTCCGAACAAGAACCACCTATAGCCACACTCGGCCAGAAGGCAGCCACTCCGACCATCCAGAGAAATCGCCTCACAATTCGTTTGCCCTCCAACCTTGGAGACTTATGGTTCAGCAAAATCCGGACCCGAGAGTTTCTTACCTGGGGAAAATAGGGTGAAGGGGTAGTACGTTGGAAAATGGAAGGTTTTTTTGCAGCAACGGTTGCTGGGTAAAACTTACCGGCGTCAAGAGGTTGACGGAAGGGTCAGAAATTTAGGCTGGTTTCAGGAAACAATGGAAGAACAAAACAGGAGAACAAGTTTATGATCCCTAAGCATCCACAAGATCTTCAGGAGGAGTAGTTCGTTGGGCCACAACTTCGGCTAGAGATTTCTTTTTCATTTTTTCAATGAGTGTCGTTCGGTTGATTTGCAAAAGTCGCGCAGCCTTACTTTTGACCCAATTTGTTCGTTCGAGGGCTTCGAGAATCAATCGATTTTCAAACTCTTCGACCGCTCGGGAAAGATCCAATCCACCAACAGGAATCGCCGCTGGCATGGTTGGAAGATGATCCGAGGGCAGGCGACGAATTTTTTCTGGTAAATCTTCTGGCTCAATTTCACCGCGTCGCTTCAAGATCGCAATCCGCTCAACAATATTTCCAATTTCGCGAACGTTGCCCGGCCAGGGGTACTCGCACAGCATAGCCATGGCGTGATCGGATACCCCACTTAATTCTGCTTTTCGACGATGATTAAACATTTCAATAAAATGTTGCAGCAAAAGCGGTATATCTTCAACACGCTGCCGCAAGGGTGGAACTAACACCGGTACCACATTCAGTCGATAATAGAGATCTTCCCGAAATTGTTTGGTTGCAACTAAATTTTCCAGGTCTTGATTCGTGGCAGCAATGACACGCGCATCCGATTTATATGTCCGAGTACCGCCAACACGCTCAAATGTGCGTTCTTGGAGGACTCGAAGGAGTTTAACTTGAAGCGGGGGACTCAAATCCCCGATTTCATCTAAGAAAATTGTTCCCCCTGAAGCAAGTTCAAAACGGCCGACTCGCGCCGCTACCGCACCTGTAAAGGCTCCTTTTTCATGGCCAAACAATTCACTCTCCAAAAGGGCTTCAGGAATAGCCCCACAATTCACCGGAATGAGATTTCCTTGGCGCCTGGTGCTGTTGGCATGAATGGTTTGTGCGATGAGCTCCTTACCTGTCCCACTTTCCCCCAAAATGAGGACCGTGCTATCAGTATCAGCAACACAATCAATCAATTGAAACACTTCCTTCATGACCTGACTAGAGCTGACTAGTTTTCCTAAGCTAAATTGCCCTTTGACGGTTTTTTTGAGTTCTGCATTTTCATCTTGTAGGGATTTCACTCGTAGGGCACTCGCTACTGTGGCACTCAACACCTCAATAGAAAAAGGTTTCGACAGGAAATCAAAGGCGCCGGCTTTAATCGCATTCACGGCCATTTCAACCGATCCATATCCAGTCATCACCACCGTGACCGGACGAGCAGGCCAGTTGTTCATTTTCTCCACCAGTTCAATTCCATTGAGGTCGGGAATCATGACATCCGTTAAAACCAGATCAAATGGTAACGATTCAGCCAATTCGAGAGCGCGTATTCCAGAATTGGTTTCCGTTACCTCATGTCCCTCATCCTCCAATTGAAATTTAATGGTCTCTCGAACATCTGCCTCATCTTCTACCAAAAGAACTTTGGCCACTCGACCACTCATTGGGGATTCAGTAGACATTGATGATTCCATGACTCGCCTCCCTCACCACACAGACATCCAGTAATTTTTTCAAATTGCTACCAACAGAGCCATTCGCTTGTATAGAAATCTCTTGCCATTGCTAACCCATTTCAGGAGTAAGGTCAAGTTGCCTCAACCAAGTCTCTTTGCCCAAGCTGCCGAATGGCCACGTATCTAGCTATCCCAACTACCTGCTTTCTCAAGGTTTTCTTCAATTATCTCCTCCTGTGGGTTTTGCGTTTCGTAGCAAAAGACTAAAGAAACACTTAACAAACGCCGAAAAGACTCACCAGGCAGAACAGCCAATCGGATCCATGAGAAAAAGGGAGAGTTATGGAGACTTCACCCTTACCTGAACCTACTTCGTTGCCCATCTTCATTCTGTTTGACACACAAACGGGATATTTATATGGACACCTTTTTGCCACTGGGCCCGAAGACCCCTTTCTCCAAGAAGTCATTCAATGGTGGAGCCGGTATTGCTCCAATGCTCCGATCGGCGTGGATTATCCTGGTTTGACCCAAAAACCCGAACCAACCTCAAGCCTCTCCTCCAACTAAAGACCTGCAAAAAAGTACCAACTGCATTCTCGTTCCCCTTTCTAAGAGGAACATTACACTAAAAAGGAAATCGAAAGAGAACGATTTCTTTTCAATTCTCTACCTTTTGAATTACGCATTACAGATTATTCTTAAAGAAACGCCATTCTCGTCATGTGTGATCATCGGTGCCAACCTTTAGCGAAGTTCTGCCCATATTGCTAATCCTGAACGAAACACGAGCGTAGAGGTGGATAATTCAAGAATAGCCACATTGTCACTAACGTGAATGGCATGCACTTGATTGCCCAAAGGCAGGTCTCGTGTAAAAAATCCACCGGTGGATGCCGAAAATCCTAAAGCACGTCGATCAGTAATCATAATGGCAATAGAATCCTTAACAACAGTATTCAGCAACGATTCATCTGCTCCCCAAGGTTCGCGTTTCCAACGCGCCTGATCACTCTGAAATCCAAACGTGGCTTGCTTGCCTTGTACGACAACCATTCGAGGAGTCACGGACCATTTGAGAATGTCCTCTGAGGTTGAAAGGGTAACGGAAGCCCACCGCTGAAGCCTGCCAGAAAACCCTAATAACCGGGTATTGGTTTGGACAAATCCGGTTATCCCCTTTGCCTCAATCGCTAGAACCTGTTCTCCTGCATCCAAGAACTGCCTGGAAATCCCCTCCCGAGCCGTCAGACCAAACAACTGCCCGTGACGTACGGTAATCCCCACTTGGTCTTCCATAACATTACGGGCTTCACTGATACCCTGCCCCGACTCCATACCAATACATCCGGCCAAAAACCAAGAGGCGCCCTTGATCAATTGGTTCATATCTCGCCACACCCTTCTAGCGATAATCCCAGGGGATACCCTGTTCACCTTGCATAATGGGTCCAAGTATTTCTTTCATCAATTGCGTTCCATTGCCTTGAGAACCCCAGAGCCCAGTCAAACTGATAAGGAAGTCATACTGCTCCCGATCGGGAAATCGTACATAATAGAGGCCTAAGGAAAAACAACGGCAAGGATTTTGATAGAGCGCCATGACATCCAATTCAGCCGTTTTTCCGGTTCGAAAGTCATGATACCATCGTGATCCAACCGTGACTCCCCCAGGTAATCGAACGCCTCCGCCAGCAGTAAGAAAGAGAATCTTATCAGCCGGAGCCAGTACTTCATTGAAGGAAATGGGATTCCAAATATCTCCACGACGAACCCGGGAACCAGCTCTAGCATACCGTTGCCCTACTGAAAGATACCAGGATTGATGGCCCTGAATAAGTCCGTCCGTATTGAGTTGAGTTAAATCTTTTGCCCGATGATCCCAAAAGGCATCGACCGTCACATTAAATGCGGAAAGAAAGTTTTGCTTACCCAAAGGTTGATGAAAATCGCCACGCGTCCAAATATCAGAAAATTTTGATGCCAAAGGTGGTGGATTTCCCAAATGATAACTTTGTGCGAAAAACAGGTCTAACCATGAATGAGAATCTCCCGTTTTGCCCTGATGACTCAGTCGATTGCTCAAGGAATAGGTCAGGAGACTTTTTTTGTTCAACTCATCGACGGCATCGATTTGGACAAGCTTAGATTGCTTGGTTTGCGGGACAAACTCATATATGACATTCGGCTTTACCGAATGCCTGACTGCCCCGTAATCACCCAAGGAAAAACGTTTGGTCAGATATGAAGAAGCTTCCGCGCCAAGCCAGTAGGTCTCACGAGATTGTCCTGAGGAATCCGAAGCCCCTCGAGAATAGACCACTTCACGAAATTTTACCTGAGGACGAAGCCCCACGATATGGCCCACATGTAATCCTTCAAAGGTCAATCCTGGCAAGAAATCCAATCGACTCACGGAAAAACCTTCTTCTCGCCAAAAATGTACAAACGTGGTGTCTGCGGTCAATTCCAAGGGGCTTCCCAAGATCCCAGATTGAAGAAACCGATGACCAATCTCCGGTAAACGTTGAAAGGTCGTGTCACCTCCTGCGTTCAACGGTTGCAAATATTGCCCCCAGAGATACAATGCTCCATGGTCTAACCTCTGGAGCAGGGTGAGATTGGATTCCTGACTCGGCAAGGCTCGTTGAACCCCAGAGCTGCTCAAATCCTGCAAAAACTCACGATCAGTGGAATAATTCAGATTCATGCGAAAGGACAGATCTGATTTTAACTCTTGAACATGGGCTCCACGAAACTGCAATCGACTTCGATCTTGTTCCGTATCATACAAACCCTCCATGAACCATTGCCCCTTGGCTTGACGACTCCAAACATACCGGTAATTCAAATCACCTCCATACCCTCGTTTAGTCAAAATTTGTGGGGAAATAGTCAAATCTTGGCTCGGATTAATGGCCCAAAAAAAGCCTTGTCGGTATTTAAAACCAAAGGCATTGTTAATACCCACTGTCGGAATCAGAAAACCGGATTTCCGCTCTGCTCCCAGAGGATATTGAAAAGTCGGAAGAGGAATAATCGGCACATCATTCACATTGAACCAAACACCTCGCCCTGCCAAGCTTTCTTCATAATCTAAGTCCACATCATCAAACGTGAAACGCCAAGCTGGAATTTGCCCATCTTTCGCATCGCAATTGGTAAACGACCCTTCCTTGATTCGATAATGGGTTTCTGAAAAACGTTGGAGTCGACGCCCCGTTACGAACGAATTCTGTTGTTTTCTGAATATTTTCCCACTTGTAACCACTCCAGCTTCGGTATTCATATTCAGTTCAAGTTGCTCCGCCCACACATCAGCCTGGTTATCCCGAAGATGCACATGACCAACAGCCAGCAATTGCCCGGTTAATTTTTGAAGAGTAGCATCATCAGCCAACAGGCGAACTGGTCCTCGAGTCACCTCCACCGACCCCATGGCATGGTATTCTTCACGTTCCTGATCATAATCAATGCGGTCCGCCTTAATTTCAATAGGTGTTCCTCGTGACGTAGGCGAATTGACATGTTGGGTCATCGAAAAATTTTCTGCTAGGACCAACGGGGGGAGAGAAAACAAGAGACAATAAAAAGCCATCCAGAATCGGGAAAGTCGGCTCACTTGCTTTATCCCTCGTGCCGACCCATTAAAGAGGGTAATTGAGCCAAACCTTGGAGAATTTCCCCAACGAGGAACAACGAACCAGTCACACAAATGACATCAGAGGTTTGAGCAACCTCACAAGCCTGACAATAGGCTTTCCAAGGATCGGCCACAGTCACGAGATGATGTTTCCCTTTCGGTATAATCTGACAGATTTCCTCAACTGTCGCGGCACGATTCATATGAGGTTGAGTAATGATTAAGGTTTGAATAAGGGGAAGTAGAACTTGGACGAATTCGGCATGATGTTTATCCTGCATCATTCCCAGTACGACCGTAAGTTTTCGTTCAGAGCCATCTTGAATTTGTGATTGGAGAAAGTCAAACAACACCTTTGCACCCGAAGGATTATGTGCTCCATCAACGATGACCATAGGCTCATTTTGGATAACTTCAAGTCGACCTCTCCAACGAACCTGCTGGAGTCCGACCTTAAAAGCGTCAATGGAAAGGGGGAACCGTTCAGCCGTTGCTGACTCCAACAAGGCCAGGGCACACCCGGCATTGTGCATCTGATGCCGTCCAAGCAAATGTACCTGAAGGTCTGGAATCTTTTCCTGCAGACCATGGTAGGTAAATACGGATTGCCCAGATTCCGAAACCGAAAAATCTTGTTTATAGCGATAACAGGGGGCACCATGTGATTGAGCCGCTGCTTCAAATACTGGAATCACATCTTTCGACATCTCACCTAACACTACAGGCACATTGTGATGAATGATACCGGCTTTTTCCTTCGCAATTTCAGGCAGTGTGTGCCCCAAGTACATTTCATGGTCAAAACTAATTCCAGTTATAAGTACGCCTTCTGCCTTTAACACGTTGGTCGCATCATACCGACCCCCTAAACCCACTTCGATAACAGCAATGTCCACATGTTGTTCCAAAAAATATTGAAAAGCCATGGCAGTGGTAAATTCAAAAAATGTTAGGGGGTTCAGCGAGTCAACAAGAGGGCGAATCCCTGCAGTTAACTCACACACGGAGGCTTCCGAAATATCTTTACCTTGCACCCGAATGCGTTCACGAAAATCAATCAAATGCGGCGATGTATACAAACCAACCCGATATCCACCTGCCTGCAGCATGGCTGCGGCCATCGCGGCAGCTGACCCCTTGCCATTCGTCCCACCTATATGCAAAGTGGCATAATGATGCTGAGGATGATCTAAACGTCTCAAAAGCGTGGAAATGGTTTCAAGCCCAAGCTTGATGCCAAAACGGTGCAGCCCAAACAAATAGTCGAGTGTTTCGGGGTAGGTTAACACGAAAATCGCTAATGGATCGGGCAGAAACGAGGGAGGAAGGAATAGCCTATGCGGACCTCGCACGAACTCCACAATGAGTGAGCAAAGTCGCTAAGGTATCTTTAAGAACTTTTCGTTTCACAATTTGATCGACCATGCCATGGTCCAATAAAAATTCCGCACGTTGAAACCCTTCAGGTAATCGTTCTTTGATGGTTTGCTCAATAACACGTGGGCCGGCAAAACCAATGAGAGCCTTTGGTTCTGCAAAAATGATATCTCCTAACATTGCCACACTGGCAGTCACACCCCCAAAGGTCGGGTCGGTTAATAACACCACATAGGGCAGTCGAGCTTCTTGAAGATTGGCAATTGCCGAAGCAGTTTTGGCCATTTGCATGAGAGACAACGTGCCCTCTTGCATCCGTGCTCCCCCGGAGGTCGTCACTAACAAAAAGGGCATACGCTCACTCACGGCGCGATCTATTGCACGACATATTTTCTCGCCAACGACGGAGCCCATACTCCCCCCCATAAAGGAAAAGTCAAAAATTCCCAGAGCCAGTGGAATTTCATGGACCTGACAACACCCCGTTAGAATGGCTTCTCGTTTATTGGTTTTTCTCTGGGCATTGAGAACACGAGCGTGGTAGGGAAGCGTATCTTCGAATTCCAACGGATTCGTGGGCACCAAATCAGCATCCCACTCTTGAAAAGTTCCAGGATCCGCCAGCAATTCGACTCGCTCTTCAATCGAGAGAGGAAAATGATACCAGCATTTAGGGCAAACCTTGAGATGTCGCTCGACTTCGCGTTTAAAGATGATAGCCCGACAAACCGTACATTTAATCCACATGCCTTCCATAATATTGGCGGAACTCCCTTGTGAATCATCCGGTTTGCTGCGTTTAAACCACCCCATTAGTCAAGGGTTACCTTTTAGTTGTAGAAGATAAAGTAATTACTTCGGATCAGACATGACAATGAAGGTAGTTAGGAAAGATGCCCAACTGGTCAATGCCATTGACCACAATTAAGCATCATTCACCTGACCAAAACTCTAGCACAGGGCAAACAAACCGGCAAGGATTACTCGACTTAGAACCCAATGAGGAGCTGCGAACGGGTATACTTGACATTCAATGGAATGAAGGTAAAAACGTCACCCGCCTCGAGCATGCATTTCCAAATGCGGGTCTTGACGCAATCTGCCAATATCAATAAATCTTCCCCGACCGGTACTAGATTCTAATGCTTTGCGCTCCTCGGCCCCACGGTCTCGACGAGTTTCCCAAACCGACCGAATCATAGAAACTAAGTCTTCTCTGGAACGTCTCTCCCGAATCGGTTTACGCAAATCTAACCCGGTCTTGGCATACAAACACAAATACCACATTCCATCAGCTGTTAACCGACTTCGATCACACGTTGAGCAAAAGGGTGTTGTGGTTGATGGAATAATGCCAAATGTGGTTCCATCAGAAAGAAGAAATCGCTGTGCAGGAGCCGAACTGGTTTCCACCAGGGGCTCTATCGCCCCATAATACCGACTGAGTAGCGCAAGTATTTCTTTGCGTGATAGGACTTTATCAGGAGTCCAATCATTCGCACCCCCCACATCCATATACTCAATAAACCGGACCTCACCATTCACTCGTTTACCATACTCGACCAAAGGGATGAGTTCATCATCATTATAGCCTTTAATGGCTACCGTATCCAGCTTTAATCCAGGAAAGCCCACCCGACCCACAGATTCAATGCCTTCAAAGACTTGGGCCAGAGTATCCCGGCGGGTCAAGGCTTTAAACCGTTCGGCCTTTAAGGTATCAAGACTCACCGTAATGCGATGTAAGCCCGCATCAAAAAGATTCTGAGCATGTTCGGCCAGTAACACCCCGTTAGTCGTCATGGCGATATCTTTAATGTGGGTATTCTTCTGAAGCATACCAATCAAGGACGCCAAATCTTTTCGGAGAAGCGGTTCTCCACCGGTAATCCGTATACGATCGACGCCTTGTTCGGAAAAGAGATCTGTGAGAAAGACAATCTCTTTAAATGTTAACAACGTTTCACGAGGCAGCCAGACATAGTCTTCCTCGGGCATACAATACTGGCAGCGCAAATTACAGCGATCAGTGACAGACACTCGCAATGATCGTAATGGCCGTCCCCAAATATCTTTTGCCGGTTCGGGCAACACGTGTGTTTCCCCGTTAGACATCATGGATGTTCCTCGACCCAAACATCCCCTTGCGGGGTATACTCCATTTTCCATATCGGCGTGATTTTTTTCAGTTCATCAATACACCATTGACAGGCCTTGAACGCATCAGCTCGATGCTCAGCTCCAACAATAATGAGGACAATATTTTCACCGATTTTGATGGGGCCATAACGATGAAGGACTAACGCTTCAATGATGTCAAAATCTTCCAACGCCCGCTCCCGAATTTCCTTCAACTTCTTTTGAGCCATACCTTCATAATGTTCAAAGGTCATAGAACTCACCTCATGACCTTTAGAATGATCCCGAGCCGTCCCCAAAAACATCGAGATGCCCCCAATCCGCGTCGAACGAGCTCGAACCCGTTCTAATTCTTCATCTATAGAAAAATTCTCCTGCTGAACCCGAACCAACATCCCCTCTTCTGTTTCAACAGCCATAACACACCTTCCTCTGTTCTCAGATCAACAAAGAGTACGTTATTGTTTATGCACCACCCGCAAAGGGCGGCAACAGGGCAATTTCATCGGAATCAGAAAGCGCCGTTTCCCAATGCGCAATTTCTTGATTCACCGAGACCACTACTTTTTTCTGGTGCAATAAATCGCCCAATTCAGGATATTGTTGCTGAACCGAGGCCACAAGATCCCGCACTAGCGCACCGTCTGATATAGGAATAGTCAGCATGGTGCTGCCGGGAACAAGGGTTTTTAACATGCCAAAAAGTTTTACCTGGACCATAATCAAATTGAACGCTTAACAAAGAATCATCAGGAAACCATTTTAACCCTTGCCCACAATAGAATCCCGTTGATAGAGGCCCGACTTTCCTCCGGATTTTGAGAGAAGAAACATCTCTCCAAATTCCATCCCTTTATCCACAGCCTTACACATATCGTAAATAGTCAAGGCAGCCATCGAGACCGCCGTTAAGGCCTCCATTTCCACTCCGGTGTTACCAGTGGTCTTCACCGTAGCTTCAATGGTAATAGAGCAACGACCAGAAGAATCGGGTTGGGCTTTTTCTGAAAAATTTACATCCACACTGGATATTAATAAAGGATGACACATGGGAATCACATCAGGGGTACGCTTGGCCCCCATCACGCCAGCTACCTGAGCTACTGCGAGCACGTCCCCTTTAGCAATACGCCCTTCCTGAATCTTTTCAAGGGTTTCTGGAAGCATCCAGACCTTCCCCTGGGCCACAGCCACCCGCGTCGTGGGCTGCTTCTCCGTTACGTCTACCATACGTGCCCGACCTGATTCATTAAAATGGGTAAATTGACTCATAACATTTTGACGAATTGCCTGGCTTCTTTGGCAGAAAGGCTTGAAAACATTAGAAAGTATAGAGAGGGCTCAAAACCCTGGTCAAGCAAAAGAACGGCACGGAAAACTTGACAGGAGCAATATTGGACCCTATAAACCTCCAACCAGCTACCACAGCCAACATACAGGAGATCTGATGGATCAAACCTCCACTCCCACTCCCCTTTTAGCTAACAAAAAATTGGGACTTCTACTTTCAACCAAACCCGAGAACCCCAATGCAGAAACCGTCTACCAACTTTCTAGGACAGCCTTAGCCAATAAGGTCGATACCTATCTCTATTTTATAGATGAAGGGGTCCTCAATCTCCAAGACCCTCGATTTGTGGAATTAGCCAAGGAAGGGTTAAAACTTTTCGTCTGCGCGTACGGCTGCCAACAGCACAATATCTCTACGGACGGTTACGGCAAGGAAGTGAACTTCTGTGGCCTCGTCATCCTTTCCAACATCATCGACGGCTGCGACCGATTTTTAGCCTTCAATTAACTATATCCCGCTTTTCTTACCCTCTGGATTGAACCCAGGCTACCGCCCCGACTCCAGCCGCATGACCACTCGCAAAACTACCAGTCAACAAATAACCACCCGTCGGAGCCTCCCAATCTAGCATTTCTCCTGCACAGAATACTCCAGGCCTATCACGAATCATCAAACGGGAATCTAAAACCTCAAAAGGTACTCCGCCTGCGGTACTGATAGCTTCCTTCAATGGCCGTGCAGCAACCAACGGTATCGACAACACCTTGATAGCCGCTCCCAGCAAGGCAGGACTGGTAAAATGTTGTTTTGGCACAAACTCTCTTAAAAGAGCTGCCTTCACACCGTAGATTCCAATACATCGCTTAAGATGGCTGGCTATGGACCGTGAGCCTCTTGGGCGGGATAAGTCGGCAATAAGACTAGAGAGTGATCGGTCTGGAGATAAATCCATTTGAATGCGAGCCTCCCCCTTTGCCAAAATTTCTTCACGCAACCAAGAAGAGACAGTGTAGATCACTCCCCCTTCAAGACCGCTCTCAGTGACGACCAATTCTCCTTGCTGTCGGAATTTCGTGCCATCTAAGGTTGTTCCCGAAACTGCTACCGGTTTCACGGGAGACCCAGCAAATTTTGTTCGCATATGCTGGCTCCAACTCACATCGAAACCACAATTAGCAGGTTTTAACGGCTCAATGGAGACACCGAGTTCCTTTAGAATCTGCACCCACGCACCGTTGGAGCCAAGCTGAGGCCAACTACCTCCCCCCAGGGCTAAAATGACCGCATCGGCAAGAACCAGCCGATCTCCCTGTGGCGTGAGAAAACGGAGGGCCCCACTTTCGTCCCAACCATACCAACGATGCCGTACGTGAAACGTGACCTCACGCTGACGTAATCGACGAAGCCAGGAGCGTAACAGTGGAGCGGATTTCAAATCGGAAGGGAACACTCGATTGGAGGTACCGACAAACGTCTCAACGCCAAGGCCACGGGCCCACGTGCGCAACTCTTCAGGTCCAAACTCATGAAGAAACGGTTGAATTTGTTTCGATCGCTCGCCATATCGTTCCAGAAATTTCTCGATAGGTTCTGAGTGAGTCAAGTTCAACCCCCCTTTGCCAGCCAACAAGAATTTCCGGCCTACCGAAGGCATAGCATCGAAGACCTCCACCCGAGCACCCTTGTTGACCGCAGTCTCTGCGGCCATCAATCCCGCCGGGCCTCCACCAACGACGACAATCCTCATAATAAAAGGGGTCAGACTCGAATTAAATCAGTTCATTCACACATTATTTTATATAGTCTTGCGGAAATAGAATAAACAAAAGCCAATACCATATCGACAAACTTCAATCGAGTCAGCTTTTTTTATGACCTGCTATGCAATCGCATTTTTAACGCTGCGCTTCCGGTTTCCAGCTCAAGCCGATATTGAGTATTCGTTGAATCAGGGCTTCATAAGTTATGCCTGCCCCTTCCGCAGACTCGGCGAGATCCTCGCCATACGCCAATTGAGCATTAGGGTTGGCTTCCAAAAAGTACAGTCGATTCTTAGGATCGAGACGAAAGTCCATCCGCGCATATCCGCTGAGCCCTAAGATGTGATAGGCTCGCTTGGCGGTTCGTTGAATGGAACGTACGAGTTTGGGTGGCAACCCTTGAACTTCTCCGGACTGAATTCGGTATTTCTCTTGATATTTGACACTCCATTTCACTCGAGCTGTGGCAATAGGCAGTGAGTCGGCCGGAAGGTTTTGTAAATTCAACTCCCATACGGGTAAGACTTGCAGACGTCGGTTGCCCAAAACCCCTACATAGAGTTCTCGCCCTTCAATATACCGTTCTGCAATAGCACTGGTACCAACATTCTGATGGACGAATTCCACACGCTCTTTTAATTTGTCTTCATCATACACTATGGAAGCCTGCGAAATACCGAGCGAAGCCTCTTCGCTGATCGATTTCACAATAACCGGAAACGGGAATTCCCCGGCCCACCTGATGGCTCGCCCCATTGGAAAGACAGCAAATTCAGGACAACGAATTCCATGATAGGCCATAATTTTTTTTGACCAGCCTTTGTCACGAGTGAGAACCAGCCCTTTTGGATTACAACCGGTATAGGGTACGCCCAATAATTCCAGATAGGAGACAACATTTTGATCGAACGCGGGATTCCCGTTAAATTCTTCTAACAGGTTAAAGGCGATATGTGGTTTCCAATCATTCACCACTTGATCAATGACCCCTAAATCGTCACGAACACCCAATGCCGTCACCTCATGGCCCAAGTCCGTCAACGTAGTCAGGACATCAAATTCGGTTTTCCACGCGACCGAAGCCAAATCGACACCTTCAGGATTATCAGGCGGGACTAAATCCTGATGCATAAGGACCATAACCCGCAGTTTTCTCATAGGACCAACCGATGTCGACCACCATGTAAATAATTCATGGTCTGCACTGTTAATAAAATCGTGAAATCGACTTTGGCTTGCTCTTCAGGAATCGCCAGACGCAAGTTTTTTTGTCGACAATGTGCAATCATATCTCTCAAGACCTGATCGATGGTATATTGATATTCCCCAGTCCATTCTGCCACTTTCCGGCGAACTTCTTTACGAAACTTCCTGATAAAATTCGCAGCAGAAAGATTGCCTGTGGTCCCTGAATCTCCGGAGAATAGTCGGCGCAAATCACGATCGTAAAAATTTGGATAATCTAGGCCATATCGCTCTCGCTTATTCTGATAATGATCACGTAGTGTTTTTTGAAGACGGCCTATGGGATCAACACGTCCTTTTTTAGTCACGATAGGGGGAACCCCGATTAACTCTTTCATCAAGCCGTCCATATATTCCAGTTTTTTCAAGGCAGGCCAGCCGGCATACCGTTCTCGCCAATGAGAGCCAGGCGTTAACCAAACGGCAAAGGTTTCGGCAAAATCTTCGTCCGGATGGCTTTGTGCATACCACATGTCCAGATGTAACACGAAACTTTTGCTATACGGTTTCGGCAAATAACAATCTGGATACGGGACGGAGCTTTTCCCAAAAATTTTTTGTCTGGAACGCCTGCGTCGAAGATGGTAGGCATTTTCTATAGCATGTCCCGTTTCATGTCGAAGAATTCGCATACACGAATCAATTGTTCCTCCTTCGATTTCTAACATTTGATTCATTTCTAATTTAGCCAATCGAGGGTGTCCCATATAAAACGGTGCTGCCAATCCTGGCACTCCATCCGGAGAATACCAGTCATCGGACAACCAAATATGCGGCCGAAACACTAACCCCTGACTGTGTAGTTCACGACCTAATTGTCGCACACATTTATTGAGTTGAGTGCCAGGAATACGTAATTTCAAATCACAGATCCGAAGATCTAGGAGTTCCTCATCCGATAAAGTCACCCAGTCGGGAACGGGAGAAATTTTTGATTCTTCATCACTAGACATTATAAAAAGAACACCTTTTGGACATCAGCCTGTCACATGTAAAAAGCAAGAAGCACACCGAACAAGTACAAAATCTTTCACAACCATCTAGTTATGTTCTTCTGCCCATGAGCCTCTTCCCACAGAGATTCCCAGACGTAATGTATCACCAACGAAACCTAGGGCATTTCTCTATCATTCTGACCCAACCCAGCGATACTGTCCATAGCTTTTCCACCAAAACCTATGGTAGATTGCCCATCTTTTTTGACAGGCCTAATTCATTTATTGTGTGATTGTTCCTTTTATTTCCTTTTTTCCCACGTCATCATTGAAAGAGAAAGGCCAGGACGGTGCAGGTTCAACATTCAAACCCGATGCTGGACGTTTGGATTTCACCTTGAGAATCTGTCCTTCACGATCTCTTGTATGGTTGACGCGGTGTCCTATGGAGTCTTCATATGCATATCTGCGAAAAATGCCAAGGAAGTATGTTGCTTGATCGCGAAGTAGACATGGAATCAGGGTTATCGCTTTTAGTCTTGGTGTGTATTAATTGTGGACGTAGAAAACAGGCTGAACGAGCGCCGATCCCGCTAATCGAAGTATCATAAGACTGGCTGATGAGGCTTTTCCCTCATCGTTTCAGGTTAGGGAATTTTTGTTCGGACAGAAGATCGGATGGGATTTCTTGTATATCTGGTTGCAAACAATAGGAGATGGAATTAACAGATTCTTTTAACTATCATTCCTGGACCTATGAGTAATGCCTCAAGGGATAAGAGAAATGGCCTAAACAAAAATTTCACTACTTTTCTCTCGCATCACTGCAAGAGTAAACAGGCTGCTAAGATTCGGCGTCTAATTCCATATTCCAATAGAGATAATCGCGCCAACTTTCCGGAGCATTCCGAATGCCGATCATCAGGGTCAAACGTGGGGTCCATTTTGGCTTTACCGGAACCTTCAACAGCTTCATCCCGGCTTCCTTTGGGGTTCTTCCACTTTTTCGATTATTACATCGCCAGCATGCCGTCACGATATTTTCCCACGTTTTCCTCCCCCCCTTCGCAATAGGGATCACATGATCAAACGTTAGATCCTCGGTGGGCACGCGTTTGCAACAATATTGGCAGGTGTACCGATCTCGGGTAAAAATATTGATCCGAGAGAATTTCACAGAATGATGTTGTGAGCGCAACTTCACGAAATTGAGCAGCCGCATGACTGAAGGCAGCTTAAACGAAATTGAAACTCCTCGAATATCCCGGTCATGAAATTCGAGGACTTCCACTTTCCCTTGCCATAATAAATTAATGGCTTTTTGCCAATGCACCACCCGTAATGGCTCATAGGTCGCATTCAATAATAACGTCATTTCCATAATTGGCCGTTTCGATTCAGTCAGAAAATTGGCAAAACATTCATCCTATATCATTCAAGTGCCTAAGAATCAAGAGTAGGATTTCACAGGTTGTTGGCTAAAAAAAAAATTGATATATTAAGCGTTTTTGACAGCGACGGTTTTTATGTCCTCAGATTTTATTTCTATTGCCAATATTTCCGACCTTCCCCCTGGTACCTCCAAAAGCATTGAAACTGAGGAGTGGGGCATTGCCCTTTTTAATGTCGAAGGGCACATCTATGCGCTCGATAGTACCTGCCCACATGCAGGAGGTCCGCTTGGCGAAGGGTCCTTAGAAGGAGAATATGTCGCATGTCCCTGGCATGGATGGAAGTTCCATATTCCCACCGGTACCTGTCAGAAAAATCCCTCTCCCAGTTGGAAAGTGCCGTGTTATGAAGTCCGTGTTGTGGAAGGGACTATCCAGATTGCCAGACCATCTGAGACGGTCTAGGCACCCAAGATATTTCTTCTTGATGTGGGAGTGGCGGTAAATTTTCAAACGGCATGAACTGCTGGGCAGCTAAGGAAATCACTCGAATAGATTTTTCTTTCATATCCACTCGCCAGGCAAACTCTCGCTCAATCCACCCGGTTGCTCCCTTTTCTCTCACAATTTTTCGCACCACATATTTTTCGTCTTTTTGAGCAGCCACTTGCCAATCTTCCTCGCGATGGGGAGTGCCTTTGGCCGCCAAACCCTCAACAAAGAGCTGAAGTTCCTGTTCAAGAGTGTACCCCTCACGAGACAAATGCTTTTTGACTAACTCCAAAGCTTCTCCAGCGGCAGGGTCAGTATCCTGCAAACGCGATATGCTGGGCTCTAGAGATCGCGTCAACGCCCACCCCCCTATTCCGAGTAGACACACCACCACAACAGCTAAAAACTTTTTTAGCCAATCATTCACCACATCTATCCAATCTTGTCCTAAATAGTGACCTTACTCCATGAAATGAATAATTTGTTTATACCATAAATTTAGCAAGAAAGACCGACTTTCCCTAAAACGCTTAAAATACCTGTGCCTCTATGCCAAGATTTCATCGACCAACATGGATTCTTCAGCATACAACTTTACCTTACTAAATTTTTAACATTTTTTTTAAAGCTCGAACCAATCGTTGGTTATCTCGCTGCAACCGAACGGTAAAGCGAAGAGCCGCATGGGTCATTCCTGAAAAAGTCTGACAATCTCTCACTAAAATTCCCTGATTCTGGAGTCGAACCACAATATCTTTCATTACAAGGTCATCAGAAAATTCCACCATCACGAAATTGGCTTGAGAAGGAATCACTCTCAATTCGGGTATCGTCCCCAGCTCACGTATTAAGCACCCGCGTGCCCGCTGCATGAATCGCTGACTCCGTCCACAAAAATGCAAATCAGCCAGTGCAGCCATCCCTGCCGCTTGCGCCACACGATTCACGGACCAGGGCGGCATATATTTACCGATAGTTTCGATAACGGAAGGCTCACCGACGAGATAGCCGAGCCGAAGACCTGGAATTGCAAAAAACTTGGTGAAGCTCCGGAGTATGAGGAGCCGTGGCCATTTTGAAAGGTCTTTTAAAAGTGAATACGAGGGGCACCAATCTATAAACGCTTCGTCCACGATCATCCAACCTCCTACCTGATGAACTTGCGCTATAATCTCTTGAAGATCCCGGGGTGCGATACGCCGACCCGTAGGACTATTGGGATTGCAGAGGTACACGGCATAGGGTCGGACACCGCCTTTGGGTTTTTTACAAGATGAACCCAATTTCCACCTTTGGAGAATTGTGTGCACCTTCTCAACCGGAGGAGCATACTGGTGATTCGAAACGCCCTCCACTCCCAGGTATGGGATTCTGGCTAATTGAAGCGCATGTTCAAATTCCGAGAAAGTCGGGCCGACAACACATGCCTGCTGAAGCCTGAGAGCCTGCGGAAGGATCCGAATGAGTTCTACCGAGCCATTCCCCACCAAGATGGATTCCACAGAAACCTTATGCTTTTGCGCCAACTGGACTCTAAGATCATCCGAATACGGGTCGGGATAATACTGACACTCATTAATCGCCTCATGCATGGCATTCAATACCGACACAGGTGGGCCTAACGGGTTCACACTGGCACTGAAATCGATCAATGACTCAACAGGGCGCCCAAGTTCTTTGGCGAGCCGAAAAACTTGTCCTCCATGAACGGTTATTGAATTTCCCACAGCACCACCATGATCAAAAGTAGACCGGCAAAAAGAAGGGATGCGGAGATCATCACCTGAAGCGCCAGAGGAATGAAAGAGGCCGTTAATGGAGAACCAGGATTCCCAAGAGTGGCTCGTTCTTCGAGAGCACCCCGATAGTGACTCACCCCGCCTAACTGTACCCCAAGCGCTCCGGCCATCGCCGCCTCAGGCCACCCACTATTGGGGCTACAATGCTTCCCGGCATCGCGCCAGCATATACACCATGAAGCCTTCCCACTTCCTAATCTCCAACTGGCCGCCACTGCAATAGCCATAGCAGTCAGTCGCGCAGGAATCCAATTAACCAGATCATCCAAACGTGCTGACGCCCATCCCAAATCCTGATAGCAACCATTGCGATATCCAATCATAGAATCAAGCGTGTTGATGGCTTTATAGGCCATAGCTAATGCGGGGCCTCCTACCGCCAGATAAACAAGCGGGGCGACAATACCATCTGAGGAATTTTCAGCTACGGATTCAATCGTGGCTCGTACAACATCAGACTCAGAAAGATTTGCGGTGTCACGTCCAACGATTTGACTCAAAGCAAGCCGGGCCGCAGGAAGGCTCTGTTCAGTGATAGCCTGATGCACACGGATTGCATGATCCCACAAATCCCGTGCAGCCAATGTGGTATATCCCAAGGCAATCCAGGCGATAATACCGAGAACCACATTGAGTTGTTCTGCATAGTAAATCGCTTCCCATACAACAACAAAACTCACCAAGGGTAGTATAAAGGCCAGGATCACTCCGGCAGCTCTCTTGCTGAATCGGTTCTGGCAGATTCGATCAATCCACCGATCAGCATAATGAATGATAAGCCCCATCACACGAACAGGATGGGGAAACCAGCGAGGATCACCCAATAGGGCATCTACAAACATCACCGCAAATAATTTATACCCCAGGAAAACATCCATGAGGATTAGCTAAATATCGCTGGGAGAAGCAGATACAGGCGTTTTAGTAATCTCCGACAAGCAGGCCGGGCACAAACAATCATGATATTGTTTAACGATGTGTTCATAGTGCATATCGCTGACCGGAAGGTTGCCGCACCAACACCGGGAAAGACCACAATCAAACCCTTTTCCACACCGTTCACACGTTTTGGGATACGTTTGACTCATACCATTCTTCTAAAAATTATCCTACTAGGATAAGCATCGGCACACACAACACAAACACAATTTCAATTCCTTCATTCACAGAACCCAGAATATCGCCGGTGATGCCGCCAACTTTCTTAGTGATCCACCAGACATATCCTCGTACAAGCAGGCACCCAATACCGAGAACCGCCACCGCCGAGACCGGCCCGAGCGTGAGGCCAAGACCAATCCCGACAATGAAGGTCGCGACCATAAGATCAATTGATGAAGCGTTCCGAATGAACGAACCAGCCACTCCCTCCCTACGAGGATAGACAGATTTCCATATCCCCATGACCATCGACCACCGTCCAACCGCAGGCATGCAGATCAGTGCAAACTCTCTCCACCCGTTAGGCAACGCCATCAATCCCGCATATCTCAAACCTAGACTTAGAACTAATCCCGTCGCACCAAGGACTCCAATATGCGAATCACGAAAAATCTCTAACCGATGTTCAGGTGTGGTGCCTCCGGCCAACCCATCCACGGTATCGGCCAACCCATCCTGATGAAGTCCTCCTGTTATGACGACATAAAGAGAAAGCAGGATCAGATTTAATACCAACGGCACACAGAGTTGACCCAATACTCGATCAATCCCTACCAATCCCAAACCCAGAAGAAAGCCCACAACAGGAAACCACCGAAGGGCTATCCCAAATGTAGAAGGTGGCAACTCAGAAATCCAACGGGAAGGGAGCGGAATGATAGTGAGAAACTGCCATGCCAACACCAAGCCAGCCCAAGGTTTTCTCATACAGGCTCCGGCAATGCCGCCTCGGCCCCGTCAACTCCTGCACTGTCAAAGGTTGCCATATCTCGCATGCACGCAATCCCCGCCTTCAATAATCCAATTGCCAAGCACGCTCCGGTTCCTTCGCCCAGCCGAAGGCCTAAATTCAACAAAGGGTGCAATCCCAAATACTCCAGAACACAGCGGTGGCCAGGTTCAACCGAACAATGAGAGGGGATGACGTATCCATGACAATCACGTTGTAACGCCTGGGCTAATAACATCGCGGCACCTGTCGTAAAACCATCCAAGACCACGGGCATGCGACTAACAGCCCCCCCCAGAATCAGCCCAACCAACCCACCAATCTCAAAGCCACCCACTTTGGCTAAAACATCTATGGGGTCATTCGGATCCGGCTGATTCCTGATGATGCCCTGCTCAATGATTTGGATTTTTTTCGAAAGGCGTTCGGCATCTATTCCGGTACCTTTTCCAGTAACTTTAGCGACTGATTGCCCAGTCATCACAGCTGTAATCGCACTGCTCGATGCGGTATTCCCAATACCCATCTCACCAATGCCCATAAGCCGTGGACCATCTCCAGCCCCATCACTCGCCAGTCGAATGCCCACTTCTACGCTCTGAAGGGCCTGCTCATACGACATGGCGGGCCCTTGGGTAAAGTTCTTAGTGCCCAGGGCAATTTTGCGATTAAACAAACCTGGAAGATGGCCTAAATCAGATTGAACGCCCATATCTACCACACACGCTTGGGCTCCAACTTGCTTTGCCAGTACATTGATCGCCGCCCCTTTGTTCAAAAAGTTCCTCACCATTTGCGCAGTGACGGTTGAAGGATAGGCACTCACACCTTCTCGCGCGACACCATGATCGGCTGCCAACGTCAAGACCATTGGTTCCGGCCAGGCCGGCGGAAGCTCTTGCGTGATGGCTACATATTGGGCGGCCAATTCTTCTAGACGCCCTAAACTCCCGATTGGCTTCGTCAGCTGATTCAACATTACTTGTGCACGATCATAAAATTCCCTGCTCACAGGCCGAATGCTGGCTATCGTGTCCTGAATCAACTGAGAAGGGTTGGACATGATGTTATTTCAAGCGAAGCGGAAGACCACTTACTAAAAAATAGACTTCATCCGCCTCGGCCGCTATCAACTGATTCATCCGCCCGGCCACATCACGAAACTCCCGGCTAATCGCATCGCCCGGAACAAGACCCAAGCCGAGTTCATTGCTTACCATAATCACCTGATTTGGGCAGGCCCTGACAGCTTTTAAAAGAGTTCGGACTCGAGAAGGAATTTGCCGTTCCCGTACGTTGTCTCGAAGAGTATTATTCAACCACAATGTTAGGCAATCGATAACTACACTGGAATACTTGGATCCCTCCCTCAAAAACCATTCGGTTAATTGAATAGGAACCTCCATGGTCGCCCACCCCTGTCCTCGTGCCCGCTTATGGTTCCGAATGCGACGAGCCATTTCCGAATCGAATGCTTCAGCGGTGGCTAAAAATGCCCGTGGGGATAGGGCCTTTCCCCGACGAAGTGCAAAGGAGCTTTTTCCGGATCGGGCCCCTCCCAAAACAAAAATCAGCTTTGAGCCCATCCGTTGTTTGGCAGCTTTACCCTGTACACGAGAACCCATCGAAGGTCCAGAAGTTAAAGTGTTTTCGCCGGTAAGAGTAGCGTGACGAACATTAGGCATAGACAGTTCCTAGCCCTTGGTGGGTTGACCCGAAACCCGTTCCCACAACAATTCCGCTTTCCCATGTTGTTTAGCCACCCAACGGGCAAGAACAAACAAGGCATCGCTCAGTCGATTGAGAAATTTCACTATTTCCAGTGACACCGCTTCTTCCTTCGCTAACGTCACACACACTCGTTCGGCCCGACGACAGATGGTCCGAGCCACATGTAACAACGATGCAATTTGTCCACCACCAGGCAAAATAAATTCTTTTAACGGGTCTAGATCCTTTTGACATTCATCAATCACATGCTCTAGATAGGCAACATCCTCTGACGAGACCATTGGCATATTGGGAAATGACTCTCCCGGGGCTGTTGCCAGAATACCACCTACATCGAATAATTTATTTTGTGTCCATTTCAGCGTGGTCTCCAGGAAAGTCGAGGCATCAGTGATGGCATCACCCTGTTCATTCAAAGCACGAACCAACCCAATTACTGCATTCAACTCATCCACTACTCCATAGGTATCGACGCGAACTGAATCCTTCCAAACCTCCTGCCCTCCGGCCAGGCGGGTTTTACCCCTGTCACCATTCCGTGTATAGACTTTTGAAATTCGCATGACATGAGCCTCCTAACAAAGGATAAAAGTGATAGGACAGTGTTCACCTATGCGTAGCGCAAAAACCCAAACCGCGGACTATTTTTCGTTCCTGATCGACAGTTTAGCTCGAAGATGCCTTGAAACAGGCTTCTATCCCCTGGGAGACTGACGAATACACGGC
This sequence comes from Nitrospirales bacterium, assembly GCA_965223185.1. Taxonomy (GTDB): domain Bacteria; phylum Nitrospirota; class Nitrospiria; order Nitrospirales; family UBA8639; genus Nitrospira_E. The sequence continues at coordinate 2,661,794 of OZ244988.1, read as the reverse complement.
GCGTCCGATCATTTCGCCCAGCACTGTGTGTAAACCACAGCGATCCTCTTTGATTTCTCCATTCGCCGCGACGACCAAACAATCCGTCCCGGTGACATCCGCAGGATGATCGGATTTTTGACTGCGCACTCCGTGGTCTCGAAATGCCGCGGTCTTTGCCGAAGCGGCAATCGCGACCGCCTGGATACGCCCCTCAAGCGAGGGAAGGGCATTGGTAGCTACCACAAGATTGACGGTTCCGGGCTTAACACATTCCACTTCCAACGCCACATCAGCTTCATCCAGCACGGAACGGGCATTCGCGAGCCCCACGGTACCCACGACATGGACCCAGGCACCTGAAGCCCACAGCGTACATTCCTTATACGCCGCCACCTTGGCCGCGGTCAGTAATCCGATGGTTTCCTTTGGAATCAGGGAGTGAATCCCGCAGAGCCGTCCAATTTCATCAGCAAAGGACGTGGGATTGTCCAGTCCGTTCAGCGCCACTTGGCGGTTAAGAACGGCAGAGGCAGGCACACATCCGCTTCTCCAAGAGGCCCAACTAATACAATCAAATAAACCTGGAAATCGAACAATCAAACAATCTCGTTCAACAGCTATCTGAAGCAGAGACGTCTTCATGGGCTATGGGGCGTTTTTGGGAGAATTTCAATAGGACCTTCGGCACGTTCCATGTCAGAAGGATCTGCTTCCTGCCGTTCTACTCTCATGCCACTCCCCCATCGCTCATGATGGACGAGTCGTTCGAGAGACAATCGTTTTCGCCAACCGGCTTTTTCAAGATCGGGTTGATCGCCAAAGGCACGGACATATCCCACGCACAAATAGGCAATGATCCAAACGGGCTTGGGAATTCCTAGGACCTCTTTTAAGGCAGCGTAATCCAGAATGGACACCCAACCCACTCCAAGGCCCTCCGCCCGCGCTGCCAGCCACAGGTTTTGAATCGCACAACAGGTACTGTACAAATCAGTTTCAGGAACCGTGAAACGCCCAAGCACGGACGGACCGCCTCGTTCGCGAGTGCATGTGACGCAAATATTGACCGGAGCTTCTTGAATGCCTTCCAACTTCAGCCCTCGATATAAATTGGCTTGCACTCCCTCATACTGCAAGGCGGCAGCCTGATTCGCTTTTTCAAACAGATTTTTGACTGCCTGTTTCGTCGGCATTTCCTGCACCACTACAAAATCCCACGGTTGCATAAAACCCACCGATCCGGCATGGTGGGCTGCCAAGAGGATTCGTCGCAGAATCGCTTCAGGAATCGGATCGGGAAGAAAATCGTTTCGGACGTCTCGCCGTTCAAAAATGGCACGATATACCGCTTCACGCTCAGCCGCAGAGAAAGCGCCCTGAGGTTACGTGGGGTTTGAACTCAAAATTCAATGCCCTTCTGCGCCTTAATCCCTTTTCGAAATGGGTGTTTGATCATCTTCATTTCTGACACCAAATCAGCCGCTTCAATCAGCTCAGGCTTCGCTCCTCGGCCGGTAATCACCACATGCAGCATGGGAGGGCGTCGAGCCGTAGCCCTCAGAACTTGCTCAAGAGAGACATATTCATGATGAATCGCAATATTCAACTCATCTAAGACCACCATACCGAATGTTGGGTCCTGAAGGAATTTTTCCACTTCTCCCCACGCCTCTTGAGCCACAGCTTTATCCCGATCTTTATCTTGTGTTTCCCAAGTGTATCCTTCTCCCATGCGCAGAAACACTACCTGATCACCAAAACTTTTTAGGACGCGTTCTTCGGCAGTATCGATGGCTCCTTTGATAAATTGCACAATGGCAACCTTCATCCCATGGCCAAGACATCTGATCACCATTCCCAAGGCTGCCGTGGTTTTACCTTTCCCCGCCCCCGTATGAACGACTAAGAGACCTCTTTCGTCTTGTGCCGCGGCAATCCGTCTGTCCACAGAAGATTTCAACCGTTTCATGCGTGCTTGATGATCAATTTCAGCCATGCAGGGCTTTCCTTCGTCGTACGTGTTTATCGTAGGCGGTTCGCATTAAGGCTACTGACACATGGGGATAACTAGCAAAATGCAGGTGGGTATACAAAGCCAGCACATTCTTCACCCTTATCCCATCAGATCGGCAGTGATTTCCCTGTGCATCAGAGAGCTTCCCCTCGTAATTAACATTTGTTGAATTTTCAAGGCATGAATAGTGAAATTCATGCCCACGAATACGCATCCCCTTTTCCCCTAATACCCCATTTTTGGTCAACGTGATTTCACGATATCCCAAAGTCATCTGGGTTCGATTCATAACCACATCACTGGGAATCACACCGACCATCTCATAAATTTTTCCATCAAAATCTTGCAACCTCTTGGATAAGTACAACAATCCACCACATTCCGCATACACGACCCCGCCTTGGCGAACAAATTCAGCAATACTGTTCCGCATTGTAGTATTCTGGGCCAACCGAGCAGCATAAACCTCCGGATACCCTCCTCCCAAATACAGGAGATCCACTTCATCAGGCAGCTTCGCATCATTCATAGGAGAGAAACGGAAAACGCTTCCACCAGCTTTCTCAAGAAGAGCAATATTTTCTGCATAATAAAAACAAAACGCGGGATCATAGGCCACAGCAATTCTACATGGTTCTTCTTCAAAAAGTTCTGACACCTCAGCGCCTCCTGGAACAACTTGTTCCTCCCAATCACACGCACCCTGGGCTAACCGTTCAACGCGTGACAAATCAAGGGTGTTTGAGGTCGCTTGCACTAACCGGGTATACCAACCAACACCTTCGCCTTCTAACGCTGTGCGTAGACCTAAATGTCGATCAGGAATCGACAACGTCGAATCTGACGGGATATAGCCAACGACCGATACATTGGTTCCTAGTTCAACGGCTTCCCTTAATAACTGGTAGTGTCTTTCGCTTCGAATCCGATTAAACACAACACCAGCAATCGTTATATCTGGATCGAAGTTGGAAAATCCGAACACCATCGCTGCAACCGATCTCGCCATACCACTCCCATCGACAACTAACAACACCGGAGCCTTCAATAGCTTCGCCATTTCGGCGCTACTGCCAATTTCATTGATCGGCGAACTTCCATCAAACAGGCCCATCATCCCTTCAATGATGGAAAGATTCGCATCTTGAGCGGCATTCCGAAAAATCCTTTGATTTGAATCGGCAGTCAGTATCCAACCATCAAGATTATGGGATGTCCGGCCACACGCTACCTGATGATGCCCAGGATCAATAAAATCAGGCCCGACCTTAAACGGTTGCACCTGACGCCCCTGGCGTCGAAAACCAGCCAAGAGCGTCAAAGCTACCGTCGTCTTCCCTACCCCACTATGGGTCCCCGCAATTAGGAGCCGCGGAAGCTTCATGGATTCGTGTCACCTAAAGGAAGATCAAACTGTACCCGAACTCCGCCGAATACCGATCGAACGGCTGTTCCAAAAAATTGGACTTCCTCATAATTCCGATCCAGAATATTGTCCACTCGGATATATCCCTGTAGGTTGTCGCAAAAATCATACGAAGCTGCAAAATTTATGACATGGAAATCTGCCATGGGCTGTTGATTCCCAGTGGTATTAAACCGAGAGCCCACATACCGAAACGTGGTTGTAAAGCTCAGAGGCGCAATTGGTTGATAGGTCAAGTCAATGCTGGCTTGATGAACCGGCCACCGAGGGAGTCGATCGCCCGTATTATTATCCCGGGTCAGGGTATAGGTATACTGACTATGGACTTCGAGCAAATTCATGTAAGGCAACTCCTCAGCCAATATAACATGACCAGCCACCTCCCAGCCTTGACTTTTGGCCGATCCGACATTTTGGGCACAAAAACCAAATACCGTAAAAGGCGCACAGCCGACAGGATCAAATGTCGTTTGAATTAATTGACGAAATCGATTCCAAAAGTACCCCACACTGACTTTGACACGATTGCCAAAAAACTGTTGATCTACGGCGACATCCAAACTTTGGCTTTTTTCGGCTTCCAGCGTAGGATTCCCAAAATTTGGAAAATAGAGTTCATTAATATCCGGAGCCCGGAATCCTGTGGCGTAACTGGATCGGATTTTGGTCCCGGTTTCTTTCAATAAATATCCTCCCGTCACACGCCAAGTCGTAGAATCACCAAAAGCGTTATGAGAATCTTGTCGAAACCCACCTGTGGCAAACAATCGGTCAAACAGATTTAATTGGATCTGAGCAAACCCGGCATGACTCGACACAATCCTCTCAGAAAAATTCCCCTCATTTTCTCCTAGTTGCTCTCGGAACTGATATCCCACAGTCAACAAGAACGGATCTCCCATCTGTACATTACTTTGCCATTCAATTCGATTACTCTTCGTACGAATATCTGAACTATTAAACGCACCTGGAGTACTTTCTAACCCCGATATAATACTCCGTTGATTGGTTCCCCCCTGGGTAATGGAGGTTTCCCGTGCATGGGATAAGGTAACTTTCATATCCCACCAATCGGTCATGGGCTGAACATAATTTCCGCTATAAATGAACTGGCGACTGGTCGCTTTTGATTTAAACACATCGAATGGCCCCCCAAATGTCGAGGGGTTATCAAGGTCAAGATCTTGATTGATCCATCGGAAGGCCAGCTCTAATCTTCCATTCATCGGCCCAGCAATACCTACCAAGCTAGACCCTTGCCAATTGCGGAGGGCATCCCGTTCAGCAGCCCCTCGTCGGTAGTTGATGGCCGAAAATTTCGCCATATCCCAACGAGACAAGGCTAGGGAAAAATCTACCAGCCCCAACTGGCCAGACAAACTCCCACCCTCTCGAATTGAATTGAAAGACCCATATTCCGAAAAGATTCGTGCAACAGGGATACCTGCGCCCCGCTTTGTGCGAATATCGACTACACCTCCAATAGCATCGGCTCCCCACAACATACTTTGTCCACCTCTGAGAATAGTGACGGACTCAATATTGTCCGTCGTCAAGGTACCAAAATTGAATAGCCCGGCTGTGGCACTATTCACAATCGCTCCATCAATCAACACCAGGGTTTGCGCCGAACCCCCTCCTCGAATGCGAAACGAAGTCGTCGAGCCTGGGCCTCCAGCAGAAAATATAGCGGCTCCCTGGCTTAACCCGAGACTATCAACCAACATGCGATCGTTTCTACGTAGAAAATCTTTCTGAGTCAGAACTTCGACCGCGCTGGTGAGATGACTGACAGGAACCGGAGTCTTGGTCGCCGTCACGACCATTGGTTCAAGTTCTTGGATAGGCTCTTGATCCTCAAGTTCAAGAGAAAAAGCTTGGATAGGGAATACACATAATATGGCAAAGCCGACAACATTGGCACCCACCCACATTAGAAAAAACCTGCCAACACGTAACAACGTGGACATGTTCCACCTCCCTTTAGCTCGAAGGGGTTTTTATGGAAGAAACTGTTGCTGGGTTTCCTGACTTGCGGATTCTCGTTCCTCTGCGCCTTCCCATCTCCAAACAGTAAAAAGTGAGAAGTGAAAGGTGAGAAAAAAATTCCTTCAAACTTTTCCCTTTTAACTTTTTACGTTTTCAAGACAGTGGCGTTGTGCAGAGTCACTCCCCGCTAACAGTGGCGGCACCGTGCTGGATTTACACCAGCTTCCCCGTCACAACCGTTTATATTCCGGCAAACAAACCCTCCTCCTTTGTTAGAAATTTAATAAAGAGTGAACGCTGACTGACGATTACACAGGCAATGACACACGCGGCAAACCTGATTGCGGATGCCGATCAACAAGTACTGAACATCCATAGACTTGTTCGATGATTTCGGGCTTCATGACTGTTTGTGGCGACCCCATGGCGGCAAGACACCCACGATCCAACATTAAAATTTGATCGCAGTATTGGCCGGCCAAATTCAAATCATGTGACACTAAAATGACGGTCAGGCCTCTTTCGCGATTGAGGCGTTTAATGATACGGACAATATCTACCTGATGATGAAGGTCCAAAAAGGCCGTTGGTTCATCCAACAACAGGATCTGCGGTTCCTGCACCAACGCTCTGGCAATGACTGCCCTCTGCCGCTCCCCTCCGGACACTTGCGTGACAAGGCGATGGCCAAGATGGGCCACATCAAGCTCTTCCATGGCATTCTGTGCCACTGTCAAATCCTGCGTATCTTCCCAATGCCACCCTCCCCACCCCTGATGATGAGGGGACCGGCCCATGAGCACCATTTCTGCAATGGTAAAGGGAAACACTTGAAGCGTTTCTTGGGGCACAAGTGCCACTCGTTTTGCCACGTCTAATTGAGAAAGGCTGGATAACGATTCACCTAATATTTCAATGGCGCCTGATTGTGGCTGGAAGACTCCAGCTAACAATTTCAATAAAGTACTTTTTCCAGACCCATTGGGGCCCAGAATGCCCAGCACTCGTCCAGAAAGAATAAGAAAGGACAGTTCCTTCAAAACATCCCCAGATTCATCGCGTTTGGCTTTTGAATAGGAAAAGCTGACATGATCTAATGCATAGGCCACGTTGGAAGGCTTTTGATCGTTCGGCATTTGATTTACTTCATCCCCAACTGCGTTTGCCGGGTCGTCAATACCCATAAAAAAATAGGGCCGCCAACCAAGGCCGTAATCACCCCCACCGGAAATTCACTGGGGCTCAATGCGGTACGCGCGACAGTATCGGCCAACATCAAAAACATGCCTCCCACTAAACCGGCAATCGGCAACAACAAACGATGATCGGCCGAGACCAATAATCGCACGGCATGCGGAACGATGAGTCCCACAAATCCTATAATGCCACTAAAACTCACCACCGCACCCGTCAAAAGTGCCGCAGACAGAAATACCATTTTTTTTACCCGCTCCACTTCCACACCTAGCGAGCGCGCCGTTTCTTCTCCAAGAGTCAGCAAATTCAGCGACTGTGCATGGCTACCCAATATGACCAACCCTGCTCCCAAATACAGCACCAACATTCCTAATGTTGGCCAATCAGGACCGGACAACGTCCCCATCAGCCAGGCATACATTCCGAACGCGCGATTCGGATCAGCAATGCTGGTCAAAAACATAATGAAAGCCGAAAAAATGGCATTCAATACCACTCCCGCCAGCAGGAGGGTATACACTGAAAAGCCATATTGCACTGAAGAAATACGATACATGATCATGAGCGAGAACAGCGCACCAGCAAAGGCACATACAGGCAACCCCGATAGACTCCCCACTGTTATCCCAAGGCCAAACAGAAGAGCAATCGCCGCTCCAAGCGCAGCCCCACTGGAAATACCAATCACAAACGGATCAGCTAAGGGATTACGCAACAGAGCCTGCAACGCCGCACCAACCATCGCCAAACTACTACCCACAAAAAAGGCTAAAACCACGCGTGGCATCCTGACATGAAGAAGGATAATGGATGTAGGATCATTCATCCCCAACTCCATTGATGAACCAGTCATTGCTCCCATGAGCACCGCAATAATCGTAGAATAGGAAATTGTTTGTGTACCAAACCCCAAACACACGACGAAGACCAGAAGGGTTATCAGACCGGTGGCACTCACCCATAGCCACCAACGACTCCGCATCAGTGTCTGCCTTGATGCCAGTGCCGGATTCGATACAGGCTTTGTTCCGATTGAATGCTCCAGGGAAATCGACGAAGAAGACGAGCGACGTGCTGGTGCATCAAGAATAGATTTCACAATAGATTTTCCCAAAGAGACCCAAAGAGAAGGGTTGGGGTCATGCGACAGATCATTTCAGGCCTTTATGAACTCGGTTCCTCAACAGAATCTTCTAGATGGACATCGGGATGTATGATTTTGACCAGATGGCGCAACCCTTCAAGGACCCGCGGACCAGGACGATTCAGTAAATCACTTTTGATCTGAAAAAGTTTTCCATTCTGTACAGCTCGTATGGTCTCCCAACGTTTCCACCGATCTTGTTCGGCTTGGGGAATACCCTCATACTCGCCTACTGGAAAAAGCAAAATATCAGGATTTTGAGTCAGTACTTCCTCCATGGTCAGACGAGGATACGGCGCCTTCGCGCGTTCTGCCGCATTCCGACCACCAGCCGATTCAATTAAGTGATGAATAAAGCTGCCAGGGCCCACCGTGATCAAGGGTTCTGAATTGAGGACATAGAGCAAAGTAGGACGAGGGCGGCCTTCAACTCGTTTACTCAGAGCCATCACATTTTTGCGCATTTCTGACGCATAAGCATTCGCCTCTGGGGCACGGCCTACCATTCTCCCCAATAATTGAATATGCCCCAAAATGCCTTCAACCGTTTTTGATTCGAGCACAAAAGTCGGAATTTTGAGTTGTTCTAACTTGGCAAGTAAATCAGCCCGGAGGAAGGAAGGAGGAGCCAAAACCAGTTGAGGTTTAAGACTAACGAGGGACTCTAGATTCGGTTGAGAATATGCAACCTTTGGCTTGGATAAGGCCGCTGGTGGATAATTACAAAAATCGGTCACCCCGACAATTTCATCGTCCAGCCCAATGGCAAAGAGAATTTCTGTAATGCTCGGCGCCAGCGAGACAATCCGTGTAGGAGGCTTAGCGAGATAAAGCTTGCGATCGAGATCATCAATGAACGTGCGCGGCGCAATATTGGACATGAAGGGCATACCCGTCAAAATGCCTTGTTGCCGACGTTTCATCGCATTAGCCTCTTCAGAATAGACTTGAGAAATTGGATAGATAGCCGCAAAAAAACCTGCCACTATAAAAAATAATAGAACTCGAACAGATAGACGATAATCAGGGCTCTTCCCACTCGATCTGAGAGAGAAAAAAGGAAGGGAAAATCCGTGGACTACCATCCTAACTCTTCTCAACCAAATGAAAAAATCAGCCAAAATAAAAAATCCCCAAGGCTTCATGAACCTTGAGGATTGCACCCGTTTCTTCATCCTCGCCACCTCCCCAGCCCACGAGGGAAAATTGGCCATGGAACAAACCAGGTATTCTGGCTTCTGGAGTTCAGCGCCTCTTGCGTTGACCTACTACCCGCGCCTTCCCATCCAAAGATTATAAAAGGTTAAGAAGTGAAAGGTAAGAAGTAGAGAACCCTTCCGACTTTCACCCTTTACTTTCCTCAGACAGTGGCATTGCGGGGTTCGTCCCCAGTTACAGCGGCGGGACCGCGCGGGATTTTCACCCGCTTCCCTGCATCCGTTCCGAACTATGTTGCAGATGACAATAGGAAGGACGACCTAACCTTGTCAAGCAAGACACCCAGGTGGGTAAATCGCGGAAAGGCCATCAAATTTAAAACCTCTCGTACAATCATTCAGATATTGAGAGAAGAATTCTCCCTGATTGCAGCAAAAATGGTTTCTATCGTCAGATACATCTCTACATGATCCGCCCAGCGGTCAATAGCGTTGGCCAATCTTTTGGAAACGTTTTGAGATTGTTCGACATCCAGTTTCTTAAGATTTTTTCGCCCACGTGCGCGATTCAACCATTGTCGTCTGAATTCCGGTTGATCAAAGATCCCGTGAATATACGTGCCCCAGACCAATCCATCCGTACGCACGGCCCCATCCTCGTTTTTTTCACGGGCCAGCGGGGAAAGAGAAGGAGAAAAAACTTCACCCTGAAGAAATTGAAAACAAGGCAAAACCGTCTTCCCACGAAACGTCGTCCCCATATGAATTTCATACCCTTCAACCAGACATTCCCGTCCTAATAACCCCGCTTGGGAACGCGCACGAACTTGATTCGTGGTCTTGTAAGGCCGCAACTCAGTCCGCACATCAAGATACCCCAAACCGCGAATGGTATCCCCCATTTCAACATGATACGGGTCACTCAGTTCTGTTCCGAGCATTTGAAACCCTCCACACACTCCCACGATTTCACATTGTTGCTGCAAATGCTCAAGTAAAACTTCCTCGAAACCTGTTTCCCGAAGATAGGCCAAATCACTCATGGTCATTTTGCTACCCGGCAAAATGATTATGTCCGCTCCCTGGATCTCTCTGGGAGATGTCACATAACGAAGTGCCACATCAGCCTCCGCTGCCAGGTGATTAAAATCCGTAAAGTTGCTCATATGCGGGATCAACACGACGGCAATATTCACGGTTTCTGCTCTAAAAGGTGTCAAGCGAAATCGTTCCCTATCGAGACTATCTTCCTGGTCTAATTCTAAATTGTGCAGATAAGGCACGACACCCAACACCGGCACACCGGTGCGCTCTTCAAGAATTTTGATTCCCTCATCAAATAGGCTGAGATCACCTCGAAATTTATTGATTACCACGCCAATCACTCGCTGCCGTTCTTCTGGAGCCAAGAGATCCAAGGTTCCTTTGACCTGAGCGAACACCCCGCCCCGATCAATATCGGCAACAAGAATGACTGAAGCATCGGCCATTTGCACCACCGGCCAATTGACGATATCTCGATCACGGAGATTCATCTCTGCGGCACTACCAGCCCCTTCAATCACAATCATTTCGTACATCTTCGCTAACTCGTCATAGCTCGTTTGCACCACTTCCCACAGACAAGATGGGTTTGAAAAATAGGGCCGTGCGTCCGTTTGTTGCCAAATTTTTCCACGTACAATCACCTGTGATCGACAATCGTTCTCAGGTTTCAACAACACGGGATTCATCAGTACCGAAGGAACAATCCCGCAAGCCTGTGCCTGTAAAACCTGGGCCCGGCCCATCTCGCCCCCATCCATCGTTACAAAAGAATTCAAAGACATATTTTGCGCCTTAAACGGCGCCACCCTGATACCAGACCGATAGAAGAGCCGACATAATCCTGCAACGATCAGACTTTTTCCAACATCAGAACCCGTGCCTAAAATGGCCAGACTTGGTGTTGTATTTTTCTTCATCACCAAAGAACTCCAATCAATTTCTCCCAATTTACGCACAAATTCCAAAACTCAGCCGAAGAGAAATTGATACCTCGATTCAATAGTTCCTCCATTGCATAATCATACCGCAGGGATTTTCCTTCGACCCATCAGAATTTTGGATGCTACAACCTACAAATTGCGTTGGACAAAGTGGATATTTTCGACTATTTGATGCCTTTACATATTGCTCCAAAACAGTAATTTTAGTACATTCAGTCCCCTGATGTTATCTGCTGGCATCAGATTTGTAGGCTGACATTACACCATATACGCCTACCGAGCCTATCCCCCACCACAATCACCCTCTTAGGAGGAACAATCATGAGACAGGTTGTCGGATTTGTTTTTTTATTGATGTGGACCCTAGCCTCCACGACTGTCTCATTCGGGAAATCTACCGAGTCAGTCAAAAACGAGTCCATAACCAATCCCTTTGAAATACTCTATTATGAAACAATTCCAGATGTGGTAGTTGAAGCATTAGAATCTCAAATGAAAGAGGATACATCACAGAGTGCCCAACGGTCCTGGTTATTCGATGCTTTTGGAAAATCTTTCCGAGTATCGCTCGATCCGAATACGCGCCTCATTGCCAAACTCCCTGCGAAAAAACGCCTAGAACTAGAGAAACAACTAAAATTTTTCAAAGGAACTTTGGATGGTATTCCTGACTCATGGGTTCGTCTCACGCGAGTGGACGGACAATGGTCTGGCATGATTTGGGACGGGCATGAGGCCTATGTCATCGACCCTATGACCGTCATCGCCTCTGCGTTACAAACGCCTCCTTCACCACCTTTATCTGGGCAAGCTATTTATCGTTTCTCGGACACCAAAGACTTGGGGATACAAACCTGCGGACTCGGGGAACCAGGGGGAATGCCTGTCCTTCCACTCACCGAATTCGGGGCTTTGATCGATGAACTCCAAGGGCAGGTGGGGATAACCGCCCAAGGCGCCACAAGAAATATTGATATGTCCGTCGTTACAGATCGGGAATTCACCATTGCGAATACCAATCCTAATCTAGCTGTGATTGCCCGACTGAACGTGGTAGATGGAATCTTCTCTGAGCAACTTGGTGTTCAAATCAGTCTTGTCGACGTCCTGGCTTTGCAAAATAATGGAGGGCTGACCTCAACCGATGCAAACACTCTCCTTACCCAATTCAGCCAATTCACGGCTTCCTCAACTTTCCACAACCCGGGAGTCGCTCATTTATTTACTGGACGAAATCTAGATGGGAGTACTGTAGGAATCGCCTATCTTCGATCGCTATGCAGTGCCCGGTTCGGTATAGGAGTCAACCAAATTCTTGGCACGGGAACAGCTGGAGCCTTAACGGTCGCTCATGAACTTGGGCATAATTTCGGCGCACCCCATGACAATCAATCTGGCTCACCCTGCGCTAGCACACCTGGCACGTTTTTAATGAATCCTTTCCTCAACGGTAGTGATCAGTTTTCTCCGTGCAGCATATCTGAAATTCAGCCGGTAATAGATAGCGCGTCTTGTCTGACGGTCATCAATATCGAACAGGCTGACCTGCAGCCCCATTTTCAAGCTTCCGCACAAAATACGTCATTGGGACAATCATTTTCTTCCGTCCTATCCATCACCAATATCGGGCAGGGCTCCGCTTTCAACCCTCGGGCAGATTTTACGATCCCAAATGGCCTCATGTTGGAAAATATCTTCACGAACTCGGGTAGTTGCAACGGAAATGGGACAAGTCAAGGCACTTGTATCATGAATTCCATTCCTCCGGGAGCAGTTAGACAAATTACATTGACACTAAAAGGTTTAGCGGTCGGGTCCTTCACCCTCCAAGGAAGAGTCTCGGCAGACAACGATGTCGATATAACCAATAATACCGCACAAGCCACGATTACCATTGCCAGCCCGGCGCCTTCAATGGCGACCCCAGCGCCAGGCTCGACTCTAACAAGCTCCACCATCACCTTTACCGGAGGACATACCACTCAGGACCTCGAACACTGGCTCTATGTCGGTACCAGCCAGGGCGCTAAGAATCTCCACAATAGCGGCTCCATGGGCACCGCCCATTCGCGATCCGTCACGGGCCTTCCCAGCAGCGGGACCATCCACGTCCGCTATTGGACCCGGAATAGCAGTGGCTGGGGGTGGCGCGATCATACCTATACCATGAATGTAGGCGGAAGCAGCACGTTCCCTCCCCTCATGGGAACACCCCCCCCAGGCTCGACTCTAACAAGCTCCACCATCACCTTTACCGGAGGACATACCACTCAGGACCTCGAACACTGGCTCTATGTCGGCACCAGCCAAGGCGCTAAGAATCTCCACAATAGCGGCTCCATGGGCACCGCCCATTCCCGGTCCGTTACCGGTCTTCCCACTGCCGGAACCATCTACCTCCGCTATTGGACCCGGAATAGCAGTGGCTGGGGGTGGCGAGATCATACTTATACTATGAATGTAGGCGGAAGCAGCACGTTCCCTCCCCTCATGGGAACACCCCCCCCAGGCTCGACTCTAACAAGCTCCACCATCACCTTTACCGGAGGACATACCACTCAGGACCTCGAACACTGGCTCTATGTCGGCACCAGCCTGGGCGCTAAGAATCTCCACAATAGCGGCTCCATGGGCACCGCCCATTCGCGATCCGTCACGGGCCTTCCCAGCAGCGGGACCATCCACGTCCGCTACTGGACGCGAAACAGCAGTGGCTGGGAGTGGCGAGATCATACTTATACTATGAAAACTAATTGATAACGAATTGGCCTTTTAACTGCTGGATGCAACGTTCACTGACTCTAGTTATATGACAATATCGTGTCTTGGCCGTAGAACTGGCCATTCTTGTAGATTCCAGCGGAGATGTTAGACCTAATTGAATGTCCCTTAATAAAACTTATGGCTCCAAAGGACTACTTTTCAGCTATCCTGCCCTTTAAGGTACATCCTTCTCACTATCCTTTCCTGTCGAAACAAGTTACCCGTTCATAGTTCACCGTTCCATTTGATATCGGTATCCTCCACTCAGGTGCCGCTCAAGGGTTGAAGACAACCCCAAATGATTGCGATACAGCGTCGAGTTAACAATTGAGGGGTTATCCGGACTCATTTTTCCTGCGCGGCCAAAATATTGTGTAGCTTCTTGATGACGACCCAATTGATGTAGTGCCAAAGCCGCATTAAAATGAGCTTCAACCAATAGGGGATTCACTTGTATTGCTGCTTGAAAATACTGCAGGGCGACTTCCCATTCACCAACCTGATACTGATCGATGCCCTGTAAATTAAGGGCCGCCGCTTCGGGTTCGACCTGGGGCAAAATGGCTAGCGGTACTGACTGAGGAATACAGCCGCTTATGCCCAACATGCACACCACCATGGTCACACCAAGTCTCCAAGACGAATTTTGTGTGTAAAAATAGGTATCCATCGTTCACCTTTCACCTCAACCATTTCACCCATGACGCCATCCCCGAACTCATCAAAACAATCCATTAGGCATGATGTGTTGATTATCGGCGGAGGGTCGGCCGGTTATGCCGCAGCCCGTACGGCCGAATCACAAGGGGCCAATGTCGGAATCATCGATCGTGGACCACTGGGTGGCCTCTGCATTTTGCGAGGTTGTATGCCCACCAAAGCCATGCTCCGTTCATCTGATATTGCCTCACTCATTCGACGGGCATCAGAATTTGGTCTCAATCCGTCCAAAGGACGGCCTAACCTCAGCGCCATTATTGATCGAAAAAATCGCCTAATCAAGGAATTCGCCGATTTCCGGATTGAAGCTCTCCTACATCCTCGTTTTACCCTCTATCAAGAAAATGCTCATTTCCTTTCTCCAACATTAATCCAAGCCGGGACACATTTGATTTCCGCCAAGACCTTTATTATCGCCACTGGATCGGTCATCTCTCACATTCCAATATCGGGATTGGATAAAGTGTCGTATTTGACCAGTGACGATGCACTGGAACTCCGACAAATACCCGATTCCATGATTGTGTTAGGAGGTGGAGCCGTAGCCTTGGAGCTAGCTCAATTTTATTCCCGGATCGGGGTTAAAATCAGTTTGATCCAGCGAAGCAAACATATTCTGTCCCAGTTGGATAAGGACTTAACCTTACCAATCGAAACAGCACTCCAAAAAGAAGGCATGACTATCTATACCAATACTTCTCTCGAACACGCCACACAATCTTCTGACGGGCAAAAGACCGTCCATTTTTTGCATAACGGCCAACCCAAAACCGTAACAGCCTCCGTTATCCTTCAAGCCCTTGGACGCCACCCTAATATTGAAGGATTACAACTGAAAGCCGCCCAGGTGGAAGTACAGGGAAAGGCTATTGCGGTTCAGCCTACCATGCAAACATCACAACCTCACATTTTTGCAGTGGGGGATGTCAATGGTTTACATGAAGTGGTGCATATCGCCATTGAACAAGGAGAAATTGCAGGTTGGAACGCGACCCATCAAGAGCAAACACAAAGAAAATACGAAGACCGGCTGAAGGCGCAAGTCACATTCACCGATCCTCAGGTCGCCAGTGTAGGTTTATCAGAAAAAGAATGTAAAAATTTCGATATACCTTATCGTGTTGCATCCTATCCGTTCAACGACCACGGGAAGTCTCTCTGTATGGGGGAATTACACGGCCATGTCAAAATCCTCTGCCACCCTCAATCAGGAGTCATTCTTGGGGGGCATATCGTCGGACCGGACGCCTCTGAGATTCTTCACGAACTCATCGCCATCATGTATTTCAGAGGCACCGTTCGCGATCTCCTTCGCATTCCCCATTATCACCCCACCCTCGCAGAAATTCTCACTTACCCTGCAGAAGACCTGTCCGCCCAATTACCTCCCATCACGTGATTACTATCAAAATATTAGTCATTCGATTTTCCGCACCATCCACATCGAACCTCAGATTCCTTCTTCTCATGGGGAGCAGGCAACGCGATAGGTTTACCTTGCAACACTCGCACCCACCGTGACTTTCGATGTTTAATGATCCACTGGGGCAAAACAAGAAATGCAAGGACCAACAACGATCCAGCCAGCAATGAGGTCCATTCTAAAGAAACAACCGAACGGCCAAAATATGTGAAGGCAACCGTAGGTGGAATCATACCCACCAAAGTCGCCAGCGCAAAAGCCTTGAGGCTCATATTGGTTAACCCGGCACCGTAACTGACAATATCAAAAGAAAAAACGGGGACAAGTCTCGCCAGAACCATGAGCCCTACTAAATGATGATCCGTGCATTGCTGACAAAAGGAGATATCGCGTTTCAACCATCGGCCTACCAAGTCTCGACCAAGGACTCTGGCAATCAGGAAACTGATGATGGCTCCCAATTCGGCCCCTATCACGACATAGACCGTCCCCCAAAATACTCCGTACGCAGCCCCGGCCGCCAAATCCAGCGGAAGACTTGGAATCGGACTGACGACGACAGCCACCGTCATGAGTCCAATTAATGCAAATGGACCGGCAAAACCCAACTCACGAAGAAGCGAAGTTAAATATTCGGGGGTGAAAAAACCCAACAAACCGGTAACGTCAACAAACGCGAATAGACACACAATAATTAAAAAACCGAAAATCCATTTTGTACGCGGTGAAACCATAACAGGACACTGGTATATCTTACGATTTTCTGAAACCCAAGCACAGGTATCGTTGAGAAACGCTCTATCAAAGAGGAATTATTGTGATAGGGCTTTCAGGAAAATCTTATTTTTGAATCGTAACGAATCTGTATACGGCAGGACTACAGGGAAGTTGATCCAGGAAAACAACAAAATTGAATTAAGGGAAATCTTTAACGCGACTGGAGAATTCCTATGAAAACCCGCATAATTGAGCCTCTCATGGCTCATACCACTTCCCCAACAAACGATCCGTCCAAATCAGTCACAGGGAAAATTCTCACCGCCATCGTCTTTCTTTTTGGAATAGGGGCGTTCGTATATTTTGATTTGGGACAATATTTATCGCTGGATTCACTCAAGGCCAATCGCGATCTTTTATTGAGCTATACGGAATCGCATTACTTCCTTGCAGCTGTCTTTTTTATTCTGGTGTACATTCTTCAAACCACATTTTCATTACCAGGCGGTGCCATTCTCACCCTCACAGGAGGATTCTTGTTTGGCAGTTTAATGGGAACTGTCTTGGTCAATATTGGCGCGACCGCCGGGGCAACCCTGGCCTTTTTAGCCGCTCGTTACCTTTTGCGAGATTGGGTTGAACGAAAATTTGGGGATCGGTTAGAAACCTTTCAATCGGGATTCGCAAAAAACGCCTTTAGCTATCTCATGACCTTACGCCTAATACCTGCCTTTCCCTTTTTTCTCGTTAATCTCGTTTCCGGCCTGACACGGGTCAATCTTGGGACATACATCCTCGCCACATCCCTGGGAATTATTCCCGGCAGCTTTGTCTTCGCCTTTGCGGGACGTCAACTCGGCTCGATTAATTCTTTAAGTGAAATTGCAAGTCCCTCTGTCCTGCTGGCCTTTACACTCTTGGGCCTCTTGGCCCTAATGCCGATTGTCTATAAAAAATGGACCAATCGGAACCAAAGTTCTTCGTAAGCATAAGAAAAGGATCAACCTTTTTTCAATTTCGAGAAAACACAATGAAAACAACTCAAGCCCATAATCCCTTGGAATTGCTCCTTCCGAAAGACCACTATAACCAAGCATTAATCGATAACGTCCATCCGCCCCATTGGCAAAATCCGACTCCTTCCGGACGATACAATTTGGTGGTGATAGGTGCAGGAACAGCCGGGCTAGTCACGGCCGCCATCGCCTCTGCATTAGGAGCGAAAGTAGCGCTGATCGAACGGCATCTCATGGGAGGAGATTGTTTGAACGTTGGATGTGTCCCGTCAAAAGGTGTTATTCGGGCAGCAAAGGCCTGGAAAGCCGTTCGGGAAGCCGAGCAATTCGGCGTCCATGTGGCAAAAGAGATCACTGGAGATTTTGGTGCCGCAATGGCCCGAATGCGCCAATTACGTGCACGCATTAGCCACGTAGATTCGGCACATCGGTTTACCAAACTAGGCGTCGATGTCTTTATTGGCAATGGTCGATTCACCAGCTCAAGCACAATCGATGTGGATGGAACCATGCTCCAATTTGCAAAAGCCGTCATTTGTACCGGTGCCCGAGCAGCCGCACCCCCTATTCCCGGACTCGACCAGGTCTCCTACTTGACCAATGAAACCATTTTTTCTTTGACAGATCTGCCAAACCGCCTTGGTGTAATTGGTGCGGGACCGATTGGTTGTGAAATGGCCCAGTCCTTTGCGCGCTTTGGCAGTCAGGTCTTTTTAGTGGAAGCTCTGCATGGGATTCTTCCCAATGAAGATCGCGATGCAGCCGATATCGTGGAACAATCTCTTCTCCGGGATGGAGTGCAGCTCTTATGCTGCGGAAAAGATTTGTCCATTACAGTTCCGGACGGGGTGAAGCATTTGTCCGTAGATTCCCATGACCAGCATTATCACCTTCCTGTCGATGAAATCCTGGTTGGGGTTGGACGATCCCCGAATACTGAAGGATTGGGCTTAAAAGAAATCGGAGTAGATTTTGATCAAAAAGGCGTGAAAGTCAATCATCGCCTACAAACAACGAATCCTAAAATTTTCGCTGCGGGCGACATTTGCTCACCCTTTAAGTTTACCCACACCGCTGATGCTCAAGCTCAAATTGTGATCCAAAATGCCCTATTCCCACATCCCTTGGGATTAGGCTATGCGAGCACAGACAATCTCATTATCCCCTGGGCGACCTATACCGAACCGGAAATTGCTCACGTAGGTCTCTATGAGAAAGACGCTAAAGAAAAAGGCATGGGAATAGAGACCTTCACCTTTCCCTTGGAGGAAGTCGATCGGGCGATCCTGGATGGAGAAGATGAGGGGTTTGCACGAGTTCATGTTAAAAAGGGCACTGACACCATCGTTGGGGCCACCATTGTCGCCTCTCACGCCGGAGATATGATCAGTGAGTATACGCTGGCCATGAAAGGAGGGCTGGGCTTGAACACCATCGCTAGCACCATTCATCCCTACCCCACGCAAGCGGAAGTAATTAAAAAAACGGCGAATGCTTGGAGAAAAACCACCCTGAGTGAAACAAAAAAACAGTTTTTGCGCAAACTATTCTCTTGGACACGCTAAGTAGTGAGAAAGGAGTCCATAATGCTGATTATTTCCCTTCAAAGGGCCTTAAGAATATTCCTTGCCATTGGGCTCGTGATAGGGCACCTCTTTGCGCCGATTGTACTTGCGAAAACTCAAGAGGCATTACCTGTTGGTAAATTTTCTCTGGCTCAACCTGGCGGGGTCTTTCCTCCTGGATGGGAACCATTAACTTTTGACAAAATCCCCACACATACTCAATATGATCTCGTCAAAGATGGCGACACAGTCGTCGTCAAAGCCAACAGCAACCAGTCCTCTTCGGGGTTGACGAGAGAAATCAAAATTGATCCAAAGGAATTTCCAATCGTTGAATGGCAATGGAAAGTTAAAAATATCCTCAAGAAAGGGAATGTCAACGAAAAGTCTGGAGACGATTATCCTGCACGACTCTACATTACATTCGAATACGACAGCACAAAGGTGGGGTTTTTCGAAAAAGCCAAATATGAAACTGCCAAACTTATTTATGGCCAATATCCTCCTATAGGAGCCATTAATTATATTTGGGAAAGCCACAGTCCCATTGGAACTATGGTTCCCAACCCTTATACCGATCGGGTCAACATGATCGTGATTGAAAGCGGAGAGTCCCGATTAAACGAATGGATCACAGAAGAAAGGAACATCTTTGAGGATTACAAAAAAGCCTTTGGAGAGGATCCACCAATAATTTCAGGAGTGGCGATTATGACCGATACCGACAACACCAAAGAATCGGCGGTAGCCTATTTCGGAGACATTGTGTTTAAGAAAAATTGAAAAGAGACATGTACAAATCAGACAGAAATTCATGCTGCAATCGAAACGTAGAAATACGTGAGAATTATTAACCTTTCCCTATTCACCCATACTCCGGTTCATTCCCTGACTTCCATTTGATATTACATCCAGCACTCGGACGCTGCTCACCCGCCACAGGGTGCCCGGCTATCACAGCATCCAGGGCCTTGCGGAGGTCCTGTCCCGTCACAGGCTGACCATTCCCAGGTCGACTGCCATCCAATTGTCCCCGATACACTAAACGTCTCTCAGAGTCAAAGACAAAAAAATCCGGCGTACATGAGGCCGTAAAGGCTTTGGCAACAGCTTGGGTCTCGTCATAGCAGAAAGGAAATTTCCACCCCAATTGTACTGCCATTTCTTTCAATCGAGGAGGAGCATCTGCAGGATAATTGTTAATATCATTGCTACTGATGGCCAAGATTCCCAAATTCTTTCCTTCGTAATCTTGACCTAATCTGGAGATTTCCTCTTGAACATGGACGACATACGGACAATGCCGACAAATAAACATGACTAAAAGTCCAAGTTTCGCCTTAAAAGTTGTAGGAGAAATCAGTGCTTGGGTGCGGACATTTGGCAACGTAAAATCTGGCATCGGCGTTCCTAAAGCGAGCATAGTAGATTCCGTTAAGGCCATGACACACTCCTTAATAAATTAACCCCTGAAGAAGAATACGAATGTTTCAGACATATCACGAAAGCTTTGACGCCTTCAAAATTTATGCATCGAGAAAGGGGTTTCCGGGGAAAAACCAAGAGAAGTATCAAGCATTCGCTGAAGAATTATGGGATGACTGATCCCGCTTCCACGTCCGAAATCGTTTCACGAGTTCCTCTTTAACATGTTCCGGCACTGGTTCAGCGGGTAACTTGCGTAATGTCGCGACTGTAAATTTCATTTGGCGCAAGTAATTTCGACAGGCAAAACATAGCCCCATGTGCATTTGAAAACGAAGTCGTTGCCCAAGGGTAAAGGATCCCTCCAAATAATCCGTAATTAAAGTGGCAATCTCCTCACAACTAAAATTGCCGGCCATATAGCGCATGAATTGTTGTTTAAAGTTATTATCCATTGTTATGAACTTTTGTCTCCCCGTACATATGGATCTAACACACGTCTCACTTTTGTCCTGGCACGGTGCAAGAGCACACGCTGATTTGTCTCACTAATATCAAGGATATTACACACTTCTTCCGCACCTACCCCTTCAACATCACGTAGGGTAATAACCTGCCGCTGATTGTCCGGCAACCCCAGAATAGCCTTCTCAATAGCTTCACGACACTCCTTGGACAATAACGCCCGCTCAGGGGTATCCGGTTCCCATCCTTGTGGAGGATCGACCCAGTGCCCTTTTCCAGAACCTTCTGCGACAAAGAGCGAATCCTCAAGGGATGGTCCCTCATCTCCTTCTGAATCCACACCGGATAATCCGAAGGGTTCATACCGACGTTCTCGAGTACCCCGGGTTTTGGCACGATTCGTAAGAATGCGGAATAACCAGGTTTTAAAAGAAGATCGGCCCTCGAAACGGCCAATTCCTTCCAGTACCCCCATCCATGTTTCCTGGACCACCTCTTCGGCTACCGCTCGGCTGGGAACAAAGGATAAGGCAAGACGAAGTAACTGGCCTGAATACGAATCCATCAAGGTAGAAAAAACCTGTTCGTCACCGCGTTTTAGGGCTTGCACTAACTCAGCTTCATCCGGTTGAGGCTTATCCGGTAGATGGGCCACACCAATGGCACCAAGTAATCCGAAGGCCCATGGCCATTCACAAAAATACATGTCGAGGATTATCCACCGGATGAACGTGATAATCAACCACAATCACAGTCTCGGTTTTAAGAAGGAAATGAAGGAAAAAGAAGAGGAGGGTTAGGTATCTTGAAAGATTTGGGCCAGAATGCCAGTACGAGTCGTACTTTTGGTCTTTTTGAGTAAATGTCGTACATGCTCTTTAACCGTATGCTCACTGATATCTAAATGTCGGGCAATTTCTTTATTCGTCCAGCCTTCGCTAATGTATTTCACGATTTCTACTTCTCGATCAGTCAAGCGGAACTGATCCTTAGCTTGAGCAGGAACAATCCGACGCTCTCGACCAATTTTCTCCATTAGGATCAGCATACAGGCATCATCGTTGGGAGAATGTGGCGCCAAGGGAAATCCACGCAATAGCACCGGGGACTGTAAATCCCCTGTCACCCGCCGAAGTTCATGCTGAGAGTGAGATCCCTCCTGATCTCCACTGTCTAGAAGTTTTCGAAGGGACACACACAAATCCAGAATTTCTGTCGGCAACACTTCCTGCGCCCCAACTCCAAATCTGGCTCCAATAATTTGTCGGCTCAACACTTCGGCTTCAGCATTCATAAACAGAACGTCGCCTGTCCCTGCGAACAACATCACTCCGGGAATAGAGCGACGCTCCGCAATGGCTTCCAATCGGGTCATAACTCCCCCATTATTGCCATTTGGTTGCGCTGAGCAAGGGATTCCAATCGATCGGCGACTCAACTGAACCTCCAAACTAATGATTGAATATGCATGCTCCTCACAAAAAAAGAATTATTCAGTTTTGTGGCCCCTCAGGTTGGGGAACCGCGACTCCTAGACAGTTATTTCGGATGACGAAAAGAAGAACTTAAATAAACAGAAAGGGAAAAAACCCTAAAAAGAGAAAGGCACTTTCGGTATACATTCCCGAGCCAAAACCCGGACCACCACGGGTTTCTTCACAGATAGGACGTAAGGGTAGATCAATAAGGTTCAGGAAATTGGATTAAAACCGTGAGCTGGTCAGAGTAATATCGGCATCCGCCCATGAGACTGCAAAATCCTGTTGTACGGCTTGAGCCTCATCCCTTTTACCCTGTGCATTAAGGCTCTGTACCAGGCCATACAGCGACCATCCATTTTGAGGGTGCGCCACCAAATCTTCACGATACGCCTTTTCAGCTTCAGCATTCTTTCCAGCCTTCAGTAAAATAGCTCCCAGCACTTGTCGAGGCGGCAAGTACCAATCTTTGGGCTCGGTGTAATTCAATCCATCCTCTAAGACAATCGCCTCTTGCAAACGGGAAACCGCCAAGTCGTAGTTTCCTTGCTCCGCCGCAATTTCGCCAGACAACACCGCTTGTGCAATTTTCAAGATGTGAGGAATGGCGTTTATATCGAATATGGTCAATTTAGCAATAGCCGGATTTTCGATAATCTTGTCCAAAGCCTCAAGTTCCAGAGTCGCTTTGTCGGCCTGCCCTTTCCGAAGAAAGGCCAAGCCGCGTGCATAATGTCGAATCCCTGCTGGATAGACCAAATCAGCTGGAGGAGCCGGCTCCTTTAGCACCTCATCCCATTGTCCGAACAACGCGCGAGTAAATAACGGCATGAGCCAAAAATGTTGAAGGGTGCCCGCAAAGGCAGGGTCCCGCATCGCCTCAAATCCGACCTTTGCCGCCGTGTCATTGGCCGCTTGCATCGCGATTTGGTGCTGACCCGTTTTGATCGCTGCCGCCCAGAGAAAATGGAAATTATGAGGTATATACGCAGCGGTATACAGACTCTCGACATGAGAATCATGGAGATACTCTTCGTCGACTTTCACCGCCCGTTGATTGGCCACCAGCGCATCTCGATACCAGCCGATGCGGATATAAATATGAGCAGGCATATGCACTAAATGGCCAGACCCTGACACCAATGCCGGCAAACGAGCGGCACTTGATAATGCCTTTTCAGGGTGTGGCGAAGCTTCCAGAGCATGAATGTACAGATGGTGGCCTAAAGGGAGATTTGGATTGAGGTCAAGAACGCGTTCCAACGTCGATAAAATTTCCGGGGTCCATGGTTGCGCTGTCCCATCTTTCATCCAAAAATTCCATGGATGCAAATCCATTAACGCCTCGGCAAACATCGCCCCAATGACAGCATCGGCAGGAAATTGTTTGGTGACCTCCCTCATGGCATCAGCATAGGCCTGATCCAACGAGGTCCGGTTTTTTAATGGTTCCGGCATATACCGCTTAGACACGGCATTAATGAGTGCACGTTCTTTCTCTGAAGCTCCTTCAGCTAAACCACGAGCTTGCTCTAATGCAGCCCAGGCTTGTGGTACAGCGACATCCGCCATTGGCGCATTGATATTCGGTCCCAGCACTAAGGCCTCCCCCCAAAAACACATGGCACAAGTAGGGTCGAGCTTTTGGGCATACTGAAACGATCTCGCCGCCTCTGCATGATTAAACCCATACATTAAAATCATTCCTTGATCGAAATAGCGCTGAGCCATCGGAATATTCGTAGAAATTCGGTAATGATGCCTCCCCAAATTTTCATGAAGCCGGACGGCCTCTTCCTTCGCATACGACCAATGCGGTACATAAATTTCTAGCCCAACCCAGAAGATCAAAATCCATAGTATTAAAGCAACACTTTTAACTTGCATGGTCATTCTCACTCCTTTCTATCGCGAAAGGTCCACTTCCTTCCCTGTATGTATGCATGAAGATCTAGTATGATTTCCCTTCAACATTGAAATCAAGTTAGCTTGGTCAGGAGGCTGACCAATCTCCATCGTAGCATGACCGTATTTTTCTAGACCAAAAATTTCTAAATAATCGGTAAACTCGCCACCAACTCCTTGTTATTCTTACAGACCAATTCACTCACACAGGAGGAACGACATGTTTGGGACTGCGATTAGTATGGACTTAGTCATTCAGTATGGGCTGCAGGCAGCGAGCGGGCTACTGATTTTGGCCATCGGAATGTTCCTGGCTAAAACGGCTGGACGCTACACTCACAAATCCTTGGGAAAATTTGAAATTGAGCCTCCGGTTCGGCTCCTACTGGTACGAATCGTCAAAGGAATAATCTTTCTCTTTACTCTTTTGGTCATGCTGCAACAATTCGGCATTCAAATTTTCCCACTCATTGCCGGGCTCGGTGTCGCTGGAGTAGGAATCGGTTTGGCCCTCCAAGGAGTCTTCCTCAACCTGTTCGCTGGCCTCAGCATTATCCTCACCAAACCCTTCCGAGTTGGTGAGTATATCGATATCCTAGGGGAACATGGCGAAGTGAAAGCCATTGATATTTTTACCACAAAACTCCGGCACATCGACCAATCCATTGTGGTCATTCCAAATCGAAAAATTATCGGCGAAATTTTGCATAACTTTGGGAAAATCCGCCAACTCAATCTCACAGTTGGCGTGGCATATGCAACCGATCTCACATTGGCTTTATCCACGATTGCCCGAGTCGTCAATGCTAATCCTCGAGTGATTCAAGATCCCTCCCCCGTAATCGGGGTCGGAGAACTCGGCGACTCCTCCATCAACATTTCTGTCAAACCATGGGTGGCCGTGTCGGATTATGTGCCGGCCCAAGCGGAGCTGTACCAAGCCATTGTGAAAGCCTGTAATGCAGATCGCATTCAAATTCCTTTCCCACAACGGGAAATCCGTATGCTCAACGCAAGCTGAATATCAGAAGTTTCGTCAAAACGCACCCAAGTGGACAAACATGGGAAACGGCTATCATGGCCATGTGAGCAAAAAAGATAGACTGAAAGGACTATTCCGATGACCTATCTCTATTTGTTAATGGCCATTCTGGCTGAGGTCCTTGCGACCAGCGCTCTGAAAAGCGCGGAAGGATTTACTAAACTCGGTCCCAGCATGTTGGTAGTGCTAGGGTATGGCGCCGCCTTTTACCTCTTAAGCTTGGTACTACGTCATATGACGGTCGGAGTGGCCTACGCCATTTGGTCAGGTGTCGGCATCGTCCTCGTTGCTTTGGTTGGAATGATTGCGTTTCGTGAGACGCCGGATGCTCCAGCCGTTATTGGCATGGGATTGATTATTGCGGGCGTCACCGTCATTCACACTTTTTCCACAACAGTCCGTCTTTAATTTTATCTGGACGCCAAATGTATCTCTAAAATTCGACCGACTAAAATAGGAAAAAGAAATAATCCATGGTACGGTATTGATGTGCATAAGACGGTTTTCGGAATAAATCACGTTACCTTATTGTCAAGGAAAGGTTCTTGACGATATGCCGGCAGAACGAACACTCAAAGTGGTACCGACCTCCCAAAAAACCTTACCTACCTTACAGCCGGAAGATTTAATGGAAGTCTCTACCCGCAAAGGTCTGGTTCGATTGCTCCGGTCCAAACGAGTGGATGTAAAAAGTGCGGTCAGGGCGCTGCAATACGAACGTGAACTGCGCCAACTTCAGGTAGAGTTGGTCAAACTCCAACGAGACGTTCAGATTAATGGCCGACGGGTGGCCATTGTATTCGAAGGCCGTGATGCCGCGGGAAAGGGTGGGGCAATACGTCGCTTTGTTGAACATTTAAACCCACGGTCCATGCGGGTAGTGGCATTACCTAAACCCACCGAAGTCGAAAAAGGGCAATGGTATTTTCAACGGTACGTGAAACATTTACCAAATCCAGGAGAACTCGCTTTTTTTGACCGCAGTTGGTACAACCGCGCCGTCGTGGAACCTGTGAATCAATTTTGTACCAAAAAACAATACCAGACTTTCATGCAACAAGTGCCGGAATTCGAACACATGCTGTACGAAGATAATATCGAACTCATCAAGTTTTGGTTTTCAATTTCAAAAGAGGAGCAGGGTCGTCGATTCAAAGCCCGCAAGAAAAACCCTCTCAAACAGTGGAAAATCAGTCCGGTCGATGATAAAGCCCAAGAACATTGGGATCTCTATACCAAATATAAGGAGGAAATGTTTAGCAAAACACATACATCGTATGCCCCTTGGGTCATCGTCAAGGCCAACAGTAAAATTCGCGCACGTCTTGAAGCGATCCGTCATGTATTAAATACCCTCTCCTATGCGGGAAAAGACAACGCCGCGGTTAATCTTCACCCCGACCCCAATACTATTCTCCGCTTCCACCGCCGCACCGCCACCGTCGATTAACTTCTCTTTCAGCACCCAATCAAGTCATATCCCGAACGAAGTTCTTCGCTCTTTTTTCGGTCTTCTGTCTAATAAGAGAACTGTAACAAATTACGGGAATGTCAGACAGTTTAGATACGGGATCAAATCATGACCTCACTTTCGCGTCGCCAATTTCTTCAGCTCACTGCCGGTCTTGGCCTAACCTCGATCATTCCATCACCTCGTCCATCTTTAGGCAACATGTGGAGCCAACTATTTGAAACACCCCAACGGGAAATTTCGCCCATTACTCCTAATGAAGAATTCTATATCACCTCCTACCGAACTCCTCCTTTTGTCCCCGCAGAGCAATGGGCCCTCTCAATACGTGGACAGGTTAATACGCCATTCACGATCACCTACCCACAATTATTGGCACAACCAAATGTTTCTGAAATCGTAACCTTGGAATGCGTGGGAAACGGCATCGCGGGGGAAGCCATTGGTACGGCGGCATGGGAAGGAGTGCGGCTCAAAACCCTCTTGGATCAGGCAGGCGTAGGGACACAGGCTTATGACGTAGTCTTCCATGCAGCCGATGGGTATTCGGATAGCCTACCAATTGAAAGGGCCATGATGGATGATATGCTCATTGCCTATCGCATGAATGGCGTTCCACTTCCATTGGGACATGGGTTTCCAGCCAGGATTATTGCGCCCGGACATTATGGGATGAAGCACGTTCAATGGCTGACCAGCATTGAACTGCTGCCAAAAGATTACCAAGGGTATTACCAACAAAAGGGTTGGTCAGACGAGGCCATCGTCAAAACCATGTCCTGGATCACCAACCCACAAACCGGTGACACCTTACGGATCAGACGGCCCATGACGATCAAAGGATTCGCTTTTGCCGGTTCCCGGAACATTCGTCAAGTGGAAATTTCTACCAATGGGGGAGAAACCTGGGAGCCGGCGCGATTGGCCCCTGCCCTTTCACCCTATTCCTGGGTGTTGTGGTCATATGACTGGACGCCATCCAATCCGGGTGATGTTCGCATTTTGGTTCGTGCGACTGATGGAGCAGGAGATCTGCAAACAGCACTGGAACAAAAGCCATTTCCGGATGGCGCATCTGGCCTTCCCGAGACTATTGTGGCAATTGAATAAAGGTTTGGGGAATATCCTACAACAGATGGCCAAAGAGCACTGATAGAAACATGTGGAATCATTCAGTCTCTTTCTCAAAACCATTAAAGGTTCAATATATTTCAAGCCAGCTCATCCTCTCCCTCACAATGCTCAGTCTTTTCGGCTGCTCATCCGTGCCTAAATCCTTTACACCACAACAGCCACTATCACCTGCTACGTTCACCCATAATACCTTTAACCAAGTTCTGACCAGACACGTAAACAATGGCAGGGTAAATTATCAAGCGTTGTCCGCTGACCATTCTTTTTCCACCTATCTTACCGATCTGAAAAATCTTGCGCCGCAACAACTCCCTACACCCAATCATCGTCTCGCATTCTGGATCAATGCTTACAATGCCTTTGCGATGAAAGGTATTCTTGAGGGCCTTTCTCCATCGACGTTATCCGGTCGTTACAGGTACTTTATTTCCCAGAAATATTTGGTTGGGGATGAACCCATCAATTTATATGACTTGGAACGAGAAATTTTAATTCCTGATTTTAAGGAACCTCGTATACATTTCGCTATCGTATGTGCATCTCAATCTTGCCCTAAGCTGCAATCGTGGGCCTATAAGCCAGAGAGCATCGACCAACAACTCACCCTCAGTGCCCGACAATATATCAACGATCCTTCTCGCAACCGTTTCGACCAACAGCAAAAAGTCGCGCATCTTTCCAAAATATTCGATTGGTTTCAAGAAGATTTCATCAATCATTCCGGTTCACTTCTCACCTATATCGCACAATACGTGACAGATCAAACACTCGCAGAAGATCTTCTTCAGACCCCGTATACCATCGAATTCTTAGAATATGATTGGACATTAAACGGCCATCCTCCCCACAAAAATCCTACGGATCTCTCTTTCTCCGGCTCATGATCAAAAAAATTTAATCGCCCTGTAACACTTGAGCCCATATCAAGACTGGTTTCATAAGAAGGCACGGCATACGGGCAACACAAAATGAGTGCCATATTTTTTTATTTATCACCTACACTTTAAAAAACAGACCTTAGCTGAATTACCCGACATCGAAGCTTCCACGGTTTCCGATGTCTTTGGATGGATGACACAAACAGGTATCGTGACTCAACTCCAAGGAGATACACTCTCCTGACGCCTTTTTCCTGTTGGCAAAACCAAAAGCCGCAGAAATCATGATGCTTCACACGCTACTCAAACCCATAAAAAATATTATTCAAAAACGCCCCATTTTGGCGATCCTTGAAGTCACACTTCGCTGCAATTCTGCCTGTGGATATTGCGATCTCCCGCTCAATCAAGGTCGCTATGAAATGAGTCGTGAGGAAATCTCACGGGTCTTTTCTCATCTGTATGAAGAGGGAATCAGAGTGGTTTTCGTACAAGGTGGAGAACCCCTCTTAAGAAAAGATCTCCCTGACATTCTTGACGACTTATCTTCCCTTGGTTTTACCATCAGCCTGATTACAAACGGAACGAAATTCACCCCTACGCTTCTTGCTCGTATTGCGAGGTATCCCATCAGTCTTTCGGTGAGCCTCGACACCTTAGATCGTCAACGCTATCGAACTATTAGGGGTGCAGATCAATTACCACTCGTCCTTAAAGGAATTGAGCTATTAGACACATTCCCACACCCCAAATACCTGACCTGCATTGTCAGTGAAGTGAATCGTGATGATGTTGTGGATGTCCTCAAATTCGCGCGCAATCATGGCATGATTCCTGTGCTGGGCGCCTATCATTGGGATGTTTCTCGCTACGGCAAAACAGATTTTTCTCTTCAATATCAAAAAGCTACTGCGGTGGCGGTCTTTCAGAAAGTTCTGCAATCGGACCTTGTTCCTAAGGGTTATTTTCGAAACTATCTTCAGGACAATATTCGATGGCTCAATAACCAAAGCCTTCCTCCGTGTGATGCCGGGCGCTACAGCATTGCCATTGATGCCTCTGGAAATGTAGCTCCCTGCCTCGCCCTTCCACACGCAGGAAATCTCCTGTTATCCTCCTTATCGGAGATTCTGGGGAATCTGGATCAGGCAGGCATTCAGAAATGTTCGAACCGATCTTCGTGTAACATGCTCTGCAGCCGTGTAGTGGGCTCAAATCTTCGTCATCCCCTAGGCGCCTTACGAACACCACAGAGTCTTTCTCCCACTACCTTAGAGTTGAAACATGCTCATTAAATCTGGAGAACACGGTCACCTTGCACGACTCCTCACCTTTATGATGTTGGGAGAACACCTCGCACATGATTGCGCGCAGGCCCAAGCCTCATTGACACCTGACCCAGGCCAGCAAACTTTTTTAGCAGGACAGGCACGGCAGGAAAAGTATCACGCCATGGCATTCCAAGGGGCGATTCGTTGGCTCTCGCCACGCGTTCAGCAGCCGCCACCCCTATCAAAACATATGAACGACTACCGCAACCTACTTGAATCAGCCATTGCTCGCAGAGACTTTACAGAGACTCTTCTGGCCGAACAAATCATTCTGGAGGGATTAGGCGAGGCGATTTTAAAAAAAATTGAGGCAGGTCTCGTCAAACGTGGAGCGCCTTTCCAACGACTCAGACGGATGCTGATTCACCAAGAAGAAGCCCATCACCAATTCGGTCTTCGTATCCTCACCAAAATGTTGGAAAGAGAGGAAACATCCCATGAAGCATTGCGTGACCAAACACGAGAGTACTTGCCCTTGGCCAAAACACTTCTTTTTTCAACCCAAGAAGAGTTCAATGCCATTGACGAAGACCCTCAGGAATATTGGGACGACTTTTATGACCATTTGCCGTCGTGGCTTATCACCGGAGAGTCACAACCCGATCGGCAACGCATCTCTTTGCTATGAAACACCTCATCATAAACAGAAACACACCAAAGTATGATCTGGGTCGTTATTCCAACCTTTAACGAAGAACGAGCTCTTCCTCAAACTCTTACTTCCGTGTACCAACAGGAGGGTAACTTTACGATCATTACCGTAGATGGTGGAAGCCGTGATGGGACCAAGGCCATCGTCGGTCAACATCCACCCATAATTTGGTTAACCGCACCAAAAGGTCGTGCTTCCCAAATGAATGCTGGGGCAAACTATATACTCACTCACCCTCATCACGAAGAAGACTGGTTACTGTTTCTCCATGCCGATACCCTCCTACCATCTGACGCCTTCACACACCTGCATGCCTTGGCAACCGATCAAACCTGTCAGGCAGGGGGATTTCAGCATCAATTTTCCGGCCAGGACTGGCGTCTTCGTCTGATTTCTTGGCTCGATAACTTTCGATGCCATCACTCAGGAATTATTTACGGGGATCAAGCTCTATTTGTCCGGGCAGGCCTTTTTCGACAGCTTGGTGGATTTCCCTTGCAGCCTATGTTGGAAGATGTCCGATTTTGCGAACAATTACTTGCCTATACCACTCCACGCCTTCTACCCATGGCAGTCGTGACGGATGCCAGAAAATTCATTCAAATGGGTATCTGGCAAAGTTTTTTCCGCGTACTCATGATTATCCTTCATGTCGAATATGGCCTGCCAACCTTTACCCCAAAATTTTTTGCAGACGTTCGCTAACCGGTCAAGGAGGAAAGGTCTTAATGTTCTTGGCATAATTTCATCATGTCCCTTTTAACTGGTCACAACACGAAATAACTCACAACATTAAAAAATCTCTCCTTACTCATCTACAACGCAGTTCTCCACAAGAGTTCAAATTTTTTTCCATCAACTCTCAAGAGGGCCTACTGCAATAACCGATAGGATGTGCATAGGAGAGCATATGAGCAACAGCAACGGCCCGTTTACTCAATTAGAACACCTCACCCATTTCCTACAGGATTTCGAGGATGCCGACCTACAACGCTATACCTGCTTTTCAAGCGAATTTCGCGATCAGCGCATGGAGGCAGGGTCTATTGCAGAAGCCGGATTTTGGAATACGGTCGTGAATCTGTGCATCGACGAACGGATGCGGCGAGACCAGGATATTCGGCGGTTAGAATATATGTATCGAACGGGTGTGGACCCAGATCAGTATGGGTAAGTTTCTCATCTAATTCTCAACATCCTTCACAGATTGTCTTTTTTCAGTTCCTGCAAACGTACCTCAGCTTCTTTCGCAAGGGGGCTGTTGGCATGATCACGAAGAATGCGCTCGTAGAGTTCAATAGCATGGGCTTGATTATGTTGTTGCTCCTCGAATTGCGCCGTTTCGAATAATTGTTGCGGATCTTCACCGCATGCAAAGAGGGCTCCCGTTATTAGAGCAAATCCTACCCAACGGCAAATTTTTTTGGCATGAGATGGCCAATATTGAATTGTGATTTTTTTTCGCATCAAAACCTCACTTTGACTAAGGAACGATTTCCAATCCGCCGATAACATCATTCATGCGGGGAGATTCAACCGGAACATTGTTTACACGAGGAAGGTTCGTTGACCTATGCATGTCGAAGATGAATTGATTGATTCGTTGAAAAGCTTTAACGACTGTGAAATTCGAGTCTACACCCGATTTGCCACAGAATGGCGTGATCAACGAATTACGGACGGTTCTCCCGCGGAAGTTGCATTTTGGAATTCTTTGATTTCCCTCATGGTTGAAGAACGCCACCGTCGCAAGGAAGAAGTAAGACGTCTAGAAACCATGTTTCAGACTGGTCGCGATCCAGGATAAAATGTGCCCCCTCATCTTTAGGAAATTCCTACCTCACTGGACCTCTTCCTTACCTTAAGATTAAGAAGTTAATTACAAGGCAGCGAGGACTCGCTCATACAACGCTTGAGTGGTTTTTGCAATCGCCCCCCAACTAAAGAGCTCCTCTGCACGCCGACGGCCCGCTTCTCCCATCGGCTGACGCAAAGCGGGGTCTCGCATGAGCTGATTCAGTCGTTCGGCTAAATCCTGCGCAAATTGTTCAGGATTTTTGGGGTTAAACGGTGCGTCCTCATATTGGTCCATCGGCACCAAAAATCCAGTCTCATCTTCCACCACCACTTCGGGAATACCACCAACCGCAGACGCGACCACGGGCTTCTCACAAGCCATGGCTTCTAAATTGATCAACCCGAAGGGTTCATAGATGGAAGGACAACAGAACACCCCGGCATGGGAATACAATTCAATGAGGCTGGGTTTATCCAGTACATCCTGAATCCAATAAATATGCTCCCGGTGTGCGGAGGCATTCTCCAAGGCCTCTTTCATTTCGGCAGCAATGGCGGGAGTATCCGGTGAACTGGCACATAAAACCACAGGAAAACCTGGGTCCAAATGAGGTAAGGCTTGGAGCAGATGAATGATCCCTTTTTGTCGGGTAATGCGTCCCACAAATAATACATAGGGATTTCCGGTCGGAATCCCATATCGCGTCAACACCCCATAGGTTTCCACCTTATGGAATTCTTGAAGATCGATACCATTATGGATCACATGCACCCGATCTTCAGACACCTGGAACAATTTGAGAATATCAGCCTTGGTTCCTTCTGAAACAGCAATAATCGCATCGGCCATTTCCAGAGCCGTTTTCTCTACCCATAAGGAAAAATCATAGCCCCCGGCGAGTTGTTCTCGTTTCCAAGGACGAAGAGGCTCCAAGGAATGGGTGGTCACTACCAGAGGAATTCCATAATTTAACTTGGCCAAAATTCCACCCAAATGGCTATACCACGTATGACAATGCACCAAATCGGCATCCAAGCCATCCGCATTCATCTGCCAGCAGCGCTGCACCGCCCCAAAGACCGAATGCAAAGGTTTCGGAGCACCAAATAGCGCTTCCCCCAGTGGAACACCCCGAACCGTGAGGTTCCCCTGATCGACTCGTTGGTCCCCAAAGCATCTCACTTCAATTGGAAATAATTGAGATAACTCACGGCTTAAATATTCCACATGTGCCCCTGCCCCGCCATAGGTATAGGGAGGGAATTCATTGGTCAACATCAATACTTTCATGATTTTCTCATTCCAAGTAACGTAATAAGCTATAAGTATGATCTACCTTAATAAAAAATTACCCTGAAGTCATCCTTCATAGCCAAAATACGATTCATTCTGAGGAGAACATCAGAGATTAGCCTTTGGTTGGAGAAACGTTTCTCCATAAAAAACAACAGAACTTGGCCAATTCTTATTTCTGTTTTCTAGGCTTAGGAGAGGACTTCCTCTTCGTGGTATTTGAGCGGACGGCAGCCGCATGGGAACGATCGGCCCAGACCTTGGCTTCTGCAGGGTCATCGAAAATATCTTCTGGGGCCATGTAGTAAGACATCTTAAAGGTTTTTCCCTGTTTTTCCTAACAAAACTGCTCTAATCCTCTCCCCGTAAAGTATTCAGCGATAATTGCATCAGCTTTTAGGTACAAGGTCTCGTCTGCAACAAGGCCAAACATCAATCCCTTGTGGAAAATCCCATACCCCCCAAACATACGACGCGGCTGAATAGCACCAAACTCACTAAACACCTCTTTCAAAAATTCAACGTATTCGCTCATAGGAGTGGCCATGCACGCTTATCATAGATAACCATTCGTCCCAGGTAGAAAACAAAAATCGGAGGGCTGAATCACCTTATCCTCGTCGCCAAGTTTCCGGCCAATCATGAAAGTTTCCACTCTCCTTCCCTTCAATCAACAGGCTATACATATAATCATCCGGAAAATCATTCAAGCGAATCTTCCACCGTTCCCCATCAACCTCCGTCTCCCAGGGAGACTCTAGATCGCTCGTCACATGCCAAACTAACGCACGAGAGAATATTGGAGCGAGTTCTACTGGAATAGATGCCAAACCTAGTTTTTTTCTATCATCCTCTACTGCCCAAGCTGTAGGGATATGTTGTGCCCATAAGAGGATCTGGTGCCATGATTCCACTTCTGTATAACCCTGCTCCTGAGCATCTAACCACATTTTACGGATTGAAGGGCCATACCCATGAGGTTCGTCAAATGTTTTCACATCGATTTCATCGCGGGAATTCGCAAGAGCCATATCAATCACTTGATGAACTTCTTCTGCCCAATTGGGAGTTCCAATCAGCATTCCATCCTGGGCCTTCTGCTTCAACACCAAAGCTTGCTGGGCCCTCGTATCCGCCAGTTGCCCAACCCTTCCACTCACGGTTTCTAGCCTTCGGGAATAACGCCCTGCCCAAGCAGAAAAGAGTAAAATAGCCCACGTCATTGAACCAGGAACCTCCTTTTCCCACCAGTCGAAATTGCGCGTCTTCAGGTCTAACGCCACAATCCCACGATACTGCTCAAAGGCCGTTTGATTCGTGACCGTGACAAAACCGGTCTCGGATTGGGAAACTGGATCCCATTCTCCCACATAATCTGGGCTTGTTAATTTTTGGCGAAAGGCGTTAACAGTCGCCTCATCAAAATTCTTAAAAGATCGTATGTCTTCCACCACCTTCAACTGTTTCAAAAATTCTTGACGCACAACATCTTTCTTCCAGAGAGCTGGCGGGTCATCATCCATCTCCCACTCTGGCGCAACAGCTTCAAATCCGGAAATCGCCGCCTGCAGAGTAGCTTCAACATTATTGGCGGTTGCACAACACTGCAAAGCCTCACTGAGCATTACACAGGTGGCAAGAGCTGCTTCACCATCGAAATCATCCATGTGCGGGGTATTTTTTTGGATCTGTTCAGAATGATGGGCAATGCCACTCCGTGAAAGCGAATTCCCTTGAATATGTTCCCACACGGCATCCAACCCCTTTTTCAAGCGAATCGGGTCACCCCATTGATGTTGCTTGGAATAGACCCCATAAACAGGAAACCACCGTTCCGACATAGCTGCAGCAAATATGACCCGTTGTTCAGGCAACCATCCTTTCACGGTCGTCGAGAGATGCTGATAGTACTCGTCGATGGTGTTTAGTTTTGTGGTGCTCATTGGACTCTTCTCCATTGCCAAAACCTGAACTATTCCCACACAACAGAAGACATCCAAAAATCTTCTTCAAAGAGTCAGCACATTCATTTCAACAAACTTGCGGAAGCCAATTATCCGTACGGGCCAAACAATGCCCATCATTTGAAATTCCGCATCCGATCCAGCAATTGATCGTGGGTATGTCGTCGGCCCTCATCCGGGTCGTCCATCGATTCCAAGGCCTCAATACCGTAAACGTAAGCCTCAGGAAATTGTAGATGCCGGGCACCAAGAAGCACTAAATTTTTATACCAATGATAGGGTCTTAAGTCATGAGCAATGTGGGAGGGTTGCGCGAAATAGGTGAAGCAGGACTGTGGTTTTCCTTGAAATTTTACGATTAGCTCCACATCGTCATACCCCTGGCCCTTGCCTTCAAAGCGGTCCAGGTCTGATTTATGAATGGCCGCGATAGAATACATTGCGCCATAGACCCTATCTGATGTTTCGCCTGTGTGAACGAGATTGCACTTACTCGATCCGTCCCACCCTTTTTTCTGAAAAGCCAAACGATACTGCCTCAATTCAACCACGCCAAGTAATTCGGCCGATGCCACGCGTTCACTCAACCGTACCGGATGAAGATTCGACCCATAAGCCAGATAATAAAGAATATTCTCCTGCAAGGCGTTATCCGTTTTCATCTACCTCACACTCCGACGCAAAAATTCCTGTGGACTTTCCGTCTAAACTCAATTGGTTTTTACGCTGCCAATACTCGGAAATTCCCTGCTCACCCCGCTTCTCGGCCCAAGTCGCAAGCACACGACGGTCTTCAACATAGTTCATGAAGGGTACCCCAAACCCGCATGAGGTCTGAACCAAATCAATCGCTACCAAGAAGTATTGCCGGGTCCCAACCGTGGAAGGAATCTGAGCCGAACATTCTGCCCACCGCGCATCTCTTGGATGAAAGACATGTGCCGTCCCATACACACGGAGGATTCGCGGCGGTCCCTCAAAGGCACACCACATCAAGGTAATTCGATTCAATTCAGAAAGATGTGCGGCCGTTTCATTCCCGCTTCCGGTCAAATTCATCCAAAGAATCTCATGTGGACCAAGCACCCGGAGCGAGTCCTGACCCTTCGGAGAAAGATTGATTCTTCCGTCCGCCGCAGCCGTAGCCACAAAAAACACCTTTTGCGCGCTGATAAATTGGTGTAACTCCTCACTCAACTCTGAAAATTGCTCGGCCACAACTCACTCCTTTCCCGCAAAATTCATCAAAAAATCATTTTCACAAGGGGCCTGTTGAATAATGAAAATATCACAAGCCATATTTTGTCCTCACGTCCTCGGTCAATACCTGCGAGGGGCGGTTCAAAAAAATTCGTTCAGCAAGGCCAAATTGTCTGCTACGTCCTGAAAGGGATCTCTTTGGTGCTTGGAGCATCCCGAAGGGGACCACATATATTTTGTGCGTGGAGCGTATGAAGAATACGTGAGCACAGAAAAATGGCGAGAACGCCGCCTTCCTTGTTCCAGCCTGATGAAGGTGGACCCTTTGTTTTCAACAGCCCCACAAGAGATCTAGGCGAAGAGACAGGTTTGGTCTAGCTACAGCGACCTATTACGCCAAACAATTCAGGCAGATTCATGATAAAAATGATGGGAATACCTGCCGGGTAGCGATTCTAGAATTGGGTGTCAGGAACTTATTTCTGGTTATTTTTTTCAATGTTATATCTCAACATTTGAGCCTGCCCACTGCCCCCACAATACCCAGCATGAAAATCAGCTGAAGGTTTTTTGGCTAAAGAACCTCGATCGTCATTGGAAGTGCATCAAAGTCCTTGGGTTAACCAGAACGATCCTCCCTCATTGAGAAGTAAAAAAGGAGTTATCCCTTTTTACCGTTGTGTCATGGCTTTAATTTCCTCTTTTTCCAGAATCAGCCGATATGCAATGAAATATTTGTAAATATTACTCACGTATTGCACCGTCTCACGGCCAATTCGCTTCGCCGCGACCAACTCCACATGTTTAAACCACTTATTCGCATTCAAGCCCATCGACCGCGCCTCAGTCCTTAGTTTCGCAACCTTGGCCGGCCCGGCATTATAGGAGGCTATGGCAAAAAGCCATTGATTCAACATGTCCATATCCTCGATAGAAAAATACCGGTCATGAAGAAAATGTAAATACTTGACTCCCGCATGAATATTCGGCTCAACCTGTTCGATATTGGGAATATTGACAATGGGATCCCGAGCCGTACTGGGCAGGAGCTGCATGACACCGATTGCACCAGCAGGACTCCGTTTCCGTTGATCCAACGTGGACTCCTGGTAACCAAGAGCGATGGCGAGGACCCAATCAAGCCCATATTGTCCGGCAGTTTTTTTAAACACCTGCATGAGACTGTAAAATTTCTCACGTTCATCTGTGGCCAAGGCATTTTTGACATACTTCGTATTTTTTAAATACCGATTGAATAGCATATTCCCAATTAACGTGCCTTTCTTATTTTTACGCACAAACCCGTTGATCATTTTTTTCAGCTTTGGACTGTTTTGACGAAATGCCCAAGCAATCTTGCCCCCTGTATTCACGGCAATATCCTGATGTAAACGGATATTTTCGAAAATTTTTGTCCAAAATTCCGCCTTGTGATTATCCATCACCAGCATGGGTAACAGCCCCGCATTGACCATTTCAAGCAGATCCTCGTCCTCAAGGTTTTCCTCCGCCTGGACAAGTTTTAACATCGGTTTGCCGGCCTTTTTGAAGGAATTATTCAAGCGAGCAAGGTGTTCGTAAAAACTACTGGATCTTCGCACATGGATAGTTTGGCCGGCCAAATCATCAAGATTGCCAAGAGTAGGACCCTCAGGCCCCGTCACGATTATTTCACGAACATTCGAGATAAATGGGTCGGAGAAATCAACAAGTTTCTTTCGTTCTGGGGTAATGGTGAGAGCTCCAGCTGCAATATCACCTATTCCATTGAGCAAACCCTGAACGATTTCATCACGATCCACAGGGATAAATACGAATTGGACTCGTAAAGTCTTTCGATGTAGGTCCTTATTAATCTGTTGCTCGAATGTCTTCATCAGGTCGTATGTGAGGCCTCGTTGCCTTCCGCCGTCCAGAAAGTAAAAGGTTTTGCTATACGGGACAAGCACTCGAACCTGATTGCGTGTGACCATCCCATCCCAATCACCTTTCCAGGGCTTCAGAACCTTCCGCATTTTTTGGCTAAATCGGTCCTCCGAAATTTCCTCAGAAGCGGCTGATGCCACCAAAAGAGATGGAATCAGTAGCGCTCCAACCAGCACCAGAAACGAAAGCCACATAGACTTTGGGGAGGTTGTAGACATCTTGTTGGTATCCGGCTTAATCACATCCGTTACTCTCTTCGGCCATGATATTAACGTGAATCGAGTCATCGTTCCAATAAATTGACTATGTGCCTATACGAAAAAAGAAACAAATACTCAAAAGGGTTGTGAAACACCTTCGTACAGGCTCTGGAGGATTATTGGGACTGAAAAATGGAAAGGGTGTTATCGAGAATTTTTCAGGATTGAGGTCAGCTCAGGCATTGTTATACGTGAATCTATCTCTCGTATACAGTCAAACCTGTGACGTTGGGGCCGCACCAACTCGCGGAGTTTGTTTTGGCTCTTCTGGAAGGACTCAAACAATACGCGCCTTGTCTCTGGTGCCGGCGGCACTGCTCGGCCACATTACCGGGCCAGAGAAATATTTAGAAAGGGTAAAATATGGAAACTCAACTCACACGACTCAAACAAAGCCCGCTGGTTGTTCAGAGCATCTGCCCAGGAAACCGAATTAGGCACTGGTCCTTGAGGGCCGAATTGATTGAATCAGGTTGGTTATCAGGCAAGCCCTTTCGGCCTCGCTCCTACCTCAAAAGGAACTATGCAATATGTTTTTGCAAGACTCGACCCCAAGTATGCTCCCAAGTACAAGTACTCCGCTCAGGCAGTGCCCACCTTATTCCCGGTGCCAGCTGGACCGCTTAGCCCACCACAAGGCCAGGGCCTTAGTTACCAGCGACCACACCTTCGGACAAACAGCAGGCCCTGTGCAGGGAAAGGATTGAAGATAATATTAAAAGAGATCATCGTCACCGAACATTCGGCTTGGAACAACAAGTTCGAATTGCTTAAACACCTCTTTGAGATATTCAATCTATTTTATCCTATGATTGTACTGCGCTCTTTTATCTTCATAGCACATAGCTTCAGGCCCACCAGGTGGGCATAGCAATGCCGAAGCTGCAATGCTGAGCCTTCTGCAAAAAGTTGTTATTGCCCGCCAGCTTTTGAGTTTCAATCAAATTATTGGAGGATTCTTCAGCCAATTGCGTAAAGCAAGCCGCGTCATACCCCAAAGCTCATTATGTAATTTGCTCTCATTCCACATAGGGGGATCCCATCCGAAAGCAAGATCCTGATCAATTTGCATCAAATTACTTCCATGAAGAATACCTGACCGGAGTGAGTACATGTCGTCTCGTCGTTGTGCCAGAGTAGGGTCCGGAGCATAGATTTCAAAAAAATCCTTAAACCGTCGAGTTGCTCCTGGCATTTCGTGCTGAGTAGGCTTATCACAAATCGGGCATTTAAATGAATGACTTTCGCCACGCCCAGTCAATGATTCGATTGCTGAGACTAAAGCAGCAAAGGATGCGGATACTGATATATTCCACTGGCGCGAAGCTAGATCCATCCAAAAAATTGCGCGGTCAAACTTGTCCGCATTCAACTTCGAAAGACCCATGTAGCAACAAATCGAATCATCGAGATCGGCTGGGACTTGCAAGCCTCTGCCATCGTGAACAACCCTTGCAAAATATGTTTCAGAGTCAACCTCTTCAAGGGTTTCGGAGACCAGCGATGACAGCTCATCTCGAACTGTATCGCCGATCTTGGCGAAGTAGAACTCCTGTACCCATTTGACCTCATGAGGGGTGACGCCATCCTCATGCACGATTGCCCATAAATGCCTGGGTCGACGCGGCTGGATCGCAGTATTTCCCGCAAGAAGAACGTTGAGGAGCAATGTTAATCGCCGGTGCTCTCGCATCCGACGGAAGTTCGTGATGGACGACAGGTCGCTGACTTTCACCGGATACTCTATGATAAACGGGTGCTTCGCCATTTCAACCGGAGCTCGCGGTGCATCCGCCGGTGGCGGTAGGATTTGCACCCCAGAGCGCTCTCCGCGCCAAGAACCATTTACGCGGAAACTACTAAAACTACAGTCTCGCCCTACCTTATATGGACCGGATCTCTGGATCTCCTTAACAACCTGTTCCCACTGAGTTGCATCAAATGCCGGACCGGGCTCGATGTGGGCAATCTGCTTTTGGGCGGAAAAAATCAGTTTGATCTGGCAGGAAGGGCCCGCTAGTGGAAGGTAAAAGATATTCGGATTGCTGTTTCGATGGTTATACTGGCCAGGTCTTCCGATGTGTTCATACAGAATGAATCGTAATTCAGTGTCTTCAAGGTCGGTCCAACTAGATTGTAAGAGATTCGTTGTCATAGCGAGTTCTATTTGGCCCCGTGGGCAAGATAATGGGATGAGCGCATTCAGGTTTCTGCTATGGCTTCCCGCCTATACATTGGTGCATAGAGCATAGAGTAAAAGAAGTCTGACCGTGTCCTTTTCCAAGACAACTGTGGCGATTGAAAGATCGCCTACTCCGACTTAAAACAATCGTTCTCCAAGGACATAGCATAGTGGGATCCACAAAAGAACCTAAACTGTCACTTCCTGCTTATTTTCCACGTGGCGGCATTTCTAAGCCAGGGCTTACCAACAAAATTAGTTTTAACGGTATCCCAGTTCATCTGCGGATCAGTATAGTGCCATTTTTTTGAATAGGTTCATGACTAGTTAAGGGGCTGTTTACGGAGAATCTTGAGTAGCAAGTGGTACAGATTTTGGCCTCGATGATTAAATCGAAATTCACATTCTTTCAGATGCAAGTAAAACCTCTGCTTGTTGATCCCGCGAAAGCGGGCGAGCCGGGTTTTGGCATACCCCCAAAACCCTTCAATGCCATTGACATGCGCCCGACCTCGCACAAATTCATCTTGCCCATGATCCACGCGGAGGTGTTTCCCGTACCCCACATCGACCAGGCCATTATAGCCCC
The DNA here is from genome assembly GCA_965223185.1 of Nitrospirales bacterium. GTDB lineage: Bacteria > Nitrospirota > Nitrospiria > Nitrospirales > UBA8639 > Nitrospira_E. The sequence goes on along the minus strand of OZ244988.1, from coordinate 2,619,700 downwards.
GCCACCCATTCGAATAAATCACACTATCCAAAGCGACTTTCCCGCGAATAATCGCTTGCAGCGTGCGTTTGCGGCAATCCGGGACGAGTTCTGTGTAGACCTGGCCATTGCGTTGAAACAACCCAAAGACGATCGTTTTGCCGTATGCTCCCCGGCCCCGTTTCCCTTTCATCCGTCGAGCGCCAAAGTATGATTCATCAACTTCAACTTCTCCGCCAAAGGGAGACTCCGTTTCACAGTATTGCGCGATCCGTTCGCGAATGGCCCGTACGTACCGGTTCACAGTATTGCGATTCAACCCAGCCAGGAGAGCAATTTGAGAAGCCGTTAAATCCACCACGACATACCGGATCAGTTGGCGAAATTGCTTATTCGAAATTCGGGAACGTTTCGCATAGCGGTTTCGCCTTGTCATAACTGGAGATTATCGTGTTTTCAACCTCCTTAACTAGTCATGACCCTTTGAATAAATTCGAAACCCTGTTGCGGGAGCGTCGGCCCGTGAAATAGTTGTTATAAAGATACAAATTAGGAGGTCGTTCAATAATATTTGAAATAAGTCAAGGAAAGATGGATTCCCCCCTGCCAAATACTTGAATGACGACACTGAAAGGATTACCTCTCTGCCCTGGGCGCGGCTGTGCCTCAGGCTAAATTCCCCATTCTCTGAGGAACCTGTTTGAGCCAGGCGAGTTGTTCGTCCTTGTGCTTTGGCCGGGGACGAAGGGACCCCTGAGGGGCACACTACGGCCTAAATAGGTTTGGCCATTTGGCCCAAAACCAAAATGGCGCGGCTGCCGGGCCGAAAACCGGCATCTAAAATCAGATACCTGCCTGAAACTGCAGGTATGACGCCATTCGACAGATGGATTCCCGCTAACAACCAGCGGGAATGACGCAAGTGAATGGATGGCGGCCCCCTGCCAAACACTTGCCGGGGCTGGCTCCACCCGCAGGGATGACAGGAAGGTACATTCCAGAACTTACTTAGAGAATTTAAGGAAACGATTCATCATAGGTTTGAGGTCAATGGTAAGTCTGTTCATCCCGTTTCGCGAGTTTAAGAAGGACCACTTTCTTATGTTGATCATCAATATCATACAAGACGCGATACGGTCCCACTCGCAGTCGATACTGAGCGACAAATATTGACACGATCACCTCTCCTGTCAGTTTTTTCGTTCGCTTGCCCTGTGGCCTGGGATTCCCAGCAAGACCTCGAATGCCAGCAACAATCGTTTCTCTCTAATCGGTAGGAATTTTTTCTAGGGCTTTTTGAAAATGGCGTTCAACACGCTGACTTGGGGGAAACGAGTTCATAGGCCATTTAGAGAGACATTTTCTTGAACAGTCCTTCGGCAGGGACAGCTTTTCCCTCAACATATTCCTTTCGTGCCCGTTCGATTTCCCCAAGAAGTTTTTTATCTTTTAGTTCATCCAGGGTTTCGACCAAATCCACCATGTCTTCATAAGGTATAAGAAACGAAACTGGTTTGCCATTCGAGAGAACTATAGATGGCTTCTTCGACTTGATCAATTTCGATAGTTGCGCTCGTGCCTCAGGAAGATTAACCACTTTGGCGTTTCCGAATAAGTTGCTTGCACTCATTAAGAATTCGTCGATTGGTTTTTCATGGCAAACATTAGGAACAGTCGCCACAATCTCAAGAAAGCCTAGTGGATAGGACTAACTTTTTTTGGTCAATTGTTGGAAAGAAATTTCGGAAAGGTTGGCCTGAGTATCGGCATGCTCAATGGTCATTCCGACGAGCTGCCCATCTTTATCGAGATCAATCAAAATATTGTCATTAATATCTCGAGTCTCAGCTATAGCTTGATTACTAAACTCAATATAGGCGGTATCGGTATCGGAAAAATATTTAACTTTCATCCTGGTCTCCTAAACGATCGGTCAAAAAATGCGTTGTGAATCGTTTCCTTATCCGCTAACAAAACCACCCGGAGAACTTTGCCATTGGCTTCTTCAATACGTCCCCACAATCGAAATCGACCATCAGCTTGAATCGATTCATATTCAGGACTCTGGATGACTTGTTCAATCCATTCCATTTTGATGAGGTGACGATCTGACCGTCCTCGCATGAAATCAAAATAACGCGTAGTTTTCACGAGCTTTTAGTGTACCCATGGCCCAGCATTGATGCAACGTACTCCCATTTTTTCACTTGGCCATCCAAATACCTCCGTCCCACTACTAAAAACAAAATCATTCCTACCTCTTCCCAGACACTTCCAGAGGCTGGCTCCAGCAGCAGGAATGACGATGCTAAATATCCCCTGCTTTGGGCGCGGCTGAGGCCCTGCCAGAACTTTCTCATGTTGACCTGGAGAGGCCTTTCGTCTGGTCCAATGGAAGGACGCCCTCAACAAATGGTGGACCCTGTTTGAACAACGCGAGTTGGTCCACCTCCCACAAGTTTGCGTCCTTCTGCTCCTAAGGAATCCAGACGAGGCCTCAAGGGCTTTGGGTACTTTCTCCGCAAAGAAAGTACCTCGGTTGCCGGGCCGAAACCCGGCATCTAAAATCAGATACCTGCCTGAAACTGCAGGTATGACGCCATTCGACAGATAGATTCCCGTCACCGACCAGCGGGAATGACGAAAGATGCGTGATCATCCCCGCATCCCCGCATGCATCCCCGCAATCCCCGCAAAGGCACATCACTAAAAATCCACCTAACACACTGTTTTTATTATATTTTTCATTATTTTAAGGATGGCAAGTCCTTTGCGATAGGGGTCATTCGTTCAGCGCGCCGGTTTCGAAAGGAGGTGAAGCTACACAGACGCGCATTCAAAAATTGACTGATGCATTGACAAAATTTTAACCGGTATCCCTCGATGCCACGCAAAGGAGCATTCCATGAACACCAATTCTATTCGAGCCAATCAACCAATTTCCCCAACCCCGAAAAAGACCACCCCAACTAGTTCGGGGCTATCTGACGGAAAGGAAATTTTATTCTTGGCGTCTGGCCTCATTACCCTCGTCCTGGGTATCGGCGGAGTCTTAATGTATTCCGAAGAACCCGACCTCTCGATATCCGCCGCTTCGGAAGAAGCCTCCTCACCAGGTTTCCCTCTGGCGACGGCCTTTGCCTCTTCCTCCGACACCCCCTCATCCATTCCCTCTCCCTCCGTAAATGATGAGGTTCTTCTCACCTCTTTCTCTGAGGTCATTTCCCCCGAGCGCTCTTCTGCTCAGGAGTCCCCATGGCTAACGCCCACCGATGTGTATTTTGACTTCAACCGGTGGACGTTATCTGAAGGGGCTCAAAATATGCTCAAGACTCAAATCGAAGGCCAGGGGGAAGAATGGTCCGGAAGTGTTCGGATTGACGGCCATACCGATGCGCAGGGAACGGACTCCTACAACCGTGCTTTAGGGCTCAGGCGTGCAAAAGCTGTGAAGACGTTCTTGGTGTCCTTAGGAATTCCGGAGAGCACTATCCAAATCCAGTCGTTCGGCAAAGACGGGGCGGTCTGTGAGGAGCACACCCCGGACTGCTTTGAACACAACCGACGCGCGCATGTGGTCTTTATGCCTGAGGCAAACGTTCAACCACCTGACTCTCTCCTTTCTATGGCACCCGATACGGCTGCGGATTCCACTCCTGAAGCCGCCGCCGTCACCATGGATTCTCCGTCCATCGAAGTTTCGGAAGAGGCCATGCTCGTTCAGGAAGAAAACTCCGGGGAACTCGTGGCCAATGATCCATTGGCTTCGGGCAATTCGATTCCTTAATTCTATACCCTCAGGCTGATCCATCGTTCACGGATCAGCCTGGGTTTTCCGAGTCCGATCTCGACTCGATTCACAACAAACCATGTTCTGCGTCATAAAGGAGTTGTTATGTCTATCCCCTGGCTGCGTGTGATTTTTTTGACCTTCTGCTTCCTCAACAGTGGAATTGGTGCAGTGTCCCTTTCCTCAGTTTCCGCTCAACCGGCTCCGGATTCCACTCGAGAATCGGTGGTCAACAAACCCGAAGGCGGGGTATTCCTCAATACCACATCAGGGAAGACGCCGGTCCCCGCCCCGCTTTTACAAACAACTGTCAGGATGACCGTCAGCGGGCTCATTGCCCGCACGACTGTGTCTCAACAATTCTACAACCCGAGTGATGAATGGGCGGAAGGCGTGTACGTTTTTCCATTGCCGGGGCAGGCGGCCGTCGATCACTTACGCATGCGAATCGGGGAACGAATCATCGAAGGGCAAATCCAGGAACGCACGAAAGCCAAAGAGACGTATGCTCAAGCCAAAGTCAAAGGCCGGCATGCCAGTTTGGTGGAACAAGAACGTCCGAATCTGTTCACCACATCCGTGGCCAATATTGCACCCCATGCTCCGATCACCATCGACATCGAGTACCAGGAAATGGTGCGCTTCGATCAAGGACGATTTTCCCTTCGATTTCCGACAGTGGTTGGACCGCGCTACATTCCAGGACATCTCGTCGACATCCAAACGGCTTCTTCATCTCCAAGCGGCCTCGGATGGGCTCCAAATACCGATCAGGTTCCCGATGCCTCACGAATCACTCCGCCCGTTCAACATCCATCACAGGGTCTCCTCAATCCCATTGCCCTACACATTGACCTGGCTCCCGGCATCCTCTTGCAGAAGATCGAATCTCCCACCCATCCCATTACGATAACCAAACACGATACCCATTCCTATCAGGTGTCCCTTCAAGATGCCGAGACCTATGCCGATCGAGACTTCGAACTTATCTGGACACCCCTTTCCAGCGAAATCCCGCAAGCCAGTGTGTTTACAGAACAACAAGAAGGCCACACCTATGGTTTCTTACAGCTCATGCCGCCGACCTCCCCTTCCTCGACGCATAACACCGTCCCACGAGAAGTCGTCTTTGTCATCGATACCTCTGGGTCGATGGCGGGAAGTTCCCTCACACAAGCCAAGGCGGCCCTCAAACTCGCACTGACTCGTTTAACCCCTCAGGATTCCTTCAATCTCATTCAATTCAATTCGATCACTCAGGCATTCTATGCGACATCACAACAGGCATCCGCACTCAACATTCAACAGGCCCTCCGTTACGTCGATAATCTAAAAGCCGAAGGGGGGACTGAAATGCAGCCGGCCCTCCTCCAGGCTCTTACCCGAACAGCCAATCAAGAAGATGGACACCGTCTCAGGCAAATTATTTTTATCACCGATGGACTCGTGGGCAATGAGGACGCACTTTTTACTCTTTTGCAACGAGATATTGGTCAAAATCGTCTCTTTACTGTCGGCATCGGCTCCGCTCCTAATGGGCATTTCATGCGCAAAGCTGCACAATTCGGGAAAGGCACCTTCACGCACATTGGCACCACCACCGAAGTGCAAGACAAAATGAATCGGCTCTTCCTGAAATTAGAATATCCTTCGCTAACCGACATCACCCTTCATTCCGGAGAATCGACAGTCAGTGACCTCATCCCCAACCCCTTGCCCGATCTGTACGCGGGCGAACCATTCACCTTGGCTTTTCGTACGACACAACTGCCTTCTTCGATCACCATTTCAGGGAAACGCGCAGGCAGGCCTTGGGAAACAACCCAATCATTATCAGATGGTAAACCACGTCAGGGCATTGCCGTTCACTGGGCACGTCAAAAAATTGCCCAACTCATGGATCAGAGCACGCAACAAGAAAACGACAAGGCCCTTCTCAAGCAATCAATTGTGAATCTGGCCCTTACGCATCACTTGGTGAGTCGCTATACCAGCCTCGTGGCTGTCGACATTACACCCGTGCGTCCCGAGGCTCAATCACTCCAGACTCATGCGCTCAAAACCAATCTGCCCAATGGCATGCAATACGAGGCCATCTTTGGCTGGCCGAAAACCGCCACACCGGCCACTCTTTACCTTTTCTTAGGGAGCCTCCTGTTATGCCTGACTGGAATGTACCTACGATTACGCCTCGCCCACTGAAAAGACCTCGTATGGTGTGGATCGTGGCTAGCTTGTTGCTCTTTTTAGGATGCTGCCTGATCGGGCAAGGGGCCTGGATTCACCTAAAGGCCGTGGCTGCCCAATGGCTATTGCAGCGGGCTTGGCAGGAAACCCTCACCACACAACAACCGGTCAAACCCTGGCCATGGGCCGATACATGGCCAGTGGGTCGGTTGTTAGTCCCCCGGTTGGATGTCAACCAGATTATTCTGGCCGATGCCAGCGGACAATCCTTAGCCTTTGGACCGGGTAAAGTAGGAAATGGAACGTATTCAATCGGGGACTTACCGAATCTGATCTTGAGCGGTCATCGCGACACGCATTTTTCGTTTGTTCGAGATGTTCGTATGGGAGAGACGATGGCAGTACAAACAATGAACGGAAAGTGGCAGCAATTTGTGGTTGAAGCGATGAAAGTCGTAGATAGCCGAGTGAGACCTCTCCTGTCCGGTTTGAACGATGCACATTTGCAACTCATCACCTGTTATCCCTTCGATGCCCTCTTGCCGGGAGGACCGCTCCGTTATGTCATCACAGCCAAACTGGCGAACTCCAACACCATGTCTCAGGTAGTCACCTCAGCCAGCGCAGGTGGGGGTTGGAGAGGAAGCGGCATGATGGTGGAAGGCGGTTGAGCGTTGAGATACGCGTGATGATCATGCATGAGGGATTTTGCGGGAAGCATCTCCCAAAGCGAGCCCAATTTCTTTTGAATTTTTCTCTGGAAATAAGAGGGCAATTCCATTGTGTCCCCTTCCATGAACGGCCGAATACTTGTTTTGTGGTCTAGCCGCTCACGAATGTTTTTATGATAGGCAATCCGCCCAAATCCACCGGTCGAGACAGACCGCACAAAGTTATACCATTTCGGAATCATCCCACGGTTTCGCATAAAGCGCTTGGCAATCATCGGCCAGGAAAAGGCATGTTCTGAAATATCTATCACCCGATCATAAAATTCCGGCCAGGAATAGTTCTGCGGCTTCACGTTCATGGAATGATTATTATCTAGAAAATGAAAAGGGAACGGGATAACCCGCCCATTCTTTTGAAGCGTCAGATTATAAGGGGCTGATTGTCCATAAGCGGTCAGCAGAGAAAAGGCCGGGAATGCCGCCGGGGTAGCATCTAAAAATTTCTTGGTTAATTCGAAAGGTTCCGCGCCTTGATCGGAATCTAACCCGAGAACAAAATTTACCTGTACATAGGGGATATATCGTAACACCATATTGATGTGATCCGAGACCTGCTTCACCTTCTCTTCTCCAACTTGCCGTCCCGTTTTGGATTTCCCTCCCATGTCATACCAGGATTCCACACCAGGGAGGATGGCCTTGAACCCATTCGCTCTCATACTTTTCAAATGCGGTTCCGTCAAAATAGAGAGCGTGCTTTCAGCAATAAAATCAATCCGATTTGGGAGAATCGCTGTATCGATGGCACTCATATATTCTTCAAACCGCACGCCAAAATTGGGATCGTGCCATGCCACAATGGGCCGTTTCATTTTCGTTATGAGAAATTTGAGATCTTCACTGATTTGCTCGAACGACAGCGGCTGATAGTCCACTTCGGCGTCCACACAAAACCCACAGGTATAAGGACATCCCATACTGCCAATCATCGGCACGATTTTAAAGAAGGATGTGGGAGCCTTATCGATCGTAGATTCAATAAATTTCCAGCGCTCCTTCACTCCGGGCAGTTCGACAGGTTGCTGTTTAGCTTGGAGAAATTGGCCTTGCGCGTGGTGCGGAGCACAGTCGATCAAGATATCGTGGATAAGGGATTTATCCGTAATTCCCAAGACATAATCGAAATATAGAGCTGAATCCTGAGGGTAACTCCTGGCATGCGGACCACCCAAAACGGTAATCGCTCCCCGTCGGCGAAACATGTTGCTAATCGCATAAGCTGTTAACGCTGAACGGGTAAACGATCCAATAAAGACCACATCTGCGTCTTCAAGCAACTCTTGGTGCAAATTTTCTCGGCCGGTATAACAAATAAATCGTACCTGATGACCGAGTTCTTCACACCAGACCCCGACAACCTGAGGCATAATGCTCGCCAGATTTTGATTCATCACCCGGGCATACAGTGAATCGGTCGGACCTTTTGTGACCAAATCTATAATCGTCACCCGAAGAGGGCGCATATGGTTACCTCCAATAAGGGGAAAAGCCCGGCGAACAACTTATGAAAGGGAGGATAAAGAGCGAGGAAACGGCCTCCAGATATACAAGACCCTATCGGAAAGAATTCAATAGGTCAAACGCAATGGTTCAAGATTCATGGACAACCAATATCTTGGGAACCGCTAATCACGTTTAACGATGATAGATGATTAAATTGACACCTTTCCCCAGAAACCCGGAATCTGACTTGAGGTATTGCTAGTGTAACAGGATTCATCCCTGCATCAAGTTATTCCCGGTTGCGTTAAAGCCCTACTTCCTGTACCGTCATAGATGAATCGACCGTCTCGTTAGACCAAGCCATTCTCCGGCCGTTCTGGCCGGTGTCGTTGCTCAAATCTCCGCAGACCGGCCTCGATAAATTATACCCTGCATGGCATCAACCTGTTCAGACAGCAGGGGCCATGCAACAGACCTAACAAGGACGAGCTGTTATGCCCAATCAAAAACGACGAAAAGACCTTCGAAACGTGGCGATCATTGCCCATGTCGATCATGGAAAAACAACCTTGGTCGACGCTCTCCTCAAACAAACCGGCGCTCATGTTTTCAAAGAAGGTGAAGCCGTCATCATGGATTCCAATCCCTTGGAGAAGGAACGCGGTATTACCATTTTTTCAAAAAATGCCTCACTTCTTTATAAAGACACCCGAATCAACCTAGTCGATACACCTGGCCATGCTGACTTTGGCAGTGAAGTGGAACGGATTTTACGCATGGTGGACGGGGTGCTCCTACTGGTCGATGCCTTTGACGGTCCGATGCCACAAACGAAGTTCGTCCTGAAAAAATCCCTAGAACTTCATCTTAAGCCTATCGTCGTCATTAACAAAATTGATCGTCCCAACGCCCGACCTGAAGAAATCGTCAACCAAACCTTTGATCTTTTTTGTGAATTGAATGCCACCGATGAGCAACTGGATTTTCCCATTGTGTATGCCTCCGGCAAGGAAGGCCGAGCTACACTTGATCTCCTTGATCCCGCAGAAGACATGAAACCGTTATTGGACACCATTATTCATCGAGTCTTACCACCGGTCGCGGATCCAGAACAGCCGTTTCAAATGCTCGTCACTATGTTGGAATATGATTCATATATCGGTCGAGTCGCCGTCGGCCGAATCGTTCATGGCATGATTGAAGTCGGCAATTCGATTGTGGCGGTCAAACGGGATGGCTCGATCGCTCGTGGCAAAGTCACCAAACTGCTTGCCTATCAAGGACTCACCAGAGTGGAAAGCCAGTCTGCCCAAGCCGGAGACATTATCTCTCTGGCTGGCGTAGAAGATATCCGGGTTGGAGAAACGCTGGCCTCGCCCCAAAACCCTTCTGCCTTACCAACCGTCAATGTTGATGAGCCCACCATTTCCATGAACTTTTCGCATAACACCAGTCCGTTGGCTGGGAAGGATGGGGGACGTTTTCTCACGTCACGCCACATTCGAGAGCGCCTCGCACACGAAGCCATGATCAATGTGGGCATTAAAGTAGAAGAAGCGGACGGCGGAGAACGTTTTACGGTTTCCGGACGAGGCGAACTGCATTTATCCATTTTAATTGAGACCATGCGGCGCGAAGGCTATGAACTTGAAGTATCTCCCCCAAAAGTCATTTACAAAAAGATCGATGGTGAAATCTTAGAACCCGTCGAACTTGTAGTGATCGAAGTCGACCCCGACTATCAAGGTGCAGTGATCGAAGCCCTTGGAAACCGCAAAGCCGATATGAAAGATCTACGAATTAGCTCCGTTGGGACCGTTCGCATGGAATTTCACATTGCCTCTCGAGCGCTCTTAGGTTTTCGCGGCGAACTCTTGCGGATGACTCGAGGAACCGGCGTCATGTCACAAATCTTTCATGAATACCAGCCCTTTAAAGGCGAAATTCCTCATCGCTCAGCCGGCGTTCTGATCTCACATGGTCCCGGCCAAGCGGTGGCCTATGGGCTCTGGGGGCTCCAGGATCGTGGGGAAATTTTCCTCCGCCCCGGAGATGCTCTTTACGAAGGGATGCTGGTCGGCGTGAATAATAAAGGAAATGACTTGGTAGTGAATGCCATTCGTGAGAAAAAGTTGACGAATATTCGAGCGGCTGGCTCGGATGAAGCCATCAACCTCATCCCGCCGCGGGAGATGACCTTAGAATTTGCCCTGGAATTCATCGAAGACGATGAGCTGGTCGAGGTGACACCTAAAAACATTCGACTCCGAAAACGATATCTGACCGATAATGAACGCCGCGCAGCACGGAATCAAGCTAAACGAGCGTAAACTTTACTACTTCAAATCTGGCGCGCTTTTCCTCCCATCCTTCGGATTTAGGGCTTTCCTCTTAGGTCTTTTTTACGTATAATTGAGAACCTACCGAAAAGTCGGGACTGGTCCTTACACAAGGCCTGCCCTCGGCAAGATCCAATCCATGGTGGAGCAGGGATGAAAAATTCATTTTTTAAGGGACATGGCTTGGGCAATGACTACATTGCCCTTGATCCGGCCAAACTCTCTTTTAAATTGACTCCTCGAACCATTCGAACATTATGTGACCGTAATTGGGGGATCGGAAGTGACGGCATTTTGGCGTTGGTCCCTTCCAAGAAATCAGATTTTGGACTGCGAATCTATAATCCGGATGGCAGCGAGGCTGAAAAGTCCGGGAATGGTTTGAGAATTTTTGGCTGTTACCTGTACCACACCAAACACACTCGAAAAAAACATTTTTCTGTGGAAACCAAAGGGGGAGTGGTAGAGGTACATCTGGAATTAAATGGGGATGGCTTAGTTGGCGGAGCCACTGTTGACATGGGTCGAGCCAACTTTCAACCCATCGCTCTACCCTGTACCTTGCGGGTGCCCGAGTTGATCCAACAACCAGTCAAAGCCGCAGATCAATCGCTTCGCTTTACAGGAGTCAGCGTTGGCAATCCACATTGTGTGGTGTACAAAAAGCGGGAGGAGCGATGGACAAGAGAGGATCTACTTGAAATTGGGCCAGAATTGGAAAACCATACGATTTTTCCCAAACGCACCAATGTTCAACTCGCCGTTCCTACCGGGCCAAAATCTATCTCCATTCTTATTTGGGAACGGGGGGCAGGAGAAACACAGGCCTCAGGATCTTCAGCATGTGCTGCGGCTTGTGCCGGAGTACGGCTAGGACTGGTGAAAAGCCCCGTTCGGGTTAAGGCCCCCGGAGGAACCTTGGATATTACGATTGATCCGCAATATAACATCACCATGAAAGGCCCCGTCATGGAGGTGGCCCGTGGAGAATTGAGCCCTGCCTTTATTCACAATTTATAACTTCTATCCCTTCTTAAATCAGAACAGTCTCAGTCCGGTCTTTTCTCTTTTAAAGTCTCAATACTCCTCATTCATTCAGGTAAAGTGGGAAACTCAAACGGAATGGGTTCCCCCGTTAAGGCCTTTAAAAATGCGAGGAGATCAGCTTTTTCCTCATCGGTAAGACCCAGGGGTTTCATGAGGGGACTCAATTGCGGATTCGCCTTCCCCCCTTGATCAAAAAATTCAATCACTTCTTCCAAGCTCGCAAAGGCTCCATCGTGCATATAAGGGGCCGTTTCTACCACACTTCGGAGAGTTGGAGTTTTAAAAGCGCCTTTATCTTCTATTTGATGGGTTACCTCGTACCTTCCTAAATCTTCCTTAAGAGGCCCCACCTGAGGGACACCCAAATTATGAAACTTATTATCGGTAAAATTGGGCCCATTATGGCAGGCAATACATCGCCCTTTTCCCTTGAATATGTCCATGCCCCTTTGGGCCGATTTATCCATGGCCTTGTCATTTCCTAAAACAAATTTATCGAACGCGGAATTTGTTGAGATGATGGTACGTTCAAAGGCGGCAATGGCTTCTGCAATTCCCTGGAGACTCACCTGGGTACCAAAAACTTTTAAAAATTGTTCCTGATAGCCTTTAATTTTGCCAATCTTAGGAACCACCGTTTCATGGGTTTCAGCCATTTCAATAGGGTTGTGAATTGGACCTATGGCCTGCTCCTCTAATGATCCGACACGCCCATCCCAAAACTGCACAGGATTAAATCCAGTATTGTAGACAGTAGGGGCTTGACGACCTCCCCGTTGCCCCACGACTCCAACTGAAGTCTGTTTTGGATCAGCGAACCCAGTCACAGGATTATGACAAAAGGCACAGGAGATGGCATTATTTTTTGAAAGCCTTCCATCAAAATAGAGTTGTTTGCCCAAAGCTATTTTTGAGGCATAATTGAGGTTGGTCGCTGGTTGAGGAATCGCCTTTGGTAATGGGCCAATATCTGGAACTGCACGCCCGTCAACGGTCACCATGGATGACTGAACGGCATACCCATTTCCTCCCGTACCGATCAACCCAACTAGGAAGAACCCACCTATCAAGATCCCTATCAGCATTCCTTTTCTTCGCTTCATGTATTCTCTCCTTTTGACAAGCTCACCCTCTTCTTGGATTTTCTGTAATTTCTGTATCGCCCCTCTCCGATGACATTCAGCTACGATAAATATGTTATAGGCGGAGAACCTATGGATAATGATATATCAATTCGAAAAATTATTACAGTTCGGACGGACTCTCAGTTATACAGGCAAAATTCGCTTCCATCGTCTATAGCTTAGCATGTCTTAGCATTCATCAGAGGCCTTTTCAAGAGACAAACCCGTGAACCTCGAATTGCTCCCCATCATCCACGTTATTCCTCAATTACGCACCATGCTCAGTGCGGAATCCTTGATTCTTCTCATTGCAGAGCCTGGAGCGGGAAAAACAACACATGTACCGTTAGCTCTCATGAATGAACCCTGGTTGGACGGCAAAAAAATCATAATGTTAGAACCGCGGCGATTGGCGGCCCGTGCCGCGGCCCATTACATGGCTGGACGTATACACGAATCGGTAGGAGAAAGAGTCGGATACCGTACGCGATTCGATAAAAAAATCGGGTTGAGGACAAAAATCGAGGTCGTCACCGAAGGAATCCTGACACGGATTCTTCAACATGACCCCTCATTACATGAATATGCCTTGGTGATTTTTGACGAATTCCATGAACGGAATCTCCAAGCGGACTTGGGCCTAGCGTTGGCCCGCCAGACACAATCCTTGTTCCGACAAGATCTTCGTCTGTTGATCATGTCAGCGACATTAGACACGCAAACCTTCACTCAACATTTCAAACAAGTACCGGTCTTGAAATGCAAAGGCACCCTCTTTCCCATCGAAACTCAATACATCGGACCATTAGAAAATAGAACATTTTCTCATCAAGTCGCAAAAAGCATCCTGCATCTTCTGAACACTGAAACAGGCAATATTTTGGTGTTCTTGCCGGGAGCCAGAGAAATTCGGCATGTAAACGACCATCTGCGTTCCCTTACTCTACCTTCCCAGACCCTTATTGCCCCCCTTTATGGGAATCTTTCTTCTAAAGCCCAAGACCAAGCCATTCTTTCCCCGGCTCCAGGATGGCGGAAAGTCGTCTTATCGACCAACATTGCTGAAACCAGTCTCACGATTGACGGCATTCGTGTGGTGTTGGATTCGGGGCTCACGCGCGTACCGCGCTTTGACGTGCGTAGCGGTATGAGCCGTTTGACCACCATCCACATCTCCCAGCAATCCGCCGAACAACGCCGAGGACGAGCTGGACGGCTTGAACCAGGCCTGTGCATCCGCTGTTGGTCCGAATCTGCACAACGAACCTTATCTCCTCGAATTACCCCTGAAATCTTGGATACGGATCTCACCTCGCTTGCCCTAGAATTATCTTTGTGGGGCGTTTGCGACCCGAACGAACTTTTTTGGCTTGATTCTCCACCCGCTGGTGGTTTCGCGCAGGCTACCCAACTTCTTCAGTCTCTCGGCGCGTTGAATTCAGATGGTCGAATCACCCCACATGGCCAAGACATGGCCCAACTTCCTTTTCATCCACGACTTGCCCACATGGTGCTCAAAGGCACCGAACATCGACTCGGAACACTCGCCTGCGATATTGCAGCAATCCTCAGTGAGGGTAACTTATTCAAAAAATCAACTGGCTCTATACAACCTGATTTTCGAATCTCACTCGAAGAATACTATCGACAAACCCGTAGTAATAATACGAGCGAGATTATCCAACGGATTCAGCATACCTCACAATTTTGCCGTCGCAGTCTGGGCATTCCTCAGTCAGTGCCTCAGGATTCTAGTCAAATTGAACACCTCGGTCTCTTGTTATGGGCCGCCTATCCAGATCGGATCGCCCAACGGCAATCGGAGAAGAGTCGCCGATATAAACTGATCAATGGACGACTTGCCTGCTTCCACCAACCTGACTCCTTGGAGAATGAAGACTATCTCATCATTATCGATTTAGACGGACGGAAACCGATTTCCCGGATCTATCTAGCAGTTCCAATTTCCACACATGATTTTTTTTCGCATTGTGGCGATTTCATGCATTCGCAAGACCATATTATATGGGATGACCACACACAATCTGTATTGGCCTACCGAGAACGACAATTGGGAATGTTGTCTATTGAACAAACCCATCTTCATCAACCTGACCCGGAATTAGTCACAAAGGCGTTACTGACTGGAATTCGCCGTCAGGGCCATTCGTGTTTGCCCTGGACGAAAAAACTACGGAACTGGCAAGCTCGCCTCCAATTTCTTCATCGAATCATGCCCAGAGAAATGAGGTGGCCCGATGTGTCAAATGCTACCTTACTCGCTACACTGGAAATCTGGCTTCAACCCTATCTTACTGGCATCACAAGCCTAGCTCAGTTAGAACAACTTGATCTCACCTGGCCATTACAATCTCATCTATCATCGGAACAACAGCGTACCCTCGACGCCTTCGCCCCTACCCACGTCACCGTGCCTACCGGATCTCAAATCTCCCTAGATTACGAAACCGGAAATATTCCAATCTTAGCCGTCAGACTCCAGGAAGTATTCGGCATGACAGAGACCCCGCGGGTAGCCAACGGCCAGGTGGCTGTCCTAATTCATTTACTCTCACCGGCCAGACGACCGGTTCAAATGACCCAAGACCTTCCAAGTTTTTGGAAAAACGGGTATGCAGAAGTGAAAAAAGAGTTGAAAGGCCGTTACCCCAAACACTTTTGGCCAGAAGATCCACTTAAAGCTCTCCCCACGAAGGACACAAAATATCGCTCGTGAATTCAAGTGGGGTTTTTTCGGCAATCGCTTATTCGGTATAAAGACATTCATTAAGTTGAGAACAATGACCCGGTGGCATTTTCACAAAATTCATGGACACTTCCAGCACTCCACAGAATCTATTTCCTTAACTTGCTCTCTACTTTTCCCTTTCTTCCTAACTGCTCTCTAGTACGACTCCCTATCATGACAAACTCTTTTCATGGCCTCCATCGCCTTCATCATGCCCTGTCTGCTATGCTACTTTCATACATGTTTTTATTCTACTAATGTCGATTCATGTGCATTCGGTCTTCTATTCCTGTGAAAGGATTTTTCCAGCATGTTTCATCTTAGGCCTGGCAACTTCCCTCTAACCTATTGTCTTTCCTTTTTCACCCTTCTCTTTTTCTTTGGGATTCCTGTATTTGGATCAGAACCCATCGAAGGTTTTCGAGATCTCAAATTCGGCATGTCTCCGCAAGAGGTTCAAACAGTCCAAAATTGTTCAACTCCCACCGAATGCATTTATGAACTGTCCAACAAGAATCGTTATCTCACTCTCAGCTATGGATCAGGTGGCCCGACACCTGACACGAATTCAAACCAATCACTTCGGCTCGAAAAAATTACCATCGACATGGGGCAATATTCTGAAGGTTGGTATCACCAATTACAGACCATTTTGGGAACGAGCTATCGTCTTACCCATGACTTTACGGATGAACAAGCGCATGCCTTTCTGGGAAAACACGTAGAAGAACTTCTGGCTGGATACGAAGACGGGCAAGTGGTGCTAGTTGTGAAGCGTCGACCCTTCGGCAACATGACCCTCAATGTTATCTATCAAATTCCTTCACTCGCGTCTGAATTTATTCGGCAAAGACAGGTCCCTCCCAACTCTTCAGCGATAAGTTGATCCCTCGCTCTGAATGAGTGCGAGAAAACATCTTCCGGACCGAAAATTATTCGGAAGAGATTTTAAGAAGCTTCTCGTGGAAAAGATTTTCTCTTGGGTATAAGCAGGCGAGGATGCAGTTTTTTACTGCCGATAAACATGGAGCGAGGCATGACAAGGATTCCCGATTGGCGTTGCTGATGTAGCAGTCGCCTCCAACACCGACGACATAGATCATGATCTTTCATGGAAACAGCTCTGCCTAACTTACTAGAATGAGGATTGCGTCGCGGCGATACCATAATCTTCACGTCCCCCCCACATTCTGCACATTGCCCAATTCCAGAACTGCTACTTTTGCCAATTTTCAGTGGCTCCAATCGTGGGCTATTCAATAAACTTTTTCGCTTGGGCGTCGGTTGGTATTCTACGTTTGGGCCCAAATCAAATGCTTCCCATCGCAGGAGTCTTCTCATGGCTCTTCCTCCCTGTGTCAGTTTGGGCAATCCGTCAGGCTTTGTAAGTGCAGCAAAGGATATGCCTGGCCGTCGGAAAACTATCCCCGGAATAATCAATAGGCTCGAAGACGGGCAAGCCGTTGAAGAATGGTGAAAGTCACGAACATCGCTGGGAAAGAGAGGATGGACAGGCAAAAGCCGTCTGGTGATCCTTCCACCAATTTTTTGACATAGTGTCGGAGCATTGACAGCGAGTTAGCTCGCACAAATCCTAACCCAGGACAGGGTGTGTATGTCTCCTGCCATGCTGAACAGAAGAATTCATGAAACTGTTACTCGATCAGGAGCTGATTCATTCAAAATAAGCCAATACAACCCCAGATTCTGCACGGCTTGTGAAAATTCCTGAAAATCGACTGGTTTACGCACATAGCTATTGGCCCCGAGCTGATAACTCTTCACAATGTCTTGCTCCTCTTTCGACGAGGTCAGAACCACGACCGGCAAAAATTTTGTCCGATCATCGGCACGCAATCGACGCAATACTTCTAAGCCATCAATCTTCGGTAGCTTTAGATCCAATAGGATGATCTGCGGCATGATATTCATATCCCGGCCTGCATGAGCCCCCGTACCAAATAAATATTCCAAGGCTTCTACTCCATCACGAGCGACGACAACTTCGTTCATAATATTATTTTTCTTTAAAGCCCGCATGGTGAGTTCTTCATCATCAGGATGGTCTTCAACTAAAAGAATGTGTTTGTTCGTCATGTTTATCCTCCTTGGTTTCAGCATTGATGACTATAAGGTAAAATGAAATGTGGCACCCTCATCCACCGCACCCTCCGCCCAAATTTGGCCGCCATGACGCTGAATGATGCGATGGACTGTCGCTAAGCCAACTCCCACGCCTGGATACTCCGTATAGGCATGCAAGCGTTGAAAGGCGCCGAACAGTTTATGTGCATAATTCATATCAAATCCGGCTCCATTATCTTTCACAAAAAACGCTGCCTGCCCTTTATATTGCCCATGGCCAAATTCAATCCGAGGATTTGATTTCTGGCGAGTAAATTTCCATGCATTTCCCAGTAAATTTTCTAAAACTGCCCGAATAAGTTGTGGATCAGCCGTAGCAAATAGTTGATTCGCCACCACACATTCCACCTCACGATCCGGCTCCATTTTCCTGAGATCATCCACAATACTCTGAACCATCGCACTCATATCGAAGGTCTGGGTATGAATTTCCGCCCTGGTCAACCTCGCGAGATTTAACATGGCATCTATAAGTTGAGACATCCGTTGACTAGCGGCTCGCACTCTGTGCAAATAACTGCGCCCGGACTCATCTAATTTTTCATCATAGTCTTCCAAGACGGCTTGACTAAACCCATCAATTCCACGCAAAGGCGCACGAAGATCGTGAGAAACCGAATAACTAAAGGCCTCCAGTTCCTTATTGCTTGCTTCCAACTGTGCCGAACGTTGAACGAGTTGAGCATTCAGATTTCGTATGTCATTCTCGGCGCGTTTTCGTTCGGCAACTTCTCGGATTAATTCCGCATTTGAAGCTGCCAATTTCCCTGTTCGTTCCTGCACACGTTTTTCTAAATTGTCTCTAGCTTGACGAATCGTCTCCTCTGCCAATTTTCGTTCGTAAATCTCTAATTCCAATCTTCGATTTGATTCATGCAGGTCGGCCGTACGATGACGTACTTGCTTTTCTAATTCATCGGAAACTCCACGTAGCTTCAAGACGACCAATCCAAATCCTCCCAGCCACAACAAAACCAACACTCCCATCATCCCATAGGAGTCCAGCCAATCCATGTCAGTCATTTGCTCGAGAGAATCTAATGGATAGACAATTTCAACTATTCCTCCTACTTGCCCGACTTGCCAATCTCGTTTTGGACTATCTTCGTGGGTATTATGACAATTCACGCATTCCTGCTGCATGCGCCCAGCTGCCGCAAAACGCAGGGATTGCCGACCATCAACTTTTTCAACTCGATAATAAGATTGGCCAGGGTATTGTCGTAGGAACTCCAAGGCTTTCCGTTGAAACAGATCCATCGACTGACCATGTTTTCCTCCTTGTTCAAAAGGATACTCACTCAACAACAGCACACGCTCGCCTGGTCTTCCCGAGAACAATTGCCCACCTAAATTCATACTTAATAAAGCCGGAAGAGGAATTGTTCCTTTTTTCTCACGATAGAGTTCGGAATCATTTATTCCCAGAACATGAAGTCGCTGCACGACTTCAATCGCATACCATTCCCGCATATCACTGGACTCTCTGGAATGTGTATCAGCAGCCCGAAGGGCAATAGTCGCGACCATTTGGGCCTTGAGTTGGTCTATGTGTAAATAAATGATGAGCAAACAGAGACCAAATAATATACTGAGGACCAGAATGATATGTTTATGAAGAAAGGCGAGCCCACCCATCGCCTTTTCAAAATATTTTTGCCAGAGACCAAGCTCTTGAAAGGGCGCATCTTTACTAAGCGTCACATCCGACACAAGTTACTCTCCTCATTTACCCAAAAGAACCCAGACAAATGGTCCGGAAGATGAGATCCATCCCTGTATGACATTATCGGATAATTTCTGACAGAAATTTAGAAAGCCTATCCTGAAACAATTGCAAAAGATTGAATGCGAGAGACAAGGATTTCAATAAAATTCTTATAATTTGCTGGTTGATTTGCTCATGTTTGAATGATAGGGTCGAGCCCTACCCATTCAGGTCATCAGAAATCACATTTCAAAATAGTCACAAAGCCCAATGAGGTTAAAATCGAGATGAATAAAAATTCAGATGAGGAGGTCTTCTATGGGTGTTAAATTGTATGTTGGGAATCTGCCTTTTGAAACAACCGACCAAGGGTTACAAGAGCATTTTGCCCAACATGGCACCGTCAAATCAGCCACCATCATTACCGATAGATTTTCCGGACGGTCTAGAGGATTTGGCTTTGTAGAAATGGCTACTCCAGAAGAAGCTCAACAGGCGATCACTGCCCTACATGGAATGGATTTCGGAGGGAGAGTCTTAGTAGTCAATGAAGCCCGTCCACTTGAAGAAAGACGCCCTCCTAGGTCTCGCCCCCCTCAATCGCTATGAGATTCGGCTAAGATGGGTTTGATGCTGAAGAAAAGTTCGAAGGGTTTCCTATAATAACCCGGACTTCACACAGGAACTTGGTTTTGCATGGCCACTGCCATAATCCCGTCTTCACCTTCTGGCATACCCACGGCATCAGCTTCGTCTGGCAAGGAAGCTTCTAACTCCTGGTCTTCATCATATGTCTGTCGTACATCTTCAATAGCAATGTCTAATTGTGCCTCAGGATAGAGCCTTCGCAAATCCCATTCCGTAATCCATCCCCGCACATATTCGCGCATCCGGGTACTTGATAATTTTTCCACTGAGGAAACAGGCGGTGGACTCCAGCTATAGGCGGATCCGTGTAATATTCGAAGTCGCTCATACAACGCATCAACCATCCGTTCATAGGGTCGAGTCAATGTCTCACTTTCTCCTTCAATACACCGCACCCCTTTCAGAGCTGCCGTCGCTAAAAGATCCACTTCGCCAGATTCTCCCACCTGTGACAAGTGTTCAATTTTTTGAGCATCTTGTTTTTCTTCTAACACAACACTTTGAAAATCATCAGTAAGGGCCACAATAGCTGCTATCCCATGGCAAGTCGTTCCTTGCAATTCACCTAACCAGCGAGCGACTTCGGCATAGGATTTCATCCGTTGTTTAAAAGAATATCGCCCAATGATTTCAGCTTCATCAATGAGCAAGATCCAGCCTTTGTATCCTGCAGCCAACATCAATTTCGAGACGAATTGAAACCGATGCCATGCCAACTCTTGTGCATTGATTTTCCCAAACACATAGGGCGTCTCGGGAGCACACCCTTGAAGATATTTCTTTAATTGGCCATTGGTTAATGGATCTCCTGCCCAAAAGCGGATAATCCGATGGCTCAGCTCTGGATCGTTGATCATTCGTTCATATAAATACAGCGTCGCGGCAAATCGCGAGTCACAGTCTGAATCGTTTCGATGTACCCAATCATATAATTCCGCATATTGGGGGCTTTGGAAATTCAAATCTCCTGCTATCTCTGTTAACGCATCCCCTTGCTTTCCAGGAACGAGAGCATCATTTATGGCTGCCCGATACAAAGTGGCCATATTGTAAAAGGGAGTTTCTTTGCTAATGACAATCGGGCTACAGACAAAATTTTGCTCATTCGCAACATATTGCAACGCTTTGAGCAAATGAGATTTTCCACTCCCAAATCCCCCTTCTACCACCATACCTTTTGTAGGCTCCCCTGCAGGAGCATGAGTCTCCATTTGCTGTAAGAGTCTTCGAAATTTACCTTCGAGTTCAGGTTGGTGACTACCAAGAACTTTGACGACGTCTCGATTGGGAACCCCAGACCGCAACGCCTCCATGGTCCGTTGATGACTCACATCACCATGTGCCATGGCCACCCGGTCATAATGATCGTCAGAGATTTCATCTCCCTTTTGTCCCAATGTGACCGGACTCAGTCTAATAAGTGCACCTAACGGATTTTGATATTGTCGATCCCGAACTTCATCCCAAATCCTCAATTTCAATGCCTCATATCGGCTGAGACCACGTCTGACATCCGTCAGAAATTCCGGGGGAACGGAAACTATCAACAAAAGACTTTCCAATTCATCCGTTCCATCAATTATTTGTCTCAACATTTCATACGCATCAAGTGTAGCAGAAACCCCATAATACAACCCCTCGGGAGACGTTGGTTTTTTACTTTCCAGACAGCGACTCAGGTCTAATGACACAACTAATCCCGTTTTTCCGACTAATCGAAACCAACGAGATAATGACGCTAACATATACCTAGCATTCGTCCGCACAATTTTTTGAAAGATTAACGCCTCCTTTAATGCAGATATTTGACGCAATTCTCCGCATAACCACGCTTTCACCGGTTCCGTCATAAAAGGGCTTTCCGCTCCCGAATCCATTTGGCCCAAGCAAAGACGAATCATAGCCATACGAAATTCCTGGCACATATTCGGATCATGATAGATCGCCCGCTCCAACCAACTGTTTAAATCCCGCCGCAGGAGAGGTTCGGCTCGTTCGTTCATTCGAGCCACTCCAGCCATTGAAAAATCATCTTTTTCTTCAGGAATTTTATATCCATTTTCTTGGAGCAGCCGACGGACAAATTGCGAGGCTAATTCATCCCAGGGAACTCGTCGTGCCACTTGATGAAAGAATTTGTCCATCATATGGATTTTCGTGTCCCTGGCATCAACCCGTACACACGCATATTGTTCTTCTTCGGCTAACGCCACTAATTGTTCCTGTAGCTGGGCTCGATCGGCTTCAGACGGGGTCACCACAAATTTGACCGATGACCCACCATGCCCAACAAAGCGTTGAAGATATTCTTGTCGAATTGTCTGAAACCACTCTTCAGGCCGTAACTCCATAAGCTGTATCCTTTTAATTTGGGAATATCGGACTGTTCTACATTGCGGTATTGCGCTTGACAGCCATTTGGCCGACCAAACAAATCCACAGGATATTTACATTAGGAAGATTTCGCCAGGGCCCCTTGTAAGATGTCATCCTGGGAACCTTCTAATTCAACATCTTCTGAGTAATCTTGCTTGATTTCGGTTAACTCAATCTCCACTTTTTGATTGGGATCTAATCGCTTGAGATCCCATTCAGTAATCCACCCCTTCACATATTCTCGCATACGGGTACTCGACAACCGCTCGATCGTCGGGACTTGAGGAGGTTCCCAGCCATAGGCGGCACCATGAATTGTTCGAATCTTATGATATATATCTTCAATCAACTGATCATAAGGCCCGACAAGAGGAATTCGCTCGCACTCGATTAATCGCATACCTTGCTCTGCCTGACGCGACAACACTAAATCAGTCTCCGAACCGGTTTCCCGCAATTTTTCTGGAACTTTTTCTCGATCGCCTTTTTCCTCTAAAATGGCGCTTTGGAAATCATCCGTCAGGGCCATCACGGCTGCCAATCCGGATTTATAACCCAAATCGGCAAAACTTGACGCTTCCAGACGGCCCAGCCAGCGGGCCAATTCCGCATACGATTGAGCACGCTGTTTAAAGGAGTAGCGACCAATAATTTCTGCTTCATCGATTAGTAAAATCCATCCTGAATATCCCGCTGCAATCATGAGTCGCGACACAAATTTAAACCGTTGCAACGCCATTTCCAGCTGAGACACTCGCTCAAACCGATACGATGCATCAGCATCACACGACTTCAGGTATCGCTTAATCTCGGCATCCGATAGGGGATCACCGGCCCAGAAGCGAATCATGCGATGACTCAACTCCGGATCATTCACCATTCGCTCATAGAGAAACAACGTTGCTGCAAACCGCCCATCAATCTCTCCGCCTTGACGATGTACCCATTCGTAAAAACTTGCGTACTGAGGGCTTTTAAAATTCAGATCGGCGGCCACCTCCGCCAATGCATCGCCCCGTTTTTGGGGAATATCAGCAGCTCCGACTGCCGCACGAAACATCAGGGCCGGGCTATATAAGGGTGTTTCTTTACTAATCACCACTTTGCTACACACAAAGTGAGACTCCAGGGCCATATGACGAAGTGATTCCAAAAGATGCGATTTTCCTGTGCCAAAACCACCTTCAATCAGCAACCCTTTGGTCGTCCAACCTTTATGAATACTATCTTGAGCATCTTGCAGCATTTGTTGAAATTTTGATTTGACAGTAGGTTGAGGACATCCGAGGGCTTTCACGGCTCCCGGACTTGGCACACCAGCCCGAAGCGACTCAATCACTCGTAAATGTTCCACATCATCCTTGCGGCCTCCCACTCTGACTGCCAACCGGGTCTCTTCAAATATGTCTGCTTGATCGGTAATCCGAATCATGGGCGCAAACGGATTCGGGCGAGTTTTATCACGCACATCGTCCCATATCCGAAGTTTTAAGGCTTCATATCGATTCAGCCCTAACCGTTGATCAGACAAAAATGCTTGGGGGGTGACCACCACGAGCAATACACCTTCCATATCGTCACTGCTGTCAATGAATTGCCGTAACATTTCATAGGCGTCCATGACCGCCGAAGGCGAATAACTGAGTGATTTCGAATTCCCACCTTTTTTGCTCATAAATGCAGAAATATCGATCGTCAATACCACCCCCGGCATTCCAAGCAGGCGAACCCAATGGGCAAACGATGCAATGAAATCCCGTGCATTGCTGCGCGAAACTTTTTGAAAGATGAGAAGTTTCTTGAGCACTGACATTTGTCGCAATTCCCCGCGGAGCCAGGACTGAATCGCTTTCGCCTCCTTGGATTCTCGCCCTGATGGGTCAAGCTGAGCTAAGCACAATTGGATCATAGCTAGGCGAAATTCCCGGCTCATTTGGAAGTCTTGAAATAAACTCCCCTCCAACCAAGAATTGACGTCGCGTTGAATCGTGGCTTCATCACAGGAATTCAATGAGGCAATTGCCGTCCAACTACATTTTTCCCGTTGGTCAGGAAGGCGCCGACCATTCCGATCGAATAATTTTTTGACACAATCAAAGGTTAGAACTTCCCAGTCTACTTGCTTGGCCATTTCTTGAAATAATAAATCAATCAGTTGGACCTTGGTCTGTCGAGAATCGGCTTGAATCGTCACAAAACCTTCTTCTCTAGCTAAATCTCCGACACCACAGGCCATTGCCTTGGTATCTTCGGCTTCCTTCACAACGACAAATTTTACCGAGGACCCTCCGCGACGAATAAACCCTTGAAGATACGTTGATTTAAGAACTTTCAACCATTCCTGTGGTGACATAATTTTTCCCTCAATATCCTTTTTCCCTGCATCCTCTTGTCGGTTCCCCCTAGGGAAACTTAACTGACAAGCCAGTCTGGTTAACCCGTTTTGACAAAGGAAATCCCATAATAGGTTTTTTCCCGTCCTCCTTGGGCAATTACGGTCAAGGTCCTCGAAACATCCCGGACACCGGTACTCGCATGAAAATTGGCACGATAATGATTTTTCGTCGTTACTGTTCCGCTCTTATCTAACAAATACACATCTCGTCCAAACTCTTGCCGGGTGTATTCACTGGCTTGCCACGGCAATAAGGTCAGCAACTGATACAGTTCAAGAAGAGGAATGACCGTGCCCTTCCCAATCAGGTGCTTACCCCGTCCCGCTACAACGATTGAATACGCTGTATAGAGCATTTCCAGGAACGTCTGTGGTTTAAAACGTAAAGGTTTGTTCTGTACTTCCTTAAGCCGCTTGACGAGTACGGACGGCCGCAACCGACTTTCCCGCATACGATCGATAGACACAGCTCGTTCTTTATGTAAAATTTTCAAAAGGACGGGATAGGAAAATAAATAACCATCATGTTCATAGAGGTTTACACCCATTTGTTGAGCTGTCGTCAGCAATTCTTGGCGGAATTCCTTCCCGGCAAGGTAGCTGGCCTCATCGAAATTGAGTCGTTCTTGAGTTCGCACAAAGTCACAACCCAAACCCAATGTGGCGGATTTACCTTCATCTAATAATTTGCGTAACTTCACCAGATCACCGACTTTGGCCGCGTCCTTTATTTTCTTAAACGATGCCATCACCTGCTTGGTGGTCTTGACCAAATCGCCCGCCTCAGCTTCAATTTCAGCTAGAGCTTGTTCCAGACTGCCGGCTTGGGAAGATTTAGTCGGGAGAGGGTCGATTTCTATCCCATCAAGAATGCCAGTAGCAGATTCAGATTGATACGTTTCGGACATTTCCACCCTTGTTTTCTTGTATCCCAGGAAAGGGTTTACCAGGCTTTACATAGAGAGGTAACCCGTAGGCCAATCATCACATGTACCTGATGAATTCTTCGGCAGAAACACGCGAATTCTTAATATTTTCAACGAACAGTTCAGGAATTACTCTTTCGAGGAAAAATCTAGAAAAAATTGGGGAGCAGAATGGGTCATGAAAACATGCAAACGAAAAAATCTCTTAAGCAGAAAAGGAGGGTATCCCCATGAGCCAATCTACACCCTTGGCTGTGATCACGGGAGCCTCTCGTGGGATTGGAGCGGACTATGCCCGTGCCCTCGCTAATCAAGGCTACGACCTTCTCCTAATTGGACGTGATAGGGAACGTCTCGAAGCCTTACAAAAGGAAATACATCAAGAAGCAAAAAATAATGTTTGGATGGAATTCATGGATCTTGGTCAACCGCAGGCCCCAGAACGCTTGTATGACCTCGCTCAATCTTGCAGATCAGAAGTCTCCGTCTTGATCAACAACGCCGGCTTTGGGCTCTATGGAGATTTTGTAGACCTTCCCTTGGAAAACATTCGAGCCATGTTGCAATTGCATATCAACACGATTGTGGAAAGCACCCGCTTATTTTTGCCTGCCATGCTGATTCGCAAACAAGGCACCATCATTACGGTGGCTTCCGTCGCTGGGTTCTTTCCAATTCCTTACATGACCGAATATGCCGCCACCAAAGCTTTTCTCATTGCCTTTTCACAAGGACTCGCCCGAGAAACCCGAAACCAAGGGGTTACGATACAGGTTTGTTGCCCAGGATTTACCGACACAGACTTTCATCATACGGCCGGGCATCAACCCAAACATGTCTTCTTCGCACAATCTCCTCAACAAGTCGTTCAGACCTCGTTACGGGCGCTGAAATTCAATAAAACTTTAGTAACCATAGGGTGGCAAGGACGTCTGGCCCTCTGGCTGAGCAAACTGGTCCCACACAAATTTTTAATGACTTTGGCCGGAAATGCTGTGAAACCTCCATCCACCTCACCGATGAAATAAGAATATTGGGACTTTTTCTACAGCAAAAACATTCTTGCAGCATGAAAGGCAAACAGCGGTCATTCACCCTCAGCAAGATTAGGGGATCTCGAACACGGTTTTTATTGATATTTTCTCGATTCTCTCGATGGAAATAATTACCGCGTTTCGGCCAAGCAATTCCCCAAAAGCCATTCAGGATGACGGGAATGACGTCTTAGGAATTTGCCGTTTCAGCGCGGCTAAGAGCGCGCATAAGAATGGGATCTTTATAGGCTACTTCACTAAGAGCATCAAGAAGATGAAGATCTTTTTCCTTGGCTACTGATTTGGCTTTGCTATATTGACGCGCATTGAACCGTGCGACTGAAGGTTGTCCATTGATAATCTGACAGGCCAATACCCCGCGATCCTTCAACTCCAACGTACCGCCATGATCCAATAAAGTTCGAGCCTCTTCCACGGTGGTTCCGTGCAATTTGGCAAAATCATCCAACCCGCTGGTTTCGATTAAGCGTCCATCTGGCATAACACATTTCCGCTTAAAATGTGGAGACCAATCTTTTCGAAAATCAATGTAGCGAATATCACCGCTGGCCGCTACGGTCGATTCAAGAGTGGCATAATCTAGACCCAAGTTCGGCTTCTTCAGGCGATCTTGTAATTCTTGTGGCAAACCACGATAAAACACGCGTTCCATAGCTTCCTCAAGCGTCAATCCATAACTCTGGCGTAAACGCTCTGCGGCCGCATATTGTTCGACATCCATGACCCATGTTTGAGGGGGTTCTTTTCCAGTTGAATCCACCCGACATACAAACGCCCCCTTGGTGACGAGCAAGCCCTCTTGCGGGTAAACATAAATGCCTCCCTCAGCTAGCAACCGTTCCACCGTTTCTTTGGGAATATCATAACTTTCCGCCAGCACTTGCGTGCGCATAGTCATATTATCTGCCCCGGTCATGGCACAAACCATCACGTTGCCTGGCGGATCGTGGTCGGTATAGTTCTCTAAGATGTTATATAAGACCGGCGACTTTTCCTTTTTAAACGGTCGCTTCCTGACCTTGTACATGTCCCACGCTCCTTTTGCCGATTCGCTTAATACGAACGTTGAGAATTAACAAATTGGTTTCCTTGCGATTTCGAAAGGCATAATGGTAGAAAACAGTTCTTGCATCCTCATTATTTTTTTCTTCAAACCTTTTCATTTTCACTCATATGTCTAAAGCCGCCCTTATTCAAGCCTTTCACGATTTTGAAGCCTTTAAATGGAACGCCCGGGAAGGGTTCCGTTTAGCTTCCGGAAAGGTCAGTCCATATTATGTGGATTGTCGTATTGTATTGGCTCACCCCTACTCCCGTCACCTTGTGGCGCAATTGGCTTATGATCTTCTCAAAACCCAGAATTTTCAATTGATTGGCGGATTGGAAATTGGCGCGATTCCATTGGCAACGAGTATTTCAGATTTTGCCTTTACAGCAGACCCACAACAAGAATGGCGCACATTTGTCGTCCGCAAACAAGTCAAAGATCATGGCTTAGGCAAATTAATCGAAGGGACATTTAATGCAGGAGAAAAGGCGTTAGTTGTGGACGATGTCCTCACTACAGGAGGCTCTCTTCTTAAGGCCACCAATGCAGCACGTGATCAGGGACTACAAGTCAGCCATGCCTTTGTCATTGTGGATAGATCTGAAACAGATAACCATGATCATCTTACACAACAAGGCCTAGCCCTCTTTTCGCTCCTGACCCTTGAAGATTTAACTCGCGCCACTCCATCGTCGCGCTAACTCCCAAGCCCTTTAGACCTGTTCTCCTCCCATCAGTGCTTGACCAGGTCTTTCAGCGAGACTTACAATTTTATCAAGATAACCCATTCTATTTTTTCTTTCTTTGGGAGTGTATGCCGTATCAGTTTCAGAAAGGAGTCGAATGATGATGCGAATATCCTTTCTCAGTTTATTTTTTCTTTTGCTGTTCGCTTTGGCACCCAACTTTGCAGATGCTGAGCCTTATCTGTTAACTGTCCAGCAATTGAAGGCCGGCATGGATAAGGCCAGCCAACCAAGTCAAAAAGGATTCGTCTTAATTGATGTTCGATCTCCAGAAGAACACCAAGGAGGATACATCCCCGGAACAGATTTTAATATCGACTTCCGAGACATTCAGAATCGCCATCGTGAATTACAAGCCAGCCCCGAAAGTCATGTGGTGGTGTATTGCCAATCTGGGCATCGCAGCAACATCGCTGCTGAAACGCTAATAAGTCTGGGATATAAAAATGTCTACAATGTAGAAGGCAGCATGAACGCGTGGGAAGAAGCGCGATATCCTATTGAGCACCCTCGATAAACTGGCTTATCCTTAATTTTTTTGAGAATCTTTTTCTTCTTGAACGGCAGAAAAAATTTCATCAAATTGGTGATGCATTTCTCGAAACGCTTCTAATAAATGCGGATCAAAGTGGGATGGCTTAGTTCGCTCATTCCCATTCAACATGATATCCACGGTCTTCCTATGCGAGAACGGGGATTTGTATGGTCGTCGACTACGCAAAGCATCATAAAGATCGCACAACATCACTATCCGGCCCGTTAAGGGAATCTTTTTTCCTTTTAACCCACGGGGATAGCCGCTTCCATCCCAACGCTCATGATGGGTAAGGGCAACCTCTTTGGCCATCTCCAACAATGGAGAGGCCGATCCACTTAACAGACTTGCCCCAAGGAGCGGATGTTGTTTAATCGCTTCCCATTCCTCATCCGTCAGTGGCCCAGGTTTCCCCAGCACCGCATCCGGCACACCTATCTTGCCCACATCATGCATAGGGGCAATGGAATACAGGCCCTGAGCCCGCTTCGAATCCCACCCAATATGTAAGGCCATCGATTTCGCATAATGACTCAACCGTTCAATATGTGCACCAGTTTCTTCATCTTTATACCGTGAAGCTCTGCTCAACCGGAGCATGGTATCCGTATAGGATTGTTCTAATTCCTTATTTTTGTGCTGTTCGGCATCTAAGGCAAGCTTGAGATCTTTTGCATACGTGAGTAATTGGGCATGAGCCTGTTTGAGTTGCTTGGTTTTTTGTTCTTCTTTTTCCAACATCTTTTTAAGGTCTTTGGCATACACCAAGAGCTGAGATTTGGCGGCTTGCAACTGACCCTCGACAGTCCTTCTTTGGATATGTTTCTTGGTTGTTTTCTGAGGACGGCCTGTCTGACCTTCAGCCGTCATTGAAGATTTGGAATTCATCTTTCCAAAATTTCTTTCACTTTGTTAATTAATTCCAGCGGACTAAACGGTTTGACTAAATAACCGGAAAGGGCGAGAGGAGCCATTTGCTCTCGAGAATCCCGACTGTCCTTTGCCGTCAACATAACCACTGGCAAAGTGATGGTATGGGGATTCTGTCGAAGTTGACTCACGACCTCATAGCCATTAAGCCTTGGCATCATCCAGTCAATAATGAGAAGATCAGGTATGTTGTCCTTCACAACATTCATTGCCTGCAATCCATCTTTTGCGGTGAGAATTCGATAGGTAGAATTTTCGAGCGTCACCTGTACCAGTAGCCTGAGGTCTTCATCGTCATCGGCAATAAGAATCGTTTTAACCGACACACTCATTAATTTTTCATTCTCCTGGCTTGACCAGCTGTATTTAAAGGGTCGTTACGCCATTTTCACGATTATCATCCTCCTTGATGGGGTAAATAATTCGACCTGCTACATCATTCGTATCATCGCATGGTTCAGTCTGCCACATTCGCGAATCGACCTTCCTGGCGACTGTAATGAACCCCGAATGTGCAACCATCCGATGATCCGGTCGCACACTTCGACCTTTTACATTCCATGTCCGAAGCAGGGTTTCAAAATTTTGCACTAAGGTGAAGACTCGGCTTTCTTCCAACGCTTGAACGGTTTGCATCACTTGGGGAACAGTAGGCACATAACTCAAATAGATGCCACCAACCCTCAGGGCTCGTGCTGCATGGGGAACCACTTGCCACGGTTCTGGGATATCTAACACCACCCGATCAAAAAGCCACAAGGATGTCCCCTCCCCAACTTCAATCCCCTCATATGCATTACGAATCTGCAGAAAATGATTCGGAACTTTTCCCATAAATCGTTCAATATTTTTGGTAGCCGTTACCGCAAAATCTTCACGCACCTCATAACTAACCACACAGCCACGGTCCCCAACTGCGCGTAACAACGCCATAGTGAGAGCACCTGAACCCACTCCAGCCTCAAATACCCTGGCACCAGGATAGACATCCGCCCATAGGGGAATAATGGCTAAATCCTTTGGATAGATCACCTGAGCACCTCTGGGCATTTTCAAAGAATATTCCGCGAGTGTAGGATGAACGGCGATCATCATTTTCTTATTAGACAATTCCACAGTGCTACCGTCAGGCTTTCCAATAATTGCGTCATGAGAAATGTAGGCACCACTATGCTGAAACATCTCTCCAGTCTTGAGGGTGAGCGTATAATGTCGCTCCTTTTTATCGATCAAATGAATGCGTTCGCCCGCTTGGAAATATTTCATTGGTTCAGATTCTACCAGTGGGATTCCTTCGCTCGATACCCTTCCAAATGATGGAAAAATTTTTTAAAAGGTGGAGGCTCCGGGGTCTCTTCCGTTTCTTGACACCCCCCATGATCAGCCTTATGATTGAAGAAGAATCCAAGCCTACCTAACTTTGTCTATCTACCCCAATATTATCCGTAGTCCTGACAATTCTAGACTGGTGATCCCTTTCTTCTTCGCCCACTTTCTTAATCTCTTATGAAACGATTATTTGCGGTTATTGGCCTCGGTCGTTTCGGATACAGTGTGGCCCAAACTATGGTAGAAAAGGGCTGTGAAGTGCTGGCCATCGACAAAGACGAGGAACGTATTCAGGCTATTAGCGATATTGCCACGTTCGCTGTCCAATGCGATGCCACTGATGAGCGGGCCCTAAAGGCCGTCAGCGCACAAAATGTCGACGTCGCTGTCGTCAGTATCGGAGAGAACATTGAAGCCAGCATTCTCATCGTCCAAACTTTGAAGGAAATGGGGGTCAAATCCATTGTGGCAAAAGCCGTCGCTCCAATTCAGGGTAAAATTTTAATGAACTTAGGTGTTGATGAGGTCATCTACCCAGAGCGAGATGCCGCGATCCGATTAGCTCATCGCCTCGTCTCCCCCGGGGTTATTGAATATTTGGAACTATCACCAGGGTATAGCGTTGAAGAGGTCTCTGTTTCAGAATCTCTTTCAGGACTTAGTTTGGAAGAAATTAAATCACGTGGACAACATAACTTAAATATCATTGGAATTAAGCAACAAGTCAGTCGCATGGTCAAAGGGCGAATCATGACCGAGGAGACGTTTAATTTTACCCCAAAGCCCGATGATGTTGTTGAAAAAGGTGATGTGCTGGTCATGATTGGGCAAGAACAGGATTTGGACCGTTTCTGCAACGATGTGTAGGAAAATTAACGCACCCGTCAATTATCTCCGCAAATTCTTCCGGCTCTAGACAATTTTTCTACTTATTTGCTCATTTTCCCCAATTGGCCCATCCAGGGATTTGGTATTTATGCCGATCTTTATTGGGAACCCTTTCTCATCCGAAAAAGTATTCCTTGAAAATAGTGCCATTTTTTCCTTTATTTTCATGAGCTTAAACTTTTAATGTTTCCCAATTAAGCCGAAACAACGATAAATGAATTAGCATAAAAATCCACCAGCATTCTCATAATCCAAAGTAGTTTATAACAGGTCGCAGTTTAAATTGGCTTGATTTTTGCTTTATTTAGCCTTATCTGGACTGTGACTAAAGTAAAAAGTTTTTCAAACATTTTAAAAATAGAATTTCGTTAGGAACATATCATGAAATTTCAAAGTGTTATGGAACCTCCTCAGAACACTGATGCCCCCACGGATAAATCCGTGGACCCAAAATCCACTATTAAAACTTATAACCCTGCCTTGGAGTCCTTATACTTTAAATCCTTTGGCAGTCGTCCATTATTGAATAAGGATTCTGAAATTGTTCTGGCTAAAGAAATTGATTTGGCTTCTCGAGCCATTCGCCAAATAATCAAACAAGGCCTCCAACTCAGTCAGAGCCTCAAAAAAGGCCATGAAAAAGACGAAGCCGTTGCAGTCCTAAAAGAATCAGCTGAATTAACTGGACTATCCGCGCCTGCCATTGAGAAACTCAAGGCCACATTATTGATGTTGGGGAAAATACATCCGCATCAGCAGGAAAAGTTGCAGTCTCTTTGCCAACATCTGCAAAAAGCAAAGTATCAATTAGAAAAAGCCAAATCTGAATTAGTGCAACGGAACTTGCGGCTGGTCGTTGATATTGCCAAACGATATACTGGCCATGGGTTGGCCTTTCTCGATCTGGTGCAGGAAGGTAATATCGGACTGATGAAGGCCGCAGAACGATTCCAATATCAAAAGGGATTTAAATTTAGCACCTACGCCACCTGGTGGATTCGGCAGGGAATTACTCGGGCATTGGCAGATCAGTCTCGTACGATTCGTGTCCCAGTGCACCTCAATGAAATCTCAAATAAAATTGCGAGAACATCCAAGCGATTGACGCAACGTTATGCGCGTCCGGCCCAAGTTGAAGATATTGGGGAAGCGCTCCATCTGAGTCGTGAAAAAGTTCATGAAACAATTCAGGCGTTTCAAGATCCCATTTCCCTAGAAACACCCGTTGGGGAAGGGGATACCTTTCTCACAGACTTCATCCCTGACCAAACGACAATCACCCCAGATGGGCCTGTTTCCCGTCAGGAAACAAACAAACAGGTCGAACGAATATTGGATTCTCTCACACCACGAGAACAAATGGTCATCCGACTTCGTTTTGGAATTGGACAAGATGAACCCTGGACGCTTGAAGAAGTCGGGCAGAGCATGTCGGTTACTCGCGAACGGGTTCGTCAGATCGAGGCCAAAGCCCTTCAAAAATTAAAAGAACCGGCCATGAAAGATATGTTGGCGGCCATTAAGTAATCTCTTCCAGCCCTCAAATTCCGAATACCACAAGCGATCTCCATCTCTTTTTCCACAATCTGGCGGAAGAAACCTCCGCCTGACTTGCAAAACCACGCCCTTTCTCTTTAGCATGTACCAACCATGCGATACTACAAAATATAATAATTTATACTTAGCTGTGAATACTGAATCAATGAATATACTACGGGAGGATTATCGTTCACACCTCCAAATGTTTTACAACCAACTTAATTTAGCCCCCCCCTATCACAGCATTGAAAAAGCTGTACAACACCTATCCAATAACCTGAAAACAAAACCCGAAACCTTGATTCAAACATTATTGAAAAACCCCTCCCAAAAATGGTTGCTCTACGAAAAGATTTTCGAGGCCTCGGGCCTGTCATTAAAGCACCGGGGCATTATTAGACAATTAGCCCGTACTTGGACCAACCCTTCTAAAGACAGCGAATCATTGCGTTTCTTAAATATTTTTACGGATACCTCAACCCCTCATTCCGTTCAGGTAAAATGAGCGGTTTCCCATTTTCTTGATAAAGAAAACAGACAGACCACAATAAAAAAAAGATACATTTGTGGTATTCCTACAACAACACACACCAGGTTTATTGAAATCCCTATAAAAAATCCGCTATTTTCGGCTATTCGATACTAGTATAAGTCTTGCTTTCACCTAAGAGATTGCTTTTGTAGACTCACCTTTCCCCATTCCATGCGACAACAACAAACTCTTGCTAAATCTGGATTTTTGTCAGGGATAGGCCTCCATTCCGGAAACCTATGCTCTCTGGCCCTTCATCCAGCTCCAGTGGATACAGGCATCGTTTTCGTAAAACAAATCGAGGGGCACCTCTCATCTTTTCCGGCCACCATTCAATATTTAGGACAAACTGATCACTGCACCACCTTACAATCTGATGTCTTTCAGGTACAAACTGTGGAACATATATTGGCTGCTTTGGCTGGACTTGAAATCGATAATGCGTATATTGAATTACAAGGGCATGAAGTCCCCGCCGCTGACGGAAGTGCCATCATTTTTGTGGAAATGATAGAAGATTGCAGAATTATTTCCCAAGGAGAGCCTCGAAGTTATATAAAAATCGTACAGCCCATACACGTCGAGGATGGAAAACGATCAATTTCTATTCTACCATCAGCATTACCACGGATTAGCTATTTCATCGACTTCACCCATCCACTGATCCAACAACAGAACTATCACCATTCTTGTACACCACAGGAGTTCACTAGGAATATCGCGCCCGCTCGTACATTCGCCTTCCGACATGAAGTGGAATTTCTGTGGTCTCGTGGGTTGGGTTTAGGAGGTTCGCTCAATAATACCGTTGTGTTTTCAGAATCTGGTCTTGTTAATGAGAACGCATTACGATTTCCCAATGAATGCGTTCGACACAAGGTTTTAGACCTCATTGGTGACCTTTCTTTGATAGGATTCCCTATTATTGGACATTTTCAAGCTCAATGCGCAGGACACCTACTCCACACTAAACTGGTACAAGCAATTTTGGATAATCCGGATAAATGGATTACCTTAAACGGGGGAAAAACAAAGAAGCCCGATATCTTGGATCGAATAACAACAACTGCCGAAAACCTAGCTCTTTCCGAACTCCAACCCGCCTTTCATTCGGTCTAACCCATTTGCACAGTCTTTCTACTAAGTATTGCATACTTAGGGCTATCAGTTAGGTTTTTCCTTTCACAGTAAGGCAAATTGCCTTCATCGACGAGGCATGGTACCGTGCATCGAACTAATGAATCTGCTTTATTATTTCCTTGGCCAATGACATTTTCTCTTTTTAAATGGGCTGGCATCAACATTGTTCTCTGGTTTGTCCTCATTGGGACAACGTTTGGCGGCACACCGATTAAACAAGACCCAAAAGGGTTCCTAGACATAGAATGGGGAAATCCATTGGCAAATAGGAACGACCTGGAGCAAATTGATGCCTCACAAAGCCTCCACGTCTATACTTTCAAACAAAAAGAACTTCATGTGAACGGCATTCCTATGGAATCGGTTAAACTCTATAGCGTGGATGATCAATATGCCCGAGCTCATTTTCACTACAAAGGAGCCACGACGCATCAATCATTATTGCAGTATTTGGAAGGTAAATTTGGGAAAAACGATCCATTACATGGCGGCATGGTACGGGGGTTGAATCAGCAATATACCTGGCGCGGTCCGGAAACTGAAATTACTATTACCTATCACGGTTTTAGAGAGCGTGGTTTTCTTGCAGCCGAAAGCCGCATACTCGCACCAAAATTTCTCAAGGCCCACGGCGACTACTCCTTTTAATTCTCCCCATTAACAGGCTTGGCATTTGTCTCCGTGCCCTAATAACCACCTGCCTATCAACGAGCCTCCCATAACTAAAAATCAAGAGTTGGTCTTTTCTAAAGTTTTTTTTGGTCTCTTTAATGGCATAAAGCAGACTGAAAAAACATTCCTTTTGTTTACTTGATAGGAATCTTGAAACATTTCATTACCATCCGGTCTTCCTAATTCGGTACTTTTTCCCTCAATTCCTCAGCCAATATCTTTTCCTCTTGCCAGCAGATGTCTGGCTTCCAACACTTTTTTCACAACCATTTCCACATTTTCTTTATCTACAAACGGGGACAAGATGAATGATTTCAAGGCAAGGATCGGTTCACCATATTCAGTTTTTCGGTAACAATCGGTTAACGACAACATCACTCCACGCCCGGCCATTCCCTCCTTATGGACAAATTCAAAAATTTTTCGATTGTACTCATTGTGCTGTAAGAGAATGCCTCGATAAGCCCGATCCTGTAGTTCCTTCTCTTTGATTTTAAAAGTATCCACCCCATCCGGATAGGCCCGAAATAAAGTCACGGGTCCAAAATTTTCCCTATTCAAGACAGTGGTACACGCATGACTTTCTAAATACTCGCGAAGCAACTGAGTCATTTCGACAATATGCCCAATAATGACCCGTAACCCTTCCTTGCCAAAGAGTTTAAGGTTCGCAAAAGCCGCCAACGTTCCGGTACCAGGTCGAGAAGTTTCCAGGGTATACATCCCAGGACGATGCTCTCCAAACTGATAAAGATACGGCATATGTTCTTGTGGTCTCCGAAGCCGGGTGAGATCTGCCTGATCTTTTACCAAAAGCAAACTGGAAATATAGGGGGCGAATCCTGATTTGTGAAAATCAATACCGATGGAATCCGCACAGGACAAATTTTTTATATAGCGGCAGGCCCCGGCTAAAGAACGAAGCGTCCGTGGACGAAAACCTAACGGATTTTCTTCGAATGGATAATCCGTAAATACTGACCATGCCCATCCAATAACCGCATCGGCATGGATATGCGGCACATAAGGCAACTGAAATTCTTGAACCAATTCATCTCGAAGAACGGCAATCGCGAGAATGTCATCAAGCCCGAAGACATCCGTAGTCCCCAGTGTGGCAATAATTCCCCCAATCTTTCGTCCGTCTTGAAGAGCTTGGGTAGCCTCTTTTCGAAGTTGGTCTACATCTATAGCATTCAACCCTGTCGAAGGAAT
This sequence comes from Nitrospirales bacterium, assembly GCA_965223185.1. Lineage (GTDB taxonomy): Bacteria > Nitrospirota > Nitrospiria > Nitrospirales > UBA8639 > Nitrospira_E. Next base: position 2,582,484 of record OZ244988.1, on the reverse strand, counting down.
TGTCATAAGATTTTTGGCTCCTAGCCCCAGCCACCCTGAAATGTTGTATCGGCAATAATGACTGCCGTCACTGGCAAACAGGACTGCATCTTCACGAATCCCTTGATCCATGGATCCGGGTAAGGCTTTTTCCAACCCTATTTTCATGCCATACAACGCCGTGCCCGTCCCACCAAAGGTAAACACTCCGTCAGCCCGTTCCGGGTCATAGCCCAAGAGCGCAGCCAACATTGCAACAACTTCGACTTCGGCAAATGCTACCCGATGGCTATATTCATCCCATGCCAAATTAGGATTATGAAGCGAAGAGAGGAGCACTCCAATTAAGGAAGAGATGGTGACCGGAGGCACCACATTTTGTTGCGTTCGTGGGTGGCCCCATAAGGTCAGACCTTCACAATATTGCACGAGTTCCTGGGTGACCTCCTCGACGCTCTTTCCAGTCTCTGCTAATCGACAGTCCTTTGCCGTTTGATATTCTAGGGGTTGGCGTTCCCCTAATATGGGGCGTTCACTTTTCAGGGCATCGACTGCATCAATGGCTCGCATCACGCTATGAATGAAATAGGAATCATGTACTCGATCAGAAATCGGCTTTGGGAAGGCTTCCCGAATAGTCTCTAACCGTTCTCGATAGTAAGCGGTCATCTGCTCAGCCTCCTGTTAAAGGGCGTAAGAACAGGTACTGTTTTCTCTGTAGTTCGCTTTTTGCTCAGACTTGACTCTCCTACCGCATTCGGCGCACCATACTTCAGTTTCCTTACTATATTTTACCGCACTCCTCCCCTAAAGCGATTTGATGCCTCGGACACTCCGCCCAGACTTATTCGCTGTCAATCCCAATCTCGAGCTGACAGTTCATGAATTCGGTTTGGGTCGGCATAAAGTGATCATGGCCGATCATTTCTATCTCCATTCGGAGGATATTCTTCAAGCTGCCTTGGATCTACCCTATACTGATCGGTTCGAAATAGTGGGCAATTTTCCGGGTGTCCGGGCAAGTCTTCCCGTAAACACCCAACCCCTGATCGATCAGTTGAGCCAAATGTGGGGATGTCGACTCTTTCCGTTTTTTTCCCCTCAACCGGTCGTCTTTCAAGGGATCAAGATGCAGAATTTCCGGTTAAATATTGGGCAACGTCAACCGCATATCGATCAAGACGTGACTGCGATGATATACCTCAATCCCGAAGGATTTTGCACAGGTGGGACTGGACTGTATCGCCATCGACCAACAGATCTCGAACGAATTCCTATTATGCCAGATGTCACAATCCGAGAATTAGCCAACCAATTGGAATTGAGCGATGACTTTTTAGCAAGCCCGGAAGGATATGAAAACTTTCAAAACAGTATGATCTTCAACCCATTGTTTGCTTGTCGAGATAATCGATATATCAACGATGGAAACGCCTATTGGGAACTACTGCACCTCGTTGAAATGCGACCTAATCGACTCATGGTGTTTGATGGCCGCTGTTTTCATTCACAATACATCCACCCGGGAGATTATGAGCAGGCATTTCGGGTCAACCAAATATTGTACCTTCGACAAGAATCTTCTTCTTCGCCCCACACTCGATAGTTTCTTGTTACCATTCAACCTGATCCTCACGCTTTCTGCTCGGAACCCTGCAGGTAAATGGTTTCCTGATACCTCTTCACCACTAGAAGAAACAGACAGGCGACCGTAAACATCACACCAGCAAAGAACCAATAGTAGGCAGGCCCGGTCAAGGCCACGGAACCATCAGAGTTTTGTATCCACATATTCACCAGCGCAGTGAATCCATTCCCCACCGAAACAGATAATAAAAAGAGACCCATTACAAGGGACTTCAACTTGAGTGGGGCTTGAGTATAGGAAAATTCCAGACAGGTAATGGACACCATTACCTCAGCGGTTGTCATTACGACAAAGGCCAATATTTGCCAGGCAATTGGTGGTGTCTGCCCTTGTTCGATAAGTTGTTCAATATAGGCTGAAATCATAAACGCACCAACGGTCACAAAAAATCCTATAGACATTTTCCGCAAGGCGGTCAATTGTACACATCGTCCCAAGAGAGGATAAATCACATACACGAATAACGGTATGAATAGGAGAATAAGGATCGGGTTGATCGCTTGAATTTGTGAAGGGAGCCATTCCACCCCCATCCAATGACGATCCATATGTTGCGCTTGGAGCACCCACGCAGAGGACGTTTGATCAAACAGCGACCAAAATGGCACGACAAATAAATAGACACCGACAAGCTTGAGAATATCTTGTCGGGTTTTGGAGTTTTTCAATTCTTCCATCACCCCTGAAAGTCCCGGAGGAACATGGGCATACTGTCGCCGCCCGGACCAAAAAATCAGGGTGGCCAGAAACATTAAAAGGCCTGGAACACCAAAGGCCAATCCTGGACCAAATTGCTTTAATAAGAAAGGAGTCACCATCATTGAACAAAACGCCCCAACATTGATCGCGAAATAAAACCATGAAAACGCCCGAGGTAACAAATGCCGATTCATGGGACCAAATTGGTCCCCAAGATTGGCCGAGACGCAAGGCTTGATGCCGCCGGACCCGATGGCAATTAACGTCAGCCCAACGATTAAACCTAGCCTAGTATGATCAAGGCCTAAGGCCACATGGCCGGCACAATATACCAGAGAAAGGATAATGATGGTTTTATATTTGCCCCACCACGCATCCGCCAAGAGGGCTCCAACAAATGGGAAAAAATATACAGAAGACAAAAACCAATGGAAATATTTCTTGGCTTCAACTTCCTCCATGGGAGAAAGTTCTCCTTGAGCGTTCATAAGCATGCTCGTCATAAACACCACAAGAATGGCTCGCATGCCATAGTAGCTAAACCGTTCGGCTCCTTCATTCGCCACTAAATGGAACACACCAGGCGGCATAGCCGATGTTTCCAATGGTTTGGTTCGAAAACCTGGTTGAGGCATAATAGGTTTGGGATTGAACAAAAACAAATTCAGGAAAGAATCTAAAGACTAGGGATTACACTCCACAACCCGTACCATCCCATAGGCCTTGAATCAACTGCAACAACACTGGGCCATTCAGCGTGTATGGAACCTCACAGAAATTCCTTCATTGTACTCTTGATTGGGTTGACTCTGCTTTTGGAAATAGGGCCATTCGACAAATCCCTGGGTCGAACTGAAGAAAGACCTGTCCCAACTCTTGACCCTATTCTCGTCACTGGAACAGCGCATCCTACTCGACTTCACCGTTCAACTCAAAGTTATACGGTCCTCGACCATCACGAATTTTCTCTCATGCAACCCAATCGTCTCAGCAGCATTCTCCAACAGATCCCCGCAGTCCATCTTGATGAAATGGGACCACGTGGAGGACTCAGTTCAATTTATCTACGAGGTGCCGACCCCAATTTTACGTTAATCATGTTAGATGGTATCCCTTTAAATGATTCTACAGACCAGCGCGGAGGAGCCGTCGACTTATCAACGATTCCAATTGACCAGGTCACTCGTGTAGAGATTGTCCGTGGTCCCCTCTCGGCCTTTTATGGCTCGGAAGCCATGGCCGGGGCCATTAATTTGGTCACAGACTCCCAAAAGGAAGATTCCAAGGCTCGAGTCCTTCTAGAAGGAGGACGTTTTGATGCACAGAAAGGGGTACTTCAAGGCCATACGACTCTCGGTCCCCTCTCAGCTCAACTTTCACTTTCTCATGCTAGCAATGAGGAACAGGTAGAGAAGGATGCCTTTTCTCAACAGGCAATTGGTTGGAACCTTGGCATGAACTCAGGAATTCAATGGAATTTTCGCATAACAGGCCAATATGCTCATTCCTCTATCCGGAGTTTTCCAGAAGGTAGTGGTGGCTCCACATTAGCGCTGTTACGGGAAACGGAAAAACGCCAAACCCGAACATTTCTCACTGGTATTACTGCATCACTAGAAAGTCCTGAAAGATGGCATCATCAGATCTTCCTCAGTCTTTCCCAACGGAATCAAGATGTGGTGAATCCTGGAGTTCTCTCCTCACCTCTTGTCTTTCAAATTCCGCCAACCCGCTTTACCACCGATTACCGCCGCTATCAAGGCCGCCTCACCGAAACTTGGGACCTCACCTCTTTTTCAACCTTTTCATTTGGAGGACAACTCACCTACGAACGCGGAACCCGAGATGGGACACAAGATTTGAGTTCCTTCGGAGGCCAGCCTGGAGAATCAATTGATTTTTCGCTTAACCGAACCTACGGTGGAAGTTTCCTTGAACTCACCACAACAGCATGGGAAAATCTAACCGTTTATACCGGAGCCCGACTAGATCTGGCTGAACAGACCCAACCACGAGTGAGCCCTAGATTCAGTATCCGATTTCAGCTACTGCCCCTCCTGAATCTTCGTGGATCATATGGCAAAGGGTTTAAGCTCCCAGGTCTCGCCAGCCTGGGCGATCCCGTTATCGGCAATGCCGCCTTAGAACCGGAAACCAGCACGGGATGGGACATTGGTATGGATTTTCACACCCCCAACCAAGAATTCACAACGTCGGTCGCCTATTTTGACAACCGCTTTGAAGGCCTTATCGATCTTGATCCCGCCCTTCTGGCTCAAGGCCAATTTCGTCTCACCAATTTGGATACGGCTGTTACCAAAGGAATAGAGTTTTCGCTAAAACTCACTCCAATCCGTAACATAACATTTCAAAGCAATCTGACTTATTTAGCGACCCGACTTATCCAAACCGGGGAACCATTGAGAAATCGTCCAAGATGGCGGGGCGGTATTGGACTAATAGTGCAGTTGTCCTCAAAAGTTAGCCTCAGTAGCCGAATTACCTTTCTCAGTTCACGGTTGGATTTTCAAATTCCAACTCAGACAACCCGCGTGGGAGGATATTCTAAAGCTGACGCAACTCTCACCTATTACCCTGCTCCAGGCTGGCAATGGTATGCTGCCATAGAAAACCTGACCAATTCGTCCTATGAAGAATTTCGTGGATTTCAAGCAGCCCCTTTGACCTTTAGACTAGGAATCGAATGCTGGTATTCATCCGTTCTATGAACATACTGCACATCATGTGAAAAAATTTATAGTTGTGGGACCCTTTTCTCATAATCCGCCCAATCCCTCCTAGTGGTCGACCGGCATCTCCATCAACCCTTAAGCATCCTCTTAAGCCCGGAGAGATTTGCACCGAAAAAGGAAGGAAGAATCAGGCAACACAAGAACATTGGATCGGCGCGGATATCCCCCATTTACCAAGGACACTTTCATGCAACTGTCACTTCCTTTAGACATCGAGCCATGTGAAGAAACAGACACGATTTTTGAAAGAATCAAAACCTGTAAATCTCTTCCGGTTTTATCTCCTCTAGCTTCAAATATTCTTAAAATGTGTCAATCCGAGGAAACAGAAGCTTCGGCACTAGCGGATGTGATTGCTCAGGATCCTGGTATGGCCGCACAAATTTTGTTTATGGCAAACTCTGCCTATTATAGTGGGGGGCGCCAGAAAATCATCAGCATCATCCAGAGCGTAAATCTTTTGGGGTTTACTACCATAGCCAACCTTGCTCTTTCATTCTGTTTTTATCGACTGATTAAAGACGTAAAAGAGTCCTCAACTTCCGCAATCAACCACGTCCAATACTGGCGAAGGTCAATCCTTGCTAGCATTGCGGCTCGAGCCATTGGGAAGCATATTGGCCATCCTGACACCGAACTCATGTTCCTTTCCGCACTGCTGCAAGATATCGGAATTTTAGCCTTAAACGAAGTAGCGACGGAAGAACTCATCGCATTACAGGTTCATGACCATGAGAGTCATAGCGAATTATCGGCGCTCGAATTAGAGCATTTGGGAGTGGACCACTCTCAAGTCGGAGCCTGGCTGGCCCAACAATGGGAACTGCCGGAAGAATTTCAAGTCGCCATCCTCTTCAGCCACACGCCTGAATTATTTGAGACTCCACCGAATCTTCAAACCTTGGTAGATGTCGTCTCGATCTCAAGCTTAGTAGCAGATATGTGGATGGTCTCTCACCCAGAAACGGCTATTGACCGTGTCCGTGAAAAAAGCCAAGGGCGCTTGACTATTCAGACAAAAGATTGGGAAGCAATTTTAAAACTTATGATGGAAGGGATTCCCCAAATCGCGAGTTTTTTCCAGACACGATTGGGAAATTTTGAAGACATCACTCACATACAACATTTGGCTCTCAAACATCTCACACTCACTACCCCATCACAGGCTAACTAAAAAGACATTCTCCCTAAAAATCCATACTTATTACAAGCTAGACAGTCTCTTGTAAGACATTTACCGTTTCCAAGGCGGTACATAATTGATTTCGGCCAGTCTCCTTAGCCTGATACAAGGCACGATCAGCACGCAGCAACCACATTGAAACCGCTTCTCCCGGCACTAGCTCAGCCACACCAATTGATACAGTAGCAGCTATACTGATCTTTTGATAATGAAATGGTTCTCGACGGACCGTTTCCAATAACCGATCCCCTAACCGTCGGCACAGTTCAAGATTGGCACCGGGAAGCAATACACAGAATTCTTCCCCCCCATATCGTGCGACAAAATCCGTTTTTCGCGGAAAGGTTGATACCAGACGATCGGCAATTTGCTGAATCACCGCATCGCCTGCTTGGTGGCCATGGGTATCGTTAATCTGCTTAAAGTGATCAATATCCACCATAAACACGCATGCTGGAGTCTCCGAAAAGAAACTAACGCTCGCGGTCCGCTCTAACTGCAAATCCAACGCCCCTCGATTATACAACCGAGTTAAGGGATCCAACGCCATTTCTTTTCGTGCACTTCCTAATTCCTGTTCTACCGCTCGCAATTTTTCACCCAGCCTCTTGAAACGCTGTTGTTGTCGTTTTTTACGTTCATCAATTACCGCATTCATCCCTTGAACGACAGAAAGCAACGCTTGTTTGACTTCCCCAAACGACCCGTTTTCAGTTGCAGAACGCAACTGGATCAAATACCGATCGACTTGTCGATCCGATTCCTGATCTTCGACGATGGCTCGCCCGACAGTGTTGGTAAATTCCCAAAGGACATTTCTGACATCCTGCAGATTGCGATCAACATAATTTTTTTCTTGTTGCCGATGACGATTGACAAACTTCGTGAGTTCTCCCCAGTCGCGGCGAATTCCCTCACATTCATCTTGGATGTCTTCATCGCTGATTGACGCTCCAACTAGCACATGCATGGCCCACCGCTCAAAATCCTTTTCAATCTCTTTTTCCGACCGTTCTTCTAGTTCAAACGAATGCCGCCCTAAACTACGAAGAATCCTTCCCAGCGATTCTACAGCTTTATTATAGTCTTCCACTTCAGGCGTGATATTGGCTGATTGGACCTTGAGAACGCCCATAAATTCATGACCTTTCAATATTCGGATTTTGTAGACAATGAACGCAGAATTTCCCCTTCATTGATGGAGGAGAGGAGTCAGTTGTTGTATTTCGTTATCGGTTTTTTTTATAGGTCTCTTGAGCCATATTTGTTATGATAATTGTATTTACACCAAAACCAGTTTTATAAAAGTCGCATCTTCAAACAAATTGATCATCATGTATCATTCTTCCAATCATATCTGCTCATGCCTGTGACCCGACATATTACCAGTCGCCACAATTCTCAGTTCCAACGATGGCGAACATTACTTGAATCTGAGGGCAGTAAAGACCACCAACAATGCTTGGTAGCAGGCGCTAAACTTACCCGGGAAATCCTAAACAATCGCGACACTTCTATCGATGAGACCCTATTTCCTCCTGGCTATAACATCCCTAAACCTCCTTCGACTATGGGGATGCCCTATATACTCACGAAGCAACTCTTCCGTGAATTAGATATTTTCGGCACCCAGGCGCCCCTATTAGTCTGTCCCACTCCAATAATTCCCGCCTTTAATCTTAGGGAACCTCCCTTGGGCCTCGAAATACTCTGCCCTATTGGAGACCCAGGAAATTTAGGAGCACTTCTCCGATCCTGTCGAGCCTTTAACGTACAGAAGGTCATTCTTCTTCATGAATCTGTTCACCCCTTTCATCCTAAAGTCATTCGCGCAAGCAGTGGAACGGTCTTCCTTCAATCACTAAACTTAGGACCCTCTGTTTTGGATTTACACAATCCTGAAATCTTACAATGGGTCATTCCATTGGATATGCAAGGCGAAAGCCTTACGGGTTTAAATTGGCCAAAAGATATCCGACTGCTGATTGGTGAAGAAGGCATGGGAATTCCCCCTTTGCCATATCCACGACGTTTCAGCATTACACAGGTAAATGACAGGGTACCCCTCAATGTTACGGTGGCTAGCTCTATTGCCTTGTATGCGTATCGTCAACAACATCCAGCACAATCTCTTAATGCCAATAATTTTAGAGGGCATACTTGAATTTAATAGGGTCTAAAAAGGAAGTGCTCTATGCTTCAACTAGGCATGTATCGGCATTACAAAGGCCACACCTATCAGGTCCTTGGAGTTGCGAAACATTCAGAAACTGAAGAAAAATTGGTCGTGTACAAAGCCCTCTATGGAGAGTGTGGTTGGTGGGTGAGACCTTTAGAAATGTTTCAGGAACAGGTTAGGTTTGAGGGAAAGACAGTCCCCCGTTTTCAGCTTATTGACCCAAACCCCAATAAATGAGGTTATCCCCTCGTACTAATCCCAGGGATACAAACAGAGACCCAGCATCAGTCATACCTGTAATTCAGATTATAATTGGTCAGCTAACACAGCTGCAGTCTGTTTTTCCCGATAAGTCCTTAACCGTTGGGCCAATGCGGGGTCAGCCAGAGCTAAAATTGCGGCGGCGAGTAAGGCAGCATTGACAGCACCTGCACTTCCAATCGCAAGGGAACCCACCGGAATCCCCCTGGGCATTTGGACAATTGATAATAAGGAATCCAAGCCCCCTAAGGATTTAGATTGCATAGGAACGCCTAAGATCGGCAATTGTGTTTTAGCGGCAATCACTCCTCCTAAATGGGCCGCTCCCCCCGCTCCAGCAATAATAACTTGGACCCCGCGCGTTTCAGCTTGTGTGATGTAATCGGCCAATGCATCCGGGGTTCGATGCGCCGAGAGGACCTTGCATTCATGAGCAATTTCAAGCTTTTCCAATGTCTGGCTGGTTAACTGCATGATCTCCCAATCAGATTTGCTCCCCATAATCACCGCAACTTGTAAGGTGGGTTCCATTCTACGTTTCTTTCTCTTGATTTATAATAAATTACCAAATTTGAGTTATCAGAAATCGAAAGCTGTTTTTCCCAATATTTCCTCTTCCCACTTTTATATTGACCATCTTCAGGAAACTCCCTTAGACTTCTTAACGTAGAATCGGATTCAGACTAGAATACTCAGGCATCAATACACAATAATCTTTCTCAATAGGATCGTTAAACCTCAGGGTTTCTTATTCACAATTTTTATTACAGAAAAGAGGGCATCATGGCATTAAGACTTGGAGATGAGGCACCAAATTTTACAGCAGAAACGACTCAAGGAACTGTCAACTTTCATGAATGGCTTGGCGATGGTTGGGGCATCCTCTTTTCGCATCCTAAGGATTTCACCCCTGTCTGTACGACCGAGCTCGGCGCCATGGCAAAAATCACGGATGAATTCAAAAAACGAAACGTGAAGGTACTCGCCGTAAGTGTGGACCCCCTAGACTCCCACAACGGCTGGGTCAAAGATATCAATGAGACGCAAAGCTGCACCGTGGGTTATCCGATAATCGCCGACCCTGAGAAAAAAGTGGCAACCCTTTATGATATGATTCATCCCAATGCGTTGGACAATATGACTGTGCGGTCAGTCTTTATCATTGGGCCTGACAAAAAAGTAAAATTGATGTTAACCTACCCTGCCTCCACGGGCCGAAACTTTCAGGAGATTCTTCGCGTAGTTGATTCTCTTCAGCTCACCGCCAAATTTAAGGTCGCGACTCCCGCAAATTGGAAAGACGGCGAAGATTGCATTATCACACCAGCGGTGACGGATGCTGATATCCCCCAATTGTTTCCCAAAGGACATCGTGTGGTCAAACCATACCTGAGGTATACCCCACAGCCCAACCGCTAGAACCTACTTTTGATCAGGACAGGCTGGACCAGATTAATTGGGTCCAGTCTGTTTTTCCTCCTCTCACATTTCGACTTGATTCTCCTCTCCATTTCCTGGCCCGAAAAATTCAGCTTTAGGATTGATGTGTTTCAATCAGCTCGACATCAAGGTGATAGATTCGACGACAGAGGCGACACCGAAGTCCAATAAAATTTTCCACAACATCTACTTGAGAAATTCTGACATTTTCAGGGTGCGCTTGTGAACATTGCTGAAATTCCTCTGTCTTACCGTCAGATGGTGTCTCATCCTCTTTTCCTATTTCCTGCATCATCACTTTCCGAACCATTACGCGATGCTTCATCCGACAGTTGGTGCAAAAAATTCCTACCAAATTTGGCATGGTGACCAACTTCAGATTGAGGGATAGGGGGTGCACTGCAAAGCATTGCTGAAGAAAAGCCCCACTTTTAAATACACCCATAAACCTCAACCCCTTACCAGTTGAAGGTGACAGGAGCATGCCTCTACGCAACCCTCCCTCATCAAGTCTGAATCCTCAGGGATCCACTCAATTTTCCAGATAACCCTTTCTCAAAAGGATTGGGTGGAGAGGGCACTTGACATAATTCACGATTCCATTCTCGGAGCACTGCATCTTCATCAAAAAACAAGGTATAGACATAGCAATACACTTTCTCTCGTAACGCCCCTTCGGGTCCGCTAAAAACGCTCCCCGCTTCTTTCCCGAAGGTCTTGATACCCCATGGATCTAGGTCACTTTCAGTGAGAATATATCTATACTTCCACGTTGTTTCCTTGGAAAGTAATGGATCCTCCACACTATGCGGCTTTCCGAGTTTGCTTTTGACCTCAGGTTGGGTCAAGACGCCAATGCCATTATCAAAATAGGAATCACGCCATGGCGCACAGCTTATTAGGAAACACCCGATCCAAAGGGCCAATACAAGGAATTGAACCGTCCTCATTGGCTGATCACTAATCATATTTATCGTTCATATTCAATTTTCATTCGATTCAGATCTTTCGTTGTGAATACAGATACCAAGAACGCACTAACGCGAAAACCTGAGCAACGAGCCCAGTTACGATCATCCCCAGAGCCGTGGGAAGAAGCGATGAATCAGGTTGTTCCAACCCTTGAATTCCCAACATAAATCCACCCGCCACACAGAGAATGCCCACAATTCTCGCAATCATGACTGATCGAGACTTATGAGACTCCGGCACTTCAGATGGAGGGGTGTTCGAACCTGGAGAAGGGGTAGATTTCACCACGCTTATTGAACCGAATTACGATTTCGTCAATTTGCGATAACGGATTTTATGAGGACGCTCAGCCGCTTTTCCCAACCGTTTCTTTCGGTTGGTTTCATATTCGGAATAGTTCCCTTCATACCACACCACCTGACTATTGCCTTCAAACGCTAAAATATGGGTAGCTACCCGATCCAAAAACCAGCGATCATGACTGCTCACCATGGCACAACCTCCAAAATGGTCTAAGCCTTCTTCCAAAGCCCGCAAGGTATTCACATCTAGGTCGTTGGAGGGCTCATCCAAAAGCAACAAATTTGCCCCATCTTTCAGCATGCGCGCCAGGTGTACGCGATTGCGTTCACCACCAGACAAATCCTTCACTTTTTTCTGTTGATCCGACCCTGAAAAATTGAACCGGGACACATAGCCCCGTGAATTAACCTCCAACTTTCCAAGAAGCACAGTTTCTTGGCCACCGGTAATACATTCCCAAACATTTAAATTTTCATCCAACACGCGGCCTTGATCCACAAAACCAAGTTTCACTGTCTCTCCAATTTTCAAAGTCCCGCTATCCGGTTTTTCAATCCCAGCGATGATTTTAAACAAGGTGGATTTCCCGGCACCATTCGGACCTATGACTCCTACAATACCGCCTTTGGGCAGGGAGAACGACATCTGCTCAAACAAAACCGTGCCTCCAAAGCTTTTGGATAATCCATCAGCCTCCACCACCACATCACCAAGTCGAGGGCCCGATGGAATATAAATCTCTAAATCGTCTGTTTGCCGATTCTGCTCTTCACTCATCAATTGCTCATACTTCGTCACCCTGGCCTTTCCCTTCGCTTGCCGGCCTTTGGGAGACATCCGAATCCATTCCAATTCCCGCTCCAACGTTTTTTGTCGTTTCGACTCAGATTTTTCTTCCTGTGCTAACCTCGCCTGCTTTTGTTCCAGCCAGGAGCTGTAGTTCCCCTGAAAGGGAATGCCTTGCCCCCGATCCAGCTCCAGAATCCACCCTGCCACGTTATCTAAAAAATACCGGTCGTGCGTCACCGCGATCACCGTACCTTTATACTCCTTAAGGTGCTGCTCTAACCATTGAACAGTTTCGGCATCCAAATGATTGGTAGGCTCATCCAGCAACAAAATATCAGGCTCTTGAATCAGCAGTCTGCACAAGGCAACTCGACGCCGCTCCCCTCCGGACAAGAAATCTACCTTGGCATCTGGGGGAGGACAACGGAGAGCATCCATCGCGATCTCTAGTTGGTGCTCTAATTCCCAACCGTTTACAGCTTCAATCTGCTCCTGCAATTTGCCTTGAAGCTCAATCAAGGCCTCCATGTCTTCTGGACTCATTTCTTCGCCAAATTTTTGGCTAATTTCTTCATACTCTCTCAAAAGCTTCACGACCTCGGCCCGTCCCTCTTCGACCACTGCCTTCACCGTTTTCCCTGACTCCAAGTGGGGTTCTTGTTCAAAAAGCCCAACTGAATATCCTTTGGAGAAGGTAATTTCTCCGACATAGTCCTGATCCACACCTCCAATTATGCGAAGGAGAGTACTTTTTCCTGACCCATTTAATCCTAACACCCCAATTTTGGCCCCATAATAAAATGAAAGATAAATATCTTTGAGCACGTGTTTCTTGGGAGGATGAATTCTTCCAACACCCACCAATGAAAAGATCACTTGCTTATCGTTTACACTCATGTTTGGTTGGCCTTTTCTGACTCACAGGTTGTTGGAGAGAGGGTTTCGAGCAAGAAAATTGGCTTCAACCTTACCAAAGCATCGCGTCGAACCACAATCACAACCTTTGAACGATTAAGAACGTCACGCGGGAACATTTTGGTATCCAATGTATGCTCTTATGATTTGAATTTTCTGCCATTCCGGGTATCATACCTAGAGGGACACTGTCAGCATCATCGTCTTTGACTATTCACACACAGATGATTCCAGCCATTAATTTTTGCAGTGAGTGCGGCAATAGCGTTGAGCATAAAATCCCAGAAGGCGAAACACTTTATCGCGCAGTCTGCTCTGCTTGCCAGACCATTCACTATCAAAACCCCAAAATTGTGGCAGGCTGCATCCCCGAATGGGAAGACAAAATTCTCCTCTGCCGCCGAGCTATCAATCCACGCATTGGCCTCTGGACCTTTCCCGCTGGATTCATGGAATTAGGCGAAAGCACTGAAGAAGCAGCCATACGAGAAACCTTAGAAGAAGCCCATGCCAACGTCCGCATTCATGCACTCTTTGGCATCTTTAGTCTTCCTCACGTCTCGCAAGTTTACGTGGTGTATCGAGCTCATCTTCTCAACTTGGATTTCAAACCAGGCCCAGAAAGCCTGGAGGTGGAACTCGTCTCTCTATCCAACATCCCATGGGAGAAATTGGCCTTCCCCGTCATCCATGAATGCTTAAACCTATATGCCAAAGATATACCAGCATCCCTCTTCCAAACCCATTCCACCATCGTCCCTTCCCAAAATGGTCATCCTTGAAATGTCATCCTCATCATAACCCTGCCAATTGGACGGTTCACAGAATAGACCGAGAAAAATAGGAACCAATACTCGCGCTAATTCTGGTAGAGCTCTCAGCAATATTCAACATTCTCAATATGCCTTGGAACGACAGACGAACTGATAGAGCTAACGGCGGTGCAAGATGAACAAAGACGTGGGTCAACTGCTGCAAATTGAAGAAAAAAGATGGGAAAAAATGATTAGTCTTTTTACTGCATTGACTTCTCTAATTCCAACAATGCCGTTTTAATGGGCAATCCACCGCCATATCCCACCAGTTTTCCATTCGCTCCAATCACCCGGTGGCAGGGCACAATGATCGAAACAGGATTTTGACCGTTGGCGGCTCCTACAGCTCGAGAGGCTTTAGGGTTGCCAACTTTTTTGGCAATGCTTCCATAGGACGCCGTCTTTCCATAAGGTATGGATTGAAGAGCGCACCAAACCGATCGTTGAAAGGGAGTCCCAATGAGAGATAACGGAATGGTGAACTTCTGCAATCTCCCGGCAAAGTATTTTTCCAATTGTTCCATTACAGAAGCAAACACTCTAGGTTGCTTTTCCCATGTGTCGTCTATTTCCAAAGGATGTCGCCCGTACTGAAAATGAAGCCCGCAAAGGGCTTGTCCATCATGGATCATTAATAAGTCTCCAACAGGGCTTGGCATTATCCAATAAGAACACGCGGTTGAATTTCTATGTCTCATAAACCAGTCCTATTTACTGCCAATGCTATACATGATTTTTCATGAGAGCAATTCATGGGCTTAATATTTTAGAATCAAACGGCACATATTTCCCAGGAAATCTAGAGTGATCTTGTTTGGCAGAAAAGGAAGGGAAGATTCTTTGGCTCGGGGAAATAGGGAATAGTCGATTTTTCGATAAGGTTCCTGCAACGTTCTGTCACCAGGCGCTGGGCTTGAACCAGGGACGATTTATCGTTGGCCGTCGCTTTTACAGCTTCCACACGTAACAGAATGCCATACGTGGGCACCAACCTTTGTATTTGATCCGCCAACCCCTTTTCAACCAAGGCCTCTTGGGTAGGCTCAAGCACTTCCTGCTCATACACCTCACGGCTGATAAAATCCAAAGTAGAAAGATCAAGGACCACTTGATTGTTCAAAGAAATTCCACAACGTTCCATGTAATAGGAGGTTCGAGACTTTCAGGACTGTTCCCGTTGATTAGCAGAACAATCTCCTCAGGGGCTACAAACGCTTCGACCAAAGAGGAAATAAGCCGGCCAACAGCCAGGCAAGAAAATACCAACAGCCTTTGGCATATCATATTTGCAATCTATCGGATATCAGAGAGAAAGGTCCAAAAATTATTTTATGCATCTGAAAGCGGTAGACTTGCCCTAACCCGTTGGCTATGATCATCCAATGTCTATAGGCAACCATCTCCAACAATGGTGTGACTACCGTCAGTTCACACAGACTCAATTATCCGAAAAGACAGGAATTGCGAGGACAACCCTTGAGTTAATACAGCAAGGAACCCTGGATCCACCTCTCTCAGTTTTAGACAGCATCGCCCAGCAGCTGAACATTCCCACTGCATGGCTTCACTACGACCCTCGGATGATCCAACGTCTTTGGAATGACCCCGACGATGAAGAACCCGAACTCCCTGACAATCCGGCAATGGATCCTATTTTTGCACGCATGATTCAAGTCCAACGTCAACACCCTGAGGTGTTTATCTTATTAACCAACCTTGTGCACTATGGAGACCCACAACTTATTCGTGCAGCCCAAGTCAATCTACAAAGCCTATCAAAACAAATTCGCAGGACAACCCTTCCCTGGGGGTCCCGCCCATCAGGGCATTTCGAACCCCCAAGTGAATAACTTCCCTGAGCTCATTCAACCCAAGGTATAAATTGCTGGAAATTGATTGGCCTTATTGGGATGACCGGGTAACAGGTGAAATGAATTAACGAATTATTGCGCTCTGAACCGTGGAAAGAAGCTCATCGAGAGTGAAGGGCTTATGGAGGGTGTGATGAATGGGAGTGAGTGATTGGGTATTCGAGCGTAATACATCAGTGGAATCAGACAATGTTCCAAGCAGAGTAATAAGAGGGATACTTGATGACTGCTGGCACAATCGACGAAGTTGTTCCCCACCTTCATGTTCTAACGATCCCACATCTGAAATAATGACAGAGGGAGCAAAATTTAGTTGGTTTTGAAGACCCTCCTGACAGGTTGCGGCCTCTATTACCTCGTACCCTGCAGATTCAAGAGAAAGTGATACAGAATCACGAACTTGCTTGTCATCTTCAATTATTAAAATTTTATCCATGCCCCAATAGAGAAGCAAGGAATGTTCCGTCTATACCACTATTTCCCTTCAAAAATTTAGTCCTTATATTTCAATACAATATGGCACAGTGTCCACCTGCAACCTCAGGAATCTATGCATGAATTTTCCTTCAGTTTGCAGGGTATTGCCTCCAATTTAATTCATTTTCAAGAAAAAGTATTTTTACCTAGTTGTATTATTATATTTTCAACTGTACTGTCACTTCAAGCTTAAGGTAAGTTCTAAGAAATTTTCGAGGAATCTGCTCCGCAATGGCTATTCCTCCATAACCACCAAATCTGAATACTAATTCCAGCTAAGGTTGCAGCCACACTCACATAAAGCCCGGGGATCTGGCCATACAAAATACCAAGGAGTAACAGACATGATGTCCCCAATAAATAGAGGGTGACGGCCTGGGTCACATAAGTCGTGGCACGTCGATAGACCAGCCCCCCTTGAAAATAACTTTCCCAAGGGCTCAATGCCGGCAACAGCACGGCAATCCAGAGAGCTTTATTTGCGAGTGAAGAAAGCTCTGGAGTCAGTGCCGCCACCGACTCAAACCATAAAGTGGAGAGAGGGGTGGCAGCTATTAACAGCAAAATCCCACTGGAACCTAAAGCTATCAACCAGACAAATTGTTGTAAGGGACGAAAGAATTCCGGTCGATCAGAAAATGTGACCACGACTTCCTGAAGGGCAAATCCCACGCTACGAAATATGAAAGTGAGCCCGGCTAACACCGGCCATACAGCCAACGATTCCAACGCATGCGGCATGCGGCTGATTGCCGCACTCCCAATGGACAATGTTGCTAATGTGATCAGAGGTGTCAACGCCAAAGGCCAATAGAACGTACATAATCGATAAAAACTAAGAGGCTGTTCAATGACGGCTGCATGGTGTTGGTAACTCCTCACAATTGGTCGAACACACAAAAACATCAATCCTGCTTCGACGAGAACACCTGCCACCAGGGCTGCGGTAGCCACAATAATGCCAGGGAACTTTTCCAATACTAAACCACTCATTAACACCGACGCGCTTACCAATAAGCGAATGACGGTTCCTAAACCAATTAAGCGTGTTTTTCCTCCACGAATAATTAACCCTTGAAAAAAACGCCTCATCGCAATCGCCAAAGTCCAAGGCGTCATCATTTGCAAGCCTGTCTTAGCCGGTTCCCATATACTTTGAGGAGCACCTAATAGTTGCTTAACGACCACATCAAACAAAGGCGTAAAAGCCAAGGCAATATGAAGTAGGGTCAAGGTTCCACCCAACAACAAGATAAAAGAACGCATGAGGCGGTAGGCAGGCCAGTCCGTACATAACGCGGTGGAGGCCACCAAAATCATAATAATGGGTGCTTCGATAAAGAGAGCGAGCGGAAACACCACTCCACCATAGGCGGCTAAATGAATCTCAGGGTTCGCCAGGCGTGAAACGGTTGCCGTCACGAGTAACAATTCCGCCCCCATAAGGAGCCAACTACCCGCTAAGGGCCACCACAGCCGAAAAATTATTGAGAGAGGCGAAGAAAGACGAGTATGTGACACGTGAGGAATGGAATTACAAAACCAAAATCAAAAAGAAATACATCCGACCCTGAAAATGGAGGGGACTTTAAGGTTAGAAAAAAGAATTTGAGGATACCTGGAAATCTTAGGTAGTAGAAAAATTTACAGGACTACAGATTTAGCCTAGCACAGAAATTGCGCTTATTGCCAAACCCATCTGGTTATGAAGAAGAAGGTGTATCGGAAGATGTGCCCTCTGTCGCCATGGCAGGAGCCATTAATTCAGCTCGCTCTTCAGGTGTGACTCTGATTTCTGTAGGAACATCACTCGCTAATTCAGATTGACTTGACTCAACCACAGGTCTATTCGAATGATCCTGGGGCTCCTCTAACGAGGGTTTCCATGAGGAAGCTTCAATTTCACATTCTTCGCCTGGATAGAGTCGTAAAAGGTCCCATTCCGTAACCCAGGTTTTCACGTATTTTCTCATACTTGTTCCGGTCACAATTTTTGCTGACTCCTCAATACCTTGTTCCCACATATGCCAGCCATGCCCCTTGAGATGCAACCCGCGAACAATATGAAAGACCTCTTGAATGGTTTCTGAAGAGGGCAGGCCAAGGGGAATACGTTGCGATTGGAGTAGGTTCATTCCCGTTTCAGCTTTGTCGGCTAGGACTCGATCTTTTTCAGCTTGGGTATTTCGGAGTTTCTCTAACAATTTTACCCTATCGCCTTTTTTCTCCAAAATTTCATCGCGGAAATCATTCGTTAACGCCATAACCGTCCCGAGCCCGGGAAGTCTTTGCCCATCAACCATATTCATCAATCTGGCCACTTCTGCATAGGACTTCGCACGTTGATTGACTGAATAGCGACCAATCAGTTCGGCCTCATCTATCAAAAGAATCCATCCGGCATAACCAGCCGCCTGCATTAGGCGAGCGGCAAATTGGAACCGTTGCAAGGCCAAGTCGGAAGCGGCCACTCGACCGAATATATAGTGGCCACCAAAACCAGCCTCTTGCAGAAATCGTTTTAATTCACCAACCCCAATGGGATCACCGGTCCAAAATCTGGCCATCCGATGACCTAACTCCATATCTGAACTCATCCGTTCGTAGAGTAAGAGGGTTGCCGCAAATCGCGCATCAACGTGATTAGCCGGGTCATTGACCCACGCGACGAGCTCTTTATATCGAGGAGTCCACACATCACACTCTCCGGCAATTTCAGCAAATACCTCACCTTGTTTATTCGGAACCACTGCCGATTCAATCGCTGAATAAAAGAGTCGGACAGGATGGTAGAGTGGAGTTTCCTTACTAATAACAATACGACTACAGATAAAATTGGCATCTAAGGCTAAGTGCTGTAAATACTCAAGTACATGCGATTTTCCACTCCCAAAATCTCCCTCCAGTATCATGCCTCGGGGACAGGCACTAGACGTTATGTTTTGTTGGGTCGCTTCCAACAGTCGTCGAAACCGCCCTTCCACCTCAGGCTGCAAACAACCTAAGGCCGTGACAACAGACTTATTGGGCACCCCGGCTCGGAGACCTTCGACCACACGCCGGGCTTCTACATCTGGCACCATGTTATGCCCCTGAACCTGTGGAGGAGCCAATGATATCAACCCATCATTTTTGAGTTCCGATCCCTGAAGTCTCACCAAAGAAGCAAGGGGGTTCTGTCTATGCTTTGGTCGAATATCATCCCAGACTCGCAATTTCAACGCCTCATAACGATCAACACCTCGACGAGAATCGGTCAAAAATTCTTCTGGAGCCAAGACCACCATCAACAAGCCTTCAATTTCATCCGCCGCGTCTAAAAATTGACGGAGCAATTCAAACAAATCCATTGTGGCTGACGGGGTAAAAGTCAATGAGCTATCGGTTAGAGATTCTTGACGATTACCAAAATATCGGGATATATCGAGAGTCAGAATGAGCCCACCCTTTCCAGTTAACCGCAGCCACCTGGTTAAGGAGGTCAACATATGACGGGCATTGTGGCGAGCAACCTTTTGATAGATCAGAGCCTTTTTGACTCTTGAAACAAGACGAAGGTCTCCGCAAAGCCATTCTTTCACTGACGTCGCTAACACTCGATCAGAATCACCAGCATCAAATTGTGCCAAGCATAAATGGATCATGGCCATGCGAAATTCGCGACAGAGGCCCATGTCCCCTTCAATGGACTTTTCCAACCAGGTCTGAACGTCACGACGCAGCATGGGCTCTTTTCGCTCATTTAACGCAGCCACCTGCCTCAACGAAAAATCATTGCGTTTTGACGGAATGTGATACCCATGTTCTTCTAACAACCTGAGTACAAACCGATAAGCCAAATCATCCCAATCGATCTGCTTGGCAATTTTATGAAATAACCGCTCCACCATATGCATTTTGGTAAATCGGGCATCTACTTTTGCAAAAACATAGGCTTGTTCCTGGGCCAAAGACCCTAATGCCTTCTGACAATCTTGCAAAGAATTCTGATCAGGAAAAACGGCAACTTTGATTGCCCCGCCACCTTCTCGAACAAAATTTCTTAAATAATCTTGTTCAAGGACACCGAGCCAATCGTTGACAACCATATTGAACAGTGGCTTCTCCGCACAAACGGATGCCTTAGAGGTTCTCTTCTGTCGCGCTGGCTCAGATTCCGTGAGAGACGGTGAAACCGATGCGACCTCTGGCGTCACTGTTTCCGGAGTCTTGGGTAAAACTTTAGGAGCTTTATCGTTTAAAGTTTGCAGCCGATTTAATGCATCAATTAATTTACTCATGTTTTCCTCAACGCTCCACGTTTCTTCCCTTAGACGACCCTCAAGGTTTAGAGCTACCTGAGTTCAATATTCACACACCTTGCCTCAACCATTTGTTCTATCCCGGAAAGTGCTGACTTATTTGACAAGCTTGTTTATACAATTGAGCAATGCGAGCCTCAGCAACATCATCTTCCTGAAGTCCCAAAATCTTTCGTCCAATCTCTCGAAAGGATACACCCAGCTCCACTGCGTCTAATATTCGTAAATACAACGGCCATTCATCACGGGATTTTCGCCTATCTAAATTTCGACCAACCTGATGATCTTGCCATTCCAAGAGGTCTACCTTCACTTTATCCAATTGAGGTGCCAAGGGTTTTTTGAGATCAAACACCGCAGCCACACTCCATTCAGAAAGACATAAACTGATTTCCTCTCCCCCTCCTAACCAATCCGGACCTTGGCCAAAATAAATTCGTCCATAATTTGAGTCAAACGATAGCATCCATGGTTTTGCAATCGCTGGATTGGGAAGACCACTCAAATGATACTTCTCTAAAGAATTAGGCATACGGGCTTTAAATGCAGGATGATCCGGTGCCACCACTTTTTTCCGGTAACGCGTAGGGTATTTGGGATCATTCGCACAGGCCACGTCATATTCATAGGTGGATTGATAATACTTTTCCCAATCCTGTCGATAATCCGCTCTACGTCGAAGGAACTCCCATCGCCAAAATGTATCATTCAAACTTTCTGGTTGCGGGTATGTCTCACCATCGACCCAATTGGGCTCATTTCCGATGAAGGCTAATTGCCCATTCATGCCTTGGAAGGAACGGTCACTGTCACGCATATCCCACCACTTTCATTAATTCAAAGAAAGCAATTTTAAACAGTCTTTATTCTATCCAGAGGGAAAGATAATTTTTTTATTGCCCGTCTTGCCATGTATTACCCGCAAGACACGACTTGACAAAAATCAAGATTTTCGAAAACAACCTGAATTGAATCGAACTGGCAGGTAGGACAACCGAAAAAGGGAATTACATGTGGGTAGGAAAACTGGTTCTGCGCTGAGACCATGATATTCCATGGACCCACCCAAACCATGAGAGAACGGCCACGCAACAGGCTAAAAAGACCATGGCCATAACAAAACACGCTTTTCCTAACATGCAGAAGACCCCCCAAGGAAGCGGTTCTTCATTCCTGCCATCTATAGAATATATCGGCAGGAACCTGGCCAGTCTTTACTCTGGCCAGTATATTAAAATACTCAGACTTATGAAGAACGAGTAAAACAAATGGTACACGGAAACGGCAAATATTTCCTATCCAGAATTCTACTTAGTTATCGGCAAACCTCAAACAATCAATTCATGCGGCATTATGGATTCCTAAGAATTCAAATAGAAACCATTTCAATCTACATGCTCGCTTAGAGAGTTTCCAAAATTTTAGGAAATTTACTGACATGGAGTCCCTACCACAGGATATTCTTCTTAATTGGAAAGTATGAAATCCGCTAGGCATTCAATCTAGGCTAAAACATTTTCCACCGTTAAATTCTCAAGCTAAACATTTCGGTTTTAGATCGCATACCAAGAATTGAGGAGGAGACGACGACGGTGTTTCTCACCAACTATTTCGTCTTATTTCTTTTCAATTTTCGCCCAAGAATCTCTAAGGGATACCGTTCGGTTAAACACAAGCTTCTGATCTTTTGTGTCGGGATCTAAACAAAAATACCCTTGTCGCTCAAACTGAAAACGGCTACCCACTACAGCCCCTTTTAGGCTGGGCTCAGCCCAGCAATCCGATAGGATTTGAAAAGAACAAGGGTTAAGCAACACTTGAGATTCATCCGACTGACTAGCAATTTTTGAGGGCGAGGACTCTAATAAGGGCTCATATAAACGCACTTCAACAGGCATGGCATGGTTGGCAGAAACCCAATGAATCGTTCCTTTTACCTTGCGACCGGCCTGAAAACCTCCACGCTTCGTATCCGGATCAAAAGTACATCGAATGGCCGTGATGACCCCAGTCTGTTCATCTTTTTCTACTCCCACACAACGAATAATATAAGCATACCGGAGACGAACTTCCTTCCCCGGAGACAATCGAAAAAACTTGTGGGGAGGATCCTCCCGGAAATCGTCATATTCGATATAGAGTTCACGCGAAAACGGAAGCCGACGGGTTCCTTGTGTCGCGTCTTCAGGATTATTAACCGCCTCCAACTCTTCTGTTTGCCCTTCTGGATAATTATCAATAATCACTTTCACCGGATGAAGCACCACCATCACCCGAGGTGCAGAGCGATTTAAGTCTTCCCGAATCGCATGTTCTAACTGACCCAGTTCAATAACACTATCCCGTTTCGCCACACCAACACGCTCACAAAAATTTTTAACCGACGCTGGAGTATACCCACGTCGACGCAATCCTTTTATGGTCGGCATACGAGGATCATCCCATCCTTGTACATGTTTTTCCTCGACAAGTTGAAGGAGTTTCCGTTTACTCATCACTGTCTGGGTCAGATTCAACCGGGCAAACTCAATTTGCTGGGAAGGGCAGGAAACCTCGCATTCTCGTAGAACCCAATCGTACAAGGGTCGATGGTCTTCAAATTCCAACGTGCACAAAGAATAGGTAATGCTTTCCAGCGCATCCGAAAGTGGATGGGCAAAATCATACGTTGGATAAATACACCACGCATCACCAGTTCGATAATGAGTGGCTTTTCGTATCCGATATAATGCCGGATCCCGCAAATTGATATTTGGAGAGGCCATATCGATTTTGGCACGCAAGACATGAGCCCCTTCTTCAAATTCTCCTGATCGCATTCTGGCAAATAAGTCAAGATTCTCTTCACGACTTCGGCCACGGTACGGACTTTCCCTTCCAGGCTCGGTTAACGTACCACGACATTCTCGAATTTCATCTGCCGTCAAACTATCGACATAGGCTTTTTCTCTACGAATAAGCTTAACGGCAAACTCATACAAAGACTCAAAATAGTCTGAGGCATAATACAATCTATCTCCCCAATCAAATCCGAGCCAGCGAACGTCTTCTTGTATGGATTCAACATACTCCCTATGTTCTTTGGTTGGATTGGTATCATCTAGCCGTAAATTACAAAGACCCCCAAACTCCTGAGCAATACCAAAATTAAGGCAAATAGATTTGGCATGGCCGATGTGCAGATGCCCATTGGGTTCCGGAGGAAATCGGGTATGCACCCGTTTAGAGAATCGACCAGAATCCAGATCAGCAATGATCACAGATCGAATAAAATCTACGGGCGCCATGTGTTCGGAAGAAGACATAAATGAAAGGAAGATAAGGATACCGAATGCTATACATCCTGTCTAGAAGCCCGAGAACTAAGAGAGCCTCGAAAGACACGAATGCCCATTTTTTAGAATAACAAGATCAAAAATCCGAAAGGAAGGTCGTAATCTAACACCAATCCATAACTGGCAATTTTTAGACTACAAATCTTAAGAACCCATTAGCCGAACATTTGGAAGACCACATTTGAGATTTGACTATAGAAAGGCAAAGAAGAAAACCGATATGGGAGGGAATTTGACTCCCGATTTTTTTCAGACTCATATAATCTTTAAGAAAAGGTCTTCGTATACACAAAGTTCTGACGAACAGATACCCCATCTTTAGAATTTGGGTTGACTTTGCCTTGTGGAGCAACGTTTTTGTCTTTAGTTCCTTTTGCCGGTTCATCTTTTTTTGGCTTGGGCTCAGTATGATCTTTTGACTTAACCTCACTCCCTGATTCGCCATCATCTTGACCCGCTTTCAACTGTCTCGCCCACATATTTGGCTCACACACCACATTGAAGTTTGGAGCCGGGACGGAATCATCAATTCGCCACAATTCTAATTCGGTTGCATAAAAATTCACATCATCACGGGACACCATATTGAGCCAATCCAAGCTCTGACGAATTTCGGCAGCAATTTCTTGTCCGACACAGACAATGGCCTTGGCCTCCAAACCAGCGGCATACATGATAAGCTTTCCAAAGGATTCATGGCTGATCCCATCCAAATGACCAAATACAAGCACATAATTTCCACGCTTGGCATCTTTTGCTAAGGTGGCACCCGGCAATGTATCTAACGGAATGTCGCCCCCAGCTGGCTTCAGGGATACTTCCAGCGCTTCTCCTAACATTTCCAAAATCTCATCCTGTTGTAACCAGGAAGCAAAGCCATCTACTTCATTAGCCCACACTTCTGTCAGATTAATTTTTTTTAGCTTTCCAACCGGTTTTGCCATAACACCCTCAACTTCTTAAAATTGTGGATCTCAAAAGAGTTATCATTAAAGGTATGTACTGGAACTTATCGACGAGTTACAGAAAAAGTTTAGGCAAAAAATCTGGAAACCCCATTCAAGGGGAATATTCCTCAACCCGTGTCTCCCAGGAGGCATCCTCCCTCCCTTTACGTTACGCCAATTTATTTGGATTGGTCATGTCAAGCGCGAAATGAGATGTTTCCCTTCGAATCAACATAGCACGAAAGGGATTGCTCTTTTTTCTAATTGCGTTACAATAGTAATAGTTTTTTAAAAATAGGGGAAAGGTTGAACTCCCAATGTTCCAGATTTCCCCCACGCCAAGTGTGAAGCCCCCCAAAACATCCATATTTAATTGGATGGAGGCCCATTGGCCAACAATCTTTTAACAGGAGGTTTGGACCATGAAATTCTTCGAAACATTTCGAGGGCTTATGTTGGCTATGTGTATGGCAGGTTTATTCCTTGCTGGGTGTGGTGAATCGGAAGGACCGGCTCAAAAAGCTGGGAAGACCATTGACAAAGCAGTTGAAAATGCAACCGAGTCTGTGAGTGACGCCATGAAAAATACCAGTGACGCTATTACGGATGCAGCAAAAGATGCAGGCGAAGCCATAACTGAAAGCATGGAAGATACCGGTGAAGCCATGAAAGAGGCGGCTGAAACCACAGGGGAAGCTCTCACAAATGCTGGCGAATCGGCTTCTGAAGCTGTCGGGTTAAAAGATTAAAGCAGGAGTGACGGTCCCACAATGCCCGTCTAAACCAAAACTGAAAAGGGGATCTCTACGAGGTTTATGGGATAGAATTGGGTGAATACATTTGAATTTCAATAAAGCAACAAAGTTTTTTCAATTTTCATCATTGAGACAGTGAAATCCCAATGGGAAATACGGTATATTCTTAATCAAGCCAACATAGCTTTCTATTCATTCACATTTTCAGAAAATTAATGGAAATTTCCCCATATGGTAGATAAATGGATTAAAACGATTTTGGCCATTCTCGCTCTGTTGATGTTCCTCGCATTTGTGAGCCCACCAGTCTGGGCTGAGAATCCCTGGGGCTTTGGCACGGATGTTGGGTTTCTCGCTGACACAGCAGATGACACGGTCTTTACTTTGAGCTTCCAAGGTGATTACTACCTAGACTCGGAGTTCTCCATAGGGCCGCAACTCTTAATCACGCCCGGTGGAGATTTAACCCAAATTACCTTTGCAGGTGTTGCCAGGTATCACATTCCCCTTGGGGCGATTTCTTTGATTCCTTTTGGAGGACTAGGATTTGTCTACGGGGATTATGAACGCGGACGAAGTGACGATAATGATGCAAGTTATATTTTCCCATTTGGAGCCACGGCAGCTTTTCATATTAGCCGAACCATTTCGTTAGCAAGCACCCTTCTGTTTACCTTTCAAGATCTTGATTTTGATAATCGAAAAAATAGTGACAACTTCAATATTGGCCTCTTATTTGGATTTCGCTTTCACCCCTGACAATACCCAAAAGGGCCAAGTTCCCCTAAAGGCTGTTCATTCTACTCCTTTATGCCCTCCAGATAGCCTGAAATTCGGTCTAAGGCCCTCGCATTGAGCCGCTTTCCATACCATTGGGGCATCACCCGATCGGAATAACCTGGGACAATATAGGCTCCTGGGCTTAAGATGGACTCCTGAATATATTCCCGCACACTTTCAGCCGTTCCCTGATAATTTGGGTCGGCCAACCGTTTGGGCCCATTGGTTCCTAAAACCAACTTGGGGCCCTGGCGACCCATGGCCGGATCGATTCCCGGAATGGTATGACAAACGGCGCACCCAGATTGCACAAATAATTTATCAAGAGGTTCATCGCCTGTAGCTAATGGCACATCCAACAACGATACCTGATTGTTTTTTATTGAGGAAGTCTCCGGTTGTGACGGTATAACCTCCGTTGAACGACCCTCTCCGCCTTGAGGCGCCTTAGACTTCGTCAATGGATTCAATGATAAAGTAGCCAGAATACCGCAACCTACCACCATAAAAATTAAAAAACTTTCTTTCCCACCAGAAGGTTTGGGCTTGTTCGTTTTACTCATATACCATCTTAGGATGATTTTGTAGAATCAAATAGTGGCGATGGAACAAATAAACTCAAGACCATACAAAATGCCTTTCTGGCTCCTCTACCGAACTTTCGGATAGCCTGTCAATAACGAGTGTTAAACTTTTACGTAGCAGGCTTGAGTACCCAGATTCTCTTTTAAGATAATGTTTCTTCTAGCCCTGCATCGCCTCTTCTCACTATTTCAGCATATGCCAACATGATCATGCCGCCCAATGATTTCAAGAGGGGAAAAGCTCCCTAAACGTGGATTTTCTTCCCTTTTACCCTCATCGCCTTTTACGCAATCCACATCGGATGACTCTTCTCCCACGTTGGTGGCCACGGGGAAAGGATTCACCCACCATGGGTACCCTCCCTCGAACCTTTCAAGTCACACCGGAAACCAAGCTCCTCGCTAAATGTCATTGGCAACCTTCACCCAAGGACAAACCAACCGTTTTGCTCCTTCATGGGCTTGAAGGATGTACAGAATCCCATTATATGATCGGCCTCGCTCACAAAATTTGGGCAAAGGGGTGGAATTGTATCCGCATTAACCAACGAAATTGTGGCAATTCAGAGCATCTCACCCCGACCCTGTATCATAATGGCTTAAGCCATGACTATCGACAAATTATTCTGGACCTCACTGAACACGATCACTGCGGAGATATTTGGCTTATCGGCTATTCAATGGGTGGCAATCTGGCCCTGAAACTAGCCGGAGAAATTAGAAATACACTTCCCTCACTTCAAGGAGTTGCGGCTGTCTGTCCTAACATTCAACCAGCCTTATGTGTGCGGGCCCTTCAACACCCCTCAAATTGGATTTATCATCAATACTTTTTACGAAGCCTAAAAGCCAAATTACGTCGAAAAAACCAACTCTACCCCGGCAAATGGGATCTTTCACACCTTCCACACATACATACCATGTGGGAATTCGATAATCTGTACACCGCTCCAGATGGGGGATTCTCCAATGCGGAAGACTATTATACACAGAGTGCCGCGAACAATTTCCTTCATACCATCGCTATCCCTACTCTCATCGTGACGGCACAAGACGACCCCTTTATTCCAACAACCATTTTCAATCAACCTTCATTAAGAAACAACTCCGCTATCCAGTTGATTTCGACTAAGTTTGGGGGGCATTGTGGATTTTTCCAAGCACGCCGGAAAGAAGAAGATCCATTTTGGGCAGAAAACCGTATCGTCGAATGGATTCAAATTCAGAGGGCCCGCGCATCTGATGCGTAAAAATAAAAGAAACGGTTCGATTTCTAATACTCTGAGCCTTGAACTTGCGGCCCCAGGGGTAACTGCGGTAGAACCAGCTTCAAATAGAATTGTGAATAATATTCATTTCGTCTATCTACCAAACATCAAGATCTCATGAGTCTCAAACCGACTTCTCCAGAAAAAGGAATTCTTCAACACCTGCACAAAGCGCAAGAGCAATATTTGGAAGGATGGTTGACGGCCCCAGCACACATTCACCACACGGCACGACGCATGGCCAATCCAGCCCTAGAACGTCCGCAAAGCCGAAAAGAGTTTCAGCAACTTCTTATCTGCCTCGCCATTGATTCCTCTCAAACGGTTCTTGATGACAAAGTGGGTTTTGGGGTGAAAACAGCCAAAAATGGAGATCGCTTACTTGCCAAATGGGAAGCCCATACAGAATATTACAGCTATCAAATTTGGCACATCCCAAGCCCAAACAATGGCCCATTGGGATTTGGGCCTCTAACTTTCCCCGACTATGTTTTTCCTTTTTCCCCATTGGGGTTAGAAGTCAATGCCCTCGATATCGTCATCACGCCATCACAATCTTACGACCAAGAAGCTTTGGGGACCCTCTTACCGGGTCCGCAGATTTATGCCAGCCAAGTGCTCGAAGAGAATATCTCCGTCGCCACCAGCTTCACGCCCGATGAGCATGGGCGGGAACGTTATCTGATTTGGGCACCAGATGGCTCACGTCTGCTCCCCAAACTTTCACGTTTAATTGATATCCTTATTACATTGGAAAACTATACCCATCTCATTCTTTTGCCATACAAAGCTTTTTCCCGATCAGTGGATCACGTTCAAATCTATGAACAACGCCATCTTTACCAACGAAGCGTGATCACAAAGGAACTCAAAGAAGCCACGCCTGAACGTCTACAACAATGGCTTGGGGGACTGACACAAGATTTCTTAGAAGTGGGACGTCTGGCAGATTCTATGAGATTTCGCTTATCGGCCTCGGTTCCGTATGACCGAATCGTCCACAGCAATGCCCGAGCACTCCAGGAACATGCCCTCCCCTCGTATCGCACCCTAACGGATTATATTTATTGGAAAATTACAGGAGTGGCTGATGGGTACCAACAATTGATTAACCGAATTCATGCGTTAGAACAAGATTTCGAAGGAACTATTGCCGTCCTGCGAACGAAAGTAGAACTCGTTCTACAAGAACAAAACCTAGCTCAACAAGATCAAAATATGAAACTTTTAGCCAGTGTCGATCAAACCACCAAAAGCCAGGCCATTCTCCAACAAACGGTCGAAGGGCTTTCCGTGATTGTCATTGCCTACTATCTCAGCGGGTTAGCTAATTATCTGTTTAAGGCCATTCATGACCTAGGTTGGCTTCCGAGTTATACGCTGGCTTCTGGTTTATTTGTGCCCATTGCATTGGCTCTATCATTTGGCCTCATTAAATGGGGAAAAGAACGCATTCACAAGAACTTTCCCAGCCACAAGTCTCATTCCGAGTCCGATCCACCACACACACCGTAAGCTCTTCCCTTAAAACCACTGTGCCCAGAAAACTAACATTAGGTAATATTATACATATTCCACTAAAAAAGACTTGGTCTTAAAGGTCGCAAATACAATAACCGAAAAGAAATAAAGCACAAAATGTGTGCCTCATGCTCAGTATTAGCAGCATAAAGGGTGATTATGAATAGCGCAGAAGAACTCGTTGAACAGTGCTCCTCTCTTGTCACACTGCCCGAGGTGTATCTCCAAGTCAAAAAGGTCATCGATAATCCTGAATCCACGATGGCCGATCTATCGGCCGCCATCAGTATCGACCCCGGCATGACCGCAATAGTGTTAAAACTCGTCAACAGTGCCTTTTATGGTATGCCACGAAAAGTAGAAACTATATCGCGAGCCGTTGGAATTTTAGGCATGCAGCCCCTCCATGACTTGGTGTTAGCCGTCTCCGTCACAAAAGCTTTTTCCGGTCTCTCGCAACAAGTCATGAATATGAGTATTTTTTGGGCCAACAGTTTCTTTAGCGGATTAGCGGCACGAGAATTAGCCAGAAAATGTTTTTTGGTAGATAGCGAGCGAATGTTCGTGGAGGGATTGCTTCGAGATCTTGGACACCTCTTACTCTACCAACACCTTCCGGAACAAGCCGAAGAGGCCATGAAAATTTCCGCCTCTTCAGGGGAAGCCATTTATATCACTGAAGAAAAACTCATAGGATTCAATTATACCCAAGTGGGAAAAGCACTTGTGGACGCCTGGCAACTACCAAAAAATTTGGGCGAAGCCATCCGAAATCAACATCATCCAAGTAGCACACCGGACTATCAATTCGAAGCCGCATTACTCAACATCGCCGGCGCACTCACAGAAGGTTTCCAATCACCAAATGGACAAGGCAATTGGGAAATTTTAGTTGCTCCAGAATCATGGACCCTCACCAGCCTTGATGAAGACAGCATTAAAATATGTATGGTCGAAGCAGGCAAACAACTTTCCTCCATGCTGGATCTCATGGAAGAAGCCCAATCTCGTGTAGCATAAAGGCATGAAGCCCAACAGAAAGATGCCCACTCTCGATTCTGAAAAGAAAAAAGACAAAAATCTCGTCAACAAAAAAAATTCCAGAAAAGAAATCGAATGATGGAAAAACGGAAACAAGGAAACCCAAGCATGACACAGACCGATACCCCGACAGCTAGCTATGCCAATACACCTTTACTGGATGTTACCTGCCAATTAACGTTTCCACAGAACTTAAAAATTTCCGCAGCTCCACCAGTTGGATTTCAAGATAAAATTAAAAATCTATTTCCTCTTTTTTCGTTGACACAGGATAAAACAGCTTATAATTTCCTCAGCACAGATCAACGATGGCAAGCCGTCTTGGGCAAAGGATCTCTGACTCTGGTAGCCAGACAGTATGATGAATGGAAGAACTTTTCCAAACATATACAAAGCGCGATGACGGCCTTAGAACAAGAATACCCTCCACAATTTCTATTGCGCATCGGATTACGATTTCGCAACATCGTTCGCAAATCAGCTTTAGGTGTCACCGATAAAGAATGGAACCAACTCCTCCACCACCAATGGACCAGCGACCTGGCTTGGGCAGGAACGGCCGGAGATTTGAAAGCTACACATAGTGAAGTGTTGATGGGATTAAATGGTGGGCAAGACATGGTCTGCGTACGCCATGGTTTGCTACCTGTAGCTCAACCAGTTCAAGAAATGGGCTACCTCATCGATCACGACTTCTTCGTGGATGGCCAATTCTCCATGAAAGAGGTGCCGGAAAGACTCAAGACTTACCACAAATCTGCTCAACGATTTTTTAAACTGTGGATCACCGATACGCTCCATCAGGCCATGAAATCCAAGAACTAACGTTGCCCTTGAGCCCTTAATGAGTGGATTCGGTACTCCTTCCATTAGGTCTAGTCGACTGACCCTGCAAAACTCTCTACTTCTAATGTAATAGGAAGACCGGCTTGGGGACCTTCGGAAGTCCATTGTCCCACCTGGTTCCGGCCAGCTTGTTTTGCAACATACAAAGCCTTATCCGCCTGATCGACCAATTCCAAAGGGTCAGAGGCGCCCAAAGATAAACAGGACGTTCCAAAGCTCATGGTAATACGGTTATCTCCTGTCGTGCGTATGGCTTGGCTGGCACGAGCCGAAATAGCAAGACGTAGACGTTCAGCGGCAATGGCCGTCTCCTCCGGACCTTGACCAGGTAATAAAATGCAAAACTCTTCACCTCCGTATCGACCAATGATATCGGTTGGCCGAATCGTGGTGGAAAGAATTTTGCCAACGACTTGAATCACCTGATCCCCAACCGCATGACCAAAACGATCGTTAAACGATTTAAAATGATCAATATCACACATGATGCAGCCATAATCCCCCAACTCTGCAATACTCACTTGATGAAGATCCTCAAACGCCTCAAATAAAGCACGTCGATTGAAAATGCCCGTAAGCGGATCCCGCATTGCGAGACTTTCCATTTCCATTTTGGATGATTCAAGTTCCAAAATCGTTTCTTCCAACCTGGTCACATCATCAAAGGAAACCAACACACCTTGGACAAGTTCGCGATCATTAAGAATTGGCGTACAATTCACCCGAAACTTTAACACTTTTCCCGAAACGTCGGTGAGGCTCATAGGACAATCCAATTCCACGCATTTTTCCTTGCGCGCCGTCTTCCACGGAAAGATGGTCATGAGTGGAGCGGGAGAAACCGAATTCCAGTGATATTCATCAAGTCGTGTACCAACGAGCTCATTAGGATTCTTTCCGACCACACCTCCAAAAGCTCGATTAGCAAGAACAATCCGTTCACCATTATCGAGCAGCACCACACTTTCTGTCAGCACATCAAATGCCGCTTTCACACGTAAAGGAACTACTGAGCTGGGATCCAGTTGATGTAATGTGCGTTTCATATACAAAAAATAACCCATAAACCCAGACCCCACGACCAGACCCAAAAACTGAATCCATGGATCCCTCAACCAATCGAGCCACCCTTTATTCTCAAGAGATCGAAATCGTAATTGAACCGTTCCCCACCGCTCGCGGCTATTATAAATTGGGACCTGAATATGATCGGGGGTGGACGAGTCTCCTGAAGGTTGCTTCCAGAGTTGATGGTGTCGACCAGAAACAGCCAAGGTCTCACCATTGGCTAAAATCACAGAAGCAGATAGGATGTCATCATTCCGTTCAATTAAAAGGTCAAAGGCCTCCTGAATAGCTCGGCTATCCCCATTTTCCGCCAGTAGGGAATATTGAACAGCCAACGCTTCACTGTATTTTTGCCGGTATTCAAAAATTTCTTTAGCTTGATTAGGGACTAAATCCACGGCCAGATCACTCATGAGCAAAATACTCAGAGTGAGAGAGACCAGTCCAAAGCTGATCCAAAGCAAGGGAGTGGAACGGTTCATGGGAGAGGGGGGGATGCGGGTGGGTCAACAGGATTTTGAGAGAGAGACTCCGGACCCTTCGATTGAGATCCTCCTAAAATCTTTTCTAAGCCTTGATGTTCATGCGCTTCCAACTTGGTGGCTTCTGTCACCCGCCGCGTCCAGTCTTCTTTACCTTTTTTATCCATACTCAAAATAGGCACCGGGTCAAAATGTCTCCATGCGGGAAGCGAGGCCATCAACCCAGCTACTAAAGCCCCTCCTCGCACCATCCAGGCCACAAAGCCGGCTGATAAAGAAAGTCCAGCGCCCTTGACCGTATTGATGAACCAGGAACGATCATCGACCTGTTCCTCCATAGTCTGCCCTAATTCATCGGAAAATTGGGTTAACTGCTGAAGAACTTCCGGAGAGAGCCCCGTGTTGTTCATATCCAAAGGATCAGGATAATACGCACGAATTTGATCAGATGTCGTCGCCCAGGAAGCTGGGCGCAGCAATGGGGGTAAATCTAAAACATTGACCGGCTCCTGGTGCCCTATTTGATGAGGCTCATCCTCAATACCACGGCTGCCCATGTCACTTTCATCTAATAACCCCATACCGGTCTCCATAGGATTCGAAACGGGAGAGGGGGCACCCGACAAGACAGGATCGGGCTCAGGTTCGGGGGTAGGCTCAGGCGTTGGCTCAGGTTCTGGTTCAGGAGTAGGATCAGGCGTAGGAAGTGGCGCACCTCCCCCTTCCAACACGTCGGTCACTGTGATTGACAGGGCTTGAATGTCGGTTCCCCCTTGTCCATCACTCACTTGGATCTGTACGTCATACACATTATCGCCACCCAGGTCTGTAGGATTTTCAAAGTCAGGTGCCCCGACGAAACTCAGAACCCCACTGTTCGCATCAATCATAAATCGTGCGGCATCGACCCCACCAACAATGCTATAGGTCAACGGATCACCATCAGCATCCGTCGCAGCCATGGTGGTCACCCCCATCAAATTTTCCGCCATCGAAAGGGCCGCATTCCCACCGCCCCCATGACTCGTGATCACCGGCGCGTCATTCACACTAACGACCGTAAGTGTCACTGTCGCTTGCGCATTACCTCCATTCCCATCCGTCACCTGATAGGTGAAGGTATCCACCCCACTCCACCCGCTATTGGGGGTGTAAGTGAAGGTGCCATCCGCATTCAAAACTAACGTCCCGTTCGACACGCCCACAATCGGCGTAGTAGTAACGGTTAGGGTATCTCCATCCAAATCGAAATCATTAGCCAATACGCCTGTACCAAGCGTGGTAGTAATCGGAATATCTTCTGAAGTCGTATATGAATCGTTGGCAGCCACCGGCGCGTCGTTCACGTTGCTCACCGTGATGGCCACCGTATCCACATCCGTGGCACTATTGGCATCCGTGCTCGTGATGGTCAGCGTGTCGCTGCCCGTATAGTTCAAGGTCCCTTGGTAGCTCAAGCTGGCTAACGTGGCGTTGATGTCGGCTTGGCTGCCGGAGAGCGTCAGGGTATTGCTGCCGTTGGCCCCCGCACTGATGGTGGCCCCGCCACTCAAGGTCACATTCACCGTCCCGTTGGTCACCGCCAGTTGCACCGTGCTCAGGTTGTCATCGACGTCACTGACACTCACGCCGCTGATGGCCAAGGGCGTATCCTCGGTCGCGGCTTGCGCCCCCGGCACCGTGTTCACCGGCGCGTCGTTCACGTTGCTCACCGTGATGGCCACCGTATCCACATCCGTGGCACTATTGGCATCCGTGCTCGTGATGGTCAGCGTGTCGCTGCCCGTATAGTTCAAGGTCCCTTGGTAGCTCAAGCTGGCTAACGTGGCGTTGATGTCGGCTTGGCTGCCGGAGAGCGTCAGGGTATTGCTGCCGTTGGCCCCCGCACTGATGGTGGCCCCGCCACTCAAGGTCACATTCACCGTCCCGTTGGTCACCGCCAGTTGCACCGTGCTCAGGTTGTCATCGACGTCACTGACACTCACGCCGCTGATGGCCAAGGGCGTATCCTCGGTCGCGGCTTGCGCCCCCGGCACCGTGTTCACCGGCGCGTCGTTCACGTTGCTCACCGTGATGGCCACCGTATCCACATCCGTGGCACTATTGGCATCCGTGCTCGTGATGGTCAGCGTGTCGCTGCCCGTATAGTTCAAGGTCCCTTGGTAGCTCAAGCTGGCTAACGTGGCGTTGATGTCGGCTTGGCTGCCGGAGAGCGTCAGGGTATTGCTGCCGTTGGCCCCCGCACTGATGGTGGCCCCGCCACTCAAGGTCACATTCACCGTCCCGTTGGTCACCGCCAGTTGCACCGTGCTCAGGTTGTCATCGACGTCACTGACACTCACGCCGCTGATGGCCAAGGGCGTATCCTCGGTCGCGGCTTGCGCCCCCGGCACCGTGTTCACCGGCGCGTCGTTCACGTTGCTCACCGTGATGGCCACCGTATCCACATCCGTGGCACTATTGGCATCCGTGCTCGTGATGGTCAGCGTGTCGCTGCCCGTATAGTTCAAGGTCCCTTGGTAGCTCAAGCTGGCTAACGTGGCGTTGATGTCGGCTTGGCTGCCGGAGAGCGTCAGGGTATTGCTGCCGTTGGCCCCCGCACTGATGGTGGCCCCGCCACTCAAGGTCACATTCACCGTCCCGTTGGTCACCGCCAGTTGCACCGTGCTCAGGTTGTCATCGACGTCACTGACACTCACGCCGCTGATGGCCAAGGGCGTATCCTCGGTCGCGGCTTGCGCCCCCGGCACCGTGTTCACCGGCGCGTCGTTCACGTTGCTCACCGTGATGGCCACCGTATCCACATCCGTGGCACTATTGGCATCCGTGCTCGTGATGGTCAGCGTGTCGCTGCCCGTATAGTTCAAGGTCCCTTGGTAGCTCAAGCTGGCTAACGTGGCGTTGATGTCGGCTTGGCTGCCGGAGAGCGTCAGGGTATTGCTGCCGTTGGCCCCCGCACTGATGGTGGCCCCGCCACTCAAGGTCACATTCACCGTCCCGTTGGTCACCGCCAGTTGCACCGTGCTCAGGTTGTCATCGACGTCACTGACACTCACGCCGCTGATGGCCAAGGGCGTATCCTCGGTCGCGGCTTGCGCCCCCGGCACCGTGTTCACCGGCGCGTCGTTCACGTTGCTCACCGTGATGGCCACCGTATCCACATCCGTGGCACTATTGGCATCCGTGCTCGTGATGGTCAGCGTGTCGCTGCCCGTATAGTTCAAGGTCCCTTGGTAGCTCAAGCTGGCTAACGTGGCGTTGATGTCGGCTTGGCTGCCGGAGAGCGTCAGGGTATTGCTGCCGTTGGCCCCCGCACTGATGGTGGCCCCGCCACTCAAGGTCACATTCACCGTCCCGTTGGTCACCGCCAGTTGCACCGTGCTCAGGTTGTCATCGACGTCACTGACACTCACGCCGCTGATGGCCAAGGGCGTATCCTCGGTCGCGGCTTGCGCCCCCGGCACCGTGTTCACCGGCGCGTCGTTCACGTTGCTCACCGTGATGGCCACCGTATCCACATCCGTGGCACTATTGGCATCCGTGCTCGTGATGGTCAGCGTGTCGCTGCCCGTATAGTTCAAGGTCCCTTGGTAGCTCAAGCTGGCTAACGTGGCGTTGATGTCGGCTTGGCTGCCGGAGAGCGTCAGGGTATTGCTGCCGTTGGCCCCCGCACTGATGGTGGCCCCGCCACTCAAGGTCACATTCACCGTCCCGTTGGTCACCGCCAGTTGCACCGTGCTCAGGTTGTCATCGACGTCACTGACACTCACGCCGCTGATGGCCAAGGGCGTATCCTCGGTCGCGGCTTGCGCCCCCGGCACCGTGTTCACCGGCGCGTCGTTCACGTTGCTCACCGTGATGGCCACCGTATCCACATCCGTGGCACTATTGGCATCCGTGCTCGTGATGGTCAGCGTGTCGCTGCCCGTATAGTTCAAGGTCCCTTGGTAGCTCAAGCTGGCTAACGTGGCGTTGATGTCGGCTTGGCTGCCGGAGAGCGTCAGGGTATTGCTGCCGTTGGCCCCCGCACTGATGGTGGCCCCGCCACTCAAGGTCACATTCACCGTCCCGTTGGTCACCGCCAGTTGCACCGTGCTCAGGTTGTCATCGACGTCACTGACACTCACGCCGCTGATGGCCAAGGGCGTATCCTCGGTCGCGGCTTGCGCCCCCGGCACCGTGTTCACCGGCGCGTCGTTCACGTTGCTCACCGTGATGGCCACCGTATCCACATCCGTGGCACTATTGGCATCCGTGCTCGTGATGGTCAGCGTGTCGCTGCCCGTATAGTTCAAGGTCCCTTGGTAGCTCAAGCTGGCTAACGTGGCGTTGATGTCGGCTTGGCTGCCGGAGAGCGTCAGGGTATTGCTGCCGTTGGCCCCCGCACTGATGGTGGCCCCGCCACTCAAGGTCACATTCACCGTCCCGTTGGTCACCGCCAGTTGCACCGTGCTCAGGTTGTCATCGACGTCACTGACACTCACGCCGCTGATGGCCAAGGGCGTATCCTCGGTCGCGGCTTGCGCCCCCGGCACCGTGTTCACCGGCGCGTCGTTCACGTTGCTCACCGTGATGGCCACCGTATCCACATCCGTGGCACTATTGGCATCCGTGCTCGTGATGGTCAGCGTGTCGCTGCCCGTATAGTTCAAGGTCCCTTGGTAGCTCAAGCTGGCTAACGTGGCGTTGATGTCGGCTTGGCTGCCGGAGAGCGTCAGGGTATTGCTGCCGTTGGCCCCCGCACTGATGGTGGCCCCGCCACTCAAGGTCACATTCACCGTCCCGTTGGTCACCGCCAGTTGCACCGTGCTCAGGTTGTCATCGACGTCACTGACACTCACGCCGCTGATGGCCAAGGGCGTATCCTCGGTCGCGGCTTGCGCCCCCGGCACCGTGTTCACCGGCGCGTCGTTCACGTTGCTCACCGTGATGGCCACCGTATCCACATCCGTGGCACTATTGGCATCCGTGCTCGTGATGGTCAGCGTGTCGCTGCCCGTATAGTTCAAGGTCCCTTGGTAGCTCAAGCTGGCTAACGTGGCGTTGATGTCGGCTTGGCTGCCGGAGAGCGTCAGGGTATTGCTGCCGTTGGCCCCCGCACTGATGGTGGCCCCGCCACTCAAGGTCACATTCACCGTCCCGTTGGTCACCGCCAGTTGCACCGTGCTCAGGTTGTCATCGACGTCACTGACACTCACGCCGCTGATGGCCAAGGGCGTATCCTCGGTCGCGGCTTGCGCCCCCGGCACCGTGTTCACCGGCGCGTCGTTCACGTTG
This sequence comes from Nitrospirales bacterium, assembly GCA_965223185.1. GTDB lineage: Bacteria > Nitrospirota > Nitrospiria > Nitrospirales > UBA8639 > Nitrospira_E. The sequence continues at coordinate 2,543,995 of OZ244988.1, read as the reverse complement.
CTCACCGTGATGGCCACCGTATCCACATCCGTGGCACTATTGGCATCCGTGCTCGTGATGGTCAGCGTGTCGCTGCCCGTATAGTTCAAGGTCCCTTGGTAGCTCAAGCTGGCTAACGTGGCGTTGATGTCGGCTTGGCTGCCGGAGAGCGTCAGGGTATTGCTGCCGTTGGCCCCCGCACTGATGGTGGCCCCGCCACTCAAGGTCACATTCACCGTCCCGTTGGTCACCGCCAGTTGCACCGTGCTCAGGTTGTCATCGACGTCACTGACACTCACGCCGCTGATGGCCAAGGGCGTATCCTCGGTCGCGGCTTGCGCCCCCGGCACCGTGTTCACCGGCGCGTCGTTCACGTTGCTCACCGTGATGGTGGTGTCGTAGTTGGCACTGGTGCCGCCATCACCATCGGTCAATACATAGCGCACCATTCGGGCGCCTGTCGTTGGGTTGTCCGTGTCGGTATTCTCATAGGTGATATTTTGGATTAGGGCGCTAACGGCTGTCGCATCAGCACTAGCATTGAACGTAATGACCAAATCGGTGCCGCCTGTGCCACCAGTAAAGGTCCCAATCGTGACGCCTTGATACGTGACGGTCGAACCGGAAACCCCAATCTGGCCAGTGCCCGTGCCCTGGTTACGAAGACTCAAGATATCTTCGGCGGAATCACTTCCCGCTTGGAAGGATACTGTTAGGGTCCCCGTGTCAAAATTCGTGGAATCGACATCACTGACGGCGGCATCCGCACTTTGCTCGACTTGCGCGCCGTCCCCTTCCGTGTAGGCGAGTGCATCGCCACCTAGATTTGTAATGACAGGAGCATCATTGGTAGCGGCTACCGTGATGGTGCTGGTAGAGGTCTGTCCGACCAAGGCATCACCATCTTGGGGAATAAAATCGATGGTACGGTTCCCAATAGTCGGGTTTTCTGAAATATTTTCGTACGTGATGCCACGAAGAAGCGTTTGCAGGTCTGCCTCCGGCATTTCGCCACTGATATTTTTTTGTATAGAAAAGCCACTCCCATCAAAGTCGATCTCAAAATCCGTGGCCCCGACCGTTCGGACAACAGTTTCTGCAGTGCCAAAGGTGAAGGTATAGCCAGCGATGGTGATCTTTTCATTGGTCCCATCAACAAAGCCGGACAAATTGATCCCGAGGGAATCGTACGTGGAGTGATCGACATCGCTCAGGGTGGCATCCGTATCAGTAACATTGAGGGCACCGGATCCTTCCATAAAGGTCGTGGAAAAATTATTGCCTCCCCCATCCGCCCCATTAAGATCCGCGATGGCCTGATCATTGACAGCCGTCACTTGCACCGTCTTCGTAGAGGAGTTGGAGCTATCCACGCCGTCATCAAAACTAAAAGTGATGGTTCGATCCAACTCGCTGGGTGTATCACTACCACTATAGAAGGTCACTGTGCGCAAAGCCGCCTCAAACTCCGCGACCGTCGCCGTCTGCCCTCCAATAACCGTGAGAGTCAAGGTATCACCGGATAGATTTCCCTGAATCTTTGAGGTGTTGGTAAAACCTAGGATATCTGCTGCCTCATAATTTCCTGTGATTTGAACCACACCCACATACTGATCGGAGGGGTCTGTCCCATCAAAGCCATCGGGGTCAACGAGCGTGAGAGCGTTATCAATTACCGTGGCGGTCGCTTGTTCCGTATAACTGGTGGCACCACCACTAGCCGTAACAACTGGCGCATCATTGTCTTGATTGACTGTAATGGAAACGGTGTCAGAATCGGTCGCGGAATTCGTGTCAGTCGAAAGCACGGTCAGGGTATCGCTTCCCACATAATTGAGGGTACCCTGGTAAGTCAGGCTCGCCAAGGTCGCGTTGATGTCGGCTTGGGAGCCACTCAAGGTCAAGGTGTTCGTCCCGTTAGCCCCTGCACTAATCGTGGCCGCACCACTCAACGTTACATTCAGCGTCCCGTTCGTGACAGAGAGTTGGACCGTGGACAGGTTGCCATCCACGTCATTCACGGAAATACCGGTGATGTTCAATGCCGTATCCTCGAGAACCACTTGCGCCCCCGGCACCGTGTTCACCGGCGCATCATTCACTGCGTTCACGGTGATGTCAACGGTGTCCGTATCCGTTAAAGCACCTGCATCCGTACTCAGAATCGTGAGCGTGTCACTGCCATTGAAATTGAGATCCCCTTGGTAGGTCAGACTGGCTAAGGTGGCATTAATATCTGCTTGTGTTCCTGAAATGGTGAGGGTACTTGTTCCATTGGTCCCAGCACTGATGGTGGCTCCACCACTCAATGTGACCGTCAACGCGCCATTGGTGACCGATAATTGGACTGTTGAAAGATTGCTATTGGAATCGGCGACAGAAATGCCACTGATGGCCAACACTGTATCTTCATTGACCACTTGAGCCCCCGGCACGGTATTCACCGGTCCGGTATTGGCCACCACATTTTGCGAGAACTCGGAGGTATTACCATAGGCCAGCGCATCATCGACACCGACTTGTCCAGCATCGGTTATCACGGTGGCAGTCGCCGTGACATATTCCCCGGAGGCCACCGCCCAGGATTCCGTGAGATTCATCGTGCAATTGCCGCTCCCATCCGTTGTCACCGTGGCATAGCCTAAATACCGTTCGGCTTCCCCGTATCCCGACCCATCGGCTGCAGCACTCGCATAAAACTCGATACGGAAGGTCGTGCTAGCCGTGCTATTCAACGACCCGGTAATACTGACTGAACTTCCTGTCGTATTAACTGCAGTTAGGACCGGATAGTTCTGAAGCCCATTCGCACCCGTATCAGCATCCCCAGCATCATTAGCAGTGACACCTGCTCCATCTTCTGTGCCCCCAACCAAGTCAATCCCGAGGCCGGTATTAGAATAGATTTGATTGCCCAGTATTGAAATATCGCTTGCTGTACTCGGGGCACTAATCCCATCAAGAGCATTAAAGGCAATAACATTACCTTCTCCGGCACTTGTTCCACCAATCACAAAATTTGAGGCCGTACTAGAGAACACGATTCCATGACCACCATTCCCCAAATCTACGGTTCCTGTCGCATCCGTCCCAATATAGTTCCCCTGCGCCGTATACCCTGAAGATCCGTAAAACAGAATTCCTTGATTGGTATTTCCACCAATGACATTACCTTCATTGGCTCCTGAACCCCCAATCGTGCCATTGGTGGAACTCCAGACTTGAATGCCCTGGGAATTACCCATCGCCGTCGTCCCAGTTGAGTCCACGCCTATGTAATTCCCTTGTATCGTGGTGCCTGAAGAGCTTTGATCACGAATTCCAGAATTGGTATTTCCCGCAATCACATTCCGCGCCCCAACGACTGAGCCCCCAATGATCGTGTTCGTGGCACTCAACAAATAGATCCCATACCGACTGTTTCCCAAATCGACGGTTCCGGTCACATCTGTCCCAATATAATTGCCTTCAATCGTCGTCCCAGAGGCACTCGACACATAAATACCATCTTGGGAGTTACCTGAAATGACATTTCGCGCGAGCGCCGTGGTGCCTCCAATTTGCGTATTGTTCGCATTAATCGTGATGCCATGACCTGTATTGGCGACGATACCGGTTCCCGCCGCATTCAGGCCAATCGTATTACCTTGGATCGTGGTATTATCAGCACCAGTTCCAATGATGATCCCACCGGCATCATTGCCAGAAATCACATTCCCGGCTCCTGCCACGGCTCCCCCAATGGTATTTCCCGCCGCATTGGTATCAATTTGGATCCCTTCTAAAGTATTCCCTAAATCTGCCGTCCCTGCAGCATTTAACCCAATATAATTGCCGAGGATCGAGTTATTCGTCGTAGCAGCGTCAAAAATATCTATGCCACGACCATCATTTCCAGAAATGACATTTCTGGCACTCGCCGTCGTACCACCAATGGTATTAAACGTGGCGCCGTTAAAAATTTGGATGCCATCATCACTATTGCCCAAATCCAGGGTCCCTGTGACATCGGTTCCAATATAGTTCCCTTGCACAATATTGCCGGTTGCCGTCGCATTACCGATTTCAATCCCATCCTGGTCATTCCCAGAAATAATGTTTCGCGCCCCAGCAGTCGTTCCACCAATCGTATTCGTGGCACCGGAAATATCAATTCCATCATCCGTATTTCCGAGATCCACCGTGCCCGTGATGTCTGTTCCAATATAATTGCCTTGAACAATATTATTATCTCCGTCTAAGGCAATCCCATCGCTGGTATTACCGGAAATAATATTGCGGGCCGCAGCCGTCGTGCCCCCAACTTGATTATTGTCACTGCTTAGCGCGATCCCATCTCCTGTATTGGCAATTATCCCAGTCCCAGCGGCATTTAACCCAATAATATTGCCTTGAATCGTGACACCATCCGCCCCTACGCCGATGGAGATACCAGACATATTGTTGCCCGAAATCACATTGCCAGCTCCTGCCACCGACCCTCCAATGGTATCCGCTCCAGATCCCGCGAAGGCAATCCCATTTTGCGTATTGCCAAGATCGAGCGTTCCCGTGACATCTGTTCCGATGTAATTGCCTTGAATAAGGTTGCCCCCATTGGAGCCTTGCCGCAAAATTCCACTCCCTTGATTGCCGGAAATCAGGTTTCGATCGGCGGCGGTTGTGCCACCAATGGTATTGTTCTGCGCGCTGAAAAGATAAATCCCCGCACTGCCATTTCCCAAATCCACCGTTCCCGTCACATCCGTTCCAATATAATTGCCGGCAATGGTATTCCCATCGGAATTATTAATTTCAATCCCCTGCGAACTAAATTGATTGATGACTAAGCCACGAATGGTACTGCCGTCACTGCCGGAAATCAGACGCAGCCCATCAACCCCGGCCCCGGCACTCGATCCATCTAATTCAATGATGGGTGTGCCGGCAAAATCCGGTTCTGTCGTCCCGTCGATGATGATCGAGTCGGTAATATCGGGCAAGGCCGAAAGGACGTCGATGGTGTGCGCCCCGCTCACCAATGGATCGGAGATGTTGAAGGAAATCGTATCGGTGCCGGTGGTGTTATTGGCCGCGATAATCGCTTCACGCAAGGAGATGGAGGAGTCTGCCCCCAAATTGGCATTCAACCATTCGATGTCATAGTTGCCATCGCCAGCGACGATGCCGCTGTCGTTGTTATCGGCTGTCGTCGTGACCGTCAGCGTATTGGCTACATCCGTAACCGTCACATTGATGGTCTGCGTATCCGTCCCGCCGTTGCCATCCGAGACCAGAACGATAACTTCATAGACATTGTCGCCATTGGAATCGGTCGGGGTTTCATAGTCCGGCGCGGCCTGGAAGACCAGTTCCCCGGTTGAACTATTAATGCTGAATTTCGCCGCATCAAGCCCACCGCTAATGGAATAGATCGCCGTGCCGCCATCCACATCCGTGGAAGTAACGGTAGTAACTGCCGTCGTGTTTTCAGCCACATTGATATTCGCCGTGGCTCCTCCGCCATCGCTGGAGATGACCGGATCATCATTCACCGAAGTCACAGTCAGAGCCACCGTATCGGTGTCGCTAGCCGTCACCGGGGCCGACGCCATCCCCTGGATTTCGCTGGCCGACAAGGCCCGATCGTAAATTCGGGCATCATCGATCAACCCACTGAAGTCAAAACTCGAGTCGCCCAAATCCGCGTGGGTTCCGATCGTCGTCTGGGGAAACCAGCCGGTATAGGTGATGGAAGAGGTAAAGTTGCCTGAAGCAACTAAAGTCCCATCAATGTAGAGACTTTGAGTATTCGCCCCATCATCAAAGGTGAAGGCGATGTGATGCCAATTATTATCGGCCAAACTGACACTACTGCCGATAAATTGATGAGTAGTTCCATCATAGAAAAATCCTGTCACCCCCTGAGTCCAATCATCGACTCGTAACGCGATATCGTTGCCGATGGAGATCACTTCACCCCCGTTGGCGGGCGCGGAGGAGTATTTCACCCAGGCTGACAACGTGACGTTGGTGGGATTTGATAAAGTTCCTGCAATCTCCACATAGTCACCGGTCCCATCGAGAGACAGCACATCTCCTCGCGTTCCATCTGTAATGACAGCCGCATCTCCATTAAGCGTGCCGTCCAAGGTCCCGCCGGGACTGCTGTCGTTGCCGGGATCGCCGCTGTCAAATTGATAGTACCCTTGCAGATTGGCATCAAAGTCTAAGGAGTAGAGAATTTGATCGTAACTTGTGAGAGTGAGCGTATCGCTGCCTGAGTAGTCCGTAGTGGGATCGTATTGAAGACCGTCCAACGCGGTATTGATATCTTCCACCGTACCCGAGAAGGTCATGGTGGCATCTGCGGTCCCGTCTCCGGTAGTAAACGTCAACCCGCTCGTGCCGGAGAGTGTGGCAGTCCCGTTATTGACCGACAAGGTGACCACTAAGGTATCGCCGGCATCATCGGTGATAGAGATGAGATTGCTGTTCGCAGTATTAAACGTGAGCGTCGTGTCTTCGTTGGTGGTTTGGCTGCCTGGTACGGAATTCACCGGCGCGCTATCCGTGGTGACGGTGACATTGACCGTCCCTAAGGAATTGCCGCCGGTGTGTGTATCTTCGACTTCCGACTCACTGAGGGCCCGGTTGAAGAGTTGGACGCTGTCGAGAGAACCGCCAAAATACCGATTGGCGTCTAAATCTTGCCGCGCACCTAGATAGAGATCCGTTCCAGGATCAAAGGCCTCCCCGCCACGCGTATCGGTATTCTTCAGGACCCCATCCAAATACACTTTCGATCCTACCCCATTCGCGACTGTTAGCGTGTAGGTATGCCATTGACCATCCCCGATGATGCTGCTGACATCGAAGTCCAAGGCAGAATTTTCTAGGGTATCGTTGGTGTCTCGAATAACGGTGCGGAGGAGATTTGATGCACCCGATGAAGTTTCCCCGAGAAAAACATTCAAACTATTGGCAGAGTTGATATCCCCATGACTGTAGATGTACTGGAATGAGGACCCACTGTTGTCATCGATCTTGATTTTAAACGACAGGCTGAATTCATTCCCGTAGGAGAAGTCGGAGATGACCACCTTATCATCGACTTCATCGAAGCTCAAGGCGTCTCCATACGCGCCTTCGACGGTGGTCGTTCCGGTGATGGTTCCGTCATTACTGCCCACCGCATCAGTGGCATCCCCATCCAGCCGCCAATAGCTGATGGTATCGTCCAGATCGGCTGTGAGGTAGCTAAAACTATCGGACCCGGTGTAGTTTCCATTCGCAGTGTAGGTGACCGTGCCGTCTTCGTTGTTGACCACGATACCGTTGGTAGGATTACCGACATCCAGGACGGTGATGGTTTCACTGTCCAGGTCGGTGTCATTCGACTTCACGTCTATCGTCACCGGCGTGCCCGCCGTGGTGGTGGCCGTATCGTCATTGGCAACAGGCGCTTCTTGCGCTAACTGAGCGATAACTGCCGTACTTAATGCTCGATTATGTACGCGAACATCATCAATCAATCCGCTGGTATACCAGCGTCCTCCACTCGAGTTTTCATTGCGACCGACCGCCATAGCGTCCAATCCAGAGACATCATTAAAGAACGCACTGGTGGATGCTGACCCTGTATCGTAGATGAGATCGCCTGGTGCAATCAGTTGTCCATCTATGTAGAGACTATTTCCTGTCGCACTCATTGAGATCGACACGTGGTGCCACGTACCATCATTAATCGTGTCCCCATTGCCATTGTAGACGGCCAAAATTGGAGAGCCATTTTCATACACTTCAAACGTGAGGTATCCCGAAGCCCCTACGAATAAGGTGGCATAGCTATTCGCATCAGCCGTACTTGAGATTGAAAAGATTGTTTCATAGGTCCCGGTGGTGTTGATCCATCCCGAAATCGTCCCTTCATTGAGACTGCTAAAATTGGACACGTGGCTCGAGAGATCCACGTAATCATTCGTCCCATCCAACGACAGTTTGGCGCCACCAACTTGATCCGTCGTATCGGTCGTATCAATAATAGCTCCGTTGGTGAGTGTGCCATCGTAGTTGTTCCCGCTCGAATCCGTGGCATCTGCATCAAAGGTCCAATGCCCAATTTCACCGTATGATGTTGGGGCCTGAGCCACGAGTTCTTGAATATCTCCTAAACTCAGAGCACGATCATAGATCTTCACGTTATCAGCCAAGCCATTGAATTCAGCCTCAGACACCCCTCCACGCAAAGAGCGTCCAATGTCCGCAGCATCAATGTCATTAATTGTGGAAAAGAAATTCGTCGAAGACGCACTTCCACCCGAGTACGTCACGCTGGCCACTTGTCCATCAATATACATGGTCGTACCACTGGAATTGACGGTAATGGCGATATGATGCCAGGCCCCATCATTGACCGTTTGGTTACTATACGCCAGGACATCAATTCCTCCACCTTCACCAATCAGCCATTTCACTTGTCCCCCGGCCTCAATGCCAAACTTTGCAAGACTAAGGGAGTCGCCGGAATCTGAAATGCCGAAGAGAATATTTTCTCCCGAATCGGTGACTTTGACCCATCCTGCAATGGTGCCTTCGGTTAGTCCACTAAACGCAGAGATATGCGCATCCAGATCGACATAATCTCCAGTGCCATCCAATGAAAGTTTTCCCTCCCCGACGATGTCTGTGGCATCTGCGGTATCAATTGACGCATCACCCGTTAAGGTCCCGTCATAACTATTGCCGCTTGAGTCAGTAGCATCCGCATCAAATGTCCAGTCCGCTACTAAGCCCGTCGTGATATCTAACACGCCGGTAAAAACTTCTTGGGCTTGCTCATCCACGATCACGTCTGTCTCAATCGTGCCGGTTTGCATTTCGAGGTCCCAGTCGCCGCCCAGCGCCTCTGCTCCGGTCAGATCACTACTCGCCGCAACATCTGCCCCTGTGAGTGCCGCCAATAAATTAGCCGCTTCCGTACCAGAGCCGCCTTCTCCGAAATTACAGCCATAGACCAGCAGGTCAGCCTCTTGGGAAAGGGCTTGGCTGATAGTGGCCAGTTCGTCGGCATACTCCTCTTGCATCGACGCGAAGCTAAGCGTGCCCGTTCCAAGTTGCAGTTCCCCGGGATCTCCATGTGAAATAATATGGACGGCATCAATATCCGAGCGGTCTCCAAGAATCTCTGCAATTTGTTCGATGCCGTCCCGAGTAGGATCTAAAAGGATGACTTCGGCATTGGGGTCGATGCCTTCCATGAGTGTCTGATAATCATCAACTGCAGTGTCAATGAACACAATTTCTTTGCGATCGGATGGGGCAGACAGCGAGAGGCCAGATGACCAGAGGGCCTCGCTGTCAGAGGAGTCAGTCGAAGTGGTATCGGTGGCGGTCTCCCCGTCGATGCCGGGGATTTCCGTTTGGTCTTGGGTCGTGGTGTCTTGGATGACTTCGGCTCCGGTGGCCAACGCCGCGCCATCGAACATGATGCGCGGCTCGAGTGCGACCAGAAGCCCGATGCCGCTCACGGGTTCGGCTTCTTCTTGTTGGGCTTTGGCTTTATTCTTTTTTGGGGTGCCGGATTTAGTCTTCGCCGTATCGGCTTTCTTCTCTTTCACGGCATCCAGCGTGGCAGGCTTGCACATCATCTTATTCATCACACGATTCCTTGATGCATCTTCTCTAGTCCGATAGGGGTCGATGCGAATATCACGGCAAACACCACTCCCTCTATGGGGGAAAATCCCCTATTCTTTTGTCGTCCAATTCACCAATCTCTTGACGCTAAATATGGAAGCTTCTTCCGCGTTATTTTGTGAATGGTGACAGTTGATAAAGGTTTTGTCGTCTTGTGATTGCTGTTTTGATGTTGGTGAGGATAAAAATAGCGCAAAGCCCCCTCCCCCCTCCATTATCCCCGCGTGCCGGTAGCAGGCATCCCCCCTTCAGTCATCCCTGCAGGTTGGTGGCAGGGAGCTCTCCGCAAGGAAACCAAGAGAGATTCCCGACAACAAACTTCGGGAATGACCTGAGTGGTGAGAGTCCGGACAACCAACCTCGGGAATGACCAGAGTGGGAAAACGACCCACCAGTATCCTGTGAGAATGACGGGATACAATTTCCCCGGAAACCGCAGGGGAAAATCAGCAGAAGAAGGAACTTCTTATTCTTTTGCTTTCGATTTAATGCTCGCGAGGATCAAGAACTCAGTTTTTCCTCCCACCCCCAAAAAGATTCCCCTAGGCCGTTAAACAAGATTGGATTAATTAAACTAGTCTGTTAAACTAGTTTAATAAATCGAGAGTTCTCGTTCCTAACAATTCGTTAGGCAGAACACAACACCCGAGAGGGGCCCGATGAAACCAACAGCAGCTAAAGAAGTGAGTGCCTTTAATGCCAAAACCCATTTGTCCGCTTTATTGCGTAAGACTGAAAAGGGACAGTCATTCGTAATACATCGACGGGGAAAACCCGTGGCCTGGCTGGGCCCCCCTCCCGGGGCCAATAAAGATCTGAATCTGGGGGAGATTCACCAAACTCTGCAATCCATTCGGAAAGAGATACCTGGCTCAGTCAATGTCCGGAAACTCATTGAAGAAGGTCGTCGAAAATAATGTCATGGGTCATCGATTGCAGTCTGGCCCTGGCTTGGGGATTACCTGATGAGCAGTCCCCCACCGCCGATAAGTTTTTTACCGGAAGTTTCTTTCAGCAAGAAGTGTGGGTTCCCGCTTTGTGGTGGATTGAATTTGCCAATGGATTAACGATGGGAAAGAAGAGAAAACGAATTACCGAGGAGCAATATGTCCGTCTACTCCGAGCCTACGATTCTCTTCCCATTCACACCGACTCTCATTCTGGATTCGATTTCGTGGAATCTATTTGTCGGGTGGCCTCTCAATTTACCCTTTCTAGTTACGATGCGGTTTATCTGGAGTTAGCCTTACGAAAAGGTGCTAGTCTTGCTACACTTGATCAACACTTGGCGAGTATGGCACATCGCGCCGGCGTTACCTCAGTCTTTCCTTCCTAACTGAACGTTTCCCCATTTATCCCACTTTTTGTTTTTGATAAAAAGGGATACAAACCTTCTTCCCGGTTGCCCTACCCTCAATATCTGTCTCACCCTACCCGTCATCCCTGCAAGTTTGTGGCAGGGATCTCTTCGCAAGGCAACCAAGAGAGATTCTCGACAACCAACCTCGGGAATGACCCGCGTGGAGAGATTCCCGACAACCAACTTCGGGAATGACCAGCGTGGGGAGGATTCCCACCAGAAGCCTGTGGGAATAACCGGATGGTTTCACGATAACCCATGTCGGTAATGACCAGCGTGATGCGATTCTCAATAACAGTTGTCCACCATGATGGGAGAGATTTCCCATTGACCAAATCACATGCGAGCTCGGAAAACATTGACAAAAATCCTTACTTTATAGTAAGGATACTGTTTAAAAGAAAGGAATTTTTTATGCCTGTTGCCACCCTGACCAGCAAGGGACAAATTACTATCCCCAAAGAAATACGAGACCAATTACAGGTTCAAACGGGGGATCGCATTGAATTTCTTGTGGGAGCGAATGGACAAATAACCATTTGCCCGGCGACCTCAGATGTCACAACCCTCAAAGGCCTCATTTCCAAACCTCGACGGTCGGTCACATTAGCTGCCATGAAAGCTACTATTCGTCAACGAGGTGCGCGCCGGTGATTGGAATCGACACCAATGTTCTGGTTCGATATTTGGTCCAAGACGACCCTCCTCAAGCAAAGTTAGCTACCCAATTTATTGAAGGTACCTGCACGAAGGAGAACCCAGGATTTCTCAACCATCTGGTACTATGCGAGACCCTGTGGGTTTTGGAAGGGTGCTACCACCAGCCAAAGAAAATATTGATAGCCACCATGGAACAGATTTTACGCGTGGCTCAACTGCGCGTCGACGAACCACAGTTGGTTTGGCAGGCGCTAGAGGATTTTCGGAACCACCAGGCCGATTTTGCCGATCATCTCTTGAGCAGGATCAATAGCAGCCGGGATTGCACCACCACCATGACCTTTGATCGTCAAGCCAGCAAATCTTCAGAATTCACCCTATTGAAGTCATAGGCCTGGGGACTGAAAAAATATTCCTACGTCTCTCATCTTTTCCTCACACTTCCCTCTTCCTTCCTTACTTCTTCCAAGCCTGGCAATTTGAAACGGCCTCTACTAAATTGTTGTTCCCTTTAGGAGCGCATATGTGTAATCCAAATCTACAGGATATGGTTTCTGATGCCTACATTAGATCGTCTTAAGGCCCAACGCGAAGACATTCTTCGCCTTGCCGCATTACATGGTGCCAGAAACCTTCGGGGATTTGGTTCTGTTGCACGAGGAGAGGAAGACAGTGCGAGTGATGTGGATTTTATCGTTGATATGGCGCCAGGGAAAAGCTTACTTGACCTTGGAGGGCTCTTGATGGACCTACAGGAATTATTAGGATGTTCCGTTGATATTGTGACTGAGCGAGGCCTCAAAGCGCGCCTCCGGAATCGCGTGCTTGAAGAAGCCATCCCTTTATGAGAAATGAATAAGCTTGCTTCTCACTGATCAGGGGGCTGTTTGTAAAGGTTACTTACGGATCAAATCGCTCTTCAACTTGTTCAAGAAGACGCTTACCGTGAATAATGGCTACAATCATAATGTTGTGCGGGGTTAACTGATAAACAAGTCTGTAGCTATAAATGAACCGTTCACGAATATTCTCATTCCCAACTTCCGGCACAACTCTACCTATGAAGGGAAATTTGGGAATTTCTCGCTAGACTTCCAAGATTTTAGAAACAACAGATCTCGCATAATAGGTAGAATCGCGCGCGATGTACGTTGCGATTGATTCGAGATCTTCAACCGCTTCAGGCGACCACGTTATTCGGTGGTCCATTGACTCAGCCGTTGTTCGACCTCCCCCTGTGGCACCCCCCCTTCAGTTTGAGCTCGCTCAATCCCTCGTTGGATCTTTCCTACAACATAGAGATGATACTGAATATCCTCAAGAGTACAATCATCAGGGAGCTTCGCCAACAGCGACTGAATGTCATGTTTTGTGGTAGTCATTGCGTTCTCCTTTTCTTATTCAGGAGCATACCGCTGAGAGGAGGAAAGTCGCAACAGGTCAACAAAAAGGCCTGCAAAAGGAGCGGATTCATCGCTTGGTCTCCACGTGATAGTCGACCAGAATGAGAAGTCACTGGAACCTGTATGACATCACTTCTCACTTTTTCCTTCTTCCTTTCAACTTGATCACATCCCGCTTTCCCGGATGACCACGGCAGCGACGTGCTCCCAGAGTTGTTTCACGATACTTCGGGATTCTCCTCTGACATGCACGATGCCTCGGACCGCTTGCGTCCAGGTCTCTTCTTCATCAGCCTCGACAGCTAGGGTCACACGATAGATCGACGATTCAGGCCTTATTTTCCCGTGCTCATCTTGTCGAACGGGCACAGGGCCGGCATACAGCGAAGCCAAATACGTCAGCGTAAACTGCGATTCATCCACCTGACGAAGATCTTGCACGCGACTGCGCCGAGCCGTAAGGACCGGATCATCGGCATAGAACCAACCTTCATTGCCGGACATAAGACGATTCTGCTGATCCTCCGTGGCATAGGCTTGGACCACCATGCGCTCCAGATTGACGAGATGGACGAGAGGAAGATCGGAATTAATCCATCGCCCCTCATGTAACGAGGACGCCGTATCCGTCACCCTTCCCGCAAACGGCGCGCGCAGGGTTAACTGTTCACGAATTCTCTGCAACCCTTCCAATTCTTTTCGTTCCCCCCGGATGCTTTCCCATAATACTTGGTGATCGTCGCGATCATCTTGATAGACGGCTTCACGCTGCATACGGGTTTCCAACGCCGCCAACCGTTTTTCCACCATATGAATATTCTGCTCCAGGCTTGGAGATTCCAACAGCATCAAAATATCGCCTTGTGCCACCTGTTGCCCTTCATGCACACGGACTTCGGTAATTTTGGCCGGCACCGGAGAGAATATGGTCGCGCGATCGCGGGCCTCTAACACAGCCGGAAGGCCCACCGTTCGATCTAAAGGAATCAGGCCCAAAAGGAGCAGGACCACCACTATGGCTCCGACAACCCGCCCTCGCCAGGATTGCACGATTTCCTCTCGCCGTTTCCACCATACCTCCACTTCTTGATAGACCGGCCAGGCCAGGAACCATCCGATTTCAACGACAAACAAGAGAAGTCCCAACACTTTGAAGAAGAAATAGTAGACCATGACCGCAATCCCTAAAAACATGAACGCCCGGTATACCCAGATCGCCCAAGCATAGCCTGTGAGGATGCGTTGCCGAGTTCGAGGGAGGGCTTCCGGTGGATCGTCACCCCAGGCGAACAGCCATTCACGCATCTTCCATTGTCCAAAGGCAAAGGCGCGGGATTGCAGGTTGGGAACCCCCAACCAATCGGACAACACATAATACCCATCAAAACGCAGAAGAGGATTTAAATTGATCAACAAGCCCATGATCCAGCTTGTAGAGGCCAGGACAAACAACACACTCTTGACGACGCCATCCGGAGACAAATGCCAGAAAAAGGTGGCGATCATGGCCATGCCCAATTCCACGACCGTTCCTGCCGCCGCGATAGCGGCCCGCTGTTTCCGCGATGTGAGTTTCCAGGAATCCGTGGTATCCGTATACAAAACGGGCACCATAATGAGGAACCCGATTCCCATGGTTTGGACCCGACATCCATATCGCGCCGCCGTATAGGCATGTCCTAACTCATGCAATATCTTGATCCCAGCCAATCCCACCATATACGCCATCAGCCCTTGTGGGGAGAAAAAATATAAAAATGTATTGGCGAAGGATTCCCATTGCCGCAACACCCCGATACATCCGATGATCCCCAACGTCACCACCCCTATCAAGGCCGTCTTCGTAAACAATGGAGTCACAACCGGCAGAGTTCGTTGCAGAAAACGATCGGGATTGAACAATGGAATTTTAAAAAAGAGATAGGTATGGAGCAGTTTCAGCAACCAATGTTGTTTGGTCTGTTCGGCTTGCGCAAAGAGCCCTTTGCTTCCTCCCATTTGCGCATCGCGAGTCAAATTATGACGGTAGAGAAACTGCACGAGTTCCATGACATCTCGTTGCGTGACCTTGGCGGTCGTCGAACTCGAGACCACTTCAATCAAGCGAGCAGCCGACCCCAGATGCCATTGAGACAGTAATTGAAACGCGGCCCAGCCTATTTGAAAATATTGATGCCGAACCGGGTCTAAGATATTCCAGGTGGGAACGCCTTCCGCCGTGGGTGTGCCTGCCAGGATTTGCAAGTCATCTCGAAGGGGGGGCAGCGGCAAATCTTCTTGAGGAGGACTGAGTGCCATTACCAACCTATCGTTTGGCGCAGGACCGACAGGGGGCGACGAAACACATAGAAGAACAACGACACCCGTTCTCCATAGATTTTCGCTGTCCCCTGCCAGCCAATGCGGATGGATTCCGGTTGCTCGGTGATTTCGGCTTTCACACGGTAGGCGAATTCATTCGTCGGCAATACTTCAGCGTGATAACTGGCATGGGTGAGGGTCGCAGGAATGGCCTTCAGAGGATTCGCGTCAAGAAACACATCAACGTCCGCTCCTTCATGAAGCACGATTGCATCTTCGACTGGTAGATCAATTTTCAACTCATATTCCTTGGGATCGGCGACTTCCATAATCCGTTCACCGATCACCACGGGTTTTCCGACCCAATCCGATTTATCCCCAAACAAGACAATACCTTGTCGAGTCGATTTGACTTCCACCTGTTGCAGCACTTCCCACGCATAATCACGCTCGGCCTCTTTTAGGCGGACTTCGGAAGCCTGTACCGGCATTCCCGCGCCTGTTTCGTCATCAAAAAAGGCCCCTTGTGTGACTTTCCGGTATTCCATCAATCCCACGGCTAAATTCTTTTCCGCCACTTCATAGTCATTGCGAAACTTCGTGTCCTCATACCGAAACAAGGTGCTTCCTTCTTGAACGACCGTATTCGGTTGCACCAAAATTTCCGCAATGACCCCATCAAGCGGTGCGGTGACCACAATGGGATCTCGCGCCACGACTTCGACGGGCGCTAACGTTGATACATGAACCGGAAAACACATGACGGCAAACAACAACGCCACACCCATCCACACCCAGCGCTTGGATATGGTCAGATGTTTGACTGACGTTTTCGTTTTCCCTAACGCATTCCAGGCATGCGCCACCGTTTCGGCAAAACGCCGAATGAGTTGGATTTCCCCTTCCAGCCAGGGGCGTTCCCTCGCCAACCACATTCCGCCCAACACCTGTTGATTGCCCCAAATAATCGGACACCATAAGACATGCGGAAAGGCGAATCGCCTCCAATCGGCTTGAAGATGCTTCGGACATTGTTGAACATTCAAATGACACGGGGCTTGTAAGGACTGATTGTCCCAGAGACTTGATACGACCTCTTCAATCCATTGCACCATCGGGGACTTGCGATCCACCACGGCCACACTCGACACGACTTCTACCTGGCAGGTCTTTCGCAATTGTGTACCCATTGAGAACACGCAGGCCTGGCGAAAACTGACGAGACGCCGGGTTTCATTGGCTAGCAGAAAACATAGCTCCTTGACCGTTTGCGCCGTTCGCGCTTGGCTTTCTAATTGAAGGAGAGCGACCAAAAGATGGGGATCGATGTCCCCTCCTTTTTCGGATTGGCTGGCTGGCTCTCTCGATGTTTGAGAAGCGGTAGAGGTCTTTGCATCGGGAGGCTCCATGACCGGTGATCCTCCAGAAGCTTGACGACCGTTCGACATTGGATGACTCATATCGCCGTTTGTCTACTTCTCTTTCTGAGATGAAGATCTTTCCAAGATGCTACTATTTTAGAGAACTGTGAATCGTTGATGCCGCTGTTGACGGTTGCGGAGACGTGCTCGGTTTAAATTTCGGCTTTGAAGTTTCTTCCTTCACCGTTCGATCCAAAAATCTTGCGCTCCCACTCATACCGGCCAGGACCTGCTTGGGTTGCTCCTTGAATTGTCCAAACACCCGGATCGTCTGACTCACCGGATCCACCCGAGCCCCAATCTCCACCACTTCGGCGAGATACAACTCCTGGGTTTCATCGATATAAAACTTGAAGACACTTTTTTTGGTCACCCATCGCAATGACGAGGAAGGGAGAATCAATTCGATTTCGAAGGTCTTATCATTCAACACACTCATGACCTCATCGTACGGATTCACACTTTCATGAGGATTGACAA
The DNA here is from genome assembly GCA_965223185.1 of Nitrospirales bacterium. Taxonomy (GTDB): domain Bacteria; phylum Nitrospirota; class Nitrospiria; order Nitrospirales; family UBA8639; genus Nitrospira_E. Next base: position 2,526,713 of record OZ244988.1, on the reverse strand, counting down.
GTCCTTTCACCACCCGGCCTGAAAATGGTGCCGTAATTTTACAGTGCCGTACCGCCAAACTTGCACTTCTCACGGCAGCCTTGGCTTGCTTGACTTCGGCTTCGGATACATCCACCTCCAATTGCCCAATGCCATTGAGTTTGGCGAGTGCCTGATTGTTTTCTGCGGTTTTCTCTCGAGCCTCAAGCTCTGCTTTCGCGGCGGCCAGTTCGGCCCAATATTTCGAACAATCGAATTCAACCAACAGATCTCCCTTTTTGAACCATTGTCCATCACGAAAAGGCATTCGTTTGACGCGAGCTTGTAATTCGCTCGAGATCACAGCTTCTTCAGTTGGTTTCACAACCCCACGAACGGCATTAAGATCGGAAGACTGGATACCCTTACTTTTTCCGATACCCTTCTCTCCTGTCATCAGCACCAAACTGATGACTAAAAAACCTAAAGACCCCCAAAATCGGTATCTCATGGTTGGACATTCCCTCCTTCTTGTGCTGAACTCTGCACAGATTTCTTTCTCTGACCCAATTCAGGCGACAATGATGAAACGGAAGCCTGTTGAGCCAGCCATTCCCAACGCTGCTGAAGTTCCTGGGCCAAATGTTCCACCTCATCATCCGTGATATTAACCGGGAACGGATCTTCCCCAATCGCGGCCAACACATTGGCATAGGCCATTTCCAGTTTCGCGAGTGCCATTTCATAGCGGAGCTCTGCCAGGAGGCCTTGAACCTTTTCTCGAATCACCAAATGCTCGCTGAGGCGATCCAACGCCCAGGACTGCTGAACATGGTCGGCTATTTTCAACTGGGTTTGGAAATACCGTTGAGTTAATTTGACATCGGCCAACGCCGCTTCATATTGCACGACAGCAACATGAACTTGGGTCATAATCGTCATCGTGAGGGCCAAACTTTGCATATCCAATACTTCTTTTTGGGCATCAATCACTTGCAATCGAACGGGGTACCGGAAGGCATTCATCAAATTCCAACTAATTTTTGCCCCATAACTCAGCCAATTTTGGTTAAACAGGAAACTATTGCTATCCCAGTTTCCTCCAAAATACCCACTGAGACTCGGCAACAATTCTAAGAGGGCCACCTTGGTTTCCTTGGCATTGATCCGTTTTTGATAGTCCACCGTTCGAAGTTCCGGACGGTTTAACAATGCTCGACGTTCTAATTCCTCTAATTTCGCGTTAATTTTGTAAACCGGAAGAGTCCGTTCCGGTCGCACCAGTTCATACGGCTCTCCTGGTGCTAAATTCATGAGTTCCCCTAATTCAATTCTGGACACGGACATTTCCTGATGGAGTTGCTGAATTTCTTGTTGGGCCTGCAACAATTCTCGTTCATACTGTAATGAGGTGAGAGGGGTCTCTAACGCCTTGGAACGAATAAGCTGTGTTTCTGTCAGGGCATGATTGACCCAATCATCGAGAAACGACAGGCGCCCCAATACCCGCTCAGCACCTAATGCTTTCCAAAAGGCCGACCGCACCTCCTGAACGACTCGGTTGGCAATACGACGTTTATCTTCTTCGGCAATCAGCACATCATTGGAGGCCTGTTGAGCCCGCACATAGGATAATCCAAAATCCAGCACATCCCAGCTCAAGGTCAAATTGGCATTAAAAATATTTTTTTCGGCTGAAGTGGAAGCTTCCAAAGATTCCCGGCCGGTGGTTAAGGAACGACTGCTTGCCCCACTAAAATTGTTTCGTCCGGCATAGCCCGCATCTGCGACGACTTGAGGCAACAAATCATAATGAGCCAGATCCAATTGACGATGCGCGACCATTTCTTTCAATCCTTGTACCCGCGCTTCAAGATTAAACCGAACCGCCCGGGCCATGGCTTCATATAAGGTAATCGGACGAGTTACCGGTTCCTGGTACTGGGTGAGTTGACTCAGATCATGGTCTACCCGCTTTTCAAGGTCTTCAGGAGAAAGTGGAACCGGGATCACCGCACACCCTGATAACAGGCACAAGAATCCTCTCCCCAACGCCTGTATGATGCGTTGTCTTTTTCTTGAAATCTCCAACTTCGCCTTATCCATATGTGTACTGGATACACCCAAACGTGATCGAGTCTATCCACATTCTGTCATTGCATGCAGACAACCCACCATCCCAGTGGTCGACCTCGTTCACAGCCCGACATTTTCCAAGCCCTGAATCCCACCGCGCTTGGCTCATCGACCCCTGCTCAACTCATTTCTATCTTTCATTTCCTCAATGCATAAAGGTCCCTCATTCACAGATACCCTTCCTCTCCTCCTCACGTCGCTCGTTTCCTCACGGTTGGTAGGACTCCAGTCCAGTCTTTCGGTTTTTTTCGATGTGGAATTAACTCCTTGATCCTTTTAGTAATTTCTTTTCCAATCACGTATTTTTATATCGGGTATCAACTTCGCCTAACCGCCACTAATGATCACGAGAAATCACCTTTTTTCATGAACGGTTTCCAGATCGTCATTGAAGAATCCGAAAAGGGAGATGGAGGAATAGGATGCTCTGGGAATACGTGTATCTAGGCGGGAATACTGTCGTAATCGCCCTGTTGGGGATGAGTGCGACTTGGCCTATTTATGGGTCAGCCACAGACACTCTCCCCAACCAATCAACTCGCCTTTTGAATAATCGAACAAGACAAAGAGCGGCCACCCGTCCACATATCTCCAAGCGCGATCGCGGCGAAGCAACATATCCCCTTCCCCGGCCCAGTGGTCTCGGCACACTTCTGGCTCTTGAACCGAGAATCATGTTTGACGGTGCGGCCTTGGTCACCGGGGCCGAAGTTCTCCAGCAACAAGACCCACAAGATATGACTACGCTCGATCAAGACTTTTCAGCAATCGGAGCTGAGGATCAAATCCCTTCAGACCCTTTGATAGGCGACATTGACCTTTACGCTGCATTGTCGACAGTGACGCCGCCTCTCTCCGATCGGAAAGAAATCGTGTTTATCGATACCAATGTCGAGGATTACCACACCTTACTACTCGGAATAGACTCCGGAGCTGAGGCCGTTTTGCTGGATTCCACGCGAGATGGCGTCGACCAAATTGCAGAAGTTTTGAGCGAACGCACCGACGTTGACGCCATCCATATAATTTCGCATGGCAATCAAGGTGAATTGCGGTTAGGCACAGGGCTTCTCACTCAAAAATCCATGGAAGAGAAATACGCCAATGATCTCGCCATCATCAACCAAGCCTTAACAGATGATGCGGATTTCCTCATCTACGGCTGCAATTTCGGCAAGGGCGAAATTGGCCAAGCGGCGGCCACACTCTTAGCTGAATTAACCGGCACTGATGTCGCCGCCAGTATCGATGACACCGGCAACCCTCAATATCACGGGAATTGGGACCTGGAATATCGAACAGGAACGATTGAGACACAAGTCACAGTCAATGCTGAGACACAAGAAAAGTGGGTGGGGAAACTGGCGGTCATCACTGTCGATACCTTCGCCGACGTGATTAATGGTGGCGATGGAGTGACCTCGCTCCGCGAAGCCATCATTCAAGTAAACGCAGGCTCAGGTGGGGATACCATCATGCTCCCGGCTGGGACTTATACGCTGTCGTTGACAGGAACCTCAGAAGATTTGGGCGCAACTGGAGATCTGGACATTCGTCAGGGGGTCATCATCACCGGAGCTGGTGCCCAAACCACTATCATCGATGGACTTGGATCCGATCGGGTCCTTGATATTCATGGTCAAACAGTCACTATTTCGGATCTGACCATTCAAAATGGTAGTGCCACCCAAGGGGCAGGAATCCAAATCCGATCAGGCGGAGGGACAGTAACACTTCGAGACGTGGCCATTACCGGAAACACGGCAGGTTCCCAAGGTGGCGGCCTTGATACGTCTAGCCCATTAGAGCTTAACCGGGTCACGGTCTCGGGGAATAGCGCGAACGTGGGTGCTGGACTCAATCTGAGTTCCGGAGGGGTAACCCAGGTTACGAATTCCACCATAAGTGGAAATTCCGCTTCGAGCAATGGCGGCGGGATTTTCACACGATCGACGGTCACGTTGACCAACTCCACAGTCGCATTTAACTCAGCCAGCAATGGTGGTGGGATTAATCAAGCCGGCGGTGGATCGGCTATCCTCAGAAACACTATTTTGGCTTCTAATACTGGCGGCAATGCCAGCAGTACACTCAACTCCCTGGGAAATAACATCGATAGCGACGGGACGGCCGGTTTGGGAGATCCATTAGACGGAATGGACCCGCTTTTAGGGGCCTTGGCCGACAACGGCGGACCAACTCAGACACATAGCCTTTTGGGCGGAAGTCCTGCCATCAACGCCGGTGCCAATTTGGGGGCTCCCACCGTAGATCAACGTGGTGCTACACGTGATGCCAATGTGGATATCGGAGCATACGAAGCCAGTTCATCGATCATCCCGACTATCGATTTGGACTTAAACGATAGCTCAGGAGCCACAGGCAATGATTATCAATTCACGTTCACCGAAGGGGACGCACCCACCGCCATTGCCGATTCAGATGCTGACCTGAACGATTTGGATAGTCCCACCTTTACCACCGTCACTCTGGCTATCACCGGATTATTGGATGGTAACAGTGAAACACTCCTGTTGGATGGAGACGTGTTCGCCTTGGCCACAGCGGTGGCAGGACAAAATACCAGTGGAGGGAATTATCGCGTGGTGCTGACCACTGGAGCCGGCACAGCCACCATGACTATCACCAAACAGGGCGGGGGAACCTTTACTGAAATTGAAACAGAAACGCTGATCAGGGCAATTCAATACCAACATACAGATGCCGCCACGCCTACCGGAGGGAACCGATTGATTGACGTTACCGTCAACGACGGTACGGCCCCCAGTGCTCCAGCCAGAACAACTATCAATGTCAATCCAGTTAATGATCCGCCAACCGCAGTTGCTGATGCTTTGACCGTAAATGAGGGGTCTGTGAATACCCTTGATCTGGCAATTAATGATACTGATGCTGACGACGGATTGGATTTGACCAGTATCACCATTGTCTCAGGGCCCACCAATGGCGCTATCACAAACATCAATACCAATGGGACTGTGGAATACACCCACAATGGATCTGAAACTCTTTCCGACAGCTTTACCTATACGATCAGGGACCTGGCCGGAGCTACTTCAAATACCGTGACCGTGAGCCTCACGATTACGCCACAAAACGATGCCCCCATCATTACGTCCAATGGAGGTGGGACCACTGGTACCGCTACGGTCATCGAAGGTAATACCGCTGTCACCACGGTCAATGCCTTTGATGCAGAAGGTGCAACCCTTACCTACAGCATAACCGGCGGAGCCGATGCAGCCTTGTTCTCTATCGACCCGAATACAGGGGCTCTGTCTTTCATCAGCGCGCCAAACCTTGGCGCGCCAAACGATGTCGGCGCCGACAATGTCTATGACGTGATCGTACAAGCCTCGGATGGCACATTGATCGACACCCAAGCCCTTGCCGTCACGGTGACCAATGCTCCGGTCATTGTTCTTCCTCCTTCACCAAGTCCATCTCCCTCCCCTTCGCCGCCTCCAGACGAGGGGATTCCTGATGAAGAACAGCCTGTAATTGGCATGAATTTCATCTCTACATCTCAAGGATTTTCTTCGAAATCCACTTCGACCACGACGACCGATGGGCCCGAAAAAGAGGATGCTCTTCGGAAACCAATCGAACAAAATTTGTCTTTGCTTGAATCACAGAAAAGCCATAAAGGCAATGGGACCAGCATGAGCGGCGTGTTTGACCTATTGATAAAGCCATTAAGTCTTTCGAATGTGAAAAGCGAGGTTCAAGCGCTCCTGGGGAACGCTTCGGGATTTCTCAGAGAACTCGATCAAGCCAGAGACTCACTCAATAATGTCGTGGCCACCGAAAAAACTTATTTGGCATCCAGTATAGCTGCAACGACTGGATTGTCCATTGGCTATGTGATCTGGCTGTTGCGAAGTGGTGTCCTTCTCACGGCCCTCTTATCGTCAGTCCCGGCTTGGCAATTGGTGAATCCTCTTCTGGTATTGGGATCACCATCAAAAAAGATTCGCAAGAGTGAACGCACAGACTTAGAAGATGATTCCCTGGAGTCTATGTTCGAAGAGCAACGCCATTCAACCGAGCTCTCCGGAAAATTAACCTCGGCCAGATTCAGGACACGGTTATTCCCCTGGTTTCGGCGACCTTCCCCATGACTTTTCTTTCCACAAAATCCCGGCTGACTATTGGATTAGTAAGCCTTTTGACCAGCGTTCTTTTGACCGCCAGCCTATTCGGCCTTTTGCCTGATCCCATCACACCTGCCCGAGAGGGTCGTGCTGCCTTGGCAGAAGCCATCGCTGCCAATAGTTCCATCTTTATCACTCAAAAAGATCTTGAACGCCTTGAAGGTGTCCTGGGATTGGTTGTAAATCGGAATAAGGATCTCCTGTCCGCAGCCATTCGCATCGAATCCGGGCAACGACTCGTGACCATTGGCGATCATGAGGCCCATTGGGTCGATGACGAATCTGATCTCTCAGGCAATACGCAACTGTCGGTCTCTATATGGGAAGGGCAGAGTAAATGGGGGCGTGTTGAATTACGATTCAGTCCTTTGGTGGATGAAAACTGGATAGCGATGCTTACCGGGCAACATACGCAATTGCTTATGTTCGTCGGTCTCCTTTGCTTTCTTGGCTTTTATCTGTACTTGGGGAAAATGCTGAAACAACTTGACCCCTCACAAGCCGTTCCTGAACGAGTGCGATCAGCCTTAGATACCATGGCAGAAGGACTTTTGGTGTTGGACAACAAAGAACAGATTTTGCTCGCTAACCGAGCCTTTGCCGAGGACTTAAACACGTCACCGGAAGCTTTGTTAGGTCGACGAGTGAACGATTTTCAGTGGTCTATGTCGGAAGGACAATCGTTAGAACCAAACTCTTTTCCTTGGCATGTGGCTTTGATCACAGGCGAAGCTCAAAAAAATCAGCGAATTCGTCTGACTATTTCTACCGATACTCGACTGACATTCATGATCAATTGTTCCCCAATTCTGGGAAGTGGAGCTCAATATGTTGGAGTCCTCGTGAGTTTTGATGATATCACTCAATTGGAGGAAGCCGAAATTGAATTATTGAGCGCCAAGGAAGCCGCTGAATCGGCCAATCAGGCTAAGAGTGTCTTTCTGGCCAACATGAGCCATGAAATCCGTACCCCGATGAACGCCATCTTAGGGTTCACGGAATTACTGAAGCGCGATTTCGGCCGTGATCCACAACAAACCCTCAATCATTTAGAAATTATCCATTCCAGCGGAACCCACCTTCTAGAACTGATTAACGATATCTTAGACCTTTCCAAAGTGGAATCCGGACGTCTTGATATCGAACGAATCCCCTTCAATCCTTATTTAGTGATTTTGGAAGTCGTCAAAGTCCTGGGATTTCAGGCAGGAAAGAAAGGCATTACCCTTGATCTTCAGATCCAAGACACCGTCCCTGAAATCATCACCAATGATCCGGGAAAACTCCGTCAGATTGTCACGAACCTTATCGGCAATGCCATCAAATTCACTGAATTGGGAGGCGTCACGGTGAGTGCATATGCCGAACAAACCCAACAGAAAGCCATCCAATTTCATGTCGATATTACAGACACCGGAGTGGGAATGAATGAAGATGCTCTTGGTCGCATTTTCGAAGATTTCGTGCAGGCCGATGCCTCAACGACTCGAAAATTCGGAGGAACCGGTCTGGGGTTGTCAATCAGTCGAAAATTTGCTCGTGCGATGGGTGGCGATATCACCGTGGACAGTCAGCGGGGGAAAGGTAGCCGATTCATGGTCACGCTCGATGGCGGTAGCGCAGACGGTGTGGCCTGGATCACTCCAGAGCTGGCAATGACTACCCCTGAAAAAACTGAAATTCAAGAATCTTCCACCTGGATCTTTCCAAAATCTCACATTTTGGTGGTCGATGACGGCCCAGAAAATCGAGAATTCGTACGGGCGGTCTTGGAAGGATACGGGCTCACCATTGACGAAGCAGACAACGGTTTGATGGCGATTGAGATGGCCACCACCACGGATTACGATCTGATTCTTATGGATGTGCAAATGCCAAAAATGGACGGCTTGAGCGCCACAAAAAATATACGTGACCGTGGTGTGCAGACACCGATTATTGCCTTAACAGCGAACGCCATGAAAGGATTCGGCGAAGAACTTGAGATAGCCGGATACACCGATTTTATCCCCAAACCCATTCATCTGGACTTGTTTTTCTCAAAATTAGCTTCATGGCTTCGGGCCGAACCAATCATAGAACCCGTTTCCGATTCAACCACATCAAATACTCTGCCTTCGACATCCACTACACAAACAGAACCAGGCCCCATTTATTCCAGGCTTGGCCATGACAATCCCAAGTTTGCCAAGGTGATTGCCCGTTTTTTAGGACGATTGGAAAACCAGTTACCGGCCATGAATGAAGCCTGCCGAGCGAAAGACTTTAAAGAATTGGCCCAATTGGCCCATTGGCTCAAAGGCGCAGGAGGAACGGTCGGGTTCGATGTCTTTGTCGAACCAGCCAATGAATTGGAATTAGCGGCCAAATCGGGTGATTTTTCCGATGTCGAACGACATATGGGTATGATTCACGACCTTGCAGCACGAATTTCTGCTCCCGCTCAACTCGCCACCACAACCCAAGACAAAGAGTGATTGTGAAATATTTTATGGGAAAAGTAATTTCCCCTCACCACCCTCATTTAGGATTCAACTGTGTCTGACCGACAAAAAGGGAGAGGAATGTGCATTGTTTTCCAGGATCTGTAGGTTCCCATATGGCACAACCAGTTGGAACCTAGTGAAACACATAGATTTAGCCCAAAAATCTGATGAGTCCAAACAGTCTGACACCAGAAAATACTATACAATTTCCTCCTGCCTCATCTCATGAGAGAAGCATGGTTATTGGTAATTGTTTACCAAATGAATTAAAAAACAACACCGAATCCCTGACGCAGGCTACCATTATGATGGTAGACGATGAGGGAACTACGCTGGATGTAATGCAAACCTTTCTGGAAGAGGCCGGTTATCAGCGTTTCGTCCTCATTGAGCATTCCTCAGAGACCATCGCACGGATTGAGGAGTTTCAGCCCGATATTGTCTTGCTGGACCTCATGATGCCCGAGGTGAATGGCTTCGAAATCTTGGAACAGGTGAGAGCACATCCCCAGCACTCTCATCTTCCCATTATTATTCTGACATCTTCCTCCGATGCTCAGACCAAACTTAAGGCCTTGGACTATGGGGCCACCGATTTTCTGGCCAAACCAGTCGATCCCAGTGAATTAACCTTACGTGTACGGAATACGCTAGCAGCAAAAGCCTATCAAAACCAATTAGTCTACTATGATACCTTGACACAACTACCGAACCGTACGTTATTTCTCGACCGCTTGGGGTGGTTCCTTCAACAGGCCGAACGCCACCATCAAAACCTGGCCATTTTACATATCACGCTCCAGCAATTTAAACGAGTCTACTCGGTGTTAGGACCGCAGGTGGCCGATCAGATCATCAAACAGATCGCCGAACGCATTCAAGGTTGCATTCGAGAATCAGATCTGATGAGTCAGAGATCCATGCATGAGTACGACATGACATGTCTCTTTCGTGTAAGTGCAGAAGAATTCACGATTGTGTGTCCACAATTGTCTAATCCGGAAAATGCTACAAAGGTTGCCTCTCGGATTATTGAAATCATGGAACCTTCATTTGAGACCAATAACACTCCTGTCCATATCTTCCCCAATATCGGGATTGCCACCTATCCGACGGATGCCAGTGATGTTACTAATTTGATCCAATGTGCTGTAGGTGCCAGCGACCAGGTTGGAATTACAGACAAAGGAAGTTTTGAATTTTATTCGCGAGATCTCAATGCGAAAAGCTATGGACGGTTAACCCTTGAAGCCGAGTTGCGGAATGCTATTAAAAATGGAGAACAACTCCTGTTGCACTATCAACCTAAGGTCGATGTGAAACACGGTCAAATAACGGGAGTTGAAGCCCTGATCCGATGGCAGCAAGCCGATGGCACACTCAAATTTCCTGACTACTTCATTCCTTTAGCTGAAGATACCGGCCTGATCAAACCCATTGGCGATTGGGTACTCAATGAAGCCTGTGCGCAATTAGCCCGTTGGCAAGCACAGGGCCTATGGATTCACCTTTCCGTGAATATCTCCGCCAAACAATTTCATGACGAAACATTGATGTATTTGGTGGAGGAAATGCTCAAAAGGCATGGAGTGAAGGAAGAATATTTAACACTCGAAATGACCGAAACTCTTTTGATGGGCAATGCCGAACATGCCATTAAAATACTCAAACAGCTCATGGGTCTAGGAGTGAAAATCGCTATGGATGACTTCGGAACGGGATACTCATCGTTAAGCTACCTTAAACAATTTCCCCTCCATGAACTAAAAATCGATCGATCATTTTTGAAGGGTAGTACGGAAAATTCAGAAGACAAAGCCTTAGTGGCGGCCATGATTTTTCTTGCCCACGAATTCGGGCTCAAGGTCGTTGCCGAAGGGGTCGAAACACGAGAGCAGCTTGAAATGTTACTGCACTTGGAATGCGAAGAATATCAGGGATATTTCTTTAGTCGCCCTGTTAGCGCAGCAGACCTTGTTCCGATGCTAACAAATCAACAGGTTGGCCTACCGGACGAGAAGGCCTGAGCATGCTTTTCCCCTTTCTTACATTGACACCGTCAATTCGTTATTTCCGACATCTACCAATTCTAGTTCCTTTTTGGCATTTGATTCGATTCCAACAAGCTTGACCTGACCAGAGTCATTTTAAGTCTTCTTTTCACCTAACTTCTCAAAACGTAACGTAATCGATAGCAACCGCTCTCCTCATTCACTACTTACTCCGTTCCCTTCATAACATCCACAAAAGGGAACGGCCAGGTTTTCTACTAACAATTCTCTCAGGGTTTGCAGGATGACCTTTCCCAGATCTGGGAAATCTTAATTGCCTAGGAGATTCTGCCGAAAATATGGGCAGTATTCCACCTAGAGGGTTTCGTCCAGCAGAAACCATGATTCCTATATTTTTCAATGTTTCATCCAGTCATACCATGCATGGGCATCAAGCCATTAGCCAGATCATATAGAGAACCACGATGAAATCTGCCACCGCCCAGTACGGAGATGTGTTTGTCGGGCGACAACCCATTCTCAGCCCAACCATGAAAACAATTGGATATGAAGTCTTGTATCGAAATTGTGAGATTGGACAGGCCATGTTTAGTGACGAAGAGGTTGCGACTGCCACGGTTCTCCTCAATACTTATCTAGATATCGGCCTAGAGCATGTCGTGGGTTCTCATTTGGCTTTTCTGAATATTCCAAAGCAATTTTTATTAGGACGCTATTGTGAAGCACTCCCCAAAAATCGAGTGGTCTTAGAAATTCTTGAAAATGTCGAACCGACCCCTCAGGTCCTCCAAGCGCTTTTCTCACTTTCACAACAAGGCTATACCATCGCGCTCGATGATTTTGTCTATAATGAATCCTCCCGCTTATTTCTGAACGTCGCCGACATTGTCAAAATCGATGTCTTAGGGAAAAACGAACAGCAATTGCAGCAAGAAGTGTCCCAGCTACAGGATTCGCGAACACGCCTCCTGGCCGAAAAAGTGGAATCTCGAGAAATGTATGAAATATGTCGCAAGCTCGGGTTTTTTTACTTCCAAGGCTTTTTCTTTTTTCGCCCCGATATCATTAAAGGCCGAGAGATCCCAGCCAACCGCATTGCCTTATTGGAATTAATGGGAAAAATTCAAGACCCACAGATTCCCTTTAAAGGCCTCGTGGAACATATCCGCAATGATTTATCGCTGAGCTATAAGGTCTTGCGCTACGTCAATTCCGCCTACGTCGGGCTTCCCAAACGAGTGGACTCCATCGAGCACGCCGCATGCCTAGTAGGGATTGACCGCATTCGAACATGGGCCACGCTCATTATTATGGCCAGCGGACAAAATCAAGCGGCAGAAATTTTGGTCATTGCCCTAGTTCGCGCCAAAATGTGCGAACGGCTGGGACAAAGACTCGGAAGCCCTACTCCTGAAAAATATTTCACGATGGGATTATTGTCCGTTTTAGAATCCTTATACGAATTACCCATGCAAGAAATTCTTGAAAAACTTCCTTTACCTGAGGATATCCTTGACGCGTTGATTGAAGAAAAGGGAGAGATGGGGTTGGTTCTTTCTAGTGCCAAAGCCTACGAAGAAGGTGAATGGATGAAACTCAAACATCTGCAATTAGACCCCTCTATTATTCGAGATTTTTATTTGGAAGCCATTGAATGGGCCAATCACTTCTCGCCAATGATTTCTTAAAGCATCTCTTTCCAGAGTAAACTGACCTCATAAGTCCTTCATAGATATTTTTTCACGCGTACGACCTTGGTAGAAGTAGGCATGCCATACCCAACATGTTATGATGAGACCTTCTTAATTGGTAACCAGTATCTATTGGCCAACAGATTTTCTTGAAGTTTTTGGAAATTCGACCTACACGATGACTTTTATCCCAACCACGTCAATTGCGTCTAGCCTGCATACAACAAAATCTCCTCCTCAAAGGTCATCCCTCCCCCATTGGTTTAAGGTTCAACTACGACCAGGCCCCCATTATAAAGAACTTCGGCAGCTCACTGAGACCCATCGCCTCCATACCATTTGCGAAGAAGCTCGTTGCCCAAATCTATGGGAATGTTGGAATGCTCGAACCGCTACATTTCTTATTCTTGGAGAAATTTGCACCAGGCGCTGTCACTACTGCTCCGTCACCACAGGCCGACCATTGGCCCTGGACACCGAAGAGCCACAACGGATAGCCAATGCCGTCAAGCTCTTAAATCTTCGGCACGCAGTCATTACATCAGTCAATCGCGATGATCTTCCAGATGGAGGAGTAGAGCTTTTTTCAGAAACCATCAGGAGAATTCGGCACACCAATCCTCAATGTACGGTGGAAGTTCTTATTCCAGACTTTCAAGGCCATCGTGAAAATATTACAACCATTGTGGGCGAAAAACCGGACATCCTGAATCACAATATTGAAACAGTCCCACGCCTCTTTCCCACAATTCGACCCCAAGGCAAGTACTCCCGGTCCCTTCAGGTGCTTCAATGGGCTCAAGAAATGGGGGGGCACACGAAATCAGGACTCATGGCAGGATTGGGAGAAACAAAGGAAGAAATTCGAATGGTCATGAAAGACCTTCGATCAGTCGGATGCCGGATGCTCACTCTCGGTCAGTATCTTCAACCAACTATTAGGCACGTACCAGTTGCACGATATTACACGCCTGAGGAATTTGAAGAGTTCAGACAGGAAGGCTTAGCCCTTGGCTTTCACCATGTTGAATCCGGCCCCATGGTCCGGAGTTCTTATCATGCCCAAAAACAGTTTTCGTCCGAGGCAGGGTGACTTTTGAGCTTAAGGCCGGAAAGGAAGAGGATTACTTTGAACACCACTCATGGTCTTCATTTTTGCGGGGAACCTTTACGGGGTCACAAGATAGAAATGGGTTGTGTTTTTTAGCAATCGAGTCCAAGTACAAATGCTCACACAGATTTCGAAGCGTGACAAAATCAAAAGTCGTACATTCATGGAAACAAGTTTCGCACTTCATTATTTGTATAGACCTTCGGTCACAGACATGATACATTCTGAAAATAGCGGAGGCCCGAACACTTCAGGTTTCCCACTGTATCTCCCCCAAGTGACAAAGTGAACTCCCTGAAATGTCCGACCCTCCCGCATGTGAATAACGGTCTTGCCTGCTTTCGTTTCACCTTTTACCGAACAATCAATGCATGTCCATCGCTGGTTGATATGAGGGCTTGCAACATTTGTCCGGGTTCCTTATGTCCATTAGGGAAAGCGGTGTCTCTCCCGATCTCGACCCGAATTGATTCCTGACTCGAGTCTCCCTCCACGACGTAGACATTCCCCTGAATTTCCTTGAGCGTTCCTTGAACATTTTGAAATTTCGATGGCACCTCTTCCGACACTGCTGATTGCGTTTGCATCCCTTTTTTACTGAGAAGAAGAGCACTGTTCAAATCCGTATCTCCGGCAAAGCTTGGCATGACTCCGAAGCATCCCAGAATTATCGCCCATACACAAAAAGAGCTTATCTGTTTCATGGCCAACCTCCTCTGCATGTGATGCCCATCAAGACTGGATATCCGGTCATTCTCGATTAATGCTGAAGCTAGTTCTGCAAAGGCTGTTCCGTTCAATCATCACCAAATAATTCCAAAATAATTCCAATGGGTTGCGAAAGTATCTCGATATTTTGAGGAAGCCAATGCCTGAATAACATGCAGGGCCTTACCTACAATATCCAAACAACCGCTGTAGGAAGATTAGTGCAGAGACATGAGAAGTATCCCCTAAATAGTTCAAAGGATTCTTTCAAGGAAACTTTGTGCAAAGTCTCCCACTACCCCAGCAAATTCCGTTATGATGAAGGGAGGGAATCTAGATACTGTGGTCTTCAATAAAGCCCTCCAGTAAAGATTTTAAAAATATGCGTGATTTCTTCCCTGGATTAGCAGGAATTCCTGCCGCAAAATCCTCCATCAGCTTCGTAGATGGAGCGAAGGGCATTCTAGAGTACCGGGGAATCCGGGTTGAAGAGCTGGCCGAACACAGTTCGTTTTTGGAAACGGCCTTTCTTTTATTGTTCAACCGACTTCCAAGCCAACTTGAACTCGATCAATTTACCCAAGATATCTCCCAGCATCGTCGAATTAAATATCGGATCATTGATCTCTTGAAGGCGCTTCCGGAGCAGGGCCATCCCATGGACGCCTTACAAGCAGCCATTGCGGCTTTGGGGATGTTTTATCCCGTTCATGATGTGCTTGAAGAGAAGACTCGGTATCTCACCGCTGTCCGATTGATAGCCAAACTTCCCACCATTGTTGCCGCCTTTGCTCGACTCCGGCGAGGAGATGCGTCTATTCAACCCCGCGACGATCTTTCCTACACCGAAAACTTCCTCTACATGTTAACCGAACAGGTTCCCGACCCAACGTTGGTCCGCATCTTCGATATCTGCTTGATTCTGCATGCCGAGCACACTATGAATGCGTCAACGTTCAGCGGGATGGTCACCGCTTCCACTCTGGCTGACCCCTTCACGGTGATTGCGTCAGCCATTGGAACATTAGAAGGCCCACTTCATGGCGGCGCCAATGAAGCAGTCATCCACATGTTGGAAGAAATCTCATCAAAAGACGGTATCGCCCCCTATCTCGACGACAAATTATCGAAAAAAGAAAAGATCATGGGATTTGGCCATCGAATCTATAAAGTCAAAGATCCTCGGGCCATCGTCATGCAAAATCTGGCTCAACAATTGGATGTCGGAGCTGACAGCCAATCTCTTTTTACACTTGCCAGAGCCGTGGAGGAACACATGGAACTCCGAGTGGGCTCAAAAGGCATTCGACCCAATGTAGATTTTTATTCAGGGATAATTTACCATCGGCTAGGCATCGAGACCGATCTTTTCACGCCAATATTTGCGATGGCTCGTGTGGCTGGATGGCTGGCTCATTGCTTTGAGCAGTATCAAGAAAATCATCTTTTTCGCCCAGACCAAATTTACGAGGGCCCTCACAACCGCCCCTATCACCCAGTCAACCAGCGAACTAACGTAAAGCGTGAGGCGTGAGGTAAGAGGAAGACGATATGCTTTTGCTTACCCCTTACCCTTCACCCCTTACGTTATGCTAGTTATTGATCCAATCCCTGCCGTCGATCCTATTTCATGATGTCTCCCCCTCTATATGATGTACTGGTTGTCGGGGCCGGTCTGGCCGGCATGCGTGCCGCCCTTTCCGCTCACCAGCAAGGGGCCTCTGTTGCCATTCTGACGAAAGTTCATCCGGTGCGCAGCCATTCCAACGCCGCCCAAGGTGGAATTAATGCGGCCCTTACCGACCGAGGGGACAAATGGGAAGATCACGCCTATGAAACCGCGAAGGGCAGCGATTATCTGGGTGATCAAGACGCCATAGAAATCCTTGCCCAAGAAGCTGGACAAGACATCATTGCTTTGGAACATATGGGGGTCATTTTCAATCGAAATGAGGAAGGTCGCCTGGGGACACGCCGGTTTGGAGGTCAAAAAAAAGCCCGCACATTTTTTGTGTCAGACTTCACAGGCCAAGCCATGCTGCACGTACTGTATGAACAAATGTTGCAGGCCAAGATTCCCGTCTATGAGGAATGGTTCGTCACCTCCTTAGTGAAAAATGAACACGGCCATTGTGCCGGGCTGATAGCTTTCGAAATTCGCACCAGCCACGTTTCGCTCTTTACGGCCAAAACGGTGATTATGGCTTCCGGGGGCTTAGGGCGCGTATACGAACCCAGCACCAATGCCTTGATTTGTACGGGGGACGGCATGGCTCTCGCCTACCGCGCTGGCGCCCCCCTCATGGATATGGAAATGGTGCAATACCACCCCACGACCCTCAAGGGCAAAGGACTTCTCATCACCGAAGCAGCAAGAGGAGAGGGGGCCTACCTTCTGAATAAACACGGTGATCGGTTTATGGAACACTACGCTCCAACCATGCTGGAACTGGCATCGCGGGACGTCGTCTCTCGTGCAGAACAAATCGAGATAAACGAAGGGCGGGGTGTTAATGGCTGCGTATTACTGGATTGCCGCCATTTAGGACGAACCATGCTCCAAGAGCGTCTTGGGCAAATATACGCCGAAGCCAAAACCTTCGCGAATATTGATCTTGCCGAAGATCCATTGCCCATTCGTCCAGGCATGCATTATCAAATGGGTGGGATAAAAACCGATACCGAAGGACGGTGTTGGGATATTCATCAACAATGGAAGGGGCTCCCAGGTCTTTTTGCGGCGGGTGAAACAGCCTGCGTCAGTCTTCACGGAGGCAATCGACTTGGAGCCAATTCCTTGCTGGATACTATTGTATTTGGACGTCGGGCAGGTCAATGTGCGGCTGAATATGCTCGCACCATTCCGTCCCCGACCATCTCTCAGACTGCTATAGAATCGGATCAACGTCTCATGAGAGAGCTATTAACTCGTCCTGATTCCGGAGAGCGTGCCGCCACGCTTCGCCTGGAATTGGGGACGCTCATGAATCGCTACGCATCGGTGTTTCGAGAACATGAAGGGTTGGAGAAAGCCAAGCTCCGTCTCCAAGAACTCAAATCCCGTTGGCCGGGCATCACGATTCAAGATAAAGGACAGGTGTATAATACCGGTCTTATCGCGGTTCTAGAACTCAGCTTTATGTTAGACTGCGCAGAAGCGATCATCGAGGGAGCTTCCCTTCGGGAAGAAAGTCGAGGGGCACATTTCCGCACCGACTATTTAGACCGTGATGACGAGGATTGGTTGAAACATATTTTGCTTTACCATCGGCAAGACGAACGACCAAGCCCAGCCTTTCTTCCCGTCACAATTACGAAATGGCAACCTCAAATTCGCGTATATTAGCAAAGGCCGGTCGATTTCCCGCCGTCCCTATTTGTTACAATCGTATATAAGCCTTTTTTCATACAGGGCACCAAGCTCCCATTTTTATGCTTACGACCTTGCGCGTTCGCCGCTATAATCCTGAACACTCACATCCCTCCTCCTTCTTCGAAGATTACCAACTTGAACTGGATCCGGCCGATTCGGTTTTAGATGGACTGATCAAAGTTCGAGAAACACTTGATGACTCACTGGCCCTCCGGTGCTCTTGTCGGGGAGCGATCTGCGGATCCTGCGGCATGCGCATAAATGGCCATGCCACTCTCGCCTGTAAGACCAAAGTGGTGTCCGTCTCGCCCCCGGGTGGCACGATTCAAGTCGAACCCATGAACAATATGCCAATCATCAAGGATTTAGTGACCGATATGGCCCCATTCTGGAACAAGATCCGGCAGGTACAACCCTGGCTCCAAACGGCTGAACCCTCACCGACTGCCGAATACCTCGCTCCTCCAGAATCAATGAACCATTTGGCAGGAGTCATGAGCTGTATCATGTGCGGCGTCTGCGTTTCCGACTGCACTGTATTGGAAATTGACAAAACTTTTCTAGGCCCGGCCGCGCTGGCAAAAGCCTATCGATTTGTCGCCGATCCCCGTGACACGGCTACAAGTCCTCGATTAAACAAGCTGAATCAGCCAAGCGGCATGTGGGATTGCACGCGTTGTATGGAATGCATACAAGTCTGCCCGAAAGGTGTGGGGCCTATGGATCGAATCATGGCCTTACGCTCCCGTGGTCTCGAGCAAAAGGTACCATCTACGTGTGGCTCTCGCCATGCAGAAGCCTTTACCGACATCATCAAACATAAAGGCATCCTGGACGAACCCATGTTGGCAGTCAGAACTTTTGGGCTGAAACATTTGGGACGTTTGCTCGAGATGATTCCAATGGTCATGCAATCGGTCTTCAGAGGCAAGGTCCCATTATCTGGTCCGCTGCATCGTCCGATTCCCGGTATCCAACAGATTCAACGACTCTTTAAACGAGTGAGATCCAAAACATGAAATATGCGTTCTTCCCCGGATGCGTCTCCAAGGGAGCTTGCCCCGAACTCTATCAATCCGTCATGCAGGTCTATCCCAAGCTGGGCATTGACCTTGAAGAAATGACGACCGCCTCCTGCACCGGCGCCGGTGTTCTGCAAGAGAAGGATGAGAAATTAGGCGATGTGCTCAATGCCCGGACATTCGCATTGGCCGAACAACAGGGCTTGCCGATTATGACCATCTGCAGTACCTGCCAGGGGGTGATGAGCCAAGCCAATCACCGACTCACAAATACACCGAAATACCTCGAAGAAGTAAACAGAATCCTAAATGAGGAAGGGCTCAACTATGACGGAACCACGACGATAAAACATTTCCTGTGGATCTTATTGGAAGATGTGGGTGAGGAAAAACTTCGACAGAAGATCATGAGGCCACTGACCGGCCTTCGGGCTGCTCCGTTTTATGGCTGTTATATCCAACGACCAACAGAAGCGTTAGGATTCGAAGAACATCCGGACAGAGGAAAATCGCTGGAACGCATCATAGAAATTCTCGGAGCCCAAGTCGTGGACTTTCCCGGCAAAACCCGCTGCTGTGGCTTTCCCATTCTCACCATCAACAAAATCAATTCCTTATCCATGGTAGCGACCCATACCCAAGACGCCAAATCTCATGGGGCTGATATCATGGTCACCCCCTGCCCACTCTGTCATTTAAATCTAGACGGCATGCAGTCCCAAGCGGCTAGTCAGCACAACACCTTAATTGACTTGCCGATATTTCACCTCCCCCAACTCCTCGGCCTCGCCATGGGGATGGATTCTAAAAGTGTAGGGTTGAATCGAAATTTAATTTCTGCAACAGAGGCCCTACAAAAAATTGGGGTGGAATAAGAATTTCAAGGATCACAATTCCCACCCTGTCATTCCTGCTAACGGAGCCAGCCCCTGCAAGTATTTGGCAGGGGGACAGGAAATTTTCCGATCTCCGTCATTCCTGCTAGCCGTAGGCAGGAATCTATTTTGACTTCCTCGGGGTCTCGCCCCCGAACGACGAGCCACTTTTGTTTCGACAAAAGTGGACAAAACCATTGACGCCCAGTCCGGCCAGGTTGAAAGGGACGAACGCCAGATGGAGGGCGGACCAACTCGCGGAGCTTGTCCTGAGGCTTCTCGAAGGGCTCAGACAAGGCCCGCCGAAGAATAAGAGCGTTCAGCCCAAGAGCCGGACAGCAGGCGTCGAAAAGAGGAAAGAGTTGAAGTGCTCAAGAATGGCAATTTAGTTGTAGGTCAAAACGAAGGGACAAAAGAGGAGACAAACAATGATGAACATGTAACACTTCGCTGAGGGAAACTGTTTCATTTTCCTCCATCATCAATGTACGCAGGGTTTTGCAAGGCCTTGATTTGATAAGAATTTACTTTCGGGAAACAACCTGAGATTCCTTGAAAAGATAACAGAATAGGCCATTCGGTTGCATGGGTGAGAATTTCTGAGTGAATGGCCCGACGGTTTTCCCCATGTTCCAGACCATCCGATTAATTTTTGCTTTCTTGCCTATCTCAGGAAAAGCGAAAATTCAAACTGGAAGCGAGAACGCGCTCCTTCTATGTTTACCTGACTTCCCCACTCGGCCAAAAGCGGACATGAAAATGGGTAAAGCTGTTTTTTCCGCTGAACGAAACGGCAGAGCTAAGGAGGCCTTTGGTGAAGCCAGGTAGATCGTTGATATGTTAAGCAAGTTTTGAATTTTCTTCGGCAGTTTTAACTCTCTCTTCAATCTCCACGAAGCCACATATCAAATTTTTCATAATTCATATTCCAATTATCGTACCTTTTTCGCATTGCGTAATTGGGAGGAAAATAGGATTCAATAATTAAACAATGGCATTTACAGAGGTACCTACTTGTTGTGGCAGCAAACTGCTTTAGATTCGGATCGGCGATACCCCTTAATGGCGCGATGAAAGTTTGCCCCTCGTCCGACACTTCAAAATTATTGGAAATTACATCAGAGGCATGTGCTACTTCAGAGAGACGGGAATAAAGAATGACATACTCTGCTTCATACCCAAGTTTTTTTGCCAATGACCTTAAATCTTGAATTTCAGAGCAAAGTGAGTACCAGTTTTTAGGCTTTCTCTTATTCTTAGGAGGTTTGTACTTATCATAAAAAGGTTTGAACTTATCTTGGTTTAAAAGTGCTTCAAGTTCCCCCCGAACCGTTGAATGGTCTTCCCCTCCAAAATTAGCCTCACTTAGTTCAGGGCAGGAGTCTAAGATTCTATGGAACTCCCTTCCTTCTGGGGTTTTACGATCATATTGTGTAAACGTTTTCAACCTAATAATATTGAAATACGCCCAGTAGGCTAAGCCTCGATCCGTTTGCAATGAATTTCCTTCCAGAACAAATTCAAGGGCCAACCAACTTTCAAAAAGAGACCTTATCAAAATTGAAATTTCCGATACGGAACCAAATCTAAATAGCGTGGCGATGGAATCACCTAAATTTAGGATGTGGCGGTATAACATCAGGACCGGAACATGTTCTATCCCACCATTTGCATTCCTTGGAATATGTGCCAAAAGGTGCGTCCCAATATAGACGCATGACCGCAGCCCCCGATGAAATAGCATGAAGAGTTGATCGTGATTCGTTGTATTTAATGGAATGTTTTCGATTCCAAGAGATAGTAAGGGATCAATCCCATTGAGATGCAGAAGCGGATCGTGCGGGGGATCTAATGGAATATTATTAGACATAGCCTAAGATGCAATTGAACTTGATGTTATTGCTGACGGTGCATCTTCTTTTACTAGCAATCAAACCAAAATTTATTGTGCTGAATCACATGATAGACCAATTTACCCCAGTATTGAATTGTTCAAACGTCCGCTGTGGGTCGACTTGCGACGGTCGCACTCCTCGAATATCTGATTCAATTGTCGCTTTTTGCCAAAGCGAACATTGAAACCGGGCAACAAGAACAAAGCCGAAAATGTAACCGACTACAGCGATCTGTTACATGAATTGGCCTTTGGAATTAATTTGCCCATTTTTTAGGCATAAAGACAACTCTCCATTTGGCCCTTCCTTTCGGCATATCCAAGCGGCGCGGCCATTAGGGTTAACACCTTCGTTCAGTTCCTAATTTCTGACGCCTTCCAGTTGATTCAAGGGTCGGATGCTCTTAGATACTCCAAGCGACACCTTCTGTCAGACCTCCTAGAGATCCTCTCATTAGGCAATGGAGCTTGGAGCGATCATTCAAGCGGGCGGCGTTTCATCTTGCCATGTTTCACATGCAATACCTGAACAGTTTGGCCCTTGATGTGAAAGAGAACGCGATAATTGCCGAAATTTAAATTTCTGATCTCATAATCATGAAAGGCCATTTCATCGGCATAGGGACAGCGGGCAGGAGATTTACTTAGTGTTGAAATTTTGCCCATAATGCTCCCATACCATTTCAGGGCATGAGTGACGGAATTCTTCGCGATTTCATGAACGTAATGCTCAATCTCATCTTCAACAGTTGGGGGAATATGAATTTTAAAAACCTGCATCGGGATAGGACTTTGCCAGTTTTTTGCTGAGGCGGGAAAATGCTTTCTTGGCCGAAACCCCTTTGCCCGTATCATGCTCTTTTTTGGATTGGGCAATTTGTTTGAGTGAGTGCAAGAGGCTCATCATGTCTTCATACGATCTGGCATCCTGAATGACCAGTTCTGCTTTGCCATTCACGGTTAACACTTCAGGGCGCCCAGTCTTTTTCAGCCGCTTAATATGCTCGGCAGGTTTTCTGCTAAAATCTGAAACAGGCCGAATGGAATCTATGGTAAACATGAACACTCCTTTCAACAGAAGATTTACTGATAATTATCAGTTTAGCCTACCTTGTAACCTCTGGCAATTCCTGCAGGCTCAATATGTGACTATAGCGTTTTATCTTTCAACTAAGACACTCCAGAACCCCCTCGCCCTTTCAGGAGTGCGTTTTACGAAGAAATAAACGTTTGAGGTGAGAATGAAAGAGGTATTTGATAATAAAAAATGACCTGCCCTTCTCTTTGTGTTCATCCCCTCCGAGTTGGCCGGACTGGACGGTACTGGTTTTGGGTTCTTTTTGCCTCCACTACAAAGGTCGCGCCTTACAGGACGCAGCAAGCAATAACTCGGCGTTCGGGGGCGAAACCCCAAAAGAAAAAATGGATCCCCGATTGCGGATGTCGGGGATGACCGCACAGAAGGATTCCTGTCAAAGGCTAACAGGAATGACCCAGATGGGATAGATTCCTGCCCCCTGCCAAACACTTGCAGAGGCTGGCTGCGAAAACAGGAATGACGGAGATCGGAGAGATTCCTGCCAGGGAACAGCAGGAATGACCTAAATGTGACTATTAGGCATTATCCCTCCATACTCAACGCAATCGCATAAATCCCAAACTGCGGCACCCAGTGAGCATGTTTGCGATAGTCATCGCGCCAACAATCGGGAAGGTTGATATGAGTCACGATATGATTGACATAGAGGTCACGAAATCTCAGATCCTGGGTAAATTGAAAGAAGGTCCAGAAAGACCAGGCACGGCTAAAATTGAGTCCTGCCGAATGGGGCGTGGGCGCGGCGCACAGAGGTTCCATGAATAGGCCGTCCGGATAATATGATTCATACCAGGACAAAGATTCTTCTTTGGGAAGGATGGTCAGAATGGCTCGGGTTCGTTGCAGAGAGGCCGCGAAAAATTCATCCGTCGCCTGATCATAGGTCGGAGGTAATCTTTCATCAAGCAGGACGACCCAGTTCCGTGTAAACCCGCGAAGTTTTTCCATTAATTCCTGGTCACCCTGCCATTGGCTCCATTGCCACAGGTTCAACAGAGCCCAGGACACATTGCCATAATCCCTCTTTTTTAAATGGGCAATCACCTCTCCGGCACGAAGTGAAAAGATCCAATCTTCTAATTGAAATGCGATTTCTGCGGCCAAGGGCAGCAAGTCTTGTTTTGCCCACCCCTGCTCCCGTTCTATCGCCAGCTTCAAAAACCACGAAAAGCCATACGGCAGTTCAAGCTGGAGTTCCCCCTTTTTAAATGACGCCAATTCTGCATCGAGGCGCTCATGGGAAAGAGCGGCATCGACAGTCTCAGCCCACTGAAATTGTCCGCTCAGTCTTGCTGCCGTTAATAAGGCATACGCCCCGTGCACACTGGAATGCCAATCAATACACCCACAGAACGCGGGGTGTTCGGTGTCACGGCGAAGAAAGCTTTCTTCAACCTTTTCTGCCAGTGCAATCAGGTCCTTGTTCCGTCGATCACAAAAGCCATTCCAGTCGCAAGGAACGTGGCTAGATTGTTGAGTAGACATTCGCTTATTCTTTCTCCTGACCGTTAAAATATTCTCTCCGAGTGGATACGTAATCTGCCGCTGAACTGATAACTATGCCATCGTCTTCCGAACGCCTCAACCTCTCTATTGAGACCACTTCAGGAGAGTTGCATGCCCAAGTAGATGTTCCAACTGGATTCATCCCTATAAGTGATATCGTTCCCGTGCTCCGCTCCTTAGGGGAGCAAGCGCAGGCCCTGGAAGTGTCAAACACCCTCAAATCCGGAAAAACCATTTCGTGCCAGAAGGGGTGTGGAGCCTGCTGCCGGCAGATGATACCCGTCTCACCCCCAGAAGCCTTTGTTCTCATTGACGGCCTGCACAGCCTGCCACCCGACCGACAAGGACGCATCCGACAGAAACTGGATGACACAAAAGCCCAACTGCGGAACGCCGGACTTCTACGCCCTCTGCAAGGCTTGGCTGATTCCCCCCATCAACATTCAGATGACGAACTGGAATCGTTCAACCGAGCCTATTATGCCTTACGCTTACCATGCATCTTTCTCGAAAATGAAGTTTGTTCGATCTATGCCCATCGACCAGCGGGGTGCAGAAGTCACTTGGTCACCTCTCCACCAGAATTATGTCAGGATATGGCGAACAACCCTATTGAAGAACTGCACGTTCCTCTTCGGGCGGGCACAGTCCTAAGCATTTTGTGGAGCGATCTCACCGAAGGACCCGTTCGACTCATGCCCCTTCCCATTGCGTTTGAGTGGGCCGAACAGCACCAGGATCTCAATACCCGCACCTGGAAAGGATCCGATCTTTTTCACAAATCAATGGATGGACTCGGGACATTTCTCCAACACACACGAGCAGCCCTTGCTAACAGGAATACCGAGAAATGATTCTCCTACCGTCGGACATTTCACCACAGTCAACCCAAGAGAATACCTGGAAAGGATGCCATGAACTTTGATCCAGCCATCGCGGCACACCACGCGCTTCAACAAGCGGAACAACAGGGAGAATTGGGAGATTTTGAAACCGCCATCCTTGAAGCCGAGGAGATCTTCTCTACGGTACAAGGCCCCAAAGCCACTGCAGCTTTTGAGGTGCTTCAAGGGTTTGGCCAGAAACTTCCTCAATCTCAACGCTTCCAAGAATATCTGATTTATATCACCTGGCAACAAGTCACGGAAGGTCCGTTGGCTCGATATTTCCAACACGGCTTGGATGCCTGCAATCGGTTTCTCGAACAGTTCGGCCAAAAAATCGAAGGAACACCCACCCAGCAACATATTCTCGCCATTCGAGAATCTTTTCAGGGGGGCTTAGGCATCGAAACCGATGACGTGATTGAAGAACACGAAGAAGACGCCTTTCAAGGCGGTGATTAGCCGGCAAGCCCTTTCCATCCTTTCGATGCAGGAGACCACCATGGGCGATCAATCCCCTGAACAGATTATGAAACTAGGTATGGCCTTTTGGGGTTCCAAAACCCTTCTCAGTGCCGTAGAGCTAGGAGTCTTTAGCGTCCTGACCTGCCAGCCACTTGACGCGGCCGCCTTACAGACCCGTCTCGGATTACATCCGCGAAGTGCGCGTGATTTTTTCGATGCCTTGGTCGCCCTAGGAATGTTGGACCGCCAAAACGGCCTCTATTCCAACACCCCGGAAACCGATTTATTTCTCGACAAAGCCAAGTCCTCTTATATTGGTGGCTTTTTAGAAATGGCGAACGCCCGATTATATGGATTTTGGGGGTCCCTGACCGAAGGCCTCAAAACAGGTCTTCCACAAAACGAGTCCAAGGAAGGCGGAGATTTTTTCGGCACATTGTATGCTGACCCGGCCAAACTCAAAATTTTTCTCCAATCCATGACTGGATTGAGCATGGGAGCCAGCAAAGCCATTGCCCAACAATTTCCCTGGGCACAGTACCAAACCTTTTACGATATCGGATCGGCTCAAGGGGGACTGGCGGTTCAAGTGGCTCTAGCCCATCCTCACATCCGAGGCGGAGGATTCGATCTCCCGCCCACCGGCCAGATTTTTGAAGAATACGTTCAATCATTTGGGCTACAGGATCGATTGCAATTTCTTTCGGGAAACTTTTTCACAGATCCTCTACCCCAAGCCGACGTTCTGACGATGGGCCATATCCTTCATGATTGGAACTTGGCGGAGAAAAAAGGGTTAATCGCGAAAGCCTACGATGCTCTACCCGTTGGCGGAGCACTCATCATTTTTGAATCCTTGATTGATGACGAACGCCGCGAGAATACCTTTGGTCTCTTGATGAGTCTGAATATGTTGATTGAATTACCGGGAGGATTCGATTACACGGGAGCCGATTGCTGCGCTTGGCTCAAGGAAGCAGGATTTCGGGAATCCCGGGTAGGACATTTGGTGGGACCCGACTCCATGGTCATCGGCATCAAATAACAAACCCTTCTTCCCAGATGCCTAAGAAGCCCCCAAAGCCTATCACTCCACAACGATGGCCTGTCCCCATGGAGATCAAACCCAGTTCCATTGAAGGCCGAGGCCTCTTTACCAAGGTTCCTTTACGAGCCAGGCAAAAAATTGGGGAGTTTACCGGTGAGCGGATTTCTCTTCGCGAGGGCCGGAGACGCGCAAAACAGCAACAATGGATCGCCATTGTCGAACTGTCCAATACACTGGCCATTGACGCCACAAAGGAAACCACTGGCTTTCGATTCATCAATCATTCCTGCGAACCCAATACCTTTATGAGGATCATCGGTAAACGGGCAGAGTTTTATGCCCTTCGCTCTCTTGAAGCCGGGACCGAACTGACCGTAAACTGCCACCCTTCCCACCATAATGGCACCCTGCCCTGCCAATGCGGCAGCAAGAATTGCCGTGGGGCACTGTAGCCTCCCCATTTTTCCGTGTTCATTTGATATAATGACTGGACCCCCAAACAGACTATTCACACTCATACTTTTCAAAGGAGAAATTCATGAACGATTCCAGCACCAAACAGAAGATCGACAAAGACTCAACATCCTGGCTGTCTCACATGTTCCTGATTGGAATAATTGGTAGCATGCTCTTCTTTGGCATGGGAATAGCTTGGGCCGATGGAGACGGGCATGGCTATAAACATGACCCCCAATCCAAACTCGAAAAACTAACAAAAAAATTGGACCTCACGAAAGAACAACAAGATAAGATTCTCCCCATCCTTCAAGAGAAGCATCAGAAAATGGAAGCCCTTCATAATCAAATGAAAGAGGCACGTGAACAGGCCATGGCCCAAATCGAGGCACAACTCACGCCCGAACAGCAGGAGAAGTTTCGAAAGGCTAAAGAAGAGCGAATGGAAAAAATGAAGGAATATAAAAACAAACATGGAAAAGGCAAAGGCCATGGCAAACGAAAACATGGCAAAGGAGAGGATCACGATTAACTTTTTTGATCCGATTGAGGTCGGGAGGCTCATCCTTATGATGGGCACCCGACCTTTTTTGTCCTGCCGAGGTTCCTATGGTTAAAAAACTAAGGTCGGACTTCTCGTGGGTTGGATCAATGTCTCTCATAGATAAAATGACCCTCAAAAGACCTAAGGTTCTCAAAATTTTTTCAGAACCCGCCTCCACCCATCAGTCCTCTAATTATCCATCCAAATTTTCCACACATTTCTTTTCACTCTCTCCAATAGGTAAGATATCCAAAATCCATTGCCACCCACCGATGGGCACAAAGATAGCCTCTTCAATTTCTGAATCTTTCTCCATGAACGAAAAAGTCGAACTTCGCGCTAGTTATCGGTATATTCAAGATCATCCCTGGGTCATCCAAGGTATTACAGGCTTTCTTTCCGCCTATTTTATGGAACGTCCTGGGTTCCAAGTCTCTAAGCATTTTGATGAACTGGAAACCGGCATGCATGTCTGGATCTGCGAGGTCCCTCCCCATATGAAATTCCGCCATCTGCTTCGTCGCCTAAAGGAAGATATTCCTCCCTGCCAATATCAAGAATTGGAAACACAAGCCGCATCCTGCCCTCACTATCTGATTGACAGACCAGACACTGAACTCGAGTAGAAACATCCCCTCTTTCTTTTACAAGACATACTGAAACACGACATCAAAAAAGTAACAGTAGAGAAAAATGGGAATCGGCAATCCCAAAAAGGTGCCCAAAAAGTAATGCCTGAAACGAATATCTGCTAAAGCCAAGGCATAGGTGAGAGCCGGAAGGGTTTGAAACAACAAGCGTAGGAGAGTAACGGAGATGACGGGACGTTTATCTAGGTGCGTAAAGATCCGGTCCGCCCAACGATGATTGAGACTGCGTAGCGCCTTTCCACCTAAACTCCGAATGATATAGAAACTCATTGTAGAAGAACACAATCCGGCAATAAAGGTCGCCAGCCCGCCCCATTCTTTCCCTAATGCAAACACTGCCCCCACTAAAAAAACCCACCCAGGAACATACAACAAATTTCCTATACTGAAGGCAAGACAGAACAACCCCAGACCTACCAGGACATGCTCCTCAAATAATTCCCGAATCGTCTCGGGTGCGAGTTGATTCCGCAACCCTGTAACTTGAACGATGAGAAATAGGCCCGCAAAAAATGCACCTATAAACAAGAGTTTTTTCTTAGGATCAGATACCAGTTGAACAGGCATAATGGGAAACCAGAGGCCGCTACTCTGGAATATGGTTACCGAAAAAAAAAGCAGAAAGACCGGCTTCTTGGCGATTCTCCCGAACCTCAAAGAGTATACTATGAAAATCAAGAAGGAAAAACTCGTTTAGAAGAAAGGAGCCCGTATGCCTCGCCCATTTGAACACCTAACCCGACGAACCATCTTGGCACGAAGCGCCAAAGCTTTTGGATTGGTCCTGAGCGGACTATTCGCTCACACCGGCCTAGCTTCTGTCCTAACCAAACCCACACCCTTACAAGCTTTAGGGCCTTTTTTCCCTGATGAAGGAGACGCAGTGAATGAAATCCGCGAAAACCCTGATCCCAATCTGCCCATTAGCCAGGCTAACGATCAGGATCTCACATTTGTGAAAGGCCGAGAAGGAACAGCAATAGGACAAATTATACATCTGAGCGGTAAAGTCCTTGATGCCCGAACAGGTCAACCTATACCTCAGACTCTGCTCATTATGTGGAGTGCCTCCGCTTCCGGGCGATATAATCATAAAGGGGATGAAGGCACCGATAGTTTTCCCCATCCCAAAACTGGTGAGTTGATCCACCGCACCCATGATAAACATTTTCAATATTGGGGTAAGGCCGTCACCAACCAGAAAGGTGAATATTGGTTCAAAACGATTGTTCCAGGATTTTAC
Source organism: Nitrospirales bacterium (assembly GCA_965223185.1). Taxonomy (GTDB): domain Bacteria; phylum Nitrospirota; class Nitrospiria; order Nitrospirales; family UBA8639; genus Nitrospira_E. The sequence continues at coordinate 2,497,377 of OZ244988.1, read as the reverse complement.
CCGATAGACCTTCGGGCTGGCCTTTATCGCCCCTCTCATCTGCATTTCAAAATTCTTCACCCAAAATATTCAACTGTTGTGACACAACTCTACTTTCGTGGAGATCATATCCCCAATAACGCCCTCAATCAGGAATTACTGCCACATGATGTAGTGATTTTGGATGCAAGGCTTACCCCAGAGGAACTGGAACAAGTGATTGTCGACTATACACCCGATCCATCAGGCGAAATGACCAATACCTTAATCGGCCACTACAACTTCATTATTCCTGCATAGCCTGTCTCCCCTCCTATTGATTCCCCCTACCTCATCATGGAGAAGTGGATTCCGCCAATAAGCCTCTTCAGCTTGAAATGGTTACCATCGGCTAAAACAGACAGCTGAAATAATTTGATTCTATCGAACCTTGATCTATCCTTATAGAAGGGCAATTTCTTTATAATAGGTTCCATATGGTATAGAAATATTCGGATCGCGAGACATTGGAAAGGGTCGCTCCGCACACGATCTCAATCCTCAAGAGCCGAACCAGAGGCATCCAGTGGACCATCATACTTTTTTTTTACACCTGCTCATCATTCTGTTATCCGCAAGAATTTTTGCGGAACTTGCCACTCGCCTTCAGACTCCACGAGTGATGGGAGAACTCTTTGCAGGCGTTCTTTTAGGACCAAGCCTTTTGGGTTGGATTGAACCCGAGGCTGTCATCAAATTGTTGGCAGAAATCGGCATCATCCTGCTGCTATTCGAAGTGGGGCTCAGCACGGACATCAAACGATTGGTCAGAACAGGTGTGGAATCCATGGCCGTCGCTCTAGCGGGATTCGTGTTGCCCTTCGCCCTTGGCTTTACTTTGGCGTTCTGGATCTTCAATCTACCTCTTCTCGTATCTCTCTTTATCGGTGGGACACTGACGGCCACGAGCATCGGAATCACCGTCAGAGTCTTGATGGATCTCACTCGCCACCACGAACGAGAGGGCCAAATCATTTTAGGAGCTGCGGTTCTAGATGACGTGTTGGGCATCGTCTTGTTAGCGCTGTTATATGAATTTTCCATTGGAGGGGGCATCAATCTTCTCAATGCCAGTAAAGTGTTAGTGTTCGTCAGCGCATTTTTCGTCCTCGCTCCCATTGCCGCAAAATTCATCTCTGTACTCATAAAACGCCTGGACCAAAATACGAAATTTCCCGGCCTTATTCCGACCTCCGTCGTGTCATTAGTCTTGTTCTTTGCCTGGCTCGCCCATGCCGTCGGAGCACCGGAACTGTTGGGGGGGTTTGCAGCGGGTTTGGCCCTTTCCAGAAGATTTTTTCTTCCCTTTGGGATTTCCCTCCACAATGACCCGGCCTTTGCCCACAGCATCGAAGAACAAATGAAACCCATCATCTTTCTCTTTACCCCGATTTTTTTCGTGATGGTGGGCCTCTCTCTCAATTTACGAGAAATTGACTGGCATTCATCTTTCATCTGGACATTTTCCTCCAGTGTGTTCGTCGCAGCGGTGTTGGGAAAACTCCTAGGGGCTTTGTTCATCCAAGAACCCTGGCGTGACCGCGTCATCATCGGCCTTGCCATGATCCCTCGTGGCGAGGTAGGGCTCATATTCGCGGAACTCGGCAGAGTCGGCGAGATTTTCAGCAATGAAATTTATGCCGGTATGGTGATCGTCATTGCCCTCACCACCATATTTCCTCCATTGGCCATTAAGTGGATCTATCAGATTTCTGACCATCCTCGCCCAACCTACCCCTAAAACCTTCACCCGTTCCTCTCTCTGTGGGCTGACCTTTTCGGCTTCGAACACTCCGAAAATATCAAGAAAGTTGAACCCCTAACGGATCCAATCACTGGGACTAAACAACATTCCTCTTTCCGATAAACTCGGACGAGGTTGTGGATTACGACAATTGTCACCAACGTGGCCCTTCGGCCAAGGGTTTCCCTCATAACCCCACTGGCCGGTTCGTAGATTAATCCAATACCGTCCGTTAGGGACCGGCCCACAATGCAGTTGTTGCAAATATTGAATCTCCGGCAGGGATAACCGTTGTCCATTGACCACCACAAACCGTTCCGCATAAACGGGACTCAGGCACGAAAAAACCAGCAACCCGATCATGAGCAATCCAAAAATCGTCTTCATAAGAAGCCCTCCTTGCCGACATAGCCTGAACTCAAGGTTCATTTCTTGACTAAATGGTAGTTGAAAGTGCTGTCCTAGAAAGTCAGTCGAAGGACGAGGAAGGAGGGTTCAAAGGCTGTGAAGGGTGGAGTACAAAATATTACTCACCATAATTGGCCAGTGAAAAAAAGAGTTTCTAATAGGGAAAGAAAAGCCTAGGAGCTGTTTGAAGATTCTCTTTTCGTCGGCACATCAAGGGTCTTGAGTTCCAGACCTTCAATTTCTTGGAGAGTTTTCCCAGCTATTCCCTGGAGGTCGCCATACATGCCGACCGTAGCCTGCATCACCCGCTCGATTTGCTCTTCGCGTTTGGCCCATTGCTTGGTGATAACTTTTCGCTCTTTATTCAAATCGTCTTGCATCGTACTAAAGGCCTCGACAATGGCTAGGACCCGCTGACGAAACCGGGGACCCATCAAATAGTCATACACCATTTCCATCTTGGTCTGTTGCCCTTCCGAAGCCTGACGGGCCAGGGCAACTTCTATCAGACCGTGCCGCAAGGCCATTGCCACAGGAATGGCGGATTTGGGATGGGCTACCCAGACTCCGTCCACGAGGTCGAACGACTCCACATCCTTAGGCAGGACCTGACTGATGATAACCGCCAACTCCGCTTTAGCCTGTCGTTGATCTTCTCGCAATTTTACCAGCCAGCCATCGCTCCAATTTTTTGTCCGCTTGGACTCCCACAAAATCGTGCCGCAAAGTTGACCATATGGCCCTGCTACCCGTTGTAATACATCCCCTCCATACTCACCTTTCGGCACGGGATGAATCTGATCATGAGGGAATTTGACTGATAACAATGATTCGAGTTCGAGTTCTTGAACTTCTCCTTGAAGTTGCTGAGAGCCCTGTTCAGCTTTTCGTTTCAGTTCTTCAATTTGTTTTTGCATAGATGTAATGGTCTGCTCTTTTTCCATGACCTTGAATTTGAGAGCTTCTTCGGCTTCCTTTTTGGCTTGTTCTCGCGTATCGGTAAGACCCGCTTGAACTCGCTTTTCGATGGTGAGATCTAATTCACGTTTGGCATCATCCAATTCACGTTGCTTTCTAAGCAGATCGGCTTGGGCCTTCTGCGCCTCGGCGAGTTTTTCATCCTTCTGTTTCAAGATTCCTTGCATTTCAAGTAACTCATGAGATTTTTGCTCTAGGTCATTGGAGAGAGCCAACCTGGCTTTTCTCGCTTCCTCGGCAACAATGACCTCTCGTTGTTGCCTCACTTTTTCGGCCACCTGTTCCTCGATCGACTCTTTGGCCTTGGCCAAAGCCCTTTCGCGTTCAAGAATGACCGATTCTCGGTTAGCGGCTTCTATTTCTTTTTGCGCTAGCCGCTGTTCAAATTCCTGCTTCGTCACTTCAAGGAGAGGGGCTGCAAGGGACTCCGTCAGTTTGATTTCGGCTTTGCACTGAGGACAGGTGATTGTCGGTTCGGCCATTTTTAAGAATTTCTATTGCGTGCTAATTTTATCCAACCGCGCTTCGACCTGTTGAAACAACTCTAGCGCAAATTGATCACGCTGGGCACCGGAACATTCTCCATAGGCTTTTGGTGAGGAAAAGCGCTGACGATCTAATCTAAAAATTTGGGTGCGCTGCAAGCCTTTTAAATCATGACGATCGATATCGATGGGTTGCAGCAGGACCGGGACTACTAACTTTTCTCTGCTTTTCAGAAATTTTGGTAATTCATGATCTTGAATGTATTGCGATCCCAAGAATGCCGGACTGATGAGCACCAACCCGACATCGCATTGCTCTAAGGCCCCTTGAATTTCCTCATGCCACTTTTCGCCGACCAGAATATCAGCATCTCGCCAAAAGGCATATTGGTAGTGTTTAGAAGGGATGGCCTGCTCTTTGTACTTCTTTAAAAACCGCTTAGCTAGATCCCTATTCGCTCGAGCATAGGAAACAAAGACTGCAATCTTCTTTTTCATAACTTATAGCAGAGGGTTTCTGGATTGGCTCCCCATCCTATCCAACCATTCACAAAATGTACAGAAGGGGTTTGGTGTGGGGGAAAAATTCTCTGGCTCTGAAAGAGAGAAAATCTGTCAGGTAGATTCTTCGAGAAAAAGTCCAAGACCAGGTTGCCTACTGAAGGATTGTGAGTCGAGGCTGCCACATGACCCAAACATAAGAGGTGTGTCGGTAATATCATGTTCTAACAGATAGGTGCCAAATCCCCCTTCCTGGGCAAGCAAAATTTCCCGGTAACTATTAGCCACGGTCAGCGCTGCCCTGGTGAGAATACTGGTCTCTCCTACTTGTGCGCCAATGATCAGGGGAATTCCCAGAGCCTTGGCCTGCTCTCCCACTGCGAGAGAACGCTGGATTCCACCCATTTTAGAAATGCGAAGGTTGATGACCCAGGGCGATTTATCTTCTCTCATTTTGGAAAAATGATCCGCTCGCAAAAAGCTTTCATCCAAAATGATTTTCACTCCTAGAGTGTGATGTAAAGCATGACACCCGGAATAGTCTCCTACTCCCAACGGCTCCTCAATGGCCCAAGGAAGAAAGGGCAAACCCTGCAGATAGGCGATGGCTTCCTCGGAATCGTTCCAAAGGTTGTTGGCATCCACCCGGACTCGTGCAGAATCAACCCCCAAGCCGAGAAGAATCTGACATTTCGCGCAATCTTCATCCAATTCTCCGGATAGCTTCACCTTGAAGTCGACAAAGCCTAGCCTTGAAAATTGCGTGGCCTGTTTTTGAAAGGTCGCGAGATTATCGGTTCCCAATACAGCTGAATATTGAAAAGAGCCTGCCAATTCTGGCCTCCCCAACATCGCCTCGATGGATATCCCATTCTCTCTTGCCCAGAGATCAAGCAGGGCGATCTCTACCGCACACCAGGCAGCGGGATTGGCATCAAGTTCAGGTCTTTTGTCGATCATCCACATTTGCATTTCTCGCAAGCCAGTCCATGACTCCCACAAGGCTTGATGGACCTCGAAAAATTTGAGAGCCGAAGAGACCGTCTCTCCCGTGACATATTTTCGAGGGCACCCTTCCCCAATCCCAATCACCCCATGGGCTAATTCGGCTTTGACCAGTACAGTTTCCGTACAGGACCGAGTGGCGGTAGCATGCACAAACGACTGCTTAAAGGGAATCTCCAAGCTCGTCATATTCAGCATCGTTCCAGACATCAAGTCAATCCCGAACATATTTCTGAAAATCAAATGAACAGTCTTGTTCCAATTGCAATCTCATCACTTTGAACTGGGTATCTCGTTGGCCCTGTTGAAGGCAATAGGCTTTATAGGCCTCGCCCGTTCCGGGCTGAAGATAAACAATTCGAAGGGGCTGCAGGCGTCCACTCTCTCGCTTGGCGCGAAATTCCACGTTCGTCTCCCCTATACCTTGTTCAAACTTGTATCCAGCGAAATAGTCTAATGGTGAATGTTCGAGATATAACGTATAGCGTAACTCTTTCGGATCAGCCAACATGAGATAAAAATCCACGGTTGTCTGATACCCCTGTTGAACCGCCTCCATAGCATTCATCACATGAAATTCATAGAGTTTTTCCCCCGTCAGATTCGTCACCCCTTTGCCTTTTTGCACGAAACGAATCGTGGGAGTCTGGTGAAACCAGCCAGTGACCTCGATCAGATCATTCATGAAATAGCGATACAGCCCATTCATGGTAGTGACGAGGACATAGTACCGCTTTCCTACTTCTACCTGATCAAGTGTCAGGAAATGAGGCCGTTCATCATCCCATTCAGTCTGCTCCACAAATTCAAAAAAGTTTTCCTGGAAAGTGGGCACACACTGATTCAACTGAACATTGACATTCAGACTTCCGAGTAATTCACTCGATAAATATCCCATTTCGACAATTGCCGTCTCAGTGGAAAGTCTCGACTTGAGTTGCGGAATCAGAGCCCCACAGCTTCCACCGGTCCACGTAACCACCGCCCGTAACTTTGGCCAGAGCGCCTCGACCGTTAAGCGATCTTCATGCCCGAGGAATGATTGAAGATGCCGTAAGCGTCGCCGGTGAATCCGGGGCAAAGGAATACTCCCATTTGTTTTATTTTTATACCTCCATTCCAATTGTTCGACCAATTGTGAAAAGTGCTGTCTGCCCACGTCTAATATTTTTAGAAACGTGGAGGGATTGGCGGTGGCCACGACCGAAAGATCGGGCTCCGAAAGAGCCCATGCCGCTAGGATTAGGTATTTTTGCTGGTACTCAGAAATCGTGTGAATGGCTTCGGGCAGAAATTGCTTTGCTTGCAAAACAGGAGGCAATGCTGCACTTAAGAACCCAGACATAGAGCCATACGGAGTTCCCGTCTCCAAATATCCTTCAACCTCTTGCCCTGCAATGACCAACATCTTTCCCTGAAAAATCTTTGGGATGCCCTGATATTGGGCATAGGTACTTAAGAATTGATAGCGACGAAAGATCTCTTTGGTGGAAGAGAGTACGGGAATAAGTTTAGGCTTCCCTGTGGTTCCGCTGGTCAGCGCATAACCAATCGGTTGTTCATGATTCAGTTGATGCTCCTTGTTCTCTTCCTGAGATTGAATGTAAGTCCGCAGATTTTCGTACGAGTGGATTGGGACGCCTAATCGAAATTCATGATATCCACGCAGACGGCTGAACTGATGTTGCCGACCAAAGGTGGTCTCGGCTTGGCTGGACAAAATCCTTTCAAGCAGGGAATGCTGCACGGCTAGAGGATTGTGGGTGAGCTTGATGAACGGTTTCCAGCAGCGATGGGCAACCGTCATCATATGCATATGGACACGCGCATTGGCTCCGATACTCATAACTCCACCATTTTCTTATCTGCGCCAGAAATATATGGCACCGTCAACTGCTCAAGAAAGGCAGTCGGATACGCTCGATTCACTAATCCCAAATCCTGAACCTCAAGGTCCACCGGAAGATACCAACTGCCAAACAGGAGATCCCAAATAATGAGATTATTCCCATAATTACGATTGGATTCATGCTTCACCATGGAATGATGCCAACGATGCAGTTCCGGTCCACTAATGAGATAATTCAGGGGTCCGAGACGCAGATCAATATTACAATGCTGAAAAAACCCATTGATGGCATAACATACTATATACAATCCGAGAACCGCCTCCCCGACCCCGACTAATACAAAAGGAATGGTATCAAGATAAATCTGTAACCCTTTATCAATTGGATGAAATCGTCCGACATTGAACCAATACAATTTATGCGGTGAATGATGCACCGCATGAAAACGCCAAAGCGGTTCCCACTCATGAGCCAAACGATGAAGCCAATACCGTAGCCCATCGGCAATAACCATCATCAACAGCATTTGGGAGAGAACCGGCCAATGACTTGGCCACCATCCCTCCAAAAACACATCATGCTCACCAAGAATGTTTGAAAGCAAAAACAACATAGCACCGGCAAGAATTTTCGGAAAGACGCCTTGAATAACCATCATGAACATAGCATCCTGAAACCACTCCTGTTTCTTCGCCCACCATTCCTGTCGATACGGGTAGACCTTTTCCATTCCCGCGATCAACACCGCCCCGACAATCACAGGAAGATAGGTGGCAGCCTGAATATCGGCGTCGTTCGACAAGAGAAAAAAATGGAAGGCGATTCCGAAGGCCACGACAAAAGGATAGCCTCCATACTGCACCAACCGTGTCATGCCTTATAGCTCTTCGCCATAGACTGCGCTGATCGAGAAATCTTGCAATGAAAATGGCCGTATACCATCACAAAAGACGCCAGTACTACATGAAATATTGTTGGTAAAATGGCACCAAACCAATAATGATCGGGAACTATCGCCACTCCTACGATCAATCGAACACACATGCCGAGGAAATAGACCATCCCCACCCCAAGGAGGATTTTTCCCTTTCGTTCTGAGGGAGTGATGGTATTATTGTTGATACCCCAAACAACAAGTACACACACGACAAGAATCACCCCTTGCGCTCCCACTAGCCACCCGTAGGGCAACGCCCCACTATGCCAATCTTCATAAGGAGGCAGAAAAGAAACAGGATGCAAAACCTGAACAAGCTGGGCAAGAACCCGAAAAGCAAATAGCCCCGTCAAGACCAGGAGGAGTAACGCGTATGGTTGGAAGGTCATGAGGGCATGCGTACCCACATATACGTACTAACAATACAGACATTTCTGCTCATATGAGATTACTCTTACCCATGAAATTTATGGTATCCAAGGTGCTATGTAATGTACAGAAAAACTCAAGGCAATTTTGTGCTTCTCCTAGAGCGTATTACATGCAAGAATTTCAATATCTGTCTCCTCCACTCATTTTGTGAATAATGAAGAAAAAAATTCTCCTTATCGGGAATTCTGATGGAATCGGCGCTGCTCTGACACGAGCACTTATTGCCCGAGGGGATCAGGTCGTCGGCATTTCTCGGAGTCCAAGCCCGCTAGGACCGCATGGCCCGCGCCACATTATTTGCGACATTTCAGCCCCCGAATACCCTGAAACATTACGGCAGGTAATTAGCAAAGAGGGTCCTTTTGATTCGTGTATTTTTTGCGCGGCGATCGGTTCTGAACTAAAACTCCCTGATCTGTCCAAGGAGGTTCATGTCATCGAGGTCAACTTCACGGCCATGGTGAAGACCTTGGCGGCATTGGCTCCAATATGGTTGGAACAGGGACAAGGACATTTCATTGGTCTTTCTAGCCTGGCAGATGATTTTTATAACGCCGATGCCCCTTCATACACTGCATCAAAAGCCGGATTTTCCAATTACCTGCTTGCTATGGCTCTAAAACTTAAATCCCATGGCCTCCACATCACGAATATCCGCTTTGGCTTTGTCGATACCAAATTACCCCAAACTTCCTGGAAACCTCTCATGATAAGCCCTGAGAAGGCTGCAACTCATATTATTCGATGTCTCAACACCAAACCCATACAACTCAGTTTCCCAAAAATGGCAGGCCTCGTCATTCATGGTATTCGTTGGATGCAATCTCTCCGAATTTGGTTGTCCTAAATCTTTTTGGGCTTTTGAATTGTTTGTAATAGGGTTGCATAAAAATCCATTCATGCTATTTTGATATCTGACATATTTGCTTTTAACAAAGGAGCCCACGAATGTCAGAAGCTACCACCATTCCTTCACCAACTCCGGAAATGTTAGCTCACCTTGGACCCCTCGCTTCCCTGATCGGCATATGGGAAGGGAATCAGGGCGTGGACATCGCTCCCTCCAAGGACGGATCTAAGGAAACTCATTTCCGTGAACGAATCACCTTTGAGGCAATTGGTCCCGTGGTGAATGGCTCTCAAACCTTATATGGTCTTCGCTATTCCACCCTTGCCTGGCCGCTGATTCAAGAGCAGCCTTTTCATGAAGAGGTGGGATACTGGTTGTGGGATGGGGAACGGAAACAAGTCATGCGATGTTTTATCGTACCACGAGGAGTGGTGGTCAACGCCGGAGGGACTTCTGAGCCAGACGCCAAAGAATTTCGCATGGCAGCCGAGGAAGGGGTTGCAGTGTATGGCATTCTTTCGAATCCATACTTAGAAGAACAGATGAAAACGGTTCGCTATGAAGTAACAGTGACGATCAACAAACCCTGGGAATTCAGCTATAAGGAAGATACCCAATTGCAAATTGCCGGTAAGGCCGACCTCTTTCATCACACCGATCAAAATACCCTCAAACGTTCAAACTAGTAATTTTTATAGCCGAAATACACTGAGTATGTATTTGGCGCGCTCAGCAATATGACCTGAAGCCTTTCTCTTTATTCGGGTTGTTCATTATCTCATCTCAAACAAAAATGGATCACCTAATCCAGTTGCTTACTGTTTTCTCTCATCTCAACAGGATTGACAAAATCTTTTTTTTGGTCATCATATACCCAGACCTCCCCAGTCCCGATCGAATAGACCCACCCATGGAGACGCAAAACACCTTTACGTAAACGCGTCGCAACCGCTGGATGCGTTCTGAGATGGTCTAATTGCACCAAAACATTTTCTCGGATCGTCGCTGCAAACAATGCATCATCCTGCAGATGCGTATAATGATCTTGAACTATTCGTATCGTCGTCTCGGCATGTTGAAGCCAGGCTTTGACCGCTGGGAGCTCTTCCAGGTTGTCGGGTTGTAATAACCCTTTCATCGCCCCACAGTCGGTGTGCCCACACACAATAATATCTTTCACCTGGAGCACGGAAACGGCATACTCAATGGTGGCCGTACTTCCTCCGATGGCTGCACCATATGATGGAATCAGATTTCCCGCATTTCGAAGAACAAAGATTTTTCCAGGATCGGTTTGCGTCAGCAAGGATGGATCAATGCGAGAGTCGGAACAGGTGACGAACAACACCGTCGGCTTCTGTTGCTTCGACAATGATGCAAATAATTCTTTTTTCTTCGAAAAGATTTCTTGTTGAAATGCGACTAATCCTTTTAACAGGCTTTCCATAATTCCTCCCTATGACGATTTTTTTGTTAGATGTTGGACTATTGGTCTTTTATGGTCTGCTAGGGTACATTGCCTTTAGCACCCATCAACCCCAAGTAAAAGGATGGTTTATGGCCATGTTGAACGTTCAAGAACAGCAGCATTTCAGACAGGCCTTACTCACATTACAAGAAGACCTACGGACGGTCGAACACTCTGGGAATGAAGCCGCTCAACCAGTCGAGCTTGATCAAACCACCGTTGGACGCGTTTCTCGCATGGATGCTCTACAGGCACAGGCCATGGCTAAGGAATCGCACCAACGACGGGCGATTCTTTTACAACGAATAGCAGCCAGTCTCCAACGCCTCGATCAAGGAACTTTTGGGATCTGCCTTCGATGTGGAGAGGGCATCTCCGCGAAACGTCTCGAGTTCGATCCGACCACCCCAGTATGTGTCGAATGTGCCAAAGGATAACTTGGACAAAAGAATCAGGAGTCATTACGAAACCGTTTTATTGGCGTTGGGTGTTGTGAACATCTAACAGTTTTTCGCGAGGTTTATGTGGCGAGGGATCTCTCCCATTCGACAATTTTCAACAAGATGCTGCGGGAGAATTCACGCTCCATGACTTGGAAAACCAAGAAATTTTTTCCGCCGTGCCCTTTGTGCTATAACCAACACAATGAAGCATGGCATCAAGACGAAATCCGGGACTATTACCGCTGTTGCCACTGTGAATTAATTTTTGTTCCCTCCTCACAATTTTTACCTGAAACGGCGGAAAAATCCCATTACGATCACCATCAGAACTCACCCACTGACATGCGATATCGTACATTTCTCAACAACCTCTGTCTTCCATTACAAGAGCGCTTAACTCCAAATAGTCATGGTCTTGATTTTGGGTCAGGTCCTGGTCCGACCTTGTCTCACATGTTGGAAGAGTTTGGCCATCGAGTCACCCTCTATGATCATTTTTATTTCCCTAACCCTTCGGCTCTCCAACAATCATATGATTTCATCACAGCAACTGAGGTCGTTGAACATTTGCATAACCCTGCTGGCGGTCTTACCCAACTTTGGACTCTTCTTAAACCAGGGGGCTATCTTGGTCTCATGACCAGCTTAGTTGGAAATCCAAGCGCTTTTGCCGATTGGCATTATATAAAAGACCCAACTCATGTGTGTTTCTTTTCTCGGAACACCTTTGATTGGTTATCCAAGCAATGGCGGGCAGAACTGACATTCCTCAAAAACAATGTCATCCTATTTCATAAACCTGTTCATTTTCTGGTCCAATAAAGATTTTCCCTCCTAAATCAGTACAGAATCATGGCCTCCTTAATTGATATTGCCATTATCGGAGGCGGGGCAGCCGGTTTAGCTGCCAGCATCTTCGCGGCAGAGACCAATCCTTCTCTCCACATTGCTGTCTTCGATGGGGCAAAAACGCTAGGGGCAAAAATACTCATCTCTGGTGGTGGGCGCTGCAATGTGACCCATCAACGCGTGACCGCTTCCGATTTCCAAGGAAATCGAAAAATCATTGACCGCATTCTCCGGCGATTTGACGAACAAGCCACGATCCGATGGCTTAACTCAATTGGCGTGTTCCTACATACCGAAGAAACAGGAAAACTTTTTCCTGTCAGCAATAAGGCCCGAACGGTTCTTGATGCCCTTCTAGGCCGTTGTCAGCATTTATCCATAACTCTTCATAGACAAAGTCAGGTCCAATCGATTTGGCAGAAAAACAAGACTTTTCTGATTCAACATTCACAGGGAACTCATAGCGCGAATCAAATTATCCTAGCGACTGGAGGGCGTTCTCTTCCCAAAACCGGCTCGAATGGCTCAGGGTGGACTTTAGTGCAGCAATTGGGGCATACGGTCACACCGACCTATCCCGCACTCGTTCCATTATTGCTCAACGACTCATTTATTCATGCCAAACTTTCTGGCATTTCACATGAAGTCATGCTCACTACCCGCGTTCACGATAGAATAGTCGATCGCCGTAATGGAAGTTTGCTTTGGACTCACTTTGGGATCAGTGGCCCAGTGGTTATGGATGCCAGTCGATTTTGGAATTTCGGGAACGGACAAGGGCAACAGGTTCAACTCTATCTCAATTGTTTTCCTAACGACAGCTTTAAAGAAATTGAAGCCTGGCTTGTTCAGGCCGCTTCCTTTCCCGGTCGACAAACCGTTCAATCACTTTTGGCTGAACGATTACCCAATCGTGCAGCCACAGAATTGGCCCGTCTTCTCGGCCCAGAGATCCCCTTTATTCCCATTCACATTCTTGAAAAGAATACTCGCCACCTTCTCGTTCAAACGCTCACCAACTTGGAACTTCCGGTCATCGGATCGCGCGGCTGGAATTTTGCTGAAGTGACTGCCGGTGGAGTCCCGCTTCAAGAAATCAATCCTACCAGTATGGAATCTAAACGCATTCCAGGCCTGTATCTCGTCGGAGAAATGTTAGATTGCGATGGCCGAATCGGAGGCTTTAATTTCCAATGGTCCTGGTCGACCGGCTATCTTGCCGGGACTCATGCGGCCTCAACATTAGGGAAAAGGAAACCCCTATCTCCGGCAAGCCTCTAAACCCAAACCAATGAGATCTCATTCTAGAAGAGGATATATTGCAATGACTGGGTCGGTAGACAGGCGATAGTCCAACTCACTCCAGAAAAACCAAGACTCATGAAAACCCTAATTTGGCTCGGCTAGAATGGACAAAAAGAATAGAGCCTTCTGTCTAAATTTTCACCAGTGCCAGGTTTGACCGAATTTTCTTATCACACGATTAAAAAAGAGAAAGACCTAAAAGACTTTTGGGGGATTTCAGCAGAAACGAAAAGACTTTATTACCCGTTAGATTTTCGTATTCCAATAAAAAGCTTGCCCACCCTTCAGATTCGCCGCAAGAAAAGAACCTCCATTGTCACAAGCAAAAAAAGTCAGTGGAGGAATCGAAGTGGAATTCGCCGGAACATTTTCTGGCCACCAAGTCCGCGTAATATTCGGCTTCGGTGGATCAAAGGGGTCGATTTTTTGGCACATTTCAAGAGGATTCCATTCTTCGGTAGGCTTATATTGGAATGTTAAAATTTTTTCATTCGTACTAATATCAAAAGCAACTTTGATATGACGAGATGTCTCTGGCAACCATTCGGGAACCATACCGGTTCGAATAGCATTTTCCTTCCGAGCTGCTGCCAGAGTGGAATACTCGGGATCCACTGTCTCGGAACAGCCGCAGAGTAAAAAGAGGATTGGGAGTACGATACCAATTGGATTTTTCATTTTCATTCCTCTTGCAAAGGATTTATAGTTTCTCTTATCGGAATTGTTACTCTATTAATTAACCTCCCATGACCAGTAATTTCATTAAATATCATAACTTCTTATAAAATAAGAGGTTTCCAAAAATTCCTGCCGTAGGACTCTCCAAGATAATATCTATGCCAAGCCCCATAACCCTGGGTGCCCTGTAGCAATTCCCTTGTCCATTATCATTTCCAAGGCCTGGCCATGACAGGCACCCGAGTAAATCACTGCCGGTTTTTTTTGGTGAAAGCCTAAATATTAAGTAAAAAAGACCGAACTAGTTATTGGGAGCCCCACAGCCAAATGCGGGAATATCCAGGGGAGTTAATTTGAGAAGACATCTTTCTATGATTGCCGCAATCGCGATAAGACAAGTGTCCCTTAGAGATTAGCGGTCAAGTAGGGAACCATCAGCAAAAAGGAATCCCCTTATGAAGAACAAAAAAGATATTCTTCAGCTAATAGAAGAAGTTCAAGCCAGCGCTCAGACCCTTTGTCAAGAAAAGGCGGCATTAGGAGACCAAATCAAGAAAATAGAAGATGAAATATCTTCGCTCAGGGCAGAAAAAGCACAACTGAATCCAGCCTTACAGGCAAAGACCGAACTCACCCAAAAAGTACAGGACTTACAAATCAGTCATGCACAAGTCACAAAAGAGTTGCAGGAGGCAAGAGCTCAGCTTTCCCAAGCCAGCCAAGGTAAGACCGAACTTACGAAAACAGTAGAAAATTTACAAAACAATAATGCACAAGTCACGAAAGAGTTACAAGAAACCAAATCCCAACTCGAGCCAGCATTGAAGGCAAAGATCGACCTCAACCAAGAGTTGCAATCCTTACAAACCAGCACCACCCAATTGACCAAGGAGTTGGAAGAAACGAAAACTCAACTGGAACAAGCGTTACAGGCTGCGCCGCCACAAAAGGGAGAATCGACAAAAATCGAATCGGAGCTATCGAAGCTCAGAGCAGAAAAAACGCAGGAAATATGGAATCTTCAAGAAATCAATGCCGAATTGATGAAAGAACTTCAGGAAGCAAAAACACAACTCGCCAAATCCTTACAAGACCCTCAATCCAAGTCTGCGCTTCCTCAAGAGATGCAGACCTTACAAGCTAGCAATGCGCAATTGAGCAAAGAGTTGCAAGAGATCAAAACTCAACTCGCCCAAGCCAAAGCCGCGCCAACCTCAGAACCCTCACAGGAAATGAAACGATTACAGGATAAGAACGCCTCATTAACCAAAGAGATGGAAGTGATCAAAACTCAACTCGCCCAAGCCAAAGCCGCGCCAACCTCAGAACCCTCACAGGAAATGAAACGGTTACAGGATAAGAACGCCTCATTAACCAAAGAGATGGAAGTGATCAAAACTCAACTCGCCCAAGCCAAAGCCGCACCAACCCCAGAACCCTCGCAGGAAATGAAGCGATTACAGGATAAGAACACCTCATTAACCAAAGAATTGCAGGAGGCAAAAACCCAACTAACCAGTCAGTTACACGAAACCAAACAAAAACTCGATGGTTTTCATCCTGAATTACAGGATCTCCAGTATGAGCTTCGAAATATGGAACTCCAAAACCAATTATTGGATAATGAACTAGCACGGAAAAACGACGAAATTAAAAACTTGCAAGACCGCCTTAATGCCTATACCTCTCTTGCTTCCTCTTCTTAATAAGTCGATTCATACACATGCTTATCACCCAATTCTGACCAACTGAAATACATTTACGTTCATCTCAATACCGCCCTATTATCTATTTCATTGACTTCGGATTTACAGGAAAATCGAGCATGCCAGCCCTTTCTTGAAGCTTATCCTTCTATGATAAAACTCGGTCTTGACTGATTTTTTTTGAAACCCCTAGGAAATTTTTCTTTCCAGACTTCGCTCGCCTTAAGAATTCAGATCTGAACTAACGTCATAGCTTTTTCTTGACGTTTTTCGGGGAATAAATTGTTCGCTCTGGGTTATTTGGGATAATTGTTTTGATCCATATAAAACACAAAAAAATGTTGTCAATCAAGCGAGGAACTAAGTCGAAAATTCCACTTTTTTTCGCGGAATGAGTCAATAAAAGATCCGCGCCGCAAGCGGACGGGGTATTCAATTGATTAATAGTTTATTGCTTTCCTAAGGTAACCTCGTAGCAAGCTACGGGGAATTAAAATTATTGGGGCTGGCGTAGGAAATTATAGTTGATTCGCTAGTTTTACCCAATGACGTAGCGTTGCTTTTAAGTGCTTGGGCGATCCGTAGTTAAAGCGCCACTCGCATTCTTTTAAGAACAATGGAAAATGGTGTTTGGGAATTCCGTTGTATTTTCGCAAATGACGCTTAGCTTGATTCCAAAAGTTTTCAATACCATTGATGTGAGTATGGTTGTCTGCAAAGCGCTGAATGGTTAATACGATAGTGCTTAAACTCCGACACATCCAAGGCATTGTACGAACGATAATAGTCCGTATAGACAATACTGTCAGGCACAACCTTCTCACGGATGATGGGCAGAAGCGTGTGCGATTTCGCATCTGGAATTACCTGAGTATACACCTTACCACCTCGTTGCAAGATACCAAAGACCGGCACCTTGCCGGCGGCTCCACGCCCTCGTTTGCCTTTGCGTCTGCCGCCAAAATACGATTCATCCACTTCAATGGCACCAGTAAAGGCCCATTCCTCTTCGATCTGCTGGGCAATGATGGTGCGTAAACGATGGTAAAAGTGAATGCCTGATCGACGATTAATCCCAACCAACTCTGCAGCCATCCGGGCAGGCACCCCTGCGACAAAGTGTTCAAGGAGCCGATTCGACTGATAATGACTGAGTTTGGAGAACTTTAATCGCACAGACTGAGCATAGAAAATTCAAATTTCCTACGCCAGCCCCAAATTATTAAATGTGGCGAGAAACGGCCAAATGCTTTTCGGCTGTTCGAATGAGATCATCTGAGTTGAGAATAAGACAGACCTCTCCGGTATTCAAAATGGTGGACCCAGAGACATTTCGAACCCTTTTTAAAATAAGCCCTTGGGGTTGGGGTTTCACTTCTTGCTCGGAAAAAATTTCATCAACCAGACATCCTAACGGTTTACCCTCCACCACCACTACCACACATAGACAGAGTTGGTCAGAAGGAGCAGCTTCCTCCTTCCCTAATAGTTCAGCAAGAGAAACCAAAGGAACTACTTTACCATCCTCACTCACAAACTCTCGGCCAGCAGAAGACCATGAGGCCTTCGATTGTACGTGGGTCGTCGTCTGAACCTGGTCAATGGGAATACCATATTTCTGGCCATCCACCGATACAATTAATAAGTGGAGGGGCGGCACAGGTCCTGGCAATTGAATCTGGACCATACATCCAGAACCTGGAGTCGATCCAACATACACAGCACCTTTAAGGCGTTTGACCGCAGACTGAACCACATCTAATCCCATTCCACTTTCGGCCGCACGTCTTGAGACAGAGTGTGTTGTAAATCCTGGCTTGAAAATTAATGATTCAATTTGGGGAAGAGGCATCTTCTCCAATTCCTCTCTGGTGACTAGTTGATTCTCCACAGCCGTTTGTTTTATCGCTTCAACATCCAGTCCTCTACCATCATCCCATAATTCCAAGAGCAAATACGTCCCCATTTGAAAGGCATAGAGGCGCAGAGCTCCCCTTCGTGGCTTACCGGCCTGAATACGCTCACTTGGCAATTCAATTCCATGGTGAATAGCATTTTGAATAAGCTGGCGTAATGGCCCCTTTAATTCTTCTAAGACTTGCATGTCCACCGTCATTTCGGCACCTTCAACACTCAGCTCTACCTCTTTATGTTGGTCCCGACCCATGTCAGAAGCGAATTTGGTCAATTCCTTGAAAAATGAAGAAAAGGACAAAAGCCTCATGGACCGAATATGTTCCTCGACCGCTTCTGAAATCGTACTCAGCCGTTGATGTTCATCATACACCGTCCGCGCAACACGACCCACTACATTTGTTAAGACAGCCAATTGGTCACTTTCCTGTTTATAAAATTTAGCCATTTCATCGCGTGGCACCAACTGTTTTGAATGACTCCCCTTCACTCCAATCGCTCGATGTTCAAAGAGTGAATGATTCCAGGCATCAGAAAACTTTACTAGATGAGCGGTATCGACCAGACATTCCTGCCTAGCACAAAGAACCGCCTTCAAATCACTGATTAGATCCATCAAGTTATCTAACCTGACGGACTCTACTAACAATGAACCGCCATCCTTTTGCAAGATTGGCTCGTGACCCAAACCTTCAGACAGAGTTTCTTGGGCTATTTCGATGGGCACGAATGACGTATCCCGACAAAAGCTGAAAGGATCAATGCTCGTGGACACACCCGTCGAAAATTCATCAAAGAGTGCCTGAATGCCATTCAAACCATGATCCAGGCTATCAACAAAATTTACAGTGAGTTCATTTTTCCCGTGTTTTGCCAGTCGTAAAAAGTCTTCAACGCGACGAGCAACTATTTCCATTTTACGAGCTCCGAGCATTCGGGCAACGCTCATCAAAAAATGTGCTTGGTTGAACGCTTTTTGTAATGCGGTCAGACAAGTGTCATCAGCTAAATCATCTTCATCCCCCACATGACCTCGTAAAATCATGACCGATTCGCGGAGTTCTCTCAGTGATACCTTGCTTTCTTTCATAAAAATGGAACGCAATTCACTGCCTTCACTATCTGCATGCTCCGCTCTGTCCTCTGACGAGTCCTGTAAAGGATCGGGGGCCGCTTGCGAAAAGGTTTGATCGACTGAGAGTTCCCCATTCATCAACAGCGTTTGCAAATCCAACACCTTCAGAATTTTCTCATCATGGAATCGCGCAATTCCTCTAATATACCCCTCTTCCTTCGCAGTCCCGGTCAGGGAACCGGATACCATATCACTGGATTGGAGAAAAACAGATTCAATAATTTCTTCAGCGACAATACCAACCGAAATATTTTCAAATTGAACGACAACCGCTTTGTGAAATTGCGCATTTTCAATTGTCGGGACATTAAGAGTGGCCCGCATATCCACAATGGGTAAAACCTCACCACGGACATTCATGACACCTACAAGATATTCAGGACAGCCAGGTATAGGAATCACACGGGAAATTTCAGCACATTCGCGAATAAGTTCTAAATCAAACCCAAAATAATCTTGATCGATACGGATAACTACGAGTTGCGTAAATCCCGAAAGATCCTCTTGGTCAGCTTCCCGAAGGTTTTCGGTTCGTTCCCGCATCAACGTTTGCTCTAAAAGCGTCATTCCCCTGATCAGTTTCGGAGCGCTAACCAACTGTTCGTTCTTTTCCAGATCCGACAAGTTGCGAATAAATTGTTGGATTGCATTTCGATCATGCGACAGGGGAAGGGAATGCAAAACATTGATGGCCCCCGCATCATGAGGCACCACATGGGCAATCAAGGGATGCGGCGGATTCGATACTTCGAGAGCATTCCCCTGTTCTATTTCATCCAGCTGAATGTTTTCTAAATCCCTAGTGTCATCGACAATTAGCCCACAAATTGTTTCATCCCATTGCAAAAGGATGACATTATCACTGATCTTGTACCGAAACGATACGTGTCCTAAAGGTCCATCGAGATTCATGACCGGAACGAGTCGGCCATGATAGTTAAACACTCCAACTACATGTTCTGGCATATTTTCCACTACTACCAACTCGGGAATGCAGACAATCTCTCTCACCAAATGAAGTGGAAGTGCATACCGTGCTTGATGACGATGAAAAACGAGATGAAACCCAGATGCAACTGATGTCATTGAAGGGGAACAGTTCATGGATTACCCATTGTGCGAAGACGCTTTCGCACTCAGTATCGGGAACGGGTGTGAAAGCCACATCACAATCAGATTGGCCACAGACTCAAATGGATTGTTCATATCTTTAAAAACATCAACCAGGAAACAGGGCATACATTGTCTGTGCTGGCTGATAAACCACAGAATCGGGAAAATATTTGGCTTGCAAGCTTTTTGTCGCTTGAGTATGCAATTCACCGTGACCAGTGAGTAAATATCCGTCATTCGCCAAAGCTTCCACCATTTTTTGTACAACCTGTCCCATAGCATCGTCATGAAAATATAGAAAAACATTACGGCAGACTATCAAGTCTAAATCTTTAATCCCCAACGCCAATGCAGGAAAGGCATCCACAACGATATTGCTCTGACGAAACGTGACCATATTTCGAATGGATTCATTCAAAACCCATTGATTTCCAGTTTTGCAAAAATACTGGTCTCGAATTTCGGTATCGACCATCCTGAAAGCCCATTGACCATACACACCCTTTCGAGCTTGTTGAATGGACCTCACATTTATATCCGTTCCCACAATAGAGATATCCCAATCTTTCCGATCAGGGAGGAGTTGATCGACAAGAAGAGCTAACGAATAAGCTTCCTCACCAGTCGAACACCCCGCACTCCAAATCCGAAGAACTCTCGTAGTTTCCCGTCGTTGAATTATCGCAGGAAGTATATGTTTTTTGAGAACCGAGAATTGCCCGCTATCACGAAAGAAGAATGTTTCTCCGTTCATAAAGAGGGCGACTAATTGTTCCCATTCTGCAATACCCCCATCGGATTGAGAATCAACAAGTTGGAAATACAGTATAGGATCCTGTATCGACAAAATCCCCATTCTCTGTTGAATAATGTGACTCAGCTTGCATCTGTCCTCTTGAGCCATTCGAATGCCACAACAAGAGGCCATGCGAACACCCAACCATGCCACAACCGCTTCTACACCAATCGAGTGATTCGTCAAGGCTTGTTCTCCTTGAATACCCTTCATGAGGAGCACTCGTTACACCATACCCTGAAGGGTATCAGCAATTTTCTTCAAGCGTTGTACACCTTCCTTGGTTTCATGAATTCCCTCGGCAGTGGCTTTGGCACCAGAATTCAGGGAACTCATAGCTGCAATCACAGGCTTCACCGCGGTCGCTTGTTGCTTGACGTTTAAGGTAATTTGCGCGGCGCTTTGATAGGCGCTTTCCACGGCCTTTCGGACACTGGCAAACGAGTCAATGGCTCCTTGGGCATGCGCCTTCACTTCCTGAACGGTCTTAGTCCCTTCTTGAGTGACCATCACTGTAGATTTGGTGGTTTTTTGAATATCAGCTAACAGCAGGTTAATTTTTTCTGCTGAGGCCTTGCTCTGATCAGCCAACTTCCGAATTTCTCCGGCTACAACCGCAAAGCCTTTGCCATGCTCTCCAGCCCGCACCGCTTCTATCGCAGCATTCAGGGCCAAGAGATTTGTTTGATTAGCTAAATCACCTACCAAACGAGTGATGTTTTCGATTTGACTGGTATGCTCTGACAAGACAAAAATCTCTTCTGCAATTTTTTCGACTTTGTTTAACATGGCATCAATGCCCTCTCGAGCGAGTTCGATCATGCCAGAACCTTGCTCTGTGAGATTCGCGGCTTCTTGAGTTCCGGTGGATGCCACTTCCGATTGTTCAGCCATGCGAGCCGAGGACACCCCTAACTCTTCCATCGTCGCGGTCGTTTCATTCGCCGAGCCAGATTGCAAGATGGCCGATTGCTCTTGCTGTTCGGCCGCCTCTGCCAGTTGCCCTGAGGTCGCGGAAAGAACCTTTACAGCTTCGTGAAGAGGTTTTTTAATAATAAAAATGCTAAACCAAGCCACGGCCAACAAACCGATGGTCACACAGCCCAGCAAAATTTTGGTTCCATTGAGAAGTCCGACATTAACCTGATCGATGGGGGTGATCACCTCAACCACACCACGCACATCTCCCACTTTCCAACCAACTTTTGGCGTTTCTGGGTGACTATTATGACAATCGACACACGCCGCAGTCATAACGTCTGCAATTGCATACCGCATAGACAATCGGCCATTAATGACTTCCTCTCGATAGAAGGGAGCTTTGGGATTTTGTTCAAGTGCACTGAGTGCATCGGTTTCAAATTGGTCATATGTTTCAGTGGCTTTTCGATGTGGAAACGGATAGCGGCTATACAATCGAATGGCCGTTCCGGGGTTTTCCTTTTTTATTTGCTGCCCTAACACATTGGTAAATGTCGCAGGAAGTGGAAGGGTATTGGGCATGACATCCCAATCATAATTGATGTTCATTCCCGATGATTTTGCACGAGACACGACTTGTTGAGTATAAAAATTCCGTAACGTCACCACTTGATCAGCCAAGGCTTTGGCCTTGTGCACTCCAACCGCTTCAACATTTTGGGAATTGACCATCCATGACACTCCACCACATAGGGCAACAACCAAGGCAGCGCTGATCGTGATAAGAAAACGCACTCGGTAATTTTTCACCGATCCTTTCTTATCTTTCTTCGTTGGCGCTTCCGGAATTTTTTTTCGCATTTTTTTCATTTCGTCCATGAGTTTTACCCTCGTGTTCCAAGGAAAAGCCGAAGAATTCTCCCTGGTGTTTGTTCAATAAAAAAGTGGCCCGATTGCCTATTGTTCTCTACCCCTGAATGAGATGAAGCATGAATAATCTTAATCTCCGTTGCTGATCTTTCCTTATTTCATTTCCAGCTTCAGTTTGCTAACAGATCCAACAAGGGTGACAAACCACTTGCACCTTAATTGAGCAAGTGTCTTTATCCCGCCATTCGTTACTTCTTATCGGGAATGAGAGTTCAATCTTTAGGAATTGGAGAAAAATTCCTAATAATGAACTTGATGAAAAGAAAATTGCCAAGAAACGGAAAAATTTCTTTGTTTTTCATCCGACGTTTCTGGAAATTACGGCAAGAAGAGATATTGGAAGGGATCACACCATATCTCCTTAGATAACCTTAAGAAATGAATTACGCCTTTTATCTTAATGAACAAACCTTTTACCAAACTCTCCCGCTCTCACTACCCTAAATGTTTCTGTACTGGGTGCTTTCTCCAAAACCTTTGCCGAGAGGCATTTCGTCAATTGGGTATCTAACCGGATATTACGCATCGTGCAGAGTCTTGGGGAAAAATGCCTAACATCCACGCCGATCATGTGAATTCCAGCCAATCACTCTTTTCTTCAGTCAATCTGTAAACGTTGGTAGCAATGAAAACTCTTAGTAGATACACCCATTCATCATATGCTCCATCTCTTTATTATTAGATGGTTAGGCAGGATTAGGACATATTTCATTGAAATTTCAGAAGATTTTTCTTAACAGACACCTGTGCTTACTTTTATTAAAAAAGGCACACCAGTTGCATTAATCAAGGAGTATTGATAACCAGCTAGGAGAACTCGAAGAAACTGCCAATAGTCTCTAAAGATTTCAATTTTTTTTACAGCATTCACACAGGAGGGCATGTCAATGAACACAATCTATTCATCTCATTCAACTCAACGGACCGCTGGACGGACGGCTGGAATGTTTCCAGGACAGTCTTATCGGGGTGGTATTTTAGTCGTGGATGACGAGCCCGACATTCGAAAAGTGGTACGTATGACATTAGAAAAACTCGGCTATTATGTCGTCGAGGCAGAAGACGGGCAGCAAGCCATAACCCTTCTGAACGAGGGCGAAAATCCCATGGTCATTGACGTTATTATCACTGACATTCGGATGCCCCAGATCAATGGTGTAGAAGCTATAGGTTATTTTCAACGGGAATACCCGAGCATTCCCCTTATCGTCCTGACCGGTTTTCCAGACTTAGATCTGGCGACCAACCTTCTCAAACGCGGTGTGACAGATTATTTAGTCAAACCAGTCGATAGAGAAAAATTAACCATAGCCGTTGCGGATGCTATGGATGCGCGCCACGTTGACTGGTTTTCTTAATGGTTATATAGGACTCCCCCTCTCACCACTTTGGCTTACCCAACTTTCTGATTAGGTAGGCCAAAGTGGTGACGACCTTTCCCGTTCTACAAGGGCTTCACAAGTCTTTATCCTTCCAAACACTTCGTGCATAATGCAGTATTCCTCTTCACTAAACTCTCATGACCTTTTTCGATCGTCTTTTAGAAATTCTGCCTCTCTTGTTTCCCGTATTAGTAGTCCTGGCATTCGTGAGCTCTGGATTATGGGGCATGTATTGGTTTTTATTTCGGCGAGACGGCGGAGTTAAAAAGGAGGAACATCGGTTTTCTGCTCGGGTAGGCATGCTTCTTCTGGTCGGCATAGGAATTGTCCTAATTCTTCTCGCTCTTCCACTGGAAAAAGAGACCCACAAGGATCTCTTTCAACTGTTAGCTCTCCTAATCACCGCTGTCATCACCTTATCTTCGACTACATTCGTTTCAAATGCCATGGCTGGATTTATGCTTCGGGGAATGTACAGTTTTCGGTTGGGTGATTTTTTGCGCGTAGAAGACCAATTTGGACGAGTCACCGAACGAGGACTCTTTCACACAGAAATTCAAACGGAAGAACGCGATTTGACGACCATCCCCAATCTCTTTCTGGTGTCTCATCCCTTTACGGTTATTCGTTCATCGGGCACCATCATCTCTGCCACAGTATCTCTCGGATATGACACCTCCCACCGGAGCATTGAAAAATTATTACTCAACGCCGCCCTGGCCGCGCAACTCACCGATCCTTTTGTTCATGTGTTGGAATTGCGGGATTACTCGGTGACTTATCGGGTAGCGGGGTTTCTTGGGGATGTGAAACAACTCCTCTCCACCCGTTCGAAACTGCGAGGCAAGATGCTCACGACACTCCATGATGCTGGAGTAGAAATTGTATCTCCCACGTTTATGAATCAGCGAAGATTGGCCGAAGGCCTTAGGGTTTTACCGCCGAAAGCTCCTTTTGGGCCCCCAGAAGAACTAGACCAAAATGACAGTCCAGAATCGAGGATTTTTGATAAAGCCGATGCAGCCGCTCAACTCGAAGAGTTAAAAGAACAACGCGAGGCACTGCGGGAAGAAATTACGGGATTGCAGACACAGCTGAAAGCCAAAGGAGAAAGCATCCGCCCTTGGATAGCGCAGCGGATTGACCGCATTAAACAGGAAGAAGAGCGCCTAACCATGGTCATCGACAAAGCACTGACAAAAAAGATCGACTAGAATGGCCTAGGAACTTATTCGAGTCACCATTCGTGAGTCATTGCACAATGGCCAGATCATTCTCCTTCCACCTCAAGTCTATGTGAAACGGTTTTAAAATAGGCCAAGAGATCTCTTACGGAAATCACACCCACAATTTTGTTGTCTTCCGAAACCCCCAAATGACGAATTTTCCTATCTGCCATGAGGTCTCGTGCATAATGCGGTGACATGCTCCCCTCCACTGTAATGATCGGACTCGACATCACATCTTTTACCGTTAAATCAGCCATGGTTTCCGGCTGTTCAGCCACCGCTTTCACCACGTCCGTTTCCGTCACGATTCCCAAGAACTCTTCATCGTTCTTCACAAATAATGAACCAATATGTTTCTGGTGCATCAACCGAGCCGCTTCCTGAATACTGACCTTCTCATGTGTGTACCGCACATCTCGTGTCATTAATTGTCCAACCGTGGCCATAATTCAGCTCTCCTTAATCCGACTTATAATAATGTCCTATATTGAAGGAATTCTTATAAAAGATCTAGACCAATACAGCTGTGGACGGGAATATCTCCTTGACTCACCAGTGACTTTTATATAAATATATATTCATATGAAATTTTATTCATATTTGTAATATGCCTTACAATATGGGGCATCATGAAGACCAAAAACATCACGCCGTCTTGCGCCAACAAATTAAAAGTCCTCGCTGATCCAACCCGGCTAGCGGTATTGGAAGCCCTGATGTCCGGCCCTCACAATGTGAGCGACCTCATGGTTGCCTTACAAGTTGAACAAAGTCTGCTATCCCATCATCTGGCTATTCTCCGCGATCACGAATTGGTCGAAGCCACTCGAGATGGGAAAACTATGATTTACCAATTACCGACATCCGTGAAAGACCTGACTGCTGGAAAGGCTATTAACCTAGGCTGTTGCAAAATTTCATTCGATTAACCATTAAACACCTACTCGACTTCATGGCAGCACATCGGCTCCTTCTTCCCTTCTTTGCTACCTTGTTTCACATCGGATTTGCCATGTGCATCGTCATGCCTCTTGCGCAAGCTGAAGAAGGGCAATTAGTCATCACGGGTTCCTCCACGATGGCACCCCTTCTATTAGAAATTGGAAAGCGTTTTGAAGCCAGCCATCCCGGCACACGAATCGATGTTCAAACAGGCGGCTCCTCCAGGGGCATTGCCGATACAATCAAAGGCCTAGCAGATATCGGCATGGCTTCCCGTGCACTCAATCAGCAAGAAACTCACTTACATGGAAGTGTGGTCGCCCAAGATGGCATCGGAATCATCATTCACAAGTCAAACCCTATCAATGAATTACAGGTTGATCAAATACAAGATATTTACACTGGAAAAATAATCAATTGGCAGCAGGTAGGTGGACCGACAGCTCCCATCACGGTGGTCAACAAGGCCCAAGGCCGGTCCACCTTGGAGTTATTTCTTCAGTATTTCCAACTATCTAACCGAGAAATCCAGGCCCACGTCATCATAGGGGACAACGAACAAGGGATTAAAACGGTCGCAGGAAACCCTCACGCCATTGGCTATGTCTCGGTCGGAACGGCCCAGTTCAACGCCGCACAGGGTCTTCCTATTCGCCTTCTCCCGTTACAACAGATTCCGGCTTCCCTTGAAACCGTTCGTACCGGAATCTTTCCGTTATCCCGGCCACTAACTCTTGTCACAAAGGCTACACCTAAGGGCCTCACAAAGACTTTTATTCAATTCGCGCAATCATCTCAAGTTCATGATCTTATCCTCAATCAATATTTCGTCCCGCTCCAGGACTGACTTTTATTTCTTGTGGAGCCTACGGGTTATGGCGTGGTTGGCCGGAAGCCTTTTGCTCTTCATTATTGGATTTGTCTCTCTGGAGGCCTGGCCAGCTTTGTCCCACATTGGACTGTCTCGATTTTTTTTTGATGCCGGATGGTTCCCCATCGAACATTCGTACCGGTTAACACCCATGGTTACGGGCACAATCTTGGCTGCCGGCGGTTCGATTCTCCTCGCAGCACCTCTAGGAATTCTGTCTGCCATGTTTTGTCACTTTTATGCCCCGCCCTTTTTAGGTTTGTGGTTTCGACGCATGATTGAGATTTTGGCTGGTATTCCCTCAGTCGTATTTGGGTTCTGGGGATTAGTGGTGCTGGTCCCTCTCATTGGAGCATGGCACCCTCCAGGGCCCAGTCTCTTGGCCGGTATTCTTATTCTCACCCTGATGATCATGCCCACCATCATGCTGATCTCTCACTCCAGTATCAGTCAAGTTCCGATCCCCCATATCCACAGCGCCATGGCATTAGGACTCAGTCGCTGGGCTGTCATTTGGCACATCATTTTTCCTATTTCTCGGAGAGGCCTGTTGACTGGAACTTTTTTGGGATTGGCACGAGCCACGGGAGAAACCATGGCCATCTTGATGGTCTGCGGCAATGTCGTTCAACACCCCTCCCACATTTTTGATCCCATTCGCACGTTAACCGCAAACATCGCTCTGGAAATGGCGTATGCCTTAGACCACCATCGTTCCGCCTTGTTTTTCAGTGGACTAGTACTGATGCTGTTGGTGATGATTGGTGTGTGCATAGCCGAGGCATTTCATCCCAAAACCGCGTATGCTATCGCTAAATCACACAATACGTGAATCTGCCACCACTCTCCTGATCTGGTCAGCCGCTGCTACGGTCACCATTCTTTTTGTTTGGGTGATCGGAGATCTGCTGTGGCATGGCTGGGACCAGGTGTCTTGGAACTTTCTCTTTTCATTCCCCCAGAACGCCGGGCGCGAAGGTGGGATTGCCCCTTTATTGGTTTCGACGGGATTGATTGTTGGCACCTGCATGATCGTGGCCCTACCCATTGGGCTTGGAACAGCCGTCTTGCTCTCAGAATACACTCAGAGTGATCAAGGGAGCGGAAGGTGGATCCGCATGTCTTTGGATGTGTTAGCTGGAGTGCCGTCAATCATTTTCGGCTTGTTTGGGAATGCATTTTTCTGTCAGGCTCTGGGGTTAGGGTTTTCTATAGTTTCCGGAGGACTTACATTGGCCTGTATGGTGTTGCCTATGTTGATCCGCACAGTTGAAGAGAGTTTCCGAACCATTGCTCTTGAGCAACGCCTCTCAGCCATGGCATTGGGAATGGCAAAAAGATCCACCATTCTCCACATTTTACTCCCTGCCGCCGTTCCGGGAGTGCTCGTAGGTTGTATTCTGAGTCTCGGACGAGCCATGGCGGAAACGGCAGCCTTGATTTTTACGAGTGGGTATGTAGATCGAATGCCGACATCCTTAATGGACTCAGGACGTGCCTTATCCATCCATATCTATGACTTGGCCATGAACGTTGCAGGAGGAAATGCCAAGGCATATGCCACCGCCCTCGTTCTGGTCGGCTTACTGCTCATCATTAATGCGTCTGCATCCTGGATAGCCGAAAAATGGACCACATTCCATCAACTCCCCACTTAACCCAAGTGGGGAAACAAGGGTCTGGCGTTCAATCTTGGCGGCCGTATCAATCCACCCAACCCTGTTGTGAACCGGTTACCCATATTCAGGCGAACAATCTTTCCATCGCCTATCATAACCGTCTCGTGCTTCAGCAGGTTGCTCTCCAAATCAATAAAGGATGTATTACGGCCCTGGTTGGCCCATCCGGATGTGGCAAAACCAGTTTTCTCATGAGCACCAATCGATTAACCGATCTCATTCCAGGGTGCCAAGTCTCTGGTCAACTTCACCTCGATACGATAGACATTCTGTCCTCGACGACCAATCTCTTGCAGTTACGTCGTCAAGTAGGAATGATCTTTCAAAAACCCACCGTCTTTCCTTTTTCCATCAGGAAAAATCTCGAAATCCCACTTCGCGAACATGGCCGACTCGAGCCCACAAGATTTGCCTCAACCATCGAACGAGTGTTACAGCAGGTCGGATTATGGAAGGATATAAAAAACCGCCTAGACCAGCCAGCACAAGCCCTATCTGGCGGGCAACAACAACGGCTGTGTCTCGCCCGAGCTCTGGTCATATCTCCAGAAGTGTTACTCCTTGACGAACCTTGCAGCGCCCTAGATCCGATTTCTAGCGGAATCGTAGAAGATCTCATTGCAAGTCTGCGTGGTCAATTGACCATCATCATTGTCACGCACAATTTGGCTCAAGCGCGACGCATTGCGGATGATGTCGCAGTCTTCTGGTCCATGAACGGAGTGGGACACCTTATTGAGACTGGACCAGCCCATCAAATATTCGAATCCCCACAACATGAATTAACTGCTGCCTATATCTCCGGAACCCGCGGGTAACTTCTTCTCAATTCCCTCTTTTTTTGCCAAATTTACGGTGGTTTGACCTGTTCTTAACATGGTCGTAACACACTTCCGCTAGGATTGTTTTCAACAATCATGAAAATTGTACTGCCAACTTCAACCTATATTTTTTTCAACAAAAAGGAGACTGTCTTCATGAAAGTCATTCGATTGGTTTTTACAGTCGTATGCATAGGATTCTTATTTCAGAACTACGCCTGGGCCGGAGACGGGGACAGGATTTCTCGTGACACACTGACAGATTTATTGCAAGATAAAGGCCTAATTACCAAGGAAGACTGGGTGCGAATTGAAGCCAATCGTGAGAAAAGAGACAAAGAACTCAGTGATCGCATGGATGAGGAATTTCCGATAGCCATTGGGTATGGCCGAAAGGGATTTGAGATCAAAAGCAAGGATGGCAAATTTGCGACACAACTCCAATGGAGATTTCAAGGCCGCTATACCTATCCTGATAGGGGGGATGAAGACACGTTTACAGATTTTAATGACAATCCGGAGAGCACCTTTGAATTACGCCGAGTTCGGATGAAAATCGGTGGCCATGGCTATCAACCGTGGATTAAATATTATTTTGAAGTGGACCTACAACCGACTAGAAGTTCTGGATCAGGATCCGGAAGCGAAACGCGGCTGATCGATTGGCGAATCATGCTGGAAAAATTCAAATTTCTTTCGTTACAACTAGGTCAGTGGAAAGTCGACTATAACCGGGAACGACGGGATTCTTCGGGGAACCAACAGTTTGTGGAACGGTCCATCGTCAACAGTGTCTTTACTATTGATCGTCAAGTTGGTGCCATGGCGTATGGACATCTAGCTCCTGGAACATTTTTTGATTCTCGATATTATGCCGGGGTCTTCACAGGATCAGGCCGAGGGGAAGCCAATGACGACGCCAATATGATGTACTTCGGACGGTTTCAATGGAATTTCTTGGGCCGTGATCTCAAATGGTCCCAAAGCGACGTGGAATATCACAAACAACCCACGGGTAGTGTGGCGTTTGGTGCCTACACCACAGTTGGCAAATGTACTCGATGGTCGTCTAGCGGTTGTGGAACACTCGTTACCCCTAGCTCATTGGGCGCCACATTTACGTCCGACGGGAACGCTCTTGATGGACAATTTCGTGTGGAAGGTATGGTCGAAGAATTCGCCTTTAAATGGCGCGGGCTATCGATCCAACATGAATACCACTGGAAACAAATTAAGGATAATGGGAGGCCTGCGACGGCAACGATTGCAGCAGCGGGGCAATCCAAAACCAATTTAATGGGAAGTTATTCTCAAATCGGATACTTTCCCCATTATTTAATCCCTATCATTCCAAAACCATTGGAAATAGCATTCCGCTATGCGTTCGTGGATCCCAACGTTTCCGTAAAGAATGACAAACTTCAAGAATTTACAGGGGCGATCAACTGGTTCTTCGCCGGGCACAAAAACAAACTCACATTAGATGGATCCGTGCTTAAACTGGATCAACCCAGTACGCTTGGTGGCGATCAACATGAACAGCGTATCCGCTTACAATGGGACGTTTCTTTCTAAAATTAACGTGATATCCATTCAATAGGGAAGGGAAGGCACTCCTCCTCTCCTCCCATAATAAACCCCATCCAAGTCTCCCTTCTTGGATGGGGTTTTGTTATTCCATAGGACTTTTCACCAAAAAATTTTCAACATGGAAGGAAAATGGCTTATCCCGACAACCAACCTTACAAAGCAAATCATTTGTCCATTCCCAATATTTTTCGATACTGAATAGCCACTTGCCAGGGCTTCCCTTTCAAACGACTGCCAATCTCTCCTTCAGGCGATTCCACCATATACTGCCGAGGTTCATACACTAACCGACCTGGTTGGGGTTCCATTTGTTCAAGCGGACGATTTCGAAAAGAAGCTTCATATTGCTCATTATCTTGCCACAGAGGCGTTTTTACGGAAAAATTACTGAGGATCACATGTAGGTTCCCACCGGCTACAAAAATCCCCCCAGAAGTGGTGAGTTGGTGAGTGTCCCCTAACTCGGCGGTCTCGTAAAATGTCACCATCTCTTCTTTGGTCGCCTTTTGTAATGCCTTGACCAAATGAGGCGCAAATAGCTGTATTTCTGTCTCGCTAAACGCCGGGTATCGCGTAGAAGAAACCAGGCCTCGCTCAATACGCACACCTTTCAATACACGCTCCATTTGTTGACTAGTCAGTGTAATGGGGTGATCATAACCCTTCCCACCATAAGCCTCAGGCATGGCTTGCAAAGCCACTTCTCGACTTGGACTCTCGAGAATTTTTATTGTTTGAAATTGTGGGGTGCTACAGGCACCAAAAAACAACGCCAGTAAAGTAACCCCTCCCGCGAATATGATCGCACGTTTCATTCACAACCTCCTATCAATACCATTTATTGTCAAGATTGGCCTTTTCCCATTTAGAAATTGTACCTAATTTCTTGTCACCAGACACCTTTCTTTCAAAAATGTAACACAGATGCCATCCATTCGTGATCAATGAGTCATTTCCCAGTGTTATTCTTCCCATGAAAAAAAATTCAAAATAAGGAGGGAAAGACAAATGGTACGAGTCGAACAACTTATGACACGCGAGGTAGCTTGTATTGAATCAACCCAATCAGTCTCCGCTGCGGCACACATCATGCGCGTGCGAAACATTAGCAGCCTGCTAGTCACCCATCAATCTGAATTTGTCGGCATTGTGACAGAAAGCGATATTGTTCGGAAAGTTGTGGCGTTTCATCTTCAACCGGAGTTTGTACACGTCCAACAGATTATGAGCACTCCCATCGTGTGCATCGATGAAACGGAATCGATATTCGAAGCCGCAGGTATCATGAAAGCTTCTGGAACTCGACATCTCGCCGTCGGCAACGAAGATCAGGTTTTGGGAATGCTATCTGTCCGAGACTTATTATCCCCTGTGTCACGAGATGAGCTGTAACATGAAAAATATGGCTACCCGGTTTTCACCAAACTTATTTCAACCATCCTTTCCCCTTTCATCCTCTTCCTGGGTAGGTCAAGTACTGTCTACCGATCTCACCCATATC
This sequence comes from Nitrospirales bacterium, assembly GCA_965223185.1. Classification (GTDB taxonomy): domain Bacteria; phylum Nitrospirota; class Nitrospiria; order Nitrospirales; family UBA8639; genus Nitrospira_E. Next base: position 2,464,896 of record OZ244988.1, on the reverse strand, counting down.
TGGATGAAGGGCATTAAAATTGTTCTCAGTCTACTGATTATCACAATTTTGCTGGGTTTGACGGGGGGAGTTTTCAGAATTTTCCTTAACCTTCAGACACTTTTGAACCATCCTATCGAACACGCCTTACGTCACCTTATCGTCGACACCCTCATCATTCTTGCTATTGTGGAAGTCTTTAAAACCACGCTGACATATTTTTCTGAGGGAAGAGTCAAGGTCACATTCATTGTGGACACAATCCTGGTCGTCATGCTGACGGAAATCATATCCAAATGGTTTTCAGAAGCTCCCATGTCCCAATGGATGATCCTGGGGGGGATACTCATGATTTTAGGAATCATACGTGTCGTGGCAGTTCAATGGTCACCTACCAAAACGGAACCCCAGGTAGACTCATCACTGGCTATACCCTAATTCCCAAATGAATTAGGAAGTACGACCAAAGGTGCAATTGGATAATTTCCTTTCCAGAATCTATTTTCATTCAACAAAGGAGTTAAAGATGGAACTGGTTGGATTTTTTCTTATTTGGACCTTCTGTAGTCTGATATTTGGCCTAGGATTGTGCCAAATTTTTCGCAACTACAGGATTTTGAAAAATAGTGTTCATTTCCCAATAGAAGGTCAATCAAGAAGTTTCTAAAAGGTGGGACGACGAAACAACACTGAAGTCAGACTTTGATCTGTCCTTTTTTCCGATTTACAATTTAGGATACCCCCTCGCAGTTGCAATCTCTACGAGAGGGATAATCTATTGAAGAAACGGATTTGGAGTGATTGTGGATTACTGAGGAGTAGAATTCAAAGAAGCCATTTTCAATGTCCCATTGACCAACACCCCTTCTTCGAGCAGAAACACTGGTGAATCGATAGTTCCTTCAACCTTGGCCGGGGCAAGCAATTGAACTTTTTCCTGTGCAGTAATATCACCACGTAGAGGGCCTTGGGCAACAATGTGTTTTGCTCGTACCGTGGCTTCGATGATTCCTTCTTTGCCCACCTGTATAAGATCACTGCCAAATACTTCTCCTTCAATAAACCCATCAATTCGCATAGTACCTTGTACCTTCAGCACACCGGACAACCGACACTTCTGCCCTAAATACATTTGATAGCCTTCTTCCTCCAATATTGAAGGGGGAGCACTCAGTGTTTCCGCAGACTGCACATTTTCCATGATATCCTCCTCTGTTATCTATTGGTCATCTAAGTGCAGGGAGAACGAATACAACGGTTCCCACACACCTGATGTATCAGGAAGCAGGCTAAGGAAGAAGAGGAACAGACACTACCCCCCTTATGAGGGATCGTGGGTCAGGACTGTACAGGAGAAAAAACAGAAGGAAGAAGAGAGTATTAGGAAAAATTACAAGATCGCGGCCAAGACACTATACAGAAGAATAGCCAAAAGAGCGGCGCCCGGGAGCGTGAAGATCCAGGCATAGACGATCCGACGTGTCACTCCCCAACGAACGGCCGAAAGACGATTGACCGCTCCTACACCCATGACTGAAGAGGTAATCGTATGTGTGGTACTAACGGGTAATCCAATATGCGCAGTGGCCATCAAAACCGCCGCAGCCCCTGTTTCCGCAGCAAACCCATGAACAGGTTCTAACTTCGCAATACCCATTCCTAGGGTTCGAATAATTTTCCACCCACCCAATGCCGTACCTAGACCCATGGCCAGCGCACAAGAGACAATGACCCATTGAGGAACTTCTGCCGAAGGGATATGTCCTGCAGATAGTAAAGCCAACGTGATAATTCCCATGGCTTTTTGTGCATCATTGGCCCCATGACTCAAGGCCATAAACCCCGCGGATATTAATTGAAGCCTCCGGAAGAGCATCATGGCCAACCCTCGTGGCGTTCGGAAAAATGTCCAACTCAGAACCACCATTAATATAAAGGCGATGACGAATCCAAAAAATGGCGAAAACACCATCGCTTTTATTACTTTCAGCAACCCGGCCACTTGCAACACCCCCAGACCGCCATGAATGAAACCTGAACCTATCATCCCACCGATCAGGGCATGAGAGGAGCTAGACGGCAACCCCATTTGCAAAGTAATAAAATTCCAAATGATCGCTCCTCCGAGTGCAGCTACAATCACGACATCATTGACGGCACCTGGGTCGATAATGCCTTTCCCCACCATTTTGGCCACGGCGGTGGACAGAAAAGCCCCGGCAACATTCAACATTCCGGCTAAAACCACGGCAACCACCGGACTCAACACACGAGTGGAAATAACCGTTGCGACCGCATTGGCACTATCATGCCAGCCGTTGGAAAAATCAAACAAAAGGGCTAACACAATAACCAACAGTAATAAAATGCTGAAATCAGCCACGGAGAATCATTGAAAATCTAATCAAACCACGAGGGCGGTGAATGAACCCATGAGAAATGGCACCTACTTCTTACCCATGTTTTAACGCGATTCGCTCAAGGACGTTGACCACATCCTCACAGCTATCAGTGCCCATCTCGAATCTTTCGTAGATTTCTTTCCATTTCATCACCATCTTGGGGTCCGGTTCTTCTTCAAACAATTGAGAGATGGCTTCTCGGCTCACCTCATCAGCCTTGTTTTCTAAACTATTCACCCGAATCGTACAATCTTTAATATCCCAATTTTTTTCTAGTAATAGACCAATCCCCTTTCCGACCTCTCGTGCTGCCTCATGAAGGATCTCTGCTAGCTTACAGGCTGTGGGAGTCGGATGGGTAATTTTAAAGACCCGAAACAAGATGGCGATCGCATCGATTTCATCCAGAATATCGTCTAATGAACTAGCCAGGGCATGGATATCCTCCCGGTCTAGGGGCGTAATGAACGTTTTATTGAGCTTGAGAATCAAATCATGGGTCAGCCCATCTCCTTTGTGCTCCAAATCCTTAATATGTTGAATTTGTTTATCAGATTCATCAAAGTTATTCATTAAATTTTTAAGGCATCGTCCGGCCTCTACCACATTGTCTGAGGCCTTTTCAAATAAATCAAAAAACCCTGTTTCGCTCGGCATTAAACCCCACATACTCACACTCCTTAAATCAAAATAGAAGAAGGAATTTTTCTTGACGAAAATCCTCGGCACACAGTCCACAGAAACCCCTGAATCCCAGGTCCCGGGATCAATCTACCTTCATTTGTCCTTGTACTGTTGTAACTGAGAAGGCACCCTATAAATTGGGGTAAGGTACAACCAATGATTGGCCGCACATTCTTAGAAAGATAGGATCATCTAAAGAAGTATTCCATAAACGACTAGAGGAATTCTACAAGGCTCTGAAGGCCCTCCAACATTCCCCTAAGCGGCTCCTTTGGTGGAAACCGGCGCAGGCAGGATTTTAACGGGGAAATGAAAGATCTTTTCAAATAAACGTTTTCGGCGTTCCGTGGTCCACAGCTCAAGTTCCGGATCATAACGAAAGGCCACTTCAAGCTGAAGAACATTCCCTGACCGTACGTTTACCGCTTTCACCACAGAAAAATGTGTTCGGTCTAATCCATCGGCAATCCGAAGAATCGCGCTTAATCCCAACACCGTCTTTCGCTGTTCCGCATTGAGCATTTTAAACCCTTGATGAGACGCCTTGGGCAGCCCACGTCGATGATACCGAGCCACATTGGCAATAATCCGAATTTCTTCCATCGAAAAGCCTGACAACTCCGCATGCATGATCAAATAGAAGGTATGTTTATGATGTTGATTTTCTTGAATATGATGCCCGATATCATGAAGAAGCGCGGCATATTCCAACCATTCACGTGCAACCTCGCCCATACCATGAATCGACGTTGTTTGATCAAAGAGGCTGAGGGCAAGTTTGGCCGTATGGTGAGAATGTACTTTGGGATATTGATAACGACGGGCCAACAATAAGACCTGCCGCCGACGTACACTGGGGATTTCCTGCTCCGCTTTCAATCCTTCATGGTGTTCTTGAATAAAGTCATAAATGATTCCCTCTCGAATCGCTTTATCACTCATTCGAACTTGGTTCGCACCAAGACATTCCATTAAGATCCGCAACACCATGACACCTGGATACAAGGTATCGACCCGTCGAGGATCGAGTCCAGGAATTTTCAGGCGCCCCTCGGCATCCTTGGTACGTAATAATTGTTCAACTTCCTTGATTTCCTTCAGGTCAATTACGGCCATATCAATTTGGGAGAGAATTTGTCCCGTTCGAGCCAGATAGATAATTTCAGCTAAATTCCCCGCCATTCCCGAAGTCGCCACTAAAGATTTCAGCAAGAGTCTTTTCTTCTTCATTAATGATTTGTGAATAGATTGCTCGATCATTTGTTCCATTCGCTGGACATTTTTTTTATCGGGGGGGTCAGTTTTGAGATATTGATCTTTCAAGCGAATCGCCCCCAATTTAAGGCTTCGCACAAATTTGAGCCGTTTAGGAGTACAGGCCATCAATTCAACAGACCCACCTCCAATATCCACGATCATTGCTGGCGAATCGGATAAATCCATACTATGTTGAACACCGAAGTAAATGAGCCGGGCCTCTTCTTCTCCCGTAATGACCCGTATCTTCAATCCAAGCTCTTTTCGAACCATTTTCAAAAAATCTCCTCCATTCTTGGCCTCACGAACCGCACTCGTGGCAACCGGAAGAATGGTCTCAAAGCCCTTATTTTTCGCCAGGAGAGAAAATCGCTTTAATACCGACAAACCTCGATCCATCGCCTCTGGAGAAAGCCGATGCGAGGCAAAGGTCCCATCACCCAGCCGAGCCATCTCTTTGATTCGATCCACAATTTTATACGAGAAATTTTTCCCGATTTCCGCCAATACCATATGAATTGAATTAGTCCCAATATCGATCACCGCTATGCGCTGCATCCCTTAAATACCTCCCTAACATCACCATGCATTCTTCTCCTGAGGTGGAGAGGATTCAATTCCTGAAGGCCCGTCATGAGATTGATTCTGTCCCTATTTATTCTGTAAAAGAGAGTTCTCGTGCCAAATGATCAACCATATGTGGATTACCAAACAGCGCATCAACTTTGCCAGTCACACTAGATGGACGCTGCAGAATCTTGCCTTTGGCTTCTTCAATCAGCACTTGAGTGGCCAGAATGTCCCATGGATTAAGGCCTGGATCCATCATTGCACCTAAAGATCCATTGATAACTAATCCATGCCCGAAACAATCAGTATATCCACGCACATATTCAGATAATTCTTGTAAACGGTGGTAGTCCGATAAGCGATTGGCGCTGATGAACTGGGCAATATCCCCTACGCCAATCATGCCCTCACTTAAGGAGCAACTTCTCGATACATCCATTTGCTTTCCCTGACATGTGGTCCCCAGCCCTATCGCAGCTGCGTAAGTCTGACCAAGCATGGGAAGATGAATTACACCCACAATCGGTAATTTCTTTTCCACATCCAACAACGCGATGATTGTCCCAAATAAAGGGATGCCGTGAATAAAGGAGCGTGTTCCATCAATGGGATCAACAATCCAACACCACCGTGTGCCGGTTCCTTGTAACCCTTCTTCTTCTCCCAAAATATCCAAAGGACCCAGAACGGACTCTGAGAGTAGCTGTAGGCGAATTAGGGCTTCCGCCTCTTTGTCTGCTAAGGTAACCGGAGATCCATCACCCTTGCGCTTGATATCAAGACGTTGTTTACCAAAGTAGGCTTGAATCGGGACAGCCGCATTTTGAGCCGCACTCACCGCAGTTTCTCGTAAACTCTCTAGTTGATTAGTTGTTAATTCCCCCCTCACCAGCCCATACCTCCAACTACTCCTCTGGTCAACCTAAACAACTCAGAACTTCCATGGATAAAACAGATACGAACCATTAGGCCTTTTACCAATTGTATAAGATGCTCATTCCTCTGGCCATCTATTTTTCACAGGATTTTTCATCGGCATAAAGACCTTTCTCTGCTATAATTAGAAGAAACTCCTTATTGCAATCTTGGCTATTTTATCCTTCTCATTAACCTAATCCGCCAGCTCACATTCCATGAAAAAACAATCGACAATTCTCCAACATGTTTCTCAAGAAACTACGACGAACATAGATGATCCTAAGCTCTATCTTAATCGGGAGTTGAGTTGGTTGGAATTCAATAAACGTGTTTTGGAAGAGGCGGAAGACCCGAACAATCCCCTATTGGAGCGCATCAAATTTCTGGCCATTTTTTTCAACAATCTCGATGAATTTTTCATGATTCGAATTTCCGGACTCCGCGAACAATTATCTAGCGGAGTGTTGGAAGCCTCCTTAGATGGAACAAGTCCTTCAGAACAATTGGGGAAAATCCGTGAAGTGCTACTTCAGAGCTTTGAGCGAATCTTGCAATGCTGGAAAAATGATCTCCTGCCCAATTTGGCAGAAGCCGGCATCCACATTCTGCCCTATAAACACGTCATGCCTAAGCAACGGGGCTTATTGCGAAGATATTTTCGGAAAGAAATTTTTCCAGCTCTCACACCCCTAGCCTTTGATCCCAGTCACCCTTTTCCGCATATTTCAAATTTGACGCTGAATCTGGCGGTAGTTGCTAAAGACCCAGATCGGGGAGAATGCTTTGCCCGCATCAAAGTCCCAGCCATTTTCCCGCGACTAGTCCGAATTCCCGATGAACAGCAGGTTGCCGACGATCAAACATTGGGACTAGAGAGTAACCAAGGGGGAACAAACTTTGTGTGGCTCGAAGATATTATTTCGGCTAACCTTGATTTGTTATTTCCCGGAGTCACCGTTCAAGCCGCTTATTATTTTCGTATTACCCGCGATGCCGACTTCGAAATCGAAGAAGATGAAGCAGGAGATCTATTAGCAGCCATTGAAGAACAAATTGATCTACGACAATACGGTTCCGTGGTACGACTCGAACTCGATCAGCGCACACCCGATTTCATAAAAAATATTCTTGTCCGCAATCTCACCCTCGCCCCTTATCAGGTATACACCTATGATTTTCGTCTGGGGTTATCCAATCTGATGGAAATGTCGGGTATAGAACGAAGTGACTTGAAATATCCACCCCTGCACCCATCGGTATTGGGGGAGGCCGGCCCCAAAGAATCTCTCTTTGGGCTCATCAAAAAAGAAGATATATTCCTTCATCATCCCTATGACAGCTTTTCTCCAGTAGTTGATTTCATCCGCCAGGCAGCTCTTGACCCCCAGGTGCTAGCCATTAAACAAACACTGTATCGCGTCGGCACCAATTCGCCAATCGTCGCGGCCCTCATGGAAGCGCGACAAAATGCCAAACAAGTCGCCGTCCTCCTGGAGCTCAAAGCCCGTTTCGATGAAGAAAATAATATTGAATGGGCCAGAAAATTAGAAGATGAGGGTGTCCATGTGGTCTACGGCGTTCTCGGGCTCAAAACGCATGCCAAGGTCTGCATGGTGGTGCGACGAGAACCCGAAGGTATCTATCGATACCTCCATCTGGGTACCGGGAACTACAATCCCATCACCAGCCGTATCTATACTGATTTCAGTTATTTTACCTGCGACAAAGTCATGGGGGAGGATGTATCCGACCTGTTTAACGCACTCACCGGTTATTCCAAAAAAGATACCTATGCGAAATTACTCGTAGCCCCAGGCGGCATTCGTGAACAGCTCCTCGCACGGATCAATCGTGAAATCGAACGACAAGACCAACAGGGGGATGGTTACCTTATATTCAAAATGAATTCCCTCGTCGATAAAACCTGCATTCAAGCGCTCTATCGAGCCTCTCAAGCCGGAGTCACCATTCATCTATTCATACGCGGCATGTGCGGACTCCGCCCTGGCATCCCAGGGCTCAGTGAGACCATTACCGTCAGATCGCATGTCGGACGGTTTCTAGAGCATTCACGAGCTTTTTATTTTCGAAATGGAGGGGAAGACGAACTTTTCATCGGAAGTGCGGATTTAATGACACGAAATCTCGATCGACGCGTAGAACTCTTATTCCCTATTGAAGACCCCAACCTTCGAACTCACATTCTGGAAAATGTTTTAACTCCCTATCTCAAAGACAACTCCCAAGGACGTCAGTTGCAATCAGATGGCACATATACCCGAATCCAACCTGCCCCTGATGCCTCCGCCTTCCATGTTCAAAACTGGTTTGTCTCTCAATTAAAAGCCAAGGGCACCAAACCCCCATTAGCCTAAAACACATTTAATGAAAACTTTCTCAAATGAGTGAGTAAAGAATTCCCAATTTTCATTTACTGTTCGCCACATCACTAGAACTTCTTCTTCAGGTGGTTGAGACAACCTCATTAGGAAAAAATAAAAAAGAAATTCTCTTGCTGTTGGTGGAAGAAATTTTGAAAAGTGTGGTGATAGTTCTAATTATAGCGGCTCCTTCCCCAGCAATTCTTCTTCCAAATTTACGTGTCCTTGTTCGATAACACGAACGGGAACTTTTCTTTTGTGACCTCCTTCTTGTATTTCTAAATATTCAGGAATAAGCTCATTTTTTTTCAATAATTCTTTTGGTTTTTTTTTAGTTACATAGACAGCCACTGCAATTTGCTTAGAAGCTGGTTTCTTTTCATCCCTTGAAACAATGCCTGTGCCTATTACATTAGGAAGAGCATTCAAATAGCTCTCGTGGTAATTACGCGCTTGCTCAGCAAGGGCTTCTATTTTTTTCACCTCTTGCTCCTTTAAGCCAATTCAATGTTTAGTTGTTGAAAAACATGGCTAATGCGATTAAAAATACTGGTTGAAGGAGAACCCGCAAAATGTAGTCCGATAATTCGGCTCTCTATCATTAAGAACAGCGGATCCACTGTCTCCTCCTGCTGTATAGCGTGTGCACAAAACCTGATCTCGAAAACCAACCCGACCAGCACCCCCCCCAGGTTTTTTATAATTCAAAGCAAATCTGTAATTAATATCTGTTATTACACCAGTGGTGTAATCCGTTGTTCGACCAACTTTTTGTACAGTCATACCTCGACGGAGAGTATAACTGACGCCAACAGGCTTTATACCTAGGATTCGAATATTCTCTCGAACTGAAGACTTTTTCACTTTGGCTATGGCGGCATCGACAAAATTATGAAATCCAGTACTTGAAAATGTAAAGGGGACCCAATCTTCAAGAACTCCTATGACGTCTGTGCCCTTCAGCCCTCCATCAAATTTGCCAGGTTGCAAGATCACATCACCAACGCTTCCGATCCCTTCGTCGGCTAACACATGTGAATTACTTAAAATATACACTCCGTGCTTTGTTCCTTTCTTTTTCACCAGACACCCAAAGGTACCGACGCTAACCTTGAAATGCCCTACTCCTGATCCGGGAATAGCTGGCCTTACCCGGCTTGAAAAACTTTCATGAGTGACGAGTCCGATCTCCAGTACGTCCGTTTCACATTTCCCTACCTCTGGAATAGTAACTTGTTTGGGAACGCAGTTTTTGATCTTAGACTTGGCCTTCTTCTTTTCCACATAGACCCGAAGCGCGAGCTCACCGGAAGACTTACCTTCCTCTACCTTTTCACCAATTCCTATACCCTGAATGCCATGCCCCTGAATCCAAGGACGCGACTTTTTACGCAATTTCTCAGTGGCTTTACTAAAACTCTCCGTACTAAAGGCTCTGTGTGACAATCTTTCTGGGACAGCCGCGTGACTTCCTTCAGAAACAAATTCAAGTGCAAGCAGCAACTTATCTTCAAGTGACGCTTTGGATGCGATGGCCATGGTTCCCCCTCCTGATGGTTGTGTTTTCCCTTGAAACCTCTCAGTATCCTATGTTTGTCTTTATCCTAGGTGCATGAGTAGCAGCTTCTTCTCGGCTTGTCGGTTAGATTCCTCAGTTAATCAGAATGGTCCGATGACTTTAGGAGAATTTTTTCGACTTCCTAAATATTTACGTCTGAACGGTACTTGGAATCGAAGTTTCCCAGATTCCTTTGTTCACCATGTCATATCGTTTATAGCCAGTATTTCCATGAACGTTACCGGTGGCAAGAATTTTCCCATCTGAATTAACCAAAGTATAACTCACTGCAGCGACACCATTGATATAATATTCTTCCGTGTGGAAAAAGCTACGTTGAATTTCAATCTGATCCCCTCCCCCAATAATCGGCTTCAGGTCTAAGAGTAGTGTATGTTCTGCACCAAGGGCCTTGTGGATTCTTTCGCCGTTGATTATAGACCCAGCAAGCCCTCCCCCGCTAAACAGTTGAGTATGCTCGACGATCTGATCTATAAACTTGGCTAAAGCCTCAAGTTCCACCTTCTTAACAGGAGAGCCTTTCTGTGTGACGGCCAGCATTGTCGCTTTGGCTCTTGAATGCATTAACTTACCAATTGCCTGAATACCGTCGCTCGGCAAACCAGATCGCAATTCCATACTCCGTAAGGATTTGATGACCACCGTTGGTTTCACGACCAACATTTGAGCCACAATAGCTGAAATAATCGCATCATTATCCAGTTCGATTTGATGTTGAGTCGTGGTAAACTTGGTTTTAAATAATTGGAAAAGGCCTGAAAGCGAAGTCAAGATCGCCGTACCGGTCTCTAATCCCGCCTGGAGCACCGCCCCAGCATTTTCCACTTGGACGACTTCTGCCTCATGGTATTGGCTAAGAACCGTGTCGCAATAGGCCTGAGCTCCGCTTAGGATTGAATGAACCAGCAACCATTGACGCAAATCTGTGAGAATAGAATCTCCTGCACTCACCAGAACGTGGTCTGAGTCCGCAAGTTTTTCCTTTAGGTGTTGAGCTATAGTGACTGCAATGTCGGACAAGGCCCCATAACTCAACCAGGAGGCGGTAAGGTTGGGTTTAATGGAAGAATTACCAGGCTTAGTCGCTTGACTTGATTCTTCCATCGGAGCAGGAGTTTTTTGATTGATCGCTGACTTGTTAACGTTAGTAGGAGGAAGTTTGTTATTGGGTGATTCCTCATCGGGCTGCGAAGGTTTTTGGCCTGTTTGAGAATCGTCGGTTGGAATGTCTTTGGTAATTTTGTCTGGATCTGGAGCCGTCATGACGAGTTCCTAATCACAAATTCCTTCCTAGAAAACTGATTTTAGCTTAGAGAATTCCACACTTGCCTGTAAAAAAATCCCCATGGATTGCGTCAACCTTTGTCTACCGAAGTTCTCTTGGAGCGACAGGAGGAGCCGTGGGGGGAGGATTTCCCATCTGATGAAGAATGGTGCTGAGTTCCCCCATCGATCGTTGTATGGCGGACCGATCCGAAGGCAGAGACTTAAGAATATCCTCCAGAGACCTAACTTCTTCAATGGCCTGGTTAAGGGATTTCTGCATCCAAGGTTTCGGGACCTTAACCAGGGAAGGAGGGTCCTTCGGACCTTCCGCTGGACCGCTTGGGAGGAGCCTTTCTAACGTAGCCTTTCTCCGACTCTCAAGGTCCTTCTCCCGTGATGGTTTTTTCGATGGACTTACGGGACCTGAGGGATGCCCCATAACCGAATCCACCGATGTGGGCTTTTCTACACTTGTGGGTTTTCCCGTCGGTTCCTCCTTTCCTAATGATTTAGAAAGGGCATTCATTTGACTTCTGAGTCGCTCCGTGTACTTCCTAAGCCCAGCTAGATTATCCGGTTGCTGTTTCCAAACCTCATGAAGTCCTTCCTGGGTTTTGAGCAATTGGTGATAAAGTTCATCAATCGTCATAGATGACTCCACAAGCTCGGTGGATTTCGAAACGGATTTCTGAGACGGATTTCCCATAAGACTCCACACTTCTTCAACATTTAGGCCCAAACAAATACTCAAAAGAGCAACAGTCAGACGGTAAGGTCGCACAGTCTCACCTTTGCTACATGAGGAGCATGGGACCCTTTGAGCCAGACCAACCAAATCACAATCGCCGCCAAGACGATCAAACCTTCCCATAACACATGGTGAATAAACTCGAAGGTGTCTGGATTATGGATTCCCACCCAGAAAAGGTGAATAAGCCTCGTGAAATTGATTGTCATTAATAGGGGAATGCTAATCACCAGACCCAACAATTTGTGTTTCCAAGTGGCCGGATAAGTCAACATGGAGACGCCGATAAATGAAACCGGCAAGATTCCGGTGCAGCTAAAGTAGATTTCATAAGCAAAACCGTTCGGTTGGTAGATGACCGCACCTTCCTGGACCACCGTCGGCTCCAAAGCATGAAGGACCAGGAATACGATATGAGCTGTCTGCGAAGTAATCCCACCCAAAAGCGGACCCAGGATGTCATCTCGGTAGGTGAAAAATACCACACTACCGAAGATGATCATCGTGGCGGCCCAACGCACATAAGCCCAAGAGAAAGTGCCAAAAACGTTCGTATTCCAATTCATCTTTCCTATTTGTTCCCTAATTATATCGTATTCGCCCGTCTACCCCGACGAGCCAGCAATCCAAAGAAGAACAGGCAGAGGACTAATATCCCAAATGCAAACATCGACAAATCAGGCACGCGAACTGGTATCGTTGCGGTTACTCCACCTGCCATAGCTTGAACAGGAACCGTATCCTTTGAATTTGCCTGCCCCGTGACTATCGTTTCAGCCACCCCATTGGCGTTGGTTACCGCTGATGCCGGAGAAACCGTTACCTTTCCCGTATCTGTTGAAACAAAAGTTACCGTCTCTCCCTGGACTGGATTGCCTCCGTTTGTTACCGTGGCTCGGAGAGTAGTCGTGTCGTTCTTATCGAGTCTTTTGTCTGGAACAAGAGCGAGTGAAATCTGTAGTGTTGGTGGTTGTCCTGGCCCTTCCTGGAAATGAAGATACCTGGGCTCGATATCGCCGGCCTGCGAACCACTTTGTTGGGTGAACCCGGTCGCCACCCAGGTGTTTTGTTGCGCACCATGTGAACTCACATCAAGATAATCTCCCCAGCGATTTGTGGCCGGACCATGGCTTCCATTGGCCGTGGCAACAAGGTCCCATGTACTCGGCCCATCTAAAAAACCGACAGCATGGCTGGGTTCAAATTGCGAACCCCCACCATAGGACACTGAAATTCCCACAACTCCCTGAGAATTGGTGGCTGTTGAGGGATACGCGAAGGCATAGTTCGAATTCCAAATATGAGGTTCCCGAACAACCGCCATCGTCGTGGTATCCAGTATGGCGACCCTAACATGAGGAAATGGATAGTTCGCATCCTGTGAAGCGGTCCAGACAAAACCGATTTCATTGCCGCTTCTCCAAGCACCAGTTATTCGTCGATCCATACGGCCGAGCCAATCATTACCGCTCGGACCAGGAGCAACCCGCGTTGCGTTAGCCCAGAACTGAACCCCGACGTCATTGGTCGTAACCGTCGTCCCGAGTTCAGGCCAACTGAACACTCGAAGTAGATTCCCGGTAGTTTGGTGGGTCCCAAAATACATGATCCCTGTTGCACCTCGCGTGGGCCGCAATGACCCATTCGTTGTGACATCAAAATAGTTGTAGGTAAACCCTTGGTAGTTGGCAAGTTGGGCCAATGGCAACCGAAGGACTACCGCTCGGGTAAAATTAAATGGCGGGGTCGAAAACATATTACTCGTCACGTACAAAAAATCGTTGCTCGCAGCCACAGCGGGAAAGTCTAACCACTCATTATTCCAATTACCGATATTCTGAGGGGTGAAATCGTAGAAGCGCCACTGCTGGTTCGTGATATCATTCCCCTGAGCGACAGCAATACGGCCCGTATTCTGATTGCCATCTTGAATATACTGAAGATACCAGATCATCAGATCACGTCCAGGGTGGTACAAGACCACTTGGTCACAACAGAACCCCCCGTTGACGGCAGGAAAGGTTGTGTCTGGATTCACGTATGAAAAGGTGGTTCCCCCGTCAGTGGAGAAGGCTGCATACCAATTACCCGTCATAAGAACCTCCTGCCCCCGAGTAGCCACACTTGGCTCGTCAACTTGACTAGTGACATTGTTCGTTTCGGCATCGGTTAGAGCTCGATTTCTTAGGAGAGTCACAGGATTACCCGGTTGGGCGACAGTGGTTTCCGGGGGATTCATAAGGGCTTCAAGTTCCGCACCTGGAGTGGCTTCGGCCAAAGGAATGGGAAGATGATGATCACTTAAGCGCAACTCTCTTCTATTTCGTTCTGCCGTTGGGTCAGGAGGAGGCAAAGCCATCGCCTCAGCAGATATTTCAAGTTGTTCCGGTGCATCGACCGTGGCGCTTTTGGCTTCAAACTGCGCGGCAAGTGCAGGGGTACCCATCACTGCCAACAGCACTAAACACAAAGAATACAAAGCTGTCTTTGAGATCAACTTAGGCATAACTTCTCCCTCCTTTGCCAGGTGAAGGTTGTTGGTTATTTACTCATAACTCCCTTTAATGGCGATGTTTTTGGGTGAAACCATACAAGCCCTTCAGCGAACACCTTCAGAACAATTGTCTTTTAAGTCGGAATTCATGGGAATTAGCGGCTCTTCTTCCACCACAACGAATTGCCCATGATCCATTGTGCCCTTTTGGTAAATCTTTTCGTTTATGAGGTATCCCTTGTAATTCATCAAATATTCCTGGAGGGCACTGCGGGGGTATTGGGCTGGTCCTTCCTTCGGAAGCGTAGGGTTCTGGCGTCTCAATTCGACCCGAAAGAAGGCAGGGATCGGGTCTTTCAACTCCTCCTCATTCGGGGCTAACAACTCCAAATCTGCACGAGTCAATTGATAGTTTTGATCCAACCACGGACCAAATCGCTTTAGGGATTCATAGTCCACTTGTTGATCCACCCCTCGACTCTGAATGACTTCCTGAGCAAAAACAGGCCAGGAAGGAACGAATAAGGAACACAAAAATGTAATTTTCATAAAGTACCGCATCACATTCCCTTATGGTTGGAGAAAGGAGGCATTATCCAGTTCCACCTACATCATCATTATCGCACGGGGCATACACTTCCTTGGTGAGGACAAATTATAAGGTCCTTCGGACACCTGTTGCTTTACATAAGTAGGGATCTTTTGCAACAAAATTACATAACAATTTAACCTAATCAAGGATTATTGCTCTTCAACCTTCTTCAAAATTTCACTTTACCTAGACTTCATAAGCAAATTTTAATCCCAAGCTGAGTTTTTTAAATTTCTAGAAGTTTCTAAATTTTCACCCTCGAATTATTAAGCAGAAATATATTCTGACTTAGAAAACCTAAAGACAAGATTAAGATATGTTAATGAAATTCTGTATCTAATCCGATACAGTAATTATCTATTTAGATAACAATTTCAAGCAGACCTAACACCGGTAGGGAAAAAACAAGATGATACGGGCCACCAAAAAAAGTCAGAAGTATTTCATATGAGCACTCAATACCAAAAACCAAGTTCCCGCCCTCGGATCGGGTAGAGTCACAATTGAACCCACGATATTTGGGAATACAGAAATGAGGAATCAGAAACTATAGACTCACTTCCAGGGAAAACACGGCATTGATTCCACTAGCATTGATGCCGGAGCCATGCTCACGATAGGGCTGATTTAAAACATTTAAAAGTGAGAGCCTGGCCATCACTCCTGATCCAAAATCATAACTCGAACGAAAATTTAACGTGACCCAGCCTGGCGTACCATCAGGATTGATGCGAGAATCTGACAGATCGCGCGGACTAAGACGGTCTTGCCTATCGGCGAATCGTACAAACGATTCCACTCGAAATTGGGGCGTGAATTGATACGCTCCACCTAGTCGCCCTTGGAGAGGTGGTATGCGATCTGCTGGATTGCTTTGCCCCTTACCCACAGTTTCCTCACCCCGTGTAAAAGTAAGATTTCCAAATATTTCCATTTGCAGATTCCAACGCCAAAGAAACCCAGTTTCCAATCCTGTAAGAGTCACTTCATTAAGATTGACGTTTTGGACGACAACTTCTCCGTTAGTCGTCGTTTGTCCTGTCGGCACCGATTCAATTTTGTCATCGATTCGAATAAGAAATCCGATAAGCTCCCCAATGAGATCAGGAGTTTGCCATTTGAGGCCTCCATCAATACTCCAAGCTTTTTCTGCTCCTAAGTTTGAATTTGGAATATTAAACCGATTGCCAGGTCTCGGACCTAGTGTCGAAAGATCAAAGACATTGGGAGTGCGCACGGATCTGCCGAAATTGGAGACCAAGTTAATCGAATGGGTCAAATGGAATACTACCCCGACATCCCCGGTCAGTTCAGAAATCGACAAATGCGTCCCGACAGATCGATCGGCTTTGGGCACGTTAATATCCACATAACTCCATCGCCCTCCCAAGGAGACCTCCCAAAGAGATGAAAGCGATATGATGGATTGTAGATAGCCGGCCCCACTCGTCACTGAAGAATGGTTGGCAAATCGACTGGGAACCGAGTTTGTGGTGCCTGTGATGAGATTCTGGCGCTGACGTCGACTACGAACCTCATCCCGGAGAATTTGAACGCCATATCGAAACATTGCATAGTCTTTCCAATGAGAGAGACCATTCACATTGAATTCGAGCAAGCGATCGCGATTTTCCTCCTGATCCACCTCACTCCTGCCAAACTCCTGAATCCGGCGATCATCATTGATCTCCTGAAAGCTTAGATTGACCTCAATGCGATCCAAGAAAAATACGCTCAAATTGTGGAGATATCGACCATGTATGAAAAGTCGGTTATTGGGTTCAAAAACAAACTCCGAAGAACTCGGGTTTGTCTGGCCAAAGCCAGGAACCAATTGGTCATATCGAGGTGTCTTTGGTTGCTCAAGGAACTGAATGTTCAGTAAGAAATTTTGAAATTCGTCACCAAGGAAGATTTTTCCATCACCCGCAAAGGACTCATAATCGGAAGGTCGTTGACGACCGACATCTCCTCCTCCGCGAAGATCATCATGCCCTTGATAAGTGAACCCCCCGCTGACCCCTAAACCTTCAAACCCACCAGCCAAACCTAGCCGGGTCATTCGAGACAAATCGGCACTCCGGAATGCCCCTTGAAAATTCCCCTTCCATGTCCATGCAGTGGTATCAAACTGTGGAATAGGGGTGCTCACACTGACAACTCCACCGATTGCACCATCACCAAATAGTGTGGATTGGGCACCACGGAACAATTCAATATGATCCACATTATAGGGATCCACCAAAGCAAAATACTGATTAGGTGCCGACCGAAAAATAGCATTATTCAGCCGCATCCCATCTACCGTCATGACCGTTGAGCTTCCCAACAATCCTCGAAGAATTGGAGTACCCTGACCAGGAGTGGTTTCTTGAATAAACACCCCAGGTTCTCCACGAAGGACGCCAGGAAGCGTATCAGGTACTCGCTGTTTAATCATTTCCTTCTCAATTTTGTTTTTTGCTGAAGAAACCTCAAACCACGTTGGCTTTCCCTCTTTAGCTGTCACCGTAACTAGATCTAATTGCTCTACTTCATCACCGAACATTGGGTATTTATGTGAATCAAGAGAAAGTTCTTGCGACAATGCTAAAGAGACAACAAGAACGAAAGAAATGAATACCGAAAGAATGGTGATTTTTACGAAGAAAAATAGGCTTCTGAAACAGATGGAACCATTCAGTTCAGGCCAAATATTGTGACCAACTATGATTGATGGCAACCGGCAACAATGCCCGACGGTATGGCTTTTCATTTACACAAACAGCGAACCTCGGAGATAGGGAGGAGTTTCCAAAGATCTACTCTTTTTATTCTTCATTTTTTTAAAGCCTTTATTAAAGACTTTCGCCTCACAAAATCCTAATCAGATGCCCTTCGCTGGAGGAAACACTTTGCAAAGACCTCGCCACACTGAAATAGTTCTTATCCTAATGGGTGTTTCTTTCCAGGCTATTTTGAAGCAAATTTGAATCCAAGGGTACCAGTCAAAATGTTTTAAGAGTTAGCATAATAGTTGATCTATCTTAAGCACTTATGATTTTTTGCTAGACTTTTTATGAGAAAGATTGAGTAATGCAGGATCCAAAATGTATCTAAAAGGATAAAAAATTATCTAATTAGATACAAAACTATGATTATCCCTGTACGCATGGAATTCTATTTTCTTCCAAAAAATTCTAACTTTTCAAGAAGAAATAAATTTCCTCTCCTTGTTTCTTTTTTGTTCAGACTGGGAACGGAACCTGCTTATTAAAAGGATCACATTTTTCTTAATAGACATGGAGATACCGTCATGAAACCCTTGTTTAACCTTTTATTGATTGCAATGTTTCTTTCGACAGGGATCGTATTTGCAAAAAACGCAAGTGTGGTGGCCGACAAGCCACCAGTTTTACAGTACCCCAAAGAAGAAATATTGATGTTGCCCATAGGAGGTTCCCTTGCAGCCACCAACCTTCATGGGGAGGGGAAATGTAGTGAAACCAAACCTGGGACAACTTTAATTAAGCTCAGCTGGAATGTAGTTGAGGACTCTGACCGCAATCAGCGAGTAGACCTGACAATGTTCAGAGAAGGCTTTAAATTTAGAAAAGTCAAAACTCAAACCACACAGGTGCTCTCACCAACACAGTCTTTTTTGGAACTGGAAGGGTTGGATGCTGGAATCAATTATTATTGGCGGGTCCTTACTCGAACACGGAAGGGTTGGATACCGAGTGAGACAGCGCGACTTGAAGTCCCCATTTGTCCAATCGACATGGAGCTGCCCCCTTTGGAAGTCCTTCAGTGATCTGTAGCCTTTTTCATGAAGAAATGCCCTTTCTTTAGCAGGATACTCTTGGAGCATTGATAATGTAGAACGGTGTCAAACACAGTGAAGAGAACTTTAACTCATATCTACCGTTACGGAGGCGAAGAATGCGAAGCTACCGTCCGGTTCGTCATAGGCTAGGCCGAATCGAAATTAATATGAGATTAGCCATCATTATTGTCAGCCTGGGCCTACTACTAGGGATTAATTCTGCTGCTTTCGCCCAAGGCGCCCTCACCTTTACCGATATTAATCCGGATCAATCTACTCTGGATCCGTCCGACCCCGACGGCGCCAGCGGAGGCCGAATCAATGGTCTTGCCAGCGTCGCAGGTGACAACCAGGTGTTCTATGCAGCTAGTGAATGGGGTGGCCTATACAAAAGTACCGATACCGGACGCACGTGGTTTCGACTGGATCGTCACCTTCCGACTGCAACACGGGACGTCGAGGTCGACCCTGGGGACACTGAGAGGGTCTATGCAACTTCTTGGTACGATGGTCGAATAAACAGCCTGGCAGGCATTAACGTTAGCACGGACGGCGGAAATACATGGACTCACCCCGCCACGGCCACGCCCCCCGTTGGACTTTGTACCACCGCGAGGAGAACCGAACCATCGGCATTTGGGATCAGTATCGATCCCGATAATCCTCGTAATGTCTACATTGGTACTAACTGCGGCTTAGCCATTAGCAACGATTTCGGTGTCACGTGGAATTATCTGGATCCGTCCGGGGGAACCTTCGTTCGAAACGTCTGGGACGTGGTAGTGCATAACGGAGGAATCATCGACCTCTGCGGAGACAACGGGCATTGGCGATCAACCACTAGTGGGGCTACCTGGACCACCGGTACGGGGCTACCGTCTGGGACGTGCTCCATTGACGTCTCCCCTCATGAATCGGACGTTGTTTTTGTCACTGTCGGGAGAAACATTTACGAGTCAGACAATGGAGGAACGACTTGGACCAACCTTGGCACCCCTGATTCTAGACGCCAAGGCAGGATTCCGTTCGTAGCAACAAACGCACGATCGTCCAACACTTTTGATTTGTGGTTCGGAGACGTTCGTCTTTTCAGCGGTGCTTGTCAGAGCTCGCCAGCAGGTGGTGGACTACGATGCCCAATGGGTACGGTGGGACCGATCCCAAATCCGGCGCCTCCGACTCCCGCGAATTGGTCCGGACCTTTTACCCGCTCGGCCGGTGGCCACGACGACGTTGGAGATATCGTATTCGATACGGAGAGTACAAACAACGCATGTCCAGTGCTCTTCTCATCGGATGGAGGAGTCTATTTTAATACTATAGCTGCAAGTCCGAATTGTCATACGCCAGTGTGGGAGCAGCCACAAGTTACCCCTCATGGCCTCTGGCTGTATGGTATGGCAGGTGTAGACCAAGCGGGTATCGGGAATGAGGACCTCTACTTTGGCGCCCAAGACAATGGCGCTTTTGCCTCCACCAATGCGAGCGTGGTGAGCCCAGCAAACCCGACGTGGAATAATCAGGCGTGCTGTGACGGTTTTGATGATTCCGGCGATCCAGGTCGAGTCCTTTACACTGTCTGCTGCGGCGGGGGTCGTGCAAACCAACTTCTATTGGCTAATCAAGGGATGATAGGCGGAAGTGCGATCAGCGCAAACAGCTATCCCCCCGATGGACTGTTACCAGGATTCATATTTCCCGACATTATCGATCGGTTCGGCACCGATCAATACGTCTTGTTGACCCGCGACTGCAACACTCCGCCAGACGGAATTGACAATAATGGAGATGGAAACATAGACGAAATAGCCGAGACACGTGGGTGTTCCGGCGTCAATGGAGGCGATGGCGGTGTATTTATCACCAACAATATCGGTGCCAATCCGATCATCTGGACCGAACTGGGACCGACATCGGAACCCCCAAGTAATGGTGTATGTGCAGTACAAACTTCTGCTTCCGCGGGGATCCCTACTTTCTACGTGCAGGTTGGAGCCTGCAATGGCAACACGGCAGATCAGTTGTGGCGTTTTACTGGTACAAACCCTGCTGGCATTTGGCAACAGGTAACTCCTCCAGCTGGGGGAATCGGAATCTTTGCGGTCGACCCAAACAACCCCGACCGACTCTATGCGTCAAACGTGAGAGCCGGTGGACCACAAATGATCCATACCCGTAACGGTGGAACGACTTGGATAAACGATACTGAACTGGACGACTTGATGACTGGTGACGGTGCCTTCAAGTATCAGACTCTGATGGTTCCGCCCTCTTCGGCTGCGGGATATATGCAACCCAGTTTAGTGGCATTCGACCCTGAGGATTCTAATATCTTGGTGGCCGGTGGACGAGATTCTGGGGTGTTTATCAGCGATGATGGCGGCAATAACTGGACCAGAGCCACGGACCCCATTAATTCCGGTGCCTCGGGGATTCCTCACTTACCGCGACCGTGGTTTGCCTATTTCGACCATGAGACTGGAGACCCCCAAACGGTCAATGTCTACATCGGCACGCGAGGGCGGGGTGTCTGGCGCATCAACTTTGAAGTAATCCAAGAGCCCCAGATCCAAGTCCCGGGCGACGTCTATCTGGGCGACTACTGTGTGGGCCGAACCAAGGTTGAAACCTTGGAAGTGTGCAACACTGGCAAAGAAGATCTTTTTATCGATGGTATCACCTCCTCTAGCACCGACTTCGAGGTAACCACGCCTTCCTCGGGCTATCCGGTGGTCATTAGCCACGACTTCTGTTTTCCCTTCGAAGTGGTGTCGACCCCTGCTACCACCGGACCACTGGCAGGCACCCTCACCATCACCAGTAACGACCCCGTCAATCCTAGCGTCGAAGTCGATGTCACCGGCACGGGTATGGAATGCGTTCCGCAAATTCAAGTGCCGGGCGACATTCATCTGAGCGACTACTGTGTGGATGACACCAAGGTCGAAACCTTAGAGGTCTGTAATACTGGCAAAGAGAATCTGACGGTCAGCCCGATTACCTCCGACCATCCCGACGTGACGGTGACGCCGCCCTCCTCGGGCTATCCCGTCATCATTAGTCCAGACTTCTGCTTCCCCTTTGAAGTGGTGCATACGTCCACAGGCCCAGGCCCACTTGTAGGCCACTTAACCATTCCCAGTGATGATCCCAACAACCCGATGGTTGAGGTAGATATCACGGGTGCGGGCAATGTGCCGGATATTCGCGTAACGGGCTCGACCGATTTTGGGATCACCTCGGCCTGGCGCCCAGAAGAACGGACGGTGGCCGTGTGTAACGTCGGCCAATGCGACCTCTCGGTGCTCTCGGCCACCGTGGATTGTGCAGACTTTTCGCTCCCCGACAATCCCTTCCCGGTAACGCTCGGAGTGGCGGGATGCATGGATCTGGTCGTACAGTTTACGCCCGAGTTGCCTGGGGAGAAGATCTGTGAGCTGACCATTACCAGTGACGATCCCGATACGCCGGAGGTGAAACGGACACTCAAAGGGAGTACCCCGCCCGCCATCAGTTTTCATACGGGCTTCACGCATCCGTATGGGCACTTGAATAATGTGGCGGGGATCGGCCCGACGTTCAACCTGGGCTTTGTCTATCCCTTCCGGCCACGCTTGGCGTGGGATGTACGATTGGGATACGCCAATTTTGATGGCAGTGGGGGCCGCGTGGACCGGGATGTGTGGTCGGTTGGAGCGAATATCAAGTACACGGTCAATCCCGCTGCGCCGGTGCAGGTGTTTCTCAACGGGGGACCTGATCTTTTTCACTTTGATCCCGGAGACGTTCAGTTCGGGTTCAATGTCGGCCTAGGGTTACGGGTGCCGGTCAATAAGATCTTTTCAGTGGAGGCCACTTATAATTATTACAATGCTTTTACGGCCTCCCCCCTGTTGCACTTTGATCTGTTCCAGCTGGGTTTCACAACGTCATTCTAAGAGGGAGCCAAACGAGATCGGAGCTGCAAGAGTGGTTGGCTAAAGAGCCAGTCAAGGGGAAAGCAGAAGAATTTTTTGGTTTACCAGGCAAAAGTAAACCTTCAAAGCCAGTTAAAGCTACATTTAGTGTCGTCTCTTAAACTGCTTTGATTGCGTGTTGATAGTTTTGACAAGAATCATGTCGATTTGGGCGGCAAAAGTAGAGTAGGGTTTGGCGCCCTTTATAACGATCCCATCAATTTTATTTTTTGAGGTGGGACCAAGAACAAAGCCAGGAGTACCGGTAATCCCTACCGATTGAGCAGCTGCAATATCCTGCTGAATTTCATTTTCATACCTGCTACTTGTGAAACAGGATTGAAATTCTTCCATATCCAAATTCTTTTCTTGGGCATATTGAGTAATACCCTCTGCACTCAAGTTTTTGGGATTTAAACTGAGTACGTCCCGAAGTTCCCAATATTTACCCTGCTCTCCAGCACAGCGAGTCGCGCCTGCAGCTTGGTGAGCATTTTTATGAAAAGAAAGAGGCAAATCCCGGCTGACATAACGCAGCTTCCCAGAATCAATATAATTTTTTTTAATATCCGGATAGGTGATTCGATGAAATCGACTGCAATAGGGACATTGATAGTCAGTAAATTCCACCAGCGTAACGGGGGCATCTTCAGACCCCAGAACATATTCACTCTCTCCAAGATCGAGCGTTACTTTTTGTTCTGGTATCGAAGGCTGTACTTTATTTTCCTGAAGAAGTGCTTGCTGTTGTTGAAGAAGAAGACGAATGTGTTTCAACTCAGTCAGAATGGCATCTCCCTGCTCTTTGGTCATAGGTTGTGGTGACGCGCACATGCCGGGACTAGAAAAGACGCCTAAGCCCGCCAAAATTGCCATACAAAATATTGCATACTTGTGTCTCATAAAATCTCCTATGAGCAATCAGGAATCACCATCCATGCTTTCAATTTCGCGAACCCACCGAACAATTCTTTCGATTTTCTGCATTTGAAGCAAAACGCTTTAAACTTTCGCATCGTACATCAATATTAATGGGCTGTCTCGACCTACGAGACCAACCACAATCCGGAATGCTGATGGCAGTCAAGATTGCTCCTTTCTCTTCTCTCTTACTACAGATTCCCAACTCAAAATCTCCTACACTAACTTGGCACAAACCGCTTTCACTTCGGTGTATAAATCCAACGCCGCATGGCCCATTTCCCGGCCCCAGCCAGACTGTTTATATCCACCAAACGGTAGAGCAGCATCAAAAATATTGTAACAGTTGATCCAGACGGTTCCTGCGCGTAGTTCTGCCGCTATACGATGCGCCTTATTGATATCTTTGGTCCATACCGCCGATGCCAGTCCATATATGCTGTCATTGGCCGCAGGGATCACTTCTTCAACCTCTCTAAAGGGAATGGCACAGACAACCGGACCAAAAATTTCTTCTTTGATGACCTTCATGTCAGCGTTCGTGTTCACTAACACCGTTGGCTCAACAAAGTACCCTTGTTCACCGAATTTTCCACCACCGACTACAGCTGTAGCCCCTTCAGCAAACCCCGACTCCAAATAACTCACAACTCGTTGTTGTTGCACTTCAGAAACCAACGGCCCCATATCGGTTTGTGGATCAAGGCCTGAACCGATTTTAATATTCTTTGCAATATTCCCAACCCCTTCGACCACTTCATCAAAAATACTCTTCTCCACAAATAATCGTGAGCCGGCACAGCAACATTGTCCATGGTTAAAGAAAATCCCGCTGGCCACACCGGGAATGCCCATAGTGAGATCAGCATCCTGAAATACAATATTGGGCGATTTGCCTCCAAGCTCCAGAGAGACTTTTTTGAGATCATAGGCAGCCGCTTTGACAATGAGTTTGCCAACTTCGGTGGACCCCGTGAACGCAACCTTATCGACTTGAGGGTGGGCAGCCAACGCGCCACCGGCAGCCTCTCCAAAACCGGTTACAATATTCACGACACCATCTGGAAAACCCGCTTCACAAATCAATTCTCCGAGACGAATGGCTGAAAGTGGTGTTTCCTCGGCGGGTTTAAGGACAATGGTGCAACCGGCAGCCAGTGCAGGGCCGAGCTTCCACGCTGCCATGAGAAGCGGAAAATTCCAGGGGATGATCTGCCCTACTACACCAACAGGCTCACGAAGTGTGTACGCATGATACTTGGCGCCGGGAGTAAATGGCACCGAGATTGGAATGGTATGCCCTTCGAGTTTCGTCGTCCATCCCGCCATGTAACGAAATAAATCGATGGCCAAAGGAATATCGGCAACACGTGCGACCGTTAAGGGCTTGCCATTATCCAAGGTCTCAAGTTGCGCGAATTCTTCACTGTGTGTTTCCAGAAGATCCGCTAGTTTCCAGATAAGCTTACCTCGTTCCGAAGAGGTGATTCGTCGCCAGGGTCCCTGATCAAAAGCAGCCCTGGCAGCTTTCACCGCTCGGTCAATGTCAACCTTTTCCCCTTCAGCAACTTGCGCCAGAACTTCACCTGTGGCCGGATTATATGTAGAAAAGGTTTTTCCGGATGCAGCTTCGACCCAATTCCCATTAATGAGTAGTTTTTGAGGGCGGGCAACAAAATTGTTAACTCGATCATCAACGCCAAATTCTTGAGTGGCAGTACTCATCATAACGCCTCCTAAGATAAACATTTAATGAAAATTGTGCTGAAATGATTCACGCCAAGGTAATATACGAAACTTTTTTTATAAGAATAATTTGGAAATCCAAGGGAGGGAGCCAACCACCCCCTCCCTTAGAACACCCCTTTGGCTCTTGATCGCTGGAGGAAAATTAGATAGAGAACACACTATCTACTTTTGTGATGTACTCTGTGATTCCATAGATTGTGTTTTTATATCTCCAGGTGCAACAATATTGGGTCGCATTTCTTTGCTGGAATTCACAGAATGGGAATCATGAAATTGCCCAGCTCCTTGAAGCG
The DNA here is from genome assembly GCA_965223185.1 of Nitrospirales bacterium. GTDB lineage: Bacteria > Nitrospirota > Nitrospiria > Nitrospirales > UBA8639 > Nitrospira_E. The sequence continues at coordinate 2,439,302 of OZ244988.1, read as the reverse complement.
ACTCCTCATAGCTTGGTGGATTTTGTCCGGGATCATTCGCAACAGACATTCCAGTCACAGGATCTTTTGCATCTCCCATGGGATATCCCGGATGATTTGGTAACGTTGCTGGATTCCCAAAAGCGAGGGAACCACTCGTCAGGACACTTCCGTAAAGTACAACGCCGAATAGTATTTTGATCATCGCAACCCCTCCTTTTTGGTGCAGCATCATACGACGAAAAACCAAGGGGTGAAGCCTAGAACAGTCCTGTTCGAATCTTTTTACTAATTAGGTTTTTTGAAGAATACCTGCCAACCCTCCCTGATTAAATTTTGGGATAACCACCTTCTCACCTTTTCGTAATTGCATTCATATAATAATTCTACGAATACCATGAACTCGAAGAGGAATCACCTCTTCCCTTGCACCGCCAGCAAGTAATTTTGGTATTTAATGCACACCTATTTTGCGTCTTTCTTCTTGGCCTCCTGGGTCCAACAAAAATGTTTCCCCGGTTCAAACTTAGACTTCCCAGACTCAACAGATCTTATGAAAGTTCGCAGGAAAAATGATCCGAAGTAGTATGAATTACGGCAGGGTATAGGGGAAATCATTTCTTCACCTCTTGAAAAGAGAATGAAGCCTAAAATTTATTGTATAAAGGAATGGCAAGCTCGGACAAGTGTGGCAAAACTACACAAAAGGAAGGGAACAAAAAGGCAATTCCTAGCTTAACACTTTCTATGTTACCAAGCCTTTTGATTATTCTGTCATCCTAAAGGCTAAAGGGTTTACTGAATTCGTGAATTGGGACATTTTTCAAATTTCAAAGTGTCCATTTTTAACAACGAATCAAATTGACATACTTATTCATTGAGAACTTCTCAGAGAGGAGGCTCTCTCATAATTCTAACGGAATCCCCGACACACAGCCTTTCCCTCTCTGAGGCAAGCTCGCTCAAGGAAAGAATACCGATCTCCCATTGTGTTTATTATCTACACAACCTTCATCAAGAGCGAACCCTTCAGTATTAAAAAATCTGCGTAACCCTGATGGCATTCAGGTAGCCCTGCAGAACATCCCGCCTGGCCACTACTCCAATAAGTGTCCCCTCCTCATCGACCACCGGCATTCGAATCAAATGCTTGGCTTCCAATGATTGAATGATGTCCATGGTGTGAGTGTCGGGGGACACCGTGACCGGATTCGGTGTCATGAGATCCCTGGCCTTAACTGACGCGAGGTTCTTTTCCTCATGTAATGCTCTGAGCAAATCAAACTCACTGACAATTCCGAGAAGACGACGATTTTGGTCAACAATCGGCACACTTCCAAAGCCACCTTCGGTCATGGCTTGTGCCAACGTTGCTCCGTCATCTTCTGGTCGATAGGCATACACAGCATCCTGCATGAATTGTTCTGCTTTGAGTGTTTTAAAATCTCTCGCCCCAACCATATAATCGACTCTTCGCATGGGTTATTTCTCCTGGTTGTTTGGTATAGAAATAAATAGAATCACCTATCTTCTTTAAAAAAATTCTCGTTAGCTCCTTTCGGTCTTTATTCCCAGGCCCCTTTCCATACGCTCCAGGCCATGAGGCTAAAAAACAAACATTCCAAAATTTCTTCTCCCCAGTTGGGAACTTGATGTCTAAACAACCAAATTTTGAACCGCACAAACTGCCTAGGCTCCTTTGTCATGGCCGTTCCTCCTTTCGTTCACGTCACTGCTGCGCCACTCTTTAGTCACGGTGCAGTGTCCTGGGTTTTTTGTTCATGTGATCTTCCCACTGAAACCTTCGTTGTCATTAACCATGACGTCTGTATGCCATTCACTCTAGAAGCACGAAGGCCCTTCAGGCATGCAACTGCCCGAAAGGCCTTCTCTCTGATCCATCCATGTGGTGCGACAAACCCGCTTCCTACCCCATGGCAACCTCAGTATGTGTTCTTTAATTATTTACTATGCTCCTTTTTGAAAAATAAGTAAAGGGCCCAACCTTTTACTCCTCGGGGCTCTGTTGGACGCATTCTCCACAGGGGTTTTTTGTCACCTCCCTTCGTTTTTTGAATGGAGGCCCGTCTTCCGGACAAAAGGAAAAGGTGTACAATATACATAAGAAAGGAGGGAAGGCTTTTTATGGCTTCTCAAGACCTTTTCAATCCATCGTTTCAGCAGATTGAGCACAAGTTGGTCCAACAATCGCAGGGGCATTCCCCTGGGCTTCTAGGCCATCATTGGTGGAGCAACCTTCTCCTTGATTGGGGAACCCGTGATGAACAGTTCAAAATTCAATTGTTTCGTTTTATTGATGTCCTCCCTGCCCTTCAAACCGATGAACAGTTTATCCGTCTTTTGCATGAATATTTCTATGACGTTCGCTCCCTCCCCTCAGCTTTACGTTGGCTCCTCTCACGCGGATTGAAAAATCCCATCATGGCCAAGATCGGAACTCGGATCTTGCGGCATCAATTTCTGAAAATGGCCTATACGTTTATGGCCGGGCAATCCGTCGATGGTGCCCTCCCAACCCTTACGAAATTGTGGAATCATCGCTGTGCCTGTTCAATTGATTTACTAGGAGAAGCCACAGTGAGTGAAACTGAAGCCGACCTCTATCATCACCGCTGCCTTGAAATATTGACCAATCTTGAAGAGGCCTCATTAACTTGGAAACCTCAATCTATTTTAGAAGGGGACCACCTTGGCCCTCTTCCTCGACTCCAACTCTCCATCAAGCTTTCGGCTCTGTATTCTCAATTGGACCCAATTGATTTTCAAGGAAGTTATGAAGGCATCGCTCCTCGTCTACGATCCATCATAGAGAAGGCGAAAACACTTCCCGCCGCCATCACGTTCGATATGGAACAAGCCGAATTAGGACCGCTTATTCTCTACGTGTTTACACGTTTATTTTCGGAGCCGCCGTTTCGGACGTATCCTCATGCAGGGATTGCACTCCAAGCCTACCTCACCCAATCTAGCCAAATGCTTGATACCCTGCTGGATTGGGGAAAAACCCGAGAGGCCCCTTTTGGTATTCGTTTGGTCAAGGGGGCCTATTGGGATTCAGAAGTTATTCGTTATCGACAACGAGGGTGGCCCGTTCCGGTCTACCTCAACAAACCTGAGACCGATGCCAATTATGATGCTCTGGCGAAAACAATCTTGGAACATCACGCCTTCATTCGACCGGCATTTGGCTCTCACCATATTCCGACTCTGGCCTATGTTCAGGCCCTGAGCGCACATTTACACCTGCCACAGGAAACCTGTGAATATCAAATGCTGTATGGGATGGCTGAACCGTTGCGCGAGGCCGTCGTTGAACAAGGATTTCGTTTCCGGGTCTACACTCCGATAGGAGAACTCATTCCCGGAATGGCGTATTTGGTGCGCCGCTTGTTGGAAAATACCGCAAATGAAAGTGTGATCCGTTCGCAAAATGTCAATTCTAAGATTCCTCGCGAGACTCTCGTTTTCCCCCATCCTAATGATCTCGAAGAATGTACCCATCCCTTAGACGAAAATGCATGGTCCTCAACCGTACCCTCTATCCCCGAAGGATTTTCTAATGAGCCTCATACTGATTTTTCTACTCAACAAACTCATGACTTGATCACCCAGACATTGGATCGCGTCATGCCGCTATTGGGACACATCCAAACCTATTCGGTGGCGGCAAAGGTCCCATTTCATGGCCCAACATTGGTGTCTATCAATCCGAGTCAACCGAATCAAGTGATCGCTACATTTCCCACAGTATCTCCAGACGACATCGATTCTATTGTCAGGGACGCTGAGGTACATATGGCCACCTGGCGTCGCGTGTCAGCAGAGTCTCGGGCGGACGTATTATTCCGCACAGCCACACTCATGCGCCGCCAGCGTGCAGATTTAGCAGCATGGGAAATTCTAGAAACAGGCAAACCATGGCGTGAGGCCGATGCCGACGTGGCAGAAGCAATCGATTTCCTGGAATTTTATGGTCGAGACATGCGGCATCTGGCTCAACCCTTACGACTGGGAACTGAACCTGGTGAAACTAATCACCGTGTCTTTCTTCCACGAGGACTGGCCCTCGTCCTCCCTCCATGGAATTTTTCCTTAGCCATTCCGACTGGTCTCGTGTCTGCCGCGTTGGTCAGCGGCAATATTGTGTTGTTTAAACCATCGGAACGTGCGCCTATGATGGGGTATCACCTACACCGCCTACTCAGAGAGGCTGGTCTCCCTGAAGGAGTTGTACAGTTTCTTCCCGGTGGACCGGACCTAGGCCAAGCCTTGGTCCAACATCCTTCCATCCATGTGATCGCTTTTACTGGATCTCAAAAGGTAGGATTGCACATTATTCAAGAGGCTAGCCGGGTATCACCGGAGCAACGGCATATTAAACATGTCATTGCAGAAATGGGGGGGAAGAATGCCATCATCGTGGATGAAACCGCTGATTTGGATGAAGCGGTTAGCGGGGTCTTAGCAAGTGCCACCGGCTATCAAGGACAAAAATGTTCTGCATGTTCACGAGTCATTGTGCTGAAAAGGGTTTACCCTATATTCATTGAACGTTTAAGGCAGGCTGCCTTAAGCATTCCTATTGGTTCCCCGACCCAGGCCAAAAATCGTATGGGCCCACTCATTGATGATCAGGCCTTAAAAAATGTTCGGCGTTTTGTGGAACTTGGGAAAAAGGATGGCGCTTGCCTATTGGATCGACAAATCATAGGACCAGGTTATTTTCAAGGACCGGTGATTCTGACAGATTTGCCAATTTCACATCCGGTAGTTCAAGAAGAAATTTTTGGCCCGGTCATGGTGGTGTTTCAAGTCCACACAATCCAAGAGGCCTTGACCCTGGCCAATAACTCTCCATTTGCCTTGACAGGAGGAATCTATTCCCGCAGCCCAAGACATTTACAATTGGCCCGGGAACGATTGGAGGTCGGAAATCTCTACATCAATCGACCCATTACTGGATCATTGGTGGGACGCCAGCCCTTTGGCGGCCATCGACTCTCTGGAATGGGAAAGAAAGCAGGCGGACAGGGGTACCTCGAACAATTCATGGTTGAAAAAATCATCACGGAAAATACCCTTCGACGTGGTTTTGCCCCGCCTTCATCAACAACGTTCAAGCAAAAGAACTAATGAGGGTATCCTCCGGTGTCTCTCGGGTTTTTAAGCTTTTGAAAAAGAAGAGATTGAACCTGTGCATTTCATAAGACTAAATACTACAAAGGCTATCAATTATTTATGCGGGAAATGACCGTGGGGTATCCAATTGAACGTAATTTTGGCTAGGAACATCATATGGAGATAAATGACATTTTTCTTGCATATATCGAACCAGGTAAAGACTTTAATGCGTCCAACATTTTTCAGAAATGCCACATGGTTCTCAATAGACAGTTACACCAATTGACATCCCTCATAGAGAAGCATAATATTTTACTTGAGCACTATGCATTACTCTGGGACTTTTGAACACATGAGTTGTCAGTCCCAGCGTCGAACAAGAGGGGGTTACTCATGAACGACCTCAGTCCACCAAAACAGTAAGGCCAGTAGCCCAAGCTGGCACGCACTTCTCGTCAAAACGGACCAGACAAGTTGTTAAGAAGTAGGTCGTATTGAAATACTTCACATGTCACTAGGCATGAAAGTCTTCGAGACCAACAAACATTCAAGAGACCTTTTGGTGAGAGCAAATAATTAGAGAAATAAGTAAGAACCTACTTGGATAGTTCAAAAGTAGAACAATCGCCAATTGGGTTCCTTCACAAGATAATGCTCTCCGGCAACTTATGTTTGGAATTTTAGTAGGACGAGGATATGCGAAATCAGCGGGTCAACAGACAATCCAGACTTCAGGCATATGACGTGCCGAAACGAGCGTAGGCCCTCTTTCATATGTATATATGAAAGAGGGCCTACATATTTACACTATAAATCTTTTCAACGATTATTCTTCCGTCTAATTGAGCCTAGTCTTGCCTGAAGATCGTCTACAAAACCTTCCTGCCTCAGGATCTTCACCTATTTATATCCCCCTGGAAATCATGGTTCCAAAACTTTCGCTGTGAGGATTCAGAAATTCCTCAATCAAGAAATTCTGTAAAAACCTCTATTCCCATGCAGGACGGTAGAAGGGATGAAGATGATTTTCTCAAGATCTCTTTTATCGCTTAGCCGATAATTTCATAACACGGTTGGAAGTTATGCTGATCAATTTTCATGCGGTGTTGTGCGATGAAGGATCGGAGAAGTTCGTTCATCAACTTCATAATGACAGAATCACCATGAATTTTGAATGGGCCTTGTTCCTCGATGGCGTTGAGGGCATGAGGCTTTACATGCCCGGCCACAATTCCTGAAAATGCCCTCCGCAAATTTGCCGCCAACAAATGTATGGGTTGATCGGCGTGCAAGTTCAATCGCGCCATTGATTCATGAGTCGGCTCAAACGGCCGTTGAAATTCATGATCGATGGTGAGATGCCAATTGAAATAAAAGGCATCATGAGTGTCCTTTCGAAAGTCACGTACCGCTCGAATGTTTTTTGTCATTTCAGAGGCCGCATAGTGCGGATTGTCAATAATAATGCGGTACCGATGAGCAGCCTGAGCCCCTAGTGTCCGTTTAATAAAGATATCCACGGCTTCAAAATACGGTGCGCTCCTCTTGGGTCCCGTAAAAATAAGAGGAAAAGGCACCTCTTGATTATCTGGGTGAAGTAAGACGCCTAGCAAATAGAGAATTTCTTCTAACGTGCCTGCCCCACCAGGAAACACGAAAATCCCATGTCCGAGGCGAAGAAACGCTTCAAGACGTTTTTCAATATCAGGGAGAATGACCAGTTCGTTCACGATAGGATTGGGAGCTTCGGCAACAATGATACCCGGTTCTGTCACACCCACATATCGGCCATTTTTTATCCGTTGTTTGGCATGCGCCAGCGCAGCCCCTTTCATTGGTCCTTTCATAGCCCCTGGCCCACACCCCGTACAAATATCCATACCGCGCAACCCTAATTGATGACCTGTTTCCTTGGTATAACGGTATTCTTCTTCCCCAATGGAATGCCCTCCCCAACACACGACGAGGTGTGGATCCTCAACTGAGTGAATAATTTCGGCATTACGCAAGATGTGAAACACGGCATTGGTAATCCCATACGATGTTAACAAATCGAACTTGTCAGTGTGCTGAATTTCGTTATGAACATAAATAATATCTCGCAGCACTGAAAAGAGGTGTTCTTTAATTCCTTGAATGAGTTCCCCATCTACAAACGCGCTGGCTGGCGCATTCGTGAGTTCCAGCTTGACTCCACGATCTCGTTGGACTAACGAAATGTCAAAATCAGCATAGCGAGCAAAAAATGCTTTAGTATTGTCGGTGTCATTTCCGCTTGTCAGAACGGCCAACGCACTATTCCTAAATAATGCATGTAACCCGCCTTCACTGGTTTCCCGAAGCTTCTCCACTTCCTGCTGTGACAGCATGTGCATTGACGTATCTGGCGTCACGCTGGCACAGATTCCAGGCTCAAACGTTGTCAAATTTTTTTGGCCCTGCTTCATATGAACTAACCAGAAATAAAATCTATGCCAATATTGTATAAAGGAATTGAAGGTAGGAAAAGACAGAATCGGCAGAAAACAGGGGAATTTATTCTGAAATCATATGGCGGATAATTTTTCCTTCCACCATGTAAACCACCAATTCAGCGACATTGGTAGCGTGATCGGCAATGCGTTCAATATACTTGGAGATAAATGAAAGGCGAATCGCGCGGGAAATGGTTTGCGGATTTTCCATCATGAATGATAAGAGTTCCCGAAAAATCTGTTCGTTCAATTCATCAATATAATCATCTTCATCTAAGACTTTACGGGCGAGAACCGAGTCACCCCGTACAAACGCATCTAAGGCCTCCCCCACCATTTTGATGGCCCGATCTGCCATCAAGGGAATATCGATATACGGCTTCAATTGCGGTTCTTCATGCAGTTCAATGGCCCGTTCACAAATATTTTCGGCTAAATCACTCATTCGTTCTAATTCGGTTGAAATTTTCATGGCGGTAGTAATAAATCGAAGATCCCGTGCCGCTGGTTGCTGTAGGGCCAATAGTTCGAGACAAGCTTCATCCACAGCCACATCCATGGTATTCACTTGACGATCATTCTCAATCACCTGGGTTGCCAGATTATCATCTCGATTGATAAGCGCGTTCAGCGCTTGCCGAATTTGACCTTCCACCAATGATCCCATTCGCAAAATCTGTTGCTTGAGTTCGGCTAATTCGTCATCAAACCGTCGTTGAATAGACATGGCGGGTTCCTTATTTCACACAATCAACCGAATCGTCCGGTAATATAGTCCTCGGTGCGAGAGTCAGAAGGATTGGTAAAGATAGTTTTCGTATCATCAAATTCAATCAGTTTGCCCAACAAAAAAAACCCGGTCAGGTCGGACACACGAGCTGCTTGCTGCATATTATGAGTCACAATCACAACCGTCAATCGTTCTTTGAGGGTATGGAGAAGTTCTTCGATACGGCCAGTCGAAATCGGATCAAGTGCCGAACAGGGTTCATCCATCAACAGAACATTAGGATTCACTGCCAGGGCTCTGGCAATACAAAGTCGCTGCTGTTGCCCGCCCGAAAGACCCAAGGCACTTGCATGCAAGCGATCCTTGACTTCATCCCAAAGTCCGGCACCCTTTAAACTCGCCTCCACCACTTCATCCAACGTCGTCCGTTTTTTCACATTCTGTAACTGCGGCCCAAACGCGACATTTTGCCAGACAGACTTGGGAAAGGGGTTCACTTTTTGAAAGACCATCCCCACACGAGTACGAAGATCAGTTACATCAATTCGTGAATCATAGATATCATTCCCTTCCAAAAGAATTTTTCCTTCAATTCGTGTCCCATCAACTAAATCATTCAATCGATTCAGACAACGAAGCAAGGTCGATTTTCCACAACCTGAGGGTCCAATAAAAGCCGTGACCTTGTTCGCAGGGATTTGCATATTGACATTGGTCAGCGCTTGCACGGTGCCATAATAAAAACTCATGTCCTGAACGACTATTTTGGGATGACTCCCAGCTAACGGATTATGGGTAGGCTCCATCTGTTTGTCCTTCATCTGTTTCTGATTAGATAAGGTTTTTTCTACGACCAATGTGGACAAAGGAGGTTTCCCCTGTTGAATCGAGGATCTTCCTGGAATCACTGGATTGGAAATCGTTGGCATGATTGTACCTCATTTACACCGAAGAACCAGCATAGCGTCTTCGCATACGCGTACGCATCATAATAGCGGCCATATTTAGGAGAATGACGACAAATACAAGAATGAACGTCGTCACATAGACCATGGGCTTCGCAGCTTCCACATTCGGAGATTGAAACCCAACATCATAAATATGAAATCCCAAATGCATAAATTTTCGATCCAAATGGAGAAACGGGAAAAATCCGTCTACTGGTAGTGACGGGGCTAATTTGACTACACCTGTCAGCATGAGTGGCGCCACCTCTCCCGTGGCACGAGAAATCGCTAGAATCAGTCCAGTTAAAATTCCTGGCATCGCGCAAGGCAACACAACCCGCCATAGGGCCTCTAATTTGGTCGCTCCCAGACCTAACGACCCTTCGCGGTACTCCCGAGGGACCGCCGACAATCCCTCTTCCGTCGCCACTATGACCACAGGCACCGTCATCAGGGCCAACGTTACCGAGGCCCACAAAATGCCACCCGTTCCAAATGTGGGATTGGGCAACGCTTCAGCAAAAAATATTTGATCCAACGTACCCCCGACCGCGTACACAAAAAAGCCTAGCCCAAACACCCCAAAAACAATCGAAGGCACTCCAGCAAGATTATTCACCGCGATACGTATCATCCGTGTCATCACACCCTGTCTGGCATATTCTTTTAAATAAATCGCAGCCAGAACTCCGAAAGGCACGACAGCGATACTCATAATCACCACCATTAACACCGTTCCAAAAATGGCGGGGAAAATCCCGCCCTCTGTATTGGCCTCCCGAGGTTCTTCACTGAGGACGTTCCAAAAGTTCTGCGCGTACATCAAAATTTTTTCACCAATCCCCATACTATTAGGAGACCACACATTGACCAACGATCCGACTAGAAACGATTTCTCTGCTCCGGCCACATCCACAACGGTCATCCGAAATTGTTCAAGTTCGTGATATAAAGCAATGAGAGCCGAATTTTGCACCTCATATAATGCCTCTAGTTCTTGCAATTGGGTTTTAATACCCACACGTTCCTCTGATCCTATGGGGGCACTCATTTCCAATGAGCGCAGTCGAAGTCGAGCCTGTTCAATCCGGTGATTCAATTCGGCAATTTCATCATGCTCAATGGCATCAATTTGTTCCTGTAAAGCAGTCGTGCGTTTCAACAGATTAGCCAAGGTAGACATTCCTTTTTCGTGTCCCGAAGCCAGCAAAGTGTCGGCATCGTGAATCTGTTGAATCCGACCGTAAAAATTCCCCCACTCCCGCCGTTCAAAAGTCACGACATCTGACGGATATTCTTTTTTTGCAATATCTGCTACATCGACCCATCGAAAATCCAATCCATACAAATCGCGATTCCCCACCTTCAATTGCACCCGTTCTTGCCTTTCAGATTGATCGACCGATTCAGTTTCCGGGATAATTTCTGTGGCCACCCATTCCCCAAGAATGACCTCCCCATTTTTTAAGGTCAATTGAATCAGATCCTTTGGCCAAAAATAGCCCATTCCGTTGATCAGAACGACGACCAGCAATCCACCGATCATGAGTAAGGAAATGCCCAGCGCCCCACCACATAGCCAAATAAACAATGATCCGGAATCAAAAAATTTCTTAAAGGAAAATGTTTTCATTGTAAAGCCATCACGAAATTACCTACAGATATTTCAAATCGGAAGTTCTTCGATGACCAAAGACAAAAAAGCCACCGTTTTCCCTTTCCTACTTCTTCTTAGGTTCGACTAATAAAAGATCCCTTCCGCAAGCGGACGGGGTATTCAATGGATCAATAGTTTATAGTTCCTCATAGGTAACCCCGCAGCAAGCTACGGGGAATTGGGAACGATTAAAACTGTGAATACTTCTCCCGGAGCCGCTGGCGGATCAACTCGGCCATTGTGTTAATACCAAAGGTAAAGGCAAAAAGAATGAGCCCAGACAAAAATAAGACCCGATACAAGGTTCCGCCATGGGGCGCTTCCGGCATTTCCACGGCAATATTGGCCGATAAGGTTCGAAATCCATTAAAGATACTCCAATCCATAATAGGCGTATTGCCGGTGGCCATCAGAACAATCATGGTTTCTCCAACAGCCCGGCCAAAGCCAATCATAAGGGCCGAAAAAATTCCTGGGCTAGCTGAAATCAGCACCAAACGCGTGAGAGTTTGCCATTTGGTTGCACCAAGCGCCAGGGAACCCGCGACCAAATGACGTGGCACATTGGAAAGAGAATCTTCAGCAATACTGAAAATTATTGGGATAACTGCAAAGCCCATAGCAAAACTAATTACGATGGCATTACGTTGATCATAGACCAACCCCAAATGGTTCGTGAGCCAAAATTTATAATTTCCTCCGAACACTACCAATTCAATCCAAGAGTTAAAGGCCAGACATATTCCAATAGTTCCCACGACAACAACCGTTATCACCAATAAATCAATTCCATATCTATCGAGCTGGGAAACTGATCGTGGCAAGATCTGCCAGAGGAGACACATCAGTCCTATCATGACGGGCAACATAAGTGTTCCCGCCACCACTGCAGGAAAAATTTTTTCTAATAAGGGAGCGAACCAGAGCCCGGCTAAAAAACCTAAGACGACAGAAGGAAGTGCCGCCATAATCTCGATACTTGGTTTGATAATGGCTCGAAGATGAGGATGCATAAACATTGCGGTATAGACCGCGCCCATGACTGCTAATGGAATTGCCAGCACCATGGCATAAAGAGTGCCCTTTAACGTTCCAAATATTAGCGGCATCATGCCAAACTTTGGCTCAAAGTCATCCGATCCACTCGAGGATTGCCAAATGGCCTTAGGACTATCATAGCCTTCGTAGGTTACCGGAAAAAATAAAGACTGGAAGGTAACTTCAGGGTGAGGATTTTCGATTGAAAAACCTCGAAGGCGTCCATCCGCTCCCAACCACACGCCACCATTAGCCTTGGGCGCAAAGCGAAGGGCGACGGTCTGCATTGCGATCCGATCAATCTCCAGAATCGTCTGACCTGTGGTGGAATGATGCAGAAAAACCTGCCCTTGGCTATCGGCTGTTAAAAACCCTTTATCCCGCTGAGAAGGAGAAATAGCCCGTACCTCTCCACCATGAGATTGAAAGGTCGTGACTTTTCTGAACGGCACCGATGAGGGTGTCTGTCTCTCATCCATAGGGACCCAGGTCATCACTCGACCAGCTCGAGTTCCGACAATCAGTGATCGCTCTCCAAGCAAATACGTTAAGGCCGTAATGGCTTCCCCCGGTTCTCCAACCGACACGCGGCGAACCTTTGAATCAGCTCCCTCCCCTAATAACCATTCCAACAATTCGCCCTGTTCGGTCCCTGCCACCAATCGTTTACCAAATTCATCTAACACGATATTCGTAATGATAACCTTTTCGGGTATTTCTAGCTGACGCCGCGTCACAATCACCTCATCCGAAAGAGAAAAATCCCCTGGCTCTTCTATGCGGGTTAGCCATAACCCACCAGACTGCGTGACAGCCGCCACGATCTGCTGGGAATCCTGTCGTGCATGGGCATGTCGCCCTAAGATTTCCCCTTCAGGAATGACCCGAATTGGGTCGTCAAGGGTATGCATTGGGACAATCGTTCGCGTGGTCCCTTCAAACATCGATTGAAATTTGACGGTCATGGGGATCACCATGCCCGCTTGAGTGGCCAGACTGACTCTATCCCCTTTTTGCCCGATCATGACGACCGACTGCACCGCACTAGAGAAAGTGAACATCTCTGTCTTTTCCTGAAGAGGGATTCCTTCAGGCATTTTGAAAAATTGCAATCGATTATTCGACAGAATAAACGCGACTTCTTGATATTCATCAACTCCAATGACGGTGGAATCAGAGGAAAAATCTGCCTTCTCTTGAACATGCATGTCGACTGACACCACACCACTGGCAGAACGAAACAAGGGGACCACTTCCCACATCAAATAGAGAAAAATCCCCATGATGCTGACAATCGTGGCAATGCCTCCCACCCACACCACGACACCTGCCAACCGATCCACAATGTGCCGCAAACGTCGATGGGCAGTTCGAGTGTTGCGAGTTGCCCATTGTCCAGGGGTGGCTGCGATTTCTTCTCCGGAAATGGAAGGAGGATTGAGAGCACTCATTTGAACATTATGCAATAGTTTAGTTTTGTAAAATACAAAAAAAGCCACTCCCCTACCATTTGACAAGGAAGTGGCTTAAGCGGTTGCCAATACCAGTATTAAAATTTTTCACGTTGATTGGTTATCAGATCGGCACTTAACGGGAAATAGCCATCTTTGATCACAACTCGTTGGCCTTCCAGACTATACACAAAATTCAAAAACTCTTTGACAATCGGTGACAAGGGTGAATTCGGAGCTTTATTCACATAGACAAACAAGAAACGCGCCAGAGGATATTTTCCTTTTGAGGCATTCTCAAACGTCGGCTCCATAAAGGCTTCTCCATCTTTTAAAGCTAAAGGAATGGCCCTGACACCTGATGTCCGATAGCCAATGCCACTATATCCCATTCCTGCACGATCTTCGGTCACCCCTTGAACCACGGAGGCCGATCCAGGCTGCTCTTTGACTTGATCTCGATAATCTCCGTTTTGCAAGACCATTTTTTTAAAGAAGCCGTAGGTTCCTGAAGCAGAATTTCGTCCATATAAACTAATAGGCATCTTAGAAAAAGAGCCTTTCAATCCCAAATCCCCCCAGATCGTAATGTTATGCTTGTATCCCTGCCGACGGGTTTTAGAGAAAGCTGCATCGACCTGCGACACACTCATACCAGGTATGGGATTATCCTTATTGACGTAAACAGCTAAAGCATCAATCGCCACAGGAAAGGCCGTAGGTTTATACCCAAATTTTGCCTCGAAGGCATCCATCTCCTTCCCTTTCATTTTGCGAGACATAGGGCCCAATTGAGCTGTCCCTTCAATTAAGGCCGGCGGGGCTGTACTTGACCCCTTCCCTTCAATTTGAATCTTGACGTTCGGGTATTGTTTGCGAAAACCCTCAGCCCAAAGAGTCATCAAATTATTGAGCGTATCCGATCCAATACTATTGATATTCCCCGAGACGCCGCTGACTCGCGTATAGCCTTGCCAATTTGGGTCTTCCATGGATTCGTTGCCCCAAGCTTTAGGCGAACTAAATCCGTGTATCCCCATCCCACCCAAAAATAACCCCATCAATACAGCCACCATTCTGATGCCTCTGATGCTTCGACTTCTCAACTGATCCTTCATGAATATATCCTCCTGAAATTAAGTAGAAAATAGTACCGCTTCGAGATGACTCTTATGTAACCAGTATGTTACGAACGTGTTAAATGTTAAACAATTCAATAATAATTATGGACACCCAAAAGGTCGTTGTTTCATTCGGATTTCCATATGAGAATCCACCCCGTGAATGCTCACCAGGCCTTCTCGTCGAAATTTTCCCACAATCGAAAACAAGTCGCCCCACCGCAGCCATGGAAATCTCTCAATTATTAATTCGAGCGTGACCACTTTTTCTTCTGCAATAAAATTCAACACCTTTTGATGACTTTGGTCATTAAGAATGCCCGCAGTCACTCCCCTTTCTTTGATTGATACCATCTCACACCTCCAGGGTTAATATTGATAGACCCAAAATCATTCTAGAAGCTTACTTACTATCTGTTTTACCTATCCTATTCGGACTATATTGCTATTCCGTTGGGATCTGGTTACAGATCTGTAAAATCTGAACGGCAGAATGTTGTAAAAAGGAAATTACGTAGAGGGCCTGTCGACCCTGAAAAGAGGAAAAATGCCTTCAGGTGAGGTTTTAGAGTTTTTTTTCGTTCACTTTTTTCACACAAGAAGTCTCCGGCAACTGCAATTTTACGGTTGTGCCTTTTCCCAGTTCACTTTGAATTTGAAGTTGGCCACCCAACAATTGCACCAAATGTTTCACAATGGATAGACCCAATCCCGTCCCACCCTCTTCACGAGAACGTGCTTGATCCACACGGTAAAACCGTTCTGTGATGCGAGATAGATCGGTTGACGGTATGCCTTGTCCTGTATCTTGTACGTGCAAGACCAGATTGTTTGCCAACCGCTGCACCAAGAATGAAATGCCGCCTCCTTCATATGAGTATTTAATCGAATTGTCGACCAGATTAAGTAGAATTTGAATCATACGGTCTCGATCCGTCCAGACCGTGGTTTCCTCATCAATCTGATTGGAAACCCGAAGGTGTAGTTTCTGAATGTGTTCTTGAAACATTTCCACGACTTCGTCCACGAGAGACTTCAAGCCAACCATTTCCGGTCGGACAATCACTTTGCCAGATTCAATTTCTGAAAGACTTCTCAGATCCTCGACCAGGCGACTGAGACGTCCGGCATGTCGATGGGCCACATGTACAAACTTTCGATTATTTGGAGTCTCTAAAGTTGGCTCATCAATCAACGTTTCCAGATACCCGATAATCGCCGCCAAAGGCGTCCGTAATTCATGGGACACGTTGTCAACAAATTCCGACCTGACTTGTTCCAAACGACGCAATTGTGTGACATCATGCAGGACTATCACACTCCCCATTGCATGATGTTTACCCAAAGGAAACGGCATGCCATACACTTCTATTGTCATTCGTGTCGGAGTATGAATTTGCACTTCAATCCGTTGTCGTTCGTGAAGTGGGAGATTCCGGCACCCTTCGACTAATTGCCCTAAATCCTGATGACGGATGACCTCCCAAACCGACCGTCCCAACACCTGATCTTCTTTGAATTGAAGCAGACGCCCGGCACTGGCATTGGTAAACAGAATCTTGCCTTCCGCGTCAAAGGCTACGACTCCCTCCACCAAACCTTGAACTATCGCGAATATTTTCGCTCGATCCTCTTCAAGATTCCTCATCCGTTCCTTGATGACCTCGACCGTATTTTGAAGTTCTGACGCCACGCCATCGAATGTGGATGGGAGAGAAGCGTTACCGGCCAAGCGATGCATCAATTGATGTAATTCATGTAGACTGCGGCGGATAGATTGTTCGATCTCATGGGCTTCTAACCACCCATGCCTCATGATCATGTAAGCTCCTCCGAGCAAACCCAGGGAAAGCAACCCAATAGCCCATATGGGCCACTCCCATGTCACGCCCGCCACCACAGCAACTAGAGCGAAAGTGATCCAACACATCAAAACAAGGTGGGGATTACGCACTGGAAAATCTCCAAGGCCTATACATTCGTTTACGAATCCAGATCTGCCTCAAAACGATATCCCACACCTTTTACGGTCACAACCCGTTTTTGTTCCTCTCCTAATTTTTCTCGAAGACGCCGAATATGCACATCGACCGTGCGAGATTCAATATCCACCGCATTCGCATAGCCCCAAACGGACTCCATGATTTGTTCACGATTGAGCACACGCCCGTTGGCCTTCATTAGACGGCATAAGAGATCAAATTCCTTGACGGTCAGATCAATACCTTTCCCAGCGATTGAAACGTAATGTTTTCCTTCATCCACCACTAAAGTTCCTACCTTGGTCACAGAAGATACATCGTGCGACTGTCCACGCCGCAAGACGGCCTTTACACGAGCAACCAATTCTCGCGGGCTAAAGGGTTTCACCATATAGTCATCCGCACCCATCTCTAGCCCAACAATGCGATCTACTTCTTCGGCCTTTGCCGTTAACATAATAATGGCGATGGCCGATGTTTTTGGATCTTTGCGAAGTTTTCGGCAAACTTCCAGTCCATCCACTCCCGGCAACATGAGATCAAGCACAATCAAATCTGGGATTCGCTCTCTGGCTATTTGCAGCGCGGTTTCTCCATCTTGGGCTTCAAAACAGCTCAGACCATCTTTTTCCAGATGGTACCGGACCAGTTCGACAAGATCTTTTTCATCATCTACGACTAATACGGTTGCGGACATGACAAGTTCTCCTCACGAGTAAATATGTAAGTGCAAACTATTCTCAAACCCTAGATCTGTTTGCCATTGTTTCGAAGTAACGTTTGATCGCAGCCATGGCATAACAATCGTCTTCGTTATAGTCTAAAATCCGATTGAGCACTGTCTCATCCTCTGGATTGGCTAAATAATCGTTATACCAGGCAATGGAATTCGCCCCTGAAGGATCGGGATCTCTCCATTGAAAGCCAATACATTTGGCGATGTGCTTGATCCCATAGGAAAAGGTCGGCCAATCGGAATAGGCCACAATCAAGTCTTGGTACAAATCAAATTCACAGGCCTTATACTTTTCAAAGGGTTCGCTATCTAAATCATATTTTTCCATAAGGCGTTTGAGGGTAGACCGTTCCTTGTGTGAATACACATAATACACAACACGATCGGTCGATTGTATAAATTCCCAAAATGCCCTAATCGTCCGTTCTTCATCCTTTGGTGACTTGGCCAAAAAATATGAAAAATGTGCGGAGCCGATTTTTCCTTGAGTCACGAACCCAAACAAGTACGTCACACCTCGGGTTGGATCATCTTCAATGTCAAAATAGACCTCCTGATCAACTTCTGGAAAAACATAGCCAGCACGAATCACCGGCTTCCCTTTCAACATCACTCGCGCCCGTTCTTTCATGCGAGAGAGAGAAATTTTCCCCATTCGCGGAATTTTATGCGGTGGCTTGAGATATCTGTCCACCTCCATTTTTGCAAGATCCTCTATGGTATGGAGCCCATGTTCTCGCAAGACAAACTTTTGTTTGCCCACAAAAAACAGTCCCGTAGGATCAGATGCTGCTTTGACCCAGCGATAACATCGGCCAAACCACCCACACATCGTACAATGACTACCCAAAACGGGTTCCGACGATTCGTCTCCGGCCACTAACTGCTGAACATCTTGGATGGCCTGTTTGAACCGCGCCTCAAATAGCACCGGGTCAAATTCTTCAAGTTGTTTATCGACATTGATGATCCGTCCAACAGACGGAACAACCCCTTGAATCTTCTCTAATAACAGCCGATAGAATAAAATCTGAAAGGCATAATGTTCTTTAAATTTTCCCTTTTTCCCCTCAGTCTCTTCCCACCCTTTTCCCGCCTTGATATCAATGGGTTCATAAAGATACTGACCAAAATGAGACTCCCCGTCTTCACGTTTGATCAATAAATCCGGCCGTCCCACAAAGTTTTCATAAATCAGACAGCCTTGGTAAATAAGGGGAACTCCCTGCTCCATCGCCATAATGGTTTCTGTGAAAGCCGGTTCGACCGCAAACGATTGAAGATCGACGATCTCCAAATCCCCAAGAGAGTCAATGTAATCTCGCTCCGTCTGCAGCCCCACCTCCCACAACAACTTTACGAATGAACTGACTTCGGATTTTTCTGATTGATCCCCATTGCTGTCCAGATAGACGCGATGCAGACATTTGGTATGGTTATAGAGATCTTGGGCAGTGACACGCGGGAAAGCCATAAGCAAAAGAGAGACGTTATGCCACTGGTGCTAGGAACAGGGCCTCACGAAAAGGCCTTTGAGCCCTAGAGTTGAAAAAGCGGTTCGCGAGCACGGCAAATTTTAACACAGAATAAATGGGGAAGGGAAAAAGAGGTAACCCTGATCGAATGCAATGGAAAGGGGACGGCCTCCTGCCTTCCCTGGAAGTTTGATCGATCACATCGGAAGTTATGCTAACGCTTGCTCCGTTCAGTTCATATTTTGATCGTATTCTGCAGCCTCGACAAAGAAATAGGTATGACAAGCTCGATCAATAAATTTTTTAGACAAGTTTGGCGGCACACTATTGAATTTGGCAATACTAATGATTTGTTCGATTAAATCCCGTGGATGACAACTCCGCATATTTAATTGATACTTTTCATACACATCCTTCAACAGATAATCGACGGAATCTTCATCATAGGGCACTCCTTTTTTCATACAGACCTCTTCAAAAATCTGCTTGAATCGTTCAGGAGTCGGATCGGCAATATAAATTTTATTTCGAATACGACGGAGAAAGGCTTCGTCTGCAAGCTTTGCAGGCTCTAGATTGGTGGCAAACAACACAATGGTGTCAAAGGGAATTTGAAAAACTTTTCCGGTATGGAGCGTCAAATAATCCACCCGTTTTTCTAACGGCACAATCCAGCGATTTAGGAGATCTCGAGGGCGAACCAACTGGCGACCAAAATCGTCAATGAGGAAGACTCCTCCATTGGCTTTGATGTGCGGAGGAGCTTTATAGTACTTTGCGGTAGGATTAAACGAGAGATCTAATGTCGCCATGGTCAACTCACCGCCTGCAAACTCAATCGGCCGCTTACACAGAACCCAACGAGTATCGTATTCTTTTTTATTTTCGATCAAAGAACGTGAAGCTTCTTGTGGGACATCCACCTTGACATGGGTAATCGGATCATAGATTTGAATGATCTGCCCATCGACTTCCATGGCATAAGGGATATAGACTTCTGCGCCCCCGACCGACTCCAACATTTTCCCAATCGCTTCAGCCAATACAGTTTTCCCATTTCCCGGAGGCCCATACAAAAAGATGGCCCACCCGGAATTGACGGCCTCACCCAGTTGATCAACCGTGCCAGGAGTCAACACCAAATGCTCGGTGGCTCCCGTCACGGTTCGGCGATCGATCGTCAATCCATGCACGGGCTGGCTTTTAATCATGTCGACATATTGTTGGAGACTCACTGGTGCTGGCCCTACATACCGACACAAATCCATAAAACCCTTAGCGCGCTCCCGGCCGGCTTCAGTTAAGACGTATCGAAGCAAGACTCCGAGCGATTCGCCATGCCCCTTCACTTCACAAAATTTTTCTCTTTGGATGAGTGTAAAGAGTTCTTTCATCACTCCAAATGGCAGCTTCATGATCTCCCCGGCAGTTCGCTCCGTAAGCTCTCCTTGTGTGAACAAGGTTCGTACCAGTAGCTGCACTAATAACTCCTCCGGAACCCCCGTTTCGGCAATGGTTGTCGGAGCCGGCAGGGTCCGTCGGTTGAGAGAAACTTTCTGAGTCTCCTCGGCCGAGGTATAGGCTTCTGTGTCTTTCCCGTAATTGGGGATGGTAATAGTACCGCTCATTCGCACACTCCTTTTTGGGTTTCATGAAATGACGGAAGAGAATAATTCTTGTTCAAATAGGAACCTCTTCCAAGAAGTTGAAAATCCCGGTAACATGAATAAGACTAACTCAATGCGGTCCCACATTTATCTGCCCTGAGATTGTCAATTTTCATTTTTCTCCTGACAATCAAGACAAGATGATTGGCTTTTTTATTTTTCTCATCCTCACTTCCAATATTTGGGGATGCACTAACTCCTCCAACGAACAAACGATCCGCTTTGGAATTGCCAATGCCCCCACAAATTTAGACCCTCGCTATGCGACTGACGCCACATCAGCTCGCATCAATCGCCTAATCTATTCACGGTTGGTTGAATTCGCAGAAGATGCAACCCCCATTCCTGCGATCGCAACTTGGAAAGTTCTCACACCCACTCATTACCGCTTTACACTAATTGACAATCCACCCACATTTCCCGATGGGGCACCAGTCACAGCCAATGACGTCAAATCTACATACCTCTCATTGTTAGATCCACGAAATTCTTCACCACATCGAGGCCCTTTGCACCATATCTCACGAATTGAAACCCTATCTGATTCAACCATTGACTTCTTCTTGACACACCCTGACCCATTCTTTCCTGGTTATGTTATTATCGGTATTCTTCCGGCAAACCTTATCGCTTCAGGTCACTCTTTTCATGATCAACCCATCGGAAGTGGCCCATTTCTTTTTCACCAAAAACCTGATGATAGTCGCCTCATTCTTCAACGCCGGCATGATAACCAACTGGTTGAATTTGTGAGGATCTCAGATCCGACCGTACGTAGTCTGAAATTATTAGCCGGCGAAATACATTTGATCCAAAACGACCTCCCACCCGAGTTAGTCAATTATCTGGCCGAACATGCCTACCTGTCCTTACAACAAATTCAAGGGGACAGTTTTTCGTATCTTGGATTCAATCATCAGGATTCGGTCGTGGGACAACAACTGGTCAGACAAGCCATCGCCCATGCAATTAATCGAGACCAAATTATACAGTTCGTTCTTGGAGGTCGAGCTCGACCTGCGCAAGGGCTGTTTCCTGCGACACATTGGGTAGGCCATCCTGAGATACAGGGATATCCCTATGATCCCTCACAGGCAAAAACTCTCCTACACCAAGCGGGCTTCAATGCACAGCACCCTCCCGTATTGATTTATAAAACATCTACAGACCCATTTCGGTTACGACTAGCGACTATCATTCAAGATCAACTTCAGCAGGTGGGCATCGAAGTGACCATTCAGAGCCATGATTGGGGAACCTTTTATGGCGACATCAAAACGGGGCGTTTTCAGATGTACAGCCTGGCCTGGGTTGGACTCAAAACCCCGGATATTTTTCGTCATGCCTTCCATAGCCAAGCCCTCCCGCCACTCGGAGTGAACCGGGGACGTTATGATGATCCCGCCACAGACAGAATCATTGCGGCAGCAGAAACAGCCTCGGATCACCGCACCCAACAGCGTCTGTATCGCGAATTACAAGTTCGTCTATTAGAAACATTGCCGTATGTCCCTCTTTGGTACGAAGATCATTTTGTACTTTCAACTCAATCAATTAAAGGCTATGCCCTCCATTCAGACGGCAATTATGACGGCCTAATCCAGGTGCAACGGACCTCGCAACCAGACACGGCGACCCAACGAATATCCATGAAACAATATGATTAGGCTCTGACTTTTCATGTGTTTAGGATTTTTCCCCCTTTGAGCACTCATCAGCGCTATTGAACAATGCCTCTTTTTTTCTTTAAGAGAATTGCTAGCGCGATGGTCGGCTTACTGGGGGTGAGCAGTTTAGTGTTTTTTTTGATTCATCTGATCCCGGGCGATCCCATCGATGTCATGCTCGGAGAGTCCGCCCTGCTCGCAGACCGAGAGACATTGCGACAAGGACTCGGGTTACATCTCCCGCTTTATGAACAATGGGTTCAATATTTGGCCGCTCTTCTTCAAGCGGACTTTGGCCAATCATTATTTTCCGGCCGACCCATCGTGGATCTTCTTCTTGAACGAATTCCCGCCACCTTGTATCTCAGCTGTATCGCTCTGTTATTCGCGGTAATCATCGCCCTTCCGCTTGGACTTTTGGCCGCGACCCGCCAACATTCGATATACGATTACGGAAGCATGAGCTTTGCCTTATTCGGCATGTCTATCCCCAATTTCTGGATGGGGCCGTTATTGATTTTAGTGGGAGCCTTATGGTTGGGCTGGTTTCCCGTGAGCGGTCAAGAAGGTTGGAATGCCGTCATCCTTCCTGCCTTGACATTGGGTACCGCCATGGCAGCAATTCTGGCTAGGATGATTCGGAGTAGTCTTTTAGAAATGTTAGGAGAAGACTTTCTTCGAACCGCCCGTGCAAAAGGGCTCTCCCCGATGAGAGCTATCTTGCGACATGCATTGCCTAATGCGCTCCTACCCGTCCTCACTTTATTGGGACTGCAGCTTGGCGGCTTACTTGGAGGAGCAGTCATCACGGAAACGGTCTTTGCTTGGCCCGGGTTAGGTCTACTGATGATTGAAAGTATCCAACAACGAGATTATCCCGTAGTCCAAGCGGCTGTCCTCTGCATCAGCATGACCTATATCGTCATCAATCTTCTGACCGACCTCCTTTATGCCTGGCTAGATCCTCGAATTAATTGGCAAAACCCATCATGATACGTTTATGGGTTCCACTAAGCATCCTTGTCTTATGGGGAATTATGGCCTTGGTCAGCCACTTGCTTTCCCTTACCCCTAATTCCATTAATCTCACCCACATTCTCACAGGACCCAATTCTGATTATTGGCTGGGGTTCGATGAACTCGGGCGATTCATGGCCGACCGCCTGATGGTGGGAGCAAGCACGTCTTTTTTTGTCGCGCTCAATGTCGTAACACTTGGGTTACTCATCGGTGGAATTTTGGGGGTTTCAAGTGGATATTTCAGTGGATGGCTAGATCACCTCTTTATCAGAATCGTCGACATCATGTTGGCATTTCCCGGTTTACTCTTGGCTATTGCATTAGCCAGTGTCCTAGGACCTGGAATTGAAAATGTCGTCTTCGCCCTGGTCATTGTGGGGTGGGTAGGATACGCTCGCTTAGCTCGAGGCCAGGTCCTCGCGCTCAAGCACGCCGATCATATCATGGCTGCTCAAGCCATCGGAGCCTCCCCCTGGCGTATCATGGGTTGGCACCTGCTTCCACTCATCACTGCACCTCTTATCATTGAAGCCAGTTTTGGTCTAGCCAGTGCCATTATTGCAGAAGCAGGATTGTCATTTTTAGGTTTAGGAGTTCAGCCTCCTCAGGCATCCTGGGGTAGTATGATCCGAGATGGGACACGCTACATGCTCGTCGCCCCGCATTTGGTCGTCATCCCTGGGTTAACGCTCATGACAGTCGTCCTGGCGGCCAACCTTCTTGGTGATTGGCTACGTGATTGGTTGGATGTCAAAGACCCCAAGAGCTCTAAACGACCATGATTTTCTATATCAAGCTTGATCCTTTCCAAGGTCTCAACATGTTATGGCCACTTGCTTGTGCAAACAAAACCACATACCGGCGCACATTTTTCACGAATCAGCATTTTCCTGCAGGAGATCCGCAGATGGGCGGCATGAAATATCTCGAATAAACCCAGAATAAGACGGAGTGAGTCCATTGTTCCATGAATTCAAAGACAGCTCGATAGGAAATTCTTGACCGTTTTTTCTCAAGCCATAGAGGCAAAGCGTTTTTCTCAAAACATGCGCCTCCCCCGTTTTTTGAAGGCGTGCCATCCCATTTATATGAGCCTTTCGATAACGAACAGGCATAATAGCGGTTAGAGGCTGTCCAAAAATTTCTTCGGCAGAATAACCAAACATTGATTCAGCCGCAGGATTCCATGAAAAAATCCTTCCCTGATGGTTGGCTAACACAATAGCATCATTTGCCGCATAAAACACGGCTTGAAATCGCCTCTCGCTTTCCAATAAGGCAGACTGAGTGTGTTCCATTTTTTTTGCAAACTGTTGGGCTTTCAAAGCATGGCGGATGACGGTCTTGATTTCTGAACGGTTAATGGGCTTGTGAAGAAAGTCAAACGCGCCCAGTTGTTCAAGCGGTCCAGTGACAGAATCAAGTGTGGTACAACTAGTCAAAATGATGACCGGAATTCCGGGAGCGATCTTCCCCATTTCTTCCAGAACAAGCAACCCATCGATATCAGGAAGCCGTATATCCAGGAGGATGACGTCATAGCTACCTCCTTTCACCGCCTCAAGAGCGTCAGACCCGGTAGTCGCGACATCAATGTGATAGCCCTCTCCTTCGAGGAAATCTTGCAAGGCAAGCAGAATATCAGGTTCATCATCAACCAATAGAATAGATGATGTCGCCGATGAGGAAAATTGGGTAGCCATCGTTTCCCATCCTCCGAATTGAAGTGAAGAACCCTTCCTGAATTCTAGCAACACCGACTGACAAAATAGATCCATAACAAAAGTACGAGCAAGCTTTGTTCCAGAGGACACCTCTATACCTATAGACAGGTTCGGTCGACTCAACTCCTTGTATTTCCATAGAAAAAATACACAGGGAGTCACGAATTGATAATGGAGGGAACAATTTAATGTATTTCTTTGGATACAATATTTATCTAAACAGATAAAGATAAACAAACAGGAAAGATAGCGCCAGCCAGAGTCTTCAGAATAGGCTGCGAGAGAAATTCTCGTTCCCTGACTACATTCCAAAAACCGAACGCAATGGTGTCACATTGAGTGGCTAGACTAATCCTCGACCAATTTGAAATAATTAAAGGAAAGGAAAAAGGGCTTACTTAGGAAGGACTTCCAGAAACATCCGCTTCTCTTCCATGGTTGGAATTTTGTCGAACTCTTGCATCATTTCATTCTTCAGATCAGGAAATTTTCCCATACCCTGAGCATCAAGGTAGGCCTCATACTGTTGGCGCATCTTCTGAACCTCATGGGCTTCAGCAGCTGGGCTGAGGGACGACTGATTGGTCAAGCCCTGGCCTTTACAGAGTTTAAAAATAGGATCGCAAACCTGACAACAGGGTGAGTTGGGATTGGCCGAACAATAAATCGGCTCCATCTGACATTGACAATCACATCGCTTCACACTCCCTCCACGACTCTTGGATGCAGGCTGTTGCTCCCTGGTTCGTTGACGGTTTTCCTTGACCTTGTCTTTTGCAGCTTGCTCAAGATCTTCCGTAATGAGACCGGGGAGTAGAGAGTTCACATCCTCAACCGTCCGGTCGATGATGGCCTCCTTCCTTTTCTCATCCATGGGCGCAGGGGGGAACTGTCGTCCCCAACCAATGTTGGTAATGGAAAACCGGCCCCTGATCGGTTTCGCCACCGGAACAGCCTTACAGCTATTGCCCCATCGCGTTTTGGAATCCACAAGGTTGGCAGTAAAAGTTCCACGCAAGACCTGCTGGGAAAATTCTTCGATCATGACCTTCCCGGAGGAAGGATGAAACCCATCCCGGCAAGCCCCAACCCAGTGTGGGCCAATAGCCAGATATTTCCCCCTACTCGATCCATCTGCGTTCAAGGCCTTTGACACATCCATATGAGCATTGGTTAACGTACCGGAAAATCCAACCTGGATTTGAGGAATCGTAATGCGAACAGAGGCCCCATCCTGATCAAACGTTTCCCGCTTACCTTCGACCATATCAGCAATCACATTTTCTGCCCCTGGCTGCATAATTCCGTTAAAGACATTCATCTTCCGGTTCAAAGACATATTGGGTTGTGCAATTTCCTCGACAATCTTTTCGGCCTCGGTCACCAGTCGAAGATTCATGAAGGTCACTGGCCCACAGGGACGAGCCTCGAATGGTTTTGGTTGACAGCCCCCCTTCTGTCGTTGAGAGGCCTCCCCAATATAATCGAGCGCCTTGAGCGCATTTGCCAGCTCTTCCTCGGCAGTACGATCCGGATCTGGAGAGGGTTTCTTCGCGGTAATAGATGAACTACCCTCATCCACATCAATGCGAATACGGGTTGTCAAGGCTTCCCTAGACGCAAAGTTTTTGGGTACATAGGACACCACAAAAAATTGAGGACGATCAGGTGAGGCTTTCACAGAAACCTTTCCTATCTGATTAACCCTAGAATTACCTGGGTGCCATTGAATTTGTTTCATTTCCTGCGCATCAACCGTACCCACAACCAAGGTTTCCAAATCGATACTTTGATTATTGCCTTCTCCCGAAAAAGTTAAGGTGATTTTCGTAGGATTCTGAATGCCCTGAAAATCGATCTTCATGCACCGAGTAGCAACGGAATTAATATTTAAGGTAACCGTTGTACGACCACCGGATGAATCTACATTCAGCGTACCTGGTTCACAGGCCCCATACATCCACTCCATCCATTGCTCTTCCGTCAAAGAACCACCACCCTTGCCCCCTGTATACTGAATCGTCCGTCCCGGCCGCCAATAGGAGGCATGCCTAGTCACAAACTCTGAGTATTCAGATTGGAGAGAAGTACCAAACTGATGTTTGCCATAGCGTTTTGCTCTCCCTATCACTTTATCCAACCATGCGTATTCTTTGGCAGAAGAACCCATGGCATGATTCGTACTGAAAAATTGGTGCAAATAGCGAAAATCTGGCTCCACAAACACTTCCGGATTTTCACTGTCATATCCTGTTTGCTTTTCTCCCAGAAACTGCCAAAAGGACAGAGTCATATAATCCCGACGAGTCCGACAGGGCGGACCGGTTTGAGGTTTCTCATCCTTGACATAGAGCCCTAAGTAGTATTGACGCATCCCTCCCACCTGGCACATTTCCAATTTTTTCTTAGGATAGAGGCTTCTGGCCATTTCGACGCCAACAGCTTCGGCCATACCCTCCACGATCCAATTACCGGGCTGAGCACTGCAGTTGCCTGAAAATAACAGATAGGTGCTCTGAACCGCGTGAAAGAGTTCGTGCGCTAAATCTTTGAAGGCATCATCCGTCAGGTTTCCGCTTTGAATGTTCCGGCCAGCATCAACAATCATATAGGTTTCGTTATATTCCCAATTACGTGCATACTCGGTCCCTGCGAAAGTTTGTTCTCTGGGCACACAAGGCTTGCCCATACCCGCTGGACCACCCCCACTAAATGGGTACACATACACCTTGAAAGCTTGTCGATTATTGGAAATGTCGGTTACATGGTCATAATGGGGCGGATTAAAGCCCATCTTCTCGTATTCCTGAGCCACCGTTTTCAACCATCGTTCTATTTCAGATTTAACCGAGGAAGACACGGCCCCTGGATAGGCTTTCTTTGTTTCCGGATCTTCCATAAACACCCGAAAATCTTTGATAGGCCAAGTCTCTGTGGCTGATGCGGGAAGCTGGGCACACACCAGAACGCCTAGAACCATTCCAATCCAAATGAGAAACTTCATATTCTGTACATTCATACCCACGCTGATGCTCCAAGACAGCTCGGAAACCACAGGGGGCTGTCGCCTTACCTCATTCGTCCAACTTCTGACAGGTTATCTCAAGTTCCGGGTCTCCTGAAAATTCCTGGAACTCCGGCGCCCTTGGGGCATCATTCGTGTGAAACTTTGGTCCTCGAAACGAAATGTTCAGCCCTTGGACCATGATGGTGCCGTGACTGCGGGCAGAGGGGAACTTCATCTCCTCGGCCTGTTTCTTCACCGCATCCATCTCCTGGTTTTGGGACTCCATGAGTTCGGGTAATTGTTCAGGAGGAGTCGAATTGAACAGGTCTGGTGGATACTTTTTCCGGACAGCCGCCATGGCTGCCTGCTGATACGTGACGGCTTGGGTTTGGAGGTGTTCCTGAACCGTTCCGGAGGGCAGGACGCGCTGTTCAGCCGTAAGCTGGCCTAGTAACAATTCCATGTTAGTAAATTGCCGGCCGGATCCCGCCGGATGGGATTTCGAGAGGAGAATAACTGCAGGACGTCCACGAAAGACCCCCGTGGCGGTGACATCCGCCTCCATCACTAAGTTGCCGGTTTCCTTGGCTTCTGTGGAACAATACCCGGCCTCAAAGGTATAGGCTTCTTTCCCAAGCCGAAGGATGAGAACATTGTCCGCGGCCGTTTGCTTGGGCTCTGGGGAAGCGGCGTAATCAACCATTTCCTCCCCACAGGTGAGACGTACTGTCAGGGGCTGCGGGCTGTTATTCGGAGGCCCGAACGCCGTGCCCTTCCATTCCAACGATTTCCCCTTCAAGAGAAGGGATTGGCTACCTTCAACATAATAGACGTCTCGTCCGCTTTCAAAATTCAACGTTCCAGCGCCCTGAGCGCCTCTCCCAATCCTCAGAATTCCGACTCCCTCCACAGGAGGTTGGCGCGCTGCAATGGTGAACCGGCCGGATTCCGATCCCCAGGATGTGCAGACGGTAATCGTTAATTTGTACTCCTGCCCCCCCACCGCAAGCAAAGCAGTTCCATGCCCAACGGTCGCAGCTTCAAACTGCTGTTGTTCTTTTTTTGTCTGAGCGGTCTGGCGCCGTTCCATCTTTTGGCCCATTCCTTTAAACATGTTCTCCAATTGCCGCTCGGTCTTTTCATCCAATCCTTTCTCTTTTCCACTACCTTGGCTCATCCCTTTAATCATATCCAACATGTTCTGCATCTTTTCTTCCTGAGTTTGCGCCGCACTAGGTTGAGCGAACCCAAGGACCGCCGCACTTATCCAGAACATGCCTACAATGAGAATCCTCACCCACCCAGCCTTCTTCATACGCCTACTCCCCTTCTCTATTCAATACTGTTTTCCGGAATAACATTTACTCTACCCCCTATTCCCACACTTTCTTTACTCTCTCCGATACTGAATGAAGTTCAATGTCCACTTCGACAGATTGGATATCACTTCCGGGGTAAATTCCTTTATCCCGGATGCCCCCTTTTCGCATCTCACTAGGAGGAAAGGGGCCTAACTTTCTGATGCCTTTTTTCTGACGGGTGCCATCTGCACAGAAATATGTCAGATAGGTGGTCACAGGCTCCACCCAATCTTGCCGTTGGTTATCTACTTCCCACTCCACAAATCAGCCATGAGATTGAAGTTGCTGACGATAACTTAACACCACTTCTTCTTTTGTCAGCACCACTCCAAAATCCGACCAGTTCCCGGCATTTGTTGAAACAGCCACACCGACCAACAAGGCAATGAACAAAATACGGATTCGTCGTTTCATTCTTTACTCCTTGACATGGTGACTTTCTGGCCGACCCTCCGTCTGCATTCAAAGGCCGTAAATGCCCCCGCAACTACTGTTATAAAACGAGTCCAATTAATTATTGCTCAGGACTATCATCTTGAATCAATTCTGTTTGCGTATTGCCCTAGTTATTCCAGGGCACTTGTTCATTAAATCGATAGACCTGGCCCACTTTCGTTTTGAGTTTATCTTGAATGGCTTTCGAAGGAAGCGCTCCAAAGTCATGTCCGAGCATACTCTGGCGTACAAGGCACCTTTCCCCCTGCAATTCGGCACTCTTGATGGCTGCGGATACCGGTACGGCGCAAAATAACGAACATAATAGCCACCTGACATTGACAAACACATTTCACGTCCAAGATACCTTCCCTGGTTAACAAAACACTACAAGCTACCACCTTTAGAACACGTCTGTACCCAATTTATTTTACCGCCTGAAATCATCACAGACATGCCGATTTTTTCCGTCTTCCACCAAATCTTCAAAAGTCATTTTTGGCATCATGCCAGCTGCCAACTTACTACATTCCCGTATTTTCTTCATTTCCGGTCGGCTCATCATATCTTTGGCATATTCCATCGCTTTATCCTGCGCGGCAGCGCGCCTTCCGCTTTTGCATAACGCTTCAACTTCTGATTTCATTTTTTGCCCTTCAGCATCCAAAACCTTAAGCGCCGACTGGTCAATATTTTCCATGCAGGCCATGGCTTCCTGCATCTTCCCCATATCCATCTGTTGCATCTGTCTTTGCATCTTTTGCATTCGCTGGATTTTTTCATGATCCATTGGCATGTTGGGCGGGACCCCTGGATGACTTTGAGCAAACACAACCACAGGGAATAGCATAAGAATAAAAAGGCTTTTTCTCATAAAAAATCCTCCTATAGGATAAAAGGAATACACAGTGGAAGAGGGGTAAGCGATGAAATATTCAGGCTTTCACTTCGCACCCATTCCCATTATTAACTGTCAACGCATGGAGAGAGGTGACAGATAACACCCTTGGAAACAAACTGATACTTGCCAAAGATGGAATATAAGGACAAATAGATGAATGGATAGCCCCAAAATACCAAGAGCCTCTATGGATGTACACCCATAGAGGCTCATTCCTTTTTACTTGTGGCAACAGGCGGCGTTAGACATCTAGGCCGTGGCAATTCGATAAGGTGATCGAGAGTCACATCACCAAGTCATTCCACCCTAAACGGGTAACTCAATGCTTGAACATGAACAAGGCCCTTATGGGGTTTCCTTTTTATCCAAAGGCAATGGGAAAGAGATGATGATCCCACCCATGACATCTCCTAATTTAAAATCTCGCTTTCCGCTTAAAATATGTCCATTGTGACAATTCACGCATGCCTTGGAGGTTGCTCGATCTGCATAAATAGCTTTAAAGAACCGTTGATCTCCTCTAGTAATAATTCCGCTATATACCTCATCAGGATCTTCAGCCACCACTTGCAACCCTGCTTCCTCGAAAACGGTACTTGGCCCATTTTCTTCATAAATGGGCCATAGACTTGCCAGTCGATAGCGAAGACCTGACCCACCCATTTCTACAATCCGTCCAGCCATTAAAAGCATTTGGGCCGGAAGCGGAAGAGCCTTTCGTTGTTTCCAGGCTTCAGCCGCCACCACCACTCGTTCTTCTTGCAATCGATCTACAACATGCGTCGTGTATAAAGCTCGGTCCGCCGCAATAACCGCATGAATATAATCAGCCACAACCTTTGGTGAAAACTCTACCTCTTTTATCTTCTCTTCTTCATCAGCGAAAACCACTCCCCCCATACTCCCAACAATAAAAACAGCACTCACGATTAATCTGCCCATGCCACATTTGGTATTCATAACCACCCCTCCTTTCACCACTTCGAAATCCGTAAATACCTCAACCAAAAAAGAAAGCAGCAGCAAATATCAACCTTTGTGTTCTATCCACTTCGCTGCAAAACCTTACCTACCTTCTATGGAATCTGAAGTCGCTTGGAAGGAACAATCTCTAAGCCTTCTTCCAATAATTCTAATCCAAACCGTGGATTGTCCTCTATCTCATGCGCACTCCGCCGCCCCTGAGGAGCCTGAATAGTAAAATTGGCCCCGGTGACGCCATTGGCTTTGACAATGACCGTTTGTTCCTCAAAGTCATTGATACCCGGATGCCACGCGGAAAGCACATATTCCCCTGGTGGAATATCAGAAATATGAAATTTTCCATCTTCCTTCGTGATGGAAAAATATGGGTTCTCTACCACCAGTCCCCAGGAAAACATATAGGGATGAAACCCGCACTGCATGACAAACACATTTCGTCCTTTCCGTAAATGTATTTTTTCTATCATAGGTTCCCCAGCCATATATTTTTTCCCAAAAATCCCTGCAATATCCAGATAGGGATTCATGGGTAGTGGCCGATTGAAGAGAACTCGCGCCCCACGTTTTCTGGCTGTTTCATATCCCTGAATATCATGTTCCACAGGATCCATATTGACCACTTCAATTTCATCACGGTCTTTAAGAACATTCACAAACGGAAGGAATTCACAATCGATCGACTCGATTCTTACTTTAGGTAAAGAAAAAATTTTCCCCTTGGCCACATCCTTCAGCATTACCACCACATCTTTAAGGCTATTATTAGGTCCGATAATAAAATCTTCGACAATGCGCCACCCCGTACCCGTTGAAATAGTTCCACAAAACACCGGATCCGGAATAGTTACTAAATTGAAGGCCATCGGACGAGGTTTCTCGCCTTCAATGAAAACTGTCCCTTCAATAGTCCCTCCATTGGTCACCTTGATTTCTTCATAGGACCAAGCCGTTTGCGCGAAAAGAGCAGCCAGCGCAACCCCAAATATCCCTTTCCATAACATTCGGCCTTTCATTACTTCCCTCCTCCACAAGTATTAATAGAAATGATCATGAGCATTCTATAGAAAACCTGACCCCATAAAAAAGGCGGGGAAGTCTTGAGACTCCCCCGCCTTATTACCACTTCACCCGTTGCAGGTTATTTAGCGACGGCAGGAATGATCCTGGGGACACCCGAATCATCAAGTTTGGCTTGTTTATTCGAAGACATAGAACCTTCCAATGGAAGAATCCGTTGGTCCGTGCTTGGCAATACCCGGAGATAGCCCCATTGCCCTGATTGGGAATAGGGAAGCCGGCCATTACTCCACACATAATCTCCTGCGAGAGACCATTTTCCACCAGCTGACGGGAGGAACACATCTAAGCCTTCAGAACCCGAGAATTCCACCGTGCTAATCATATCCGCACCAGGTAAGAAGGGTTCGATTGGCCACTCATGTTTTTCCACCGTAAACATCCCATTCTGTTCACTACTCGCACCAAAGACATGGATACGAACTTTGTCGCCAGCATGAGCTTCAATGGTTGGCGTGACAGGGTCTTGCGGATTATCCACTTCGCAGGGTTGGAACATCCGACCCAGGGTGCACCCGCCTTCTTCACGATGCAGGTAGGGCTCGGCGCGATAATTCACACCGGTGAGCCCTGCCACATTTTGAACATAGGGCATGAAGCTGGTTCCGATGATGTTATCCTCGTCCTGGAAATACAAGGCCACATCACGATAATTGGATCGGTTCTCGTTACCTTGAATAGTACGATCCACAATCACATCGGCATTCCAACTATTTTTCAACGAGATATCCTCACCGGTCTTTGGATCACGATATGTCGATCCTTTGGGCCCGACAATGATGCCCCCAAACAACCCGTTGCGTGGGTTCGTGGAGACATTTCCCCAATCCCACACCAAGCTTTGCGTTTCCCCATTGAACGGATCCGCATAGAAGGTATAGGTTCGGGACTCACCCGAGGCAACGGTTTGATCGCCTGGGTTGTTACCAAGATTGACTCCTTGAGAATCCTTTGGATCAAATGCCAAGCCAAAGGCCGCAAAAGAGGCCCGGCCTTCCTTCAGCTTATTCGTCAACTTCACTTTCAGACAATCTCCCACGTTGGCCCGTAAAGTTAACGGCATGGGTTGCGCCTCTCCAGACACTTTCTTTACCTCATCCTCGAGGACATAAATTTTGGCCTCAGGATTGCGCAATTCAATCGTCCGTTCAAAGTCTACTTCGATCGCTTCAGGAGCATTGGCATTGAAACTCATGCCTGGATGATCCATGGCCACCACATTAAAGGCTTTCACTGGTGCATCTTTTGGGCATACCGGCAAGGGTTCCGGCATACCTTCTTTTCCATAGGCCTTGTTTGGTAAGGGTTGAAGATCCTTGACCGGTTTATCCAAGACCCGAATGATACCCCAGGCTCCCTCAGAAAATTTGGAACTGCGGCCATTAAAGAACATATAATCGCCAGGTCGGTGACGAGGACCCCCCGCTTCAGGGATGACTAAGTCATACCGTTCGGCGATTCCCACATGCAGGGAATGCTTGCGATTGGCTTCCTCCGCATACCGTTCCGACCAAAAGGTATGACCCGAAAGCGTAAACACGTTGCTTTCATTCATCGTCACATCCAACAGACGGAACACAATCGCATCACCTAAGTAGGCCCGAATCATGGCCGTACTAGGATCGCCATGCGCCGCACTGCTGAAGATCTTCGATGGGTCAGGATTGTTTGCCAAGCGTTGCGCAAAGGGCTCTGCTCGGAAATTCAACGCTCCACCCGTCGTATGAGTTCCACCATTTAAGAATGGCATCGGCGTCATTTTAATCTTGTCGTTTGGCGGCATAATAAATGACACCGTTCGACCAGCTTCTAACGCCACATCAACGGGCTGGCCAGGAGGATTCCCCGCCGTCACCACGTTCACGGTATGCGGTACGGTATCCATGATATGCACCATAAGTTCACGGAAACTTCCAGCCACATCATGACCCACTCGTTCCACTGCGTGGATGTCGGCCACCGGACCCGTTCGAATCGGTTCACCGGTTTTAGGATCATGCCACGTTGAATTAAAGGGTTCGGCAATCATGGTCCCAACCGCCCCATGTGGCCACGTGGTACCACCAAAGGCATGGTCATGCCAGAACACACTCCCCACATCAGCATCCACCCAGAATCGTTGCCGTACGTATTCCACCGTCACAATATCATCCATAGGATGATCATTTTTCAGGGGATTTGCAAAGGTCAGCGTATTGCCGTCTATTTTGGTAATACGTCGAACCTCTTTCCCTTTCACATTATCCGCCCCAATTAAGATTGGAATACCAACATGATATTGTTTGGCATTCGTCACCTGAAGAGTCTTCGATCCCTTCTTGGCTGCCTTGGTCACTTTGGCATTCATCGGGATCGGCAACCCTTTTTTGGTGGGTTTATCAAATTGCGTGAAAGGGCGCATAGATTGCTCATAAGAGAATCCGGAAATCACCCCATCTGAAGCTTGATTGTCAAATTGGAAGAAATGGAAATGCGTATTAATTTTGGAAGATTGGAAGTTCGTAATATCATCATCCAACCATTCACTAGTTAACATCCAATCGATACAATCATACACATTGGCTCGCACGACCAACGGAAATTTCTTGTCGTTGTCCGCTCGAACCGCTGCCTCTTCCTCATGCACCACATACAACAACCCGTTGGGATCAACTATGGCAGGCTCTTTTCCTTCGGCCGCCGATAATTCAATGGGTAATTTAATGAAGTGGATATTATAATCTTGAGAGCCGGCACGATCCGGGCACAAACTCCACGGGCCGTTTTCTCCAGGCTTTGCCGGTTCAACCGACCGTGTGCCATCCGGATTTAATCGAATCATTTCTAACCATGGTGCCCCATTATGGTCATTGGAAAACGGCACGCGCTTTCCAAAATGCGGGGTCAGCCAGGGCCAGGCCACTTTCCCTGTTGTTGGTTCAAACATAATGGCATGTCGCTCACCAGGTTTATACCCCAACAACTCCGGTTTATACTTCGGGTTTTCCCCTAACGTCGGTTCCTTCTCACTCATGGCCTTGTTACCTTGCCACACCCAATCCATGACGGTGGCATCATAGGCCTTCAATTGACCAAGCTCATCATCAGCATGACCGGGTTTGCCTTGGTTGCTCAATTGCATTTCGACCCAGTCTTTAATGTTGACGACAGCCGGATTGGCCTTCCAATTACTTTTGCCTTCACCCACGATCTTAAACTTTGTTCCAAACCAATTGACAGTCTTTCCTACCAACTGATCAGAAGAAACCGGCTTATGAATACGCCCAATACGATCAGGAAGCTCTCTCATTGGCGGCATGACGTCATTTTGCATACCGGGGATTTGCATGGTGTTATACACCCGCCAATAACCCCACATGCCAGCAACATAGTGATGGGCCACATGGCAATGAAAGAGAAAATCGCCAGCCAACCATTGGCATAAGCCAGAACCACATTCCGTCTCCAGATCCAACGCTTCTGAAGGCCCAATCACTTCGACATCCACCCGATCGGACTTTGTGCGCATGACGGGGTATTTAACGGGACCGGCTTGCCCGGTGTTCCACACTGGCATTTGGGTGGCCCGAGGACTACGCTGCCAACGAATCGATCCGCCATGAGGATGGTGAGAATGGAAGACTTCGGAGCCGCCATGGACCACCCGGAACTTAGCGGGATCACCTAAATAACTCCGAGGAATCGTTGGTGCGGCATCGCCAAATGTGTAAGAACTATACGCCATGGATTCATCTTCAAATCCAAAATATTCATGTTGGACATGCATGTTGTTGATGCCAAACGGTTCACTACGATAATTGAGCGCACGAGCACCTGGACGATACGCATCGGTTAATGGATCACGTTGAGGCAAAAAGTCCCCATGTTTGTTGACGGGGCGGAAGGCCTCATCGCCCACTTCATGATAGATCAGCACAAATTCGCGAAAATCTGGACCATCTCCATTATCAATCATCACCTGCCATCCGCTACTCGCTTTGGTGGCTGGACCGGTACCTAACGGTTCATAGTATTCAGAATTCCGCGGTTCGACCACAAACACCCCAAATAAACCCATCACCGTCAATTCACGATCATTGCTAAAGGTATGGAATTGCCGACCACCCTCCTGAGTGTCCGGATGGATGTACCATTCCATTTCGATGGCCTGGCCTTCCGCGGCCACTGTATCCGGATTCGTCGTCGTCGCTGGCTTTCCGGTTTTACTCATGACCATGTCCGACCCATTGATGTGAAAACTGACTTCTTCACCGAATTCTAATTGATTACGAAGGGTTACCTTCACGCAATCGCCTTGATTACCTCGAATAACCAAGGGTTGGATCCACTGATCTTGAATCCCATTGATCACTGCACCTGGATTGTGATGCCCTTCTTCTTCACGAGCCTCTGCATTTTTGGCCTCCTCTGCACGTACCTTGTCGATATTTTCCGTCAAGGTATACATGTACCCAGGATAGTAATCCAACCATTGATTGAGGGTAATTTCCACGTTAATCGCAGAAACATCATAATTCCTCACAGGGGCCGTTTTCGGGCATAACCCACCTTTCATCGATACCGGTTCTACTCCTGAATTACTAGCTAACAAACCATTGGCAGGCCCACCGCCATACTGATGGATCATGGACATAGAATCAAAGGCGCCCGTATTGGCCCCTTTATGCTCCATGTTTTGCTGCATCTGCTGCATCATTCGTTGATGCTGCTGTTCTACCAAGGCCGCTCGCTCAGCGCGCCCTTCCATAGCATCTTCCACAATCGTTTGCCCCTTGAGCTTTTCAGCCCATCCAGGCGATTGCGACGTCATCCCCACAGAATGAACGTGTTGCGTCGAGGCATTCTCAGCATTGACCAATGATGGAGTCCCCCACATCGTGGCTCCGCCAAATAGGGCCAAAAATGCCGAAACCGTAAATAAAGCCCGCTTGCCGTGATACATACTCCGGCCTCCTTTACCTAAGGCTGTTAGTGAATAAAGAAATCAAAACTCAAGATTGAGCACTCTACTGATGATTAATAGAACTTCCCTGACTTCCTAATTTTCTTTTTATCTAATTGACAAATTTAGCTATATACTCTGGAATTAGTGCCGACATTAGGATGTCCTCTTAAATGGTCAGGAGGTTGGGGATTCCGGAGGCCGGTCCATCACACCCCGCCCAATGTCGGCACTGAAGATTACAGCAACATAAATACCAAAATGGTACTGGGCACTACCCATCCTCTGTTTTCTCAATCTTGATAAGGCAAAAATTTAGTTTTCTTTCATTCAATAGCCACAATTCCAAGCCAACCTTTCCACAAAAATGCACATCCATTCTCGGATGAGCTATATGACTCCAACAAAAACAAGATGTTAGGCGTCCAAAAATTTGGACGCCTTAAGCTGAAAAGTGTGGGAAATAGGGACAAGGTTGAACGACAACTATCCTTGGCTCAGCGATGAAAGGAAGGCAGGCGTGTCTTTAAGTTGAGAGGGATACTGGCCTTTACTCAATATAGACAATTGAAGATTATCCAGGAGAGCCTACACACACGAACTTCTGGGTTTTGTCGAAGGAAGAGTAAGGTTAGTGGAATGAAGAAATGTGATAATTGCGTAACTTGTTATAAAGACTAGAACGGCTAATCTTGAGCAGGCGAGCAGCACGCGTTTTATCCCCTTTTGTTTCAGAAAGCGCTTGAAGAATCCGATCCCGTTCGGCTGCCTGTCGAGCAGTTCGACTCACGGTTGGCAAATCCCCATTGGTGGAAAAAGTGGCCGCCTCTTCGCCAAAAATATCTGAGAGCTGAATCATAGAAGTACGACAGGTCACCACGGCTCTTTCCAGCAGATTCTCTAGCTCTCGAACATTTCCTGGCCAATGATAACGTTCCAGTGCACGTTGGGCCTCAGGATGAATCTTCAATGGAGAACGCCTATGTTGGCGAATGGATGCATCCAGAAAATGCTTCACTAATAACAGGATATCTTCTTTACGTTCCCGTAAGGGAGGAACTCGTAGCGGCAAGACCGCTAAACGGTAATACAAATCTGCCCGAAACTGCTTGGCATGGACCAACTCTTCCAGGGACCGATTGCCTGCGGAAATCACTCGAACATTCACCTTGATTGATTGATTGCTGCCAACGGGTTTAATTTCGCCTTCCTGTAAAACTCGGAGTAAGCGCGCTTGAAAAGCCGGAGTGGTATCGGCAATTTCATCTAAAAAGATCGTACCCCCTTCAGCTTCCTCAAATAATCCTTTTCGATTGGCTACGGCTCCCGTAAATGCTCCACGCACATGACCGAATAATTCACTTTCTAAGAGTGTTTCTGGCAACGAACTACATTCGACTACCACAAATGGTTGCGCCTTTCGCCGGCTTTGCGCATGAATGGTTTTTGCCACAAGTTCTTTTCCTGTACCGCTTTCACCTTGAATCAATACGGTGGCATCACTAGCGGCAATGAGCCGAATCATTTCTACCAATTGCTGGATAGGTTCACTCTCACCAATAATCGTTCGCAGAGGTAATTGGTGCTGTGGAAAGGAGTGGGGAGGAATCTCTTGGTCTGGCGAAACAGCCACCACGCTGTCACTACCGCGAGTGCCCATCATGACTGCAAAATACGACTTACCGGTCTCTCCCATGAGTGGCACCACACGAGGCAATGGACAGGACTCAGGAAAATCTATGGCCCGGTCAGAGCTAGGAGTGATTTCGGCAAAAGCCTCTTCGGCTTGAAACAGCTCTGTCGCAGGGCAGGGTTCACAGGGTGATGAAGGCGAGGCAGGGACTTGGGAAAAGGAAGACATCTCCGCAAGTAATAACGGGCACCGTTCACCCACTTCATTGGCCGCAGGATTGGCATAAACCAATTCCATACGAGGATTAAAAATGACGATAGGTTCGTCAAGATGTTGGGCTAAAAATTTCAACCCTTCAATGCGTGCCTGAACAGGTTCGGGAATATCAGCTTCCGGCAGAGAATACGATCCGGCCATCGTATTGATTCCTTTCTTTCTTGTTCCTCATTATTTTTCTATCACAAGTTATTGCCGCACGGATTCACCAAACAAACCTGGGCAATCCAGCTTTTCAAATCGGTCAGATGAAGAGGTTTTTCAAAATATCCTTTAGCCCCATATTGCAAGGCTTTAGCTTTCGATTGATTATCTCCATGAGCTGTCATGACCAAAATGGAACTTGTAGGGGCTGACTCTTTCAATAAACGCAAATAGGGATACCCTCCATCAGGAATTTTTAAATCCGTCACAATGACCTGCGGATTAGCTTTTTCCAAAGACTCCAACGCGCCTTTGCCATCGCCTGATTCAATCACCTGACAGCCCTTTTCCTGAAGGGCTTCAACCAAAACGGCTCTCATGGCCTCATCTTCATCCACCACCAAAATAGTACAGGACGTCCTTTCCTGCCCATAAACTGGAATTGAGTTCATTGAGGCCTCGGGATCTTTCTTATTTCATGAGTTTCACAAAAAATGAATAATATATTGTCAAAATTCTTAGCAATATTCAGACCTTATGATTTCTTGGATAACCTTCAACATTTGACCCTTTTTGGGGAAAAACCACAAAATAATGTGCACCCAAGTGTGGAATTATCCCCCAAACTTCCCTCTTGAGCATGCGCGAAAAGAGACTTCAATTTTGTGAAGATATCTTCGGGGTTTGCACCACGAAAACCCAACAGGAAGCATGTTGACTCATCCTAAACACAACCCTTTCCATAAAAATGTGCCTTAACCCTGTTGTCCCTTTGGAGCGCACAATGACCAAATCAGACTTCCCATATGACATAAAGAAAGGTAACGGAAGATCCACTTGGAAAATTCATTTTCATTAGTTTTTTTGGCCAGAACCTTTAATAGACAAGGGAAAATAAAAGGTACCAGCAGGGAGCCTTAATCTGAATTGGTTAAGCCATGCCAATCAAATAGTCATTGGCTAATCGATCCAAACCATCGGTAGTAGGCATTGTTCCCGTCGGCCTCAAGGACACGTGTCATGTCCTGTGCCCAGAGCTCCTGATGACCGGCCATGCCATTGAGCGCGGCTTGGTAAAAAAGCAACAAATTTTGGCGTTCGGCAGAAACCGCACTCACAAAGGAGGCGTCGGCCCCGAATAATGGTGGGTTGGTGCGTAGTTTCATAAGGCGAGGAAGCGTCCGCTGCAATTCATCGGAACGGACCCAATCGGCGTACTCGATTCGGGGCTGATCGTCAGTGACCGGAAACCCGTCGCCAGCATAGGTTTCCAGGCCAGCACGGTCCATCACCCAGGTTGCCATGAGTGCTGCCGCTGAAGAAATGCCGACGTCCCGTAATGCGGAGGTAAGTTCTGGCTGCTCGAACCGTTTGATAATGCGCGGCACATCCAGATCGATAGATTCCATTGAACCGATCAAGAGCATTTCATGGAGTTCGGTCGTCCAGAGCGAAGTATGCGGATAGACATCGAGGAAACTGCGCACCAGAGACCGGGTGTCTTCGTCATTCTGTGTCGGCAACGGTAGCCACTGAGCCACAAGGCCTCCTGCGCGGAGTCGGGTACGCGCCAATTCGTAAAAGTCTGTTGAATACAAATTGACAACGCCAGCCGCAGATGGTGGCGGTGGTTCCAGCGTGATCAGATCATAGGTCTGCCAACCACTTAACAGTTCCCGCCGACCATCGCGCAAACGGATGTCCAGACTGGGATCCGTGGCCGCGCCAAAATTGCCATGAAAGTTTGATGCGGCCTGCACCACTTCAGGCAAAAGCTCAGCGACGATGCGCTGCTCAAGGCCGGGGAAACGCAGCAATGCCCCAGACGTAATGCCGGTACCTAGCCCGATGACCAACGCCGATTTTGGTTCGGCGTTATGAATGATGAGCGGCAGAAGGGCCTGTAGGCGCATATAACGCAACGAGGGAAGTGTATCACCAGTATTGGAAACGCCCTGGATAAACAATCGACGAAACCGTTTGTGTCCCGCGGACTGTTCGAGAACTGCCACCGTCCCCCCCTTCCCCTCTTTGTAAAAGACCACCGTCCCTCTGCCTCGTGTACTGGCCAGCAAGCCGGCCAGACGGTCAGCTGGTGTGAACAGGGCCACGCCCACCGAGATAATGGCGATGACAATGGTGCCCCAACGTGAAAAGCGAATCTTCGAAGTGCCGCGCATCGCCGCTAACAGCCCAAGTAATGCTGCGAAGACGGCAAGAAGAGCGAGAGTCTTGACAAGGCCAAATCGGGGCACAAACACAAATCCTGTTATCACCGTGCCGATGATTCCACCGAATGTGTTCAGTGCAACCACCTTGCCGATATCGCGTCCGATATGCCCGGAATCAACGATCAATTTTATCGCCGCAGGAAACGCAGCACCGAGCAGCACCGTGGGGAAAAAGACGATATAGAGTGCCGCGATAGCAAAGCGGGCGCACATGCCGGCCAGTCGACTTTCCGTCAGCGCAAAAGCCACATGGTCTCCCATGGTCTGTAGTGCGAGTAACCATGGCCCAAGCAGGGCTATCTCAAGCAATGCCACCATACCCGCTGCGGAAATTAACAAACCAAGCATGCCCCAAGAATCACGCACCCGGTCGGCCTGTCGTGCGAACATGACTGCGCCAAGCGCCAAACCGGCAAGATAGGTGGCTAGCATGACAGAGAACGCATAACTTCGGGTGCTCATGAACTGCACGAGGGATTGCGACCAGATCACTTCATAGCCCAACGCCAGTCCACCGGCAATCGCATAGAAAAGAATAGCGACCGTGGCCGATCTCGCTAGCGGTCCAGAATTCGATGGTTGTTCAGCCCTGGGCTGGTTTGAGGCAGAACGATCGAGCCAAAAGCCGCCAGCTGCGGCGAGCATACCAATACCGGCGGCAAGCAATGCCGAGCCTTGAATGCCAAATAGGGGGATAAAGAAGAAAGAGGAGACCAGGGCACCGATGATCGCACCAGCGGTATTGGCGGCATACATCCAGCCACCCCCCACGGCGATACAGTCTTCAGTGAGACGGAGAGAACGAACCATCGCAGGCAAAGTACCGCCCATCAGGAATGACCCCACACTCACCATCAAAAATATGAAAATCCAGGCAAGCAAAGAGCTCTGTTCCTCAAGTGTCACAAAAAGAGCCGCCGTATAGGACAGTCCGATGGTCACGAGAACACCGACTAGGGCCACGCCAATCTCCAGCGCCCCATACAGACGTAACGGACGTTGCACACGATCCACCCAACGCCCGAGAAACAACCCACCCAACGCGAGGCCGGAAAAGAAGGCGCTGACGCCGGTCGTGACGGCATAGACATCCACCCCGACAATCAGTGATAACTGCTTAACCCAGAGCACTTGATAAATTAATGCAATGGTGCCGGAGAGGATCAGTAACAAAGCGCGCCATGCTACACCGCCAGTTCGGTTGAAATTTTGACAAAAAAGCTGTGGCATCGGCGCTGGTTGAGAGTCTGGGAATCTTGGCTTTTACAAAGGTGCGGATATTAACAGGGCGGCGATAAAAAAGGCCGCATCCGTTTGCCCCGGATGCGGCCCATAATTCAGCTAGCGTTCAGAATCAGCGTAGGTCAATTGCCACTGGTCTGCGCCGACTGCAACTTCTCTAATACCTTATCGAGCGAGAAACTGCCGACTTTCTGGCTCGGGGGAAATTCTTTGAACGTGCTCAAGAATTTTGCGACATATTCTTGCGCCGGCACAAGCAGAAATACACGATCGATCATCCAGTGTTTATAATCCATGGCGACATGGTCTGCCTCTTCGAATGGATCTGTACGGAGGTTGAAAATTTTTGGCAACCGCAACGGCACAAACGGTTCACCCCAGACATCGAAGCCATGCGCCCGTTGCTCCTGGAAGACGATCTTCCATTGGTCGTAACGTAGTGCCACTAACGAGCCGTCGTCATTCCAATAAAAGAACTCGTGACGTGGTGACGGACCTTTTCCGGCCAGTGCGTCGGTGATGTTGTAGCCGTCCAGGTGGACCTTGAAGGTTTTATCACCCACCTTCATGCCTTTCATCAATTGTTCTTTCACGTCCGGAACTCCTGCCGCGGCCATGATGGTGGGCAGCATATCCATGTGCGAGAAGATCTCATTATTGACGGTGCCGGGTTTGATAGTTCCCGGCCACTTGATCATGGTCGGTACGCGATACCCCCCTTCCCAATTCTCGTTCTTCTCTCCGCGGAAAGGGGAGGTGCCGCCATCAGGCCAGGAGAACTTCTCAGCACCGTTGTCGGTCGAATACATGACGATCGTATTGTCCTCGAGGCCCAACTCTTTGAGCTTGTCGAGCAACTGGCCGACATGAGCGTCATGTTCGACCATGCCGTCCGGATAGGTACCCAGCCCCGTTTTCCCCGCACTTTCTTCCTTGAGGTGCGTGAAGATATGCATACGGGTGGAGTTCCACCAGAGGAAGAACGGCTTGTTGGCCTTCTTCGCACGCTCCAGATATTCCAGGGAGGCATTGGTGACTTCGTCGTCAATCGTTTTCATGCGTTCAATGTTGAGCGGGCCGGTACTCTCGATTTTCTGGGTGCCGTCCGGGTTAGCCCAGGTATGGATGACGCCGCGTGTGCCGTATTTCTTCTTCAACGCGGGATCC
The DNA here is from genome assembly GCA_965223185.1 of Nitrospirales bacterium. Taxonomy (GTDB): domain Bacteria; phylum Nitrospirota; class Nitrospiria; order Nitrospirales; family UBA8639; genus Nitrospira_E. Next base: position 2,395,092 of record OZ244988.1, on the reverse strand, counting down.
TTAAAGTAGTCGGGGTTTTCGGGCTCTTGCTCGGCATTAAGGTGATAGAGCGACCCCATGAACTCGTCGAATCCATGTGCGGTCGGGAGCGTTTCGTCGGCATCGCCCAAATGGTTCTTGCCGAACTGAGCAGTCATGTAGCCCTGCGCCTTGAGCAACTGGGCGATCGTCACATCGCGGGCCTGCAGGCCTTCTTTAGCGCCCGGTAAACCAACCTTGAGGTTGCCGGTGCGATAACCACTTTGTCCGGTGATGAAGGCTGAACGTCCGGCCGTACAACTCTGCTCGCCATACCAGTCGGTGAACAAGGCGCCTTCTTTGGCAATACTGTCTATGTTGGGGGTTTTATATCCCATCATACCTTGGTTATAGGCGCTGATATTGAACCAACCGATATCATCTCCCCAAATGACAAGAATATTGGGTTTTTTAGCTGCCTCCGCAAAACTTGGAATAACCAATAGGGCGAACAGCCCAACACACATAAGACGGAGCAACTTCATCATCCTTCTCCTTCCTTTGAGCACATTATGAAAGCGGCTTTTTTTAAAGAGTTGACATAGTAAATGTTTGGGTAAAATCATGCAACTATGTCATTGAGGGCGAAGTTTAACGGCCTTGCCAAATCCCGAAAAGATGAACAACCGCAAGAAAGAATGTCCTCTTACAATACTCCATGACATATCCCGCTTTCCGTTTCAGCATCCCATGTATTTCGATGACTACCATGAGATACATATTCACTGGTACAGTCAAAAACTCACTTGGATTCTGTTTCTCTCGTCCAACCTTTTTCTTCCAAACACTGCTCAACATCGCGATGAGCCTGTTGACTGGCCGATTGAGTCGCAATACCTTGACCAACCCCTGGCTTGCCCATTGTGCTTCGTGCGAGAGCGATTCCACTCGAGGACATCAAGATTTGATTATGACATTCGACTTTATCGGTCTCAAAATCTTCTTGGGTAGCGCCTGTCTTCACATACCGGACTTCGGCACATCCTAGTAGGAGTAGACTTCCAACCATAGCCAAAATGATCTCAGATCTCATGAGCGAGCCTCCTCTTTTTTTATATACATATGATTCTCTGACAAGGGACTCTGGGTGATGAGGGTCAGTGTCAGCCTTCGCTTCGACTATGGCTTGTCTCTCGGTTGTCTCTCTGCCTGGTGGCTCGACTTATGGATCAGGCTCAGGGCCAAATGTTTTCATGAAAATTTTCTTCCAATTTGGACTGAACCCTAAATGTACCGATTTTCTTTTCTCTTGCAGCTCCATACAAAAGAAGAAAGTTCGCACTGCTATTTCATCAATTTGATCGATTCCAAAAGCTGATGCGCACCTGGATCGTGAGGTGCCAAGGCCAAGAGTTGTTCGGCAAATTGTCTGGCTTTGGTGCGATTCCCTTCATCACGATACAGAGAAGCTATCATAAACACCAATTGCGGATCATTCGGATGGCGCCGGTAGGTACCCTCTAAGACCGCCAACGCCTGCTTGTTTTTCCCTGCCGAACTTAAAGCCACGGCATATACATACCCGTATCGTGGGTTTTCAGGTCTAAGTTTTCTGGCCTGTTCAAACATCCCAAGAGCTTCATTTTTTATACCACCACTACGGACCAATAAAAGGCCAAGGGCATGAAGCACCTCGGCATTGTCCGGTGCCAGCGTGAGCGCTTTTCGAAGAATCGCCTCTCCATCCTGATCTCGATTCTGTACCCGATAGAGGTCTGCCAAGTTCACAAGGGCCGGAAAAAACTTTTCGTCCTGTTTCAAAGCCATCTGGTAGGCCTCTTCAGCGTCCTTGAACTGTCCACGGTCCATATAGATCAACCCGCGGCTTAAATGGGCCTCCGGCCGTTCACCAATCACCCATTGAGCCTGAAGATATTCTTCCACCGCTCGATTGAGATTTACCTGGTCAGCCGGAGAGACGGAATCCAATGGGATGGACGCCAGGCGGCGCCCGGCCTCGATCTTGACGGCGCGTATCTTATCGGTCAACAAATGTCGAGCCAATGCCAGCCACTTTTGAGGTGAAACAGCTTCAAGAGCTCTCAACGCTCCGATCCGAACCAAAGGATTTTTAGCATGAAGCCCGAGAGTGACAGCTTCTACGGTAGAAGAACCGGGGTAACGGCTTAAAAGAGAAAGAGCTGACGCGCGAACGATTTCCGGTTGAGTTTCTTCCCTGACCAATCTCGATAATAGTACATCAGCTCCGGGATTCCCTTTTCTCCCCCCATCCAACACCTCTCCGTAATGTAAGCCGTTTCGCCGTGGATCTCCGTATCGTTTCTTTAACTCTCCGGCTGCCCATTGAGGGGTTCTATTCTTGTGGCATTGGGTACAAGCATTGGGTGTCCCCAGTGTCACGGAAAGATCCGGACGCGGGATACGGAGACTATGATCTCGTCTCGGATCGACCACCATATACGTCTTGGCCGGCATATGGCATTCAACACACCGAGCACCCGCTGAATCGGACTGGTGAAAATAGTGCGACGGAGAATCAAACCTATCTGAACGGTGGCACCGCGTACAAAGCCTGTTATCCGTCACCCTTAATTTCAAGCTATGCGGTTCATGGCAGTCATGGCATGTCACACCCTTTTGGTACATCTTACTTTGGAGGAAAGACCCATAGACATACACCTCCTCAGCGATCTGGCCATCGGGGTGGTACAACCGCTCTTCGAGCAGTGCTGGCAAATAATGGTCCAGAAACGGTTCTCCGGCATGTGCACTTTCGGAAATAATGCTGCGCCGGGAATGACAACGGGCACATGTATCAATTTCTAAAGAGGGTGGGACCACGGTTTGGGGTGTAGCCGTATCGGAACCTGGAGAAAGCTGCCATGCTCCCTTCTGGAAAGTGGGAAATTCCACTGTTAATCCTTTCTCTTTTTGAGATCCAGGGGATTTTCCCGCATCCGAAACTCTTGCCCAATTCACGTGGTGCGATCCTGGACCATGGCAGGCTTCACAACCTACATTCAGGTCAGCCCAGGTCGTCTTATACGTATTCCGAGCAAGATCGAAGTTTTTCTGAAGATTCGTCGAATGGCAGTCTGCGCACATGTAATTCCAATTCTGATTCGGGCCTGTCCAATGTAAGGGGTCGGTGTGATCGATCCGTTCATTAGGGTATAGGTGAAACCAGCGTTGACCACCGGCTTCCGCAGATCGGGTATCCCACGCGATGCCAAGCGCTTGGAAATGCCCATTGGAAAATGGAATGAGGTATTGTTGCAAGGGCGCATGACCGAAAGTATACGCGACTTGGTACTCATGTGGTTGGCCATCTGGCCCATCAGTCTTAACCATGAATGTGTTGTTGACATGAGAGAAGCGGGAGGTCTGATCCCCCTGAGTAAAAACCGTGTCATCAAAATCGCCCAGCACTGTATTCGCATCGGCTTGTTGCATTGAATAGGCATGGTGAGAGGTCTGCCAGGCAGCATATTGGACGTGGTGACAGACGGCACAAGCCTTAGAGCCTGCGTAGAAAGGATTTTCAGATAATTGAGAATCTTGTTGAGATGGGGCTATTGGTTTAGAAGTTGGATCCTCTCCACATCCTTCTAGAACAACAGAGTTGGAGAGAAGAAGGCATAGGAGAAAAATTTTTAGGATCTGGTTCACTGATTTGTTCTTTTACTGGGAGTTATCAGAGGAAACTTCGGAAGACCTCAGAAGGTCGGAAAACGCTTTTTTGATCTTTCCCCACCAACCACCTTTCACATCATCCAGAGCCTTGGCAGTATGAGCCCGGCCTTTCAAGGCCTCAAGGCAGGAATTTTGATTCATCGTCCCCATAGTAGTTCCAGAAATTTGTGGGATCGCAAGCCCCCAGTCTATCGGAGACGTGAGCTCGAGTAACCTCCCGCCTTCGCTTTTTTCAACCCGGAACTTGTCTCTGGTGACATCAAGATCTGACAGGGGTTCCGTAAATCGAACCGTATGAGCAAGACTAAGCAAACTGGGATCTTTGGGTCGCGGCGTCAGTATCTCACTTATCGTTTCGCCGGCGAGGTTTACAGTCCCGACTCCTGCAATGGTGAGGCGCGTCGAATCAATTAGGATAATCTCAGTCTTCATATGTCCTTCATCTAATGTCAAAACAACCCACTGAACAGTTCAGCGTACTCACTCCTTCTGATTTCAATGCCATAGAGAACGCTGTTGTAGTAAAGAACCCCCCAGCAAGCTGGGAAGCATTAAAATTTCAGAAATCCAAGTCTAGTTGTTTGGGATCATTCTGATGCCTAATATACCGTCGAATTCCCTCTGCGGGAACTTTGTCTCCTCCACTCCGAACAAAAAAGCCATCATTCTACCATTCCCCACCTCACAAGTGACGCTTCACTTCGGGAAATTCCTGAAAGACCAACCGAGCCGAAATACCTTGCACCCGTTGCACCACCTGAGCCAGACTCTAGCGCGGGGGAATCGACAGCAAGATAGGCACATGATCGTCCAAGACTTCTTGGGTATCAATCGTCAACCCATTCCACTCAGCCATCTCTTGAAAAATCTCCTGCAATCGCTTCGCTATGCGCTCTTCCAGTACCATCCGACGATATTTAGGCACTCACACCACATGATATTTGAGATCGTAAACCGCGCCCCGAGTGCGTTTGAGACTCATGCAGGGGAGAATACCAGACGAAGCCCGCTTCGCGGGCTTGCTCTTTTCCTCCCCTCAGCAAGCTGAGGGGTATCCAAGACCAGGTTTTTATGAATTGTGGTTGCAAGGAAAAGGTAAAAGAAATAGGTCCATCCAGACTAACCGGCCGGCCCAGTACGGCAGAGAACCCTCCTTCCAAGGATTTTCGATAGCCATCTTCCTGAAAAAAAGGGTACAAATATAGGTCAGGTTGGCAAGTAAACTCAGGGCCAACCCGATACCCATCCGGATCAGAACATTGCGACGCGCCATAACTTTTCCTAAATAAGGTCACCTAGGAGCTGGCCTTGTCACCCATGTACGCAGAGAGAATTTCTTTCTTGAGGAAAGTTTCATACAATACCCATTTCATGGCCGTTTATAGATAGGGATAAAAGCCCATTTTACAAAGGAGAACTCATTATGAGTACTTTACCCCATCCCGGTCTTCGTTCATTCCGAATCATTTTTCTTGGGGCGCTTTTATTTTCAGGTTTCGGGTGTTCGACCACGGAAACCATCAATGACATCCTTTCCTCCACGACTCCTGAGGACTGGTACAGTGGAGAAGGTTTGGTCAAGGAAGAGTACAAGCCCCATGTGTTCGTGGCCATCAATTTAGACAATCTGAAATCGGACCTGGCCAAGGGACAAGGAGAGTATTTGACTTCTCTCACCCAAATCCTGCAGGTGCCATCCGAGCGACATTCTCAATTCTTTGCCTTGGTCCAACAACATTATCCCAGCCTGGCTCAAGAACAAGAACACATTCGGGTTACCCATACCCTTATCGCTCTTTCAAAACCATTTTCCGTCAACCCTGGCAGTTAAAATTATAGAAAGGAGGCAGGGCAGAGATGCTGGTGTATCCGAATGAAATGGATACCTCCACCATTCTTCTTAAAAACATCACCCGGTCAAACGGGACGCACGATTGCCAAGACGCGTTCAATCAGCCAATAGGAAGCAATCGTTCCGATCCCGTAGGCTATAGTAGGAGTTAGCCAGGTTGGTCGCGTTTCCACCACACGGTGGCTCAGCCAACCTAGCGCGTGATAGGTTTTGGTCTATATCTATCGAGAACTCGACTCTTTGTACCACTGAATATTTTCCTGAAAAAAGGATGTGGCCTACTACACCCACATCGAAAACGCTACGTGGTGTAAAGGCCCCGTCATCTACATGTATTTTTGAACGCTCTGTTTAGCGACTAATTTTGTGGGACATATGGATCCAACGTGCCAGGACGAATCGGTGGTTCTGTCTTGAGCGACTCCAAGTGCTTGACCAAGTACTCCCCCGCAGGCCAGCGAATCCATCCATTGTGGTACCACCGAGAGTGTAGGGGGTTTTCCTCCTTGGGATCAGTGTGCAAGTCATATATCAATGGAACGCCATAGCTACGGGTGGGATCGGCAAAGGCCCTGTCGATTTCCTTGCTCATCATTTTATAGTTTCGCCACTTGATTCCGTACAACTCCTTGCCTACGTAAATGACGACATGCTCCCGTGCAGACTTTTCCTGTTTGCCCGTGAAAAACTCGAATTGGTCCACACCGTCGATTATCCGGTCTTGTGGAATACGTCCGCCGACAATGTGCGCGAGCGTGGGGAACAAATCCATCTCGTGAACGATCTCGTTGTTGACGGCCCCCGCCGGGACCCTGCCTGGCCATCGAACAATGAACGGGACTCGTAGTGAGCCCTCTTTGCCTGTGAAATAACTGCCGCTCCAGGGTCCGGAAAAGCTCTGATGCGGAACTGTAGGATCCGGCCCGTTGTCGGAAGTAAAGATAAAGATGGTGTTGTCTCGGATTTTCAGTTCATCAATGGTATCAAGCAGCATACCAACGTGGGTATCGATTTGAGCTAAAACATCGGCAAAATCTCCATTGCCGGTTTTTCCTCGGAAATCCGGATGGGGCGCCACGGGCATGTGTGTCATCGTGTACGGGATAAAGAGAAAGAACGGTGTCTTCTTATGGGCTTGGCGCTTCATGAATTCGATAGATTTACCGGTCAGACTCTGGTCGATCCGCAATCGTTCCTCGGTGTTGTAGACACGGAGCTTCTTCGGCTCTTCGCCTTTTCTGCCTTCCATGATGTACTCCGGATGGGCAAAGGGATGGGAATCAGGCCGGTATCGTGTATCGTCCGGCCAGGCGCTCTCATCCGAAGAATTCGGGATGCCGTACCATTCGTCAAATCCTTGATCTGTGGGGTAACGACCGGTCGTGTGGCCGAGATGCCATTTACCAAACATGCCGGTGCTGTACCCGACGTCGGAGAACATTTCGGCCAAGGTGTATTCCCACTGGGTCAGCCCATAAACCGGGGTTTCGAGCGGAATGGAAGCATTTCCGGTCCGGATGGCATAACGACCAGTTAAAAGGGCCGCCCGACTAGGCGTGCATTGAGCTTCGACGTTAAAATTGAGCAAGCGCATGCCTTCTGCTGCAAGCTGGTCAATCCTAGGGGAAGGTGCACCCCTCAAGATGCCTCCTCCATAAACCCCAGGCTCCCCCCACCCATAATTATCGAGAAAAATTAATACCACATTGGGCCTCTCCATATGAGCAAAGACTGTTTGCGTCATCATGGAAAAAAAAATAAGAACAAAGAAAATGGTTTGTTTCATCATCAATTCCTTCCTGCGAGGTAGCTCTCCCTAAAAAATTCCAGATTCATGTGCGATCAAAACATCACTTGTCCAAGGTATAGGTTCCTATGATCAATATCTGTGACACTTGTTTCATCCGTTTTTCGGAACCCTTCGGACAGAAGAGCATTCCCCTACCGTTACAAACCGTGGTCCTCTGAAAGTTTTGATAGAACAACTCCAGCCAGTTTAGTTTATATCAATACCCACGACGCGCTTTGTAGTCAGTAGCACGCAAAACATGAGGAAATGATGGAGGCAGCAACCTAAAAGCGAGTATGGCAAAAATTTACGGTCGCTTGAGCACCAGGCGTTTTAACGTCCCTTCACCCAACCGCCGATCGATACCTTTAAAGAGATGATAGCCCAAAAAGGCCAACCCAATGCATATGACCTTAGCAAAGATGACGTTGCGATCTCGGTGGGTCCAGACCTCCATGAAAGCCTCACCCAGCATGCCACTTTCCCGATAGGCATGAAACATTTTTTCGGCCCACAGAACGAGGAGGGTTACGGCACTATACACCGTGGTCTTGTACAAAACCGCTACACCGATTGAATGACTGGCATCGAACCGGTTTCCCGCCCGGGTTTTATCCAACAATACCAACACTTTCCCCACGATCAGTGCTCCGACCACAGCGCCAGAAATGGCATAGAACTCTATAGCATAGGTCGCCAGCATCAATTTCTTCAGGGTCAAGATGATGCCGAAACACAAGAAGAAATACAAGGTGACCAAACCCACTTCTTTAGCCTCATGCTTCACAGTCGAGAGTAGTCCCATCATGTATTCTCCGGTTACGCGGATTGTATTTTCCGCTCCCTTTCAGACACAGGCCTTAGTTTTGTGTGAAAACTAGACTTCTTGACCATTACAGCCTGTAACCTACATGTTTCCTGAGGACGCTGTTGTGATAACCTCACGTATCCTCCCCTCCTCTCAAACCATTTATGCAACCATGAGTTTCAGGAGTACAGCGGCAAGACTTCTTCCGATATTGAAGAAGCCCCCAAAATCCACTCCACTCACACATACACCTCTTATTTCGATCCGAAAATCGTATGACCTATAATGTTATGGCTAAATTCTTTCCCTATCCTTAAGAGCTATCGCATCTGTATTCGCCAGGCAGCCAGAGCAGATCACAAAACTTAGGCCGGGTGGGTAAAAGACGCTCCCGTTCAATGACTGATCTCCCCCTGGTTTCATTGACCATTAGAAAACAGCGATTTGGGGAGAAGCAAAGCCAGTTGAATGCGTAACGTCCAATCGGCTCCACCATCCGGTCTCACTACATTAGAAAAAGCTGCAATGCTTCCATTAAAAGGAAGTTTCCCGATCCGAAAGATTTTCCCAAAACCTCCCCCCACTGGCACAGTCCACTTATTCCCTTTCCCTACAGCCTCCCAATCAGCCGTAATCACTGGAGCGGCAGTCAAATACCAGGCGTCGGGCAAATTATAATTGACAAAATATTGCGCCAAAAACTGACTCACATCTCTGCGATCGTCATTCCCCGCATAGGACCATATGTTGCTTGCTAATAAGCCAACCACCCATGGGCCTTGCATAATGAGTCCTACCCCTGTCGGGCCAGCCGCCCACTTCCGGGAACTCAAGACTTCATCCGTACCTGTAGGAATTTGCAGAGCGGGACCGACGCCCCAAGTTACACCTTTACTTTTGGCCGGAGAGAAAAACAAGGATATATTGATATCGCCAATTCCCCACGTATCCTCACTAGTGGTACGGAGGTCAGGCTGTTTAATGATAGGCAGAATCGTCCGCGTAATCAGATTCCATTTGTCCGTTAAATTTACAGGAATGACAGGTTGAACGTTCAGCACATTTTGCATTCGGTGATTGGGCTCTAATCCGAAATTGATGTTGTTTTGAAAAGGAATGCTAATGAGATCCGCTACTGGATTTTGCGTCTGCTTGGCTAATTCTGAATCATCTGCGGCCCAAATTGGTACGGGGAGGAATATTCCCAACGTCAACAATAGTCCCAGAGCAGCAATTGGTATTTTCATTTTTACTCCATTGAGTTTTATGTATGGAACATTGCTGGCCTTTTACTTTATGCAAAATGGAAAAGAATGACAACAATCAGATCTTCGCCGTGGAACACCGCCAGATAGTTTGAACCTTATTTTTAACTCAACAACACTTATGCTGGAAGCTTCGGTGGCTGGTTCCGAGATTCAATTTCATGATGTCATAGCTAGGCGACTTATCCTGAGATCTATCTGAAAATTAAACAGAGCTATTCTCGATGACGATTCTGGACTGGCCTCCCCAAAGCGTTATTTCCATCTTCAGGGGATAATGATTACAATAGTCTCCTCACATTCATCCACCAGAACGTTGAAACGCTATGTACTGACGCATCCATTACGCTTCGACACCAGCCATTTTCCCCCTTTGTTAATTCTGACAAAAATGATGAAGCTTCTCGGCTTTCGAATAAAACGTGGGCCTTATTGCACAGCGCTGAACCTAGTTTTCCTAACATTGTTATGGTGGGAACCCATGGCAGCCAAGGCCGCGGATGTCGTTTTGCTCAAGAACGGCGATCGCATCAGTGGGGACATTATCACCATGGAAGGCACGGTTCTTAAAGTTGATACAGATTATGCTGACATCATTAAAATCGACTGGGATGATGTCAAGGGGCTGACTTCAGAACGTCCCTTCTGGGTGTCATTCCACGAGGGTGCGATTATTCCTGATGATATCGGAGTGCGTGATAGAGATCGCTTGATTTTGTTCAGTCTCGATCCAGATGGCCCTATTCAACTGGATAAAATCAAAACCATTAATCTGTTTGAGCTCTCCTACCGGGGAACTCTTGGACTTGGGGGGAGTGCCACCACCGGAAATACGAAAACGCAATCTCTTAACGCCTCCGGAACATTAACCGTATACAAAGGATGGCATCGTTTTATCCTGGATGGACGGGCGAATCGCGGTAAAGCCCAAGGTGAAATCAATGCACAAAATGCTAATTTGAATACCCGATGGGATTACTTTCTCACCAAACGAACCTATTTACCGGTCATTAATTTCCTAGAGTACGACAAATTTCAAAACCTCTCACTACGTAGTACGACCATCATTGGGGTCGGGTATGATGTCCTGGACCACCGGACCAATTTTCTGACGATCGCGGCAGGACCAAATATCGTCTATCAGGACTTTACGTCTGAACCGAGTGAGGTCATCCCTGGTTTTTCATGGCAAACTCGCTGGAATTTAGAATTCTTTGGAGGGGATCTTAAGTTTTGGCATGATCATACGGGAACGCGAGACATTGGGCATGATAATGCCCTACGTGTGAACGCCAATCAGGGAGTCAGTGTTAAAATCTACCAAGACCTCTCTATTCGCTTAGAATACAATGTACGGTACAATTCCCAACCCGCCGAAGGTCGGAAGTCCACTGATACCTCTATAAATTTTGGTTTGAGCTTGGATTTATTGGGGTAATCATCAATGGACATCCCGTATAAACAGCCCTGAATCTTCACCTATAGAATTCTGCAAAAGACCTTGTGCTATGACGCATATTGAGGGCAGTCATCTTTGATTGAAGCATCAAAAGTAAAGGTGGAAATGGTTTCTTGAATTCCAAGACAACGATGAATCATATTTACTTCAATTTAAAGCTCTGCTACTTTAATTACCTTTAATTTCATGAAGAAAGCGATTTATTCATTTCCTCATCTTTTGCCACCATTTTCCTAACCTGTAGGAGCATTTTCTTATGAAACAATTCAAACAGTTCATTATGTTTGCCATCCTTCCAATCACCATGTGTATGGCCTCTGCCTTTGCAGAAGAAAATGCACAGAGCACAAACATGCAAATTCTGCTGGATAAAGTGAAAGCCGACAAAAAACTGCTTATCGCCGGCAATATGGAATTGAATGACCAAGAATCTAAGGATTTCTGGCCACTCTATGAAGGCTTTCAAGAAGGTTTAGCAAATATAAATAGTCATATGGGTGGCCTCATCGGTGAGTATGCCGAAGCTTACAACAAAGGTACCGTGCCTGATGCGCTTGCAAAAAAACTTATTAACGAGGCAATCAAAACAGAAGGGGCGGAGGTCCTTTTGCGACGGGAGTATGCCGAAAAACTCTTGAAGGTGCTCCCAGCCCAAAAAGTTGCCCGTTACCTGCAAATGGAAAACAAAATTCGTGCTGCCATCAAGTTGGACCTCGCAGCCAATATACCCTTGATGTATTAAGCTCACATTTTCCTCTGGGAAAAATGTTTAGGATCAAACCATCAGGCGCATGTTCATTACAGTGAGAGATCCTCGTTTTTAGCCTCTTGTTGAGTTTTGGCCTGGCAGCCTACAGGCACAAGATCAACCTAATATCCTGATCATCTAAGGAGTATTCTCCACGTCAAAACTGTCCAGCTTTAGGTTGGATGACGTGATGACCAAGCTCAGCACTGGGGCAGGATCACACTAAGATTTCAAAAAGGGTTCTTTCCGATAAGCCGCCTTTGCCTTGTGACAAAGGCGGCCTTTTTGGCAACTCTGAATTTGTGATTGATTTTTTTCACGTTTATTCCATCAGTACAGGTTGTAAAAAAAATTCCCATGGCATAAATCTCAAAAGTGCTATACAATTTTTCTCCACCTCCAAATCTATTCACCAAACCCAAGGACCAATCATGTACTTTAAGTTTCGGGCATTTCACGATCAACCTCTACCTTCTCTCCGAGTTTTTTCAATGCAAGGGTTGAGATTACTCCTTGGAATGCTTTGTCTCCTGTGGGGTGGGCCAAGTACCACCCAGGCCGGGGAATTAGGGCATTATGCCCCAGGGTTACCCAATATTCGCGACCTAGTCGTCCCTGATCCTGGGTTTTACTTCATCCAGTATTTGGCTGCCTACAACGCGGATACCTTCAGAAATAAAGCCGGTAATAAAGTGAATTCCATCAACACCCCGGTCACCACCCTCAACGTGAAAACCGACGTCGATGTTTTCGTTGTGGCTCCGGCATTTGTCTGGGTGAGCCCATGGGAGTTTTTGGGCGCCAAATATGGCGCGCAAATCATTCCCACATTTGGGAATACCTCCGTGCAGGCGTCCTTACGTACCCAGACAGGATTCGGTCTCGAATCAGATGAATCCCAATTCGGGGTTGGTGATTTATACGTTAAGCCGTTGTGGTTAGGCTGGGAGGGCGCTCATTATTCTGTGGCGGCCGGCTATGGATTCTACGCCCCGGTAGGAAAATATGACGAAGCTGACCCGGATAATATCGGTCTAGGTTTTTGGACCCATGAGTTCCAATTGGCTACTGCCTGGTACCCCTGGGAGCATAAAGGAACGGCTGTCACATTGGCCGGAACGTTTGAAACCCATTCCGAAATCGAAGATGTGAACATCACCCCGGGAGACCGGGTTTCCTTGAATTGGGGAATCAGTCAGTATCTCCCACTCAATGATGCCAACTCGCTTTTACTGGAAGTGGGAGCTTTAGGTTATTCCCAGTGGCAGGTGGAGAAAGATTCGGGCTCGGATGTAAACCGCCGGTTTAACGTCAAGGATCAGGTTCATGCAGCCGGGGGCCAAATCGGTTTGACGTATGTTCCCTGGGAGTCGTTCATCGTGTTTCATGGCCTACAGGAATTTGGCGCCGAAGCACGGTTTGAAGGACAATTTTATACCCTAACCCTCGGAAAAGGTTTCTAGGCAACTCTCCAGAAACCGGCCGTTCTATGTCCAGAAATTTCAGAAACTCCAGCTACTTCCTAATTTGTCCCGTTTTTGCGAAGTCCTAATATGATCACGTTTTCGAGCTTATCGATGCAAATCGTTTTATCGGGCATATTCACCTTCACACTTCATGTTTCCTTCTAAGGAAGGATCGGCACGACCAAGTTGAAAACCAAAGTCATCGTACAGTGTTTGAACTCCGATGGGATCAAATACGAGAGAAATACGGATTCTAGAAACACCCTTTAAGCTCTTACCAGGTAAACCGTAGAAATCCACCGTTATAGTCTGGGGCATTGAGAGACGGTGGAAGCAGCAGCGGCCCACCACTATTATCTTGCATCCCCTTTGGAAGCCTCTCTTCGGGGATGATCGATTGCAAAGCTCGGAAACTATGCATTTCGACGCCCAATTCGATACCCGGGAATTTCCCTGGATCCTTGAGAAATACATTCGGACCGTGCTTCCACCAAAGGGTGTAGTCAGAAGGCGTCTGTTTAATGAGTGGGACGTCGAACAATCGTTTTTCCCATCTTAATATGGGATCATGCAATCTACCCGTTTTTTCTTCCCTGAGATCGGTCATGGGACCCAATTCCCTTTCCTGCAAAACGTTTCCAGCCACCAACATTGCCTCTGCCCTTAAAGGTATCCAATTGAACAACCACATCAAAGAAAGCGCTAGAGACAATAGAATAGTTTTTGAAAAATCATTCTTGCCTGATGAATACATAAGGCTATTCCTTTCTGGCCCCTATGGTTTTCTCATCTTTTTCTCAGAGTTTCCTCCAAGGAGATGTTTCTTCACTCAAACGAATCCTGCATTTTCGATGGATAGGAACTGGGCCTTGATGAAACCGCTAAACTAGTTATGACCCTATAGCATTAATCAGAATTTCATGCAGTCAAAATTTGACTCTTCGTCATCTAATATCAAAAAAATAGTGTGTTCTAGGCCATACCAGCTTGGTGAGACTCGTGAGAAAAAATTTCCTTCAGAACACGGGTCCTGATTTGGTCCCAATTTAGCTCGTGAAAAAATGGGTGCCAGCCGAACCCATCTAACAACGCATGAATGTTGTCCCACACCGCTTTCCTGGGATTTGAAATTCCCAAAGAAGCCAGGTTCACTTCGGAATGCATGAGCACATAGGCTCCGAAAGCCCCTGTCCATAAACCAAAGGAAACCTCCTGGATGGAAACCCCCTTCCGAAGTTGAACATGGCCTTGTTCAACCGCGTCCCGTAACACTCCAAACACCAGTCCGATATTATTCTGCTCGACCTTTTCCAGACTTTGCTGAAGAGCCAAAGAGGCCTTTCCCCTGATGGATTCATTCTGGAGGAGCAATTTTGATTTGAAATGATCAGGATTTAGACGAATGAACAAATCGTACCCCAAAGCCATCGCAGCCACCCGTTCTCTCGGAGTGCCCTGAAACTGAGAACCTCTGACAAGAAAAGTGCCACATTTTTGTGCAGATTGAATGAGCATCGCAACTAAAATTTCTTCTTTACAGGAAAAATGTTGATAAATAGTTCCCTTGGAGTATTCGGTGAGTTCCGCGATTCGATCCATGTTGAGCTCAATATAGCCGACCTCCAGCAACAAGTTCCTTGCGGTATCGATGATTAATGTTTCACGCTCTGCGTATTCTCGTTTTTTCCTTTCCGATGTCGGCATAAGTTAGGTGTAGCACAAAAAATGACTTTTAGTCAAAATTTAACATAAAGTAAAGTTTATGTGGCCAAAGCGTAAAATTGGGAAAAGCGATGCGCAGGTCCTTCACACAAAAGCAAAAATCGCAAATATTCCTTAGGTGCTATGATATTTTCTGCGTTTCTTGCCTTTTTCCGCATCAAATTTTTCGCTTATCTAGAGTGAGGAATATTATGGGAATTTTTCGTTGTTTCTGCATCCCTTACACCTTCTAAGCCACGCTTGAATCGAAAGTTGTTTGTGTGGCAACATCCTGAACCATTTTTCAAGAATTATCCTAACCTCCACATGCGAGCAAAACCTCTGGAGCAATACTTAACTTGCAGCACATAAGAGTAGATGGAAATTTCACAAAAATAAGGAACAGGACATGACTAGAACAATATTGAAGGGCACAGAAGTTGTCAGCATGGTTCTCATTTTAGTTTTGGTAGGCTGCACATCCAAAGTATACATCGATTACGATAAACAAGCCGACTTCACGAAGTACCGAACCTATGCCTGGGGTGAGGGAACAGCTGCCCAAAACCCACTTATGGATCGCAGAATTGTAGCGGCCATTGATGAACAACTTGCTGGAAAAGGATTTCAAAAGAGTGACAAAAGCCCAGACATGTTCGTCTCCTATCATGCTGCCACGAGCAAAGAAGTCAGTTACACCACGACATCATATGGTTATGGCTATGGCCCCTCATGGGGAGCGAGCTACGGCAGATATGGCGGAGGAATGGGAATGTGGGGCGTGGGTCTTTCAACGGGAACCGCCACACCGGTCACCGTTGTCAAAGGCACTCTTGTCGTCGATATCTATGGGGCAGAACCAAAACTACTGCTTTGGCGCGGAACTGGAAACGATACGATACATGCTGACCCTGAGAAAGTTGAAAATCAGATTCGCGATGTTGTCACGGAGATGTTCGAAACGTTTCCGCCACCTGCCAGTTGATCGCCCCCGCACAGTCAGTTGGATAACGCTCAGGTACCCTACCTTTAGCCAGTCATGATCGATCAACCATTGGAGATGAACCTTCCCCAGGGAAGAAAGAAGTCTAGGCCGCTTTGCCTTTGCATCTCAGAGTCAACATGCAGCATTAACGCGACCTAATACTTTTTCAAATAGCTGCGCGTAGGATTTCAACTCCGAAGCGGACCATTCGGTGCCTCCTAATAGACGAACGATTTCTTGCCAGAGTTCTTACTTTCGCCTTGCCCACCATTATTGAAATTATATTTCCGTAATCCAATTAACGATCGAAATGAGGCGGGTATGGTTAATTTAAACAGCTTTTGGCAAACTAGGCTGTATGCCCAGCCACTTAGCTATTAGAGGCCCGTGATTTCTCTCCCCTTATTGGATTGACACAATATCTGTTGCTTCTTGGGGTGCCGTCTCTTTCAGGGTTTTAGTTATTAAAAGTTGCCTTGCCGAGGTGTCAAATTCGTAGAACACCGATTTTTATCTGTGAGGATGAGGGTACGACTCTGCAGGTAGTGCCACTCTAGCTTCATACAGTTTCATTGACTCTCTACTTTAAAAGAGGAAAACGGATGAATAGAAAATTACAGAGACGAATCTTGTGGTGCATTGGCATTTACTGTTTATATGTGTTGGTTTCAGCAATCTCTGTCTATGCAGAAAATTTATTACCCTCTTGGAAAGAAGGAAAAACAAAGCAACAGATTTTGAACTTCGTCAAGGAAGTGACCACGGCCTCCTCCGCTCACTTTGTTCCCTCAGAAGAGCGAATTGTAACCTTTGATAACGATGGGACCTTGTGGTCTGAACAACCGGCTTACTTTCAATTGCTCTTCGCGATGGATCGTGTCAAAGGCCTGGCATCCCAACATCCGGAGTGGGAAGATCAAATGCCTTTCAAGGCGGTCCTGGAACATGATATGGCGGCATTAGCCGCCTCGGGCGAAAAGGGGTTATTACAACTCATGATGGCTTCACATGCCGGCATGACTACAGTTGAATTTGAGAAGGTTGTGAAAGACTGGCTCGCGACCTCGCAACATCCACGTTTCAAACGTCCCTACACCGATCTCGTCTATCAACCAATGTTGGAGTTGCTTGATTATTTTCGAGCCAATGGTTTTAAGACGTTCATTGTCTCAGGGGGGGGCATCGAATTTATGCGCCCCTGGGTTGAAAAGGTGTATGGCATTCCTCCTGAACAGGTTGTTGGCAGTAGTATTAAGACCAAATTTGAAATTCGTGATGGAATTCCAGTGATTGTTCGTCTGCCTGAAATTGACTTCATTGACGATAAGGCCGGAAAGCCGGTAGCAATTCACAAATTTATCGGTCGGCGTCCTATCGCTGCCTTCGGGAATTCAGATGGCGATCTTCAAATGCTGCAATGGACTGCTGCTGGCAGAGGAGTCAGGCTTATGGGCATCATTCGCCACACAGACGCCGATCGAGAATGGGCCTATGATCGCAAATCGAAAATTGGACACCTGGACAAAGCGCTAGAGGAAGGATTAGCACGCGATTGGACGTTTGTAGATATGAAAAAAGATTGGAAGGTCATCTACCCATTTAAACCTCAGGATTAAATGATCTCAGTGATTTACCAGATTCCTGTCGCAAACAAGAAGTTCGCTGGCTTTCTCCTAACGAGGTTGCAGCCATTTGGCAGGAATCGTCACACGGCTTTGGTTGGAATCACCGTGCGACCGTGATTGACCCGAACCGCTGCAACCAAAATGGTGGCTCAAAATGAATCAAAGATTAGGGAATTTTCTGAACTGTAAGGTGGAAATGAAACACAGAGAGCAGAATTTTCTGGGAGACTCTATAAAGATGATAGCGGGGCTATCATAGTCGCCAGACGTATATCTATTTTCATAAAAGGAGGGATTGCATGTTATCACATCTTCCATTCACCTTTTCACAAACCTCAAAGGTTTTCCTGCTGGGTATGTGTTCACTTTTTGCTTTTAGTTCAATTTTTTTTCACTCCGCTCCGTCAACCCATGCCGCCACCGCCAAAGAAATTGATGTGAGCGTTGATGTTGCCTTAGAGAAATTCCAGGAGCACGTCAAAGGAAGCGAAGAGTTTTTAAAAACGGCAAAAGGAGTTCTGGTATTCCCAAGAGTGTTGAAGGCAGGATTTGGATTTGGTGGAGAATATGGAGAGGGAGCTCTGCGAATCGATGGGAAAACCGTAGATTACTACAATACGGCTGCCGCATCGTTCGGTTTACAATTTGGCGCTCAAGCTAAAACGATTGTCTTAGTATTTGTGCAGCAGGAAGCCCTTGAAAATTTTCAAAATAGTCAAGGGTGGGAGGTGGGAGCGGACGGTTCTGTGGCTCTTGTGACCGTGGGAGCAGGCGGATCGATCGATTCGACTAATATAAAGGACCCCATTCTCGCATTTGTCTTTGGCCAAAAGGGACTGATGTACAACTTGACCTTAGAAGGATCCAAATACACCAAGCTCGATAAGAAATAAAGGGATTCACCTCTTCGTCGCTCGATGATAATGACACCCTAGGTCTCGAGCTCTAGCATTTTTTAGACCTTCTTCTTAAAAATGGCTTTGTAAAACCATCATGATGTACCTGACTATTTTAAAAAACATTGACAAACTATCTGTCAACTTAGCAATACATGCTGATGGGGAAATGAGAACGACACAAAACCGCTTTTTTAGCAAAATATTCATAACTTTCAGTTTGGGTCTCCTGTTGACTGGCACTCAACTAATTACACCCCCTACAAGTCTAGCCGAATGGTCCGTGAAAGCTGAAAGCTACTTGTTTTATACCGATGATGCTGCCTTGTTTTCCTCCACGCGTCGATTAGCGCGAAACCAGGATCCAACACAACCTATCATCGACCGACCTCTGGCGGAGCAAGGCGAAGATGTTGTGTACGAACCGGCCGCGCAGGTGACCAAGTCCTTTGGTTCCCCAGGCAGTCAAACTGAGGTGAGCGGGCGCGGTCAAGGTTTCCTGTTTGCAGACAATGGCCGCTTCAATCATGGAACCCTTGGCATACAAATTACACAGGAACTTTCTGCAGAGACGAAAGTAGGTGTTCGTTATTTCTACGGTCCGGATCTTTTTTTAGGTAAAAACGAAATACGAACGCCAGTAGCAAATCCTCAGGATGAATTTAAAGACGAGAAAGTCACGACCCATTTTTGGTCTGGTGGGATTGCACAGAAGGTCCATGAAGACCTTGCCCTTATTCTCTATGGACGCTACGGGCTTCGTCGATACACCGACGCGTTTGATCACCGTAACACGGATTTCTGGACCATCGGGACTCATCTCGAATGGGAGGCTTACGACCACATCGAGTTAGCCCTAGGGTATCACTATGAACGAGGGCTTGCAGATGGTCGGAAGCAGCCTTTGCTCAAAGATGATATCTCTTATTTCAATCATTTTATTACTGCAGAACTCATCCTTGAACTATTGAAAGAACTGAGTCTTGAGTTTGCTCTCGATTACGAACGAAACGGGTTTACGACCGGCATTGTCGACGACGAGCGGAATGGCGAGCACGAGGACATTTTCTCAGGAGATATCGGTTTTATTTACGAATTGACTAACACGGCTGTATTGACTACAGGTTTTCAGGGTACCTACCGGAAGGAAAGCTTCGAAGAAGGTTTGCGTAATCTCAATGTGTGGTTTGGTGGACATATCCTGTTTTGACTGTATTTTGCCGCTAGACCCTGCAAAACCAGAGGCACATCATCGATGGATTTTTATCGACTTGACTACTGACATGCTTCTCAAAAGGCCAATAACATTCTTGAGGCCAACTTAATATCTTATTGTTATCCAGTCAATCACAAATCAGTGGATACCATGAGAGCACGGTGAACTTAGGAGTACTGTTGAAACATCATCATTAATCCAACAACTCAGTTGCTCTCAACCTCGCCAAAATGAGGCCACAGCAAGGATCCCCATGACAATTGGACTACCGATGAAAATCGGTTACACTTTCATACGCGGAACTAGTGAAGCGCTGCGATAGAGTAATCTGACTCACCTCCATTGATGGTTCAGGCATTGAGAGCAATCCTTGGGGCCACCATGTTTTTCACTCCAATTATTTCCCGAATGCTCAAAGGCATTTTATGGGGATCTATACTCTTGCTCATGTGGAGCGGCCCTGTTGCGGCCTTTGATCCCTGTCAGTTGGGCGCAGAGATTCCTATGACCCGTCCACCCGCACCAGAGGGCCAGCCGGTAGAAATTCATGTCAAAATCTTCCTCATGGACCTCGTCGACATCATAACCGTCAAGCAAGAGTTTGTGGTTGACCTTTTCTATAGTGCGACATGGAAAGATCCCCGCCTCGGCACATTGCTTCGCAATGCCGGGGTCAAATCTTGCGTGATGACCTTGGGACAAATCTGGACCCCAGGGATGATTTCCCTTAATGTTCGCAACATGAAGACTGGCTTACCTCAGATTCTTCTAGTCTCGGATGATGGGACCATACAGAGCAAGCAACGTCTCATGGGATCTTTTGGCACTCAATTTAATCTCAGCGAATTTCCTCTGGATACTCAAGTCTTACCTATCACCTTCATCTCAACCCAATACTCCCCTGAAGAAGTAAAAATTGTGTTTGAAGCTTCAGATAGTTCGGAGACCTATACGGAAACCGGATGGGCAGTAGAAGGAATTAACGCTCATTCCTCTAAATTTGATTTTGGTGTGGCCCAAGGAAAGACCGTGAGCCAAGGGTATGTACGGTTTGATTATGAAATTCAGGTAAGACGCCAAATCATGTATTATGTATGGAAAGTTTTCGTGCCACTCTGCATGATAGTCATGGTATCTTGGGCGGTCTTCTGGATTCCCCCCAGTCAACTTGGCATTCAAACCGGGATTGGCACCGGCATGATGCTCAGCCTGATTGCCTTTCTATTCAGTCTTCAACATATTCTCCCGAAAACAGATTATCTGACACGGATTGACCTCTTCGTTTATACCTCGCTCACATTCGTGTTTTTGGCATTCCTGGAAGCCATCACGAGTGGAAGATTGGCGGCTCAGGGGAGAGAACCATTGGCCATTCGGATTGATCAGGTTTCCCGTTTCTTATTTCCCCTTAGCTTCCTTGGAATCATCTTATGGTTTTGGAGGATTTTTTAGGGGTTCATGTGATTTTTCAGGATGAACTTACTTTTACACGAAATTTTTCAGGTCATCTTCCTAAACCTAGGAGTCTAAAATAGTCAGGAACTTTTAAGGCAACTCGCAATCAGCCCTGACATCTTCTGGAGGAAATATTCCCTCCCCATATAAAGGCACTGGGATGCGTCTAATTATTTTGATGCTTGTTAGTTATCCCGAGGAAATTCTAGCCCAAGAGGCAGCACTACAAGACCACAAAATCTAGCTGAACAGATTTTGCCAGGCAGATTTCCCACTACGTCCGTCTGTGCAATTCATAGACATCGTTTCAAATTCTCACACAGCCTTGCCAGGTTCAACTTATCCTTCCTTCACATCAGGCTGTTTATAAGTACAGACTGCTTCTTATGTGACCTTAATTTGAAGCCGTTTAGACTTCGCGGTTTGCCCTTTTGGCAAATGCACTATGAGGACTCCGTCTTTAAATTGCGCTGTGACCTTTTCTTCTTCCGCATCATCAGGAACCGTAAAACTTCGTTCGAACCGGCCATAGGAACGCTCTACTCGATGAAATTTTTTCTCTTTTTCTTCCTTCTCATACTTCCGTTCCCCTGAAATGACTAACACTCCACCCTCAACTGAAATTTTCACATCTTCCTTTTTAATCTCCGGAAGATCGGACTTAATCAAGTATTCCTTATCATCTTCAGAAATATCCACTAATGGTGCCCACTCCATGGCGCGCATCGATTCTTTGTCCCCTTCTTTTTTCATCGGAACTCGACCAATCCATGAAGAAAGACGCTTTTCAAATTCTTGAATGTCTTGCATTGGATCCCAACGTGTTAATAGGCTCATCCTCGAACCTCCTCCCTAAATTGTTGACATACCGAATGAGAAGGAATCTCTCATTCTCTCTCACATCGAAATTTTCTTTTATTTTTCTTGACAACATTCACCATCTTCCACATGCCTTTGGGGCAGACCTCCCATACCACGATCGCTATGTCTCATCGATCCCATTCCCCGATGACGCCCCATACCTCCTGGTCCCCGCCCCATAGAAAAAGATTGTTCATATTGAATGACCTTCCAAATTTCCTCATCAGATAAAAGCCCTCCAAACGGGATCATTCCGGTCCCAGGAGAACCATATTTGATGACCCAAAAGATTTCCCCTTCTGACCGATGCCGCCACATTCCGCGATGTCGAAAATTTCGAGGAGAGGGATTGAGTGAAAGCCCTCCTGGACCATCCCCGCGTCCTGTCTTTCCATGGCAATTAAAACAGGTACCCTTTCCTTCATAAATAGCTTTTCCCTGTTCAACCACCTCGGGAGAATCAGGTAAAGGGCTCACCAAGACCCTGGCTTCTCCCATCTTATCTGCGGGAACACGGGGCTCCATGATATCCTTCTCCATTCCAAATACCGGATTAGCCCATATACACATACCTATTACAATCAACAAAAAACCTACTCTCCCATTCATGCCTTCTCTCCCCAGCGTCCATAACATTACTGGTTATTAAGGGATTCACTGGTTTGCTTGGACGACAATGTACCGTTGCTATGTCTATGCCAAACTTATACACCACGAAACCTTTTTCAAATATTGGCGGTTTTTTGTCGCTTTCTATAGTAACAACCAGAGGACCCATTTCCGCCTTGATGAAATATGCCTCACGATACAAAAATGCCATGATGCACCTTGCTACATAACCGGACTGAACGAAGACACACCAAAAACAAAAAAAATTAAGACTCGGTGATTTTTTAGAGGAGCAACCGTCGATCCTGGGGCAGGTATGCAAAAGAATGAGGGTGTTTAACCGATAACGACATTCATTTCCTAGATCCCAAAAAAGGTAATAGTTTAAGAACGTTCTAGTTTGCTGAGGGTTCTTTACTTCCTAGAATTCTATGAGTAGCTTTCTTGACTATTCCCCTTATTTCCACTATTGGGGATTTTTGGATTTCACTATTGGACATTTTCCTTACCCTTTACTGTGAAAACTTGCCCGGAACTTTTTGCGAGAGGAAGAGCACCTGAACCATTATTTCTCGTTTCCCCTCTCCGCTTGACCGGTCATCGGAACGAATCGTACCGGCAATAATTCAGTTCTCTGGTAGCCCTCTTCAGTTCGTCGAATCAAGACAAGCTTTTGTGAGGAGTCTCCAACCGGAAGAATGAGACGCCCACCTATGGCTAACTGCTCTAAAAGGGGTGAAGGAACATGATCTGGCGCTGCTGTAATGATTATGGCGTCAAAAGGCTGTTCTTCCGGCCAACCTTGGTAGCCATCTCCCACTCGCACTAAAACTTGGTCATACCCCAATTTTGACAGATTGGCTCTGGCCTGTTGGGCAAGTGGTATGACAATTTCAATGGTAAATACTTGCGCGCCAAGTTCCGCCAGAATAGCGGCTTGATAGCCTGATCCTGTTCCAATTTCTAAGACTTTTTCTCCCGGTTTCAACCGAAGCGCTTCGGTCATATAGGCCACGATATACGGTTGGGAAATGGTTTGCTTATGGCCAATAGGAAGGGGAAAATCGCCATAGGCGTCCTCAGATTCCTCATCTGGGATAAATTGGTGACGCGCCACATGCCTCATGGCCGCCACGACTTTGGGATCAGAGATTCCCCCATCAACGATTTGAGAATCTACCATCCAATCGCGTTCCCTTTGCCGGAGTTGGCTATTCGATTCGTTCATGACTAATCCATCCTCTCCTAATGCCCATGGGACAAACCAGAGTGCACAATACCAAACCACTATCGCAGAGAATTTCAAGGTCGCCATAATATATCCTTTTTTCCATTGACCCTCTCTTCAGAGTACAATTGATGATGAAAAAGCGCCTATAGAGGAACATTCGCAGAGCGGTTCCTGCCTATGGAAACCTACACAGATCAATTCTTTCTCTGCCTAACCAAAATTTTTTAAAGAATATGGACCTAAGGAGAAACTAGGGTGATACTTGCAGCTAGATATAGGCATAAGGCTTGCTTTTGTTTATATTCAGAGAGAAGTTATGTAAAGGGTACAATCCTTAGAAATTTTAATCAGGCGAAAAGAGCATAATTTACTAACCTCTCCTCTTATAAATTGAAAGGAACCTCAATGAAAACGACTGGTGTCCAAACACTGAAAGAAAAGATTTGTGGAAAGAAAATCGTTTCCGTTGCCCCTTCACAATGGGCTGGTGAAGTACAATTACTTTCAAAAAACCACGACTACGTCACTATGGAACTTGAAGACGGGACCATACTTGAGATTTCTGGTATTTACCTCCATGAGAAGAAAAAAATCGCTGATTCTCATACCAATCCATAAAAAGGAGGGTTCATGAAACCCTTACTATTATAGCATTCAGGACGAAAATTACATGTCACCTCGGCCTCCTCAGTCATTTCTTCCCCTAAAAAATGTATTGCCCAATACTATTTCGCTCAACCTGTATGGCATTCGTGGATTCTCGTCCGTGGCCTTTGGTGGAATGTGGCCATTCCCAGGAGAAGGTAGGAAATATTACGAAGGCCACGTCCAATTTTTTATTTCTGGCATATCATCTCCATATGTGGAGATATAGGCTTTGTGATCAATCCGTTTATCGCGAATCGCCTGCTTGGTATAAGCCGCCAGATAGCCTAACTTAGGCACACGATCGATCACATCAGCCACAAGGTGAAAACGGTCCAGGTCGTTCAGCACCACCATATCGAACGGAGTCGTGGTGGTTCCTTCCTCTTTGTATCCCCGCACATGAAGGTTCTTGTGATTCGTACGGCGGTAGGTCAATCGATGGATCAACCAGGGATACCCGTGAAAGGCAAAAATAATCGGCTTATCGGTCGTAAATAACGTGTCAAACTCCCGATCCGAAAGACCATGCGGATGTTCACTTTGCTGTTGCAGCTTCATCAGATTGACGACATTCACCACCCTCACCTTAAGATCAGGGACTTGTTTGCGCAGCAGATCCACCGCCGCTAACGTTTCCAATGTTGGGACATCGCCAGCACAGGCCATCACGACATCTGGCTCTCCCCCCTTATCATTGCTTGCCCATTCCCAGATGCCAATACCTGCCGTGCAATGCTTGATTGCCGAATCCATGCTGAGATACTGCAAACTAGGTTGTTTGCCGGCAACAATCACATTAACCAGATTTCGACTCCTAAGGCATTTATCTGTGATGAACAACAAACTATTAGCATCAGGCGGCAAATAAATGCGAATAACTTCAGCCTTTTTGTTCACTACATGATCGATAAATCCGGGATCTTGGTGAGAAAATCCATTATGGTCCTGCCGCCAAACGTGAGAGGTTAATAAATAATTGAGTGACGCAATGGGTCTTCGCCATGGGATCTCACTCCCCGTCACCTTCAGCCACTTTGCATGTTGGTTAAACATGGAATCGATCAGATGGATAAACGCCTCATAGCAGGAGAAAAATCCGTGGCGTCCCGTCAGCAGATAACCTTCTAACCAACCTTGACAGGTGTGTTCACTCAGCATTTCAAGCACCCGACCGGCGGGTGAAAGATGATCATCTTCGGAAATAGTCTCGGCCACCCATCGACGTTGCGTGACCTCAAAGAGCCCACTTAATCGATTCGAAGCCGTCTCATCAGGCCCAAACACCAAAAAGTTTTGGTGACTCATATTGCATTTCATGACGTCTCGAAGAAACTGACCCATCACACGTGTGGCTTCCGCGACGACGGTGCCTGGCTTAGGAACATCCACGGCATAATCTTGAAAGGCCGGCATCTTTAACTCTTTCAACAGAAGACCGCCATTCGCATGAGGATTGGCCCCCATCCGTCTATTGCCCTTTGGAGCCAGAGCGGCCAATCGAGGAAGGAGTTGTCCCTGCTCATCGAATAGCTCCTCAGGCCGATAACTTTTCAACCATTCTTCCAAGAGTTTGAGATGTTTCTTATTATTCGCCATATCCGAAAAAGGCACTTGGTGGGACCGCCATGAATCTTCTGTCTTTTTGCCATCAACTTCTTGAGGGCCTGTCCATCCCTTGGGCGTTCGCAGAATAATCATTGGCCATCGCGGGCGGGTAACATCCCCGGTACTCCGCGCATGCTGTTGAATGGCGTGAATTTCATTCACAGCGGTCTCGACGGTTTTGGCCATGAGACGATGCATGGTTTCAGGATCGGCCCCTTCGACCACATATGGTTGATAGCCGTACCCCAAAAATAAATTATGCAATTCTTCATGACTGATGCGCGCCAGCAGAGTTGGATTCGCGATCTTGTATCCATTTAAATGCAGAATGGGCAGAACCGCGCCATCAATGATTGGATTGAGAAATTTATTGGAATGCCAGGCCGTGGCCAAAGGTCCGGTCTCGGCTTCGCCGTCACCTACCACACAGGCGACAATTAAATCTGGGGTATCGAACACCGCCCCGAAGGCATGAGACACCGAATACCCAAGTTCTCCCCCCTCATGAATCGATCCAGGGGTTTCCGGTGCAACATGACTGGGAATGCCACCAGGGAATGAAAATTGTTTAAATAATTTTCTCAGGCCTTCTGAGTCTTGCGAAATATTCGGATACACTTCACTATACGTACCTTCGAGATAGGTATTCGCCACAAGCCCGGGCCCTCCATGACCGGGTCCCGCCATGTACAGCATGTTCAAATCCAGTTTCTTGATGAGACGATTTAAATGCACATAAATAAAATTCAGACCTGGGGTTGTCCCCCAATGGCCCAACAAACGTCGCTTCACATGATCAAGTGTAAGCGGTTTGTGTAACAAGGGATTATCAAGCAAATAAATCTGTCCAACTGACAGATAATTTGCAGCCCGCCAGTAGGCATCGATTTCAGCCAATTCTTGTTTTGACAATATCATGGACATAGAGTGCTCCTCATTATATTCACCCCTTAACATACAAAAAACCGGCTGAATGCTTCCCATGTTGAAGAACCAAACGGCATGGTCACCCTTCTTCAATCAACCCTTTGATCAACTCTAACTCATCACGCACCAGGCGCGGAGTCAAAAAGTGTTTGCGCACATGTTCGCGGGCAGCCCGCCCAAATGATCCCCGTTCACCAGGATGTTTCAACAGGTAAAGAATTTTTTCGGCACATTCTTCTTCGTTATTATCTTGGACCAGATACTGATGGTACGCTTCAGGAAATTGCATGGGAATGCCCCCAGCTTTTCCTGCCACGACAGGCTTTTCCTTCCAAAACGCTTCAGAAACCACGAGGCCGAATCCTTCCCGAATCGAGTTTTGAACCACCACGTCGCATCCGCGTTGAAACATATTGACCTCTGCATTCCCCACCCCACCGAGATTGGTAAAAATAAAAATATTCGGATCCTGAATCGAGGCTTCTTCAACTTGATCCATCAGCACCCACCCTTCGGGGTCATCACCAGCCATCGCCCCAATAAACACCAATTGAACATGAGGAATGTCTTTCTTGACTAACTGATAGGCTCGAACCACTCCTAGAGGATTTTTCCATGGATCAAATCGTGAAACTTGCAGCAAGACAGGGCGTTCCGGATCGATACCCGAATCGGACATGGCCCGCTTACACACTTCCAACGGCAATTCCATATTCTTCGTGGCAAGCGGATCAATGGCTGGAGCAATAAAAGCCACACGCTTAGTCCGAAGTTCGGGCAAGACAAACTGCGGCATGGTAAAAATCATGGCATCATATTCCTCGAGGAATGGACGTAAAAATCCGCTCACCTCCTTATCCGGATGCGAACTGTCAATATGACACCGCCAAATCCATTTGCTATGCCGTGATCCGGCAAACATGCGAAGAGCCGCCGGTTGTGGATCATGAATCACGAACACATCATAAGAGGTCTCAAGAAGCCTGGCACTCTGCTCATTCACCTGGGAATAGATATCTCTCTCGACTGTGGTTAATTCATGGATTTTGCCTTGCAAGGCGTTATGAAAGGCTTTCGTCACGGTAAAAAACTCTGCAGGCGCATGCAGCAATCGCCAATCGCAGTCAATGCCTAATGCACTCAGAATCGGAATAATCCGAGGCAGGAGTTCTGCCACGCCACCCCCAAAAGCCGTAGAATTGATTTGACAGATCCTTACGCCTTTTAATGCCTTGGCAATTTCAAGAATCTCATCAATCAGTTCGTCACCAATGAGCCAACGATAATGTTCAATATTGGCCGACTGAAAACCCGACCGCCTTCCAATATTAACCTCTTGTAACATGGCGCCCCTCCATGCTTGTCAGAACATCAAGCAGGATAAGTGAAAAGACTTGATTCCATCATCCCTGCCCTCTCTTCTGTCATTCAAAGACTGCTCCCTCGATGCCGAGGAACGAAAACCCACCATGTTCGTCATTCCCGACATTATTAATCGGGAATCTATCTGGGAATTTCAGGATGGATCCCCGCCAAAAACTGCGGGGATGACGAGAGGAGCCATTGGCCAGACCTGCGAAACCGCTTTTATTCCCCCAAACCCAGTCCCCGCCACATTGAGAGCCGGAATCCAATTCTCTTTCTTGCTACTCTGCATGATCTCTCACAGTAATATGTTCCCGCCTAAAGCCTTCCTACAACGCTTTCACGTGCTCAAGGCAATGAACCGTTTCTTTTGCAATGAGTGTTTCTTCATCCGTCGCCACTACATAGGCAGCAAGGGAGGAACCTTTCGCGCTAATCTTCACAGCATGTCCTCGAGGTAAGTTTTTTGCCTGCACATTACGAACGGGGTCTAATTGCAACCCACACCATTCCATGTCTGCACAAATTTTTGTCCGAATTTCTGGGGATTGCTCCCCGATCCCTCCACCAAACACGACAGCATCTGCGCCATGTAAGACCGCCAAATACGCACCGATGAATTGCTGGATACGGTGGCAAAAAATATCGATAGCCAATTGAGCCTGTCTGTCCTGTTCCTCGTCAGCCGCCTGTAGTAAGACTTTCATATCAGAGGATCGACCTGAAATCCCTAATAATCCAGATTGTTCATTCAAGAGTTTTTCAACGACCGCTCTGCTCATGGCATGATGCTTCATCAGGTGACAAACTACAGCCGGATCGACATTTCCGGAACGAGTTCCCATAACCAATCCTTCCAGTGGCGTAAATCCCATCGAGGTCTCAACGGATCGCCCATGAGCTATAGCAGCCATGGAACACCCATTGCCTAATTGCAGCGTAATCAGGCGCGATTTCTGAAGGGATCGCTCGGTAAAACGGGCATAGGAACCAGCCAACGACGCATGAGCGATGCCATGGAATCCGTATCGCCGGATACCGGCTTGCTGTGCTAACTCAAGTGGCAAGGCATAAGTTCGGGCATGTGCCGGGAGCGCAGCATGAAATCCAGTATCAAACACAGCCACCATGGGGAACGTCTGGCCAAAGGCTTTTTGCAACCTTCGGATACCCATCAAGCCGAAAGGATTATGAAGTGGAGCCAAGTCATTCAGTTGCTCAATGTCCGCAAGTACCTGTTCGTTAATACGAACGGCTTGAGTAAAAGCCTCTCCGCCATGCACCACTCGATGTCCAACGGCCTCGATATCCTTCCAATATCCACAGGGAGACGGATGTTGCTGTAAGAGATCACACATCCATTGAATGGCCTCGTTGGGGTTAGAAATTTGTCTCGAAAAGATATACGCCATATTTTGGACATCGATCAGTGTACATTGAGCCATCTCTCCAATCCCGGTGATTTTTCCATACAGCAAGGTCTGACCATCCCCTGCTTCTGAATTGCGTTCAGAATGGTGCCCTGCCGTTTCCATGTCATGGACGGAAAATTTCAAGGATGAGCTTCCACAATTAACGACCAGAATCTTCACATTTCTCACCGCTTCCCTTTAAAGATAGTTCTTCAAATGCGCCGCAGCGTCTTCGGGAAGAATTGTGTTAATGAAAATTCCTGATCCCAATTCAAATCCCGCAATGGTGGTCAATCGAGGCAAAATTTGAATATGCCACAGAAAATACAATTTGGTTTCATCCTCGGGAGGAGCCGAATGGATGATGTAATTGAAATCGGGATCGCTTAGGGCGTCATCAAGTGCCTTCAGGGTTTTCTTAAGGACTTCGGCCAATTCCGCCAGATGGCCTGGCGCTACATGTCCAAATGCCGTTTCTTCAGACTTCGGAATAATCCATGTCTCGAAAGGAACACGAGACGCAAACGGATGAAAAATCACGTACCGATTGGACTCAAACAACACTCGAATTTTTGCGGAACGTTCTTCTTCAACCAGATCACGGTAGAGACATCGCCCTGTATCATCAAAATGACTAATGGCCACTTCATACTTTTTCCGAATTAATAATGGTGCAATGGGCGTTCCAATAATTTGAGAATGCGGATGACTGAGTGATGTTCCCGCTCGCTCGCCATGATTTTTAAATAACACAATACTTTTTACCTGTGGATCCTGCTTCAACGCACCATAGCGCTCATGACACACCTTCAAAACTAATTCAACATCATGAGTGGGCATGCGAGCCAGGTTTTGATGATGTTGAGAGGTCTCAATGATGACTTCATGATGCCCGATACCTCCCATTTCACGAAAAAAGTGGCCTATTTCCTTTCGGTAGGGTTCAACATTCGGCCCCACAGCAGCATATTTATTCGGAACGACTCGCACACGCCATTCCAAAGAGGAATCGTGTGGGTAGCGAAGAATCTCAGAGGGGGTCAAACTTTCTTGCCCGGGACAGAAGGGACAGGTTGGATCATGCGACGGCAAAAGCGAAGGAGTCTTTAGTTTGTGAAAGTCATCAGGACGTTTGCCTCGATCCATAGCAATAATTACCCAATCCTTTGTCGTGGGATCTTGCCGAAGAATAGACATAACGATAATTTTTGAATGTCAGTTGAAAACCCGTTATTGGTAAAAGCCTTTTTCTCTGGGATTCCCTTTGTTCCTGAACGACATGCTAGCATTTAACAGAAATCCCTCTTTTACCTATTCCAACCAATTTTCAATGGCCATTGAAAAGGATGACAAGAGAAAAAAGCTAGATGAAACTATCGAATTTTTGGAAACCATGAAGAGACAAAACACTTAGAACAATCAGGATAAGGAAAAGATGATCATTCTTGCACAGCCATAACAAAGCCCCTCTGGCAAAAGTCATCAACAGTCCATTACTATCCCCAAATCCCAGAGAGACCCCCCCACCTTAGACCCCAAAAATGTTCTTCCTACTTCTACAACTAAACCGGCCAATCCTGGCTTCCTACCGATTCAAGAATACTGACGAGGGCTAAACCGGCCAATCCTGGCTTAAGGATTCCTGAACCGATTCAAGAATACTGACGAGGGCTTCAGCCTCCCCATAACGGCCAGGGCACGGAGTTAAACAACGTTGGGTATCCCCATCGAACACAACCAATCCTGAGAACCACTGGGAGGGTGCTCGAGCTGTTCCAATTTTCTAATGTGAACGTGAACCCCTCCTAACATTCCGCAATATAGAACATGAAACATCTTTTTCTGTCATCGAGCTATCTATCGTCAAAAATGCACGAAGTAATACCTTCCTGTCACGACGATAACATAGATACCCTCGCCCTTACGGACGTGGTACTTTCTGTTTCAAGCTTCGCTTGTCCAGTGCCCATGTGCCAGAGGCACTGGACCTTGCTCTCATCCCCGCCCTTCCCGGGGGGAGTTCTCGCTAGCTTAAAGCGAGCAAAACTGATTCCTTTTGAATTGTGAGAACGCCAATTTGAGTATCTCGATTTTCCAAGTTAATTAAATCAATGGTTTTTCCATAGCATTTTAGAAATTTATTTATCGGCGAAGGCTTCACTCTTCATAGGCTCTGTAAAATCCTTGTAGCGTTCCTCCACAAGTCTCAAATCTAGGGATGAGGCTATTTTCCGCATCTCGGCGATTATTCGCTTCTTCTTTTTCCCCAAAGTCCTCCAAACAACAAAGCCTGACACCACGAATTTTTCGTGGCACAACTTTGGCTAAGAATCAAATAAAACAAATGGGAGCGGGACAGGGAATAGAGGATGTATCACGTCTTTCGAGAAAATGAAAATGGGAAGGTTGGAATACAAATCAAGGGAAAATTGACGCTGGATGATTATGAATTATTACTCACCTACTTAAAAAGCTTGAAAAAAGAAGTAGGAACGATCAGCCTCCTTTTTGATATGACCGACTGTGAAGGATTAAATAGCCAGGCCATTTGCGATGATTTAACGAGGCAACTACAATCTCTCCAAGAAATTTTCCGAATTGCCATCGTGGGAGATCACCTATGGATAGCCTATGGCACACAAGTGTTCTTTCCATTTTGGCAAACCAGAATGAAATACTTTATGCCCGAACAACTGAATGAAGCATGGAGCTGGATTGAAGAGAAACCATGAATCATCGTGGATTCACCAAAGTGGATTTCAATTCGGGAATTTCTTCGAAGTTCCTAGGGAAATCCCCAGTTACGCATTTTCAAAATTTCCACTATAAGAAGAGGCCCATCATCTCCCTCCTTTTATTTTCTGATTCTATGGAAGGAACAGAAAGTCATGAGACCTTCTCATTCTAATGAAGTATGGGCCGTTATTCTGGCTGGTGGTGAAGGAGAGAGAACCCGTCCTTTCATTCGAAAATGGTTGGGGTATTCTAAGCCTAAACAATATTGTGCGTTCGTGGGAAATCGATCCATGCTCCAACATACCTTAGACCGGGCTAACCGGGTGGTTCCCTCCAACCAAAAAGTCACGGTTATCGCGGAAAACCATCTGCCCTATGTCCAAGAGACTCTGATAAACCCACAAAGTGGAAACATCATTCTTCAACCACAGAATTGTGGTACCGCTGCAGGCATTTTCCTTCCCCTGACCCATATACGAGCCAGAAATCCCAAGGCGACGGTGGTAATTTTCCCATCAGATCATTTTGTCTTTCCTGAGGATCGTTTCTTAGAGACCATTCATCGTGCGACGCGAGCCATTGATATCTTAAAGGATCGGATCTTCTTACTAGGAGTACGCCCGACCCATCTTGAATTAGACTATGGGTGGGTGAACGTGGGCCAAATTATAGGAAAACAAGGAAATTCCACCCTGCGACAGGTCGTATCATTTATGGAAAAGCCCACCCCTCGCCAAGCGCTACAAGCAATGTCGAATAACGCGCTCTGGAATACTATGGTTATGGTGGGGAAAATCGAAACACTTTGGGGTTTAGGATGGCAATGTTTTCCAGATATCATGAAACGCTTTGCATGGTTGGAGCCCTTTATAGGGACTGGAGATGAACAACAGAGGCTCTATCACATATATCGGGGCATGCCTTTTTTCAACTTCTCATCCGACCTTCTCCAAAAAGTTCCTGAACGCCTCGGCATTATTGAGCTAGAGGAAATTCTCTGGAGCGACTGGGGCCGACCGGAACGAATTTATGAAACCCTGGAAATTTTAGGGAAAAAACCTAAATTTCCTTCAGAAATATTATCATTCCCTGTGGCCAATTCCACTTCATCATTGGAGGTTTATTCATGACGAAACGAGCCGAACCCAGTAAAGATTAGCCAGACCGTCTTTCCTCATCCAATCGGAATGGGCCGATGTCACCGACGCTATGGATTACTGGGCTCAGATGTCCAAGTTCCGTTTTTGCCGGGTACAGAAACGCACGAATTGTGTTCCGCCAAAATCCTAAAGAGAGGTATAGCTTCTTTTTACACAAAGAAGATTCTAGGTAATGATTGGAGTATTGATGGCTTAGGCTGTGCGGGTTGGTCAGTACTCTCCCAACCAAAATCAAGTCATTGACAAAGGAACGTTGGGATGGCTCTCAACGGAAGAATTCTCAAAAATTGTCGCACACAATTTTTCGAGCGAAGGAAGAGAAAATGGTTTGACTGTATAACCTTGCGCCCCTTCCTTTACCAGTTGTTGAAGTGTGGACACATCCATGCCTCCAGACATGACCACCACCGGGACCTGGTAGCCTAACCACCGTATTTCATCCAACATGGTTCGCCCACCCATTATCGGCATATGGATATCAAGCAACACACCATCAACGGTTTGCTTGGCTAGCACCTGCAAACCCTCCTGACCATTGGATGCGGACACGACGTCATAACCCCAGGCATTGAGGGCTGCCTGGAGCAAGTCTGACACGCCACAATCATCATCTACCACAAGAATCGTTGGTGGAAGAGTGGCAACGGCAGCTTCATCAAGAGATTGAGCTTGTCTTCCTCTTGCCGGAGTCAGTGTCTCAGTTGGAGCAGTGATCTGCTTTGAGGATGGATAGATCATAGTTGTCCCCTCCAGTGCACCCTTGGGCCGCTTCACAAGGGGTAGTGTTTGGTAATCGAGGAGAAATCAGAAATTACAGGAGGAAAACTCAGAAAGGAACTAGGGGAAGCCCTAGTTTGCCCAGAAAAAATTCCTTAATTCGCGAAAAAAAGAGGTTGGAAGCATCCTTACTCGACCAGACCATGTGAGAGGGCAAATCTCGTAAGTTCAGCCTTGGTCTTCATGTGTAAGACTTCCAAAAGCTTCGCTTTATGAAATTCAACAGTTTTTCGAGAAAGTGACAGGATCTCGGCAACGTCTTTTACGGACTTCCCTTCGGCAATCAGTTGCAATACTTCTCGTTGCCGAGGAGTCAGATTCTTCAAATGGGGCACAGGGCTTTGAGATGCAAACTCGACGGGGAGCTGATCATCCCGAAAAATAAGCGGGGTGAGATAGGTCTTCCCTTGCATCACGGTGTGAATAGCCTCTACCAATTCGGAGGCCGCACTACGTTTCAGCACATAGCCTGAAGCCCCTGCCTCAAAAGCTTCCTTGGCATATGCCACATCGGCATGTATGGTGAGAAAAATCACTTTAGACGCGATGGCCATTTGTCTGAGCTGACGGTTGGCTTCAAGGCCATGCAGCAAAGGCATCGTCAAATCACTCACAATAATATCCGGATTTAATCGTTCTGCAGCAGCCAGTAAAGCCCGCCCATCTTCGACTTTCCCCACAATCTCAAATTCGTCTTCTAATAGCTTGGCTACTCCCTCTAACACCAACGGGTGATCATCTGCTAACAAAATACGAGTGCGAGTCATAACACACCTTTTACCTTGGTGGGAGGATTAGGAAGGGAGTGAGAGTTACGTTAAGCCTCTACACCAAGAATCGAACCAATATACTAAGAAGGGTATAGGATACGCAGAGATTTCGCTACTCGCGGACTCCCTTGATCAGAAAGAAATACCCCCTAGATTGGCATATGAGTCTCCATAACCCTAATTCCACCCTCTGTCTCCTTCATTCAGTAGAAACCAGTCCCTGAGCGACAGCATATTTGGTCAATTCCACTGTCGAATGCAAACCCAACTCTCGCATCATCTTCGTCTTATGAAATTCCACCGTCTTGCGAGAAACATTAAGAATCTTTGCAATTTCTTTGACAGCCTTGCCTTCAGCTACAAGCTGTAACACCTCTCGCTGACGGGCGGTCAATGACGGTGGGGAATCCGAAGTCGATTCAGCTTTGGCACAGATAGGCATTAACATATCTTTTGTGATAACAGGAGTGACATAATATTGATCTTTCAAGACGGCTTGAATAGCTAACATCAATTCGGTGGTGGCTGAGCGTTTAAGAAGAAAGGCTGAACCGCCGACCCGAAAAGCTTCCTTAGCATACCGTGAATCCGCATGCATCGTTAGAAAAATGATTTTGCAGGCCGGCAGTTGCTTCCGAAGTTGACGCGCCGCATCCAAACCATTCAGTTGCGGCATGGAAATATCCAAAACAACGATATCGGGTATGTGCTGTTGAGCCACAGTTAGAAGAGTTCGTCCATCTTCGGCAGTGCCGACGACGTCACACTCATCCTCTAGGATTTTACACAACCCTTCGAGCACCAACGTATGGTCATCGGCTATGACAATACGGGGACGTTTCTTGAAAGTTCCTTGACTCATTGGCCTTCGCCTCTTGGACTTGTCACACCTCCCATTGGCACCCATACGAGAATTTCGGTCCCTTGACCTCGCGCTGACTTGACTTCAAAGGTACCTTGAACGAGTCGAACGCGTTCTTCCATTCCCAATAACCCCAATCCAACTTTATTTTTGCGCATCTCGGCAAACGAAAAGCCCTTCCCATTATCTTTAATAGACAAGGTCAGATCATCGCCATCTCCAATCAATTTGACATCCACCTGAGTAGCGGTAGCATGCCGGGCCACATTCCTAAGGCTTTCCTGGGTAATCCGATACAGACAGGAAGCAACCTGTGGAGAGGGCGAACAAGGGCCGCTCGTGCAGGCAAACGCGACCTGAAGGTTTTCCCATTGAGAAAATTCACTGATAAATTCCCGTAAGGCCACCTCGAGACCGAGATCATCCAAGATGGAAGGATGTAATTGATAGGCCAAATGTCGAACATCATCCGAAAGCAAGACCACCTCATCGTATAACTTCCGCAGCACTTGTTTTACTGGAGCCAAGGTACCAAATTCCTTTAGTGCAGATTGAAGATTCAATGCCAAGACCGCTAGGCGTTGATTCATATCATCATGAAGTTCCCGAGAAATTCTCCGCCGTTCGTCCTCTTGAGCGGAAATCAAAGCCCCACCAAGCGCTCGCAACAATTCTTGGCTACTCTGGAGTTCCTCTTCCCGCCTTCGTAAGGCTTCTTCGATTTTTTTTCGCGAAGTAATATCAAGCGCAACTCCGCCAAGTTGCGTCTTCCCGTCTTTTCGATAAACCAGAAATTTCATGACCCACCAGAACCGGAGTTGCCCTGTCTCATCCAACGTCGTCTCTTCAGATTCCAAAACTCCCTTCTTTTTGAGCAAATCCTGATCATGCTCTGGGAACACACGCGCTACTTCAGGAGGAAAAAGTTGCGAGTCAGTCTTTCCCAAACACTCTGCGACTGAAAGATGCATCGATTCCTCAAATTGCCAATTCACATACACATACTGACCCTGCTCGTTTTTCAAAAACGCCACAACCGGACTGTGATCCATAAAGGCCTGAAAACGTTCTTCACTCTCTCGAAGGGCCAATTCGGCTCTTTTTCTGGCGGAGATATCTTTAAAAGAGACAACTGCACCCTCAATAATATTTTGGGCATTCCTAATCGGCGAGCAAAAATAGAAAACCGGGAAACTCGTACCGTCTTTATGCCACAGAATTTCGGTTTCCACTTGTCGGTCATCCCCACTGGTAACCGATGAATACACCGGACATTGTTCCCAGGGATAAGGTGAACCATCCTCCCACGTATGATGCAAAAGTGAATGAAGACTGCGCCCTTTTACCTCCTGCCATGTCCATCCAGTTAACTTTTCAGCTGCACGATTAAAAAAAGTTGCGTTTCCCTTTACATCAACTCCATAAATTCCTTCCCCTGTCGAATGAAGAATCTGATCATTTCGTTTCCAAAGTTGATGAACTTCCTGTTCGGCCTTTTGACGCTCCGTAATATCGCGCAGAATAACGGTCCATCGATTCTTTCCAGAAAAATCGAATTGCGAGATCGAAGCCTCAAATAGGAATTCCTCTCCGTCGAAACGCCGAGCAACCTGAGTGCCGACGGGATTCGCAGAACAAATTGCGCTTCCGGCTTGTTTGAATTGCCTGCCATGGGCTTGATGAATGATCCGAAATCCCTGCGGAATAAACTGGTCAATTGATTGCCCAATAGCTTTGACAGAAGGACAACGAAATATCATCTCAGCACCTTTATTGAAGAAAATAACTCCCTGTTCCTCGTCGATCGTAATAATGGCATCCATCACGGAGTTGAGAGTTGCTTGCACCCAAGCCGCTTCCTCCCTCTCCCACACGTTGAGGAGTTCATTTTTCGATTGGTCACGAATTGATTGTGAAATTCTTGAAATTTTTTGGGGAGCCTTTCTTACCTGATGGGATTCTTTTTTATTGGCATTATGAGATGCAGTAGATTCCTTGGCCTGTTTTGTTTGAGAAGTTTTTGATGGAGAAGTCTTTTTGGAGGTGGCCATAAGAGTCGACCTTTTAACGGATCACGCCGAATCCAGCCGTTCAGAGAATATCTTATTCATTTTTGATCTCCACGTATACCTTTGAAATAATTTCTGCAGACATTACATCCTTTTTTAAAATGGGCTATCATGGCACTTGAATAATCCGCATGAGCATTAATTAAGGAGTGCTCGGTCATATGGTTCACCTTACACGCGTCGTCCTTGACGTCCTCAAGCCTCATAACCCCAACCCCCTAGCTTTCACCACGGCTATTGCGGAAACCGCGCCCGGCTGCCGCCTCAAATTAACCGTTACCGCGATGGATGAAAAAACGGAAACGGTTCTCCTCATTATTGAAGGGAAGCAGATTCCCTTCGAGACCATCACCGACACCATTGCCTCCCTCGGCGGGTCGATTCACAGCATAGACGAGGTCGAGGTGGAAAATAGATCGCCTAAGGCTTCTTAAGGATGTGAACGCGTAGCACATTTTCCGTGATTGAACAACTCACCTGGCTTCTCACAATCACCCGTTCACAGGTCATTGCCCGCCGATACTTTATCGTCAATGGCTTCGACGGTGCCCTCACGATGTTGGGACTGCTAGCCGGATTTTATGTGAGCGAGGGTGTGGGAATACCCGTGATTATCAATGCGTGCCTTGGGGTTGCCATCGCACTCGGCATGAGCGGTTTCAGCAGTGCGTATATCAGTGAAGCTGCAGAAAAAAAACGAGAATTGCGTGATTTAGAAAAAGCAATGGTGACCGATTTGGGAAATTCGGCTCATGCCCAAGCTGCACGCATACTCCCTATGTTTATCGCGTTGGTCAATGGAATAACCCCTTTAACCATCTCCCTCATGATTCTTCTGCCTTTATGGTTTTCTCCCTCCATCGAATTTCTCAGGATGTTCCCTTTGGAATCGGCTTTTATCACGGCACTCCTCATCATATTTTTCCTTGGGGTGTATTTAGGAAAGGTCAGCCATACCTTTTGGCTTTGGGCCGGACTGAGAACCTTGCTGATCGCCGCTGCCACCACTACCCTAATCTTCTTTATCAACCCGGGCTGATCGTTGCCCAAAATATCAACGCTCCCGAACAAGACATGGCAATACCTTCGAATTGTTCTTGGTCACAGGCAGGAAGTTCCACACGAATTGTGGGTGGGTAAACCTCTCTTTCTTGAGTGTCCCTTTAGGCCATGGTTTTTAATGGCGACCCCCAAACTTTCTGACGACATGTAAGTTCCTACTCAAAAAATCTTATTTCTGCCTTTATCAATCCCATTAGGTCACACAACCTTAATTACCAGATTATTTAAATGGTCCATCCCAATGCAATCGACTATACAATAAGCTCTGTAATGTGTTCTTCCATTTTCCCCAGCAATGAACGTCACGCTGGTTTTTCGGCTAAGGACCCAAATCTTATCACTCTCAATACTCCAGTTATCCTCAGCCCTAACCGCTATCTGATGTACATCCCCGATAGCAAGGCTTGTCACCGATTCATCAAACACGAAGACGATCTTTACGGTTTTGCCTTTCGGTGCCTTCAAAGGGTTTTTGGGCCCCAGCAATCTGCCCTTCTCGTTGAAGAACCCCTTCTCATTTACTTTGACAATCAACTCCGTCTCAGGCTTGGAATCGGCAAAAACAGCCGAAAAAGAACCCGGGAATCCCCCAACAGTCAGTGCCAGAACCGTGAACAATACGACAAAATTCCAATTCCGATCTCTCACTTATTCTACCTCCTGTGTTGTTATAAGATTGACTAATGAAAAATTTTATCATACGAATCAACTGCAGTCCCGCCCAAAGACGAGCTCTTAACTGAAATTTAACAAAGGTGGCTCAAAGGTTTGGCTATAACCCCAATTTTTGTAGGTAAAATACTTTGAATAAATAAACATAGGCCGGTTCTTCACCCATTCTAAGCATATTCCTTAGGTCTATCCCTCATCTCCTAATAAATGAGGAAGACTGGGACCCCGCATGTATTTGGATGTGTGGCATTGTGGGACATTTTTGCAATCATTTCCCTTCCCAGCATTTCCTCGCAAATCCCCTCTTCAGATTGGCTTCAATGCATCTTCATATTTTTTTCCACTTCCACGTGGGTTTAACCTCAAATCTCCTCCCTAGGTTTACAGAATACCCTTTTTCTTCACCTCATCAAGGTGATGCATTTGACGACTTCTCACCAACTAATCGAGTCTGGCATAGAGTTTGATCTTTTAGAACGAGGACTGTTTATTATCAATGATCGAAAAAATGGACCTCATCAACGGAGGAAATCCCATGAAATGTCCCCACTGCTTAGGGTTTATGGTGATTGATGCCTGTCTCAATTTGGAGGGTGACCGGAATAAAGTCTGGATTAAGGAATGGCGGTGTCTCAATTGCGGGGAAATTTTCGATCCCCGCACCCTGGAAAACCGTTTAGTTCAAAGGCAGGGTCGCCACAAATGGCGGGGTCGCGAAGCAGGTCGCTGTCTTGTTAGTTAAACCACAAACAGGATGGACCATTTTATACGATCAATGGGGGTGGTAATGCTGATCACTATGATGCTGGGGGTAGGGGTTAGCTCTGTGGCGGCCCAAGAACAGGAAGTGATCGGGGGAGGGCATTATTTGTTTGAAAAATTTTGCAAAATATGTCATGGGCCACGGGCCCTGGGTGATGGTCCTCAAGCCTCCTCACTTATTCCGAGACCTGCCAATCTGACCACGTTGCGCCAGCGGAATGGCGGGATCTTTCCCTTCTGGGAGACGTATCGCATGATCGAT
This sequence comes from Nitrospirales bacterium, assembly GCA_965223185.1. GTDB lineage: Bacteria > Nitrospirota > Nitrospiria > Nitrospirales > UBA8639 > Nitrospira_E. The sequence continues at coordinate 2,354,365 of OZ244988.1, read as the reverse complement.
GGCAGGAAGGAAGTGCCAGGTCATGGCACACGCGAGATGCCGGTCTTCGGTATATGGTTCAGGATACCAGGCGATGAAATCTCAATCGAAACCGAATGGGCAGATCAAGTACGTGGCCGAATCTGGCAGTTGTTATCGTATCTCAAATCCATTCAAGTCCCTTAGCCGTTTACTCGTTCATAATCCAATTGCTCGGTCTAAACCATTTTATCGTATACCTCAATACCATGAAAAAAATAACTTGATGAGTCTGGGTGCAGTCAAAATCGCAATATTATCTTCTCTACCATGATGGCCTTCCCGATGTAAGGTTTCGGCTAAGAGCCCTTTGGCAACCCAAAAGAATGAAAAATGCTTTATGAGAAACATTGTACCCCTTGTCATGGAAGCAATGGGGACGGAGACGGCCAGACACCCAATTTCTAAAGGTATCGCCCATGAATTTTCATTCGTTGGAATTCCGCTTAAAAACTGACTGGCATCTCTTGACAATTATGACATTTGGGCGGCCTTTTCTTCCATGTATGGATGGGCTGACCGGATAACGGAGGAAGAATGTTGGGATGTCTTGCGCAACATCCGAATACTCACACCGTTTAAACCGGTCACTCGCTATCAATCCTCGACTCAATTATGAATCGGAGCATTGGAATAGGCATGAAGTTTTCTTCATTTGTTCATTTCATCTCTCTATCAAACAAGGAGGTCTATCCATGTCAGACATGCTGAAAGTCATCGAAGTGTTAGCAGAATCGGACAAGAGTTGGGAAGATGCCGCTTCGCAGGCGGTGAAACGGGCATCCAAATCTGTCCACGGGATTAAATCCATTTATATCAAGGACATGAACGCCCAAGTGGAGAAGAACAAGATCACCAAATTCCGGATTAATGCCAACATCTCGTTTGTCTTAGATTAGGCAATGAAGCCTTAAGGTCCGTTTGGAGGAATTCTTCCCAAACAGAAAGATGAACAAGGCTTTCTGCGAGGGGATGCTTTTGCTCAGATATCCCCGCGAGAAGATGTGCTTGCTCCTGCGGCTATTGGCAGAACCGGGGATCCATCTGAAGAAATGGCAAGATGGATGCCCGACACAAACTATCGGGCATGACTAGGGGGCGAATGGAAGCAAGATCATATCTATTGGGACTGACCCATGGTAGCGAAGACTTCACCTTTCACATATATTCGATGGTTTAAAGAAAAAAGCGCCGAGGATATTCCGTTAGGCAATGAAAAAACACGGGCTTTAGCATGGAGAACAGAGATTGGAAGTGTATGTCATGTGCGAAATCCCGAGCAATGTCATCTTGGCGGAAGAATTTGCTGACATCTTTGATGGGTTTTCTAGAGGCTCTAACGATCTGACTCAACTGCTGCTTGGCGTGGACCGCGATTCAGAAATTGTGGCCCATGTGTTTGACAAGCGAAACCCTGCAGTCAAAACCTTCATTGCGTAGGTCATAAAAGCCGCAAAGCACAAAGGACGAAAGATTGGCATTTACGGTCAGATCCCAAGCGATTATCCGGAATTCGCCCAATTTCTGGTTGAACAAGGCATTGATAGCATATGTCTGAATCCCGATTCGGTATTGAAAACCACTGTAAAATCCTTGAAGTCGAAAAAAGACTGGGACAGTAATATTCAATTACCAATTTTTGGGTATGCAATCCCATTGCAGTACCCACCAAAATTGGCGAATAACAACATGCAAAGGTTAAAGTACGATCATCGTCCGATGAAAGCACATACAACTTGGCTCTTCTTCCTCATACCATTTTAAAGGTCTTGGTTGGTTCCCATGCCCATGGACTGGCGACTCAAGATTCTGATCGCGACTATCGAAGCGTGTTCGTCATTCCCACCGAAAACATGTTCAAATTGGGTTTCAAACCACCCGGCACCCAGTGGGCAAAGGGACCGGTAGATGAAACTGCCTGGGAAGTCAGCGCTTTTCTCACCTTGGCCACCCAAGGCCATCCTCTTGTGCTCGAAACGTTTTTGGCGCCCGTCGAATATACGGATGTGTGGGGACAACGGCTGCGCACCCTTTTACCAGATGTGTGGTCGTCTGAAAAGGCTTTTGAATCCTTTGTGAATTACGCACATAATCAACGACAGAAATTCTTAGAAAAAAAGAATGGACGTCCCGAGAAATACGCAGTAGCCTATTTGCGGGTCTTACAAAACTTATGTGAACTTTTGGAAACTGGTACCTTTACTGTTCATATTGCTTCAACAGATCTGGGAAAGAAGATTTTGGCCATCAAACAAGGAGAGTATCGAACAGGTGAGGTGATTGACATCGGAGAAACCTTATTATTCACAGCACAAAAATTTCGAGCGATCTCCTCTCACACCGAGAATTTACTTCGCCTCAACTCGTTTCTCATCGACATCCGTCATGAGTTTTTAACCACTCCTTGATTCCATTAATTTTTCGTTCCTTCTTTTCATTACTTCGTTAGCCTTTAGTTTCTGCGTTCTCCTCCACCATCATTGTCTTAAAATGCCTCAGTAGTGAGAGGCGTTCACTGCCCCCGACGGATGATCCACTTTTTGATTTCAACGGCCGTAAAGCCCACAGTGGAAAGCGCCAAACAGAACGCTAATTCATTCAGACTTAGCGGGGTCGTTTTGAAGATTTGATTGAGGGAAGGAATATATATCGTCGCCATTTGCAAGACAAAGGTGAAAAGGACAATGGTAAGAAGTTTGGGGTTCGACCTGAGACCTTGTTGAAACACGGATTCTTTCTCCGACCTCATCGCCAACACGTTACCCAACTGAGACAAAGTCAGCACCGTAAACACTATCGTCTGCCAGTGCGTCGATCCAGTGTGATAGGCCCAACCTTGGGCCAGGAGAGCGATACTTCCCATGAGAAGTCCCACCCAGACAATATCCTGCCACATTCCAGAGGCCAAGATATGTTCTTGAGGTGGTCGTGGCGGTCTCTTCATAATGTCCTTTTCCCCGGGCTCCAAGGCAAGAGCCAGTCCTGGTAGGCCATCGGTCACCAGATTAATCCATAATATATGAATCGGTAGGAACGGAAGAGGAAGACCTAGGAATGGGGCCAAAACAATCGTCCAAAGTTCACCCGCATTGCTGGTCATTGTATATCTGATGAATTTTCGAATGTTGTCGAAGATACGGCGCCCCTCTGCCACAGCGGTCACAATGGTGGCAAAATTATCGTCTAAGAGAATCATATGAGAAGCTTCCCGTGACACATCGGTGCCCGTGATCCCCATAGCCACACCGATATCGGCCCCTTTGAGAGCCGGAGCATCATTGACTCCGTCACCCGTCATCGCAACAAACTCTCCTTGTTGTTGGAGAGCCTTCACAATGGTGATTTTCTGCTCGGGCGCAACTCGGGCATACGCTCGAATCTCCTTGACTCGCTGTTCCTGTTCTTCACATGAAAACTGCGCCAGTTCCTGACCCGTAATGACCTCATCACTGTCTGTCATGATGCCCAAACGGATCGCGATCGCTCGTGCTGTGACAGGATGATCTCCTGTCATCATCACCGGGGTTATCCCAGCCGTTTTGCATAGAGCGACGGCATTCTTCACTTCTTCTCGAGGTGGATCAAGGAGACCAACCAACCCCAGAAAGGTAAGCTGGCATTCACTGTTCTCAGGCGAGAGAACAGGAGGCATCTGAGGCCACTCGCGCACGGCCAATCCCAGCACCCGCAGGCCGTCGGCAGCCATCTGTCGGGCACATTTCAATACCGCTTCTTTTTGGAGAGGGACCGAGCCCGATTCTTCTAGGACCATCTCGCATTGATTCACGACCTCTTCTGGTGCACCCTTGGTGAATGCCGTCACACCTTCTTGACGTTGATGAAAGGTAGTCATCCGTTTTCGGGAAGAATCAAAAGGAATCTCCCCCAAACGTGGGGAGGTCAATCCCAGCACTTTCTTGTCGTAATTGGCTTCTCTCGCCGCCTTGTACAGCGCCACTTCTGTTGGATCGCCAATGACCTCTCCCTGATCATTCTCAGAAGCATCATTGCTTAACGCCATGGCCTCATAGAGCAAAAGCCAAGGTTTTCCCTCAATCTCTCGTTTGTCAGACTCTCTGACGAATTGCCCATTCGCAAAGAACAGTTCCACTTGCATGTCGTTCTTTGTAAGGGTTCCAGTCTTGTCGGAGCAAATATAGGTGACTGATCCCAAGGTTTCTACAGCCGGCAGACGACGGATCAGGGCATTTTTCTTGACCATCTTATGTGCGCCTAGGGCCAAGGAAATCGTGACAACGGCTGGAAGGGCCTCAGGGATCGCAGCGACAGCAAGGCTGACAGCCGTGAGAAACATGAGTACCGCCGGTTCCCCACGAAGCACTCCCAACACAAACACCAAGGCGCATACTCCGAGAATCACCAAGGCTAAGCGTTTCCCGAATTGCGCTAATCGTTTTTGCAAAGGAGTCTGAAAGGCCTCTTCCTCTCGCAGAAGGGAGGCAATCTTCCCAAGCTCGGTCACCATACCCGTGGCGATCACCACTCCGGTCGCACGGCCGTAGGTCACCTCCGTGCCTTTATACACCATGTTCAAACGGTCACTCACCGGAAGATCTACCGCGGTAAGACTGGCAGGGTCTTTTTCTACAGGTACCGACTCCCCGGTTAACGCCGCCTCATCTACTCTCAATTGGCTCGTCTCCATGAGCCGTAGATCTGCTGGAACAAGGTCTCCTGCTTCAACGGAAACAACATCGCCGCAGACGAGTTCCGACACTGGAATGATCACCGCTTGTCCCTCTCGACAAACCTTTGCGCTACGAGGAACCAGCATTTTTAAAGCAGCCATGGCCTTCTCTGCCCGAAATTCCTGAACAAATCCGATGACCCCATTCAGCACAACAATGACGACAATAGCGAGGGCATCCTGTGGCTCCCCAATGATTCCTGAGACGACAGCTGCTACGATCAAAACCAAAATCATGAAATCGGTGAATTGATCTAAAAACATCCACCAGAGACTTCTTGGTGGATGTTCAAGAATTTCATTTGGGCCGTAGGCGTTGGCCCGTCGTTGGACTTCGATGGGAATCAGACCGCTCTGAGGATCCACACGCAATCGTTCCGCGGTCTCCCCAGTTGACAATGTGTGCCATGGGAGCATTTCGAATGCTTTCGTAGCAGAACTTCTATTCATGATGCTTTCGTTAGCCATAAGGAAAGTAATGCGGCTTCAATTTCTTGAAAAATGGGGTCAGACTCGAATTAAATGATTACAACTTTTCCCTTTAGAAAAGACATTTCCTGTTCGTCTTTCTACCGTCATTCCACACGCAAATGAGCGGGCATTCATTTCACCGTTTCTTAGAAGAGAGTCCAAGTGAGGATCCCTGCCAAAAGCTGCAAGGAGGACAGCGTGAAGATTTCTGACAACAAACTGGCGAAATTATCGTATGGCGCCACTCCATGTCTCACGGCTTCTGCCTTGGTTAATGGAAAATCCCCTTCCATTGCTTGAATTATCTACCAACCTTCCTGAGAGGGAACTAAGGAAAGTCTTATCCCTGTCTTCTGCCTTGTCCCTTGGATTAATGATTCTCCCCTTCATCTTGAACCAACGGGACAGTAGCTGACCATGCGTGCAATACACTATGTTCCTGATCTGAAAGCCGCGCTTCTGGGTGAAGGGGAAGATAGAACCACGGCGGCATTTCACCCTCCTGAACCTCTTCCCAGATTTCCTTGACAATTTTTGCACGTTTCTTTGGGCCATATCGATTCCACGTTGAGAAGTTGAGTTCTTCTCGTCCTTCATGGACATCCCAAGCCAAAAGCCAGGAAGCAGGCGCCACTCGACTATACCAAGGCCAGACTGTCTCGTGAGAATGACAGTCATAACAAGCTCGTTTCAAAATCGCTTTCACTTCGGAGGATACCGCGATTTCTTCTTCGACTGGAGGGTTGTTCATAGGCACCGGTATCAATTGAATCCCCACAAATACGATGACAAGCACCGCTATAACTCTTAGAGGGTTTATATTCATACTCGCCTTTCTACTTCTCCACAAGAATTTCTTCAGGGGAACTTATTCTTCGGACGGTTCGACAGACTCTCCGCTCCTAACGGGAATTCCGGACTAACTTCCATACCCTCCCTTTAGATCCACATAATACTTTTCTCTCATCTCACATAAAATTTAAAGACTTTTTTCGATTGGGAGAAACGCAAGGTTTTGATTTATTAATTAACCTATGCAACCAATATTCCTATAAACAAGACTGGACTTATTATTCAGAAAAAAACCATCAAAATATCGTTTCCAACTGATTTCAGCTCCTAATCTTTCCCTACATGGCAACGCATGCCATTTCTCTCTTCTGAATGTAATGACCTGTCTTTTTCGGATTCTGCTGAATTTAGCGACACAAGAATTTTCACGATTGTCCCAGTTTTCCCCTACTACTGATGACTAAACAAAGGGAAGCAATATCAATTAGGCATATGATTGTAGGATGCCGGCCAAGGTGTAAATGAAGTGTCCTGGAGAGGCTTTAAGGAGGATATCAATATGCATTGACAAACTTTATGGCATTTCAAGGGCATGGTTTGGGGGTTACAATTCCCGGTGGAAGTTTCGTGTCTTTGTCCAGGCAGGCCATATTGATCTGAAATTGAGTGAGGCCTTTGACCTCCCGCAAATCTGTACCCTGCAAATTCGTTTTAAACAGCATCGCATTTTCCAACGAAGCATATTTCAATATCGCCTTACGAAGAACGGCTGAGTGGAGCATGGCATTATCCAATTTAGCACCCGTCAGTAGTGCGTTACTTAAATCTGCTCTTGTCAAATTGACATACTCCATTTTGGCATTCTCAAGATTGGCTTTTCTAAAGTCCGCACCGGCTAACATGGCCATCGTAAAATCAGCCCCCTTGAGATCCGCCCCACAAAATTTTGCCCTGGCCCCATCCGACCTTCTTGGATTTTCAAGCCAGGCTTCATGTTTTTTGGGAATCTGCTGAATGGCGGCTGTGCTGAGTGCCTTATCATTGTTCGGAGTGCACGTCTGTTCAAAGGGGATAAAGATAGGGTGGGGATATGTTTCTTGGGGGACTTCAGAAAAGACCTCAGCATAAGCTCCCACCACCCATAAAATTAATAATATTTTTAAAAATAAAAACATGAAAATCACTCCCACCTAACAAGGGTGAAAAAACTCTGGTTCACACGTTTCATTATTCAATCCCTAATCGTCTTGGGTCAATACTGATATTATCTCAAAAACCCTTTCATGCCTTAAAAATGAGGATATCTTCCGCATGAGAGAGAAAAACTCTTTCATCCTAGGTAATTTGCTTTTGTCAATGAATCCGGTAATGCTATGTTTAAATTCATGGAGGCGAAATTCCATTAAACAACGGAAGGTGACAGATTTATTTTGAAACTTCTGATGTCCTTATTCACAATAACCACTACAGTTGAGATATCATTTGTTCTAGGAAATTTCAAAAAATGAATTCGGCAATCCTGCAATTCCCTGAATGACCAATTTAATCGCAACATCTGCAAGGAGGTTCCATGTCTACACCAAATATTCACATGAAAGCCCGCGATCTGATGCAAACTCGCATGGTGGCGGTGACGAGGCACTATTGTGCACGAGAAGTTGCCATCCTCATCCATTCCGGGACCTATAGCGGTGTGCCGGTGATTGACCCTGGCAACCACCTGGTGGGAGTCATCTCTGAATTTGACGTTTTAAAAGCCTTAGTAGACGGGAAAGATCTACAAAAAATACAGGCCGAAGAAATTATGACATCCAACCCAGTCACGGTGGAAGAAACTGCCACAGCCGAGATGGTCATTAATCAAATGATCAAGAATAACATCAATCGTATCCCCGTGGTCCGTGAGGGTCGACTCCTTGGAATGATTTCCCGAACAGACCTTATGAATCAACTTATTGATAGCCACGTGCTTAATGTGTATGGAGCATAAGGTTCCAATCTATCCCACCAATCTATTCCAATTTTTTCCTACTACACCCTCTTCGAAGTTTCCACCAGAATACTCTATCGTGCCTCAATACCATTGAGGCCAAGCGCAACAGTCTCCTGAAGGCAGTGAGGAAATTTGCAACAAGGCAGCCTTTCGTCTGCGCAATACACATGCAAACGACTTGATTTCTTCCATTTCGGCATTTGGCATGAACTTTGATCTTTTTCAGATCCTATAGTCGAATGAGGTATTCGTATCCCATGTTACTCATTGCCACAATCGATCCCATCTTACGAACTCATCTGCAGGAAGATCTCACCCAAAAAAACGATTCCTTCCTTGTGCTCCCTGAGGGAGAGGATATTGTAGAAGCCGTTTTCCGTCATCAACCGTCCATAGTTATTTTGGATTTATTCTTATCTCATCCGAGCGGCATAGGTATTTTGCGTCAACTCCGGGAAGAGGGGTACCAGGGTAAGGTGGTGGTGTTAGGTGGTCCATCAACTCAATCATTAGTCCCAGAAGTGACTCGCTTAGGTGCACTTCAAATTTTGGGACGGCCCTTCAATGCCAACCAAGTGTTGGCGGCGGTACGAGTTGCCAAGGAAACATTCAAGGGTGATCCAGAAGTATTGAATCAAAAATGACGAGGAGGTCAATTATGAAGGCATTGCGAAACCTCGGGCACCATGAACGCATCATCCGTGTGGGAATAGGTTTTGTCTTGTTGGCATTATCTGGATTTTCCATGTGGCCCGGATGGGGTGATCTCGTCCTTATGCTCGTCGGGATTATTGCGCTGCTGACCGGGATCATCGGGTATTGTCCGGCATGGCATGCATTTGGCCTCAACACTTGCAAAATCCAGCACAAACACCCTGGGCCAGATTCACAAAAAGGCAGTCATGAACATCATGCCCCAACCACCCAACAATCATAAGATACGGGAGAAATTAATCTCTCGCCTTTCCCGGTTTCTGACTACCAATGAAACCGGTGATCATCGGGTATCAAGCAGAAAGGAATCCACGCCCGTTTTAGAGAGCAGAGAATCCCATGATTTTCAAGCAGTATTATCTCCAGAGTTTGTCACACGCGTCCTATTTGATTGGGGACGAAACAAGTCATCTCGCGGTTGTCGTTGATCCCCAACGAGATATCGATCACTATATAAGCGATCTTACTTCCCATCAATTGACGCTGCAATACATTATCTTGACACATTTCCATGCTGATTTTTTAGCTGGACACCTTGAACTTCGTCATCATACCGGGGCGAAGATTTGCCTTGGCTCCCATGCGAAAGCCAGCTTTGCCTTTCATTCTCTAGGTCATGGCCATGAAATTGAATTGGGCTCCACGCGGCTCACCATTCTCGAAACCCCAGGTCATACACCGGAAAGCATTTCAATTGCCATCTATGATGTAACAAAAGACGCAAAAGAGCCAAGGGCTCTCTTGACCGGAGATACGCTACTCGTTGGCGACGTCGGTCGACCAGATTTATGCGCCTCAATGGGGGTGAAGAGCCATATACTCGCGGGACAACTCTATGATTCCTTGCGACATCACATTCTGGCATATTCACCATACACGAAAATTTTCCCTGCCCATGGGGCCGGAAGTTTGTGCGGCAAGCATCTTAGTGATCAGTTATCTTCCACCTTGGAAAATGAACGCCTTACAAATGCGGCGTTGAAACCCATGAGCAAACAAACGTTTATTGATATTGTCACGCACGACCAATTAGAAGCACCCACTTATTTTTCCCATGTGGCATTCATGAATCGCCGGGAACATCCCATACTGGAACACATTCTCTCCAAGGCCTCTACGGCTTTCACGGTTGATCAAGTCCTTCACGAAAAAAGTGGCGGGACGCAAATTCTTGACGTGCGTTCTCCCAAGGAATTCAGCATGGCCCATCTCCGCGGAAGTCTGAATATCGGCTTAGCAGGAAAATTTGAAATGTGGGCCGGGATTCTTCTTGACCGTGAAAATCCGATTCTCTTGATCAGTGAACCAGGCCAAGAACAAGAGGCCATCATCCGCTTGGGTCGCGTTGGCTTAGATCATATCAAAGGCTTTTTGAATCACGGGATACAGGCACTCGCCTCGATGCCCGAACTCATGAGATCGACAAAACGCATGACCGTGACACATCTTCAAGAACATCTCATGATGGCCGATCGCCCCCACCTGTTAGACGTCCGATCGCCACAAGAGTGGAAGACTCGGCACATCGATGATAGTCGAAATATTCCACTCTCACACCTTTCCACGAGACTTTCTGAAATCTCCCTCGATCACCCCATTGTCGTCTATTGTTCGAACGGCTTCCGATCCTCCATGGCCGCGAGCCTCCTAGAACATTACCACTTTTCAAACATTGTAGAGCTGGCGGGGGGCTTCGATGCATGGGAGGAAGCTGTCGTGAACACTTTTCTTCAATCTGCCGAGGCCCTTCAGGAAGCTGGAGGGCGAATCCATCGAAAAAAAGTATGAACCCTAACACCGCTAAAACGAATCGTCGATTCAAGACCATCTTGATTCCTGTGGATGGGTCACCACAAGCGGATGAGGCGGTTCACAGTCTTCAAGCCTTTGCTCCTCCCAATCGCATCATCCTTCTCCATTGTTTTTCCATTCCCCAACTGGCCTATCCAGGAACAGGCATGAGTGTGGGTCGGAAATTTTCGGAAGCTGCCGAACGAGCCTTGCGAAAAGAAGGATTGCGACTTCTCGAAAAAACGGCATCCCACCTTCCCGCCGTCTGTGGGGAGGTTACCCAACGTTTGGAAACTGGCAATAGCGCATCAGTCATTCTTTCAGTGGCACAAAAGGAAGCTGCCGACCTGATACTCATGGGCTCGAGGGGCCTTGGAACGATTCAAGAGCATGTATTAGGAAGCGTGTCCCACCGAGTAGCGACTCATGCCCCATGTCCCACACTCATTGTCAAATCTTCCCTGATACCGCTCAATAACATTCTCCTCCCCATCGAACATTCTCAGGATGCGGAATGGGTCATCGATTGGTTACGGCAGAAACCCTTTCAACGCCCGCCAAACCTTTCCGTATTGCATGTGATCCCATTTACCCAACCCACATTGCCGATTGGAGCCTTGTTACCTGGGGCCTGGAAAAAAGACCTGCAAGCTGGGAGTGCCCATTTCACACAACACATCACCAATACCTTACAAGAACTCGGCTATCAGGCTGACCGCTTCGTCGAACCAGGGGCTCCATCATCAATCATTCAGGAATATACAGCTCGTCTTCAGCCACAATTAGTACTCATGGGGACGTACAACCGGCCACCACTGAACCGCCTCGCTCATGGCAGCGTCTCCCATGCGACGATTCACCATGCTCTTTGCTCAGTACTCCTGCTGAAAGGACAATTTGATGTTCCTACAGCCTGAACAGTTGCGGATGTAAGACCCCATTTAGGAGAAAAAAGAATGACGAATATCGAAGCTCTATTAGCCGAGGAGGCAGAAACTCTTCTTCACCATAAATGTACCACGATTCCAAAAGAGAACCTGATCTTACCTGGACCGGACTTTGTGGATCGTGTCGTCGCCCTCAGTGACCGTAATCCACGCACCTTGCGAAGCTTGCAAACGTGCTTCAATCACGGCCGATTGCGTGGAACCGGCTATCTTTCCATTCTTCCGGTGGACCAAGGGGTGGAACATGCGGCAGGGGCCTCCTTTGCTCCAAACCCCATCTACTTTGACCCTGAAAATATCATTCGGCTCGCCATTGAAGGGGGCTGTAACGCCGTGGCTTCAACTTTAGGGATTTTGGGCTCTATGGGAAGAAAATACGCCCACAAAATTCCTTTCCTCTTAAAAATCAACCACAACGAACTATTAACTTATCCGGCCATACACAACCAAACCCTTTTCGCAACTGTTAACCAGGCCTTTGAATTGGGGGCGGTCGCCATCGGCGCGACAGTTTATTTCGGTTCTCCAGAATGCCGTCGCCAAATACAAGAAATTAGCGATGCTTTTGCTCAGGCTCATGAACTCGGACTCGCTACTGTGCTGTGGGCATACTTACGAAATAGCGGGTTCAAAAAAGATGGCCAGGATTTTCACAATGCCGCAGACTTGACCGGACAAGGAAATTACCTTGGCGCAACTATTGAGGCGGATATTATCAAGCAAAAACAGGCTGAAAAGAACGGTGGCTTCACCGCGATAAATTTCGGCCGAACCGATGAACGTGTCTACCGTGACCTGACCAGTGCACACCCTGTCGATCTGGTTCGTTATCAGGTGGCTAACTGCTTCATGGGCCGAGTTGGCATGATCAATTCGGGAGGACCATCAGGAAAAGACGACTTGCATCAGGCAGTTCGTACTGCCGTGATTAACAAGCGCGCCGGGGGAATGGGGGTCATTAGCGGACGCAAATCTTTTCAGAAACCGATGAAAGACGGCGTCACGTTGTTGAATGCGATCCAAGATGTCTATCTCTCAGAAACCGTGACAGTGGCTTAGTGGTTATCTACTGATGGGATTCGTGTTTAGAAACAGTTTCCCCAACATCCATCGAAAATCCACCTTCATCGATTAAAATCGGTCCCCCTTCCTGATCTAAATCAAACCGCAACGAATCCAAGAGAACCGTTACAGGTAGTTGATAGACAATAAACGTTCCCGAGACGATGGACATAATCTTGGTTCGAAGATCTGGTTTCTTCTTCATCTGTCCGCTAAATAAGTCTTTCACGAAGGTGTACCCTTTGACTTTGGCCATCCCCGCTTCATAGACCTGAACCTCTCCCACAAAAAATCGGGGAGTATCCTTTTCAAATAATCGGCGATGAGCGATTAAGAGTTTTTCTCCTTATTTTAGCATGGTTCCTCCTCTTTCTTGTTTGACACTACATGATGGTCTGATTCTGGATAGGGCAGTCAACTCGGATTGAAATAATGAGCATACTGCAATTACGGTTAGCCCCAATCCTCAAAATTAGGATGCGACACGATGGCCCACAATATATCACTGCGTGTGATCATCCCTAGGAGATTTTTTTCATGGGAAACGACCGGAATCGCACCAATATGTTCTTCAACCAACACACGTGCAAGAGCCAGTATCGAGGCATCAGGATCCGTCACCAACACAGGATGACTGATATAGGGTTCGATAGTAATCTGATCCAAATAGGCTGAACCTTTAATGCCAGCAATAGCCGCATCGACAGTACCTCGTGACAGGTCGCGATCGGACAAGATTCCGACCAAGGTCCCCTTTTCGGATTGAATGGGTATATGTCGAAATTGTGTATTTTTGACAAACTCCCATGCCTGGGCCAGCGAAGCAGTTACGGGGAGGGTTGCAACTGGAGAAACCATGATGTCCCTGGCCACCAGGGAGGCAGAGAGATTCTCATGTGAATAGGCCCGAACCTGCTCATAAAGACCGATTGGTGAAGTAGTGGGACTTTGGTTGAGCGCTCGTTTAAATGATTGGGGTTCACGACCAAGAGGTTTGCTGGCAGGCTTCTTAGCAATTTTAGGCACCTTCCGGTTTCGGAATACTCCAGGCTCATAAGGCATCTGGACACCGCCCAAATCAACAACAGCAAACATCAGGTTTCTCTCTCTTGAAGGAGGCTCGTTTAGAAAACTTCCCTTAGGGATGTGGAACAAAGACACCTGACTCTTCAGGAATTTTTCACTGATTAAAGTTAACATTCACAGGGGTATCATACATGATCCGTTCATACTGACAATCTCATTTACCCATATCCCGTGAGACAAAAAATCTTAAAACGTTCTTCCCTTCTTATCGAGCAAAAGACCGAACATACCTGAGGACAAGGGAGATTTCCTCGTCGGAGAGTACAAATCTCCACATCCCCATCGCAGAGTTGGCAACCCCCATGTGAATGCTTTTCCAAAGCTCTTGATCAGATTTCTGTTGAATAGCGGATACGGTCAGATCGGCCACAGGTGGATTGAACTTGGTATACCCATCCCCCTTACCTTCAGGACCGTGGCAGATTTGGCAATGTTTCATATACAGTGCTCTTCCTTTGTCCGTATCTCCTTCTTTTGCAAACAACTCACAAGGAAAAAGACACCCGATAAAAATTAGGCCAACGAGCATTCCCAAAGGACGTTTCATATTCAAATCTCTCTTTTACCGCTCACGGCCAGATTAAATTGCCAATCCCCTTCTCCCCCTTTTTCAAAAGTTGGCTTGGAAAGACGAAGTCATATTCCAAAATACTGGTATCCCCGTAGCCTTTGAAGCCACGAATAATCCGTCGGGCAAGGAACCAAGCATCAAACATTCCCAACCCCTTCACCTAGACTGACAGGGTGGTGGTGGCTTCATCCCCTCTGGCAAACGGGTTCGAATGTCCACGCAAGCTTCATCTAATTGTTTTTGAGAAAATCCATAGGCATAGCGCAAGGCCACTCCCTGCAAACCTGTGCCTTGAAATGAAGCTTTCTCCAGATTAGCTCCTCGTACATCTGCGCCATACAGGGTGGCATGATCTAGAATTGCTTCTTGTAAGTTGGTTTTAAACAAGCCTGCAAATTCCAAAGAAGCTCCTGAAAGATTGGCTTCCACCAAGTTCGCCCAGGACAAATCCGCACCCTCTAGGTTGGCATGCTGCAATTGAGATTTTGACAAAAAGGCTTCATCCATATCGGACCTCACAAGATAACTCTCCTGCATATTCGCTCCCAATAAATCCGCTTCCTGAAAATTAGCCCCCGCACAATTGGCCTTGTACAGATTGGCATGATAGAGCACTGCCCGTTCCAACCTCGCCTCACGGAGATCGGCTTGCTCGAGTATGGATTCATTCAGATTGGCGGCACCAAGATCGGATCCAGATAAATCGGCAGAACGAAAATCAGCTTCTTGAAGATTGCTGCGACTCAAATCCGCCTCGATCAATTTGGCATGCGCAAACAACGCCCGATGAAGGTTCGCTTCTCGAAAATCTGCACGAACCGCATACGCTTCTTCGCCGTTGACCATTTCTAAATCTGCGCCCACTAAGTAGGCATCCTCCAAATTCGCTCCTCGTACAATACTGGAACGCATTCGAGTTTCAGCCAAATTGGCTTCCCGCAAATCCGCTCCTGAAAAATTTGCTTGACTGAGATCGGCTTTTCGGAAATTCGCAAGCCTCAATAACCCACCGGAAGCGCTGACCCCTCGCATATCTGCAGCATAAAATGAAGCTTCATTCATATTCGCTTTCTGAAGATTCGCATGTACGAGAATCGCTGCCGTGAAATCGGCCCGAGAAAGGTTTGCACCCTGGAAATTCGCACCACTCAGATTTTGCTCGCGGAAATCAGCACCTGATAATTCGGCGCCGCACAAATTTGCCGGCTTGCTACTCGAATCCGGATGATGTTGGACCCATTGAGCATGTTCCGCCAAAATCTCCAGAAGGGCTTCTTCACTCACGAAACGTCCAGCATACTCTCCAACACAGCCCTGCTCCCCTACAATTGAAACTGTTGCCTGCTCCACATGATCGGCATAGAGCAGGCGATCAAGGCAGGGAAAGCCCCACGCCAAAACAGACATCAAGACAGCACAGGAGGTTTTGGTATGGCTCCATGCTTGCCACTCGGCAGGTTTTGTCCTCAATTTCAACCTCGCTTTCATTTTAAACTTGGTGTTCCTAACGTATGACCAACACGGAAGCAGGCGCATACGTACTCACCCATTCAGAGACACTCCCCAACGTAAACCTGTCAATTGCTGAAAGGCCTTTTGAACCTACACAGACTAAGGGTGTCTTCAGGCGTATGGCCCCCGACACAATTTGGATTCGAGGATTTCCCTCGACCAGTTCTGTCTTCACCTGAAAGCCCGCCTTAAGAAATTTCTTTCGTACATCAGCCAAGAGCCCTCGAACTCGCTTTCGAACCGGTGTCATGAGCGCTTTAGCTTGCTTCTTATCCAGCATTTCTAAACCCAAGTCGGTTAATTTTTCAGGCACAACCGAAATAGCATGCACCGCAATCTCCTCAGAATCCAACCAGGTTGTGACTTTTCTTATGGCCCGTGTGGTGGCTTTTGATCCATCCAGGGCCACTAACACCGAAAGGGGAACCGTGAGTGCTCCCTTGACCATGAGAACGGAACACGACGCATGGGTTACCACTTTCCTCGAAACGCTCCCCAACAAATATCCGGGAACATCGCTCATTCCTCTTGAACCAACTGCAATGCAATCGGCCCCCAGGGTCTCACTCGCACGCAAAATGGTATCCGAGATATCACCCTTCATGACCATGGTTCTTAAAGAGGCCCATGTACTTGTTTTCCCTTGATTCAGTAATACCTTGAGGCGTTCGGCATGCCCATGTAACAGTTTCTTACTCGTTTGTGTCATCTTTTCACTTAGAGTGGGCCAGGCATTTGATTGTCCGATTTTTCGAGATGGCTTGCTCCCAGAAAATCTTCTAGGCACTACGTGCAGGAGAACAATTTCTTTGGCTTTATTTCGAAAGATAGTCCCCACTCCTTGCATTAATAAACAAGAAAAGTCTGATCCATCGACGGGGCATAAGACCTTCATGTTAGACAGGCTCCAAATGAAGATAAACACTCACAATCCTATATTTCTCTATGAAACCAATTTTCAGGTTACGCAGGAATCTTGCCAATCACTGTTACATCTATGGACAAATTTTTCCCCCTGTAAACGACAAAAAATTCCTTTTCTCTAGTATCTACTTCACGTTTTGTCCCTTTTTGGGCATAAGGTTCATTTGACTCTTGTGGCGTTTTTCCCCTGGATATCCTGTCTCATTCGTCTACTCTTATTGGCTTCTGAGTCTTTTCTCATAATGAACCACTCCTATGGATTAGCCCAATCAACCTAATTCTTTTGGCACTTCCTTTGCTGATTTAGCCAAGAGACATCCACCCTGAGGGCTCGCCTATGGACGATCTGGTGTTTCAACGAATCTTACTCCCCGTCGATTTTGCGCCAGTTTCCCGAGAAGCCTTTTTCCTAGGTCTTCAACTCGCACACCAATTCCACGCCCAAGTCATTCTTCTTCATGTTATCGACACCCAATCACTGAATGCCTTGAACGCGTTGGGGCTCGCCTTCCCCAGCGAAGAAAAGGCCCAAAAAAAACGACTGAATCATCAGGCTCGCCTTTTAGCGAAGGGACTCTTGGCTGTGCCAGAAGCCAAAGGATTAAAAATTGCTCGGTTACTCAGGGAGGGAAACCCGTTTATCGAAATTGCCAGAACTGTTCGAGAAGAAAAAATAGATCTGGTGGTGATGGGAAGTTATGGCGGACAAACTGGCGACATTAGCCGAATGTTCTTTGACAGTACTGCTGAAAAAATTGTTCGCACGGTCAACTGCCCGGCATTAACCGTTCCTTATCCTTTCAAAAATTTTGCCACACACATTGGCATCAATATGTCCCCACTCACAAAAAAGAGCAAATTAAAAAAAGAAAACGTACGCCGAGTTTCATAACCCGAGAAAGCCTCTAGCTTGGAACACAAGGTTTTAATAGAGTCACAGTCAATAATATTGTCGTCCTGAACTCCCACTAATGTTTTATGATCTTTGGAGATTCAAAAGGTTCTCATAATTTGGTCAGCCAGAAAACCAAGGCCCCCATTCGCCTTAATATTTTCGATATTCTGGCCACCTTTGCTCTTGCCATATTTCCGCAGGGTTCTTGAAAAAAGTTTCAATCATATGGCACTCGTCCCCCAAATCCTCATCACGCTTGGAGCTCTCTTTCTCGTTGGACTCCTGACCGATCTTCTGGGGCGCCGGACCCCTCTGCCTAGAGTCTCCTTGCTACTCATAGCTGGTTTTGCCATCGGTCCTTCAGGATTAAATGTCTTACCAGACTTTCAAGAAGACTGGTTCCCGGTGGTTACGGATATTGCCTTATCCATGGTTGGATTTTTACTGGGGCATTCCCTGACCATATCGTCACTTCAAACACGTGGAAAATGGGTCTTAGGGATTTCTATCGGCGCGGTCGCGGGAACAACTCTCACCGTCTTCACTGGACTCCTTCTGATAGGGACTCAACCGGAGATCGCTCTCATCCTTGCTGGTGTAGCCCTTGCCACCGATCCAGCCGCGACCATAGACGTCATCCACCAAACTCGGTCGGTAGGGGAATTCTCGAAAATCCTTGAAGGTGTCGTGGCCATTGACGACGCATGGGGATTAATCATTTTTAGTTTCTTATTGGCCATCGCCCAGGCTCTTTATGGAAATGGAGAGGGATGGAACATGCTCCTATTAGGTGCCTGGGAAATCGGGGGCGCTTTATTGCTTGGCCTCTTACTGGGTATCCCCATGGCCTATATCACAGGACGGCTCATGCCAGGAGAACCGACTCAAGCCGAAGCCTTAGGCCTCGTGCTTCTTTGCGGAGGTCTTGCCGAGTGGTTACAGGTATCATTCATATTAGCCGGGATGCTCTTAGGTGCGACGGTCGCCAATTTGGCGGCGCACCACCGTAGACCGTTCACAGCTATTGAGGGAATTGAATGGCCCTTCATGATTCTCTTTTTCATCTTGGCTGGCGCCTCCCTTGATATCTCCGGTGTGAAAACGGCTAGCCTTTTGGGAATTGCTTATATCCTGTTACGACTCCTGGGGCGAATCATCGGAGCCTGGGGTGGGGGAATCCTCTGCGGGGCCAACCCTATTTTCCGCCGATGGATGGGCATGGCACTCTTGCCTCAGGCTGGGGTGGCCTTGGGCATGGCATTGCTGGCCAGTCAACATTTTCCCACATGGAAAGATGTGTTTCTTCCAATTGCCATTGGCTCTACCATATTCTTTGAATTGCTTGGCCCCCTCATGACGCACAAAGCTCTCATGAAGGCCGGCGAAATTCAGTTAGACCGTGCCATGCGCGCTTGAAGACTTGGAAATGGATGCTCACCTAGGCATTAACAGAATTCCCTCGAACCTGGGTAAGATCGTCTCGATACGTGGGAGTGTGGTGGATATATGGTTCGAACACCACCCACCACCTATCTATTCCCTATTGCGCGCAGGACAGGGAGGTCGAATAGTCATCGAGGTGTTGGCTCATCTTGACAGCCATCGTGTCCGTGGTATCGCGCTAACTCCCACACAAGGTCTCGCACGTGGCATGGCCATCCAAGACACTGGCGGACCGTTGATGGCTCCCGTCGGCCCTGGCACTCTCTCCCGCATGTTTGACGTGTTCGGAAATACCATTGATCGTGAGCCCCCTCTATCCGACATTCAATACCGGAGCGTCCATCACATGCCACCGGCGCTTGCCCAACGCTCGACTCAATCCGAAATCTTTGAGACCGGCATCAAAGTCATTGATGTCTTGATACCATTGGAACGGGGCGGCAAAGCTGGTCTCTTTGGCGGGGCTGGCGTGGGCAAGACGGTCTTACTCACAGAAATGATTCACAACATGATCGGGCACCATCAAGGCGTCAGCATTTTTTGCGGAATTGGCGAACGCTGTCGTGAAGGCGAGGAACTCTATCGTGAAATGAAAGAAGCGGGCGTGCTACCCAACATGGTAATGATCTTCGGTCAAATGAACGAACCTCCAGGCAGTCGGTTCCGTGTGGGTCACACGGCCCTGACGATGGCAGAATACTTTCGGGATGATGAACATCGCGATGTGTTGCTGCTCATCGATAATATTTTTCGTTTTATCCAAGCTGGCTCTGAGGTGTCAGGCTTGATGGGGCAGATGCCATCGCGTTTGGGTTATCAACCTACCATGAGCACCGAATTGGCCAGGCTAGAAGAGCGCATTGCTAACACAGCGACCGGAGCCATTACGTCGATACAAGCGGTGTATGTGCCGGCGGACGACTTCACCGACCCCGCCGCCGTGCATACATTCTCACATCTTTCCGCATCTATCGTACTATCCCGCAAGCGGGCCAGTGAGGGGTTGTATCCGTCTATCGACCCGTTACAATCCAGTTCAAAAATGGCCACACCTGGCACAATCGGTCAACGGCATTACTATCTCGCGCAGGAAGTCCGGCGGACGCTGGCACAATATGCCGAACTCAAGGACATCATCGCCATGCTCGGGTTGGAACAATTGTCCCCTGAAGACCGCAACGTGGTGGCACGTGCCAGACGTCTGGAGCGATTTCTCACCCAGCCGTTTTTCACGACCGAACAATTTTCCGGCCTCAAAGGACAACTCGTGAGTCGCCAGGATGCCCTAGACGGTTGCGAAAGAATCCTAGGGGATGAGTTTCAGGATTACCCGGAACATGTGCTGTACATGATTGGAACGATTGATGAAGCCAAAGAAAAGGCGAAAGCAGGCAAACCGATTGTCTAACACGACCATGGGGTCACCAATAAATTCATGACTTTACCAGAGTTTGAGAAAAAATCTCATGGTCATTCATGCCAGGGGCGGTATCAGACATAGAGGCTGACTATGCAATCGACTGACATGACCCTAAAAATTCTTCTGCCATTTCGGATCTTCGACGTACAGGAAGGGGTGAGACGTATCGTTGCCGAGACTCGCCAGGGCTCGTTTGGACTTTTGCCTCGTCGGCTCGACTGCGTGGCCGCTCTCGAGCCGGGAATTCTGATCTATGAAGATGATACCGGTGGTGAGAAATACGTGGCCCTTGATGCAGGCGTGTTGGTCAAAACCGGACCAACCGTCCTCATCTCTGTTCGCAATGCGATAGCCGGCCCTCAGCTTCACCAATTGCGAGTGGCCGTGGAACGTGAATTTCTCACCTTGAACGAATACGAACAAAGCCTTCGATCAGTCATGACCAAATTGGAAAGTAGTTTTATGCGTCGGTTCGCGGATTTCCGCCATGTATGAAGGCCCAACAGAAAAACCCCTTAGTGAGGAGCCAACCTTTGCACAGCAGGTTGGCACGAAATCGGTCCGCAAACTCAAGGCGCAACGTCACATCACGCGGACTGTCTGGTTTGGGTTGGGCATGATGGGCCTGATTGGCTGGTCCATTGCCATTCCAACGCTCCTCGGCGCGGCGCTCGGTCTTTGGTTGGACAAACACTATCCAGGGCCGCATTCATGGACGCTGACCCTACTTTTCATCGGCCTCTTCATCGGCTGTGTTAATGCGTGGCATTGGGTAACCAAGGAAGATAAGGAAATTCAAGCCGAACAGGAGGACCGAGATGAATGAACTCTTGAGTGTGATGCTCTTGCTGGCAGTAGGCATGTTGCTCGGAGCAGTGTTTTTTGGGGGCTTGTGGTGGACCGTTCAAAAAGGTCTGTCGTCCACGCGACCAGCCTCTTGGTTCTTCGGCAGCCTTCTATTTCGAACCAGTCTAACCCTGGCGGGATTCTATGCGATCTCGAACGGCCATTGGGAAAACCTGTTGGTGTGTCTCTTGGGATTTACTCTTGCACGTCTGCTCGCAACGCGAATCTCTCGCCTCCCTGAAAGGCCACCCCGTCTGACAGAGGAAAGCAGTCATGCATCTTAGCCCAGACGAAATTATTTTTTGGCAATACGGGTTCATCAAGCTGAATGCTACGATTGTCGTCACCTGGGTTTTGATGCTTGTGTTGGCCGCCGGCTCCACGGTCATTACCCGAAATCTTTCGGCCGGCCTGAACCGTTCGCGGTGGCAAAATCTTCTGGAAATCGTCGTCACCGCCATCCAGGAACAAATTGAAGAGGTGGGTCTGAGTCAGCCGCGGAAATATCTCAGTTTTCTGGGAACAATCTTCCTCTTCGTCGCCATCGCCAGCCTGTGTACGATCATTCCCGGTTACGAGCCACCCACGGGGTCCCTTTCAACCACGGTAGCTCTCGCGCTGTGCGTATTTGTGGCTGTCCCCCTCTTCGGCATTGAGGAGAAGGGGCTTGGAGGCTACTTCAAGTCTTACCTGCAGCCCACGTTTATCATGCTGCCATTTAACATCATCAGCGAGTTTTCTCGAACGCTGGCTCTGGCCGTCCGTTTGTTTGGCAATATGATGAGTGGAGCGATGATTATCGGAATTCTGCTAACTATCACGCCCTTCATCTTCCCGATTGTCATGAGCCTGCTCGGACTGCTTACCGGCATGGTCCAGGCTTATATCTTTAGTATTCTGGCTACGGTCTATATTGCAGCCGCGACACGGACTAGTCAGCATGAACCTCAACCCGATTCTGGAGCACACGAATGAGACACAATCCACAACAACCAAAGGAGACATTATGGATAGCCTGACGCTCATCGCCGTGGCATCAATCGTCACGGCTGGACTCACCATCGGAGTCGGCTCAATCGGACCAGCGCTGGGGGAAGGCCGGGCGGTTGCCACCGCCTTAACTTCGCTGGCTCAGCAGCCCGATGCCTCAAACACGATTACCCGGACACTGTTTGTGGGTCTGGCAATGATCGAGTCCACGGCCATTTACTGTTTCGTGGTCTCAATGATTTTAATCTTCGCCAACCCATTCTGGAATCATGTCCTCACTCAGGTCCCAGGAAAGTGAAATGATGTTAATCGACTGGTTCACCGTTGTTGCGCAAACCCTCAACTTTCTTATCCTGGTGTGGCTACTGAAACGTTTTCTTTATAAGCCCATACTCGATGCTCTCGATGCGAGGGAGAAGCGGATCGCTACCGAACTGGCAACCGCCGAGACCACAATGACCCAAGCCAGACAGGAACGGGACGAGTACAGGCGTAAAAATGAGGAATTTGATCAGCAACATGCTGCCCGATTAAGTCAGTTGGAAAACGAGGCCAAAGCGGAACGTCAGCGACTTTTCGACAACGCGCGGAAGGAGTCGGAAACCCAGCGTAAAAAATGGCAGGAAGCCTTAAAAAACGAACACCAGTGCTTAAATGAAGAACTGGCTCGGCGAACACAGAATGAAGTCTTTGCTATCACACGAAAAACTTTGTCTGATCTTGCCACAAAGAATCTTGAAGAACAGATGACGGAAACCTTCCTCGAACGTTTGAACAAACTGAGCCATGCCGAGAAGGACATCATGAAGGCGACATTCGAGACTGTATCCGCTCCAGCTATTGTGCGCAGCACATTCCATTTGCCTGCAGCTCAGCGCCGCGCGATTGAAGATGCCGCCAAGAACGTTTTTGTTATTGCAACCCAACTCCAATTCGAAACTGCTCCGGACCTGGTGAGTGGCATCGAGCTCACAGCACAGGGACATAAGATTGCCTGGAGCATCAAAGACTACCTCTCCTCGCTTAAAAAAAGCGTGGACGAAGTTTTAAAAGACCACCCCAGCTCGTCAGGCATTGCCGGCACCTCGCTAAAACAATCCATCAATGAGTAACACACCCCAAAACCTCAAAAGTCTCTTTGATCA
The DNA here is from genome assembly GCA_965223185.1 of Nitrospirales bacterium. Classification (GTDB taxonomy): domain Bacteria; phylum Nitrospirota; class Nitrospiria; order Nitrospirales; family UBA8639; genus Nitrospira_E. The sequence goes on along the minus strand of OZ244988.1, from coordinate 2,331,037 downwards.
GACGTTTATGGAAATGAGCCACGTACGCGAACACTTTTCACGCCAGCTCGCACCCCATGAGGTGGGACGGATCATGAACATCTCCAGCGGTATTGCCAGAGTCTCCGATCTCCCCCACGTAGGATTTGAGGAAGTGCTGAAGTTTCCTGGCGATGTCTATGGCATCGCCTTCAACGTCGATGAAAACGAAGTAGGGGTAGTTCTTCTAGGCGACTACTCACAGCTTCAGGCGGGTGATGAAGTTGAACGCAGAGGCCACGTCCTGGACGTGCCCGTGGGCGACGGATTGATCGGGCGGATTATCAATCCATTGGGACAACCCCTGGATAACCGCGGGTCAATCTTCTCTAGTAAGCGACATCCGATGGAACGCCCGGCACCGCCCATTATGAATCGCGCACCCGTCACTGTACCCCTGCAGACTGGTATTAAAGTCATCGATGCACTCATTCCCATCGGACGCGGCCAGCGTGAGTTGATTCTTGGCGACCGGCAGACCGGCAAGACCGCCATCACCATAGATACCATTCTCAATCAGCGGGGCCAGAATGTGGTGTGCATCTATTGCGCCATCGGACAGCGTGCCTCCGGCGTGGCGAAGGTCGTCGCTGCCCTCCGAGAACAGGGCGCGATGGAGTATACCACCGTTGTCGTAACGGAAGGCAATGATCCGCCGGGACTCGCCTATATCGCACCTTACGCCGCTACCAGCATTGCAGAGTATTTTATGGAGCGTGGGCGCGATGTACTAATCGTCTATGACGACCTTACGCATCACGCCCGCGCTTATCGTGAACTGTCCTTGCTCTTGCGCCGCCCGCCCGGCCGTGAAGCGTTTCCCGGTGATATTTTTTATATCCACTCGCGACTTCTCGAGCGTGCGACACACTTGCGTCAGGAACTCGGTGGCGGTTCCCTGACCGCTCTGCCCATCATTGAAACCGAAGCGCAAAATATTTCCGCTTATATTCCAACGAATCTGATTTCTATTACGGATGGACAGATTTATCTCTCGCCCTCCCTATTTGAATTAGGCGTGTTGCCTGCCATCGATGTGGGGCAATCTGTCTCCCGTGTTGGAGGCAAAGCACAACGTGCAGCCTATCGGGCCGTGGCCGGAGATCTCAAGCTGTCCTATGCGCAATTTGAGGAGTTGGAAACCTTCGCCAGGTTCGGTGCCAGGCTGGATGATAACACCCGCACAATTATCGAACATGGGCGAAAAATTCGGGCATGCCTCATTCAGGCGGAATTTGCTCCGGTGTCGGTCCCAACTCAAATCGCTATCTTATTGGCATTGAGGGAAAAGCTATTCGATCCGGTGCCCCTTGAGCAGATGGCAAACGCCGAACGGGCTTTACACAATGCAGTCCTGAATCTCCCGCAAGAGGTGTGCGAAAGATTGGAGGGCCTTGCCAAATTACAGCCCCAAGATCGGGAAATGATTATCCGTCTGGCCCGCATTACTTTGACACAATTTCAGCTCACCCCGGAACGTAAGGAAAAATCATGAGCGACACGCTGGCAAGTTTGCGCCGGAAGATCGGCGGAGCCGAAGACCTCCAATCCGTGGTCCGCACGATGAAAGCCCTAGCAGCTTCGAACATCGGTCAATACGAGCAATCGGTGAATGCATTAGCGGACTACGCTCGCACCGTGGAACTGGGTTTATGTGTCTGTTTTCGGGACGATACGCCAATGGTCTCAATAGGGGAACAAAACAGACGAACACCGGTACAAGCTGTAAGGGCGGTCGTTTTCGGTTCAGACCAAGGATTGGTCGGTCAGTTTAATGAAGTGGTCGCCGATTATGCAGTCAAGTCACTGACTGCTCTACCAGGGCACCACCGGGTGTGGGCTGTCGGTGAGCGGGTACAGACACGGCTGGCCGAATTAGATCTGCAATTATTGGGATACTTTCCTGTCCCAAATTCCGTGAAGACCATCACTCCACTGGTCGGGCAGATTCTCCTGGAAAGCGAAGCTAGCTGCAAACAGGGAGAAATCGCCGAACTCTATCTTTTCTATAACCGTCCAACATCAAAGACGATGTATGCCCCAGTCACGAAGCGTCTGCTGCCCCTAGACGAGACTTGGAGAAGAGAGTTGGGCACTCTCACCTGGCCAACAAGAAATTTACCCGAGGTCATCGAAAGTGGCACAGTCACGCTACGGGCGCTCATACACGAATACCTTTTCATCTCGCTTTTTCGAGCCTGTGCAGAATCTTTGGCCAGCGAAAACGCCAGCCGCTTAACAGCAATGCAACGGGCGGGAAAAAACATCGATGATTTGCTCGAAGATCTCAATCACCAATTTCACCAGTCGCGCCAAAATGGGATCGATGAAGAATTGTTTGATCTCATCTCTGGTTTTGAGGCCCTCGGCAAAGGGTAACCTTCCCTGGAGGACCATACCACAATAAAAATCCTCCTCCTTCCCGCAAAAATTGTTGGGAATCCACCTTGATCACATTTTATAAACTTTTCCTCTTCCAATCCTGTTCCATGATGGTATTCTTGATATATCAGGATACCATTAACATGTAACCCCACGTGATCACCAAAAGGAAACAACGAATTTTCGATCTTGAGCCCTTGATATACCCATGAACCGTCTTTACAACATTCGCCGTATTTTATTGTGGGTCCTTTTGTTAAATATCGTTGTGGCATCTGCAAAATGGATCTATGGAATCGCTACTCAGTCTCTGGGCATGCAAGCCGATGGGCTACACTCATATTTTGACGGCCTCTCTAATGTCGTAGGCTTATTGGGTCTCTGGTTAGCCTCACCCCTTCCTGATGCCGACCATCCCTATGGTCATAAAAAATTCGAAACCTTAGCCGCGGGAGCCATAAGTGGGTTTCTCGTCATCACCTGTCTTTACCTTCTTTGGAAAGCCTACCGGTCATGGACAATGGATACACATCCTCAGGTCACTCCGATCAGTTTTATGGTGATGATTCTGACTATGGGCATTAATATTTGGGTGACGAAATGGGAACGGCAGAAAGGGAAAGAACTGAGAAGTGATATCTTGATGGCTGACTCCTATCATACGGCCAGTGATGTCCTCACATCACTGTCGGTCTTGATCGGTCTCATCGCCATTCAAGCAGGTTTTCCCTTTTTCGATCCCCTCGTAGCCGTCATCATCGCAGGCGTCATCGCCTGGACCGCGATGGTGGTGCTTCAAGACGTCCTGGCATCCTTAACAGATCGAATTCGATTGAATCCGGAAGACATTCGGGTTGCCGTGAGCACCCTTCCCGGAATAATAGATTGTCACGATATCCGAACACGGGGCCTAGCCAGTCATGTGTTTGTGGATCTTTCCATTCATGTGGAACCCACATGGTCGGTCGAACAAGCCCACGGTCTTGCTACAGACGTGGAAAATTTTCTTTTAACGCATTTTGAATCGGTGGAAGATGTCGTAGTCCATATCGAACCGGAAGGACATGACCCCGTAAGTAGTGAAAAGTTAGGAGTAAGGAGCGGATGAAAGAGACGTCGCTTCCATTTGGCTTTAGAATTTACTCCTCACTCTTTAGTTCTTGCGCCTCACGATTCCGGTGCATGTTATGCAGCATACATGGGGAGGGCAATCGTAAAGGTGGTGCCATGATTAGGAATGCTGTCCACACGAATCGTGCCGTTATGTTCTTGAATGATGCCGTGCACGACCGTTAATCCTAATCCCGTCCCCTCTCCAACTGATTTCGTAGTGAAAAAGGGATCGAAAATTTTCGAGAGGTGATCTTCAGGTATACCCATTCCCGTGTCGCGTATTTTCAATTCCACCATTCTTTCACTCGCAGACAGACTCAGAGTCAGGATCCCCCCCCCTGGCATGGCTTGACAGGCATTCAATATCAAATTCAACAGTACCTGGCTGATATGATCGGGATCGGCTAACACCGGAGGAACACCAAGAGCATAATCTTTGACCACATGAACATCTTGGACTCTAAGTTTTTCCACCAGCATATCCAAAACATTTTCAATGGCTTTGACAAAATCCATACTGCGTTGTTCAGACGGCCGTTTTCGCGCGTAGCTTAACAATTGATTCATGATTTTGGTAATGCGCTCCACCTGTGTCAAAATCGTTTCAAGTCCACGCTTCGTCGGTTCATCCATTGCTTTGCGCAGAAGCAATTCGGCCCGACCCAAAATCACATTCATCGGGGTCCCAATTTCATGGGCCATCCCCGAGGCCAACGTTCCCAACTCGGCTAACCGTTCCGTTTTTCGCAATTGATCTTCCAACATTCGCTGTTGAGTAATATCCACAACATATCCTTCACAACCTTTAATGACCCCTGCTTCAGAAACTACTCCACAACCCTGTTCCCATACCCACTTCACACAGCCATCAGGTAACCTCAGACGGTAGGAAAGTTGGAACGGCTTGTGTTGCGCTAAAGCCATCTGCATTTCCCTCCACACTCGCTCACGATCTTCAGGATGAATGAGATCATGTCCATACGACACTTGACCTGTTTCAAGAAAAGCTTGGGAAGGATATCCTGTCAATTCTTCGCAACTCGGACTCACAAAATTCATGGACCGCTCAAGATTATTCTCGGATCGATAAACCATTCCTGGTAGATTCGTCAGGAGGGAGGAAATAGTACGTTGGGCTTCTTGTAATTCTTTTTCTGTTTCGACTTGTTCACTGACATCCAAAATAATCGCCACAAACACTCCACGCCCCCCGTGCTGCCGATATTGAAGATGAACGGTAACAGGATAGGTTGTCCCATTTTTTCGACGGTGAATGGTTCGAAAATCCGCTATTGGGTTGTCCCCCTTCCGAAGAGGCTCAAGGAGGTGGCGAAACGACTCTTCGGAAAATTCCGGCTTACAATGGAGAGGGGTCATGGCTGACATTTCTGCCATGGTATAACCTAAATTGTTCAACCCCCCTTGATTCACCTGAATAAATCGCAACGAATCTGCATCGAACACATAGAGCTCATTCAGAGACTCATCCAATATTTGCCCCAAATAATCGACTCGCTCTTGGCTTTGCTTTCGTTCGGTAATATCTCGAAGAATGACGGTCATCCAAATTTTTCCAATGCGTTCTACCTTTGAAACGGAAGCTTCCAAGGGAAATGTCTCTCCGGTGTACCGTAGGCCAGAAATCTCCCGATATTGCCCCATTCGGCGAAAGGTCTCTCTGCTTTCAGCAAACAGCCGAAGGTGTTCACGGTGCGCCGGTCTCATCGAGACGGGAATAAATTGGTCCAACGGTTTTCCCAGCACATCGGAAGCGGAGCATCGAAAAATCGCCTCAGCTGCCGCATTAAAAAGAACAATGTTGTGCTCATTATCAATGGTAATAATACCATCCATGGCCGAATGGATAATGCTGGCCAATTGGCGCTCCAGCACATCCAACCCTTCTTGTGTTTCATGATGCATGGTTTGAACCGCACGCATTTCGGCCATTTCTTGCCGAAGCAGAAGGAGTTCCTTTTCAAGATTTTGTTCTCTTGGGGAAGACTCGCTATTCATAACAATCAAACTTTGGCGAGAAATGAGGAGTTAGTCGTGAGGAGAAAAAAGTTAAAGAATTCCTACTCTCTGTCTTTTTACCCTTTACTTCTGAATTTTTCCTTCTTCCATTTCAGACAACTTGCGATATAAGGTCTTGCGATCAATGCCTAACACATGAGCCGTTTGATATTTATTCCCACCCATTTTTTCCAATATTCGACGAATGTAGTTCCTTTCTACTTGTGCGAGGGGCAGGATGTGTTCAACCGCATCTTCAATAAATTGTCCTTCACCTTGAACATCCTGGATATTTGCGGGCAAATCCTCTAAAGAGATAGTGGGTCCCTGAGTTAACGTAGCCGCGCGCTCCACAATATTTTCTAATTCACGGACATTCCCTGGCCAGGGATAATCGATCAAGCGAGCTAAAGCCGAATCTGAAATGCTCTCAACATGTTTCTGTTGTGCCGTCAAACATTTTCGTAACAAACCGTGGGCCAACAATGGAATATCTTCTTTTCGTTCCCGAAGGGGTGGAAGACGTATTTCAATCACATTCAAACGATAATACAAATCTTCCCGAAACCGTTTGGCCTGAACTTCCTCGACCAACATGACATTTGTGGCCGCAATTAACCGAACATTCACCGAGGTTGATCTCGTGGCTCCTACCCGTCGAATTTCTCGTTCTTGTACGGCCCGTAACAACTTTGCCTGGAGCATCATGGGCAACTCGCTGACCTCATCCAGAAATAAGGTTCCTTCATGCGCCTCTTCAAATAAGCCCCGCTTGTCCGACTTCGCATCGGTAAATGCTCCCCGTACATGCCCAAATAATTCGCTTTCCAATAATAACTCAGGGATCGCCGCACAATTCACCGGAACAAACGGCTTCGATTTTCGCTGACTATTAAAATGAAGGGCTTTGGCGACCAGTTCTTTCCCCGTTCCGCTTTCCCCCGTAATAAGGATATTCGTCTGTGAATTTGCCACACGACGGATAAGATCAAAGATTTCTCGCATCGGCTTACTTTTGCCAAGGATTTGATCAAAGGCAAATTCTCGACCGACAACTTGACGTAATTGGTTGACCTCCTGACGAAGCAAGGCTTCCCGCATTGCCTTTTGTACTGTCACCAATAGCTCATCTGCTTTAACCGGTTTGGTAAGATAATCGAAAGCTCCATGCTTCATGGCTTCAACAGCCGATTCCACGGTACCAAAGGCGGTCATCATAATTAGATTCGATTCTGGATGCTTTTGAACAATATTCTCCAATAAGCCAAACCCGTCCATCCCTTTCATCCGAATATCAGTCACAACCACTGGGAATTTCTCTACATCCATCCGAGTTAGTGCCTCTTGACCATTCGAGGCAGTTATCACGCGGTAGTGATCTTCCTCTAAAATATCTCGTAATAACATTCGCATTTCCGATTCATCATCAACGACTAAGATTGACATGGTTTCTTCTGTTGTCATAGCAAGATTTCCTTGTTTCGTTCATCTAAGTCATTCTGCCTGAATAAGCACAATAACGAGTACGTGCGAATAAATCTTCTTGAAATATTTAGAGGTCCTTGTGTTTTCTATCCCTACTTCAAACTCAACTCGCTACATTTTTTCAACTTTTGTTGAATTATTTATAAAAAAAGATTCGAGTGTGGACATTTGCACCATTTCCCAAAAACTTTCCTGTAGCAAATTGGGACATTTCCGTAACCAGACAATATAGTACTAACACCCCCATCTTGACCGGTTCATTCCTTCAGAATCAATCATAAAGATATCCTTCAGGTCAGAACCATGACTGATGTATTTGTGAGATCTCTATATAATTACCCAGTTTACCCATGGCACTTCTCTTGCTCAAAGTAGATTTGTAATGACCAAACCGAGTTCCTCATTCACGAGAAAGGATAACTGAATGAAGATTGTCGTAGCGGTTGATGGCTCACCCAACTCTAAACATGCAGTCCAAGCTCTTGCACATCTCACGCCTCCCGAGGAGTTAGTACTGGTTCATGCTCTTCATCTTCCTGATTTTAATTACGCCCTTATTAGCCCTGAACTTCGAGCTGAGGCTCAAGCTAACATGGAAACCAAATTACGGAAGGAAGGGGAGGGAATCCTGGCTCAGACCCTAGACCAAGTGCCTTCCGATTTCCCTCAAGCCCAGACGATTCATCAAGTGGGACACCCCGTCAATGTCATATTAGAAACAGTCCGATCCAGCAAATCTCACTTGATATTGCTGGGAGCCAGGGGCCTAGGTCAGGTGAAGGAATTAGTGCTAGGAAGTGTTTCGCATCGCATTCTTTTGCATGCCTCTTGCTCAACGATGATCATCAAGGAACCCGTTGCCCGCATAAAAAAGGTCCTTTTGCCTGTTGAGGGAGAGGAAGATATAACCGCAGCCTTACAATTTCTGGCCCTCCAGCCATTTCGAGAACCCGTGGGGGTTGATGTCTTCGCTGTCTGGCCCCAACCTCAACTCGCATGGCCAGGAACCCTTGGACAGTCAAAACTCCTCGAAATGCATGCCATTGAAGAAGCGCAAGATCGGATGAAGTCCGTGACCGAAAAACTGCTTCGAATGAATTATACGGCTGAGGCCAAAGTAGGTATGGGCGATCCAGCCTTTGCAATTCTTGAACAAGCGCATGCCTCCCAAGCTGACTTGATCGTGATGGGTACTCATGGCCGGGGGGGGCTAGCTCGATTTCTCATGGGAAGCGTCTCGCATTCTGTTCTTCATCATGCCAACTGCCCAGTTCTCATCGTGCGTTAGCCACTCATCTTCTTTCCACTGTTACCAAGTGGGAAACTCAACTGATCAATCACGTTTTTTGAGCAGTCACTTTATTTCTTCCTGAAACATTTTTCCTTATTATTTTCTTTTTCCATCTATGATTCCCCAAATGCGGAGGTTCGCTACACCCAGGATTCCTATTATTTATGTTTTTCCTTTTGGGGCGGGAGGAACTCTCTGTTTTTCGAAATTTTTTTCTTTCAGGAACTTTGCTTTTTCTTTCGGTGTTTTTGGCATAGCCATTGCTTTATTAACATCATCACCCCTCCCTTGAAAAACGATTAGAGGCCCTAAAAAGCAAGGAGAATATATGTACAATTATTGGAGACATCAATTTCGGAGGGTAGCTATTGTGACGTTAGGAATAATTTTTATGGGAAGTCCACTACTTTCCAATGGACAAACCATACAAGAAGTAAGCGTCACCATTGAAGGGTACGCGTTTCAAACATCTCAAATGCCCCTTCAACTTCATACGGATACCATTATCCGAGTCAAGAATCTGGATAATGTGCGACATGATTTCGGGTCTCAAATGTTTTTAAACACCTTGACACATGTGGAAAGTAATGGGGTTGTCATATACGGTAAAGGGATCGAAGGGGCATTCGTTGACCCCGGAAAGGAAGCCTCTTTCCGGTTAACTCTTGATCAAATTGGGCGATTTCAATTCCAATGTTCGATTCACCCGGACATGAAAGGTGAGATTTTGTTGCTCATCGTAGATGCCGTCTAGAACAGTTAGGAGTCAGGATTTAACAGTTAACAGTAAAACATATGATTTTACCTTCAACACTGTTTTCCTAACTCCTTACTCCTAACTTTCCACTTTATGTCTTTAACAGGCTGGGGAAACTTATGATCAACATTGTGACGCATATTCTTTTTGCGACGGATTTTTCTCCAAGTTCGACTCCGGCTTATCGCTTTGCGGTGGAATGGGCCAAGGTTTTTGAAGCGCAATTAACCTTGTTTCATGGATTATCCCTACAACCAGGATTAGATATCGACGCCGGCATCGCTCAACAATATTTGGATGAACAGCGAAAGGTGGCGGAGGAAAAGTTGCAGGAGCTTTTGGCTGAAGCCCACCAACATGTTTCTCGAACAGGGATTGAAATGCGAACCGGGCTCGCCTCGGCTCAAATTTGTGATGTCGCTCGAGAGTGTAAGGCGGACCTCATTATCACAGGAACTCATGGATGGACCGGCTTTAACCGTGTCCTTTTTGGCAGCATCGCTGAACGGGTGATCCAACGAGCTCCTTGCCCAGTCCTCTCCATTCCAGATCGTGGTCCCGAGGAAACTGAAGACCTTCATACTATTTCGGTCCAACCACGACAAATTGTGTTGCCCCTGGATTTTTCAGATTGCTCAATGGACGCTTATGAATACGGCGTGCAAATCGCCAAATGGTTTGATGCCTCCCTAACCCTGTTATATGCCATTGAGCCACTATCCTATAGCCTAGATTTTTCACTGACCCATCCACTGGAAGATAAAGCCAACAGAAAAAAGATTGAACAACAATTAGAAAAATTAACGACAGTGCTCCTCGACCAAGGACTCACCGCCCGATATGAATTAGTCGATAAGCCATCGATGGAGGCTATTTTAAAAGCCAGCACAACACAGGAAGCTGACTTGGTCATCATGGGGACACATGGACGAAAAGGCCTTCCTCGACTTATTTTAGGTAGTACCACAGCCAAGGTCCTTCAACACAGCCCCTACCCCATTCTGACCGTAAAAAGTCCAAAATTTGAGGGAGGGCATCAGCTCACATCACAGGATGAGCAAGCGGCAAACTCTGCGCTATCATCACACGACTCATCCTCATGACCAGACCAGACATTTCAACCTTGCTGGATCATGAAAAAGGACTTCGCAGTCTTCTCGTCCGATTAAAAGACCAGTCCCATCGGGTGGATTTTCAAATTCAGCGCGAGGCAGCAATCAGTTTGGTCTTACGGCCTTATCTGGATCCCATCACCGCACAATATTTGGTTCCTTTTCCGGAAGAAGTCGAAATCGCAGAAGGATACCTGTATGCTGATTACTTACCCACAGATAGCCATCCTTCACTCGTTGAACAAGTCCGGGACACGATCACGGAGCATATCCCGGAAGAAGAGCGGCAATGGCTTGATCCGATCCGACATTCCTACTTGGACCTTCTCAAAATCGTCGCCTTCGATGAGCAATCAACCCCTATTCATCTGAAACTCCAATCGTTGGGAGACCAACAAGAATTCGAAGTGGTATATTCGGAAAAGTCGGATATCCAGAAAGGCCACGTACTCCTCACTCGACTTATTCGTGGGCAATCTTCCATCTATCTTTCTGGTCCCCCCCTTGTCCTTTCCTCAGCCATGGCACAAACCCTATTAACTTTTATCCAGGAATTGCGCCGAGACATTGAATTTGGCACTGGAAATTTCGCCCTGGCCGAATGGCCAGAGTTCGCCAAACACTATGGCTATCTTTTTGTTTGGAGTGTGGCAAGGCTCCGCGGAGGTGCGATGGCTGCTGCTGACGCGCGAGTCTCCTATTGGAATGAAGCTGGGCAACCCTTTTTCTATGCTATTGTCGTTTATGAACATCATGAATTCCAGAAATTCGCCGAAGGTCTCAAGGAATGGAAACAATTGAGCGCTTTACTACCACCGGCTTCCCAGGACCGTCTAATCCATCCTCAGCACATGTGGCTTCAATATGAACAGGACGAGCAATCGGAGTCCCAAATAGTCGCCCGCATAATTCTCACCCCAATCCAACTCACCGTAGAAACCGATACACCGGGACGCTTAGATACCCTCAAACATCAACTGGCCTCCACATTCGGTTTTGCTCTGCATTTCAGAGGTGAAACCATTACCGCCCCTCGACATTCTCTGCCGCAAATAGATTTGCTCGCTGATACCTATGTCCCGCCATCCGTGACGGTCTCAATCGAGGAAGAACAAAAACTTTTGTCTACCTTTTTACAAGACATTTACCTTGAATGGGCCGAACAACCCTCTCCTGCCCTGGATGGAAAAACCCCACGCCAATATTGTCGAGATACGCAAGACACCACAAAAGTGGCTAAATTAATCGATCAATTAGAACAAAATGATTTAGGCCGTCAGCGCACGGGCAGCCTCGCCTATGACTATTCTATCCTCAGGGCACACATCGGACTATAAAACTCTCACCGACAGATGGAATCAAATACTTTTCAGAAAGCGCCCCCACAATTATTGATGCGGGATAATTTCTCCCAGCTTTTGCAACAACTCAAGGCTTCCGGCTATCACACCTTAGGTCCTGTCGTCTCTCAGGGAACGGTGCAATGGAAAGAAATTTCCAGACCAGAGGACTTGCCTATCGGGTGGAAAGATCGACAAGAGCCCGGAAGCTATCGCCTTGAACCCGAGCCCGGACCGCGTTTTTTCAATATCGTCCATGGCCCGGAATCACTCAAACCCCTTACCTTTGCTCCCCGAGAAACTTTGTTGGTTTTGAATCGGGATGGCCAGACATTTTCATCCAAAGAAATTCAACCTCAGGCCCAACCGACGGCAGTCTTTGGAGTCAGAGCTTGTGACTTAGCGGGGCTTGCCATGCAAGACCAAATTTTTCTTCATGGCACCTATGTGGATCCGTATTATCAACACCGCCGGGAAAGCCTCTTTCTTATTGCGGTGAATTGCACAAAGGCACAACCAACGTGCTTGTGTGCCTCAACAGATACTGGCCCGAAAGCCGGGCAAGGATTCGATTTATGTTTAACGGAGGCTGATAAAGATTTTTTAATTGAAGCAGGAAGTGAAAAGGGTTTGGAGATCTTGAACCAATTACCCTGCTCTGCCGCATCCAAGAAACGAATTCAAGATGATGAAGAACGAATGATCGCCTGTGCACAAAGTCAGATTCGCAGTCTTCCAAAATCCAACTTACCCTCTGCCCTGTATGAGGCCCACGATCATCCCCGATGGGATCGAGTAGCGACGAGATGTTTAGCCTGCACAAACTGCACAATGGTATGCCCCACATGCTTCTGCCACGGTGTCGAAGAAACACCTTCGCTAGACTTTCAAGCAACCGAGCGTAACCGAGTGTGGGATTCCTGTTTCACCCTTAATCATGGCTACATTCATGGAAAGAATTTCCGGCCCACGATCAAAGACCGTTATAGAATGTGGCTCACACACAAACTGGGCTCTTGGATTGATCAATTCGGTACATCCGGATGTGTCGGTTGTGGTCGCTGCATCACCTGGTGCCCAGTCGGCATCGACCTCACCGAAGAGGTTCACGCCCTCTTGAGCTAGCTTGAACAATGTTATTGGGGTCACTCAGGGGCGTCTCTGTCTGAGAACTTCTTTTCGTAATTTTTCCAAGCCGCCCTGAATATCCGGTTGGAGCATTCTAACCCCATGAGCGATAAGAGCCTTACCAATACTCCCACAAATGGCCAACAAGAGCACACAGAAAAATAACCCCACTACATAAAAAAACGATTCAGGCACAATCATGCGTTCGGATGAAGACGTGATTGTAATGGTTATGGATTCCATTGGTACAAGGTTGTTAATTATTTCCCTGCTACCATCCCCGTTAATCAAGAGGTAAATAATCGACACGACCCATGCAGCTAAAGCTAGCCCTAAGCCGAGAATAACTAACCCAAGGGTTCGGTTATCATTCGGGGATTTCTCAGGCTCGCTTATATTTGACCAATTTGTTTCCATACCAATCTCCTAGAACAGCACCTCATTCTTGAAGAATTAGGGATTTGATTTTCCAATTTCCATAAAAGCGCGTCTCCAAATATGCTCACTTGGAAATAATTGTTTCCATGAAATAGCCCACTTTTTCCCAGAAATTTCCACTGCTCCTTTGGCCCTGCGAGTTGCTAAAAATTCCTGAAGGGATGGAAGTTGGCTTCCTGGCAAATAGATGGAATAGGCGTCTCCCCAAGGAACAGCGTTATCGGACTCCAAGCCGGGCCAATCCTTTGGCCAATGAATAGATTCATCCGGGGCATAATCATACGGCCAAATCATGACCTCAATATAATATGGAATCCATTCGGAAGCACCTGGAACCTCAAAGCTTTTGAAAAGTTCATATAAGCTCAATAATTCATCCGGTGGATCATGGGGTTGCAGAAGTCCTAAAGATTGCGAGTTCGAAAACATCCTGTTCGGTGAGACCTGCATGGCGTAAACAGTTGAGGTCACAAACTCACCATCAATGTGAAAATAAAATTTTGATTTGGGTGCGTCACTTATGTGAGGCGCCATATTATAGTTTCGTCGTAATCCTGGGATGCTGGCCACTATCTCCAATCGTTCGCGCAATTCATCGAAATCCCGCTCCTCCATCAGGGCACGGTAATACTTTCCACCTTCAGAATCCTGTTTAAAAAAAATGACCGTTTGATCTTCATACAAGACAAATTGTGGCGCATCCACGCCCAAAACAACCGACCAAGGTTTTGTATGAATATATACCCCGATTGGGAGAGGCCCATCGGAGGGATTGAACCCTTTAACCGTCGTAGGCACGATCATGTGTAGACAAATGAGCGGGAAGCCCACCAACCATTTTCGAGTCAAACATGTCACGGACTATTTTTCCACCAAACTTTTCTACTTTCCCTAAAAGGAGACCTCACCCAGTGTCGTAGATACTATCCAAAGTGTATCGCACAGGCCCCTACTTCAGAAATACCCCGTCAGGCGGAATTGGTATTCAATTCCCTCACATAATTTCCCTCCAGGGATTTTACAAAAGGATTGACATACACCTGGCGTTGAAATTGCTGAGACAAATTGAGGAGCCTCAAATTTTTGGTTTTTGAGGAAAAACGCTACACTCAATTCTTTCGGATATTGGAAAAGACAGAACTTCTGGAGTGAGAGCGTTGAATTATACTGATTTCCAAATGGCCAAAAGGTTTTTAAACACATAGAAAGTCCCATGAGTTTTTCCCACAATCCTTACCTTATTCATCCAGCCACGATCATGGATCGAAAACAGGAATCCATCGACATCGTGACGTTTCGGCTTCAACTTTCCAATTCAATTCATCAGAAGACATTCCGGTTTGAGGCGGGACAGTTCAATATGCTCTATGTGTTTGGTGTGGGTGAAATCGCTATTTCTATCGTATCTGATCCAGATGAACCAGGATACCTGGACCATACGATTCGGATTGTTGGCCGTGTCACTCAGATTGTAGGCAACATGAAAGTCGGCGAGACCTTGGGAGTGCGAGGCCCATTCGGGAAGGGATGGCCAATGCAAGAAGCGAAAGGAAAAGATATTCTCGTTGTCACTGGTGGATTAGGCTGCGCTCCGGTAGTTGGAGCCATCGAGTATATCTTCCGAAGACGAGAAGAATATGGGTCTCTTACTATTCTTCATGGAGTAAAGTCCCCCCATGACTTGCTCTATCGGGAACGTTATGATGCCTGGCAGCAACAACCAAATACGCAGGTTTTGCTTGCCAGTGACGAACCCGGGAAAACCTGGCATAGCCATGTGGGGGTAGTCACGGAACTCTTTGAAGACCTTTCATTAGACTCTGAGAATACGCTTGTCATGATGTGTGGTCCAGAGATCATGATGCGAATCGCATGCAATATGTTGACACATAAAGGCTTACGTCCTGATTCCATGTGGGTGTCTCTCGAACGACATATGGAATGCGGAATTGGTTTATGTGGCCATTGCCAACTTGGTCCGTTCTTCTTGTGCAAAGATGGGCCGGTAATGCAGTTAAATCGCGTCATGCCATTTATGGGGAAAATAGGAATATAGAAAAAATGAGAGCGCTGGCAGAAAACACCATGACACCACACAAAAAGCGCCCAAGGGTAGCGGTGGTGAAGTTTGCTTCCTGTGACGGCTGCCAATTGAGTATTCTGAATTTGGAAGATGACTTGCTGGCCTTAGGAGCCGCCATCGACATCGCATATTTTCCTGAAGCCTCGAGTGACCTGCAAGAAGGTCCTTATGACATTGCCTTCGTGGAAGGTTCGATTACTTGTCATGAGGATTTACCGCGCATCTTGGAACTGCGCCAACAGGCCACTACCCTCATCACCATTGGTGCCTGTGCCACATCCGGCGGCATTCAGGCCCTCAGAAATTGGTCGGATATCGAAGCCTTTAAGCAAGCCGTATATCCCAACCCCGAATATATCAAGAGCTTGAGTACGTCTACTCCCATCTCGGAACATGTTTCAGTTGATTATGAACTCTGGGGATGCCCTATCGACAAGCGGCAACTCCTTCGAGTCGTTACTGATTTGATCCATGGGGTGAAACCTACAATTCCCATGCACAATGTCTGTTTAGATTGTAAGCGAGAAGGTCATGTGTGTGTCCTAGTCTCCAAAGGCCTCCCTTGTCTTGGGCCCGTCACGCGCACCGGATGTGGGGCAATTTGTCCGGGCATGGGCCGTGACTGCTATGGATGCTTTGGTCCGGCGGAACATGATTCCATTCATCCACCCGGCGCGCCTCCTAATACGTCATCTCTCGCCCAACAATACCATCAACATCTCCAACTCATCCCTATCGATGTCGTTCGCCGATTTCGAGGGATAACCGGATCGGTTCAGTCTTTTAGGAAAGAAAGCGATGCCTGGCAATCCAAAGAGCATTAGAACCATCAAGATCGATATGATGGCCCGCGTGGAAGGGGAAGGCGCGCTCAATCTGACCGTGAAGGATGGACAGGTTCAGGATGTTCAGCTTCGCATTTTTGAACCGCCTCGTTTTTTTGAAGCCTTCCTTCAGGGCCGACATGTGAACGAGGTTCCAGATATTGTCGCCCGTATTTGCGGGATCTGCCCCGTGGCTTATCAAATGAGCGCAGTGCACGCACTGGAATCTATTTTTGGAGTAGAGATTTCACCCTTTATCCGTGATCTTCGTCGATTACTCTATTGTGGAGAATGGATTGAAAGTCATGCACTCCATATTTACATGCTGCAGGCCCCAGACTTTTTGGGATTTCCGAGCGGCCTGGAAATGGCACGGGTTCATCCGGATTGGGTTAAACGCGGCCTGCGGCTCAAAAAAGCCGGCAACCACATATTGACCCTCTTGGGAGGTCGCTCCGTTCATCCCGTCTCGGTCAAGCTCGGAGGATTTTCTCAGGTGCCGAGCAAAAACAGCTTGAATGCGCTGCAAGAGGAATTATTGTGGGCCAGGGACGCTGCAGTGGAAACTCTGGAATGGGTGAGTGGCTTTGAGTTTAATGATCTTGAGCAGGAATATACGTTTCTAGCACTTCATGGACCTTCCGAATATCCTATGAATTTCGGCTCGCTGATGACCAATAAAGGGCATGAATTCAATGTCTCGGAATTTGAAGAGCACTTTCACGAAGAACAAGTCCCGTATTCCACGGCTCTCCATTGCACCTTCCAAGGAGCATCCTATTTAACCGGGCCACTTGCCCGACTGGCACTCAACTACAATCAACTCTCACCTTTAACCCAAGAACAGTTTGAATCCACTGGTTTCAGCCTTCCTTTCAAACGGGCATCCATGGGGATTATCGCACGATCGATTGAAGTCCTTTTTGCCATTGATGAAGCTCTTCGGATAATTAACAATTACGACCCTCCCGAATCCCCATCCGTACCGGTCCGCATCAAAGCTGGTATGGGCATATCCGCAACTGAAGCTCCTCGTGGAGTCCTGTATCACCGCTACCAGGTTGCTGAGGACGGAACGGTTCAACTGGCAAAAATTGTTCCGCCCACATCACAAAATCAGCGCCGAATAGAAGACGATTTACGAAACTTGCTCCCAGAAATTTTGCACCTGAGCGATGAGGAAGCCGCAGCCAAGTGTGAACAACATATTCGGAGTTATGATCCATGTATCTCTTGCGCCACCCATTTTTTACGATATACAAGAGAGGAATTAACTACATGAACCCGAATAGAACCGTACGAGATAATTTTCGATGATCTTGGACAACCGAAAACCTTCTATGCTTTTTTCCCCGAACGGGAATGGCACTTAAAGATTTGATGAAAAAAATGACAAAAATAAAAATTATGGGATTTGGGAACCCTTTTATGGGGGATGATGCCGTTGGCGTGCTAGTGGCTCGTCAGCTTCATCAGTATGCGTCTGCTGACATGGCTATCCTAGAAGGCGAATTATCAGGGCTCAGCTTACTGCATATTATGGAAGAAACAGAGACCCTTATTCTTATCGATGCTGTTCATAGCCACTCAAAGACTGGGACGATTGTTCGTTTCACGCTCCCACAAGATCTTGAGACGATTGGAAAGCTGGCTTGGGGCACATCAATTTCTTCGACCCATGCCATGGGTCTGGCCGAAGCGCTAACTCTGGCTCATACACTCAAGATCTTGCCCGCTCAGGTTGTCCTATATGGCATTGAGTTGGGGCACCTTCAACAGGGAGAAGCTCTGTCACCGCCCGTGATGACAGCTATAACCAATCTGATCAACCGGATTCTGACTGAAGAATTGAGTCTTCCTCATGCATGAATTGCAATTACTCCAACAAGTGGTGAAGCAAGTCCAACGAGTGTGTCAAACCAAACCGGGAACCAATCTGTCTCTCATTCGATTGGAAATAGACAGCCATTCCCATTTGGCAAGTCATTCTCTAGAGGAATTAGAGGCCACCTTTCATTTTGCTGCCAAGGGAACCCCTGTCGACTGTGCCAACTTGGACATTCATGTCCGAATTTCGACCGGGACCTGCCAATCCTGCTCCGCAAAGTTTGATCGTACGCCTGAGACATATGGCTGTCCTCATTGCTTCTCAGGAGACATCAGATGGGAAAATAATCCCGAACTGATTATTAAGGAAATCGAATTCCTGGAACACACACCATGACCTCGGCCCTTTACTCCCAGATTGGAACAAACCAGTACAAGCGGATTCAATTGACGATTGGTGGAATGGTCCAAGGCATTGGGTTTCGCCCTTTTGTCTTTCGTTTGGCACAACAGTTATCGCTAGCTGGATGGATCGCAAATACGACAGAGGGAACCCTACTGGAATTGGAAGGAACTCAACCCAATCTTCACACCTTTACTCACCGCATCAAAACCGATTTTCCTCTTTCCGGAAATATCCAGGCTATGACCTCAATCCAAATTCCTCTCACGGGACAACGATCGTTTTCTATTCACCCCAGTCACGGGCATGAGACGGTTCAATCGGTTCTTGCACCAGACCTCGCCACTTGCCCAGACTGCCTTGAAGATATAAAGAATCCACAGTCGCGCCGCTATCGCTATCCCTTCACCACTTGTACGCAATGTGGGCCACGCTTCAGTATTGTGCGTCGTCTGCCATACGATCGTCTTAATACGACGATGGATCAGTTTATCTTATGTGATAATTGCCAACGGGAATTTGACGATCCATTAAATCGCCGGTTCCATGCTGAAACGATTGCCTGCCCGGCCTGCGGCCCGCAAATAGAATTATGGAATGACGACGGGAACCTATTAGCGCAACGAGAAAAGAGTCTTCAGGATGCTACAGAGATTATCAGACAGGGGGGCATCTTGGCCGTGAAGGGTTTGGGAGGATTTCAACTGTGGGTAAACGCGGCGTCATCGGAAGCCATCCAACGCTTACGCCAACGAAAACACCGGCCCACCAAACCCTTTGCGGTGCTATTTCCCGATCTCGCCCAACTTGAAGAGCATTGCGTGGTGTCCTCGGAGGAAAGAAGCCTTTTGACATCTCCTGCTGCCCCTATTGTGTTAACACGAAAAAGAGACTCATCAACATTGACACGCGAGATTTCACTCGATAATCCCTACATAGGAAGTATGCTTCCTTATACACCACTCCATCATCTACTCCTGAACGATCTCCACAATCCGGTTATCTGTACGAGTGGGAATCGTTCGGATGAGATCCTCGCCATAGATGAACAAGATGCCATTCAGCGCCTCAACGGAATCGCTGATGCATTCCTCGTACATAATCGACCTATTGTGAGACCTCTAGATGATTCAGTCGTTCAAATTGTCAATCAGAAATGCTTGATGCGTAGGCGCGCACGTGGGTATGTCCCGTTTCCTCTTTCTGGAAATGGACGTTCCGAGCATGCTCTCAATCTGTCTCCAATTTTGGCAGTAGGCGGGCATCTGAAAAATACGATTGCCGTCACGGTCGGCGATCAAAGTATTGTCAGTCAACACATTGGAGATCTTGCAACTCCTGAAACCTGCAATCAATTTGAACAAACCATTGCTGATATGCTGACCATGTTTCACCTCACACCTGAGATCATTGTCTGTGATAGCCATCCGGATTATCGCTCAACAAGATTTGCTCATGAGTTTGGAAAACAATACAACATTCCAGTGATTCCCATTCAGCATCACCATGCCCACATCGCCGCATGTATCGCCGAGCATCATCTACAAGGGCCGGTCCTTGGCGTGGCTTGGGATGGTGCAGGATTCGGGACAGACGGCACGATATGGGGCGGAGAGTTTCTTCTTTGTCACGAAAGAGAGTTCATACGTGTGGCTCATATGAAACCGTTTTACCTTCCCGGTGGAGAGATCTGTATGCGCGAACCTCGTCGGATCGCACTGGCCATATTGTATGACGTTTTTGGTAAGCAGATTTTTGAATTGGATCTTCCACCACTGCAATCCTTGGGAAAAGGTATGACTCGCTCTTTGGTCAAATTACTAGACAAAGGGGTGAACTGTCCGTCCACAACCAGTACCGGTCGGCTCTTCGATGCCGTGAGTGCGCTGTTAGGTTTATCACAAGTGACGAGCTTTGAAGGCGAAGCAGCCATGGCACTCGAATTTTCCGCAGATCCAGTCGGGAATCGTACCTTCGCTCGACATTATCACTTACCATTAGCTGCCCGGTCAGATTTTCAAGACCCGTACATAGCTGATTGGCAACCATTGATTTTCGATATCATACGAGACATCTCAGAGCAGAAAAGCCCATCAACCATTGCGCTAGGATTTCATCACGCTCTCGCCAAGTTGATTGCTGATGTTGCGGTACACATTCAGTGCCGTCAAATTGTTCTCTCCGGCGGGGTTTTCCAAAATTCTCTGCTCCACCAGCTTTCCGAATCAGCACTCACAAAACAAGGTTTTTCCGTTTATACTCCTCAACGGTTTGGATCCAATGACGGTGGCCTTTCACTCGGACAGACCTTCATTGCCAGAAGCCAGTTGGCACAACAATCCAACGCAACCTAAACCAAATTCATACTATCATGTGCCTTGCTATCCCGGGACAAATTCAACACATTGATGAGGATGAACTTCGCACAGGAACGGTTTCGTTTGCGGGTGTGACAAAGGAAGTGTGTTTAGCCATGGTTCCGGAGGCTTCCGTTGGGGACTACGTGATCGTCCATGTTGGCTTTGCGATCAGCAAAATGAACGAGCAGGCGGCAAAAGAATCCTTATCGTTGATGGAACAACTCAGTTCTGGCCAAAGCGATGAGAGCGTCCTTCCATGAAATACGTGGATGAATATAGAGATCCGAAAGCTGTACAAACACTGTCCAGAGACATTCACCAAATGACACGACATCCTTGGACTATCATGGAAATTTGTGGCGGACAGACTCATGCCATCGTCCGATATGGACTGGATCGTCTGCTCCCATCTGAAATTTCCCTGATCCATGGACCTGGATGTCCCGTATGCGTCACTCCCATCGAGTTAATCGACACGGCTTGTGAACTGGCCCAACTTCCAGACGTCATACTCTGTTCCTTTGGAGACATGCTCCGCGTACCGGGAACGCATAGCGACCTACTCAGAGCCAAAGCCCAAGGAGGCGATGTCCGAGTTATCTATTCTCCTCTTGATGCTATTGCGATCGCTCGAGCCAATCCTTTGCGACAAATCGTCCTATTTGCCGTAGGCTTTGAAACCACCGCACCGGCTCAAGCCATGGCCATTCTTCAGGCACATCGGTTGAAGCTGCAAAACTTTTTTGTCCTTGTGGCTCATGTATTAGTTCCTCCGGCTATAGAAGCATTACTCTCTTCACCGGACAATCAGGTACAGGGTTTTCTGGCACCCGGGCATGTCTGTACCGTAATGGGCTATGACATGTATCAACCCATCAGCCAGAAATACAAAGTGCCCTTTGTGGTGACGGGCTTTGAACCGATCGACATTCTGAAAGGCATAAAGATGGTCGTGCACCAATTAGAGGAAGGGCGGTCTATCGTGGAAAATCAATATGAACGATCCGTCCAGCGCTCGGGAAATCTAGAAGCTCAAAAAATTATCGGCGAAGTCTTTCAAACCTCTTCTCGACACTGGCGAGGAATTGGGACAATTCCTAAGAGTGGCCTGCAACTTCGCCCCCGTTTTGCCAAATTTGATGCGCTCCAACGGTTTCACGATTGCCTTGTCCAGTCTCGGATCACCCCCTCTCCTTCAAACGAATGTCAGAGCGGACGAATTTTGCAGGGGCTGATGAAGCCTTCCGACTGCTCTGCCTTTGGCACGCGGTGTACTCCAGACCATCCTCTCGGTGCGCCAATGGTTTCCAACGAGGGAGCGTGTGCAGCCTATTTCCAGTATCGCCCTTCAAACCCTGTCACCCTGTCGTCATGACCCAGAACTCTTCCTTCGGACCGCAATGTCCATTGCCTATTGCTTCTCATGAGACCATTCGTCTGGCTCATGGTGGCGGTGGGCATCTGATGCAAGCACTGATTCATGAGATTTTTCTGGAATCTTTTTCCAATTCGTATTTGACCGCCTTACAAGACAGTGCCGTCTTACCAAAACAAGATGGACGTCTGGCCATGACAACCGATTCTTATGTGGTCCAACCCTTAATTTTTCCTGGAGGCGACCTTGGGAGTCTGGCTGTCCACGGCACAATCAATGACCTCGCCATGATGGGGGCGAATCCCCGTTACCTCAGTGCTGGATTTATTCTAGAAGAGGGGTTGCCGATTTCCACTCTCAAACAGGTCGTCTCGTCTATGGCAAAAGCGGCACAAGATTGTGGCGTTCAAATTGTTTGTGGGGATACAAAAGTTGTGGATCGAGGGAAGGGGGATCAGATTTTTATCAATACAACGGGTCTAGGGATCATTCGGGAATCAGTCGTAATCGGCCCGCATCGCCTTACCCCTGGGGATCGAATTATCGTGAGTGGAGACTTGGGAAGACATGGGCTGGCCGTGTTAAGCCAGCGGGAAGGGTTAGAATTTTCAGGAAACTTGTCCAGCGATTCTGCTCCACTTCACCATGTTATTGCCGACTTGCTTTCTCACGATATTCCGATTCATTGTCTCAGGGATTTAACACGTGGTGGATTGGCCAGTGCTCTCAATGAACTCGCCGCCACAGCCCAGCACCGCATGACGCTTAAAGAATGGCGCATACCCATCAGCGATCCGGTCCGCGGGGCTTGTGAAATTCTTGGATTGGATCCACTTTATGTTGCCAATGAGGGACGTTTCGTCATGTTCCTTCCAAAGGACAACGTCGATGAGGCACTTCGGCTTTTACACCACCATGACATTTCACAAGAAGCAGCGGATATCGGAGAAATTTCATGCACTTCTTCAGAAAAACGTCAAGCACTCGTTAGCCTTCAAACCGGATATGGCACCGAAAGAATTCTAGACCTCCTCTCGGGAGAACAACTTCCAAGAATTTGTTAACATTGGGGGCGACATTTTCTGGCACCGGTTCAAGCAGTCCTCACGTAATCTCCCAACCACCATGTTGATGACTCTCCTCATCACAACGTTTTTGGTTGCCATAACCGTCCTCATCCACTTTGAAGCACTCCGTTGGTTATCTGCATTCATGTTGTCTCCACCGGGGCGCCTTCGAGTAGCCTTATTAGTCTGCATGTTCGGCGCCATGGCAGCCCATATCATCGAAATTTGGGTCTTTGGATTCGGATATTATTTTTTAACCCAATCTGAACAATATGGTTCATTGGAAGGTGGATTTACCCACACACTGAGTGATTGTGGATACTACTCGTTTGTGACCTATACCACTCTGGGATTTGGAGATCTTATACCCAAAGGTCCTGTGCGTTTTTTAACAGGGATGGAAGCTTTAACCGGACTTCTTCTCATTACATGGACCGCATCCTTTATGTATATTCAGATGCGACAAGGGTGGAAAACGAATTCGGCATCTGAGTGAATTGACACAATATACTCAGCAATAACTTCCTCAAGCCATTGTTGAGAGATTCTAAGATAAAGCAAAAATCAGTGGCAGTTTTTATAACGAAAAAAGTTTTATTGAAAACAGAATGGCCGCTTGGAACAAAGAGATATACAAAATTGGAAAAGGAAGATCTTTATTAGGCCTTGGACAATCAAATACTCACAGTCTTCCCTGAATGCTGGCTTTCGGTTAGAAGCCGCTGCAAGTAGTAGTAGGAGAAGAAAAAGAGGATAGTTTTTTCTTCTTTAGATCAACAAAATAATAAGGCCGGTCCTCTAGATATGTATTCAGAGGCCAACAGCTTTTTATTCAACTGTGATCTTTTAATAAAAAACGAGGTGATGAAAATGAAGTCGACAAGGACTTACTGGAATCCGTTGGCTAAGGAAAATTCTGGAGAATGGGACCCCATCGAAGGTACAGACGGAAATCTATCTCAAGTCACAATATCTGAAGATCCTAAATCTGGTGATTATACTCGATTAACAAAATTCAAAAGTGGCTATTCCACAAAAGCTTTTGGCCCAAAAAGCCATGATTATCCAGAGGAGATATTTGTAGTTTCTGGCCGTCTCTATGATGAAGCATTTGGTATATGGCTTGAGCCAGGATTTTATGCCAGCAGACCGCCTGGGGAAATACACGGCCCTTTTATTGCCGATGGAGATGTCGTGATCCTTGAAATATCCTATCCTAGTCAATCTGTAATTAAAGGTGACAGATAATTATATTTTCAATTGGATAGCAAAAACCGACATAACTTATAAATGGCATTAAAAGACTGCGTTGGGTCGGTAGCCGGCACAAAGCGGACCTAATGATTGAAGCACGCATTAAGAAGGAACGTCTTGTTAGGTGCTCTACGTTGATTCTGCAGTGAGTATATTTAACTGATCATCTTCCAGTCTGAAACTCATACTTTTTTCATCTTTTACTTCATGTAATGTAGCAATTAGCCAGTGAGAATCCCATGTTTTACATAGCATGTACTTTTGCTGATCTCTGCTCGTCATTGGAAGAAAAGCACCTTCTGGTCTGTACCCCGCCCTATGGTGGAGTTTCGCAAATAGATACTGTAAAAGTTTTGCCACTCCCATGGCAGAAAGTCCAACTTCATTTTTCAAGACTCGCACTCGAACATATCCCGCCCTCAAAGATACTATAAGTTCAACCTCTATCGGCGTAAATGGCCCCTCTACACGGCAGGTAGCGATTGCTTGTTTAAACTGCAACACTTCGGCCTGATTTTCATTACTTTTCCAAAACTCTGTTTCGCCAATATTACCAGCAGAGGTTTTGTACTCGTCTTTCTGAATTATGATTTTAGAGACCGTAAGCGTAATGTTTTTACTCATTAAGATTTCCTCTGTCTTTAAAGTATCTAACGTTTACTAGGAATACATAGTCCGTGTTTATACGCGGTGCAGTTCCAGGTATAATTTAAGTTCCATGTTCGCTTAGGGTCCAGGCTGTGTAAAAACTCCGTAGAAAAATTTGGTCCAAAATTTTTTCTTTCGAGGATCGTCTATATTCCACGATCTCTGTCTAAGGAAGGGGTCAGAGACCCCTTGAATTTAGAGAATTCCGAGTTTTCACACAGCCTGGGTCGGTAACAGGTTGGTGCCCTATGGTTGGAATGTGTTTATCTAATACTTTTTTGGTCCCCCTTCGAATAAATTGTTCGCACTCAATGGATTGAAGGGTCATATAGCTGCCGACAGGTGCATAGTCCAGCTCATTTTGCAATAAAGGATTTGCCCAAGCCATTCAACAACAATTATATCTTTTCCGATCATTTCTTCGCTCTTTGCCCAAGAATAGAATGATTCATCAATATCATTTGCCACAAGATTTATTCCAATCGCTACCACACGTGCTAAGGATTCCTGATTTGGTCCAAATGAGACCATAACCTCATCTCCGAGCATTACCTCTGTTCCGCATTGGTATTTCATTGAGGTTTTCAAACCGTGATTACACAGGTCACGATAGTTCTTCTCGACCGCAATTTACCCTAATATATTTTCTCTGAGGAACGCCTCACCCTGTCAGAAAAATGTCCTCTTCGGGCTGATAGCCAGTCAGAAGCGGTCATACATTATTAAAAGCAGAATGATATTTAACCGTACCCTTTGCTCCGCTTAAATAACCTGGCTGTAATTCTACAACCATGAACGCGTCTTCTGGGACATTGTATTCGCAATCTATCCCAAATCGTGAGGCAGGAATAAATCCAAATCTGGGGTAGTAATTGATATGGCCGAGCACAACGATAGCTCCAAATCCAAGCTTCCTACATCCATCAAGGCCGGTTTGTACAAGAGCAGATCCAATTCCTTGTCGTTGATAATTTGGTAATACGGCCATAGGAGCCAAACCCATAATTTTCAGACCCGAAAATCCACTGAGAGTAACCGACGAAAACATGATATGCCCAACAACTTCCCTATCTTCTTCTGCAATAAGAGAAATAATAGGCTGACATTGGTCACGAAGAGTATCTACGAGCGTAGCTTCAGCACATGTTTCAAAGGTTGATTGATTTATTTTTTGTATTGCAGCTTTGTGTTGCTCAGTTTCCGGTCGAATGTTCATCAAAAATTAATCCTCATTTATGAGAATGTCTGCTGTGGCTCTTTAGCCGACCAGAAGTGGGCCTTAACACACCAGCCGAGCAACCGACTGTAGCCGGATTTTAGAAGTTTTTATTACCTTTTCCAAGATTGCAGTCTGCAAAGGCATTGCAGATTATCTAATGTAGTATCCCCACCTTTCGATAACGGCTGCTTATGATCTATATGGAGAACAATTCCATTTTCTATTGCTGGACTGTTGCCCCAAAAACTGCAACGGAATTTGTCTCGCTTGAGCACTTCAAGTCTGAGTCTCAACGGGATTGTACGTTTTTCTTCAGTCCGAATCTCAACTTGCGTCTGAGCATGCGCTTCATCATCTGCCTGGTCTTCCTGATCAAGAATGGTAGCATTCTCATCTGACTTAAATTCAATAAATGCGGCGCAAGCATTGACCCAACCTTTGAATCGCGATTTGTATATTGTTTAGGAATATACCATCTCAAATGCTTCCCAATCGGTTTTAGATGGGCGATGCCCTAGGATTCGCTAGACGCGTTCAAGTTCAAAAAAAGTTTTGTCTCAGAAATTGTATCGCTACGTTTGTTGCGGTATGGTTTTAGGCCCAGTTCTGTTGCAGCAAGAGCATTGCCCCACGACCCAAACTCATTGATGACAGCACTGCATTTGCATAACTTAGAGACCTTATCAAACTCCCACCCAGAGAATCGGCGATATTCCTAGATTCCAGCCACTCGTTTTAGCTCTGCAACAATATCAACCCGAGAAATTTTATCTATGCGAAGTCTATCTAGCGAGAAGTCCATATTGCAGCTTTTAATAATGATTAGATAGAACTATATATGAGGACGGACTTAGAATTTCTGTCCGGATAACACGCATAGAGTCTTCTGAAGACTACCCCAGCATTGTGATATCTTCAATTAGCTGCGCCCAGAAGTCCAGTTATTTTGTGCTCTCATGGGGATAAGGATAATGCCACTAATTTGAATCGAATATAAAGAATCCGTTCCCTTCTCTCCTTATTTCTTTCCTTCATTAGTTCACAAAACCACTCTGTCGGCGTTGGGTCGCTTTGCCACCATCACAAGTGGGATTAATGCCAGGCTTCTGAACGGACGCTTATCGGCCAAAAACGGACAGAAAGGATTGAACAAGTGGCATGTGTCGTGATCTGTTTATCTTACCCTGGTCACCGGCATAATTTTTTTCTTTGGCACGAAGAGAATATAGCAGCCTCTAGCCCTTTCGATTGAGGTATGCCAAAAATGAAAAAGCCAAAAATTGCCAAGAAAAACCAGAAAATGGTAATCAATAGTAGTGCAATTTTATTGAGGTATCCCATCTTAGGAGGGTTTTTCGAAGTAAAAACCATTCCTATTATGGGATCAAATGACATTTCTGCCAAAAGGAGGGAGACCATGTACTGGACTAAGATTCTAGCAACAAGTGTATTGCTAATCAGCCTCGTAGGGTGGGGCCAGGCAAAGATTTTTCCTGTAGACCATCCTCCTCACATCCCCAATGAGTTGGCTGCAGAGGAGCATTGGGAAGCGTCCGAACTTTATACTGAGACACTTGTGCAATTGGAAACAAAGGTAGCTCACCTGGAAAAACGGATTGAGCGGTTCACCAAAAAACCATACCTCGATACCAAAGGGTTCAAGGCACAAGGCGCGAAAAACTTAATAGGAGCATACAATTTGGAAATTGCTGAACTTCGCAAGCATGTGGCTTGGCATGAGAATGAGGCTAAACGGTTAAGCGAATTACCCCCACCCAATGAAGGAAACACATCCAAAACTAGCTAAATATCATCAAGAGAATTTTGTGCCTGGAAAAACAATGTTCCTCGAGCAAGGAGGTAGCATTTAATATAAGGGGCACAGTCACATTTCTCTGATGCATTCAAAGCCAGGCTAATGAGACTGTGATCGAACGTATATTGTCTATGATGAACCTTTTTGCGAGAGGTCGTTTTTTGTTTCAGCACTTATAGGAAATCAGACAGATTTAGCAGTTTATAGCATTCATAGACTACTCTATTTTGGCATTTGAAAGCTATAAGGCTAAATTTGAAAACCACGCCCTGACAAACTGAATGTCCGCTGTGGGTCGGGTGCCAGCCAAAAGAGGACGATTGCTTTTGGTGGGAACTTGGGCAGAGTTGCAGGTATCTGGCTGAAAAGGGCTGCGGCACATATCTGCAGCCCTCAAATAAATCAATCTCGGAAAATTATTTTGGTCTTAGACTACATGGATAATAAGGTTATTAAGATGTTCCATGCCAATACAGTCAAGGATGCAATAGGCACGGTATTTGGTTCCTTCTGCTCCGACTGGGAAGGTGATGCTCGATTGTTGCTCCCAGGCCCAAATTTTACCAGACTCCAGAGTGCCATTTTCTCCCGTGATAGCCACTTGGTGCGTATCGCCATAGGCCAAGCTGGTCAGGCTTTCGTCAAAGACAAAATGGATACGAACGACTTTGTCTTTGGGTAATTCCAGGATATTTTTCTTGGTAAAGAGCTTGCCCTTTTTATCCAGAAAACCTTTTTGGTTCACCTTCACCGTAATTTCTATATCCACAGGCTGAGCGGTTGGTGGTAACGCCCAGATCGTTGGAATTTGTATGAGAGTCGTCACGAATGTCAGAACGGTGGCCAATACGAGGCTTTTCATGGGTTGTGGTGTTGTCATAAGTTCTCCTTAGCAGTTATGAAAATTCAACTGGTTGGTGAATCACACGTATTCGTATGTTTTACCTTTGTCTATCCCATAACATTCGGCCCAATAGTGCTCAGATCCTGCTGATGCTTCCGAACAGCCTGATCGTGAACTGATTGAGCTTCTGGGGCATGAATACAACCTTGTGCGCAGGGGATTCCCTCGTGGTCATGTGCAAATTCTGAGCAGTCTATGATTTCGAGACCTCCTTGAATGGCTCCTCGGAAGACATTAACTTCAACCGTCACATCACAGTTCTTTTTGTGTTCTGGGCATTCTAGGGAGGTTTTGACTTGTGGCACATGTGAGTTCATGTCTTTTTCTCCTTGTTACGGGAATTCATGATTTTTATGAAATGCGTGATTGTGCAAAGACCGACTGGAATCTTTTTCCCAAAAGAAACAAGAATTTCTTCAGGGGAATTCCTGATTTTTCACACACACAGTTTTAAATGATGAAGAAGGGATTGAAGAGAATCCTTAGACCTCGGTAAGCGCCATTATTAAAAAAATGGCTATTCCAAGTGGAAAGACTTCTTTCCTTCGGCAACCCGGCCTGTCAGGACTTGTTTTATGCCTGATCCGTGGTTTTGCATCCCCGTTTCCCAACGGTTCGCCATTTCGAGTTAGAAGAGATGTAAATCCACGGAGAGCAAGTCCTGTTGTTAGGGGAGAATATCGGAATGTGTCCCAAAAACTTGAAATGTCCTTTCTCTCAATTTTGAATTGGAGGTTGTTGTAACAGAATAAGAAAGGTAAAGGTAAATGAGTTTGTTGCCCATTGTATCAATTAAATCCAAGGGCTAAAAAATCTGTCATCTGAATATCTGTTTTGGGTCGGGAGCCGGCACGAAGTGGACCGAGTCATATATGAAGTGTGATTGAGCTGGATCCGAAACCGAGATCAGGGTTTACTCCGAAAAAGACTAAAGCCCCATGACAGAGGTGAGGCTTAGAGAAGAACGCTGAGTGGTCGTGTTAGTTATAGTCTATTGTGGATCGTCAACCACATGAGCAGGGCTAAGAAAGATTAGTGAACGCTTAAACTGGCTTTACGGTCAGCATTCCGAAAATCCTTACGACGCTTCAGGTTAAGTAAACCGTAACTCAGCAGGGAAAGCCCTACCACGAAATAGACCAACCAGTACTGATAGTTGAAATACAGGGATGCCAGGGACGCCATTCCTATGCCACCACCCGCCACTAAGTACATGTACGGTAACGACTCATAAATAGGTTTGTACAACCAGATACGCATGCCTAAATCCTCCCAGTATACTCGGCCACTGCCAAGGCCATTCGCCGGAAACTTCTTTACTGGCTACATTTTTTACCCAAGTTCAACGTCATTTACGATAAAAAATCCCAACCGTTGTTATTATCGACCAATTATGGAAAAACTTGCCTAATTTTCCGAGTTAGCCAAAGATTGGACCATTTCTCGATACTTCCTCAGATGAGGTTTTGAACTCATCTTAGTCCCGAATGTGCCCCTCCTCATATTCGATTCAACAGACCTCTAAGGTATAAAGTTAACCAAATCGAAATTTTCTCCCCGCTATAGGCTACAGATGCCCGTTGCAGACCCTGTTGACAAAACAACCCCTAAAAGGGTTGCTTTAGCAGACTGTTCTGATAAGGAATGTGGGGCACCAGAAGGGGGGAGTGTAGAAACCAAGTGGTTGGGAAACAGGGGAAGGGAACAGAAGTGGAGTCTCGATTACCTAGAGACTTAGGATTCATAGAAGGAGATGAATTTTCATACCCCCTATCATCACCTATTTCCCAAGGTTGCCCTTCGATGCCTTCGGTCGTACCTACTTACTTGATTTGCTCATGTCCGCTTTGGGTCTAGGCTGTGTAAAAACTCGGAATTCTCTAAATTCAAGGGGTCTCTGACCCCTTCCTTAGACAGAGATCGTGGAATATAGGCGATCCTCGAAAGAAAAGTTTTTGGACCAAATTTTTCTACGGAGTTTTTACACAGCCTGGGTCAAGAACGGACATTTTATCAGGTAGCGATACCCTATGCTGTTTAGTCGATCCCGTGTTCCATCTCAGCGCTCAACGGTTCAGGTCTTCACGCATCCACTCCCGTCGGAGGTCGGCCATAAACCCACACGAATCGTTATGCCTAAGGGATTAAAATCCCAATAATTTAAGGAAAGTTAGGTGAGATTGACCGAGATGATAATACCGCTAACCATATGTGTTTTTATTGTTGCAATTTACAATTTTATATTATTCGCATTTCCTCCCATTGAAGGTAAGAGGCAACCTTCTACAAAAACTCCAAAATCAACACATGACCAGCTGTACCTTTCAAACTTCGTCAGTTTGATCTGAATATTCGGTTACAAGACTAAAACAGCAAATCCGCTTCTGGTTAGTGTATCGATAACTCCTGGGAATGGACGCCCCTCACCTATCACCTCGCATTGAATTTGGCCTCTGATTTCTTTTGGACTTCCGCTGACTTGAACATGAGTGATCGTCACTTTTGCAAAGCCCACCACGTTCATGGGGCCGGAAGGATTAGAGCAACTTGGATCCCCATCGTAGACCAGAACCGTCCCTTCCATTTCGCCGCCAACTTGGTGATTATTAAACATATTTTCGAACGCTGATAACGCAGGCGTGATAGTCCCACCATTAAAGTTAACCGTAGTTCCCACCCGAGTGGCGGGTGCTTGACCACCTGGCAACACTCCTCCACTCCCATCATTTAAATCATTGATGATGGCTTGTAAGTTGTTCGCATTCGCTCCTTCATTAAAGGTATGCCATCCGGCACAGGCATCCATTGTGCCAGTGGGATACATCTTGATGGAGTTACCGCAAGCCGCACTCTTAAAGACTTCATCGGATATACCAATCGGCAACCCAATCCCACCCGGCGGGACCGCGCCCACGGGCAAGAGTGCCGCGGTGGCGGATGCGGAAAGATCAAAATTATTTACTCCCATCATTTGCGCAAAATAGGCCGTCACAGACCCGTTGTTACCACTATCGCGACGTGCCACCACCTGCACCGCATCTGGGACCGTTCCCGGCGCAGCAGCCCCGAAGGTGTTGGTTGCCATGTCCCAGGCGCCAACCAATACATCAGCTGCTGTATCCAACGCGATGCTCTTGCCGCCTGCCTTGTTTTTGACGGCCACATTGGCCGCGGCTGACGTGACTTGCGAAATTTCTGCCGACGTCAAGGCAAAGCTTGAACTCTGCAACACGGCGGTAGATTTGGTCTTGAGGATTTGAGCCATTTGCCGTGTGGCTGCTAACGCCGCACTGTCCGCCACATTCCGTAATTCCTGCTGTGTAACATAGACCTGTCCAAAATCTATGACAAAAGCCAACAGACCTATGATGCCCATCATGCAGAACGCAGCCATAATGGCCGTCGCACCACGTTGATTCTGTAGAATCATTCGAGTTCTTGAGGTTTTTTCTCGCGGTATGGTCATACTCTCCTCCCTCATAATCTTATGGCTGAATGGATTACCCCTTCGGTAACCCGGCCATCAGAAGAAAATTCTGACCCGTGGCTTTGCGCCCCCGCCTCACGACGGGTTTGCCTTTTTCGGTAGGGCTTTTCGGCTAACGGTCTTCCACCTGCATCCATCAAGGCCGTCGTCTTCTTATATGACCCAATCACTGAATCCTACTGTCATGACTCTCATATTTTCCTCGTATAACACAGGGTATCTCCTTATCAGCTTTGGGTGTAAATGAAAGGCTACGCCAATTTGCCCGGAATAAATGGCCGTGCCCGTTGCCCCTTGACCCCTCTGAGTTGTCCTTATTAAACGTCAATTCGTTTCCATCGCCATCCGGATTCATTTAGTGAGCCATGGCCTCCTCAGCAGAGCAAGCCTTATTCCATCTTCTTCAGCATGTCTGGTTGGTGAGACTTGTTAACCAATACTAGATGACGTTCTCCCTCTTTGAATGCCTTTGGAGGTGCGGGAAGACTAGAAGTCCTTTAACTGTAAACTTTTCCTTTCATGAGACTTTACAGGATTTAAAAATATAAGGAGATTGCTTAAAAAGGGAGTGCAAAGACAAAGGATTTTGAGAAAAAAGGTGAAAAAAAGTCGGACAGGAGAGGAAAATTTATAAATAAGTGCTCATTGGTCTGCTCTCACGCGTTGGAATTTAACCCCAGACTTCTGAATGAACGCTTATCGGCCAATAGCGGTCGATTCAACCTCTTTCGGATTTGCCGAATCACAAGTCAAAATCTGGTCTTGTTTAAAGGAAGCAAGTCAGTAAGAAAAACTGACCAATTTATTCCTGATCAATTCATTGAATTACGAAAAAATTAAGAATAATAATTCATTTTCCTGGCTATTTTTCTGCTAAATGCCAGGCTTTCGTGTCCAAGAATTTTTCGATTTATCATAGTTTTTTACCCTATATTTTTTGATCTCACATTTCGCTCTTTGATCAGGGGGCATTTTTTATTGGTTCATAATACTTTACAAGAAGAAAAAGACCGATACTTATTTTGGCAACTATATTGCTTTTAAAAATTTATGAATATGATTTACCTAAGTTTTTATTTTAAAAAAAATTGAATTTGGTGCGGTTATGAAATTTTTTAACATTTCTTCGAAAGGTGGCCTAGTGGTCAGCTTATGCAGTTTGCTATTGACCTTCCCTTCGGTCGCAGGGGCAGTATCAGTTGATCTGATCTCGGTCAGTGGGGTGTGGCAAAACTCTGTAGGCGGGACATCTGTTACGGGTGTGGGGACCAGCTCTATTCGTTGGGGAAATCCTGCAACTGCAAATGGGAAAAGTGGGTTTGATTTTGTGGGGGTTGCGCCCTTACCACAGACCATTTCCGATGCGACAAACCCTTTTGCGTTGGGCACATTCACTCATATTAATTTTCCCATTTACGGTGGTGGGCCATCTACCTTAAATCTTGCTGTAACAGTCACATTTGCCAATATTGTTCCCGCTGTTATTAACTCTACTTTCAATTTTTCCTTCCTAGAAACCCCCAATTATGGTAATCCTTGTGCAGCCGGAGGGATTCAACCTTGTCCTGACCGAGTATCATTCTTAAATAATGGGATAACCTCCTCAAGTGTGAATATTGGTGGTTCGCTGTACAGTTTACAAATTCTTGGCTTTGAAAGAAGTGGTGGCTTGGTCAATGAGTTTATTACCCTTGAAAATCAAACGAACTCGGCTATTTTACAAGCCAATTTTATTCCCACTCCTCCCACTTCCGTCCCAACTCCAGAGCCTGGCACGATCTTGTTATTTGGAACTGGATTGGCTGCCTTATGGGCGTGGCGAATGAGAACGGTACAAAAATAAACTATAAAAGTAGGTACAAGATTTTCAGAGAACCCCTTTTCATCCTTAGGGGTATTATTTGCAACCGTTCTGTCTAAGAGTCGTGGTTTTTCTTTTAAGAGAGTGGCCTTATGGCTTGAGAGACGCAGGCCGAATTTCTGCGAGAAGATACAGGCCCAACCAAGATTGGATATTTTTCGTGTACATGGATGAGCCAACAATCTTCAGGTCCTTTTCAGACCGTGCTTGTTGAATAGAGACATCTCCCATCCATACCTCAGTCAACGTTCGCAGGTTGCAGGTAAAATACACATCGACTTCCGTCCCTGGATTCTCCGTACACAGATCCACTTCCTTGTTCTGTATCTTAATCCACCACTTGTTGTATTGCTCCAAATCCGTGAACGAAAATTGAATGACGGTTTGCCCGCTAGGAAGTTTATTCGGGTTGATGCGGCGCTGGATATCCGACATTAGCAACTGCACGTCGAGTTCCTTATCGGTCATCCGTCCACGAACCCAGCGCATTCCCCACTCAGCCGTTTTCAGCACGATCGGATAGAGCTCCCGCCCGGCTTCTGTGAGTTGATACTCGTAGCCTCGCTGTTCGGGTATGCGTTTCTGAACAATAAGACCATGTTTCTGTAACGTATCCAGACGTTTATTCAAAACGGTTGGAGAAATTTTTGACATCCCTCGCTGAATCTGATTGAAGCGTGTCGCTCCCAGCAGCAATTCGCGAATGATCAGCAACGTCCATTTCTCTCCAAGAATTTCCGCTGCTTTGGATACAGGGCAGAATTGACCGTATTCATGCATCCTCACCTCATTACTACACAAAACGTAGTGCAATACTACGGATCGCGCACTTTTTCTTTCAAGCCTCTGAGGTTATCGTGACCTCAATCATGAGGACAGCCATTAAACGAGTTCACAGCAAATTTCACCTATTGTAACGAAGGAGCAGAGAAGATGGGAAACATGGACATCGCAACAGTCAAAGCCAACATGAAGGCCACCTGGATGGATGGGGACTATGCAGAGTTTTGTGCCTATATGGAGCCTGGGGCCATCGAGATCTTACAAGAATGGAGGATTCCTCAAGAATCACGGTTCTTGGATATCGGGTGCGGTTCCGGTCAGCTAGTCATCCCTGCGGCTCGTGCCGGAATCATCAGTACCGGCGTCGACATTGCATCGAATCTTATTGCCCATGCCCGAGATCGAGCCAGCAAAAATGGTCTCCCAGCATGCTTTGATGAAGGTGATGCCGAGCAACTGCCCTATGCCGATGATAGCTTTGATGTTGTGACCAGTCTCTTTGGAGCAATATTTGCGCCGCATCCTGATAGGGTTGCCTGGGAGATGGCTCGTGTGTGCCGGCCCCGCGGTCGCCTTCTTATGGGCAACTGGACACCAGAGGGGATGGCAGGACAAGTATTCCAGCTAATCGCCAAGCATGTGCCTCCACCACCGGGAATTTCCCCGCCGCCCTTATGGGGTGATGAATCTATCGTTCAAGAACGGTTGGCCGAAGGATTCACCGACATTCAATTGACCCGAAAAATTTATCCCCATTGGAAATACCCGTTCCCTGTTCCGGAGGTGATCCA
This sequence comes from Nitrospirales bacterium, assembly GCA_965223185.1. GTDB lineage: Bacteria > Nitrospirota > Nitrospiria > Nitrospirales > UBA8639 > Nitrospira_E. The sequence continues at coordinate 2,295,255 of OZ244988.1, read as the reverse complement.
ACTTTTCACGAGATTGTTTGGCCCTGTCAAAGGTGCGTTGGCTCAATCAGATGATGTAGGCCAACAGTCACTCCTCACAGGCCTTGAAGAAATCTTCTCATCGCACAATCAAGCTCGAGACGGGTCAACAGAATTAACAAGTGAGTATTTAGAAGTTTCGGCGACTTGTCGCTGAAACCTTTATTGATGACACCCTGCAACTGAAAAAACAAGACAACCAGGAGGACAAATCATGTTGCCTACTAAAATTCGAAATTCCATGTTCGATAAGATTTCTGGAGTCACGATGCGGAAATTTTTTACTCCCTCCACCCTAACAAACGCAACAGGGCTCATTAAGGAGGTCATGCTCCAGTCACAAAATGATTTTTTTATTAATGGGACGATTACCAGTCATGCGGCATGCCCACCCCTCATGGCGGGCATGTGGATGAGCGGAAGGGAAATAGCCCTTACCAATCACTACCTTCCGGCATGGCTCAAGAAAGCGATGGGAGCCGCACTTTCCAAAGTCAACAAGTGTCCCTATTGTGAGGATTTTTTGTTAAGTCTTACGCACGGGGCCAGCAAGAAAAACCTGGCCAATTCCCTTCGAAAAAACAGGATGGACTCGATTAACGATGCCCTCACGCTCAAGAGGTTGCAATGGACCAAAGGCAGTATCATCAGAAATACCGTTGAAGGACATAATCCCCCCTTTAGCCCGGAAGAAATGCCGGAAGCGCTCGGGACATTAGTCGTCTTTAATTACACCAACAAAATTTCCGACTTTACTCTTGACGGGTCACCTGTACCCTCTTCACTTCGGAGCGGGGCCTTAAAACTCTTTGGAATGGAACTCCAGGAATCTGCGGTCTTGGACTTAGAGCATGGAGCCTCACTGTCTCTGCTGCCAGAAGCGAAATTGCCGGAAGAGTTCCACTGGGCCGCTTCGAACCCGCTCATCGCGGATAGCCTCTCTCGTTGGAACCAGGTAGTCCAGCAAGAAATTCATCATGCCCTGTCACCAGAAGCTCAGGATATGATCCGAGAGAACCTCAATAGGTGGCAAGGGGGACAAGCCCCCTTATCTCGCAGTTGGGTGGAAGAGGAAATAAAGCATCTCCAAGGTGAGGAGCGTGACAAAACCCGATTGGTTCTGCTGATTGCAAAGGCCTCATACCAGATGGACGACGGGATTATTGAACAAGTGGTGCAACATGGCGTGAGTGAGGCGGATCTGGTGAGGTTAGGAGCCTGGGGTGCGTATATGGGTGCCAAAACGGTTGCCAATTGGTGCGCCCCAGTTCACCGTCTTGTCGGATAAAAGGGTGAACCTTCCCCACTGGAAACCTATCTGTTTCCCATAAATGTCACACTCGTGCATCCGGTTTTTCCAGATTTTACTTTGGCCGTTAATCTGCTCCAATGCCAGGCTCATAACTTTTGAAATGCAGAAGAAGATCGCGCATGGAGACCACCCCCACGATTTGATCCCTATCACAAATGACCAGATGACGGAGTCCGAGTTCACCCATGACGTCAAAAGCCTCATGGGACGTTCTCGATATTTCAATGGTGGGAAGATTGCTGGACATTAACTCTCCTACTTTGGTCTGTTCCAAGTTCTGTTTGACTCCCACTCCTTTTCGCACGATATCGGTATCGGTGATAAGTCCAACGAATGTCCCATTCTTTTCCACCAGTAGCCCACCAATCTTTTCCTGTCGCATTTTTTCGGCAGCTTCTACGACCGATGCTTCATACGGGATGGTCTTTAGGGCGGTCTGCATAATTTCAGCCAGCATGATATGACCTCCAAAATAGGGGTTAAGGTGAAAGGAATAATTATGTGGTCTGATTATAGATCCATGGTTTTGAAATTTACCCTATTATACCATTATCCATGTATTTTCAATTCCATGGGTCTTAGTCAACAAAGATCCTCTTCGGCCATAGGATTACTTGAGGCATCTTGAGAATTCAGCGATTCGTCATTTTTTTTGGGAATGCTGTCTACAAAAACGAGCCTGACGTATGCCAACCGAGTAGGACAATGATGGGAATCCCTTAAAGGGAATAGCAATCTTTTAGTTACGAACTAACAAAATTGAACAATCGGTGTTATGAACAACCGAATGAGACACACTTCCTAGGAAAAACCGACCCACAGCCGAATGACTTTCCGGTCGCATGATCAATAGATCGGGTTTTGTGGTTTTCACCACATCGACAATCGAGAAGGAAGGCGCCCCTTCAATAGCCTGCCCTTTAGCCTGATGGCCTAAACGCTCCAATTCCACACATAAGACTTGCGTAAATTTTTCGGCATAGGTGGCCATCTCTTTACGAAAATCTTGAGGGATCATAGCCCCTACCGGCCATACCGGATCGACCATGGGAACTACGTGGAGGACAGTAACCGCACAAGGTTCTCGAAAAGGGTTCTTTTGGAAAAACGCGATCACCGCATCACAATCTTCTTGGACTTCAACAGGAACCAGGACGGTTTTGATCGATCGAATGGGTTGTTTGATTACCAAAGTTGAACAATGGGCTTGGGTCATCACCCGATGTGACACACTCCCAAATACCTGCTCTCGAATACGTCCTAACCCACGGGCTCCCATGACCACCATATCCACATGTTCTTCTTGCGCCACTTTGAGAATAGTCTCAGCAGGTCTTCCCATCTCAAGCCTTTTGGAAACGACTCCAGGATGAAGGGGCAGGAGAGACACGGCTTGGTCCAACGCCCGTGCCCCTTCTTCTTTCATGGCTGTTTCCACTGTCATCGCTAAATCTTTTGCGACATCGGCCCCCATAGCTGGATACGGCACCCCTGGCACGCTCACCACATGCAAAACCTCTAACCTTTCGGCCGGCGCTAACGCTTCAAACACACGTGTGGCATCTAACGATTGATCCGACCCGTCGACGGCCAACAGATATTTCATACCTGCTCTCCCTTCATGATGACCCGTTTGTATTGTTAGTTTTTCTTTCGTCCTATCTGATTTCTTTGATCATATCGATGGCTCCGGATGGACATTCCTCAACACAGATTCCACATCCTTTGCAATAATCCAGATTGATTTCATACCTTTTTCCCGGACCTAATTTGACAATCGCATTATCAGGACAGACTCCATAGCACGTGTCACATTCAAAACAATTTCCACAAGAAAGACAGCGTCGAGCTTCAAGGAGAGCCGTATTCGCATCCAATCCACCAACCACTTCTTCAAAACTGGTTCGTCGTCTAGCGAGCGTTAATTGGGGCTGGTGACTCTTATCGGCATCGGTGTAATACCAGGTATTCAAGTGATCATAGGTGGTGACAGGATTTGATGGTGGCTTGACATATTGTCCTCCACGTAAATAGGCATCAATATGTCTCGCCGCCTTTTTCCCATGGCCAGTCGCCACGGTGACCGACCGTTCTGCAGGCACCATATCTCCACCGGCAAAGACTCCCTGACACCCGGTCATCATCGTCTTATCAACCTGAATGATGCCGTCCGAAGAAATTTCCAACCCTCGGACATTCTTCAGAAATTTTATGTCGACGTCTTGCCCTACCGCCAGAATCACTGTATCCGCATCCAAGGTTTCCAATTTGCCGGTAGGTTGAGGCTGGCCTTTCTCGTCTAATTGCATTTCCTCAACGGTAATCCCATTCTCATTCACCTGCCGAATGGCACTCAGCCACCGGGCTACCACTCCCTCCTCTAGCGCTTCCTCTACTTCAAGGTCATGAGCGGGCATATGTTCACGGTCACGTCGATAAATCAGTACCGTTTCTTCAGCACCCAATCGTTGTACCGTTCTGGCCGCATCTATGGCCGTATCTCCTCCCCCGTAAACCACTACCCGTCGGCCTATCTTAGGAATCTTTTCTCCTTCCATACCTTTTAGCAGACTTAAAGCGTCAATCATTCGACCCGTATCAGGAGTTGGAATATCAATCCGCTTACTCAGATGGGCTCCTATGGCTAAAAATACTGCGTCAAACTCTCCTTGGTTCCTGACCAATTCCAAATTCTCAACTTTTCGATTCAATTGAATGGAGACACCCATAGAAATAATTCTGGAAATTTCGGCCTCTACGATAGTTCTAGGTAAGCGATATTGCGGAATCCCGAACCGCATCATGCCTCCCGGCTTGGGCCCCGCCTCATAGACGGTGACGGCATGACCGATTCGGGATAAATGATAGGCTGCAGACAGGCCACTTGGACCAGCTCCAATGATGAGTACTCGTTTCCCAGTTCTCATTCCTGGTTCCATCTGCCAGCCTTGTTCAATCGCCAAATCTCCCAAAAACCGTTCGACCGCATGAATCCCCACCGCCTCATCAAGCTGTCCACGATTACAGGCCGTTTCGCATAGGTGATAACACACCCGCCCATGAATAGCAGGAAAGGGATTGTCTTCCATGATCTTGCGCCAAGCGTGTTCGTATTTTCCTTCTTCCGCGTCATACAACCATGCCTGAATATTTTCTCCGGCAGGGCACCCTTGATTACAGGGTGGCAAATGGTCGACGTAAACCGGGCGCATGGTGCGCCAATTACCCGTGTGATTAGCCAAACTGGAAGCTGGATTTAAAGTAATCGCAAAAGGCTTACGTTCCATCTTATGATTCCAACGAAGACTCTTTTGGCAGAAGGTCATACAGTTGAATATTTCGATCGGCAATCGTTTGGATGGCGACAAGCGCTTGCTCATCACGCGGATAAAAGAGATGTTTGAACCGGCCTTGAAGGATCAAATATTGCTCAACAGGAACTTGCTTTCTCATCGTGGTGCGAGCACTCACTTCTCCACCTTCCGCTTCAAATAAGGGAAACAGGCCGCTCTCTACTGCCAACCGGGCAACCTTAATCGTGTGAGCCGGGTTTGATTTCCATCCTAACGGACATGGGACATGGATATGGATATACCGTGCACCTCGAATACCCATGGCTTTCGTTACCTTGGCTTCCAGATCATGAAGGTCTGCAACAGACGCGGTGGCGACATACGGGATACCATGGGCCATGGCAATGCGTGGAAGATTTTTACCAACACCTATAGGATTCCCTGGTTCCGACCCCACCGTTTGCGTGGTATTTGTCCACGCCCGCACTGGGGTGGAGCCTGACCGCTGAACACCGGTATTCATGTAGGCTTCATTGTCATAACAGAGATACAACACATCATCATTACGATCGAACATTCCGGACAAACACCCGAACCCAATATCCACCGTCGCCCCATCCCCGCCTTGGGCCACCACTCGAATATCCGTCCTCCCTTTGGCTCGTAAGGCCGCGGCCACACCACTGGCCACGGCCGGCGCGTTGCCAAACAATGAATGTAACCAGGGAATCTTCCATGCACTTTCTGGATACGGACTGGAAAATACCTCCAGACATCCGGTGGCATTAACCGCCACCATTTGTTGATGAGTGGCACGCATCACCGCATCCAAGGCATACCGCGCTCCTAGGGCTTCACCACAACCTTGGCAAGCACGATGCCCAGAATTTAGAGAATTGGTTCGATCCATCCGGGCTTGGACCGTACGGTTTGCTTCATCCAATAACCGATTACCAACTGTAAAGGTCCCTGTTTGATAAAACTTCACGCGTTGATATGACATACCGTTTCCCTGTGCCTCCTAAAGGACCTTTCCTCCCATATGACCTATTTCACGAAGGAGGTTTTCCGGAACCGGACCAGACCGTCGTTGTTGAGATTGTCTCGTCAATTCTCGATTGATAGCCTCCCAATTCAATGCAAGAAAATGGGGTTCTTCCAACCCTTCCAAACATGCCGCCTTCACAGTATCAATAATTTCCGCCTTGGAAATTGGACGCCCTCCAAGGCCGGCAATAACCGTTTCGACAAGAGTCGGTAATCCTCGAAGAGCCATCTTGACATCACTAGACACAATGCCTCCTTTTCCAATCGCCAAGTCTTTTTCTATGACAAGCACCCGCTTAGCATCATGGACAACATGGCGAAGCATCTGTGAGGGAAACGGTCGAAAGGAACAAAGCTGTATCGAACCCACTGGCCAACCTTCTTCGCGCAAATCATCCACAGCATCTTTGATCGTGCCATTCACTGATCCTAAGGCCAGCACAAGCGTTTCAGCCCCTTCCGTGTGATAGCATTTCAACAGGCCACCACACCCGCGCTGAAACGTATCCTGAAATTTTTGGCTGAGTCTGGGAATCGCCTCCAAGGCTCCCAACTGTTTGTGGTGCGCCAAATATCGCACTTCCGCAAAAGCTTCGGGTCCGACCATCGCCCCGATAGAGACCGGTTTCTGAGGATCCAGTACCTGAGCCGGCTCAAAAGCTGGTAAATAGGCGTCAACTTCTTCTTGTGTCGGCAACTCAACGCCTTCAAAGGCATGGGTCAGGATATATCCATCCATACACACCATAACTGGACAACTCAGTTCCTCGGCCAATCGAAAGGCCTGAATATGAAGGTCCACCGCCTCTTGATTATCCTCCGCAAAGAGTTGAATCCACCCAGCATCTCGTAAGGCCATGCTATCCGAGTGATCGTTCCAAATATTGATAGGTGCGCCCAAAGCCCGATTGGCTATCGTCATCACAATGGGTAATCCCAACCCTGCCGCGTTAAAGACAGCTTCGGCCATAAATAAGAGACCTTGGCTGGTCGTCGCCGTGTAGGTTCGCGCCCCCATAGCCGATGCCCCAATGAGCACGCTCAATGCCCCAAATTCGGATTCAACATTCAGGAATTGACATCCGCCAACTTCTCCTGCTTTCACCTTTCGAGACAGGGTTTCGACAATATGCGTTTGTGGGGAAATCGGATAACAGGCCATCACCTCGGGGCGACACAAAGCCACCGCGTGTGCTACTGCTTGGGACCCTTCAATCTGTTGCTTCACCACAGCCTCTTAGGACAAGGAACCACCTTAAACCTTAACAACGTGAGACGATACATAGATAAAGGTTTCATCCACCACTCGCACATTTAATTCACCTATTTTCTGGGGAAATTTTTCTATAATCGCGGATTCAACCGATGTTTTGCTAATTGCTCCTGTGATGGCGGAAAAACCTGCAACCATGGCCACATTGGCTATAGGTCGGCCCAAATGTTTCTCAGCCAATTCAGATGCCGGAATGGAATAAATCTCGACCTCAGGATGTTGAAACATCCAATCCTTTAAGCCTAGTTCTTCCACCTTTCGGGTCGAATTCATCAGGACGATTCCTTGATCAGATAGTCCTCTCAAGACATCTACCTGATGTAGCAAAGTCGAGTCCTGAACGAGTAGAACATTCGGATGCAACACAGGCTCCCTGCTACGAATGGGACGAGTACTCATTCGGCAAAAGGCGGTGACCGGAGCTCCCATTCGTTCAGATCCAAAACTGGGAAAGGCTTGAGCAATCTTCCCATCGCGAAACGCAGCCGATGCGAGCAGTTCGGCGGCGGTCACCACGCCTTGTCCTCCTCGACCATGAATTCGTATTTCAATCATTCCAACCAACCACCTCCGCTTGGTGCAAACTTCACCCCTCCAATAAATTCGGCAAGAGATATGCCTATTTCCCTATAGCCCATATTTGGCTTCGGGAAAACTTGAAAATGGTTAACAAAAATGCGGTTCCTCTTCGGAAAACACCCACATCATGTGGAAAAGCGCAACACGGTGATGCAAAACCGGTGTAGCTGAATGCAACAACAGAACCCTCAAACTTCATTTTTTCGATGTAGGCAGAAGGAAAGGATCAAAAAATTATCGGGTAAATACGACATTTGCCAAAAGAAAGGTGAAAGAGGACTGGATATTGGGTTTGGAGATTCCTTAGAATTCCGAGTTATTTCAATTCGGTAGTTATTCGCTTTATCAAAGGATGCATGTATGAAATTCGCATTGAATGTTTTGACCATAACAATGGTGGCGGGCCTTACTTCAGGCGCCATGGCCTATACTGAAACGACCGTTTCAAACGGAGGCACCATTACAGGAAAAATTACCCTGGCGGGAAAAGAGCCTCCTCCCCTGGCTTTTTCACTGATTACCAACAATGACACGGAATTTTGCGGAAGGATTTCAACCGGCACAGGCTGGAGGTTATTGGATGAATTTCAGGTCTCGCCTACTGGAGAACTGCAAAATGCAGTGGTATTTTTAGAGGATATTCAGCAAGGCAAACCATTTCCCGAACCATCGCCTGCCAAGGTGATGGTTGAAGATTGTGTGTTTACTCCCTGGGTCTTAGCGGTTCGTGATTCTCAATCTATTCATATCGTCAACATGGACCCCATCATCCATGATGTCCAGATATACGAGACTGCGCCCTTCGGTACGAAAGTCATGCTTCACCGTCCCCTTCGGCTGAACCCTTTTCACCCCAAGAACCTACTCAGTGACCATCAACATCATCCTGGCGAAGCGATGATTGACACCATTCATCTCACCCAAGGCCGAAGAACGTTTTTTCTGGAATGTGGGTTTCACCCCTATATGCAAGCATGGGGTTTAGCGGTATACAACCCGTATTTTGCTATTACTGATGAACAGGGAGCATTCACTCTTCCAGACGTTCCCGAAGGTGTCTATAAATTGGTGGCTTGGCATCCTGGAATGGCGGGCTTTTTAGACATGAAGGTTGTGGTGCTCGCCAACGAGACCATGTCTGTTCGAATGGAATTCCCTGAACCCCGAGACCGTCGCATGGCCCATACGACCATGTCACCCACGTATCGATTCGGAACTCAAGCCTTGGAAAGAGAAGGGCGAAAAATTGATATTCAAGTGACACACGAAGACCAAGGTCATCAGGGTGGGCATTAGTTCCATTCTAAGTTGAATCGATTTTATAAAATACTCAGTTCTTCAGGTTGCTGAGCGAGGAGAGCTTGCAATTCATCTCCGGTCATCACTTCTGCGGTGAGTAATCGCTCCGCCGCAGACAACAAAACAGGATGCAATCTCGCAAGAAGAGTTTGGACACGCTGCCCTTGTTCATCAATTAAACGCCGTACTTCTGAATCAATCTCTTGTGCCGTGTGTTCAGAATAGGTGGGGGCCGAATGTGGTTCTGTTGTTTTCAAAAAGGTCGGCTGGATCGATTCGTCTAAACTCACTGTCCCCAGCTTTTCACTCATCCCATAATCTTTCACCATTCGTTTGGCAATGGCTGTAGCCTTTTGAAGATCGTCAGCCGCGCCTGTCGACGCTTCTCCAAAGACTGATTCCTCAGCGGCGCGCCCTCCCAGCAGCACAGCAATTCGGTTTTCTAACTCTGTACGTGTGAGCAAATAGCGATCCTCCGCAGGCAATTGGAGTGTATACCCAAGGGCTGCAATCCCCCGAGGTATGATGGAAATTTTATGAACGGGATCCGAACCGGGCAACGAGAGCGCGATCAACGCATGTCCAACTTCATGGTAGGCCACTCGTCGACGCTCCTCTTGGCTTAAGACGCGGTTCTTTTTTTCCAACCCCGCAATGACCCGCTCGACCGCCTCTTGAAAATCTTCCTGCTCCACAGTTTCCCGCCCACGCCGGATCGCCAGTAAGGCGGCTTCATTAACGACATTCGCCAAATCTGCTCCGACCATCCCAGGCGTCATCCCTGCAATATCTTCTAATTTCACCTCAGGCGCTAATTTGATCGATTTGGCATGGATGTTCAAAATGGCCAACCGTCCAACACGATCCGGGCGATCCACCAAGACCTGCCGATCAAAACGACCGGCACGAAGCAAGGCCGGATCTAAAATTTCTGGGCGGTTCGTGGCCGCCAATAAAATAACGCCAACTCGAGGGTCAAACCCGTCCATTTCGACCAACAATTGATTCAACGTCTGCTCCCGTTCCTCATGCATCATCGGGCCTGTACCTCTGGCTTTTCCGAGAGCATCCAGTTCGTCGATAAAAATAATACAAGGCGCCTTGGCTTGCGCTTGTTCAAACAGATCACGAACCCGCGCCGCGCCGACACCGACAAACATTTCTACAAACTCAGATCCGCTAATCGAGAAAAACGGAACACCAGCTTCTCCGGCGATAGCCTTTGCGAGCAAGGTTTTCCCAGTACCTGGAGGACCAACGAGCAATACGCCTTTAGGAATTTTTCCCCCGATTCGTGTATATTTTTCCGGTGTGCGTAAAAACTCAACAACTTCCAATAATTCCTCCGTGGCTTCATCAACGCCAGCCACATCTTTCATCCTAGTGGGAATATCCTTTTCCATATACACTTTGGCTTTAGATTTTCCAATACGCATAAACCCACCGCCTGCTCCTTGTCCCAACTTTCGTAAAAGCCAAAACCATATTCCGGCAAAAATCAGAATCGGCACCACCCAAGAGGCCACATCTTTCCATAGAGTGCTAATGACCACTCCGGCAAATTCCACCTGTTTTTCCTCAAGGAGCCGCACTAAATCCTGATCATCAACTCGAACGGTCTGAAACCATTGAGAGCCTTCTTGATCACGATCCTGTTTCAATTTTCCATGAATAATCTTCTCCGTAATGGACACTTCCGCCACCTTATCTTCCTGAACCCACGCCTTAAATTGACTATAGGGCACTTCATCCATATGTTGCGAGGCGACGTACATTTCCTGGAGAATAATTAACGCCCAGAAGGCAATAATGAAATACCAAAGAGAAACCCGATGTTTTTTCTCCATAACTGTTCCCCCTGTTACCTGGGACCCATCAACGGCCCCTATGTACAATTACTGTACTCCGAAATACAACGCTCGTCTATGAATCCCCAATCCTCCGGTTCTGCAAAGCAAATAAATGCTCTCATGGCACACACTCTCGGCATTTCTCAAAAATAGGCATCAACGGTTGAAAAGACGAGTAATTTTTTGTCAGGCTAAGAGAGCTTCACAAAAATCATTCATCAGACCAACTCCTATTCCCTCGTGAATATTCTTCAAAATCCCGAAAACGTGTGGTGGCTGCTTGCTTCAGCGGTCATTGGTGGCATTTGCACTTGGTTTCTCAGCGCCCTTTTTTTTCGAAACCGCAAACTACAAGCGCTCCACACCGCCGAAACCCAACTCGCGACGAATGCGGTCAAATTGGAAGATGTTCAAAGTCAGTTAGCCACCTTGCGTCAAGAATATGATGTTCTTTCCAAAAAATTTCGTCTTATGGAAGTCGCGAAAGTGTCGGCAGAGACCAAACTAGGGGACGCCCAGCAACATATGGACTCACAGCGAGCCTTGTTACATGATGCCAAGCTCACCTTGTCCGATACATTTCGCTCGTTGGCCTCGGAAGCTTTAGCTGGGAACAATAAGGGTTTCCTGGCATTAGCTGAAGAAAAATTCAAAGCGCTCAAAGATGAAACCGCGCTCGAGTTTCAACTTCGCCACACCTCACTCGAAGCCTTAGTGAACCCCCTTTCCGAAACTCTTCGAACCTATCAACAAGAATCGAAGGCTTTGGAAGACAAGCGCCTACGAGAATTCAGCACCGTGAGTGAGCAGTTAAAACAATTGGCAACCGTTCAGTCGACCCTTCAATCCGAAACTTCCAAGCTCGTCAATGCTTTGCGTTCTCCACACGTACGAGGCCGTTGGGGTGAAATCGCACTGCGCAAAACCGCAGAGCTCGCGGGCATGTCGGCGTATTGTGATTTTCATGAACAACACAGTGTGGCAACAGAACAAGGCCGTTTACGTCCGGATATGATCGTCAAACTCCCTGCCGGGCGTGAAGTGATTGTCGACTCGAAAGTGCCGTTGAGTGGATTTTTAGAAAGCTTGGAAGCCAGCACCGACGAATCGCGTGAAACGGCCTTAAAACGTCATGCGAATCATGTCAAAACCCATGTCCGCCAACTATCCTCTAAAGAATACTGGGGACAATTTACGGCGACACCAGAATTCGTGGTCTTATTTATTCCCAATGATTCTTTTTTGGCTGCAGCCGCGGAACAAGACCCGGCACTTATTGAATCGGCTTTATCTCAAAAGGTCGTTATTGCGACCCCCACAACCTTCATTGCCTTGCTACGAGCGATCGCCTATGGTTGGCGACAAGATCAGGTCACAGAAAGTGCAGAACGCATTAGCCAGTTAGGACAAGAACTAGCTGAACGCATCGGCACCATGGTGGAACATTTCGGGAAAGTCGGGCAGACATTGAGTCGAGCCGTCCAATCATATAATGCGACAGTCATGTCTTTAGAAAACCGTATCTTGCCGTCTGCACGAAAATTCCAACAACTGGGGGTCAATACACGAAAAGAAATACCCGATCTCCAACCAGTGGAACAAAACCCACGTTCATCGTCTGAACAGCCGCCATCGTTGGATGATCTCCCGCACACTTCTTGAACTATTCTTATAAAAAAGGGACCGGCCAAGCCATCCAACACAAGTTTTTTTATGAAGAACAATCAAAGAGAATTCTGGGAACAAATCGGGTCTTGACCATTTCTCTAAATGCGTTATTCTTAAAGTATCCTTAAGGCCCTTGAGTTCCATACTCTTTCATAAGATGTTAAACGGGAATCTGAAAAGGAGGAGCATTCACATGAACACCATACTGGGATACCCAACAAACGATCTATCAGCTCCTTTACCATTCGGCTGGACCGGTTGGGGAAATATATATGGGTTTCGTTTCATGTTCATCTTATTCAGCCTTGTAGGTACCAGTTTATTTTCTAACCTATTTTTAACGACAAAAGCTGATGCTGCTTCGAACCAGGTCCAATTATTAGAAATCCCAACCTCTTCGGGTAATAGTCCCCAAACGCTAACCTTTCCCATTTATGAGCAAGAAGGGATCCAATATTTTAGCGCCGGCCTTGGCAAAGAAGAGCGGACCCTGAAATATCCATCTTTTCCCCTTAAATTAATCTTTGTCGAGGGCGACCGTGCGTACTTAGCCAGCGTGTCGGTTCAACTGACCAGTAAGGATGGCACGATACGTATCAGTATCCCGGGGGAAGAAGTCGAAGGCCCATGGCTTTTTGTGAAGGCTCCAATTGGAACGTATGTTATAAATGTCAGTCATTCCAATGGCACCACGATCGAAAAAACCATCAACCTTACAACAGATCAAACAACAGTGACTCATTTTCGCTTTCCTTAATTCTCGTATTTTCTCCCCTTCTTCCCGGTAAGGTAGTGACTTCAATGCCTTGCCCTATTTAGACCAATTGAAGAATTCATCATCATGACTTTGGGGATTTTTCGCCTTAATGCCTAAAATTTAAATACTAAGTTTTTTTACTTATAATCTGGAAAGGTTGTATGATTTTTATTCATATAATTGTTGATTTTATTAAATTATTGTCGGTTATTGTCTAATACTATCTTTAATTATGAGGATTTTTTAATATTTTGTTAATCTTGACTTAAGAACAAAAGGCTATATCTAAGGATATCGACTATAATCTTATTCTAGTATTTATTTGAACTTTGTTAGGAGAAAAAAAATGGGACACTACGGCATACAGAAGAAAACCACTAGCGAACGGACTCCTCCCAGTCGGCCAATCAAATCCTCATCGGTACCCACGATCAAAGATGCGGCTCCCATTCCTTTGGAAAAGTCAAACAGTCCAGATTCTTGTACGCGATGTGGAGGATTGTTGGTTTCTCATTGGTGCATGAATGTCAATTATGATGCCGGTGGGATGGAAATCCTCACCAAACGGTGCTTGCAATGCGGAGAGGTGATTGACCCGGTTATTTTAGAAAATCGTCAACACCCTGAACGCGAGGCCATGAAGAAAAAAACACGTCCTTTATTATCAAGGCCTTTGGCTTCATCCAAAAGCAAAAATGCGGGGTTCAGTTGCAGTCCAGTTGGCTAGCGATCTAAGATTGACTTTGCCATGAAGGGTTTTTAGAACCACCCACAAGGATGAGCCGGAATTTGCACCCTGTGAACACAGACTAATTTTTTAGCAAGTCTATCCTCCCCAGGATACTCTCAGGCCGTGAGTTCCCCTCTTTCTTGTGGGTCTCTTTCTTCGGCTTGCACTATAGAAACAAAATACCCCGTAAGTGCCTTTCGATTGTGTTCTGACGCCTTATCCATCCCTCGCACTACTCAAATTTGTCACCGGTCTTTCCGTGAATCAACCAATTATTGGATTCCATCGTGATGACTACGATGATTGGGTAGCAGACCTAGGCTGTGGACATGGCCAACATGTCCGACATAACCCACCTCTCAGCTCCCGCCCCTGGGTTGAATCTCCAGAGGGCCGGCAGCAATACCTCGGAAGCCTTTTAAATTGCAAAAAATGCGATGAGGAGTGATGGAGATTTATAAAAGGGAAAAGGGATGGGCCTTATCCTCCTAAGGATTATGCCACCTTGCACCATCGGCTGACTGATCTCCACCCTGATGCGTAATCTTAATGGTATCCCCATTCTTCACCAAAGCATCCAAGGTAGAAATTTTTTGATTAATGGCAAACATCAGTTCCTGCGAACGCAGAAATGGCATGATTTCTCGAAATTGTTCTTGATGGACCTCCAGCAGCTGGTGAAGCGACACCGGTTCCTCTAAGGAAATTTCTATCTCAGGATCTTCGACGGCTTCTCGTAAAGCATGTCCAAACATCAGCACTTTTACCATTATTCTTCTCTCATTCGTCACAGAGGCTCATGACCTCTTCCACATGCTTTCCAGACTTTTAAGGATCTTGAAATAACCAATCGGTAAGTTACACCCTGAGGGGCTGGAAACTGCCAAGGGTTGGGTTAAGCAGAGAGATCCGCAACACGAGATTCTTCTGGAGATTCATGAGAATCAAAAGGAAGCTCCAATGAAAGCGCCTCTGAATCTCCTAACTCTTTGAGTTCTTTTAATGGGGGAAGATCACGAATATCGCGAAGCCCAAACCGCTGCAGGAATTGCTTTCCCGTTCCATACAACATCGGCCTCCCTGGAACTTCTTGCCGCCCAACAATGCGAATGAGTTTTTGATCTAACAGAGTTCGCAATACGCCGGAGGTTTCCACCCCTCGAATTTTTTCGATTTCCCCACGAGTAATCGGTTGTTTGTAACTAATTATGGCCAACGATTCTAAGGCTGAGCGCGAAAGCTTGGAGGCAGTTTTGGCTTTTGAGAGACGTTTTATAGCGTCACTCTGCTCAGGTCGTGTCGCCATCACAAACCCGCCAGCCACTTCTGCAATTTGTAAACCGCGCCCGGTCTGTTCATATTCGGCCTGAAGGGTCTCCATCGTCGTCCTCAAGGTCGCTTTGGGAACCCCCTCCAGCACAGAGACAAGTTTTTCCAAGGTAAGCGGTTCATGAGAAACAAACAGGAGTGCTTCACACGTTGCTTTGATATCTTCTAAATCCCACTGAATATCCTGGATCGATTCATCTACGCTTGCGGGCTCAACGATTTCTCTCCCGTTCATCACAGGATTAAGAGAATCTTGCGGATCAGAAAGCTCGACTTCGAATACCTCTGAGGAGACATGTCCATTCCTCGCAGCCTGTGTCATCATGATTCCTCCCTCTGTGGACAGGACCGATTACATCTACATCCCAGGACACAACCAGCACACACTTCACAGATCCTCCGATAAAACCCCACCAGAGGAAGGGTCTTCTCCCGCTGGCACAAAGCGTCTGGTCACATGAATAGGACCAAACCATTCCACTTGAAACAACCGTACCAAATTCATCCGCACAAGTTCTAATAACCCCAAAAATGTGGCAATAATTAAGGGACGCGACCACTGGTGTTCAAACAAGTCGTCAAAAGGAATGGTGGCTTCGGTTTCTAAACGCTCCATCACCACCTGAATCCGTTCCTCAACTGTCCAATTCTCCCTGGAAACCTCAACATAGGAATCAGTTGGAGCACGATCGAGGACGCCTTGCAGCGCACTTAACAAATCAAAGAGCTGTAAATCTTCCGTCCAAATCTGTTCTTCTTCCTGAGGTGTTTGAGGAAGTGGGAGGGGATCACGGGTAAATGAACTCTGCCACAACCGCTCACGAGCCACTAAACTTCCAGCTGCGTCTTTAAACCGCTCATATTCGATCAATTGGCGAACCAGTTCGCTCCGAGGATCGATAACCTCCTCATCCTCATCTTCAGGAGTGACTTCCTTTGGAAGCAAGGTACGCGATTTAATATACAGAAGCGTGGAAGCCATCACCAAAAACTCCCCCGCCAAAGACAAATTCAGAGTTTTCATTAAAGAGAGATATTCCAAATATTGGCGCGCAATCAATGCAATCGGAATATCGTAAATATTGATTTTTTGTTTGCGAATCAGATGAAGCAACAGATCCATGGGCCCAGTAAAGG
The DNA here is from genome assembly GCA_965223185.1 of Nitrospirales bacterium. Taxonomy (GTDB): domain Bacteria; phylum Nitrospirota; class Nitrospiria; order Nitrospirales; family UBA8639; genus Nitrospira_E. Next base: position 2,278,963 of record OZ244988.1, on the reverse strand, counting down.
CCTCAAGCTTGACCTCATAAGCCTGTTCGTCATCGAAATCGGAAATTTCAGGAAAATCAAGGGAAGGAGCAGAATCCAATCACAAGCCTTTCTGCAAAAGCGGGGAAAGAAGAATATTGAAATTGTATACCATCTTTGGTGTGTAGCTGCAATACCTAATCAAAATATAGTGGTTTAGACCGTATGATTTGAGGCTCTCCTTTTTGATATCCACAAGTACAGACTCACCAAAATAGCCAGACCCCCGAAAAGTAGCCATTGACGGATTTGATTGAAATTGTTTCCGGCAATCGGCACCTCAACAGCGATATTACTTCCGTTAAATTCTGGTGGAACGGTAAACTCTGTCTCCGAGAAATCATACTCACCTTCAAAGTGGGAATTTGAAAAATCCATGACACTTTGAAATTTCCCCTCATGAAAGGAAGCGCGCTCCTTAAACTCAGAAAATCGAAAATACATTTCTTGCCGGGTCTGCGTTTCTGAAAAATCCACCGGTCCATGAAAGACCGATCCGGAAAATCCGGTCCCGCTTAAAAATTTCACCCGAGAAAAATTGGCTGTATCCTGGAAGGTCACCTCTAAAAATTCAGCCACTCCCTGAAACTCGACTTCGGTAAAGATCGCAGGCCCTCGAAAAACCGCCTTATGAAACCGGGAATGAGTGCCAAAATGGGCATGAGAAAAATCTGCAGCCTCTTCGAACTGTGCCCCAATAAAAAACCCTTCATGCTCTACAGTAACGTTCGAAAACACCAAAGGTCTGACAAAAATAATTTTAGAAAAATCCATGGATTGAGAAAAAGTCGTACCAGATATATTCACCTCTCCTAGAACCACTAATACCTCATTGACTAAATTTGTGGCGAAGACTTTTTCAAATTGACTATTACGAATGGAAATGGCGCCTGGGATCACTCGAACCTCGTTCAGACGCCGTTGTTGCAGATCATCTAGTATATGTGGAGGAATGGCTGGTAGATCGGCAACAGGCTTTTTGGGCAATAGATCCAACATCACATCATCGACAATCAAGGCGCCCTGAATATCCAGACTCTTCCCGGCTTGTAAGGATTCAAGAACATCATTTCCTTTGATCGCCCATTTCTGCTGGTCCGAGGTAAAGCACAGACCATCAAGATGCACCCAAAAGGTATCAATCGCTTCAGGAGGAGGCTCCAAAAGACGGCAAGCCCATGATGGGGATGGAAAGCCACTCATAAAAACCAATATGAGCGTAGCAAACCACAGCGGAGCGTGATATGTGCAGCGTTGCCCTTTCATATTCGACCCTATGGAGTGATGAAATGAGAAAATGCTGTTGAAGAAAACCAGAGTTCTCAAAAAGGTAGATTACGGAACGTCAGTACACGACCCGGGCATGGTAGAAGCTGACAAAGTTGAAAAACTTCCATCAACCCTGACACTTTCTCCAAAAGGTACCCTACGTAGCAGGAGGAGCAGCTTCAGTGGCAGAAGCTCCATTCCCTCCTTCAATAGGCGTCATGGTCGGGGCATTGGGAGACTTTGGGGCCTCGTTGTCAGGAGCACTGGCAGGCGTTGCACCGGCCGAGGAAGCAGACTTGTTGGCCTCGGCTGGCTGAGAAACATCCTTCAAGGCAAGGTAGAAATCTTGTCGATCATAATCAGGATTGGCCATCGCACCTTCAACTTCTTTCAGAGTCTTCGGTGCAGGAACAACCACCTTATCCCCTTCTTGCCAATTGGCCGGCGTGGCACAGGCAAAACGCTGCGTGGTCTGCAAAGCGATGACTAACCGGAAAATTTCGTCAACATTTCGTCCCGCATTCAAAGGGTAATACACTAAGGCGCGAATCACACGTTTAGGATCAATGATAAACACCGCGCGCACTGTGGCCGTCGAACTCGCATTCGGATGAATCATCCCATAGAGTTTGGCAATCTTCATATCGGCATCGGCTATCATGGGAAAGGGAATCTCGACATCCATCTTTTCCTGAATATTACGCACCCACGCCAAGTGCGCATGGATACTATCAACACTGAGTCCAATCAGTTTGACATTACGTTGCCGGAACCGATCGTATTGACGGGCAAACCCTATCAGCTCCGTTGTACATACAGGGGTAAAATCGGCGGGATGAGAAAACAGCACAACCCAATCCTGCTCTTGCCAGGCGCTAAAATTAAATTCGGTATGTTGCGTGGTCACTCCAGAAAAATCAGGAGCAGGATCTCCAATTCGAGGTAATCCGTGTTCTTCCGACATGCATTCTCCTTCTCAATCAGTGTTCAAACAACTCTCGCTTTCCCTCTGTTTGTAGCAGGAAGACGCGTTACCGGCAAGAACACCTTATTCAATGGTCTCTGACAGCTAACGGTGGTGCTGAACTTCAACTCCTCACTAAAGACACCTATTCAAAAGATCGTTACCAAGAACGAGGAATCTCATCTTCATCATCTCCGGTATTTCCCTCGGTATCTCGGATAAACTTACCGGGCCCTAATTCCTCGGATAAATCTTCAGTTAAATCTAAATCCTCATCGGCCTCATCCGCCAAATCTTCCACAAAATCATCATCATCCCCAAAATCATCATCCAAATCATCCACCTCCAAGGTATCCGAATCCCCATCCAGATCAGAGGTTAATGACTCCAGAGTAATGTCTCCATCACCTTCTACCTCAATATCCAATTCGGCATCAATGTCATCAGGCAGCACAGCCTCTGTTGTTTTGGTGGAAGGAGGTGGGGAAGTCGCTTGCTTGGCAGGAGGAATAGTGAGAGCCGGAGCTGCCACTGTGGCTACTTTTGCCGCACTCTTTGGGGTGAGTTTGTTCTCAGCAGACTTTTTACCCTTGGGAACCGCCTTCGTGGCTTTTGGGGTTTTAGCAGACGAACGGGCCTTTGCACTCTTCCCTACGGTTTTGGCCTTCGTCTTGGAACGCACACCAACGGTAGATTTTTTGGGTTTAGTTTTAGATTTCGCTTTGGTAGTCGTCTTCTTTTTAGCTGTTTGCGTTTTCTTAGAAACCGGCTTGGTTTTTTTCAGCCTTGTTTTTGATTTAGTGGCCTTCGTAGCTTTTGACGACTGCGGGGATTTTTTCTTCGATGATTTTTTCGCCGTCGTTTTTTTCCCTACCGAAACCTTTTTCTTACCCTTGGATTTCGAGGGGGATTTCGCAACGACCTTGGCCTTCTTGGGTTTAGCTTTGGGAGCTTTAGAACCTGCTTTTTTCGCTTTAACGGGTTTCTTCGACACGGTCTTTGAACTTGTCGCCACCTTCTTCGTAGACTTGGAACGGGGCTTGGCCTTGGACTTGGGCTTAGCCTTAGCAGCCATGTGTCACCCTCCTGAAAATTATGATCGACAACTGATCCGTTATAAACGGATCACCTCCTGAATTTCCCCCATCTACCATGGAGAGGGTCTTTCAATCAACACAAGAATGAGAAAAAGAATATTCTCACTCATCTCATTTGCTTCCGAGAGCGGTTAATCCCTGTTAAAATGGCCTGGGCCATGGAAATTATCACCACCCATCTGGAAGCAGATTTTGACGGCATTGCTTCCATGGTCGCCGCAAGCAAATTATACCCTAACGCCATTTTAGTGCTACCGGGTGGGGCTCAAACTCGTGAGCGCGCCTACTTGGCTCAGCATGCTCTTCCATTTACGCCAATCGGCCAACTGACGCTCTCGGATATTACACGTCTGATCTTAGTCGATGCCGACCACCAGGATCGATTAGGCCCGCTTGAAAAAGTCATTAAAAATCAATCGGTTTCGGTCCATATTTGGGACCATCATCCGATGGAAGCCACAAACCCGCTTACGAAGCGGGCAGAATTTCTCAAAGTCGAATCCGTTGGAGCCACTATTACCTTATTAATCGAAACACTTCAAGAACAATCACTCACCTGGTCGCCTGAGGAAGCCACACTCTTTGCCATTGCCCTCTATGAGGAAACTGGCCATTTCACCTATTTACACACCACATCTCGAGACTTAACCGTCGGTGCCCGATTAATTGAAACAGGGGCAAACCTCACCATGGTCTCGGAAGTCATTCGGCGGCAATGGACCGAACCCCAAGTCGGCCTCTTCAATGCCCTTTTCCAAAATACCCACCTGCTCATATTGGGGCAGCGCCGGGTGGCCCTCGCAATTCTAGCCTGGCCGGAGTACGTCTCCGATCTCGCTCCGGTCACACAACAGCTGGGACAACTATATAACGCAGACGCCGTGCTGACAGCCGTGGCCATGGAGGGAAAAATTCAAATTGTAGGCCGAAGCCGACATCCAGATATGAATATGAACAAAATCACCCAGGCTTTCGGTGGAGCAGGACACACAATGGCCGCGGCTGCCAGTGTTAAAGGGCTCACCTTGCCAGAAGTCGATCATCGATTACACGAATTACTCCAGGAGCAGGCTAAAACCTGGCTCCCCATCCATCGCCTCATGACCGCCCCCGTGCGAACCGTGAACCAAGGCACCACGATTAAACAAACCGAACGGCTAATGACCCAATATGAGGTGAATGCCTTACCGGTTGTGGACCCTCGAGGACAATTTTTCGGACTGGCGACACGTGAAGCGATTCAAAAAGGGTTATACCACAAATTGGGAAACCAACCGGTCGAACATATCATGCTGCGGGATATTTTCCTGGCAAGCCCCGATACCCCGTTTGAAGAAGTCCAGCAGCACATGGTGGAACGCAATCAACGTATCGTTCCCATTCTCGATCAGAAAATGGTGATCGGCATTTTCAGCCGGACGGATCTCTTACGTGCCCTGCACCAGGAACCTGGGAACGACACAGAACGGGAACACTCATCTTGGGCGACTCCAATCCTTCCGACTCCTGCCTTCACCACACCGTTACAGACGTGGAACGTCAATCACCTGCTTTCGAAACATCTCCCGCCTCCCCTTTTCTCTTTGCTCAAACAGGTCGAGCAATTAGGAGATCAACTGGACGTCTCCATCTTTCTGGTTGGGGGATTCGTTCGGGACCTGTTACTCAGTATTCCCAATTTCGATTTAGATTTCGTCGTCGAAGGGGACGGGCTACAGATCGGAAAAAAGTTGGCCAAGGAACTATCCGCAAAATGGACCACCCATGAACGCTTCGGAACGGTTTCGATTGCCTTGCCAAAAGCCCTCAACCTTCCACAATTACACCATCTCGACGTGGCCACCGCCCGGACCGAATATTACGAATACCCCACAGCCCTGCCTACCGTGGAACGGAGTTCCATAAAAAAAGACCTCTACCGCAGGGATTTCACCATCAATGCTCTGGCCATCCGCATCAATCGGACACCTGGTGAACTCTTGGACTATTTCGGGGGACGGCGGGATCTCAAGGATAAAGTCGTCCGGGTCCTGCACAGTTTAAGCTTCGTAGAAGACCCCACACGGGTATTTCGAGCCATCCGTTTTGAGCAACGGTTTGGATTCCGGATCAGCAAGGAAACCGAACAATTCATTCAACAAGCCAAAACCATGGAGTTGTTCCAACGATTATCTGGCTCACGATTAGGCAATGAATTGATACATATGTTAGAGGAGCCTAATCCAATCAACGGGATTCGGCGATTGGAAGAATACCGTCTGGTCCCGTTCATTCATGCGCAATTGCCAAAACACGCAGCAGTGCAGAAAATATTTGCGTCAATTGAACACATATTCGCCTGGTTCACCGTCGAATATCCCAATACTCCGATGAAGCAATGGCTGGTCTTTGGTCTAGCCTTGTTCGAAAACCTTGGAAACGCCGAGCTGACGAAAACCTGGAAGCGACTGGGCTTCCCACAAGGATATGTCAAAACAGCCGGAGACTATTTGCACGCCCAATCATCTCTGATCCGAACGTTAAACCGGAAACAGCTCGCCCCATCGGAAGCAGTGGCGTTATTATCACCGTGGCCAAGCGAAATCCTCGTCTTTCTCATGGCTAAAACTCGTCTCAAACCCACCACCCAGAGAGCCATGGAACGCATTCGGGAATACCTCACCACGTGGAAACATGTGGCCATCGCTTTGACCGGCCACGATCTGGAAGACATGGGTCTTGCCAAAGGTCCGGCCTATCGCCGCATCCTCGATACGATCTTCAAATCAAAACTGGACGGAATGGTAACCACAGAAGAAGACGAATATCGGCTGGCAAAAAATCTCATTGATCAAGAAACTCGTTCCCGTAGTTCAAAACGCAACTAGGTTTTTACGCTTCCCTCGCTTTCATGACACTTCCACCAACGCATCCCCCTCACCCCACGCGTGTCCGCTGGAGAATCCTGAGCCTCCTGCTCCTCATTAGCATCATTACCTATATCGATCGAGTCAATATTTCGGTCACCGCCCGCCAAATGATGCCATCGTTAGGTCTCACCGATCTTCAAATGGGACAAATTTTTTCAGCATTCGTTTTGGGCTATGCCTTGTTTCAAGTGCCGGGAGGATGGATGGGAGATAAATGGGGACCTCGACGGGTCCTCACCTTTGCAGTCATCTGGTGGTCGATTTTCACCGCCATGACGGCGGTGGCACCAACGCTTCCTCTGGTTCATCTCATGGGCATCATGGGTTCACTCATGATGGTGCGATTTCTCATCGGGATTGGGGAAGCTGCGGCCTTGCCCAACTTTAATCGCGCGGTCGCCAATTGGCATCCCCCGCACGAGCGCGGGCTGGGTATCGGTATCACCATCGGCGGCATTGGTATTGGTTCAGCCCTCACCCCGCCCGTCACAGCATGGATTATGGTGAATTATGGCTGGCAAACGGCTTTTTATGCCGCCGGACTCTTAGGGATCGTTATCGCCCTCCTCTGGTATGGGTATGCCACGGACTTTCCCCGTCAGCATCCTCACGTCAATGAAGCCGAAGCCTCGATCATTGAAGGCAAAGATCAGTCCACGAAGATGGACGAGCCACCCAACCAAGTACCTTGGAAGACCATCCTCACCACCCCAACCGTGTGGTGGTTAGTCATCAGCTACACCTGCCTGGGCTACGTGGCCTACATTTACATGTCGTGGTTCTATTTATATCTCGTGAATGTCAGAGGCTTTGCCGTGCTCCAAGGGGCCTTCTTCGCGTCAGCTCCGTTTCTTGCCATGACGATCTTTTGTCCGTTGGGTGGCTGGGTGACGGATCGTCTCGTCGAAAAATACGGCATCAATTGGGGGCGGGCCAGTGTCGGAGGAACCGGGATGATTCTCGCAGCACTCTGTGTCATCATTGGAGTTAATGTCGAAGGGCCCTACCTGGCGATTGCCTTCTTATCGTTAGGGGCAGGATGGCTCTATTTCACCGTCGGGCCGTTTTGGTCTTCCACCACCGACTTATCGAAACCCTACGCAGGCACCCTTTCAGGTTTGATGAACACCGGCGCTAATTTGGGTGGCACCCTGTCACCCACCCTCACACCGTGGATTGCCGATACTTTCGGGTGGCCCATCGCTCTTAGCCTCGCGGCAGGGATTGCGTTTATTGGCGGATTATGTTGGTTTATGATTAAACCAGGAAACCAAATCGATATAGAATAGTTGAGGTGTAAGTGTTCTTTACTTTTTGGACCATACTAATAATCACCTTGTATTAATTGGGAAAGGTACTATAAGATCATTATATGAAAATATTTCTGAGCTATGCTTCCCAGGATCAAGAGTCCGCCAAAATGTTGGCAAGAGCACTGGAAGAGAGAGGCCACCGAGTGTGGGATCCCGAGCGTGACTTGATATCAGGAAGTGACTGGGCCTCCACACTTATGAAGCAGATGAAATCTGCGGAGGCAATGGTTGTGTTGCTATCTCCGGAAGCCATTGAATCGCGCTGGGTTTCTCACGAGATTGAATATGCACTGGGAGCTAAGCGTTTACAGGACAGGTTGATCCCAGTCCTGGTACGTCCTACAAAGAGAATTCCTTGGATTCTTCGAGAATTGCAATTAGTTAAGCTGGGAGATAATCCAGAGAAAGCTACTCAAGAAATTCTCGAACGGCTTCAACATTCTCAGCATGGCTCTCAAACGACCAAATAAAAGGCCTAAAGAGGCCTTCCTCTCTCATTCATCAAAAAATCTTGTCTTTTCAAGTCGGTTAGCCAAGAATCTCACAAGCTACAATGTTCGGGCCTTTTATAGCCGCAAACACATCGTGGGTGCTCAAGAATGGCACGATGAAATCGGTGAGGCCCTCAAGCGTTGCGATTAGTTCCTTCTCGTTTCATTTCCACAAGCTGTTAATTCTAAATGGGTCAAACATGAACTCATTTATGCCCTTCAACAAAATCGATATCGAGGACGCATTGTTCCTATTCTCTATAAAACCTGCGATATGAATAAATTGTCTTGGACCCTTTCAGGATTTCAGCACATTGAATTTCGAAAGGGCTTTGACAAGGGATTCCAAGCTTTACTTAGCCTATGGAAAATCAAATATTCACCAAAGCTCAGCAAAAAGAGGTTGAATGGAAAATAGCCCTTCTTTCACACCATCGAAAATCAAGACTCTCCAGCCTATGGAAACCAGTAATATCCACCATGAGTACACCAACGCCTAGAAAAACCACTTCAGAACTTGAGGTGACAAATATTTCCTCGCATGGCATTTGGTTATTCAGCAAAGGGGAGGAATTCTACCTTTCGTACCAAGACTTTTCATGGTTCAAAGAAGCTCCCGTTGGAAAGATTCTTCATGTGGAAGAACCTTCCCCGGGTCATTACTATTGGCCGGATCTGGAGATCGACTTGGGCATTGAGACCATCAAGCACCCCGAACAATTTCCTCTCAAAGCAAAAAATGGCCCCTAACATTGCGTTTCTAGGTTCCTTTCTCCAAAACCACATCCCACAGAAAATAATTTGGGGGCAACTCCTTTCCTCAATTTCATCGCCATCTCAAATCCTTTTGGTAGCTGACCCCTCGGCCTCCCCGCTGCTATAACCTTTTTTGGCGAAATCTGCTGGCTCTTGATTAAGCCCGGTCTTGGCCTGAAACACCCATAAAGAAATCTCATCATACGTGAAGGCGTCCATGGTAAACTGAGTCCTTAAACGTGACGCCGCACATATATAGTTATCCACGGTAGGGACAAAGTTCGGCTTCCCACCTCAGAGAAAGACGATCAATTTTAGAAGAAAAGGAGGGATACCATGGGAGACAAAGGCGGGAAAAAAGATAAAGACAAAGCGCAAAAACAGAAAGCCGCGCAACAAAAGAAAAAGGACAAGAAGAAATAGCCGAAATGCTTTCTTTCAATGGAAATGGTGGGCTTCGCCTAGGCGAAGCCCACCATTCCTGAGCGCCAAACTTCTTAAAGGCCCTACCTTCAAATCAGCGGCACTGAAACATTCTCTCCGTCAACATTAGATTACCCATCAAAGCAAATTTATTTCGTAAAATGACATTACCTAAACCGGCCGTAGTCATCGACAAAAGTTTCCTCCAGGGAGCACCAAAAGATACCCTCCAACTACTTTTCGACAATCATTGCGTTTTAATGCCCTTTGTGAACTTCTATGAGCTTTTTACGACAACGCCCCTTGCACGAGCTCTTTGCTTTCAAAGATTACCTGAAGGAGAAAACCCCGTATCACTTGTTGAATCTATTGACTTTATACGTCGGTGGGAATTAGAAAATCAGCGGGCATTATTGGACATCCAGCAGACAGTCCGCCCAGAGCAATTCCATTTCAATTCGAGATTGGTTAGCAAAACCTTTCAAATGAGAGAAGACCAATCTAAATACTTGGAAAATTTGAAAGAAGAAGTGTCAAGCAAAGTAAAATCATTCGCAGAACATTGCAGTCAGATAACAGTCCGATTTCCAGAACTTCGCAATTATCATCCTGGTGGTGACACTAGCCAAATCGAAGAAATCCAGAAACGCATATGCACCGACCAAAATTTTGTCCGTGGATTTTATAGTGGCTCACTACTAGGGCACACAGATCCTCCACCTGAACAGATTGATGAACAATGGGCATTATATAGGTGGATACAAATCAGGCTCATAGCCGCTCTAGATTATTTTCGTAAATATGGAGACCGAGAGATGAGTTCAGAAACAACCAAAATTGAAAACGAATATCTTGACTTAGAATATTGCCTGATAGGTTGCCTGATTGGGTCAATTGCTACCCGAGACAATGGAATAGCAAAAAGATTCCAAGCCCTATGTCCCTCAGGAAATGTTTTTTCATGAAAAATTTTTCTATCTCTGCACTTAGATTTTAATAAACACTAAAATTCTCATGCCCCATCAAGAGGATCAGCTTCTTTGGCGTTCCTCAATCATAATATGTAATAAATTCTTTGATCCCGGTGAAATTATCAAATAGGATGCCGTATGCAGCGGTATAAGATTCTTCATCGCACGTATTATAATTTTTCTGGTGCGGTGATGCTCGGACCCCATTACTTGCGACTGCGTCCGAGGGAAGACTATGACCTGCACATTGAATCTTCCACCCTCACCATCACACCACCAGCAAGACTGCTATGGCATCGGGATGTGGAAGGCAATTCGGTGGCTACCGCGATATTTGATACACCTGCCAACCAGCTGGCCATTGAGAGCAAAGTCATCATTCAACAGTTCAATGAGACTCCCCTCGACTTTCTCGTTGCCGATTACGCCGTCGAATACCCGTTTGCGTATCAACCTGATGACCGCATCATGCTGTTACCCCATATGGCCTTCCCGAAAGAGAAGACCAAATCGCAACTCACCACGTGGATAAAAACCTTCTGGGAACCAGAGGAGCGCATTCAAACCTACACACTCCTCCAACGCCTGGCCTCCCACATTAACCAAACATTGTCGTATACCATACGGGAAGAACCTGGCGTACAAACTGTGGCACAAACCCTGGAATACGGCACCGGCTCGTGCCGTGACTTTGCCTTACTTTTTATGGAAACCGCACGGTGTTTAGGTCTCGCTTCGCGATTTGTGAGCGGATATCTCCACGCCCCGCCATCAGCCACCGATTATGGGGCCACTCATGCCTGGGCTGAAGTTTATTTACCAGGCGCAGGCTGGAAGGGCTTCGATCCGACGGTTGGTGCCATGGCCGGAACGGATCATTTTGCTGTGGCGGTCGCTAGACTTCCCGAATCCGTACCGCCAATAGAGGGCACCTTTGTCGGTCCTCCAGGATCAACGCTCCATGTCGGCGTCTGGGTCACTGAATGTGAGTAATGAAGCCACTCCGACAGTTTTCCTAATTGAGAACCATGCTCGATATGCTTCAACAACGTTCACACAAGTACACAAAGGCTGGGTATGGCGATTTGGGTTGATGGCGATGCCTGCCCCAAGGTGATTAAAGAAATCTTGTTTCGTGCGGCAGATAGGACCGCGGTGCACGTGACGCTTGTGGCCAATCGACTGTTGTATACGCCGTCTTCCCCCTATATTTCCGCCATCCAAGTCGCTGATGGCTTTGATGTGGCTGATTCGGAGATTGTTAAAAGCGTAGAAGCTGGAGACTTAGTCATTACTGCCGATATTCCTCTAGCCGCTGAGGTCATCGCGAAAGGTGGGCACGCCCTTGATCCACGAGGTGAGATGCATTCGGCCGATACCATTCAAGCCAAGCTGACCATGCGGGATTTTATGGAGACGCTCCGAGCGAGTGGGATCGAGACCGGCGGGCCGTCAGCCCTAAGCCAGCGCGACCGGCAACAGTTTGCCAAGCACCTGAATCACTATTTAACAAGCCTCCTCAAGCGGAAGAATGAAAAGAAATAGAGACGGAAGACCGAAAAGAGAAATGGTATCAAACCACGATAAGAAATAAACCTTTTCCTCTGCCCAGAGGGTTTGTTCGGCCTCGATGAAAGAAGGAAGCCGGGTTCATTCTCATAACCCGGACCATTTCCGGTGCCAAGCAAACGAAGTCGGGCTCTCTACCCACATGACGGTACCTCGTACGAGAAGAATTCTAGGATCTCTTTGTGGCCTCCTCCTTATAACTTGTTTAAATCCCCCGTTCGCCAATGCTGAAACACCTCATCCATTTGAATATGTGGAAAGTGGTATCGACCAATGGAAAGCGTTTCAACGCATAATGACTGAGCATGGGATTCTCGTTGAAACCGTCAATACCGTGGATGTCCTTTCTAATGTCTCCGGCGGGATTGACCAAAAAACCGAGGTCGTCGGAGATCTGGATCTTTTGCTTACGGTCGATACGGAAAAGTTATTTTCCGGTTGGCAGGGAGGGACACTTTTCCTCTATGGATTGGGGTTGTATGGGGACAACCCAAGCCAGCATGTCGGGGATATTCAGGCTGTCAGTAACATTGTGGCACCGAATACCTGGAAACTGTTTGAAGCCTGGTACCAGCATAATGTCTTCGAGCATTTTTCCTTACTGGCCGGCCTCTACGATATGACCTCCGAGTTCGATGTGATGGTGTCCTCATCCGAATTGTTTTTGAACGGCTCCTTCGGGACCGGGGCGGAATTCGCAGCCAGTGGAGAAAATGGTCCATCTACCTTTCCCACAACCTCTCTGGGGATTAGAGGAGAGGCGATCGTTACCGACAACCTGATGATTCGTGCCGTGCTCGCCGACGGAGTCCCCGGTGATCCCAACGACCCCCACGGCACTCACATCAAATTGAGTAAGGACGACGGGGTTTTCGGAAACATGGAATTTGCCTATTATCAATTCAACCCCGAGGAGGAGATGGATCAACAGAAGGGGATTCTAGAAGATAAACCTCGTCGACTGACTTTTCGACGGGTTGGAAGATCCGCTCCCATTGAATATGAGGCAAAGGCCGCCATCGGATTCTGGGGGTATACCACGACTCTCGATCATCTCAGTAACATCGAAAGTTCCGGAGAACCCGTTAAACGTCATGGCACCTACGGTATGTATGCGTTAGCGGAATATGATGTGTATCATGAAAAGGATGACAGCGATCAGGAACTGACGATTTTCGCTCGAGCCGGAATGGCCGATCCCAAGGTGAACCGCATCGCCCAGTATTTTGGCGGGGGGCTGGTCTATACCGGATTATTCCCCGATCGAAATTTTGACCAAACAGGCATAGGTGCGGCCGCGGCCCTGAATGGAAAGTATTATAAGCGGTCTCAACGGAAGGCAGGAGAATCGGTCGAAAATGCGGAGATCACTCTGGAGGTCACACATGCTTTCTATGTGAACCCCAATCTGTTTATTCAACCGGATGTGCAATATGTCATAAGTCCAGACATGGTTCCGGGCCGAAAAAACGCGCTTGTGCTCGGTGTTCGTCTAGAGTTCAATTTCAACTGGTTCAACCCCTCTTAACGCATAAGCAAGAAAACCGCTTCAGATGCTCGCATTTTTGACTTTTCTGTTACGGGAGACGTACAAGAGTAGGCCATCCATCAAGTTAGTGAAAAGGAGTGTGTATGAAATGTCCGTGTGACAGTGGAAAGACCTATAAAACATGTTGTGAGCCCTTCATCAGTGGAGCGAAAGACGCGGAGACCGCGGAACAACTGATGCGCGCTCGGTATTCGGCCTACACCCAAGTCGAAATGAATTTTATCGAGAAGACTCACGACCCCAAAACACTTGCACAGACCGACATGGAGTCTAATCGCAAATGGGCCGAATCGACGAAGTGGACAGGTCTGGAAATTCTCGAAACACAACAAGGCGGTCCTCATGATGAAGTGGGAGCCGTTACCTTTACCGCCAAGTTTGAGACTGACGAGGGGATTCAAGAGCACCATGAATTGAGTCTCTTCCGAAAGCACGAAGGAAAATGGTATTTCGTGGATGCCAGTGACCCCACCAAACAACCCGTGGTCCGCAGTGAACCGAAAATCGGCCGGAACGATCCCTGCCCATGCGGCAGCGGTAAAAAATATAAAAAGTGCTGCGGCAACAAATGACGCCTACTGTCATTTCAACGTAGAGACTCCCCCTTTCACCCTAATTCGTCATTCCTGCAGGCTGTTGGCAGAAATCTTTGAATTCATAGTCGAAGATGGATACTCTTCCCCTGCCTATAGCTCACAGACCTAGCCTGCAACAAGGAACTGACATTCAGAAGATAGGAATGAGAACCCTGCTCTTAGTCCCTGCCTTGAAATTTTCCTCTCTCCTCCAGCGTTTTTTGACACAATTGCCTATCACCCATATCCTCAGATCAGGCAAGTTAAGGAATTGTTCTTTCTTAACCGACACACTCTACATTCCATCTTTCATTCCGACAAGAGAAACGTATGCGGTTCCTTAAAGGCGTAGTCGTATCAGAACTCTTTGCTCTGTGGGTGGAATTTTTCTATAAATTTGGCGTGAAATATTTTCCCAAGGGTTTCTTGATGGCCATCCCTCTGTACTTTCTCTATCTATGCACGTTGCACGGAATTTTTCATCGACTTAAAGAACGACAATACTTCTGGATCATTGGAATCGCCATTGGAGGCATTGGGGGTCTTTTACTGGAATGGTTTTTGGTGGGAAATTCTCCTTGGAACAAGCCTGAGGTGTTTCAAGCCGGCCAATTGGTTTTCCATGGGGCCTACCCCATTCTCGGATATCAGTTAACCCATACCATGGCACCTAGATCCTTATGGAATCGTGTATTCGCGTATATGACAATCATTTCCGCCCTTACCGCCATCGGATTCTTCTTTGACGATCCCAACCTCCGCAAGCTCTGGGTCCTGTTTCTTCCACTTGTGGCATTTGTTGGCCTGTATTCTTTCATCTACCAATTACGGTCAGTACATCAATCACGCGATTCTATATCTGTCACTTAATTCACTCCAACGTACTTCCAGTCAAAGATTTTTCTTCTAGACACCGGTATCCCCCTCCCTTTTCCCAATTATTGACAGACTGGAAGGAGCGACGTAAGGTGAGCAATATTTCCAATTAACATTGCCTCCAAAAATTTCCTTTCCCCAGGTTGCCCCCCAACCTTTCTTCATTTTGGCCAATGAACAAAGACCCAACACTCGACCACATTCCACGGGGGAATACGTCTCGTGGGGTGCATCAAGCCATCATTGAATATTTACTTCAATCGAAAGATGGCTTCAAGGGCAAGGCCATGCTGGATATTCCATGCGGTGATGGCACCTTGTTATCTTCGCTCAGACGTTATTTCCCCCAGGCTATTCTTCGGGGTAGTGATTTGCAAAAGCCCCATAGCTTAGAGCCGCAAGATTTCCGTGTGATCGATGCAAATCAGCCATTCACCATCTTTTCTAACACTTCATTTGATTGTATTTTCTCTGTCAGCGGGGTCATGGAATTTGATAATACCCTTCAGTTTTTTATTCAATGCCGCAAACATTTAAAAGATAACGGCTGTTTTATTGTGACCAACGATAATGTCACCGGCATACGTGACCGCATTTCCTATTTCTGGTTCGGCAAACCAAAACAATATCCTCTGTTTGTGACGCAATCCCAACCGACTTGGAAAGTCATTCCTCTCTCCAACATGGTCAGGATTCTTCAAGATGCAGGATTCCGCATTCGACAGATTCGCTATGTGGCTTGTCGGTGGAAAGACTGGATAGCTCTACCCCTGGCGTTGCTCATATACCCGATTCAATTCTGGCACCAGGAGCAAGTGGCTTCTGCACTTCCCAATACTCTACAACAGGAAATGTATCCGTTTCGGTCGCTTCTTTCCCGCCATTACATTATTATTTGCGAAAAAGTCCTTGAATCTTCCCATGGCTCCCAAATGCAAGCCGAACAGTCTCAAGGATATCCAGACGATTAGGCCACCTTGGCTTCGCCCTGCCAGAGCATGTCGTATCCCAATTCCATCGTGTCGGTGCACATCGTTGCGACAGACTGGAACGTTTTTTTGAAAACTTCGTCGGCATGGGATCGCTCATGGGCATCGAAGGATTTCCAATAGGTCACGATCACATAATGTTCATCGGCGATTTTCGCTGGATTCATTGAACCCTCTTCAGAAACAAATCCTGAAAATTTAAACACCTGCCCTGCGACAAATCCCCCCTTGTCATCTCCATAGGTCTGCTTGACCACCATGCACATTTCTCCTACGGCCATCTCCAACTGATCGAAATTCACGCCAGGCTTCAACTTCACCGTGTTGAATAACATTTTTACCCCAAAAGGGATGGTGATGGGTCCAAACATAACAACCTCCTCGATACATGACATCGCTTTTGCGGATCGCCGGTTCTCAAACACTCAAACGGACTTCTCATTCATCTAGACTACCACACACGAACAACGATTCACTTCATCCCTCGCGTTGACCGAATTGTGTTGTCTCGTTATGATTTGCTCTTTCACTTTTTCTTTCCGGATTTATCATGAGTACTGACTCCCCAGAATTGACACAACTTAAGGGGAAACTCAAATCCACCTGGATGGCTGGAGACTTTGGTCTGATTGCCAAATCCTATGAAGATGGAGCCGCAGATTTTGTCAATCGTCTCAATTTAGAACCAGGCACGATGATCCTCGACGTAGCCTGCGGCACAGGTAATCTTTCCCTTCCTGCTGCCAAGGCCGGTGCTACGGTGACCGGAGTGGATATTGCCAGTAATCTCATCGAGCAAGCCCGCCTTCGTGCAAAATCTGAGGGCATTAGGGCGACCTTCGATGAGGGAGACGCAGAACAACTCCCCTATGGCGATTCTACCTTTGACATCGTGCTCACCATGTTCGGTGCCATGTTTGCTCCTCGCCCGGAATTAGCGGCCTCAGAGTTATTCCGAGTGTGCCGCTCAGGAGGTCGTATTGCCATGGCCAATTGGACCCCATCCGGATTTGCGGGACAGATGTTCAAAATTGTCGCGCAATACGTCCCTCCTCCCAGTATGCCTTCCCCTATCAAATGGGGGGAGGAGGAAACCGTCCGGCAACGACTCGGCAACCACGTTAATATAGCATTCACCAAACGTCTCATTGTCTTTACCTATCCCTTTTCGCCTACGGAAGTCGTGCAATACTTTCGCCAATATTTTGGCCCTGCGAGCAAAGCTTTTGACTTCCTTGAAACCGATCCTGAGAACCAGGCAAACCTACGTCGAGACCTGGTCAAACTGTGGACGGATCATAATCAACGTTCGGATGGGACAACCTTGGTCGAGTCTGAATATCTGGAAGTTCTAGCAACGAAACACTGACCCCATCTTGAGTTGTCCCCACATTCATCATTTCCTCTAGTCTTCTCCGATGTTTTCCGATACATGCCCTCATGGGGAAACCTCCCGCAAGGCCTGATATACTTCTGGCAACAGGAGGTTCGGACTTTTTCGGTGTTCTCGCTTACGACGCAAGGAGGAACTATGTTCGTCAGTAATATCGAAGACATCCCAGGCAAAACCATCACGACCTGTTACGGCATCGTGTCGGGCAGTACCGTCCGGGCCAAACATGTCGGGCGCGACATTTTCGCGGGCATTAAGAATATTTTTGGTGGAGAATTAAAAGCCTACACTGAATTACTAGGAGAATCCCGTGATGAAGCCCTGGAACGGATGAAAGCTCAAGCACGACAATTGGGCGCCAATGCTATCGTCAATGTCCGGTTTTCAACATCATCCGTGGCAGCAGGCGCGGCTGAAATTTATGTCTACGGCACAGCCGTCACTGTGGAGTAAGGCTCGTGGATAGTCTCATCATTTTTCTGATCTTGTTATCGCTCGGCTATGCCTTTGGGAAAATGGCCGAAAATCGGCATTACCGATCCATTCATGCCAGAGAACAGGCACTGATAACTCTGCCGACAACCTCCAGCAAGAAACCGATCGGCAACCCCGCCCCCATACATCATGCCGAATTGGTCCATGGCCATGTCGTGGTTTCGGTGGATTATTTTAAACAAATCGTGGCTGGACTCCGTACCATCTTTGGCGGAACGGTTCAATCCTATGAAACCTTGTTGGATCGTGCACGCCGCGAAGCCATTCTGCGTATGAAGGAGCGTTGCCCGGGGGCCGATCAAATTCTGAATCTCCGTATTGAAACGTCTTCTATTTCCAAAGGGGGCAGTGATCGAATTGGATCCGTGGAAGTTCTGGCCTACGGCACGGCGATTTCTTTCCAACCGGCTTCACAAACCACTCTCTCGTGAAGTATCAGCCTTCTCTTCCAGAGCATAACGATAATATCTCCCACCAACATCCTGCCCGGGAATTTTTCGCCCTCCTCACCGGCGTCATCCTTCTCGGACTCCTGGGATATTGGATGCTGGGATTGTTCGTCGATGTGGCTGTGGACTCTATCTCTCCCGAGCAAGAAGCCCGCCTTTTTAGCAATATGGATATTGATTGGGATTTGGGTGAAGACACCCTTCCCGACAAACAGATCAAACTCCAAACCCTGGTGGACTCCTTGAAACCCTGTCTGGCCCTCCCCTATCCGATCAAAGTGCGTCTCGTCGAATCCGACCTCATCAATGCCATGGCGATTCCAGGTGGAACGATGGTGGTATTCTCAGGTTTATTAGACGCCGTCTCCTCCAAAAACGGCCTGGTATTTGTGCTTGCCCACGAGCTCGGACATTTTAAAAATCGGGATCACTTACGATTATTAGGGCGAGGGCTGGTCTTGAGTACCCTGGCCATGTTGGCTTTCGGAACCGATTCGGGGATGTCTGATTTCTTGCTTTCGACTGTGAACTTGCGCACAGCCAAATATTCCCAAACACGTGAAAGCCAAGCCGACAAAACAGCCTTACACGCATTGCAATGTCACTTCGGACATGTGGGCGGGGCCACCGAACTTTTTGAATCCCTGCAATCTCAAAATGAAGAAATAAATTGGAGTTTCCTTCACTATTTCTCCAGCCATCCCGAACTCCAACAACGCATCGACGACCTCCATCGCTTATCCAAAAATCTTGGCTTTTTACAACATCAAACAAAAGATTTGACCCTGTAATTCTTCGCACTTCCAGGAATACTAGAAAGTATCACCCTGAAGTCTATAAAGGATCTGAGCCTACGCCAGGCCTAGAATTCGAGCCACATGTCCCCACATCTCCCGACGAGACGGAGTCGGATAAAAGCATTCAAATCATATCTCAACTACACCAGAGAGGGCTTCATACTTGCGATAGTGATACAGCATTGGAAAAGCATTGACAAAATCCGTTAAACTTTTGAGAATCATCCCATCCACCTTAATCAGGAATTGTGAGGCGTTTAAAACGGAACGGACCTTACCCTCTTGAAGGCTATCCATCATGGGAAATTCCTACCGGGGTCGACCAAAATTGCGACGTCTCCAAAAGCCGCCAGTCGATAAACCTATTGATCAAATTTTCAAGTCACTAGGGCCAAAACGTTCTCCCTCCAATCTCCGTACCTATCGTGAACAATCGTTAAAAATTCACGGTCTTATCTGTGCCAAATGCGCCAGAGAGTTTAATGACCTCACCAAACATCTCCTCACGGTGCATCACAAAGACGGAAATCACCACAACAATCCTCCAGACGGGTCGAACTGGGAAAACCTCTGCACCTACTGCCACGATGATGAACATAGCCGAGGAATCCTCGGTGATTATTTACGGAACAGGCGAAAGAATACACCCTAAGATCACACCACAATCCTTAAGACCAACTAAATCTACGACTATCATTCGAATACGGAATAAGAGAGGCACGGGAATAATATGCTGAGAAAAGAATCACTCAAAGGGATGCATGGCATCTTTGTGGTCGTGGAGGATTTAGGACCGGAATTAAGAGGGTTCCTCACTCGAGGTATGGTCCGCAAACGAGTCGAGAAACAACTTCAAGGGGCCGGCATTCGCTTGGTGAAAGAACTGGAAGCAGCCAAATTGCCTGGGGAGCCCTATTTATATATCAACTTGGCTGCGCTTCCCTTAAGCCCCAAACGATTCGCTTGCCGGATCGATTTTGAAGTCCATCAACTTGTAGCCCTGGCCCACAACTCTGCAAGCGGACATGCCATCACCTGGGAGCAAGGGATCGTGACGGTTGGCGGAGTCAAGACGATTTACGACAATATCGACGAATTGACCTTCGATTTCATTTATGATTATCTGGCCATGAACTCTGATGCATAATGAATTGTTGCTTGCAGTGATTCCCTATCAATGACCTGGTGAAATTTGACCTACATAGGCGAATCATGAGAAAAGGACCTTTGTCCATATCTTTAGCGTCAAAGGAGAGTACTCATGGCCAAAGCACGGGCACGTCACATTTTGGTTTCCACGGAAGAAGCTTGTAACCAGTTGAAAACCCAGATTGAAGCCGGGGGAGATTTTGCCGCGGCAGCCAAAGAACATTCCACTTGCCCTTCTGGCAAACAAGGTGGTGATCTGGGAGAGTTTGGCCCTGGTCAAATGGTGAAAGAATTCGATCAAGTGGTGTTTAGCGGAGAACTCGGCAAGGTCCATGGCCCGGTCAAAACACAGTTTGGTTATCATCTTCTTGAAATTACCAGTCGTACCCCATAACGCTCTTTCGGATTTGAAGGGTCACGGCCTTACCTGTTAGTGAGGTGATGCCCTGGCCCTTTTCATCTTCGCCCATAGCCCTTTCAGCAGAACACGCAGGAATACTCGAAACATCGCCCTTGTGTTTGGCAGTGGGAATCTCCTTCGTGTAGACTGAAAATTCATTTTCCATGACGCATGCCCTATGGCCATGAGCATCATTCCTACACCTCACAAAGCCTCGCAGTTTAAAAAGCTTCTTTTGTCTCCACAACTTGAGTTTATTTGCGAAGCGCACAATGGCCTCAGTGCCAAAATAGTGGAGGAAGCAGGGTTTCCCGGCATTTGGGCTAGTGGCCTTTCCATTTCTGCACAATTTGGGGTACGTGACAATAATGAAGCCAGTTGGACCCAGGTGTTGGACAATTTAGAGTTTATGTCTGATGCCACGCAGATTCCTATTTTACTGGACGGCGACACCGGTTATGGCAATTTCAATAATATGCAACGCTTGATCCGGAAACTGGAGCAACGGCACATCGCCGCCGTCTGCATCGAAGATAAATTATTCCCGAAAACCAACAGCTTTCTGAAAGGCGAAACCCAACCCCTCGCCGACATGGACGAGTTTTGCGGAAAAATTAAGGCCGGGAAGGATGCGCAATCGGACCCTGACTTTTGCCTCATTGCACGAGTTGAGGCGTTTATTTGCGGATGGGGACTTGCTGAGGCTATGCGCCGGGCAGAAGCCTATCATCAAGCAGGAGCCGATGGGATTTTAATTCACAGTGCCTTAGCCGTACCTGATGAGATTTTAGCCTTTAAACAGGAATGGGGCGATCGATGCCCGGTGATCATTGTGCCCACTAAATACTATGCCACGCCCACCGATGTCTTTCGACAACATGGCATGTCCATGGTCATTTGGGCCAATCACATGCTTCGTGCCGCCGTCGCCACGATGCAATCGACCGCCCGCATCCTCAAAGAACATGAAAATCTTCTTTCTGTCGAAGACAACATTGCGCCCGTTTCTGAAGTATTCCGGCTACAGGGTGCGGCGGATCTTCAAGAAGCCGAACGACGGTATCTTCCCAAAAGTGCAGAGCGCGCCGCAGCCATTGTCCTAGCAGCCTCTCGTGGGGATGAGCTGGGAGAACTGACTGACGACAAGCCCAAGACGATGGTCCCCATTCGGGGACTCCCTATCCTCGCCCATATCATGGATGCTTATAACTCGGTCGGCATCAAAGATATCAGTGTGGTTCGAGGTTACAAAAAAGAATCGGTGAATCTCCCACACCTCACCTACGTGGATAATGACAATTTTGCTTCCACAGGAGAATTAGCCTCTCTGCTCAAAGCTCTTCAAGCCAAATCCCAGCATGACCAAGACCTCATCATTTCCTATGGAGATGTCTTATTCAATTCCTACATTCCACAAGCCTTGCTACAGACTAAAGAAGATTTTGTAATTTTTATCGATAGCCATTGGCAAGAAAAAACCAGTTATACCCGCCTAGGGGGCTTTGCCGAATGTACAACCCCGAATTCACGCAAAGCGTTTCATACGGAAATCTACCTCAAACAATTGGGGACCGATGTCCAACGCGACCGCATTCACGGGGTATGGATGGGTTTTCTCAAAGTCTCTCCAACCGGATATCAGCAACTCAAAAAATTGTTGGTTGAGCTTCTCAGTTTTCCTAAAAATCAAAAAGCCGGTATGGCCACTCTGTTCCAAGAACTGCTCAAGCAAGAACAGCCTATTCGCGTGCTTTACACCGTGGGGCATTGGCTCGACATCAATGACCTCGATGATGTCGTACAGGCTGGAAGCTTTTGATTGCTGGGCTGTCACCTTCTGTTACTTTTTTACAATAAAACATCCTCTGTGTGCGGGCCTTTGCACAATAACATTCAACTCACCAATCACACCTGGGCTCGTATGATCGAGAAACCTGTATTGACTGTGGTTACCATAACAATCATATGTCTCATTGTTTCTCCTCGCCCTCTCCTTGGTTCCGTTTCCTCAACGTTCATTTTTGATGCTCCCGAAATTCTGAGCCCCTTGGTTCACCAATTACAGGGCATCAAGCCAACGGCCATTCAACGGATCCAGGACTTAATGGGTCTTGAACATTCATGTCCACCCATCAGGGTCGTTTTGGCACCAGACAGTTCTCTTCCAGCACAAGGCATTCCTGAATGGGTGGCAGGTTATGCACTGAGCGAGGCCTCCACCATTGTTCTTCTTACCGATCGAGGCTTGAACTACCCGAACGATTCACTGAATGATGTCTTCTTGCATGAAATCGGACACATTCTGGCGCACCGAGCTGCAGGAGGCCAGCCTCTACCTCGATGGTTCGATGAAGGACTGGCGATGATGGCAGCACGATCATGGGATTTAGAAGATCGTGCCAGATTGGTCTGGGCCCTGGTCTCAGGTACCGAAATCTCGTTTGAGGAATTGAATGAGCTATTTGTCGGGGATGCTGGTTCGGTCCGACGGGCCTATGTTCTCACCCACGCCGTAATCCGAGACCTGCTGGCACATACTCAACCAGATTTCCCCAAACGTCTGCTGGCCAAAGTCAAAGAGGGCCTTCCTTTTGCTGACGCTTTCGTCCAAACCACCATGCTGACCCTCCCACAAGCTCATGCGAACTTTTGGAATCGTCAAACACTTTGGAATCGATGGATCCCTGTGGCGACGAGTTCCGGCATGCTCTGGATCACCATCACCCTTTTAGCCTTTTGGGCCTATTCCAAACAGCGCAGGCGTGCAGCAGCCATCAAACAACAATGGCGGGAAGACGAGTGGAATCAATAAGATATTGCCTCAATTCTATCGTATTTGCTAAGAAGCATCGTCTACCATTTTCTTATAGGGTGAAAGGAACGATCTGATGTCATTAAAACTTCAACGGAAAGTCGCCATTATTACGGGTGGAAATAGTGGAATTGGGTTGGCCAGCGCTAAATTATTTCAAGCCGAGGGGGCAAGAGTTATTATTACGGGAAGACGGCAAGATGCGGTAGAAGCCGCTGTCAAAGAAATTGGAGGAGCCTGTAAAGGAATCGTATCCGACACGGGAAATCTCAATGACATTGCTCATCTTTATGAACAGATTCAACAGTCAGGTTTTAGGATTGATGTCTTATTTCTCAACGCCGGAATTGCGATCTTTGGCCCATTCGATACCATGGATGAAGCGACATTCGATGCGATGGTCAATGTCAACTTCAAAGGTCTTTTCTTTAATATTCAAAAAGCGGCACCGCTCCTCAACGATGGCGCGTCAATCATCATCAATTCTTCTATCGCCGGCCAAAAAGGGTTCCCCAATACCAATATTTACGCCGCCACGAAGGCAGCGGTCCGCAGTCTCGCCCGAACGTTATCAACAGAATTTTTAGAGAGAAACATCCGCGTCAATTCTCTGGCTCCTGGCCCTATCGATACCCCGATCTTCGACAAAATTGGTGTCCCGGCTGAAGCCGTCCCGGAAATGAAGGAAGGGTTTGCCGCACAAAATCCCATGAAACGGTTTGGAACCGCCGATGAAATTGCCAAGGCCGCACTATTTCTGGCCTCGGAGGATTCATCATATATAACTGGGATCGATCTCGAAGTTGATGGAGGCGTTACACAGCTATAAAACATTTCGGCACGCGATAGATGGAGCAAGACGTTCTTACCTTGATGGGATGCCGATCAATTATGGTTGCTCATATTTTAATCGAAAATTTCCATCGAGAATCTACCATTGCCGTCATTCCCGACATTGTTAATCGGGAATCTATCTGGGATTTATAAGATAGATACCTGCCAAAGACATTCAGGTATGACAAACTGGTGATAGAGACCCGCTAAATTCTGCAGACATGGCGGCCTTTCGCAAGCTTCTGATAGATTCCATATACTAGCTAACAAGTATCCTCTAGGAAGAGAATGAAAAAAAATATCCCTAACCTTCTCGCCTCCTTTCATGCTCGCTATATGATATGTGCGAGTATCTTAGGAATCATGCTGACAGCATTCCCCGTTATCGCCCTCGAACCTGAGCCACATCCTCTGGATAGGTTCCTCACCGATATTCTCAACTTTCGTGAGCCAACCGGCATTCGAGGTACCGTCCGATATATCGACAAAGCCGAACAGAACCTATGGCTGAATTGGGAACAGCGATCGGATGACCGGCCATCATTCAGCACCGACTGGCGATTGGTTCCAGAAGGAACGACCTTATTAGTCTATCCCCAGAACAGCGCTCAATTTGAGAAGTTAGAAAACATCGAAAAGGGAACACCGGTTGAAATGGTGATTCAGCTAGACTCTGAAGGACATCGCCGCATTCTCTCCTACCAAGACCTTTCCCAGCCTCGAAAAATTCCACTCTAACCAGCTCACTTAATCAGTAATGTAGAGGCTGCCCATATTCAGTAGATCCAAGATTAACGAGTCCTGCTCTTCCGACTGCCCGAAGCCCAAACGGAATGTTCGTTCAGCGCAGAGAGTTTTTACCAAATCAACCATAGTCGGGCTACATGCATACTGACGACCATCCACAAATAACCACAAGCTCTTTCCATGATCCTGAAAGGCAAAACGGGAACCTTCATTCTTCGTGAGCATCCCGCCTTCTGCGAGAGATTGTTGCACATCTTCTATGCAATATTCCTCCTTCGTCGAGTCCTCATCCTGATATTTCGGGGCAGTGATATAGCATCCAAACCACTCGCTTAGACGATCCTGATCCTTTACATATTCGGTTAAAATATTCTGGATTTTTTTTACCGCAGCAGGAGTAATCTGACCAGAATGACCTTGAGGCACCAGGTCAGGATCGGCATAGCGCACATCTTCGCTGAGTTGTCCGGCAATATATTCGGAAAAATCCAGCAAGATGTCTCGATGAGATGGTGCTCGAAACCCCACCGAGCACGTCATACATTCCTTTCCCACAGCAATTCCATTATGCCCGACACGCGGAGGCACATAGAGCAAGTCACCCGGCTCAAGCACCCACTGCTCTTCGGGTTCCCATTCCGTCAATATTTTTACCGGAACTTCAGGACGTCGAGGCGAGGACTCATCATACAACCCGCCAATTTCCCATTGTCGACGACCACTCACCTGAACCAAAAATACATCATAATTATCATAATGCGGCCCGACGCCACCCTTGTCGCCCGAATAGCTAATCATTAAATCATCAACACGCCAACTGGGAATAAAATAAAACTGTGCCAGAAAGTCCGCCGCTTCCGGCACCCACTGATCTACCGCTTGCACCAACAATGTCCAGTTAGTGGGGGGCAAATCGGAGAATGTTGCATCCACAAACGGCCCATGTGTAAGACTCCATTGGTCGTTCGCCGCATCGTGAATGATCAGTCTCGATTCAACCTCTTCCTCGCAGGCTAAGCCAGCTAATTCATCCGCAGCAATCGGCGGTCTTATACCCGATATAGCTTGACGGACCAACAATGGCTTCTTTTGCCAATATTCAGCTAAAAATGTTTCTAGGGACAGATCGCCCAGAGGAATGGTTTTCATTTGCACAACAGATAGCGCAGTTGAGAAGGGGCTATATTTCTATTGATTGAATTCCCGTGAAATTTTTCCTCGGGAAGGCAGAGAATGGAATCCAGCTTTTCGGTCATTCCCAACATTTACAATTGGGTATCCATCATTTCTGTCATTCCCGACGTTTTTTATCGGGAATCTCCATTAACTCCCTAGGAATAGCCACCTGCTACAAGCTGGGGGTAATGGCAACCCGAAAAAATTTTCATCAGACTTCTTTCACCATTTCTACATGCGGAATCCCATCTTCTAGATACACATCAGAAAGACGCAGGAACCCATACCGTGCATAAAATGATTGCAAATACTCCTGTGCAGCAATCTTTACATTCCTCTTCGGCCAACAACGGGAAATTTCTGCCAGGGCGGTCTGTAACAATTGATGCCCGATTCCCTGCCTACGGCAATCAGCCCTCACCACAAACCGCCCGAGATTGACTTCAGGATAGCGAAGTCCTGGTGGAAGGAGCCGGGCATAGGCAATCAATTCTCCACCTTTATTTCTACCCAAAAGATGCCTGACCTCTGGATGGCGATCACACTCATCCAATTCTCGATACGCATATTGCTGCTCAACCACAAACACATCCACCCGCAACTGCAACACCTCAAATAATTGCTCAGCCGTCAATTCCTGAATGGAGCCCAAGGTCCATTGATTATCCATAAGCTAAAGACATCAGAACTGAGAGCCAAAATTTTCCTCAGGAAACTTTGAACCATTTTTCCTCATCAGCTCGAAAACCATATGAATTACTCAACAATTTGATCCCACCCATTCCAGGTTCACCTCTTACCATCCAAATTGACCGAAAAGCACTTTCAGATTCGGGAGAACATGGGAAATCTGATAATTGCCCAGAAAGGTTCAGATAGACTAGAAGATGGCGGTCAAACGTTTGGAATATCTGAGCTTTCTGAGCTTTCTGAGTTTTCTTTTGAATCACTAACTTCATCTGATTCAAATCCGCGGGCTTTCCAGAAAAGGTGTCTGCAAAAAATGCAGAGGGGAATTGGCCATTCCGATATTCTGCTTGAAGTCTACGTCCAGTGTTTAATGCCATGACAATTTCAAATATCAAAATTTCTTTTCTATACTTTATTTCAAAATCTACAAACCTCTCTCCTACCCTTGCAAGTCGTATCTGTATCGGCAATATATTTTTTTGAAACGACAGAGAAAATGTCGATGCGACGAAGGCTTCTTGGAGTTTTTGGTTGAGGTCATTTCCTTTAGACAGGAATTCTTCATTTGACTTGGGACTTATAGTTCGATTCGTAAGACTCCAAAAATCCACTGGATTTTGAAAGTGGTAAAAGTCTTCGAGCTGGTTAACCATCGTAGCACCTTACTTTTCTCGAGCAAAAAATTTGGCATAATTATAAAACCGAATGAGCACTTCCATCAGATTGATTTGTTCAGCCATTAATAATGAATACCCAATTAACAATTTTTCAAATTCTCATTCCTATAGAGATTAACCACAGAACATTGGGACGCAGAGGTCTTTACCCACTTTGGACTCGGACCGGATGATGGGAGAGGGCACGGGAATTTTCCTTGAAGGACAAAAAGGTTATCACCTCCAGAGGATGGAAACACCATATTGTTTTATTCGATCGTCATGAGTAACCAGGGTTAATTGTTCAGTGGTCGCTTGTGCAATGAGCATACGATCAAACGGGTCATCATGGTGACGCGGCAACGCCCCTGCTACAAGACCATGGTGAAGAGAAATAGAAAGTGGCTGAAAGCTATTCAAAGTCAGAACTTCTTCAAGGTTAGCAGGGACCTTCAATTTACCCAGCCCCTGCTTGATGGCAATTTCCCATGCTGTTGCGGCACTGACAAAAATTAGATTTTCGCCATTTTTAATCGCTTCCCTGGCTTTGGGGGTTAAAGATTTATGGTCGCTGAGCCACCAAAGCAAAACATGCGTATCTAGTAAGAAATTCACTCTGCTTCACCACGGAAGGCTCGAGTAAGTTCTTCAGGAAGTTCGTCGAAATCCTTGGAGATTTTGACTTTGCCCTTCCAACAGCCTGGTTTTCTGGATTTGGATTCGATTCGGTATGGAATGAGTTTGGCCATTGGCCTTCCAGCACGAGCAATGACCACTTCTTCCCCAGAGGCTGCTAATTCGAGGAGTTGCGAAAGACGAGTCTTGGCTTCATAAACATTCACCGTTTTCATGGAGTCCCTCCAAAAATTAGTCTAGTCTGACCAACTAATTATAGCCTGCCAGCCCCCTTCTTACAAGAGAGCACTATGCCTCCTAATCTCGTAACATGTGCACAAAGAGGCCGTCGCGGAGTTTGGGTTCGAACCAGGTGCTTTTGGGGGGCATAACTCGATTAGCATCGGCCACGGCCATGAGTTCCTCTACCGTGGTCGGATACAACCAAAATGCGACAGCCCAGTCACCACTATCCACCAATGCCTCAAGTTGTTTGGTCCCCCGAATCCCGCCTACAAAATCAATACGAGGGTCTGACCGTTGATCTTTGATTCCTAGAAGTGGATCCAACACCCGTTCGGTTAATTCCGACACAGCTAGTGCCCGAACGGGATCTTGCTGACTATTCACTGACGGATCCTGCTTCGGCGTGGCACGATGCCACTGCCCCTCTAGATACATATCGAATCCTGCACCAGGTGGATTTCCTGGTTGGCCAGTCACCTGCAATTCAAAGTGGAGAGCGAGTTGATCCGGCAATTGTTTTGGGGTAAGCCCATTCAAATCTCGAACAACCCGATTGTAGGGAAGAATTTGCAACTGGTTATGTGGAAAAATAACCGATAGAAACCCTTCTTCATGCTTTCCTTTAGGGAGAGCACTATGCTGCCCACAGGAGGCCCGCACCCGACTGGCTGCCGCCGATCGATGATGTCCATCGGCGATATAGAGGGCCGGAAGATCGTGAAAATCTTTAATGACGCGTTGAATCGCCGAAGCATCTCGTACACTCCACACCGTATGTTCTACTTTATCTGCAGCCACAAAATGCACATCGGGTTGGGCACTGGTCACCTCTTTAAGCCACCGATCAATATTTGGAGTTTGGCGGAAAAAGAGGAGAACCGGACCGGATTGCGATTGATGGGTTTCAATAATGCGGACTCGATCGTTTTCCTTCACCGGCCTGGTGAATTCGTGTTTTTTGATGATCCCTCGATCATATTCATCTACCGAAGCGAGGGCGACGATACCAGTCTGCTCATGCAGACCCCACTTCTGACGATAGACTCCCAGTAAGGGCTGTGGTTCTTGAACCAATACCCCATCCTCTAGGAGTTTTCGAAGATTGTCGGCTCCTCGTTGATAGACTTCGTCGGAATAGGGATCGACTCCATCAGCCAATTCGAGTTCAGCCCGCCCAATACGCAGAAAGCAGTGGGGATTGCCCTCGGCCAAGTCACGCGCTTCTTGTACAGAGACCACATCATAAGGAGGTGCCGCGACCTTTGCCGCTAGTTCAGGTAGGGGCCTTACAGCGCGAAACGGTGCAATTGTTGCCATTCACATGTCCTCCAATGTTTAGAATGAATCCTTCTCTAATCTTAAATACATCACGATATTCTTTAGCACAAAGAGGCTTAGTCTGGATATGCAGAAGGTGGCCAAATATCCACAACGCCTCAAACATATTATGTGAGAGACCTTACACTCTAGCCCTCTTATCCCTGACTCTTCTATCCACTGGCTCTATGATTCTTGGTTACGGCAATGCCTTCTATTGGATGTAGGCTCTAGCCTTCATATTGACAAGGTTGTTCAATGTAGTATGGTATGGGCTCCTTATAGCACCCTTGCCTACTCTGAGGCACCGCGGTCTGATATTATTTGAGTGCTCATTTCATGCGGTTTTCATTTCTCACTTTTCGCTTCCCTTTCGTATGGCTTATCCTGTGTCAACTTGGGTTGGCAAGTTGTAGCCAAAAAATAATCGCCGAAGATCAGGAATCGATTATTATCCGTAATCACAGCTCACGCGCTATTCATTCCCTGCTGGTCAAACCTTGCTCAAAGCCTTACGAAGAATTCGAACAAATGGGCAAAGATCTGAAACCAGGCTCGATCACCCTGATTCGTCTTTATTCAGGATGCTTTGATGCCGATGCCCTGGATGAAAAGGGCGAACCCATGGCCACCCAATACAAGTTACGTCTGCCTCCTCAATTGCGTTGGGATGTTTATTAAACGCATACGAAGACCTCAATGAAATTTAGCACCCCCTCGTTTTTTATCATTCTCATACTATCTAGTTGTGTTTTCACCGGATGTAGTTCCCAATATTATTTGGTCACTTCCGACTTTGTCGTGGCAGATAGCCGTGAAGCACCTCCAGAAATTGTGGAGAGTCAAAACTATCTTTCCATCATTCCCAACATTCGATCATTGACCGTCAAAGCTCCAGAAGGATGCGCCGACGAAACAGCTGCGCAAAGTTCAGGAGAAGCCTCTGGTCAAGGGGTATTATTAAAAACCACCTGTGGAATTGAAATGGCAGAGTTGGAGCGCGCACTGACGCAAGCTGGATTTCAAGTCATTTCGTGGAAAGTACTTCAAAATAAAGTCTTGAAAGAAGAAACTACGACCCAGGCCGCAGCGAAAGAACTGGGAGCCGAAGTACTGTTTCAAATCAATTCCCTCGAACGGTCGCTGATCCAGGCGGGACAAGATGCTCGATGGGAACGTCGTTTTTATGAATCCAATCAAAAGGGAGAACAACTTAATCCCGTTCCCCTCCCCGAGAAAGCCAGCCACCAACTACTGACCTATGCAAAACTCCAGGAAGCTGCCTTGACCCAGGCAGAACGACTCAGTGTCACCATTAACGCCAATGCCTCACTTGTTAAAACGGGAGAGATTTTGTGGTTCTTTGAATGGACCCATGCCGAAGCCCAAGGCCGAAACGAGACCATGAATATTTTAGCGCTATGTGACGACAAACTGTGCAAAGACCCTCCAAACCCAATTCAGCCAAAATATGATGAAAAACTCTTGGTCACGGGGGGAAGCGAAGCCATTTCCAAGCCCAAAAATGCCAAAGATCATCAAACAGCGGTGTACCATAAACTGTTGCGCGATGTGGTCACGAAACTGGCAACCGCATTCAAGAATCAATCTTAGTCTTTTTCTATCTTCGCTTTACCAAACTTCAGCAAGACGACTGCACAGGATATCCTGCAACAATCTATTCTTTTCCAATCCCTCCTATATCCGAGATAACTTCAAATAGAATAACGTTGCGTTATGCGAGCGCTTTATCAATCAAGCCTCTTGCCACCCGCTTGGCGACTTTAGCCGTCCTCGGATTTTGAGAAACCTGCGCCGTAACCGTCGCCCCTTCCAATAATAAAGCTAATTCTTCTGCCAGTCCTTGTGGATCCTTGGCTCCCGCCTGCTGACAAAGCGAATAGATATAGTCCTGCACGAGTTTCTTATATTCCTTGCAAATCTGTCGAATAGGCGTGTCCTGATCTGAATACTCCCCAATAGTATTTATGAATAAACATCCATAATAATTTGTCTGTTGAAACCAATCCTGGGCAAAATCAAAGATAGCAAGCAGTCTTCTCCGTGGTGTCGTTCCGCCACGTTCCACCTTCCGCATGAATTCATTTCGCGCAAGACCATCGTAATAACGGAGGACCGCCAAGACCAATTCCTCCTTGGTACGAAAATGTGCATACAGAGTTTTTTTTGTGACGCCTGAATGCTCAACGATGGAATCTACGCCCGTGGCATGGATGCCATTTTTCGCAAAAAGCTTGACTGCTGTCTGAATCAGCTGATCTCGCTTTGAAAGTTTGGACAGCTTCGCCTTCATATCCTCACCACATTAACACACGAAGATCCTTGCCCAGATAAATTCTTTTCTAATGCCTGTAACGTTTTGTTACTTATCAGGACTGTGAAGGAAGTAATATACAGATCTGTATACTAAAGAGCAACAATTTTTATTCACGATGGACGGACGAAAACTCTCCTTCTACGACAAGGGATGTGTCCAAATCCTCCAGCGTATTTACCATAAGGCAGGAATTCAAGATGAGAAAGTATCAAATCTTCACCACGATTGTAATGATAAGTTTTTTTAGTTGGATAGGATTGGCCACGGCAGAGGAAAGCCATGTCTTTACACCTAACGTCAATCCAGCAACGGGCGCTATCAGTGTACCGGAAGACTATACATTTTGGCCCACGCTCGGTACCTGGACCCATGCCACAATTGAAGGAGGCGCCGCCGACATTCACGAATATCATGTAGTCTACACGCAACCGGAAACTATCGAGTACTACCAAAAGAAGCGCCAGTTTCCGGATGGAGCTGTTTTGGTCAAAGAGCTTCTTCATGCAGAAACCATGTCTATGACCACTGGGCCGGCCGTTGGCCATGCCACCACGATCAAGGGCTATTTTGTCCTGGTGCGAGATACGAAAGGCCGGTTCAAAGACTCACTATTGTGGGGGGACGGTTGGGGATGGTCGTTCTTCAATGCAGATGATCGGACCCACACAATTTCCACGAATTATAAAGTCGATTGTATCCCCTGCCATATGCCGGCCAAAGACTTGGCCCCCAGGAATGCTAAACAAGACGATAAATGGATTTATACCTTCGGATATTCGGTTTTGCAAAAGAAATAATTGGCAAGGAGCCAAGCGTAATTACCCGTTCATTAGCAACCATCAACTCAATTTAACAAGGAGAAGCATCATGAACACATTCACTAAATCGTTCACCACTCTTACATTAGCCAGTGCGGTGCTGGTCGGCTGCATGACAGCCAACAACCCGGCCACTGCAGAACAGAGCATGGGTACAAGGGTAATGTCCAAGTCCGATATGATGAAGCACGAAACGCCAGCCCCTAAGCTCAACGACTTAGAAATCGCGCACATTGCCTATACGGCTGGTGCTATCGATATCCGATACGCACATCTGGCATTGGCACTGTCGGAAGATCCAGAAGTTCGGAATTTCGCGGAACTCATGATCCGGGACCATACCGCCGTAAATAACAAAGCCTTGGCTCTGGTAAAGAAACTCCAAATTACGCCACAAGATAATGCCATGAGCCAACAACTGAATCAGCAAGCCCAACAGATTCGGGAGGAACTCTCGCAACTTCGAGGAAAGGATCTGGCGAAGCGTTATGCGGCTAATGAATTGGGATACCACCAAACCGTGAACCACGTGGTAGAGAATACCTTTATTCCCAATGCACAAAATCCAGAACTCAAAGCTCTCCTTACCGCCGCGTTACAAACCTTCAAAGTGCACGAAGGCCATGCAGCCCAAATGAATGAGAAGGTCATGTAACCATGAGACGAATAGGAGTTCTCCTGCGAATCATCTTAGGGTTTGTCGTGTTCGGACTCTTTAGTGAGGAGGCCGTTTCCAAAACGGCCTCCCTCTCACAACAGCATGTTGTCCACATCAAAACCTTTGCATTTTCCCCTGAACAGCTCACCGTTTCCCCGGGAGACACCATTCTGTGGGTTAATCAAGATATTGTCCCGCATTTATTAAATATCGCCAATAACCAATGGCAATCACCAGTGATTGAAGAAGGCCAATCATGGGAAATGGTAGTGAATGAGCAAGGCAGCTATGCTTACCTCTGCGTATTTCACCCGCAGATGACAGGAGCATTCGCTACCAATCAATAAAGTCAGAAATGTTAGGGAACCAGAAATGAAAAAGGCCCTTCCCCTTCTGCTTCAAGAAGTAAAGGCATGCAATCTCTGTCAACTGGTCCTTCCACTCGAACCCCGACCGATCTTCCAACTGCATCCACAGGCATCAATTCTCATCGCGGGGCAGGCTCCGGGGAAAAAAGTCCATGAAACGGGCCTCCCCTTCAATGACCCGAGTGGAGACCGCCTACGAGAATGGTTGGGGGTGGATCGTAGTACCTTTTATGATGCCAGGAAAATTGCCATCCTTCCCATGAGCTTTTGTTATCCTGGGACTGGCAAAGCAGGAGACCTCCCGCCTCGTCTGCAATGCGCCGAAACTTGGCGAGCCAAACTATTGGCTCATTTACCCAATCTCAAACTCACCCTCATGATCGGCAAATATGCACACGACTACCATATTCATGATTCTTCCCACACCAACGTTACCGAGACCGTACGAGCATGGAAAGAATTTTGGCCCGAGCGCCTCCCGCTTCCCCACCCCAGTCCACGAAATAATATCTGGTTGAAACGAAACCCCTGGTTTGCGACCGACCTTCTCCCCATCATCAGAAAACACATCCAAAGGATCTTACAAGCACCTAAATAAGAGGAAGATACCAGGCAGGCCCACTGTTGAGAGTGTGCTGCCCTTCTAGCTTTCCTCTGCCTGCAACCCACCTACAACTTTAAGGTTATTTAACTCATGTCACCAAATATCCGATTTCTACAACTATGAAGCAGATATCAAAACCCAAAAGGGATCCCACGCAGCAAGGCAAGCAAGCTTCCCGGCGGTATGACAGATTTCATCTGATCAATGGGAACCATGATTTTCAGAAAGCCATCCCTAAAGGAACCGTGCAATACTCCGTGCGCCTACGGAAAGGGGGAAAGCTTGCCTATTTCAACTACGACCTCGCGAAGGAGATGGGTTTGATTACCCGGGATCACCCCCAGAAAATGAATCACAAGCTTTCTCAAACGATTCTGAATACGTTCGGCATTCAAATCATCAATGAATATGATGTAATGCATCACATCCCCATTCCCAAAAAGATGATTAAGCCGAATACCTACATGGCGACCCGGTACCTTCAGTTGCAGCACCCGGACAAAACCGGTCGCACCTCTGGAGACGGGCGAAGCATCTGGAACGGGCAGATTTCATATCGGGGTACGACGTGGGACATCTCAAGCTGTGGGACAGGGGCGACGTGCCTAAGCCCAGCTGCAGCCAGGCAAAAGAAGTTTTTTAAGACCGGGGACCCTTTCGTATCCTATGGCTGCGGGTATTCAGAACTCGAGGATGGAATTGCCGCAGCCCTGTTGAGTGAAATTTTTTTCAGAAATGGCATAGCAACAGAGAGAACCTTGGCAGTGATTGAGTACCCCAAAAAATTCTCTATTAATGTGCGAACGGGAACGAACTTGTTGCGCCCGTCCCATCTCTTTCGCTACCTCAAGCAGGGGGATCTTGCAGGCCTTCGGTCAGCGGTGGACTATTTTATTGATCGACAGATTTCGAATGGGCATTGGCCCAAACATCTATCTCAAAAAAGAAGCTATACCTACCTAGCAGAATACATCGCCAGACGTTTTGCGGAGGCGACAGCCCGATTCGAATCGGACTATCTCTTTGTCTGGCTCGATTGGGACGGAGATAACATTTTGATGGATGGGGGCATTATTGACTATGGGTCAGTAAGGCAATTTGGGCTGTATCACCACGAGTATCGTTTTGACGACACAGATCGTTGGTCCACGACCATTCCCGAGCAAAAACGAAAGGCCAGATATATCGTCCAAACATTCATTCAACTGAGTGACTTTCTCGTAAAAGGCAAAAAGAACCCGATTCAAACATATACGGGCCATAAACTGCTGACGATGTTCGACAAGGAATTTGAACAACATCTGTATCGACATCTACTGTATAAAATCGGATTTAACGAATTCCATCGAGAATACTTGCTCAAAGAACACCAGGACCTGATTAAAAATTTCAAAAAGGTGTTTAGTTACTTTGAAAAAACCAAATCACGAAGAGGTCCTCACAAGGTCATGGACGGCCAAACCTGGGATGCCATTTATTGCATGAGGGATATATTACGAGAACTCCCCGTTTATCTGTTTGGAAAAAAAACATTCATGTCCCCTGAACTCTTTTTGGAAACTCTCGCGTCAAGCTATGCCAGCAAACGGGACAGAACGTTAGATGGCACCAAAACCCGAAAAATACATGAATTTCAAAAACGCTATTGGGCATTAGTCCAGCAAACAGCCAGAGCATTCAAAACCACGGAAAGAAAAATTTTACTGGAACTCGGGATGAGGGCATCCATTATTAACCAGTATGATCGAATCACCGGCAATTCAATTCTGGAGGTGACAGGAAAAGTGTTGCGGGAACGAAAGCGATTATCCTTTGACGACATGCACAAGGTGATTCAGGATTTTATTCATTATCAGAAAATGCAGCCCGATTCAGAGAAGAAACACGACATGAAAAATCTAAACTCCGTGGAGCAACGACGGTCCCAACAGGTCATGCACAAGATCATTGGTTTGGTCCGGGAGAATCGAGAAAGCCTGTAATGCTTCCTTTCAAATAGGGGTCAGACACGATTTATTTTCGTTCAAGATTTCACGCCATTGGCTAATAAGCTTAGTTTGGTCAAATGCGGAGCAGAGCTCCAGGGAATGATGCCAATACAGCTACTGTGGTTCCGGGGCTCGGCGCTCGACTCTGGCTGCAAGAATGTGTACGGCATCCACAAAGGGTTGCCAATAAATTGTGCTGAGTTGATGTTCCGCATCACCAGCCTGGTCCAGTACTCCAAATCGAAGAGTTGCATCGTGTACTGAATGGTGTAGTGTCCTGCCAAAACGGTCCCAAATAGAGAGAAAAACACCGAAGTTGGCATTGTAGTGTTCAGGATGATTCGAGTGATGAATCTGATGTTGTGCCGGAGACATCACCCAGTTTTCAATTTTCCGCGGATAGTATATACCGATAGAGGAGTGGCGAAGGTTGGCCCCACACGCACTGAAAATAACGATGAACAGGTTGGCACCCAAGACACTGATCAGATCTACCTTACTCCCAAAAAGGAAAACAAACAGCCCGATACTCAGTCCTTGAACAAAGGTGCTGCGAAACAGAAACAGAATCCCTTCGACCGGATGGGTGCGGAAAACCGTGAGAGGCGTTAACGTGGTAGCGGTATGGTGGATACGATGAAATCGCCACAGTACCTTGGATGTGTGCATCCAACGATGAACCAGGTAACGACTGACATCGTCGAGGAGGAACACTGCAAGAGTAAACAGCAGACTGATGGACCATAGAGGCCAAGACGGACCACTCTCCGGTGACATCCAATGATGCAGTGATTCAAAAACCAGCGTGGCAATTGCGAACTGCGAAATAAGCAGCGGTGATAGGGCTAACAACACAATACGGTTCAGCAGAATAATCAGATAGTCCGCGCGGGCTGAACGAGATAACCAAACCTGTTTAGCAAAAATGGCACCAACAGCCTGCCAGGCATGTTTGCCCTGATGAAGGATGAGCCAAAACAGCGCGATGAGCCACGCACTTGCCAGATAGCCGATGAAAACTCGCTTTTGTGGGCTGGTGAAAGATTCAGTGAGGGAATCGGCAAGTTGAACGAGAAAGTCCGCCATGGCAAAAGAGAAAGACCCCAGCCAAGGGAGATCGGCTGAGGTCATCGTTCGTTATACTCGTTCAGTCCGCCTCGCCACTGGTCTTACCTTTTAGCTTATTATTCAGCGTCGACAGATCGACCTCAATAGCATTACTTTTGGCTCTCAAGCCAAAACGCTCTTCCAACAAATGCTGGACTTCGATCATGTGCACCATGTAGCTGGAAAGGGAAGGGCCTTTTGCCTGAAGGTACTCACCATTGGAATCGATATTGGTAACCTGGGTGTCTCCAAGCAAAACTGGGCTGAAACCGATCAGGCGGTTCATTTTGACCGCAGTTTCGCCCAAATCCTTGCCGCCCATTTGCAACGCCAGCGAAAAACCCTTCAATTCACCCCAGTGTTTGACATAGCCGGGCATCACCTTCAGGATATCGCCGTTGGTTTCAAGCACGATTTCGATTTTTTTCAGATCTTGGTAGACCGAACCGGCATATTCGTAGGTTGCTTCAGCGATGACCTTTTCCCAGTTTTTCTTGATATTGGCTGCATAACTCATTAGCTTGTCGCGCTGCGGGTTGGTCAGCACTGCACCATTGGCCTCGCTGATGAGTCGGCGTCCATCGATAAAGTCTTGCGTGATAGTTTTCAGATAGTGGGTCTTGCCGCTCTTGTCGGCATTGGCGGCGTAGTAGGCATGGGCAAAAGTCATTTCCGTAACCAGATCAACCGTTCCGTCCTGGTTGGCATCCGCAGCTGTAAAGGCATCGGCTTTGCCCTTGGCGATGGCCTTAGCAGTTTTAGGATCAATCGACATCGCATGGGCTGGAGCACCGAAATAGCCGAACGCTTCATCCCAGACATGTTCTTTACCGGTGTAGGCCGCGCCCTCCTTATAGGGCTTATCATTGGGTTTCTTGTTGGCGGCAAGCAATTCGGCTAAATAGTGGCCTACGGCCTGGTTGTAAAAGATCGCGCCCATAGCCGTCTTGGAAATGAGTTGTGCGTAATCATACCCGTTGACCGAGTCGTACCCACCTTCCATTTCTGACGCTTTATCGATCATGAAGGTGAGCACTTCGGGACCGGTCATATTGCCGGGCCAACCTGTGACCGCACCTTTGTAGGTCTTGTCGACGAGGTTCTTCCCTTTGGATATTTCGTCGACCGTGGTTTGTTTGACCGGGAAACCCTTTTTGCTTGTAGGCGAAAGTATGGGGCGACCTGCATCCTTGCCCTCAAAATAGGACATCATTTTAGCCTTCAACTCGGGATTGGGCTTGCCATTACCTTGGACCGCCAACGACTTCAGTGAGGTGTGCAGCACATGGCGTGCAATCTGGCCGTTATAGGATACCGAGCTGGTCTTGTTGCCCTTGTATCCCTTGACCGTAACAGGGAAGCCGGCATACTCGTCCTTCCCGGCTTGTGCGTGGCTTAGGGCAAGAAAAATGATGGCCACCGCCATGGCGATTGATTTGAACTTCATAGGAGGCTCCTTCCAAATTCGTTATACGATTTCAGAGAGGTATCGGAAATAGCAAATAAAAGGCACTTTTGACCAAGCGGCAACGTACCAAAGTACCCGCAAAAGGGTCAATGTGGAGATTCCACTATCGGATAAGCGAGCATTAAAAGAGTCTGGCTACCCCATTTGGGGAACGACTCAACCATGGTGATACATTAGGGACCGCACACAATTCTGTCAGACCTCGTAGATAATTTCCTTCTACTCAACCCCTGATTTGCAGAGGCCCTAAATAGTTTGCCCCTATAAATAATGTTGGACCTGCTTGATGAAGAAAAAAGGAGATTTGATCAAACTTTTCCTTATCATAGATATCGAAGGCCCTGATACCAGGCAACCCTCAGATTCATCCTCAAACCAACCTCATCCTGACTCCCTACAGTTATTGATATTTTCTTAAGTGGGCTCTTTCCCTACCTCCTTCATTCCAACACAAAAAATATTGATACTGGCTGTAACAAAACACGACCTCTGTTGACTAGTCTCCATAAAGTATACTGATCTGTATACTTAAAAATTTCAACTCCACCATTACTCAGGAGGTTCATCATGAAGGTTTTTCACACATTATTACCAGCCGTTGCGTTATTGATGTCCGTAATTGCCGCACCAGCTTTTGCGGGAGATGTGACACAAAGTACCCCCGGAATCAGTGGCTATGACCCTGTAGCCTATTTCACAGACGGCAAGCCCATGAAGGGTTCCGGCTATCACGTGGCCGACTACAAAGGCGTGACCTACGTCTTTGCCAGCAAGGACCACCAAACGATGTTCCAAGCTAATCCCAAAAAATACGTCCCGGCCTACGGCGGCTACTGCGCCTATGGAGTGGCCGTTGGGAAAAAGTTCGTGTCTGATCCGGAAGCGTGGAAAGTCGTGGACGGAAGACTGTATTTAAACCTGGATAAAGATATTCAAAGCAAATGGGCGAAGGATATCCCAGGCTACATCCAAAAATCGGAGGCTAATTGGGAAGACATTAAAGATAAGGCGCCGGCTGATTTGTGAAGAAAACCGGAAAGGCTCGTCGGCATCGGTCCGGCGGGTCGTTCCCGGAGATTTTCAACAACCTTTACTAACAGGAGCAATACATGATGTTAAACAGCAAAAATATCACCATTTCATTTGGTTCTGTTTTCATGCTCGTCGGCCTACTTGGGTTTGTACCTAATCCGCTCGTTTCATCCG
Organism: Nitrospirales bacterium; assembly: GCA_965223185.1. GTDB lineage: Bacteria > Nitrospirota > Nitrospiria > Nitrospirales > UBA8639 > Nitrospira_E. Next base: position 2,238,863 of record OZ244988.1, on the reverse strand, counting down.
AAGGCATCTTTGAAGTGAACACCATGCACAATCTGGTGCACCTTTTCACCGGCTCGGCATTCCTATTTGGTGGAGTGGTATTAGATGGCAAAGAAGACATGACATTAAAAACCGTCACAGCCCTCTACTTTGGTGTTGCCCTGTTGGGATTTTTGACCAGCGGCAATTCGCTACTCGGGCTCGTGCACATTAATGAGGCCGACCGGTGGTTACACCTAGGCTTGGCGATGAGCATGTTGGGAGCCATTTTGGTTCGTACTCGACCAACGCGCGAACTGGCCAGTTATTAAAAGAGTTAGAGGAATAGGGGAGAAGACCATGAATACAGATACGCAGACCTACGTGACGCTGACTGATAGAAATTTCCAACGTGAAGTCCTTGAAAGTCAAAAACCGGTGTTGGTTGATTTTTGGGCACCCTGGTGTGGCCCCTGCCAAGCCATGGGGCCGGTCATCAAGGAACTTGCCGACGAGTTTCAAACGAGGGCTGTTGTCGCCAAAGTTGATGTGGATCACAACCCAGACATTGCTGCACGCTATGGTATTCGTTCTATTCCCACCTTAATAATTTTTCAAGATGGAGAAGTGAAAGATCACATGATTGGAACAATGCCGAAAAAAACACTGGCACAAAAGCTTGAAGCGCGATTACAACCCGCATAAACCCATTCATCGATAAAAAGTCGGATAAGGAGATCTTGATTATGTCCACGGAAACTTCATCAAAACCCAGAAACACAATGAGGAGACGAAAGAACTTGCCTCAAATTAGTATGGTCGATTTGGCACCTTGGCCAGAATGGGGCACCCGTTTGGAAACAATTTTTGGACAGGCCATAGAACAATACCTGGAAGGAAAGCGGGGACCAGAAGCCTTGTTTACTTCTGAACAGAGCACGTTTCTCGCATCGCTCGGCAGCACCCCTCAGGAGTTTTATGATTTTGTGGAAGACTGGTGTGAGTTGGGTGAACCATCTTTTAGCAAGGTCCTTCGCATAACAGAAGTCCGAGCCGAATACTTTTTCCTCGAACAATACTCGAAAAAATCTTCTGATGTCCGCAGGCCCGAGTCCATGCCACCCGGTGACACCACATTGGGTGGATTCGTCTGGCTTCCCCGTATCATCGCAAAGGCCAGGGCCAAGTTACGGGGAGAATTGTCGCCGGACATGATGTTCGGCTGCCAAAACGATCGCGCCTTCTTAAAGAAGGTCGGAATCGATCCGGCTCAGTTTTTGCGAGTCGTGTGGAATGCTGGGACCAATGACAACGAGATACTGGAATATATCAAAATTTCTGCAGAATATCAGGAGGAAGACCATGATCACCAGCAGGACAACGGTCAACGGATACAGCACGACCGCCAGGGACATCCAACATTTGATGGCATTCATACGACACCCTAACGAGCCGACTGCAACAACCGCGTGTGAACCTTTAACACTATCAAGCCGTACAAGGCCCGGGGTGAAACCGGGCCTTGCCCTGGAATCTTTTCATGATTATTCTTGGATCCTCATTTAGTAAAGAACCCCGCCTTCCAGGCGGGGCATTCCAATGCGACTGCTCGTAAAAAACATGGCTTAAATCTTTGTATTTCCCATTTGTTTGGTAAAATTGGGTTCCCTGACATTTTTTCCGCATTTCATATCCAATTACTTTGAGTCAATGGGTCGACACCATTGAAATATCCTCACACGTCGCGGCTCCTTTGTTACTTATCGTTTCATTCAACGTGGCGTGTATATTTCTCCTCCCCAAGGATCACGATACTCCACCTTTCACACAAAAAAACTCCTTTCTCAAGACACGCATACAACAAGGAGGTCGCACGCTTTGAAATTTTTGCTTTCTCTTGTCTTGTTTTCGATTTCCAGTTTGTGCCTTACGACACCCTCATGGGCTGCCGTTGGCGATATTAATTACATATCAGACGAACTGAATGTCCCCTTGCGCAGTGGGCCCTCTACCGCCCATCGCATTCTGCACCGTGGTCTCCCGAGTGGCACTCAATTGACAATTCTCGCAATCAACGAAGAGGCGGGTTTCACCCAAGTTCGCACTGCTGGGGGGTTGGAGGGCTGGCTCACCTCTCAGTATCTCGTTCGGGAACCTATTGCTCGTGATAAGCTAGCCACTGCCGAGAAACGCTTAAAGAATCTCAAAGATGAAATCGCCAAAGAACGTGAAACACATGCCAGCCTGCAAACAGAGCACAAAGAGGCCGTAAGTCAGAACAAAACTCTGAATGCGAAGGTAGAAGCGCTGACCAAAGAACTCACGGAATTAAAGGTCGTATCCGCCAATCCAGTCAAGGAACATGCCCGCAATGTAGAACTTACCCAACAGAATGCCCTTTTAGTCGGCCAAGTAGAGGAACTATCGTCAAAAACCAGGCAATTAGAGGCGAATGTTCAACTCCAATGGCTCCTCTATGGTGGTGGACTGGTCCTTATTGGGCTCATTTTCGGACTGATCCTAAAAAAACGCCCCAAGCAACAAGCCAGTTTTTCCCGCTATACCTGAGGGCTCACACCTGACACTCAAAATTACTTAGAGCCATTACATTCTCTATTTATTTCAAGGCTTCTAGTGATGCCCTAAGTTCCTGCACTTCTGTTTTAAATAACGTGAGGTGCTCGTCCCGTTGCGGTTGCATGTCCTTAAATTTCCAAATACGTTTAAAGATGGCCCATAATTCCTTATTATGGGTCACTGCAAGATCATAGGCAGGCATAGCGCGTTTGGTTTCATCCACACAACACAACGAATCGTCGAAGGCATGAAATTGATTGTGTAGGTCGTCTAAGGCCTGATCGTATCCGGCTCCGCCTTTTGCGGCTTCCGCACTGGCTTCCATCATGGTGGTAAGGTTAATAACCGTTTCGACACTGTTGGATCCTTTTGCTTTCGCAGCAAAATCATCCGCACGCGGATAGAAGATGTAACTACACCCACTGAATCCGATCATCCATACTGCCAGAATTAGTACTATGGTGAAATTTCTCATACGTCCCTCCATGGTTAAGGTATATGTGCAATTGTTGGATTATGCTCTCTCACGATTTCGCAACAGCAAAAAGTCGGACAATAGTCATGTCCCATGGTAGCCAATCCTACAATATTGCGCCAGCTGTCATTCTTGCTAATGATGTGGGGCTTGCTTACTCACTTCTTCCCCCCGCACTGGTTCAATTTCTTTACTTCACAAAATTAAGGAATTGATGGTTTGAGAGTGGGTGCATCATAGAGTTGAAGAATAACCGATAGGGCATGATGATCACTGAGAATGTCTTTTAAAGGAAGGGATTGATGGTGTTCGACGAAAATCGATCGAACTGCAATTAAATCCGGCCCATGGTGATGCACTATAGTCAATCCATTCGCTTGAAGAAATTCACGCAGCATGTTCTCGTCTTGCTCCTCGACATCAGGCCGCAGATTAGCATCCATGCCTATGAGTAATGGAGCGTCACGGGGAACTAACCGTTTCGCTACCATCGTCATTTGCCGAAGCTGTTGAGCTCGAGCGTCAATGCTGGCTTGCCCACGTCCGGCATCCATATGACTATTCACCACCCAAAAAGAGGGAAATTGTACAAGTTGAAATCCTTTGGAAAAAAAATCATCGGCTTTATTCAAATCAGTATTCCACCCCGCAAAGGCTTCATAAGGTTCGGAAAAAACCGACATGGGTTGCTCCTGGGCAAGCATTAACAGTCCCGGACTCCGGCAAATCTCACACATCCATCGCCACGGCCACCAATCGCCCCCACCTCCTTCTGGAAAAACAGGATGATCGGCCCAGGTATGTCCCGTATAACGAGCGAGCTGTTCTGGTCGCACAAAAGCTTCCTGCAACAGAACGAGGTCGAACCGGGAGGCCAGTTCACCAATACACGCCATTTCTTCTTCCGAATGCCCCGCACTAGGAAAGGTGGTATCAGGGAGCAATCGATCATGAATATTCCAGACCAATACCCGTAAACCTTTCGATATAGAATTATCCGGCGGGATGGCTGCGACAAACCGGCTGTGGCGTTCAGGATCCAAGCGGCACGTCGCGGTAATTGTAGTCTTAGTTTCAAATCTACCAACACAAGCACTCAACATCATCAATCCGACGAGCAGAAAAAGAATTTCATTTTTTACATAGAAACAGGTAGTCCTCATTGGCTCTTACACTTTTTTGCTGTAACCCCCTACTTGCCCAAGATAGTGGATCGGAGCCCAGGATTGAGCTCCTTAATTGTCACATTGTCGTTCAGCCCCCAAGGTTGCCTGTTTGCAAGTATCGATTAGGCAAGTCCTGTCGAACTTTCCTAGATCTCTTGTTTAATTGTAACCAAGACGGCGGCAAGGAACCGGCCAAGTTGCGACATGAGAATATTCATCAAAAATTTAATCATTGACCCCCACCGCTCTCCCCGAGAAGTTTTCCAGGTTGGTGGTCTAGGTAGAGCGACCTACCCAATCTCATACGTTATCCCCGGCTAAGGTCACCGAGCCTCGAGGGCTCTTGCAGATGATCTGGCCAAAGATTGGCCAGTTGGGGCTGCCGTCAAGCGAAAGCTATACCTCCCAAGCAACGATGAAGATTTAGCACTCTCATGCAAGATATGACGATTGACCAACACTGCAAAAAATGTGACCCTTCACCGCCAGGTCCTGTAATCAGGTTCGCCCGGTTAGTACTGATTTCTGGAATAGTTAGGATTTCAATAGGAAATCGTGGCAAATGGTAGATTCAGCATTTCGACTCTGGTCCAAACGAATTCTTGGCATTCTTTTTCCTCTATGCCTTCTGCTGATCCTGGCTGAAGTTGCGTCACGATTCATTCATCCTAACTTGCTGGTATTCGGAAAATTGGTAGAAGCGACAACTGACACCCGACCATATATCCTCAAATCTGATATCAACATGCCCTTTACAGGGATGTACACGACGTTTTCTCCACAGATTGAATGGCGGACTAACGCCCAGGGCCTGAGAGAAGACCACATTGTACCTCCACACTCTCGTAGATTTCGAATTGCCACGTATGGTGATAGCGAAACATTTGGATGGTCTGTTAACTCAGAGGATACGTTTCAGAAACAAATGGAAGCAATAGATCCACATGTTGAAGTGATCAACTTCGGAGTGCCTGGATATAATATCGCGAACATTGCCGACCATCTGGAAAGAACTGCCTTCTCCTACCATCCTGATCTCATTATTTATCTGGTGCATAAAAATGATATAGATAACTCACTAACAGTACCTAAGATATTTAGACATTCAGAGTTTCTTCTCAAGCTTCGTCTTTTATATCATCGATTAGTGAGCCTGCCAAAACAAAAGCAATTGAGGCGTTCTCCTGAAAAGCAAAGGCTCTTTGCTCAGGAAGTCGATCGAATCATTCTATTATGTGCCCAACACCATATCCCTCTCATCCTAGCGTTCCTAAACAACCGAAATGAAAAAATCATACATAAATTTGGGTTGTCTCAATCCGATGTCACACTGCACACTTCATCCTCTTCATTAAAACTTCCTCCCTTTCAATTCGTAAATGTCAAACAACTCCTCAAAAATTTCCCCAAAAAAGACCACCACCTCTCCAGAGCGGCCTTACATGCCCTTGCCCAAAAACTCTGTCAGGTCATTTCCAGAGCATCTAATGGACGATGTAGCCCCTGAACAGAGACTCCATAATTTTTTCATCAAGATTCTAAAATGTATTGGTGTCCTGTTTGAAGGAATAGAAGAACAGAGACTTGCCCAATGTCCGACATTCCTCTTTCATATGCGCCTGTCCTACTCTTCTATCCTCTATCTCTAAAACGAGAGGAATCATCATGTCAGCAGGGAAGTCGAGAAAGAATTCGTCAAATTATTGAAGCAAGGAAAGAAGCAGAAGGCCATCGATAAATTGTACAATCCCATTATTGTGCGTGTTGAGGCCATAGCCAGGTGGAAAATTGGCCAGACTCAAATCCGAATTGAAGAAATAAAAGGAAAAATACCCGCGGATTCACAATCATAAAGTGCATGGTGGGGAAATGAATATGAAAAAGAGACGTTTGTGTGATCTCTCTGAAGCAGGGAGAATAGGCAGGCAACAAATAAAGAGCAAGTCCAACCACTCCTGCCGTCTAGGCGAGAGTGGCTGGACTGATTTTACTGTCATGAACGCGGTTGATGATTGGATTCGGAAATCATGAGTGTTTTCGCCTGCAATTGATGCCAGGCTATTTTTTGTTTTGCTTCGTTAAGCTCACGGGTCAATGTACCTTTTAAAATCTTTAATCCTGAGCGCTTAAAGCCTTTGTTATCAAAATATGGTTTTTGAGAAAAGTTATCTATCCGAGCCTGTAATTTTCCAATTTTCTGTTCCAGGGTATCAGCATTGGCCTGAAAAGCTTCAGCTTCTGTCTTATGATCGTTGGAAGACCAACCCTGCATCTTTAGAACAACTTCGGAATCATACGGAGACTTCACCAGACCCTTCCGATCTTGAGAGTCCTCCGACAATAACTGTTTCACTTGGGCTTCTAAGTCCGCAAATTTTTTCTCTAGAATATCCAGTTTTTCCCGTTTCAAATTAACTGCATTCTCAGTTACGAATGAAACGAAGGTGGTTTGCCGCTCAGAAGATGACGGTGGACTTTCGGCTAAAACCGTTGTTCCTCCAAACACCATTAAGGCTCCTGATACTACCAAAGATAAAAGGCGCATATTCCTGTCTCCTCTAGGCCATTCCCAACTCAATGTAGGAATAGCCAAAAGTTGGTAAATATTCTCCCAGTTTCCATATGCGCTATAACCACAAGAATGATGCCAAATACCATTCCAAAAAAATCCAATACTTACAACAAGTTAAGAAAAAGCAATATTGTTAACATGTAACATTTAATAAATTAAATGTAACACTTTTGTAAATAAAGTGTTTCATTTGTTGCAGGCTGATAGAAATGACGTTTGGCTGGAGAGGCCTTATGGCTATTGGATACCGAGGCGATGTAATCGACGATACAAGGTCACTCGACTAATTCCCAAAAGATTGGCGGCGGCAGATCGATTTCCTCCTGTTTTATCTAAGGCCTCAAGGATTTGAGTATCTTGTTGCTGCACAGAAGCATTTCTTCCCTTTGGGTGGAGGGGCAGATTTTTCTGTTCGAGAATTTCTGGAGGAAAATCGTATACTTGAAGCGTAGTATCCTGGCATCGGATAACGGCAAATTCAATGGCATGTTGAAGCTCGCGAACGTTGCCCGGCCACGAATATTCCATGAGCAAACGGATTGCTTGTTGGCTAATCATGGCCACCGGTCGACCCGTCGTTGCACGGCACTGCCCCAAAAAAGCACTACACAAAAGCGGAATATCTTCCCGACGTTCTCGAAGAGGGGGAAGAAGGACCCGGCCGACGCGAATCCGATATAACAGATCAGCCCGAAATTCGCCCGCGTTGACGTCCTTGGCCAAATCATGATGTGTCGCGGCTACCACCCTGACGTCAATTTTTCGAAGCGTTGATTCGCCCAGCCGGGTAATTTCTCGCTCTTGAAGCACACGAAGCAAACTAGTTTGAATGGGAAGCGGAATATCACCGATTTCGTCTAAAAATAATGTGCCCCCATTTGCCGCTTCAAAAAACCCCTTCTGATCAGTAATCGCGCCTGTAAAGGCTCCGCGCTTATGGCCAAATAATTGGCTTCCAACCAATGATTCCGTCAACCCGGCACAATTGACAGCGATAAACGGGCCACTCTGGCGATGGCTCGACCGGTGAATAGCACGGGCAACTAATTCCTTGCCTGTTCCCGTTTCCCCTTCGATTAACACGGTGGAATCCACTCGTCCCAATTCCCGAATCTGCTGAAAAACCAACTGCATTTCCGAACTTTTTCCGATTAGATCCTGGAACTTTTCCGTTTCTCCCAATAGTCGTCGAAGATCTTCTACTTCGGATGTGTCATACAAGTAAAAAATTTTTTGGTGCGAATCCCTTGGATCTTCTCGGACATCGACTTTGACCCAACAAAGGCGTCCCCCTGAAATTGGGGGCATGCGGATTTTGACAGTTTGGCGTTTCGATAAAGGTCGATCGACCATGGCTTTCAAGAGAGCAATTTGTTCAGGATCTTCGAATAATTCTTCCCAATGACCTCCCAGATAACGCTGCAACGGTCTAGAAGAGAGTTGTTGCATGCCCTGACTCAGGAAAATAATACGTCCCTCCCCATTGACCAACACCATACCAATATTTAATTGATTCATGATGGCCTGAAGATCGTCATGACTTCGTTGAAGCTCTCCAATCACAGTTTCTAACTGACGTTCAGCATTTTTTCGCTGGCCAATTTCTTCCTGCAAAGAAGCATTAGCTTTCGAAAGTTCCCCCGTACGTATTTGTACACGCTCTTCCAACTCGTCGTGCGCATTTTTTAGCGCAACCTCTGCTTTCTTTAATTCCGAAATGTCTCTGGTAAAACTGGCGAGGCCTGCCGGTTGATTCCCTTCTCCCGTCAAAAGGGAGAGAGAAATGAGCACAGGGGTGATAACCCCTGATTTCGATTGACGAAAGGAGGACACATTTCGAATGACCTGACCCTGTTGGCATTGCCTCCTGAGTTCTTGGGCCAAATCCTGATAGTCAGTCGGAATTAACCGCATTGTGGAATGTCCAACTAATTCTTCTTCCGTCCATTCGTAAACACGTTCTGTTTCCGGATTGATGGAAACAATATTTCCATGAAGATCTTCGATAATGATGGGATCTGTCGCATCCATGTAAACCTTGGATAACTTTCTCAACTCTTCATGAGATCGCTTGGCATCCAAATGAGTTTTGAGCATTTCAGCCAAGGAGTTAATAAGATGCCGTTCTTCAGCCAGAAAAGGTCCTTCTACTGACAATGGTTTTTCTTCCAAATACACTACCTCTATACAACCTCTCACACTCCCCTGGCACTGAAATGTTGCAGTTTGAACCCAGGGAGTGATCCGGAAATTCGATGTGGCGACGGTGAACCGATCAAACTGAATCCGTGCAGCCGTAACCTCAGGGTATTGCCATGATGGAGGAAGCAAAGCTGCGATTTTTTCCAACAAATTTTCAACCGACTCCTCTTCCTGTAGAAGGCGAGCGGTAGTATGAAGTGCCGTGAGTTCCTTCACCCGTTCACCAAGATGATGAAGGGCTCGTTTAAGTTGCTCTTTGGTCTCTGGCGGAGAATCGCCCCCTTGCTCGTCCCAGCTACTCGGGACTCGATGGGCAGGGTCGAAATCGTCAGATGTCGATGGGGAAGTCATAGAGGGATGTATTATGACCATCACACTGGGTTTTTTGCAATTTTGCATCATCATCCCTTCCCTCGCTTAAAAAAAAACGGATACATCCTCACCTTAATTGCAAAGAGAAGGAGATGGACCATGTGTGTTAAATTCCCAAAAAGGCTGTGTACAATACCTAAGATTTTATTTTTGTAGAAAATGGGAAATTTCAAAAACAAGCTGAGGGCTGAGGCATTTTTTGTGAGACATATGCCCATAATAAACAAAAGAATTTCCCTTGAATAATCACGAATGAAAAAGGGTTGAAAAACCAGCGATCAATGATTCCTCTTTAACCAAAGAGCACTCAAAATGACAGGGTTCAGAATCAATGCATGGCATCACAAGACCTTTTTTAGCCGATGTGTAGAATCCCGAAATTCATTGAAACGCCCTTTCTACTAGAGAACCGTCCGGGAGGAATCCAATATGAGTGAAATACGCGTTCTGGTTGGAACAAAAAAAGGCGCATTTATTCTGACAGCCGATGGAAAACGCAAGCAGTGGACAGTCGACGGTCCATTGTTTGGCGGATGGGAACTGTTCCATTTGAAAGCTTCTCCTGCGGATCCCAATCGAATTTATGCCTCCCAAACGAGCAGTTGGTTCGGGCAAGTAATTCAACGCTCTGATGACGGCGGTAAAACCTGGAATCCGCCCGGGACCAAGCCAGAGGATCTGATGGGGCCTGATGGCATGCCCAAGGGCGAAAGCAATATGTTTCTTTATGACGAGCCCATCGGAACCCACAAGTGGTACGACGGCTCACAGCGTCCCTGGGAGTTCAAACGCATCTGGCATCTGGAACCGTCTCTGACTGACCCTGAAACCGTGTATGCAGGAGCCGAAGATGCCGCCCTTTTCAAATCAGTGAATGGAGGCATTACCTGGGAAGAATTGCCAGCCCTTCGAAATGCCAAGGGGGATCTCTGGCAACCAGGTGCCGGAGGAATGTGTTTGCATACCATCATTTTGGACCAGAGCCGTCCGGGTAGAATTTTTGTGGCCATCTCCGCGGCAGGAACATTCCGAAGCGATGATGCCGGCACAACGTGGCGTCCCATTAACCGCGGTCTGCAATCCCCTTATGAACTACCCGATCCTGAAGCTGAGGTGGGACACTGCGTGCACTGTATCGCCATGCATTCGTCTCATCCTGATGTGCTTTACATGCAAAAGCACTGGGATGTGCTTCGGAGCGACGATGCTGGAGAGTCGTGGTATGAAATCAGTGGCAACTTGCCCAGTGATTTTGGTTTTCCCATCGTGGTCCATGCACACGAGCCAAATACGGTGTATGTCGTTCCTATCAAAAGCGACTCGGAGCATTATCCACCTCAAGGCAAATTGCGAGTGTACCGGAGTCGGACTGGTGGAAATGAATGGGAAGCATTGACCAAGGGGCTGCCGCAACAGGATTGTTACGTCAATATATTACGGGATGCTATGGCTGTTGATTCTCTCGATCCCTGTGGAGTGTACTTTGGAACGACTGGTGGACAGATCTATGCCTCGACCAACTCCGGAGACAGTTGGACACCTATCGTCCGAGATTTGCCCCCAGTTTTGTCGGTGGAGGTCCAAACTCTTTCATGATTCGAATCGTTCTCCCGGCACATCTTCGTACATTAGCGCAGGTAGACGGAGAAGTAACATTGACTGTTGAAGGAGTGGTCACACTGCAGGCGATTCTCGACGCTCTAGAGGATCGGTACCCAATGTTACGAGGGACCATCCGGGACCACATAGCTCAAAAGCGTCGCCCTTTCATCAGGTTTTTCGCCTGTAAACAGGATTTCTCGAATGAGCCTCTCGATGTCCCACTTCCTGGAGCAATTGTCAATGGAACAGATCCCCTCTTAATCGTAGGAGCCATGGCCGGTGGATAAATTGCCATCTGGGTTTCTGATTACCCTTGCCTCATCCCGGAACATGAATTTTCAAAAAGGGAGAAAATATAATAAAGCTGAGAAAAATCGCTACAAGAGACCTGAACGTCTGTCCTGTTTTTAACTAGCACTCGTTAACCAAGGAGGTTGGTCATGCGCTGGATCCTAACAATTATCATGTGTTTGTGTTTGGGAACGATGGGGTCCCTTACTGGTGCAGCTGGAGAAATGGAAAGCACGCCTCTGGATCCGCAAGCGATGATGGAACTCTGGAAAAAGCTGGGAACCCCTGGCCAGCCGCATAAGGTATTCGCCAGTCTTGCCGGAAGCTGGACGACCCAGACGAAGGAGTGGACGGAACCCGGCAAACCGCCGACGGTTTCGTCTGGAACTGCCGAGATGAAAATGTTACTTGGGGGGCGCTTTCTCTATCAGGAATATCATGGACAAATGATGGGACAACCCTTTTCTGGCATCGGCATCGATGGCTACGACAATATAACCCAAAAATATGTGACAGCATGGATGGATTCAATGGGGACGGGGATTTTCATGATGGAAGGCACGGGTAGCCCGGACGGCAAAACCATTTCCTTGGCAGGATCGCACCCTGAGCCCGGCGGAGGCATTATGACGCACCGTGCGGTTTGGACCTTAGTGGATGAAAATTCTCAGACCTTTGAGATGTTTGGCACACACCACGGCGACCAGGAAAGGAAAATAATGGAGATCGTCTATACCAGGAAGCCCTAAAATTCACCATGCGGGGGCTGCAAAATTCTGTCCGTTACGGGCGGACTCGAACATCGACGTAAGAAGGTTGGCTGTCAGCACCATGCATATCGGTCACTCGAAGCTTGAATCTAAAGATACGTGTTTCGGCCACCAAAGGGGCTAGGAATTTTGCCTGGGCCGAATAAGGATCAAGGAGCGGGATTTTGCTCCCGCGTACTTGGAACCATCGAAATTGAAGTGACCCGCCTTCAGGATCATAACTTCCCAAGCCACTCAGGGTAACACGTTCGCCAGCAGAAACAGATTGTGTATTCCCCGCATCTGCAACTGGTGGCTCATTTGGCTCATCATTCACTTCAACAACTATCTCAAGATTGCCAACTTGATCGCGATTGTTCACCTTCAATACGGTTGCACCGTTTCCCATTAGACGCAAGACTCCATCTTTATTGACCGTGATGACCGATTCATTAGCAGAAAAGTAAGTCGTACCAGCCGTCTTACGACGAAGCGCTCGTGTAATCCCGTCTGAAAATTCCCCCACTACCGGCAATTCAAATGTTGTACCTAACGCATCTAATTGATCATACACACGAGCCTCTCCTGCCCGACCAAATCGAAGGGGTTTATTCGTTTGAAAATCAATATTCAGGAGTTGAGCTGACGGTTCCACATGAATCGGGATTTCATCAAAGATGGCTTGAAGTGCCACCTGAGACTGCCGTCCCCCCTGTTCAGCCACCGCCAGAAGACGATAAGTCCCTATGGCTTGTTCTGGAATAAGAAATTCCCCGCCAAAAGGCGGAGTATCCTTAGCTGTAGAAGTCAGGACCAACTTTTCTTCGACTAATTCCTGAAGCATATCTTCATCTTCCACGTACAAAAAATATTGCACTTTTGTGACCCCGGGCAGGCCTCCTAACTCCAGGGCAACCGAAATGAGTTCTCCAGACTGGTGCACACTGGATTTTTGCGGTTCACGAATCGAAAAGGGCCAGGTCGACTGAACATCAAGCCCTAAGACTAGAGCAATCAGAAATCCTACGGCCTTGAGGGATCTATATATTCCAGACATACTCACTTTACACGGGGAATGATGAGGGGATCTTTTTATTTTACCATTCTTCACATACGTAAGGGGAGAAAGATACTTATTTTTCATAAATCGGTTTTTATCGTTTCTTCCATGGTCACCAATTCGAGAACATGACTTCCAATAGAAACCGATTGAAAATCATAATTTTTTTGGTCCTCAATCACCGCTGGGTTTAACCAGCGCCGCATTTCAAGTTGACAATCCACGCTACGCTCACGATCACATGTCAACCACATTCCCCCACCTGTGCATAATTAAACAAGGAGCATATACACACCGACGCACAAAAGTATTCCAACCATTATTCGAGGATTCATCGCGAAGAACCAAGAAGCTTCACACCACCAAAATGTCATCACGCCCTAAAAAACACTTTCGCCGGTCAGTATTCGGATGATGGCCATTCATACCTTATGGCTCCTCCAAGCCTGGCAAATCTCTGATAGTTTTCTGGGAACAGAGTTGAATAAGAAAAGTTATTCGTGATTACGCCATTTTCGCCCATCTTTGGCGAGCAAGGCATCGGCCTGCGGGGGACCCCACGAGCCAGCAGGGTAATGATGTAGGGCATGCGTCCCAAGGCTATCCCACACTTTCAAAATCGGATCGACCACGCTCCATCCGAGCTCGACATTGTCGCTTCGCTGAAAGAGCGTTGCATCTCCATCCATGGCATCATGTAAGAGTGTTTCATAGCCAGTACTCGGGGCATCTCCAAAGTATTTCGCATATTGAAAATCCATATCGACATTTCCAACTTGAACCTGCGGACCCGGAATTTTCGCCCCAAAACTAAGAGAAATTCCCTCATCAGGCTGAATGCGAATCACTAATTCATTAGGCATTAAATGATCCACGGGAGTCTGACGAAATAACATGAGTGGGGCAGATTTGAATTGAATCACGACTTCGGTGACGCGTTTTTTAAGCCGCTTTCCCGTTCGCAGATAGAACGGGACCCCTTCCCAACGCCAGCTTTCAATACCCAACGTCATAGCGGTATAGGTTTCCCGAAGGGATGTTGGTAATACCTTGGGTTCTGCCCGATAAGGTAAGACCTGTCGACCCTGAATCACACCGGCGTCATATTGTCCGGCAACAGTGGATTGCAATACTTCCACCGGATTCATAGGCTGGATCGCTCGAAGAAGTTTAGCTTTCTCATTCCGAACGGCTTCGGGGTCAAAGGCATTTGGGGGTTCCATCGCGACAAAGGCCAAAACCTGCAGCAGATGATTCGGAACCATATCTCGCAAGGCCCCGGCATGATCATAGTAGAGTCCGCGATGTTCAACGCCTAACGTTTCCGCGACCGTGATTTGCACATGATCAATATATTGACGATTCCAGACAGGTTCGAAAATGCCATTAGCAAACCGAAACACTAAGATATTCTGAACCGTTTCTTTTCCTAAATAATGATCGATTCGATAAATTTGATTCTCTTCTAACACGCTTCGTAAAGCATCATTCAGTGACTTGGCAGAATCGAGATCATGCCCAAATGGCTTTTCAATGACTACACGCCTCGTATGGCCCTCATGCTGGGAAACAAGACCATGATCACCAAGCTGCTGGACAATTTCCCCAAAAAAAGTTGGAGACGTGGCCATATAATAGAGATAATTTCCTCGTGTCCCATACCGGGTATCCAATTGTGAAAGTGCGCGTTTGACCCCTTCATACGTCAGTGGATCACGAAAATCTCCAGAGAGATAGAATAATCGATCTACCACCCAGGCTTTAATCTTCGGATCGATAGGATGGGTCGACAACTCCTGAATATCTCGATCAATCTTCATTCGGAAATCTTCAGGGTTCATGGAAACGGCATCTACACCCAGAACGGCAAACTCTTCGGGAAGAAGCCCACTAGATGCCAAGTTATATAGAGCGGGAATGAGTTTCCGCTTTGTTAAGTCTCCTTGTGCCCCAAAAATTACAAATACGGTTGGAGGACGTGTTCGGCCTTGAGTAGATTCCCGAACGATGGAAGAGCTATCTGTTACAGACGGCAATACTGGGGATCTCGAAGCCTGAGGTTTCGAAAAGTCTTGTTTCTTAGTCGACTCTCCCTCCTTCGAAGGAGAGGAAGATGGAGCATTTGGAGGTACGGTCATCTGATCTCTTGAACGACGAAAATATATAAAAAGGGCCACAGTACATGCCCCTGGCCCCTTACTGGACGAATAGCTGATAAAAATTATACCACAGCGAGGATCAAATTATTTGAGAGGGTCCCTTATTCCCTGAACATATAAGTCCCCAAATGGCACATATTCCCTAACTCAGCGTGGTTACATTCCGGTCATTGTGGGACTTTTCCCCTAAAGGCCAGAGTTTTTGCTGGTTGTGATCGAAGAAACATTCTTGACATCCGGCTTAGAACGTATCGGACCGAAACAGGAATACCTGAAAGTCTCTCAGTAAATACACAAAGCATAAAATATTCACAGGGTTTTAACACTCCAAAGCCACCCTAGCCATCAGAAATCTTAATAATATAGGGAAATTGAAAGAACCATATACTCCTGATGACTTAGACCGCCCTCTTCAAGATTCACAAAAATGATTCCCCATAGAACCTTTGGTCTATTGTCTCCAATTTCCATTAACTTCGCATCTAAACAATGCTCGTTTTGATAAAATTTGTAGTTGCTCAACCCCCAGTACAGAGTATTAAGATGAAAACATATCCCTACACTTTTGTCATACCTCCATCTCTATGGAAAAGGTGACGTACCCAGGGAAATCTCTAAATGTCCGAAAACATGTCGGATTTCGCTGGCCACACCAATGAAATTAGGTTAGGAATCCCATGCAATCAATCACCCAGGAATTAAGAGGTTATGTGATTGAAATACGAATGTTAGCTCCCAAAACAATGAGGCTCTTATGAAGAACAGAACCAGAATACATCGTCTATTCAACTCATCTAATGTGAGCCACCGTTTTATCATTATTATCGTGATGTTTTTAGGAGTCTTACTGAGTTTGTTGGCCTATACCGTGGTGACATTACAGAAAGATAAAGCGAATGCTCTTCTCATTGATATAGCAGGCCGCCAGCGAATGCTTCTCCAGAAACATTTCAATGAGGTATTCCTGACGTCACAGGGAATATCAGCTGACTTCGCTTCAACTAGACAACTCATGCAATCAACACTTCAAGGTCTTTTGGCTGGAGGATCAGTCGTACTGTATCCCGAGACCGATCAGCATGAACCCATCCCAAGTGCACCCACAGCAGAGATTTCTGAAAAACTACAAGAGCAACAAAACCACCTCAAAAATCTTGTTCGACTGACTGATCATTTTCTTGGCCTCTCACCAGAGCATCAAGACTATCGAGAAACCCTTCAAACCCTTCGCATGCAACATGCACTAGGAATTCACATTGCTGACGAAGCGGTAAAACAACTGGATTTCCATTCTGAGGCCACAATCACAAAGATGATAAAGTGGGAAATTTTTATCGCGATTTTTATGGGATTCGTGGGACTGGTGATCACCAGCAAAGGCGTTCGTGACGGGCGCAATTTGGAAATTGAAATAGAGGAGCGGAAGCGCGCGGAGTCAGCCTTACGAAATAATGAATTGTTTTTAGACTCCATCGTAGAAAATATTCCTCATATGATTTTCGTCAAAACTGCCAAAGATTTACGCTTTATCCGATTCAATAAATCTGGAGAGGAACTCCTCGGCTATGGACGAAATTTCTTGATTGGGAAAACGGATCATGACATTTTTTCTAAACCCGAAGCAGCCTTTTATATTAGGAAAGATCGGGAAGTCTTGCATTCAAAAACACTGATAGATATTCCGGAAGAAACGATTCAAACGGTATCTCAAGGAATGCGAGTCCTTCATACAAAAAAAATTCCGATCTTAGATGGCCAGGGAAATCCCCAATACCTTTTGGGAATCTCAGAAGATATTACCGAACGAAAAAGGGCCGAGGATCTTATTCGAAAAGGGGAAAAGAAATTTCGGGCCATATATGAACAAGCCCCCTCCGGCATTGCCACTTTGGATTCACATAGTGGGCAGTTCACGCAAATCAATGAGAAATATTGCGACATTACCGGTTACTCACAGGAGGAAATGCTAGATCGAACTTTCCAAGAACTCACCCACCCAGAGGATCTGGAAGGGGATTTATCTCGTATGCAGCAACTTCTGAACGGTCAAATCAGTAATTTTCAAATGGAAAAACGATATATTCGGAAAAATGGCGAGATCATTTGGATACATCTGACCTGCGTACCATTATGGTTGGATCCCTCCGATCCTCGTCAGCATATTGCGATGGTTGAAGATATTACCTATCGGAAATTAGGCGAAAAAGCCCTTCAGGAGAGTGAAGAACGTTATAGAGCGTTATTTGACGACAACCCATCGATGTATTTCACCCTCCACAAGAATGGCAAGATTCTCTCTGTCAACAAGTTTGGAGCCCAACAACTTGGATACTCCGTGGAGGAATTAGTCGGTCTGTCGGTCATAGAAATTTTCGTTGACGATGATAGAGAAAAAGCGCAACGACAATTTGAAATTTCCGCACAAAACCCTCTTTCTCTCTATTCCTGGGAATTGCGGAAGAGGCGAAAAGACGGGAGCGTTGTGTGGGTCAAAGAAACTGCAAGAGCTGTTCATGGTCAGAATGGGGAGCTCGTCGTCCTGATTGTTTGTGAAGATATTTCTGAGCGCAAAGAAACAGAAAAGGCCTTGCAGGATTGGAAATCCTTGACAGAAAGTGTTTTGGAGCAATTGCCCAAAGGGTTTGCCTATCGCTGCCTCAATGACCAGAACTGGACCGCCATCTATGTGAGCAATGGGATACAAGAGGTTACCGGATTCCCTGCCTCGGCACTTCTTAGTGGAACCATCAATTACGATTCTTTAATGGCCCCTGGTGAACAAGAGCGAATCTGGGCTGAAGTCCAAGAGGCACTCGTGAAAAAAATTCCTTACGAAAATGAGCATCAAATCATCACGCGGGATGGGGGGAAAAAATGGATTCTCTCTCGTGGCCGCTTTATCTTCGATAAGACCGGAAAACTGTTGTATCTCGATGGCTTAAACGTAGATATCACTGAACAAAAACATGTAGAGAATAAATTACGAGCCAGCGAAACACGATTCAGATCTCTGGTGGACCATGTCCCGTTCTCTATTTACGAAATTGAGTTGGACGGGACAATATCTTCGATCAATAAACCCGGGCAAACGATGATGGGCATCTGTGAAAAAACCCAGATAATCGGAAATTCAGTGTGGAATTTGGCAGAGGACCGTGACAAGGTCAGACTGAGAGAAAATTTTGTAGAAGCCAGCCAAGGTCAACTCGTCAATGTCGAATTCAGCGTGACCACCAATGATCAAACGCACATTTTTATCGAACGTTTCATTCCAATCCAAGGGAGTGATGGACGCCAAGTAAAGATAGTAGGAATTTTGGAAGATATTACCGAAAGACGACAAGCTGAAGATCGATTACGGGAAAGTGAAATAAAACGCATTGAGGCTCTTCGCCAAAGTGATGAACTGAAATCAGCCTTACTCTCCTCGGTATCCCATGAGTTACGAACCCCCCTTACGGCTATTAAAGCTTCGGTCTCTAGTATTCTAGGAAATGTCTCAACCAAAATGACACCGCTTCAACAAGAATTCCTCAACAATATCGATCAGGAAATCAACTACATGAGTCGACTGGTTGACAATCTTTTAGAAATGTCGCAACTTGAGGCGGGAAGCCTGGTGCCCCAGCGAGAATGGCATCTGCTCGAAGATCTTGTCGAGGGTGCGCTCAGACATACCGAACAAGCCTTCACACAGAGGGTCATTGATATTCAATTCCCTGAAAATGTCCCTCCAGTGTATGTTGATGCTTTAGAAATCCAACGGGTTCTCATCAACCTGTTAGATAATGCAGCCAAATATTCTTCCCCAGCCTCAGCCATTCAACTCCGAGTTCAGAATAGCCCAGGACAAATTAGCATTGAGGTTTCAAATGATGGAGAACCGCTTCCAGAAGAAGATTTGGAGAGAATTTTCGAACGGTTCTATCGTCGCAAACTCCAGCGCCCAAAACCCATCAGGGGCACGGGGTTAGGTTTATCTATTTGTAAAGGCATCATCGAAGCTCATGGGGGTGAGATTTGGGCAGATTCCATAGGGTCACGGGTTACCATCACCGTGGCACTCCCGCTCACAGAATCCATGGCGACATTTTCACTCGATGAGCATCACAAAGAGTCGCTGCCATGATCTATCAAGGTGCTCGCATTCTCGTAGTGGATGACGAACCGCAAATTCGGCGTTCATTACAAGTCAACTTAGAGAGAAAAAACTATTCCGTGCTGACGGCCTCCTCCGGAGAGGAAGCCTTCGATTGCGTAGCACGCTGGAAACCTGATTTGGTAATTATCGATCTACTCCTCCCCTCTATGGATGGGATTGAACTCACGCGCTCTATTCGCCAACAATCATCGACTCCAATTATCGTGTTGTCAGCCATAGGGAAGGAACAGACCAAAGTCCAGGCACTGGAGTCTGGAGCGGACGACTATGTGACCAAACCCTTCGGCATGGAAGAATTATTAGCCAGAATTCGCTCCACACTTCGAAGAACCGTAATCGTGTCTGGTGTGGAACCTGTGTTCAAAAGTGGAAAGCTCTCTATCAATTTTGAACGGCGGGAAGTTCGATTAGAGGATGAACCCGTTAAACTCACGCCGACGGAATACGACCTGTTAAAATATATGGTTCAGCATTCAGGCAAAGTTCTTACCCACCGTACCCTCTTGACCGCCATCTGGGGAGAAGCCTATGCAGATCAAGCACAATACCTTCGTGTGTTTATTGGGCAGCTCCGAAAAAAAATTGAACGAAATACGGCACGCCCTCAATACCTATTAACCGACCCCGGAGTCGGATATCGCTTTTCGACAGATACGTCCGAATAGAATTCCTTAGAGACATTTCAGTTTTTCCACGTGTTAACCCATTTGCATTCGTACATCGCCTCCATTCTTTTCATCCCCCTTAGGTTCGGACTTCTTAAAATAATTGCCGATGCACTATCGGGTACAATGCCATTCCCATCCATGGAACCTCATTAAGATTAAACCACGCCGGGTTGTACCTCCAAAATCTTTACATATTCTTTATGCTGTAGGCAGAAAGTATGAATTGTTCCTTTATATCTCTTAGGCGTAAATTTTAAGAAATTGGGAAAAATCCATCATGGATTAATGGCCGTTCATTACAGCTATGCATCTCTCCCTGTTAATCGTCGAAGATGAACAAGATATCAGTCTCATGTTGCAAGACCGGCTCAACTTTCTCGGATTTTATGTGACCGTGGCTAAAAACGGGGCAGATGGAATAGCCTTACTTGAAAGAATGACTTTTGACGGAATTTTACTAGATATCCACATGCCGGTCATGGATGGATTAACCATGCTTCAGCAGGTCCGACATCAATATCCTAGTTTGCCCGTTATCATGATGAGTGCGGCCTCCAATAAAGAAAATTTAATTCAGGCTATGCAGAACGGTGCGAATGATTATGTCATCAAGCCCATTGACCCAGATGTTTTAGCTAAAAAGTGTTCTCGCATCTTTACATCTCACGTCCATGAACAAAAATAAACATATCATGATTGGCAGGGCACCGATGCTTTGTTCCGAATTTCCTGAGTGGAGAAATGAAGCAAATTCTCATTGTTGATGATTTTGAACCGGCTCGACTCACACTCCGTGAGCATTTGGAGAAACAAGGATATGCCTGTCAGGAAGTTTCAAACGGACAAGAGGCCTTGGAAACCATACAAACCCGGCATTTCGATCTCGTGATCACGGACAACAAAATGCCTATCATGTCCGGTCTGGAATTGATTCGATCTCTAGCACAACAACCACACGAACGACGACCACCTATCATTCTTCTCACCGGTCATCCCTCTGCCAATCTTTCTCTCGAAGCACAAAAATTTGGCGTACAAGCGGTATTCCAAAAGCCCCCCAATGATGGGGAGTTTTTTGCAGCAATCAGCAGAATACTAAAATGTGATACGAGTCAAACCCGCAGTTGACTCAATACAAAAATCCCCGAATAAATAGTACAAGCAAATACGGAGAACATCCCTAAAGGCATGGGGAGTCTAAAAAACGACAGGCCTTAGGCAAAAAAAGAAAAGCCCTAGACGGCGATCTTTTTGGATTCGGAATCTTCAGACATTTGGCTGGAGGACGGAAGATTTAGCACCCACTCAGGCACTGGACGCATATCCCAAATGAGTCCGCAACGTTGAAGCCCAAGCAACCCATAATACGTAATATCAATTTCCCACCAGCGAAAGCCCTGTCGAGTGGCACTGGGATACTGATGATGATTATTGTGCCAACCCTCACCAAGCGTGAGAAGTGCTAGTGCAAAGTTATTTCGGCTATTGTCCGCTGTGTCATACCGCCGTGTGCCAAAACGGTGGGACAACGAGTTAATGGTAAAAGTCCCGTGCCAGAGCGCCACCGTGGAAATCACAAATCCCCAGACAAGCATTTGCCAACCATTGGTTTCTAATTGTGGATGAGCTACACCGAGCCATTCACCAATACAAAATAGACTCATGGCCAAGAGGAGAGGCAGCAGCACATCATACCGATTGAGAAATTGCAATTCAGGGTAACGAGCAAAGTCTTTTATCCTCGTTAATTTTGTAGCAAGTTGATTCTGTGCTAAAAACCAGCCCATATGGCTCCACCACAAACCATGGTGAACCGGTGAATGAACATCCTCAGGTTGATCAGATTGGCTATGATGAACCCGATGATTGGCCGCCCACCACAATGGACCCCGTTGCGCAGCGGTTGCCCCAAGGCAGGCAAACACAAACTGCATGCCTCGAGACGTTCGAAAGGAGCGATGCGAAAAATATCGATGGTAAAACCCGGTAATGGCAAACATGCGGATCACATACAACACCATGGCAACGCAAACTGCTATCGGACTCCAACCAACCCAAATAACTGCCAAGACGGCCACATGTAATGCAAAAAATGGAATCGTACGCACACGATCCATGTGTTGGCTATCTTTATCATCAATCAACCCCGACTCTTCATGACCATCAAACCAACACAGCAATAACTTCTTGAGACCCACGAGCATTCTCCCGAGCCTTGAAATCATTGAAACCTGTGTTTGCATAGCGGGCAATCCTTATCTATCGCCGGCACGTGAATCCAACAATGGACTCATTCCTACATGACAATTCGGTGCATTATAAAGAGCTCTTGCAAGTTCAAGAAAAAAACAAACCCGAAAACATAAACCAGAACACCACCTTCTGGCAATTGATTTTCCAGTTATCTTTGAAGAGTTTTTTTATTGGAAAGAAATCTACGAAGGCCAAAAAATGGATAGATTGAAGAAAGGACATGCGGGGAAAATTCTTGCCTCGTTACAGCAAACCATTTGGAGGGGGAATCTCTTCACCAAATCGGAACGCTTGACGATCTTGATGGCCGAAAACAATTCCCAAGTGTGCCCAATAGATGTTACCCCTTATTGTAGCCCGTCCTTCGACTCACAAGAACTCCAAAACAATAAACATGGCCGACAATATTGCCATGAGACTCGAAAATATCCCCAAGTTTCGAGATTTTAACCACCCTAGTTGACCAACTCCCACAAGAAAGGAAATGGTACCAAGAGACATGCTCCAAGCAATGACCTCAATGGAGAAATCCCAATCAAGCAAACCCTCGCCATCAGAAAACTTTAAAAGAACGGGTACCATCTGCAATGCGCTTGCATAAACCACAAGAATAAGAAAGGCACAGGTAGAGAAGAGGAACGTACCGATTACATAATTCGTAAGAGGGTGAGACTCATTCCCTGCCGATAGTCGAGCGAGCACCGTGATCGACGCAGCGACAAGCAAAGCCCCCACAAAGGAGATAGGTTCTGCCACCCCAGATACTAATTCTTGAAATGCCTTTACGTTTGGATCAGGAGTCATTCATCCTCATGGTTTGCATCATCTTCGTACTAAGTCCAAAGTGTGAAAAGTGTATTTCTCCACATATTAGCTTGAAGAAATACCTAACACTATCTAATCCGTATTGTATCCTCCGCATGCACCACTCTTACAGGGTCTGCCCATCTCATCTGATTCCTAACCTCTTTATAGCTGCCCCCTACGTATCACTCGAATAATAATTCGAGGATGTAGCAAGCTGCTGGGAGGGGCCATTAGATTCATCACCTGAAGGAATTGTGAATATACGATAGAGTCGTAATGCGTCGCGCGATGCACTTTGGCCAGATATACATTCATGAGATCGGTCATCGGCGGTTTTCGGCCTTGTGTTTCCGGATAGCGAAAATCTTCACACCCCGCAATCTTCCAAGGAATATCCACAACTTTGGCAATGCGCCGAAAAAATGGATGCCAGAGACCCTCAAGAGATTTCCGTTGCAGTAACAACCGATCCAGCACTCCAACTTGCATGGCGGCCGACGTCATACCTTGTCCATACACCGGGTTCAAACTCGCGATAGCATCTCCCAACACCAAATATCCCTCGGGAAATCGTTTCAACTGTTCATAACGGCGACGCAGACTTGATGGGAACTTATAGGTGTAAATGTCTGAAAGAGGTTCGGCATTCCGAATCACATTAAATACATCCGCAACCGGAAGCTTCTGGATAAAATTCACATATCCAGAATCATCTGTGGGGGGATGATCCCCCAACCAACCGCCAGCCGTGATAATCCACCGATCATTCTCCATGGGAAACATAAAAGTCATGTGCTTTTGAGTAGGTGGAGTAGGAGAGATCATGACTAATTTTGCGCCCCTCAAATCATCAGACTGACGTTGATACACACGAGTGGCATACCCCACACCAACCTTGATTTCATCTTCAGGTGGTGGCACAAACCCCAGATGCTCCAGCCATTTGCCCATCGCCGATCCTCGTCCGCCTGCATTCACCACGAGATTGGCAGAAATGGATTTGGCATGGCCCTTATTTTCATCCGAAAGAATTTCAACTCCTACGACATGAGTGCGTTCAGGATTGACGATCAAATTGTTGACCGTACAGGGGGCATGTAGTGTCACATGAGATGCGGCGAGTACAGCCTTGAGAATGTGCCATTCCAGAAAGGCCCGGCTCACGGAAACACCCATGAGACCACTGGCAAACTGAATCTTATAGCCATCGTGATGATACCAGCGGATTGATTCGCCCATATCCGACATCGTGGCACCACCTTGGATCAGTCGGGTTTCCAAGTCAGGGAAATACCGTTTGATAATACGAAATCCTTGAGCGAGCAGCCCGTGGAGGTGACGGGTCTGAGCTTGTCCTCGCCGAGACTCAGGGTGATCACTGACCGGATCACGTTCAAGAATGGTCACGCGTTCGAAATGATCGCTCAAGACGCGCGCAGCTAAAAGCCCGGCAAGGCTGCAGCCAATCACGACAGCATGTGCACGAGTTTCAGGTGATGATGAAATCATAGAAGAACGAATGATCGACCAAAAAGACTGGGTAAGGAAGCTTTATCGAACACAATCGAATACGCCAGTCGGGCCAATAAAAATATATGGATTGAGAATTCAGCCGACTATTGAGCTCCCTTAATTTTCCGGAAGGAGAAGGCTAAAAAGAAAAACCGACGGCAGAAAGAGCCCGCACACCATTCAATCATTCAGACTGGAGACCAGACATGTGTCAATTCAATAAACAACCCGAGGGTCCTCCAAAATTCTCCATCATGACCGTTTCTCTTCCGAGTCCTCCTTCCACAAAAACAAAACCGCGTGGTCTGAAAATGGAGGAGTAAAAGTAGAAATGCCTGATTCCGCCTGCATCGTTCCCTTTTGAATAATCTGATTGAACTCCGGGTTAAACCACTCGAATTGATACCAGCCTGCTTCCACTTGAAGTTCAAAAGGAAAGCCATGGGAACCGCCTTCAAAGCCTGCAGTCGGTTGATAGACGATATAGGCGTGACCGGGGTTGGCTAGACAATATCGTGTCGTGGATAAATGATCGTGAGGTCTCATCTCCCCTAAGTCCACCATATCAACGTAGCGCGCCATAACTTGCATCGTCGCCGAATCATCTGGGGTCACCCAGTCTGAACCCTGCTCGGGATCACCATCCACGGCGTTTATGCTATGCCCACGGGTGAACGTACGCCATTGCCATGATCGCATTCCGGGCCCTCCATGCATATCTGGGTGAATGTGATCCGTATCGGCAATGATCACTTTGTTCCCTTTTGCAGCGGAAGGATTCTTCTTCCACCGTACATCACCCGTCCAGGGAGTTCCGTTCGGGGAAACATAGTCTGCAGAACTGAGAAAAAGGTAGGAATTCCAATCAACGGACATCGGACTATGGGGCAAGGGGCGAAAACTCGATAACCCAATTGGATGCGGTCCGTATCCCCGCTGACGTTCGTAGTTACGAACAAGTTCAATCACATGGTAGGCCCAATCTCTAACGTGAGTTATATGATGAGGCACGCCCTCTATTCCCGTGGCTATTGATTCATTAGAAACCTCGAATAAGACATGGTCTAAATCCCCAACCGTGTCAATGACTTTTTTCACGTAGGCATCGTGAATAGCGTTAACAAGAGGATTGACGCGCGTATGAATTTCCCAACCTCTTCCGTCTTTATCATAATCCCCATCGATTCCATTAATATTATTCTGAATATTCAACGGATGCCCTTCCCATGGCGAATTGGCATACTTCCCGGATCCGTAAATACTCCAACCCTGGAATAACATGACAGAGACCCAGATTCCACTTTCACCGGCAGTGATCACACGCTGACGGATACGATCAAAATACGCCTGCTCAAAAGCCTGTAGATCAAATTTTGGTTGCCCGTCGATAGCGATGCCAGGACCGGTACGTTGGTAGACATGCGGAGGGAGTGTCACATTCACTTGTCCTTTTTCACGACCCTTACTCCCACTCGATCTTCGCCAAAAGTGTTCCCAAACCCATAGACGCAAGAAGTTGTGGCGATAGTGCCGAAGCTTGGCGATGAATGCCTCGAAATCAATTGGTGAGATTCCGTTGTTGTCGAATTCTTGCAGGGAACGGAAGTGATCATACCCATGGAGAAAAATGGCCTTTCCGGTTGAAACATCTTGAAAATAGGCAGGGTTAATGGGATGAACAACCAGTCGACCGGGCAAATTCATAGAGTCGGGAAAAGGCAAATAAACTGGCTCCTTTACAGATGTATCAACAACCTTCTCAAGATTAATGGGGTCTGTAGAATCAGCCTTCATTGGCCGATCACCACGATCGCTCTCACCGCATCCTTGCCCCATCAGCCCCCCCATCACAATAAGCATCCGAAAGCTGATAGCCCAACATTCCTTGGCCATACTATTCAATGAAGAGGATTCAAATATCACTAGAGGGTAGCAAATTTTTCACTGAAAAATTCCATTTAACTCATAAGTATTAGGAAGAATAGACGCAAGCCGTCTAAACTGACGACTTCACTCCCACTCAATCTTCCCATGTGTAAATATCTCTATCTTTGCCATCCCGGAGAAGATGAAACCATCCCAATCACGTTCCTGCTCTTCCTAGGATACAGCAAGTTAGCGGGGGAGGCCATAAAATTGACCACCTGAAGGAATGACGAATACTGGACGGAGTCATACTACGTTGCGCGATGCACTTTGACTTTGGAGAGATACGCATAAATGAGATCGTTCATCGGCGGCGTACATCTCTGTGTTTCGTCCTGTAAGCATGCGCCTACTCCAATATACCCGGGCCACGAAACGTCCTAATTCCCTTGGATATTGTAAAAAAATTCACCTCAGAACGGGATTGGGGTGGTGGCAGGACAGCTCAAAATCTGAACATGGTTTCGATGTAGAAATAATCGGAATCTTTGTCGCCGCCGGGAGGCAACCCGGCTGAGGCGGGAAGACGATCAAAATAGCTTCCTTTAAACCAATGCGAATACCCGGCATCAAAATTCCAATTGTCACTAATCATCCATTGTACCCGTGTCTCAATATCATGGCCGAGAAAATTACCCGACCCTCCAGAGGCATCACGGAGTCCGCCGTTGGTATTCGTCACAAAAGGCTCATTGCCAAATGTTCCCCGCGAAGTGGCGAGGTACCACACCCGATGCTTGAGTTGAACCCTCCAGCCTTTAGAGGGAACGGCAAGGATTCGCCACCCTGGAGAACTCACATTGTGTGGGAAAAAGGGTCCATAATTTCCAATGGGATTAAATTGAGGGTGCCTCGCCCCAAAGAGGGTATCAAATGCGGAATCTTGACTGTCGTTCGGATTACTATCTCCACTGGCATAGTCATAATGAAGCAGGAGTCGCGGCGACCAGGGAAGATCGAAGGTATACCCGACGTGGACATGTTGAAAATGTGCGAAGTGATCGACATTGCCTCTTTGCCCAGTCTGCCAGATACTTTCCAGGCTATAGTCTAACCGGCCTTTTTGGGGGAGTTCATGCAATCGCAAACCAAACGTAGAAAAAGTGCGTTGTCTTGCGACGTTCGAGGATCGCTGGTCATTCAAGCCAAAATAGTAAAGGTTCGTGCGCAACCAGGGGACCTGATTCGTTTCCCAATACACCCCCCAAAAAACAAACCGCTCGGATTGTTCGTCAAGCTCCACCTCATCTCGGATAACGGGTTCGACAAGAAACACCCGAATCCTCCAATCCTGACCATCGGCAAGCTGCCCATGGATCCCATCGAAGGCATTGGTGGTATTGCGCATGCCATTACGCGCGATTAACCAGCGTCGGCCAAAATCCATAGTAAGCCGTCCAACATGCAGATCTGCCCGAAGCCCGGTTCCCAACACGTTCGTCGCCGTGGCCGAGACCAGGAGCTGGAGGATATCGGTTTTATTCACGATGGTGTTATTGACAAAGTCACCGGGATCATCAAGATGAGTTCGGGAATCCTGCCCTTCAAACAGAAACTTGAAGACCTTCCCGTTGAGACCAAAACGAATACGAGAGCGTTGCTCAATTTGAGGGTCCGTTCGCCCTAACGGTTGGTTGGATCTCCAGGGATGATCATACACCCCAAAACGAGTTCGATGCTCCAGACCAAGGTCGAGCCAATCAGGAAGATTCAAGGCGCTTTTCAAATACCGATTCCATTTCCATTCTCGGGTTCGCACAAGGACGGCATCGGCCGTTTCCGGCACGGGCGTCGTCGAGGCAGCTCGAACTCTATCACCGATGGCCTCAACGGAGGACTGGAATTCGGATGAAGCCTTGGCATCCGGAAGAGCGCAAATACCGACGACGTCGAGGAAGTTCACGATAAGAGCCAAGAGGCAGACCTTAATGATCTGGGGAAATCGTTCTTGAAAATCTCTCATGAGCCTTGTTTATTGCTCCATGTCATACCGTGCTTGACTGTTTTATTACTCATAAAAACCGATTAAAAAATGTGAAACATAGACATCTCTACCGCACGCAAACTGACCTTTGTAGCGAAATTTCAACCTCAAAAACAATATGGTCGGGAGGAATTAAGAGGGCGTATGGAAGGGGTGGATCTAGCTGTCATTCTTTAAGACAGGATTGTATAAACTCGATTAAGTCGGTGAGGTTACCATCGTCAGCATTTTTCATGGCCTGGATATAGTGACTGCGAATCTCATTCCCCTGAGACATACGGTGGATTTGTGGCCACTGGGGTATTCGATGGTGACGCGAATGAAGAAAAATATCGGTGAGTAGCCTGACGTGCCGTCCGTTCCCATTTTCAAATGGATGAATAAAAGTCAGACGATGCTGTAACCGTGCTGCGATTTCTACAACCGGCATAGTGGACTCATGATCGTTCCAAGAAAGGAAATCTCCCGTTAAAAGTTTAATCTGTTCTCGAATCAAATGGGGCTCGACGCCAATATTTAGTCTGCGTTGGCGGTACTGACCTCCCCCCTCCCAAATGGCGCCGAACATATCTGCATGCACTTTGCGCATAAAGCCATCCGTCAGCCATTCAGTCTCGCGTTTTTTCCTACGCGCGCGAAACACATACGTCACATAGGCTCGATCGATTGCCTCGGCTTCGGCAGCATTGCGAGCAGCTGATGTTGAGAGATGCCTAAGAATCAATCCTGAGACATCCCCGCCGGATGTTGCCCCCAGAGGTTGGGAGTCATCCATCATCATCTTTGCGCCATAACTTTTCCCGAGGATCACGCAGGATTTCGTCTGTTCGCTTTTCCAGAAGCTTTTTAAATATCTCTGCATCCGGAGCCTGATCCTCAAGCGCCATTGTTCCCATCGTTTTTTTCAATCGTTGGAGAGCTACCGCCCTAGCACGACTACGCAGAATTTCCTCCAAGGGTTTTTTAGGACGTGGCTCCAGACTAAGACCGCAAGAGAGCCCCTCATAAATTCGCTGGAGAGTACTGACCCGGGGGTCGACTTTTCCTGACTCAATTCCAACAAGGTTGGCCTGGGTAATATTCGCTCGTTTCGCGAGTTCCACCTGCGTCATTCGCAAATAGTTTCGTACAAGACGAATCCAATCACCTAGCCTGAAACCTTGATTTCCAGACAATGAATCAGCTCCCAATCTTGATAGGATCATGTCATCGACTATCGTGGCTTTACTTTTTTTCATTTGCCTATTTTATATTGTAAACGATATTAAATAAATTAATTTTTATACTTTTTATAATATTAAAATTATTTAATTTTATATCAAATTACATATTTTTATTAATATTATATATATTATTTACAATAACATATAAATATTATCTTATTGAATTAATTGTTATTTTAATTGGTTATTGACTCCCAAAGCACTCTATAGAGTGTTTTTGGGCCCTCTTCTTTTACAAAAATCCTATCAGTCAATGGAAAGATTTCCCACTGGATAAACAGCAAAACAATATTGAAGCGGAGAATAATAAGGATATTTAGGGGTTCAGGGCCCAGATACAAATGGAAATCTGTCTGCGGGAAGCAGTTTCGTCGAAAGAAGGGAACGCCACCTCGCCTACCCCATCCTACAAGGTGGCTTTTTTTCACCAGGCTCTACAACGTGCGGGTCATCAGATCCGCCAAAACTTGGTTATACCGAACCGGATCATGGATTGGCGACCCTTCGGCGAGTAAACCGTAGCCCAGGAGCAATTCTGCATAATCCGCTATCACCGGATCAGTCGAATCCTTCTCGAACCGCTCTTTGAGCTTCGTCACAATCGCATGATCCGGGTTCAGCTCCATGATCCGTTTTTGTTTCTGGGCATCATCTTTCTTGAGCAAACGCTCGAGCTGCGGGCTGTAATCGTGTTCGGCTCCCACCAAACACACAGGAGAGGAAGTGAGACGGTTAGTTAACCGAACCTCTTTGATGTGATCCTCAAGTTTCTGCTGTAACACTGCAAACACATCTTTGTACTGCTCTTGAAGGGTTTGTAGTTTCTCCGAGGTTTCCTTTTGCTCGCTTTCATCCCCAAGATCCACTGCGCCTTTTCCTACTGACTTCAGGCGTTTTTCTTTGAACTCAAACACATATTGCAACAAAAACTCGTCGACGGGGGATGTCAGATACAGCACCTCATAATCTTTGGCTTTGAAGGCTTCCAGGTGAGGAGAATGTTCGACTACGCTGCGAGATTCCCCGGTGAGGTAAAAGATTTCTTTTTGATCGGCCTTCATCCGTGTGACATAGTCGTCGAGTGTCGTCAACTTTTCTGGATCTTGCGAGGAGGCAAACAACAACAAGCCGAGAATTTTGTCTCGGTAATCCTGGTCGGCCACACCTTCCTTCAACGCATTGCCAAAATGTTCCCAAAATTTCAGATATTGTTCCGCATCATCTCGCTGAATCTCATCCAGGGTATCGAGAACTTTTCGAGAAATCCATTTCCGGATCTGGGTGATATACCGATCTTCCTGCAACCGCTGCCGGGAAATGTTCAAGGGCAAGTCCGCCGAATCCACCAGACCTTTCACAAACCGCAAATACCGGGGTAAAAGTTCCTCACAACGTTCCATAATCATGACCCGACGCACATAGAGCTGAAGACCGTATTCCGAAGAGTTGTAGAACAGATCATTCTGAGCCTGCGAGGGAATGAACAAAAGTGTTTGGTATTCGATGCGACCTTCAGCCCGAAAACGCAAGGTTTTCATCGGTTCCGACCAATCATGCGAGACGTGTTTGTAAAACTCGGCATATTCTTCGTCAGTGACGTCGCTTCGCGTCCAAATCGGTTTCATCGTATTCAGCGTTTTATCTTCCACCATGGTCGTTTTTTGCCCGTCGGGTTTCGGCTGGCCCTGCTCGTCTTTTTCAACTTCCTCCCGTATAACCTTAAGAATGATCGGGAAAGTGACAAAGTCGGAATAGCGCTTCACGATACGGGTGAGCACCCATTGCTCCGTAAAATCTTCGATACCCCCTTCGCGGTCAACAGGCAATAACTCCAGGGTCACCGTGGTGCCATGGGTGTCACGTTGGGCATCTTCAAGCGTATATTCGCCTTCCCCCGTCGATTCCCAGCGGGTCGCGGTGTCTTCACCGGCACGCCGAGTAATAACGGTGACCTTTTTGGCCACCATAAAGGCGGAATAAAAACCGACACCAAATTGGCCAATCAATTCCGTAGCCGAGTCGGCGTCCGATTTTTCTTTGAGTTTCTCCATCAATTCCCGTGTGCCCGACTTGGCAATAGTGCCGATATGCGACATGACTTCCTCGCGGCTCATCCCAATCCCGTTGTCGTGGATGCTCAAGGTTCGAGCTTGCGCATCGGTATCGAGTCGAATTTCGAGCGTTTCCCCGTCTTTGAGTAATTCTGGCTTCCGTAGCGCTTCGATTCGCAATTTATCCAGTGCATCGGATGCGTTGGAAATCAGTTCTCGCAAAAAAATTTCCTTGTGCGTATACAACGAATGGACCATTAAGTGTAAAAGCCGTTTGGTATCCGCTTGGAAGGCGTGTGTCTGAGCTTCAACCGTCATGTCTTTCATTCTCCTTTCTGAACTCCTAAGAGCTTTTGACTACGACGAACCTATGTCAATTTTATCACCGATCGCGTCAATGGTATGGAAGCCTCACAGGACGCAAGGCTCATGGGCTGGAATTGGCCCCGCCTAATCAAAAAGATTTTACCGTGAGATATTTGGCAAGTCGAGCCCGCTCGGACTCGGTCAACAAAAGCCTAATTTATGGAAGATAGAACGCCAAAATTTGCCTAAAAAACTAAAAAGATTTTGATCGGCTTGGATATTAGCGAGAGTACCTGACTAGTGGAAAAAACATGCCACCAAATCATAAAAAGAACAGTCAGAATAAAAACATCAAACAACAGACTTCCTCTCTTATGCTTATGCTTATTCTTGTCTATTACAAATTCTCCATCAAACTTTTTGCCTTTTCTGTTTCCAATAATGAAAAGTGAACATCTGCCACATAAAAAAGTCCACTTAGAGCATGGAAATCTCGCTTCAACTTCTCTGGAATATCACTCTCCTTTTTATAGTCCAGATGATGAGATATAGTCGCCCAAGCATCTTGAGCAATAGTTCTAATTTGCACCTCGAAGGGAAAACTTTTCACAATCTCCATATTAGGTTCAACTTGTAAATCTTTTAGTTTTGCTTTCAAATGAAGGGCCATATATCCAAAGTTGTCCGGGCTCACACCTTCCATTTGGTCATCTACCTCAAGGATATTAAAAGTGTCTTTTATGATAGATGCCGCTTTTTCTACTTCAGGACGAAAAAGGCATACCACTCGTACTCCAACAAGATCTTTAACATCATTGAAAGGATCACTAAGTCCTTTTCTCAGGATTTTATCCTGAAAGGAGTCGAAATCTTTTACTCGCCCCCCGACAGAATGGAATTTTATTTTTTTCTGAGAGAGAGCTCTACGTGAAACTTGCTCTACCACCCTCTTCAACTCAATAAGGGAATCATAACGATTTTCATACTGTTCCCTCAGTGCGCTTGCAGTCATAGCTCTTCCTTTTTCGTGCCCTCAATACGAAGTTTATGTGAGGGATTTATATCTACGGAAGCTACACCTTTAAAGGATAGGTCGTTAAGAATTCCTTTGAAATTTAAGGTAAACTGGCCTATATTCCCAAAAACAGAAATGTGCGCTGGATTGAAACGAGTTACCTTGATTTCTGCTGAAATTTCCTTGGTAGGAGTTGTTTCGTAAGACCCAGAATAGTAAAAACCCTCGTCTCCCCCCAGAAGGCGCCCATTATTCATTACCAATACACCTGATCCAATAAGATTGACAGTGGAAAGAAAACTAATGGTCCAGAGTCCATTTTCTGACATTTTATTTCGCCTTTCTTGCAACTTTATGAAAATTGGAAAATTTCAAAAACAGCATAGGCTTAATTCAAAACATCTTAATCAAAACGCTAAAAGTTTTTGCCCATTGTCCTTTATGAATATTTACAGTCAAATATTTCCTTTTCAATTTCACAAAACCTTCTCAATCCCCATTTTTTTGATGCGGGAGAGGAGGGTGGTGGGTTTGAGGCCGAGGAGTTCAGCGGCTCCGCCGGTGCCGTAAATTTTCCAGTCGGTTTGCTGTAACGCCCTTTCAATATTGGCTCGTTCGCGCAAGCGCATATCTTCGTCGGTGAGGACTTCGTTAGGCTTGTCGCCATTTTTTTTGATAAGAGTCTTGAATGCCGCTCCGCCCTCATTAGGGAAGAGGTTCTATTTTTTCTAATGGCTCTAAACTCTTGGCTTTTTGCCAATCAGAGCGTAGTTCTTCCTGATGGAGAGTCGCCCATTCAGTGACCAGAGCCTGAGCACGTGTTGGCAATCGGCCTGAAAACACGGTCAAGGTGTTTACGTCAATCAAGGCTTCGTGGCCTGAATATTCGGCATGAAAATGAGGAGGATTGTGGTCATCAAAATACATCTTGATGATAATCCCATAGAAGCGGCAGATTTCAGGCATTCACGCCTGACTTCAAATTTGGAAAGACATCTTCGGGAGTTTTTTTCGTCAGTCTTAGATAAAGAGAATCCGGACAGAGGTCAATTTCATCATTCCAAGAAATTTCCTTCTGAGAACCAAGATGGACTTCTTGAAAAAATCCAGGGCGTTCCCAAGCCTTGAAAACACCACGCCCTGCCAGATCGGACAAGTCCACTTCACCTGAGATCCCATCATCATAGCGCAGCCATAAGCGGAAATTTTTTAGGGGTTTGACTTCTACGGGTTTCGGCATTTTTTCATTCCAATGAATGCATAATAGCACTCAAGATCCATGAGTCCAAGTATTTCAATATGTTGAATACACTATACTAATGAAGATCCCAGTGGAGAATTCCTTCATTCTTAGCCTACCTTCACAATTCCCATTTTTTTGATGCGGGAGAGGAGCGTGGTGGGTTTGAGACCGAGGAGTTCGGCGGCCCCGCCGGTGCCGTAAATTTTCCAATCGGTGTGTTGTAAGGCTTTTTCGAGATTGGCTTTTTCACGGAGACGCAAGTCTTCATCCGTGAGCACCTCGTTGGGATTGTCGCCATTTTTCTTGATCGGCGTTTTCAGGGAAGTTCCGGTAGCTTGCGGCACGGGCAGATCGAATTTGACCGAGCCGCATCGAGATGAGATCACCGCGCGTTCAATAATGTTCTGCAACTCCCGCACGTTTCCCGGCCAATGATAGTTTTGCAGCTTTAAGACTTCGGCCTGCGTGAGGTCTCTTCCTGTGGTACAGTTCAATTTTTTGCGAACCTGCGCCATAAAGGTCGCTGCCAATAAGGGAATATCTTCTTTGCGGTTGCGCAATGGGGCTACTTCGATGGGAAACACATTTAACCGGTAATAGAGGTCTTGCCGAAAGCGTTTAGCCTCGACTTCTTGTGCCAGCTTCCGATTGGTCGCCGCAATGATGCGAACATTGACCTTTCGTGTCGTCTCTTCCCCCACCCGTTCATATTCGCCTTCTTGTATGACTCGTAAGAGCTTGCTTTGCATCTCTAAAGGAATTTCTCCCACTTCATCCAGAAACAAGGTGCCGCCGTCAGCGGCTTGAAATCGGCCCGCTCGATCTTTTAAGGCCCCGGTAAATGCGCCTTTGACATGCCCGAAAAATTCACTTTCATAGAGTTCTCTAGGAATCGACGCGCAGTTCACCCGCACAAGCGGATGATCTTTGCGTCGGCTGCGCCGATGAATTTCGCGGGCGACCAGTTCTTTGCCTGTTCCTGATTCCCCGGAAATAAGCGCCGTCGCATCGGTGGGGGCCACCAGCTCAATTTGTTCCACCAAATTGGCGATGGCGGGACTCTGCCCGACAATCTCTCCAAAGTTCTGCGCTTCCAACACTTCTTCTTTTAAGAACGTGTTTTCCAATTCCAGTTGGGCTTTAAGGCGTTCAATTTCTTCGAATGCTCGCGCATTGGCGATGGCGACGGCCACGTGATCGGCAATCATGCGAAACCACAGCGTGGCTTCGTGTGTGACCGGTTCGCGATCGAACACTGCCAAGACGCCTAGGATTTCTCCTTTGTAGATAATCGGCTGTCCATGAAATCCGCGAATGCCTTCTTGCTCAGCCCACTCCGGTTTGGCAATCCATTCAAGATTATTGTCCAACTCATTGATGACGAGTTGTTCGCCGGTCTTTCCGATCCGTCCGACTTTACAGACGCCTAATGGAAATCGCGCAAAGTAGCCATTCGTATTGGACCATTCGAGGTTGTCTTTGGCTCCCGAACGCCCCGCGCTGGCGACCAGATGAAGGCACTGCGTGTGATCGGGACAGTCGTCTTTGAAACGGCACGTTGCACAGATGTCTCCAGGGCGAATCAACCAAATTCTGGCCAGCACCACCGTGGGACGATCTGCCAGACGACGGACGATGAGCCACAACAAATCATTGAGGGAGCGTTGCTGCGCAATGTCCAAGACCAGACATTTGAGTGAGTCCAAGGTATTGGGTGCAGCACATTCCGGTATTCGATTGGTCATACTTGTACTCATAATCGAAACGATAAACGAAATTTCGTGTTTGTGCAATGAATTTTCGTTAAGCACGAAATATCGTTGATAAAATCTCTGGTAAAAAAGTTAATTATTTAATAAAAACAATAATTTGCGATTTTTCATTGCTTGGCATATCGATTGTAATACCACGAAACAGCCTATGAAATTTTTGCAAAGAGAACCGTAGGAATGGATCAACGAATGTCACGAATACCAGCCATTAACCCAGAGCAGGCTACCGGGAAGGCAGCCGAGTTACTCCAGGAAGTGGAACGTCAGCTGGGGTTCGCATCCAACATTATGCGGACCATGGCGAATTCTCCAGCCGTTCTTCAGGGATATCTCAATTTTTCGCATGCCCTCTCGAAGGGCAATCTTTCCGCAAAACTTAGGGAACAAATCGCTTTGGCCGTGTCGGAAGCCAATAACTGTCAGTATTGTTTAGCAGCTTACTCCGCCATCGGGCGATCGGTCGGCTTGAGTGAAGAAGTCATCGATGACAGTCGGCGAGGAGATTCCCCCGATCCTAGGGAAGCCACGGTCCTGACCTTCACTCGCAAGGTTGTGGAAACCCGAGGATGGGTCCGCGACGAAGACCTGGCCAAACTCCGAAAGATGGGTTTTTCTCATGGCGACATCGTGGAAATCATCGCCAACATTTCGCTGTCACTCTTTACGAACTATTTTAATCATGTTGCAGAAACGGAAATCGACTTTTCGACCGTCGACTCATTGGCAACACAGGCAGGACGTTAAGGCCACACTCATTCACTAATTATTTTTTAACCAAAGGAGCACGATCATGAGCACTTCCACTACCACCATCAGCATTCAGGATCGATTGGAGGAATTATTTTCTTACATTCGAGAAGGCCGCATTGTGGATGCGATCAATGAATTTTATGCGGAAGATGTCACAATGCAAGAAAACAATTTAGCCCCGACCGTAGGTCGTGCAGCTAATGTAGAACGCGAGAAAGCATTTCTTTCTACCGTGAAGGAATGGAAAAACTTCGAGGTGAAGGCCACAGGAGTCGGGGACAATGTGACCTTTTATGAAACCGTCATGGATTGGGTAGCCACTGATGGTACTCTGGTTCATGTGGAACAAGTCGTGGTCGCCAAATGGCAGGACGGCAAAATCACGCATGAACGGTTTTACCATAACCCCTAATCATTCCATGAACTCCCTCTCTCTTCCACAGGGAGAGGGATCACCGCTTAAATAGGAACTCATTTAAATCATTTAATTATTGAAAGGATCGCACTCATGAGCACTGCCACATTACAAGAATCTGCCAAAGAAAAAACAGGACGAACTCCTCTGCCACCAACCATGAAGGCTGCAGTGCTGCGCCAATTCGGCGGCCCAGAAGTTTTAAGCTATGAAGAGATCGATCTACCCAAACCTAGGCCTGGCCATATACTCATTAAGGTTCTGGCAGCGGGGTTAAACCGCCTGGATCACTATCTTCGCAATGGATCCGTGATGCCCGATCTTCCACTCCCCCACATCCTTGGCGTTGACGCCGTCGGGGAAGTGGTGGAAGCGGGTAAAGGGGTCACAAACGTCCAAATTGGCGATCGAGTCATTCCCGCAGCAGGCTTTACCCTCAATGAAAAAGATGATACCAATCGGCCACTCGCCAACTCTTCCAGCTTTGCGGTACCTGGGGTACACCTTTGGGGCGCCTATGCTCAGTATATGGAAGTCCCCGCTCGCTGGACGGTACCAGATGACACCG
Source organism: Nitrospirales bacterium (assembly GCA_965223185.1). Classification (GTDB taxonomy): domain Bacteria; phylum Nitrospirota; class Nitrospiria; order Nitrospirales; family UBA8639; genus Nitrospira_E. The sequence goes on along the minus strand of OZ244988.1, from coordinate 2,201,025 downwards.
GACTTTCTCCGGAAGAAGTCGCTACACTACCTGTCGTTCTCGGCACCTCTGTGCGTGCCGTCAAGAAGGTCGGGGAAGTCAAAGCTGGCGATAAGGTGCTGATCACGGCAGGGGCCTCTGGGTCAGGAAGCATGCATATTCAGGTGGCCAAAGCACTGGGCGCTCAAGTCGCAGCCACCGTGCGTGATGACGAAAAAGGCTCGTATGTGAAGAGGCTTGGGGCAGATCTCGTGATTAACATTCGAACCGAGAACTTGGTGCAGAAGGTCAAGACTTGGTCAGGAGGGCAAGGGGCCGACGTCGCCATCGATAATGTGGGAGGCGGCGAGTTCTCCCAGGTCATCGACGCCGTTCGCACCTTCGGCATCATCGTGGCCTATGGCTTTACAGCCGGCGCTGAAGTCACCCTGAATATCAGAGATTTCTTTTTTACCCAGAAACAACTTCGAGGGACAATCTTTGCTGATCCCGAAGACTTGCAATGGGGCTTGGAGCAGGTCCGTCTGGGTCGCATTAAGCCTGTGCTGGATCGGACGTTTCCACTCAGCCAAGCTGCCGAAGCCCATCGACTTTTGGCAGACAACCAAGTCAATGGCAACTTTGTCTTATTGCCATGGGAAGTGTAAGGAACTATGGCAGAAAGTGGAATGTGCCACTCAGTCATTCCTGAAATTTGTTGTCAGGAATCTATTGGGGGGTTGCGTGGGAATGATGCTTGCCAACGGCATGCAGGGATGACGGAAAAAGAATTCAAGCCCGCCTCTGGCAACAGCTACAGGGGCAGGCTCATGACATAGCAGAATATTTTGCCAAATATACTCACACATCAAAGTAAGGGAGCCTGTTCATGAAACGATTCACCCTGGAGTTTCATTTACTCGACACCGGCCCCTTGGCCTTGGAGGAAGATAGGAAGATCAAGGACATGGTAGCCTGCTGGTAAAAGTTCGCATCATTGAGGAGTTGGAATTGCTTTATATGTCTTTCATCCCTTAAGGACACTGACTATGACAATACTTTTTGATCCATTACAGATGGGTTCTCTAACGTTGCCAAACCGTATCATCATGGCCCCGCTCACGCGTATGAGGGCCATGCAACCAGGAAATATCCCTCACGAACTCAATGCCAAATATTATGCGCAGCGTGCATCTGCCGGTTTGATTATTTCCGAAGCCACCCAAATCTCTCAACAGGGGCAGGGGTATCCAGGTACCCCCGGCATCCATTCCCTGGAGCAGGTCCGGGGTTGGACACTCGTCACCGATGCCGTGCATCAGGCCGGCGGCCGTATCTTTCTTCAACTCTGGCATGTGGGGCGCATTTCTCACCCCTCACATCAACCCAACGGGGCACGACCAGTTGCCCCTTCAGCGCTTGCGGTGGAAAACAGTGGAACGTTGACGGTTGATTGGCAGGAAACGCCTATACTCGTTCCACGGGCACTTGAAACGGAAGAGATACCAGGGATTGTCGCTGATTACAAATCAGCCGCCGAAAACGCAAAAGCGGCCGGGTTTGATGGCGTGGAAATACATGGAGCCAATGGCTATTTGCTGGATCAGTTTCTTCAAGATGGCTCCAATGTACGGACTGACCACTATGGTGGTTCCATCCAGAATCGTGCCCGTCTATTATTGGAGGTGGTAGATGCTGTCATGGAAGTTTGGGGGCACGATCGTGTCGGCATACGATTATCTCCTTATGGAAAGTTTAATGGCATGAAGGATAGTGATCCGATCAGATTGTTCACCTATGTCCTTCGCGAGCTGGATGCCAGAGGCGTGGCCTATGTCCATGTCATTGAGCCACGGTTAGCGAACCCGGGGATGCATGACGAAATTGTTGAAGACACCCCGCAAGCCGCCTCATTGTTTCGGGGAGCATTCAAGACTGTTCTGGTTTCGGCTGGCGGACATACTCCTGATTCAGCTCGTGAATTTATACAAAAGAATATGGCTGATGCGGTCGCATTTGGACGGCACTTTATTTCTAACCCGGACCTCCCGGAACGAATCCGTAAGTCCGGCCCTCTAACCCCTTATGATCGTGCCACATTTTATGGGGGAGACTCGAAGGGCTATACGGACTATCTGACCCTGAACGAACAAGGAGCCTAACAACAGTGGTCGTTGGAAAAAGGAGACGACGCCATGATACCACCGATCAGCGATATCGCATTCACCCCATCGGTGAAAGCTATGCAGGTGCGAAGAGGATCCCGCACACACTATGCGCGAATGGAAGCGGGAGCCGGATGGTCCGACACAATCACACCAGAACTTTTTGATTTTTTGAAAGAAGTGGACTCTTTCTATCTGGCCACGGCCAGTGCAGAAGGGAGGCCATACATCCAACATCGAGGAGGCCCCAAAGGGTTCCTCAAAGTCCTGGATGATCGAACGCTGGCTTTTGCCGATTTTGCTGGCAATCGGCAATATATTTCCCTAGGAAACTTAGTAGAAAATAATCAGGCTTTTTTATTCCTCATGGATTATTCGAATCAAAACCGGATCAAGATTTGGGGAACAGCAGAGGTAATTGAGGATGATCCCAATTTACTTTCACAACTCACAGATTCTCAGTACAAAGGAAAAGCCGAACGGGTGATTCGGTTCCATGTGGAGGCGTGGGATAGTAATTGTCGGCAACATATCCCGGTGAAATATTCTCAAAAAGAGGTCGATGCCATCGTCCGACCCCTCATCAGGCGTTTAGAACAACTGGAAACTGAAAATGAGTCCTTAAAGGAACATTCCTCAGTCTCAGTGTAAACACTGATCATGTTCACACCTACTAAAAATTTCGCTACCCAGGAGGAGACAATTTATGCCAACCACCCTACAATATAGTGGACCATCATCTCTTCCAGGGAGCCTCCAAAAAGACATTCAAAACATGCCTGATGCATCAACTGATTGGATCACGCCGTTCAGTGCCCTTTTTGAAGCCAAAATTCATGCGTACGAAAAAGGCCTGAGGAATGTACAGACAATGTTCTCAAAGGATGAAGAAATTTTTCTCGCGACCATTGGTGCGACCCCTCAAGAAATTTTCGACTTTGTGGAAGATTGGTGCGACGATGGAGACCCGGACCCGGAAACAGCTCTTGCCATTACTCGAATTCGCCGTGACTATTTCCTTAACCAACAAGAAGGGAAGTTTCCCGCCCATCGTATACCGGAATCCGAATTCCCAGCCCGAAGGGCCTCTCTAGCTGGCATGGAATGGTTTCCCCGAATTATTGCCAAAGCCCAAGCCAAACTCCGCGGGGAACTCCCATCGGACTTGATGTATGCTTGCGGTGGCGACCGACGGTTTTTAAATCGAGTGAATGTGACTCCCATTGAATTTCTGGAAAAAGTTCGAGATGCGGGAGAGAATCTTGACGAGATCGTACAGTTCGTCACTAATCGATCTCAAACATAAAATTCCCCTCAGGTGAGGAGAGGTGATTGATGCCAAAAATCGTGCGCTTTCACAAAACTGGCGGCCCGGAGGTCTTACAACTCGACGAGCTCTCTTTAACGGAACCAAGCCGGGGAGAAGTTCGTCTCAAGGTCGAAGCCATCGGATTGAATCGAGCTGAGATCATGTTTCGAAAAGGGCAATACCTCGAGACACCCGAGTGTCCATCACGAATAGGATACGAAGCCGCTGGCGTCATTGACGCGGTCGGTCCTGACGTTGCGGATCTTCAGATCGGCGATCGGGTCAGCACTATTCCCTCTTTTTCCATCGGACAATATGGAGTATACGGTGAGAGCGCCACCGTCCCAGCCTATGCAGCGGCCAAATATCCACCTAAGTTAACAGCCATTGAAGGGGCCGCAATCTGGATGCAATACATGACCGCCTATGGAGCGCTCGTAGAATATGGAAACGTGAAACAGGATGATGCGGTACTCATAACTGCAGCCAGTAGTAGCGTCGGCCTAGCTGCCATCCAGGTTGTCAAAGCAGTGGGTGGTATGGCCATCGCCACAACCCGCGGAACTGATAAAAAAGCCTTTCTCCTCGAAGCCGGCGCGGATCATGTGATCGTGACAGATGAGGAAGATCTCGTGGAACGGGGAATGTCCCTCACGTCTAACCAAGGCGTGCGATTGGTCTTTGATCCCGTCGCGGGTCCCTTATTGGAGCAACTGGCGGGGGTCACCACGCCCGGGGGGATCATTTTTGAATATGGAGCCTTGGCTCCACACCCCACACCCTTTCCATTGTTCCCGGCATTGGCGAAAGGATTAACCATACGAGGCTATACGCTGTTTGAGATCGTCAAAGACCCGGACATGTTGCGACGAGGGAAAAAGTATATCTATTCAGGTTTAGAGTCCGGAGAACTTCACCCGATCATCGATCGGACCTTTCCTTTGGCAGAGATTGTCGAAGCTCATCGCTACATGGCCTCTAACCAACAAAAAGGCAAAATCGTCGTCACCGTATAAGTCTCCATCTAGAAATTAGAAGTCAAACTTGAATTTGTAAATTCGAGTCTGACCCTATATTAACTCAATATTTTCAGCTATTTCGCCGATTAATGTACATTAATTGATTGTTTGCCTGCAGCCTGTTGCTCAACAATGATTCAATCTACTCCTCTCAAATATCTGGCCATGGTCTCGGGCTGGACCAGTTTGATTCTCGGGATTATCGGAATTTTTCTTCCGTTATTGCCCACCACCCCTTTTGTACTTCTCTCAGCCTATTGTTTTTCTAGGAGTTCAGAACGACTTCACTCCTGGTTGATCAACCAACCCCACCTTGGCCCCATCATTCAGAACTGGGAAAAGCACGGAAGCATCAGCCAGGACGCCAAGGTCACAGCCACGGTTCTCATGATTGTGCTCCTCTCATTTTCTATTGTTCTTCTCAGCCTTTCAATCCTTATTAAAGGTGCCCTCATCTGTATGGGAATTGGAGTGCTCACCTTTATCTGGACCCGCCCTATTCCCCTACGCCAGCTTGATGAGTTCAGCAATGGCCCCACTCACTCCCGCGAAAATTTGGTGCGGCTGGGCTGATCCATACATATAGGCCGGTGTGGTGATGATTTTGTTGCTCTGATCCACAACAAATTTTTCAACAGCACAATTTTGATGTTTGGCTCCTGTCTTTTCGATTTCTGCAGCCGTCCCGGCATCTTCCCCGATCGTCACATTCACGCCCTTGTCCCCAAAGGCAAGCGCCATAATGGCTGGCGCGATACAAATTGCGGCAATCGGCTTTCGACTCGAATGAAATTCTTTCAAAATTCTAACCACCTGTGAATCAATTTCGCCTCCACTCCCCTTCTCTCCAAAATTACATAAATGCAGGGCAGCCCCAAACCCGCCCGGAAATGCCAAGGCATCAAAATCCTGCGCCTTTAAATCTTCCAATGGCTGGATATTTCCCCTTGCAATGCGTGCAGCCTCTTGCAACACATTTCGCTGTTGTCCCGTTGGTTTTTGTGTCAAATGATTGGTCTCAGGCACATCTTTATTCGGGGCAAAAATTTTATATTGTGCGCCATTTTGTCCAATGGCAATCAACGTACTAATGGCTTCCGTGATTTCGGCTCCATCCAAAAATCCACAACCCGAAAGAATGACGGCAATATTTTTCATCGCGACCTCCTTAGAGAGAAAAATAAAAAGAGTACGGAAAGGAGTTCATATCGTCCTATGCCCAACAACTGACTCATCTGATACGCTAGTATGAGAGACAGAAATTGGTCAACTGAAATTTTTCATTCAACAAACCATTTTTTTAAATCATAAATTTCTCTTTCCCCGAGGTGCAACATGAAGCAAGGGATATTTGAATTTCGCGGAACAGGGTTACGTTGCCTCTGGTTGTTTATTTGGACATGGCTTCTGACAGTCATCACCTTCGGCCTATTCTTTCCATGGGCCTACTCGGCACAGCAACGCTGGATTTCCGAGCAGACCTTTATCCATCAACGTCAATTGGCATTTCATGGAACGGGGTTGGGATTCTTCTGGCACTGGCTCCTCATCATGGTCTTCACCATTATCACCTTTGGGCTCTATATACCTTGGGGATTTTGCCGTCTCAAACGATGGCAAACCAATAATTGGTCTTTTGCCGACCACATAAGCCACAAATAGACACGTCACGGATTTCCCATGAACATATTAATGGTCGCAGTAGGCAGTTATGGCGATATCTTGCCTTTAGTAGGTCTTGGTCGCCAGCTTCAAGCTCGGGACCATAGTGTCAGATTTTTCACAAACAGCCATTTCGCCCATTTGATTCAACAAGCTGGATTACCGTTTACCTCTTTGGGCTCCGCAACGGATTATGATGCGGTCGCTAACCATCCTGACTTGTGGCACCCTCATAAAGGTTGGCGCATCATCATGAAACGAATGATGTCGGGCAACTATCTCGAAGAAGCCTATCACCTTCTTTGCTCCTATCTGGTACCTGGCAAAACCATCCTGGTCAGCTCCACTCTTGCTTTTGTCGCCCGCCTTATACAGGAAACTCATAATGTTCCCAACTCAACGGTCCATTTTTCACCCGGTGTTTTTCATTCAGCCTATCAGGCACCACGCATGCCAGGTCTGCCTCTTCCTAATTGGTTGCCTGTATGGTTTAAACAAGGGGTATGGGCCGCCATCGACCACCTCATGATCGACCCTCTCCTCAAACCTAAACTGAACCAATTTCGTCGAGAATTGGGCCTTTTGCCAGTGTCACGTATTTTCCATCATTGGTTGCATTCTCCGGACCTCGTCCTGGGTCTCTTTCCAAAATGGTTTGCTCCATCGCAACCAGACTGGCCTCCTGCCACAGCATTAACAGGATTTCCCTTATACGATGATGCGGAGAATCTAGGTCTGTCTAAATCCCTTCAATCATTTTTAAACGCTCACGCAAAACCGCTGGTATGTACTCCAGGATCCGCCAATAAACATGCCAAGGTCTTTTTTCGCGAATCCATGAAAGTTTGCGAAACCCTGAATCAACCCGGAATTTTTCTCACTCGATACCCCGAACAACTTCCTCATCCGCTTTCACCTCAGATTTTACACTGTGCCTATGAGCCCTTAAGCTCTCTGCTGCTCTATTCCACCGCCCTCATCCATCATGGTGGCATCGGCACTTGCTCCCAGGCATTACGTGCCGGTATCCCTCAACTCATTCAACCCTATGCATTCGATCAATATGATAATGGAGCACGCATCAAAAGCTTAGGGGTTGGGAACACTCTTTCCAGCAGGTCTTTTCGTGCCCCAAACATTATCAGAGCTCTCCAAAACCTGCATTCTTCCCCCACTGTCAACACGAAATGCCAGCAGATCAAGCAATCATTTCGAGAGCGCGATCCCCTGAAGGAAAGCTGCCGCCTGATCGAACAACTCAAACCTTAAAATATTCGATATCCCATTAGACATGGCCATGACCAGAGAATATTGTCTGTCAACCATCTCTTCTTGGTTTTTTGGCTAACTCACCGAGAGGGTTGATGACCCTGAGGAGCGCTTGGTACAGTCCCTTTCCTATGTCGACGCCACCCACTTTTGAATTTCAAAAGAAAAACCCCAAAGCTGTCATCTCGACTCCATTAGGGGATATTGAGCTCCGTTTTTTTTCGGATGATGCCCCCCGCCATGTCGAAAATTTTCTGAATCTTGTCAGACTAAAATTTTACGATGGTACCTCCTTTCATCGGGTGATCCCAGGATTTTTGATCCAAGGTGGCGATCCACAAAGTAAAAACCCTGACCGCAACCTGCATGGCACAGGTGGACCAGGGTTCAGCCTTCCCCCAGAAACGAGTGACCGACCCCATCGACGGGGTTCGGTCTCAATGGCCAAAGTTCCACGCACCGAAGATTCGACAAGAGACATTGCCGACAGCGGATCACAATTTTTTATTTGCGTCGAAGACCAAGGGAGCTTGGACCGAAGATATTCGGTGTTTGGAAAAGTGGTGAAGGGGATGGGCGTCGTCGATCAAATCGTAGCCGGACCTCGCGACGAACGAGATAACCCCTTCGAACCCGTGAGAATGACGATTCGAGCTGAAGAATAACTGGTGGTAAACGGAGAAGGGGAACTAAAGAAGGAAAGGGGGCCAGACCAAATATCTTCTATCATATTCATCAAATCAGTCATTTTCGACAGTGTGAATAGGGAATGCACTTGCAAGTTAGAAAAGATATGCCTTCCAAAGAACTGCAGGTATGACAATTTATGGCGAGAACAAAGCTGTTAGCTGTTTCAATACTTTTTTAGACAAAAGCAATCGAAGCGTACGTCACCGTGGAATTAAACTGATCCGTAATCCCCCGATCATACCGCAGCACCTGCCCTTTGAGCGTATCCCCATCGCGTTGCAACAGTTTCATCAAGGTAAATATGACAGAAAACCCTAAGATCCGCCGCTGATTTCCTTCCTTGAGAATAAACTCTGCAAAGCCCTCGGGATCAGCCTCTTCGACCTTCTTCAACATTTCCAAGTCAATTTGCATACAACGATGAAAAGAAAAATCGGTGGGCGGTGTTTTGTCTCCGTAGCGGATCCCGATATGCGCCAAGTCCGCACTGCCAATGACGCATACCTGCTGCCCACTGGCTTGTATGGCACGCTTAATGATCGTCAAAAATTGATCGAGCCGATGAAAGATCGGTTGATACTCCCCACCAGTCAGGGTATCCGGAGGAAAGTCCACCAGAATCGGCACAATGGAAATCTCCCGCCCTTCTCCGAGTGCATGCTGAAGAAACGGCAATTGAAATTCCAGGCTATGCTCACGAAGATGGGAAATGTCTTCAGCAAAAAATGTCTCTCCACCGGTTTCTTGCCTTATCGCATCAAGAATTACCCGATTTACCGGAACCCGCCCGAATGGCGTTTCAAAATCTTTGTCCGTTAAGGCCACTCCACCCTCAAGCCCCGCATGACAAGTGCCAATCAACACAAACACCTCTGGGACCTGACCTTCCTGTAATTCTTGATAGGCCCATGCGTAAATAGGACCGGCCTCCTTGATATCAAAATTTGGAGCCACCACACCTTTAATCGTCTGGCCAGCACATTCGGCCTTACCTTTTTCCGGGCCCTCTTTCGAGGCATAAAACCCTTTAATTTGTTTGCGCAATTCGACGGGGTCAGCCTCATATTGTTTTCCCGCAAACGCCATGGGCCTTACATCAAGCTTGCGATACGCCTCAATGGCTTCCTTTTGCACTTCCTTCAGTCGGTCCCCTTCCAGAAATAATTTTTCATCCAGATCCGCTACCAATTTGGTGAGGTGGTCCGGCATCATGAATTCTCCGTACTTTTTCAAATATTCTCCACCCACCTGTTCCAAAGAATGTTCCCCATCAAAGAACTGAAACAAATAAAAATAATTAAGCGGCAGCACCAACTTTTCAGAAGACAACCCGGTCGGGTCCCATAGGACAATATATTGTTCCTCACCCTGCTTGAGAGGGGAATATTGTAAATTCCGAAGAATCGGGTAATTTTTCGAATCTTTGTCCACAGTCTCAGAATTCATATAGAGGGTCCAGTCCTGAAAAATAAAGAATGATATCTGAAAAAGGGTCATTATACGGACCCCCTCCACAGCCCCGCAACCAACTCAAACTGATTTAAGGGTCAGACTCGAATTAAATTACTCTACGCTCCTTTCTTTGATATTAAAAAAATTAATTCGAGTCTGACCCCATAAAGAAGAAAACTTCCGTCCATTATTTTGCTAAACGTTTAGCCAACCGCCGAGCAACTCGCTTCATAGCTGTGGAACGATCATGGGGGTCAAGAAATACATTCAACACATGGACTTGATTAGGATTGTCAACGGCGCTGCGAAGGGCTTGGACCAGTTGTCCAAAAGTTTCCACCCGATAGCCAGCTCCCCCTCCCAACAGATCACATATTTTTTCGTACTGCCATTCAGGAATGTCATTGAACGGACCTTCAAGTATTTCCCGTTCCGTGGAATAGCCATGGTTGTTGAGCACAACTACAATGGGAGCTTGGCCATAGCGAATGCACGTGGCCAATTCGGTCCCAGTCATTTGAAATGCCCCATCCCCCACTAACACCAAAGGCCTAAGGTCTGGATCTGCAAACCCAGCACCAAGTGCAGCGGGCACACTAAACCCCATAGACGTGTAATACGCGGGAGACAAAAATTCCGCGCTTTTTCGGACACGCAAATCCGCCGCTGCAAACAATGATTCCCCTACATCGGCAATCACCACCATGGTATCGTTCAGTAGCTCATCCAGATATCCAAAGACATTGCGAAGGGTCACGGCCTCTTCTAGTCCCGGCTGAATAAACCGGACGCTGTCGCGTTGCGGAAGCATTCGTACAGGAAAGACCGGCAGGGGTGCTACAACCAGTGCTCGCACAAAGTCTTCAAAACGGACTTCGTGATATGTATGATGCTTGATGGCAATCGAGTCAGCAGTTGCATGCAGAGTACGTCCAGCAGCGAGTAGGCTCGCATGGGCCTTGGCGTCGTCAACATCCGTAAGTAAGGTTCCTAAGGTAAGCAAACAATCCGCACTTTCGACAAATTCTAGAATTTCCTCACGCCCCACCAGGCCGCTATAGACCCCAATATTCAGGGGATGATCTTCGCGGATGACCGACTTTCCTAACAACGTCGTAGCAATTGGCACATTCATATTCTCAACTAACTTGGTTAGTTCTTCTTGTAGTCCAAACCGATGAATTTCGGCACCGGCCAGAATAACCGGTCGCTCTGCATCGGCTAAAAGACTGCGAACTTCGGCAACTGCCTCCTTTAGCGCGGCTGGATCACTTTCGCATGTGGTTTCTTTTGGCGGTTCCATCGAGGCCACCTGCACAGGGGTTAACACCAGGTCTCGAGGAATTTCCAAATAGATTGGCCGTTTATATCGCATGAGTGCTTGTAATGCGCGATCGATCTCCCGCTCAACGGTATGCGGATCATCTAAAATCACAGAAGCCACGGTAATTTTTTCAAAGACATCACGCTGAGTCGAGAAATCTCGAACCATATGATGAAGGAACGGATTCTTTAGGCGTTCCGATAGCCCAGGCGAGCCTGAAATCAACACCACCGGCGAACGCTCGGCATAGGCACAAGCGATGGCATTGACCATGTTCAAACCACCCACGCAATACGTCACACAGGCTCCACCTATTCCATGGATACGGGCATAGGCATCCGCAGCAAATCCCGCGCAATCTTCTCGGGTGGTCCCGATATGTCGGATTGGAGACTCTTCGATGAGCTGAAAAATGGTTAATACGTAATCGCCGGGAATCCCAAAAATATGACGGAGCCCCAGCTTGTGGAGGCGGTCTATCAGAAGAGAGCCAATGGTGGAGGAGTCACGCATATATCTCTCACCTTATTCTATTATATTACAAATATCTTACCTAGGGCCTTCAAAGACTAGACACTCCGCGGCAACAAAATTTGCCTTATTGAAACCGATTTTTAACGCTTTTCTAACCAGTTTGGCCAGCTAGAGACGTACTTAAAGAGCTAGAATAATCCCCCCTTAGACAGAGATGTGGCCATTCCTAGTTACCGATGGCGTCTGAAGCGCACTTAGGGGTACAGATGACACCAGACTTGGTGCCCTCCTTCAGGAGAGCCAATGGTTATCAGGGGAGGATCGGCAGTTTTGCAAATGTCCATCACCTCGGGACAACGGGGATGAAATCGACATCCGCTTGGAGGATGTAATGGCGAGGGAACATCGCCAGAAAGGACCTTGCGTTTGGAAGTGACAGTTGGATCGGGGACAGGATTGGCGGACAGGAGCGCTTGAGTATATGGGTGTTTGGGTTCTGTAAAGAGATCTTTGGTTGGAGCCACCTCGGCTAATTTTCCTAAATACATGACCGCAATGCGATCAGCCAAATATTGAACGACATTCAAATCGTGCGTGATAAAAAGATAGGATAAATGAAATTCTTGTTGCAGATCACGAAGCAAATTTAAGATTTGGGCTTGTATCGAAACATCCAGGGCCGACACCGCTTCATCACAGACAATAAATTTTGGGTTGAGCGCAAGCGCACGGGCAATGCCCACCCGTTGCCGCTGCCCACCAGAAAATTCATGCGGATACCGTACCTGATGCTCCGGCCTGAGCCCTACCTTGGTAAATAATTGATGGACTCGATCCTGCAATTCCTGCCCTTTAGCGATTTTATGAATTTTGAGCGGTTCAGACACAATGGAGCCGATCGTCATTCGTGGATTCAACGAGCTATAAGGATCTTGAAAAATTATTTGCATTCGACGGCGAGCCTGTCTCAACTCTCGGGGTTTGAGCGCGAGGACATCTTCTCCCTCAAATATAATTTCTCCGGCTGAAGGCTCCATCAACCGAAGAATAGATCGGCCTACCGTTGTTTTCCCACACCCCGATTCGCCTACCAATCCGAGTGTTTCTCCGTGATTAACATGCAGAGAAATATCATCGACCGCTTTGACCCAAGCAGAAACGCGTGAAAAGATCCCACTGCGAACGGGAAAGTATTTTTTCAATCCAGTGACTTGGAGGAGTGGTGTGGGGGTATTCACTGGCATTTGGCGTGCATTAGGCTTTTTGAGGCTCATGGAGCCAACACACGGCTTCATGTGACTCTCCAACCATTATCGTTGGGGGCGGTTGCGTAGGACAGTGTTCCAGCACCTCTGCACATCGCGATGCAAAATGACAGCCTGTAGGATATTGCAATGGCGACGGCACAGTCCCAGGAATGGCCTCTAGGCGTACTTGCCGTTCACCAGATCGTGGCAACGATTTCAAAAGTGCTCGGGTATAGGGATGACTGGGCTGTCGGAAAAGGCTCTTGACCTCTGCCCGTTCTGCGATTTTGCTGGCATACATGACAATTACGTCCTGGGCAAATTGCGCAACGACTCCGAGATTATGCGTGATTAATAAAATGGCCATCCCTAAATCTTGTTGAAGTTCAGACAACAGGTCAAGAATCTGCGCTTGAATCGTGACATCCAACGCCGTGGTCGGCTCATCAGCAATCAGCAAATCGGGATTACAAGCTAAGGCCATCGCGATCATCACACGTTGCTTCATACCTCCGGACATTTCATGGGGGTATTGGTCGATGCGTTGTTCCGGTGACGCAATGCGTACTTTCGCTAAAAGACTAATAACTTCTTGACGAATAGCCTGATTCGAAAGGTCGGTATGAATGTGTAAGACTTCCCCAATTTGATCCCCAATCCGCATCACCGGATTCAACGAAGTCATGGGTTCCTGGAACACCATCGCAATAGACTTACCTCTGATCTTCCGCATGCCCGATTCAGGCAGACTGAGCAGATCTTGTCCTTTAAAATTGATCGTGCCGCCCACTACACGCCCCGGGGACGAGAGCAAGCGCATGATGGATAAGGCCGTGACCGACTTTCCGCACCCTGACTCGCCGACTAATGCTAAGGTCTGTCCCCCAAACAACGTAAAGCTGACATCATCAACGGCTTTGATTTCACCTTTGTCGGTAAAAAACGACGTTCGAAGATTAGACACCTGTAAGAGCGGATGATTATGGGATTCCATTTAGCGAGTTCGCAATTTGGGATTGAGGGCTTCTCGTAAGCCTTCTCCCACAAGATTAAAGGCCAACACCACTATAAAAATGGCAAACCCCGGGATGAAAAAGAGCCAAGGAGCATCGAAAATAAACCCTTTGCCGTCAGACAAAATATTCCCCCAGGTAGCATAGGGTGGTGGCACACCAAAACCCAAAAAACTCAGACCTGATTCGGTCAGGATCGCCGAAGCCACCCCAATTGTAGCCGAAACGAAGACTGGGGCTAACGCATTGGGTACCATATGGCGAAATATGATCCGTTTTTCAGGTATCCCTAAGGCTTTGGCCGCGGTCACATAATCCTGTTCTCGAATCGTGAAAAATTCTGCACGGACGAATCTGGCCGTTCCCATCCACCCAAACAGCCCAATAATAATCATAATGGTATAAATACTCGGAGGAAGAAGAGCGACCGCAGTCAAAATAAGAAAAAATCTGGGAAAACACATCATGGCATCCGTAAATCTCATGATTAGGGTATCCACGGTTATAATCCCCAATTTGACATGTCCATAAAATCCCGATAATCCTCCCAACAATATGCCAATAATCACGGATATTCCCACAGCGACAAATCCAATGGACAAGGACACAAATGAGCCTTGGAACATACGTGCGAACACATCTCGCCCTAATTCATCCGTTCCCATAAGGTACACTCCACCCAAAGGTCTGTCACTTAACAGGCTATCTGACGAAGAAGCCGAAAAAGGAGGAAGAAATTTATCGGTGAGCCTCACGACTTCTGGATCAAACACCACCCACCATTCCGTGAGCGCTTTCCCGGCTAATGCTGTTACTAATAGGAGCATTAACACCCAGAATCCGAAAACAGCCTGGTTATCCTTCTTAAAAACTCTCAGGAATTCCTGCCAGGGCGTTTCGAGAGGAGCTAGGCCTTCGGGATCCAGGGATTGACAAACCGCCGGGCTAGTCACCGGAATATTCCTTTTCTTCATCAAGTTAAGTCCCTCAAACAGATACCCTCAATGCAACCGAATGCGAGGATCCACTACGGCGTAGAGGAGATCCGACAATAACGTGCCAGCCAGCGTTAAAATCGCCGCAATAAAATTTAAGGTCATAATCACAGGAAAATCTCTATTCAGGATGGCCTCGTACCCGAGTCTTCCCAACCCCGGCCAGGCAAAAATCTGCTCAAAAATTACGGACCCTCCAATAAGTTCCGGAAGTAAGAGCCCGAACATGGTCACAAACGGTAATAGAGCATTTCCAAGCGCATGGCCAAATACGACGGTATCCTCCTGAAGACCTTTAGCTCTAGCCGTCCTCACATAATCCTGATTAAGGACTTCGAGCATTTGCGAACGAACATATCGTGAAAGCACGGCAATTCCACCAAGAGCTGCCATGACAGAAGGAATCACCAAATGCCATACTCGATCCATGATTTTATAGGCTGGCTCAGCATGTTCCATACCAAATGTTTTCATGCTAATGACTGGGACACCAAACCAACCCGCCACCCACAAAATAGCTAAATAAGACAAGAAAAAGCTTGGTACCGAAATCAGCGCATACGAAATTAAGACGGTACTCCGGTCATATACCCCTCCTCTAAACACAGCCCCATAAATGCCTGTCGGGAATGCCCACGTCCATATTAGAATGGTGGCTAGAATAAACAATGGTAACGAGTTGAGAAACCGGTCCCAAATTTTTGGAAGGACCGGCTGACTATCTTTAAAGGATTTTAATTCTCCGGTGGCTAAATCGCGTATCCAGTAGGCATATTGCATATATAACGGGTCATCCAAATGAAACGCTGCTCGAATTTTCGCAATATCTTCAGGCTTCATTCGTGGGTTCATGGGATCCACTTCACTGGGTTCGCCTGGAGCCAAATGAATAAATGAATGGGCGAGAAAAGATACGATCACTAACAAGATTATGCGTTGAAAAATATTTCGAATAATATAATTCCACATGAAGGTCTCAACGATTTCTTATTGAAAGGCCTTTATCCTTTTTTCATGGCAGCGCTTTTCACCCAATACAGTCTATACACCAAGATATTCGATTAGAGTTTTAAAAAATGCGAGACCGGTGACCGGCCTTCCTACAGAAGCACTGAAATATCATGTCCCCTTCGGCTTGCTAAAAATCCGGCTCCAGGTTCAGCTTACGCCATTTATGAAAATAATAATTAATATCGCCGCTCTTTGTCGGATAAATTTTTTTGTACTCCTCCAGGCCATCAGGAGTGGTTTCAACCAATACAATTTTTTTGTCTAAAACTCTTGTACTGAGAGGAGCATATAAAAATGTATAGGGTTGGTCTTCATGTATCAAACGATGCAATTCATGTGTGAGCTGCCGTTGGCGATTTCGATTATATTCTTGACGAATTCGTACAATGAGGGCATCCGCACGTGGACTCTTGTAGCCGACAAAATTTAATTGCTGTGGCCCGGTTTGACTCGAATGCCAAATTTGGTATAGATCAGGATCGATGCCCATACTCCAACCCAGAACGACCGCATCAAAGTCCCCCGTATTCACAAAATCCGTGAGAAATACCGCCCATTCAAATATTTGAGTATTCACTTTTACTCCAATTTTTTTCCAAGAGTTTTGGGCGATTGTCAATAAATTTTTACGAATGGGATTCCCATTATTGGTAATCAAATTGAATTCAAAAATCTCCCCATCTTTTTCGAGCCATCCATCGCTATTGAGCGACCATCCATGTTTTCGAAAAATATCCTGCGCCTCTTGCGGGTCGTAGGGGAGAGGTTGAATCGTCGAATCATACCATTCCGTATTTTTTGGATACGGTCCGGTAATTCGCTCCCCTTCTCCGTACACCAGATATTGAATAATCTCATCCACATTAATGGCCATGCCTAAGGCATTCCGAATTTCCGCATGGGCAAACAACGGCTTGCGATTATTATATCCAATATAGTTATAGGCAAAGCTTAGACTTGAAAACCATTGATAGGTCGAATCGTTTTTATAGCGATCAACTTGATGAGGTTGCGCTGCATAAAAGTCTATGGCGCCGGTGCGAAATTCCACTTCTTGGGTGAAGAGTTCGGGAATAATCCGCATATAATAATCTTGATACTGAGCTGGTCCATCCCAATAATTTTCAAATCGCTTAAGATGGATATATTGATCGCCCTTCCAAGAGACGAATTCAAACCGGCCACTCCCGATCGGATGCCGGTTGAATCGACTTTCCCGCATTCCAAAATTTTGTTGAGCTTCTTCCGATAAACCCCGTTCACGTTTTTCACGAGTTAAGGCAGCATCATTCAACAAATGCTCGGGAAGGACACCGATAATCCAGGCATTGATCGCCGGGGAATACAGCCGCTTATAGACGATTTTCACCGTATAAGGATCAATAATTTCCACCGTTTTGATCGGCTCGAAATCCGGGGTTCGCGGTGAGAGATTTTTCGGATTCATGATGGCATCATAAGTAAACTTCACATCCCCGGCATCGAATTCATGGCCATCTTGAAACAACACACCTTTTCGCAAAGAGAACACAATAGTGGGATTATGTTCTCCGACCGGTAGAATTTCGCCAAATTTTTCACGAAGGGAGTTTTCAACTTTCTTCGAAAGATCGGTAGGATATTGGATCATCGTTTCGAAAGGAAAATGGTCAAAATACTGTTCACCCAAAACAGGTTTCAACCGATTAAACAGATCTTGATCCACCTGGGATAGGGTAAACGCCACACGATCGGGAACATTTACCGTCACAGGAACCTCTTGAAGTTTTGATTGCCCTTCTGCTGTCGGCACTAAGATCGGAATGGTTTCCTGTCGTTTCGTAGCGGGTAAAATTTCAAGAGATTGTACATACTGCTTGAGGTGTTCATCCTTTCCTGTCAGCCATATCTTCTGAATTCGTTGAAGAAGTTGGTGGCCCGTGACGGCAGTCCCGTCCGGAAAACGATGATGAGGATTGACTAAGAGATAGGCTTTTTCAAAAATTTTCCAGTCTGTGGCTAATCGGCCTCGTAAGGCCAGATTTTCATCAAGATCAAGGAGACCCTCAAAGACTTGAGCCACAATAGTGGCACTGGAGGAATCAGCATTTAAGATGGGGTTGAGTAATTTGGCATCACCGCTGGAAGCCTCGATATATGTTACCAAGCGGTTCGGATTGCCTGAAGCCTGATTTTCGTAAGTGGGCACCCAAAAATAGGATTGAAGGAGAAACAGCACGAGAACCAGAGGGATTAAGAGTAAAAGTCGCTTGACGAGCATTATGCCTGAGAATACCCAAGGAGACTAAAAATTATTTCAATAGTATCAAGAACTTTGAGATGAAGCCATGTCTGAAATTTATTATCCACAACCTGTTTATTATATTTTTCCACAACCATTTTGAGAGAAAGATTTCCAAAAAAGTCCATTTTCTTCTTGAAGTCTTTTTTTGATTTCGCTAGACTCGGCGTTCATTTTTTCAACAGATCGAAATTTCAGCGGTGCGGCCATCGTTAGCATGTAACAAGTTTGTTTTGAAATCCGATTTAGCCAATCCACAACTCATGCCCATAAGTACATCTTTACCGTTTTCTCCCTTTTTTCATCAATGCCAGATGCGCTCTGCGTCTTATTCGTCTTTATTTTTCCCCCAACATGACGTTCGACACGCAGAGTTCTCATCGCCAGATCATTTGTTGAAGGAGGGTGTTCATGGAGGACCAGTCTTTTTCCCGCACCGTCTTAATTGTTGACGACCATCAAGGCCTCATTTCACTGATTCAACGTTGCCTTTCTCGTGAAGGGTTCTGCACCGCTTTCGCACACAGCGGTCAAGAAGCCCTTACTTGGCTTTCCCGCCATCACGCCGACCTCCTTCTTCTAGACTTGCAGCTTACCGATATGACCGGCGAAGAGTTGATCCACCAACTCACCCAAGCCAACCTCACGGTCCCATTTATCGTCGTCACTGGTCAAGGGGACGAACGTTTGGCCGTTAAGATGATGAAACGGGGAGCACGCGATTATTTCATTAAAGACAGCAACCTCATCGAGCTGCTCCCTTCCATCGTGACTCAGACCTTTGAACAAATTCAACAAGAGCACCGCTTGATGCTGGCCGAAGAAACGTTACGAGAAGAACGGGAACGTATGGCTATTACTCTGTCATCCATCATTGAAGGAGTCTTTACGACGGATACTCGAGGACGCATTACCTATATGAATTTCATGGCCGAAGAATTTTCTGGGTGGAAGGAGCGTGATGCCATAGGGCGATCCATTGAAGAAGTGGTTCGGTTTCTCCATGCTGGACTCGAAGGGACACACCCGGTCACTCATGTGTTACGAGTGGGCACCTCCCTTCATCCCCAGGATCACTATCCTTTATTTGATCACACTCATGGAGAACGCCCTGTGGTCTATAGCGTCTCCCCTTTACGACGCACAAATGGCAACCTTTTAGGAGCCGTATTGATTGTCCGTGATATGACCGAGCGCATTAAATTAGATGAAGAACGTTTAAAAGCGTGTAAATTGGATTCGCTGGGCCTTCTTGCAGGGGGGATTGCTCACGACTTTAATAATCTGCTGACTATGATTCTTGGCAATCTCTCCCTGACCAAAGCCTGCGTAAACTCCCGGGATCACTTATTTACCTTTCTCTCCGAAGCAGAAAACGCCTCGCTACGGGCAAAAAAACTCACGCAACAACTGCTAACGTTTGCTAAAGGCGGCAGACCTCTAAAAAAGCCCCTAGCCTTGCAACATGTAATTCCCGATTGTGCCACCTTTGCGCTGTCGGGAACTCCCATGCGTTTCCATTGTGACATTCCCGATGATCTTTGGCTGGTCGAAGCTGATGAAGGTCAAATAGGCCAAGTCATTCATAACCTCGCGGTCAACGCCCATCAAGCCATGCCTACTGGTGGTACGCTCACAATCAGGGCCGAAAATGTGAGGGAGAATAACCCGCAGGCGGAACAACAGGAGCCAGCCGATTCCAAAAATTCAATTAAGCTGACGATTCAAGACAATGGACCCGGCATACCAACCTCCGCCTTACACAAAATATTTGACCCATACTATTCAACCAAGCAGACAGAGAGCGGACTCGGGTTGAGTACTGCCTATTCCATTATTCAGAATCATCATGGCACCATCACCGTCTCATCCGTTCTAGGTCAAGGAACCACCTTTGTGATTTACTTGCCGGCATCACGAATCCAGACTCTCGAGGCTCAGGTCTCCAGTGAACCCATAACAGGAGAAGGGCGGGTCTTGGTGATGGATGACGAAGAATCCATTCGGCTCCTTTTAAGCGAAATGCTGCGACACCTCGGATATGAGGTACAATGTGTCGCGGAAGGGCAAGAGGCACTTGAACGCTATCAAGAAGCCTATCACCGGCATCAGCCCTTCAACGCTGTCATATTGGATTTAACGGTCAGTGGAGGTTTAGGCGGAAAGGATACCGTTCAACAACTGCGGCAATTCGACCCGCAAGTGAAAGCCATAGTAGCTAGTGGATACTCGAATGATCCAGTGCTCTCTCGCTTTTCGACTTTTGGATTTCATGGTGTAGTCGCTAAACCATTTCGTCTGGCAGAACTCAGTCAGGTGCTGCACCAAATCACAGCCTGATCAACCATTACTCTGAAGAGACCAACTCAAATAGGATCTCGGAAATAGGCCTATAATTCTATTTTGACTCCGCCATCCTCAATAATAGTTTTATAGGCTTTTACGTTACTTGAAGGATTGTTAATGCACTGACCCGTTTTCACATCATATTCCCATCCATGCCAGGGGCAGGTCACTGTCTCGCCTTCAAGATCTCCTTCACCCAACGGTCCACCTCGATGAAGGCACATATTATCGATCACATGGAAGGTCCCATCTACATTAAAGACCGCTAGGCATTTGTCCTTGACTTCAACTACCATTCCATTTCCTGGGCTGACTTCGTCTGTGCCAACAATTTGAATCCACTCTCCCATCACGTCTCCTTTTTCTAAATCAGAGGAACCCCTCAGGATTTATGATGATTTCTGTATGGGGTCTTTAATTTTTTTGAGCATATTAGAAAGCGTTCGGGCTGTCCCACTCTCTTTCTGTTCACCTTGCTTGATTTGGCCAATCAAGGCTCGAGCAATCTGAAAAAACGCTTGCGTTTGTGGAGAGTCAGGATTGTTGGTCACAATCGGTCTCCCCTGATCTCCTCCTTCTCGAATGGCTGGATCGAGGGGAACACGTCCAAGAAATGGAATCTCAAATTTCTTTGCCGCCTGTTCACCTCCACCATAAGAGAATATTTCACTGCGTTCTCCACAATGTCCACAAACAAAATAACTCATATTTTCTACGACCCCAAGCAATGGCACATTGACTTTTTTAAACATGGTCATGCCTTTTCGCACATCGGATAAGGCCACTTCCTGAGGGGTCGTAACAGTAATGGCACCGGTTAACGGCACAAGTTGTGAGAGAGTTAGGGGCACATCGCCCGTCCCTGGTGGCAGATCAATCAACAAATAATCCAGTTCCCCCCACACCACATCACGAAAAAATTGTTGTATGGCCGAATGAACCATGGGGCCCCGCCACACTACCGGTGTATCTTCGGGAACAAAAAATCCCATGGAGATAACTTTTACACCTTGTCCTTCCGCAGGAATGATTTTCTCACCTTCCTTAACGGGTTCTTTGCTTATCCCGATCATCATAGGAAGGTTGGGACCATAAATATCCGCATCCATCACGCCAACGGAAAAACCCTCCTGCTTAAGGGCAACCGCCAGATTGACCGTCACTGTAGATTTCCCAACACCACCCTTTCCGCTACTGACCGCAATAATATGGTTGACACCAGGAAGAGGATTTTCCTGTGCCTCATTGCCCCCCGCAGATACATGCGGCAGATCTTGTTCGTTAGCCATTTATGGTTCTCCTTTATGAATCATCATTGGAAAAATCCTTTCATAATTTTTTCTTCTCACATAGGAATCCCTCTTTCCTAACAGCTTACAGAGACCACACCTTTCCTGGAACCCAATTCCAGAAAAATAGCGAGCGAAAAGGGCTCGAGGTTCGAGTAAATTAGCCAAACGGATAGGAGGAAATTGGAAGAAAAAAACCCTTATCCAAGTTGCGTGGCAAACTTTTTTCGCGAACGCCCAATAAGGGGTTCATGGTGGTGTTGGCGATTGGCGGCAATCACGGGGTCCAAAATCTCCCCGCAGGTAATACACCTCCACCCAGAAAAATACATGGCCCCAGCCTCATCGGCCACGTCTCCAAATTTATCTTGAATCATAATTCCCTGACATCTTGGACAATCCATACATTTTTTCCCTTCCCGACATACAAAATGATGAAAAAATAAATTCGTATGCCCGTACATAGCAAAGGAGATACCGAAGGACATAATGAGTAAGTTATTGATTTTCAGCTATTTTTTAAATATTTATAAAATTAAATGTTTTAAAATGAAACGCTATAATTTTTTTTATTTTTTATATCTTAGTTAAAATGCTGATTTTATTTAGCATTTAATCATAAATTACCTTTAGGTATCAAATGATTCCATAATGAAACGCTTAGGTGTTGGGTTTAATACCAAACTGTCTCATTTTTCGCCATAAAGTGGAGCGACCAATTCCTAACTGTTGTGAGGCTTCTTTTAAAAACCACCCTGATTTATCCAGGGCACGGCAAATGGCTTGCCGTTCGACAGCCTGCAACGATTCTGTATCCGTCCATTCCCGATGCTCATGGTAGTGGTGTTGTAAATCAGCAGGAAGATGCTCCAATTCAATGATGGGCTCCTCACAGCACACAAAGGCATGCTCCATAACATTCTGAAGTTCACGGATGTTTCCTGGAAAGGGATAGCGCTCAAGCGCCATGAGCGATTGTGGAGAGAGCCCTGAAATCTGTTTTCCCATCTCTCGATTAAATTTCTCCCGAAAATGATTGACTAAGAGGGGAATATCCTCAGATCGCTCACGTAGTGGAGGTAATGCAATAGGAATGACTCGAATCCGATAATACAAATCCTCCCGAAAACGTCCTTCACGCACGGCCTCTTCTAAATTTCGATTCGTGGCCGCCACTATTCGAACATCAACACGTATGGTGTCATTAGAGCCCACTCGTTCAAACCGTCCTCGCTCAAGAACGCCCAAGAGTTTGACCTGGGTCGACAGACTCATTTCCCCTATTTCATCTAGGAAAATGGTACCTCCATTCGCAATTTCAAATCTCCCAGGCTTATCGGCATAGGCATTGGTGAAGGCGCCTTTAACATGGCCAAATAATTCACTTTCAAATAAGCTTTCTGCCAAGCTGGACCCATTAACCACCACGAACGGAGCTTGCCGGCGCAAACTATGCGCATGCAATGCATAGGCGATGAGTTCCTTCCCCGTGCCACTCTCTCCCGTAATCAAAACCGATGACTTGGAGGATGCAATGGCTGGGAGCTTTGCAAAAATGTTTTGCATAGCCGGGCTGCGGCCCACAATATGATCAAATTGCACATGCTCGCCCAAGCGACATTTCAGCTCGGAAACCTCAGCAGTTTTTGCAGTTAGTTCACGAACGAGAGAGATGTCCCGTATGACCTCAATGAGCCCAATGAGCTTGCCTTCCTGGTCTAACAAAAAATCGGTATTGATACTCACCGGCATCTGAAGACCATCTCGGCGCCGAACAATTGCCTCAAAGTTGGATACCCGTTCTCCCCGAAGGGCTCGTTCCAAGACACAATCTTGACTTGAACAAATATTGCTTTGCACCAACATATCACAGGCTAACAGCATTCCAGAGTCAGCCACGTCATAACCCAACATCGTTTGCATGGCACGGTTTAGAAAGGTTACACGCTTATTTAAATCAATCGTGATGACACCATCACTAATACAATCTAAAATGGCTTCCGCACCCCTGGAACGAGAGATTGCTTCAGATTCTTCCATACACGCTTAAACCTTTTACCAAGCCAAACCAACCTTTCTCAAAATTCAACCTTTTCTTTCGCCGGTCGTTATGGTAGGAAGATTCACAGGCATAAGTACATGAGCATTCCAAATCGTCTTCCTTCTCACGCTAGTGTATGCTAGCCGGATTCCGTTCCACAATTACCTTACAAGAATTGCCTGTCACCCTTTCACTAACAACTCTCATGGAAGTTCTTCCAACACTGGCCAAAATCTCATATCCGGAAATTGATCCTGTCTTTTTTCAACTGGGTCCACTGGCCTTCCGATGGTACGGGCTCATGTATTTATTAGGTCTAGGCGGCGCCTATTGGCTGATTAAGGCCCGAGCAGCCCAAAAACAGATCCCGCTATCGCCCCAACAATTATCTGATTTAATCGTGTTTGCGGCATTTGGAGTCTTTATTGGGGGACGGTTAGGCTACGTCCTGTTTTATAACTTGCCATTTTACCTTGAGAATCCCCTAAAAACTTTTGCCGTCTGGGAAGGTGGGATGTCTTTTCATGGCGGGTTACTCGGTGTTTGCTTGGCCCTTGTGCTGTTTTGCAAACGACGTGGTTTTGCCATGGCCTCGATTGCGGACCTGGCCGCAGGAGCCGCACCAATCGGCTTAGGTTTCGGACGGATGGGCAACTTTATCAATGGAGAGTTGTTCGGCAGAACAACCGATGTAGATTGGTGTATGGTCTTTCCACAAGGAGGACCGGAATGCCGACACCCATCCCAACTATATGAAGCTGGACTGGAAGGGGTAGCCCTCTTCTTCCTCCTCACAATCATAAATCGCTGGAAGACTCCACCAGGAACGGTGTTTTGGTCCTTTATTTCAGGATATGGTGTAGCTCGTTTTTTTGTGGAATTTTTCCGGGAACCCGATAGTCATTTGGGTTTCATCTTCCAATGGGTCACCATGGGTCAACTCCTTTGCATTCCTATGATCATTCTCGGCCTCATCATGGTCTTTCGCGGATATCAACAATCAAAAGAATACTCTTAACAGTTCAAAATTCCCGATCCTTTTAACTTTTTTAAAATCCGCCTCCAGGGCCTGTACTTCCCCCCGAACCGATTCCGGGTATTACAGGAGTAGAGGTTGCCTCCACCGGCTTATCAGGAACATTACCGTAGCGCCGAAGAGGAGGAGAATTCCAAATGACTTTGTGCCCTGGAGCCAAGTTGGCGGCTTCAATAAAATGAGGCTTCGCCCCTTCTCGATTTCCCATATGTTCCATGGTAACAGCTAAATTGTAATGGGCTTCGGCCAAATCAGGTTGCGCTTGGACGGCAGCTTGAAATTGTTGTCTCGCTCCTTCCCAACGGCCTTCATGAAACAGACGATTCCCTTCTGTAAGATATGTCTGCACTTGTGTGAGGGTTTGTGATGGGGGATCCAACACCGTCAACGGAGCAGGTTTATCCGATGAACATCCCATATTGACTAAGAGAATCGACACGCACACACCCACAAACCCGACTCGAAAATCCAACATACATTCCTCCTTAAGAATACGTGTGTAGATCTGCCAATACCGTCACCACTTCTCCTATTCGGAGAAAGAAGAGCTTACACCCCTTAACCTCTCGCCCTAATGAACGGGAAGCACCCACCATATAGGCCTGAGCTTGCCGACGATACGCCTTAGCATACTCAACTATATTGGAAGCCGTCACCCTATCGGTCTTATAATCCCCAACCCAGAGATCACCGGCAATTTCATAGACAATATCCATCACCCCTTCCAAGACTCGAGGTTTGGCATCGACTCCGCCTTGGGCCTCGGAGGCCCAAGGCATCACAAAAGGAATTTCCCGTCCAATAATGATGGCCTGTTGCAGTTCTAGATAGGAAGCGGAACGAAGAAAAGTTTCCATCAATTCCTCAATCTCCAACACAAGGGATTTTTTTTCGTCATCACCCAATTCAAGCAGCGGCCTTTTCTGGAAAAATTCTCGTACCTGGTTACGAAAATTTTTGGGGGTCAAATAAAAATTCCATTGTTCCAGTAACTGATGGACCAACGACCCAAGGTGTTGGCTCGTGGACCTTGAACGTTGCGAATACATCTGAGAAAACGGTTTATTAGCCTGTGAAGGGTGCAACAAAGAAGGGGTAAGATAGGCGGAGTCGATCATAGTCTGTTGCCAAGCTTTCTCTCGGACCTGATGGTGATCTAAAGAAAGCACACGCTCGCTAGTTCTTACCGATTGTTCTGATTTCCGAGAAGATATCTGACTTTTTACAGGTGGAAGATCGTTGGCTGTCACCACGTTCTGCCGCATACAGACTTCACCTATTTGAATACGTTCATGTTCCGGGTTCCCGATTTCTCTATCGGCTACATTTTGGAGAAATCCGAAAAAGCTTTCGCTAATCGGTTTCGTTAATCGTCCCCCTGACAAGATCAACCGATCTCGAGCCCGAGTCATCCCCACATACATCACTCGTCGTTGTTCCGCCTTTTCCCGTATCCGTTCTTTTTCCCAGAGGAAAACCTGGCCGGTATTCCAAGTATGCGGAAATGTACAGCCATAAACCCCACTCATCCAATCAACCGCTACCTCGGGGCCACGATCAACTCCTGAGGATTTATGATGGAGACCCGGCAACACCACGACTGGAAACTCCAATCCTTTGGCTTTATGAATCGATAAAATCCGCACAGCATCTATTGAATCTTCCACTAAGGCTGCTTCAGGTTCCGGAGACCTGGTAATCAGGTTATGCCTTAATCGAGTAACCCAACTGGAATAGGAGCGAGGTGACATCGCGGCTTGTTCGGCCATGAGGTCTCGAAGTTTCCAAATATTCATGACCGCTTGCTCACCATGACTCGATGCAGCCGCTAACTCAAGAATCGGGAGTTCCACAAACACCCGATCAATGAATTCGGAAAGAGGGAGACGGTGGACTTGGGCTTGCAAAGCAGTCAACTGTGCAAACAGATTTCGAATGATGGGCTGTCTGGAACTTGGCCAGGCCTCCAATATTTTGTTCTGACGAATGTCCAGAGGGCCAAGCCGAGCTAACTCCCCTATTTCCCAATCAGGAACCCCTCCCAAAGAAGAGCGCAAAATCCCCACAATTGCAATGCCATCAGATGGATCATCGAATACACGCAACACATTCACCAGATCGATGACCTCCTGACGGCGATAAAAATGTCGTTCCCCATCGGTAAGAAACGGCACCCCTCGTCGATGCATCGCTTCTAAATATACATGCGCATTCGTAAATTTCCGAAATAGCACAGCCACATGGCCAGGACGCATGGGAATTCGACATCCATCCTCCAATACCCATTGTTCACCGGAAGCCAACTGCATATGAATCCAGGACGCTAACCATTCGGCCTCCACACGGGTGGCCTGCTCAATATCCCATTCTTCTTTCCCATCATTTGCCAGTACATACAACTCAACTCCCGGTGCCGATAAAGTTTCTTCTTCTCGACGTCCCACCATTAAGGGGACATTAGGTGGCTGCACATGATCTTCTTGAACAAACACTCGATCAAACACCGCATTAACCACTTCGAGAACTGAATGATCACTCCGAAAATTGGTCGCCAACGTACATACCACCCCACCATCCTCTGCAATTTTTCGCACGACAAGATCAAATGCTTGAATATCGGCACGGCGGAAGGCATAGATGGATTGCTTAGGATCCCCAACGATAAATAGTTTTCCCGGTAGTAATTGAATAGTATTCCACTCTCTACCATGTTGGCCTAGGCGCTCGCTCAGATAGAGAAGAATTTCATATTGAAGCGGATCAGTATCTTGAAATTCATCGACCATAATCCCCAGAAAATCCTGTTTGAGTTGCTCACGGACTCTAGGGTAATCACGCAGAACATTCCGTACCCGAACAATGAGCCCATCAAATCGAATCCACCCCTTTTCGCCATAAGTCCGACACATCTGTTCGACAAAGGGCGTTAGGAGGCAAACCGTCTTCCGCAACAATTCTTCATTCACATGCAACAGACGTTGTGCAGTTCGAACCAGTCGTTGAGCTTCTTGAAAATCATCCGGCGTCCAACCCTTGGGGGCTTGCCCCAAGACTGATGACAATACGAGGGTGTCTTTTTCTTCAAGATTTCCAATTCCTCCGCATGCATCTTGCCCTATGCGATCAAAAACGCGCCCGGAGACAGCCAACATTTTTTCAATTTTTCGAGGTTTGTGTGAAGAATACCTTTCCAGCAGATGAGCAATCTGCCCTTTATTCCCCTCCAACCAGGACACCAAAGCCGGAGATTGATTCTTCTCCTCAAGCTGCACACGTAATTCTTGAAGAGAGACCTGATCGTCACATAACGCCAACGCAAACGCCCGAATCCCATTCAGGTCGACCACGTCCAATATTTCCCGCCATTGAACATGGTGTACTCCATGTTCGCCCAAGGCTTCATCCAGCCATTGATTCCAGGCCTCATTAAACATCTCCAAAAATTGCGTACCGTCATCTTCTTGAAACTGAGGATCAACTCCACATTCTAATGGGTATAGCCTCAGGATATGGGCCGCAAAACTATGAAGTGTCGCGATATGTGATTTTTCGATATCCTGGAGAGCCATGCCGACCTTTTCTCGAATGTTTTCTGTGGATAGATGATAGCGATCTTGAAAGTCTTGGAGTATGACATTGGCAGATTCTTGGTGAGACAAGGGTACCTGACAAGCGGCCAAAAGCTCATGAAGCCGTTCACGAAGACGCCCCTTCATTTCATTCGCGGCTTTATTGGTAAATGTCAGCGCCAGCATCTGGGGCAGCCGAAAGGGATGCGGCTCACGCAACAAGGCATGCAAAATCCGATTGACCAATAGGGTGGTTTTCCCGGTTCCTGCACCAGCAAGGACCACCACGTTGCGGTCAAATGTCGTTTCCCCAATTCGCCGAGAATCCGCATCAGATAAAGTCCATTGATTAGCCATCAGAAACCTTTTGCTTGCGGAGAGAACGAAAGGTTTTCGCGAGAGGCCATCGATAGGCCCTCAACCAGGTCGGATGATGTTGGAATCGACAAGCTGATGCATATGGGCAGTATCCACAATGGTTCCCAGGCATGATAAAAAACTTTCCTTCACGAATTCCCTCAACCCATCGATGAAGAGTCCCCCTGAGTTGTTTACCAGTTGCCGTCTTCCAGATCGTTCCTGAAAATGAGGCCGAGCGCACCGATTCCGCCTGCATGGGTCGCAGATAACGAAAAATCACCGAGTGCATGGGCCCCTCAGGCATCTCACCATTGTTCACTCCACCCTGATGAAATGTTGGCGTCATGTGTGAATAGAGGGCCGGCTGTAACTCCCTCCCCTGAAGAGCCTTGGTAAGCAAATCCCCTTCATCAGATTGAACCGTCCGGCGCATAGACACTTTATAATCCACGATGCGGACGCAACCAGGTTCGCCGGTTCGATCTACCCGATCAAACCGGCCTCGAAGAGGGAGCAAGTCGGACGGGGTATCCTCTTTCCACTGAAACGACCCAGTAGCTTCAACTTCAAACTGAGATGGCACCCATCCTTGCTCAAGGAAATCACGTTGATCCCATTCAATCAGTAAAAGCACCATCCGGAGAAGACGACTGCTCATCCATTTCCAAATTAGGAAATACCCTTTCCCAAATTTTTTTGCATATTCCTCAAGTATCTGACCGACACGGAACCGAACGATGTCTTCAAGCACCGGCGAGCCTATCGCTTGTTGTGGCCACCCCTGCTGCGTGAGGGCTTGATACACTCGGCAAAGGACAGAATGAACCAATTCTCCCCATACACGGCCAGAAAGTTCATGAGACAAATCATCAGGAATCTCTGAAATGTTCAGTACATGGTTCATCCAATAACGCATAGGACATTGGGCATAGGTCCCCAAGGCCGTCGGTGAAAGACCCCGTGCGACCAGTTCCTCCCAATACGAGCTCGACTCCCCAGTCATACCATCAAAGGGGCCGGCCTTAGACCCACTACGCTCAAGTTGAGACAAAACCTTTATTCCATTCTGAAAGACTTTCCTCCAAGGGAAATCGAAAGAAGTTATTGTTTGAATGGGCTGGCCATCAAGAACTGCACATAATTGGATTTCTTGAGGAGTGCCATACTTCGATGAGACCCAAGAATCATAAAATCGTTCTCGAATTCCGACAGGAAACCTGTGTTCTGAGACAATCGGTTCCAACTCGGCGCACTCCAACTGAGCTCGCAACAGAGAAGAAGGAATCAGGGGCCGTCCCTGTTCATCCGCCCGCTGATAAAGGAGATACGCATCATGGCGAGCAGATTGTCGTAGAAGTGAGAATAAAAGAGCTTCCTCATCAAAGCCCACCATTTTTTCATCAATTTTATATCCAAGACTTTCGGCCAAGACTTGGCGGTCACGATCACGTAAAAATGCATCCTCACGCACCACGCGTGGGAACACATGATCGTTCAGCCCTAATATAAACAAGGTGTGGTAGGGACGCCCACGGGAAGCCATGACATCCAAGATTTGGACGCCCATTGATGTTTGTCCCAACACAGGAAGGGTCGTTCGTTCTAACAAAGACCGGAAGACGGCCAGCCATTGCGTCCAGGTCACCTCTTGACCGATTCGATCAAGTTGGTGCAATGCTTCCATAACCTGTTCAAACCCATGCATCAAACACTCGTTTCGCTCAATGCTAGCCTCATCCTCGGAAAATACAGGATGATCGTGGGGAAACCAGAAATGCTTTTCCAGAAGGTGTGTATAGGCTTGAGTCAATGCACTCATGGAACCCGCAGCAGGAAGTCTCTGACAATCCTTCATCAGCACTCCGACGATTTCAGCAATAGTCTGCAGGGAATTTTCAGCCCAATCTGCCGAAGCATTATTCGAAGCAGCCCATTGTTGAATGGCCGAAACATCACGTGCGTTAAAGACAAGGCGTTCCCAATCGTCTTTCCCTCCCACGATTCGAAAATGATGAACGGCTTGAACCCAGACATGTGAATCCAACCGAACCTTCGGATCAGGATCTACCGGATAGCGGTACCAGGGAGACGTGACCATATCCAGCATGCTTCGCCACCCAAAGGATTCCTCTTGAAGTCCGGCCAGCCCCCACCACACTTTGGCCAAGGGTTCCTCCAACAACAGTCTGGTGGCCGTTGTTCCAAAGGGTATCCGATGGGCCTTAAAAGTTCTGGGAAAATAGGAAAGGTATGGCTCCAGATTACGAGCGACAACTCCAATTTCATTCC
Source organism: Nitrospirales bacterium (assembly GCA_965223185.1). GTDB lineage: Bacteria > Nitrospirota > Nitrospiria > Nitrospirales > UBA8639 > Nitrospira_E. The sequence goes on along the minus strand of OZ244988.1, from coordinate 2,170,226 downwards.
ACGCCACACCCATCTCTTCCGTCTGTTTCAAAATCGCTTTGCACGTAAAGGTCAATTCCCCCTCCGGCCCTACCGCATTCACCACATGGATATGGGGATTCCACATCCTGCCAGATTCGTCTAATGATACTGGTGCATCATTGTTGAGGGATTGATGTACCACGCCAGCTTTCAACAGATACCGGTCGAGAAATCGTTGTGCAAACTGAGACCCATCTCCCTGAAAAAGTGGGAAAAAGACCGTGACGTTTGTCGCACGAGCCATTTCCTCCAAGAGTGATAGCTGAACTTGCGTGGTATCGTAAAACCCGTAATACAATACCGAAGAAAGCCGGGCAATGAAGGGAGATTGCGCAACCCATGGAATAACCATTTGGGTCAGATCATCAGGCAATCCCACGCCAAGCTTCGTACTCCATTCTTGAATTTTTGCCTGGAGTGCAAACACCCCTTCCAAACGTTCAGTCGCCGACTCCTCAAAGAGTCCTTCCTGCAGACCTCGAAGCACAACATCCGGATCAACTTGAGCCTCCCGTAAATCCTGAATCGTCCGCCATAAGGCGGCACTAAAACCAGACGACCCGGTATGTCCAACAAACGGATGGGAGGAAGACGAGTCATGCATCACAGTAGACAACAAATATTCATAAAAGACATCTCCAACTAGCTCAAGTGAAGGCGGAGGAATATCCGGCAGACTGACCGTGCGATATTCCGCATAGACCCGCAAAGCCAATTGATGGAAGGTTAAAAAGTGAACGTCGAACAGCGCATATCCATGTTCGACGCACAAGACCCACTGAAGACGGCGTCGTAACGACTCGGAAGGGACGACGATGGCAAAGGGAACGCGAGGATCGGCCGCTTTGATCCGTTGAACGGTTTCTACCAGCTTCGACTCTAAATGAGGATGGAAGGGACCGCTGAGGAGGGTAAACATGAGCTCCGTGACCGTTTCAAAATGACCACGGCAAAAGACAGTCGTCGAAATGAGAAAAGACTAGCCGGTTTCCGGGCCAATCAATTCACCATTACAATCTGGGCAGCCCCAGTCTCCATCGATACGAGACATGGGATCCCCGCAAAAAGGACAATCCGGAGGTGGACCGGTATCAACCTGAGGGAGCACCGGCAGTTCGATATCCAACTCGGACTCATCTTCGTCATCATACATCACGGGATATCCTATTCTTCCTCTTCCGTCCTTTTGGGTTTGGGTTTCGCCTTCGCTTGAATGGCTTTTTCAGCACTTTGCCGTGGAGGCACCCCGATAAAGGTCAAACGCCCATTAATAATCGTCGCTGGCACTGCGCGGATAGAATGCCGCTCTGCCAACTCTTGGCCAGGTTCCGACGCAATATCGATCTCTCGATAGGTAAAACTATATTTTACTTTCATGCCCTTCCACAGCGTCTTCGCTGAAGGACATGCCGAACAGGACTTCGACACCAACAAGGTCACATTCGCCATAACCCGTTTCTCCCTTTCACTGAGTACAATAAAATTTATGTTAGCATCGAAGAAAAACTTCCGGCAAGGCATAACAAAACCACGGGAAGCAATAAGCTTTACTTACGTGGTCCCATTATTCCTTATTAATGGCGATGATCATTGAGGGACATGAAGGAGCAGAGATTTCAACGCTTTACCCCTGAAACTCAATTAACTCGAGCGAACGCTTCAAGCCATACACGTTTGCCATTCCCAATCGGACATTGGCATGCTTGAAAATGCCACTTTGACGGAAAGGAATTGGTGGGCCGCCAAGATCACCACCCTGCCTTAAGTGGCCTTACAGAGCACGCCACTTGCGTTTGGGTTTTTGCCGACTTTGAGGATTGCACTCTTTGGGATGCAAAAAGTAATTTGACCTCCTCAACAGAGCCTGGCTTTTATCCAAAATTCAATTTAAGGTTCCTGACACCATATAATTAAGCGGGGGTTACGCCCCGTGACACTTTTTATATTTTTTGCCACTGCCGCATGGGCAGGGATCATTGCGACCGACTTTTTCTTGGGTGCGGTGCACGGGTTGTTTGGAAGCAGCCGCGGCTTCTCCGCGATTCAGGCTTATTTGGGGAGGACGCGGAGCTGCGACTTCTTCTGGAGGACGTTCGCCTCGCACCAATTGGAATTTAAAGAGCCGTTCCAGGGTGTCGCCTTTGATGCGTTCCATCATACCGGCAAACATGTCATAGCCTTCACGTTTGTATTCGGCAAGCGGATCTTTTTGGCCGTAGCCACGAAGGCCAATGCCATCTTTGAGTTGATCCATCCCCCACAGATGATCTTTCCAATGCTGATCGATCATCTGCAATAAAATAGTCCGTTCAATATAATGAATGAGGTCTTCGCCCGCACCCTGCTCCTGAACCAGGGCAGTGACTTTGTCACGATACGCCTGCTTCAGTTTAGCTGGTAGGTCTTCTTTCAGGGCGTCACGGCCCAATTCCTGTAATTCCTCAACCCGGAATGATTCCAAGCCGAATTGGCCATGGATCGACTCGACCAGTCCAGCCATATCCCATTCTTCGGCATATTGTTCTTCAGGACAGTACGTCTCCACCAAGTTTTCGCCAATCCCGTCCAGCATATCTAACACTTCATCTCTCACATCAGTCGCTCTCAAGACGTTCTGGCGATGCTTGTAAATCACCTCCCGTTGCTTATTCATGACATCATCATATTCCAGGAGATGTTTCCGAATTTCAAAATTATGCCCTTCCACTTTCTTTTGGGCATTTTCGATGGATTTTGTGACCATCCGATGCTCGATGGGTACGCCTTCTTCCATACCCAATTTCAGCATCAGATTGGACACCCGCTCAGACGCAAAAATGCGCAGAAGATCATCTTCTAACGAAAGGAAAAAGCGTGATGAGCCGGGGTCTCCTTGCCGACCGGCCCGGCCTCGTAGCTGGTTATCAATACGCCGGCTTTCATGCCGTTCCGTTCCAACAATATGCAGACCGCCTGCGGCCAATACTTCTTTTTTATTCGCATCACAAGGCCTTGATTGTGTCAAAGGCCTTCCCCTGCTCTTCTCACTCAATTCCTCGCCTTTATACAATGAATTGCTGTTTAAACAAGGCTTCGGACTGCCCCCTAACAAAATATCGGTCCCGCGGCCAGCCATATTCGTGGCAATGGTGACCGCACCTTTTTGACCGGCTTGAGCAATAATTTCGGCTTCCTTCTCATGAAATTTGGCATTCAGAACATTGTGTTTCACGCCTCGTTGTTTCAGCAGCGCAGAGAGCCGTTCAGATTTTTCAATGGACACTGTCCCAATCAACACCGGCTGACCGTTTTCATGATGTTCTTTTATATCATCAGCGATAGCCACGAACTTTTCTTTTTCGGTGCGATAGACCACATCGGGATAATCAATACGAACCATTGACCGATTGGTCGGAATGACATTCACTTCTAAATTGTAGATCTTGGCAAATTCAGAGGCTTCGGTGTCCGCCGTCCCGGTCATTCCACCTAACTTCTTATACATCCGGAAATAATTCTGGAAAGTCACGGAAGCCAACGTTTGATTTTCATTGGCGATTTTGACCCCTTCTTTGGCTTCAACGGCTTGATGCAGTCCATCGCTCCAACGACGACCGGGCATCATCCGCCCCGTGAACTCATCCACGATCACGACTTCGCCATCTTTTACGACATATTCCACATCACGTTTATAGAGGGTATGAGCTTGTAGGGCCTTAACCACATGATGAACCAAGCTCAAATGCTTGAGATCATAGAGATTGTCGACGCCAAGTAATTTCTCAACCTTAGCGTTGCCTTCATCGGTTAACGACACGGTTTTGGTTTTCTCTTCGATGGTAAAATCTTCTTCCTTTTTCAATTTGGGAATTATATGATCGATTTGATAATACAAGTCGGTGCTTTGCTCGGTTGGACCGGAAATAATCAACGGCGTCCGAGCCTCGTCAATAAGGATGCTATCCACTTCGTCTACGATGGCATAGTTAGGTTCTCGCTGAACGCCTTGTTCGGCATCGGTCACGACTAAATTATCCCGCAAATAATCGAACCCAAATTCATTGTTAGTGCCATACGTGATGTCCGCCTGATACGCTTCTTTTCGCGAACAGGGACGGAGAAATTGCAACCGCTTATCCGGTGCATCGTAAGAAGGATCGAATAAAAACGAGGATTCATGTTGGATAATACCCACAGACAAGCCTAAGCCGTGGTAAAGCGGACCCATCCATTGAGCATCGCGTTTCGCCAAATAATCATTCACAGTCACCAAATGAGCACCTTTACCCTCTAACGCATTTAAATAGATTGGAAGAGTGGCCACCAAGGTTTTTCCTTCACCCGTCCGCATCTCGGCAATTCGGCCCTGGTGAAGAACCATTCCACCGAGCAATTGCACATCAAAGTGGCGCATCCCCAATTTTCGCCGAGACATTTCCCGGCAGACGGCAAAAGCCTCGGGCAGAATATCGTCTAGCGTTTCTCCGGCTTCCAGGCGTTTTTTAAAGGTGGCTGTCTTTTCCGCCAACCCCGGATCGTCCAGTGGCTGGAGCGAAGCCTCCAAGGCGTTGGCCTGGTCAATATGCGGCTTGAGCCGCTTTAATTCGCGATCATTTTTACTACCAAATAAGATATTCAGAAGACGTACAAACATAAGTCTCGGCTACCTTAAGAAATAAGAAAATGAATGTGGAGCGACTCAATAAAAAGAGATAGGAAATGTTGGCTGGAAAGCCTTCGATTCTCTTGACTGTCCTTAGTATACCGAAATATCGATGGGAATCAACTCACCTCACACCCCAAGGCCAAACCATTCTAGTCGACTCGATCCTATTGGCTTTTCCCTAATCTGACGCTTCCTAGCTTGACAGGCTATTAAGGAGTTTCATAGGATTTTTCCCTTATAAAAACGTGAGGTAGTCCGGTTCATTCCACTACGAGTATTGCCTTTGATGACACAATTCCGACATATGGTAGCACTTGGGCTTGCCTTGATGCTCCTCTTGATCATGGGATCCTTTCATGTTCAAGGTGTCTCCCATGCCGCCGATCACCAACATCATTCGGCTAAAACCCATACGACAGGAATTTGCGCGTGGATGTGCGCTGCAACCCAGACCATTACGGCGGATTCCCATGTGCTTTCTCCGAACTTTTTACCACTAGACCTTCTTACCCCATTTGAAGGGAAGTCTCCTCCCAGTCTTTGTCAAACGTTTCTGCCTAGCCGCGCACCTCCACCACTCTAAGCAACTTAGCAAACGTTCAGAACAAATGAGCCCCCTACCCTTAGAGGGCACCAATTGGGCATATCGACTTTATTCGACTTCCAACGTCATTTGAATGTTTATGTGCCTCCTTAGCGAGCAAGACTTGCTCCCTATTTTGATGGATAAGCCATGGCCTTTTTACTCCCCTTGTGTCTCATGAACCCTCTAGATGAGGAATTCTAGGTTTCGATTCCCAATAGATTAAATTATGATTGACTTTGATACTATGAAAAGACGTCATTCATTAACTGCTCTCCCTGGACTCGGTACATGGATAGGGATTCTCCTGCTGCTGTCTCCTCTTTCCACCGCAAGTGGAATGGAGCCTGTTCCTATAGAGGTAGAAACACTCGATGTGATTGAAATTACCGGAGCGGCTGTGGAACATGAACCCCGCGAACTGGCATTTCCGATACCAATCATCTCCAATTCTGTTAGCCTATTGAATGCCCCTGATTTGATTCTTCCAGACCTACCCCTTGCCACACCACTCCCAAAGTCACATCGCGTTCTGTTAGATCAAACAGCCAAAGTGACCAAGCTCTATGTTCCTGTAAAGCCGTTACACACTCCACGTCCGCTCTATCCACGACACGCTCGAGAACAGGGCTGGCATGGCCGTGCGATTCTTCAAATCAAGGTGTTGTCAGATGGTACTGTGGGGGCATGCACCATACAGGAAAGCTCAGGGTATCCATTGCTTGATGATCAGGCAATGAAAGCCGCTAACCAATGGACCTTTGAACCGGCTAAAAATGGAGGATTTCCAATCTCTACCACGGTTAATATTCCTATTCAATATGATTTGGTAAGGTAACCATGGCTTTGCACGCTCAAAAAAGGATAAACCGATGAAATCGACTCCCGGCATGATCATTTCCTTATTTTTTGTCCTGATACTAGCTGTTTTTCCGAAACCCTCAAGTTTTGCCGGAGAAGCCCAGGACCTTTTAACCCAAGCATATTCCGCCTATCAGCACAAGCAATGGACCTCAGCTCAAGCTGCTTTGGAACGAGCGATTCAGCTCTACCCACAATATGCAGAAGCTCACCATCTTTTAGGCTTGGTCCTCACACAACTGAATCAACTAAGCGCCGCCGTCGCTGAATTTCAGAAGGCGGTCAAGGCCTACCCTTCCTTTGCCCAGGCTTATATGGATTTAGGATTTCTTCTGCAAGATCAGGGGCAATTCCAAGAAGCCGAGCAGGCCTTTCGCCAAGCCTCAACGCTTTACCCCAATTATCTCGAAAGCTGGACGGCACTCGCGGGACTTTTCGATCAGCAACAAGACGTAGCAAAAGCTATTGAGGCACATCAGAAAGTCATCGCTTTGGATCCGCATTATTCCGATTCCCTCTATGGTTTGGCCTTTTGGTTTGTTCAACAGGGAAATCCGGAAAAAGCACAACCCTATGTAGATCAATTAACCTCCAACCATCCTCAACATGTGAACGGATGGTTGATGACCGGTGCGCTTGCCCAGCAAAAGGGTGAAACAGAAAAGGCCATCAAGGCTTACCAACATGTGGTGAAGCTTCAACAACAACTGGTCGATCCTTATTTCAATCTCGGCATCCTCTATCAGGGACAAGAACAATACCCAAAAGCGGCTGAAGCCTTTGAACAGGTTCTCCGTTTAGATCCCAAGAATCCGGAAGCGCACATCAATTTAGGCGTGATTTATACCAATCTCTCTCAACTGAAGCAGGCCGAAGAACAATATCAGGCTGCGTTAGCCCTCAATCCACGCTTATCAGAGGCCCATTACAACTTGGGGTTACTCTATGAATTTCACCACAATACTCCCAATAAGGCGTTGGAATACTACAAAGAATACGTCAAGCTGGGCGGACAAGATGAGCGAATTACCAGATTGCTCGCACGAATGGGATCATGACCGCGACGTTTCCAGATCACGGTACCGATAGCAGAATATTCCTGGTCAGCGCTCTGGGCAGTATTAGTCTGCACGCCTTGGTCATGGTCGGCCTCACTTTTTTGCCTGAGGCCCGCGTCCTAAAGGAGGAGTCGCCTACCGTGCAGGTAACCTTATTGCCAAAAGTAGAAGCTCCTCTCGCACCGCAAATTCCGACACCACCCCTGCAATCACAGGCGGTTTTACCGAAGACGGCACCCCCGCCTTTGCCCCAGGCAATGCCGCATCGTTCTCAGAAATTGATGCCTCCTTTGCAGACCGCATTGACACCTTCTCCACCTCTCACACCATCACCGCTACCACCTCCGCGCCAAGCAAAACCGATCCTACGAGATACCCGCGCCTCACGATCCCTGACAGTAAAAAGCCTCACAAAAAGGCGTGAGACCTTGCCAGCTCAACAGACATACCCTTCATTACCAACCGTCAACTCTCGATCACGCTCCAACATGCCCGCCATGCCAACAATGCCCCTGCAGAGGAAATCGGTAAATGAGTCCCAGTCACTGCCGGCACCACCTTTGGCTACGACATCACGAACTTTGACAGCTACTCCTCCGGTTCATTCAGGCCCAACAGTGACAAGACCCAAAATTATTACATCCGCAAGACCGGTTTACCCACGGGTGGCGAGAGAGTCGGGATGGGAAGGGACGGTCATTGTCCGCACGCTCATTACAACCAATGGCATACCCAGTGAGTTGAAAATTCGCCAAAGCTGCGGACACCCAACATTGGATGAGGCCGCACTCAATGCCGTCAAAAGCTGGACTTTTCGACCAGCGAAAAATGGGAATATTCCTATCACCAAATGGGTCGATATTCCCATCAAATTCGATCTCAACAGCTAACTTTCTATGTAAAAGAAAGACACTTGAATGGAATTTCTCAACATACTCATGAAGGGCGGCTGGATGATGCTTCCCATCATTGCCTGCTCTCTCCTTGCCCTCACCATCAGCATAGAACGATTGATTTATTTCAAAAAATTCGGAAGCGGTCGCTTCGCGCCGAAAATGCTCGCCCTGATTGAAGAAGAAAAATACACCGATGCCATGGCTATGGCTGAGCGGACATCTAGTCCCGCACTCCAGGTCATGTCCATAGGAATCCATCAACGCTCAGATTCCCCAACCAAGGCCATGGAAGCCGCCGCGATCCTTGAACTCACAAAAATGAAACGCGGACTCTCCGCTTTAGATACGGTGATTACACTCGGGCCACTCTTAGGACTTTTGGGAACGATTATTGGCATGATCGATTCATTCGGAATCATGTCGGAATCTGGTCTCGGGAACCCACATGCGGTGACCGGTGGGGTTGCGGAAGCCTTGATCTGTACGGCAGCAGGAATTTTTGTCGCTGTGACCACGCTCATCCCCTACAACTTTTTCTTATCGTGCATCGAACACGAAACAGAGAAAATCGAATTTTACGCGACAAAAACAGAGACGGCCTTGAGAAAGCAGAACCACTCAACGGTTCAACTATAACGGCCATTTATTGATATTACAGACTGAAAATGAAAACCGAACATCATCCCTGTTTTGCCATTACAAAATTTCGAATCGTATTTTTCTGGGCTTTTTTCAGCTGGCTGGCATTTCCTGTTCTAGGGCATTCCGAGTCAACTCAACCTCCGGTCCACCCACAGACCTACGCATTTCTCAACGGGCAATGGTTTACCGGGCGGGCGTTTTTGGCAAAAACTATGTATTCAGTCAATGGCCGTTTCACTCATACACCACCTCTCCGAATCGAGAAAACTTTCGATTTAAAAAATGGTTTCGTCGTTCCTCCATTCGGTGAAGCCCATACCCATAATGTGGAAGGCATCTGGAATATCGATTCAGTGATCAGAAATTATCTCCGCGATGGAATTTTCTATGTCAAAAACCCTAATAATATCTCTGATTTGACAGCAGAAATTCGCCATAAGCTAAACCGCCCGAATAGTATTGATGTGACCTTTGCTCATGCCGGGCTGACAGGCCAGAACGGCCACCCTATCGATCTCTACGAAGATCTACTTCGCATCCATCGCTATGAACCAGCTATCGGCAAACTTGAAAAAGGTTGGTTTAACGGTCGAGCATATTTCTCCATTTCGTCCGCCAAGGATTTGAAAGAGCAGTGGCAAGCCATTACGGCCTCCAAGCCGGATTTCATTAAAGTGTATCTTGCCAATTCAGAACATTTCGGGACTAGCTCTTCCTCGTCTCACCAAGGATTTCGAAAAGGTCTAGACCCTCGTATGATCGGTTCCATTGTCACACGTGCCCATCAACAAAATTTACGAGTATCCGCACACATTGAAACAGCTGCCGATTTTAGAAATGCCATCCATGAAGGAGTGGATGAAATTGCCCATATGCCTGGGTGGTTTCTCCCTTCTCTCTCACAACGTGAAGCTGTACGCTTAAGACCCGAGGATGCACAACTGGCCGCTCAACATCAGGTCGTCATCGTCACGACCACAGTTGCCGCACACTTTCATCCACACCAACAGGGTGATTCGCATCATGCTCTCCATTCTTCTTCTGGCTCTGAAAAACATACGCCGCCAGACACCCAATCCTTACGTGACGCGACACGAGAAATTCAATCACAAAATCTACGATTATTGCATGATTCCGGAGTCCGTATTGCCATAGGCAGCGACCATGCAGAGACGTCCTTAGCCGAAGCTCTACATCTCTTTGATTTAGGGATATTTGATAATTTGACTCTACTGAAAATGTGGAGTGAGACGACTCCTCAGACCATTTTCCCGACTCGAAAAATCGGACGCCTGGATGAGGGTTTTGAAGCCAGCTTTGTGGTCCTAGCCAACAATCCCATTGAAAATTTTCGGAATGTCGAAACAATCACGTTTCGATTTAAGCAAGGAGTTGTTCTTTCTAGTAACTCGAATGAGCCCTGAAGATTTGTCGGAGACGTATCGATGAAATGTCCCCCACTTATATTGAAAATTATCACAATGACTCAACCTTCAGTTAGTCAAATTTCGATAGGATTAAAGGATCTACCACGACAATGATGTTCCGTCTGATTCAATCTCTGTGTCTGGCCCTAGCAGGGTTATTTTTGCTCTTGATCAGTGTCGCGACATTATGCGCATCGTCTCACGACCTCGTTCCTGCACACAACCATTCTCATTCGCAAAACAACTTTTCCCATTCCTTGCTTTGCTCATGGGCTTGCCAAGCAAGCTCAAAAGTCAATGCAGCCGATTCAACGCAGGGGGTTCTTCTTGTCTTTCTCTTAGTCTTTTCTGGAAAACTCTTTCGTCTTTTTACCATTCCCACTCAAGCATTCCCGATTGCGCTTTCCACACGCGGGCCGCCTCAATAACCCCCTGACCTCCTAATCTACGCAATTTTCACATCAACGGAGGCAAGGCCCTGTCTTGCCCAGTATTATTGGCCTTTTTGCATGAATTAGAAAGGATGCTTGCGAGCTATGCGTGCCAAAATTTATAGAACATCACCGACCCTGTTCATCTCCAAATGTTGTTTAGGAATCATTCTTCTTCTAGCTCTTCCTGCACCATGTCTGGCTGATGAATCAATAGAAACTTTGCCTATGGTTACTGTAGAAGGAAAGCGGATCGAGAACATCGATATCGTCAAAGAAGAATTAGCTCGTCGGCCGGCCAGCGCCGTCATCATCGAGGAAAAGGAAATTCAAGAGTCTCGAGCTCTCAATTTAAATGACATCTTACAATTTGTTCCAGGGGTCCGATTTCAAACGCGATTCGGAGCCGACGAAGGCCAATTCCAGATTCGTGGGACCTCTCTCCGGAATAACTTCCACCATCGCGGGATCAATATCCTCATTAACGGCATTTATTTTGGAGATGCCGATGGATTTTCGGATTTCGAATCCATCGATTTGAATGCCTACGAACGAGTAGAGATTTATAAAGGAGCCAACGCGCTCCGGTATGGGGCCAACACGATTGGGGGCGCCATCAACTTCGTGCCGAGGACCGGATACAACGCCTCCACCCTCCAAGTTCGCCTGTTAGGAGGAAGTTTTGGACTCTATTCCGGCCAGATTTCGAGCGGATATGTCACCAAACCGATGAAACTCGGCACAATGGATGTGACAGGGGATTATTATATAAGCGTATCAGGCAATCATCAGGACGGGTTCCAAGACAACGCGCAACAAGACCGTCAACGACTCAATGCCAATTTCGGATTTAAAATCGGCACACACCAGGAGGTTCGCGCATATATCTTAGGTGGAATTGTGGCCGAGCGAATTCCAGGATCGCTGACCAAAGCTCAATTAGAAGATGATAATCAACAAGCTAATACCTTAGGTGGTATCAGCCCTTTTGCATGTGGACCGAACCAAGCCTGCAAAGCGGGACGCTATTATCACCTCATTCGGGCCGGAGTGGCATATCGTAATGAATTTGCGGCCAACCAATATATCGAAATCATTCCCTATTACTCTTATCAATATTTGGATCATCCAATTTTTCAGACCATTGTCCAGGACAATTACAATGTAGGAGGAGAAATCCGTTACGGAAATTCGCATTCCATTTTCGGACATGACAACTTTTTCATCATCGGCCATCAACCTCGGTATGGAGATATCAATCAACGGCGATTTGTGAATAATCTAGGGAATCGCGGAATCCAAACTCAGAGCCTGAGTTTAGAAACCACCAATTTTGGCACCTACTTAGAAAACCAATTCAGTGTGACAGACGAATTTATCTTGATCGCCGGCGGCCGATGGGATTACAGCATTCGCCAAGGTCGCAATCAACTCTTCAGTCCCATTACGGGAGCTCAAACGAGCAGCCGTACTGACCTTCGCCAATTCAATGCAATTACCCCTAAGGCTGGATTTGTGTACCGAACCACTCCTACCTCACAGATATATGGAAATGTGAGTCGAGGATATGAACCCCCCATCAATCTAGAGTTAACTTCTTCCGTCAATCCAGACGGGTCAACCCCAACCAGCGCCTTCCTCAGCCTTGACGCCCAGAGAGCCTGGCAATTTGAAATTGGCACGCGAGGAACCACTGTAGATCAGCGAATGTCCTGGGACCTCACCTTCTTTGATCTCGAGATGGAAAAGGAAATCTTGGCTTCAAACATCAACAATCAGGGTACATTTCAGAATGCCGAAGGGACTCGCCATTTGGGAATCGAAGCTGGAGGATCTTTAGTCGTTGCAAACGGACTATTAGCTCCAGGGCCCAAACATGACAGCGACACCATCACCGTACGATCTGCATATACTTGGTCTTATTTCAAATTTACGGATGACGTGAAAGCGGGCGGGGCGGTTGGCCCTTCGGTATTAGTAGCCAAAGATGGCAATCGTGTTCCCGGGGCACCAGAACATTTTCTAACGAGCGAAATTCGCTATGATCATCCAATCGGATTCTGGATTGCCCCGAATTTTGAATGGTCCATAAAGGGGTTTTATGTGGACACGCTGAACAACAATAAGAATGATGCCTATTTCATCGTAAACCTGCGTGCCGGGTATAATTATGGAAAGTCACTGTCCTTTTTTGCAGAAGGTCGGAACTTAACAGACCAAACCTATGCCGGTGCCGTTGTGGTGAATGACAGTCAGGGACGATTTTTCAATCCAGGGCAAGGCATCAGCGGCTTTGCCGGGGTGGAATGGAGATTCAATTAACCTCGTCCTGGCTTGAGGTCATCATTCATGGGAGAATTGAGGATGTCATCCCTTCTTCGTTATTCTGGGGGTGACATCCTCGCCAGGATGTCTTCTACCTAATTGATTCTCATGCATTTGGTGACTGAGCAATTTTAGAATCCAGTAAAAACTTATTATGAGACTTCCTGCCGCAGCAAAGAAGAAAGCCCGTATCGAGATCATTCCGATGATCGACACCATGTTTTTTCTCCTGGTGTTTTTCATGATTGCCACGTTGTCCATGACCCTTCAACGGGGCATGCCAGTAGATTTACCAGAGGCAGAATCCTCGACGGATAACGTCCAGGAGGAAGTGTCGCTTTCGATTACGAAAGAAGGGACGGTGTTTTTTAATAAAGAACCCATTGCCTTGGACAAACTGGAAAGCCGACTGCTCGACATCCGACAACGCGATCCTGACCCCAGTGTCATTATTAACGCTGATGAATCGATTCACCATGGCTTGGTCATTCAGGTCATGGATAAAGTACGCGTGAGCGGCATCACCAGCATGAGCATTGCGACAAAGCCAATAGAAACCCAGTAGCGATTTTACTCACATCTTATGCGTTCGAACTATCCCTCATCTGTTAGCTGTCCTTGGGCTTCCCCCAGGTGCATTGGGGCAGCTTTTACCCCTTTCCTTATCATCTTCCTTATTTCTATTCATTTGTCGCTCTTAGCCGTTGGAACATTTTGCGCCTCAATCGCCCTTCATCCTGATCTCTCACACCATTCAGAGCATCCTGCAGGGAGTTCCATCCTTTGTGAATGGGCTTGCCATGTCGGACAAATTGCCACGACCGTCACGCCAATCAAAACCTTCTCTCTTCTTCCACCTCTCTTGGCACTAACTGATCTTCCGCACTCAAGCACACCTTTTATCTCCTATGTCCTCGCCTTGATTTCCCCTCGCGGCCCTCCCCTGTTCTCAACCCCCCATTCTTTTTAGATCTGACGTTTATAAGGAAATTCTCTAGCAAGAGAACTCTTTTCTTCAAATAAATAATTTTTTTCAACATCAACACATAACGCCGGATGTCTTCTTTAGGATGGGATAGAGATCCAAAGGACTTATAAATCGACCACTGTGTATTACAGGAATATGAAGCCCTCTTGGCTTCAGGTTTAAGGAGGAAAAGTCATGCACCAGGAACTCTTACGAGTAGGAGAAGCCGCTAAAGTCTTGAATGTGAGCCGATGGACCATTTACCGCTGGGTAGAGGAGGATCGGCTGAAAGCCACAAAAATCGGCAAGGGAAGCTTGAGGATATTTAGGAATTCGATTGATACATTGGTAGAGCAAAACCGGACCAACAATTGGGAATTAGCCTTAGCAGAACCTTAAGACAACGCTTCTATACTGCTTAGAGGAATAGGGTGGAGTCATCAGGCTCTAGGTGTAAGGCTCTTTCATTCTGTAGTAGGACAATCATGTGTGCGAGCTTGCCTCTTTCATCCTCAGGCACGTGAAAGGCGGTTGTTCATAATGAATCCAAAAAACACAGAGAACAAGGGCGACTCCTCCAACGAATTACCAGGTCATGACATGAAAATCTCTTGATTGTCTAGACATTCAATTAACGACAAGAAGTGTTGCAGGAACCAGCAGCTATCGGTAGAAATTTCCATAACGTCCACGTACAGTTTTTGAAATACGATTACGCAATGAATTAAAACGGTTTCCAGAAAATAAACAAAAAAACACCTGCCCTATATCCTGAACAGAAAATGCGAAAAACTTCTTTGGATAAGTTTAACTACAAACAGGAGGACACCAAAATGAATAAAGGAGCGATCTTCGCTATTGTCTTATTATTAGTAGGATGTACATCAGTTCTCCAAGCTCCGACAGCAAAATCGGGTCAGATGCCGAAAGATGGAGAATTGGCCTTTCCTTCAAACTACAAATCGTTCCCGGTCTTTTTATCCGGCATTTAGAAGCCTGACGCGGTTCAAGATCTCTTTATCAACCCGGTTGGCGCCAACGCTCAACACGGCGAAGCCTTTGCCAACGGTTCGATCTTGGTGATGGAAATCTACAATGCCAAGAAAAATGCCGAAGAGGCTTTTGAAAAAGGAAGGGAATTTGGTAAAAGCGGATCTGGCCAAAGGTCTTCGTCATGTAAAAGGACGCTGGATGGGGAAAAGGCGCTTCGGAGAATTTGAAAAATGGGGATTGGATTTACTCGGCGTTCAAACCAAATTGAGAGCGATTGGACGTCGACTATACCAAATGTCGAAGCTGCCATTTACCGCTTGGAGACAGCAAAGATTATGTGCAACGATACGATGAATATTTCGAGAAACGTGGACATTCTCATTAAGTACGGAGTTTTTGTTGAGCGCATCAATCAATTGCCAATTGCATCACTTCAATTTTCTCATCGCATCTTTCAAGGTAGGTTCTTCCTCCCAACCTTGAAACACCAGGGTGAAGGCCTGTGAACCGGCCTCCTAGCCTTCACCCTGGTCCATCACAAAAACCCCCTCCTGTTTTGCGACTTTCCTTCTTACAGCGGAGACAACAATGGGCCATCAAGGCACGACCTTCTCTCAGCACCTTGCGCGTCAATTTAAAATCCAAGACCTTCAAAGACGATGGCGCCATGTCTCAAACCTTAATCTTCAAGACTTTGAACAATTTTGAAATGAAACAACGGATGCCCTCCGTAAAATACAGGAAGTTGAAGTGTTCCAGGATAAGGATGGGCTCTATACCAAAAATTCAGAGCTTTTAATCTAGGTAATGCGCATAAGCCTTGTGACTAACCAAGTTCTTTCCCCACAAATCAAAAATATCGTTACAGGCATTTTTCAGAAAATTTGCTACCACGCTTACCAAAGATTGCCTATTTTGCTGAAATATTTCATGAAAATACCAACAAAGAACCGATGGCATTACCATAGTGAGAATTCAATTTCTCTCACATCCACGGAAAATTACATACTGTTGCAAACATAGGCAAATGTGTCTAGACACTTATCGATTAATGCCGTATTTTTGATGCGCAAGAAGCTAGGGTTCTTCCAATGTCTCCTATCCCCAAACTCTCCTCCCTCTCCAAGGCTTGCACCATAGTCATAGGTCTCTGCTTTCTTTTCGTCAGCACGGCCCTAACACAACATCTTTCTGAACACCTCCACCACGGTGGACACGATCAACAAACGCATGAACAAACCTGGTGCAGTTGGTCCTGCCAAGCCGGACAGGGCATTGAGGTTCTCACTCTCTTTCTTGAGAATCCGTGTCGGGTCCTCACAATTTGTAGTTTCTTGCATCCTATTTTTTCAGTTCTTGCCCTCTCGCACGCACAAATCTCCCGTGGACCGCCCCTTTTGCTTTCCTAAATGTTCTTCCTGAGCCACCTGGATCGGAAAGGCTTAGGATTGTCTCCCTAACCGGACTCGAAGGTTGATCTTTAAGACCTAATTGGTGCTTCACACCCGACATCCTGAGGCCCCAATAAGGCAAGAAATGACGGAGGATCCCGTTATGAATAGGTGGCTTCAACTGCCAACGCACATTCTTTTGACCTTACAGCAGGCATTTTGGACGATGATTGTAGTCGGAATGTTAGTCTCACCTACTCAAGCGACAGAGATTTTTCATCTTCAATTAAATGCCAAACCGTTTAGTCATAACTTGTGTCATAAATCAGGAATGGGAGGCGACATCAGAATTAAAGCCGCTCGGCACCGAGATCTCGTCATTCAACGGCTTCCTGGTCAGCATGTTCCTGATAATTCTTTCATGGCCCGGAGCAAAGACTACACGTATTTTATCACTCTTTCGGATTTGTCGAATGGGGCACTACCCCATGGCTCTATTGCATTCCGGACAAACCGAGCTGTCATTTTCACCTCCACCGAGCCTGAAGGAATTTCTCGCCAAGCCTTCATGAGCACATTGCCTCCGGCAAAACAACCTATCGCCAATCAAACACTGAACACTTTTCTACGTCTCCAACGTATTCTCCAGGCGGCCATAGATACCTGTCGCCCCTATCCCCCAACAGTAACCTATGATACCGACGACGAAATTGATCGAATTGAAACGGGAAGGTGGAAATTTCAGACTTTAGTTAAGGCGTATAACGAAAATCCTCAGCCCCAACGACCACTTTACATTCATGAAACGGGCATGTCCGAAGGGTTCTACGACCCAACAGCCGGACAACACGCTCGGGTCAGTTATGAAGCGTTAAATCCATTGAGTTTTTATAAACCACAATCAAATATGCCCTAGGCACCACACCAGGACCATTCCAAGGTGGGTCTTCCTCCTGGCCTTGGAAATCGTAGGGTGAAGGCATTTGGGAACGACCTCCTTGGCCTTCACCCTACCTCATTTTGGCTTTCCTGTTTCCGATTACAAGGACAAACCATGCGTCGTTCTTTGAGCACTGGCAACTTCCGTGTTTAGACTAAAAGAACGCGCTAACCCCATCTACACCAACGCAAGAACCACTTTCACAACAGCCATTTTTCCGTCAGCAAAAATACTCCAACTGGTAATAAGGAGATGAAGGCCAAGACTCGGTCTCTTATTCATGGTGATCGAAAGCGAATGCGTGAAACAAAAATTCTCAGGTGGTCCTGACAAAAAAATGGGGTTGGATCACTAGTGATCCAACCCCACAGGTTCCGGCCACCGATTTACCGGAACATCGTAAAAATGCTTTGGCTATTCGTGGTGGTCTCCCTCTCCTTGAACGGTAAGAAGATTGACTGTTACGGAACTGCTGGTATCCCTACCAAACCCAACGGGGTGATTACCAGAATTCAATAGGGCGATATCGGTAATCACAACATCATTTCTGCCTGTTTCCACCAGAATATCTTCCAGAATATGCACCACATTCATGTCCGCATGATACACACATTCCCGGCCAAACTGAGACAGATCTTGTATTAACTCAAGTTCAACTGGAACCAATGCAGAACCCGTTTCACTCGCGGAACCCGCTAAAATTTTCAAGGGTGTTTCTCCGGTTCGGTTACAGGGTACTTTCATAGCAACATGTCCGCCAACGACCTGAAGCGGGGTGACATCCTTTAGCAATATAAAGTCATTGGCACGCAACACATGATTTAAGACGATCGTCCCCGTAGCTTGAAATTGCGGATCGATCGGCTCGCTCTCATGAGCAAATGTTAACTTCCCCCCACCTGCCCCCATTCCAAAAAACACAGCCAAACCAACCGACAGAACACTTGCTGGTACAAAAGTAAACATCATCTGATAATTACCTCCTCCTCTGATTGATCTAGAAAGACCGATACTTGCATGTAAAAGGCGAATTAATACTTTTGAATTATCGGATACGCTCATGTAACTAAAAACTCGCAATCTTGTCTACCAACGGATGCAACAGATAACGCATCTGAAACAACCATCGGTCCTCCTAGCCGGATGCCCTAGCTCAGATTTATCCGCAGAAAAAGAGTGGCTTCTAAAACCCGGTAGGCACCCTGGGATCGAGTCTCAATTTTTGGCATCTGACTTGAAGAAACTTAAAGAAAAATGACCGCCGTCGCATGTTCTGCGGTATAGCCTCATAGGCCAAACAGTTTTCATTTAATCTATCCAACCATCCAAAGCTAGATGATTTTATAGTTCTCCTCATGACAATCATTTTCTTTTTTTACAAAACCCTTTACACAATGGTGAACTACTGGGACGTCCAGGCCGCTTGTTTATTTTTATTCTTGGGTTCATTCCGCTCATCTTGTATGTCACGGGCCTCATCATGTGGTGGGAACGCCGACATCATCGTCCTCCGCTTCCACTCAATCAAGGAACACTTGCGTAAGGAGTAACCTGCCCCTATCCGGTAAAGCGCTCACCTGTTGTATCCATCGGTATTGATCAGTAGATTGATCACTCGGGAATTCACTATATTTTTTTCAAATCACGATCTGATCGCTGAACGATTATTGCACTCCTCCAACATTAATCCGAGCGGTGTGACTCATCCCTGACCCACCCCGCTCTAATCAGGGTGAAGGCATTTTGGACCGACCTCCTTGGCCTTCACCCTGTTTTATAACCTTATACAAAAAATGTGTTGCATAGATTGGAAAGTGTACGCAAACACGGGTAGACCGTGGTATGCTTGCCCATTATCTTTTTGGTTTATGTATACATATTTGCTTAGTATTGAACTCAGGAGCATCCAATGGCTTTCCATGTAAAATCCCTCAAAACTTCGATTAGCCTCTCGCTTGTTATCCTTGCCCCGGTCATGGGATACGCAGCTCAAACTGTGCATGATTCTGTTCTTGCATTTGGGGAAAAGATCCAATTAAATCATCACACCAAAACTGTTTCCGGACCAGCTATTCAAATTGATAAAAGCGGCACCCGCCACTTAGCTTGGATTGAAGCAGGCAAGGACCGCCATGAACTCTACTATGTGGCATTAGGATCAGAGGCCAACCAGTTTCCAGACCCGATTCATGTCAATACAAAAGGCCCTGCTGTCGCAGCACTTCACCAACCACCAGGGCTCGCATTAGGGCCCGAAAATCACATCCATCTCTCCTGGTCTTCCCCCGATCCTCAAAACCAAGGCAATCCCTTTGCTAGCCTCTTGCAACTCAGCACTTTCCAAGAGATCAACGCATCGTTTGCCCCACCCATTATGATTAACGATGATAAGACTCCGACAAGCCACACCTTCGATAACCTGTGTGTCGATCAGCAAGGAACAGTCCATATCGGCTGGATAGACTCTCGAGAAGGACGGAACAAACCCAAAACTTATGTCACTCGATTGATTTCAGGAAAAACATCGGCAGAAAAGAATATACCCCTGGAAGGCCATACCTGTGTCTGTTGTCGAACGTCTCTCACGACCGCTCCTGATGGAAGTGTGTATATTGCCTGGAGGCAGGTCATTGACCAGAAATTTCGTGAAACCGTCGTCGCCCGATCTCTCGACGGTGGTCAAACTTATTCTCCTCCAGTAGTCGTGGGGCCTGATCTATGGAATTTTGACGGCTGTCCGCATCGCCCGGCATCGATCGGAGTGGACAACCTGGGCCGATTGTATGTGACCTGGTACACCGAAGGTCCTGACGACGTCCCTGGTATTTATCTCTCAATATCTGACGACCATGGCCAAACGTTTAGCCCTCGTACCATGCTGAACCAATCCAAAGGCACCTTTCCGGATAAACCCCACATGACAATCGATCCTCAAGGACGAGTCATGGTCGTATGGGAGGAGCTCTCCCCTGTACGTCGTGAAGTTTATCTACGATACTCCCTGGATCGAGGTTTGTCCTTTAGCACCCCACAACGACTCAACAAAGCTAAAGGCCAACATCCCGCCATTGCCATTAATGACCAGGGAGAAGGCGCTATTGCCTGGATAGAGCATGCCTTTCCCGATAACGTTATGATCGTTCAACCGTTCACAGTTCCAAGAACGATTGCACAAATAACCCCTGCTTTTTAAGGGATCGGACGCGTGATTGGGTGTGTGCCACTTTTACTTTTTGAGAACCTCGAGTTCTAATATTATTTCATATTCCATATTGAGGGCAGAATGAAGACAGATTTGAAGTGGTATCCGGATCGACTTTTATTCTTAAGCGTTTTCATATTTCTGTCTTGTCTTTTTTCATTGTGGCCTATTTCTGGATTTGGACATCCCGCCGGAGATCTCTACGACCAAGCGACCAAGGCCATTCAGGGGAAAAACCTACAACAGGCCGAAACACTGCTCCAACAGGCAATCACCGCATTCCCATCGTATGCCGATGCTCATTATTTATTGGGAATGGTGCAGTACCAACAAACACAAGACGCCAACACGGCGATTCCAGCACTCAAACAGGCGGTACACTTCAATCCAAATTTTGCCCAAGCCCACTACGATTTAGGGTTGCTATTTTTAAGCCAGAAAAAGAATCACGAAGCCCAAGAATCCCTTCAACAGGCCCTCACCATTTATCCTGGATTTTGGGAAGCTCGGCTCACATTCGCCAAGTTGCTTGATCAAGGTGGCGCGACCGATCAAGCTATTCAGGAATATGAAACCGTCCTGGAACAAGAACCCCAAGCCCCCGATGCCCTGTACCAATTGGCATATCATTCGATGCAAGACCATAACAACAGTCGGGCCCAAGAACTCCTGACTCGCCTCACCACAAATGATCTCCAACATTTGGATGGATGGTATGCCCTCGGACGACTATACGAAAAGGAACAACAAACGGATGCCGCGATTGAGGCGTATCAACACGTCCTAAACATCAAGCCCAACCATGTGGATGCCCATTACAATTTAGGATTTTTGTACCAACAGCACGACCAACCACAGGAAGCAATTGAACATTTTCAACAGGTTACGGTCTTACAACCCACTGATGCTGAAGCTTATTTCAACTTGGGTGTATTGTTCACCATCCAACAGCAATTCGACCAGGCAGAGGAGGCCTATCACAAAGGACTAAATCTGAAACCGAATTCAGTCGAGGGACAATTCAATATGGGAGCTTTTTATGAATTTCACAAAGAAGACCTACAAAAAGCTACACACCATTACAAACAATATTTGGACCTGGGAGGCCAGGATTCTCGAATTAAGCAACTACTTCAGGAACAGCAAAAATTCTAGATTTCAAAATCATACCTCTGACTTTGCCCTCCCATTCCCTTAGTCCATCATCTCGAAGTCAAACCGGGCTTTTTTACTTTCATTTACTATCTCTCTTTCTCTTTATTGAAATAGGGGCTGGCGTAGGAAATTATAGGTGATTTGCCAGTTTTACCCAGTGACGCAACGTTGTTTTTAAGCTCCTAGGCGATCCGTAGTTAAATCGCCACTCGCATTCTTTTAAGAACAACGGAAAGTGGTGTTTGGGAATACCGTTATATTTCCGCAAATGGCGTTTCGCTTGATTCCAAAAGTTCTCAATGCCATTGATGTGATTGTGGTTGTCGGCAAAGCGCTGACTATGGTTAATACGATAGTGCTTAAACTCCGACACATCCAAGGCGTTGTACGAGCGATAATAGTCTGTATAGACAATACTGTCAGGCACCACCTTCTCACGAATGATGGGCAGAAGCGTCTGCGATTTGGCATCAGGAATCACTTGAGTGTAGACCTTCCCGCCACGTTGCAAAATGCCAAAGACCGGCACCTTGCCGGCCGCCCCACGTCCGCGTTTGCCTTTGCGTCTGCCGCCAAAGTAAGACTCATCGACCTCAATGGCTCCCGTAAACGCCCATTCTTCTTCGATCTGCTGGGCAATGATGGTGCGTAAACGATGGTAAAAGTGAATGCCTGATCGACGATTAATCCCAACCAACTCTGCAGCCATCCGGGCAGGCACCCCTGCGACAAAGTGTTCCAGAAGCCGATTCGACTGATAATGACTGAGTTTGGAGAACTTTAATCGCACAGACTGAGCATAGAAAATTCAAATTTCCTACGCCAGCCCCTTGAAATAAATTAAGAACCCAAAGAACCGTTGGGCAGGAAATTAGGATTCCTCGAGATGCACTAAAGGGAATTCCAATACAAAAAAATTTGTAATGGCTGAGGACTGGGTTCCCACTCGTTCCTATCTTTGATACACTTCTACACTGAGTGCTACCCATAGCATGCAGGAGTACTTTCTCGCATTCACCCTCTTCGGAAGAAACGGATGTCATGATGAATCCCAAAGTTGTATCAAAGCAGGAAATCATACAACGCATTCAACATAACAGCCCTCGCATTTTGGCTCTTGGGGTTAATAGATTGGGACTGTTTGGTTCCTTTGTTCGCAACCAAGGCAATTCAACAAGTGATATCGACCTACTGGTTGAGTTTGAGGAAGGGGAAAAGAATTTTGATCATTTCATGGCGCTCTCGTTCTTGCTTGAGGAAATCCTCGGCCTTCCCATCGAGCTTGTTACTCGAGAATCCCTAAGTCCCTATATTGGCCCTTATATACTCAACGAAGTCGAGTATGTCACCCTCGCCGCTTGAATTTCTTCGTCATATTCTTGACAAAGCTAGATATCTTGAAGAACAGGTCAGCCATTTCCATCAAGACCAATTTGATCAAAACGAAACAGTCAAACGAGCATTTGTACGGAGTCTAGAAATTATCGGCGAAGCAGCGAAAAAGGTTCCCTCAGAAATACGAGATCAATATCCAACAATTGACTGGCGTGCAATGGCAGGCATGCGAGATCGACTGATCCATGATTATTTTGGCGTAGATTATACCATTGTATGGGATGTGGCCTATCGAAAAATTCCGACCCTCCGTCTTCAAATACAAGAAATATTGGATTTATCATCGAAGAGATAGCTCATAAAGTTCTCTCACCAAATGGAGGATTTGCCGCTCTCACCACACTCTCCCCTCAAACCCAAATACCTACTTTCTTACCTCTTTTCCTATTACTTAAAAAATTTTAAAGCACATCACAAAGCCCAGACCAGTAGTTTACAATACATAGACTTGGCTTTCGTAGTGTCAGTCATCTTCTGTGGACTGCCCAAATGATCGGCATGGACATAGGAAATCCCCAGCGCACTCACCCCGGACGACACAAACCTAATCGCATCGGCCACGGTTTCTCCTTCTAAGGCCCCTTCCACTTCCACTCGGTGATTCTGTCCTGGTGCCATCGCGAACGCTCCGAGGTGATAACACGTGCCGCTTGGCTGCTGCTGATTCACTAGAATATCGGTTGATCCGCCATGCGAAGCCCATTGCAGCGTCAAAATTTTCGTGAAGGGGGAGGGCGTAGTATGCCTGACCGTTACAAACTGTGTGAGATATTTGAAGCCTGAAACAAGCACAAATATTTTTCGTGGTTACTGGGGAAGAGTGGAGTGAATCAACTCTCTATCATGAAGCAAGCAACCTGAGCCCTATTTCTATTTTTTTGAATGGGGATAAATTAAGGGACAGTCAGGAGCATCGAATTTTCACTAATTCTGTCATCATTTTCCAGAAATCTAATTGTTTTGTTGATGAAATTATACTGGAGGGCTTGAGAATGAATAGGGGACTCATTTTGTTTCCGAAAAATAGCATTTCCTAGAAAATCAATATAGATAGTCAAATTTTCAGAATAAGCCTTTTGCCCACTAACCTGAATTTCTCCTAGTTTCATGATCACATTCCCTGAC
Source organism: Nitrospirales bacterium (assembly GCA_965223185.1). Taxonomy (GTDB): domain Bacteria; phylum Nitrospirota; class Nitrospiria; order Nitrospirales; family UBA8639; genus Nitrospira_E. Next base: position 2,146,169 of record OZ244988.1, on the reverse strand, counting down.
ATCTCATAAAAATCTATGTCTTTTAAGTTGCTTACACTAATAAGTAATCTATCAGAAAAAAAATCGATATTTCTTGAATATTTGAAATGAACATCCCCTTCAAATATAAGAATTCGCTCCTTTTTGGTTTGACCTTCTTTTTCGCTCATGGAGCGAGATATAATTTGTGGCTTAATATCTGAAATATCCTCATCTGATAAAACACCTGAGAATCCATTTTGGCTTGGGCAGGTAATCATCACGATCATTACCAATGCCCATGAACTTCTTTTAACTATGAAATTATTTAAAGCCATACTTAAAACCAAGTTGGAATTGAGCCCTTCCGAGCCTTTCAAATACGAAATCGTCACAATTTTTATATCTGCAAGTACATCCAATGGCATTCCCACTTCCTGATATGCGAGCACCAATTAAAGTTTCCCCTTCTCCTGGGTCTGGACACTCACATCCGACAATCGTACCGAAGGGTTGTTCCACAGGCGGAGAAAAAGGAACCGTAACATCTGGACCAAACCCAGGAAGACCAGGACGTACGGGCGGTTGCGGTGGCGCAGGAACTAATCCAAAGAAATCAGTCCCACGCAAGGGATTGCCCGCGACATATCCATAAGTATTGAGTCCCCCACTCAGCCCAATCGGATCACTCTGCACATACCGCCCGGTGGTCGGATCATAATCGCGGAAATAATTGTACGAATAGCCCGTCTCAGCATCGGCGTACTGTCCAGGGAACCGCTGATTGTTGGTGCCCGTCCCAGTAATTGAGTGGACCTGTCCGAAGGGCGTATACACCGCATCCCACACAACCGTCTTCGCACTATCCGTCATCTTCTGCGGGCTCCCCAAATGATCCGCATGCACATAGGAAATCCCCGGCGCCGAGACCCCTGAACTTACAAACCGGATCGCATCGGCCACCGTCTCGCCCTCTAAGGCCCCATACACCTCCACGCGGTGATTTTGTCCGGGACTCATCGTATACATGCCTAGATGATACCAGCCCGCACTGGGCTGCTGTTGATTGACTTGAATATCGGACGATCCGCCGGAATGATGAATCGTATACGTCACCTCTTGTGATCTCGTCCCCGTTTCCGTCCATTTGGCATAGATGTCCACCGTTTCGGCACTGGGCAGAGTGGGGGTATAGGTTACCCGATCACTCCCGGTGCCACTGGGCACCACCAGCACCGCATCGGCCACGACCACGCCGTTGGCTTGATCGGAGAGCACTACTTTGGGGTTCAAAGCGGGGTCGAGGGTAAAGGTGCCGAGGAGATTCCAGTCGCCGCCGTTCTGCGTTTGATTCATCGTGACTGAGGTGATGCCCCCGGCATAATGCACGGTGTAGGGCGCATTGGTGGCGTTGGCGGGATCCGCCGGCCACCGGGCATACATATCATAGGTTTTGTTGGTTATGACAAGCAGAGGTCCCAAGAAACAACGGTGGGATTGAAGTCGAACTATACTAACGCCTTATATGATTAAAGAAATACCTCGCTCCGTAATCTATTATGGTTTGTTTGGAAATTCAGAATGCCACTCTAGATACCCTCCCCCATAAGCAGCCCGTTCACGAAATTGGTGATTGCAAATCTCATTTCCATTTCGGTCATAAAACGCAACCGAAAGATTATAATAAGATATGTGATGGCCAATTTTTTCAGCAAACCAACGCGAAAAGGACCAGGGCATGTCGCCAGTAACATTCTCTGTTAGTAAAAATGCTATAGCCTTCCCAGAGGGCGCCCAAGTTAAAGCTTTGACAGGATAAGAGAGATCCATAATTTTGAAGACTCGTCTTTCCGGACGATAAATAATGGCAAATCTATTTGTAGCTGAATAGTTTAAATCCCCATGTGCTGGATATAATCCACTAACGAACCAGGTCTCGTCTGAACTTAGGTCAAAAGGAGCATCTAACCTAGACTCTTGACTAATCATATTCTGGTCAACTCCAGGATAGTAAATATTCCACTTTTCAATATCTCCTCCATATTGCTTAAAAGGAGTTGGAAATTGCACAGGACTTTCTTGCAGATTTTTTTCTTGGATTAATGTAAGTTTATTCGTCGACCATTGGTAAGTTGACAACATTTCATTAACTCTAATCCCTACCTTTACAACTCCTTCCTGGGGATAGCAGGATGTGACGATTTCGTCAGCGAGAATTATTGTATTCCCCACAAACACTATTAGAAAGGCAATGATCATGGCATTCAGCCACTGTTTGAATGCTTCACGCATTCTTTTTATTCTCCATTGTATTTTCATTATAGCGAGCGCCATTGTAGGAATACCCCGTCTCGCTATCGGCATATTGTCCCGGGAACCGCTGGTTGTTGGTCGCGGTGCCGGTAGATTTGGATGCCTACCTTAATCAAAGTACCTCTTGCAAAAGAGTATCTTCACCATCTAATCCTAGTGATAATCTTTCACGTACAATTTCTTCTGCCTGCTTGTCTCCCAATATAATTAATGCCTGGTATGCTGCCAAAGATGCCTTAAACTCAGAGTCCATCATCTTTTTGTGTAAAAAAGTGATAGCCCGCTTGTCCTGCATTTTAGCTAAAGCTTGGCAGGCTGCCTTGTGGCGAGAATGAGGAACAGGAGATTCATTCAGAACGTCCACAAGCAGCTCAAAACTTTGCTCATCTCCTAAATTCCCCACCCCTAATATGGCCACCTCGGAAAAGTAATCACGGGATCGAAGTAAATTCTGATTTAGTCCAGGGTAGGTTCTCCTGACCACACGATCTAAAAAAGGAAAAAGGTCTGGGAATTTATTTTTTTCTTTTGATTTGGATAACATTAAGGCTCCCAAAAGTTTCTGCGTTAAATCCTCTTGCGTATATAACTGAGTAGCCTCGTTTAGCAGGGGCGTCGTATCGATTTCATTTAAAAACCGTGCAAGTGCGTGAAAATCATATATTTCTTTTTTCAAAAAATCATTGGTTACTAGACGAAAATCGTCAAAAAGATCACTGCCATGCCAATAGGCTTTGATTTGAGCCCCTTCTCGAATTCTCTTATTTTGGGGTTCAAGGAAAAGTTCCGCTGTTTGACGCTCTGTGAACCCCGGAAAGTAGAATGGGGAGAAAAAAACCATGAAAAACCCTGCAACAACCAAAATGGTGAGAATGAAATACACGAGTTGCTTTTTCATAAGCATTCAAATTCTTTAAGATTGGATCTCAAACTTGCTTTTTATCATGGATTAGCTGATTGAATTAGAATTTCGTCAAAGAGCGTTCGCGGAAAGTTGGTATCACTTAATTCCATGCCTAGCACTTCTTTTAGGCCGTCTCGAACGAAGTCCACACAACTCCGTTCATAAAGGTTATAGGGACCAGGATCAGCCACATTTCTGTCAATATATTTTTGAAATTCCTGATCTTCTTCAGGACTAGTTCCAAGATCAATGCATTGCTTTTCTCCTGAGTCTGGCGAAACTTCCCCTGGAACATCTTTCCCTAATGCAATATCACCAGGAGAACTAGTTCCATCAGTTCTTTTTCCAAAAGTATCAGTTGAGTTTGATCCAGCTCCAATATGTGGGGGAAAACCTGGATATCGACAAACGGTTATTAATCCCAAAGGGTCAAAGAAACGTATGGGATTGGAGTAAACATACCCATACGTGTTGAGCCCCCCTCCCAACCCAATCGGATCACTCTGCACATACCGCCCGGTCGTCGGATCGTAATCTCTAAACCAATTCTGGTGGTAGCCGGTTTCCTGATCAAAGTATTGCCCCGGAAAGCGTTGATTATTACTTCCTGTTCCCGTCATCGAATGCACTTGCCCAAACGGTGTATACACGGCATCCCACACAACCGTCTTCGCACTATCCGTCATCTTCTGCGGGCTCCCCAAATGATCCGCATGCACATAGGAAATCCCCGGTGCACTCACCCCTGACGACACAAACCGGATCGCATCCGCGACCGTCTCGCCCTCTAAGGCCCCATACACCTCCACGCGATGGTTTTGTCCGGGACTCATCGTATACATGCCTAGATGATACCAGCCCGCACTGGGCTGCTGTTGATTGACTTGAATATCGGACGATCCGCCGGAATGATGAATCGTATACGTCACCTCTTGTGATCTCGTCCCCGTTTCCGTCCATTTGGCATAAATGTCCACCGTTTCGGCACTGGCCAAGGTGGGGGTATAGGTTACCCGATCACTGCCGGTGCCACTGGGCACCACCAACACTGCATCGGCCACAACCACGCCGTTGGCTTGATCGGAGAGCACCACTTTGGGGTTCAAGGCGGGGTCTAAGGTAAAGGTGCCGAGGAGATTCCAGTCGCCGCCGTTCTGGGTTTGATTCATCGTGACTGAGGTGGTGCCCCCGGCATAATGCACGGTGTAGGGGGCGTTAGTGGCGTTGGCGGGATTGGCCGGCCAGCGGGCATACACATCATAGGTTTGGGTACTCGTCACGGGCAAGGCCCAGATGGCCGTCCGCGGGGTGCCGGCCCCGGTGCTGGTGAACTTCACCGCATCGGCGACGGTGTCATAGGCCACATCCCCTTGCACTTCCACTCGATGGTCTTCATTCGGCGCCCAGGGGACAATGCCCAACGGGTACCAATTGCCGGGCGCGCCGGAGCCGATGGTTTGGTCGATGTGCACGGTGGTTTGCCCGTCCGCGTGAAACAGGGTAAATGTCTTTTAATTCCAAAAGGGCATCTGTCTATGTTAGGACAATTTTTGTGATTTTAGAATAGGTACAGACAAACAGATGTTCGGCATACCAGGCGACTTTGCGCTTTGGAACCATCTCTTTTCCGACAATCATGGTGCGGTCATGTTTCCATGCAATCGTGCTGAGCAGGGTTTCATGGTAATTATCCGCTTCCTGCTGCGACATAATAGGGCCGTCATAGTAGACGGTGCCGTCACGAGGTAGCAGGTTTCGCGACATTTTGTCTTTTTGTTCGAAAAGATCCGTCGTCCCGTCAATATTTTTTAGCTTATCCCTCCTGAAGCGGATGTTTCTCATATTGTGGCGCATCATCACAAATTTTGAACCATCCGGGTTTTTCAGATACGAATTCGTGAAACCTGATCTAAGTTCTGGATCAGTATCGACACAATTGACGGCGATGGGGAACATATTCTGGTCGCGGAGAATTTCGCTCAGCCCGGTTCCACATTGGCGGCAGAAATTACGATCATACTTATATAGCAGCGTGGCTTTGAAGGTTACGATAGATTCTTTGCCCCTGATCAAGCGCAGGCTTTCTTTCTCAACAAAAGCGAGAGTGCTCGCCCCACCTCGCGGCAGCGAGAGCAATGGCACGCTCTCATAAATTTTGGTTTTGAGGATAGTTCAAACTGAACCTCCCCGCCGCAACAACTGCTTTTAATCATTTCAAGTTCCTTTTCTGTTTTTATAGTTGTCTACATGTCGTACTCACTCAAAATAGTGATCTCCTCCACCGATGACTTAAAAAATTGTTCTTTAATTGCCAGATAGTCTGCATCGGAAAACAGCTCTTCTTTTTGCTTTCGGCTGCTGAAGAAAATCACAAACACCCGGTTTATGTTTTTGGCTGCTGCAGGGCTTAGAACGCTTGATACAGTAAAATCAAAACGAACTCCCCCGCCGCGCTGCTCTAGCAACGGCATCATCAAACGGCGGTATTCAGCATATTTTTTATCATCCGTCACGTTCAGTCCAACAAGCATTTCATGGGGCATTTTAATATTCCTTTTAATGTGCTGATTGTTCAGCCATTGTTTATATGGTGTGTGCATGCAATGGCCGCAAGGGCGGTAGCCGTTTTTTATTGCTTCATTTTCGTCCTTAAAAAATACGCGGTTTTCACGCTTCATACGTTTGCCGGATTTGCAATCCAGCGTTCCGTAAATTTTCAGCCTTGTATGACCGCCAAATTGAAGTGATAAGGATTTAATCGCCGGTCTTAGTTCTTTATCGCTTATGTCGCTATGCCGGATCATGGATCAGGGCTTAACGCAACACGTCACGAAAAATAATCTCCATTGGGTAACGCCCCCCGCTATGCACCTCGCTGACGCAGTGTTTCAGTGTGGCGCGGTAATAGCCGCGGCTGCCCTAAACGGAGCGGAAATTGGTTGTGAAAAAAATCATATCGCCTTGCTGCGGGGCAAGGACGATGTCTTTAGATTGCACGCGCAGTATTTGCTGGGTCAACACGAATTCTCCGCTCGTGTAATTGTCTCCGGGCCGGCTGAGGGAACAGGCGCCTGTATCGGGAAGGAGACCTCGCCGTATAAGTCCTGATGCAGGGTGGTAAATCCGCCTGACCTGTATTTCAGGATCAGAGACGTGGGTTTCATCGGTTCTGCTGTATGGCATCGTGCCTGCAGCGGCGCATATGTATTGGGAAGGCGTTTATCGATCCGCAGCAGCGTCACCCAGAGATTGGCAATGGGCGCGAGGTGGGGGTAAAGCCCTTCGCGCCGGTCCCGTCCCAGTGTGGCAGCGGATAATCCCAGTCGTTATACGCGCCGAGGCCAAAACGGTAACGCTCCATAATCACGGATTTGCGGTAACCTCCCGGCGCATCGAATTGCCCTTGCAGGGTTTCACATTAGCCCAGGCAATAAAAAACCGTGAATGAGGGCATAACCGCAATCATGCATGTCCTCGGCGTTCTCCTGCCAATTGAGATCGCTAATTTGGTGCATGGGATTATCGCTCATTTTGCGCGGCCTCCCAGCCGATGATAGCGGTTTTTCGTGCTGGACCCCACATATAGCCGCCGATTTTTCCGCTGCCCCGTATTACCCGGTGACAGGGAATGAGGAACGCCACAGGGTTAGCGCCAATGGTTGTACCGACAGCGCGGCTGGCATTGGGTTTATCAATGGATTGCGCAATATCGCCATAAGTCCTCAAGCAGCCCATCGGGATTTTCAGCAGACTTTCCCAGACCTTGATCTGGAACGGCGTACCGGCCAGATGCAGCTTGATCTGGTCGAGATATTTCCAGTCTTTTTGAAAAATAAACAGGGCGTCCTGCTGAAATTTATCCGTGATCTGGTAATAGGTGGCGCCGGGAAAACGTTTTTTCAATTCTGCCAGTGCACGGGATTCATCTTCTTCAAAAAACATATGACACACACCCTTGGCGGTTGAGGCGACGATGAGCTTGCCAAACGGACTTTCGGCAAAGGAGTAATTGATATTCAACCCCGCACCACCATTTTTATATTCGCCCGGTGTCATGCCCTCAATATTTATGAACAGATCATGCAAACGGCTTGTACCAGACAAGCCAGTTTCATAAGCCGTATCCCAAAGCGTTGCATTTCGGTTTTTTAGCAAGCCCTTGGCATATTCCACACTCATATATTGCATGAATTTTTTCGGGCTGACCCCCGCCCATTCGGTAAACATGCGCTGAAAGTGGAACGGGCTGACATGGATAGCAGCGGCGATTTCTTCCAAAGACGGCTGGTCTTTGAAATGATCATTGATATAAGTAATGGCCTTTTCAATGCGTTGGTAATTAATGTGCTGCTGGTCGGTCATAATGGTTCATTCACGACAGGAATATAGTATCAGGTTTTGTTGATGGATACGCCGCCATCGACCAGCATGGCTGTTCCTGTCACAAAACTGGAAGCATCAGAAACCAAGTATAAAACAGATCGGGCGATTTCCTCTGGTTTCGCTCGGCGTTTCAAAGCATGCATCTGTTCAATAAATTCAATGATCTCCGGGCTGGTACCAAACTCGTCGGCCATCGGGGTTTCGGTGGCGCCAGGCAGAATGGCATTCACGCGGATATTTTTTGCGCCATATTCTGTGGCCAGTGATTGCGTCAGGCCGATGATACCGGCCTTGCTCGCGGCATAAGCAGCCTTGTTTGGCATGCCGATCCCATTACCCACAAAAGAGGAGGTGAAAATGATAGATCCGCCTTTGTTCAGCATGGCCGGAATTTGATGTTTTGCGCTTAAGAATCCGCCAGTTAAATTAATCCGTAGCGTATTGTTCCAGTCCTCCAGGCTCAAATCCGTCACCGCATCGCCTGGGCCTAATATCCCGGCATTATTGAATGCGATATCTAGCCCGCCATATTCACTCACGGCAAAATCAACCAGCGCCTTGGCGTAATCTTCCAATGTTACATCCCCGGCCAGGGCTTTGGCCTGCCCGCCTTCGGCGGTGATTTCTTCAACAAGCGTGTTTAATTCAGTTTCACGCCGCGCCCCAACGATAACTTTTGCGCCCTCTTGCGCGAAAAGCTTTGCGCTAGCCCGTCCAATGCCGGAGCTTGCCCCTGTAACAATGGCAACTTTATCCGAAAGTGTACTCATGTGCCGCTATCCTTTTTTCCTATTCGCCGGACACTTCCAGAATATAAGCAAAGCACATTCTCTATCGACCCGTTTCTTGCTATGTTTTATACGATTTTGAACTTGCTCCGAATCCGTGGATACTCCTAAGCTTGAGTTTAAAGCAGAGGAGGATTCGGAATGACCAAGGGAAAATTTACGGACCTTCGTCACCCAGGCCAAGTAAGAAGCTCAAACCGCACTAGAGCCCTTGCGCCAACAAAAACGAGCCCTCGTGCAACAGCAACGAGAAACGCGGGCTGTGCTCATTGCCAAACAGGAAGCCCGCTGAAAGCGGGAAACTCAAGAGCGTTCACACCGGCTTCCACGAGGCTTGAAGGGCCTCTGGTGTCGCCTGACAGGGAAGTATCACAAGATCCGAAGCCAAAATGAACAAGATACCAAAGCCTGCCGTCAGCGTGACTGAGAGGAGACACAGACGCTGATTACCCGGCACCTGGGAGAAAGACATCCACTTCAGCAGGAGATAAAAGCCATTACCCAAACACACCAGGCTCACATTCATGCCCTCCAACAAGACCTGTGACGTTATAGAGACCAAGGAGCCGGATTACCGCAGAAAGTAGAAGGGCCAGGATCACCAAGAGGCACTCGTCACGATCAAGACTTTGAGCCAGAAAGGTAAAGAGGTCTATGGAACTGTAGGAGAAGTTGGGACTCTAGTACGAGCAATCACAAAGCAGGAAGGTAAAAATAAGAATAAGAAGTATGAGGCTATTTTTTAATGATAATCACACCAAAGAATGTATCTCATTAATGAAACAAAAGGACTTCGGCCCCCGGGATGAGACCCGGTACCAGTCTGACCTTCTAACGATTAACCTAATTCCTTAAGCCGTTTCTTTTAAAAGTTTTTCCCAACGCCCAACTTGTTCCTTTTGTAGGTCAAACTTCCCACAACTTTTTAACGTATCTCGGAGATTAGCATTCCCTTTTCGTATTTCAATCTCAAGCCTAGGAAAAAATACATCAAAATGGTGTTCTAGAATAGGCTCTAATAAGCATGTTGCTACCGCTTGACACAAATCTTCATCGGTAGAAGAACCGTGTTTTAGAACGATGGGCCACAGTAACCCAGGTTCGGTGTAAACATATTCGCCTAACTCTGCCGCAGTAGCCTAACGAGCTTTGTCGTCTGAAGAAGCTAAGGCTTATTCGAGAATGTTGATATCTTGTTTTTTGGACTTCCCTTACCCATAGGCACTACTTCAATGCCTCAGATCACCTTTTCCGAATTTCTTTCTCGTAACCTTTTATTGCTTTTTCAGGTTTTTTGATTTGTTCTTCTCATTGGACCTTATTCTTCGTAACCGTAGTCGTTCCCCAGACATAATGCACGGTGTAGGGGGCGTTGATGGCATGAGTGTGATTCGTCGGCCAGCGGGCATACACATCATAGGTTTGGATGCTTGTCACGGGTAAGGCCCAGGTAGCCGTTCGAGGGGTGCTGGCCCCAGTGCTCGTGAACTTCACCGTATCGGTCGCCCCGTCTCCATCCCAATGGTTGGGCATCACTACACGTTGATTTGCAGGGATTCGACTGGCTCCTGTCATTCACGTTAACAATTTTCTCTGCGATTTCATTCCGTTTATATTTCTTCTCAAAAAATCCCAGCTTTTCCTCATTTGGTTTATGGAACATCGTCACTTTTTTTGACATTTCTGAATTCTGTCTGCAATGAGATCATTCCTCCATTGAACTATCTCAATTTTAGGATTTCCAAGAATGTCAAAAAAAGGGAAAGAAGGGGAACATCTCTACCGCATGGTTTGTCCTTTGCATAGTGCAACTCAAATCGATTGTAGAACGCCAATTTAGTTGGGTCACATCTGAAAGGACTCTCATTATGTTTCACCCTCACAAGACTACCACACTCTTAGCTAATCAAAGGGGCTCCTACTTTCTGATGACCGCTATCATTCTCGGGGCCATGGTCGGTTTTGGAGCTTTAGGGGTGGAAATTGGACGATGGTATGACATTCAAGCCGAAATTAGTAAAGCGAGTGACGCTGGAGCCTTTGCCGGAGCAAAAAACGTCTCAAATCCAAAATTTTCAACAAAGGCTGAATTAGAAGCGTTTGTTCTTGAAGTGGCCCAAGCCAACTTCCCTCCAGGACTCTTAGGTACTGATACACCAGCATTTACTGCAGACTTAGATGCTAATGGCAAAGTGACCGTTAATGGAACAGCAAATTCCCTCAACCATTTGACAACCATATTTGACTCGGGCACAGCAAAAACTACTTTAGGGGCTGCAGGGGCTGCCAAACTTCGAAAGGCGGAAATTGTCATGGTTTTGGATGTGTCCGGTTCAATGAATCATAACGATGCGATCGCCGACCTCCGTGACGGAGCAGAGCATTTCGTCAAAAATTTTGAAGAACTCGAACGAGATCACAAAATGGCCCTCATCACCTTTGCCGCAGGTGTCCAGGTTTTACACCCCCTCGAACATCATTTCTCTATCGATATGGTTCATGAAATTTCCGATCTTAAAGCTACTGGGTGGACAAATACCGAAGATGCTCTCGACCAAGCAGGAGATTTTCCTTGGTCCGATAACACAGGTCTTCCCAATAATGAAGCCACAAGACAAATTGTCATCTTATTTTCAGATGGGAACCCCACGGCATTTCGTGGCTCCTTTATGAGAGAAGGCCAGATGTATGACGCGGTAGTCCCAAGAGAAGGTACAAATCTTTATCGTCCAGACGTCCAATCTAGTTTATTGGAACAAGGGGGGAACAATATTCCGTTTGTACCCACCGGTGATGGTCAAATAACGGCTCAAAGTCAGTGTGGGACTTCCACGACCAAATGGGAGATTTTTGGGGATAGCACGTATGGAGTCGGCGGCTCACTCTCGACCTCTCTGAGTGGGCGAAACCCCGAAGAATGTCATCTCCCAGCCGATCTTCTTACTGCCTATGTGGATAAAGTTGCTCGGGAAATGGCTCTGGAGCATGCACAAGAGCTCAAAGACCAGAAATTAGAAATTTTTACGATCGGTCTGGGTGATGTCGATAAAGATTTTCTCAGCACCATTTCCAGTGGGGCAGGATATGCATTTTTTGCTAACGACCCTGGAGAATTAACGGGTATTTTTCATGAGATTGCCAATAAAATTAAGTTAGTTCTCATAAGTTAAGCATCATTTGCCTTTGGTATGGGTATAGAAAATCTCTCAGCCAGCACAAAATTGCCGAATAACAATATGGGGTTCACATTAAAGTCTCAAAGGGGCGACTCAAATTTTCAACTTTTTCTTGATCATTTTCATCGCAGCTACAATCGTTTGTTGATTAGTTGAATCTACACTAATCACATAGGATTCTTCATTAGACCGAATGGGCTCTTCCGTTTCCTGTTGATGTTCCATAATATCCACAGTGGCATCTGAGGCATCCTGGCCTTCACGAAATCGCCGTTCTAACCTCTCTACCAAAAGCTCTTGTGGGGCGAAAACATCGACGATAAGCCACCCGCAATCGAGCTCTTCAGCTAATCGCCTGAATAACTCCCTTTGATGATGTCGGAGAAAGGTCGCATCCACAACCACAAAAAACCCTGCTTGGATTAGGATTCGTGCCAAATTGTGTAAACGTGCATATGTACGCTCCGTTATCGTTGCATCGTATAGATCTGTACCTTGAGAGCATTCCTCTCTACACGTCAATGTTCCTGCTACTAACCTTTTTCGTTCTACATCGGATCGTACCCGTATGGCACCAATGGTTTTGACTATTTCTGTGGAGACAGTTGTTTTTCCAGTTCCTGAGACTCCATGCATCAGACCGAGAACTGGGGAAGTGGGTTCTATCAAACAATGAGCTAGCTCAATGTATTCCATTAGTTCTAATTTCGCCTTTTCTTCTTCCTCGCCTTCTGTTAACTGGTTCAATCGTAAGCCCGCCACTTTCGTGCGCACTAACGCCCGATAGACCTGATACCACCGAAAAACTTTAAGCCCTTCGTAGTCTCCTGTGATTTCCAGATAACGGTTTAAATACACTGCCGCAAAATCATGATAGCCATGCTTTTGAAGATCCATCACCAGAAACGCCATCTCACTCATGACATCAATCCATCGAAGGGATGGCTCAAATTCCAAGGCATCGAACACACAGATATTACCTTCAAATATCGCCAGATTGCCTAGATGCAGATCTCCATGGCACTCTCGAATGAACCCTCCCTGTTTCCGGTGAAGAAAGACGCTAGACAATTTTTGCCATTCGGTCTGCAACCATTGATTGATGATTGTGAGATATTGTTGCATGCTGGATGGAAGCATCTGACGGGGAATGTCCTCAAGGGATTCTTTGACCGGTGGCCACACTCTTTCGGGTTGTCCAAAAGGAGAATCCTCTCCTGCTTTTTCAATGCGGGCATGAAATGTCGCTATGGTCTCCGCCAGCTGAGTCATTACTTTCATTCCCTTTTCTTTCTCCGCAAAGATGTCATGAATATCCTGCTGGGGAGAGAATTGTTTCATTTTGACCGCATATTCAAAAGGCCTTCCCCGCCCGTCCATCTGCGGTGTAGTTGGCAAACCCGTAATCGGAACGACCTCCAAATACATGTCCGGTGCTAAGCGGCGATTGAGGCGAACTTCTTCCTCACAGAACCATCGACGTTTTCCCAGGGTAGAAAAATCTATAAATGAGAAGTGCACGGGTTTTTTAATTTTATAGGCAAAGATTCCGGTTAAAATTACCCAAGATATATGCGTTTCACATAGCTGAATCCGATCAACCGGATGAGGGAAACACTGGGGATTTTGCAACCTCATAATCCATGAATCCGGTGGTTCCGTCATCGCCATCCTTCCTTTTTGAGCACCATTTTCGTGGAGCATTAACCCCTCTGAACTTGACAACTCACTCCCCTTTTCCAGCATACCCTAGTCGCTTCAGCCAACCAACACCTCACCCAACTGCGGAAAAACAACTTGTAACGAAAATCTCCAACCAGGTACACTGATTTATACAGGGTCAACATGCTTAAACGAATTAAATGGCTCTTTTTTGTGGGCCTTCTCATTTTGATTGGGGGAGTCCTGACGGCTTTATGGATTCTCCCCGGGACGTTCTCTGCCAAAGGCACTCCACCTGAATGGGAAATCAAAATCGCTCGGTTTATCCGCCACATGGCGACACCCAGTCATTTCCTTAAAATGTCTAATCCTGTTCGCACCTCTCCGGAAAAGTTAGCCGAGGCTCGGCATCACTTTGCCGACCATTGCGCCACCTGCCATGCTAATGATGGAAGCGGCAAAACACCTATGGGACCTAATTTTTATCCACCCGTCCCTGATCTTCGCGATCCGGTCATACAATCCATGCAAGATGGGGAGCTCTTTTATGTCATTCACCATGGCATTCGATTTACCGGCATGCCGGCTTGGGGAAAGGGACCTCCCGAAGAAGATCAAGAAAGTTGGAACCTGGTCCATTTTATTCGCCATTTACCCAACATTACACCAGAAGAAATCGCGGAGATGAAAAAAGATAACCCACTGACTCGTGCGGAACGCGAACAACAAGAGATGCTCGACCAATTTTTATCCGGTGAAGACGTGGAGCCTACCGCATCACACCATCATTAAATTTATCTATAAAATACCTATTCAAGGAGTTCGGCCATGAATCGAATCTGTCGCTTTTTTATTTGTCTTTCCCTTTTCATTGTTCCAACCTTTGCCTGGGGCCATGGAGATGCCTCCCATGTTATGGGCACGGTAACAGCGAGCGAGGAGGATCATGTGGTCGTAAAAACAACCAAAGGGGATTCTCTATCCCTAGCCCTGCAACCGGAAACCGTGTTTCAACAAAACGGGATTCATCAGAAAGACGCCCGCCCGCAAGTGGGCGACCGCCTAGTCGCTGAAGTCACGAAGAAAGGTTTACCAGATAATCGAGATTGGGTCGCCACGGAAATCAGCTTTGCAACACCCAAAGACAAGTCGCACGAACACTGACCCTTTTGTGATTGATGGGAGGGCTATTCCATGGTTCAAGTTGTCACCGTTCTCCAAGAAACCCTGCTATATTGGTTCAAGCTGAACGTGACATTCGTGGTTCTGGCTGTTCTGACGGGCTGCACACAACCCTATAAAGCCAAACTTTCATCAGATTTAAAAAACCAAGTCACTGATTCCTTATCTTTTTTCCAAATCAAATCGTCTCCGGAGGAGCATAAAGGTAAGGTTGTCATTCTTGGGGGACAAATACTTTCCGCTAAGCGACTCGCGCAGTCAACGGAACTGATTATTCTTCATCTGCCGCTCATTCACGAACGAGAGCCTTCGACCGAATTGACCCAATCACAAGGTCGATTTATTGCCTATCAGGAGAAATTCTTAGATCCCGCCACGGTTCCCGCTGGAACCCGAATTACTCTTGTTGGGGAACTTACTGGGGCAGTGACGCAAAAGCTCGATGAGACCGACTATACCTATCCCACGCTGAACATCAAACAATTCAACATTTGGCCGACCTATTCCTCGGACTATGCCCGTTATCCCTACCCATATCCTTATTGGGGCCCTTATCCCTATGCGTATCCCTTTTGGGGTTTCCGTGGCCGTTTTTATGGGGGCTATCCTTATTGGTATTGGTAGAATCAATCACAAAAAAAATGCTAGGAGAAGGTTTTCCCTCTCCTAGCAAATTGCATATGATCAAGACCGATCAGACTGTGTACCACAGTCTGTATCAAACAGCTTACAAATGTTGTGGGGCTAACTCTTCACCGGCCTCCATCGCTTGATCCTCATGGATAGGTTCTTCCATGGCCGGATTGTCCTGAGTAGGCTCTTCCATCGCATGATCGTCCGCATGATGATCAGTCGTATCAGGTTCCACGCTAGGTTCCTCGATGGAAGGTTCGGAGGGCATATTTTCTGAAGCTTCTATTATTTGCTGAGGAGCTTCAACATTTTCCATTGGCTCAATGGCCGCTTCTGGTTGGACTGTTCCATCCACACTATGGTTCATAGTGTCTACTTTTCCAGCCGGCTCGACAGATGATTCAATAGGCGGATAATCTTCATTGAGCATCTGCTCGATTTCTTCTAATTCGTTCAATTCGCTCACAGGTTTCTGTGAAGCAACTTCCGTTTCCGGATGTGTCTCTCCACTTTCCTGAGTTTCATGCGTCATATCCTGGCCAACTCCATGGTCTTGCGAAGGAGCGGCTGACGGTTCCATCGGAAGCACCTCTTCTTTCGTCGTTGATTCCATCACTTCACCGATATTTTCTTCAGCACTCTTGGTATCAAAGGTCACCGGAACGACAAAGGTAGTACTCGCAAAATCAGCCACTAGCCCTATTTCATCATTTCCTCCGTCTAAAACGAGGACAATATCTGTCCCAGGACGCTGCCATTCGGCCACCATAGTAAGATGCCCACGTCTTATGGCTTGTCCCCACAACGACTTATCATATTGATAGAGCGTATCCAGCCAAATTTCCTTCACGGCTCGGGGTGCGCCATAGCTCTTACTGATCCAGCCTTCCACGGCGTGAAAATCCTTTAGGTATTCCGCAGCATCTTCATGTTGAGGTTCAAACACGTATTTGGCTTGGCTTAGTTGATCTTGATAAAACGTATAGGTTAAGGCAGCATCAATTCCTTCAATTTGGGTGTGATAGGCTACACGTTGTTCGCCATCTTTCAGCACAGGAGTTTGTAATTCCCATGAGGTCGGCACGGGTTCATTCTGTTTCACTTCCTGAACACTCATCCCCCAATCGGTGCTTCGTCGTTCAAACGTTTTTGGCTGCGCGGGCATTACGGTTTTTTGCATTACCGAGGCTTCTGCTTGATGTTGCGTTGGACCCATGAGCAAATTTCCATTGGAATCACGATGCCGGGTGAAATGCAAAAACTCTGAGATCTCCGCAGCGTCACTGGTTGTGAAAAAAGATGTTCCCAACAATGATACGGCGCCAAATAAAAGTAGATGTGTTTTCATAACAATTCCCGTTGTCCTCTTGGTTCCTAATCGTTGGAAATGATTCAAGATCGACGCTCAGCCAGAGCCAGGCGCATCTCACCAACACTTCTCATCAATCTGTATTCAATACTGTCGGTTATTGCCGTAAGAACTTTAGGGGAGAAGAGGAGATTCTTTCTGGAAAAATGCGGTCCAATGCAGGCACAACTTCTAGTTTTCATTAGGTAGGCAAAATTAGGTACTAGTGAAACACCCTATTGAAGGGGCAAAATGTTTAGCCAGTGGACAACCCTTGATTGGAGGGGAACAGTCGACCATCAAATTCTGAATGGATGGAATGAATTGTTAGCGTTTACATCAATCTTGAGGAGGCTAACACCAGGCTAAATTTCCGCTCCAATCCGCGCCACCCCCGGAAAAGGGCCTATCAAGAATTTCCCCCCAATGTTCACGAAGATTCGAAAAGATCTGAAGATACCCTGCGTAAGTATTTGGTTTTTGCACGTACCCATTCACCCCCAACCCTGCCGTTTGACCGATATCTTTGGAGGCCTTGGATGTTGTCAACACCACGATGGGAATACAGGCCAAGCTGGCATCTCGTTTTATTTCCATCAAAACCTCAGCACCGGTCATACACGGCATGTTTAGATCTAATAGGATGACGCTAGGACGAGGTGAAGCTTCTGAAGAACCGAATGCGCCACGACGGCACAAATAATCTAATAACTCAGCTCCATCATTCACCAAGCGCAATCGATCTCCTACGGGAAAATCCGCCCAGGCTTCTTGGATCAAGGCGCAATCATCAGGGTTATCATCGGCTACTAAGATTGTATGAATCGGTGGGTACACCATATTGTTTCTACCTTTTTTTTGAACACCATTTCAAAGGTTTGAGAACCACAGATAGAGTTGACATTCCTATTCTCAGATGAATGTCATCTCATAATTTTTATCGGCGAAACCAATGAAAACTTGTCCGCTCTCTGTACAAAAGAGAAGACAGGAACTTTGGTGGATTAAGCCAGAATCGTAGGGTTCTTCCAAAGATAATGCGGAGCGGGAGCTTCTAGAAAGCGGATTGGCCATTGAGTCACCTGCCGAACATGCCACCACTGCAATACGTCATCCCATCCACTAACACGCACTCCCTCAGGCCCAATAAATTGACGATTCCACGGGTGATCCATGACCAGGACCCGTGCTCCTATCTCCTGGTAACGTTGAAGGTGCTCAGGATGATCATCGATCGCAAATGTAATTGATTCCGGAATGTCTGTTTTTTCCTCAGTATGGTACAACGCATCGAAAGGAAGACCATGGGCATTGAGCCAATTTAAGGTTTGGGGACGTGAATACGGACGCCGGGCGGTTACAATAATGATGCGACATGTTTGATGAATAGCATTTAGGGCATACTTGGCTCCAGAGTAGAGGGGTAATCGAGGAATGGATTCTTCGTGGAAACGAGAAAAAATTTCTTCAATCACTCCTCGTTCATACTCACTAGAGTCCAGTCCCCCCGCGCTTCCATATCGACCTAGAGGCCAGGGAGTCCCTGTAATGTCTTGAAATAAGCGCTGAACTTCGGGTTCAGCCCTTCCCAGGACATTATCAATATCAACCGCAAAACATGATCGTGACCTTTGATTCATCACCAGCTTATTTCTACACTGTACACAGACAAGAAAGGTATTTTAGTGGGAGGTTGGCCTTTTCTTGCTAATCGATATTTACCATAAAAATAACGTGGGAGAAGAATCAAGTCTCATACAAACTTGTTAAATTACACTTTCTATCGCAAAGTTTTGCAAAAAATAAAAAAACAGATTAATGGAGTCGGAGGGACGAATACCTTTCAGGGGACCAACCCTGCAGTCAGCGCCTGTTTTCCGAGAGACTTTCGAAGAGGTCGATGCGTCAACGCCAAATATGCTTGGCTAATAGAGCTGACAGGTCGGACATTCATGAGGAAGGGTGTTTCCCAGTCACCATCGGCGACATCAGGTTCTTCAGGAATTAGGACAGTGCGAAAGTGTTGTTCATGAGCAGCCAAAATTTTCAACGGCACCCCCCCCACGGTTCCCACATGCCCATCTGAGGTGACCGTGCCCGTCAGCACGGTTTCTTCATCGACTGGTTCGTTTTTGGCGAGTGACACGATCGTCAAGGCGGCCATAGCCGACAAGCTTTCCCCATACAACGTCACCCCTGGATAAGGTAATTGAAAACGTATTGTCCACGAGTCAGAGTTCAAATCGGCCGCCTCCACAACGTGAGAAATGGCCTGGATTACAGCCTGCTGCGCATAGGAGGAAAACTTTCCTGGGGCAGTCTGGAAGTGAATCTCTAAACCATCATGATCACGCCGCTGACGGAATTCTAATTGAATTTCTGCCACAATCCCCGTGGGTTCGGCGTCTTCATTCATTGTCGTTCCCAAAATAGGGATCGTGGTTCGAATATGTCGTAGCGGCCCCTCTGTCCCGCTAGCCGCTTCGCTTACTGAAAAGCTACTGAATGAAAAAACCGCGACAGCCGGAAGAACGAAACGAAGGCAATATGAAGGAAAATTGCAGGTACAAAGCCAACGAGCTAAAAGAAGTGCAGGGGTACTGACATGAAATCGGAAAAACCATTTGTAGGACAATTCCGAGTAGCCAGCCATCCTCGCCTCCCTTTGAACTTCTCACTCCCACTTCGGTCGGCGAAAAAGGAAACTTAAGTCTGAGGAGGCTGTAGGCACATCTCCCGGTCATTTTTTTAAGTCATAGCTTACCCAATTTCATGCAACTGTCCGTTTTTCAATAAGTATAATTTCTCCGATTAAATTTCAGATAACTCAATGAATTCACATCTCAATTTTTTCTCCTGGATTCCAAGGACTTACTACTTTACTGCTTCTAGACTAGATCAAGAACGTCAATAGGAACACCGATTAAGGAAGACATGCACCGCACCACCATTTATTGGCACACATGAAATAACTCTCTAGACGAAAGCAGCCAATATGGCAAAAAAGTCTATTCCCCTGACTTCTGCAACTATTGGGATGTATCTCTGTGGGATCGATCGATCTTGGCTAGATACACCATTTCTTCGACATCGCTTTCTCATTCGAACCGCTGAAGACCTCATCAAGTTGCGTCAATGTGGAATCCAAGAAATCACCATCGATACTGACCGCGGGGTTGATGTCACATCTCCAGAATCTGAACAGCCAGAAGCAGTTCCTCCTACAGCAATACCTAATCGATCAAAAAAACAAACGAGAATTTCGATCACAGCGGATATGGCGCGAATCCAAAGTCTTCCTCAGGAAGTCCAAGGAAAATCTTTAGGAGGAGAACTCAGCTCGATTACACAAACACGACAATATATGTTGCAAGACATCCAAGAAATTCTGGAGACCCTATCCAAAACGGGAGGCCTCGCGATGGAGCAGGTCAATCATGTTACTCATTCCATTATGACGGAAACTCTTGATCACGAAGAAGCTTATATTGCTCTCATTCGAACCCGTGAATTTTCTCCCGCGCTATACGATCATGCATTAGCGGTTAGTACCCTATCCGTTCTGCTAGGACGTGCGGTTGGGCTCGAAGATGCCTTATGCCAGGACCTAGCCACCGCGGGGTTACTTCACGATGCCGGACTGGCTAAAATTCCACAGAGCCTCCTTCGACCGCTTCATGAATTATCTGATTCAGAATTAAAGATCTATCATACCCACCCTAAACGCGGATTAGATTTTTTATTGCAACAATCCACATTATCTGACCAAGTCCAGACTTACATTCTGGAACATCATGTCGCCTCGAATGGTACTGGATATCCAATGACAATGGATCCTAAGACGATTCAACCTGCCAGCCGCATTCTGCGCTTGGTGGATGAATACGATGAGCTCCTCACCGGGCATTATAATGGAAAACCCCAAACCGTCCGTGGGGCCTTACAAATACTCTATCAACAAGGAAAGAATGGAACCTTGGATGCAGACTTGGTTGGACAATTCATTAACTTGGTCGGAATTTATCCCACGTATAGCTTCGTCGAACTCAGTACTGGTGAGCGTGGGATTGTCACCGGCAACTCGAAGGACAACCTACTCCACCCAACTATTTTGCTTATTCAGAATGCGGCACACCAACCATTACCAGAACCCATCCCATTTAACTTTTCTGTCTTGGGGACAGAGAGCCCAGCCCTTGAAATTATAAAAATTTTGCCGCCTGAAGAAATTGATATTAAACTGAATTCGGCACTAGAAAATTGGGTGACCCTCTAGATCATGTTTTAGCCGCCTGATCTGACGACTTCCCTTCCTTTTAAACACAGTGAGGGCCAGATTGCACCAGGCATTCTCCTTAGGGTCACATGCTTGTCCTCTCAGTAATTTACGAAAATATCCAATATTACCAAGAAATGCCCATCAAACACTCATTGCGCAAGATTTCCTCAGACCGGGCGATAAGAGAAGAAGTCTGAAAGAAATCTTATTTCAACTCATCATTTGAGTGGAGCGCACAGATATGAACATCATTTTTCAAGACCCTTCAGCCAGGCTTCGATGTTTGAGTGCTTTAACAGGAATTTTTCTCATGGCAGCCGTCCTTCTTGGCGAAGGACAAGCTCGAACGATTGCTCCTACACCTGACAATCACTCTATTCAGGTCAGCATGGTCAATAACTCGGTCAAATCTTCGTTATCAAAGAATACCATGACAACAGGGGGTCAACATTTCAATCCCAAACAACAGCCCACCAACGCGACGCCTCAAAAAGAAAGATCAGATAAAAATCCTGAAAAGAAAAGAATGGGACTAGCAATTTTATTCTTGGGAATTTTAGCGGAGGAAGGCTAGGCTCTCAGGCTTTCACAATTTTCCAACGATTTATTTTCCCCTTATGGCTTCACCCATTGAATCCAAACAGGGTACTGAAGAACAGAAGAACTCTTAATTATTTGTTGAGCCCAGCGATCCCGAGAGATGTGAAGGAGACAGGCTTTCCAATGCCAACAACAGGGCTTGGGTCCCCGAACGACCATGCCCATTGGCTTGAACCATCTGATACAATTTATGAACCACTGCAAGACCTGGAAGGAGTAGGCCCAAACGATTGGCTGCATCCAAAGCTATTCCCATGTCTTTAATAAAATGTTCTACAAAAAATCCTGGAGAAAAATCCCGCTGCAACATTTTTGGCGCTAGATGATGTAACGTCCAGCAACCCGCCGCCCCTTTCCCTATTGAAGCCAACAGCTTTTCTCCGTCCAACCCCGCACGGTAGCCATACATCAACGCTTCGCATACACCGATCATGGTTCCCGCAATAGTCATTTGATTGCATAATTTGGCATGCTGGCCGCAGCCAGCCGATCCGTGATGCACGAGGACGTGACCCAACACCGAAAGTATGGGTTTCACGCCTTCGAACACCGAAGCCTCACCACCCACCATAATGGATAGCGCTCCATTTTTGGCCCCTACTTCACCACCGGAAACTGGTGCATCCAGAGCAAAGGCCTGTTGTGCATTCGCCACTTCGGCCACTTCTTGTGCAAGGGTAGGATCTGAAGTAGTGAAGTCGATAAATATTTGTCCCGATCTAGCTTTGGAGAGCAGCCCATTGCGGCTCAAATAAAGATCTCGGACATCTTTCGGAAACCCTACCATCGTACAAATCACATCCACGTGATCAAGCAGATCAGTGGGAGAGTCCGTCCACAAGGCCCCTTGCTCTATTAACGGTCTAGCTTTTAAGGGGGTGCGGGTCGAAACCCTCAATAGATATCCAGCACGAAGAAGGTGTTCACACATAGGCCGTCCCATCACACCGGTACCGATCCATCCTATTCGTACTGGGGAAGAAAGTGTGAGCCGTGAGGGAGGAAAACCAGTCATGAGCAGGAAATGTCCTAAACGAAACCTTAAGCGGCAGGTTGCTGTTGGGTCAGGCAATGAAGTGTGCCAAACCCCCAAACCAAATCGACCGCGTGAAGACCCACAACCGTCCGGTCGGCAAACAATTCAGATAAAATGCCCAACGCGTTTCGATCGTTGGGGTCATTAAATGTCGGCACTACGACCACAGAATTGGCAATATAGAAATTGGCATAACTGGCTGGAAGTCGTTGGCCATCAAAGTATAAAGGAGCAGGCATAGGCAACGACACGACGCCTATTGTCCTTCCATCTTCACACCGCATCCCTTCAAGCCGCTCTCGATTCTCGGCAAGTGTCCGGTAGTTTTCATCAGATGGATTAGCCGCCTGAGTGAGCACCACCGTATAGGGATCAACAAATCGGCAAAAATCGTCCACATGGCCATGCGTATCATCACCAACGATACCTTTTCCTAACCACAGCACGTGTGTAACGCCTAAATAGCGTCGAAACACCTCTTCATAATCATGGCGGGAAAATCCAGGGTTCCGTACTTGAACTCGTTCATCCAAGAGACATTCCTCCGTGGTCAACAAAGTCCCTTGTCCATTCACGTCAATACTGCCACCCTCCAACACCACACCACGATCCCTGTGCGTCACTGGCAACAATGGAATCTGAAATTTTGTGGCGATACGCTCAGGGATGCGATTATCCTTTTGCCAATCCGCATACCGTCCCCAGGCATTAAAATGAAAGCGGGCAATCCGAACTGGGGTTTGGGAATCTTGATCTTTAAGAAAAATTGGCCCAAAATCCCTTGTCCATCCTCGGTTCGTAGGAATCCGTATAAACTCAAGATGATCCGGAAGGACGCCTATCCGGTCTAAGATCCGACGGGCTTTCATTTCATGCGTTTTGTCATTGACCAGAATACGAACCAGTTCACTAGAAGACAATTGTCGAACAATTTCCCCATAGACCCACTGAATAGTCGACATTTTTCCTGGCCAATCTGTCGTGTTATGCGGCCAGCCAATCCAGGTTGCCTCATGCCGCTCCCATTCAGCCGGCATCCGATATGGGGTTAACCCGACTGAAGGCATTTCCGAGAAATTCGACATTCCTTGAACATTTTTTTCTAACATGTCATTTGAGCCATTCCTGATATTCTGCTCACCGAATTAGCGAGAGGCTAGAGTTGGAAGAAATGGCTTTAATTGAGTATATTGATTTAGTCGGAGAACGACCCATCCAACCATCGCTCCGTGATTCCTCCGTAAGCATCGACGCGGCGGTCACGAAGAAAAGGCCAATTGCGACGGACCTCTTCAATCCGTTTCAAATCAACATCTACGACGAGAGTTTCTTCGTGTTCAATCGACGCTTGGGCTAGCACCGCTCCGAACGGATCGCATACGAATGAACTTCCCCAAAACTCCAATCCATCACCACCGGCTGGCGCCTCCTGACCAACACGATTGACTGCCACCACAAATACGCCATTGGCAATGGCGTGGCTTCGCTGGATCATCATCCAGGCATCTCGTTGAACTTGGCCCTCTACGGCCTTTTCTCTGGGGTGCCAACCAATGGCCGTTGGATAGAACAAGATCTCAGCACCTTTTAGGGCCGTTATCCGTGCTGCCTCGGGATACCACTGGTCCCAACAAATTAACGGCCCCACCGTAGCATATGTAGTCTTAATGGCTTGAAACCCTCGATCCCCAGGGGTGAAATAAAACTTTTCGTAATATGCGGGGTCATCAGGAATATGCATTTTACGATAGAGCCCGGCCATCTCTCCTCGTTCATCAAATACGGCAATGGAATTATGGTAAATTCCAGCTGTCCGACGCTCAAATAGAGAGACCAAAATTGTGATTCGATTGGATTTGGCAAGCTTGCCCAGCCGTTCGGTGGACGGACCCGGCACAGATTCCGCCAAATCAAATAAAGCTGCATCTTCCTGTTGGCAGAAATATTGAGACCGGAATAACTCAGGCAGACAGATGATTTGCGCACCACCTTTTGCAGCTTTGTTCACCTTTTCCACGGCTCGTTCCAGATTATCTTTGGAATCAGCCGAACAGGACATTTGTATTAATCCGATTTTCATGGTAGGCCTAATAATATCCTTTGGAACAACATTTTCTATTCGTTGGGACGAAGCATTGCGCAGCCGGGATCCCGGACGGCGAACATGCCGGCAATTTTTCGATCGTCTTCCTTGAAGGCTTTATGCCACCAACAAGCGGCGTTCCACAGATGCTCCGGTGCACTGTTACGCGAAGAAGCTCCCGGCGTCACCCCTAATCCCAGCCCCTCAAAAATATATTCAATATAAGAAGAAGCCGCAATTGGAATCCCTTCACGCAAGGGGTTCGTTTTCGCCCCTTGCGACCAGAGGTAGGTTTGCCAGGCTCCCAACATATTCCAGAAATTAAATCGCACTCGATCCGCATTCCATGCCTTGGCACGTTTGAGTAATTGTGTAGTTTCCTTCTCAGCAAGGGTCACTGCCACCAATCCGACATTCGCATCGATAGTCTTATCGTCATATTGACCTAACGTGCCTTCATTCACTCCGTTTTGTTCCGGTTTGGGAAATTGTCCATTCCGTGGGAAAGGGGGAATTTCTAAAATTTTTACATTGCTCAAAGACGTCTGCGACGTAACCGGCTGGGCGACGACAAATACATGAGACCAATAACTGGGGCGCAAATCCCAGCGCAGTATGGCTTGTGCCATCCGTAGCGTATGCCCTGGAAGATCCCGACTTCCCACGAGACCGACAGTCATCATCCCACGTTTTGCAATGCCCTGTTTACGTAAAGCGGCAAAAGCATCATTAAAAAATTGCAGATTTGTGCGCTTGTGATATTTGCTGGTCCAATCTTTGATGTCGGGGTTTCTCGTGTCGGTTTGGGAAGCTCGCATTATGAGATCCTTTCTGGCAAACCTTTAAGGGTGTCTATCCAAAAACCTGTCCTTTCTCTTTCGTTTCTAGCGTAACAATAATTCTTTTTTGAAGACCTGTTTAAGAGGTCCGCCAGTTCCTTGCGGTGGTGCTTCCTCATCCCAGTCCAATTCAATTACGGGCGCTGGAAGCCGCCATAATTCCAACTCCATACGAACACAAGGTCTTCCTCCGAGTTGCTGGGCCGGAAAGATCTGAATGAGCCCGACGTTATTTTGGATAGTCATAATCTCGATATGGTCGTGCGGATCGATTCTCCAGACCGAGGTTCCACCTTGATGGTTGGGACGAATCCTGATCTTGTCAGGCGGCGATTCCGGTTTATCATTTCCGGGATTGATCATGGCAGCTGGGGATGCGATAAATTCCGGCACGCCACACGGCGCATCAGGAAACGGCCCATGAGCTTCTGCATACCGTCCTGTATGAATGTCACCGGATAAAATGAGAATGTCATGCGGTCGGCCTTCCTGATTGGTTCCCGCTAAACTTCGTTCTAAGATTCTCCACAGACGAGCATAATCTTGCGGAAAATTTGACAGAGAATGATCTAAAAAATTTCCATCCTTTTGAAAAAGTGGTTGGCCCAGCACTAACACACCCGGTCCCTGAAGATTCCATTGCCAGGAACCTAATGCCACCCATTGCTCTTCGGACATAAAATGGCTGGTACCTTTATCATTGCACCGCTCACGTTCCGACCGCGTGTCGGCTACAAAAAAGGTGACCGGCTCAATCGTGAATTCATACCACCGAGCCTGATTGGGATTGAGACACGCTTGAAATTGGTGGTAAAGGATGTCAGCCCCACGACCATATTTTTTGCGGTTAGTGGCATGCCACGTTTGTGGCAAATGGATTTGTTTTTCGGGATAGTCATTCCAATATTCATGGTCATCGCAAGTAATGAAGTTGGGGCAAGTTTGTAGAGCTTCCCGATAATATTCATCACCCCAATATTGACGATATCGTTTTGAAAACAATTCAATGGGGTCATCACCCAAATTCCATTCTTTCGGCCAATCCAGATAAACCTGATCGCCTATTAGCAATTTAAACTGAGGGTTCCGCAACCGTTGTAATTCTTTGAGGCCGCTTCGATAATACCCATCCCGATCATTGTTCTGCCAAAAACAGGAGGCAAAGAGAAAGGTCACCCCTTTTGAATGGACTTGGTAGGGCAAGGTTGACCACATAAAATCCTTGCTCTGATTTTTGAATGACAGAACAAGATGATATTGAGCCCCTTCAGGAGGACCTGGAGTGGAAAGCTTGACCGTTAACAACCCTATTCGACGTTGAAGCCCTGCTACTATTGGAAGGAGTTCCCAATCTGTCTGAACGACAACTTGGGAGACCCCACGACGAACCATAACCTCTGGCTGATCAAATTCTCCCTCCCCTTTTTTTGAACACCAAATACACCACCCCTGACCATTGGGTAACGGCGCTCCAGGGACAATCCAAAGATTCTGCATGATTGGGTGTTTTGTATAAATCTAGGTGAACGATATAGGTTGGGAAATCTCGGTGATCTACTCTAAACTCAGGCATCTATTCTCCGGAAATTCGACAGATATCTTCTTTTTCTTCAGATTGATCCAAGGGTGTGCTCAATGACCTGTCCCATTCTTCTTCTGAGATAGGGCCGATAGGTTGACCGTCCACCAGACTGCGAAGCGTCAAACCGTCTAATGCTCCCTGGACTGCCGCATCCCGTCGCATTAACCATTGGCTAATTTTATCGGTCCCCAAAGTGAAGCCGTGGGCCCCATTATGCAATTGATGCTGCACGACCTTCAAGATATCCGCCACAGCAATCGATTCAGGTGGCCGTGCTAATGCGACCCCTTTAGGTTTCTCCGTGTAAAGCAACATGTTCGCTTGGATAAGATCACTCATTAATGATTCCACAAGGGTAAGTGGGACTTGCTGCACCCGAGCCAATTGCTCTTCTTTGAGTGGAGATTTCCCTGACAAAAATCGCCGAGTGATATGCGCAAGAAGGGCAAGGGTTAAATATTCACGGAATAAGGGCGTTTGATGTTTCCGTCGCAAATGCAATAAATAGGCCGATGGATGTTGATGATAATACGCCACCTGGGCCCCAGCAAGAACGATGAGCCATCCTACATACAGCCAAATAAGAAAGAGCACGAGGACTGCAAAACTCGAATAGATGGCACTATATCGACCGGAACTGGCCACGAATGCCGCAAACGCCATCCCCGCAACTTGCCAAAAAATTCCCGCTGTGATCCCGCCGACCATGGCCGAGCCCATGTTGACCGTGGTATTGGGTACCCATTTATATAAGAAGGTGAACAACAGACACATGAATAAAAAAGGCAGGAGATTCGTTAACGCTACAATCACCGAGCCGAACGGTTGAATCTCCATGACTCGCTGGACCAACCAATGACTCTGAGAAGATGCCATCAAGCCGAAAGCCGTAAAGACGAACACCGGCCCTACCAAGACGACACTTAAATAATCCGTTATACGCCTGGCCAGCGACCGACCCACTTCTACTCGCCAAATAGAATTGAGGGCTTCTTCAATCTTTTCAATGAGTGAATAGGTCGTGTAAAAAAGCCCTGCCACCCCGACTGCTCCCAAAACCCCCACTTTTAAATTATCAACAAACTGGATAATATTTGTGGTAATCTCTGCGCCTTTATCTCCTAATGGATCAAGAGCTTGGGAAAGGATGGGCTCAATTTGTTGATGAACGCCAAAGGCTTTGAGCACAGAAAACGTGACCGCTAAAAACGGCACCAACGACAGCAATGTGGTATAGACCAGGCTGGTCGCCCGAATACTAAGAAAACTTTCACGAAATTCTGCTCCCGCTACTAACCCTAAACGCAATAGCTTTACCCATAACAAACGAAGGCCCGTCAGTTCGTGAACATCCATCACCCACACATCATGTTCACAAAAGCGTATAATTCGATCAATCATATCCATCAGTTTTTTAGTTCGAATGATTTCCTGCTCCCTACCCTACAAAGAGTCCCGATAAATGTCTAGACATAGACTGCTTACTCCATCTATTCCCGCAACCTTCAACTTGTTGGCAACTCGAGCAAGTCTGCTGGTCATCAGTTACATTTGAAAGGTTTTTGGCTTGAAAAACTTTTCATCCAAATTCAGCATAAAAGTCCGGGGCAGTGTCTGGATATGGGCATTGCTTTCAGTGCTGTATCTCACTGGATGTCCGGCGGCTTCTGATTGGGATCAACAATGGGAACATATTCAATTGACCCTTCAGGAAGGCCGCCTCCAAGAGGCCAAAGAACTCCTTCACCAGATCTTACCATCTCTAGAAGATAATGACCCCGTAGATGAACATTTTGGACAGGTGATTTACCAACTTGGTGATATTGCTAAACTTGAAGGGGATCTAAGCCAAGCCGAATCCTATTACTGGAAAGCCCTCCCGCTTATTGCTCAATCTCTTGGGCCTGAACATGTGCGCATGGCTGACCCATTAACTGAACTGGCCTCATTGTATGAACACAAAAGCCAACCAGAGATCGCTCTGCCCCTCCTGAAACGCGCCCTGGCTATTCGGGAAAAGGCCTGGGGAAACTCCAGCCGTCTCTTGCTACCCACGCTCAAGCAGTATCAGGCGCTGCTCATGCGGAGTAACCATCATGAAGAAGCTATCGGTATTTTGACCCGTATTTCTCGTCTTGAAGAGATACCGTCCTAATGCCTGCTCCCCAACTTGATTATTCATGAACATTCATGATCTGTAAGCAAGGCAATTGAGGTTTTGAGGTCAAAAAATTTTTCCTACTTTTTAATAGCCCAAAACGAGTTTTACCCTTCATTCTATTGCTCTTTTTCTAAAATTACCTTACGATGGATGAGCTGAATTTGACGCGTATTGGGGTATGATCATTCCCAGTTATTCAGATATCTAATCTAGTAGTACCTTAGGTGCGGTTTTCATCTCCTCTTGCAGTCCCTGTTGCAATGAAAAAACGCGTTGCTATCCAAGATTTGCGACCAGGCATGTTTATCGCGGGCATGGACCAATCTTGGTTTCAAACCCCTTTTCTCCGTCACAAATGGCTGGTAAAACGAGACGACGAGATTACGTTATTGCGGAGTTATGGCATTCAAAACGTGTTCATTGATACAGAAAAAGGGTGTGATGTTCCTTCGGCCTCCGACTCCCACGAGCCCTTCAACACCGAACGATTCCCCGATGACCCACCCCCCTCCTCACATCTGATGGGAGGGCCAAATCCTGAAGACATAGAAACGGTTCGATTACTCCGCGCCGAGGCTATTTCAACTCTGGATGTCTTCTTTCGCCAGATGGAAGCCCCCTCTCCAGAACATCTCATGGAAGTTCGAAGTGTGGTAAGCACTCTGCTGGATGGGCTACTAGACCATCAAGCGGCTATGGTGTCCCTGATTCAAATGCGTCGTTTCGATGCAACCCTGGCTACCCATGGGGTCGATACAGGGGTCATGGCCATGGCGATTGGCCAGAACCATGGTTGTGACCCATCCCAGTTGAAACTTCTAGGTATGGCAGCCCTGGTCCATGATATTGGACAACTACGCTTACCCCTTAATCTTTTACGCAAAGTTCAGGCCTATTCTCCCCAGGATCACAAACTGATTCAAGCCCATTGTGACATGGGTGAAGCGATTCTCAACCAATTTCCAGATTTTCCACCTGAATCGAAGCAGATGGTTCTGCAACACCATGAACGCTTGGATGGATCAGGATATCCCAAGGGTTTACGGGGGAAGGACATTTCTGAGCTAACACAGATATTGAGTATTGCAGATACCTATGATGCCCAAATCAGCGGACGGTGCAGCCAACCACCTGTTCCTCCTGCACGAGCCTTATCAGAACTTTATCGGGCCGCGGTGGCTGGGCAATATGATGCGGCCCTCGTACAACGCCTCATTCATCTCTTAGGTGTCTATCCTATTGGTTCACTCGTCCGCTTGAACACTGGAGAGCAAGCCGTCGTAGTCTGGGTTCATAGCCATTCACGCTTGACCCCCACGGTCAAATTACTCAAAAATGCCTCAGGGCAACCATATGAAGAACAGGAAATCATCGATCTTTCCTCGCAAATAAAAAGCGAACCATCGCGCTCAATTCAAGAATCAATCGATCCCCATAAAGCCGGGTGGGATATGTCGAATATTCTCGAATCATTATGGTGATAGACTTCCACGCTTATGAATAACTCATCACTTTTTCATCGATGAATCCCCAGCTTCCCTTTCAGGAACTCCATCGCATGGACCTTCCAAGTCTTAATCAAGCTCTCCGCTCAGCTCAAGCATTTGTTCATACCCTATTGGATTCCATTCATATTGGTATTTGCCAAGTAAATACTCAAGGGCACATTCTCTCACTGAATTTAGAGGGGGCTCGCATTCTTCATCGCACGGAGCAGTCCTGTCTAAATCAAAAATTTCATGATCATGCCTGCTGTCTCTATGTCGACCCCATTAAGCAAGAAGAGAGTTGTCCAATTAGTCAAGTCCTTAAAACCGCAAAACCCATATGGACACCTAAACTATTAATTCGCCGGCCTAGCGGAGAAACACGTTGGGTGGAATTTCAATGTACCCAATTAACCGATCCTCATAATCCAGGTGCCTTGATTATCTTTCGCGACCTTAGCCAACAACTCCAACAGCATGAGGAACACCAACATTTGGCGTCCATGCCGGAGGAAAGTCCCAATCCTATCGTCGAGATCGATCCCCAAGGCCGCCTGGCCTATGCCAACCCTGCAATGATCGCCTTATTGGACACCTATGGTTTCCGTGAAGATGGCACACCAAGAGTTTTACCATCCACACTCACACACATGGCGATGGCATGCTTGAAATCTCTTGTTCCCCAACGAGGGTTGACCGTCATTCTTGATACCCATCACTTTGATTGGACGTTCTCTCCGATTCAAGAAAAAGGTTTGGTTCGAGGGTATGGCCTAGACATTACCAATCATGTTCGAGTTAGAAATAGCTTAACTGAGATACATTCACAATTTTCCTCTCTGGTCGACTCCGCACATGAGGGCATCATTTCCGCTGATCTTCATGGCACCATTGTTTCATGGAATCCCGC
Organism: Nitrospirales bacterium; assembly: GCA_965223185.1. Lineage (GTDB taxonomy): Bacteria > Nitrospirota > Nitrospiria > Nitrospirales > UBA8639 > Nitrospira_E. The sequence goes on along the minus strand of OZ244988.1, from coordinate 2,114,845 downwards.
AGCAGAGGGCATATTTGGGTACAAAAAGGAAGAGATCATTGGCAAATCCATCCTCATGCTTTTGGAAGAAAGATATCGAGATCTCTATCAAAAAGGCTTGGAAGACATCAGCTACGGTGATCCAGAGACGCATCCCATACAACAGCCTTTGGAGCTGATAGGGCTTAGAAAATCTGGTGAAGCCTTTCCCCTGGAAATTTCCTTAACCAGCTGGAAAGTGGGATTGGATACGCATTATGGTTTTATCCTACGAGATATTTCAGAACGAAAACACTTGGAACAGTCACTTGTCAGTGAAAAAGACCGTTTAGTCACTACCCTTCAATCCCTTGATGAAGGCATTATCACAACCGATCGCGAAGGCCGAATTACTTTTTTCAATCCACTGGCAGAACAGATTACCGAATGGGCATATACCGACGCCCTCTCACGCTCCTTACAAGAAGTGTTTCGTCTCACCCAGGGAGGCCCAAGCCATGACACCACTTTGCAATTTACTCCGGCGTCATCGGCGTTCACTGAACCCAACACTCCTCAACAACTTTTAACCAAACACGGTAAGACCCGGATGATAACGTTACGGGAGACGCCAATCCGTGATCACAGCTCTCACCTCATTGGAACCATTATTGTCTTTCACGACGTGACCGATCAACACCGACACCAAGATGAGCAACAACGAATTAGCAAACTAAACTCTCTTGGCGTTTTGGCAGGAGGATTGGCGCATGATTTCAATAATTTGTTGACCACGATTCTCGGAAATGTCTTTGTGGCCAAGTTGCGAATGGTGCCTCAAGACCCTCTGACCCAAAATCTTGAACAAGCGGAACAAGCCTGTTTACGTGCCAAGGAACTTACCCAACAACTTTTAACGTTCGCGAAGGGGGGCACCCCGATAAAAACGTCGATTACGATAGGAGATCTCATTCGAAAAAGTGCGATTTTTGCCTTATCTGGTTCCTCCCTTAGTTGCCATTTTGATATTCCAAACGAGGTATGGCCATTGGATGCCGATGCCAGCCAACTACGACAAGTCATTCAAAACATTACCATTAATGCTCGGCAGGCAATGCCGCAGGGTGGGCATATTTCAATTCGAGTCGAAAATGTCTCACTTCATAGTCCATCATCTTTGCCCTCACCCACATTGCACACTGGAAATTACGTGAAAATCTCGTTTGAAGACCAAGGGATCGGGATTCCTGAGCAAGAATTGCTCAATATCTTTGATCCGTATTACACCACAAAACCCGGCGCCTCCGGTTTGGGATTAGCCACCGCCCATAGTATTATTCAACAACATCAAGGACACATCAGTGTCCATTCTGAAACAAACAAGGGCACAACCTTCACAATATATCTCCCTTCCACATATTCAACCGCCCACCTAACCACCCCATCCATTTCAAAGGGTCGTGGGCGGATTTTAGTTATGGATGATGAACAAAGCATCCGAAGAATGGTAGAAGACGCTTTATCCCAATTTGGTTATGAAGTCGTAACCGTAATGGATGGCCAAACTGCCATTGAGGTCTTCTCGGAATCAATTACCCGCGGGGAAACTTTTGATGCTATTTTACTCGATCTCACCATACCAGGAGGAATGGGAGGGAAAGAAACAATCCAACATCTCCGGAAATTAGACCCTCATGTGCAGGCCATTGTGACCAGCGGCTATTCCGACGACCCTATTATGTCGGAATATCAGGCCTATGGATTTCAAGATATTTTGATTAAACCCTATAAGATTGTGGATCTCGCCAAAACCCTCGAAGCTTTGTGCCTCTCATCTCATAGCAAATCTTTCCATTAATTTAGTTTGGTCGCGTTTGACCGAATCCATAACTCCTATCGAAGATTATCTCCTTCTTCCTATAACCCTCAGATCCATTTAATGAATGGGAAAACTAGAGTGCAAGACTGAGAAAAGCTGGTGAAGGCAAAAAACACCTCCACCACAAATTGGCAGGAGCTCTCTTTTCAAATCCCCAGGGGAAAAATTTTATACGTCATGATGTTGAGAACGCAACTAACCGACTTGCCTGTAAAATTTATTACAAGCAAGCAGGTTGCTGGCGAATCAACGTTTGCTGTTGGATCATTGGAAGTTTAGAAAGCATCCGATTGCTCATATCCAAATTCTTTTTCGCTTTTTCATAAAATGTGGCCTGTGTTTCTAAGGCCTTTTCGAAACATCGAGACGCACGGGCAAACTGTCCTTCATCAAGAAACGCGACACCCAAATTGTTGTAAGCTTTTGCCGAATCCATTCCACGAACATAGGCATCATACGCTAAATCATAATGCCCAAGTTTAGTAAGAGCCAAACCGAGGTTGTTCGCAATCTTGTCGTTTTTTCCCCCTGCCTGTAATGCTTGTTGAAATGTTCGAACAGAATTTTCATATTGCTGATCAAGGTAATAGGCCATGCCCAAATTATTCAAAATGGCTGGATTGTCGGATTTTTTCTCTAAAGCCACCTGATACATACTGATGGCGTCTTTATGCGCATGACGACGATCGGCGACAATTCCGAGATAATTCGTTGACGTCCACAATTCCGAATCATAAAGAAGAGCCGCTTGAAATTCTCGTTCAGCTTCCAAATCTTTTTCCATTTTCAGCAATGCCCGTCCCATTCCTTCATAGGCCGCCGCAAAATGTAGATCATAATCTAAAATTTGGTGAAATTGTTCATAGGCACTCTGAGGATTTCCATTTTCTAAAAAAATGACAGCTAATTTATAACGTGCAAATATATTCTCCGGCTCTAAGTCCAAGACTTTCTCGTATTGACCCTTAGCTGTCTGGAGATTACCCTGCTGAAAGTGTGCATCTCCCAACTTTTCATAATCTCCTTGAGTCATTTCTGCAGTCAAATCCACTTGTGGTTGGGGGGTCGTATCCATACCGGCTTTTTGTCTTTCTAGGATTTGCTGGTAATGCTCATCCTGGACAGAAAATTGCGATTTCTCTTTGGCGCTACACGCATTGAACACCAAACATAAACCCATGAGACCCAATATCCATATGTTCTTCATGATCCCCACTCCCTAGTTGGTTAACACATTCCTTAACATTTTTTCTTATCTCTAAATCTATTTACAGTGAAACGTTCTCATTAAAAATTTGAAAAATTTTGCATGAGCCTAATCATTCCAGGACCCGCAATAACGACCATTAAACTTGGAAAGATAAATAAAATAAGTGGAATCATGAGTTTGACTGCCAATTGAGCAGCTTTCTCCTCAGCCTTCATCCGTCGATTCAATCGCATAGAATCCGAATGTACTCGTAATGCCTGCCCAATACTCGTGCCAAATCGATCGGTTTGAATTAAAAGAGCGACCAAGCTGCGAATATCTTCCAAATCGGTTCGCTGTACCAGATTTCGAAGTGCCTGTTCTCGAGAAAGTCCTGCCCGCAATTCCAGATTCAGTAAACTAAATTCTTCTCCAAGATCCTTATGGCCCATCATGATCTCTTGTCCAACCCGATTCATGGCCTGATCCAGCCCTAATCCTGCCTCAACACAGACAACCATCAGATCGAGTGCATCGGGAAATCCATCCACAAGGAGTTCTTTTCGCTTGGCAATGGCCGAATTGAGCCACACTTGTGGCCCATAGAATCCAATACCCATGGATAGAACTAAAAATCCAGGAAATGCATAAGGAGAGGTCATATTTTTAGTTGCCTCTGTGCCAAAAAGGAGAAAAACCAATCCAAAGACAATCGCAAGTAATATTCGAGAGCCTAAAAAGTTAATAGGAGCACGAGAACTTCGATAGCCGGCGTTCATAAGCTTTTCCCGAATATGGGAAATCTGCGCTTGATCTTTGGGTTTACTCACTTGGCCCAAACGATCCAAAATATATTCCATTGACTGTTGAAGCGTGCTAGATTTTTTTTCAGGTACTTTTCCCTTAGAAGTGTTCGAAGTTTCTCCTTTGACCCGAGCACCCCATTCTGATTTTGTTTGTTTGGATTGGTAGTATGCGTAGACACCCCAACCCAACATCGACATCATCAAAAACACCAAGATGCTAATAAGAAGTAGTGGTTCCATCACATTTTACACCTTTATTTGACACATATTTCTCATGACATAAGCTCCAATACACATCATGATCCCGGCACCAGCCATCATGAAGTGACCCGTAGGATCCTCAAACAATAAAGACATATATTCTTCATTGAGGTACCACAGGACTCCTGCCATCACAAAAGGTAAGGCAAAAAGAATATATCCAGAAAGTCGTCCTTCAGCAGATAGCGCTTTAATGCGACCGTACAATTCGTACCGTTGCCGAATTAATCGGCTAATGGCTTCAATAATTTCTGCCAAATTTCCTCCGGTTTCCCGTTGAACAGATATTGCCGTCACAAAAAATTTCAAATCAACACAATCAACACGGTTCGTCAAATTTTTCAAAGCCTCAGGAACATCAATACCAAATGAGATTTCTTCAACCGTACGACCAAATTCAGGACCGATAGGATCTGGAAATTCATCACCCACCATTTTCATTCCAACCGAGAAGGCATGGCCGGCTCGCAGAGCGCGTGCCATCAAATCGAGCGCTTCAGGTAATTGTTTCTGGAAAGTATCAAAACGTTTTTTTCTTTTCATCTTGACTGACAACCAAGGCACCAAACACCCCGCGACCCCTAAGGCTAAGGCTCCGGGCAGACCCCAATCCTTGTATGCTCCAAACAACCCTCCGACCATTCCCAGACAACCACTCAATAGAAAAAACACCCCTAGTGGCATTTTGCTATTGGCCTGCTGCAATAATTGCTCCAATGCGCCAAGATTGCTGATCGACTCGAGCAGGGCCTGCATCCAAGGAACATCACTAAGCTTACGTTTACGTAATATTTCTTGTTCTGCCGTTTTTTCTTTTTCTTGTATGCGCTTTCCTGTACCACGTAATCGCCGTTTCATTTTTCGTTGATGAGGACTGACATATTGGTGGTAAAAGTAATAACCACCCTCAATCAGCAGAATCAACGATAGAAAAATTCCAAGGCCTATGACGATTGTCATCCCTATTCTCCTACAATCAGATTTTTCCTGTTACGAACAAAGGCGCATCAACCAAGAACATCGCAGTCACCCAATTACACCTCATAAATCTTTTCTGGATCAAAAATGCTTTGATCGCAAGAAATACCCAAAGCTTTAAAACGCTCGACAAACTTCGGTCGAACACCTGTGGCTTTGAAAATCCCATGAACCTTACGTTGATCATCCAACCCCGTTTGCTGGAAAAGAAAAATCTCCTGGAGAGTTATAGTTTCCCCTTCCATACCAACAATTTCCGACAAACTGGTCATTTTCCGAGTTCCATCTGATAACCGGGTCATTTGCAAAATCACATCAATCGCAGAACTTACATAATGGCGCAAAGCTTTGGTCGCCAAATTTAATCCAGCCATTGCGACCAAAGTTTCAACACGGGTTAAACAATCCCGTGGCGTATTCGCATGAATGGTCGTCAACGATCCGTCATGGCCAGTGTTCATGGCTTGAAGCATATCCAGACACTCTCCGCTTCTAACCTCTCCCATGACGATCCGATCTGGTCGCATACGTAGACAGTTCTTTACAAGTTCGCGTTGCGAGACTTCCCCCCGTCCTTCCACATTAGGCGGTCGCGTTTCCAGGCGAACAACATGTTCCTGGCGTAATTGCAATTCAGCGGAGTCCTCAATGGTCACAATGCGTTCATCTGCGGGAATGAAACCTGATAAAATATTGAGAATAGTCGTTTTTCCACAACCTGTTCCTCCTGAAATCAAGACATTGAGCCGCGCTTCAACAATACCACGAAGCAATTCTGCAATTTCTGGGGTTAATGAGCGCTTTTCCACTAAATCGGAAATTTGCAATTTATCTTTGGAAAATTTCCGAATGGAAATAGAAGATCCGTCCAAAGCTAAAGGAGGAATAATCGCATTTACCCGAGAGCCATCCAGCAATCTGGCATCACACATGGGTGAAGATTCATCAATCCGACGTCCTACCGCTGAAACAATTTTTTCGATAATTTTTCGCAAATGACTTTCATCACGGAATTTCACATCGGTTAATTCTAGTTTTCCAGCCCGTTCCACAAAAATCTGATCAGATCGATTCACCAAAATATCGTTGATAGTCGGATCTTGTACTAACGGTTCTAACGGGCCAAGGCCCATTACTTCATGCTGAATGTCAGAGATAAGCAATTCACGTTCCTTCATACTGAGTGGAACGGATTCTTTTTCCAACAGATCAGTGACGAGTTTTGTTAATTCTGCTTTGAGCAATGCCTCGTCCAATGAAGCGACAATGGACAGGTCCAAAGCATCAATGACTTGCCGATGCAAGCGTTCTTTCAGGGGACCAAGATTCAATGTTCCGGCTCCTGAACCGACTCCTACTTCATTCCAATTCGATTCAAACATTACTGCATATGTCCTTTTGGAAAATACGTTTAAAAAATTTTATTATGTGGCAGGTTGAGTTTTTCCCGATTTAAAGGGGCGCAGCCAACCAAGGACTGAAGATTTCCCCTGGGATTTATCTGATTGATCTTCAAAAGAATGCGCAAATTCCCTATACGATTTTCCAACTGCCGATTTCGGAGCTGTTTCAATCAATGGATTTCCACTATTCACGGAATGACTAACTGATGGATAATCGTTGGGGACCAACCAATGGGCTTTCTGTTTCAATATTTCTTCCGTTTCCACTAACACATCTTTTTCACCGGACAAAAAACGATTCATGATTAATCGCAATTTACTTTGAGGAAATCCCGAGCCTCGAAGCAACTCCAGAATCCGTTTTGTTCGGTGAACAACCGGAACCATCAAAGTCGAAGTCACGAGAATTAAAGAAGCTAATTCCAAGGCCTTTTTTGTGGTCAAATCCAACACATGCCCACAATCGAGTACGACATAATCAAAGTTAGCCTGTAGCATACGCAATGTACTTTCGACGCAGTCTGGACTTAATCGCCCAGTACTGAGGTCGTCATAGCCAGAAGCGAGGATTTGCAATCCTGATTCGTGTTTCGTCAAAATTCGAACCAAGAATGCCTGATCAACCCTAGACAAATCTGCGGCAATATCACGAAAACTATGTGACGGTTGCAAATCCAGATACAAGGGAAGATCACCACCATGTTGATTAACATCCACTAAGACAACTCTGGGTTTATTGGGTAAATTCATCAATGCTGCCGCCGTGTTGACGGCGATACAGGTCGTTCCGACACCTCCTTTCCCGCCGAAAAAGGCCAAAACCTTCCCTTCTTTTTTCGCTTCCTCTCTTTTCTCTTGTGCGGAAAGAGCTCGGTCTTGAAATCGTGCCAGCGCTTCCTCGACTTCTTTTTCTTGGATCGGCTGAGCCAAAAACTCCTTGGCTCCTGATCGCATGGCTTCCAATAAAATTGCTGAATCCAATTGAGAGGCCGTCAGAAAGATTTCAGTGGCCTTAGCCACTTTCGATAAATCACGAATGACCGAAAACGTCTCTTCGGGATTCTCCTCCAGCTCTAGAATGAGAACCGAGGGAGCAGTAGTATCTTTACTACTATCCTTCACTCGAAACTCTTCTGTCTCCGAAAGAATCGATTCCAGCGCTTGTTTGGCTTCCGCACTGCGTACGGATAATTCGACTTTGTAGGCCGCCCTCGTGGAATCAGCGGGTCCACTGGATCCACGTTTTGGTTTCCAGGTTGTATCGGCCATTCTATTTCCCTCCACTAAATATTATGTTGCCGCCGCCGCCTTTTTTCTCTCCAAAGGGCGGTTTCTCAAAAAACTTCTGATACTGATCCATAGAATATTGGGCCGGTTGCCCACCTAATCCTTCAGGGGGAGCTAACGAGTTCCCTGCCTGAGGATTCAGAATTTGGTTTTCCTTTGCATAACGGTAAGGATTACCGAAATTTTCACTTAGATGAACGGGCTGAGGTGCCCAAGGATTGAACACCTGATCACTTTTCCCCATGGCAAAGGGGCGCCGCCCATTCTCTTCTTTCATTTTTGGCCAAATACCACACCCAGTCATTCCGATAACAAAAATACCGATCAGCCCAACAGAACACATGAATTTTTCGCGTCGCATGAAATTCTCCTTTTTCCTCTTCTCACCCATCAAGGTGCAAGATGACCGAACACGCCCTCTATTCCGCCTTGGCGATAAGGTGTGCGAGTCGCCATCCGAGGTTCTCCCACCTGATAAGCTTCGGAAGGTCGCGGAACATTTTTTTCGGGATATACACCTTCCAGATATCCCATCAACATGAGTTCGAAATCATTTGGTTCTAAATAGTGATCGGTTGGCAAAGTTTGATTCGCAACATTAAGCGGCTTCACCAAATGAGGGGTCACAATCACGATTAATTCGGTCTCATTCTTTTCAAACGAACTACTCCGGAATAAGGTCCCAAGAATGGGGATATCTCCTAAAAATGGGTATTTGGCGATCGTTTCCCGAATATTGTCTTGGAGCATCCCGGCGATGGCAAAGCTCTGACCATCTCCTAGCTCCACAACCGTCTTCACTCGACGAGTGATCAATGATGGGACTTGGAATCCACTTAATGTAATCCCATTTGCAAAATCTAATTCGGAAACCTCCGGATTCACGACGATTGAGATACGGTCGTTCGAAAGAACGGTGGGAGTGAATTTCAAACCTACCCCAAATTCCTTAAATCGAATACTGAGGGTATTAAATTGTTGCGGTATTGGCACGGGAAACTCCCCACCAACCAAGAAAGAAGCTGGCTGACCACTCTCAGTTATCAAGGTAGGTTCTGCTAAAGATTTTGACAATCCATGCTCTTTCAGCATGTCAAGAGTCACAGTCCATGCATCGTTACCGATATTAAACCCTAAGACAGCATTGCTGATCGTCGAAGCGAACAAGTCTATTCCACCTGGCGTTTGATCATTTGCTTCGAATGAACTTAAATCATTCAATGTTCCGATGGAAAAATCATGATGGCCTAATTGCCGCCGAGTAAAATTCACGCCGAGTCTTCGTAACAACCCACGCTGCATCTCTGAAATTTTGACTTCCATCATCACTTGTTGCACTCCACCAACCTGCATCATATTGATGATTTTCTTCGGAGCAAATGGTTCGGCCAACACCAATGCTTTATTCAACGCCTCGGCATTACTCACATGGCCTGCCACCGTAATATGTTCGTTGCTTGCCATAACTTGCAAATCTGATTCGTTTGGCAATAATACATGGAGTTGCTCTTTCAGGCGTGTTACATCCGGAGTGACACGGACTTGAAGCACATTTGATACTTTGCCGTCCTGACTCCAGAGTGTCAGGGTGGTCGTTCCAAGTTTCTTGGCCGTTACATAAACCTGTTTGGTGGATAGGACGAGAGTGTCCGCGATCTCCGGCTCAGCAAGAGAGGCCCGTTTAAATGCGTTGGGAGTTTCAACTATTTTGGACGTTCCGACGGTCAAGTCTAAAGATTGAGGAGAATCAACTTGAGAAGTTTGATATGTCAAACCCTCCCCCCAGACTGGACCAATAAAAGAGAGACTCAATACAATCATGAGCAAATGTTGTTTGAGAAAACATGGCATAATAGTACCTACTTGTGGTTAACGTGGGTGAAAACCTGACGATCCTTTGACATTAATTCATCATGGAGAACATTAATCCCTAAAACCTTTGAACCGATTTCTTTTTCCCTTTGATTACTTCCACCCTAATTGCCTTTCCTCGTTTTGGTGCCATTTGATAGGAAGTCAAAAGATCTGAATATTTCGCACCTCGAGTTTTGGTAATTTCCGGATTAAGCGGACTTCGAAGAGCCAGTCGTATTTGCCCTCCATTTTCCGCCATCGCCAGCTTCTCCGCTTCTTCTAGGGAGACCTCCAGCGTAATGACTTTGACCGCCTTTGGTTCTTCATCAGCAACCCGTTCCATTTGAGTGCCTGTGGCTAAAACCAAGGCATTCTCCAAGACCACTTTCGTAATTTTGGAGTCATTGGCGCTGCCGGGTCGGTCAAATGTCACCATCACATCCACACGATCACCAGGTTTGACAAAGCCCGGAAGACCGACGACCTCATTCACCTTCACAGCCATCGCTCGCTTTTGCGGATCCATCACCGCACTGACACCTCCGGTTTTGATATCTCGTGGTGCAAGCTTCGATTCCATAATGGGTTCATTCTTTTTTAAGTTAGCTAAGACAACTCGGCCCTTAAGATCATCAGATTTTTTAAAATGTCCGACAGGGAGCGTGTCATCGGGATACGAGACAAAACGAATAAATTCGTCCGTCAATGGCGTCCCCCAAGGCACATCCCCACTCGCCACGGCAATTTCAGATCCCTTAATTTCGACTACTGGAACCGGCTCCGGCTCAGTACCTTGCTGGCCTACGAGCCATTGATAGATTAAAATTGTGGTGACCAAGGCGATTCCTATCGCAGCACCTAAAAATAGCAGTGGACGTTTTTGTCCCATTATCGTGCCTCCTCGTTCTGCATGCTCTCAGTATATTTCCGCTTGTCTTCTTCTACCGTTATCGAACATTCTGTCGGAAATTAGATATTTTCATGCCTTACATGCGAATATCGGATTCCTTCCTCACTTTCTTTAGTCGTTTTCTTATCGCACATCTAAATAATTAGATTACTTGAAACCAGTAATACCCCTGGCCGATGAGCGTACCAAGCCCTATGACCAACGCATAACGAAGTTTAGGCAACCTCGTTTGCCCCAATGAGGCTGCCACATTGACCTTCATGAATACCATGCTGACCAAAATAACTTTGGTTCTCTCTGCTGTTTGGCCCAAACCTAAATGCCAGACCATCACCGTTACGGCATACAGGCCGCCGAGAAGCGAGGAAATAAGAAATCCAACAAAGACGTTTTGAGGACCAACTATTGACCCCACTGCTGCAAGCAACTTCACATCCCCAGCACCCATTCCACCATACATATAAAATCCAAGAAGCAGCGCTAGCCCCAAACACAGTCCTTCTAAACTAAACATCAGCCCAGCGCCTGATTCGGATATCGAATGAAAGCCCATTCCTATTAAGGCTAAAGGAACGGTAAGAATATTCGGTACTCGGCTGGACTGGACATCCGTAATCCCAGCAGCAATAAGTCCGATTAGCAACACTCCATGGATCAAAAACTCTGACTTCATAGCAACTAAGTCTCTTTGAAATTTTATTCGAACGGGTCCTTGAGAACCTGAGGAGGACCAAATCAATCCTTATTCAGGAGAATATTGATCGGAAAATTTGTAGAGAATCTGTAGTAGGGGGAAAAAATTGGTCAGAAAAGAACAGAATTAAGCCAGAGCATTTCGGAAGACATTTCTTTCTGTGAGCCAAAAATTCTAGATAGGAAGTATTAAAAGAAAGAAAGCAGACAGGCAGGGGAAAAGAGTGGATTTTTTAGGTTAGCTAATGATACCAATCGTCAACATCTACTATCATACATGAACTGAATCATAAAAATTTGCCCACAAGCCCAAAAACCATGAATTAAAAAAAGAACAAGACTACGCAATAGGGCTCATTAAAAAATCGCCCGACTGCTTAATAGTTGGTCAACATTTCTATGGCCGGGACCACCCAGAAACGCACTCATGCCTCCAACCGGGGTAATCGGACTATGCTGATAATAGATTTTCAGTACGGTAAATTGACTGACTGCCGGAGCACCCAAGGCTACATCCCATTCAAGATAATTGTATAAATTACTGGGCAGGTCACACTGGCCCCCTGGTGTGGGAGGATTGATACCTGAATGACTTAAGGTTCCCTGAGATGTCACCGTACAAACAGGAGCCGCTCCTGCCCCGGTTGATCCGTTAATTTGAGCTAAAAACATCGCATATTTTTCGGGATGCCCATTGAGTTCTAACGCGCCTTCGGTTGAAGCCAACAGGGCCATGATATTGGCATTGGTTGTTAGGTTTCGGGAGGCGAGACTGGCTCCTTCTCGAGCTAACGCTGTCACGGCATGTTGTTGGCTATACATCATGCCATATTCCACGATTGCAAAGGTTAAAAACATAAATATGATGGAAGTCACCGCAAACTCCACGGTCGCACTCCCGTGTTCCGATCTTAGAGAATTCCACGAAGACCGTTTCATGATTATGCCCCTCCGACAGGTGCCCGTTAAAAACGAATTGCTACAAAATGAAATTTTCGTTCCTATACGTCGCTTCCGAAGTCAATTGTTTCGTACTCCCGCCAAAAAATCCACCAATCAAATCAGTAAAAAATTCATGCTGATAGGTGACACGTACACGCATGAAGGCTCCTGCTCCACCGGCTGCCGCCGTATTTACCACAGCAGGGTCATCGGGATCTGTCCAATCGGCATCTACTGGAAAAATTTTAATATTTGCTGGGTCGATCACCATCACTCCATCAACTTTATCTAAAATGGCTTTTTTAATAGAATCCTCCCGAGAAAGAGGATTCCCGCCACTATCGTTCAGGACAGCCCCAGTCGCACCGATTCGGGTTCCTTCGCTGACCGCCGTGTTCATGGTATGAGTGTGGAGAAAGTACCAGCCGAACTCTGCTGTGCCAAACACCACAAGCAAAAATGGAAGCAGGGTAATCCCCACTTCCACTGCGGAAATTCCTGAATCATTCCCACAGAGGGAGGTAATTCGCTTTCTGAATGTTTGCGAGACGCTCATATGTCCTCCCTCGAAATTCGTTTCTGTGTGGAAAATCTTCAGCTTCTCCAATTTTTTCCATCAAGTAAAAGACAATTAACTCACGAGAATGAGTTTGAGCTTATTCGCTATTTCTTGGAAAATACCCTGTAAATCGCCAGAAGTATTTGCGAAGAACTCATGATCAAGATCTGTCGCTATCGCCTGCATGATTGTCCGATCGGCTGCCCCGAGTCCGATGGCATAAACTTCAATCCCATCAGCTTTTAAGTCTGCCGCATTATCTAATGCTTTTTGTCGGGACACGGCTGTCACATAGGGCTGCAACTGACTTTGGCTAAAGCAATCGTGAATTCCTGCCCCATTGAACGGTGGGTACACAGAGCTGTTCAATCCGTATTTCGGATCGGAAAAAATATGCCACTGCACATCGTAATAGGAACCCCCACCCGTACAAGTCTGAAGGGAGGTACCTGTCCCATTTCCAGATGGGTATGCGACATAACTAGAGATTTGATCGTGATATTCATCAGTTTTTCGGAGAGAGACACTGCCATCCGGCACCGATGCTTCATATTGAACACCATTTCTCGTAAAATCCCCTCGAAATGAAGTAGGCTCTCCATCGGAAAAGAAGACGACGACCTGACGAGTCCGTTCATTGGGAGGAAGACTCAATTGCGCCGGAGTCCATGGGAGATTTCGGGCCTGAGCCAGGGCATCTTCGGCATTGGTCCCCCCATTGGCATTGGTTAAATTCGCAATCTCATTCGTCATCCCAAAGACGAAATCCGTATCCATGGCAAATGGCGTTTTGACGCCAGAGGCAAAGGTGATCAAGGCAAATCTATGATCCTTTTGAAACGATTGAAAATTTTCCACGAATTGCGTGGCCCCATCACGAAGATCAACAATCGGTTGTGGGTCTGGGTAGTCCATGGAACCAGAGTAATCTAGAACAAGTGCAATTTCGGCTTTTCGAAGCTTGGCCGCTCCGCTCGCTCCTAAATTTGTCGTCGTGGTTCCAGTTTCAAAAACGGTCGTCATATGATTGAAGGAATTCACGTTACCATTGACAGTCACTTTTCCCTCAGTATCTAAGTTTGCCGTAAACACGGGGGTATCAGTGTCTAGAAGACCGGGGGGAAAATTGGCGTTCGCTACTTCAAGCACAAAGGCTTCTAAGTCTGTTTTAGTGGGGAATTTTGGATTAGATACATTTTTCGCTCCCGCAAAAGCCGCGCCGTCGATTGATTTACTAATTTCTGCTTGAATACCGTACCATCGCCCAAGCTCCACCCCTAGAGCCGCAAATCCCACTAAGGAACCGAGGACAAGAGCGGACATCAGAAAGTATGCTCCCTTCTGATCAGCGAGAATATGGCGAATAGATTTCATTGGAAATATTCTCCTTCTTGCAGATTATCCTACTTTCCTGATGGGATTTTCCTAATCTGCCTCTCCCAATCCTTTGGCACCTGATTTCGGGAAAAGTCACGACAACATGTCGGTGATAAAAGAGGAAGCCGGATGACCAGGAACTTCTACTGGTTCACTGAAGTTCCACTAGGGCAATTTACTTTCTACGTTTGAATAGAGTCCTTGTATTTTTGTCCCTAATGTTGTCACCGTTGCCACAATGACTCCGGCAATCAGAGCGGCCAGGAGACCATACTCAATGGCCGTGGCTCCTTCTTCATCATCCATCAAGGCTGTCATATGCTCCAGGGCCTTCTTCATCTTTGGATATCTCCTAACCTAAGCTGAGTGAACATTCAATATCCGTAATGTTTGATTCACCCGATACGACCTTAGGAGTCCTTTCTGATCAATACGATCAGAAAGAACCCCCAAGAGCCATGTGATCGAGACTCGTACGCTTACGGAAGCTTCTGCTCAATGTTTGTAAATGCTGTGTTTAACTTCGTACCGATTGTCGTCACCACTGTAATGATGACGGCGGCAATCAACGCAGCCAACAAACCGTACTCAATGGCGGTGGCTCCTTCTTCATCATTCACGAAATTCATGACATGACTTACCATAGCGTATCTCCTTGCCGGGCGAAAAAGTGAATAACGAACGGTCAGTATGCCCGAACGTCCTGACACGAACGCTGCCCTTTGAATGATAGTTCCTTCGGCAACCCGGCAATCAGAGACCAGCTCTGACCCGTGGCTTTGCGCCCACGCCTTTCGGCGTGTTCGCCTTTTTCGGGAAAGGGCACCCGATTCAAACTATAGATTTGCGTTATTGCTAAATGTCCTTGGACCCAATTCAACCGTCCATCGGTTTTCCGACATTTCTGACGGGAATTGTTGAGACTTTGGTCTTTTTCAGCTTTTTGATCCAACGCTTTCATATTTGTTCTATTCCTCACGAATTGATCCATTATCGTCAGGCCATAAAAAACCTTGACGAAGTTTATCCATAAATTTTTAAAAAATTTTTAAGAAAGAAAACCTTATAACCATCAAGAATTTCGTCCAAACTCCGACTAGTTCTTTTATTAGTATGACCCACGACCAATAAATCATTCTTAAAACCTGCATCTTCTTTTGAAACTTTTATCCGCCACACCAGTCTCCACTCTTCCAGCTGAAAGCTCCCTTAAAAAACCTGAGCTTTCAATCGTCATACCCTGTTTAAATGAAGCGGAAACCATCGAATCAGTCCTTCGCAAGGCGAACCACGCCATTGCACTTCATCGACTTGATGCGGAAATTATCGTGGCAGATAACGGGAGTACGGATGGATCTCAACAAATTGCACTGAATTTGGGGGCACGAGTGCTTCACGTGGAGGAAAGAGGGTATGGGGCCGCCCTTCAGGCTGGCATTCAACAAGCGGAGGGTACATTCATCATCATGGGCGACGCTGATGACAGCTATGATTTTACGGCGATCTACCCATTTATGAAAAAGCTGCGGATGGGCTTTGATTTGGTGATGGGATGCCGCCTTCCACGTGGCGGCGGAAGATTAATGCCAGGAGCGATGCCATGGCTCCATCGATGGATAGGAAATCCTCTATTAAGTGGATTGGGGCGACTATTGTTCGGGAGTCCCGTCACGGACTTTCATTGCGGCCTCAGAGGGTTTTCCCGAAAATGGTATGTCTCACAAGACCTCCAATCCACTGGGATGGAATTTGCCTCTGAAATGGTGATGAAAGCAACCATCCATTCGTCTCGTATCACAGAAATACCCATTACCCTCTACAAAGATGGCAGAAATCGCCCTCCCCATTTGCGAACTTGGCGTGACGGATGGCGCCATCTTCGCTTCATGTTGCTTTATTCACCTCGTTGGCTTTTCCTTTTCCCAGGCTATTTTTTGTTTGTTCTGGGAACACTCATGAGCGGAATTCTGACGAACACTCCGTTCACATTTGCGGGCATCACGTTTTCACTTAATTCACTCATCGTTTCCTGCATGACTATGTTATTAGGCTTTAATCTTTTAACATTCTCCATATTCTCAAAAACTTATGCCATTTCCATGAAACTGTTGCCTCCGGATGCCTTGACGAATCAATTCTTTAAAAAATTTTCCCTAGAATGGGGACTTGGCATAGGAAGTTTGTTCTGTTGCCTTGGTCTGGGTTTTATTGGAAGTGAAGTTTTCACTTGGGCACAAACAGGATTTGGGGATCTCCCCCTACTCCAAAGCCAACGCATCGTCATTTCCGGTACCACGATGGTCATCCTTGGCGTCGAAACAATTTTCTCAAGTTTTCTTTTCAGCCTTCTTCAGCTCCCCAAGAAGGAAAGGTCGTCGCTTTATGCACACGAATAGCCTCGAACGCATCGTGCCTGATCACATTCAAGAAACAGGGACGACGGGACATCAGACTCTCGCGCTTCATCTTGAACGGTATCAATTCGCAGCCACTCAAATAACAGGCAGACGGATTTTAGACATTGCCTGTGGGGTAGGATACGGGACTCATTTATTATTTCATGCCTCTCCTGAATGCCAACTCGCGCTTGGAGTGGATACGGATGAAGAAGCCATTTCATACGCCAAATCCCGGTATCAAAAGCCCGGAATTGAATTTGAAACCAATAACGCCATGACATTCACATCCCCAGAACCTTTTGATTCCATTGTCACATTAGAAACCATTGAACATTTACCTGATCCGCAAGGGTTTATTGAACACTTGACTACGCTACTTCGCCCCGGGGGCAGGCTCGTTACTTCTGTACCTATCACACCGACAGTTGATGCGAATCCCTTCCATCTTCATGATTTCACCGAACGGAGCTTTAAACAACTTGTCCATCAATTCCCTCTCCAGGAACTGGAAGCCTATCGACAACATCAATCATTTAATCCTCTCACGGTTCTGACTCGTTCTGAATCTCGCTTAGCAGATCTTCGCCCTAACCTTCTCGCATACTATGTAGAGCACCCATCGGCTTTCATTCAACGCCTATGGTCTACTCTTCGATATGGTTTTTGTCTCAAATATCTTACCTTGACCTTCAAGTATAGGCCTTAAAAGACCTCCTTAGTACCTACAACTCCATAACAGTCGCCGATTTATTCCCTAAGTATTCACTGACACGCGCTTGCCATCAACAGATTCCGAGTAGTGCATCTCTATCGTTAATGTAGGAACCTATTTACTTATTTACGTATTCGAATACTCGAAAGGATGGCTCAAGATGTGCGGGGAGAGAAACTTCCTTTAACCAATGGGGAGGAGGCTCGCTAAGCAATTTCTCATGAAAGGTTTTGCTATTTGTGGATTGAGAATAGAAATTGGACTCTGCTTCTGATGTTGCACAAATGACAAGGAGATCAATCATTCGACGCTGAATAATTCGATGAGATTCTTCCACATTCACGGCTGACATGATTTGATACAAATCCCTGATTCCTTCTTGATTGCGATGCATTGGTGTCGCCACCACTCGATGTGAGGTCCGATATAATAATTCCGGGCCAAAATCTTTAAACGCCAAGATCGCTTTTGACCCCAACCCTGTCGGCAAATCCCTATTTAAATATTCTGCTAATGGCACAATGGGGCATTTTCCTCCCATGGTTGATAGTTCTACCGCGGGCTCATCAAAAGCTGCTACCGACCCCACCGTAACAGGCCAAAATACCAATACGAGTCCAAGAACAAGGGAAGCCGCTTCATTCCTCCTAGCCGGCCATTGAGATTCAATCCAACTCAAGGCGTTCCGAACATATTCAACATAGGGAATCAGTAAAATGATGCTCGCATAAGGAGTCCAGCGTGCTTCATGCAACCCTAAAGGAATAAAGAGACTGGCACCCAAAAGCCAGGTAAATTTTTCGTATGTAATCGAAGACACAGTTTCCCGTCTCATGGCATATACAAGATAAGGAAGGACCAATATACCCATTCCTAGGTTCATAATCGCATCACTGATTTGGAGGGGTTGTGTTTCCGCGACATTGTCCCATATCAAATGCCGGATCGTTGTATCCATACCCACCAGTGGACCTTTAAAAAATTCAGGGAACAGGCTCCAATACACGACACTTGTTAAAAGACTCAGGGTTCCGATTACAGCGAATCGGCTCCAGTTAGTAGCAGTCCACCTTGAAGATGGTCCTAACTGATAAATACCGAACCACACAACGGTAATGAACCCCAACAGCACACAATGGGCTATGGAGATTTTGTCATATTCAACGATGAAAAAATCACCATCGGATCGTTCTATCAGCAAGGCAATCGCAGAACTCAAAAACATCGCAGACATGATCCGAAAGGTATGGTCGGCCAGAGTTTTTTCCCGCCATACCCAAACCACCGTATAAGCAGCAAGAAACAGGAAGATTGGCACCAAAAATTCCACACTAATCCACACGCCCAATGCTCCTAATCCACCGACGATTAGAGAGTGTTTCCAGTTCGGGATTTTAGAGTACCCCTTCAAGAGACCAACGAGAAACCAACAAAAGACGGTCAAAATTAAGCTATGATGATCGGGCCGCCCAATCATGAAATAAGAGATAAGCACCGGTTGCAGGAGAAAAACGATGGCCAACACAATCATCCCCAGTCGGTCTAATTCTTCTCTCATGAAACACACGATCCCTATAAACGTCAGCACATGTAAAATGGGACTAATTAATACACCCCAAACGTGGAGCCCCATTGAAAAAGGCATCATCAAAGCGAAAAAAGAACCGCCGGTTAGTAATAAGAAGTCCATGGGCTTGGTCCAGTGAATGCTTTCTCCATAGGGGGCATTACTTCGAGGATATATTGACTGGTTCCAATCACCTTGTTCATAAACAAACTGCACTCGATTTAATCGAGTATAACTGTCCGTACCCAACAGCTCCCCTTCAATAATATTCACCGGTCCTAGCATAGCCAGTATGAGATAAAACACTACGAACACCCCCACCAGGAGAACTCCGGGAATCTCTTGTTTTTTGTCTTGCACCTCTACGGAGTGCTCTAAAGTATCCATCATCTCGATTGTCTCGCAAACCTCAATTCTGATTTATACCATTCATCACCCTAGCTTGATGAAACCTCAACCTTCATGAGCACCATATCTTCTCCAAACCAGACACCAAGATTGCCCTGCCCTTACCGGTGAAGAAATCAAAAGATATTCCCTGGATTTATGGCAGAATTTCGTAACGTTTCCTCGGCTATTTTGAATGGCAACATAAGATCCCATTGCTACATTCCTCCTTTTCCCGTCTAAAGGAATGCTTTCAAGAAGCCAGGCAATTTTTTCCCTAATAATTTTGGTAGATCCTACCTACATGCCCGCAATCTAGGCTCTTATCAGCCTATATCAAACTCTACCATATGTTTTGCGCTTAGTTTCTGGTACACCGCCACAACCACGCGCTTGGCACATTGGTTGCTCTTAAAATGAACTTCCCTTTTACCCTTACTACGGTCACCATCACTTTTTGTAAAAGGAATACCACAACTATCGCACGATTGAGTGGCCCCAAAGTGCACGAAGACAGCAATGAAAAAAAGTAATTCCCTTCTTGAAGAGTCTTTACCTCTTACCAAAGAGATTCATCCACCTCCTCTTCCTAACCACTTTCCTACAGATGACCGTCACGTCTTACCGTTATTCATGGTCACCATTTTTCTCAGCTCGCTCCTGGTCTTCTCCGTTCAACCCCTCTTCGCCAAAATGGTCCTCCCCCTCCTCGGTGGCTCCCCTGGCGTGTGGAACACTGCGATGCTGTTCTTTCAAATCGTCTTGTTGCTCGGTTACATCTATGCGCATCTCACCACTCGCCTCCTCGGAGTCAAATGGCAGGCCTGGCTTCATGTCAGCGTCATGTCCTTCGTGATTCTCCTTTTACCCATTGGGGTCGCGCAGGGCTGGACCCCACCCCTGGAAGAAGCCCCCGTTCCCTGGCTGATTGGCTTATTTGCCGTCTCAGTGGGCTTGCCCTTCTTCGCTGTCGCCACGAATGCGCCCTTGCTTCAACGCTGGTTCTCCCATACCCAGCATCGCGCCGCGGCGGATCCCTATTTTCTCTATGGTGCCAGCAACCTCGGCAGTATCTTGGCTCTGGTCAGTTACCCACTCGTGTTCGAACCGCTGCTGACGAGTCAAGAGCAAAGTCACACGTGGCAATGGGCGTATATCTTCCTCGTCGGCTTGATTGCCCTCTGTGCGCTCACCCTCTGGCAGCGCTATCATTCAACCACGACTTCTCCCTCCGAACCCTCCTCTCCCTCTTTGAGCCCTGTTCGCGGGCTCACGCTCTCCCAACGCCTACATTGGCTTGTCCTCGCTTTTGTGCCGTCAAGCTTATTGTTGGGCGTCACGATGCATATCACCACCGATGTGGCAGCCGTTCCGCTTCTCTGGGTCCTCCCGCTCATGTTGTATCTGCTGACCTTTGTCGTCGTCTTTGCCCGCCGCCCCTGGCTGCCTCATACCTGGATGCTACTGGTACAACCGTTCTTGTTGATCTGTATGGGATTAATGTTTCATTGGATCTTTAAACAGGCGATCATCTCTTTTTGTCTCCACGTTCTGGCGTTTTTCGTCACAGCCATGGTGTGTCATGGGGAACTGGCCAAACGCCGCCCGGCTCCCGAGCATCTCACCGAGTTTTACTTATGGATGTCCTTCGGGGGCATGTTAGGGGGCATCTTTAATGTACTCCTTGCCCCTCTTCTCTTTCATTCCGTCGTGGAATATCCCCTAATGTTAGTGTTGGCCTGCTTCCTCCGCCCCCTGACAGACCAAACCACTCGATGGGTACGCACCACGGATGTGTGCTGGCCGGCCCTGCTCCTATTCGCACTCGGGCTACCCTTATGGCTGGGCTACCACCCCACCGATTGGGGGTTGGGGGGCGCCCTGCTCTTTTTCATCCTGCTGGGGTTAAGTGCCTATAGTTTCCGTCACCGCCCGGTACGCTTTGGTCTGGGAATCGCTGTCATCCTCTTGCTGACCACGTGGTTAGGGGCCCAAGACCAAGTGACGATCGCGCGTGAACGGAGTTTTTTCGGAGTCAATACGGTTCAACGCACCACCGACGGCAAGTTCCATTTATTGGTGCATGGCAACACCATTCATGGGGCTCAGCACACCGACCCCACTCGCTGGAAAGAACCTTTGACATATTTTTATCGCGATGGCCCGTTACACCGTCTCCTCTCATCTCTCAACGAATCAAAAAAAGTGAATCGAGTTGGAGTCTTAGGACTTGGCGCGGGGACGCTCGTTTGTTTCAGGCTTCCACATCAACAATGGACCTATTACGAAATTGATCCCAGCGTCGTACATTTGGCGCAAGATCCTCGCTATTTTCACTATCTGTCTGAATGTGGGGAAAAGACTGAAATTATCTACGGGGATGGCCGATTATCATTAGCCACCGTTCCAGATGGGTACTACGATTTACTTATCGCGGATGCATTTAGTTCGGATGCCGTTCCCATGCATCTCATTACCCGTGAAGCTCTCACCCTCTATTTACAAAAGTTAACTCCCGGGGGCCATATTGTTTTTAACATCTCCAATCGAAATCTTGACCTATCCGGGGTGATGGGGAATCTCGCTGAAGACGCTGGTCTCGTTGGTCGCATCCAACTCGAACGGGAAGTAACGACGGACCAACGGGCTAAATACCAATTTCCCTCTTACTGGGTCATCATGGCTAAATCCTCTCAGGATCTCCAATTTCTAGAAAATTATCCTCGTTGGCAACACCTCACTCCTGACCCAAACACACGGGTTTGGAGTGACGATTATTCCAATATCTTAGAAGTCCTCAAATGGCGAAAGTGATAAAACGAACCATCTCTGCTAATGACAACAAGATGCAATTCGCAACCTTCATATAGTCTATTGGGAACAATCCTTTCCTCTTCCATCAATCAGAAGGAAATTAACAATGATCACTAAAGAAGGACTGAACACCCAACTACAGCATCAAGAACTCAGTAGTTCAGTCAGTACAACTTACTGCGAGTCAAAGGAGGACACTCTCGAACAACTCTCCTCTATAAACACAGCTCCTCATGACCGTCACGTCTTACCGTTATTCATGGTCACCATTTTTCTCAGCTCGCTCCTGGTCTTCTCCGTTCAACCCCTCTTCGCCAAAATGGTCCTCCCCCTCCTCGGTGGCTCCCCTGGCGTGTGGAACACTGCGATGCTGTTCTTTCAAATCGTCTTGTTGCTCGGTTACATCTATGCGCATCTCACCACTCGCCTCCTCGGAGTCAAATGGCAGGCCTGGCTTCATGTCAGCGTCATGTCCTTCGTGATTCTCCTTTTACCCATTGGGGTCGCGCAGGGCTGGACCCCACCCCTGGAAGAAGCCCCCGTTCCCTGGCTGATTGGCTTATTTGCCGTCTCAGTGGGCTTGCCCTTCTTCGCTGTCGCCACGAATGCGCCCTTGCTTCAACGCTGGTTCTCCCATACCCAGCATCGCGCCGCGGCGGATCCCTATTTTCTCTATGGTGCCAGCAACCTCGGCAGTATCTTGGCTCTGGTCAGTTACCCACTCGTGTTCGAACCGCTGCTGACGAGTCAAGAGCAAAGTCACACGTGGCAATGGGCGTATATCTTCCTCGTCGGCTTGATTGCCCTTTGTGCGCTCACCCTCTGGCAGCGCTATCATTCAACCACGACTTCTCCCTCCGAACCCTCCTCTCCCTCTTTGAGCCCTGTTCGCGGGCTCACGCTCTCCCAACGCCTACATTGGCTCGTCCTCGCTTTTGTGCCGTCAAGCTTATTGTTGGGCGTCACGATGCATATCACCACCGATGTGGCAGCCGTTCCGCTTCTCTGGGTCCTCCCGCTCATGTTGTATCTGCTGACCTTTGTCGTCGTCTTTGCCCGCCGCCCCTGGCTGCCTCATACCTGGATGCTACTGGTACAACCGTTCTTGTTGATCCCAATTGGCGTACAACGATTTGGGGGAACTCTGTTAAACATTTTTTTACCCTTAGCGGTGTTTTTCGTCACAGCCATGGTGTGTCATGGGGAACTGGCCAAACGCCGCCCGGCTCCCGAGCATCTCACCGAGTTTTACTTATGGATGTCCTTCGGGGGCATGTTAGGGGGCATCTTTAATGTACTCCTTGCCCCTCTTCTCTTTCATTCCGTCGTGGAATATCCCCTAATGTTAGTGTTGGCCTGCTTCCTCCGCCCCCTGACAGACCAAACCACTCGATGGGTACGCACCACGGATGTGTGCTGGCCGGCCCTGCTCCTATTCGCACTCGGGCTACCCTTATGGCTGGGCTACCACCCCACCGATTGGGGGTTGGGGGGCGCCCTGCTCTTTTTCATCCTGCTGGGGTTAAGTGCCTATAGTTTCCGTCACCGCCCGGTACGCTTTGGTCTGGGAATCGCTGTCATCCTCTTGCTGACCACGTGGTTAGGAGCCCAAGACCAAGTGACGATCGCGCGTGAACGGAGTTTTTTCGGAGTCAATACGGTTCAACGCACCACCGACGGCAAGTTCCATTTATTGGTGCATGGGAGGATCATCCATGGCGCCCAACACACCGATCCTACTCGCTGGAAAGAACCGCTCACATACTACCATCAACTCGGACCACTGGGTCAGCTCTTTTCCATTTTTCAAAAACAGGAAAGAGTCTTGCCCCATATTGGGGCCATTGGGTTAGGGGCTGGTACAACCGCATGCTACCAACAAGGTGGCCAACATTGGACCTTTCATGAAATTGACCCTAAAGTGGCACAAATTGCTCAAGATTCTCGCTATTTTCACTATTTGTCTGAATGTGGGGAAAAGACTGAAATTGTTTATGGGGATGCACGACTTTCATTAGCCACAGTTCCCGATAACTATTATGATTTGTTAATCGTCGATGCATTTAGCTCAGATGCGATTCCTCTTCATCTCATTACCCGTGAAGCTCTCACTCTCTATTTACAAAAAATGACCGACCGAGGAATTCTCCTTGTTCATATTTCCAACAGTAATCTCGAACTCTCTGGGGTGATGGGGAATTTAGCAGCGGACGCCAAACTTCTTGCCTGGATACAGCGTTACCGTATCGACTCTGATGAGCAACGATCTCAAAATCAGATGTCCTCTGATTGGGTGGTGATGGCTAGATCTTCAGCAGACCTCGGGCTCCTGAATGAAGATTCGCGGTGGCAACGTCTTGTCCCTGACCCTCAAATACGACTTTGGACGGATGAATATTCCAATATCTTGCAAGTTCTTAAATCCTGGACGCCCTAAAGAATTAGAACAAACGCCACCTTCGTGTTTCAAGAAATGAATCAGAGAGTTTTTAGCCCTTGATTTGATTGAATCCCGAGAATAGTCAGTAGCGGTCCTATTCAAATTGGTTGTCGTTTCACAAACGATAGTGCTACTTCCAGAATTGGGAAGAATCCAACTTTTCCATTTCCTTAATCCATCCTTCCTCAAGAAACGCTTGTGCTAGGCCGACATAGCCTCTGAGCAAATATTACTTAGCGATACCATCAACTCCAACCCCTCACCATATAGTTTCCTCTGAGAAACATCAAATCCAAGAAAGAGGGTAATTGTGTTAACGGAGACATTGAACTCTGGAACTATTCCGGTTTATCAAAAAAGCCATACGGACAAAAAAGGAAAATACTTATTCCATCCGATCATTGACTTTCTTTGTCTTGGTGGTGGATCACTCACTCTCTTTGCCGTATTGGCTTTTTTTGTTCCCCTAGACGTAGTCGCACCAACAGTCTCGGCCATAGCATTAGCCTTGACCACTTTCATCAATCTTCCCCATTTCGCCCATTCGTACCAAATTTTTTATCAAAACTATTCGCAAAAACTTCGTCATGAAAATGGGCCACGAAGTCTCCAAATCCGTTATTTCATCGCTGGCATTGTGATTCCTATAGCACTCCTAATTCTTTTTTTTACCAGCGTCAAAATGAACGACTCTCAAATTCTTGGCTTTACTGGAAACATCATGCTGTTTTTCGTAGGGTGGCATTATGTCAAACAAGGTTATGGCATCATGATTGTCGACTCCGTTCTCAAACGCCGATTTTTTTCTAGCTTTGAAAAGAAAACTCTTTTGGCTAATGCCTATGTCTGTTGGATCTTCTTTTGGCTTCTCACAAATTGGACGATTTCCGAGGAGAATTTTTTCGGCCTTCGCTATGCCATGTTCAACATTCCAACGGGACTACTATATTCTAGTGGCATAGTCATGATCGTCTCGACGGGAATGGTTGCCTCTGTTTTGACCAAAAAAAGACTTCTTGATGGCATAAAACTCCCTCTCAATGGGACGGTGGCTTATTTCACGGCGTTGTATGTTTGGTTGGCTCTTCGATTAGACCCCTTTTTCATCATTCTCATACCTATTAGCCATTCCCTACAATATTTAATTGTCGTTTGGCGTTTTCAACTGAATAAAGCTTATCAAACCCCTCTAGCTCCGATTGAACTAGAAGAAGGAATAGTCAAGAAGATTCTCCCTTCTCGAAATATTTGGAAATTTGTCATTTTCGTTGTGACTGGATTAATCCTTGGGTATCTTTTATTTTGGACTATACCCCAACTCCTTGACTCTACCGTTCACTATAATCACGAAGTATTTGGGGAAACCATGTTTATGTTTATGTTTTGGATATTTATCAATATACACCATTACTTTATTGATAACGTAATCTGGAGGCGAGAAAACCCTGATACCAAAAGGTATTTGTTCAGCTCCTCATAAAAGGACCAATCACATTAGCTATACCGACTGCACACAAGACAAATGAGACCTCCAGAGAAATTCACCCACTTTTAATCTCTATTTTGCTGCTATACCGCTTGGACTTAATCGATTAAGTCTCTAACACGAAAAACTATAGGGAATTAAGAAGGATTCTGGAGGAGTGCATTGACTTCCTGGAGACGGCCATGAGCTTTGATGGCAGCTTGGCTCTGGGGATAGGTACGGACGAGTTGTTGAAAAACAGAGCGGGCTATAGAGGGCTGTCGGAGTTCGAGATGAGAATAACCAATTTTGAGCAGCGAGGCTGGGACTTTATTGCTGGAGGGGTAAAAGGCAAAGACCCGCTCAAATTCATCAATGGCTTCCTGAAATCGCCTTTGCCCATAATAACATTCACCCAACCAATATTGGCTATTGGCAGCTAACGCTGAGTTGGGAAACGCACGAAGAAACCTGGAAAATTCTTTGGCTGCACCATGATAATCCGTAGCCTGTAATAATTTGAAGGCCTGTTGATAGGCCATTCGTTCATCCTGTGTAGTGTTTTGATTGGAAGAGGGAGCTGCCACAGGCGACGATAACTTTTTGGGTTGAGCAGATGGAGCGGCATTGACAACTACTGTACCTGGGCCAGAATTTCTCGAATAGAGTTTGGGCCGCGTTAGCGACTCTTGGCTACCACCAGAGGGAACAGTAGTCAGACCGGATAAATTAGCTAAGGAAGGTTGTTGCGTGTGCATTTTGTCAAGAGAAGCAGAGGAATCTGGAGCAGAAGATCCGCTTGTAACCCTGGGTGATTGAGAAGTCCGGGAAAGTTGATGCTCATACGCATCTAACCGACCACTAAATGTGGTACTAATCTGTTCTAACGTTCCAATTACGGTTTGTATATGTTGCTGAACACCTTTCACATCAATTTGAACTTGCTGAAACTGCTTATCTTGTTTTTGCCCCAATCGGTCAACATGTTGATGTAAAGCAGCCACCTGCTGTTCTTGTTTCGCAACATTTTGGCGGAGCGTCGCCAATACCTGTTGATAACCAACTAACGAGGTGCGAAATTCTCCTAGCTTTCCTCCTTGTTCCACGCGAAGTTGTTCTTCAGCAGTTAATTGGACACGTAACTTTTGTACGAGTGGTTCTATTGACTCCTGGGATTCCTGAACAGTGGATTCGACTTTCTGAATTTTCGTATCAAGCAAAAGATATTTCTGATCAAGATCTCCAACGCGATGCTGATTCTTTTCAATGGCTCCACGAACTTGAGACAAATCAGTATCTTTTAAGTTGGCCACTTGGTCCATGATTTCCGCACGATTTTTCAAAAGATCTTGAATTTCCTCTCGCTGACGAGCAATGAGACTGTTAGCTTTTTCTAAGGCCTCGTTGGCATCCGTGACAGCCTGCTGAAGCGAGGTTTTACTTTTATCGAGCTGACTAATTTTGGCATCTAACTCTCGCTTGATACGCACCACGTCAGCTTGCTGGGCTACACACCCGGCTACCAGGGTTACGAGACCAAGACTGATAAGAGTCATTTGAACCCATCTCAACATAATAGTAGGCATTTCTTTAATAATCCCGGCTATCAGTTTCAATTCATCTTAAAATAAGCCTGCCCAAATTTTATTTTTATGCCATCCGCCTTAGCGCATCGCTGTGGACGAACCTGAAATGCCCAATACCAAGTGTGCTCGCCGATTTTTTTGGTAGCAGGAATCGGTCGGCTCCCAACAGGCAGGATTGTCCTTTCCATAGGACATCACATTCAGCCTCTCGTTGGACACGCCTAAACTGGCCAAGAACGCTTTGGTACGTACAGCACGCTTTTCGCCTAACACATAGTTATATGAGGAGGTTCCTCGATCATCACAATGTCCTTCAATCGTCACCTCAGCTTCAGGATGAGATTTCAGCCATTCAGCATTCGCCACTAAAATCATTTTGGCTTCCTCGGTCAATTGAATACTGTTAAACGCAAAATGCACATCCTGCAACCCGCTCTGCGCGGTGAACTGTTCCGCGCGAGTACGATTCAACCAATAGTCATTCGAACTTCCGTTCCCCTTGTCGTGTGCTCCAAATTGCACATCTTCTTGAATCAATGATTCCTCATCGAGTAAATCAGGAAAAGAGTCTGTATCGGTGGAGAAATACCCTTCACCACCGTTTCTTTCGTTAATGCGCTCTAAAGCTGTTGGTTGGTTCGCCACCATCTTGGCTTTATTCAGCTTTTTGGAATGACCGTGACTGCCATGTGAAGATCGGTGGCTACATCCAAAAGATGCTACGATAACTATCAACATCATGCCCCAGGCTAGCATTCTCATAAATGGTAGGCAGACTCTCATGGATCGATACTCCTTTGTCGCACAAACGTATGGTTACACTCATATCAGAACACAACATCTACTTACCTAATGGTTTAGCAAGATCAAGACCAAAATTTTTCTAAATGAATGCTAAAGGGAAAAACCTATACGCCCCAGGTCGGATGTCGGCTCTCATGGCAAACATGTTTGTTGAAATTCACCGTTTTGCCCAATTATTCACGAATAAACTCAAGGATTTATGAAGGAAAAACCAGGAGTTCTCGTGGATAAAAACAGGAAAAAGTAAAAGTATGGCGCAGAAAAAATGGAGGGAACAACCTACAACTAGGAGCCCGAGCCCTGCCCAATGGAGGAATGCTGTACGAAGCTTTTTCTCAACAATCGTGCGATTTCTTCAACGAAAAAAATCTCCCAGATAGATGCAATACCAAGGAAGGAATAGAAAATTATCAATTGCGGGGATAGCCGAGAAAAAACTGTACTTATTTACTCCATGTTCCATTCAGACGTCGCAAAATACCAACGCTGACCGCCGTAATCCTTAGCCTGGTACATGGCTTGATCCGCGATGGCCAACAGCCTATGCGGATCAATGGAATCTTTGGGGGAAACTGCAATGCCAATACTTATTTGGACAGGAATATCTTCGCCCCTTAAATGAATAGGGGCCGTCAGACAATCCACAATTTTTTGAGCGACTTGTCGAATGTCTTGAATACGGTCAAGACCTTGCAAAATAATTGTAAATTCATCCCCACATAGACGGGAAACGGTATCCGTCGTGCGAACGCAAGCCACAAGCCGCTTAGCCACCACGCGGAGCAAACGATCTCCCATTTGATGTCCATAATGATCATTAATAGATTTAAAATTATCCAAATCCAAAAAAAGGAGCGCGAGTAAGGTCCCATCTCGCCGGGCCTGCGCCAAAGCCAAATGCAATCGATCTTCAAACATGACCCGATTGGGGAGATCGGTCAATGCATCATGATAGGCCTGATGCTTCATCTGCATTTCAGCCACCGCTCGGGATGTGACATCATGAAGAGTGATGACGAAATGAGTGATCTTGCCTTGGTCATTTTCTAATGGGGTCAAAACCTGATCAAGCACTAACGATTCACCACACCCGCCTTTTTCCATGATTTCCGATTTCACACACTTTATTTCAGTTTGTGAAAGTTGGGCATTAGACCAATGTTCTTGCATTTGAGCATGCGGAAAAGAGCGAAAGGGCGTACCCAATACTTGGTGTAGCGTCACACCCAATAACTTTAGATATGCCTGATTAACCCATTCAATCCGACCCTGAGGATCGGTCAGACACACCGCATCATGGACAGAGGCCATTGCCGCTTTTTGAAGGCGTAATTGTTCTATCTCCATTCCACGAGCCATCAAGCCTTCAATCAAGAGTCCCAATCCTTCCAACCATTCTCTCACAGAAGTATCAAATGCATTGGATGCCCCCGAACACACAACGAGCAAACCAGAGAATTCGCCATGTTGCAAAGGAACCCAACAAGTTTCTTGCAGATAAAAACTTTGGGGAAACCAAGAAAATTCACTCGTAGGGCAGGTCTCGCCTGAAACAAAAGATCTTTTGGGGGCTACACATGCCTGTGCCAATATTTCTTGTCGGGAAATGGACGACCACCAAAGCGGACCCTGCCTCTCCCAATCAAGAGCTGGTGATAGGGCCTGGGCACGCAATTGAATACGTTGAATATCATGAACGGTAGCCATCCACACAAATGGATATCCAAAGGTCTGGACCAACCCTTCACAAATGCGTTTCAAACAACCATCAAGGGATTGCCCATTCAAGAGGTCAGCTTGAAGGCTTTGCACGAGTGGAGCAAAGGGATGAGAGTCAAGAGATTCCTGGTACAAACGCAGGTCCCAGTGCCAAACGGTCCCATTTCCAGATGCATCGAGCATTGGCATAACCGAGCAGATCATTTTCGGAAGGGCTTCCCCTTGTCGTTCCAGCGATACAACCCAAGACTCCGACTTTTGTAGAGATTTCTCTATTTTTAAATGCTGCTGAATCACTTGCCACTCCTCGGGGGACATCCATTCCCGTATCGACATTCTTCCAATATGGGCCAAATTCATACCCAAAGCCTCAACGGCTGACTGATTAGCCATAACCACAACACCATCACTGGATGTCAGCAAGTTAACGGGATTTCGAGAAGCTGAAGGAGAAAACGCAGGGAAAAAACTTAACTCAGAAAAAGAAACGTCGTTCACTTCTTTGTTGTGATTGAAATCTTTCGATCCTTCAAGAATATGACGCAGGCGCTCAGATAATCGTTGTAGTGATTGAGTTAATTCTCGTTCAGATCCCGATTCAAGACCATGCGCTTCAACACGAATATCTTGTAAAGACTGTTCGAGTAAATGTTGGAGTTGACGAAATGTATCCACAGAGGCAACTCTCGCTGTGGGAGGAGCAGGCACCATATCTGAGAGGCCGAAAATCTGAAAACTCAATGTTTCAATCCTTTGCCAAAACAGGTAAAAATTCAACCCGTCCAAAGAGGGGAACCCTTACCAAGAGAAAACTTAAGGCACTCCTCCATATCCTCTGTCATGTGTGTGCATAGTACCACTTTCGAAAAAAAGTATCAGCTCACTCATAAAGAGGGCAGCGAAATCACACCTGCCGACACATCAGCCTGGGCCTGGGCATAGCGTTCCCTTGTCCCAATATCTGACCAAAAACCAGCATGAACGTACCCAAACAGTCGAAAACCATCAGCAAGAGCCCTCGTATACGTATCAATAATCGAAAACGATATACCGGATGAAGCATCAGCCAAGAGGGATGGATGGAGTATATGTACACCGGCAAACATTCGGGTATGAGCAACCATGGATACATGGATCTGATCATTTCCATGTCCATTGATTCGAAGAATTCGTTCCTGAGCATCTGACTCCACCGCACCCCACTGTACAGCCTGTGGATCCTCTCGAAGAACCAGCGTAGCCACACCTTTTTTGGAAAAATGAAAATCTCGAAAAACTGCCAAATCTAAATCGATCAACGTATCGCCATTAAGCACCAAAAAGGGCTCTCCTTCAAAAAAGTCTTCCACTGCTTTGAGTCCCCCTCCAGTCCCCAGTAATGTGGGTTCATAAGAATACCGAATACGCATATTCCATCGGGATCCATGACCCAAGGCATCTTCAATCATCGACCCTAAATAATGCAGATTAATAACGACATCTTGAATCCCATTCTTACGCAAAAGCGAAAGATTCCACACAATCAAGGGAGTGCCCCCAACCGGCAAGAGTGGTTTAGGCATTGTTTCTGTTAATGGCCGAAGACGAGTTCCCAATCCAGCAGCAAGAATCATCGCTTTCATGGTCAACCACTTATTGCCATTCAGGAATGTAAGGAGAGAGGTGCTTTAGCAAACGATGGAGCTGTGGATATTTCGATAAATTAGTACGAACGTTTTGCAAGGTTCGAGGAATGGAAGAAAGAAAATTGGGATTCCCTTTTACGCGATCAATATACACAAAACGCCCAGCGGCCTTCAAATTACGCTGAATACTCGTGTAATCAAACAAGCGGCGAAACAGCTCATCATCGTCTAAAAGCATAGCCGCATGTTGAGAAGAAGGAAGCGCATGACGCATTTGCGTGCAATAATACATCAGTAAAGCATCTATAACCGATTCCTCCAACGCAATATACGAATCACGGAGAAGTGACGCCAAATCATACGTCACGGGCCCCATCAACGCATCTTGAAAATCAATCACACCAATTTGCGTTCCATGAATCATTAGATTACGGGAATGAAAATCCCGGTGAGTAAATACCGTCGGTTGCTCCACTAACCATTCGGCTATGGCCTGGAATTCCTCTTTGATAGGCAGATAATCTTCTGCGCACATGGGTTTACCCAGACGCGCCACAATCCCATATTCCAGAAAATGCTCGAACTCCCACAGATACAACGGCACATTAAACGACCGAGAAAATGCAAGGCATGCCGAATGCGAAGGAAGCGACCCCTGCACATGGATTTGAACCAGAACATCAATGGCCTGCCGATACATGCGTTCGATGGTCGCAACGGATTTCCCTTGGCAAGCCTGCGCCAACGTGACATCACCAAAATCTTCAAGAAAGAGTAGGCCAGCTGGTTTGTCATAAAAATGTAAGGTGGGGACTTGAATTTCAACTGCTCGCAAATGTTCTAAGACATTGATAAAGGGCAGTTCAGAAATCTCAATCTCCTTCCCACTCATGGCCTCTTCAGAGGCTTTAAACCCTTCAGGGTCGGCCAACTGCATCAAAATAAGTGAAGAAACGGGAGCCCCCGAAAGCTGCAGACGATAATAGCGACGATTGGAAGCATCACCTGCAAGGGATTCACAATGCTCAAGACGGGCAGAAAACGGAAGAGCCTGTTGAATTGTGGAGGAAAGTTTAGAAAGATCCAAAGAAGGGGTAGCCGAGGTCTGCTCAGAAGCCATTCTAGCCGATTATACGACCAGCCTAACTTTTTGTCATCTATAAGGATTTCGGGATCTCTCGAATTTGAAGATCTTTAGATGTGATGAAAAGTTATCAAGCCTCTTTCACCGATCAATTCCAACTCCTGCCTACTGAATTGGGTAGGAGAATTTAAACACTAATAAGGAATATTAGAAGTTATAAAATGGTGCAGACACCTCTCCTAAGGTATCTTTTTGGCTCAGCTATTCACCTATTCAGAGAAAGTTTTCAGGAACAATCCCGAATCTGAACTCATTTGCAAAAAAAAGCGCCCCGGTTCATTCGAACCGAAGCGCTTTTCAATTCAGCCCTACATGTGAAATGTTATTTCTTGGTCTTCCAGCGCCAGAAACCTACGCCAACTAAACCTGACCCCAACAAAAAAATCGTTCCGGGCTCAGGAACTTGTCCAGGGGGAATATTTCTATCACCAGTAAAAATAGACACATGTGAAATCGAACCTTTATTTGGCCATAGACCAATAGTATGGATCGTCTCTTTCCCATCCCAATTGTTCAAATTAAAAACATATTGATTCGGGGTATTATTCCCATCTTTGACTAGGAAATAGCACTCTCCACAGGAAATAAAATTTGGCCCATCCCACGTTGTGGTGGAATTTTCATTCCCAGAACTGTAGACCGTAGAATAATACGGTGCAAAAGGTCCCACTTCATTTTGGGGATTCTGCCCGGGGGCATTATCTTTGTATTGTTCAACTAAATTTGTAGAAATTGCCAAACTGTTTAACAATTGAGTTTCTAAACACGTAGCATTGCAATTACTGTTGAACGTCAGTTGTAGAATCTCATCACCGGGCATAAAAGTTAAAGCATTGGCAGGGTTCGTAGCCAAGCCAGACAATAAAATCGTGGCCGCCACCATTGCGAAATACAAGTTAATCTTTTTCATCATGTCACTCCTTATAGCCACACTAAAAAGTCGTGCAAAGCTAGAAAATTAATCATCCAGACATTATCTAGATCTAGCATTATGCATGCCATTTCATTTAATCTCTCAACAATCTGTTTTTATTGAACTTTTTTTACTCTCCGTTAAATCAATGTTTAGTAAGCCATTAATCGCAAGTGGTGTTGATCACAAACTTATTAAAACTAAGCATAAAAGAAAAAGATGCAAATATACTAACAAAGAGAAAAAAGTCAGCAATATTTACAATATTTTAGAAAATAGTTTCGTTTTAGGGGTAATTAGCGTTTTTTCTAATAGCTATGAAAAGTTTTTTTTGTAAAAAATTCAGACAAATTTGCAGTCTGACTACCAATAATCAAAAAAAACGGCATGATTAGACATATGATCATTATTTTTGTTGGCAGGTGAACCGTGACGATATTCGTAGCCGAATTTCAACCCAAATCTTCCCCAGCTTTTACAGTCTCAGCGATATCCCTTTCTGACGGATTGAATCCTTATTCGACTTAAACTATGAGTTCACGCATCGCTAACATGAGGAATGATCCCTCATTCCATTATTTCACTGAAAAAGTGACCAGACAGAAGCCTCTATTAAAGATTTGAAGAATTGTGCCGAAAAGTAGAGGAAGAGAGAAAAAAGGACTAACCCTTGGCAATGACTGTAAATCTATAGGTGTTTAATGGAGGTCAATCATCTTCTACCCCCTTCAAACATTCCCCCTCTCCGGGCTCCTTCTGCGGTTGGTGATGGCGATGCGGGACCTAATAGTCCATACTATCGCGGACGCAAGAAAAAACGGCGCACCCCACAGGAGGACTTGCCCCAAAACACAACACCTCAGCTGGAAGGTTCAACCTCACATATCGATATTCGCGTATAGCCTGTTTGCTAAATTTCGATAACGTCCAGCTCCATCCTATTTCAACTCGGTTTAAGAGCTTTCGCATATTGATAGTCCTTAATCAAATCATTGCTCCGACATCAGGCATGTCGTGTTATAGGGATCCGGAGAAGACCATGATAGTTCTATTTATCAGTCAGAAATGAATCGTCTAAATAGCACGAATGGTGAAGTCCTGGTCTTTTGTTAGGTGAGATCACTGGATTTTCGTAAGAACCCATGAGTCTGAAGAAGTGAGAATAAAGTCTTGATTAAAAATTCTCATCTCTAGCTGGGATTTCAACTGATTAAATTCCCAAAAACTTTCAGCCCACCCCTGAGCAGTCCGATAATACAGACGAAAAACTATTCTCATCGATTTTTGAAGAGGGACGTTCTATTAACGAAAACCATCACACTAATATGGTGACCTCACTTCAATTCATGAATAACGATTAGGCAAATAATCATTTAAGAAAAATGAATTTTTGCACCAACAAGTTTGGAGATGCCTTAAACGCATAAAACTAGATGTTGATGGCCATGGATAAATTTGTGCCTATATATAGTATTTCTTCAGTACTTGGGGTATATTGGCCCTTTACGCCTACCACATACCCATCACTTACCCAGGAGTTTCATGAGCTATACCAATATTGGTGATTACGGAATTATCGGCGATTTACATACGGTAGCCCTTGTCAGTATCGATGGATCCATCGACTGGTGCTGCCTTCCAAGATTCGATTCTCCCAGTATTTTCGGAGCCATCCTCGACCACAAAATTGGCGGCCATTTCAAGATTGCCCCGGTACACGAGGGGAACACCCGCCAAATGTATCTACCCGAAACCAATATTCTACTCACTCGATTTTTACAACTAGACGGGGTCGGAGAACTCACCGACTTTATGCCCGTAGAATCAGATGAAGCAGGTTACCGCCCACGCCGCCATCAAATCATTCGTATGTTATCGGTCGTCCGTGGAACGGTTACCTTTCGGATAGAATGTTCCCCAGGTTTTAATTTTGGTCGTGATACTCATGAAGTGGAAGTGCAACCCAAAGGCATCATCTTTAAATGCGGAGACCAATCCGTTGGCTTGGTAAGTCCTATCCAATTACAAACCTGTCAGGGAATTGCATATCAGGAATTCACGCTCCACGAGGGAGAAAACCTCACCTTCTTTTTAGAATATTTGGAAACCAAAAACGGGACGCCTCTCCTCTCAACTCCTGAATCCGGAGAAGAAGCCTTTCGCAATACCTCCGCTTTCTGGCAACGCTGGCTTTCCCAATGTCAATATGATGGACGCTGGCGAGAAGTGGTCCACCGTTCGGCTCTTACTCTTAAACTCTTGACCTACGCACCCACCGGTGCGATCGTTGCCGCTCCGACGACCAGCCTTCCTGAACATGTTGGGGGCCCGCGGAATTGGGATTATCGCTACACCTGGATTCGCGATTCCGCATTCGCGCTGTATGGCTTGTTGCGATTAGGCTTTACTGTCGAGGCCAGTCGGTTCATGGACTGGATTAATGCGCGATGCCACGACTTAAATCCCGACGGATCGATTCAACTCATGTATGGAATCGACGGCCGGCGTAATGTCGATGAAGAGGAACTACTGCACCTTGACGGCCACCGAAGTTCTCGGCCCGTGCGAATCGGAAACGCGGCCGCATCCCAATTGCAAATGGATATGTATGGGGCATTAATGGACGCCGTGTATCTCTACAATAAACATGGTGCGTCGATTTCGTATGATCTTTGGGTCAACTTGGGGCGTCTATTGGATTTTGTCTGTGACAATTGGGAGCAACCCGATGAAGGCATTTGGGAAGTGCGAGGTGGACGACAACATTTTGTCTATTCCAAGGTCATGTGCTGGGTGGCTCTTGATCGTGGGATACGCCTTGCGGATAAGCGCGGATTTCCCGGCGATCGAATTCGATGGATGACCGAGCGTGACCGTATTTATCGCCAAATTATGGATAAGGGTTGGAATCCCAAAATAGGGGCATTCGTTCAAGCCTATGATTCTGAAGCCTTAGACGCGGCCAATTTAATCATGCCCTTGGTGTTCTTTGTCTCTCCCACCGACCCCCGTATGCTCTCCACACTTGATCGCACTCTGGAGCAATTGGCCCTTGGCAGCTTGGTCTATCGTTACGATACCAATAGGGCTGCCTCCGACGGTTTGGAGGGCGAAGAAGGCACCTTTAGTATGTGTACCTTCTGGTTGGTGGAAGCCTTGACCAAAGCCGGCCGCTTAACCGAAGCACGACTTATCTTTGAAAAAATGTTAAGCTATGCCAATCATCTGCGTTTATATGCCGAGGAGGTCTCGCATTCCGGTGAGCAGTTGGGCAACTTCCCACAGGCCTTCACACATTTTGGGCTTATCACCGCGGCCTGTAATCTAGACCTAGCCCTTAATACGAAACGCGCAGCCCACACCGTGGCCCGTCGGAATCGACCCTCTTCTTATTCATCGCACTAATTTTTTGCTGTTCACGGGCCGAAAAGGCAGCAATAAGATTTAACCCAAGGAGGGGCACGATGGATATTGGATTTATCGGACTCGGTAAAATGGGCATGAATATGGTGACGCGCCTGAGCCAAGGCGGTCATCGGGTTGTTGCTTATGACCGCACAGCCGACCTTATCACCCAAGCCGAGTCATTAGGCGCCACTGGTGCCACCTCACTTGAAGACCTCATTTCCAAACTCCGTAAGCCACGAGCGGTCTGGGTCATGGTGCCCTCAGGCAAACCCACGGAAGAGACTATCCAGCACCTCTGGACCATTTTAGAGGAGGATGACATTGTCATTGACGGCGGCAATACCAAATTTCATGATGATGTCCGCCGCGCCGCCGACCTTCTAAAGCGAGGGATTCATTATATCGACGCAGGAACCAGTGGAGGTATTTGGGGATTACAGATTGGGTATTGTTTGATGGTAGGAGGCGAAAAAGGACCGGTAACTCAACTAGCTCCCATCTTCACTACCTTAGCGCCTGAAAACGGATGGGCCCATGTGGGCGGACATGGTGCAGGCCATTACGTCAAAATGGTCCACAACGGTATCGAATACAGCATGATGCAAGGGTATGCCGAAGGCTTCGAGCTTATGTCGAAAAGCGATTACAATTTGGACCTTGCCAACATCGCAGACCTCTGGATGCATGGTAGCGTGGTTCGTTCATGGTTATTGGAACTTGCTGCTGGTGCCTTAAAAGATGATCCCAAGTTGGAGGGGTTAAAAGGCTATGTACAGGACTCCGGAGAAGGCCGTTGGATGTTGATGGATGCTCTCGATAAGGACGTGCCAGTCCCAACTCTTTCCACAGCCCTCTTCACACGGTTCCGTTCACGGCAGGAAGAATCCTTTTCCGAAAAGATGTTGGCAGCCCTCCGCAATGCCTTTGGTGGACATAGTGTTCGACGCTAATTCGTGATGAGATGAAATAATCATAACGATGGCTCAAACTTCTCCAACCCCATCGTCTGCGAGTTCTGGGAAAACCAATCGATCGACTGTCACCCAACCTTGTGCCATTGTCATCTTTGGCGCATCTGGCGATTTGACTCGCCGAAAATTACTTCCCGCACTTTATAATTTGTTATTAGATGGGCTTCTCCCTGAAGACTTCGCTGTCTTGGGACTAGGCCGAAAAGAGCTGTCTGACGAAGATTTCCGCGCCATCGCCCGTGACGGCATTGAACAATTTTCCCGTCAAACCTTTCAATCTGACCAATGGGAAAAATTTCACCAGCGCCTCTTCTATTGCGCCGGTAATATCAAGGCCTCAGAATATTACTCCAGCATCCACGATCGTCTTACTGCCATCGAATCGCAATTCGGGCTTTCCCAAAATCGCGTATTCTATCTTGCCATTCCTCCCAGTTCGTTTGCCCCCGCTTGTGAGGGCCTCCATCAGGTAGGACTGGTTTCTCACATGCATGAATTGAATCGGTACTCTCGCGTGATTGTCGAGAAGCCCATCGGTCATGATTTGGCCTCGGCCCAAACTATTAATTCCGCTATCGGCAATGTGTTTGATGAAACACAAATTTATCGCATCGACCATTACCTCGGAAAGGAAACCGTTCAAAACATCATGGTCATGCGGTTTGCAAATTCCATCTTTGAACCCTTGTGGAATCATAAATATATCGATCATGTCCAACTGACCGTCAGCGAGGCCGTCACACTGGGAAGCCGTGCGGCCTATTACGAAGGCGCAGGAGCATTGCGCGACATGGTTCAAAATCATATTTTGCAATTATTGTGTCTCATCGCCATGGAACCACCCTACTCGCTTGATCCCGATGTAATACGCAACGCTCGCATGGATGTCTTACGGGGCTTACGCCCCATTCGCGGAAAAGAAGTGGAACGTATGACGGTCCGTGCACAATATGCGCACGGCACCATAAACGGCAAGGAAGTTCCAGGCTACCGGCGGGAAGAGGGCGTACAACCCGATTCGACAACGGAAACCTATGTGGCATTAAAGGTATTTGTGGAAAATTGGCGATGGGCAGGCGTACCCTTTTATGTCCGGACCGGCAAAGCCATGACCAAACGCGCATCAGAAATTGCCGTTCAATTTAAGGATATCCCCCAAATTTTATTCAACGCCAATCCTGACATTCCTCAAGCCCCTAATGTGTTGAAACTACGCATTCAACCGGAAGAGGGCCTATCGTTACGGATTATCTCTAAAGTTCCAGGATCCAAAGCCAACACCCATCCAGTGGAAATGAATTTTCAATACGGAGACGCGTTCGAGGCCCCGTCTCCGGAAGCTTACGAACGTCTCTTGTTAGATGTGATGACCGGCGATACCTCTCTGTTTATGCGGCGAGACGCCGTGGAAGCCTCATGGGCCTGGGTGACGGATATTCTAGAGGGGTGGGCGACACACGGGCACAAGTGGTTACCCGAGTATCAGGCGGGTACCTGGGGACCTGTCGAGGCTGACCGCCTCATCCAAACTGACGGTCATCATTGGCGAGAGGTCTAAGATTTCATAAATGATCCACGCCGCAAGCGGACGGGGTACTCAACGGATCACCGGTGGCCAATGTCGCCCGCGACGGGGTGATCGTCACCCTCCCCCACTTGCCACATTCATCGTATACGTATGATCCTGCGAGCCCCAGCCCCCACTGTTACGCGACCACCACCGAACATGAATAGTCCCACTGCTGGGCAGACCTGAGACGACGCGGGTATGGCCTGTCCCCAGCGACCCGCTGTTATGCAGATTCTTCGCCCCGACGCTGGTCCCCACATACAGCCAATGTTCGAGGTCCTGACTGGTATGATTGCCCGTAAAGGTAACGGATGCGGACGTCACCGTCGTGCCCGGAACGGGAGTACTAATACCCGGGGGAAAAGTCCCGCCTCCCCCGGTATTCATCGTATACGTATGATCTTGCGAGCCCCAGCCCCCACTGTTACGCGACCACCATCGAACATGAATGGTCCCACTGCTGGGCAGGCCCGAGACGACGCGGGTATGGCCTGTCCCCAGCGACCCGCTGTTATGCAGGTTCTTCGCCCCCATACTGGTGCCCACATACAGCCAATGTTCAAGGTCCTGATTGGTATGATTGCCCGTAAAGGTAACGGACGCGGTCGTCACCGTTGTGCCCGGCACAGGGGAACTAATTGCTGAAGGGAAAGCTGTACTACCGCCGTTCACGGTCAACGTGGCCGGAGCACTGGTCACATTGCCCACCCCATTCGTCACCACCACATCAAACTGCGCCCCATTATCTGCGGCCACCGTCGTTGAACTCAGGGTATAGACGGGACCGGTGCCCCCGGGAATATTGCTCCCATTGCGCCGCCATTGATAACTCAACAGGGCCGACCCAGTGGCCACCACGCTGAAGGTGGCCGGATTGGGTTCGGCCACCGTCACATTGGCTGGCGACATGGTAATCGTAGGCGCACTAACTCCGTTTCCTTTCTCTTGCAGCCGAATGGCACTACCATACTTGCCTTTAAATTGACTTGCCACCGGTCCATCGAAACTGATGGTGAGGACCACCTGCCCATCCCTACCAGGATTGATATTGGTAAATCGCGCCACATAACCATTGTCGTTGTCAGCCGGTAACCGCGTCGATTGATCTGTAAGCCCCGTGAAAAGCACCCCGCCCGACTCATTGGGATTATCCGTGGCCACCGAACTGATGTTCGTGAAGGCGTCCTGTCCCGAGAGCGTCACTAAGGACGCCCGATCCCAGGCAAAATCGTTGCGATGAGCATAGTAGGCCAGATCATAGAATTTACTGGGATCCATCCCCGTAAAAATCAGTGCCAACGAACTC
This sequence comes from Nitrospirales bacterium, assembly GCA_965223185.1. GTDB lineage: Bacteria > Nitrospirota > Nitrospiria > Nitrospirales > UBA8639 > Nitrospira_E. The sequence goes on along the minus strand of OZ244988.1, from coordinate 2,073,919 downwards.
CCAGCTTGATCGATATAGGAAATAGATCCTTGGCCGCTCACTTTTCCATTAAAGAGGGAATGCGCATCAGTCCCCGCCACGGGATGGGCCCCATGCACAGCTTGGGAACCCACGCCATAGCTCCCCCCTGTGACTGTCAGAGTCACCTGCGTCGGCAGGCCCGTGGAAAAATCGAGCAATTGGCCGCTGGAAGCCAGGCCGGAGCCCCCATTGGGGGAGGTAATCGTCGTGATTTTGTTGGTCAGCTGGCCTGGTCCCCAGGCCAGATCATTGTACGCCGTAAAACCGCCATTGCCTTCGACATTTTGGTACACTTGCACCAGCTCCGCATTATACACATTCGTCCTCGTCCCACCGATGGGCAGCGACGCCCAGTCCAGCACCCCGCTCCGATCCATCCCGTTAATGAACCAGGCCACTGTCTCCGTGCCCCCGTCTCGATACACCCCCGCTGACCCGGGCGGAACCCAGAACGTCCATTCCTGGCCCGGCACCAGTGTAAAGGCGACCAGATCCTCGTGACCGTCCCGCCGGTAGACACTTCACACTCGACGCCCCCCCAAAGGTCACCGGTGTTAATGGCCCCAGTCGTCGTGCCCACCCGCGGCACCAGCGACACATTCTTCAACGTGTAACTACCTTGGTCCGTCCCCGGAAGGTCACCTGTGCTAGCGAGCCGCTCTGGGTGATCGCCGTCCCCTTTAACACCATTCGGAACGTCCGATTATCCAATGCCGAATCCCGCCAGATCCCTGTTGGATTCTGAGCCGCCGCCGCCCAGGCCGTCACCGGACTGCCTAGCACCGTCAAGGTGGCCGGGGCACTGGTCGTGCTCACCCCATTCGTCACCACCACATCAAACTGAGCCCCATTATCTGCCGCCACCGTCGTTGAACTCAGGGTATAGACGGGACCGGAGGCCCCAGGGATATTGCTCCCATTGCGCCGCCATTGATCCCAACGGGGCCACCCAGTGGCTCACCACTCTGAAGCCGGATTGGGTTCAGCCACCGTGACATGAGCTAGCGACGTGGTAATGCCCTTGATTCGCCAGTTAAGTTGATGGCAAAGAGGTCAATGAGCCATCATCCCGCACATTTCTCCCCGTGATTTGCGTCTAAAAGCACAGAAAAGCGTCCCTCACTCACAAACTTCCGGGTGCCCACTGGGTGTGATGCGCGGCCCCACATGGCCCGCCACCACATACACCGTCAATCTTGGTATGCACCATCGCCCCCAACATTGGGATTTCCATCGCCTGCGTTAAGATAGGCCGTTCCCCAGCAATATCCCAAAATCCGGGGTGGCAAAAGTCGGACTGCTCCCATAGCCATAGGCTCCCCTAATGGCATACGACCGTTCATACCCATGCGAGTGGCCCGCCAAGATCAGATTCACGCCACCGGCCTCCAGAATGGGCAGCGCATTTTCGCGCATATCTCTTAAGCGCCCACCGGAGTCGAGTGCGTTATCCGAGTCATGATTCCCTTTGGAATACGGAGGGTGATGAAAGAGGGCAATGACCCAATCCTGGCTCGTGGCGGCCAAATCTGACACCAGCCACGTTAACATGGCATCGCCCGTCTCCCGGCTACTGGTCATGGAATCTAAGACGATGAAATGGACGTTACTGTAATCAAAGGAATAGTACGCCTCGGTGCCCGACGATCCTATCGGTAAGACATGCGCCTCATAGTACGGCCCGACTCCAGCGGAAGGAGCATTGACGGCCTCGTGATTGCCAAGAGTCGGCCAAGAGGGCGTATGGCGGAGAATGTTTTGGTACATGGCAAAATGATTGGCCGTAAATTCCCTGTCCGTGCCATTTTCGTAAGCAATGTCCCCCGCGTGCAGAATAATATCCGGGGCGGGAGGATTGGTGAGCGTCTCCGTTAACATGGCGTCTCGCACCCGCTCCTGGTCCCCATCCCCGGGTCCTTTCCCAGAGTCCCCAAAAATCCACACCCGAAAAGGTGTGACCGTTCCCACCGTCGGGGCAGTCACAAAGAAATGCTCGACCGTCCCGCCCCCTTGCTGAGCATCGGTGCCAGTGCCCACCGCATAGAAATACTTCGTCCCCGGCGTCAACGATGTGGTGATGGTGACAATATGATCGCGAACATTGGGATTGGATGGGGGAATCACGGCGGTGGCTGAAGCCGTTCGAGGACCAAGCGCTCCAGGCTTTGATCCCGCCTGAAAGGCCAAATCGCACCTGGCTATTGGACGCAGAGGTCAGATCGGTTCGCCACACCACGGTCACCGATGTAGGGGTCACCTGTTGCAGATAAGGTTCCCGTACCATGGCCGCCCTCGCCGACAGGACGGAGGTCCAGCACAATAGCAAGAGGACACCCAACGTCAGTACGTTCTGAACACCCTATGAACCACACGCACAATCATTTGGCTTCCAACTTCTTCAAGAGGGTTTCGGCCTCGGTCAAATTAGGGGCGGCTTGCATGACGAGACGGAGGTCGTGCTTAGCAGCATCGAGCTGTCCCATGGCGTGATACACCTTGGCCCGCATTAACCGTTGAAGAGCCGTGGGGCGTTTGGCAAGGATGCGGTTGGCTTCTGTCAGGGCCTGGGCGTATGCGTATTCCGCTGCCTCGGTCTGCCCCATCGCAGCCAGGACCACCGCCCGGCGCACGTACCATTCCGTTTTCCCCGAGGCGTTGGCTATCTCTTGATCGATCAGCGTAAGAGCCTCCGGATACTGGCCTTGTGCTATTTTGACCCGAATGAGGGAACTCCGGAGCATGCTCGCCTGAGGTAGGCGGTTCAACCCAACCAGATATCCAGCCGCCGCCGCATCAAATTGTCCCAACTCTTCCTGCAGGTGGCCTCGAGCCACGTAGAGTTCAATGGTGGGATAGAAGCTCAGCGCTTCGGAAAAGTCCGCGATCGCCAACGTGGCACGCCCAGTGCCCGCATACAGATTCGCCCGCTCGACTAACGCCATCACGCGCGAGACCCCGGTTTCCTCATGCAAGTATTGGGTGAGCCCAGTTTCGGCCTCGCGGGTTCGTCCCAATGCCACCAGCGTGCGACACCGTTCCAAAGCAACAGGACGATTGCTGCGGTCCAACGTCCAAGCCCGATCTAAATCTCCTAATGATTCGGCGTAGTGTTCATTGTAGCGATGGAGTTGCCCCCGTCGAAGCAACAACTCCACATTATCGGGGTGCTGGGCAAGTTCCGCAGTGACTTCAGCAATTTCCGGGTCGACTTCCGAATGGGCTTCGGCTGGCCAAACGGGAAGTAAGAATGTCAAAAAAACAAAAAGGCAAGAATCAAAACCTAATTGCTTACAATTTAAAAATCCTAACTGAACACTATGGAACCTAACACCGAAGTAGTGCCAGCCAAATCTCCGGATTTTTTTTAACTTTTGGATGTTCAATGGCATTTTTACTTTTCCCTTGATGCATCTTCAGGTTTCCCCAAAAAAACTATTCCCTCCACTACAAATAAAAATTACTATCCATATTAATCAAACATTATAATCAACACCCTACCCACTGAAAGAAAAGCCAAATTGATTTTCCCCTGCCGCCTTTTCCATTGGTTTGCGGGCAGGCATGGCTTCAGGTAAATTCTGTAGATTGGGTTGATTCAGGGAAACCCTCCTTATGGGTTGCGTAAATCAATATGATTGACTTCTAAAGAACAACAGCAAAGGTAATGCCAAATTGTTGGGTTCCGACAGGTCTTAATAATCAAAGATGTCTTCAGGAAACTGAGAGAGAGTCCGGTCGAAAATGTCAATCTAAAAACAACATGTCTAAATGCAGAAATTTTGTCCCCTTCCCTGTGTCTGGTGTTGGGTGTAGTCGGGGTATAGGAATACGAGTGACGTTTGGTAACCAGATGGGTACGCTGGATCACCTGATTGGGTGAAAGAGAGAAAGCGGATGTGTTGCCTATGGTCAGTCGTGGAGACGGAAGGTTGCCAATGAAAGCAGAAATTTCACTTAACGAGCTGTCCAACAATTGTGGACCACCTCTGCCTCATGGGCCTGGGTGACGGATATTCTAGAGGGGTGGGCGACACACGGGCACAAGTGGTTGCCGGAATATCAGGCGGGTACGTGGGGACCTGTCGAGGCTGACCGCCTCATCCAAACTGACGGTCATCATTGGCGAGAGTCTAAAGCTATTCATTCTCACCTAGCATGTCATTTCAAACTAACCAATCTTCCACTGAGAAGAACTTTTAGTCCTGAATTCTCCCTCTCTTGTAAATAGAGATACATCTCCCTTTTTCAAATTAAGATGCCTGCACACACAGGCTGGCTTCAATGGCCTGCTCCAGCCGAATGAGACCCCGCGAAACATCAGAGCCGAGATGGACGCGAATGACGCGACGTTTTCGGGTGGTGAGACTTTGGAGATCACCCAGGGCTTGCGCAGCTTTCAAGACACCAAAGGAATAAGGTTCATCGGGAATAGCCAGATCTTGGGGGTCCTCACTGGTGATTTGAATAAACACGCCAGAGTTGGGTCCGCCTTTATGGAGTTGCCCTGTCGAATGCAGAAAGCGGGGTCCATAGCCTAATGTGGTGCCTACTTGTTTAGTCTCACGAACTTTGACACGAATGCGAGTCAAGATTTCATGCACCAAAGGTGTTCGTTCGACATAGGCGTTCATCGCGAAATAATCCCCACTCTGTATGCGTGACATATGCTTGGCCATGAGATCGTCCAAGGTTGCACTTCCCTTGAGTGCTGCCCCATTCATGTCATCAACATAAACCTGGACATCCTCTTCAACTAGAAGAGGAGAAGCTTCAGCCAGCTTACCTTTATTTTTAAATGTTTCAAGATGCCTCTTTGTATAATCCTTACTTTCTTGCACATTCGGTTGGTCGAACGCATTAATTCCCAATAGAGCTCCAGCGACAGCAGTAGCCATTTCCCACAAGAAAAACTCCTGGCCCAAATTCAAAAGATCGGCAACAGCAAGACGAACGACGGGATGTCCAGCCCGTTCCAAGGCTGCAACGGCCGCATCCTGTTTCGGATCCACCCCCTGTTCATACCGAATATAGGCAAAAACTCGATCTTGTCCATAGACCGCCGGAATTCCCACTGGTTCGCCTTCGACGGGAATGATGCCTTTGCCTTCTTTACCCGTACTTTCGGCCACTAATTGTTCGATCCAAGCGCCCAGATCCCATAACGCCGGCGAAATCACAAACGTGAGTTTATCGCGACCGGCTTTGGCTAACGTACCCAACACCGCTCCCAATCGAACCCCTGGATTGTCTTGTGCAGGAACTCCGGCGTCACAAGAATGGCGCATGCGTTCCGCTTGATGCAGGAATCGATCAATCTTCAGCCCCATCAGCGCAGCTGGCACAATGCCAAAATTGGAGAGTGCGGAATACCGACCCCCGATCTCGGGAATCCCAGGCAGAATGTGGCGAAATCGTAATTCCTTCGCGACGCCTTCCAACAATGACCCTGGATCGGTGATCGCAATAAAATGCTCCCCAGCCTTTTCGCCCACCTCCTGCCGCATCCGCTCAAAGAAATATTTTTGAAAGACTAACGGTTCCGTTGTCGACCCAGATTTACTGGCCACGACACAAATAGTTTTTGAAAGGTCCACCTGCTGTTCAAACGATCGAACCTGGGAAGGCACGGTACTATCCAACACATGCAATTCAGGATATCCTTCCATAACCCCATAGGTCATCCGCAAGACTTCTGGGCAGAGACTACTTCCTCCCATCCCCAAGAGTAGGACATGCGTAAACCCTGCCTCTTGAATATCTTTGGCGACAGTTTGAAGTCGAACGATATGGGGTAATTGTTCTTGAGAGATGGTCAACCACCCCAAGGCATGACGAATAATCTTTTGATGCTCGGGGCTTTGATGCCACACGGTCGGATCCTTGGCCCAAATCCGACGAACGAGATTCTTTTCTTGTATTTCCTTAAGAGACTCGTCAACGTGGGTTTGCATGGCGCCAAGGGAATAGGTGACTCGATCTAATTGGGTACCAAGTACCTCCATACGTTTCCGACTGATCACCCCCATTAATTGATCAAAAGCATCCACGAAGAGTTTGGCTCCATCGCGCAAAAGCTGGTCGGTCACATCGTTAAGAGAAACGCCCACATCCGCCAACTGTTGCATGGTCAATTTTGCCTGATCCAAACCTTCCTGAATCGTTTGTTTGACAACCCCATGATCGCGAAACGCCGCGAACGTGGCTTCCGGCATCGTATTGACCGTATCCGGCCCGATAAGTTGATCGACATACAACGTATCTGGATAATTCGGGTTTTTGGTACCGGTACTCGCCCATAACACCCGCTGCATCCTTGCGCCTTTTTCTTTCAAGGTCTGAAATTCATGGCCCAGAAAAATTTCTTCATACTTTTGATAGGCCAATTTGGCATTGGCAATGGCCACTGTACCAAGCAAGCCCTCCATCAACTTCCGCTGACCGACACTCGATTCAGTTTGTATTTTTGCCTCGAGCTGTTTATCGACAAGACTATCAATACGGCTCACGAAAAAGCTGGCCACCGACGCTACAGTCCTTACATCCCCGCCATTAGCAGCCAACCGTTCAAGGCCACGGATATAGCGACCGGCGACCTGTTCATACATTCCCACACTGAACAACAGAGTGACATTGATATTGATTCCTCGTGACAATAATTCTTCAATGGCTGGAAGGCCCTCAGGGGTGCCGGGGACCTTGATCATGACATTCTTTCGCGCTACCGCTCCGTAGAGGCGATCCGCTTCGGCAATAGTAGCCTGAGTGTCGTATGCTAAATCTGGTGACACTTCTAAACTGACGTACCCATCACGCCCTTGGGAAGAATGGTAGACCGGCTGCATGACATCTGCCGCATCCTGAATATCTTTGATCGCGACTCGTTCATAGATTTCCTTGATCCCGATGAATTCAGAGGCCGCTTCTTTGAGGGCTTCATCATAATCCTTGCTTCCAGCTATGGCCTTTTCAAAAATGGCAGGATTCGAAGTCATGCCCATTAATCCGTCTTGTTCGATCAATATTTGCAATTGACCCGATGTGATAAGCCCACGACGAATATAGTCATACCAAGGACTTTGCCCACATTCACGGAGTTGTACGAGAGGATTCATACCCTAATCTCCTAATCTCTAAGCAGAAAGAATCACAAAGCCGCCATTCGATGCTGCACACGATCAATCTGGGATTTAGCCGCAGACACGACATGATCCACGGTAAATCCAAATTTTTTCGCTAATTCTTTAAGAGGCGCCGAAGCCCCGAAGGATTGCATACCGATCATCTGGCCCTGTGCCCCTACATACCGAGCCCAGCCGAACGTAGAGGCTTGTTCCACCGACACACGTGCCCGGACATCATCAGGAATCACCGACTGTTGATAGTCAACCGATTGTTGTTCGAATAACTCCCAGGATGGCATACTTACTACCCGGCTCTTGATCCCCTCCCCAGCCAATTGTTCATACGCCTGCACACACAGTGGGACCTCGCTTCCGGTTGCCAAAAGCAAAACATCGGGCCGACCATCGGGCGCATCGGCCAAGACATAGGCCCCCTTGGCCACACCTTCTGCCGAGGCATATCTTTTTCGATCTACTGTGGGAACAGCCTGTCTGGTTAGAATAAGCACCACCGGCTCATGCCGTAATTGCATAATGACTTTCCAGGCCTCAACGATTTCATTGGCATCCCCAGGTCGAAAAACGATGAGTCCAGGGATGGCACGAAGTGAAGGAACCTGTTCGATGGGTTGATGCGTCGGGCCATCTTCCCCTACGCCGATGGAGTCATGGGTAAACACATGCAACACAGGAATTTCCATCAACGCCGAAAGGCGAATCGCCGGACGAGCATAGTCACTGAAAATAAGAAAGCCTGCACCATATGGCCTGACCTTAGACAGCGATAGGCCATTCAAGATGGCTCCCATGGCATGTTCTCGTACTCCAAAATGCACGTTACGTCCTGAGGGTTGGTTGGGGATAAAATCTCCGGCCCCCTCAAAGGTTAAGCGCGTTTTAGTCGACGGCGCTAAATCTGCAGCTCCCCCAATGACCCACGGTACGTTGGTAGCAATCCCATTGAGGACTTTGCCAGAGGCTTCTCGGCCAGCCAATCCTTTTTCATCTGGGGGAAATGTTGGAAGATCCTTATCCCAACCTTCGGGTAACTGTCGATGTTGCATCTTATACAAATGGTCGGCCAATTCTGGGTATCGGGCTTGATAGGCGGCAAACCGATCCATCCATGCCTTCCGTAAAGCAGCCCCACGTGTCCCAATCCCTTGCTGAAAATGAGCATACACCCCACCGGGCACTAGGAAGTTGGCGTCTTCCGGCCACCCATAATTCCGTTTGGTCAGCCGAATTTCTTCGTCGCCTAACGGCTCTCCATGGGCGCCATGCGTATCTTGTTTATTCGGAGCACCATAGGCGATATGACTGTCCACGATCATCAAAGTCGGGCGATCGGACTCTTTGCGAAAGGAACCAAAAGCTCGATCTAACATCTCAATATCGTTCGCATCACCTACTCGAAGGACATTCCATCCATACGCGATAAACCGCGTAGCCACATCTTCAGTAAATGCCCAATTGGTATGGCCTTCTATGGTAATTTTATTATTGTCATACATCCAACAAAGATTCGAAAGCTTCAAGTGACCGGCTAACGACGCGGCTTCCGCAGACACCCCTTCCATTAAGCATCCGTCACCGCATAAAGCATACACATCATAGGAAAACATCTCAAAATCAGGACGATTGAAATAACTGGCCATCCAACGTTGAGCCATAGCCATACCCACGCTTGTCGCGACACCCTGCCCTAGCGGCCCGGTCGTCGTTTCAATTCCCGACGTCCATCGATATTCAGGATGGCCTGGACACTTGCTGTCTAATTGGCGGAATCGTTTGATATCATCCAACGTCACCGCAGCCTGCCCCATTTGTTCATACTCGCCATTGACCGCTTTGACACCACAGAGATGTAATAACGAATACAGCAACATGGAAGCATGACCAGCCGATAACACAAACCGGTCCCGGTTAGGCCAAATAGGATCCGCCGGATCGAATCGCAAGAGGCGATTCCATAACCAATAGGCAACAGGAGCCAAAGCCATGGGTGTGCCGGGATGGCCGGAATTAGCCGCTTGCACCGCATCCATAGATAAGGTCCGAATAGTGTTAATGCAGAGTTGGTCATGCGAATCTGCGGAAAGTGTCATGGCATGCTCCTGGTCTTATGTCTCATTTACATATTGTCTTATGAGAAAGGGTCCCATTACAAAGGACAGGCGGTTCTTGACTAATTTCGGCCTAAATCCAATAGTACCACTTTGCATGGTTTCCCAATAGATGGTTCGGCCGAAAAAGTTGCCGACTTAATGGAAGAAACACTAATTCTCTCTTGTAGAAGACCATGTTCCATGCCGTCGATGGTTGCCAATGTCATGAATTGGTCTTTATGATTCGACAATATGAAAGTTAGTTTGAGCCATCCCGCCCGTGACATCGAACTCCAGGGACCCAAACGGGTCGCAGATATTTTCAAAGAACTCCAATTAGTCCCCGAAGCGTTTTTGGTCATTCGCGGTCAAGACCTGATGACCGAAGACGAGATCGTCGCAGATGGGGATCAGATTGAAGTCCGCCCGGTCATATCGGGAGGGTAACCCATGCGCTGTCGAAAATGTCCCCAGCGAGCAGTCTTGGGGATGCCACGCCACAATACAGCATTCTGCGGACCCTGCCTCACTGAATTTATTCGCACACAAGTACAGCGCGCGATCAAGGCTCAAAGGATGTTTTCGCCTGAAGATCGCATTTTAGTCGCGGTCTCGGGAGGAAAAGACAGCCTCACGCTCTGGGAAATTCTTCTCAAACTCGGGTATCGCGCCGATGCTCTTTATGTGGATTTAGGTATCGCAGGATATTCAACTCGGTCACATGAAAAAGTGGAACGCTTTGCGCGTGGTATTGCAGAGTCTTGTGGATCCAAACTCCTCATTCATACTGTGGAAGAAGATGCCGGCGCCGGCATCAAAGAACTCGCTTTGCTCGTCAAACGGCCGACCTGTTCAACCTGCGGAACGATAAAACGCTATCAGTTCAATCGTGTGGCATGGGAGCATAAATACGATGTAATGGCCACCGGTCATAATCTTGACGATGAAGCTGCACGGCTATTAGGCAATGTCTTGCAATGGCAAGAAGAGTATCTCCACAAACAATCCCCGACTCTGCCCGCTTCAGTGGAGGGTTTTGCTAAAAAAGTCAAACCCCTCTATCGCTTGACGGAACGAGAAATTGCCGCTTATGCCGTGGTGAATCGAATTGACTACTTGGTGGAAGAATGTCCGATGGCCAAAGGCGCAAAAATGTTGGTTTTCAAAGATGCCCTCAATCGACTAGAAGCCGAATCGCCAGGGACGAAGCACCGTTTTTATTGGGGATTTTTGGATAAACAAAAAAAGGCTGCGAGTTCCACGCTTCTTTCCATGGCTGCAAACGACCAAACCACACTGGCCCCTTGTGAGATCTGCAACCAACCCACCACCGCTGGCACATGCTCGTTTTGCCGCATGATGGCCCGTGCCAAGCATCCGACTGGTTGAACTCCGCTATCAACTTTCTTCAGGGGAAATCACGTTCAGGGGACCAGCATACCCCCGTCTCCGTCATACATCTCCTCTTACTCTCTATAGAGACGGACGGGGACTTTTTTTCCCTTGATTCGTGTCCGATGCATGGCTTTGATGATTCCAGGTGCCAACTCTTCCGGTACGGTGACCAGGGAAAACTGATCCGCAATTTTAATGGGTCCAATCATGTTGGAATTCAGGCCGGCTTCGTTAGCAATAGCACCCACAAAATCTCCAGGACGGACATTGGCATTCTTCCCCACACTGAAATGTAAAGTCGCCATTGGGCTTGTTCGACCGACACGGCGACGCTTCCCCAGGGATCTACCCACTTCCCGTTTGGACACCTCCTCTTTTGTCCAACTGGGCGGGTCACGCCTGGAGCGACGCGAGTTAGTAGGCGTTTCCCGCGAACGATCTCGTATGGTGGGAATTTCCTGTTCCGCAGGTTCCCCGTTTTTCGACCCGGAAGCCAGTTGAATGGCGGCTGCCGCCACATCGACTGGATCATGTGTTTCCGTCAAAGTTTTCACCACATCACGAAATCGGACAAATGTCTTGTTCGCGAGAATTTCCTGAATGGAACCCCCAATCCGTTCCACTCGTTTCGCCTGCAAGTCCGCCACGGTCGGAAGTGTCCCCATCTCAATCTTAGATTTTGTCAGACGCTCGATGTTGTGCAACAACCACCGCTCACGCGGCTCGACCAACGTAATGGCTTCACCGGCTCGGCCAGCCCGGCCAGTGCGTCCAATGCGATGAACGTAGGCTTCAGGAGATGAAGGCACGTCGTAATTCAGCACATGCGAAACATGGGAGATATCTAAGCCACGGGCCGCCACGTCTGTCGCCACTAAGAGTTCAGTCTTTCCTGACCGAAAGGCTTGCATCACGCGATCCCGTTGAGCCTGATTCATCCCTCCATGAAGACCTTCTCCCCTGTAGCCTCGGCCGTTTAGCATGGCAATTAATTCATCTACCTCCAAGCGAGTCCGACAGAATACGAGAGTCGACTTGGGACTAGCCATATCCAGAAGTCGAATCAGCGCTAACCCCTTATGCACCCGGGCGACCAGGTAGGCCATTTGCTGCACACGAGGGGTCACGCCGGCCTTTACCGGATCCTTCACAATCTGAATTTCTATGGGGTTTTGTAGGTGACGGCGTGCAATGGAAGCGATACGAGGCGGCATCGTCGCAGAGAACAGGGCCGTCTGCCGAGACGTAGGAGTCTGTTGCAAGATGGCATCTAAATCTTCAGCAAACCCCATATCAAGCATCTCATCCGCCTCATCCAACACGACGATTTGCAAATTCTGGAGTTGAAGAGTTTTCCGACGCATATGATCCAGGGCTCGCCCTGGAGTGGCCACTACCACATCGACACCGCGTTTCAGAGCCACAAGCTGCGGTCTGATGGCGGCACCACCATACACCGCGAGAACCGCAATACGCTGGTGTTTTCCATAACGCTGAACAGCTTCTGTCACCTGAATCGCCAATTCGCGTGTGGGAACCAAAATGAGCGCCGAAGGATATGACTGCGGAGTCAAATTGGCCAACCGTTGAAGAAGGGGCAGGGTAAATGCGGCGGTTTTCCCCGTTCCTGTCGCAGCTCGACCGAGAAGATCACGGCCAGATAGAAGCGGAGGAATCGCCTCACGTTGAATGGGGGTCGGCTCTTCATAGCCCAAAGACTCTAGGTTCGTGAGCAATGAGGCTTCAAGGCCCAGAGCCGCAAAACCAGGAGAAAAACCCCTTATCATAGGGAGCGTAGACAAATCGGACTTGACATGGCTCATATCTCTACCTTCATATCCCTTTCATTATGTCATAGTGGATGAGAGGGACACCCATCATGAAGCCCAGATAATTTAAACTTTAATTTCTCAGGAAAACCCCGTTTCCTTCCAGCGTTCATCACAATGACATATTTAGCCATGCGATAACACTGGTCTTTAGCATCATGGATGCTTTCAATAGGTGCCAATCATCCTACAAACCCGACTCAATCGCCCTGCCATGGGGTTTCAAATAGCGCCCGGTTTGCCCTGTTCTTGTCATTTCTATCATTTCTTATTTATTTTACCCTTTCACCCTCAAGTAATCCCTTGAGATTGCATGGCTCCCCCATTTGATGAATAGCCTCATTTCATTTTTCATAGTGAAATACACTCTATGATTCCAGTCTTGGCTAGGGTTTTCACACCAATCACCGCAATTCTTTTTCTCACAGTTTCCACAACATTTTTCCTCCCTTCCTCAAGCAGGGCAGATTCTCAGACCCTCTCTTGTTCTAATGTACGGCTAGAAATCGAGCAGACGCAAAGACTCCTTCGGCCGTTGGAACAACGCCAACAAGCCATTCAACAAAATGTTCGGACAATTTACCAAAAGTTGTTTGTTTGCCAATCAGGAAGGGAAACAACATTCGTTGAGCAACAACAATGCACTCAACTACAGGAAGAAGGCCCGACACAATTTCAAGCCATGGTCGAGATCACTACTCGCAAACATCAGGCTTTCCAAAAACTCTCACACCAAATCCGCCAAGCTCACCTCAACTGCGCTGGTATTGAAGGGAACACATCACCCAAAACAGCCAATCAACCTGCCATTCAAAAAATTGCCCAAAACAGGTAACAAAATATTTCAGAAAGGACGGGGTCTTGGATCCCAATAAACACCAAGGATATCGATGTGAAAAGCCCAAGAGTGGATTTACCCTAACGCTTTGCGGGAATGCCGGATAGGTCAAGAAGGAGGTTATTCGGGAAGTTCGATTCCGCCACCTTCAAGATCAGTGTCGATACCGGTTAATTCCATTTTATTGCCCACACGCCACCATTCAGCAGAAACTTCAGACAGAGTGCCTTTTGATGTATAGAATTTGGCAGAAGGAATGCTGACTATGTGGTTATCAGTTTTATGAATTTCCACCACCGTCGTTTTCAACGTGGTATCTTCGACTTTTAACATGTCCGGTGTGCTGGTCAGCAGGAACCGATCATTAGGGTTCGTTTCCCAGGCATTCTGTTTAAGGGTCGCCACTTCCGTTCCGGTGGGCATAAACACACCCATAGTTAATGCCAATTTCTTTTGGTCTTCGACCCACTCAATTCGAAGCTGCTCTTTTCCATGCGCCAGAAACGAGCCATTCGTATTTCTCAAAGTATTGTTTCCTAATTGAATATCCATGGAATCATTCTCCTCTATGTTCAAAAACTCTTTCCTCATTATTCCCTACACGAATTGCCAAGTTCAAGGGATTACTGCAGGAAGGTGGACTCGGTGCGTGATTCAGATCCCCCTGAACTAGATGGATTTCGGGGGTTTGGAAGACAGTGGCAGATCTTTGTCTTTTAATATCATCAAACAACCCAATCCAATGACAATCCACAAAATTTCCCGCAATCGTCGAATCAGAGCAAATGTGATTCCAGTCACTTCAGTATAGCCAAAACTCACTAGGAGCAAAGTATAGCCTCCTTCTTGCGCACCAAGACTTCCTGGGATAAAAAACGTTCCCCCTTTGATAAAGACCGTCAGGGCCGCAATCGAAATAGAGGTCCAGATATCTATCCCCACATCCAAATAATACAAAATGGCATAGACTTCCAACGTTTCACAAAACCAGGCCAGAAAAAATGTACACAACGCTACATAAAAAGTTCGGCGGTTTTCAGAATAAAACCGTCGAATCGTCTCATCCATTTCTCGTAATTGGGATTCTCGTTTTTCAAGAAAGGTCAGATGGATGCGACAGGACCGCAAGAGGATAAGACAACCCATCCCTAGCCCAAAGCGTTGAAACATGGCAAACACGCCGATACCAAAGGCCAAGAGCCCAAAACTTACTACCATGGCCATCCAATAGTGACTCGTGGTCTCCAAAATCCAAAATGCCAGACCGAGCCCAACCAAAATAAATAAGACTTGTGCCAAGGTCATTGTCGTTTTGGCAGTAATAACGGACGCCATACTGTCAACCATCGGCACCCCATAGCGTTTGAGCAAATAGGCTTTGAGAGGCTCTCCACCCACATAGGCCGCCGGAGTCGTCACGTTGACGGTTTCACCGGCCATACGAATGGCAAATAACCGCAAAAACCCTACGTAAGTGGCATAGGGACCAAGAGTGAGCCGCCAACCCCAGGCTTCAAGACCATAAACCAGGACCATGGGAAGCAAAATGACGAAGAGGGGAAAAAATCCGAGTTGAGAGACCGCACCGAGAATCGGGGTGAGACCGATGTGCCATACAATCCCGACCAGGGCTATCAGCCCAATGATCAGGAAACTAAATTTAAGCACGAGAGACGAGAGTTCGACGAAGAAGCCAGGCCATGGACATGACAAAAAACCAGGAGCCAACCGCCGCTAGAGCCAGAAACCAATGCAAAAATCCGAGAATTGCCCCAATCAGCACGACGATGGAAAAATCTCGATTAGCCACATTGCCCAACATAAACTCAATTTTTTGTCGTTCACGCTCGGTTAACTCTCGCCAATCATGTTGACGAGACCGCAATTGCCGAGCCGCATTCACGAGTAACAACGACACGATATTGGCAAAAACCGCTGAGGCGCCTAATATGAGTGGAAACAGGGTTTGCTCCCACGGACCTTGGAGATAAGCCCCGCAGGCGATTCCTGCGAAAATCGCAATATGCACAACGTTATCAGCCCAGATATCCAGTTCCTGCCCAAATTTCGATTCCGAAAAGGTAAGACGAGCCACTTCACCATCACAACAATCAATGATGACCGATAACTGAAAGAGCAGCGCCCCGACGAGTGCCAACTCCCAGGAACCAGGAATGAAAAAGCCTGCGGCCACCAATCCAATCATCATAGATAGCATCGTAATAGCATTGGGTGTCCACCGCAGTTTTAAAAATAGTCTCGTAAACAGGGCAGAACACTTGCGATTGATATACCGATCGACAAACCCGTCCAGCCCACCTTTGAGCGTCTGGAGGGAACGGACTAAGGTTTGTTCGGCCAGTTTCGGGCCTTTGGGCCCGCGCACATCTCTAAACCAATGAGGTTCACCGGAAATGGCCTGGACCGTTCCTTCGACGGCGGCCTGTTCCAAAGCCAACCGCAAGGGGTTAGTCCCACTAGCATGCAACACACCCGAAATTCCTAGTAATCGACCAGGCAACACCATCAAATCCCCTACAATTGGCAAACGTGCACTTTCAGATTGGGTCCCCGGGAGCGTTGGGACTACAGGTGAATTCAGAGGCGGGTCGCGAAATATGACGGAGGAAGAGGTATGCCCCTCAACCCCATCCATTTTCATAATGACCCCAGGATTGCCGCATTGGGCCCCCTCGTCAGCTTGCCCGACCACCACCACCACTTTGCCCTGACTCCCTTCATGTCGTAACCGTTGAACCAACGCAGGAGAAAAGACGGTATGACAACCCACCACCATACAGGCCCCACTGACCTCATCAGCTAAGGTTTCCCAGGTTTGAGGATCATGGGGAGGAAATTCCCGAACGGGCAACCAGCGAACTGCTGCCTGCAAACGCCTATCTTCCCGCAACAACTCACGCAAAGCCGGTTCTTCTTTCCCAGCCAACACCCAGATTTGAGAAATTCCACCGCGTTGAAGGGTAAACACCGCTCTCTGAAACAGAGTCATACCCCCAACCCGCATCAACGGACTCGGCATGGCCTGCCCGGTCTCCATACTCCCCGCCACAAAGACACCAGAAGAAGTCAGGAGAATTGCGGTATCAACCGCATCCGTTGTTTCTTGTTTGAGAATTCCATCCATAATTGAGCATGGAACCAATAAGGGCTTTACGAGGAAACCGAAGCCCCTAAGGACTCGTCTTTTCTTGACCTTCCGACAATAGCCGGTAAAATTTGCGAGGTTGCGCGCTGAACATCTTCAGGAAAATCAATCTCGATCCACGGCCATCCCCCAATTTTTTCATATCCTACAGGAACCTTCTGAAAAAATCCTGCCAGAGCATCCTCGTATTCCATATCGAATTTTCCCGCATCGACACATGTCTGGACGGCACCTAGTAAGGAAGGAATGTCGCGTTGTTGAACTTTCAGGAATCCGACGCCTTCTCCAGACTCATCATAATCGGCAGGCAGCGTCTTGCTCAAGGAGAGAACACGTCCATGTTGGGCGGCGATCATACATTCTTCCGATTCTTGCCGAACTGTTTCATCCATTAACAGCGCCGAGGAATGGGACGATAGCACCAAACGTTCCAAAATTGTTGGGCTATACAACACATCCGCATCCATCAGAAGCACATCATCATCCATTTCTTCTCTGGCCGCCCATAAGGAGGTAATACTCCCTCGTACAAACTGCTCGTTCACCACCCAATGAAAGTTCACGGGCGAAGACTCCTGCGCCACCGCTTCACGTATGGCGTCTTGGGCAAACCCCACAACCAGGACAATATCTTTAATCCCTAACTCGGTTAAACAGGCCACATGGCGGGACAACAGCGTCTGCTCACCGATTTTCACCAGACATTTCGGTTTTCCCTGTGTGACGACCTGTAACCGACGCCCAACGCCGGCTGCAAAAATTATGGCCTTCATGCCCGAGCCTTTTCCATCGTAGTCTGAAAAGCCGATAAAAATTCTTCGATATCTTTCTCCGTTAAGGCCCCAATATTGGCCACACGGAAAATTTTGTTTTCTAATTGACCCTGCCCGGCATAAATAACAAAGCCGGCGGCCTTGAGTCCGTCATGGAGCTGAGCATACGATATCCCGTCAGGCAAGTTGAACGCCGTTAAGGTATTCCCTTGGACCTCAGGCGGTAAAACCGCTTGAATCCCCAATTCCCGCATACGGGTGCGGATTCTCGAGGCATAGCCTTGGAATCGTCGAATACGATTCTCCACCCCTTCCTCCAACAATTCATCGAGGGCTTCTCGGAAGGCATAGTACACTTGAACGGCGGGGGTAAACGGAATCGTTCCACGTTCTTGGTCTTCATAATAATTCGCCAAATTGAGATACCAGGAACGTTTAGGATATTTCATCACCCGTTCCATAAACCCTTTGCGGACGAGCACAAAGGCCGCCCCTGGAAAACCCTGAATACATTTTTGGGCCGCTCCAGCCACCAAATACATTTTGCTCCCTGCGATATCGGCAGCCTCGCCTCCCAACCCGCTCACCGAATCCAGCATAAAGACGCGATTTTTGCTATCCACCAACTCCGCAATTTCTTTGATGGGATTGATAAAACCCAACGTCGTTTCATGATGCACCATGGCCACGGTATGCACCTCAGGATGTTGTAACATGGCCTTCTCCACCATCTCGATGTTCGGAGCTACACCCCAATCATATTTCAAATCAGGGACACCCAATCGATGCATTTTGATCATGTTCGACAGACGATCGCCATACACCCCATTGGAGATCACCATCGCCCGCTTCCCCAAGGGCAAACTGGATAATAACGCAGCTTCCACCGCAGCGGTTCCAGAGCCCGTGAGAATAATTGCCGAATACTCGTCCTCCTCCCCAGGAACGAAGGCTTTCAGCAATTTTTGGCGAATATCGCCCAACAATTCCGCGAATTCCGACTCTCGATGACAAATATCCGGCTGAAGCAAGGCCTGCCGGACACGATCGGACACATTCACGGGGCCGGGATTTAATAAAATCATGGCTTCACATCCTCAATCGTCATGATGTCACTCTCATGGGCACCCCTCAAGACATGCCTTAGGATACGCTTTGTTTAAACCGCTTGGTCATTTCAGCAGGTGCCAAGGCAATGCGATCGGCTTCTTCCAACTGCTCGTTCACTTTAATGAGTAGAAAGCTCGGGCCGGAATCGCCAAGCATCGTCTTAAACTCATACACGATATCTTCCTTTTCCCAGACCCGCTCCACATTCACATAACCAGCAGATTTGGCCATTTTATCCAACCCCACGGTACGAGAATAGGTGGGTTGATTGCCTGTCGTGCCATATACTTCATTATCAAACACCACATGAATCAAGTTCTTGGGCTTCAACGCCCCAATCGTAGCCAGTGTCCCCAAACTCATCAGGACATTGCCGTCACCGTCAAACACCACGACCGTTTTCTGGGGCTGAGCTAACGCAAGGCCCAAACCGATCCCAGCCGAGGCCCCCATCGACCCGATCATATAAAAATTCTGGTCACGGTCACGTAATTTACACGCCTCACGAGAAGGGAATCCATTACAAACGATCAACGGCTCATCCGTCAGCAATTCAAAAATCGCGGCCATGGCCTGCGCACGACTTTGCATCACACCTTCTTCGGGACCAATCATGGTAGCTCCGGTGAATAAGGGAGACGGGAGAAGGAAAAAGTAAGAAGAAATGACAGAGCAAGAACAGAACCTGGATAGCCCATAAATTTTCTTTCCCTTACTTTTAACTTCTTATTCCTCACTTTTCACTTCTTCTAAGGCTGCACCGTTTTCACAATACCCTTTTTCAAAAGGAGAGCAACCGGAATACGTTGCTCCATGAACGTCTGGGCCGTCCATTGGAGATCTTCAACGATCGTTTCTGCAGTCAAAGTCCGGTGTGGAATCCTGACGAGATCGAGAAGCTTCGGCATCGTTTCGCCCATCACCAAATGCTCCGGAGCATCTTTTCCTTCAAAACCACGCCACGACACCAGCAACAAACACGGAATTTGATAAATCAAATTAAGAGATTCCAACACATTTAACGCATTGCCTAATCCGGAATTTTGCATAAGCACGGCAGGAATTTTTCCACCAAAAAATGCCCCGGCTGCCATCGCCACGGCTTCATCTTCACGGACAGCTGGAGTATACAACCGTTCTTCCGTGAGATGGGCGATAATCCCGCCAAGAATCGTATCCGGGACCCCGGTAAAAAAATCGAATCCGATCCCCTGGAGTCCTTTCACAAAATCGTCGGCATCGATCATGACTCGATCTCGCGTCCTTCACACAAGCCCGTTATTCGGCCACCTGACCGCCAGGGCCCGGAACAAGGGACCTTTCAGTGTAGCGTTACCTATGGGAATGATTAATAACCAACACCGCCCCCCTCAATGAGAGGGGCCGAACAAGGCAGGGATTATAGCCCTCGAGCACGAAAATTCTCAAGAAAAGAGCAGGAGTAAGTTGCGAGAAAAATTCAGAAAAGAGTAGACTAACGTTCTGTTCGTACCTTCAGGGGGTACTTACAATATCTTGTAAGGCAAGGACCGCCACAAAAAAATGAAATCCACCAAACGTCCGTCCAAAGCGGCGTATACCGAGCAGCATGCCAAAAGCGGCCTCACTGCCAAATTGCCAAGATTAGAAACATGGCCTAATCAATTCCCGGGATACGTCATCACGATTGACATACCGGAATATACGGCCATCTGCCCCAAAACCGGCCTACCTGATTTTGGGACCATTCACCTAACCTATGTCCCGGATCAATCCTGCCTTGAACTGAAATCACTAAAGGTTTACATCCATGGCTACCGCAATCTCGGCATCTTTTACGAAAATGCCGTCAATAAGATTTTGGCCGATGTGGTCAAAGCCTGCAAACCCAAAACGGCCACTGTTATCGGTGAATTCACCGCCCGGGGTGGCCTCAGCAGCACCATCGAAGCCTCCTACCCCTGACCGCATACCATAAATAAGGTTCCTGACACCTTTTAAATTCCAGTCAGAGGATTCCCTCCTAAGTAAATACGGGTAGGCCAGAAGTCATAGGCTAGAGTTATTTTCGCTTATTGAAACAAAGAGATTATTTGGAAAAGCACTTGTAGGCATCGGCTTTAACTTCCGTGACCGAGTCACTTTCGGAGAAAGAGGGATTAGTATACGCATTCCCACCCCCTACACCTACTTTATTACGGAGGGTAGCGATGGCATCTGATTTCCTGGCAGATCCTGTAGAAGCCTGAACCTGACGAATATACTTACAATCTTCTGTGGCGTTGGATTCAATTTCCTGAACCAATTTCCCTTCATGGGTGAGGGCAACCTCCTCATGCGCACATCCAGTTATCAGAATGACAATACTCAGCAAGACAAAACAGATGGAAATACGTTTCATGTTTCCCTCCTCAGAATTTAACCATAACTCCAAAAAATTATACTTCCCAATTCTCTTTCAGGAAATGGTACACACTTTTTTTTTGAAAATTTTTCTATTACGTTTTGAAAAATCAACCAAATAGAAATTCAGAAACGCCATTTTTTGGCTATTTGCAGCATTTCCGCCTTGTAAACATAAAAATCAGCCACACGATTCATAGTCTCATTATTTGGTGTCCGTTTTGAGTGGTTAACACCCACGTCGGAAATTGCCCAAAAACAGATATTTGACATGACAAAAAAATACTAACAATGCAATACTTTCCCTCGAGAATTTTTACATTTTGGCCATTCTCAATTATCGACGTTTTGAAAGGTCTTGATTTTAAAATAAATATCTTTAGGTCAAAAATCATAGGTTCCTTTAAAAGGTAACCGAATACACTATTCTGTTAAATGGGCCTATCTTAATGCAGTAAACTATTACGGCATTCGAATAAAATATTTCTTTTTAGAAAGCTAGACGGTTTATGCCTTCAAGTTCCCCTCAAATTGTATTAGGCGTCGATCTCGATGGCGTATGTGCTGACTTTTACGTTCGAATGCGTGAGATCGCTGCCGAGTGGTTCGAGAAAGATATTTCTAATATGCCTCTTGAGGTGTCATACGGTCTCGCTGAGTGGGGAATTGAAAGCAAAGAGCAGTATGATAGCCTCCATCGCTTCGCAGTAACCCAACGCGACCTTTTTAAGACCGAACCGATGATTCCAGGTGCCCGGAAAACACTAAGAAAGCTTTCTGATGAGGGGTACCGAATTCGGATAATAACTCACAGGTTATTTATCCATTTCTTCCACGATCGTGCAGTGCTTCAGACGATGAAATGGCTAGACAAGCACGGCATACCGTTTTGGGATCTGTGCTTTATGAAAGACAAACATCAGGTTGGTGCCGATATTTATATTGAGGATAGTCCAGAAAACATCAAACGCTTACGAGAGAGTAACCATTACACCATTTGTTTTCGTAATAGTACCAATAGATATATTAAAGAACCTTCGGCGTCTAACTGGGAAGAAGTCTACAAATTGATTCATGAGTTCGGGTCAAAATAATGAAATAACTACGTAGTCAGTTCACTACACATAATCGTTAATGGATATATCGTCAAGCCAGGTATTCAAAATTCTCGATCAAAAGGGTGTTAATGAGTTGCACCACGCCAATAGCGTAGGCACCGCATGCCATTTCATACGATCCCGCTCATTGATGTCACGAGGTACGGTAGAGCGGCGTGGACTTTTCCAGACTCCTCAATCATCAGATGATATCGATAGGCGTAAGGGAATTTGGTTCGATGTGTTTATGGATTCGGTCGACATTCATGACAGAGCAAAAAAAGCAAACGTCTATGGGCCAGTCCTTTTCGTCCTGAACAAGGATATAATTAAAAATACCTACACTGGTCGTCTCTGGGTCACAAAACTTAATCCGTTGAAGTGGGCAGGAAAATCTGACGAAGAAAAGTGGTTTCAAGATAAAGAAGACCTCAACGAAAACTTTGTTAAAGGTCGATTCGATCAAATAATCGTGGCGCGTCATTGTGGCGGAGAGCTTCCATTTAGGAGATATCTTAGCAAGATAATCTTAGATGACCCTGATATGGAGATGAACAATGGCGTTGATTTTTATAGTATGGCCGTGGGCGCATTGCACCTTGCAATGAAAGATGCAGGAATAGATGTGCCAATCGAAAGACGGAATTGTAATAACGAATGTTCATGTAAGGATTATTGGGGCGAAAACGAAGAACGGTTGTTTCAAATGTTCGATCCCAAAATATACCGATAAAGAGCATTCTGTTACATGGAGCCTAAAATTTTTGAATGGAAAGGACTTTTCTTGACAACTGACATCATTTCTTTGAGGAGGTCATTTTTTTAGGACAAGTACAACTACCCTTGGTCCACTTTGGGTCGGTAAGGGAATGTCGACCTAGGACCAACATCGGACAGTAACCACTTAGGTGAGGAGTGGGATCAAAGCCCTTCAGATAACGGGATAAACAATTGGTCTAATTTATTGATTGGTCCGCCAGACTTCATTTTCAGCGGAAAAGACTTGTGGCATTTGAGGAGGATTTTCCAATTGATGCGATTGTTGGGCCCCATCACAACCTGGGCCGCAGACCCAGTTGAATCGTTTGGTTTGAAACATTCGATAGCCACAGCGAAGGCAGACCGTGGTACGGGTAGCCGGTGTTTTGGAAAATTGTGTGAATTTCAACGGCATCGCGGGTCTGAATGAGAGATAGAGAATAATGTCTTCTTATCAAAATAGGGACAAGTAAACCGCCCGTAAATAGTTGAAAAGAGGGGATTATTCGTCAATACAGCTTGCCCCTCCCCGATCTTTACCGGAAGGCTCTTTTAGTGGGGAAAAGCCCTTGTGAATTCTTGGCTTTGTCTTTTTAGGGAAAGAATTTTTTGATCGTTTCGACCACGTAGGTGAGTTGTTCTAATGTCAGTTCAGGGTAAATCGGCAGGGAAAGCACTTCTTCGGCGGCGTGCTCGGCGATCGGAAAATCTCCTTTGTGATAGCCAAGGGTTTCGTAACATTCTTGTAGATGCAGGGGCACGGGATAATAAATGCGATTGCCAATGCCTTTATCCGTCAAATACGCACTTAGTGCATCTCGCTGGGGCGCCCGGATGGTGAATTGGTTGTAGACATGACTGTTCTCTGCCCGAACCACAGGCACAGTCAGGCGATGATCCAATTCGTGATCGTGAAAGAGTTGCTGATAGCTGGCGGCATTCTGTTGCCGTTTGGCTGTCCAATCCGTGAGATATGGAAATTTTACCTGTAAGATGGCTGCCTGCAAGGCGTCCAACCGGCTATTCATGCCGATGAGATGATGATGGTATTCCGATCGACTGCCATGAACTCTCAAAAGTTGCAATCGTTCGGCCACCTTCGAATCATTGGTGGTTATCAGCCCGCCATCCCCAAAAGCCCCTAAATTTTTCGAGGGAAAGAAGCTGAAACAACCGGTACGGCCAAATGCTCCGGCCTTGGTCCCATTTCGGGATGCGCCAATGGCTTGACAGGCGTCTTCAATGACGGGGATCCCTTTCTCATCCGCCACGGCATGGATGGCTTCCATGTCCGCACATTGCCCAAACAGATGCACCGGAAGAATCGCTTTCGTTCGAGGCGTGATGGCTTCAGCTAATTTCGGCGGGTCCAGATTAAATGTGTCGGGTTTGATATCGACAAAGACCGGTCGTGCGTGCAACCGGGAAATAACCCCTGTTGTGGCAAAGAAGGTAAACGGCACGGTGACAACTTCATCACCGGGTTGAACATCCAATTCCATGAGCGAGAGCAGGAGTGCATCACTCCCTGACGCTACACCGACTGCATGTTTGGTTCCGAGAAACGTAGCTAAGGTTGTTTCCAATTGCTCAACGGGTGATCCCAGAATAAAGTTTTGTCGGGCACAGACATCGGCCAGCACTTTCATGATTTCAGGTTGAATGCGCGTATATTGCTGTTGCAGGTCAAGCAGAGGGACTTTCACAGAAAACGCACTCCATCACATAAAACACTGTCTCTTGTCTTTATTGAATGCTGCGTTCTGAACTCTGACACGGCGGGAGCACATTATCAACAACTCATCCAGAATGCTACAGCCAGTTCCCTTGAGAACCTATGTCCCTAATGATGGCCACACCGCCAAGAGCGCCCAGTAACGAAACGCTTTGCCCATTCCAATAAACAGCAAGGCCCTTAGCCAGGAAATCCGGAGCCATCCGGCAGCCACACACAATGGATCGCCAAGGAGAGGCACCCATGACAACAGCAGGATTGGGCTTCCCCATGCTCGCACCCGACCTACGGCCTTGCGATGCGCCTCTTTTGATAACTCTGTGAGCGGATAGCGCCAAGCGATCAACCACCCTATCCCCCACGAACTCATCCCGCCTAAGGTGTTCCCCGCCGATGCGACCGCCAACAAATCCCAATGCGGCACTCCGCCCTGTGTGGCCAACGCCAATAGGACCACTTCAGAACTTCCGGGCAAAATAGTCGAAGAAAGGAAGGCACTGAAGAACAGCCCCAATAGTGAATACTGTTCTCCGGTCATCACATTCGATTATGGTGAAGGCGTCTGGTCTACACGACGAATACTTTGAAATTTCAAATTGGCATCACAGGTAATCTCAAAGGTTCCTTGAATACCCTGATAGGTCAAGAAGGTGCGCAGCACTCGAGCCGGGAATCTTACCGTGCGGCCATCACTCGCCGTCGCCACCACAGAATCCACCACTCCTTGATAATAAGCCTGAAATCGTTCAGGCGAGATGTCGAGTCGAACGGTGATTTTTTGCATCGTCATTCCCGGATTTCAGCATTTTTCTACTAGGGCAGATATTCTTTATCAGACTTAACGGCCATTTTGCAGTAGAATAGGATTTCTGGCATCTCGGCCTGGGCATCAAGACACAAAACGCTGTTTCTCTTTCAAAAAGTAATGTCGCGATATACACACGAATTAGAGACGGTTCGTACGGCTTTGACGCAAGTCAGTCAGCGCTTGCAGCACATCACCTACGAAGGGTTAAAGACCCACATCAAACCCGATGGGTCTCCAGTCACTAACGCCGATTTAGAAGTAAATCAGATCCTCCAGGAAACCTTATTAACCGCATTTCCACACGATGCCTGGTTGTCCGAGGAATCGCCTGATCATTCCTCTCGACTGCATTCTCAACGCGTATGGATCTTAGATCCAATCGATGGCACAAAACCTTTTATCAAATATCTTCCACAATACACGATTTCTCTCGCGCTCGTTGAGGGGGGACAACCCACGCTCGGAATCATATTCAATCCGGCTACCCAAGAATATTTTTTCGCCATTCAGGGACACCCTGCCTACCTTAACGGGTGCCTCATTCACGTACGTACCTTTCCATTTCCTTCCCGTATGACATTTCTCATCAATACCTGGCACATCGGCAGGCCTCTGTTAAAAGCCTGGCGGCAAACTCACCATTGCCCTCCCCTTTTAGGATCCATCGCCTATTCCTTAGCACTGGTTGCCGCAGGACAGGTCGATGGCGTCATCAATCTTGGGCCACAAAATGAATGGGACATCGCCGCAGGCCTTCTCCTTGTGCAAAGTGCTGGCGGCCTGGTTTTTGACCGAGATCAACAACCCATTTCCTGCAATCAACCGAATCCCTCTGTCAACGGGATTATTGCGATACGTCCCGAGGCCCTTCCCACCATTCAGCAATGGATCGCTCAAGTCCCTCATTGACACCAGCGTACTTCAGTTTTCAGCAACCAAGACGTTTCCCTTCTCTTGCGTATGAAACCCCAATGAAGGCAGGTTCTTGATGTTTCCCATGCCTTCTTTTAGATTGCTCTTATCAGGGTTGTGTTGGCTTGCTGAAGGTTCGATGTGATTGGTGGTTGTTAAGACTTCTTTTATGGCACCGATATTTCCCTTAACCCTATCCACTCAACAACCGAAAAAAAAGAGGAGCCATACACTCGACCACTTTCGAGTGGTTTTCATTTACCCTATAGTGCTCTTCTTGACGAACTCCCTGGTCAAGACTGAGCTTGGATTGTTGAGATGCGCGGAGCAGTCAAAAACACCATTAAGATTCTCACCATTGAGGATGACCCCTCGCAAACTGAGGCCTTAAAGGAGGCGCTCACTGTCGCGCAAATCATTTGCGTGGAAATCCTGGAAGCGGAAGATGGCGATCAAGCCATGGCCTTCTTACACCAGGAATACCCACATGTGGATGCCCCACAACCCGACCTTATTTTCTTATCCAATCACTTGCCCGATCGCACAGGGCCTGAGATCATCAAAGAACTTCAACAAGACCGTCGGCTCCGAACAATACCGGTAGCCTTATTTTCGGAAAAAGATCCCACCGATTCATCGAATTTCACTTTTCCGGATAATTGTCATTTATTTCAGCGTCCCACCACCTGCGATGAATGGATCTACGTCTTGCGCTGCATAGAAGACGTGTGGATTACCCTGTTAAACATGGCGGGGGCACCCCGCCTATAAGGCATCCTCAGACTTGCTCTTGCTGCTTTGAAATTCGTCGTGCTTTCCGGTTTCCACCCGCCACCATATGAAATTCATACAACCGCGATTCCAAGGCTCCATTAAAGAGCGGGATTTTTCTTGACGGTGCCAAGCGAATCAGCTTCGGAAACTGAAAGTCCGCCGTCAGCACATAGACCGTCCAGCCAGCAAATCGTTGTTTTAAGAGATTTCCAAATTTTGGGTACCAGTCTTCCAGGGCCTCATGACTGCCCATTCGAACCCCATACGGTGGATTGGTCACCATGATTCCGTTGACCGCTGGCGGAGTGATATCAAAGACCTCACCCTGTTTCACCTGAACATCCGCAAGGTGTAGGTGCTGAAGATTCTTCCGGACCATGGTGATGGCTTGAGCATCCTGATCCTGGCCGAAAATCTGTAAGGGATGGCTCATGGGACTGTTCATATAGGCTTCCCGTTGGAGACGCCCCCATACGGTCGGATCAAAATTTTTCAATTTGGAAAACGCAAACTCCCGCTTCCCTCCTGGCGGCACACCTTTGGCCATCAACGCCGCTTCAATTAACAACGTTCCCGCTCCACACATCGGATCGAGCAACACCTGAGCGCCGGTCCATCCCGCGAGGCGCAAAATGCCCGCCGCCAAATTCTCCCGCAAGGGCGCTTCACCCACGGCCTGTCGCCATCCACGTTTAAACAGAGGCGACCCGGTAGTATCCAAATACCAGACAACCTGCCCCTCATCGACAAACACCACAATCTGGATATCAGGATGCCGCTTATCGACGATGGGACGTTTTTTGGTGTCTCGCATAAAACGATCACAAATGGCATCCTTGACCCGAAGTGTGGCAAATTCCAAACTTGTCAGCGGGGATTGCTGCGCCACCACACGAACTTTAATGCGACAATGGACGGAAAACAGCGAGGGCCAGGGCAACTGGCAGGCCAAACGATACAAATCCTCTTCATGGCGATACACGCCGTGTCCGATCTGCCATAAGATGCGACTCGCAATACGACTCTCAAGATTCAATCGGTAACAAAGCGAAAACGGGCCCTGACATTTCACGCCGCCTGGCGTGACGTCGATGTCCACACCTCCAACCGCATGACATTCCCTGGCCAATTCCTGTTCCAACCCGCGAGGACATGTGGCAAAAAATGTTTCCATCTTTTTTTTAAAAGGGGAAGGCCCTTCAAAGAAGAATCTAGTGGTACACTTCGGGATTGACACAATGGGGAAGTCGGCGGCCTTGTATGCCGGCAAGCACATTCTCCAGAGCCATATCGGCCATCAAAGATCTAGTCGCTATCGACGCACTCCCTAAATGAGGAACCACCAGACAGTTAGGCAAAGAGAGTAATGGATGAGAAGCAGGAAGGGGCTCGGGGTCCGTCACATCCAACGCCGCACCACCGATCGTGCCCTCTTGCAATGCCTGGTAGAGCGCCATCGAATCCACCACCGCTCCACGGGAGGTGTTGATCAAGATGCTCGAAGGTTTCATCACATGAAATTGCGCGGTGCTCATCAGGTGTTGGGTTTCAGATGTAAGGGGAACATGCAAACTGACAAAATCTGATTCCTTCAAGGCAGTCGGCAAATCCACAGAGGTGGCGGATAGCTTACTGAACATTTCATCATGACTCCCGATTGGGTCAGGACAATGAACGGTTTCTTGTTGTCTTCTCGGTGACGGTACCGCCAGAATATTCATCCGAAATCCTTGTGCTCGCCGAGCCATCGCATGCCCGATGCGACCAAACCCTATAATCCCCAACGTGGCACCACAAATATCCTGACCGAGCAATAAATCAGGTTTCCATTCTTTCCATTGTCCCTGTCGCACATAATCAGCACCTTCCACGATGCGGCGGGCTGCAGCCATCAATAACGCAAACGCCAAATCGGCCGTAGTGTCGGTCAGGATTCCTGGAGTATACCCCACAGGTATATGTCGGGATGTACAGACAGGAACATCGATATGGTCATACCCGACGGACATAGTGCTAATTACACGTAACCGTTTTCCAATCCGAAGTACATCCAGATCAATGGAATCCGTTAACAAACAGTACAGACCTTCCGCGTCAGGGACATGATCCAGCAACCATTCTCGCGTCACGGGACGATCTTCCGTCCAACATACCGGATGTGCCTGGGCGGCAAGTCGATTCCAAACTTTCGGAGGGAGCTGACGAGTGACAACAACTAAAGGGAGGGACATTCTGGCCTCTTTCACATGTTTCCCGATACCGGCTCAAGGCCTCGATTAAACGGCTAGAACAGAACTGAAAGGACAAACCCAAGATAACAGAGACCATTCACGACCAAATGTATGGGCTTGAGTGCCCCGTGCCGCACAATCCACGTTAAATAGGTGGCGGCCACTACAGTCATCGCCATCCCCATAAGAATCTCATGCTGCGGCACCCATGCCGTCAGCATGATCCCCACAGCAGGCAACAGACTTCCCTGAAACATCATGGCCCCTGTGAGATTGCCGACAGCCAGCGTATCCCGACCACGCCGAATCCAAAGGATACTATTCACCTTTTCCGGTAACTCGGTCGCTACCGGAACGATCAGGAGGGAGAGAGTCAAGGCCGAGACACCCCACCGAGGGGCAAGATGTTCAATGCCATACACAAACCCCTTTGCGCCCAACATGATCAGGCCCAAACCACATCCAAGCTGAAATAAAATAATCAATAAATTATCTGGCATTCCGATCTTGGTCAAATAAAGAGGATGATCGGCTTCCGTCCCATGCCCATCATCGACTAAATCCGTGGAAGCCCGGATCGTCAAGGTTAGATACATGACATACATGCCAACTAACACCACTGCGATCAAGCCCCGCACTCCCGACCACTCCGATGGCACAAAGGTGGCCATGACGCCAAGAAAAAATGCCCAATTAAACCACACGAGATCCCGGGCAAAACCTGTGGGTTCGGGCTTCAACGCCCCATGCCATCCCCGTGATCGGGCCGCAAACATGCCCATCAGAAAAAACGCCACGGTCGCCAACAACAAAGGCGCACCTAAAATCGCCCCCACCGCCACTTCATGCCGAATGGTTTCCGATCCCGTCCCTAACAAAATTGCAAACAACGGAACCATGGTTTCCGGAAGCGCTGTCCCCACGGCCGCAAACACAGAACCCGTCACCCCTTCGGAAATTCCCAGCCGTTCCCCAAAATGTTCGAGACTATTGGTAAAGGCTTCGGCTCCCAACAGAATGATGACGAGGGCCCCGAGTAAAATCAGCAATTCCATTTGGACGGGTCTTCAGCCATGGGAAGAGGGGGGACGAGGGACAATTTACAGGAAAACGTTTGCATTTCAATAGGTTAGAAAATGGGGTGCCAAGGAGATTTGGTCGAAATTTTCCACGACCTTTTTCGAAGACGCACACCTTGCCATCAGGAAAATTTTTCTTCTAAACTGCCTTTATGGAAAGCCTGACGACGGGCCTTATTCTTACGGTCAGCACTATCTTTATCTTCACCATTGTTCAGAAGTGGTGGCGTCATCGACGCGCCGCCAAACTGGCCGATCAACTCTTGGATGACGTGATTAAAGGCAAGGACGCCTTTCGTCGCTAACTGCCTCTGCATTTTTCCACTCTACCTCGTTTCAAAATTTAAAGCATAATTGCTGCGGGGGCAATAGCTCCTGACCTACCTTCTCAGATGAAGAGTCCGTCATTTCCATCATTATTGATGAGGGAACCTGCGACTGTTTTTGAAAGTCAGTCAATACCACTTCCTTCAATGCTCCTCGGCATCGGCTACACACATGCCGAGAAGGCACAATGGTGCGGCGGTGCCGGAGATAGGACATTCCGCATCGAACACATTCCCAGGCATAGCGATTCAAGGCATCGACCGGCTCCTGCAAGCGATGTCGGATGGTAATGTCTAGCCCAGCTTCATTCATCCGATCCATCATTTCCCGAAACACCGGACCGTGAGAAGGCCTTCGTTTGCAAACATCGAATTCCCATTGATGAATCATTTCGTGCGCCAAGGTCCCACGAAGTTCCGCTTCAGGTTGCCCACGAAGCAACGGTGCCGAAAGCCGAATCACTCGCCCCTCACCATGCCGATAGGCAGAGGACACCCAACGACTTCTTGGGCCAACTTGACTGACAAAGAGCCCCGTCGATGCCGTTAGACGTGCACTCCATTCAATCGCAATGGCTGGCAGCCGATTTTCAAAAAACCGGTCAGACAAGTCACGCCACATGGCATAAACCGACGACAATGGCACAAGATTCTGAGAGGAAACTCTGGCGGGAGCTGTCACCAAATATTCTCGGAAGGTTGCCTATACATGAGATAGTGGCTATGTTACCATTTTTTTGCTTTCGGCACATCTCTTCTGCATTGTTTATTTCGACCATCGCCTCTTAATCAGTTCAATCAATGATGACACACGACACACTCACGATTGACAGAGATCGAGAATTCATGCAGTTGGCGTTGGAGCAGGCCAAAGAGGCCTATCGAGCCGAAGAAGTTCCAGTAGGAGCCGTGCTTGTCCAGAATGGAGATGTCATTGCCACAGGATACAATCAGCGAGAAGGCTTACAAGACCCAACCGCACATGCGGAATTACTCGCCATTCGCGCAGCAGCCGCGCTAACGCACACCTGGCGCCTTACTGATACCACGCTG
This sequence comes from Nitrospirales bacterium, assembly GCA_965223185.1. Lineage (GTDB taxonomy): Bacteria > Nitrospirota > Nitrospiria > Nitrospirales > UBA8639 > Nitrospira_E. Next base: position 2,042,402 of record OZ244988.1, on the reverse strand, counting down.
TATGTCACCCTAGAACCCTGTGTCATGTGTGCTGGGGCCATTATTCAATCCCGAATCACGCGTCTGGTGTTTGGCACGCTCGATCCTAAAGCCGGAGCATGCGGGTCAATTTGTAATATCACAGCCGAAACTCGGTTTAACCATCAGGTCTTGGTTGAATCAGGAATTTTGACCGAAGACTGCAAACAACTGTTACAACAATTCTTTCAGCAACTGCGCGAGGCCCAACCAGTTCCACCCTAACAATTGAGTGTCGGAGAGGTGCGAGAGTGGCCGATTCGGACGGTCTCGAAAACCGTTGTCCCGCAAGGGACCGTGGGTTCGAATCCCACCCTCTCCGCCAACTAGTCTACAGCAAACTCACCTTCTCTCCCTCTCCCTGAAATTCCTTTAACCTTTCCGCGGGTTATCTCACAAACCAGGCCCCCTGACCTCTCTCTGCTTCCCCTCTTTTGGACTTTTTCCTTCCTTCTATACATGAATTTCTCTGGCGCCAATTTGGCGGTCCCACTCTACCACGATCGATGGGACCAGAGAGGCCCACTCCCTTCATTCCTTCTTCAAGATAACGCGGGTTTATGTCTCTGCGGTCCCAGAGCTGGGGCGAGGAGGAAAACCGAAGTACTGCCGTTGCGCTGCCCACTCCAAGGGAATGGGGCGCCGGAAGGATTCCAGCGTGAAGTGGGCGGGTTGCCGCCCCTGCAGAATGGCTTCAATGATATCGGGAGCGAGAAAGCTCAAACGTAAGACCCGCATGACATACCGTCGGGTCAACCCCTCACGCTGGGCTAACGCCTTAATCGTCGACATGTGGCCGTGGGGCCTGTCAAGTTATCTGTGTAACTGATCGTGGTTAATGTATTGTTGGCACGCGATCTCCAACGATCATGGCAAATTGATTGAGGGCGCGTTTCCATTCCGGAATTGGGGCCGTCCACTTTTTGGCAATCCGTTGCATCCCGAGAAAGAGGACTTTGAGAATGGCCTCATCCGTCCGGAACGCCCCCCGCTTTTTCAACACTTTGCGTAAAGAATAGTTTAAGGACTCAATCGCATTGGTCGTATAGATCACTTTTCGAATCTCCGGCGGATAATCAAAGAACACCGTCAAGCGCTCCCAATCCCGTCGCCAACTGGCACTGATTGTCGGATATTTCTGATCCCATTTTTCGGCAAACTGCTTCAAAGCCTCTTCTGCTTCAGAAAGGGCGGGCGCGCTATAAATGGCCCGGAGATCGCGCACAACGGGCCGGCGCTCTTTCCAGACGACGTACCGCAACGCCTGGCGGACTTTATGAACAATGCACACTTGGACTTGTGTCTGCGGAAAGATCGTACCCAAGGCTTCGGGTAACCCGGCGAGTCCATCGACACAGGCCACAAAGCAATCCTGCACTCCGCGTTGGTGCAATTCTGTAAAAATTGCCAGCCAGATTTTCGCCCCTTCCGTTTCAATCACCCACAGGCCCAGCAGCTCCTTCTCACCTATGAGATTCACGCCCAGAGCCACGTAGACGGCTTTCGTCTTCACGGCCCCTTCATGCCGGGATTTCACAAACAAACAATCGAAATAGAGAATCGGATACACGGTTTCTAGGGGACGACTCTGCCAGAGTCGGACATCATCCAACACGGCATCCGTGATGGTCGAAATGAGCGTCGGAGACACCTCGGTTCCCTAGAGCTCCTCCAGATGGCTTTGAATCTCTCGGGTGGTCAGCCCATGCGCATAGAGCGCCAACACCTTATCATCAAATCCCTCCAAGCGCCGTTGCCGTTTCGGGACCACTTTTGGTTCAAAGGTCCCCGCTCGATCACGAGGGACCACCAACTCCATTGGCCCCTGATCGGTCTCGACCGTTTTGGCACTGGTGCCATTGCGAACATTGCCATTCTTGACCTGATGGCGGGCATGCGGAGCATATCCGAGATGATTCGTGAGTTCGGCCTGCAAGGCCCGTTCGACCAGCCGTTTGGTTAATCCTTTTACCAACCCATGTTCGCCCAGAATATCTTCCGGTGACTCACAGTCCTTCAATAAGTCATCTAACAGGGCATCGGTTTTCGTATCTGGTTTCGCCATCATACCTCCTCTTAAATAAAACGATGATGATAACCAGTTACACAGTTAATCTTACAGGCCCTCTCGCGAAAGACTAGGTGGACTGCTGAAATACTACCATCGTGAGGCCGCATGAGTATTTTGACCATACAGGGTTGGTCAATGGAAGGGACAATTATAAATTGTACCTCTTTAGATACAAGAATGTATCGGATTGGATAACATCCTGCATTCTACTCATATAGTATTTGAGTTTCCTTAATTAGGCCAAAGTTCAACAACAACTTTATATAGGCTTTTCTATCCCTTGTCATAAGCAACTAACACATGCCGGAATATCTCTGGCATGTTCCTCTCTGTATCATTGGCATTACAGTTGCTTTAACATTGGTATGTTTCACATATACAGATAATCAACAAGACAATTTCTGTCACTGGTGGAAGAACCTACACTATAAAAAAACTCTCCTGTGCATTGAACATAATGGAACTCAGGAGAAAGTTTCCGTTCTTCTAGCTCATAAGATAAATAAAGATTATTGCAGGCATGGTTTGAGCGAGGTGCCTGCGCCACCCAATTGCTCGAAGGTAGCTATGACATTCAAATCGTCTTTCCTCAACTTGGACCGGCGGGCGCTCGCAGCCCACTAAATGGTCCTTTAACTCATTTATTGAGGGTGGGTTATGCCGATCCGCATAAGATGCTGTGATAACCGACTACGTGAACAGCAACTGACTAAAAATTTAGGATTATCGCGCATGCTTCAGGTGAACTGATGGCGTGTTATACGTACAGGAATCCGAAGATCCGAACGTTATGGGGATCGATCTAATCATTGTTAGGCAGTATGAAAGGAGGTGATGCGTTCTGTTATTTAGACTATAAAACTAAAAAGAGTTGAGTGGCTTATTAACTATCGATCAATTAATGGTGTGAATAAGGCTACAGTGTCAAATTCAATTAATTTCGCTTGCATTCTAAGGAGCACTACTATGAAAAGATTTCCACGAACCCTGAGCAATTTCGGTAAGCCAGAAAGTGTTTTAGATGAAAACCGCATTCTGGTTGCGTTTAAGAAAGCCACAAATACCAATGAGGTTCAACAACTGGTCCAAGAACTTGGATTGAAATTAGAAAGTGATGAAAGATCGCAAGAAGGGAGACTTCGTGTAGAGATCAACCATACCGATAAGCGGTACTGGCTGAGATCGGTTGCCAACTCGCCCATAAATGATAAGGAATTTGCACAAATAGAACGAAAACTCGGCAATAAGATCGATTGGATTGGCCCTGTCTATAGAACGATCGACGAGACTCGACGTATAGCCCTGGTAGGCCCCATTCCAAACGTACTATTGATCCGAAAACAACTTTTGAGTAAGTTTAAAGAGCAAATAGCGGAATTGAATTTAAAGTTAAACAAAGATAAATCCAAATACCTCTCCGACTACGATTACTTTGAGCTGCCGGACGCCAAAAGAATTAATGCTTTTGAGGCACAGGAGCAACTGAAATCTGCGCTGGGCGATGTTTTGTTTGAGAACATGCCAATGATCCGGGATTGGTGTGCGGTACCAAATGACACGCTTTTTGCACAGCAATGGAACATGACACAAATCCAGGGGCCGCAGGCCTGGGACATATCTACTGGAAGCAATACCGTTGTCGTTGCTGTCATAGATTCTGGCACTGACCTTACTCACCCTGACCTTCAATTGGCGGGGACAGGCATCGACCTCGGTGACATGATGAGCGACGGCAGTCCGAATAATTTTGGCTCAAACACCGGACACGGAACCTGCTGCTCAGGTATCGCTGCCGCTACTTTCAACAACGCGGCTGGTGTTGCGGGTGTCGCTGGAACTTGTCGTATTTTACCGTTAGCCATAAGCACATTTTCCGACGTGGAAATTGCCAACGGAGTTAACTGGGCGGTATCCCAGGGTGCTGACTCGATAAGTATGAGCTTCGGGATACCTCAGTCTGCAGTTGTTGATACAGCACTCGCAAATGCATTCGCAGCCAATGTAGTTCTATGTGCCGCTACAGGAAACGATAATGTGAATGGAATCGGCTATCCTGCTCGCCACCCGAATGTGATGGCTATCGGAGCATCGGATCAGCTCGACAACCGCAAAACTCCTGCAAGCCCTGACGGAGAAAATTGGTGGGGTTCAAACTTCGGTGCTGAAATGTCCGTAGTGGCTCCCGGCGTCTTGATCCCCTCCACTGACATACAGGGAAACGGCGGCTATAACTCGGCTGTGGGCACCGCTGGCGATTATTTTATGACGTTCAACGGTACGTCGTCCGCTACGCCGCACGTCGCCGGCCTGGCTGCTTTGATCCGTAGCCAATACCCCGCGCTAACCAGTGCTCAGATCAGAAATTTTATCGAACGATCAGCTCAGAAAACGGGTGTGATCGCATATGCCGAAACCGCTGGACGTCTCAACGGTATCTGGAATCAAGAAATGGGATATGGAAGAATAAATGCATTCAGATCTCTTGATTTCTCCGACGTAATGATAAAGGACTGGCCAGGTGATACTGGTGTCGAACCTTCGACATCAGGGAATTTCTGGGATTTTTCTGACATTGTTGTGAGAATTACAGACGACAATGTGTTTAATCCATCTAATCCCACTCAATCAAAGAACGTCGAGCGAGGACAAACTAATTTCATTTATGTGCAGATAACTAATAATGGGCCGCGTGACGCGCGAAACGTGGCGGTCAACATAAGGATCACACCTTATATTGGCCTACAGTTTGTATATCCGAATGATTGGACCGCGGTTGATGCAATGCATGTCAGCCCAACATCGGTTGTCAACAATTTCGCTTCCGTTCCGACCGGAACCACGGTTATTGCCAAATTTTCGATATCGGCTGCACAGGTAGAGGATCTTTATGGATGGCAGACCAATAACCCTTGGCATCCGTGCCTGTTGGCTCAAGTTACGGCCGACAACGACTATGCTTACGCTACGTCGGATTTATCTTTTGGTAATGTCGTTGTTCGAAAAAATAACTTTGCACAACGAAATCTCTCAGTCATCGACGTGTTTGCGAGCGCCTCGCTTGCATTCCCATTTGTAATTGGCAGTAAATACAGCAAATCCCGGTCAATAACATTGAATCTCGACAGGAGCGGTTTGCCAAGGAATGCAAGAGTTATGCTTAAGCTAGTCGGTAACACTGAGGCTTTTCCGCAAGTAGATTTCAGTCCGGCTCGGGACCCGGATAATGGTGAGAAAGAACCTATTGTGGTTCTTGACCGATCGAGAGTTGTAACCAGGATCGGCTGCTGCGACGTTCGGATAACACTCGAAAAGAATTCGCAGATCGAAATGTTGTGCAGGCACAAATCAAAGTTGAATGTGCGAAGTATTAAAGGTGGAGAGTTGATTGTTGTGGATGGTGAGCAGTTAGTCAAGCTCAATTCTGATAAAGCAACTGTCAATTTCGAATCCCAGGAAAGTGCAATTTATGCCCTCGCAGTTCAAATCGATTTTCCGAAAGATATAAAACGAGACGACGAATATTCGCTCGTAGTCTCCCAAACCAACGATAGCAATGAAACACTTGGCGGCGCAACTGCTATCTATATAGCGAGGTAGCGATGCCAGGGTGGGTAACTTCTCTTCGTTACCCACCCTGGAGAATAGAAGATTTAAATGCCCTTTTTGGCCAAACAGAAAAGTAGCAAAGGGGCCGGCCCTAGGGTGTCAACCATGCCAATCAGCGGGCTCAACATACGGGGGGCAGCCTGTGAGATATAAATAGCCTGACTTGTGCGTCTCGAATTCCTAATTCAGGCCTTAAATGGGCCTTACGTTTGTCGGAGGCCTTCATCATCGATACACAGACACGCGGCATGACGACAGGTGACCTCAACCGGAATGGAAGATGAATTTTCAAAAGGGACAGGTAGTAAGCCAGTAATTAAACCTGTGAGTCTCAATTTAGTAATTCTCAAGAAATAGTCAACGACTTCAATGCGGATGAATTAATGGAAAGGAAGGGAGGTCCAACATGGCTCTATACCGTTTACCGTTTCCGTCTGAAGCGAATCAATCGACGTGGAAAGCCAGCGGGAATTGGGACCAGGGTGGCCACGGCGCCGGTCCGGCCCCTAATCCAACTGACGAGCAAGCCTACGCAAATGACATTGGTCACGAGACCGGCGGAAAGATTCTCGCAGCGCGCGCAGGAGTGGTCATTGATCGGGAAGACAAATGGCCTGATGACACCCATCCACCTGCCACACCCGGGCCCGGCAACTACATTTGGATCCGACATGGTGACGGAACGATGGCGGCTTATCTGCACCTAAAGCGTGGCTCGGTGCGCGTGGCCCTTGAGCAGTACGTACTGCAGGGCTCCTGGATCGCAGAGTGCGGCAACACGGGCCAAAGCGGCGGACCACACTTACATTTCGACGTCCATACGTATGGCGAAAAAGGCAAAACATCAGCGCCGGGGCTCGGCACGCAGCTGCTGACTCATTTTGAGGACAAGACGCGCCACTTTTTTCGACCCTCAGCCGGAGAGTTCCTGTCTGGGAAGTCCAACAACGTGGAGGGTGTCTACCGGCAAGACAATTGGCGGCACTGCGGTAAGTGCCGTTCGCTGTTTTTTGCAACAAATCCCGGATCGGCGTGCCCCGCAGGCGGCGAGCACGCATTTGGCGGTGGTGGCAACTACACACTTTCAGTTGTTGGAGGGGTCGATCCGCCGGGACAGAAGGACTGGAGATATTGCAGAAAGTGCCACGCGCTGTTCTTCACTAAGAGCGGAAACTCACGATGCCCTAAGGGTCCTGGAACGGCGCACACCGCGTGGGGGGATATTTATGCCCTGGAACATGACGTTCCGAGGGCATCTGGATATCAGAGCGGGTGGCGCTGGTGTAGAAACTGTTCAGTGTTGTGGTTTGGGGCATCAGGATCTAAATGCCCTGCGACCGGACGAGTTCACAGTTCTAAGGGCAGCGGAAATTACCGGTTACACCATACTGCCGAGGATTGGCAGCGAAATTGGCGGCACTGCGACAATTGCGCCGGCCTATTCTTCGGCGAGAACATCGCGATATCGAAGTGCGCAGGCAACGCCGACGGCCCACATGTCGTTCATAAGGACTCCTCTTATACACATAATTACTTCCTTTCGCTCAATTCCCCGGATGCTCCCGGACAGAGGGGATGGCGCTGGTGTCGTAAGTGTCAAGGTCTATGGATGGGCGCCAACGCGGGCTCGAAGTGTCCAGGTGGCGGGGGCCACGCGAAGGTGGGAAGCGGACAATACACGGTGATTCACAACGCAGAGGAAAACGGGCCTGGAGAGAAAAATTGGAGATGGTGCAGAAAGTGTCAGGGGCTCCACCACGGCGGAATTGTCGGCGATACAGGACGGGCATGTCCGGCAGGCGGTTTCCATGCCACAGCAGGAAGCGGTTTGTATCGTTTGCAATTCGACGGGTATCCTTGAGTTTTCCCCGCGCAAGGCGAGTTGTGGTCCTGTGGGTCTCGAATTCCTAGTTATGCCCGTATGGTCAAAAAACTCATGCGGCTTCTCAGGAGCGTCCATACATGACAATGCCTGTCAGAGAGAATGTATTAAGCCGGCGAACGCTCCCGGAATTCCGGCTGGGTTTTTGAATTATGCAACAACGCGCTCTAACAATGGTTTTAACGCCAGCAACCATCCTGTGCATGGCGAATTCCTAATCCATGCTCACAGAGCGGGAAGAAATAGTAGTGACGGATCTGCCCTTTCAGGTAAAGACCCCTTGGATTCTATTGCACCATTCGATGGAACTTAATTCCCTGTTCTTGGAGTCTATGGTGAAAGTTTGAAAAGCTAAATGCCTTGTTTTCATTGAGAGTTATGCCATGTTTCTCAAAAAGGCCCTCTCTCAAACGAAAAATATTCCCTGTATTTTCCCTGTTAAAGACGGAAATGGAAGTTGAAGGAAGGTGACTACCCGATAACCGGGTAGTCACCAATAACCATTAGAAAGTATAGGTAGGATCAGAGGTCGGCAGAGAGAAGTTCGCGGCTGACTGCGCACACCGCCAATCTTTTCAATGGGTTGCGAGACTTCTTTATTCCATGCCCAATTTGAATATTTCCGGACTGTAACCGGAAGTATACCCATTTTCCCTTGCTAATACTGATCCTATCGAGAAGCTGCTTGTTGTAAGTCTTCTTCTGATGTCACATTGCAACGGTCAAACACGCTCCTCGTTTTGTGCTCGCTTATCGTCATAACAACAGTTTCTGGTACCCCACTCCTTACCAAGTCTCGAACCGCTATCCTTTTAAGGTCATGAAATGTTTTTCCGGTAATTCCTACACGGTTACAAGCTGCATACCATTCATGAAGTAGTTCCTTAAAGGGTTTCCCATTCGTGTGACAGACATAGTTGCAATCTGGATAATGTCTATCTCGATATTCTTTAGCTCGTTTCCTTATCCAAAGAAATTCTTTACACATTTTGATATTTCGCCGTGTTTTAGTTTTGGTTTAAGATGAAACCAACCGTATACGGTCTGCATTAAAATCTACTTGATCCCACCGCAATCCTTTGTCACCAATAATTTCTCCCCACGGCATGCCGGTGTCATAATACAATTGCTATCGCAATTTTTAAATGATCAGGGACAGCTCCACGAATGACCAAAACTCCTCTAGCTCAAAGAAGCTCTCACGTTAATTATCTTCATTTAGTGTACTGTCACTCATAACATAGAAGTATGCACCTCTGGAGGTGTTTTGATGAAACTCAGCAAGAGCGAACGGAAGGAATTGCAACGGAAAATCCGAGCAAGGAACGTTCGGGCCGAGATTCGCACGAAGTTAGATTGCAATGACAGCGACATCAGTTGCTGGAGCTAACGGTTCAAGGCCAATCACTTGGCCAGGCTATTCGACAGACATGCGGTGCGCCCGCGGCACAAATTCATCGAACGTTTCGAAGCCCTGGTGCTGGCCAGGAAGACTAAGTGCATTCCCGCCGATGGCTCAACGCCTTGGTCCTCGCGCAAGTTGGTGGTGGAGATGGGCAACGTCTGTTCACAAATGACCGTTGCGCAGGTCTGGGCCACCAATATTTCAGAGAATGCACTACCTTTTATGCAATGCATGGTGTCAGCGCTAACCTGTTCAGTGATATGAACAGGAAATTCTCTCCCTTGCTCTTGGGAGGTTAAACATTCCCTATTTAACTTGCCGTACTTCATTTAGCCTAAATTTTTCTTATACCCAATGCATGACTCCACATATTTCCTTTATTCAGAGAATACGGTAGGGTAGTCCTCTTCTAAAAAATGACGGCCCCAGATTATTTGGAGGAGATCATCCAGCAGTGGTTAATAACCCTGACGAAGCTTCGGTTAGCAGAGATCGAAAAGAATGGGCGGTTACCTGAAGAGAAAAGAAATTTCTAGTCTCTTCATCATGAACGGGAAACAGATCAATTTACGACTCATCCTTGGAAGGATACGGTGATGAACACTATAAGACCTTTGCTGCTCATAGCTTGTTTTTTTCTCCTGGCAGGCTGTCCCCGCTTCCTCTATAACGTGACCAATGCCAGCGTGCCCCGGGTTGATGGCGCCAAGCAGTCGCTCGCTGATGTGAAAGCAGCCATTATGCGGAGTACTGGAGATCCGCGCGTCAGATACATAATGGAGGATGTAGAACCTGGATTAATCAGATGTCAACTACAATTTAAAGTCCAGCATAAGGCATGGGTGGATATCCCCTACTCAACCGAGAGCTACAGTATCATTTATGTAAAAAGCGAAAACCTTAGATACCAACCCTACAGTGAAGATCGAAATCGAAATACCATTAGTGGTCATTACAATAACTGGATACGGGCGCTTGACAACTCGATTCAAGAGGAGTTGGCCAAAAGACCATCGGTAAATACCAAGCAAGGCGATACTGAAAATAGACTCCTCAATCTCCAAAAACTTCGAGATTCTAACTTACTCAGCGAAGAGGAATATCAGACGCAACGCGCACGTATTCTCAACGGTCTTTAGTGGCTCACTGTAGACAAATTACCTACCGCGATTTGAAATCAGACGATTCAACGGTGCGCTCTAGCTAATTTGTCTCTTTAGCAATTTTTGTCGACCAAAAGTCAAACTCCTCACAGGACTTGGGTTTAAGGGAGATTGTGATAGCATGAGCCTCCTATTTCGCAAACTCCATGTGTGGGGGAGGTAACCGTAAATGCACCCTTTTCCACATTAAAATTCTCACATCCTATGCGACCAGATGCAACTCCAATCTTGGATCAATCCTCAATAGAATCATTGAGACATTATTCTTAATCCGGACTTTGATCATCCTCACTTTTGGTATCTTTTAGGTCTCGAAAACTGTTGTCCCGCAAGGGACCGTGGGTTCGAATTCCACCCTCTCCGCCAACTAGTGAGCCGCAAAATCGGTCTCTCTTAATAGTGCGGAAAAACTCCTAATCTTTCCGCGAGTTCGATCTACATTGTGTGATCATTGACGCTCTCTCCATGGCACACTGCCCCCTTATTGTTCCTTTATTCCTACAGTTTTCTCTGGCTGGATTTTGGCGGTCCCACTGCAATTGTTTTCGTGGGACCGAGAGAACGTGGCCCCTCCCTACTTAAGACTTCGGCACTCTCTGGGGTCGAACTTACGAAGAAAGAGGAAAACTAAAGTACTTGCGTTGGATGTCCCACCCCCATTAGACGTGGGTAGGGATTTGCGGAATATTCTTAGCGGGTCTGCGGGGAAGACGGGCAATAAAAGAACCCTGTTCATTACAGGCCAGATCAAGCTCGTAAATTTTTTGCAAATTCATCCAGAATTCTGCGCTCGTCCCGAAATACCTGGCCAGACGCAGAGCCGTATCGGCTGTCAGGGCGCGTTTGCCAGCCATGATCTGGGTAATGCGGTTCGGGGGAACATCCAGATTACGGGCCAGTTCTGCTGCGGATAGGTTCAGTTCCTGTAATTCATCACTAAGGATTTCTCCTGGATGGATCGGTGTTCTTGTTCTCATTTTCAATAGTCCTTAATGAAAGTCGACAATTTCAACATTCTCAGGACCTTCGACATCCCGAGACCAGGTAACACAGATTCGCCACTGCTCATTAATACGAATGCTGTACTGGCCTTTTCTTTTGCCTGAAAGGACCTCCAGATGATTGCTGGGCAACCGGAGCAAATCATTTAATTCCTGGGCCGCTTCAAGGATTCGAAGGCGCTTTTCAGCCTGTTTTTTGAAAGGTTGAAATTGTTTAACCCGTTCTCCCTCGGCAAAAAGCCCTGTATCATAAAGCATCATGACAAATAATACGCAATACGTTAAGCGTATTTTAGTCTGATTGGCCTGCTCCCCTTAAACCTGTGCATGGCGAATTCCCCATTACCCCTAACCACGGGCTTCTCCAAGAGGCTTGATTTTCCCTTTCCCTATGCCTACGCTTTCCAGCCATAAACAATCTATTCCTGGTTCTCCGCTGGAAATAGCGCCCTGAGGATATCATTTGCTATTAGCGCCCTCTTTCATATACCACTCTTAGAGTGCCAATACCCATTAATATTGTTATGCCACCAAAGTATGATTTAGAAAAAATCAAATATGCCACTGATGGGCCGACATTTGAGAAAGCGGTGGCTTTGTATGAGAGCGGAAAAGTCATGCAATTCGAGGAAAAGGTTGGTGCATATTCCGCGGTAGTACAAGGTACCACACCTTATCAGGTTTCGGTGGAAACGCGCCGTTACGATTATGGGCATTGCGAATGTTATCTTGGCCAGAACAAGACGCTCTGCAAGCACATGGTGGCTGTGGCTATTCGAGCTGTCACAGGCGGCAAGTTGCTGAGGCAGGAAGAGAAAACACTCGCAAAGCAGGCCATTTGCAGCGGCCGATTGGGTACCTTAAGCAAGGAGGAATTCGCCACGAGCAAAAAAGTGATGACTGCCGCCATGCGTTATATCAAACCGTACCATGGCCCGTCCCATCTGTGGTTTTCCTATCAACATTCATTGGAAGAAGGATGTCATCGTTTGGCAAAGATTGTTTCCGAATTGCCGGTGAGCAAGCAGACGGCAGGCTTAGTGGTTGATCTGTTATTGCGGCTCGATCATAAACTTTGTCGGGGTGGGGTTGATGATTCTAATGGCACTGTTGGGGGATTCATAGAAGACACCGTGCATGTGCTCAAGAAATACTCAAAACTTGATCCATCTTGTGTTGAAGCATTTCTTAAACTCCACGATCGGGAAACGTGTTTTGGCTGGGAAGAGCCTCTTTTGAAAATTATCATAAATTGAGTGTCATAGAAAATTGGCGTATGGTCAAAAACGCTTCAGGACTACTAACACTCTACGTTTAGGTGTCTCAATTCCCTGATAATTCCCTGTTCTTGAACTCCATCGCGGAAAGCTAGAAACGGAAACCCCACGCTATCATTGACCTTTCAGTAGTTTCAGCCAAAATTTCGGCTATTCAAAGCCAATAAATTCCCTGTATTTTCGCTGTTAAAGAGGGATTTGGAAATTGGAGGGTAGTGACTACCCTGTCGCCGGGTAGTCAGGGATAATTGGTGGGTTTTACTAGGTAGGGTTAAATAGTAGTGAGAGAAATTCGCTGATGACTGCGCACACCGCCAGCTAGTCAACAGCAAATTCAGCCTCTCTCTGCTTTGCCGAAATACTGCTAACATTTCCGCGACTTACACATTCTTCGCGCCACAACTGGCCCTCTCTCTACCACCCACCTTCGTGTGATTGTTCCGTTATTCCTCTTGTTTTCTCTGAAGGAATTTCTCCGGTCCATTCAGGCCAGAAAGTAAGGGACCGAGAGAGGCTTAAAACGAGATTCCAACTGACCATTTCAAATTTCTCTGAGTTACCACTTAGGAGGAAGAAGTAAAACCAAAAAACTTGCGTTGCTGATCCCACTCCAATGGAATAGGACGACGAAACTGTTCCAGCGTCAATTTCGGGGGAGGGAGGGGCACCCATTGAGAATAGCCTCAGATTAACACACTTTGCTATTTGCGCCAGAACCAAAAATACGGTGACATTGTAACGAAGGGGGACTCTCTATTTTCCTCTCGTAAAATACGTCCCTCTCATCAGAGGGAAATCACCTTTCATGTGACAGTACTGCGAGCACGACGTGCATTGGAGCGCCGGTGCTGGGCCGTTTGCGCAGGTGGAGAGAGCTCGGCTTTCTCACCTAACCAAACTTTGATCAAAGACTGGTAGGGGACATCACGCCGATTAGCCTCGACTTTAATCTTTTCTAGCAACGAGACCGGGAGGCGCAAAGAAATAGCCTGAGTAGACGGCTTCACGTTGGGGAATCTCACATGCTTCCCCTCTTCCCAATCAATATACTCCGTTGAATCGTGGCTCTCCCAAAATACCCGTTCTTCAGCTTCCGTTTTAAACGTTGGGATTGTTTTGAGCTTTTTCTTCATACATCCTCCGTTCCGTTCGGTGCATCGCGCGCGCTGAAATCACCCGAATTTTTCGTCCTCCAAATCTCAACGTGAAAGTAATATGCAGCAGACGCCCCTCATTTGTCTGACCAAGGAGGTGAAATCTTGGTTCCGCCTCACTGTGCTTTAAATCTGGGACATGGACAACCGGGAGGTTAAAAAATACTTGTTCAGCCTCAACTTGAGTCACTCCATGTTTATCCTCACTCTTTCGAAAATTCGCCGTATCCCAATCAAATCCATCTAAATTCCGACAATCCATTACAATTGTATATTATCATAATATACAAATATTTTCAAGATTCAATAAAACATTCCCAACTGTAGATTCCCACGGGCAAAGCCCGTGGCACCTCCTGAAACCGCTTCGCGGACCCTTTCAAGTAAAAGAGCTTTCACCCAAGGCAATAAGCCGTGCCCCCCAGCACGTTTTGATAGAAATCGTACGGGAGTGCCAGTAGGATTCAAATGAACCCCTCACGTCTTCCAACATGGTAAAAATACCCAATGGAACTTTCTCGTGTTGTCAAAGAACTCGTCTGACCTTCAACAAAGTTCTTTTCCAAAGCCCCATTTACCTGTTCTTGATTTCACTCACGGCAGGTGAGAACTATAAACTCCACGCTATCATTGAAATTTCTGCAATTTCGGCAAAAAATTTGATTTGCCAAAATCAATAAATTCCCTGTCATTTTCCTGTTAAAGACGGAAATGACAGTCAAGGAAAGTGACTACCCCGTAGCTGGGTAGTCACCAAAAACCATTAAAATATATAGGTAGGACCAGAGATCGGCGGAGGGTAGTTCGCGACTGACTGCCCACACTGCTACAAAATGGGCCATTCCTCAGATTCTGAAAACTGTTAGCTCTTTCCAATTCTCAAATCTGTTAACAACGAGGTTTATTGAGGTCTGCACGGTACATATTTCTGCAAGATTTGCAACGAGGCACCACTCCATCCACCCGCCATTCAAACCCAGAAATATCATCATGCAGGCCCCAATATTTTAAATCACGCTTATCAACCTTCCTCGCAACACCCCAGCCCCACCAGGTGGCTTGTCGATCGGTACAATTGTAGCAGATTTTATGTTTATCAATGGCCGTGATAGACACTCCTCTGGGAGCCACAAGTATAAAGGAGGAAACTTTATTATCTAGACAGCTTTTGAGAAATACCTGGCCACCGTCTTTAAACTGTATTTTTTTTGATTTCCCTCTGAACCCAGCTTCTTTGTATACGGTAATATAAGCATCTTCTGCTTTTCTGGCAAAGGCCGCTCGAGAGCGTATGCCACTAAATGTACCCACTGCGCCTACGCCCCTACCCCCCGGAAATATCACGACAACATGTAATTCATCTTCCCCTATCGACGTGACAAAGGCCTCCGGGTGCTCCAATGTTGGGTCACCACCCACATTGATGGCCTTGATCACAACAGGCTCCTTTTTTCCAGAAACGTCTTTTGAGGTGAATCGTATCGAATCCTCCTCCCCAAAAATCTTGTACTCTCCGGCTTTGAGCAGGACACCTTCCTCATTAGTATTTTCAAAATGGACATCCCGTTCAAATTTTACCATTAAGGGATGTGATTCCGTAGTATCCGCCCAAACCTGTCCGAAAGACAAGCTGAAACTCAACAGCAACATGAGGCAACACTTCTGTACCATGATGACCCTCCCTTGGTTAGACATAAACAATAGACTCCTCCATTTGGACAGGCCTTAAACAATCTAGCTCCAGATTTAATACATTCAATGACCTTTAAAAGTGAGTCGTACGGCTTACTCCAATGGTTCACCATTGATGGATTCTTTCACTAGGAGTCTTTCCATTCACGGTGGAGGTGGTGCACGAAATATTTTCTTTTTAAAATAAAAACGTTCCATGAGTGAAGAATGATCCCAAGGGATTTGGGTCCCATTCGTTTCTTTCACCACACTTCCTCGCACACGAATCAATAAATCACGGACCTCCAAACCTGGCGTTTCAATATGATCCAATAATCCCAAGGTAAAGGGACTATTTTCCCCAACTCCATCCATTGCGACATTTCCAGGTTGCGTCGCATAGGCGATGAGCGTCCCTGTGCTTCCCTTCACTTCTGCCAACCCCGTTCCCACCACCAACACCCCTCGCTGTTGGTCAATGGCCACTGATCGGCCTGTGCCCATACGGTCATTGAGTACGGTCGTAAAAGGATTATCACGACAGGCATCAAGAAACACGAGATTCACCGGAGTTCGACTTGTCATTTCTTTCAGAATACTTTCCAATCCAATAAGTTGATCTCCTAAAAAGACATCCCCTTTGGGATCAAACCCGACGGGCACCAGGAAATTTTTACTGTTCAGTTGCAATCCATGTCCGGCATAAAAAAATACTCCCACTTCGGCTTCATCAAGCGCTGAATAAAAGTCATGAAGCCGGTCCTGCATGCCTGATTTGGAGAGATCCTGACCTTGGATCACTCGAAAGCCTAATCGGGTAAAGGTTTCTGATAAAGCATCGCCATCATGGCGAGGGTTTTTCAGAGCCCGGCTATGGATATAGCCACTGTTCCCCACGATCATAGCGACCCGTGAATCTGCCGAAAGAGCACAATTCATTGGAAGCCCGATCAGCAGCCCTAGAACGCTCAAAAAATACCTGACCAGTGAAATCTTTGTCATAACCCAATGCCTCTGTTGCCATTGTTAAAACACGAGACCAATGGATGCTTCAGGACCATGAATCGATACGAATTTATCAAGGTCAAAATCATTCTGTGTGGTAATGACAAACGACCGATATCTGAGGCCCACATTCGCCCAAGTAGTGATCCACCATTGGTAGCCTACATTAATATCGGCCCCGACCAAGAGATCAGTGTCGGAAGATCGAAAACCCTGACTATCCTCAAACTCATTATCCTCATGACCTACCACTCCGGTCAGATTGGCAAACAGTCGATGATGCCCATCTTCAGAGATATCTCTGACTAAACCCACCCCCAATTCTCCAAGCCATAAATCCGTTTCATCGCGGTTATCGAAATTTCCTGAATCAGTCTCAAACTCGGTAATAAATTCCACGAACCTTCCCCCCGCATGAATATTGATTCCGGTTCCAGGAAAAACATATCGAAATAAGACCTCTATATCTGTCCGTTCCATATCCAAGGTGCCATCAGTTCTGGTAGGCAGAAACACGCCATCTCCATCATTCATCCCATAAAACCCGGTCGCTAAGACACTAAAGTTTTGGGCAAAGGCCGGTGTCACACTAAGAGTCGCACCATACAAGGGGAGTAACACTGTCCCATTACTGACATTGTCTTCATCAGGAATTGTGGCAGCAGAAATCCAAAGGCGTGGCGTCACGCCGAATCTCCACCCCGTCTCCTCCTCTTCTGCATAACTGGCCAAAGGACTCGTAAAAATAAGGAATACCCAACTAATCAAAACTAATGCCCGCGTACCTGCACCCATAACCAACTCCTTTCTATAATTTTTGATGATTTCAAACAACAATTCTGCACTCTAAACTTGGGGATTATGTCTGTCTTCAGAAGAAAACTCAAACTTGTCATCTAGATTACAAGTAATCCGGCTACGGAGAGAAAAGAAAGGCCAAATTTTTAGTAATCGGGTAGGAGGGGCACTCACGTGCCCCGTCCTCCCACACCACCGTACGTACTCATCGTATACGGCGGTTTCATGAAGATTGAAGCAACTTAAACCGTTCGGTGGACTGCCCAATCCCTGAGCTCTGAACCACGCTAGATTCATCCCTTCCTTCACAGCAGGATGTTGTGAGGCTCTCCACCAACATCGGCATTGGCAGGCCCCGGACCACGCCCGCTGCACGGGGACACCCACGCTCTGCAGAAAGCGGGCAACGGTATACGGTCGCTTCTTCTGCTTGAGCACATAACAGCGCAGGCGCCGCCGAATCCATTGGTCCAGCGCCCGGAAGACTGAGACATACTTCTCATACCGAAAGTAGGTCACCCACCCTGGCAGGGTGGCATTGAGGTCACGGATCACCCGCGACAGGCTCATCCCACGCGTTCTCCGAGTGATCTGCCGAATCTTCGCCTTCACTCGCACCAGGCTCTGCGAAGCCACGGCGAGCGTCCCGTCTTCCCGCAGGCGGTAGCCCAGGAATTCCCGCTCCTCTACCCGCGCGACTGCGCTCTTCTTCGCATGCACCTTGAGCTTGAGTGTCTGCTCAAGAAACCGGGTCACCGACCGCATGACCCGCTCGCCCGCCGCTCGTGACCGCACATAGATGTTGCAGTCGTCCGCGTACCGGCAGAAACGATGCCCCCGTTGCTCCAGCTCCTTATCCAGATCGTCTAGCAGCAGATTCGCCAGTAACGGGGAGAGCGGCCCCCCTTGCGGGGTCCCCTCGTACCGTTCAATACAGACGCCGTGGCATAAGATCCCCGCCTGTAGAAACCGCCGGACGATGCCCAACAGGCGCTTATCCCGCACATGCCGGGCGAGTCGAGCCAGGAGCATGTCGTGGTTGACTCGATCAAAGAATTGCTCAAGATCCACATCCACCACGATGCCATACCCCTCCGCGACATAGTGTGACGCTTGGCGGAGGGCCTGGTGCGCGCTCCGCTTGGCCCGAAACCCATAGCTCGATGCCGAGAAGGTCGGATCAAGCCAGGGAGCCAACACCTGGAGAATGGCTTGTTGCACAAGACGATCCACCACCGTTGGAATCCCCAAGTGGCGGACTCCACCCCTGGGCTTGGGGATCATCACCCCGCGCACCAGTGTCGGCCGATAGCTACCGTCTCGCAGCGAGGCTGCCAGCGCAACCTGGTTGGTTGTAAGCCAGTCTTGGAGTTCCTCAACCGGCATCGCGTCGATACCCGGCGCACCGCCATTTGCCTGCACCCGCTTGCTCGCATCGCGCAGATTGGCGGCGCAGCTCACCTGCTCCATCAGGTTCTCTGTCGCCAAGGCTGGTGAGGGACCCTTCGCCGCCGAGACTTGCCGCGCCTCGCATCCCGCAGGTCGGGAGCTGCCCTCGCCGCCGAGACCGTGGTGTGGGCTCCTCTGCCCACGTTGCTGCGACTCCATCCCCCTCGAGTTGGGTCTCACTCGTCCTTGCTCCTCACGATTTGGGCCTTCCTCCCACAAGCAGAGTACTATGCCCGCTGCTGACTTCTCGCGGATCCTCTCACACTGTTACCAGTGCGATAGTCGGGAATCACCCCGACACTCCGAGAGATCTCCCGGGGTAAGATGAGAAACTTTCCCGAGGCCACGCCGGATCTACCGCTACGCTGCCCTGGTCGATTATCGGGTATCCGTTCATCGTCGGGTTTCCCGGCACGCAGCGGCCTCATATCCGGTTTCTGTTCGTCGTCGCCTCCCTTTGTCATCGGCTCCCTTCAGATCCGAGATCACTCTCGGCACCCTGGCCTAGACTAGCGGTTCCGATCTCCACGGTCCGCAGAGGACTTGCACCTCCTAGCTCCTCACCATGCCCGGCGCACAATTACCCCCCAGCAAGCTGGGAGGCATTCAAGATTTAGAACTCTAGGTCAAGTTGTTTGGGATCATGTTGATGCTCGATATACCGACAAATCACTTCCGCCGTTACCTGGTCCCCGACACTTCGGACAAAATACCCATCGTTCCACAATTCTCCACCCCACAATTGTCGCTTCACCTCAGGAAACTCCTGCAATACCAACCGGGCCGAAATACTTTTCAACCGCTGCACCACCTGCGCAGGACTATACCGTGGTGGGACCGGAAGAAAGACATGCACATGATCATCCAAGACCTCTTGGGTATCGATGGCAAAGCCATACCGCTCGGCAATCTCCTGAAAAATCCCCTTCAAGCGATTCGCGACTCGCTCGCCCAGAACCATGCGACGATATTTGGGTACTCACACCACATGATACTTGCGATCGTAAACAGCGCCTCGGGTGCGTTTGAGACTCATGCATGGAAGAATACCAAACCTAGCCCGCTTCTCGGGCTTGCTTTTTTCCTCCCCCTAGCAAGCTGGGGGTATCCAAGAGCAGATTTTTATGAATCAGGGTACGGAGTTGTCTAGCAGGAATTTAATTAAGGCTTTTTTGACAGCCCGAAGCGGAGAGCGGATTATGGCAATACACCTCCTCCATGTTGCCATGCAGGGAAACCAGTGCGAATTGTCTATTAAATCATTGAAGAAAAGACGGGGAGTTCGAAGCCAGCCAACGGCGGATTAGGTTTTTCGTGAGGCCAGAACAATGATGGTGCCAAGCCAACCGAGGAAGAGCACATTCATGATAAAACCCTCCATTCTTATCTTTATCGGTAGAATGGTTCATTGGCTTAAGTTTTTTCTTGTTAGGGGCTATTTTTTCTTGTTTTTTTGGTAAGACTTCAGCCACAGGCCTCAAATTTCACCGACACTCGCTTTTGGAATAAACAGGCAAGTCTTGAGGAGCAAGATTACAATGCGGAGTGTTGCGGCTTGAAAGAGGGAGCTAGGAGGTGTATACGGTCTAACAGAGCATCAGCCAGTTGCCGTTTTGGCATGCGTGCTATGGAAGAAGGGGCCGCATCGGGCGTGAGAATCATCACTTCATTAGTATCATTGCCAAAAGCCGAATGTTCGCCACCGACCTGATTGACGATGAGCATGTCCAGTTGCTTTTTTCGAAGTTTGGATTGGCCATGTTCGAGCAAATCATGGGTTTCTGCAGCAAATCCAATCATGCGTTGATGGGTCCGTTGAGCTGAAAGTGCCAATAAAATATCGGGGGTCCGTTCTAATGGAAGCGCATCTCCATCCCATTGCTCTTTCTTGAGTTTATGGGCTTGTATTTGCTTCGCTCGAAAATCCCCCACCGCCGCGACCATGATGAGGGTCGTCGACCAATCAAAACGCGCAGACAAGGCCTGCAACATCTCATCAGCCGTCACCACTTGCACTAGGGTCACACCTCTCGGACATTCAAGGTGAGTAGGCCCAGACACTAAGACCACTTCCGCACCTCGTGCCGCGGTGGCCTCTGCCAAGGCATATCCCATTTTTCCTGATGATCCGTTACTGATGAACCGAACAGGGTCGATAGGCTCCCGCGTCGGTCCGGCTGAGATGAGAACCCGTTCCTCCACCCAATCTTTTCGAGGTTGAAGAATGTCATTCACCGCGGTCAGGATCGTGTCCTCGGAGGCCAACCGCCCTTGGCCATGGTGCCCTGAAGCTAGTTCACCCACTTCAGGCTCAACGATAACCGCCCCCCGGTGTCTTAGGGTTTGGGCATGAGCTTGTACGGCCGGATGAGACCACATCTCTCCATCCATGGCCGGACAAATCACCAGGGGACATTGTCGCGTGAGCGCCATCGTGCCAAGAACATCATCTGCCAGACCCAACGCCAACTTGGCTAACGTATTGGCGGTACAGGGTGCAATGAGTAGAACATCCGCTTGCTCGGGCACCGACAGATGCTTCATATCTTGGTGACCGGAAAATAAATCACTCGTCACTGGCGAGCCCGACAACACCTCAAATGTCAAAGGGGCTACAAACCGAGTTGCGGATTCCGTCATGACCACGCGAACGGTAGCACCTTGTTGGGTCAATTGCCGCAATAACTCCACGGCTTTATACGCGGCAATGCTTCCAGTCACCGCTAAAACTATTCGCTTTGTTGCCAAAGAGGCTTGCGACATCTTCAGTCCTTAAACACCCGACTTATTCCTCAGATGATGGCTCGACTTCAGAGACCCCATGTTGAGCGGTATCATCGATATAGACACTCAATTCTTTTTTAATTTCTTGTGCATTTTCGTCTGGTTGAGCATACAGTGCCGGATCGATGGGTCGTTGATTGGCAATTTTAGCATCACGAATCGCCTGCTTGGCTTCATCACCCATCAAATAGGGCACACTGCCGCCCAATACTTCTTCAAGCGCCATCGAGGTTTCTTTGGAAAATTTACTTCCTCCTTTGACCCCGCCACCCCGAACTAATTGCTTGGCGCGCTGAGCCGCAATCAAGACTATGCGATAGCGGGAATCAAATTCTTTTTGATGATGTTGCGGTAATAGTGATAATGCATCCATCGACTCACCTGATCCTTTCTGTGACAGTGAACAATCAACAAAACAAGTTTACCCTATTCAATCTCTTCATTGCAGCCTTTATCGAAAAACTTGGGCAGGCTCAACATGGGTGGTCTTCACCCGCTCAGCCATAATGACGGCTCGCAATTCCTGAATGGCCTGATCCAAGGTTTCATTTCGAATCGTATACTGGTATTCAGAATAACTCTTCATTTCTTCCTGAGATTTTTGAAACCGCCGATGCTGTTCTTCGGAAGAATCTGTCCCCCGCCCCGCCAATCGATTTTTTAAAATTTCCAATGACGGCGGTAGAATAAAAATGGTGACCGCTTTTTGTAAGGTCTTCATGACCTGACGAGCACCTTGAACATCAATATCCAACAACAGATCTGTTTGTATGCCCGGCTTCTGTTCTAGTTCCATCCACGGGGTTCCGTACAACCGGCCATACACTTCGGCCCATTCCGCAAAGGCATGCTCTTCAATTTTTGTTCGAAAGACGTCTTCAGAGATAAAACGATATTCCTTGCCATCAACTTCGCCGGAACGTGGAGGACGAGTGGTACAAGACACTGACAAACGAATATCCGGCACATCCTCTAGGATATGACGACACAAGGTCGACTTCCCCACACCCGAAGGGCCGGAGACGACAAACAAGAGTTGCTTCCCCGTTAGGGACATTTCAATTCACCTAGGGAGGATGACTCTACATCGTCATTCAATGTTTTGAACCTGTTCTCGAATTTTTTCCAATTCACTTTTGAGCTCGACCACTTCGGAAGAAATGTCCCCATCGTTCGCTTTGGATCCGATGGTGTTCACTTCACGTCCCATTTCTTGAAGAAGAAAATCAAGCCGTTTACCAACCGGACGTTTTTCTTTCAGAGCCGTCCGGAATTGTACCACGTGGCTTTTCAACCTGGTGAGTTCTTCCGTCACATCGGAACGTTCCGCCAACATCGCAATTTCTTGGGCCACCCGATCCATATTGATCGCATGTCCTTCTAGCAATTTGGCCACCCGCGATTTTAAACGCTGGGTGGAGGCCTCCAGGGACAATGGAATTCGATGTTGAACCGTACGAAGACGCCCTTCAATGGTAGCAAGACGCTGTGTTAAATCTTTTTGTAAAACTGCCCCTTCTTTCTTGCGCATTTTTTCCAAATCGCTCAAAGCTTTTTTTGTGAGTCCCGTGACAACGGTCGACAGATCTTTCAGCGGAGCCGTCTCCTCATTCACAAAAAAAAGATCTCGGAATCCCGCGAGGACATTGATGTCAATGGTTCCGCTCAATTGACAGTCACGTTGCAGATTGTTCAAGCCTTGAACGTAACGACGGGCCAGATCGTGATCTAATTGCACATGTTTTTTGTTGGGAGAACTGCCACCATTGACCGTCACCATTATTTCAATTCGCCCTCGCTCACATACTTTTTTGATCTGATCTTTCAGGTCCAGTTCCATACAAGAGAGACTTTTAGGCAGCCGCGTCATGATCTCACAAAATCGATGATTTACCGATCGAATTTCCACGCCGACCATGGTTCCCTGCGACAGGGTTTCCCGTTTTCCAAATCCAGTCATGCTTTTCATGCCAACGATTTTTTTCCTTCCCAATCGCAATCCTGATACAGAACACACTGATGACATTGTGGGGATCTGGCCTGACACACATGACGCCCATGTAATAACAACCGTTGGGCGCCAATAGTCCAATCAGATGGCGGCATGAGAAATTGGAGATCCTCCTCAATTTTGGTTGGATCTTGGCTTCCGGTCAAGTCAAGACGATTGGCCACTCGTTTTACATGCGTATCGACCACCACTGCCGGCACCCCGAAATAACTCCCTAAAATCACATTAGCGGTTTTACGCCCAACGCCTGGCAGCGTGGTCAACTCCTCCATAGTTTCGGGAATTCTTCCATGAAACGCGGTCACAATTTTCTGTGCACATCCAATCAGGTTTCGAGCTTTGCTCTTAAAAAATCCCGTAGATTTGATGAGCTCTTGCAATTCGGTTTGATCGGCCTTCGCAAGTTCTTTTGCCGTCCGATACCTGGCAAAAAGGTTGGGCGTCACTTGATTCACACGCTCATCGGTACATTGTGCCGACAAAATAGTGGCCACCAATAGCTCAAAAGGATTTGTGGAATCGAGTGCCACCCTGGGATCTGCAATAGATTTCCGTAACGAGGACAGAATACGCCCCATCCGTTTTTTCGCCGCAAGCTTCGACCTGTGAGGACGAAGGTGTTTTTTGAGGGAAATTGTTCGAGTCGCCACTATCCTCATCCAATGCCATTGGCAGAAGGGATATTTTCGACCAGGGCAGTCGAACGGGTTTGACAAAATTGAGGATAAGGATGATGAAGAGGTTGGAGCAATTGTCCAACCTCTTGCCGAATCAGCTCAAGCGACGCCTCTTCCAACGCTGACCCACCCACGCCACCATAACGATGGCACAAACTCGCCATGGCCTCATCGTCAATGAGATCCCCTTTATTAAAAAACCGGAGGCAGGGAATTTCCTGAAGACCAAGATCCCCTAAGATCCGTTCGACGGCAGTAATGTGTTGATCGGGATTTTGCGCATGGGCGTCAATGACGTGCACCAACACATCGGCTTCTTGCAATTCTTGTAAAGTGGTATGAAACGCTGCAACTAAATCTTTGGGTAAATCTCGGATAAACCCGACGGTATCCGTGAGAATCACTTCTCCGAGAATGGGAAGATGCCAACTCCGACTAACCGTATCGAGTGTTTCAAACACTCTATCTTTCACGGACACCTGGCTATGCGTCAGTGCATTGAACAGGGTCGATTTTCCGGCATTCGTATACCCAATAATAGAAACCACGGGCAGCCCACGTTTGATTCGCCGTTTCCGTTGCTCGTGACGGCCTTGCCCGATTGCCGTGAGATCCCGTTCCAAATGTTGAATGCGGTCACGAATCCGTCGACGATCCGATTCCAACTTCGTTTCTCCCGGTCCACGTGTTCCAATCCCACCCGCCAAACGTGAGAAGGCGGTACTGGATTGAGCCAATCGTGGCAACCGATATCGTAACTGCGCCAACTCCACCTGAATATTCCCAATATGAGAATGTGCTCGCCGGGCAAAAATATCAAGAATGACCTGGGAACGATCCAACACCCGAAGTTCTGTCAGTTCCGAAATACCTCGTACTTGAGCAGGGGTCAGATCTTGATCAAAAATCAACATATCCGCTCCAGATTGCAGAGCTCGGATAGCTAACTCCTTCATTTTTCCAGAACCCACCACATACTTGGGATGAATAGAGGCGGGACGCTGCGTTACACATCCTAACACTTCAACATCCTGTGATTTCACTAATTCTTGCAGTTCCTCAAGACGCT
This sequence comes from Nitrospirales bacterium, assembly GCA_965223185.1. Lineage (GTDB taxonomy): Bacteria > Nitrospirota > Nitrospiria > Nitrospirales > UBA8639 > Nitrospira_E. The sequence continues at coordinate 2,017,361 of OZ244988.1, read as the reverse complement.
CTTGTTGAAAAGCCCCATGTCCAGTTCCCACACTCACCAATAAGGCCCGACCTTCCCGAACACCCTCTTGAGATGCCTGACAACCTTTCAGAATATCCTGCTCTAAGGATTGAATAAATTCCTGACAATTCATGTCGAAGGTTTGGAAAGGGCAAGGTTTCAACTGTACATAGGCACGATCCTTCCCAGAATGTGGCACATTATGAGCTACAAACACATCCTGCAATCCTCCTGATTTCCCCACGCCCAATGCCATAATTAAATCCAACCGCAGAAGCGCCAAATCGGTGAGGTCGTCCTGAGTCAGCGGTTGATTTTTAAGGTGGGTGTGAACTAATCGTACTCCACGCAACAACCGCAGGCCTGAACGAGTTCTGGACAAATGGGGAATCACCAATTCATGGTCATTCCCGATAATGACCGATTCAATTTGCCCCTGCCGATTCACCAATAATCCTATCTGACGGCGGGTTTCAAATGTCAAATCGGCACATTCACGCGCCGCGTCTAGCGTGATGACTTTTTCAGGGGGAATCCGGCGGCGATACAATCGTTCAATCCGACTGGAATAATTGGCTTTTAACCCTTGAAGATTACCGAGTACTTGTGGAATGTTCGCTCTCCTTTGTGGGTCAACTGAGAAATCTGTCAGGGATATTATAGAGATGCAATCGGCTTTGCCATAAATTCATTTTTACACTGCATGGTCGACAGCGCATCTTCGGCCCAAGACGCATATTCCCGTCGTCTCAATTTTTCCAATCCCGCGGCAGCGATCATGGCGGCATTATCCGTACATAAGGCACGCGGCGGAAGAGTGAGCTGCAGTCCGTTGAGGACCGCCCGTTCCTCAAGTTTCTCTCGCAACCGAGAATTGGCCGCAACCCCTCCCACAATCGAGATGGCTTTGGCTCGATATTCCCGTGCCGCATCACACAGTTTGGCCACCAACACGTCCACAATGGCTTCTTGGTAACTCGCTGCAATGTCGGGCGTGGACAATGGCATATCTGTTGACTGTTTGGTCTTTTTCAAATAATAGAGCAGTGCGGTTTTGAGCCCACTAAAACTAAAGGTGTGATCACCGCTATGCAATTGAGGCCGTGGAAAGGACACTGCCTGCGGATTGCCATTTTTGGCCAAGGCATCAATGGCCGGTCCACCAGGATAAGGCAAGTCCAACATTTTGGCGCCCTTATCAAAGGCCTCCCCAGCCGCATCGTCCACCGTCTTCCCAATAAATTGAAAGTCCCCACGTTGGGGAACCCAGGCCAAATGCGTATGACCTCCTGAAGCGACCAATACCATCGCTGGAACCGCCATTTCTGGGTTGGCCAACCACGCCGAGGCCAGATGCCCTTCTAAATGATTCACAGTGACATAGGGAATATTTCGGGCGTAGGCCAACGCTTTCGCAAAATTTAATCCGACAATCAGCGCCCCGATCAAACCAGGTCGGTTAGTGACCGTGATGCCGGTTATCTCATTCAGGGAAAGTGAGGCGCGATTCAAGGCTTCTCTTGTCAGCGTCTCCAAGCGTTCTATATGTCGTCGAGAAGCTAGCTCAGGCACGACACCTCCAAACGGCGCATGCATATCGACCTGAGAATCGAGAATATTCGACAGTATTTTCCCGTCATCATCCAGCACAGCAACGGCTGTTTCATCACAGGAGGTTTCAATACCTAAGATCATTGGCGGCCTTTCCAAAAACCCATTTCCCACAAAATAATAAGACCCTCAGAACATAACGTCCTGAGGGCCTTATCAAACTTCAAGCCTCTCCTACTTCCAATCACACACTCGCCAACACTTCGTCCTCAATGAAACTCGGTGTTTGATCGGTCAGTATAACTCTAATTTTTTTGGCATCTTTAAACCGCCCTTTAATGAGTTCCTCCGAAAGGGGATCACCTAAGCAGCGCTGGATGGTTCTTCGAAGGGGGCGAGCACCATACTGAGCTTCAAACCCTTCATCGATTAGCCATTGCTTGACCTCTTCACTCACATCTAGTACCACGCCTCGCTCAACCAGCCGGGCATTTAGTTCCCCAATGAGAATATCGATAATGCTGAACAAGTGTTCTTTCGTGAGTTGATGGAAGACAACCAGTTCATCTAGACGGTTTAAGAATTCCGGGCTAAAGTGACGTTTAAGCTCACCCAGGACTTCGCCTTTCACACGTGTAGTGTTTTCCGATTCCACATCACGTTGGAATCCAAGAGACACTCCTTTTTGAATAAACCGGGTGCCAATATTGGATGTCATCACCAGAATCGTGTTTTTGAAATCGACCTTACGGCCTAAACTATCTGTGAGGACACCATCATCCAGGACTTGCAAGAGCACATTGAAAATATCAGGATGCGCTTTTTCAATTTCATCAAATAGGACAACTGAATAAGGACGACGCCTCACCTTTTCCGTCAGTTGTCCGCCTTCTTCATAACCGACATAGCCGGGAGGAGCTCCAAACAGTCTGGAACTCGTAAATTTCTCTTGGTATTCAGACATATCCACCCGAATCAAGGCTTCATCGGTATTAAACAAGAACTCTGCTAGGGCTCGCGCCAATTCGGTCTTTCCTACACCAGTTGGCCCCAGGAAAATAAACGATCCAATGGGCTTTCGGGCATCTTTCAAGCCAGCACGAGACCGCCGAATGGAACGGCAAATGGCGGATATGGCCTCTTCTTGTCCCACGATCCGTTTATGGAGATAGTCCTCCATGTGTAGAAGTTTTTCGGACTCTTCTTCTTCGAGTCTAAAGAGAGGAATGCCTGTAATCTTGGAGACGACATAGGCCACATCCTCTCCAGTGATGACCGGACGATTTTTCTCCTGTTTTTTCTTCCAATCTTGCTTGGCATCATCCAGTAACTTCCGGAACCGTTCTTCTTCTTCCCGAAATTTCACGGCTTCTTCAAAATTCTGCAACCCGATCGCGACCTCTTTTTCACGGGCGACTCGCTTCAATTCCTGATCCAGGGATTTGAGTTCCGGCGGAAGCGCATAGGTTAAAAGTTTGGCCCGGGAACCGGCTTCATCAATCAAATCAATCGCTTTATCGGGTAAAAATCGGTCAGTGATGTACCGATCTGTTAGCTTGACGGCTTCTTCAATAGCTTCATCCGTATAATCTACGCCATGGTGTTCTTCATACCGATCACGAAGACCCTGGATAATGCTGATGGTCTCCTCAACTGAAGGAGGCTGCACGTGGATTGATTGAAATCGCCGCTTCAAAGCGCCATCTTTTTCAATGTGCTTGCGATATTCATCAAGAGTGGTGGCCCCAATACATTGTATTTCCCCTCGAGACAAAGCTGGCTTCAACATATTGGCGGCATCAATGGATCCTTCAGCTGCACCAGCACCTACTAAGGTGTGCAACTCATCAATAAAGAGAATGATATTACCGGCCTGAGAAATTTCCTTCATGACCACTTTCAGGCGTTCTTCAAATTGACCACGATATTTAGTGCCCGCGACGAGAGACCCAAGATCCAATGCGATAACCCGACGGTTCAACAAATTGTCGGGCACATCCAATCCAATAATCCGTTGGGCCAATCCTTCAACAATGGCGGTTTTGCCTACACCGGACTCACCAATGAGCGCCGGATTATTTTTTGTTCGGCGACTTAGAATCTGCAGAACCCGTTCGATCTCATCGGCCCGACCGATCACAGGGTCTAAGGTCCCTTCTTGGGCCAACTGGGTTAAATCTCGCCCAAATTCATCTAGAGCCGGAGTACTACTTTTCTTATCCCGCTCTCTAGTCCCTGTCTTTCTTAAAAAGGTTACGGTGAGTTGTCGTGCCGTGAGCAGGTTAGCCCCTAAGCTCCGTAACACTTTTCCACCAATTCCTTCTTCTTCACGAAGAAGGCCCAGGAGCAAATGTTCGCTGCCAATATGATTATGGCCAAGTAACCGGGCCTCTTCGACGCCGTATTCAATGACTTTTTTAACGCGAGGGCTAAAGGGAATTTCCCCGAAGGTGACAGTCGTGCCGCCACCCGGAAGGTTACGTTCAATTTCTAACCGGATTTGCTCAGGCGAGAGCCCCATCTTCTTAATAATCATCAGGGCAATGCCGTCTGATTCGCGAAGGATGGCCAGGACCAGATGTTCCGTACCTAAATAATCATTCTGATGCCGTTCCGCTTCCTCTCTGGCAAGGATGATAATCTTTCTCCCACGATCCGTGAATCGTTCGAACATTGTACCTCCTCTGGCCGATTATACGCGAAACTTTCAGTTCACCACACCATTCCGCATTGGAGATTTCTTAAGGAAATTTCCTATTTTCAGTCTATCCGTGCCCCCCTAAAACTGTCAAGCAAAATGCTGTCATGCCTGGCGCTGTTTTAGACAGACTGAAGACAAACTCTACCAACAAAATGCGTTCAAAGAAAGCCTTGAAAATGGGAAATTTTTGCCTAGGGTTTTGAGAACGTTTAAAGCTTGCTATCACCTTTCTCAAGAGACTACCATCGGGTTTCTTATCAAGAACACCCCCTCAATAGTCATGACTACATTTCAAACTATCGGCATCTTAACCAAACCGTCTGCTCCCAACATGCGACAACGCGTGAAACAGGTCCAAGAGTGGTTAGACGCCTACCACAAAACAATTCTCCTGGATGCCACTGACATGCCCCCTTCTCCATCATGTCCTGAACGACAACGCATTGCGAAGGAAGCCGATCTTCTCATTGTTCTGGGAGGTGATGGAACGATGTTGAGTGGAGCACGACTGGTCGAACAACGAGGCATTCCTATCTTAGGGGTCAATATGGGCGGTCTGGGCTTTCTCACCGAGATCAACTTCGACGATCTCCCCATGGCATTGGAGAAAATATTTTCCGGAGAATATCAATTAGATGCTCGCTTAATGCTGTCTGTCCAAATAAAACGGGTTAACCAAATCATTGGGACTTACACCGCCTTGAACGATGTGGTCGTCAGCAAAGGACATGTGGTACGCATGATTTCCACCACCGTTTCGGTGAATGATGCATTCATGACGAACATGCAAAGCGACGGACTTATTGTCTCTACCCCTACAGGATCGACAGCGTATTCCCTCTCAACCAATGGACCAATCTTAGATCCCAGCCTAGAGGCCCTCTTGATTAACCCCATCTGTCCGCATACGCTGTCTCATCGGCCTTTCCTCGCACCCAACACAGTCTCCATTTCCATTCAGCTCACAAGTCAGGACCCAGCCATGGCAACCGTCGATGGACAGGAGGGGCAAGAAATTCTTGCAGGAGATATTGTAGAAATCCGGACATCGGAGCATCGCACACAGCTCATTCGCTTCCCCGGCCGAAGTTATTTCGAAGTGCTACGAACCAAACTCCGCTGGGGCGACGGGTCAGTATAGGGCGAATAGTTCCTGCGATACTTAAAGCACCTTTTCCGAATGAGGAACCTTTCCGAAACCGTTTGCTTCCAGTGAAAATCAGAGAACTGTTCTTAGGAGAATGGTGGATCAGAGAAAAGAGTAGAGAAAGGCTCCCAGGAGATTACGGAGAACATTCGGGACATTCACGACGTTCTTCAGCCATATGAAATTCTTCCGAGGTCAAGGGAAAGAGCTGATCACATGATTCACAGTAGCGGATTTCAAAGAAGGCAATACCATCTTCATTAATTTCAGAGGGCAATAATAGATCCAGTGGATCATACCCCAGCGTTTTCTCATCAGGGAATTTTACCACAGCCAGCCGAACATTAAAAAATTCAAATACCCCTTCTTTCCCTTTATATCGATCTTCGTGACCAACAACATACACCGGTTGGCCTTTACGTTTAATCCGCAAATCCTTTAATGTTCGCTGAGTTTGCGTCGCACAAAAAAATTCTTGAGATTCTGTCGCGTTGCTCATTCTATCGGATATCCCAACACACAATTGTGGCACGTGGTTTACTCATAAGCGGCGGAACAGCTTGTAGCATGGCCTGAAAATGGAGGTCAAGGCTACAAGAATACTCCCTTTACATTCAAAGGAGACACACGGATGTCAGAAATCACCATTTATCAAAAACCAACCTGCTCCACCTGTCGGACTGTGATTAAATTGGTTGAGGAAAGCGGTCAACCTTTTACTGCCGTCAACTATTATGAAAAACCCTTTTCCAAGTCAAAACTCAAAGGGCTTCTCAAAAAGGCCGGTCTGAAATCTTCTGATGTGATACGCAAAAAAGAAGAGGTGTACAAACGCTTGAATCTTGCCCAGTCGCAATTCACCGATGACGAACTCTTAGACATCATGATTAAACAACCGGATTTGATTCAACGTCCCCTCGTTCAAAAAGGTGATCAGGTCATACTCGCCCGCCCTCCAGAAACCATCAAACAACTCCTTTAACCTTTTCAATTTCTTGCAGGAGATTTCTCGTCCCTAAAATGGTCGGGGGCTGGATTCTTCTCCGCCCGTACCAAAGTATTCGGTTTTGAGGTATTGGTAGGCTTCAATGATTTTTCTGAGCTCAGGCTCAGAACTACGATCGCCCTGCCGGATGTCAGGATGGAGTTTCTTCGCACGTTCTCGGAAGGCTCGTGTGACGACAGGCAACGAGGACCCAAATTCAATTTCTAAAATTTCGAAGGCTTGAATGGCCGAGCGGACTTCCCCCGTTGCCTCCATTGGATCTCCACCACCCCCACTGGCCGCTTTAAAGAAATTAAATAGATTAATTCTCCGACGCCGGCGACGCGGTCGTTGGCGGATTTCACTTTCAAATTCCTCAAATCGATCTTCAATAAATTCCAAGCGAGATTCCAATCGCTGAGCCGCATTTACTTCACAAATATCTTCCACCTCCGCTTCCACGAGGACCAGCATTCGATCCACCTCTAATAAACCTTCTTCCACTCTCAAATACGCTTCTAGACGCTCCTGAAACATGGTCTCAATCGCAAAATCCAAACTTTGCTCTGCCTGTGCCCGAAGTTGAGCAATTCGGCGTGTCATCCCTGTGACAAACTTTCGTCGATTATGATTATTTAACGCCATAACGTCCGCTCTAAGACCCAGGAAGTTCAAAAAAAGAAAGCCCACTGTACCATAATCATCAACCCCTTTAGAGACAGTCTTCTCTCGCCTTCCATATCCTGGCTTCTGAATCAGGCATTGCCCCCTATTTCAAGGCCTTGCTATCCTGACTATCTTTGCGTTTTCTCATGACAATCACAAGACTATCCAATTTATTGCGGTACATTCATTCAATTATGGGTTTCACCCTATCGATTCTTAAGAAGGAGGATTCAATGACACGCACGATTTTCCTGACAGGGCTGTTTTCCCTTGTGTTGCCGGCATTCCCAGCTTTGGCGGTCAACCCAGCAGGTTACGGCACAGCAGGAGGAGAATTTAATATCAAAATTTCTCGAGTGCCTTCCAATGAGCTGAGAGCAGCCAAAGCCCTCAAACCACCATTTGAACCCACCCCCGAAATTCTTGCTGAAGGGAAAGAAATATTTTTGGGACGAGGGGGCTGTATCAGTTGCCATGGAGCAGAAGGCAAAGGTGACGGTGCTGCGGCAAAAAATCTGCCAATCCAACCACGGAATTTCACGAACCCAAAATTCAATACCTTCCGCACACCCGGAGAAATGATGTGGGTTCTGAAGAATGGCAGTATGGGCCAAACCGGCCGAGTTCCTGGAACTGGCATGCTACCGGTTGTGCAGCCCAATGGCTTCATTTCCGAAACCGATGGCTGGAAGGTCCTTTTATACGAACGCAGTCTTGGAGAAACCAAATAACTCCTTTTGGGTCTTAAATTTTCACGAGAACGGTTGCGAATGCCACCATAGCTTCCCCAAGGGGGATCATCTTCTACTTTATGACCAATCCTTCAAATAACCGCCAACCAAACCGACTGATTCACGAAACCAGTCCCTACTTGCTACAGCATGCATACAATCCAGTGGATTGGTTTCCCTGGGGCGAGGATGCACTCAATCAAGCTAGAGAGCAGAATAAACCCATTCTGTTATCAGTGGGCTATTCAGCTTGCCACTGGTGCCACGTGATGGAGCGGGAATCCTTTGAAAATGAAGCCATCGCCGACCTGATGAACAAATATTTCATTAATATCAAAGTGGATCGTGAAGAACGTCCTGATATCGATGAAATCTACATGCAAGCCACCACGGCCATGAACCAGGGACATGGCGGATGGCCCATGACTGTCTTTCTGACCCCGGACCAAGAACCGATTTTTGCGGGAACGTATTTCCCACCCACCGACAAATGGGGAAGACCTGGCTTTGGATCGATCGTCACAAACATTGGAGAAGCCTGGACAAAGGATCATGCAAACATCGTCCAGCAAGCCGAACGTTTCACCTCTCGGCTCCGATCAGCGCTGCAGCCGGCTTCGCCTTTGGCTGTCGGTGAGGCCGAGATTGAGAACGCGGTCAAACAATTTGCCCGTGATTTCGACGCACGCTACGGGGGGTTTGGTCGCGCCCCTAAATTTCCACCTGCCACCAGCTTGTCATTTCTGCTTCGGCAATATTATTGGAGTCGACAGGAAAAAACTCTCGGAATGATTACCAAGACCCTCGACGGTATGGCCGCCGGTGGCATGTATGACCATATAGGGGGCGGCTTTGCCCGCTATTCCACTGATGATGAATGGTTGGTCCCGCATTTTGAAAAAATGCTGTATGACAACGCGCTGCTCGCCCGCACCTATGTGGAAGCCTTTCAGGTCACCGGCCTTGAACACTACCGCCACGTCGCCACTCAAACTCTGGATTATATTCTCAGAGAAATGACCGCTCCTGAAGGTGGATTTTATTCAGCCACGGATGCCGACAGTGAGGGCGTGGAGGGTAAGTTTTTTGTGTGGACCCCGGCACAGGTTCAGGAAATCGTTACTGATGAAGAAGACGCCAAACGATTTTGTGCCTATTTCGATATCACCGAGGCGGGCAATTGGGAAAAGTCCAGCATTCCTCGAACACCCAAATCACTGGAAGCAGTCGCACAAGAATTAGGTTGTTCGTCAGAAGACTTGCAACAAACCATCGATCGTGTTCGGCCTCTCGTCTATCAAGCCCGCCTGAAGCGCATCCCACCCGGTCTGGATGACAAAATTATTACGGCCTGGAATGGCATGATGATCGGCACAATGGCTGAAGCCGGACGCGTCTTCAATCATCAACCCTACCTGAACGGCGCGATCCAGGCGGCGGACTTTCTCCTGACGACCCTTTCCAGGCCTGACAATCATTTATGGCGAACGTATCGAAAGGGCAAGGCTCATCTGAACGCCTGTCTTGAAGATTATGCCTATGCTGCGGAAGCCATGCTGGAAGTGTATGAAGCCACAGGCATCGAACGGTATCTCTACGAAGCTGTCGCTTTAGGCGAAAGGTTGATCGAAGATTTTGAAGATCGAGAACATGGAGGATTCTTTACGACTGCGGTTAATCACGAAACCTTAATTCTTCGAGGCCGAGAAGGGGCTGACGGTGCAACCCCAAGTGGCAATGCCGTGGCCGCATCCGTTCTGGCCCGCTTGTCGTTTCATTTTGATCGAGAGGATTTTCGCAGCGCTGCCACCAACGCCGTCCGAGCCTACGGACAACAAATTGGACAGGTTCCACGGGGATTCCCCAAAAGTCTCATGGTCGTCGATCTCTTGCTTCGTGGCCCCATCGAATTAGCCGTGGTCGGCGGGACAAACACAAAGTCTTACACACAATTTCTTACCGCCATTAATCGTTGCTTTCTGCCATACCGTATTGTGGCCTATCGTCAGGATCCTGAGACCGACGTTTCACATCCTTTATTAACAGGCAAAACTCCAGTTCATGAAAAGGCCGCACTCTACATCTGTCGAAACTTTTCCTGTCAAACCCCAATCACCGATCCAGAAGAAGTCCCGTCTGCACTACACAACCCTCAAAAAAGCGCAACACAAACGGAAAGAACTCACCAGACATTAACCACTGAGGGACTTCCAGGACATGCCACGCCGCAAGGAACGGGAACCTATGTGGCAAACATCTTGGGCAGTGCTCGAACCACTCGTCCCTCCTCTCATGGCTATACGTCACTAGGATCGACGGGATTGACCACTTCCCGAATCGGTTTTGGCGGGTATCGAATCAGTCTGGGGGTCGAAGACCACCGAAAGGCATTGGAAAAAGCCCTCCAGGAAGGATGTAATCTCATCGATACCTCAACGAATTACGCCGACGGACAAAGCGAGCGACTGGTGGGAACGGTGGTGAAGGACCTGATCGCCAAACGATTTATCACCCGGGAAGAAATCATTGTGGTTTCCAAAATTGGGTACGTCCAAGGGCAAAATCTGGTCCGAGCTGAAGCACGAGAACAAGCCGGAAAGCCTTTTCCCGAAATGGTCAAATATGGAGAAGGGATTTGGCATTGTCTCCACCCTGAGTTTTTGGAAGAGCAACTTACGATGTCATTGGATCGGCTAGGGCTGGCCACATTGGATGTCTGCCTGCTCCACAATCCAGAGTATTTTCTGTCAGAGGCCAAAAACCGAAACCTGTCGATCAACGCACTCCAATTGCAAGATCTCCGGCAGGAATTTTATCGTCGCTTGGAAAAGGCTTTTGCCTACTTGGAATCTCAAGTCGCTGCAGGTCGATTGCAATATTATGGTGTCTCATCCAACACCTGCACCGCGAAACCTGACGACCCAGAAGCCACCTCACTGTCACGCATGCTGGAAGCCGCTCACAATGCCGCCCGACAAACAGGACAGATGCACCATCATTTCCACGTCTTGCAACTGCCAATGAACCTCTTTGAAAGCGGTGCGCTTCTAGTCCAGAATACGGGGAAGGACCATGCAGAGACCGTCTTATCTCTCGCTCGCGAACAAGAGATCGCCGTGTTGGCTAATCGTCCTTTGAATGCCATCCCTGGAAAGGGAGCCGGCATGATCCGATTGGCAGATCCGCAAGCGGAGATTTCCAATACTAATTTTGAAGCCCAACACCCCAAAGTGGCCGCCCTGGAACATGATTACCAACAAGTCCTTGGGCCCAATATTCCTCGACCCGAAAAAGGCGCTTCACCGTTGGACTATTTCAATTGGGCTGAGGAACTTAAACGTGTTCGGCCATCGGTCCAAAACCTGGAACATTGGGATCAAATCGAATCCCACACGATCGCCCCGCACGTAAATCGCGTGTTCCAACTGCTCACCAAACACTTTGAAGGCCGAAAGGAAGAAGAGAAGATCTGGGAATCCTGGCGAGAAAAATATGTACCGGAATTGGTGGCACTCCTGAAAGTCATGCGGATGGAAGCCGCACAGAAAAGCGCGAAAAAACTTTCGGAGTTACGTCAAATCATCGATCCCTATCTTCCAGAAAACAAACATTCAGAACCCTTTTCCCGAAAAGCTCTCTGGACACTGGCCAGCACCCCTGGTGTCACAACTGTCCTCAACGGCATGCGCCATCCCGTCTATGTCGAGGACTCCCTCACGATTCTTCAATGGGAACTTCTTCCCAACCCTCGCCCCATTTTTGAAGCCCTTCAGAACCATTCCTAACACCGTGCAATCAAACGTTTCCACCCACCGCCATACCTGCGGTTTTTGGCAGGTATCTAACCAAAAATAGAAAAGAGAGATTCCGGCCAACCCCATGCCGGAATGACGCCATAGGAGGTCTTTCCACATTATAACGATTGAAACTCACGGACCAACGAGCCAAGGATTCATCATAATGATGCTTGGCATAGCCAGAACCATTATAAAATCGAGCGAGTTGAGCGAAATTTTTGCTGATCGGGTTTCTCTGAGACACGATTTCCAATTTTCTAGACAGAAACTGAGCAACAAATAACACCTGCTCCACAATGGGACTTTGAAACATCGAAAGGCTCGACCTTGCCCCCACTAGTTCGTAGTTCGACCCTAAGATTTGGCCAAACCGACGTTAGTCCCTGAGAAATTTTCTGGTCTTGGCAAAAAGGTTCCATATTCAAACTCATAATAAATCCAAGTGTTCTCAACCTCCAGGTTCTATTTGGCTACAATCTACTGGCACCTTCAAACTTGACTAATGCCGAACGAACATTCTTTTTCGAACATACGTACTCAAATTAGCTTCCCCCTCTCCTTTATTTTCTCAAGGAAAAAAGGAAAACATCCCCATGAAGAATAGAGTGGGTTCCAGATTGGGCATGGACAAACCGATATTGACTATACGTTTTCTTATACTTTTCCCAATCTAAGGAAAATATCTATGTCGTCTATTTCACATCTCTTCAGTCAATTTCCTGATTTTCAACAGGTGCTTTCAACAACACCCTTTGCGAAAAGAATCCAGCAATTCCAAGCCAAGGCACAGGCATCGATCACCTCCAATTTTTCTTTTACCACGGCAGAGGGAGATCGCGTGTCGTTGTCGACCAACTCGGCAAGCCAGCTTTCTTTTGCATCGTATAATTTCCTCAGATTAGCGGAAGGGCAGGCGGTGAACCTTCGGAGCCAACAATTGAGCACGTCGGAGCAGTCCCATTTCAACCTGCTCATTGAGGGCGATCTGAATGAACAAGAACTGGCCGACATTCAGGCATTCATTCACTCGTCCGAGAGCCTGTTACAAGAACTTTCGGCAGGCAATAGCGAGCACGTAGCGGGAACAGCCCTCTCCTTAGGTGAGCTGGATTCGCTAGCGAACGCTTCACTCTTCTTCCAGCAAACCACCTCAGCCTCCATCACCTTTCGCTCGACTGAATTTGCCGTTCAAGAAAATGACCGTGCTCATCACTCTCAAGGAAAAGGCCCTCATGAGGTACGAGGACCTAGTCAGACCATTGAACATTTTTTGGATAAGATCCAACAGGCCCAAAATCAGTTTCAGATTGATCCTGAGAAATTAGGAAAACGAATCCCAGGACTTCTCTCCAAATTAGCAGAAGCCCTTTCAAAGTCACCCTTAGATGAAGAACCGCCTGAATCACTTTTCGAGAACATCCGTCAAGCGTTGCTCCCGTCTCTCCTTCAATCTCTCCAACAGCTGCACCCAGAAGAAGAGGCACCTGAGAAAACTTCCGAAGACATCACGTCCCCCAAAACAGACGATTCGGCTCTTGCCGCAACAGAGGAGAATGAGGATCATTTCGCCACCCTTCCAAACGAATCGTAAGAGCAGGTGCCCTACACACCAAACAAAGGGAAAAGCCCCTGTCGATAAAGATTCGACAAGGGCCTTTTCTCGTGCTTTATCTCGCTTCATCTTACTTTGTTTAGCCCTTTAGCCACACCACCAATGGCAAGGTTTGAACTTAGGTAGTCGCAAACTACTCAAGAAGGTTCGTAAAGCCTCTTTGTCTTGATCCGAAAGGATTTTATACTTCTGAATGGATGCATGGGCATCACTATCATTACTATCCTTTCCTTCATGCATCAGAATTGCCTCATTCAACGTTAGCGCGCGCCCATCGTGCATCCAAGGACCTGTATCCGCCACGCCCCAGAGAGGGCGAGTTAAAAATTGATCTTCAGGAACTTGGACCGTTTCTCCAGCATCCGTGCTTTGCGGAAAGGATTCGGCCAAATTCGTTCCCATCTTGTGTCGTTTCAAATCACTATACAAGGGGACATCCACTGTACCTTGGTCATTTTGAGGCAGCCGAGGAAGGGTTTCAGGCGGACCACTGGTATCATTTAAATTATGAGTAAATCCAGCCAATTTATTCTTGAATTCCTCGGCGAGCATGGATTGGAAGCCGGCAGGATCCGTTACTTTTGCTTCTCGAGTAATTCGTTCCTTCAAACCTTTCTTCACAACATACTTCTCTACCGCAGGTGCCACAGCACCATAGGGCACGGTCAAGGTAACTTGGGCTTGCTTCGTTTTACGACTTGTCAATAAGGCAAATGAAAATTCATCTTTCATGCTTACTTGAACATCTTGATCTTTTCGAGGATCTCGAACTGAAACATACGGATTCTCCATTTCAAGAGTGGGTGTATGGCAAGTTGCGCAATCCGATTGCATAAAGACCGTCTTGCCTTGCTCTACTTTCTGTGTATCCAGTCCTTTGCTCGACTGCACTGGGGGACGCAACATGGCCAGAAACACTCCCACTGCAGTGATTTCACCTTCCAGGATTTCGTTCACCTCTCCATCCTTATCGTCTGTACCACTATCTAATGCACCAGCATCAAAAAGTTCCTTCGGTTGGATACTGAAATGAAAATTCATCGCCCCTGTAATAAAATTACGCAAATTGCTGGCCAGCCCTTTCCATTGGAAGGGGCGCACGACAAGGTCCTCACTGACCCCGTCTAGATTGCTCGCTGCCACATTCACCGTGCCATCGGAATTTGCGACAACCGTTCCAAATGAGACGCCCTTACTTTCTAACGGTTTAGAAACGCCTGGTGTGGCCGCCGCGGTCTGAAGAATCTCTTGCAAATCCCACGTCATTTCCTCAGCTAATTGTTGAGTGTAACCAGCCCCGAACGCGTGAGGTGGGCTACGAATAAACCCTTTAGTGGGGTTACAATCGTCATCAGCCTTACACGAAAAACTTTCGAGCCCAAAAGCGTTGGAGGCAAAACCAGCTCCTCCCCCCGTGATTCCAGGTTGCTTAATCAACCGTATCTGTTCCTCGTCCTGAGAATATTCCTGGGAAGAAAATCCGATGACCGAATGACATTCCAAACAGGATTGCGAATCCAATCCATTAAAGCGTAAAAATGGATAATTGGGTCGATCGGTTAACGAATATTTACTCCGACGTGGCCCGTCCTCGGCTTCTCCGTAGTGATCATCAGTGGTAAATCGGTTAGAGAAAATGTGTTTTCCAGCATAAAACAATTTTTCGAACGGTACATTGCCCGCATTAATGTCATCTTGCGAAATGCGAACTGCTTGAATTAAATTTTTTTGATCCGCTAGCGGCTGCGAATTTTGATGATGATAACATCCCGTTAAGAGGCCAATGGCCAAACCACCAACAAGATATTTCAAACTCCCGAGTGGTTTCATGGTTTCCTCTCCTTTCATTTGCTCTTTCACAAGCATGAAGACCTTCCTCTCGACTTTACCTATGTCGTGGAGAAAGCAAAACCTATTCCTCTTTTAGCCACCTACAAAAAGAGAGAGGGAGAACCACATTTCCCAAACAAGGCAGGGCTGATCCACAGCTATCTTCCAATATTCCTGCTCTACCGTTGATAACTAACCCCTCAGACAGGTACACAAACAGGTACATTATTTGTCCCTTCAGATACAATAAATTACAAGCACAATTTCCTCCTTTTTCTCGGCTTTAATGCCTTAAAATTTTTCGGAGGGGATAAAGAGAAGACTCATACTTTTCTCTTCTGAATCTTTCCCAAATCAATTGGCGCACTAATGGCAATTCCCTTAGAAAACAACGCTTCTTAGAACTACTCCTAGAGCTACGATGAACTGTTACCTATCCCAAAGGCAGAGCCAGCTGATTTACTCAGACCTTCTCACAAACCCAATCGCTAATCCTAAAAGATGAGACCTAGGGGGAACGAAAATTCGGACACCTTTTTGACTTCAACATCACACTTGATGGTTGCAACTTAACGAGATCGATCTATCTAGTGGAGGGGAAATACAAGCTGACAATGCCTTGACTTAATTTGATGAGACTGTACAGACAGTTCCACTCGGGATCTAGGTATTTTCAGATCCCAAGATCGCAACCCCTTGTCATTTGTGCTTCTAGCGCTATTGGTAATGACAACAATGTTGAAACTCGTATAGATCGGGCCACGTTACAATCCAGAACCTAGATGGTTCCGAGATATTGTTGGCAGTCGCGGATATAGAGGTTAACATGGACTTTTTAAAAACTCACAGTAAAAACCCGAATTCCAATCCCATAAATAATTTGGATCCTCCTAGTGGTATTGGGCACCTCTCCAAAAGGGGAGTTACTCCATCTTAATGATCGCGACCGAATGGGATTCGCCATGTAACCATTTTCAATTCCACATTCGCTTCCAGTTCGCCAATTCGTTTTCCCAAAAACTTTCATTAAGAATGACTGGAACCAATTGTTGCTGTTGGGCGGTCGTGATGGTTAGCCCAGATGCCTTGAGAGAACCATCGATAATAATCGCGCCATCGCGATCTGTTCGATACACAGAAAGTCCACGCTTTTCATAAGCTTCGACTACTTCGGAGGCTGGATGCCCATAGCGATTATGCGATCCCACTGAAATCACCATGGCTTGAGCTTGGATCTGATTCAGCCATCCGTCATGCAACGAACTTTTCGCTCCATGATGTGGAACTTTAACCACATTTGCTGAATAGCCTCTGGACGTTTTTCGCAAGTATTCTAAAGCTTCCTGTTCTGCATCAGCGGTGAATAAAAAGGAATGCCGATTACACTCCAACCTAATGACCAGTGAACGATTATTCAGCTCTGTCCCGCTCATGTCATAGGCTGAAGCCAACATGAATGGACTTTCTTTGACAGATGGACTTAAAGCAGACAGTGAACAGGAATCTGATGCAACAATGTCAGATCCCGCATCAATGCTGTGTTCTTCAAGTTCCGCATTTTGCACTGCGGTTTGAAGCCGTTTGTAAAATGCCTTGGATCGAATGACCCCATTGTCCCAATATGCCCCAACTTCAAAATTTTTCAGCACCCAGGGCAATCCTCCGACATGATCCCATTGGGGATGCGTGGCGACGACATGATCGATTCGATGAATCCCTCGATTCCAAAGATAGGGGCCGATCACAGCTCGCCCCATATCCAACCGACGATAGGCCGGACCACCATCAATCAAGACCGTTTGTCCATCGGGTAATTCAAGAAACGTGGCATCCCCCTGCCCGACATCAAGAAAAGTCACCCGTAGTAAACCTGGCTCCCAATTTGTTCGCGGCGACCAGGCCCACCAAACCAAAATAGCTGAGAGGAAGGTGAAACAGCCCCATCTGAGTACAGGCGGTTGTCGTACCCACACCAATCCAGCCAACACCAACCAGAACACCAACATCGTAATAATGGTCGGCGAAGCCACATGCCATTCAGCACCCGGGACTTGCGATAGCCCCACAATCACTCGAGCAAACACATCAAAAATCCATTGAATGACGGACTCCAAAGGTACAGTGTTCGCTCCGCTGAATAAGACTCCTACTGCCGCAAGAAGACCTATCGGAATTACAATCAGACCCACCACTGGTACAATGATCATATTGGTAAATAGACCTAACCATGGGATTTGATGAAAGTAATACGCCACCAAGGGTAAGGTTGTGAGACTCACAGCCAAGGTTACCCACCATGCCAGCTTGCTATTTTCCAATAACCGGCCCCGCAAACTGAGCGTTTCATGTGTTGTTGAAATCGGTGATCCAGCGGCCTCGCAATCTCTCTTTTTCCTGGCTATAAGAACTAGTCCAATCGCTACGACTGAAAGAAAAGATAATTGAAACGATATGTCGTGGATAGCACCAGGGTTGGTCGCCAACATTAACAAAGCGGCCGCAGCCAAGGCTGTGAACAAATTACGTTCTCGCCCAAACCAAACGCCCAAACAACACATCACGATCATGATCCATGATCTCACCGTCGCCATTTCCGCCCCCGCCAAGAGCATATAAAACGTAACGACGGGTAACGTGGCTAAGACGGAGCATTCTGTGGCAGTTACATAGAGAGAGGCTCGTTCTAACCACCTTGCCGGCAACCGACGAACACACCATGTCACAACCGCAAAAACCACCAAAGCTAGGATGCCTAAATGCGACCCTGAAATGGACAAAATATGCACCGTCCCGGTTGCCATAAAGGCATCTCGAATATCCTGTTCAATATAGCTTTGTTCTCCTATAATCATTCCCAGAAATAGTCCCAGGGCCGGATTCTGAAGACTTGATGTCGCCGCCTGATAAATGGCCAGTCGCCATCGATCAATTTCCCCCAATAGGCTTTGTCCTAAAGATGAATTCTCAGAAATGAGGAGTTGAACAGCTTCTGGCCCAGACACCGTCGCGACAGCGTGAACCCCATGCTGCTTCAAATACTTACCATAATGAAACCCTCCAGGGTTGAGGGTCCCGAACGGTTCTCGTATGCGGGCAGTTACACGTACATGGTTGCCGTAAACCAGACTTCCCTCAGGTTCCCGCCACGTCAGACGAATCCATCCGTGCACAAGTTGGGATCTCCCTTTGTCGATAATATGACGTACTTCAATCAAAAGGATTAGCCCTGTAGGGGTATGACGAACTGGTGCAACGATCCTACCTTGGAACTTGACAGGATGCTCGGTCCCAATCATGGACAGAAAAGAATTCTCTGGTTGGCTGTTAGCCACCACATAGGCTTGTCCCATTCCACCCACGATCAGTGCAAAAAACACAAGTCCGCCCCATTTAGAGAGCGATCCGCGTTGTTCAAGCCAGGTTAGGAAACAAGCAAAGCTAAGAAGAGCCCCAAGAAACGAGAGGGGAAAATAGGGGAGAAACGGCCCGAGCCATAGCCCGGCCAAGTAAGCGACCACGCCATACAAAATCACATGATGCAACACACAGGGTTAATGAATACACGATTTCACCACATTGACTAATTCTTCGGCAATCGTTCGAATCATCCGATCATCTTGTCCCTCAACCATGACACGGAGCAGGGGTTCTGTGCCCGAATAGCGCACGAGAATCCGACCGGTCCCATTGAGTTGCCGCTCTTTTTCTGCTATTGCTTGCTGAAGAGCGTGGAGAGATTCAAGGTTGGGTTTATGAGATACTTTGACTCCGAGCAAAACTTGGGGGGTAGAATGCATACATTGGGTAATTTCCGAAAGAGGTTTCTGTGCACGCTTCATGAGTTTGAGCATTTGTAAGCCCGTAATCAATCCATCCCCACTCGTGTGGTAATCCATAAAAATCATATGGCCCGATTGTTCCCCGCCCAGATTATAGTGATCCGTCACCATACGCTCTAAAATATATCTATCTCCTACGGCTGTTCTAACCAAATGAATACCTGCCTCACGCATGGCGATGTCAAAGCCAAAATTACTCATGACGGTTCCCACGACTGTATCTTTCTTGAGTCGCCCTTGCCGTTTCAGATCCAAGGCAAATGCTGCCAAGGCATGGTCTCCACTGGCTACCCCACCCTGTTCACAGACAAAGACGGCTCGATCAGCATCCCCATCTAGAGCAATACCAATATCCGCTTTTCGATCCAATACCATTTGCTGGAGTCGTTCGGGATGCACCGCCCCGCATCCATCATTGATGTTCAGACCATCTGGTTCATTGCCCGTCACCCAAACCTTCGCACCCAATTCACGAATGACCTTTGGAAAGACGTGATACCCCGCCCCATTGGCGCAATCCAACACAACCCTCAAATTCTGAAAATCCATATCCCGGGGCAACGAGCGTTTGACAAATTCGATATACCTCCCTTCCGCGTCATCAATCCGATACGCTTTCCCTATGGCATCGGCGGTGGGACGAATATGTTCGATTTCGTTGGACAGGATGAGATCCTCGATCCGTTGTTCTACTTCATCCGGTAATTTCATACCATCGTTGGAAAAAAACTTAATCCCATTATCTTGATAAGGATTATGGGATGCGGAAATCATGACTCCGGCATCGGCTCGAAGGCTCCTGGTTAAAAAGGCAATGGCCGGGGTCGGCAAGGGCCCGACAAGAAGCACATCCACTCCCATGGAACAAAGCCCGGCCGTTAAGGCCGATTCCAACATATAACCCGAGATTCGAGTATCTTTTCCAATTATGATTTGATGCCGCCCTTCCCGATTTCGAAAAACATGAGCGGCCGACCGGCCAACTTTCATGGCCATTTCACTGGTCATGGGATCGAGATTTGCCACACCCCGAACTCCATCCGTTCCAAATAGCCTTCCCATTTATTGCCCTCTGGTTAAATCTTATATGTCGTTATTACTTGTCGCAGGATTTTCGCAAAGCTTGAGCGACAAGAATCGCATCTTTCATGGCCGCCACATCATGAACTCTTAAAATTTTGGCTCCCTGCCACACAGCAATGGCCGCAACAGCGGCATTCCCCATTTCTCGGTCGGTCACTGGCTTCCCCGTTAATTCTCCTAGAAAAGCCTTTCGAGATGCACCAATCATAATAGGTTGTTCTAATTGCAGAAATTCCCCAATGTTCCCCAGAATTGTAAGATTATGTTGGCAGGTTTTTCCAAATCCTATTCCCGGATCGATAATGATTCGATCCGACAAAATTCCGGCAGCGCGAGCTCTGGCAATGCTTTTTGACAAAAACTGCTTAATTTCATTTACCACATTGGAATAAGACGGGGATTTTTGCATATCAGCACTGTGTCCCTGACGATGCATGAGCACCACCCCGGCCCCAGACTCCTTGACGACTTGAGCCATACGAGAATCATCCTGCAAAGCACTCACATCATTCACGATCGAAGCCCCACACTCCATGGCAATCTGGGCCACGGACGCTTTTCGCGTGTCTATCGACAAAGGAATGTCCGTAATTTCCCGCAAGGCTTCCATAATAGGACGGATTCGCTTTATTTCCTCTGTTTCACTAATCGGCGTCGCCCCAGGCCTCGTTGATTCTCCACCTATATCGAGGATATCCGCCCCTTCGGCAATCATTTTCTGTGCCTGCTCTATTGCCACGGCTGTATTCAAGAATTGCCCTCCGTCCGAGAAAGAATCCGGAGTCACATTCAGAATGCCCATCAGGAGAACCCTGGACCCTAACGGAAGGGTTTTTTCCCTACAACGAAGCTCGGAGAAATCCACCAATGACATGAATAGCGTTCATTCAATGCTGAAAGGACTAGAAAACCCAAGGGAAATGTGCCCTAGGAAATCAGGCACACACTTAAGAATTCTTCGTTGTCACAAGAAAAGGCGATAAACATTTACCCTATAGGATGAGGATCTCTTGGGGGAAATAAAGGCAGAAGAAAATTGTTATATGGCTGCAATATGTTCGAGCGACGAAGTTCGTTGAACAATTTGATCTATTTCAATACCGTCTAACACCTCTTTTTCTAAAAGAGCTTCCGCTAACGCACGGAGAGTATGGATATGTTCGGTTAACATTCTGGTGGTTCGTTCATAGGACTCGAGAACCAGCCGTTTCACTTCCTTGTCGATTTCCAAGGCAACTTGATCACTGAAATCTCGTTTCGAACCAAAGTCACGCCCAAGAAACACTTCTTCATCTTTTTTCCCAAAGGTCAATGGTCCTAATTTTTCACTCATTCCCCATTCACACACCATCTTTCGGGCTAAATCGGTCGCCCGCTCAATATCGTTTCCGGCACCCGTGGTCACACTTTTAAAAATTAATTCTTCGGCCACACGTCCACCAAAAAGGATTGAAAGCGTATTATACAAATATTCCTTTGAGTAACTGTGCCGATCATCAATTGGCAACTGCATCGTCATTCCTAATGCCCGGCCCCGGGGGATAATAGTCACTTTATGTACCGGGTCTGTTCCAGGCAATAATTTGGCCATAAGGGCATGGCCCGCTTCATGAAACGCGGTAGTGCGTTTTTCTTCTTCACTCAGCACCATGCTTTTACGCTCAACCCCCATCAACACTTTGTCTTTGGCATTTTCAAAATCAATCTGATCGACCGATTTTTTATCCAAACGTGCCGCCCACAAAGCCGCCTCATTGACTAAGTTTTCCAAATCCGCACCAGAAAATCCTGGAGTGCCACGGGCAATTTGTTCAAGGTCAACTCCTGGAGAAATGGGGACTTTTTTAGTATGGACAGTCAAAATTTCGGCACGCCCACGCACATCCGGACGATTCACCACTACCTGCCGGTCAAAACGACCGGGTCTCAGTAAGGCTGGATCTAACACATCAGGACGATTTGTGGCTGCTATGAGAATCACGCCTTCCGTCGTATCAAACCCATCCATTTCAACCAATAATTGGTTAAGGGTTTGCTCCCGTTCATCGTGCCCACCGCCTAGGCCCGCCCCACGCAACCGACCTACGGCATCAATTTCATCTATAAAAATGATACAGGGGGCGTGTTTTTTCCCCTGCTCAAATAAATCTCGAACACGAGAGGCGCCGACCCCTACAAACATCTCCACAAAATCGGAACCACTAATACTAAAGAACGGCACCCCTGCTTCACCGGCAATGGCTTTGGCTAAAAGTGTTTTTCCGGTACCGGGAGGGCCCACAATCAAGACCCCCTTGGGGATTCGACCCCCAAGCTTTTGGAATTTTTGAGGATCCTTGAGGAATTCAATTATTTCAACCACTTCTTCCTTGGCTTCATCAACCCCTGCTACGTCTGCAAATGTTACTTTTTTCTTTTCTTCCGTAAGCATCCTTGCGCGACTTTTACCAAATGAAAGCGCGCGATTGCCTCCCATCTGCATCTGCCGCATCAAGAAAAACCACAGGCCTAAGAACAGGATAAAAGGACCCCAAGACAACAAAAATGTCACATACCAGGGACCATCATCTGGCGGCTTGGCTTCAATTTGAACAGCCTTTTCTCGCAAAACCTTGACAAGATCGGGATATTCAACGGAATACGTTTGGATGCGATTGCCATCCCGCAAAATGGCGCTGATATTGTTGTGTTTAATGATGACTTTTTCCACATCCCCGCGTTCCAGGTGGGCCATAAATTCACTGAAAATCACCGGATCCTCTGGGTGTTGATTGGGAACGGTAAACAAATTAAACAGCAGGATCATAAAGAGGCAGACAAACACCCAAAACAGAAGGTTTTTCACACGAGAATTCATCTTTGGGGAAACTCCCTTAACAATCCATACAAGGTCAATTTAGCAACTTAAAGTGAAAACATTAAGAGAACCAATTGATTGTACCATGCATTTTTGAGAACTGACAACCGGAAACGTGAGAGAAACCTGATTAAACTTGCTCCGAATCCATTTGAGCCAAGTAAGGAAGATTTCGATATTTTTGCTCGAAATCCAACCCATATCCCACAATATAGATGGAAGGCACCTCAAAACCGATATACTTGACCTTAATCTCGACTTCTCGATTCGCGGGTTTGTTTAATAAGGTGCAGACCTCAATGGACACAGGTTTGTGTTTGCGTAATTTAGAAACCAAGAATTGTGCGGTGATCCCCGAATCAACAATGTCCTCCACTAATAGCACATGCCGTTTGGAAATCTTTTCGGTTAAGTCCGTCCAGATTTTTATAGTCTTTGGGGGATGTCCAACTGTTTTAGTTCCCGTAGCCACGAGAAAATCAATCTGGATTGGCAATTGAATAACCCGAACTAGATCGGCAAAAAAAACATATGCCCCCTTTAAAACCCCGATCACCACGAGATCCTTTCCCTGATAGTCCTGAGAAATTTGCTGGCCAAGGGCGCGAATGCGCGTACGCATTGCTTCTTGCGTCACTAAGGGTTTTCCATAAATTTTTGGCATAACATCTTCAAAATTAATAAGTCATTGTGGCCAACACAACAGATGTAGTGATCGAGGATGCCTGAAATCGTTCATCTCCCCGAATGCCTGCTACCCAAAGAATACCTTCGGGAGACACCAACAAAGGAACTTTTTCGCGCTGGGAACGGGGCAATTTGATATCCGAAAAAAAATCTTGCAGTTTCTTTTGCCGGCCGCCCATCCCTTTAGGGCAAAACACATCGCCAGGACTCCAACTCCTAATGTGTAATTCTGGAGTAAATGTCGCTCCATCAAAGTGCGTCTCCAAAGAATGGTGTTGGCTCGCAACTTCAGGGAGAGGTTTCAAGGACACCTTCATTCGTTGTCCCGTTAAGGGCCAAACCACTTCTCCAGGAATACTGATCTTTATGGCTTTTCCCCATCCCGCGGAAACGTCTTGAGCAGTGAGGTTCTCTCTTTTCGAAAACACCACCCGATCATATTCCCTGGCAACGTTGATTGCTTGAATGTGTCGCACCCATCCAGATTGTCCATGCGCCATTTGATCTAACAACCCTTGAATAATGTTGAAGCGTGGACTTTGACTAACCCCGGTCATTTTAAAAATGGCCTGACGAACGACTCGACGCTGAATGGCCATCGGCAAGGCCAACAACGGTGCCCTATCCAAGCAGATATGGCTTTCATCTCTGCTCACACATAGTTGCTGAAAGGCTTCATGTGCTACTTGCTCTAAATAGCCATGGTCTTCACGAATCAAATCCGCTTGACGAGACAAAATGGTTACAATCCGTGGTGAAAACTTTTTCAATTGAGGCATGAGGTGTTTTCGAACATCATTTCGCATATACACAGTCTGGTAATTAGAAGAATCCATTCGGTACGACAACCCTCTAGCTTGCAGATATTCCAAAACCTCTTTTCGGGAAATATCAAGAAGGGGTCGTACAATTTGCATCCCGCGCTTCGGGGGGATTCCGCTCAATCCACCCGTGCCACTACCACGAAGCATCCACATCAAAACAGTTTCAGCTTGATCATCAACTGTATGTCCCGTGGCAATTTTTGTGGCCCCACATTCTTGAAGAATTGCCTCCAGCGCTTGATATCGAATGTGCCGGGCATAGGCTTGAAGAGACTGGTTGGACAAATGGACCTCATGTTTGCTGAGTACGGCTTTGCGGACACTCACGGGCACATCAAAGTCATGCCCTAATCGTTCAACAAACGCGGCATCTTCTTCGCTTTCCAAGTCTCGAAGTCCGTGATTAATATGCCCAATACGCAGCTTCCAATTCCAGCGGGAAGACAAGGCCACCAAACACCCCAACAGGGCAACTGAATCCGGCCCGCCAGATACGGCCACCACAAGACCTTCCCCTGGGAGCACCAAGTCCTTCGCCTGTATCGCACGATGGACTTTTTCCTCCAACTTTGAGACGGGTGAGCGGGAAGACATTTATCCCTGATCCTTATTTGCAACCACAAGGGATGACAGATGATCTTTGTACTTCTTTAAAATTTCTCTCGCCTGGATGCCATCATGATCCATTTGTTTCAACAAATCATCAAGGTGAGAAAAAATCCGATCCTCTCGCACCTGTTCAATAAACGACACAGAAATAGCTTTGCCATACAGATCTAGATTTTGGTCAAACACGTGAACCTCCAAAAGCCGTTCTCCTTCTTGAAATGTTGGCCGTTGGCCAATATAGGCGACAGAAGGGAAACGTACAGCATCAATTTCGGTTATTGTGGCATAAATCCCATCAGCGGGAAGCACTCGTTGAGAGGAAATGCGAATGTTAGCCGTTGGCCATCCTAATTGACGCCCACGCTTTTCTCCCTCAATGACGGTGCCCGTCAACCGATAGGCACGGCCCAAGCAGTTGTTCGCTTCTACGACATGACCCGTGGTCAAACACCTTCTTACACGAGTGGAACTGACCACCTCTCCATCCAAGAGAACAGGGGGGACGGCATGTACCCCAAAATCAGCTTGCTTTCCGAATCGCACAAGATCCTCAATGGTTCCACTCCGCCCTTTTCCGAATACAAAATTCTGCCCGACCAACACCTGGCGAACACCTAAGCCCACCTGTAAGACCCGTTCGACAAATTGATTTGGTGTGAGCGCAGCCAAGGCCGTGGTAAAGGGAAGAATTATGAGTTCCGCAATTCCCAATTGTTCAAAAAAGTCATATTTTTCCTGAGCTTCGGATAAAAATCTAGGAACGGTACCCGGTCGCAATACTTGGATCGGATGTGGATCGAAGGACAACACCATGGGCACACCATTGAGGCGTCGCGCATAGTCGATCACCACTTCAATTAGGGCTCGATGACCAATATGCTGTCCATCAAAATTCCCAATGGTTAAGACGGGAAACTCGGCGAGCGGAGCTGATGGTAAACCTCTGGTAATGTTCATGATTCATGTTGATGGAGAAACGCAGCTGCCTCTTTGGCAAAATAGGTCAGAATGAGATCGGCTCCTGCACGCTTCATTGAAAGCAGACTCTCCATCATCACAGATTGTTCATCAATCCAGCCTTGTTGAGCAGCAGCTTTGATCATACTGAATTCTCCGCTTACCTGATAAGCGGCGACGGGAACAGAGGTTCTATCACGTACCTCTCTAAGAATATCTAAATAAAATAACGCCGGCTTGACCATAACGATGTCCGCTCCCTCTTCAAGGTCCAGGGCAACTTCTCGCAAAGCTTCTCGTCTATTGGCTGCATCCATTTGATACGATCGCCGATCACCAAAGGAGGGAGTGGAGAATGCCGCATCACGAAAAGGCGCGTACAGCGCCGAAGCATACTTCGCCGAATAGGCCATGATGGGCATGTCGGTAAAGCCATGTTGATCCAAACCTTGCCGGATGGCTTTGACCCGACCATCCATCATATCCGACGGAGCCACCATGTCCGCACCCGCTTCGGCATGGCTCAGGGCCATGGCCTGAAGACAATCCAACGTTTCATCGTTCAGGATCTTTCCGTCCCGGACAATGCCGCAATGCCCATGGGAAGTATATTCGTCGATGCACACATCCGTAATGACCATTAAATCAGGAAGTTCCGCTTTTAAGGCTCGAATGGCTGTTTGCACGACTCCCTGTTTATCAAGGGCCGAAGTGCCTTTTTCATCCTTCTCCTGAGGGATTCCAAAAAGAATGACCGCAGGGATTCCCGACGTCCAGACCTTGGTCACCTCTGGAATAAGGCGATCGACCGACCAACGATATTGCCCCGGCATGGAATCAATCGGTTCCTGTTTATTCTCCCCAAATGTCACAAATAGCGGATAAATTAGATCGGAAGAAGTTAAGGATGTTTCACACACCATCCGTCTTAAAGATGGATGTTGACGAAGTCGTCTCATTCTATGAAAAGGAAATCCCATGTCTGTTGCTACCTCTGAAGGGTACTCCAAGAAACCTGACTACAGAAGTCTTGGTGCCACTCATACGATCATGGCTGTATGATTCCCAATGGCACCTTACCCTATAGCGTATTCTTGTTGATGTTATTTTCGTGGAAGGTTGGTTAAAAAGACGACAAGATCACGAACAGAGATCATCCCTACCATTTTCCCATCTTTGGTAATACCTAAATGTCGGATATGTTGTTTGGCCATTAAATCGTTAGCATCCAGCAATGTCGCATTGCCTTCGATCGAAGCAATGGGAGCGGACATAATTTGTTCTACCGTCGTGGAGAGCGGATCCGCCCCAGCCGCAACCACGCGTCGGACCAAATCTGTGTCAGTCAGAATTCCAATAATGTCCTCTCCGCTTGTGATAAAGATACTGCCAATGCCATGATCGCGCATCATTTCCGCCGCAGTTTTTACCAACACATCCCGGTCAACTTTGATAATTTTTTCAATTGGCACCATACAGGACTTAACAGGAACCATTGCTCTACTCCTCCAATCAATCGGTTAACAAAATATAGCGACAGGGTGACCTGTCCTCAGTACCTTGATTATACCGGGGCATTGACCTGCCACTGATTCGCATGCGCGACAATGGCCTCCACCAACGCCGGCACGGTATTTTCCTTAGCCACAATATCCACAGTGAGTCCTTCCTCTTTAACCGTCTGAGCGGTGATCGGACCGATACACGCAATTTTAGTTTGCTGAATCAATTTCCTCATTTCATCGCGATCACCGAATAACTGACAGAAATTTTTGACCGTGGATGAACTGGTAAAGGTTAAATACTGGATGTCTTGATTGCGAAACCTTTGGGAAATAGGCTCCCATAGGGATTCTGGAGGAACCGCTTGATAGCCGTGCACAACCCGAACAACAGCCCCCATCTCCTCCAATTGTTCAGGAAGAATCTCCCTCGCCACTTTCGCTCGGGGAATCAAAACCCGTTGTCCTTTTATCGTGAAGCCACCAAGGGCCTCCAAGATCCCTTCAGCTTGAAATTCCTTAGGCACTAAATCAGCCACTAATCCCCAGCGGTTGGCTTCTTCTTCTGTACGAGGCCCAATACAGCAAATTTTTGCATTGGCTAAACTCCGAGCGTCTTTTTTATGAAATCGAAGACGACTCATAAACGCTTGAACCCCATTCACACTCGTGAAAATAATCCAATTATAGGATGATAGCTCTTGAATCGCCTCATCCACGGGTGTCCAGCTATCTGGTGGACAAATTTCCAAGGTTGGGTATTCTATGGGTTCGGCTCCATATTCGGCCAACAAATGAGATAATACCGGAGCCTGCTCCCGCGGCCTGGTTACCAGTACACCCTTGCCAAATAACGGGCGAGATTCCCACCAATTAAGGCGGTCCCGCAACCGGATCACATCGCCCACCACGATTACGGTTGGGGGAGCCAAACTCGCTTTCGTTACCTTCTCCACGATATCGGCAAGAGTCCCTACAACGGTTTGTTGCCGAGCATAGGTTCCCCATCGAATGGCCGCAACAGGGGTATCTGGAGATTTCCCTTCCCGAATCAATCGTTCAACAATGTTTGGAAGATTTTTAGTTCCCATCAAAAATACCAATGTTCCTTCTGACGAAGCCAATCGGGGCCATTCCATAGCACTTGACGGCTTAGTAGGATCTTCATGCCCGGTCACAAACGACACGGTCGAAGCAAGAATTCTGTGCGTCACAGGAATTCCGGCATAGGCTGGAACTGCAACCGCAGCGGTAACCCCAGGAATGACCGTAAAAGAAATCCCTGCGTCAGCCAAGGCCTCGGCCTCTTCTCCTCCGCGACCAAATACAAAGGGATCGCCACCCTTCAATCGCACGACACATTTTCCTTCACGTGCCTTATTCACCAACAGGGCGTTTATATTTTGCTGATCTCGATACGCGCCACGCCCCTTTCGTCCAACGTAAATACGATCCGCATCTTTTGACGTATAGTTCAATATAATTGGATTTGCCAGATGATCGTAAAACACCACATCTGCCATTTCCAAACATGCTTTGCCGCGCAAGGTTAATAGTTGGGGATCACCCGGGCCCGCACCAACAAGATATACATGCCCTTTAGAAGGAGACCGTCCCATACCCTCAAGCCGCTCCGTAGATTTCCTGAAGAATAGGCTGTGCGCCA
This sequence comes from Nitrospirales bacterium, assembly GCA_965223185.1. Lineage (GTDB taxonomy): Bacteria > Nitrospirota > Nitrospiria > Nitrospirales > UBA8639 > Nitrospira_E. The sequence continues at coordinate 1,988,317 of OZ244988.1, read as the reverse complement.
CGCGCTAATAATTCTTCCGCCACAGTTATTCCGATGGATTCTGCATCCGATGCTGCCCCGGACAACGAATAACGCACGTAGCGCTTCCCATCGAGACTGGCCACCAATCCATCCAGGGTCAGATTTTCCCCTTCAAAGACCGCATGCCCTGCAATAGGGACCTGACACCCCCCCTCTAATCGCCTCAACAGTGCTCGCTCCGCCATAACAGTCACACGTGTCTGGCGATGTTCGAGCTTTGACATCAGGTTGCGAACAAATCCGTCATCTTCCCGGCCTTCAATACCCAATGCTCCCTGCCCAATCGCCGGAAGACTGACCTTGGTAGGGAGACATTCCACAATATGCCCATCCCATCCCAATCGCCTCAATCCTGAGGCGGCCAACACAATAGCATCAAATTGATTCTCATGAAGTTTGCGAAGACGGGTATCGACATTGCCCCGCAACATTTCAATTCGAAGGTCTGGCCGAGCATGTAACAGTTGGGCCTGTCGCCGTAAACTGCTCGTTCCTACTCGTGCACCCAAGGATAAGGCATCTAAAGTTTTCCCATTACTCGAAAGTAAAGCGTCTCGAGGATCTTCACGCTCAGGAACACAAATAATGGCCAGGCCCTGGGGTAAGACCGCTGGGAGATCCTTCATACTATGCACAGCTAAATCAATCTCGTTTCGTAAAAGAGCTTCTTCGATTTCTTTTACAAACAGGCCTTTCCCCCCAACTTTGGCAAGGGGCACGTCTTGGATTTTGTCCCCACTGGTCTGAATACGTTTGAGTGTAACTGAAAGATCTGGCGCTAATCGCATGAGTTGAGCCTTTACCCATTCAGCTTGCCAAAGCGCAAGTTGGCTGCCGCGGGTACCAATCACAAGCGTTGAACGGGTTTGATTCGCTTTACTCACTCAGAATCTTTCTTTGAAAGAAATTCTTCACGCGAATCGTCATCTAACTCAGGCTCAGCATATTCAGATACTCGCGAAGTAAGCTCTCGTTCCCGGAGTTCGAAAAACCGCCTTGCCGCTTCAATAAAGGCAAATCCATTCTGTGATTGAGCTTCCGCCTTTAAGGTAACCAAGGGTCCATGAAGCAATTTATTCACAATCGCGGAAGCCAAACCTTCAATCGCGCCCCGATCTTTTTCCGAAAGTTCGCCTAACCGCTGATAGGCTTTCTCTAATTCGGAATTTTTAATATTTTCGGCTTTTTTCTTTAGAGCCACAATTGTGGGCGTAGCCTCAAGGCCTCGCACCCAAGCCACCATACTTCCTACTTCCGTTTTCACTAGTTTTTCCGCGGTAGCCGCCTCTTTTAATCGTTCATCCTGATTTTGCCCGACATGAGCCTTGAGATCATCAATATCAAACACGAAAGCGTTGTCGACATCTTTCACTGAGGGATCAATATTGCGCGGGACCGTAATATCAATTAAAAAAATGGGTCGATTCCTCCGCTGATGGACCGCACCCTCGACATCACTCTTAGAAATCACAAAGTGAGGAGCTCCCGTGGCACAAATAACGATATCCGCTTTAGGCAAGGTATTACGGAGGTGCTCATACGGAACCGCCTGGCCATGAAACCGCTCTGCTAAAGTTAAAGCGCGATGTTGATTTCGGGTCGTCAATAGAACTTCCTTGACTCCATGATTGACCAAATGTTGCGCGGCCAACTTCCCCATTTCCCCGGCTCCCACCAACAACACAACCTGTTGCTGAAGATTAGAAAAAACTTTTTTAGCCAATTCCACTGCCGCATAGCTGATGGAGACTGCATATTCCCCAATCCGGGTATTCGTGCGAACACTTTTCCCGACAGAAATAGCTTTTTTCACGACTTTATTCAGGATGACTCCAGAGGATCGATGAGTGAGGGCCAATTCATAGGCATCTTTCACTTGCCCCAAGATTTGCGGCTCACCGACAACCATAGAATCCAGACTTGCAGAAACTCGAAAAAGATGGGCAATCGCTTCCTCATCGCTATACCGGTAAAGATGCGGCAGCAAATCTTCGGAGGAAAGAGAAAAATGGGTAGCCACTAAAAAGTCTTCCAGCTTACGAAACCCCCACTCACCCTTCTCGACAACCGCGTAGACTTCCACCCGGTTACAGGTGCCAAGAAACATCGCTTCCTTAATACCAGAATACGCTCTGAGGCGAGTAAGTGCTTCGCCCATTCGACTGTCTGGAATGGCCAGGAGTTCCCGAAGTTCCACCGGCGCGGTCCGGTGATTGAGGCCTAGCACAATGATGTTCATAAATGGGCAATCACCTGAGGGCTTTTCATCAGAATGCCGATAAAAGTTAAAATCACACCCGCAAAACCCACGATGGTCAAATAGGCTGCACGTTTGGCTCGCCACCCTACGGTGACTCTTCCCATCAGCACCGCAAAATAGAACACCCATGTAATCAAAGCCCATATCTGTTCGGGGTTCCAACTCAGGTAGGACCCAATCGTCAATTGTGCCGACACCGCCCCGGTGAGAATTCCCAAGGTCAGCAAAGGAAACCCAAAGAGGATTGAACGCTGATTCAACGTATCTAAAAAATCTAATGGCGGGAGTTTAAAGTTCAGAACATTAAACTGTTTGGATTTTAGTAATCGTTCCTGCATTAAATACATCAAGCCGGCGACAAACGCTACGGCAAAGCCGATGGTTCCTAAAATACTCAAAGTCACATGGACCCAGACGGTTTGAAAGACCGGAGCGATGGTCCCCGTTTCAACAGGTGCCAACGTCGCAGACACCAAAGAGAGAAAGGCGAGCGGAAGGATAAAAGCCCCTAATACCTGCAACCCACGCTTTAGTCCTACGACCAAAAAAACTAAAACCAACCCCCATGAAAAAAAGGACATGGCGTCTCTGAACGTCATGATCGGAACTTGCTCTCGGGCCAGGATGGCTATTCCCAGGGTCGCTGTATGGGCAAAAAACCCGGCACCCGTCACCAAAACCGCTATTTTGACTAACACATCTGAACGATGGAGGAGAAATGTGAGGAAGAGGAGGGTTCCTCCAAAATACAGGCCCATTGTCAAAAATGACAATGTTTCAGTCATAGTCCACATTCTTGCTGATTAGAGATAAAAGAACCCAATTTCGAGTATAGATCTGCATCGTGAGAAGGTCAAGAAAATCAACAAGTTACTCATTCCCTAACACGCTGACCTCAAAAAAATTTCTAGACAATCTTAGGCTTCCTCAGTACCATGCCGCTCACCTTAGAATCATCTTTCGCCTTTTCCCTGAACCTTCATCATTCATGAATGGCACTTTGTTTATCGTCAGTACCCCTATTGGCAATTTAGAGGATATGACAATCCGGGCCATCCGGATTCTTAAAGAAGTATCCGTTATCGCAGCCGAAGATACTCGCCGCACACAAAAATTATGCAACTACTATCAAATTGAAACTCCTTTAACCAGCTATCATGACTTTAATAAGGAGGAAAAGACAGAGATTCTTGTAACCCGGCTACAAGAAGGCTGTCATGTGGCATTGGTCTGCGACGCCGGGACGCCGTTAGTCTCAGATCCAGGATATTATCTGGTGAAGCAAGCGGTGGAATGCAACATTCCTCTTGTCCCCATTCCCGGTCCTTCTTCCATATTAACTGCTTTGTGTGTATCCGGTCTGGCAACGGATCGGTTTATTTTTGAAGGTTTTGTACCCAAAAAACCAGGGGTCAGGGAAAAGTTCTTTGAAAAACTCGAATCAGAAATCGGGACCATCATTGTCTTCGAAACCCAACACCGAATTCTTAAAACGTTACGGGCCATTCTTAAAACAATGGGCAATCGAAAAATCGCCCTAACTCGTGAACTCACAAAGCTCAACGAAGAAGTTATTCGCGGAAATGTCGAAGAAATATGCAAGCGGTTAGAAGAGAAACCAATTAAGGGAGAAATAACTCTATTAATTCAAGGACAACCTCACAGGAAAAGTCAGAGAAGCTCTTTCTTTGACTCCAAGCCTATTCCGAATCCTCCTTTTGAATGACAATTCGATAATAGGTCTCAACCTTTTCTTGATGAAGAACTTGATGCCCTTCATTTCTGATACTTTCTGGAACATTCTGGATCGGCTCTCCGTCATCCAGCAAAACGGCTAATTGTGACCCTACAGCGAGGGTCTCCAATTTCAACTTGGTTTTGACAAAATTATAAGGACAAATAACCCCACGTAAATCTAATTCTTCCATATCATCATCACAAGATGCGATTATCATTAAAAAAAGGTACTACGATTCAAAAACAAACAGAACATAGTAAAAGAGCGTACCGGTCATTCAACCGGTACGCTCCTTTTAACAAACTCAAATTATCGAAATTTACTTACTGAACGGTGCCTTTATTGAAGTTGGCTCGATCATCACCGTAGTCGGTGGCAATCGTCTTATCGGTACGTTCATTGACGGTATCTGGCTGTGGAGCACATTGCCAGCATGGAGCTGCCCCGGTCACCACACCGATTTCACTGGTAATACCAGAGGCCACTGCACCTTGTTGCATCCCACCTTCAGGAACGCCAGTGTAACCAGCCGTACGAGTGTTAATTCCACGATACTTATAAGGATTTGGACGTTGTCCCAGGCCCCCGCCGAAATCTGTGTTGTCGGCACCACCTAAAAGCTGGTTTCCTTCAAGCACATAAACATCTCGAACCATTTTCTTCCCAGTTCCATATTGTTGGGAATCTGTGGTCTCATTCACCGCCTGAATGGTAACATAATCACCCTTATTGACTGCTTGAAGATCCTGCATGTTGGTCTTGTCATCAAACCAGAGTTCTTTCATGTTTAAGGCACCACGCAGAGTTTGTCGTTCATCATGAGAACTCCCGCCCATGTCAATGTACAATTTCCCTGCAGGATAATCGATGGCAACAACTTCTCCCATAATGGTCTCAGGGGCAGAGAGGTACCGCAACATATCATCTTGATCCATTACCCGAGATCTGTCTCCGACACCTTGCGAATCTCCAACACCCGTGCCAAACCCAACGTTTTGAGGCGCACGTTCTTGCCCGAACGCCACGCTCACCGAACTTGCAAGAATAATTGCTAATCCGAAATACCCTACCTTCCGCATGTGGCTCCTCCTTGGAAGTGTGAGTGAATAATCAAAAAAAAACGGTCTAATATTTACTGAAAATTTTATTCTTTGTTTGGGGCACACACTATAGTCAAGGTAGTGGACCCTGTCAAGTCATATTTGGCTTTAAGGTCAGAGTCTTACACCCACGAAGTTAAGCCTAAGTGACAGGCCTTATATTCAACGATTACCTGCCAGAGGTTTTTTGGTGCCCGGAGGGAGGGTCGAACTCCCACTCTCGTTAAAGAACCGGATTTTGAGTCCGGCGCGTCTGCCAGTTCCGCCATCCGGGCGCTGTTCTTTCTTCTATTATATGAACCGATTTCTACCACGAACCCAATATCAGGTCAAACTATTACACCCTTCTAAAAAACCATCAATACTTTTTGTTTCCGTTAAGCATATGACCCGGTTTCCCTTTAGGGCTTCAACAGGAATTTATCCAATTGACCCCAACGCTAATTTTTCTCCCCATATTCTTATAAGGGTGTCCTTGAGAACTTGATGCTCGGGAGAGGTTAAATCCGGATCACGCCGCAATACTTCTCCCGCGAAATATCTGGCTTTAGTTAAAAGATCTGTATCCCGTGCCAAATCAGCGACACGAAACGCCATTTCCCCCCATTGCTGAACCCCTAGAACTTGTCCTGGCCCTCGTATTTTCAGATCTTCTTCCGCTAAGGCAAATCCATCTTCTAGCTGGACAAACACGGCTAGCCGGCGCTTAGCAATGGAAGGTGACACCCCAGCCGAAGGGGATTCCAAATTCATGAATTGACGATCGCCTTTGGGGCGCTCGCCTGGCAAGAATAATTGTTGACGAAAATGGGGAATTTTTCCCAATGAATGCACTAGCAAGCAATAGCCCTGGTGCTGCCCGCGTCCAACTCGACCTCGTAATTGATGGAGTTGGGCCAAACCAAAACGTTCAGCATGCTCAATGAGCATAACTGTCGCATTCTTGACATCTAATCCAACCTCAACGACAGTAGTCGCCACCAAAAGATCAATCTCTTGGCGTTGAAATTGGGCCATGATCAATTGTTTGTCACGCGAGGAAAGGCGCCCATGTAATAACCCAACGCGAAAAGGCGCCAATTGCACCCGCAACTGTTCGGCAGCTTCAATGGCCGCTTGCATATCAACTTTTTCGGAAGGCTCCACCAGAGGGTATACGACATAGGCCTGACGTCCCGCCTCTAATTCCTTGCGTAATAATTGGTGAGCTCGTTCACGGTTTTTTGCCTCAATGAGCTTGGTCTGTATGGGCTTCTTGCCAGGAGGGAATTCATCTATCACCGATACCGCTAAATCGCCATACCAGGTCATCGCCAATGTCCGAGGAATGGGTGTAGCCGTCATCACTAACACATCGGGTTGCCATGAAGCTTTTTCACGGAGAATAGCACGTTGCAGAACCCCGAATTTATGCTGTTCATCAACAATCACCAGTCCCAATTTGAAAAACTGTACATCAGGCTGCAACAAGGCATGTGTTCCCACCACGATCTGAACGTTTCCCGATTCAAGACTGGCCAATACCGCAGATCGCTCTCCTCCTGACTGTCCTCCTTTCAAAAGGACGCATGAGATTTTGAGTGCCTCAAGAAAGGGTTGTAACGACAAATAATGTTGCTCACTCAATACTTCGGTGGGCGCCATCAGAGCCACTTGGTAACCCGACCCACAAGCCAATACCATCGCATGAAGTGCGACAACGGTCTTCCCACAACCCACATCCCCCTGGAGCAATCGATTCATACAAGTCGGTTGACTCATATCATGGAAAATTTCTTCAATTACACGTTCTTGAGCTGCTGTCAAAGAAAATGGCAAAACCGTCTTGAGGAGCCCAAGCAAACCGCTCTTTAAGGTAAAGGCAATCCCCGACGCTGCGGTTATCTGATGATGCCGTTTTAAAGCCAGTGCGAGCTGAAGAAGCCACAATTCTTCGAATGCCAGGCGTTTATGCTCAGGGGAACCCTGTTGATTCAAAAGAGAAACGTTTTGGTGTGAACCGGGATCGTGCAAGACCAAAAGAGCCTCAGCCAAGGTGGGAAGCCTGAGTTGCTCACGCAAAGGTTTTGGCAAGATCTCTGGAAGGTGGGGACCATACTGCTGAGAAATCGATTGCATAATTCTGCGTATCTGTTTGGAACTCAGCCCATGCGTCTCATGATAAATTGGAATAATTCGCCCTTCCCCAGTCGAGAAATCAGCGGCATCCAGAATTTCATACTCAGGACCTTTCATGATCAATGGAAAACGGCTGTTAAGGTGATGCCTCACGGTCCCGGTCAATAACACCGTCACACCTTCCGCAAAGGTGTTCTCCAAATACGGCTGATTAAAAAACACACATTCAATGAATCCTGTTTCATCACGAACAGTGATGGTCACGACTACCATCCGGCGGCGAGAAGTCGTACGGACCCAACATCGGTCCACAAGCCCTTTGATCGTGACTTTCATTCCAGGGAGGAGATTGCCGATCGGAAGGACTTCTAAGCGATCATCATATCGCCAGGGCACAAACCACAAGGCATCTTCAATTGTCAGAATACCCAGTTTTTCCAACAGGCGTGCACGATGTGGGCCGACTCCTTTGGCAAATTGAATAGGGATACTCCAAAGGGGCGATGGGCTCATTGGAGTCGGCATAAGGCAGGGAAAATATGGATATTACGTGACAAGTAAGATTTTTGCCCGAGGAGGGCTTTTCAAATTATCAAAAAGGCCTCGGCCAATAAAAAAGGAGTCGGTGCCTAATTTAGCAAAAATGAAACTAGGATGGCTCAACTTCTTTTATTAGGAGCTCGTTGCATGTACAATGCTATCTGTGATAACACTTGCCAGATGATGACTTTTGATCCGTTCCCAACAATTTAGGAAGCAGGAGTAGACGATGGCCTTTTCATGTGATATTTGTGGGAAAAACCGGCTAGTCGGAAATAATGTTAGCCATGCAAATAACCGAACTAAACGCGTTTTTCGCCCTAATCTGCGAACCGTTCGAGCGCTCGTGAAAGGCGCTTCCAAACGAATTAAGGTGTGCACTCGATGCCTGAGATCAGGCTTTGTACAAAAAGCGGTTTAAAAATCCTTGACCCTGATCCAATTGGGCCCGTCCGGGCCAATTAATTAATCTCGCCGTCCTCATTGTTATTAGCCTCGTGTTCAATTATATCCTTTTGTTGTGCAGCCAAACTCGCTCAACCGTCCCCTTGCCTTCGGCCTGACTGGGCTCCTACATCCCCTGTGTTTCCCACATTTTGATCTAAGCTGGATCGCTTGGATCGTCCTGGTTCCTCTTCACTGGAGCCTCGTTGGAGTATCTGGAGGGAAGGCTTTTAGGTATGGCTGGCTCGCTGGTACCATCGCCTTTACTGGCACTATTCCGTGGGTCATCACTGCCATGAACCAGTTTGGACAGGTGCCCTTTGTAGTGAGCGTCCTCTTGATGCTTCTTCTGGCCGCCTATCTCGGCCTGTTTGTGGGTGGCTATGCTTGGGGTTATTCACGATTGAACCTGGCTTTTACAAATTGGCTGTGGGTAGCGGCTCCTGCGTTATGGGTTTCACTCGAATATCTTCGTACTTATGCCTTCAGTGGCTTTCCCTGGGCCCTACTGGGTTATTCCCAATATCAATGGCTGCCATTAATTCAAGCATCAGATATGGCAGGAGTCTATGGCATATCCTTTATTCTGGTCATGAGCAACGTGGCAATCACGACATTCTTGAATTGGGTACTGGCCAACCGCAAAAAACCGGTACAAGGCTTTCCCTGGCAACCGATTCTGGCTTTTCTTCTCGTCTTGAGCGGATCCCTCATGTACGGGGAATGGCAAATCCAGCAACAAACTCTCCTAGACAAATCGGCCACATCCTTATCCATTGGGCTAGTCCAAGCTAATATTTCGCAAGATAAAAAATGGGACACAACCTATATTGATGAGACCATCAATCGCTATACCACTCTTAGCCAGCAAACCGGCAAAAAGCTCAGTCTGCTTATTTGGCCGGAGGCCGCCACACCTTTTTTCTTCGAAAAAGAACCGGCCTACCAACGCATTATTTTAGGAATTCTCAAGGACACCCAGAGCCCATTGCTTTTCGGTAGTCCGACTCTCCGGTTTGAGCCAGACGGCAGCCCCTATTTGCTCAATAGTGCCTACATGCTGTCTCCTAACACTCTGTTAACCGGCCGCTACGACAAGCGCCATCTCGTCCCATTTGGGGAGTACATTCCTCTAAAATCGTTTCTCTTCTTTCTTGAAAAGCTTGTCGTGGGAATCGGCGATTTCAAACCGGGCCAAGGACCAATGACCCTTGGGCTGCCTGATTCGTCCGAAACAGTCCAACCCTCATTTGCCGTTCCCATCTGTTTCGAAATTATTTTTCCCGATCTGGTAAGGCAAATGGCGAAAGAAGGTGCAAACTTTCTTGTCACTCTCACTAATGACGCATGGTTCGGCGACTCCGCGGCCCCCTATCAACATTTTTCCATGTCCGTATTTCGTGCTGTGGAAAATCACCTGGCGGTAGCTCGAGCCGCAAACACGGGAGTCTCTGGCTTCATCACCCCAGAGGGACGAATTGTAACTGCAACGCCGATCTTCACCCAGGAGGCGGTAACGGGTTCCATCCCGCTTCGCCGATCACCTCAAACTTTTTACACCAAGTATGGGGATGTCTTTAGTTGGGGTTGTGTTATACTGACAGGATTCTTTTTAATCGCCTGTCGAATCTTATTTTCGACTCCGATCAACAAAGACTCTTCTTCATCCAAGACTCAATGAGAGGAACCTAAGACATGCTCGAAGACATTCGCACTCGTATGGAAAAAATTAATGCCCAAATCCTAGAGTTTCGGAGGTATCTTTGACCTCCCTCGCCTGACATCTGAACTCGACGAAATCCAGCAAGAGACCTCCCAGCCAGATTTTTGGAACGATCCCAAGCACGCTGCGAAAATTGGGCGGCGACAAGCCGAGCTTGAAGGTCAACTCGAACGGCTCAAACACCTGGAACAACAACGGGACGATCTGTTAGCTATCCAAGATCTTATTGGGCAACAAGAAGATCCAGAGCTGGAAGCCGAATGGAGCCGGGGAATTCAAGACATTGAAACCGCCTTAGAAACCTGGAGACTAGAGAAACTTTTATCCGGCGATCATGATCGCAATAATGCCATTCTCTCCATTAATCCCGGCGCAGGAGGCACAGAGTCACAAGACTGGGCGCAGATGCTGATGCGTATGTATGTTCGATGGGCCCAGGAACATCGCTTTAAGGTAGAGACGATAGATTTGCAACCCGGGGATGAAGCCGGCATTAAAAGTGTCACTTTGGGTATTGCCGGTCAGTTGGCCTATGGTTATTTGCGAGGAGAGGCCGGGGTCCACCGGTTGGTCCGAATTTCTCCCTTTGATGCTAACAAACGGCGGCATACCTCGTTTGCGGCCGTTGGAGTCTACCCTGAATTAGAAGAGGACATTGATATCGTGATCGATGACAAAGACTTACGAATCGATACGTTTCGGGCCGGTGGTGCTGGTGGACAAAACGTCAACAAGGTCGAAACAGCCATTCGTATGACCCACCTGCCGACGGGCATCGTCGTTCAATGTCAAAATGAACGATCTCAGTTGCAAAACCGCCTCGGCGCCATGCGTGTATTGAAAGCCAAACTATTTGAAGTCGAACAACAAAAAAAAGACGAGGAGTTTCAAAACATCATAGGGGAGAAAAAAGATATTGCGTGGGGAAGTCAAATTCGGTCCTATGTCTTTCAACCCTACCAAATGGTCAAAGACCATCGAACACATCATGAGTCGGGGAATTTGGCCGCAGTGATGGATGGCGCATTGGATCCGTTCATTGAAGCCTATCTCACCATGAAAGCTTCAAACTCTAACCAGCCCACTACCTCTTAGACAGTTACTTACGATCATCATCAGACTCATTCACAGAACTTAGACCACTGACGATCCCATGGATGAATTAAACGAACAACAACAGCAACGGCTCGAGAAACTTCACCAACTTCAGGAGAAAGGACTCTCGCCTTTTGGAAAGAGTTTTCCGACAACCCATACGGTCGAATCAATTTTGGAGACCTACGGCCCTTCCACTAAGACCGAATTAGAAACCACGCTCATATCCTGTAGTGTTGCCGGGCGCATTACCGCCATGCGCCGTTTTGGGAAAGCGGCCTTTGCCGGGCTTCAAGAAGAAGGTCATCGTCTACAAGTCTATTTAAAAAAAGATGTTCTGGGTGATCAAACTTACGAACTCTGCCAAGCTCTGGATTTGGGAGATTGGATCGGCGTAGAAGGGCACCTCTTCCGCACCAAAACCGACGAACTCACTCTGGAAGTAAAGACCCTGACCTTCCTCAGCAAAGGATTACGGCCACTTCCTGAAAAGTGGCATGGCCTTACCGACATTGAAACCCGCTATCGCCAACGCTATGTCGACCTCATAGCCAATCCTACCGTTCACCAAGTTTTTCGTACCCGCAGCCGAATCGTGAATGCCATTCGGAAATTTTTGACTGACAGGGGATTTCTTGAAGTGGAAACACCCATGATGCATCCCATCCCTGGCGGCGCTACCGCCCGCCCCTTTGTCACACACCACAATACCTTAGATGTTGACTTGTACTTACGCGTGGCTCCCGAGCTTTACCTCAAACGTCTAATTGTGGGGGGATTTCGGCGCGTTTTCGAGATCAATCGGAATTTCAGGAATGAAGGCATTTCCACCATTCACAATCCAGAATTTACGATGTTGGAGTTTTATCAGGCCTATGCGGACTATCAGGATTTAATGGACCTCACCGAACAATTATTCCAGCAACTTAGCTTGGAAGTCTGCGACAACGCCATTGTGGAGTATCAAGGGCAACCGATCAATTTGGCTCCTCCTTGGACACGTCTTTCGTATTTTGACTCTATCGTGGAAGTGGGTAAATTGGATAAGGGGGTACTATCTGATCCTGATCAAGCCAAACAAGCCGCAACAACCTTGGGTGTTCCTGTACCGCCCAAGGCCAGCCACGTGGATCTTCTTGTCAGTCTTTTTGAAGAAACCGTGGAGCCAACCCTCATTCAACCCACTTTTATTACCGATTTCCCCATAGAAATTTCTCCGTTGGCTAGAAAGAAAGAATCAAATCCAGCTCTAACCGACCGGTTTGAACTTTTTATCGGTGGACGGGAACTTGCCAATGGCTTTTCTGAGTTAAACGATCCTATTGACCAACGGAAACGATTTGAGGCGCAAGTTGCTCTTCGGGATGCCGGCGATGAGGAGGCACATTACTTGGATGAAGATTTCATTCGGGCTCTGGAATATGGTATGCCGCCGACAGCTGGAGAAGGTATTGGCATTGATCGCTTGGTCATGCTCTTCACCAACCAAGCCTCTATTCGCGATGTCATTCTCTTTCCGCAATTGCGACCGGATCATTCCCCGTGAATTTACCCTATGAGATTATCATTGGCCTTCGCTATTTGCGGGCCAAACGCCGACAACGCACAATTTCTCTGAATACCTTTATTTCCATTGCAGGGATTACTTTGGGTGTGGCGGCTCTGATTGGCACACTTGGCATCATGACCGGATTCAAGGAAGACCTTCAATCAAAAATACTTGGCACGACCGCTCATATTATCGTTCAGGAACGCGGCACGAATGACATGAAGGATTATGCCGAGCTTGTAACACAAATCGAAGCCATCCCCGATGTGGTCGCCGCTGCGCCGTTCATTTTCAAACAAGTGCTTATTTCTTCAAAAAGCAGCGTGCAGGGCGTGATTCTGCGAGGCATTCAAACCGACCAAGAAGTACGGGTCACGGACTTACAAGCCAATATAAAATTTGGCGATTTGGCCGGGTTGGGGGATCCAGCACTGGTTCCCCCGGAGAGCGGACGTTCCCTTTCCGGGCAAACACCCCCACCCTCAAAAAATCGGGCAGGTATTGTTCTCGGCAAAGAATTGTCCATGCGGCTGGGTGTTTTTGTCGGAGATTCTATCAACGTGGTCTCACCGGTCGGTCCCATTAAATCATTCACCATGACCCCCAAAATTCGTCCTTTTACCGTTGTGGGCATTTTTGAATCGGGGATGTTCGAGTACGACTCGTCGCTTTCGTATATCAGCTTGAATGAAGCGCAGAAATTCTTTGGACTTGGCGATACCGTGACCGGCATTCAAGTGAAGGTCAATGACGTCTTTTTAGCAGAAACCATTGCCAAGCAATTGGAGAACGCGCTCGGCCTGAATTTTCTGGCACGAGATTGGATGCAATTGAACCGCAATTTATTCTCGGCATTAAAACTTGAAAAGACTATGATGTTCTTGCTTTTAGTGCTCATTACACTCGTTGCTTCCTTTAATATCGTTGGAACGCTGACGATGATCGTCAACGAAAAACAACGGGAAATCGCCATCCTGAAAGCGATGGGATCCACCCCACGTTCAATCATGAAAATCTTCATGCTTAATGGATTAGTCATTGGGTTGGTGGGCACCAGCATAGGCGTCCCGTTAGGTTATTCATTCTTATGGCTCATTCAAAACTATTGGACCTTCGATGCGTCGGTCTACTACATCTCCCGCATTCCAGTCCATATTCTCCCTCTAGATGTCATCCTCGTTGCCACATCAGCGATTCTCATTAGTTTTGCCGCGACGTTTTACCCCTCATGGCAGGCTGCCAAACTCGATCCAGTTAGCGCGCTTCGTTATGAATAAGTCTGACACTCCCCAACCAACTTCGCCAATGCCATTGGTGGTAGTCGAAAATCTTCAACGATCATTTCAAATGGGGAAGCAAACCGTTCATGTCTTGAACGGCATTACGATGACCATTCAACGAAGGGAGATGACGGCTATTATCGGAGCATCCGGGGCGGGGAAAAGCACACTTCTGCACATTCTAGGCACGTTGGACCGTCCCTCTCAAGGAGAAGTCCTCTTTGAAGGCCACAATATGTTCAAGGCGAGTGAAACAACTTTGGCAAATTTTCGAAATCGACGCATCGGGTTTGTGTTTCAATTTCATCATCTCCTTCCGGAATTCACCGCCCTGGAAAATGTCTATCTCCCTGCCCTGATTCAAAAGATTTCTAAGCATACAGCAATTGAATCGGCCAAATCCCTTTTGGCCGAAGTGGGATTATCCCATCGTTTTGATCACAAACCTGGGGAATTATCGGGGGGAGAGCAACAGCGAGTCGCCGTCGCACGGGCGCTTGTTCGTCAACCCGATCTGGTTTTGGCAGATGAACCCACGGGTAATTTAGACACGCACACTGGGGAAGAACTTTTTGCTCTACTACGAAAATTGAATGAAACCCATGGGACCGCATTCATTATCGTCACTCATAATGAGAAACTCTCCCAGGAGACTGATCGCTTAATCCATCTCCAAGATGGCCAAATTCTCGAAGATCGCCGCTTACAGAATAGGGAAGGTACGTCGTACTCCATGGGGGATTAAGAAGTGAGATAAAAGAACCTAACTCTGGAGAAATACCGCACTAATGAGTGAAAACCTCGAAATAGAGAGGAACCAGAAAACTCACTTGAGATTTTCTCCTCCTCTCCCAGTTTTAACAGTTCACCTCATGGAGCGGCAGTAATACGATTTTTAATTTCGTCGAATGTCGCCTTAGGAATTACATTTTTTGCGACCAATTCTCCCCGCAAACGATATGGACGATTGGAAACCACTTCCTCTGCCACATCTCGGCTCAACCCGAGGCTGAGCACAAGATCACTCACCGACGCTTTATTGATATTCACCAGATCCCTACTACCCTTGGCAAGGGCTGGAAGTGAGGCAACTCGTGGTACTTCTGGCTTGGAAGGCACTGCAACCGTCGATTTTACTGAAGTTGAAGACTTCGCTTTGGGCTCTCCAAGCTTGGGAGGGATAGAAGTCGATGGCATTCTGGCTGCAGCCGGTTTATCTCGCATGGCGCTGGTATCACCGGTTGAATCTTTCAGTTCCTTTTTATATCGCAGAACCGTCTTTTTGAGCGTATTATTTTGTGCCTTCACTTTTTGATATTGCTCGGTAATCACCCGTAACTTTGCAGTGAGTTGGGCTTTTTCCTGATCAAGTTCCCGCTCACGAGTTTCCAGCAAGGTTTGTTCGTTTTTACGCCCTTCTTTTATTCTTTGAACTTCGGCAGTCATCATCTCTAAATCAGTAGAAATTTTTTCATTTAACCCTTTCAGGTTTCGAATTTGCTCTTCAAGTGCTTCCTGATGCATTCGGCCTTTTTCTAATTCCGCTTTGGCTGATTCCATATCAGATACGGCTGCCTCATAGGTGCCCTTGGACACCATGCAACCTGTTAAAAGAACAGTTAAGATTCCTGTGATTACCACCCACCGTGTCATACCAACCTCCTCGTCCCTGCTGGAAAAATTTGTCATTCGTGGAATTTTCATCAACCTTCCCTAGGCCTGGCAGATTAGGACATCCTATGATTAGGATGTATTGTATTCACCTGGTTATGTCAAGCCAATCAGCTGGTGAAGAGTTAGAGGGGAAGGAATCAAGAAAAGACCAGGTTGGCTTTTACCTGTTCTCCAAAATTTTCCGCTCTTACTCAAATACCCTATCCCTCACAATACCATTCGGGCCTTCGATCTTTAAGGAGATCATTATATGGATTGATGCGCTTATCCCGGGCCTGAGTCACATCAATTTCATACGTGAATAATTCCGACTCGTTGTGTGACGCCCGATGTAAAATTTGACCATTGGGTGCAACAATTTCACTAAGTCCGATAAATGCCAGGGCTGACTTGTTTCCGCGCTGTTCTCGTCCAACCCGGTTGGCAGTAATGGCAAAAACATGGTTTTCGAGACACCGTGTCACCATGGCATCAGGACAATACGGTAAGACTAAATTGCTGGGATGACAAAGGATATCTGCCCCTTTTATGGCTAATGTTCTAGCTGCCTCTGGATAAAACCAATCAAAACACACCAAAAGCCCCAATTTGGCCAGACCAATATCCCATACCTGGAATCCCGTATTGCCTGGAGTAAACCAGAGAGTTTCCTCAAAAAATAAATGTGTTTTGCGATAGGTGCCGATATACCCCTTGGGCCCCAATAACACCGCGGAATTATAGAGAAACTCCTGCTCCCGCTCCGCCAAACCAACCACCACGTACAGTTCTCGCTCTTGAATGGCCTGAGTGACCTGTACACAGGTCTCCCCGGAGGGAACACTTTCACCCAACTGCCATGCTTCATCTTTGGAAAGAAATTGATAGCCGGAAACGGCCAATTCGGGAAAAACCAAAAGATCTCCTTGAAATCTCCGGATCGCATCAATAATAACGTCAATATTACGCTGGCTTTCCCCAAATTCTGGGGCAAATTGCATATAACCGACTTTCATCGTCTACATCTTCCTCACATCCTTCATAAAAAAAGCGGGTAGAGTTTCCTCCACCCGCTTTTCTCAATACTATTCCAGGCTAAGGATTAATGAACTTCTTTCATATGCATCACGGCACTTTTCGCATGCTTGGTCCCTACTTCCGCATGCCCTTGTTTGCCATGGTTGACCGCTTCCATGAGCTCATGAACCCCCTCATCTAAATGAGGGTTCTTGACTTCTTTTTGGGCTTCCTGGGCATGCATCAATGCCTCTTCGGCATGCTTCACTAGCGCATCAGCATGGCCCATCCCGCCATGTTCTGCAGCCCCCTCCGCATGGGCAATAGCTTCAGCCACATGAGGATTTCCACCCGCGATGGCAGTTGAACTCCAGGTTGCCAGGGCAAGTAAGGCCAGTATACCCACCAGGCCAATTCCTTTTCCCAATATTCCCATACGCATCCTTAACCTCCTTAGTTTTATAGTGAACGATTGACACACGGCATTTGTATCCTCTCATGCAGCCGGCACGATTTCAAGATGGTTTCATCGGTTCGGCATTGGTAACCTTATGTAACAACTTGACATCTTTCTCAGCGGGTGCCGCAAAATCCCTAGACCATTCCCACCAGGACCCTGGATAGGTTTTCACCCGATCAAAACCCACATAACGTAACAGGCAATAAACCCAGGCGGCCCTGACTCCGCCAAGACAATAGGTGATAATTTCTTGATCTTCCCGCAAACCATGTTCTTCAAAGATCTGTCGTACCTGTTCCACTGGCTTAACGGTAGCATCCTTGTTGAGAAATTGATTCCAGGAAATATTGATGGCCGAGGGAATGTGTCCCGCCCGAGGCAACCCATCAATCTCTTTTCCGGCATATTCTTCAAGGCTTCGAGCATCCAAGACTACCGTTTGGGAATGTGGGCCTTTTAGCAATTTTTTTAAGGCAGTTTTATAAATAATTAATTCAGGTTGTTCATTCACAGTAAAATTGCCTGGTGGTGGCTTCACGGCCTCATGTTCAAACCGCCTTTGTTCCGCCACCCACTTTACCCATCCACCATCCAAAATCCGTACACTGGGATGACCTAAATACTGAAGCATCCAGCACATCCGCCCCTCATCACCCCAATTATCGAAAGGATTGGAATAAATCACCACATCACTGGTCTGATTGATCCCAAGCGCCCGTAGCCGTTGTTCCAAATTCGACAAGTCCGGATTCAACACCCCCTTGGCCACCGCAGAAGGATCGCTGTATTCATGCCAGGTACTATGTACGGCTCCTGGAATGTGTGAACTATAAGCGGCAGTCCCGCGGACATCAATCACCACTAAATCCTCACGCCCCAAATTTTGAGAGAGCGTTTCGGTATCTATGAAATAATCTTGGGTCACCATCATACCTCTTTATCCCTTTACGGCGTGAAGTGAAAGCATCTCCGTCGAATGCCCAGTCAGCCCGGCTTCTTCTGGAACCACACAACCCAAACGAGGATCAACATCCTGATCATCTAGAGCTGCAGCCAATTCGGGGCCCAATGGAAATTCTCGTTTATAAATCGTAAACACGTACGGATCATCTGCGGTTAGGCTGTATTGATCCTTCAACATCTGATGTTGCCCATCTGTCAAAATATGATACCGAATTCGAGCCTGTACGCTCCACCCTTTTTTATCCTCCGGCACTTCATATTCAAATGTGTAGTCCCGACTGGCTAAAGGCAACAACCGATTGTCATAAACCTCGACAATAACTGGTTGCCAGAGGATCCATCGGCCCATTGTATTGCTTTGTTGGTGTACCACCGTGCCCTGATCATCACGAACCAAAAATTCAACCGTGAAGTGCCGATCAGGGTCCCCTGTCGGAATTTTATGGCCAGCCCCGGCGTTTATGAGCGTCAGCGTCAACTTCATATCCTGGCCAGGTTGAGGAGAGAGAGGATCAGCCTGAACCTGAACCGCCACAGCCTGCTTTATCATTTCGGGATCATGCCCACCACGCCAGAGATGCCGACGTCCATTACGAATGGGGCTATCCTTGGAAACGGGCCGCTGTACTGCGGGCATATGACAATTTTGGCAAATCAAGCCCTTTTCCTTCATGAAAAACTTCCCTTCATATTCCGAAAAAGTCCCACATGGACCATTGGCATAAAATTGAGTGGGGCCTGACACTACACTATGACAACGATAACAGACTTGTGCCGTACGAAATGAGGGATCGAATTGGGTCGGATGGGGGGCTGCGGAGTCATCATACGGACCAAGAATTTTCCCATCTCGGACATGACAGGCAGCACAGGTCACACCTTCCTGCTGATATTCCGGGTCGAACCGGTAATTAGGAATTTGAAAAGCTTTCTCTACCCGACCACCAGGAATATCTTGGATCAATGTCGGCTGTTGATTTTCTAAAGGTGTATGGCAATTCAAACAGACCCAAATATTCTTATCTTTTTTCCAATAGGCCTGAAAAAACGGATCACGAAAGGCTTGGGCATGAATGCTCGATTTCCACTCTTCATAGATTTCCTCATGACAGCGTCCGCATTCTTCTGCATGTAAACTTTGCAGTCCGACCGGAACTTGTTGATAAGGAATGGCATGGGCATAATCATCTCGCAAACCAAAAATCACAACTGGTCGAACCTCAGTATAAAAATAGTAGACCCCGATTCCTCCCAACACGACAAGAAACAGCCAGCTTCGCCAACGCCAGGATCTCTTCGATTTCATGTCACTCACCATCGAGTAAGGCAATCAGATGACAGTCGACTGATTCTGCAAGCGCCTGTAGGTGATATCCACCCTCCAAGCAGGCTAGAATTCGGCCATGAGAAAAATTCTTCGCAATAGCGGCCACAACTTTTGTTAAATCCGCATAACCTTGACCTGTCAGGTCCATACTTGCCAAAGGATCGTCTCGATGCGCATCAAACCCTGCTGATATCAAAATAAAATTCGGCTGAAAGCTGTTGGCTGCGGGGACAAGCACATTCTGGAAAATATCATGATATTCTTCATCCCCCTGGCCTCCTGCTAGGGGAACATTGATAGTCAAGCCTTGACCGCGCCCTTCCCCAGTTTCTGCCGCACCCCCTGTTCCAGGGTAATACGGAAATTGGTGCGTACTAAAAAACATCACTGTGGGGTCATCATAAAACGCATGTTGGGTCCCGTTCCCATGATGGACATCCCAATCCACAATTAAAACGCGTTGGAGGCCATGATGCTGCTGGATATACCGCGCCGCAATAGCCACGGTATTAAAAAAACAAAAGCCCATTGCACGATCGGCTTCGGCATGATGACCTGGCGGCCGTACGGCACAAAAAGCGTGATCAATCCCGCCATTCATGATGGCATCGACAGCCACAAGTGCACCACCTACAGCTACATACGCTGCATCTAATGTCCCCGGGGACATCGAGGTATCGGGGTCCAATGCTACATGCCCCTCTTTTGGGGATCGCCGCTCCAAACTCTCTACATACAAAGAAGTGTGAATTTCTTCAATCCATTGTCGTTCTGCACAACGCGGAGTGAGATGTTTCAACCGGGACCACGTATTTGTTGACTGCAAACGCGCACAAATCGCTCGGAGACGTTCTGGTGATTCCGGATGACTCCGACCCATTTCATGGTTCAAATACCTCGGATCATAGATAAAGCCAACGCGTCCCATAGTTGGATCCTCGGGTTTGAAATTTAAGACAACAATGTGGGAGAAAATCAACGAATGGCAGTTTTTTTACTCATTACAGGAAGGAAAATCGTAGAGGATCCTAACATAGCCCCCATTCTTAGACAACGCACCACAGCCCGTGATAGTGTGAGGAAGTTCCACCCCATTCAGCATTTATAAACAATCTTTCACCATGACAAATCCAAAAATCGAACAATTTAAAAAGATTCTTCAACTAGATCCCAAGGACGAAACACTTTGGTTTGGATTGGGGAAAGCCTATATGGGTGATGAAAATTGGGAAGAAGCCATCCCTGCCCTTGAAAAATGTATTCAAGTCAGGCCCAATTACTCCGCTGCGTATTTTGCGTTAGCCCAATGCTTACAGAAACTTCAGCGAGTTGAAAAATGCCGATCACGGTGTGAGGAAGGCATCTCGGTCGCCACCACAAACGGCGATCTGCTGGTCATAAAAAACCTGGAAGAACTACGCAACACCCTCCCTGGTTCTTGATCCACAGTTCTTAATAATCTTTGAACCTTGAACCGATTAGCCTCCCTCTTCACTGCAATTCTTTAGAAATGGGTTAGCAATAACACCCATGAATTGAAAAAAGTTTAAAATGGAAAAAAGAAAAAGTAAGGAGAACGAATAGCCACGACAGATAATGACGCCGTCAGGAAACAGGAGGCTTTAAATGGATAAGGCCATGATGTTCGTGTATTTTTAATAGAAAGCCAACCAAGAAGTGGGCAAAGAGCTTTTACCTTTTTCTCGCGTCTTGCAATTTTCCCCTTGCCATCACGGATGTTGACGTTGTATGGCCTGATGAATGACTTCCGGTAAGGTTTCTAAATCAATGGTTTTTGTGAGAATTTTGAAGATGCCAGAACATTCTGCCTCTTCCTTTTCAATCGCCCCGGAATACGCGGTTAATAGAATGACGGGAATGGAAGAAGCGAGTTGATGGATACGATTGGTCGTCTCTACCCCATTTAGGCCTGGCATTTTAAAATCAGTGATGACGACATCAGGCAGACCTGACTTTTCTTCCAAATACGCAACCACGGCCTCCCCTGAAGTAAATTCCTGCACCTCAAACCCTTCTCGACGTAATCGCCTTGCCAAACTTGTCCTAACGAATTCGTCATCATCCACCACGAACAGACAATAGGGTTTTTTTTCGGTATCCCCAATATTGGAGCTGGAGGAAAAAGGGGTTTCCATTTATTTATGGGAAATAAGGCGTACCCTGGGAAGAAAGACAAGAAAAAAATTCTCAAAAAGTTGAACACCTACTACCTTACGACCTTGACCCTCGCTTGATTCCTAATTTTTTCAATCGACTTCGAAGAGTACTAGGATTTAGTCCCAATTGCTTAGCAGCACCGAGTGGACCATCAATTTTCCATTCACAGATTTCTAGAGCCTGTTGGATTCGATTTTTTTCAAGGTCCTTTAATTTTGATGAGGGAACGATTTCCTGAGGAGGTGAGTGACTTGGGAAAAACCCCTCATCAATCGTTAACAATTCAGAATTGGAAAGGATCATTGCCCGTTCAATAATATTTTTTAGTTCTCTGATATTTCCCGGCCAATGATATTCCAACAGTCTTTCTAATGAAGACTCATCTATATCCTGACACGGACGTTTAAAATCCAATCGGTTTTTTTCTATAAAATGGCGAACTAATAAGGGGACATCTTGAGGCCTCTCACGAAGTGGCGGGACATTAATCGGAAAAACATTCAAGCGGTAAAATAAATCCGACCGAAATTGCCCCCTGCCCATCGCCTCGGTTAAATCGGCATTGGTTGCGGCAATTATTCTTACGTCAACCTCCAGACTTTGCGTACTCCCAACCCGCTCGATCACTCCATCTTGAAGTACGCGCAATAACTTCGCTTGGGCTTCAAGGGGCATTTCGCCAATTTCATCAAGGAATAAGGCCCCTCCATTTGCCAATTCGAATTTTCCTGGTCGTAGCTGTTCAGCTCCTGTAAAGGCACCTTTTTCATGCCCAAACAATTCACTTTCCACCAACCCTGAGGGAAGGGCTGCACAGTTAATCCGAACGAAAGGCTTGTCTCGCCTCGGACTCAACTCATGAATAAAACGAGCTAACAATTCCTTTCCGGTGCCGGTTTCTCCAGTAATCAAAACGGAGGTATTCGTTGGGGCTACAGCTTGGGCTAATTCCAAGATATTTCTAACTTTCTGACTTTTCCCAACCATCGCTCCAAAATCATGTGAAATCTTAATTTCTTCAAGAAGATAGGCATTTTCACGAGCAAGTTGATCTCGCAGGCGACTAATTTCTTCATATGCACGAACATGATCAATAGCTAAGGCAATCTGTTTGGCCACTTGCCCCAAAAATTCGACGTTTTCAGGATCAGGATCCCCAGCTTCAATACTGCCAATGTTCAGAGAGCCCAAACAATTGCCTCCAACCATGAGGGGAAGATTAATCATCCTTCCAAGTCCCTCTTCCTGATAATAGGCATCCTCCAAAAACATGGGTTCTTGTTGGATGTGGGGACGAATATGAATTCTACGATTCGCATAAACCCAACCCATGGCGCTGCCTTCTCGTGGAATGATCGCATCGCATTTAAGCCGAACGATAGGCATACTGGTTTCCACAGCATAAAACCGAAAGGCATCAATATCAGAATGATACAGGGTAATCCCGGCCCGTTCCCATGAAACAATTTGTTTAATATGCCCAGCAATGGCTTTCCAGAGACTATCTGAATCTTGCTGGAAATTAAGGACGTTGGTGACCTCTAGGAGGGTCTGGTAAAAGCTTTGCTTAGATGGGTTCAATTTTTTATTGGATTGACAGGGAATAGCCAAAAATTTCAACTCCTTCCATCCGCATCGCCCAGGCAATATTCAATACTGGGTCCAAGACAGATAAAACTAATAATCTAAAGCAAGAACAACACCATTTTACCCTTAACCTTAAAATATAACCAATTTTGAAATTTTTAAAATTATCTTTAAATTTCGCGATTTTTCATCCAAGAAAATGGTATTTTTGGCAAATTTCAAGGCTATATACTCTTGATCTATTTTTTAAAAAATCCCCACATTAGGAATGTATCTAGTGGGGTGTGAAATCGCACTATTTAACATGTGTGAAGTCGCACTTATTAGAACTATTTTTTAACCAGTTCTCAATTTTTTCACTACAATGTTTAGACAAAAAAGCAGGGGGCGACTGACCGTCGCCCCCTGCTTACCCCACAGACGGTGCCTTTCGGCGCCGCTTATAGCCAGTTTACGCGTTCCGCTGGACGGATGTAAATCGGCTCTTCCACTTGCTGCCGGACCGCTTCCTTGCCCGACTTGTTGAAGCCCAACACCGTGTCGTTGTACATCTCAAACTTCCGACCATGGATTTGGGTTTCGAACACTTTCGGGCCCGGAATCACGTCATACCGGAAGATGATCTGTTGGCTGGCGCGCCACAGCTGCAGCACCGCCAACAATTCCCGGCTCGGCACCAAATATTTCTCGATGGCATTGTCCACGCCCGGCCCAAACATCTGCCGGATGTAACCCCGAGGCGCTTGCCGTGGGGGAATGTAATAGCCGTTGGGCTCCGTTCCCCATTGCGGGTAGAGCGGCAACGCCACTTGTTCCACCCGAATGGCATAATACAACGGATTCCAGCGATCTTCCGCCCACAACCCGTCATCGCCTACTTTCACCAGCCCTTGCAGCCGGATCTTCCCGACGCACGCCGCCATACAGCGTGTTTCCATCGGTTCTCCCCCCGTCAGAGGGTCTTTGCCCTCCACCCGCGGATAGCAGGCAATACATTTCTCCGATACCCGCGTCGTCCCGCGGTACATCGGCTTTTTGAACGGGCATTGCTCCACACACTTCTTGTACCCCCGGCACCGGTTTTGGTCAATCAACACGATCCCGTCCTCCGGCCGCTTGTAGATGGCCTTGCGCGGACAGGCGGCTAAACAGCCCGGATACGTACAATGGTTGCAGATGCGTTGCAGATAGAAGAAGTAGGTTTCATGCTCCGGCAAGCTGCTGCCGGTCATCTTCCACGGTTCTTCTTTCGTGAACCCGGTCTTATCCACGCCTTCCACGATGGCTCGCATGGAGGTCGCCGTATCTTCATAAATGTTCACGAACCGCCATTCTTGGTCCGTCGGAATGTACCCAATGGCCGCTTGGCCAATCTTGGCCCCCGCGTCAAAGATGGTCATCCCTTCAAACACCCCATACGGCGCATGGTGCTTGCGGCCGACCCGCACGTTCCACACCTGCCCCCCGGGGTTGACTTGTTCGATCAGCTGCGTGATTTTCACGTCGTAGAACTGGGGATACCCGCCGTACGGCTTCGTTTCCACATTGTTCCACCACATGTATTCCTGCCCTTTGGAGAACAGCCACGTCGACTTATCCGCCATCGAACAGGTTTGACACGCTAAACACCGATTAATGTTGAACACAAATGCAAACTGCCATTTCGGATGCCGCTCCTCATACGGATACAGCATCTTCCGGCCTAAGTGCCAATTATAGACTTCTGGCATGATTTCCTCCGTTTCGTAAATTTAGGTTTACCAAGTAGAACAGCTTCATTAAAAATTTAAGGGGAGGCTGGGGAGAGGTACAAACAATGTTTCTTTCTAGACGTCACTCAAGAAAAGAAATCCCCAGCCTCCGATGATTACTACACCTTAATCTTAATATGGTCCCCTTTGAGCCATTTGATCATGAACTCATTTTCCTGACCTGGCGTAAACCCGGTCCGGACGGGTTCCCACGGCCCACGGCCGCCAATCCCACCGTCTTCCGCTTTCGTAATCCGGATGAGACATTCTTTCGGCACCGTATTGACCGCATGGTTGTCCACTTGGTACCCAAATTTAAACTTCCACCCCACCGCATGTTTGCCCGGCAGGGAGTCTAATTGCTGCATGGGCATCAACCAGTCCCGCGTAAAGGACTGCTGCGCCCCATACCGGAAGTTCGATTGATAGCCCGTATCTGTGGCAATCGCGCGTCCATCGGGCCGCGTTTCATGCCCTTTCACCGATTTGGCCGTCCCCACATAGGGCGCATGCTTGGCCATCGTCACATGGTACGGGAAGGCCGGGTTGTATTTCGCCCGGATCATCAACCGCGCCACCTTGTAATACGGGTCACTGGGCTTCCAGCCCCGATACGGCCGGTCCACCGGGTTGCCATCGACGTACACATAGTCCCCGTCGTTGATGCCCCGATCTTTGGCCGCTTGCGGGTTGATATGGATTTGATGTTCCCCCACCCCCGGTGTCCGCTTATCCATCCGATAGGCGTCCCCGAAGTTCGACTCATACATCTGCACCCAGTCATTCACCGACCACTGACTGTGCACCCGATGGCGGGTCTTGGGCGTCACACAATAGAACTGATACCCTTTTTCCCATAAGGGGTTGGAGTACCGTTTAATTTCCGCCCACGGCAACTTGATGTTCCGAATGGTTTTATCATCATGATGTTGCGCCGTGATGGGCACCCCATAGTCATCCGGCCGCACATACGGATTCGACGACATGATCGCATTCGGCAAGTACGGCGTCGCTTCCGTCCCTTCCCGATGCGAGATGAAGTTTTCCCCGTATTCAATGGCTTCCGGCTCGACCCGGTAGTTCTCATACCGGCCCGTCCGGGTCCATTGGGGCTTGGATTCGTTGGTTTCTTCCCAGAAGGGATGCCGCGGATACGTCCGACACATCACCATCCAGCCTTTCTCGGACTTCAACATCGTATCGACACTGTAGCCATAGCCCGTGCTACTGGCATCCAACAACCGTTGCACGTACACGTCCACCCGGTTGTCATACACGAACTTGAAGTAGTCCCGGAACCGCCCGTCGCCGGTCATTTCGCTCAACTTGGCGGCCACCCCGGCCACTGTATCCAGATCGTTCCGTGTGTCATACAAGGGCCGAATGCCCCCCTTCCACACTTGGAACCAGGGGTTCGACACCGTCGCCGTATGTTCCGGATACGTAAACTCCATCCAGGTGTTCACTGCCATCGCAATATCATTATGGTTGACGTCGGAGGTCATTTCCACATCTTGCGTCACCAACGTTTCAATGTGCGGATCCACGTTCTTCACCATGTCATAATGGTGCTTCGCGTTGTTCAACACGTTCACGTTGGCCACCCACCGGAATTTACTCGGGGTCGGCATATGCGTCTTCCCCGTAAACACGCGCCGCCCATACTTGGGCGTGTTCACGATCAACGCCGTATCCCCGTGGTTCCAGTACGCTACTTCTTCCCCGTAGTAATACCCTTTGACATGAATTTCTTTGCCATGGGCATTGGGGTCGGTCGTGATCTTAAAGGGATTTTCCGCGGTATGCGTCCCCAAGCCACCACCACCCCACGGCGTGGCATTCCAAATCCCCGCTTTGTAGTTGCCGGCCCAGGTATGCTGCCCCGTGCCGAACTTCCCGACGTTGCCGGTGATAATCAACACCATCGCCGCCCCTCGGGCAATGATGGTTTGATGGAAGTAGTGGTTCGTCCCTTCCCCGTTATGAATGGCCGCCGGCTTGATCGTTCCCGAATCCCGCGCCCACCGCACAATCAGGTCTTTCGGCGCCCGATTGATCTGATGCACCGTATCCAGGTCATAATCCTGCAAATGCACTTGATACATTTGCATGACCGGCATCACGTCCACTTCCCGGCCGTTCAACAACTTCACCCGATACGTACCCGTTAAGGCCGAATCAATCCCGCTCTTGCGGTAGTGCCAGCCCACCAACTCCCGATGCATCGGCACCGCTTGATTCTTATTCAGATCCCACACCATGAAGCCCCCCAGGCGGGCAAGCTTGGCTGGGTCTAACGCCTGCATTTTACCCGAATAACTCTTCGAGAAATCCGGGAACGCATAATCTTTGATGACTTCCCGCGGATCTAAGTATTGCAACGTATCCGTCCGCACCAACAACGGCATATCCGTGTAGGCTTGGCAGAAGTCATGATCATACATGTTCTCATCAAAGATGATCTTACAGGCACCCAGGAACAACGCCCCGTCCGTTTCCGGCCGCACCGGAATCCAGTAGTCGGCTCGATACGCCGTGGGGTTATATTCCGGGGTGATCACCACCACCCGCGCGCCCCGCTCAATACTTTCGAGCTTCCAGTGCGCTTCCGGCATCTTATTTTCCACAAAGTTCTTTCCCCAACTGGTGTTCAGCTTGGAAAACCGCATGTCGTTCATGTCGACATCAGATGCTTGCACTCCATTCCAGAACGGATGCGCCGGGTTTTGATCCCCGTGCCAGGTGTAGTTCGACCAATACCGGCCCCCTTGCGCTTGGCTGGGCTTCACCTTCCGAATGTAGGTATCCAATAAGGCCCCACACCCGCCATTCATCCGCGTGATCCCCATTTTCCCGATCACGCCCAAGATGGGCATCCCCGCGCGGAACTTAAAGCAGCGAGTGGCCGCCCCTTTGGTCATTTCAATCATTTCCGGGGGATAGCCCTGCTCCCGCATCCGACGAGCACCCGCTTCTCCCGAATACCGCTCGGCAATGATGAGCATCGCTTTGGCCAAGTACGTAAAGGCCGTATCCCAACTCACCCGCAACATGTCATCCAAATACCGCGCATTAAACTTATATTTCGTCATACTGGCCGGCGTGAACTCCGGACTCCCGTCATCCATCCAGGCCTTCCAGCCCCGCCGCATCAACGGCCCTTTCAGCCGATACGGGCCATACACCCGCCGATGCATCGTGTACCCCTTCAAGCACATCCGGGGGTTATGCGCAAACGTCCCGCGGTTGCCGTACAGATCTTCATACGTTTGGTGATCGTAGTTTTGCTCCACCCGCATCACCACCCCATTCCGCACAAAGGCCCGGATTCGACAGGCATGCGTGTCATTCGGGGAGCAGACCCACGTAAAGGAGCTGTCATAGCGATACTGATCGTGATACACCCGTTCCCAGGACCGGTCCGGGTATTCCCCCAGGGGATTGCCTACTTCAATGACGGGTTGTAACGCCGTCAAGGCTAACGCCTTGTCCGCCAACGCTACGGCCGCCACGGTCCCCGCAGAGACCTTTAAAAACTGCCGTCTAGAAAGAAACATTGAGACTACCTCCTTTTAAAAAATTCTCTAAATGAGAAAAATAAAAGACCGAACCCTTTAACAGGGTCCTCCCTCATTAAAAGTCCAACCTCCTTTCATCCGTTCGGACCGTATAAATGTTAAAATCTATAAAAACGCGACAACGCTCACTAACACAAAATTCTCGATAGAAAGATTTATCCAACGATCCGTTGGTGCAAACCACATTCCGACTTATCTTCAATCTAATATAAATTTCATATGCTATTGATAATAAAATGAAAATTTTTATTCTTTGGGTTCATTTCGCCATCTGAAAGACCTCTAGGAAAATTATTCCCCCTCGAAATTTCAATGCAAAATCATGACAGATATTGGATATTCAAGATTTAAAATAGATACCCACGCCCTTCCGGACGGGGAGTTCTCGCTATATTAAAATAGGGGTCAGACTCGACTTATTTCTTTAAGATTTGTTAGGTTCACTACTCTTTAAGAAAGATCAAATTATGGCCAGACAACCACGATTTTTCGCTCCCGGATTACCCCTTCATGTGATTCAACGAGGGAACAACCGGGGCACCCTCTTTGACCAGATCACGGATTACCAAACCTATTTGGAATGGCTAAAGGAGGCGGCCCAAGACAATGGGTGTTCTATTCATGCCTACGTGCTGATGACCAACCACGTTCATCTCTTAGTCACTCCCACTCATGAAGACAGCCTGCCAAAGGCCTTTCAGTCTCTAGGGCGACGCTATGTACAGTATTTCAATAAGACTTATGAACGAACCGGAACATTATGGGAGGGGCGGTACCGTGCCACATTGGTAGAAAGCGAAGCTTATCTCTTAACCTGTTGCCGGTACATTGAACTCAATCCTGTGCGAACTGAAATGGTCCGACATCCCCGCGAATACAAGTGGTCGAGCTATCATTTTCATGCTGAGGGGAAAGCTGATGCACTCCTCACACCCCATTGGCTTTATCAACGCTTGGGCAGTACGGCTCTAGAACGTCAGCAAGCCTACCGAAACCTTTTTCGCCGCCAACTCAGCGGAGAAACTCTCGAGGCCATTCGCGAAGCCACCAATAAAGCCTGGGTTCTAGGAAGTGACAAATTCAAAGATCGGCTTGCAAAAAAACTCGACCGCCGCGTCACACCACTTCCAAGGGGACGTCCATCATTAGGAAAAGGCTGAATTATTCAAACAAAAGCCATTCATAACAGAACACGTGCAACCGCCATTCTCTAATATGGATGAAGAAACCGCCCTCAGAACAATTCTGGAGGGAACAGCCACGGAAACTGGAGAACGGTTTTTTAAGGCCTTGGTGGAAAAACTCTCCAAAGCCTTGTGCACTCACGCCGCCTGGGTCACCGAATATTTTCCTGAATCTCGCCGACTAAAGGCTCTGGCTTTTTATTTAGATCAGGGATTTCTTGAAGATTGGGAAATGGATATTGCGAATAGTCCATGTGAACAGGTCATTGACCAAGCCCGTCTGATTCACTTTCCAGATAATTTATTGAATCTTTTCCCTATTGATCCGGACATCACTGGCATTAAAGCCGCCAGCTACATGGGCCTTCCACTCACCGATACTACCGGAAAAATTCTTGGGCATCTTGCGGTCATGGATCTTCAACCCATGCCTGCCGACTCCCGCATTGAAGCTATTTTCCGTATTTTTGCGTCTCGTGCGGCAGCAGAGCTCCAGCGCCTCCAGGCAGAGTCCACTACCCGGGAAAGGGAGCAGAAACTACGACGGCTGGTGGATAGCGCGATGGACGCTATTATTGAATTGGATGAACACTTGCACGTGACTCGCATCAACCCGGCTGCCGAAAAGGTGTTCCAATGTACTCCCTCCCAATTCATTGGGAAGGCGTTTTTTTCCTCACTCATCAAAGATGACCAGGAAAAATTACGACGACTTAGGAAGGAATTAGAATCAAAACCGGACGGGCAACGATCACTGTGGATTCCAGGGGGTCTTCGCGCACTCCAAATAGAAGGCACAGAATTTCCTGCTGAAGCCACATTCTCACAATTTCAGATGGATGGAAAAACCTTCTACACCTTAATCCTACGCAATGTGAATGAACGAGTTGAAGCCGAAAAAAAAATTCGATCTTTGACCATTGAAGCGGAATCCCTCAAAGAAGAATTACACGAATTGCAGCATTTTGGGGAAATTCTCGGAAATAGCCCTGCCTTGATGCACGTACTCCGAGACCTACAACATGTGGCCAACACGGAAACTACTGTTCTCATTCAGGGAGAGACAGGCACCGGAAAAGAAGTCATTGCACGTGCCATTCATGCCCATAGCCAACGCCGCGATCAACCCTTTATTAAAGTCAATTGCGCCGCCATTCCTGCCAGTTTAATCGAAAGCGAGTTTTTCGGACATGAACAAGGAGCCTTTACCGGTGCCACAAAAAAACGGGAAGGACGATTCGCACTTGCCGACAACGGGACGATTTTTCTCGATGAAATCGGAGAATTACCGCTGGATCTCCAAGGAAAACTTTTGCGGGTACTACAGGAAAGCGAGTTTGAACCGGTCGGAAGTTCTCACACCCAAAAAGTCAACGTTCGTGTGCTGGCTGCCACCAATCGTGATGTACAAAAGGAAGTCGGAAAAGGCGCGTTCCGCGAAGACCTCTACTACCGGCTGAATGTTTTCCCCATTCATCTGCCCCCGCTTCGAGAACGCGGAGAAGATGTGGTACTACTGGCTAATTCGTTCGTTCAACATTTTTCGCAGCGTATGGGAAGACCCATGGCTCAATTGTCATCCGAGGCAATCCGACGGCTTACCGGTTACCATTGGCCCGGGAATGTCCGAGAACTTCAAAACGTCATTGAACGAGCAGTCATTACCAGCAAAACAAGCCAATTAAATCTTGATCGCGCTCTCCCGAATGAAGAAATATCTTCCTCTTCACCTCGCGATGTAACTCCAGCTCCTCCCACTATCCAGACCATTCAGGAACTCCAGCAACTCGAAAGGCAAAACATTCTGATGGCCCTTAAACAAACCGGAGGAAAAGTCTCAGGGGAAAAAGGCGCTGCAAAACTGCTCGGAATCAACTCCTCCACCCTCACCTCACGCATGAAAGCGTTAGGAATTTCACGCCTAAAATAAGCTTTTCTTCGAATTCGTGTTCCCAATCGTTCTCCGGCTTCCCAGCACATCTCTACAGTATATTGCTTCCCAAACTGAACAGATCCCTGCATGATTTTGCGAAATTTCACAAATAGAATTTTTGACATCTCGCAAATTTTGAAATTTCAAAAGTCATTTGATAGCACACGAAATTTTCAAACAATTGTTTTATTTAAAGAATTCTATATATCTACCTTGGCACATTGTCTGCAAAATAGCTCGAACATAGAGGCCAGCAAAAAAATTGGAAAAGAGAGGCGGTAGTTCAGATGAGCAGCCACAAAAATCATACATCACAGATTGCACCTGAAAACCCGAGCCCTGAGGACATGGCCCGTCTAGCTGACCAACTCTTTTTTCGCAAAATCCTTCAGAATCAATTGGGAGGTGATGGCCAATCCTGCATCCGTAAGTTATCTGCGAAGTCTAAGAGTAAAAACAATTCACAAACTTCAACTAACCCTAAGGAGACACGACGATGAAACGAATTTTATTTTTTCTGTACGGTACGACCTGTTACCTATTTTTTTTAGGAATCTTTTTGTACGCCATCGGCTTTTTGGGAAATATCCTTGTCCCCACGACCATCGATGGCACGCCACAAGTTTCTTTTGGCCTGGCGTTCACGATCAATGTTTTGCTTTTAGGAGTATTTGCCATCCAACACAGTGTGATGGCAAGGCGGGGATTTAAACGGTGGTGGACCCAATATGTTCCTCAGCCCATCGAACGCAGCACCTATGTGCTTTTTACGAATATAGCCTTAGCCTTGTTGTTTTACGCATGGCAACCGATGGGAGGAGAAATTTGGACGATCCAACATTCGCTTGGCCAGGGCATAATATATGGTATCTATGCTATCGGGTGGGGCATTGTCTTTACGGCAACTCTGATGATTAACCATTTTGACTTGTTCGGCATGCGGCAAGTATGGCTCTATTTCCAAAAGCAAGAATACCGTCCGTTGGTGTTCAAAACACCGGCCCTCTACCAACATGTCCGGCATCCCTTGTATGTAGGCTGGTTATTGGTCTTTTGGGCCACTCCTACCATGACGTCGGCACATCTCGCATTTGCTTTAATAACAACTACCTATATTCTGATGGCCATTCAATGGGAAGAAAAAGATTTAGTCGCTTCGCATGGGAAAGCCTATGAAGAATATCGAAAACAGGTTCCCATGTTGATACCCAGGTTTTCCAACAAAACATCCGCGGATCCGACACCTCAGCCACTAAAGATGTCTGCTTAATCAAAGAGACATGGAATCTCGCTGCATGGCATCACCATGCAGCGAGCCCAATCCTCCAAACATGGAAAGGAAATGTTCCTATGAAAGGCTTTCAACAACATCAACCGCAAAAATTGGGGTTTAGACAGAATTGGAAAAGGTGGGGACAATTTGGATTCTTTTTTTTCTTTTTCAAAGGAACCTTATGGCTTGTAGGGCCTTGGGTGATCTATACCTTGCAATAAAAATTTCCCTTTACACAGGTTCGAAAATCACACCCTCTAAGTTCTTAGGACAAACGGAAAAACAGCCTTGCCTCAGATATATTATCCAGAGAGTGAGAAAAAGTCTGGCAGACGTATATTCTTACCGGAAATAGTGACGCAAGTTGCTTACCGACTAAAACCGATTGGCCACGATAAATGGGCGCTATCACGACAAGCCAGGACGGCTCCAAAACAAGGTGTACATTAAAATCGGGGCCATCGCTTCAACTTCTTCCACCACAAAGAGGTTTGCCTCTTGATAAATCGGTCCTGTGGTTTCTTTTCAAACTAAACAATGGTGGGCCCCACGAAACTTCAAGGCACTAGTTTGTTGTGAATTTTCGTATTTGAAGAAAACGGTATCTCTTCAGCGTTGATCTAAAAATGAGGAGCAGGGGAAAAGGTGTGGTTGACCATTCCGAGTAGAATCTTGGCCGCTTCCTACCCATAGGAAAATGATCAGGCAGAAGGTTGCTACAGGAGTATCCCCTAGATTACGTCGCTTGGGCTTCCGGAGAACGCCTGAGTTCTTCAAGCGACACGTGTTTGGGTAGCAGTACGGGAAACACTATTCCAATGGGATCGCCACGATGAATGGTGATGGGTTCCTGTGAAGGAATTTCTAATTGCAGCAAAAAGTTGGTGACAAAAGCATCGTAATCAGGAAGATACTCATAGAGGTTGGGAGTAGTTTTATATTCCTGTGTTTTGATGCCTTCCCAAATGGAAAAGGCACGTTGAGGCAAATGATAAAAATGGTTTGGCACATCCTTCATCATCATCCCTAATTGCTTAGGGTAATAAAAACGAATGCCGCAACAAAGCTTAGGGAATCCACTATTGAGAATGGTATCCACATACATGCCGGAAAACGATTTATATCCCAGCAATCGCTCCTCGGGGAGAATGGGCGGCGATTGCCACTCAAAGCCTTTGCTCACACGCCGAATCCGGCAATCCGCCGGTGAACGAATGAGCCATCCATACTGCCCCACAAAGCGCACCGGACCACAATCATCGGGGATCACCTTATACCCACTTGCGGCCAAATTTCGCTGCTCATCTAAATCCATTCCGGTCATCATAGGCCGATGAGGGTGAAAATCCAGCTTCAGCCGCTCCGGGGCAAACGCCGTGGAATATTCCCGCTCCCAATACATCACCCATTTCTTATCTGTGCTTCCAGGCAGTTCGTTCATGAAGACATTCTTTGTGGGGTTGGTCTCTTCTGAATATCTTATTGGTATTAATGAAGTGCTCCACGCTTTACCATCCAGGCCACTTCTGCAACCCGCTTACCTAACGCTCTGGCATCCGCTTTTTCTTTTTCATCGATACCCGAGCTATCGCCTTCAGTAGTAGCGGATGCCCCAAAAGCTCCACCATCACTTACGACAATCATTTGATTGCCCAACATGGCTGCTAAAATCGTGATCATTGTCACTTCTTTTCCACTTGAAATTTGCCCACCGGTGGCGAACGCGGCCCCGACCTTATTGCGCATCTTGAATTCTGGAAAGACTCCAAACTCAAACTGCCAGCGATCAAAAAAGGTTTTCACTTCCCCGGACATATTCGACCAATAGACGGGGGAACCGACAATTAGGGCATCGCTTCCGAATAATAGATCCTCCGTTACCTCACTCACCGTATGAAGCAACACGCGTGTTCCAGGTATGGCTTGCGCCCCCTCCACCACACTCTCGGCCATCATCTTGGTATTGCCCGACAAGGAATGATAGGCCACTAGAACCTGAATACTGTTAGTCTGAGGTTTAACTTGTGCCGCAACCTGCGAACACCCAACACAAAAGAAGAGTATTCCAAGAAGCAGACGAACAACTGGTTGAACTATCATCGGGATACGAAAATCGTGAAAGGTAAGAAAATGCCTGCCAATTGATGCCCCATGGAAGGGCTTAATAAAGGCTATCAAGCAGGGAATCGTTACTGCCGTCCAATTTCCTCATCTATCTGCTCTTCCACCGACACATGGGTCAAAGCCCCGCGATAATCACACTTATGACACCGCACCCGGAATTCTTCCAACCACCGTTCCTGCACAAAATGTTGATGACACTTGGGACATGCAAAGACCCCCTTGACATAATGTACTTGCCTCTTATACTTCATCACTAACCCCCTCTAAAAATAGAATAATTACCAGTAGTTAGCCTGCCACACCCCTTTTCCCAATTGCAACTTTGCCCCCACAAGCCTTAGGTTTGGGATTTCACCGGGAATTCGACGGTTAGAAACGCCTCTGTTTGCGTGGGAAGTACGTATCGTGGATGGATTTAAGGCGAGTATGTTCAACGTGGGTATAGATTTGGGTAGTGGCGATACTGGCGTGACCTAGCATCATCTGAACAGATCGAAGATCGGCTCCGTGGTCCAACAAATGAGTCGCGAAAGAATGTCGAAGCATGTGGGGTGATATTGGTTTGGTAATGCAGGCCCGGACCGCACGTGTCTTTATTATTTTCCAAAAACATTGCCGGCTCATTGCCTGCCCCAACCGCGTGAGAAATAGTGCCTGAGACCTTGGTGTTTTGAGATATTGCGGACGGACAACTTCGAGATAATGGTCCAGCAGATTCCGGGCGTTTTGGCCAATCGGAACGATTCGTTGTTTATCACGCTTACCAGTAGCTTGCAAAAATCCGACATCAAGATTGAGATGCCCCACTTCCAATTGGACCAATTCAGAGACGCGAAGGCCTGTCGCATATAATAATTCCACCATGGCAGCATCCCGCCGATCATCCCGATGATCCATGGCCGGAAGATTAAGGAGTCGAGTTATTTCCGCTTCAGACAAAAGTTTGGGGAGTTGCACCCATTGTTTTGGTGTCCCCTTGAGAATTCCTTCTAACCCACCAGTTCCCAGAATATTTGCTTGGTGCTTATAAAACCCTCGGATGGCTGCCAAACACCGTGCAATAGATGAAGACGACAAACCAGCTAACCTGAGACTGCCAAGAAATTGAACCCATAATGGTTTGGTTAACGCATAAAGATCCGTAAGGCCTTCTTGTTGAAAAAAATCTGTGAGTTTTCGTAAATCTCGTCGGTACGCGGAAAGGGTATTTGGCGCACACCCACTTTCCACTTGCAAGGTCGTTAAATATTCGTCGATTAGTTCTTGCATGGTATCCTTGGGCTGACGTTCTTTCATGTCGAACAGAGGACAGTGATTTTGTTATTTTTTTTACTTGACAGAAATTATGCTGTTTTCCTATTTAGGTAAGCGCACTTCCTGATATAATAATCTTAAATATCCAACGAAGTATCCTCATTAATTTTCAACAATTTTGATCCACTTCTGTTTATCTTTTCCACCTTCGTCGTGGCTCCCATAACAATCCGTATGATTAGGCTATTCCGAATTTTCCCTCTTCCACTCGCGTGGGTAAGCCTCCCTTTGGCCCTTCTATTAACTGGAAGTTTCGTGACTATGATTGTACCTCATGTCGTGTGTGCGACAACGACGACAACCGAATCTTCTCTCGACCAGGCCAACACCTTACTCGAAGCGGGACAATCTGCCAATGCTCTTGAAATTCTCGAAAAATTGATTGATTCTGTCCCTCCTCCTGAGATTCTTCAAAACGCGTATCTCTTACAGGCAAAAGCCCTTGAACAAGAGAAACAAATTCCAGAAGCTTTGAGCGTCCTCCAACAGTTAATTGAAGAATTTCCTTTTTCTTCAACAACCAATCCCGCTCGGATCTTGATGGCCGAACTCTCGATTGAAACCAAAGACTATACTCAGGCCCTCACACAATTATACCTGGCTTTGGATTACGCCACAGACCAGGCCTCTCGCCTAACGATCCTCCAACTCACCCGAAAAGCTGAGCAGGAAAATGGCAATCCATTGGGTGCTGTGAAAGCAGCCATCAATGAAATGATGTTAGTCAACCCCTCCGAACGCCTGGAGCTTGAACAAATCACCCAGTCACTCATTTTGCAACAAATGGATGAAGCAACGCTTCAAGAACTAATTGAAACTTTCTCCTCGCGTTACCCAGGTGATATCGCCACAATTCGGTTGATTGAATTGCACACGTCCCGTGGCGACGAAGTGTTAGCCGAACGTGATATTCGTAGCTTCCTCAAACGCTTCCCCAACCACCCCTATGCCCAAACCGCTATGGCTCTTCTGCAATCGTTTATCAGCAAAATCAAAGTGCATCCCCATATCCTGGGGGTAGCCCTTCCTTTTTCTGGGCAGATGAAGCCTTTTGGAACCGATTTACTCAATGGTATTCGGCTGGCCATGGATATTGCCAAGGAGCAATGGGACCTATCCTCGGTTGGATTGGTGGTCAAAGATACTACAACCCTCACCGCCCCCTTGCGAGTTGAAATGCAACAGTTGCTCGATGAGTTTCAACCTCGGGCCGTCATCGGCCCACTTCTTTCTCGCGAAATTGCCAGTCTGGGACGACTACCGGATGATTATGCCACGCCATTTATCACACCCTCATCTACCCTCCTTAACGTCCGGCAATATGGATCATATTGGTTCAATACCGCCATGACCTCGTCCGTTCAAGCCAAACGCCTTGTCGAATATGCGATTATGAAACTCGGATATCATCGATTTTGTATCATTTATCCAAAAACAGCCTATGGGCGTGAATTAGCGGATATGTTTGCCAAAGAAGTCATTCATTCCGGTGGAGAAGTCATTGCTGTCGAAGAATATGCTGAAGCACAAACGGACATCGGGGAACAATTACGCCACATGAAGGAGAGAGATCTTGAAAAATATGGGGTTGAAGAACCAGAGGAAACGCGAACCGGCGAAGAACGCCTTATGTATGTTCCAGGGTTTGATGCCGTCTTTCTCCCCGGGCAACCTGTGCACCTAGCGATTATTGCCGCACAGTTGGCATTCTTTGACATGAATGTCCCCATACTTGGGAGCAATAGTTGGCATAATCCCGAATTGTTTCGATGGGCCAAACAAGATTTAAATGGCAGTATTTTCGTCGATGGATTTTTTCTGAACAGCCCCGATCCAAGCGTTCAGATGTTTATCCAACGCTATCGTAGCCAGTTCAAGAAGGATCCTTCACTTTTTGCCGTTCAAGGCTATGATGCGGCCACCGTGACATTAGAAACCATTCGAAAAGGCGCTCAATCAGGCCAAGACGTTTGGGATCAACTGGTCCGCCGCTCGGACCTTCCTGCCTTGAGCGGATTTGCGTCATTTAGTTCAGCGGGTATATTGAACCGTCGACTTTATCTTCTCCAAGTCAACAATCGTCAATTCACCCAACTCAATTAACTATGGATTCTTTTAGCGCTTTTCTCCACAACCTTTCCTTTATGTTAGTCCCCTTGATGGCAGCAGTGGTCTTGCATGAATATGCGCATGGACGAGTTGCCTATTTCTTTGGAGATCCGACAGCAAAATCACTCGGCCGTCTCACTTTGAATCCCATCCCACACATTGACTTGTATGGGAGTATTATTGTTCCGCTCATATTATTTCTGCTTCCTGGGGGATTTATTTTTGGATGGGCCAAACCCGTTCCCATCAATGCCACAAAACTGCATAAGCCTAAACGAGATATGGCCTTTGTCGCCATAGCCGGACCCCTGATGAATTTATTTCTAGCCATTGTCAGCGGATTACTGCTGGCTTTGTTTTTATATATTGATCCGACTTTACAGGAACATTGGCCTCCGCAACCAGGTGTGGAACCACGTGGGGACCTGCAGGGTATGCTCCTTGTCCCATTGACAGCCATGGCGCTCTTTTCCATGCTCATTAATATCGTCCTCTTCGCCTTTAACTTGTTGCCCATTCCGCCTCTTGATGGAAGCCGCATCCTTGTCAGCGTCCTGCCCCCCAAACAGGCCATCGCCCTGAGCCGCCTCGAGCCCTATGGCATGCTTGTTGTCATGGGGCTGTTAATGGTTAACTCGCATATTCCCATATTGAGTGTTTATATTGGCTCGATCCGAGAAGTCTTTTTTCATGTATTTCTTTCCCAGTTTTTGTCCTAATCCTATTGATGTGAAAGAGGTGGTATGGCTTCACGCATATTGAGCGGCATGCAACCAAGTGGGCTCATGCATTTGGGTAACCTGCTTGGGGCTTTAGAAAATTGGAAAACGCTCCAATCTGACCATGAGTGCTTTTTCTTTGTGGCTGATTGGCATGCCCTTTCGACCAATTATGCAGACACTAGTCGCATTAAAGAATTTACCCAGGAGCTATTGATCGATTGGCTGGCAGCGGGCATCGACCCCTGTAGGGCCACAATTTTTATTCAATCCCATGTTCCTGAACATGCCATTTTGCATTTGCTCTTCTCTATGATTATTCCAATTCCATGGCTAGAACGAAATCCAACGTACAAAGAAAAACAGGATGAAATCAAAGAAAAAGATCTCTCAACATATGGCTTTTTAGGCTATCCCGTGCTTCAAGCCGCTGATATCCTCTTGTATGAGCCTGATCTTGTTCCTGTTGGCAAAGACCAACTCCCACATTTAGAACTGACGCGAGAAGTGGCCCGACGATTCAACAGCCTTTACACTCCTGTCTTCCCCGAGCCCAAAGAATTTTTGACTCAATTCCCTAAGGTATTGGGAATTGATGGGCGAAAAATGAGTAAGAGTTATCACAACACCATCAATCTATCCGATACCGAACCCATTGTTCGGCAGAAACTTAAAACCATGGTTACCGACCCAGCACGGGTTCGACGGACAGATAGAGGCAATCCTGAAATTTGTCCGGTTTACGATTTTCACAAAATATTTTCAACCACCACGGTGACCAAACAAATTGACTCGGATTGCCGAACGGCGGCCATCGGATGCATTGATTGTAAAAAACAGGTAGCCAATGCCTTGGTTGAACGGTTCACACCCATGTGGGAAACCCGTGCGAAAATAACGGCACAACCCCAACACATCCAAGAGGTCGTTGAAGCTGGTCGAATACGCGCTAAGAGCGTCGCTAGTAAGACCATGGAAAAGGTGAAAGAGGCGATGAAGATTTAACTCCATTCACCGAATTATTAGCATATTTTCTTGACAGGTTTTGCCCTCACGGCTACTATCCATAATGGTTTTTCATTACTACTTAATCATGAAGAGAGGACGTTAAATTCACCATGGGTATTCGGGTTGCCATTAACGGATTTGGACGTATTGGACGTAATTTTTTCCGGACAAGTTATAACGATCCCAATATTGAAATCGTAGCCTTGAATGATTTAACCGATGCAAAAACCCTAGCGCATCTTCTCACCTATGATTCGATTCATGGAACGTTTCAAGCAGATGTCCAGCACACCTCAGATTCCCTGATCGTGAATGACAAACCCATTCGCATTTTTGCCATCAAAGATCCCAAGACCTTACCCTGGAAAGATCTGGAAATTGACTTTGTCATTGAATCCACCGGTCGATTTACGGACCGCCACGGTGCCGGACAACATATCGACGCCGGAGCGTCCCGAGTCATTATTTCGGCGCCGGCTAAAGATCCCGATATTACGATTGTCTTGGGCGTCAACGAATCCACGTACAATCCGAGAGAACATAAGATCATCTCGAACGCGTCTTGTACGACAAATTGTTTAGCTCCTCTCTCAAAAGTTCTTTTACAGGAATTCGGCATTAAACATGCTTTTATGACCACGGTGCATTCCTATACCAACGATCAACAACTGCTCGATCTGCCTCATAAGGATCTTCGCCGGGCCAGAGCTGCAGGTTTGTCTATGATTCCGACTTCAACCGGGGCAGCCAAAGCCTTACATTTGGTCATTCCAGAACTCAAAGGAAAAATCGACGGCATGGCTATCCGCGTCCCAACACCAAATGTCTCCCTGATTGACCTCTCTGCAGAAGTGGAAAAAGATTGCGATACAGCCTCGGTGAATGAGGTATTTAAACGAGCTGCTCAGGGATCTTTAAAAGGCTATTTACAAGTCTCTGAAGCTCCTATTGTTTCGACTGACCTCAATGGGTGTCCCTTTTCAGCAACCCTTGATGCCCCTCTGACGTCCGTACTAGAAAAACGACTGGTAAAAGTCTTTGCGTGGTATGACAACGAATGGGGTTATTCATGCCGATTACGTGACTTGGTGAAAATTCTCGCACCACAGAAATAATACAACCACCTGCGGGCACCGTCCCCGTTGTCCCGACTGACTCCATCTTTCATGGAGGAAACCGAAGCATGAATCTCACGAAACAAACCATTGACCAGGTTGAACTCCGGCACAAACGCATCCTTATTCGCGTCGATTTCAACGTCCCGCTTGATGATACAGGCGAAATTTCGGACGATTCACGAATACGGGCCGCACTTCCCACCATCAACAGGGCCATTGACGAAGATGCGGTCGTGATCTTGTGCTCGCATTTAGGCCGTCCCAAAGGCCTCCCAAACCCAGCCCTGAGTCTGGCACCAGTGGCCAAACGCCTTCATCGCCTTCTGAATAAACCAGTAGTCTTTGTCAAAGACTGCATTGGCCCCAGGGCAGAAGAAGCCGTGAAGGAGGCACAACCCGGTGACGTCATACTTTTAGAAAATTTGCGCTTTCACCCAGGTGAAGAAAAAAACGACGATCAGTTTTCTTCTCAATTGGCTTCACTAGCTGATGTATATGTCAATGAGGCCTTTGGGACGGCCCATCGGTCACATGCCTCTACTGTAGGCGTCACCAAATATGTCAAGATTTCGGCAGCTGGGTTTTTAATGAAACGTGAGGTTGAAGCCTTAGAAGGCACCGTTGAAAATCCTGTCCGTCCTTTTGTAGCCATATTAGGAGGCGCAAAAGTATCGGGGAAAATCGGGGTGATTAAAAACCTGACTGGAAAGGTTGACAAGGTCATAATCGGGGGTGGAATGGCATTTACCTTTATCAAGGCCCTAGGTTTCGAAATCGGGAAATCACTAGTCGAAAACGACATGTTAGACATAGCCAAACAAACATTGGAACAAGCTATAGCACAAAAAATAAAGTTTTACTTGCCTGTGGATTGCGTGGTGGCAGACAGTTTGGAACCTACTGCGGAAACCAAAATCGTGACCATTCAGGAAATTCCTCCAGGTTGGTATGGAATGGATATCGGACCAGCCTCAGTCAGATTGTTTGGCGAAGCGGTCCAAAATGCAAAAACTATCTTATGGAACGGACCGATGGGAGTATTTGAACGTGACGCCTTTTCTCGGGGGACTTTTGCCTTGGCCCATTCCGTGGCCAACGCCTATGCCAAAACCATAGTCGGAGGAGGTGATACGGCTTTGGCCGTCCATAAAGCCGGCGAGTCGGAAAGTATGGCCTTTATCTCGACCGGTGGTGGTGCTGCACTCCAATTGCTCGAGGGCAAGCATATGCCCGGGCTTGCCGCTCTACCTGACCGTCCCTATTAGCCATTGAACTGAGTTCTGATCCATTTTTGAAAGCCCACTTCTTCTATGCCTCATCGATTCATAGTTGGGAACTGGAAAATGCACAATACCATTTCCCAAGCCTCATCATTGGTGAAAGAAATCCTGTCTCTTTACCAATTCAATGATTCTGTAGAACTAGCGGTCGCCCCTTCTTATGTCGCTCTTCAAGCCGTATCAAAACTTCTGGCTCCCACCCCTATCAAACTCGCGGC
Organism: Nitrospirales bacterium; assembly: GCA_965223185.1. GTDB lineage: Bacteria > Nitrospirota > Nitrospiria > Nitrospirales > UBA8639 > Nitrospira_E. The sequence goes on along the minus strand of OZ244988.1, from coordinate 1,945,655 downwards.
ACAAAATGTGTGCGCAAAAGACGAAGGGGCATTTACTGGAGAGATTTCCCCAGTGATGTTACACGAGGTGGGTTGTCAGTATGTCATTATCGGACATTCTGAACGCCGCCATCTTTTTAGTGAAACCGATCAGATCATCAATGAAAAGATCAATGCAGCCCTTCAAAATGGGCTGCAACCCATTTTGTGCATTGGAGAGCGATTAGAGGAACGAGAAGCCGGCCAGACTCACTCCGTTATCCAGCAGCAGCTTAAGACAGGGTTAGTCGGCCTCCAACACACGGACATCAGCAAAATCACAATGGCTTATGAGCCTGTCTGGGCGATTGGCACAGGAAAAGCGGCGACGGTGGATCAAGCCACTGAGGTCCATGAGGCCATTCGCTCATCTTTAGAGACACACTGGAAAATGGATGCGAGTCAGATTCGAATTCTTTATGGGGGCAGCGTGACAGCAGATAATGCCCAAGCCCTTTTCCAATCCCCTCAAATTAATGGTGCACTAGTAGGGAAAGCTTGTTTGAATTCAGAATCCTTTGTTAAGATAGCGGAGATCGCCGCTTTAAATTGACCGATGAACAACCGAGAGCCATAGCTACCATGTATACATTAGCCGTCTCAATTCATCTCATTGTCTGCTTTCTTATGATTGCCGCTATATTGCTGCAAGCCGGGAAAGGAGCCGAGATTGGGGCGTCATTTGGAGGATCTTCCCAAACGGTCTTTGGAAGCCGCGGACCTGGGACTTTTCTCAGTAAGGTCACTGTAGGGGCGGCCATTGTCTTTATGTTATCCTCTCTAAGTTTAGCCTTGCTTTCCAAACAGGCCAACACCTCCTCTACCGTCATTGATCTCCACCCAGCCACTCACCACGAATCTGGTACCGAAAACGCAACCCCCGTCACACCTTCTGCTGAATCTGAAACTTCCGCCGCACCAGCTGCAGAAGTTGAACCTTCCTCTCCAAGCGAACCATAACCTCTCTTGGCTCTTCAAAGAGAAAGTACACCTTCACATCACAGAAAATTTCCTAAGAATCTAGTCCTGGACTTCATTTGGGAGAGGACTGGCAAAAAAGCTAAAGAGGGGTCAGCCAATTGGCATAAACAGGATCTTCACCTCGAACAATCTTAAAAAAATCATTCTGCAAAGATTGGGTAATGGGCCCCGGCTGGCCGGAACCAATTCTTCGATCATCGAGTTCTCTGACTGGTGTCACTTCCGCGGCAGTTCCCGTGAAAAAAACCTCATCGGCAACGTACATCGCATCCCTGGTAAAACGCTCTTCAACCACCGGAATGTTTTTTGCTCGCGCCAATTGGAGAATCGAATCTCGGGTAATCCCATCTAATATCGAGGTTAACGGTGTCGTTTTCAGAACGCCCTTGCTCACCATAAATACATTTTCACCCGTTCCTTCGGCGACATAACCATCAGGATCAAGCAGAATACATTCCTCATAACCAGATTTTTTGGCCTCCCATTTCGCCAAAATAGAATTCACGTAATACCCTGAAACTTTAGCTCGAGTCATCGATACATTCACATGGTGCCTGGTGAAGGAAGAAATTTTGGCACGAATTCCTTTGGCTAACGCCTCTTCACCCAAATACGAACCCCACGGCCAGGCAGCGATAGACAACCGAACAGGATTGTCCCCGGGATACACGCCCATGGCCCCAAATCCGATATAGGCAATTGGTCGGATATAACAGGAAGCCAGCTTATTAATCCGAACGGTTTCGATAATAGCCTCAGTGACCGTTTTTTTGGTAAAAGGCATCGGCATCAGAGTGATATGGGCAGACTCAAACAAACGGTTCACATGTTCCTGCAATCGAAAAATTGCCGACCCCTGCGTACCTTCGTAGCATCGAATTCCTTCGAATGCGGCCAGACCGTAATGAAGAGAATGGGTCAACACGTGAATAGTGGCTTCATCCCAGTCTACAAACGTCCCATCCATCCATATTTTTTTTGATGTGGTGACCATTAGGCGAAGATTGTCCTCTTTTTTTGAAAGTATCTGCCCTACTATCAACAAAATGGAATCAAAATTTCCCTTGTATACAACAATCCAAAGATATACTAAAATATTGACTTAAATGTAAACATACTGGCAAAATAAACGTTTTGTAAGGAGCAATAACCCAATGTACGCGATAATCGAAACCGGCGGTAAGCAATACCGTGCAGAGCCCCAAACAGTCCTGCAAATTGAGTCCATTGACGGCGATGTGGGAACCACTGTTGAATTTGACTCAGTCCGATTTCTCCAAACGGATGAGGCTCCCTTAGTCGGCACCCCAATCATTGCCCAAGCTTTAGTCAAGGCGGAAATCATTCGGCATGCGCGAACAAGATCCATTACCGTCTTTAAAAAGAAACGCCGTAAAGGTTATCGTCGAACCAAAGGACATCGACAAGGATTCACCCAAGTACGCATTACCGAAATCGTGACCCCCTAAAAAAATAATATTAGCGTTGGAGACATGATTCATGGCACATAAAAAAGGCGGCGGTTCATCCAGAAACGGACGCGACAGCAATCCACAATATCTGGGCATCAAGGCCTATGCGGGAGAGACCGTTTCCGGAGGTAGCATTTTGGTTCGCCAAAGAGGCACGAAATTCTTTCCGGGGACAAACGTGGGTTTAGGGAAAGACTATACTTTATTCGCTAAAGTTTCCGGCACAGTGAAATTTGAGGGTGCCGCCAACCGACGTAAGATCAGCGTATATCCCTCCGCCTAATCGTTATCCATTCTCTCCCTTCCTTCATCGTAGAATTCTCTTCAGTTTCCTTCGTAAGCCGGGTAAGATAAGATTTCTATGTTTATCGATCACGCACGCATTTTTGTTAAAGCTGGTGCTGGTGGCTCAGGCCATTGTAGTTTCCGCCGAGAAAAATTTGTTCCCCGTGGAGGGCCTAATGGTGGAGATGGCGGCCACGGTGGAGACATCATCTTTGAGGCATCCAATCAAGTCTCGACTCTTCTCGATTTACGTTACCAACGGCACTATACAGCCCAATCAGGAGAACGGGGTCAAAAGGCTAACTGCCACGGAGCGAATGGGTTGAATACCATTATAGCAGTCCCGGTTGGGACCTTGGTCAAGATCGAGGAGACCCGAGAAACACTCGTTGATCTTGTAGCCGATGGACAAACCGCAATTGTGGCCAGAGGCGGAAAAGGAGGTAAGGGCAATGCTCGTTATGCCACATCCATCAATCAAGCCCCAAGGGAGTACGAACCAGGCACGCCAGGAGAAGAATACTGGCTACTCTTAGAATTAAAACTCTTGGCGGATGTGGGACTTGTCGGCTTCCCCAATGCCGGAAAATCTACATTAATTTCAGCTATCTCTTCCGCCCATCCAGAAATTGGCAGTTATCCATTTACCACCTTACGCCCTCACTTGGGAGTCGTTGAATGGGCGGAGGATTCTTCATTTGTGGTGGCAGATATTCCGGGATTAATTGAAGGCGCACATGAAGGCAAAGGGCTGGGCATTCAATTCCTCAAACATATTCAACGAACGGCTCTGTTACTCTATCTGATTGATATATCCGAATGGATTGCGGAAGACCCCATCGCCACCTTTGAAACCTTGAAAACCGAACTCCAAGCATTTGATCCAACTCTACTGGAACGTCCATTTGCCATTGCAGCGACAAAGACCGACTCAAAGGGCCACGGCTCGAGTTTGAAATCGCTTCAGACCTATTGCGCTAAGCGCCGGTATCCATGTTTTCCACTTTCTGCAGCAACTCGAGAAGGACTTCCCGATTTGATTTCCTATCTGGGGCAAAGGGTTCTTGAGAATAAAACGTCATGCACCAGCAATTGTTAATGACATGCAAACGCGTAGTGGTGAAAATTGGCAGCAGCCTTGTGGCTTCTTCCGAGGGAGGACTCCATCTTGACCGAATCAGACGGCTCGCCAAGGAATTTGGTAACATACAATCTCAAAATCGCCAACTGTTGCTCGTCTCCTCCGGAGCAATTGTCGCAGGAATTTCTCATTTAGCGTTAAAAGGTTATCCGCAGGATGTCCCCCTTCAACAAGCCGCCGCTGCCGTGGGACAAAGTCGTCTCATTCGTGCCTACGAAATGGCTTTTGAGGAATCTGGCTATAAAATTGCCCAAGTGCTATTAACGCATCAGGACTTAGCCGATCGTCGCCGCTTCCTCAATGCCCGCCACACTCTCACGACCTTACTCCAACTGGGGGTCATTCCCATCATCAACGAAAATGACACGGTTTCGACTGAAGAAATTCAATTTGGTGATAATGATACATTGGCCGGTCAAATCGCTCATTTGATCGATGCTGACCTTCTCGTGATACTGTCCGATGTCAATGGGCTGTATGAAGAAGACCCACACCTCAATCCTTCGGCAAAACTTATTCCCCTAGTCCCTACCATTACCAAACAGATTGAAAGTTTTGCTGGAACCTCAAGAAGCCAGTCCAGCCGTGGAGGAATGGTCACGAAAATTCGGGCTGCCAGGCAGGCCGGACGTTTTGGCGTCTCAATGCTGTTGCTCAATGGAGAAAACCCGCATGCCTTAAGCCAAGCCCTGGAAGGCAACTCAAGCGGAACATTTTTCGCCTCGAACCAATCGTCCCTCACTAATCGCAAACAGTGGATTGCATTTACACTACGACCTAAAGGCAAAATCATGTTAGATGAAGGGGCGGTGTCCGCGCTCGTCCTTCGCGGAAAGAGTTTATTAGCCTCAGGGATTTTACAGGTCACAGGGAAATTTCTTGCCGGTGATCCTGTTAGCTGTACAACTGGCGAAGGAATTGTCTTTGCCCAAGGCCTGAGCAACTACTCAGCAGAAACCCTGGAACGTATCAGAGGCAAACAGACGTCGGAAATTCGGCAACTGTTGGGAACTTTGGAATACGAAGAAGTCATTCATCGAGATAATCTAGCCCTAACCCCGTAAGAAGGTAAAAAGTGAGGCGTGAAAAAAATTGGCTTATGAGAAAGAGTGATTCCTGCGTAGCTTCTCATTCAATTCATCATATCTCTGTAGCCTTCCTTCTACCTTTTTAATCCCTTCAGCTTAAAGGGGCCATTCCGAAGAGTTTGCCCATATACCCATCATCAAGAATACAAAATCATGTTCATTGGCATACTAGGTGGGAGCTTCAATCCTATCCACAACGGGCACTTACATATTGCCAACTCTGTGTATCACAGGCTTGCATTGGATCGAGTCATTTTCATTCCTACTGGTGACCCTCCACATAAACCAGCGACATCTTTGGCCTCAGCTCCTCATCGTTTAGCTATGGTGAAACTGGCTACAGAAGAATATCCGTATTTTGTGGTAGATGATCGAGAAGTTCGATCCTTAAGCGTATCTTATAGTATCGAGACCATCACCCAACTCAAACAGGAATTCTCGAATGGAATCGAATTGGGTTTTATTATCGGATTAGATGCTTTTTTAGAGTTTCAAAGTTGGAAACAAGCTGAGGATTTACTCCAACAATGCCATATGATTGTCTGTTCCAGGCCTGGAGTCACCTTCACACAACTTCAATCTCTAACCCTTCTTCCCACCCTTTCGCATTCCAATCTCCATAAACTGGACCAACAGGAAATCCAGCGCTTGGATATCTCTTTGCCTTCGGGGAGTTCGGTAACCCTTCTGTCCGTTCCACCTTGTGAAGTATCGGCTTCACAGATAAGAAAACAGGCCGCGCTCCACCGTCCAATCGGGCGTTGGTTGCCGCCTTCCGTAGAGTCCTATATAATCCAACATAAAATTTATCAATGACTCGTACTACCCCACCCACATCATCACGTTCCCTGGAACAAGCCATCGTTATCGCCCAAGCGGCCAAAGATAAAAAAGCCGAAGACGTGTTGGTCCTTGATGTCGGGAATCTTACTTCCATTGCAGACTTTTTCGTGTTTGCCTCAGGTGAATCGGAACGACAAGTGCGCGCGCTGGCGTCGTTTATTGAAAAAGAAATGATGCTACGCTATCACGCCCACCCTATGGTGGAGGGCAAGGAAAAGGCCAATTGGATACTGCTGGACTATGGGGACATTGTTGTTCACATTTTTCGATCCGATATTCGGCAATATTACGCCTTAGAAAAAATGTGGGCCGACGCTCCCCAGATTTTTATACCAGAACCTGAGCATTCTCTACCCCTATCTCGTCAATTAATAAGTGGATAAGACAGTCCCCAAAGAGGAGAAGCTACATGAGTTGCTATCAACATCTTGCTGAACGAGTTCTGAATGGCGCATCTCTGACACGAGAAGAAGGCTTAGACATCCTCGCCACCCCTCCAGGAAAAATTCTGGAGTTGGTCAATGCCGCCTATATGATTCGCTCGCAATATTTTGGCAACACCGTTCGGCTACAGATGCTCTTGAATGCTAAAAGCGGAGCTTGCCAAGAAGATTGCCATTATTGTTCGCAATCCACCATTTCCAAGGCACCCATTGATCGCTATGCCCTGCTGTCGCCAGAGAAAATGATGGAAGGCGCGCGCCGGGCGGCCGACGCAAAAGCCCAGCGATATTGCATTGTCATCAGTGGCCGTTCTCCCTTGCAATCGGAAATCACACAGATATCCCACGCAGTCAAAAAAATCAAAAATGAAATTCCCATTCAAATTTGCTGCTCATTGGGGCTCCTTAATGCTGAACAAGCCGGTCAATTAAAAGACGCTGGTGTAGACCGGATCAATCATAACCTCAATACCAGTGAAGCTTTCCATCCATCCATTTGCACGACACATACTTATCAAGACCGCCTGGAAACCTTGAAACACGCTCGGGCCGCTGGACTAGAACTCTGTAGCGGAGGAATTGTAGGCATGGGTGAACGAGACGAAGATTTGGTCGATTTGGCCATGGCCCTCAAAGAAGTTCAACCAGATTCCATACCGCTCAATATGCTGTATCCAATGGACGGCACGCCTTTTGGTAAAAAGAATGAATTAACTCCTAGACGATGTCTTACTATTTTATGTCTCTTCCGCTTCCTACATCCACAAACAGAGATTCGTGCTGCAGGAGGTCGTGAAAAAAATCTTCGCTCTCTCCAACCATTGGCTCTTTATGTTGCTGATTCGCTCTTCGTAGACGGTTATCTCACCACCCCAGGCCTCGCACACCAGGAAGTCTGGAACATGATCGAAGACATGGGGTTCACGGTAGAAGTCAATTACCAAGACACAGAAGATCCACAAGCCGAAACCTGTTCTGCCTAATTTTTCCCTAATTTTTTTCTGTTTTGCCTAAAGAATGTCGGGCTTGGGGGCAGGTCTGCCTACAGTTTGAATACCGTTCATTTTTGAATGTTAAGTCCCATAGGACCTAAACCCATTGATTGCAAGTACCTATTCAAAATTATACTTCCTATAGCATTAAAGAAAATATTAATGAGGATGGCAGCAAAAATTTAAAAATGACAATAGTTCAAAAAACATCCTCATAAAAATCAAACGATTAACTCCTCAGATTCAAATATTAGGTTGCAAAATAGTATTTTGAGGAATTTTTCTTAACCAAAATTCTAAAACAAGCAGAGGCCAGACCTGATAAATAGAAAAAGATCCCGCGTTGCTTTGTTGTTTCATTAAGGAATGCAAGACTGTTCTATCAACATGACACCCTAGCTTTCCAGATGAGGAAAGTATCACTTCATTGATCATATCCAACATTACATCTCGGGACCAACCGCTCGAAGGTAAACCAAACCCCATTTTCGTTCTATACATCAGCTTTTTGGGAAGATACTGCGAGGCCAATTTCTTCAAAATAGACTTAGTTTCATTTGGCGCCTTCCAACATAATGATTCATTTAAAGATTGGGAAAATTTGGCGATTTCTTTATCAAGAAGGGGGCAACGAACTTCAAGTGAGACCTGCATACTCATACGGTCTACTTTCGCTAGAACTGCTCCAGGAAGATACGTTTGAACATCAAGATTCCGCATTCGATGAAGCAGGGGTTGCTCGGGTGAATTAAGCAATATACGCCAACTTTCCAATAATTCTGCTATAACAGCCCGATGGTTTCCCATGAGTAAGTTCACTTGTTCAGGTTGATACATCAGCCAACGAGGGGACAAATATCCGTCTGCTGGTGTATACCAAACATTGGTTTTCATCTTATGTTTAAGGCGCCTCCACCAATGTGCATCTTCTAAGAGCGTATCACGGTAACGCCCATACCCACCGAACATTTCGTCTCCACCATCTCCAGAAAGGGCCACAGTGACAAATTGCCGTGCATATTTGCAAAGTAAAAACGTAGGGAGACAACTCGAGTCTCCGTTCGGTTCATCAAGCATTGAAGCAATTTCTTCTATAAAGCTTAGTTCCTGTGGTTTAAGAAGATGTTCATGATGATCAGTGCCTAAACATTCCGCAATTTCTCTGGCGAATAGATGTTCCGTATCTTCCGCCTTTTCAAAGCCTAGTGAAAACGTCTTGATGGACTGCCCCAATTCTTTTGCGGCAATAGCAACAACGATAGATGAATCGACACCGCCCGAAAGAAATGCTCCTAATGGAACATCACTGATCAATCTTTTTTGAACGGATTCCACCAATAATGTTTTTAATTTCTTCCCTTGCTCCTCCAAAGATTGATAACTCACCTTAGGTTCATGCGCAGAAAAAGAATGATAGCAATCAACCTTCACTTCATTTAGCCCTTGAGTAAAAGAAAAATCTCCGACAAGAAAATTTCCAGGTGGCAATTTTCGAACACTTTTATAAATTGTCCATGGGTGTGGAATGTACTGGAGAAGGAAATATAAACTTAGAGCATCTGGATCAATCGAATCATCGAACCCTGGAATGCACATCAACGCTTGCAACTCCGATGCAAATGCAAACCAACCAGGACCTTGAGTATAGTAGAGAGGTTTTTTGCCAAACGGATCACGCGCCAACAACAATTTTTTCAAAGGGCTATGCCAAAGACCAAAACTAAACATTCCATCTAACTCTTGCACTCGTTCCGGCTGAAATGATTCAAATAAATGTGCCAAGACCTCGGTATCCGTTTGAGAATGAAATTGATGCCCTTCTGATTGAAGGTTCATTCTTAATTTTTGAAAATTATAAATTTCTCCATTGAAGGTTACATGTACGGTACCGTCTTCGTTTCTCATTGGCTGCCGACCTTGAGAGCTCAAATCAATAATGGAAAGTCGGCGATGTGATAACGCACACCTCCCTGATTCATCAACCCAAAGGCCGGAATCATCTGGCCCCCTATGCACCATTGTTTCCCCCATGGAAAAGACAATATTCTTAAGCTTTTCCACACCAAATCCAACACCAGAATCAATAAAGCCAGCAATTCCGCACATTTTCAAACCTTAAAATTTTTAAATTCTCTGACCAATGCCCCTGCACTTAAAAAATTGTGATGTAAACCGTAGACTTATTTTTTGGAGATAAACTGCAAAAACTTGAGAATTCGTGGATGTTGAGATATCCACGCCAAAGCAGAAAAGAGACGGTGGAATACCGTGTTCTGGGAATTTTCAAACTTGCTGAGCTTGGCCACTAGATCGTTGTTTCGGGATTGAAATTCATCACTTGTTTTTCGCCTTTCTTCCAATGTAAGGATTTGGCCATTATCTTTTTTAATACAATCTTCTAATTCAACAACTCGTTCTTTGGCAACCCTCCATTTTTCAAGCAGATCTTGCAAAAGAATGTCAGAATACACAGCCTGCAAGCTTAAATCTTCAATACGCTGCTCTTTTTCTACCAAAACCTTCTCTAACAGAGCCCAAGGATTTTGACTTTCAGTTCCTTCCCTCTTTACCAAAAAGATATTTGAGAACTTAGAAGATTCTACTTTATAAAGGGGAGAATACGAATATGAATATCGCAATGGTTCAATGAACGGCCTGATAACATCATGAAAACGAAACCCTTTTTCCCAAAATTTTGTCACCCACCATCCCATCGGCTTGGATCCCGGTTCAGCCGCTCCAGACTCTCCTGGTGGAGTAAAGGCCAAAAATAGAGTATCACTTGCGCGAATACAAGATTCAATAAAATTCTGGGATTTCTCCGCCTCCATTTCATCGACATCACCTACCGTGATACACAAATCAAATGCCTCAACTGGTTCATATACAACATCAAAGTCAAACTCTTCGAATTGAATCAAATCTGAGGATTTGTGGTTATCGAAAATTGCTTGATTACCTATATGAAATAATTTCGTCACTCCAAAATCCGCAAAGCATTGAAGAAGACCAAAACGATCAGAGCCAAAACACATCACGCTCTGCGGAGCACAAAGGCGCATTAAAATCGATACAATGTTTTTGACAAATTCCTGTTGTTGAAAAAAATTTTCCGAGCACTTCACCATAGTAGGGGATGATTCATGATTTTTAACATTTGGTTCCAATTGCAAAACCCCAACAGAATCAAATAGATCAGCATATTTACCATGTTGGAATAAAAACTCAGGTTTTTCAATGAGAAAACGGAAGACAGCCCTACGCACATTTGACCCCCATCCCCCAATAACATCATGGAGAACAATCACTCCCTTCGGGCCTAAAAACTCCTGAGCTAAACGCAAATCACTTAATACCGCGTCTTCGTAATGCAATCCATCAATAAAGATTAGGTCAAATGGTCCACAAGTTTCCCCAATCTTCCGTCCAACAACTGGTACCGTATTAAGGGGATCGCTTTTTGTTGATGCATAGTTATTCCCTGTTGAATATCCTCCAGCATGAAAAGTGATTTTTGAATCAAGGCCTGACGATTGGGCTGCCCTCAGGGCTAGTTCTTGGTGGCGAATTTCAATATTGGTATCTCGAGTATCTGTATTCATCGCGCCTAATTCAACCCTAAGTGGAAAATTTGGATCTACTGAGTGAATGTGTAAACCTGAATGCCCATATTTGGCCATGAGCAAAGTAGAAAATCCAACAAATGTTCCAACCTCAAGGATTTTCTTAGGCTTATGAATTTCAATTAACTCAAGCAGCTTAAAAGCATCTTGCTTCGGTATTGCCCAATGTGTAACTAAATCCCGATGATACCCAAGATTTTCATATACTTGTAAAAGTTCATCAAAGCCATGATCATGAAGCGTATATTTGCTGCCGGAAGAACTATCCATATTCGACCATGCTTTACCAGTAAATTTTTTGCAACAAACCTGTTTGCCTTAAATTTGGAATTTCAGATCAAAAGACTGGAAGGAAATTAGCCGCTCGACGAACAGATATAAATAAATATCCCCGCCGCAAGACTACGGGGTATTCAGGGGAAAAGATGAATTCTCAAATCCCCTTACCCCCTTTGAAAAGGGGGAATCTATAGGGTTACCCACGTAGCAAGCTACGGGGAATAGCAAGTTTAAAAGAAATTAAAATTTCTAGAAGCCATAATAAGACAACCTGTTTTAGCTGTACCCCCTAGAAAATAAAACTTCTCTTCTATACGAGCGGCGAAGACCCTGAATGCACGGCAATTATCTTTCTAAGACAAAAAGAGCGATTACTCTTATAAATATTACCGTTATCCGATGATGAAAAATATACCGTTCGATTCCAAAATGAATACCTTCCCATTCCTTTGGTACGGATATCATCATGAAGTGAATCACCAGGGCCCAATCGCCTCTCATCTTCCCACAATTCATACTTTTTCACATTTAAACCCAAAGGTAGCGAAACGAGGTAACAATATCCCTTTTCTTTTACAATTCCTTCAAGTGGAATGATCTCTTCATGGTCAAATTTCAGCATATCTGAAAAATTATTTAAATCATCTTTATACTCCAGGGCATGTCGGAAATTTTGATAATGCGGCACGTGAAATTTAACGCATGTATCACAATTTGGAAGTGGATAAGGACTCTGTGCATCTCTCCGCAAAGAAGAACGAATTTTTTGATAATTTTCCCCCAACCAAACTTTTGCAAATTGTTCGACAGAATTGGCGCTCCCTAGAGCCACATCCTGGGCACGACAACATACATTCACTTGTCCATCCAACCCAATTTCAACATAATAATTAGGAACAGCACAAAGCATAATTGGATCAGCTCGATGGTGGGAGTCATCAACGGGAAACATCGGCGGCAATCCACGTCCAAGCCTAATCCGAGGGACATGAGTATAGTGAAAGATTCCCCATGCCAACAGCTTGCGATAACTTGCATATCGCATCTTACGTCTCCACCAAGAACCTTTATTCAAAACTACACCTTCAAAATTCACTTTAATAGAAGTGTTTTTTTTATGTATCCATTCTTGAATTTTCCCCTGTGCCACTTTGAGCTCGACATCAGTTGGTGCTTCTTCAAAAGAATTTTGAATTGGACTATATCGATGAAAAGATACCTCATTAACTCCGTTATCTTCACTCCAGCGAAGAATGTCAACCAAATCGTTCAAGGTCCTCTTTGTAATTGTCGGATATATACCAATTTGCAGTTGAGGAGATTTTCTTTCTTTTAAAAGTTTAGCAATTTGCGGTTCGGCTTTTTCCCAATTCCCTCCTTGGCGCACTTCATCAAATCGTGGTCCAACAGCATCAAGTGAAAGCATTAGGACGCCATGTTGCTCTACCAATAGTTGAATTATTCTGTCTGTAAAAAGAGTCCCATTGGTTTGAATTTTCACTTCACAACCGTGTCGATAAATAATCTCGAAAACCTTATCGATTTCAGGATAAAGCAGTGGATCTCCCTGACTATTAAGCTCTACCTGCACAAGAAATGGGAATAAGGTCTTCGCAACACCTTCAAAAACATTAAATGGCATATGCCGCCTTGGGGTTGCAGTTTCATCCAAAAACTTTTGACTTCCGCAGATTTCACACCGCAAGTTGCACTTATTGGTCAATCCAATGCTACAAAACATCGGTGGAGGAATTTTGTGGCCTCCTCTAGATATGAAATATTCCGCTTCCGGATGAAATTTCCACAAGTTCGCCGGATTCATATGGGACTTGAAAATCGGATTCACTACCCTTGAGAGTCTACGAAGAGAAAGAGACATCATCGTTCCGTTTGTCTATTTTGCCAAAACTTTTAAAATTCAATTGAAGGTTCTTGCAGACCTAAAACTTTTCTGAAAACCAGCCTAAGCCTTTTTCATGCTTTCTTTGGAATTTGCGAGAAAGATAGTATCTGAGAACCGTACTTTTCACACACCTAAATAATTATTGCATCGTCCATAAAATTCTTGAAATAGAAAACCCTCGCAAAACTCATATTTTCTATTCTTTACCATTCCATCAATTGCCTCTTTTGCCTAAAATATGATACGCACCACAGTGCCTTTCTTCCTCATTTAACACAAGAATATTTTCAAATCCCGCATCTTCATACCAACGAAGAATGACCTCTTTGGGAATCGTCCAGTTATAAAAGGTATTAAGCATATCAAAAAGATTAATAGCATTCTCCGGTCTATCCGCAATCTCATAAGCATATTGCAGTTTATCTTCTAAAGTTTTTAATGCTGTGTGATAATGACGGCGATGCGTTAAAACAAAATCAGAATTGTGGTAGGTAGGGGCGTAAACCATCGCATACAAATGGCCTCCTGGTCTCACTGTCAAACATATATTTTCGAAGGCTAGCTTTGGATCATGTGTGCACATGATCACACCCCAACATAAGGAAAAATCGAATGAAGAATGCAAATCCGGCCTTCTACCTTTTATGTCGAAGAGGTTCAACTCTTCAACATTCTCATTAAACCGCCGAGTGGAATCAATTCCATGCCTTGAAACATCAATCGACTTTACCTTGCCTCCCAACGCCAAGAGCGTCCTCGTCCAACGCCCAGCTCCACAACCAATATCCAAACAGGCTTTTCCCTTAAAAAAATCAATGGAGAACTTGGGCTTCAAAAAAAGCTCTCCTCCAATCTTTCTACGCGCGTTGGCCTTGGAGTATTTTTCTAACAGAGCTTTCAAGGGAAATAATACACCCCACTTTTTTCGATCCAAGAATCCATTAACACCTGTTAACTCAAAGATCCGATCATCAATATAGGGGTCACTCGTCTCAACTCCTGTATGATCAACAAATCCGGGTTTCCTCCCTAAAAAAAATCTCCATTGATCATCAAATTGTTTATTGTATTCTACAGGATGATAGAGCCCTGAATATTCGTCGCTCCAAATGACACGATCATGATCGAAGTGTGGATTAGGAAGAGTCTTCATGTATAGAAAGCTATAGATGATACTCTGTACGAGATGTCACCGTACATTTTCGAAACTGGCGAAAATTTACTGAAAGAATCTCGCCAGGCATTCACTTTAAAATTAATTTTTGCCTGATCTCCAGGTCACAACCCACTGATTTTTAGAATAATTTATGTTGGTGCAGGAACGTAAAAACCAGATTGGCCATTTTTTTACTTCCCCGCTCATTGAAATGACAATTGTCAAATGTATCCTCAGCCGTAAAACTTGAAGGCAGAATAAGTGTTTCCAAAAAAGGCAATTTCATTTCTCGAGCTATTGTACGATTTACTTCATTATGTTCCTGAACTCCAATTATATAGATTTCATCACTCTTGTTTTTTACAGTGAAATATTGCGGGAGAATAACAACCGAATGACCTTGGCCCAGGATTAACCGGATAAGATTCCGCATATGCATTGCATAGACACTAGAATCGTTGCGTTCGAGAGCTAATTCCCACTCAGAGACTGGTGGATGAGGAGGACTTACAACACCTCCAATCCCAATCTTTTTCAAGGGTACAATTTTTGTTTTCAAATAATAATATTGATAGGGATATAACCAGGAAAACTCTTTTCTAGCTGCAGGAATAACGGCTCCCTCGCTACGCCACGGAATTCGATAATTAGAATAATCAGATTTCACATCACCAAAAAGTCTCGCGTCTACATCATTAATGCCCTCATAAAGTAACACAATATCGGGGTCTAATTCAGATAACAGCATAGAATAATGAATCAGATTTTCCGCTATCGTATAACCCCCAACCCCACCATTAATTACCTCGCACGTATCACCACAGACACCCCTGACCCTTTGCTCCAACCGGAAGACCCATGTATCTTCCTCGCGTTTTACCAATTCGCCAAAAGTCGTACTTCCTCCTAGGACAAGGATGCGAACTTTTACCTGATGACGAGGACGCAGAGATTCCATTCTCCTAATTCTAAACTTCTCGTTAAATTGATAGGATGACCCATATTTCATCTGGGGATTCAAGGCATAATTTAAATAATGATGCTCAGAAAAATTAATGGATTCCCCGGGAGAAAACCCTTGAACCTTTCCCATAAAACTAAATTCAAACCATCGATTAATACGACTATCACTATTAGCCAAGGCGTCTTTAATCATGACCCAAAACACTAGCTGAATAAGACAGCAACTGATTATCAGAAGAGACATTCCCTGAAGAAATCTCTGAAGCACCCTCTTCTCTTTGGCCAAATAAGCAATCGATATTGCTACCACTCCGAATAGAATCAGATAATTTACCATAATCAAACTAATGTACAGCCAGGAAGGGAAAAACACTGGATAGCGAATAAAATAACTTTTGCCATTGATATTTGGGTCGGAGTTATCAGAAGTTGAAAAATACAATTGATTGGCCCAATGAGAAAAACGTCCATTTCCCTTATTCCGTATTTCTTTGTGTATGGAATGCATCGGACCAAGAGCTATTCCATCTTCAAAAATTTTCAATGCTGATTCAGATATATCGTCACTAGGCGTAATCATTGCTGGCAATGATGCTATATATGAAAATCCCGAGTCTCTCATAAATGGAGGTCTAAGAATTCGCTCCTCAATTCGAGCTTGTCCAGGAGGATAAAAATTCATAAAGAGAGAGGTACCAACCAAAGTTGCCAAAAAGACAACATGATAAAAATTTGGCATCCGCTTAAATTTTAACATTGTTCCACTGGCTCAAAGATTTTTATTTAGCTAATTGCGTTTTCTGTATTTCGAAGATACCACGGGTACAACCGTTCCTGATGTTCTCCTCTGACTAAAGATTTCGCGCGCGCTTAGGAATGACGCTCAACATTCCACATAGATTGACCTTTGAAGTAGTGTAGGCTGAGTCAGTTCCTATTACTCTAAAGTGTTTTCCATCATAACGCATATCATATTGTTTCCCATTCGTTCTGGTGACACTTCCAGTCAAAAAGTATTCCCCTGCAGCAAGCGACATTTTCACCTTCAATCTACATTCGAATATTTGACCTACTTTTTGAGGACCAATCGTAATTTTTTGCAATAGAGTATCCGTCCCATATAAATCGATTCCCTTTGGATCCCGGACAAGGAAGGCAACCACAATATCAGTCAAATCCTCATGAACCAGAATGGTCAAAACAAAATCCACTGAGGCCCCTGATTGCACAATATGTATGGATTCCTCTATGTCATTCACAATAGCAATATTGAGAATTTCCGCTTTGCGGTCTCCGTATCGCATCTCTGTGGAATGAGAAGATATTTCTGGCATTGAATTAGAGACATTTATCAATTTTCTCAGATTTTCATCCTGACTTGCTTGTCCTTTATCACCAGAACAAGAAGAATTTTCCCATACAGGGTGATCATCTTCTCTTGTTTCAATAGTTTTTTGAGTAGGACTTTCACCAAACAGCATTCGATGATAAAATTTCGTGATGTATTTCGGCTCTCCATCAGCAACCACTTGACCTTCTTCAAGAAGAATGGCCCGATCACACGCAGCCGCAACACTTTCAGCATTATGAGAAACCAGCAAAATTGTTTTACCTGCATCCCGAAACGAACGAAACTTGTCAAAGCTCTTCTTCTGAAACCGGACATCGCCTACCGAAAGTGCTTCATCAACAATAAACACATCAGGATCTATGCTCATTGCGGTACTGAACATTAAACGCGCTTGCATACCTGTAGAGTACGTTCGAAATGGTTGATCAATGGCAGAAGCTAATTCGCTGAATTCGATAATCCACTCCATCTTATCCTGCACTTCCTGCCTACTCATTCCAAGACATAATCCTCCCATCAAAATATTTTGTCTTCCGCTATAGTCCGGATGGAAGCCTGACCCTAATTCCAGTATCGACGAAACCCTACCATTGACTACAACCGTTCCTACTGTTTTCTCTAAGGTGCCAGTTAGAATTTTCAGCAATGTACTTTTTCCTGCGCCATTACGTCCCATAACGCCCACAGTTTCCCCTCGGAATATATCAATACACACATCACGTAAAGCATAGAACTTTTTGTGTCTCGTCCTACGAGTTAGCAATTCATAGAACATATCCGATGGACGCGAGTAAATTTCAAAACACTTAGAGAGATGTTCAACCCGAATAGCAACCTCACGAGAGTTCTCCATTACAACAAATCTCCAAACATTCTATTTAACCTTCGAAAGGTCCAATACCCTCCATAAAACACTCCTATACTTAAGACAATTATCACAACCCACGACCAACCATGCTGGAACCGTCCATAATAAAGCAGATCCTGATAGCACCAAACTAAATGACTAAAAGGGTTTAAAAAAAGAATGACATGAAAAGGTAACCAAATTTTTGACAACCAATGCGGAAGGTAAAGAATGGGAGCAAGAAACAACCCTGCAGTAAGGAAAACTTGGACAATATCTTTCAAATCACGGAAATATACGCCGACTGCAGACAAAAAATACCCCACACCTATCATTGCTAGGATTTGGAAGAAAAACAACAAAGGCAAGATAACAACTGTGAATGGCCACCCTCCTCCTAAAGCGAACATATATACTAGTAAAGTCGCCGTAGCGATTATTTGAGTTAAAAAGGTTGCCAATACAACTTTTACTGGAAGTATTTCAATTGGAAATAAGACCTGTTTAACTAAACCGGAATGCGCAAGAATAACGCCGGTTCCTTTTCCCATAGATTCTGAAAAAGTTAGCCAAGGGATCAGCCCAGCTAAAATATAGGTAACCAGATCTCTTGGCATAGTTTCAGATATGGAAAATCGCGTGGGGAAAACAAATGCAAAGACAAAAACGTACAACCCCATCAAGAAAATGGGGTGCCCGATGGCCCACAAAGACCCTAAAACCTGACCGGCATACCGCTGACCAATTTCACGCCTTGTCATTTCCCAAATCAGCACCCTATGACGAGTCATCAATCGAATAAATTTACGCATTATTTTATTGAGCCAAAAAATAAAAGCAGCCAGCTAAATTGTAGAGACCTACCGAGACTCTTTTTCCAGAAACCATTACCCCCAAGAATGGCAACCCTAATATAAAATGGCAAGAATGTGGATGAATCTAATAGGCTGCATCAAGACATTACGCACTATTTCCTCTTATGTAGGAGGGAACAGGAAAAGACAATGGCTTTCCATTGTCCTAGAGCATATCGGGACAAATGGAGTACGTTCGCCCATTAAGATTAGGATCAGAATTGTCCATCGTCGAAAATATAAGGCGACCACCCCAATGGGAATATCGGCTACCTCCATGCGCTTGAATATGAGCGTGAGGGGCATGAGCAAACCCTAAAGGCACGCCATCTTCAAACAGCATTAATTTCGATTGCCGTGGATTATTCTTGTTGTCTCCGGAAAGGGCATGATGTTTTATTTCAGCAATCCAGCCACATCTCCCTTGACGGGAAAAGGGCCCACAAAGAAGTTCTTTTTTCTGGTTTAGCAAAATATCATCCCAGTAGTTTTTCGCCTTTTTCTTTCGAAAAAGATATTCTGTGTTTGCCTCCCCTGCATTAATATGTAAGAGTTCCAATCCAAGCTTTTCGGAACAAAAAGTTTTGGTTTCTTTAATACCGGCAAATTCCATAGGCCAGCCACCCAACCAGTCTTTAATATCCGTCCAGAAAGACATACCTCGAGAATTCTGATACCCAAGGATATAAGTAAATGGGTTGTGCCCATTCCGTAGCTCTCCAATCCCAATTCGTAACGCATATTTCCATTCCATGAACTTTTTACCCACTTTTCCCAATCGGTTATACTGTTGTTTTTGTTCCAACCAATATTGTGGCGGCGGGTCAATGTAAACATCTGAAGTATAAAGTGCAATAAAAAGAACACCATCATCTTTCATCCTTGAAGCAGCATTCTCAATCGCTTGCCACATATTCCCCGTATGATGAAGAACACCCCAACTATAGACAATATCTGCAGGGGAACAATTATCTACAAATTTCTTATCTAATACCGAACCCTGAGAAATCTTCCAATTTTGTGGGCTTCCCACGAAATCTCTTAGTTTTTCGCTAGTCTTAACGGAATCAGCATCATAATCAAATCCGGTAATCCTTTCGGCGCCAGCTTGATACGCTGCCAAAGAATGAATGCCACTCCCGCAACCTATATCTAAAAACGAATACCCCTTTAAGTCTTGAAGCTTTAAAAAATTTAATAGGCGATCTTTGGCAATCTTTATGCGCTCCTCACTAAAATTCTTTTCAATGTATTCGGCCCAGTTTTTTCCAAACCCAAATCTTTGCTCCGGCATCAACGTACCCCTCGATATTCATCCATTAGAATTTCTCCCCAACCTTTAATCTCTCTGGATTCATCTCTTATCCAGCGGATTCAGACAGAACCACAGGCCTTTCCAAATGTCGCTTTAAGAATTAGTTGCCGTTGAATATCGACCCTAATTTATTGTTACCTAAAAACTTATTCTTGCATGACCAACCATTTTCCCTGAGAGACCCTACGGCTTTTCCACCATGCCAAATAGCCTTGCGATCACTTGGTTGCGTTTCTCATCGATCTCCTATTGCTAACACTTAGCCATTCATGTAAAAACGCTTCGTAGTATAACTATGGCAATTCATACTCGCCGGGTATAAGGTGATCATTAGTAAGGATAAAGGAGCATTCATGGGAGAATATGCCCAATGGGTAATAAATAGATCAAAGCAGAAGTATAGAAATCGTTTTTTTACTCTCCTTAAACGAGCTGGGAAATTTGCAGCTAGGGTTTCTCCGGGAATGGAGAATGCTTTAAGGCATTTATACCCGAAAGCACAAGAATTCATCACTGGCCCATCTGACATTCCCCAAACGTTCAGAAATTTTGTAAAAACGAATGCCACAAATCGAGAAAACCAATTTCGAAAATCAGGAAAACCTCTTGTGACTCAGTGCATTGGAAGCCTCATCCCCGGAGGAGCTGAGCGCCAATTATGCAATTTTGGAGTAGAGGCAGCTTCTCGCGGAGAAAACATTCAAGTTCTAACACTTCACGAGTTAGTCGACGAACATGCTCATTATTCCAAGTACCTTCACAACGCTGGCATCTATCCCAAAACAGCAGGTAGTACCTTTAATGGAAACTTCAAAAATCTTACTTCCCATATTCCTAATTGTTTAAAAATTTTGGATCAGCTACCACACTTTCTGCTTCCCGGAGCTATCGATATCTTAGGGGAAATCCTAATCAATCCACCTGACATCCTGCACACTTGGCTTGACCATGCCAATATTTGGGGAGGGGTCGCAGGCATATTGGCCAACACGCCCGCCATCATCCTCTCGACTAGAAATGTTAATCCCACCCATTTTCCCTATTTAACCCATCCTGCCTTTAAATCTTGGTATCAAATCCTTGCCACTTGCCCAAGAATTCATTTCATCAACAACTCGTTTTCCGGAGCTAAAGACTATGCAAATTGGCTAAATCTACCCTTGGATCGTTTTCACGTCATTCCAAATGGGGTCGACTTTCGTAATATGCAAGCTCCCGCATCAGACACCGTTCAATCCTTTAGATTGGAATTAGGGATTCCCCCCAACGGAAATCTTGTAGGGGGGATCTTTAGACTCAGTGAAGAAAAACAACCTCTGACCTTTGTCGAAGTAGCCATTCAAGCCATGAAAGAATTGCCGAATTTACATGCCGCTGTTGTAGGAGTTGGGCCCTATGAACCCCAAGTGAGACACGCTATATTAACTTCAGGATTTTCCCATCATTTCCATCTATTGGGCCGAAGAACTGATATCCCTACTATCCTATCAGCAGCCGATGTACTTCTTCATACAGCACGGCAGGAAGGCACCCCAAATTCCATTTTAGAAGCACAGTGGCTTGGTTGTCCTGTCATAGCAACAAAAGCTGGCGGCACAGTTGATGCAGTCCAACACGACCAGACCGGCTTACTCCTGGAAGTTGGTGATGTTGATGGATTAACTGCTGGAATCATTTCTCTACTAAAAAATAGAAACCAACGAAAACAATTCAGTGAGGCAGGTAGAGATTTTATTAAAACCCATTATTCCCTAAATAGAATGGTCGATGAAACCCTCTCTCTCTACCAACAAGTTCTTTTCTAGACAGAATTTATATGTTAAAGGCCAATTTTTCTTTGCTTCGATTTCATGTACAGGTCTAATATACGCGGGGCGATCATCGAGGCAAAAATTTCATGTGCTTCTTCGTTAGGATGCCCTTCCCACCGACTCACAGTAAAATTTCTTCCATTAAATTTTTTATAATACTCCTCAGTGCTAATTACCTCCATCCCTGCTTCCCGCAAATACCTTTCCGCATTCATAGCAATCTTATACCCCCTGCCCTCATACGCAGGAAATTGATCTAAAACCATGGCCAGCACAGGCGGTAATCCTTGATCCATGACAAATTGATTCATCACTTTTACATCTGCCCTAAATCTTTGTTGATATCCTTCAAAATCCTTCAGGATATCATCGAAAAAATCTGCCCGAAAATTATAGGCTCGAAGCGTACGATCATACAGCTCATTGAAATATTTTGAAAATCGCGAAGATCGAATCAAGAATTGATGAAAATTGTCCGGGAGGGGCAGTTCAAATCCTCTTGAATTATATTGCCCAACCTCAGAAGGCAGAAAATCATTCAAACACACTCCATAGAAAACGATATCAGGCTGTAATTTTGGAAGAAAGTCGCGTAGGAGTTGTACAATATCCTCACTTTGATGCCCCGAAACTCCCAAATTTAAAATTTCAGTTTCCTTCGGTAAATCCAACAATGCAGGCAAAAGCGAAGAATAGGTAAATCTTTCGTCTATTCCGTAACCATAGGTCAGGCTATCTCCAACAACCATGATTCGAATGAAGTCTTCTTGTTTTAGAGGAAAACTGCTGGCTCTACGAAAAAAGTTAGAGTCATGAACATGCAATGCGTCATGCCAAAAATACGCCCACGAAGCCCCTGGAATGTCTACAGTCCGCCTTTCCCATTCTTTGGGCAAAGTAAGGAGATTTTGTCTTTTACGAATATTTGAAATAAATTCTGCATCCAATCCTCTACTCTCGGCGGGAATATCAACTGAATGTTTATTTAGGTTCAAAAGTTGAATATTTTTGTATTCTTTCCAGGCTAAGAATAATTCGCATCCAATAACTATGGTCATCACTGAACCGATAAATAACAAAGAATTCTTAAAAAAGTTTAAAACCATTGGACCGCGAAATAAAAAATAAATCAAGCGAATAATATTTTCACCGATCAATATTCCGCTCATTAACGCACCAGCAAAAAACAACCAGAATAGAACATTGGTTGAATATTGCAATAAAACCAAAAAAACCCAGAAAGCACCGATTGCGAACAAAAGAAATAACGCAACTCTTTTCAACTCAAAGCTATTCCCTAAAACTCTTTTCATAAAATTTTTGTTTCTTTGTTTCTTGGATAAATAATGCTTTTCTCCAGACGTATGATCACTCCCCTCACTAGAAAAGGCTCATTCGGTTAGCTTGAAGGAACAAATTTCACAGGTACCATCAGTGAGGAATTGCACCATAATCCAACTTTCATAGCTGATAGCAATTCTATGAATTTTTTTACAAGGTATTCCGTTCTCCCAAAGATCTGTTAACTTTTGGTTGTAAAATTTTCCATATTTCTCTGGCATAAAATTCATGAACTTTCGGACCAGGATGAGGATCGTCAGGCAAAGCCCATAAAGACTTCATTTCCACATTACGGAAATTTTCCAAAAAGCCTTTTCGCAAATTGACAGCGAAAAACCCTGCATCAGAAAATACCTTCGTCAGAATTTCAAATTTCTTTGGGGTGGTTTTTTCTTGACTAGGCCCAAACAAAATAAAGGCAAACCCAGGGATTTTATGGTTGCGTAGCACAAAGCCAATTTTCTTGACGGCCGTTTCCCATTCTTCTCTATAAGGTTTACTGGGATCGTATAGATCATTTTCCCAATTCATATAACTATATCGAAACCCATAGAGATCCCCCAGTCTATTAATTCGATAATCCATCAACCTAAACAACATAAGATCAGAAGAAATTTTTTGAAAGATTGTCCATTGCGGTTGTTGCCCTAGAGGTTGCGTCGTGGGGGGACTGGGATCATTACTCACGACACCGATCACAACTAAGTCAGGCTGATATTCCAATCCATCATTTATTAGAGCAGATAATTCATCCGCAGTACTCCAGCCATCACGAGCCAAAATTATTATTTCAACTCTAGGCCCCAACATGGAATTTAGTAAATTTGGGTAAATTTCATGGTCCGCTACACCATCTCCGAACGTGAGCGAATCTCCCAAGACCAGAATACGTAACTTGTTGCTAGGATTTTCTATAACATGCTCTGCATCTCGATACCCTCTGGAATTTAGGGAAGGCTGAAGCCTATCAGGCAAATTCCCATAAGAACCAAATACGTGAAGTTTAGAAAAATCACTGCGCAAAAAAAGCTCTAGAGGAACAATGGCGCTGACAAGACCAAATGCTATCAAAAATCCTGGGGTAACGAACCTTTTCATAAAGGCCTCGCTCCCCATCCCGACCCTGAGCAATAGGCTTCCTGTCAACAGAAGTACAATTAATGGAGGAATCCACCGGTAGCGTATTGCATACTCTTTTCCATTGGAAATAGGATTGGAATTATCAGAAGAAGAAAAATATAAACCGTTTGTCCAATGTGAAAAGCGCCCAAGCCCGATATCTCGTATCCCCTGGTGAAGAGAATGCCTGGCGGTGAACTTTATTCCATTTTCAAAGAGTTCCAAAGTAGAATTTTCAGGTAAAACAGAGGTGTCACTCGGGAAATAGTCAAACCAATAAGGCAGGGAATAAAAATAACTAAATCCGTTTTCATGGACAATACGCGATTTATCTAATGGAAGACGAACGTCAATGCCACTAAAACGCAAAACGACCAAGGCACAATTTAAAACAAGCCAGAAAACAAACCAACCCGTCCTCATATGTTGACGCACGGGGACCCTTTATTCAAACACAATAAGGAAATGCTTTCGGGATTGGTGAAATCCATTGGCATCCAAAGAATGGATTGGAGACTTTCCACAATTTACCTTGAAGTACCATATATGTTCAGACCCATGCCGGCTCCATCAATGCGATTGTTTTAGGCATTACTTTTACTTGCACCCCTGTGCTCTTGCAATCCCTTATCAAACCTAACATCTTCCTTTTATCTGCTGACGGAATGGCAATAAGAATCTCTTGGATCTCAAGTCTTCGCACTATTTCTGGCAATTTCCCCCTTGGGCCAAGAATGCGAACACCGTTTATACTTCTCCCCCATTTTTGAGCATCGTCATCTATAAAGCCAACCGGGATATACCCTAATTGCACATTAGCTTTAAATTCCCGCAAAGCAATCTCTCCGGCATCTCCAGCCCCAACAATCAACAAGCGTTTCCCTTGTGGCTCGGCCAAGGTGCGGAGATACTCATCAAGAAATTTAACAAGGAGCCGAACACCACTCACCGCAAGCAACAACAACATCCAATCAATGACAAAGACTGAACGGGGATATCCCTCAAACCTGAAGACCATCACAATCAATACCACACTGATAAGGCTTCCTAGTGTCACGGCCTTCAGAATATTCAGTAAATCCTGCATACCAACGTACCGCCAAAGCCCCCGATATAATCCAAAATAGAAAAATAGGCTCAACTTCAACGCAAGAAGTATAGGAAGAGCTTGACCAATTGATGAAAAATATTCAGGAGGAAGCCCATCGAATCGGATAATAAAGGCCCCCGCAAATGAACAACTGATCAGGATACAATCCACAACAATCTCTCCCAATCGTCTTTTATGCATTAAAAACAATTTCAAAGTAAAGCCATTAGACGATTGCACCAAATGTTCTGCCTTTTGACCATACGCGACAATCCCACTTAAAAACACTCCGAAATAACACAGGACGATAACGATAAGAATGGCTAAAATTGAAGGGTAAAGCATGCTAGTATAAAGACCTAGCAAGGCAACCAATCCACAAATTAGACTCATTCCGTAAAAGAGGAGAACCGTCGTTCTTTCCGAGAGGCCGAATGCAACCAAGCGGTGGGAAGAATGATCTCGTCCACCTTTTGAAATTGAACGCCCATTGAAAAATCGAAGTAATGCCACAAAGGTGGTATCAAAAATCGGAATAGCTAACACCAGCACTGGAATTAACATGGCAAAAAATATGTTTGTGGTATATTCTCCTTTGCCAGTAATGGCCAACGCAGCCAACGTAAATCCCAAAAAAAGACTACCTGAATCTCCCATAAAAATTTTTGCTGGATAAAAATTGAAAATTAAAAATCCGAGTGATGCTCCACACACACTTGCTGCCAGCGTCGTCACTAAATCATTACCCGTCATGAGGCCAGATACGGCCAAGCATAGTGCTACGATAGTGGCGGTTCCAGCGGAAAGGCCATCCATATTATCAAGTAGGTTAAAGGCATTGGTGATGCCCACGATCCACAGAAACGTGAGAACAAGACCGAAAATAGGCATTACATGAAATTCAAAAGTCACATGGTGAAATACGATAAATGATGCCGCCATGATCTGTCCGATAAGCTTAGAATACGGCTTGATATGAAGAAAATCGTCGAGGAGACCTAGAACGAAGACCATGCAGGCACCACCGAGAATAGCCCAAGGTAGGGAATTTTCCATGGGCAGGATAAACAACATTGGCAATACACTTGCAAAAAAAATCCCTACACCTCCGAAAATCGGAGTCGAGTTTTGATGCCACCGATCCTGAGTTGGATGCACGACATATCCATAGGCCAATGCCACTTTCCTCACAAGTGGAGTAAAAATGACGGCAAGCAGAAAGGCTGCCACAAATATCATCAGCATGTTCATGACGCTAAGAAAATAGGCTGTCACTTATAGGCATCAAAAGCATTGCAAGTACTACCAAGGTTGGCAAAAAATGTTTGTGGCAAGTGAAACAGTAATTTGAGATTTTTGAACAAAAGGTATTTGGGACCTCATAAGCGAATATTTTTAAGACAACACCAGTGAGGCGGTCTCATACTGAAACCTGTGCGGAAAAATCCCTCGATAAAATGGGGACAATGACCATTGACCATTACCGTCATTTTTAATACACAATTCCTAAAAGGCAATTTAAATTTACCAAATGCCTTATAAAACCACTCCAACTATTTTCCTTTTTTCCCCTCCACGGCCCGAGAATCAAATCCGTTCCCTTTACAATACCGCACAAGGTCTTCCACGAACAAATCACAGGCCTCAGCTACAAATCATGGAAGATAGCCAGAACCTGCCCTTGCATGGTGATTTTAAAGATACAGCAAAACAGCGATTAAAATTATTGCCGCCTAATATTAGGGATACCTAACCATCAGAATATTCACATCTGTCGCAAAGGCTGTGCCATCCTCTTATTATTAACCAACTCTAGGTATAGCTTTTGGATATCCCGCACTAACCGTTCCAGACCAAATTTTTCCAAAGCAAACGCTCGTCCAACTAACCCCATTTGACGCCCCTGCTCTTTATTGGTCAATAAAAAGTCGAGGGCGCCGCATATTTCTCCAGCATCTTGGGAGTCGACTAAGATGCCATTTTCATACACGACAAAATGTTGACCATGAGCACTCTTCCTGAAATTTCCTTTACCAACCATTAGGTCCTTCACACCGCCAACATTGGTTGCAACAATAGGTTTTCCCGCTGCCATCGCTTCGATCAAGACGAGGGGAGTTCCCTCATTACATGAAGTCAAAACCACCGCATCTAATGCAGAGTAAATATCAACCATATCCCTCTGCCAGCCCACTAACTTTATCAGAGACTGGTGTCCATCACGCTTAATACGGGTCTTTAGGAGATTTTCCAAACTCCCGCCCCCAACAAGAACTGCAGCAACTGATTCCTGTGGTATCAGTGAACCGTTGCATTTGGCGATTTGTTGGGCCATCAACACTTGAATAGCTTGCACGAACAGGCTAGGGTTTTTTATAGGAACGAGCCGACCGATAAAACCAAACAGATAGTGTTGGGAGGTCAACCCCCACTCTTTTCTTTTCTCTTCAGGAGGAACAGCCGAATATTGATAGGAAGAAATATTACAACCAAGAGGAATAACCCGGATTTTTTCCTCTGGAGCAATATGGTAAGTTTCCACCAAGTCTTTCATCTGGCTTGGGCTCAAGACCACAAAACTGTCGGTAAAAAAGGCCAGGATTCTCTCTACCCATAAAAATAATTGCGTTTTGACAAACCCAAAATACCCATGAAAAACATGTCCATGAAATGTATGAATGAGGACAGGCACCCTGGTGATTAGCCCCACAATACGCCCTAGAGCACCGGCCTTCGCCGTATGTGTATGAAGGATATCAGGACGAAACTTTCTTAGCTCGTGCCACAATTTCAGCAATACTCGCATATCCTTCAACAATGAAACCTCTCTGGAAAGTTCAGGAATCACCGTAAGCTTGATTCCCTGCTGTTGGACAAATGGCAACATGTCCTGTTCGTCTTTACCGACCAATCCCGCAAACAACTTGCACTCAAACCCTTTTTGAGGAAGTTCCTTGGCAAGACATAACACATGCGTTACAGGCCCACCTGTATTTAATCTGGAAATAACTCTGGCAACCTTCATGTTTCCTTTAGAAATCTTCGGCAAGGGACAAAAAAGTTTTCATTGGATGAATGATAGGGTTCACGTTACCGAAGAACCGAAGTTATGGTTTTAAGAATCAGACTTAGACCACGACCAAACCCAAGCTCGATTCGGGTTCAGGCAAAACCCCAGAGCCACCAAGAGTAGAAACAAATAGACAATGGATCCATGAAACATGTCATCAAAACAATTTCTGACCATGAGACCAATAGCCATAAGACTAATGGCCAGAGTCAATTGAGCATTGAACGAATGACTTTCTACTGCCGTCTTTAACCACAAATGAGCCATCAAAAGAATCCGTAGAAACAGAAATAAAAAAAGAGCCAACCCCGGAATGCCTAACTGAAACGCGGAGCTGAGAA
Organism: Nitrospirales bacterium; assembly: GCA_965223185.1. Taxonomy (GTDB): domain Bacteria; phylum Nitrospirota; class Nitrospiria; order Nitrospirales; family UBA8639; genus Nitrospira_E. The sequence goes on along the minus strand of OZ244988.1, from coordinate 1,917,329 downwards.
ACATATTATGAATATGCTCGTGAACCTCCTTCGGCATATTAGGATGGAGCCTGCGAAACGTGTGTTTACCATATCCACTGCCAACAATAGGAGAGTCTTGAATATCCTGCAAGGCCACGTTCCAGGTATTAAACCGCAATTGCAAAGTATAGGGATTCGAAAAATCATTTTTTGAAAGAATATTTTGAACTTCTCCTGAATAGGTCAACGATATGATCGCAAGCACCACACCGCACAACGTTAGCCCAATAGAAAGAAAAAACTTACCAGTCATTCGAAAAAGAAAAAAAAGACCGATCTGGATTAATACGACAAGCCATGCAGATCTTGTATGGACGAGAAATAAGGCCAGGGGATAAATACCACACACTAGACCATTCACCACTTTTTCCCAGACATATTCTTGGCTGACCCAACTTAACCATAGAAATGGTCCACCAATGACCAGATAATTACTCAACCATTGGTGAGCTCCAAACAAGGATCCAGCCCGCACATCCATGGAAAATGGGTCGCCTTTAATCATAAAAAAACTCACAACTTCCGTCAGGCATAAGGCACCTAATCCAATGACAAAGACATGGAGTATCGCTTTCACCTGAGATTGACCTCTCACCACCTGTAAGACAAACCAAAACATGAGGAACCGCGGAAGCACCTTTCTCCATTCGATAAGACTGTAAGTAGGGTCGAATGCGAAAGGTAGCGTAAAGGCAATCCATCCAAGATAGATTAGAACAGGCAGATCTAATGGAGTTGGAATCAGAAAAATAGATTTTTGGTAGAAAATCTTGAGCAGCCAAATCCCCACGAGGGTCAGGAAAAAGTACTCGCTGATATGGCCGAAAGCATTGAAACATAGAAGAAAGGCCAGTCCTACAAGCCCATAGAACAGAACACGGTCAAGTATTCCGATGACTTCTGAAGATGATAGAATATTCAATGCGCGAAGCCTATTTTATTAATGTTTCATTTATAGACCCCGCGAAATTAGATCGTGAAGATGGATCATCCCAACAACTTTTTCTTGGCGGTCTAAGACAGGGAGTACCGATATAGGCTTTTCCCGTTTTTCCATAAATTCAAGAGCCGTGACCGCTTTTTCATCAAGGTAAACCCAATTGGGTTTGGCATTCATCACTCTGCTGATAGACATCGCAAACAAGTCTTTTCCTTCCTCCAAAGTCTTACGAATATCAAAATCCGTAATCAGGCCTAACAAACGATGTTGGTCATCAATAACCGACACTGCTCCGGCTCTCTTGCTCGTCATTTCGCATAACATGTTGTGGATGGACTGGGAGAGAGCAATCACAGGATTGGCATCATCTTTTCTCATGCAATCACCAACCGTCAGCAGCAACCGTTTTCCCAGTTGTCCCCCAGGATGAAACAAGGCAAAATCATCGGGTTGAAAATTACGAAGCTTCATTAACGCCATCGCTATGGCATCCCCCAAGACCAAAGCGGCGGTTGTGCTACAGGTCGGAGCCATATTCAGTGGACAGGCTTCCTCCTCAATCGGCGTAATAAGAGCGAGATCGCTCTCACGTGCCAGCGTTGACACCGCGCTGGCGGTAATAGAGATAATCCGTGCTCCGATTTTTCGAATAAAAGGAAGAAGGGCTAAGATTTCGTCACTTTCTCCCGACTTTCCGACTGCGAGCACAATATCGTCTCGTCTTACAATTCCAATATCACCATGCATCCCTTCAGAGCCATGCAGAAAAACCGAAGGCGTTCCTGTGGATACCATCGTGGCAGAGATTTTATTCGCGATAAGTCCGGATTTTCCCACTCCCATAAGGATGACTTTTCCCTGACAAGCCTGTAACATTTTGACTGCGGCTTCAAACTGGGGGGTTAGGCACTCCTCCAATTGAGTCAGCGTCTTGGCCTCTAATCGAATGACTCGCCGAAGTTCGTTGAGAATATCCATGGGCTTAGATTTTCAAACAACAACGGGGATCAAATTATTCTGAAAAGGGATAGTCAAAAAAAGCCTAATCAGTTTTATTAGTGGAATCCTGCCAAAATTCTGTTTTGGGAAAACCAGGCCAACCGAGAATTCATAACACAAATAGGAGCTAGCACGTAACACGAAGAAACGGTTTGACCAGTTTTAGAAATGAAATATCTCCCTTCGACATACCTCAGGGGGAAAGTTCTCTTTGAATACACCAATTGGGCATTTTGGTCAAGCCAGTCTGAAGGAATGACCATTTGGCCATCCATCGAGAAAAACACTCATTAGCCCATTATTGCCTCTATCCTAATCATAAGAACAACGAACCACCCATGGTCCATCCCAAAAGCGCACGAACGCCGAGACTCACCCTAAAAACTACCCAAGCAATCAAACACATGTATCAGAACCTGGACTACCAAGGCCTCGGACCGGTTTATTGCGATGAAGGGGGAGACGAATTTTGGGAAGACCGCCGAGGGCCATGTCAGACACTGGGGCGTCGGATTGCCAAAGCCCTCAAACTCCGGTTGCCTCCTAATGGGCGGAGTTTATACGTGGGCGGAGGAGTCCCTGAGATTCCACCATTGCTCATGGAACATTTGGAATTGCGTCGGACTGTCTGCCCCTACAATCTTCGGGAAAAGGAAGTCAAAATCCTCAACCAAGCTGGGAAAGAAAACGGACTAGAATTTTGGTCGGGCTCCGCTGAATCCGCAACTGGCATGTTTGATCACCTGTGGATCGTCAGCGTCCTGAATGATCCAGAAGAATTCCCCAATCTTTCAGTCCTCTTCTCCTATGGCCGAGCAGATCCCTTGGCTTTTGACATTACTGCCTTCTCAACTGAGCGAGAAACCGGCATTCGTTTGTTTGCCAATTGTATGGCCAAATTGGCCAAACCGGGGCTCCTGACAACCTCAGTCGAAGAACTTCCATGGGTTGAATATTGGTGTCATCGTCACCGTCGCCCCTACCACATTGACGAAGACATTTTCCCTACGGCTCTCGTGGGAGACCCTATTTGTTTTATTCGTATTGAATAACCATATCGGAATGTTTCACACTTCGTTTTGAAAAGATTGTCTATTCCGCTGTAAAAATTTTATGCCACAACTGATCCCCGTAGGACTCATAGGACTAGGACGACACGGCAGCCGCTACCTCCGCCATCTCACAGAAGATAAAACCGGGGGCCAATTGGTGGCCATCAGCCGGCAGCAATCTGCTGAAGGACGCCGACAAGCGGCCACGCATCATCTTCAATTTTTTTCTGACTATCGTCATCTGGTCGCTGATCCCAACATTCAAGCGGTGCTGGTTGTCACTCCACCAGCTTTGAATATGCCAATAGCCTTAGAAGCCATTCAACAGAGAAAAGCTATCCTCCTGGAAAAACCATTGGCAATAAATGTCCATGAAGGTAGGCAAATTGTTGAGGCCGCAACCCGAGCCGGCATTCCGCTCATGACGGGCCATACCTTACGATACGAACCTGTTATTCAAAAGATACGCGAAATAGGATCTACGCTAGGCCCCTGGCAATCCTTACGCGGCACCATGCATCTGGAAAAACGGCCAACGTCTCCAAATACCCCGGACACGGGTCTCGGCGTCCTCTTAGAATTCGGCATACATCTGCTAGATTGGGTGCGCCTTATGGTCCCAGGGGAACCCCTCACTGTGTCGGCCAATCTGTCTGGTCCATCTCCACGAGGACCGGAAAACCAGGCTTCGATAGACCTGACAACTCATGCTGGGCTTGTCTGTCATTTAGATATCGCCAGAATCCGAACCAAACGAGTCACGTATGCAGAAATTATTGGAACAAAGGGGCGAGTTCGGGGTGATTGGACCAACGGCCGAGTCCAAACCTTTGACCACCAAGAAACACTTATTTCAGAGGACTGTGTGGCATCTAAGCCTACTATCATGTTCATGCTCAAAGAATTTTTTCAGGCTCTCCATACCAAGAAACGTGTCCCCATCACTGGAGGCGATGGATTGAAGGCCCTAGAATTCGTGGAAACCTGTTACAAGGCTGCGCAAACCGGAAAGAAAATTCACCTCACCTAAGTCTAACCATTCCATAATGATAGCTCAGATTTCCCACCGGGCATCCTCGTGCGCCAACGTTCGAAAACCTCATGGATCGAGCTTCCCTGATCATGAAATACCTTTTCAGCGCGCTTAAAAAGTTTCACGATGAATAGCCAATCATCATGCGTCACATTAAATGCTTGCATAGCTTTCACAATAGTCGGCTCTTCCCATAGGGCATACTCCTGATCATAGGCAATTAAGGCCGCCAACAATCTATCCGTCAACCCTTCTTGTCCAACGACACCAGGAGCCTTACTTTCAAGGTTATGGGTCATCCAAAATTCAACAGCAGCCTTTTGATATGCAACTAACTCCGAAGATGGTGATTTTACCAGCGCCGATTGCAATTGAATCAATCCGTGGATAATGTGATTGGCTTCCGGGGTTCCCTCCGGCGGCAAAACTCCGGCTTCGTCAAACGTCGCCAACAGGGCCATGATGGTGCCGACCATTGAAGAACTGGCCCGTTCCACTTCCAAGAACATTGCTGGAGAAGACAGTAGAAACCCTTCCGTACTTCCTTCAAAACCTACACTTGCCCTACCCAATTGAGCAGTCTTCCCATAGCTCGGAAGAGAGAACAGGAACAAGGCCAAGATCATTGAAATGCCGTGGGGTATTCTATAGATTCCTTGACGTGGGCGAACAGCACAAACTTGAAACGATGTCTTGGCTACCATCGGGGTTGTCCCTGCTATTCTTCCAAGAGTACCATAGCCCTTGTTTCCTTCCCCAACAGGAACATCATTCATGTCCGGATCGCCTTCCCACACCAATCTTCAACGTTCTCTCCAATATTATCAAAAGGGGGTCCTTCAGCCAGAAGCCTGGTTCAAAATTGTCGAACAAGATTATACTCAACTCATCGCAGCCATCAATTGGCAAGAACTTTTTCCTTCCCAGAGCAAAGAATTTCAGTTGGTAGATATCGGGTGTGGAACCGGTCGATTTCCCAGAATGCTCCAGGCCCAATTGTCCCCTACCCTTCGGATCCACTACGATTATTTAGATCCTTCCCATTTTTGTTTGGCCTCCTGCAGGGAGGTGCTCAAACCACCCTTTCTCCCCCGTTATAGTTGGCAAACCACCCTGGAACATGCGGAAAGAATATTGACGCCAGGTCTTTATGACGTCGCCTGGGCCATTCAATCATTATATTGCCTAGAGCCAGAAAATTTGCGGCTGGCGTTAGCTCAACTAATGCAGGCACTGCACCCTTCTCGTGGAACCGCATGTCTCGTACTAGCGAAACGCGAAGCGTTTTTTTTACAAGTCCACCAAATATTTTTTGAACATTGCGAAGAATACACTCCATCCCCCTATCTATCAGCAGAAACCGTGGTGGAGACCTTGACGGAAATGGGCGCCATGAACGTCATTCGGGAAATACCTTGCATCCATACCATTTCTATTCGTGAAGACCGTCTGCTTGAACAATACCTCCAACAAAGTGTGATGGATGCCACTCCGCTTCCCAAATGGAGACAACACCCACGGTTACGAGAGTTCTTAGATATGTACCGGCATGACGACGCCTACCATTTTCCCAATCCTTATTGGCTCATTTTCAGCATCCTGCCTTCAGACCGGACTGCAGGCAAGGAACGCCTCCACAGCTATCTGACGCCGGTTACCCCGTTCTTGTAGACTATGTCAATCACTGGGAATGAAAAAGTCTTCAAATTGACTCCTAAATAGGACACTAGGAAGCCATTCTGATTTTTACTGGCGTTTCTGGCATAATCTTTGACGTTTACCGAGTAACCACCTCAATGCCTATTGCAAACTGACTTTCACTCTTTTTCAAAGAATCAAAGACATGGAGTCGACAACAAAGGAGCCCTCCAGCATGACTGATACGCTCAAACGAACAAGCAAAACTCTGACGGACGGACCTGACCGCGCTCCAGCACGGGCCATGCTACGCGCTGTGGGTTTAGTCGATGAGGACTTCAATAAACCATTAATCGCCGTAGCCAACACATGGTCTGAAGTTACGCCCTGTAACTATCACCTCCGCGATTTGGCTGCCAGCGTTAAACAGGGTATTCGCGAGGCCGGAGGCACTCCGATCGAATTCAACACGATCGTCGTCTCGGATGGGATTAGCATGGGGACCGAAGGCATGAAAGCCTCCCTCATCAGCCGAGAAATCGTTGCCGATTCAATTGAATTAGCAGTACGAGGGCACCTCTTTGACGGAGTCATCGCCCTGTCAGGCTGCGATAAGACTATTCCGGGATGCGTAATGGCCTTGGCCCGCCTCAACCTGCCTTCCCTCATGCTGTATGGGGGCTCCATCATGCCGGGAGAATTTCATGGGAAACCCGTCTCCATTCAGGACGTTTTCGAAGCAGTCGGTTCCCATGCCCGGGGGAAGATGAGCCTCGAAGAATTGACGGAATTAGAGCGACGCGCTTGCCCAGGAGCCGGAGCTTGCGGGGGACAATTTACGGCCAATACGATGGCCATTGCGTTCGAATTTTTGGGCATTTCACCTTTAGGTTTCAACGGCATTCCTGCGCTCGATCCTCAAAAGCATCAGGTGTCCAAAGAATGTGGGAATTTACTAGTAGACTTATTAAAAAAGAATCTTCGTCCACGAGATATTATCACCCGCCCTGCACTGGAAAATGCCATCGCAGCCATTGCCACGACGGGTGGCTCTACCAATGGTGTGTTGCATTTGCTCTCCATTGCCCATGAATTATCAGTCCCTTTAACCATTGATGATTTCGATACCATCAACAGAAAAGTGCCATTATTGGCAGATCTCAAACCTGGCGGCCAGTACATGGCAGCCGATCTCTATCAAGCTGGTGGCACCCCGTTGGTCGCCAAATGGCTCCTGGAAGCCGGACACCTTCAAGGAGACCAAATGACCGTCACGGGTAGAACCTTAAAAGAGGAAGCGGCTTCGGCCAGAGAAACTCCCGGGCAACACGTACTTCACCCGATTTCAAATCCCATCAAACCCAGCGGCGGACTGGTCATCTTAAAGGGCAACCTGGCACCCGAAGGCTGTGTAGTGAAAGTGGCAGGACACAAAAAACTCATCCACAAAGGCCCAGCCAAGGTGTTCGAATGTGAAGAAGAGGCGTTTCAAGCTGTGCAGCATGGAGGTATCGAGGCGGGAGATGTGGTCGTCATTCGTTACGAAGGTCCACAAGGTGGTCCCGGCATGCGGGAAATGTTAGGGGTCACTAGCGCCATCGTCGGTGCAGGATTAGGCGAATCGGTTGCCCTCTTAACTGATGGACGTTTTTCGGGAGCAACCCATGGACTCATGGCTGGCCATGTCGCACCCGAAGCGGCTAAAGGCGGCCCGATTGCCGCCGTGCAAAACGGCGATGTAATCACGATGGATATCACCAATCGTCGGTTGGACGTGGACTTGTCTGATCAGGATATTCAAACCCGGCTCAAAAAATGGATCCCACCTCAACCTCACTACACTAGTGGTGTCATGGCCAAATACGCCAAATTGGTGTCTTCCGCCTCTCAAGGCGCGGTCACGAGTTGAGAATATAATCGGAAGAGAATATTTGATTTTTAAAAAATTTTGTCAATTGGAATGCTAAGAATGAACCGCTAAAAACGATGCATCACTTTTTTTTCAACAGCACATTCGTTTTTTTCTGTGCGATTTTGACGATTTGGAAGGCTCGATCTTTTAGACCAAGAGGAGCATCCTGTTCAATGGCCCTCAAGAAATCTTGTGGTCCATGAACGGGTGCATAGGTAAGCGTGACGATGACATCCATTGATGGGGCATCTTTCGGGGTGGGGAAAGTAAATGTTTCTTTACGAATTTCTTCTGGCTTGAGCAGAGTATCTTGCAAAACACTTTTCGCTTCAAAATCAAAAACGGTTTCTTTCCCGTCTCCTCCACCAAACACCCGTTGATAAAAACGCTGTTCGTTATACACCGTTTTCAAGTTTTTTCCTTGAATGGAGAGGTCGACAACAATTCGAGACCACCCTGGATGCGGCATCGGTAAATTATGGGGCACGAGACTTTTGATCGTAACATCCACCTGAGAGGTCGTCCCTTTGACCGTTGTGGAAAAATCTAACTCGACGGCTTCTGCTCGGACCTTCCCAAATCTTCCCGGAAAACTATGGTTGGCTATTTTTCTGATTTTTTCGCCATTGGCTGACTCTCCAATAGCTTCCGGCATATGACAGGCTTGGCAAGGCTTTCCACTCGTTTCGGCTTTGGAGGTGTTCCAGGCACCCAGCCAATGGGGAAGGTCCTTGGAAGTTTGTGGGATCTTCGGCAATGAATCATGACACGTTACACAAAGTTGGGAGCTACCAAACAATTCAAGCTTTTCAGATTGATGGGCCAAATTTTCAGCAGCCTTATCGTATGCACCAAAAATGGTGGTGCCTAATTGAAACGAGGGGACAGGGGGATGCGCCTTCGCATCCACCTCATGAATCAGGTGGCACTGCGAGCATCCAACCCCATCCATATGGGGGTCTCTAGATTGAACTTCCTTGATGAATTGAGGCAAGAGTTCCCTATATTCCGCAATATGAGGAGCATGGCACTGAAAACACATGCCCTTATCGTTCTTATCAGCCTGAGCTAAGTATCGCTCCAACGAAACTCGAAAGGGTGTCGTGACAATTGATCGTGATTGTGCAGAAGCTTCCCATTCTTCAAAGACTCGGAGATGACAGCGTTTGCATTTTTCTGAACTGGGGAACGCCTTTTCCATCGGTTTTTTGGCCGCCATGACAGAACTCATGCCACTGAATACCCCTACCAGAACAAAACTGGCCAGAGAAGCCAAGGTAAACAGACGAAATCTGGTATTGGCCATCAGTCGTTTAGACATGAGCATGTTCCTTCAGCATAGAGTATCAACGTTTGAGAGACAGGCGTGGTCCATACCAAAACTTATAAATTCATGGTCCGGAAAGTGAGTAATCGAGGAGTAGCATAGTCGTGAATAATGGATTCGGCCTTTTCGCGATCTTTGTCCGTTGGTAACGTGGCGAGGTACGCCTCTTTTAAGGCTGCTGTTGGTTCCGGGATAAGGGCATAACTCAGTGCAGCCTCCAGCACTAACCCCTTGGCTTCTTTCGTGGTTTTCAACGAAAAGGGGATATGACGGGTCGTTCCACCATTTACGAGTGGCCGTGGGATTGGTCCTCGTAACAGTTCCTCAAAAGTTTTCCCGAATCGTTTTTCAAATTGATCTACAATTTGTCCATCGGCTGATTTGAGCGTAACCGTCACGAAAAACTGTTTGAGAACGGGGTCGCCGCCAGGAAATGTATGCGGAAGGGCGCCATTTTTTACCAGCACTTCACCCTCCACAACCCCAGATCCAGCCTTGGCTTCAATATCCACCCGTGAAAACCATTCCGCCTGCAGGTTCCGGTTGCTAAGCATGATCCCCGGAATCACAATCCCTTGAAACCAATGTCGGCCAATCGGTCTCGTTAAAGCACCACGTTGTGAGGTCGAGCTGCCCGTCGATTGTTCCATATGACAATCCTGGCAAATCGTCCCCTTCAAAATTTGTCCAGGAATGTCTTCTCGCATCACATCTTTGACTTTTCCAAAGTGACAAGAGACACAATAGTGTGCCCCTTTATAAACAGTCGCCTGTTGCGATTGATGAACCAGATTCTCGTCCGGCTCGGCATAAGGGCCAAAGATAGTACCTTCAGCAGAAATTTTAAAGGTCGGATGGCCGTTGGGATTATCTTGGGTTCCAGAAATCAAATGGCAGGCACTACAGCTAATGCCTTCGACTTTCACGTGTTTCCCGCCCTTCATGACCTGCTCAATAATACGATCAGTATGTTGGGGAAACACGGTCACAGATGGAGCATGGCAGGACAGACAACGATTGCGTTGTTCGGCTTCAGGTTTGGTTTGAAGCCATAGGCCAAGTACGGTTTGGAACACAGGAGAGGTCAACGCCGTGCCATGCAAGAGAGCACCATCGACACGCCCAAAGGTCTTAAGATCCATGGTTTGTTCTCGCATGCCTTTCCATTCTTCATAATGGCGGTCATGGCATTGCTTGCATTGTTCGGACGGGATAAAGATTTTTTCAATCTCTTCCACCCAGGCTTGTTCATCTCCTCCCGAAGGGGATGGTTCTTGGGCCACCACCATTCCAGAAAACCCACATGCCACCATAAGAAGGGCCAACAGGGTCAGTGGGATAGATCGCTTATACAAGAGGCTCTGAACAGAGAAAATGTTTTTCATGAGTTGTTGAAGATTAATCTTGCAGAATACGAACAAAATGAAAATTCAAACCGCCTGTGACGTCCACGCCACTCATCGGTTCATAGGTCGCAACCGTAAAATTTGGCGTGGCCATGGTTTTTTCCAATGCGTTTCCTAAATCCAATAAGTTACGAATTTCATACGTATCCACTTCTTTGATGACCGATTTCACTTTGATGCCGGATAACTCAGCAGGAGACCCGCCAATTACGGCAAACACGACCACTCCTTCAGCTTTGGTCAGGCCAAGCATTTCTTTTATTTCTTCATCGACTTCGCCAACATCCACCCCAAATTTCTCGGCAAGCTGAATGGCCTTTTCCTCGGTCATGAGGCCACTAGATGTCTGATCCGGCAAAGGTGTAGAAGCGATACTCAATCCGACATTCAAAGAGCAGAAGAATAGAAATGCGAGTATGATCTGGAATGTTATTTTTTTATACATGACACACATCTCTTTCAAGACTCGGCCTACTTGGAGCCACTTGAACTCTCTCCGATGGGGTCAATTTGTAATTGCATCCAGGAGGCCACAGCCTTCTGCCCATTGCGCTCTTTGTTTTCACCATTCCACACTGCAAAAGCAATGGCCTGCAATCGACCAGGGATCAGCATAGCTTCGTTCTCTAAATCATCGCCCTCTGCTGTAAGGGGACGCTTCATCACGACTCGCCATAGTCCACGTTTCCACTCGGCTTGGCCTTTAATACGCCCTTGTCGCTCCTTACTCGTTAACGTACTAAATCCACCACCAATGAGGTCCTCAACGGAGGATGGCCGGCGAGGAATAACCTCAAACCGACGCGGACCCTTCCTTTTTCGAGAAGACTCCGCCGCTCGAGCCGCTCGACGATCGACGTCACTTTGCCAATCTGCTTTCCAATGCCAAATATTCACATAATGGTCCAACTGCCCCATACAAAAGAAGGCTGGAGCATCGCCTACAGGTAATGCCACCGCCGCACCATCTCGAAACACGCCAGGCGTCAAGGATTCATTGACCGTCGCATCTTGCCATTCCATCAGAAATGCGACATCTTTTCCATTGTGAATCGACCGTATTGATAACGCTCGAACGCTGGGCTCCGGCCAGACAGGACGGGTGATAATTTGCCCACTGAGGGGCAGGGGTAGAGGAGAGACCGTTTCCCATGCAGGATCCGATGGATGAGAGGGAACTTCCCCCTCTTGAAAATGGGCACGTACCACGATCCCTTGTGAACTCACCAATGGAATTTCGTACCAGGTCAAACCACAGAGCAGGACCAGAACCATCGTACCCCACAACCACATGGGCTGCCTCAATTTACGAATGAATTGTCTGAATCGTCTACTCATGACTCGATGCTCTCTACCAGGTCTTTTGAGAATCTTTTTCTATAGCATGCCAATAAAATCATAACTCGATATTTCATAACCTTCCAATCAATTTCCCCAGCCTACAAACACCTGTTCCATCTTAACATGTTCAAGGGGCACGATGCCGACTTCAAGAGAATATGAACCCTCTAGGGAGGTGGGAACATGATGGAGGTTGAAGAAAAAGAATTTCACGGAAAGGAAGGATACGTCAGTATTGTTGTCGCACTAGCTGAAAGCGCGGGATAAGATGGCCATCCAAGGTGTGGAAGGATTATCCCAATTTCACTCGTCGAATTTTATTTTCATTTCGTTCACAAATGTACAAATATCCTTGTGAGTCCAAAGTTAATCCAGCAGGCGTGCTCACAATAGCTTCAGTGGGGGCCAAGCCATCACCGTGTTTCAACATTCCAGCGTCTTCCTTGGCCACAAAGCGGGCCGCACCGCATCCCCCCATATTTTTATCATCATACCCACTGTCCCCATTGCCAACAACGGTGGTAATAATTCCCGTTTGTGCATTAACTTTCCGAATCCGATGATTCATGGAATCAGAAATATATACATTTCCATCCTGGTCCACGACCGCACTTTCCGGTACATTGAGCATGGATTGCACGGCTAATTTCCCATCTCCATCAAATCCAAACCGGCAGACTCCTGCAATAGTGGAGACGATGCCAGTTTTCATATCGATTTTCCGAATCCGATTGGTTCCTTTATCGGTCACATAGAGATCACCATGACGATCCACATCGAGGTCTACCACATCATAAAACTTACATTCCATCGCAGGTTTGCCGTCATCTAAATATAAACTCAGGTCCAACCCATCTGAACACTTAGGACGCAACAGGCCTTCGTCATTACTAAAATCAATCCCTATCGCATCACCAGAAAGCACAATAAGATTTTGCGCTGTCAAAGGGCTAATCCGCTCATCATCTTCCTCAGTCCAACACCCGCCAACAGTGGTTATCAATCCTGTCTCTAGATCGTATTGTCGAATACGATGCGCTTGTGTATCCGCGATAAACAGACGGTCATGCTGATCAAACACAATGGCAGCAGGATATGTCAGGTTAACTTCTAGGCCAGGACCGTCACCATTAAATCCCCATTGCCCAGTGCCAACAACCGTCGTAATAATTCCTGTCTCGGCGTCAATTTTTCGAATACGATTGCTACCCGAATCACAAACATAGATATTATTCTTGGAGTCGCAAGCAACATCCAAAGGGAGATATAATCCCGCCTCCCCACAGGGCCCATAATCTCCGCTGTAGCACGTTTCCCCAGTTCCCGCAAAATTATGAAGGAGTCCGGTTTCCACATCCACCCGCCGAACTCGATCAGACCCACATTCGGCAATGTAGACATACCTCCCGTTTCGATCTACCGTCACTTGGTTGGGAAGAGGAATTCCAGCTTTTATAGCCCTTTTCCCATCTCCCGTACTACGAGACTTTCCGTTCCCGGCAAAAGTCTCAATCACGTCCACTGCTACAGGGGTCTCTGTCGCCATATCTATTAAACCTTTTCTGTTTTACGAAAAACCCACAAATTTCACGTCCATTGGTCACAAACCCTTCTTCCAGCTCACCCAGTTTTGGCCACTAGGCCTTGGCTGATGTGGTCACAGTCTCTGAAGTGACTGACTGCTCCATTTCAGATTGGGGCTGGGGTGAAGCCGGTGTCGACTGCATCGGTTGAGAAATTTGCGGAGGAACCGTGGGTGAAGCTGCCATGCCCTCCTGAGCCTGGGCCTGAGGATCAACATCATACGCCTCAGCTTCCTGGACGGATTTCTTGAATCCTTTAATGGCTTTACCAACGCCTTCACCTAGTTGAGGCAATTTCCCTGCCCCAAAAATAATGAGGACGATCACCAAGATCAAAATCAATTCTGTGAAACCTAAACTTCCAAACATAATCCATCTCCTTGCTAGGATATTACTTTTTTGAGGCTTCTCGAGAGCGTTTACTAAACCGGTCTTTCAAACGATTGCGTGTCTCTTCGGCCTGCTCAAACATCTTGCATTTTTCATAGGTATTGATCAAATTATAATAGGCAAGGGGTTCATCCGGGTTACTGTCCACCGCATCCTCCATCACTTTGACCGCCATATCGGGTTTTTTGAGATTAAGGGCAATTTCCATAAGTTTAAAACTCGATTCTAAATGGTTCGGATCAAACTCCAATACTTTCATATAAGCTTGCATAGCCATATCCAACGTATTGAAATCGGATACCTGTGGATCATCGAGTTTTTCATAGACCCCGGCTAGGTTGTACCAGGCAATCGGATCTTCGGATGAAATCTCGATAAGACGCTCAAAATATTCTTTAGCCTGTAGATATTCGCCTTTTTCGTTGTACAACCGCCCAACATTAAATAAGGCAAGGACGTCATATGGGTTAAGTTCCAAGGCCCGCTTAAATTGAGCCGTCGCGTCGTCCAGCATCCCCTTGGTACCATAAATTGTGCCTAAGTTCGAGTAATACATGGCTAAGGAGCGATCCATTTCTACTCGAAGGCCTTCCGCCATCTCAATGGATTTTTTGACTTCGGATAAAGCTTCATCCATTCGGCCTTTATTGAAATAAAGTTCGCCTAAGCGACAGCGAGCCTGAAAGTCATCCGGTTCTTCCCCTAAAAGTTTTTCGAGTTCGGCAATTTCCTCGTCAACGGTTAATGTCCGTTCTTCGGTGGCGATTTCGCCAGCTTGTGCGTCCATGGTTTGCATTCCGGCAGCTTGTTCTTCCATTGCGATGTCCTACCTACGGTGTTTGTTGCCCGTATACGGGTCGAATTGGTTGATAGAGAATTCCATTATTATTTTTCTTGCGAAGTCGCCCCAGGCTTCCTCGTTTATCGATATTTAATAACATTAACCCAAGCACTACCATCAAGGTCAAATGTGATAATTGGAGGGCATATCCCGCCATAAACATCAAACCCAGCCCATACCCCGCCAGACGTCCGATAATGACTAATTTAATCACGGTATAGGCCCAACAGGTAAAACCTGCCACATAAAACGCAAAGGGAAGATAAAAGGTATAGCCCATCCCCATTTGGAAGATCCATCCGATCCCTTCTCCCGCCTTTCTGACTTCAAGGGCTTTTTGAGGACTCCAAAGAGAGAGGAAAAAGTCCATAAATAAAAGGAGCAGGAAAACCCCTCCTCCACTGATTAAAAGGGTCAACCCCCATTTGCGTTGGGATTTGTTTTTGGTCACAAATGAGGTACTCCCATAGGCCCAAAAGACTACAATACTCGAGAACACCATCAACGCTTCCCCTAGTCGGTTGACTTCATGTACCAGAGGTGGAGCATCAAGAATATTCAACAACCCATAGGTAGTTGACATCGTCTGATAATAAAGCCATCCCGTAATGCCCAGGCAAAAGGTTACAACCAGAAGCCGTTGACTCCACAATCGATGAGTACCCCAATACTCCAGGAGGAGAAAAACTAAAGTGCTAAACGCCAAAACATTATAAACAACGGATCCCAGCATCGCCGGAGGAAAAAAGAGATACCCTACTGTACACACAACTAACAGAGCTGCTAACGGGATAATTACTTTGTCCCACTGGCCGACCCAAAGCTTGGTCCGAACTTTTTGGATGAGTAAAATCCCTAAGATCAAAAAAACGAGAATCGCAGTCATATTTAAAAGAACAAACCCTAACGACGACAAGGTTCGAAACCCAATACGAACGGCCTCATATTTTTCCGCAAGCTTTCCGAGATGCATCCCCAACCGAGAAACCAATCGATAGAGGACTAATTCAAAAAATGCCGCAAATAGCAGGCTCTTAAGTCCCCATTCAAAGAGCAGGCCAGGATTTTCTATTTTCTCTGAAATTTTTTCTGTTGCAGTGATCATCTATGGCCCCGTAAAAAACCGGCGATCATTAGGAGGAGTTTACATTTTCATGCTCAATTCCCAAAGTCATTAAGAGAGCTTACACTCCAGAGAGCTCGACGTCTCGCTCCTTATTATGACGGGCAATATACAATAGACCATCAGCCATTGAATAATTGAAGGGCAACTCACAGACAACCTCACTAATCTTTTCATACACATATTGATAAACTTTTTCAGCTTGATCCGGAGTCATCCCTGATTTCACCTCGTAAAAAAATCCAAGGCTTAAATCCTCGGAGGCCGGGCGCATAATGCGTTGTACCCCATAAGCTCCAGGGTCACTCATGATGGGAGCTTCTTTTTCTAAGTCAAACAGACATGGTTGGCATGAAAATCCATAGGATGTATTGAGTTTCGTATTATTGACAATAAAATTCATGGTTTCCAAAGATTCTTCTTCTGTTTCGGTTGGGAATCCCACAATCACATAGCAATGCACGGCAATCCCAAGATCTACGCAATCTGAACAAATCCGATTCACATTCTCTTGGGTAATACCTTTCACCATAAAGTCCATAAGCCTCTCGTTATACGTCTCTAAACCAAACACAATTTTTTGGCACCCCGCTTCTCGCATAGAACTCAAGAGTGCGCGTGAAAGATTTTTTTCGAACCGCAGCTCCGCCGTCCACTGCAAATCTAGCTTACGGTTGATCAATTCCTTGCAGAGGCGCTTCGTGGGGGAAA
Source organism: Nitrospirales bacterium (assembly GCA_965223185.1). Taxonomy (GTDB): domain Bacteria; phylum Nitrospirota; class Nitrospiria; order Nitrospirales; family UBA8639; genus Nitrospira_E. The sequence goes on along the minus strand of OZ244988.1, from coordinate 1,901,012 downwards.
GAGCGAGGCATTCGTCAGTGAAGAAAAAGTAGGGGGTGTCATATAACTTTGATAGAGATTCCAATTCATCCACGACTTTCATCGGATCTTTTTGCCTGAAATTTTGATGGTCCAAGGTCAGGGCGCAAAATGCGCAATCCTTGTAATAACAGCCTCGGGAAAATTGGACTGGCAACACCGTGTATGGTGCAAGGTACTGATCTAATGGAAATCCTTTATAATTTGGTGCCGGGTGTTCGGCAAGATTTTCTGAATAAAATGGTTGATTAACCGTAATCTTTCCATTTTGACGCCAGATAAGGTTTGGGACCTTACTAAAGTCTTTTCTCCCTTCCAACTGATTAATCATCTCTAGGAGAGCCGTTTCCCCCTCAAAAACAATAAAATCGTCTGTGATCTCAAACAAACGATCACAACGACGGAGATTATCCACCAGACGAGTAAAAATACTGCCCCCAACCGTGACATGGACTTGAGGAAACTGTTCCTTGATTAACCGACAGAGAGTCAAACCAGGGATAATTTGTGAAGTGGCAGTAATCGAAACACCCACAAAATCTGGAGTATTTTGAGTAAAATCAGGCAAAAAGAATCTTCGATATAAATCAAGGTAGGGATTTTGGGCTTCATCATGAATGGCTTTAATAATGTCTCGTGATGAATATATTGAATAAGAGACCTGATTATCCACCACAGTCATTCGTGTAGGGAAATATAGAGAAGACACAACATCGAGCCAACGATCTATCACAAAAAGAGACTCTCGATATCGTTCCTCATCAAAGAATTCCGGCCCCCGCAGGGATGCCTTCGCACGTTCAACTTCATCAATTAAATGAGGAAATCGATCTAAAGATTCAACAGCTTTCGCGTAATGCTCCTTACTCCCTGGACCAGTTTCTCCTTCGATGGACTGTTCCAGCTTCTTGACCAAGGCTATTAGTTGCTGATGAATATCAAGCCCAAAACTTTTCGTTAAGATTCGATCCAATAGTTCGATATTCAAATCTCGTTGTTCTTGAACCGGAACTCCTGATTGCTCCAGAAATGCGGAAAGACAAGGAATGCTGAGATACGGTTGTGAAGGATGCCAACTCGGGGGGAAAAAAAGAGAAATATTCACAGTGCGGCTCCCACTTTATTTAGGGAAGTAAAAAATACACAATTTTCCAGGATACTGTAAATTTATACACGTCAGATTCTTCTCAACGCAACTAGGGAAGAAATTTTAGGATAAATATCAACCCTTGACAACGCCATTTCTTTCCGAATAGAGGTTCAGAATTATTGGCATCAAAAAAAATAAAAAAACCCCCGGCTACCACCCCATTGACTGAGGAGGTTCACCGGAGGTTTTCTTTTAATTATGAGTCCTTATTTAAAAAGACTCAAGGAACCACTATATCATCAACACTTCTGGTTTTATGGCATTTGAGCCGTGAACCAGGTGGAAATGCCTTTCATGCCGTTCCGTTCTACGTTCGAACCATCCCATACCGCAAATGCCACAGGGAAGCTTGCACCGGCCTTGAACTGCACATCGTTAGGATCATTCGTTGCCAAACTTCGCTTCATTACTACGCGCCAAGTTGGACCACTACAGCAACCACCCTTCAATGCACCGTATGGTTCCCACAATCCGTTACCCACCACATCTTGAGAAGCTTGCGTGGTCAATGTGCTGAAACCATTAGCATTTAAATCTTCTACCGAACCCACCCGAAGGTCTGGATCAGACATAATGTTTCCTGACCAGATTCCTGGGTTAAAGGGCCCTAAACTCCGCCCAATTCTGTCTGGATACGTGACACCACCGGCGGGTTCTTCGTAGTAGTAATCCCAAGCAATTGAAGGATATTGATTGTCAACATCCCACATTCCAGCAACACCACGTCCCAAGTCTTTTTGCCATTCTGCATTCCACCGCCAAATGTTCACCGTTCCTCCAGATTGGCCCATACATTGGAACGGGGGTGCCCCAGCAGTTTGAACGGGGAACTGCACCGCTACTTGATCCCTAAAATCTTGTGGACCAATAGTGGTATTATTTAAGGTTTGATCTCCCCAATTCGCCCAAACGCCGATCTCTTTGCCATTGGTGGCCATTTTGATCATGACAGTTTTGACCGAAATGTTGGGGTGCATTGGAGTCGTGATAGTCTGACCGCTTAAAGGGGCCACAACACCAGGAACTGACTCCCATACAGGGTTGGCCGCATCCATTGGAATTGGACCAGAAATTTTGCCGACCGGGATAGTCACCGGTTGGGAGACGGCCAGCGGAATCTGCCCGAGAGTTAATCCTACGCAAACTACTAGGACAGATAGAAGAACGCCAAACACCAGTCGTTTGTTACGCGTCTGCACCAATCTCATAATGACGCATCCTCCTTTGATAAAAGATTAAAACCGAAAGGACTGCTAAGAACCTGTCTCTTGATACTTGTCAAACATCAAAAAATTTTCAATATAAAATTCTAAGCATTGCCAGACTCTCCTGACATGCCACTTTCTTTATCAAGATAGGCATCGGCACCTACCTCATTCATTAACATACTTAGTTCATTACCCTGGTCCTGTGCACCACATTCAAAAGTTTGACCTTCTGGATTCATGTAGGAGGCAGGACGATAATCCGTCTCCGAGTAGGGTTGGGGAGTGACCCCCAGGTAAGCAATATCAAAGGCCATCCAGTCTGCAGTAAATTCAGCCAGAATTTTATAAAAACCGTAATCGGCTTTCCGCTTTAACATTCCTGAAAATAAAGGAACCCAACGACCAATATGGTCTTTAACAAATTTCTTTTCCGCCTCCACTACTGTTTTTAACTTTTCCGCCCCATCATGCAGGATGGCATAGGACTCTTTATAAGACAAATAATGCATAAACTCCAATTCTACACTCAAATGATCTAGTCGCTCGTGAATATCCGGGGAAAGTTGAAGCCCAAATGCACTATAAAAACCGGCGATATCACCCATGACATAAGATTGCCCAAACACATGATCATTTCCAAACAAGGTTTCGTATGGGGGACAATCTAAGGCAATGACATTGCTAAAGACTCGACGATGTTCATCTCGTAAATCTTGGATATTCCAGTTTTCACCCTCTGATGAAATCCATTCCTCAATAGAATAAAAATGGTCTGCTACCGCTTGAAGACGATCTTCAGCTTCTTTCCCACCAACCTTTTGTAATTCTTTCCTTAATCCTTCAAGGGCTGCCCGGCCATCTTCTACAAACTCCCCACTTTGCAAGTAATCCAAAAATTCATCGTCTTCCGGGAAGAGGTACCCCCAAGAAACAAGTAAATACAATTTACTTCGGCAGAGGGCTCGATCAACGGCCGGAGCATCTTTTGGAGATATTTTCACCACTTTTTGTTCGCCAGCAACAGACGATCCATTTGCACTGATTTTTTTATGTTCCTTTACCACCGTGGCCATGTATCACCTAAATAAAAAGTGAATCTACTTGATTTACAAGCTCAATATAAAAAACTTCTTTCACGAAAAGGGGACCAGATCATAGGACAACAGGCCCATGAAGTCAAGATGTGATTACCATTCAAATGGCCTTTCAAACCTATAATTTTTTACAATATTCTTGAAACCTTTTACAAATCCAATCCCTTTAAAGATATGGGGCGGCATTATTTCTTTCGAATCCGAAGTTTTAGCAAATAAATACGTAATTAAACCTAGATGTAAAAGCTTTATCAATTGTCTCGCGAGGTACAAAATTTACGAAGCTCCCTCATCACCCTACCATGTCATTGTGCATATGGAACGACTCGAATAGCTACCCGGTCATTGACAGTTCCACAAATGTGTTGACAAATCCCACAGCCCACACATTGACCTGCATCTACTGAAACAAGAAACTCTCCAAAATCCATGGAAATAGCCTGAGTTGGACATTTTGACACACAGGCATTACATCCGTTTCCTGCGGTACAAATATTCCTTGAAACCTTGGCAAGCCCCATCCGGATTTCGGAATAGGAGTTAACGGGGACCAAAGCCTCAGTTTGGCAAGAATTAATACACGGTAAATCTTCACACAATTTACAGGGTGTTTCTTCAGGGAAAATGGCGGGAGTTTCTTGAATAGTTAAAGACCGGATCGCATCATGGGGGCAAGCCTCGATACAATCCCCACATTTGGTGCACCGTTCTAAAAAAATATTTTCTTGTACGGCTCCCGGTGGACGTAGCCATCCTGCCTTTTCGAAAACTTTCGATTCCTCTAGCTTCTCACCTTTTGGAGCATCACGATGCTTCACAAATTCTTGGACCGTTGCACCAAGAGAAACCATTGAATGTCGAAGAAAGGTTCTGCGTCCCAGCTTTGGATCTATATGAGTGTTTTCAGAGGGCAATTTGGAAGGGGTCATTTACAATACCTACACAACGCCCGAGGCTCGTAGTTTATATACTTCTACACAACGGTCACAGGCACCATACTCTACATCCCAACCGGGATGATTTTCACGGATAAAATCTAAAACAAACCCTTCTAGGTTCTCTTCCAAATTTTCCACCCACGTATAGGTGGGAAAGCGACAGAGGGGGCAAGGAAACCCCGGAAGCAGCATAGGCTTGGTTGGAACATCGGGCACTTCACTTTCTTCAATTTCCACTGCTCGTTCAATTACTCGAGTCGTATCCGAGGCCATTTCCACGAGTTCCGCATGACTGAGATAATCGGTCTGCCAAATTCCTTCAAATACCGATTCCACTTGGTCTGGGGGAATTTTTCGATACCACGACCGAAATTCGCGGAATCGGTATTCCCTGGAAAACATGGGTTCTTTCCCCGAACGAGCAATACGGCTATCAACATGCATACTCCACAGCACCCGATAGCGATTCAAGATTAAATGTTCTTCCCCAGGATTTAAGCCCACTTTCGTATCAGGGTCATATCCGAAGTTCTCATCTAACATGTCTGAAATATGCGTCAGTTCGTGACGCAAATATCGAGGAATGGCCGGATCATAAAACCGTCGAGGAATTAACTTTATCCCTACACCTTTTTTGCCCGTCTCCTCGAACTGCCGAGCCAGTTTTTCTTCGACCACCCCCCATTTTCGAAGAACATCGACACCCTCTTGATCTTCTTTCAACACTCCGCGTACCAAAACAATTCCAGTCTTATCACGAAGGGCTGGAAAATCATCAAACCCATCTCGGAGAATATCTGCAAATCCCCATTTGGCAAACAAATGTTGATAGAGCCGCTTAAATTCCGGCTCTCGATCATCCAGGGCAAACTTCTCATAAATCGGATCTGCCAATTCATGAAATTCATTATAATAGGTTGGATCACCCTCACGTTCAGTCTTCTCAGCAAACGAATCGATCACTTCCTGAAGTAGGGCAGGCTGAAAGCGGATTTCCATGAACGAGCCTCCGTGTGCATTCTCAGCACCCCAAAAATTGGGGGTGATGAATCCTTAGCAAAACATGAATAACTTCAAACAGATGAGTCTTGACTCCCTCCAAAAGCGACGATTAGTATCAAGATGAATGGATTATAGAAATGGGTTTTCCTATTTGGCAAGGGAAACGCCTTCTTCTGATGCCTATATAATTGTTTACTGTACATATACGTTCAATTATTGCCTACGAAATGAGGATTTCATGACCCAGACCACAAGCTCCGATGCCATCACCCCACAAACGGGAACAGAACCGGCTCCTATCTTAGATTCTTTGTCCTATTGGAAAAGCGGTATTAAAGAACTGAAATCGTTCCGCGGTCATACACAAGAAATTTGGTCCGTATCGTTTTCTCAGGATGGTCTTACCCTGGCCAGTGGAGGCAACGATCGGTTCGTCCGCCTTTGGGATATTGAAACGGGGAGATTACTTCGATCACTCCGGGGCCATACAGCGGTAGTACGACAAGTGCAATACAGTCCCGATGGTCAAATTCTGGCAACAGCTAGCGAGGACCGAACGATCCGGTTATGGCACCCCCAAACAGGAGAATCCCTTCGATTACTCTTTACACGATATGATCATGCTGTTTGCAGTATTTCTTTTTCTCCCGACGGACTCATGCTAGCCCGCTCCGGACAAAACAAAGATATTAAAATTTGGGAAGTGACCACGGGGACCGAACTTATGTCCCTTCTGGGAAAAGATCAGTTCGATCATAATTGGAGTGTGTGTACCGCCTTCTCACCTGATGGTCTTCATCTAGTCTCTGGTAGTGATATAGGGAAGATCAAATTATACGAAGTATTGCCCAGCGGAGAGGAAAAAATTGCACATAACGGACATTGGCGAGATGAGGCCGACGACGAAGAAACAGAAAATCGAGGATTTTATGTAGACGATCATGGAGGCTTTCAAAAACCGATGGAATATTGGATTGGGGCCCTCACATTTACCCCAGATGGCTCTACCATGATCTCGGGAAGCCGAGATTGCACCATTAAGTTTTGGGACATGCCGAATTTGGAAGAGCGTCGTACGTTGAAAGGCCATTCCGAATGGATCCGGAATCTTCTGGTGAGTCAAGATGGAAAAGTGTTGGTCAGTGCGAGCGATGATGGTACGGTAAAATTGTGGGAAATTGAGAGTGGTCGCCAATTTCGAACCATTAAATCCCATAAGGGACCGGTTCGGGGAATTGCCCTCTCGGCTGATGGGCGATATTTGGCCACAGCCGGAAATGACAGAATCATCACCTTGTGGGAAGGCGGAGAATAAATCCAGTTATCATGAAAACCCACTCCTAAGTATCGCTCATTCTTCATGGCCGTCCTCGCGATCGGTACCCGCGTCTTCCCCAGATCTGACAATATCATAGCGTTTACATTTCTCCCAAAGACCTTTTCGAGACAAGCCTAATACTTGGGCAGCTGTCGTTCTACTCCACCCGGTCCGCTGAAGAATTTCAAGAATGTGGGTTCGCTCAAATTGTTCTCGAGCCACGGCCAACGTCTCCATGGTTCCAGTTTTCGTTCCCGTCCTTCTATCCTGTTCCCCACAAAACCCACAATCCCTTTGCGGTTCCCCTCCCAAAAAAGGGCATCGGCTTTGCCCACACAAATCCGATACTTGAATCTCTTTTGATTGCTGGGCCAGTGCCACCGCTCGCTCAATGGTATTTTCCAATTCCCGCACATTTCCTGGAAACCCATAGCGAAAGAGCATCTCACGCGCCTGGCGCGACAAGGTCTGGGCAGGTTGTTGATTGCGAACTGCCAGTGTCTGCAGAAAGTGTTGTGCTAATGTCAAGATATCCTCACGCCTTTCCCGAAGTGGAGGAAGTTGAACCGGCACAACATTCAAACGATAAAACAGATCCTCACGAAATCGCCCTTGTTCAACTTCTTTTTTTAAATCTTTTTGGGTCGCACAAACCAGCCGGACATCTGTTTCAATCGTTTCATTACCACCTACTCTTTCGAACTGACGTTCCTGTAAGACACGTAACAATTTAATTTGGACAACGGGAGAAATTTCCCCAATTTCATCCAAAAAAAGTGTTCCCAAGTGAGCTAATTCAAATCGTCCTCGCCGCTGTCGAAGCGCTCCGGTAAAGGCCCCCTTTTCATGACCAAAGAGTTCGGCTTCAAGCAGTGTCTCAGGTAAAGCCGCGCAACTCACTTTCACCAGCGCATGCTTAGACCTTGCGCTATTGGCATGTATGGCATTTGCAATTAATTCTTTGCCGGTCCCGCTTTCCCCGACGATCAGCACTGTAGAGTCGGTATTGGATACGAGTTTAATCTTTTCCAATACCTGATGCATACGCTCGTTTTTTCCGACAATCCCATGAAAACTGAATTTATGCTCCAGTTCTTCACGGAGGACACGATTTTCTTCTCGCAAAGCCACCATCCCACAGACACGGTCCACGCTCAACAATAATTCATCCATGGAAAACGGTTTAGTAATATAATCATAGGCTCCGCCTTTCATAGCATGAACTGCCGTGTCAACCGATCCATGAGCCGTAATCACAATCACTTCGGTATTCGGCCATAGCTCTTTACATTTAGTGACGATTTGCAATCCATCTGCCCCAGGCAACCGCAAATCGGTGATGACCAAATTAAATTCAGAACCCTGCAATCGCTCCAATCCTTCGGAACCTGTGCTAGCCTCCTCAACCTCATAACCTACCGCCGTGAGGGCATCCACCATGGAGACACGCATGAGTGGTTCATCATCAATGATGAGAATCGAACCCTGCTTCATGACCCGACCTTCACCATTGAGGGCATTCGCGATCGAACCAACGGTAAGCGAATGGTAAATCGCGTTCCTTTCTCTTCCTCACTTTCTACAACCATTTCACCTCCATGCCGTTGCACAATACCCAAACTCACCGACAACCCCAATCCCGTCCCCTCTCCAGTTCCTTTGGTAGTAAAAAACGGATCAAAAATATGGGGGCGTACATCCGAGGCAATGCCACACCCATTGTCCTCGACGACAATTTCACAAATATCTTCATGCCTGTGTGTCTCCAGGCTGACATAGCCGCCTTTTTGGAGGGACTGCACAGCATTCAGTACCAAATTCATGATTACTTGCTCAATCATCGGCGCATCAACCAGAATTTGTGGAAGGTTGGCATCGTACCGTTTTTTTAACACAGCCTGTCGCTCAACAAACACATGTTCGGTTAACACAGTCACTCGATCCAGGATGGGATGAAGGTCGGTCAGGGCTAGTTCCAACTCCCGCTGCTGGGAAAAATCTAGAAGCTGGCGGACGATACGTTGTACTCGTTGCAGTCCATCCTCCATAAAGTGTAGATACTCTTGCGTGCGTTCAGGTGTTAAGGTGCCCTTTCGAATGTTGTAAAGACAATTCAATATTCCCCCTAAGGGGTTATTGACTTCATGGGCTACCCCCGCAGCGAGCTGCCCAATTGAGGCCAATCGTTCAGAATTTTGAACCTGCTGTTCCAATTGCTTCCGTTCAGTAATATCGCGCGCAATTCCCAACACACCTTGTTGTTCTCCAGCCTCATTCATCAGTGGCGCCACACTCACGAGGACCGACCGCAGCTCCCCATGTCCACTCACGATTTCCACTTCATAAATCTGCTTGGCACTCATATCCAGTGTGTCCTGCAAATACCGGCTTCGAAATCGCTTAGATAAAAGGGATAAATATGGCTTGCCTATCAGATCCTCCTTTCGATAGCCCCAAGCCTCAACCTTGCCATTCACATAGGTAAACCGTAAATCCACATCCAAGGTATAAATCACATCATTGGCATTTTCTAACAAACTCTCAATGTATACCTTGGCTTGCTCGATCTCTCGTGTCCGCTCAACCACTTTTTCTTCCAAAGCTTCGTTATATTGCTGTAACGTCACTTCTAACTTTTTGTGTTCGGTAATATCCCTTAATTGGACCATGACAGAAGATCGGGCTCCCATGTCGATTCTTACCAAATCCATTTCCACGGACTTTACGGAACCATGTCTATCCAAAATTTCAATTTCTGTCGTAGGAGCGGTAGGTTCCCCCTGCCTAACCCGTTCTAATAATTGTTGGCTGATCTCTTGAAAATTTGACGAAACAAATTTTAAAAATGTTTCTCCCGCAAAATCTAAAGGAGTATATCCCAAGATGTCCCGCGCCAAAGCATTCCCGTCAACCACTCGCCCTTCAAGATCCACAACAAAAATAGAATCTGCCGCCAAATTAAAAAGGGCTTTATACCCCGCCTCCGAATCCGACAACTGTTGCGTCCGCTCCGCAACTAACTCCTCCAGATGATTCGTGTAACGGGCCACCTCCCCCTGTAAGACTTTTCTCTCAGTAATGTCTCTCACAAACCCTCGGGAAAACACGATGGCTTGGGTATCAGGGTCAACTAAGGTCGTAGCATGAATTTCCACGTCGATCCGTTTGTGATTCTTTGTTAGAAAGACTGTTTCAATCGTACGAGCTCCGTCTAAAGCAAGCCCCTGCACATAGGCCTTCACTGCCTCTTGGTGTTCTCTGGGAACAATATCCCACAATGACATGTCAAGCATATCAGTGAGGGAATATCCCAATTTCTGCAACTCCGTACTATTCACATGCACAAATCGTCCATTGGGAGCCAATTGGTGAATCATTTCCGGAGCATTTTCAATCAGGTCGCGATACTTTTCTTCTAATCGCCCAATTTCTTCAACCTTTTGATTCAGTTGGGAAAATGAACGTTGAAGATTTCCTGCCATGCCATTAAACGTCTCCGCTAAACGTTCAATCTCATCACCAGTAGGAATTTCAATCGGTTCGACCAAATTCCCTCTTCCAAATTGTTCGACTCCTTCTGATAGAGCCTGAATAGGTTTGACAATTCGTCCGGCCACGACTATGCCAGCGATCCACAAGATGACAAACACCAACGCTCCATAAGACAACACTTTTACCAACAATTGATCTAAGGGAGCGTAGGTCTCTGATAGATCTTGACTGGCCAACATTTGCCAGGACTTTCCTCCCAAACTTCGCTCAGCCAGAGGTAAGCCTAAATGTAGAGGGGCATAGCCAACAATGGCCTGTGACGCACCATGAGCATCAGGATCCGCTACTAACCATCCGGGAATAAATTTTTGAAACGCCCCTATCATCTTGGAAGAAATAGCATGTTCTTCTAAGGACAGAACGGGGCAAAGAATGGGAATACCATCAGTGGTGACCAGCATGACATGACCGGTCTTCCCCGCTGCCACTTCGGAAATCGATCGGAACAAAGAATCTCTTCGCAACAAAATACTAATGGCTCCCACAATAGTCTTTCGCGCATCATCCCAGATCGGGACCCCCACATTGAGCACATGAGTCCCAAATCCCGGGTCAAAAGATAAATCGCTGACAAAGGCCTGCGCTTCCCCTGGTTGCATGACTGATTGCCACCAAAGACTGTTCCCATGAAAAAAACCTACCTGAGGAAACGAACTCAAGACCAAGGCCCCCTTGTTATCCACTACCACAATTGCCAAATAGTCCGATTTTCGAATCGCATGCCATTGTGTGAGATAATCCGTAGCGTATTTATTAATAAACACGGGGAATTCATCAGGATGGGATTCGGCGCGCCAAGTGTCTTGCCATTCCTGAATGAGAGCCTGAATTTCCTCCGCCGTTTTATACACATAACTTTGATTCGAGTTGATCACCGCACTCCGGAGAAAAGGCATGGTCGCCAATTGTTGTGCCTCGTTAATACTTCGAATGATTTGAGTTTCCACCTTGCGAGCGACTTCTACGGCGATCCCTTTCATGGTAATCCCAGCCGCTTCCCGCAGAGCTCGTTTTTCTTCGAAATAGGTAAGGAGGAGAGAGAGAATGAGAGGCAAAAGACCAACTAGCACTACCGCAAGAATGGTCTTTCCCTTTAATTGGAGAGGAAATCCAAAGCGTGTCACTTTGGTCACATCACATGAACCATAATTAAAATAAACTCCTGAAAATCATTTACATTTTGATAACCCTTTCTCCGGACTGTCAAGAAACAGCACAACAGAATTTATTTGCCTCGCCTTAATAATTTTCCTTCCGCACCCGGCCACAGGAGCAAAAGGGGGCTCGCCACAAAAATTGAAGAATAGGTCCCCACAATCACCCCTAAGAGGAGAGCCAATGAAAAATCATGAAGAACTTCCCCCCCCCAAACCGTCAAAGGCACCAGCACCAAGACAACTGTTAAGGTCGTAACTAAAGTTCGACTCAGCACTTGATTGATTCCATTGTTAATGATGTCGGAGACCGTCTCACGCCGCCGTCGTCGAAGATTTTCTCGGATACGATCAAAAACCACCACGGTATCTGTTAAGGAATATCCGGCCAGGGTCAGGAGTGCCGTAACAACAAGCAGTGTAATTTCCTTATTGAGCAGAAAATAAATACCCAACACCGCCAACACATCATGAAAAGTGGCAATGGCTGCAGCCACGCCAAAGCGAAATTCAAACCGTACCGCGATATACAGAATTATGCCTATCATAGAAAGCACGATCGCAATCAAAGCATCCTCCTGTAGTTTTTTCCCGATCGTGGGCCCTATGGAAGTAGTGGAATCCACAACAAAGGCATGATTGGGAAATTCTGTTTGAAACGCGCCAATAATTTGCTTGCTGATTTCATCTTCAATCGTCGTTTCTGTTTTTACTCGAATGAGAAGTTTTTGATCTTGAGTAAATTCTTGCAGCTCCGCGTCAGTCAATCCATGTTTCTGTAGCGCCTTTCTGGCGTCCTCAATACTCAGAGCCTGATCAAATTTAAGCTGGACGGCCGTTCCCCCAGCAAAATCAATTCCCAAATTAGCCCACCCCGTAAGAATTCCGGCAACAGCTATAATCCCTAAAACCAATAGGGTGCCCGATACGGCAAAAGCAATATTCCGTTTCCCCATAAAATCAATAGAGGTTTGACCTACGATTTCCATCATGGCTGAATCATACTCCTATCCAATATTCCTCCACCGCTCATATACTTAGGGTTTCCAATTTTTTACGATTCATAAAATCAAAGATAACCTTGGTTCCCACAAATGCCGTAAATAAATTGATACCAATACCGAGACAGAGTGTCACGGCAAATCCTTTAATCGGGCCCGTCCCAAACAGGAATAAAGCCAACCCAGTAATCAAAGTGGTGACATGGGCGTCCACAATAGTCAAAAAAGCTTTTTCAAATCCCGCATCAACCGCTAGACGAACAGGACGACCCGCCCGCAATTCTTCACGAATGCGTTCGAAAATAAGAACATTAGAGTCGACTCCCATTCCAATCGTTAATATAATCCCAGCAATCCCAGGCAGAGTTAACGTGGCATTCAGACCAGATAACGCCCCCATCAACCCGATCAGATTCAACGCTAAGGCTAAATTGGCGATAAGCCCTGAAAGACGGTAATACAGAATCATAAAAATCAAGACAAGAGCTCCGGCAATCAGAGTGGTACGAATACCCTTTTGAATGGAATCCTTTCCAAGAGAAGGCCCTACTGTCAAATCCTGTAATGTCTTAAGAGGCGCAGGGAGGGCTCCAGCACGAAGGACTACCGCCAGATCATTGGCCTCATTAGTGGTAAACGTCCCGCTTATCACTGCACGTCCCCCGCTAATACGTTCGTTAATTGTGGGGGCAGAATAGACCTTACCGTCCAACACGATAGCCATTCGTTTCCCAACATTGGCTGCGGTCACGAGATCAAACTCATGCGCACCCTTACTATCAAAGGTCACACCAACTATGGGTTCATTGAAATCTCCAATAGTCACCCGTGCATCTTGAAGAAGATCTCCGATTAAAGCTGCATCTTTTTTCACCAAATACGGAATGCTATACGTAGAAGTATCCTGTTCCCCTTCTACTGTTTCAAATAAAATTTCAGCCTCTTCCGGAACTTTTCCGGCAAACTCTTGTCGGACCTTCTCCTCTTGTCCTCGTGGTACCTGCGGCGGCAGGTCCAGTGCCACTTTCGATTCATCCAGCATTTTAAATTCCAGCAAGGCCGTTTTTTGGATGAGGTCCTTTGCCCGCTGAGGATCTTGAACGCCGGGCAATTGAATGGCAATTTGGTTAATCCCCAATCGTTGAATCAAAGGTTCAGCGACGCCAAATTGGTCGATGCGATTGCGGATGGTCTCAAGAGCCTGGTTGATGGCGGATGTTTTGATGCGCTCCACATCATCGGAACTCAGTTCATACTCCAAGTGATCGCCTTCATTCTTTTGCGAAACAAAACTTGGGAAAGAATCATTCATCAGCGTCTGAACAGCGTCCGCATCCGATTCGGATTGCAAAATAATCGAAAGCCTAGTCGACCCCTCTCGACTCACACTATCAACCGGAATCGACTTTTCCGCAAAAAGATCTTCCACCGCCTTTCGCAAACGATCAACGGCAATCTCCACAGCTCTATCTTCTTCTACCTCCAACACAAGATGGATCCCACCTTGTAAATCTAATCCTAAAGCCAAGCCCTGATGACTCAGTATATTTTTCACTCCATCGGGTAATGCTTGAAGCAACCCAGGAAAAGAGGGGAGAGCCAAAATACAAGACAACACAGTGACTGTCAGAAGGAGAAGAAATCTCCCACGAAGCTTTTTCATGTATTAACCTCTTGATCCATCATGATTCATTCGATGTCCGAATGCTGGAAATATGATCCCGTTGCAATCGAATTTTCGTATTATCAGCTACTTGCAGCGTAGCGGTTTCTTTATCCAAATTGGTGACCGTCCCCCAAATTCCGGAAGAGGTAATGACTTTATCACCTTTTTTTAGACCATCTAACAATTCTCGCTGCTTCTTCTGCCGACGTTGTTGCGGCAAAATCAATAAAAAATAAAAAACGATAAAAATTAAAATAAAGGGAATGAGGGACAATAGCCCAGCTGATGTATCAGGGGCTCCACTTCCAGTCTGCGCCCATGCTTGCGAAACTAAATCCATATCTACCTCAAGCTAAAAAATGAGTGACAATGTGCCATTAAATGAACGAGTCCGGTTCTAACCGATCCAAGGCTACAGACTCACGCCGCCGATAAAATTCTTTCCTATACTCTTCAAATCGATTATTCCTAATCGCTTGCCGCATTTCATTCATAAGCTTTCCATAGTACCAAAGATTATGGATAGTATTCAGTCGAACCCCTAACATTTCTCGAGAAATAAATAGATGCCGCAAATACGCCTTGGAAAACCGTCGGCACACCGGGCACTCGCAATCTGCATCAATAGGGTTGGGGTCCCTTGTATAGCGCGCTTGCCTAATGAGAACTCGTCCCGTTGATGTAAACAACCATCCGGTTCGACCATGGCGAGTTGGGATGACACAATCAAATAAATCCAAACCACGAGCCACCCCCTCCACCAAGTCTTCAGGAAGACCGACCCCCATCAGATACCGAGGACGGTCTGGAGGTAAAAGCTCCACTACCGTTTCAATCATCTCTAACATAGCCGGTTTTTCTTCGCCTAACGACAACCCACCCAGGGCATAGCCATCCATATTGAGGTTGACCAACTCCTTCGTTGATTCTTTGCGCAATTCAGGGAACACCCCACCCTGGACAATCCCAAACATCCATTGATGTGTCTTTTTAGGGACTTCGGCACAGCGTTTGGCCCAACGAGTGGTGCGTTGGACCGCTGCCAGAGCCTGCGGCTTGGTACAAGGAAAAGGCGGGCAATGGTCCAACACCATCATGATATCGGAACCCAGAGCAACCTGAATCCCCATACATTTCTCCGGAGAGAGCATATGCCATTCCCCATTTATATGGGAACGAAACCGCACCCCCTCTTCAGTAATTTTACAGAGATCAGCAAGACTGACCATTTGAAAACCACCGCTATCCGTTAAGATAGCTCCGGACCATTGCATAAAATCATGAAGTCCTCCATGAGATTGAATCAACTCATGACCGGGCCGAAGAAATAAATGGTACGCATTGGCCAAGATCATCTGAAAGCCACAACCATCGATTTCCATTGGATCTAAACCCTTGACCGTCCCTTGTGAGCCCACAGGCATAAAAGCAGGCGTGTCAATCATTCCATGGGAGGTACGCAAGAGTCCGATTCGTGCCCCATACGAATCAGCATGAAGGACCTGAAAACTATTGGTGCCCTGGGTGACGGGGGATAGTTGTTCGGAAGGAATCATCGGCGTGGCATCTTTATATATCTCACATTCTCTCGGGAGATGAAATTCCGAGCAGGGTGAGGCCATTTCGAATTACTATTTTCACTTGCGATAAAAGAGCCAAACGTGCTGCCGTGACATCAGGGGTAAGAGATTCATCCATCCCGATTTTTGCAGAATCTCGTTGTTCTTCGTTAGGCTTTCGTGACTCTACTTGAACCTCATCTTCCGTCCCCCCCGTACGGTTCAAGGGAGGAAGAACCCGGTGATTGTTATAATAGGCATGTAATTGCGCAGCAAGCTCTTGAAGATAAAACGTGACACGATGAGGTTCAAATGCCAAAGCACTCCCTTCGACCATAATAGGGAATTGGGCCAGTGTCTTTATCAAACCCAACTCTTCATCCTCCAACAGGAGAGATGGATCAACATCCTGAATAACCGGAGAGGGGATAGATCGCTCTTGCGCCACACGAAACAAACTGGCCAATCGAGCATGGGCATATTGCACATAATATACAGGATTATCAGAAGATTGTTGTTTCGCCAATTCAAGGTCAAAATCTAAATGAGTGTCAGCACGCCGCATAAGAAAGAAAAATTTTGCCGCATCGCTACCGACTTCTTCCACAACTTCCCGAAGTGTGACAAATTCTCCGGCACGTTTGGACATTTCAATCTTTTGGGTCCCTCGCAATAAACTCACCATTTGCACCAACACCACCTGTAATGCATCTGTAGCATGACCAAAGGCTTGAACTGTCGCAAGCATGCGGGCAATGTAGCCATGGTGGTCTGCCCCCCAAACATTAATGAGCGTATCGAACCCACGAGTTAGTTTGTCTCGGTGATAGGCCATATCGGCAGCTAAATACGTATAACTCCCATCCTGTTTCTTGACAACCCGATCTTTTTCGTCACCAAATTCAGAAGAACGAAACCACCAGGCCCCAGCCTCTTCTTTCACCAAACCTCTTTCCTGTAATTCATCCAACGTCAACTGGATCGCTCCCTTGGAGTGAAGAGTGGCTTCAGAAAACCAAGTCTCAAAATAAACCCCAAAGGTTGCTAAATCTTCCTTAATGCGGTCCAACAGCATTTGGCTGGAGAGTTGGGCGCAAATGATTTCCGCTTTATCTTGCGCATTTTCCAATAAAGACTCCCCCTGAGTCTTGGCAAGAGATTCGGCTAGGGATTTAATATAGTCCCCATGGTAGCCATCCTCAGGAAACACGGATGCCTTCCCAAAAAATTCGCGATATCGGGCATAGACAGAACGTCCTAATAACTGTAACTGTCGACCCGCATCATTAATGTAAAATTCGCGAGACACCTCGAATCCGGTGGTAAGGAGGAGCGAGGCGATTGCCTGGCCCAATGCTGCACCTCTCCCATGCCCCACGTGTAAGGGACCAGTGGGATTTGCACTCACAAATTCCACCAGAATGCGTTTTCCATTTCCAATTTGACTTGTCCCAAAGGAGGCCCCTTGGGCTTCAATGGTTCGTAAGACTTCTATCCACCGAAAAGGCTGCACGGTGAGATTCAAAAATCCTGGTGGGGCAACATCAATCCGTTGAAAGAGATCGGGGAATTGCTCACCAAGGCATGCAGCTAAAATTTCCGCTACCTTAAAAGGTGGTTGTCGAACTGCAGAGGCTAGTGTCATGGCTACGTTGCAAGAAAAATCTCCCCACTCCGGACGTTTTGGAGGTTCGACTATAGGTGAGGGAATTGGGCCTATAGGTAATTGTCCAGACTCATTGACCTTTTCCAAGGCAGCGCGAAGGGCCGCAGCCACTTGACTTTGGAGTAATATCTCCACAAAAACTACCTATCTACGCAAAATTTAAGGGTTTTTCCCGCGGCGAATGTATCACAGGCTATTTAACAAGGCAAGGATTTCTATTGTTTTCTTGAACATGGCTCCACCTTTCTCCTACCGGAAAACAACCAATTAATTTCGGCAGAAGGGATAATATTTTTGGGGCTGGCGTAGGAAATTTGAATTTTCTATGCTCAGTCTGTGCGATTAAAGTTCTCCAAACTCAGTCATTATCAGTCGAATCGGCTCCTTGAACACTTTGTCGCAGGGGTGCCTGCCCGGATGGCTGCAGAGTTGGTTGGGATTAATCGTCGATCAGGCATTCACTTTTACCATCGTTTACGCACCATCATTGCCCAGCAGATCGAAGAGGAATGGGCCTTTACTGGTGCCATTGAAGTGGATGAATCGTATTTTGGCGGCAGACGCAAAGGCAAACGAGGGCGTGGAGCCGCCGGCAAGGTGCCGGTCTTTGGTATCTTGCAACGAGGTGGTAAGGTGTATACTCAGGTAATTCCAGATGCGAAATCGCACACGCTTCTGCCCATCATCCGTGAGAAGGTTGTGCCTGACAGTATTGTCTATACGGACTATTATCGTTCGTACAATGCCTTGGATGTGTCGGAGTTTAAGCACTATCGTATTAACCATAGTCAGCGCTTTGCAGACAACCATACTCACATCAATGGTATTGAAAACTTTTGGAATCAAGCTAAGCGTCATTTGCGAAAATACAACGGAATTCCCAAACACCATTTTCCATTGTTCTTAAAAGAATGCGAGTGGCGCTTTAACTACGGATCGCCCAAGCACTTAAAAGCAACGCTACGTCATTGGGTAAAACTAGCGAATCAACTATAATTTCCTACGCCAGCCCCATATTTTTTATCAACAAGAAATTTCAAGCCAAATATAGAGGTGCGTTTCTCTCTCAGTGAGAGTTGGATAAACCGGATGCGCGTTTCCGAGCAAACTCCAAATCGGCAGGAGTATTAATATTGTTGAAGGACTGTCGACACTGATCAATATCGTCAAAAAGAGATTCTTTCATCACATCCATCCGTAATTCAGGATAGGAAAATAAGTTTTGAATTTTGAGATCCCCTTGTTCAAGCATACGTAAAACAACAGGAGCACACCGTTGGGAATAACGCGCATGCAATGGCTGCAAAGCATTGGTGATCTTTACGACAGAAACATCGCTAGTAGGCCGCAAGCATACTCGCCTAATGCATTCATCCATTAAAAATGGCATGTCGCAAGCCACAACAAAATTAAGAAAGTTGCTGGACTCCATTATACCGGTATAAAGCCCACCCAAAGATCCTTTCTGAGGAATATGGTCCGTGACTAACCGAACGGATAAGTGAGAACAATCATAATCTTCGCAAGCAGTCACCACAAGAACTTCCGAAAATAGGCGATTCATGACACGACAAATACGATCAAGAAAAGGCTCCCCTTCCCAATGAAGGCTTCTTTTATCACGACCCATTCGTTGGCTTTTTCCCCCACCAAGAATTATTCCGGTGATATGGGAAAATTTATGGTAAATAGACATAAAAAAAAGGGGGTGGGAAATTCCCACCCCCTTCTCCAATTTGGATCAAATCCTTACTGAGCCAAAGCCTTAACTGTTGCCTTGAGCTTTCCGTCGATTGGATCGCCGAGTCAGAATCCAACCTTCAACAATCACCAAACCTACAGCAGCTAAGCCAGCATACCACTTGGCTTCAGCAGGAATCGGTGGCTCAAGCACCAAGTAGTAGAAGGCGGAAACACCCATCTTTCGACCTACATCCCCATTATGACCATCCCACATAAAGAAATTAATGGGAATATATTTCCCTAACTCAATCCAGGTATCTTCTTCGTAATCAACATTTTCACCCTTCAAAGGACGGGAAATAATGACGGTCCACCGCCCATGTTTCCATTCAGCTTTGATCAATTTTAATTGTTCGGTAAAATCATCGCGATCCTCTAGATCTACATCCCATCCGCTTCCCATATAGGCTTTTAATTCCCCATCGGCAGTCCATTTGGCAATATCAACTGGAAATGTTTCATCTCCCCAGAAATACCGCGGTTTTCGTGGTGCCGGTAATTCCTGCCACTTAATAGGCATTTGAAAGGCCAAGGCATCATTGAACACCTGATAGTGATTTTGTTTGGCAGCGATGGAATCCGGATGTTCGGTATCGTCATCAAACTTAGATCCACCAGGTTCCTGCTCTACAATGCCATAATCTTCGAGATTAACCTCATAGGGCTCCCAATCAACTTCGTCCTTTTGAATGCTCTTCGTCCGATCATCCCACTGGAACATGAGGGCCAAATGAGTGTCATTATAGAGAGACCTTACCCACACATCATCAATACGATTAACGAAATTACGCGGCTTGTGGGTTATTTGACCGCCAATCGCCACAATTCTCCGTTCAACGGTTTTCCATCTTTCATCAAACTCATCAGTCGGTAAATCACCTTGCACAAATTTGGAAGGAATCACGAAGTTGATTTTGGGTTTATCCGTTAAAGGGTCGATCCCAAGCGGTTTTGCTTCAGACAAGGCTTTTGCAATTTCATCCGTTACTTGCCCATTAGCAATATCCACGTCCACATCTCGCTCACAGAGATGGTTTACATAATTGGCAATATGCCAACGATTTTCAACCGTGGTGTTATCTGCAAATGATGGCATCGGCGTACCATTGATACCTGTAGAGAACGTCCTGAAAATATTCTTCACATTATAAGCATCTTGTCGACTTCCTCTGAAATTCCAGCATTTATGCCAATCCGCAGGTTGGATAGAAAAACCCCAGTCATCTTTCAAATTAAAGGCATTTCCATCGCCACGACCTTCTAATCCATGACATTCAATACATTTATTTTCCACAACAAGCTCTGATCCACGCTTGATCGATTCAACAGATGGAGGAACTGCTTGCGCAGCAAGCTTTTCTAGTTCGAGGACATGCAATTCTTCAAACTCTTCATCCTGCCAGGATCTATCCTTTACCAGTTCGGTTGTAACAAAGGCCAAAACGTCTTTCATTTGTTGTTGGGTTAGAATCCCTTCCCAGGAAGGCATGGCGGAACCAGGCAATCCGTGGGTCACGGTTTGTAACAAATCAACGTCAATTAGTGGAAGTTGCCCGCTGGCCGTATGCCGAATTTTAAAAGTTCCAGCATTGAAGTTGCGGGGTCGTGGCCAGAGTCGATCGGCCCCCGGTCCATCACCTGACCCATTGACTCCGTGGCACCATACACACTTAGTAAAATACACCCTTTTCCCAGCTTCAACCTGCTCTGCCGGAAAGGGTGTCGGCAGCTTATTCGCCACAAACCCCTCCGCGTCTTGGGCCAACGTCGGGGCACTCATACCTATCCCGACTAATATAACCCCAAGGGCAAAAACACCCACCTTCAGGCCACCTCGCAGCCGGGAACCCATATGTTTTCTATTCATTGGTTTCCTCTTTGTTTCTAATTTTTCTTGATATACGGGTTTCATGTTCATTGGCCATTCCCTCCTTAATCCCAAGTACGGGGGTAATAACCAGTGTGCCAATATTCGAACATGATTACCTTCCAAATTTCGTCAACAGTCAAATGTTGCTCCCAGGGTGGCATGACAGAAGCCCATGGGAAACCTTCTCCTGGCAATCCGATCCCACCTTTTGAGACCCGCCAGAACACGAAAGTTTCTTGTAGCTGAGCGATAGTCCCCGCATCCGTAAAATTGGCAGGAATAGGGTTGAATGCAAAAGCCCAAAGGCCTCGTCCGTTTAAATTGTCTCCATGACAAAAGTGGCAATTCTGGAAAAATATTTCTCCACCTTCTCGCACGTGCTTTATATAACCTTTGGCATTGGGATCCCAAGGATTATCTTCAGGATTATTCACATCTTTCATTAAGCGGCCCATGGATTGCTCAACAATGTGAGCATTGGAGTAGGCCGGATCATATTTACCTGATGGGTCAATTCGGTATGGCTGTTCAGCTGTTTGCAGCACATACGTTTTCCCATGAACCTTCGTAGTAGCCGGTGGCGCCGGATGCACCGTACGAAGCTCAATCGGTTCCTCAAAACTCGGCAATAAAGAGTTATAGGCAAAACCGCCTAAGCCAATCGGGAGGAGAACCAACAAAGCCGTTCGAACTAGTTTTGTCAATCCAGAATTGGCATCCAAGACATTAATAATCGGTTTTTTGAATTCATCCCACTCCTCCTGCGAACCTGATACCCACATAAAGATACCGCATGCCGAAACCGTTCCATAGATGGCTCTGACACTAAAGGGAATAGGCGGATAAATTCTGTACTTCAAATAAAACAAGTTAATGAAGCACCAAACAAAAATCCCTGCCCAAAACTTTGGCAGGCCAATACCTGCACGCTTCAGGAGGTAATTACAAATGGAAAAAAATAGGATGCAGATGGCCAGCTCCGAGAGCATCTGCATCGGCATGTAGCCTTCTACCAGTTTAAGCCAGGTCATGCTTCTGTACTCCTATATTTATATTCAGTGTAAGACCTTGTGAATTTTAGTTACTCTTTTGCTGGCAATGGTTGGCCCTCTTTTAATTGGGCAAGGTAATCCACAATTTTACTTAGGGCTCCACCTGTCAATCTTACTCCAAAGTCTTTTGGCATCTGATTGTCCGGAAAATCTGCAACAACATATGCACTTG
Organism: Nitrospirales bacterium; assembly: GCA_965223185.1. GTDB lineage: Bacteria > Nitrospirota > Nitrospiria > Nitrospirales > UBA8639 > Nitrospira_E. The sequence continues at coordinate 1,878,849 of OZ244988.1, read as the reverse complement.
GGTTCAAGATTGATTCCGTAATGTATTCCTTCGTTGTTTTGGCTTTTCCACCATACCCCGCGTCTTTTAATCTTTTTGGAGCATTAGACCCTTCCCATAGTTCAGGACCAACTTTACCCGTTGCTCCCTCGATTCCAGGAATGGTATGGCAAGCAGGACATCCCGCTTTCATGAAGAGTTTATCGTGAGGTTCACTTCCATCAGCCAAGAGGTTGCCTCCTGCTCCACCACCTTCTTCCTCTTCACTCGCCGTAGGACGATCTGCTTCCGGAATAAACTTTTCATAAGAAGCAACGATTTCTTCATAAGAAGGAGCTTCCTTTCCTTCTCGAGTATAAATCCATGTATCTACGGCCGCTAGCTCTCCAAGTTGAAGTGAAATTGGCGGCTTATGGATTTTTGGCATTGGACTTTCCGTATCGTTTGACCCTTTAACCCCAAAACCTGGCACCACATAACAATTAGGACAAGCATGAGACTCGGCAATATACTCTTGCCCATTTGTGGCGGTTCCTGATCCTTCAAAAGCTTCCTTTTGAACCGAAGGGCGAGAGGCCGGGTCGTTCATGTGGTAGTTAGGCTCTTTCAAACGCTCTGAAGCTCGATCCGGAATTCCAAATAAATTTGGGGCTCTCTCGCTTAGAAAGCCCTGTTGAAATCCGTGACATAAGGGGCATTGGCCTTTTCCGATGGCCCCTTGAGTCTTGCTCTGACCAATACCACCAAAAATAATTTTTTCACCCTCATCCCCCAACTGTTGGGGAGACATACTTGCAAAATCTAATTTTACAACAGGGGGAGGGAATCCCCCTTCTACTTGGGGCAACCAATTCCCATACCCCGATAGGGCTGCGGCCACGAAAAACATAAACCCACCGATTTTCATTAAGGCGCCTATATTTGGAAAATATAGCCCCATAATAAAAGCCATAACAGTAATCATGACCAGAGAAACCGGTAGAAGTCGACTTTCCCCATAGAAATTATGTGCATAATTTGAAACGGCAATAAACACCAAAAACATACACAAAATCCCAATCATGGTTTGAAAAGTCGCTCGTTTCTTTCTTTCCGGATCCTTAATAGTCGCTTGAAAATAGATCAGGAGGCCAACGAGCATAGCAAGGACAGGCCATCCCATATCTAAAGCTCTTCCTATTAAATCAACCACAGTTCACTCCTCCAACTATAGGCCTAATAAAAAGGCCATAATATTAGTAGTTAAGACCTTTTCCTAGTGTCCAGCTGCCGGCTGGGGAGTAGCACCCCCAGGGACCGTTTCTGTAACAGGCCCAGTGACTTTAACCTTTTTCATTCCTAGAGTGCCCAACCAGAATACAAACATGATACTAATCCAGAAAAACAAAACGTTAAAAGAAATTACATTGGCCGCAAAACCAATGGTGTGGGTATATGCCCATGGTGAATTGTCCCGCATGACTTCATTCACATGCCAGAACAGACGGACCGAAGAACGGATATAACCCATCAAACCCATCATCCACGTAAATGCCGTGGCCAACATGATAAGAGCATACTGAGATCGAGGAGGAATTTGGCCCCATCGAATAGGACCAAGCTGCTTACCACCCTTTAGCATGGCAAGATTTAATGGCGTCATTAGAATAAGGCAAGACAGCGTCCCAGCTACCTGAGGAACGGACAACCCAATTCGTACGTTGGCTGGGATGAAATATCCATAGCAAGCCAGCCAGACGTTATTAAGCTGAGCTATGACGAAAAAACACCCCATAAAAATATTTCCGAACTTAGACCAGCTGACCGTAGGAACTTTATTTCCTCGCTGGTACCAGATAAAGCTTAAAATCGTTGTCATAATAATGGCGTTAATTCCACCATTTTTAGCCGACATCACACCATAGTTCCCAAGCACCGGATGCTGCTGACCTCCCATAGCTTTTAATTCAGCGGGAGTCATGACAATGGTATGTGGGGTAATAAACACCAAAAGACCACATACAAGGATAAACACGAGGTATTTAATATATCGTTGGAACCGCTCCCCTCCGGTCATCCTACCTAACGCCTGCCATAGGTAATAATTAGTGGTGAGGAACAAAATTCCAATCATGGTGGCCTGAATAATAAACAACCAGGCTAACAAACCTCCCATGAGAGTAATTCCCATTTGTTGCCTGTAGGCATACACTTCCCTCATCAACCAATAGCCTGCAAATGGCAGTGGGATAAGGAAGGCGACACCCAGACTCATGGCGATATACCCCATCCAATCATAATGAGCTCGCTCTTCATCCGTTTTAGCAGAAAGGAACCTGTAGGCGGCATAAGCTGCGACCACGCCACCCCCGAATGCCATATTTCCCAGAATTCTGTGGACATTCAATGGATTCCAAAGAGCCGTATGAAGCACATGCCAAATATTTCCTAAATATCGACCCTGTTCATCTACCCCGGCTGGCGACATCATGAACGCAATCCAAGAATTGGCCAAGAACATCAAAACCGTTCCAATCACGTTCAGGATGACCGACATGCTCAAATGTACCCATTTCAGCACACCCTCTCTCATCTTGTCCCAACCATAGTAGTAAATATAGAGGGTTGCACTTTCCGCCACGAAAGTAAGGGCATAGATATGCATGACCGGACGGAAAATTCCTGAAAGATAACCAAAGAAGGCTGGATATAGCGTGAGGAAGGTAAAGATGAGAATTCCGCCAAGAATCGCCGTCAGAGAATAGGCCGTCAGACTAATTTTAATAAAGTCATAAGCCAACTGATCATACTTTTTGGCCATGGCCTTATCTTTACTGACCATTCCTGCGAACTCGATGCACATACAAAAGATGGGCACGGCCAGCACGAAACTTCCGTAATAAAGGTGCTGTTGATTGGCCACCCACAATAGAACCCGGCTTTCAAAGTTGTATCGAGGATAAAATGATTCGTTATCCTCGGTGACAGGAGCGGGCGCACCAATAGCGGGACCTTCAGTCTTGTAATAGACGTCACGGCCCATTTCAACTTTAGCAGCTTCTCCCCCCTCTCCCTCTTCACCTGCCGCTTCAGCGGCTGCTTTCTGGGCAGCGACAACTTCCGGGGGTGGGCCCCCAGCCGATCCACCACCGCCACCAGCCAAAGCCGTAACCGACAAAAAGATGGGAAGAGTTAAAAACACTCCAGCCATCAATAACGCCGTAACAGCAAAGAACTTCTTTTTACCTCGGGTCATTGGAGTGAACAGGCGACCCATGGACCTACCTCCTTTGAAAACGTGTTGTTATATAACCATTCATTTCTTCTTAATGATCCTCAAATCAACATTAAACAGATCCCGCATTCCTTACCGGAACATATAGAAGTAATCTAGTCCTTGTGCGTCCATGAGGATCCAATCTAAAAATTGAAAATACCCGAAACAAATTAACAACGAAACTATGACGTAGACAGCAGTCATTGTACGCCTCCTAGCCTTATAGAATTTTTAAATGAGCGTTGTCTGTAGAAGGGAAACATATAACTCAGCAGGGACATTGGATTCCAGCAAACCAATAAAAAAACCACATGCTAATTGCACAAGTGATATAAAAAATCGCTTTCCCTATTTTCGTTTCCAACACCGTCGCTTCCCTAACGGGTCCTGCATCAGCCATTGTTCATCACCTCTTTGTTAATACATGTTTCTATTTAGATATGTTCACCTAAAATAATTAATTGACACATTCTTAAATTTCGTGGTATTCCAAGACTTATTGCTTAAGTAACAAAAGGATTGCCCCATGCGTACCAATGCAAAAGTGTTCGACATTATAGTTTTGGCTGGAATGGTTGTCAATATTCTTCTCGCCGTGTTTCTCATCCTCTATTATTTCGATTTTCTTGGCTAACCTAACTCTAAATCTGAAGGCAAATTTACTGTTTCCTTGTCATGTTTTGACTTGGCACAGCGAAACCCTATGGTTTCATCGCGGAAGTCAGGAACAATAAAACTCCTATTAGTAATCCGCAAATCTTTTCCTTGGCTCGTATACCCTCCACCACGCATCGTTTTATAGGTTGATGTCGGTTGAGGGCGAACCACATTTGGCCTCAACGCCCTACTATAACTATCCTCGACATACCAATCGTCCACCCACTCCATAACATTTCCTGCTCCATCAAACACACCATACATACTTTGATCTCGAGAGAAGGACCCAACCGGGGCCGTTACTTCATAGCCATCAGCCTCGCCATCAAAATTGGCAGGAAATTCTTCCCGTCCTTCCCCCCAGGGCCACGTCCGGCCATCCGAGCCACGTACGGCCTTTTCCCATTCACTCTCAGTAGGAAGTCGCTTCCCCTTCCATTTGCAATAGGCAGCCGCATCATCCCAAGAAACATAGGTGACAGGTTGATTAGGACCACGAAGGGCTTCAAGTTTTCTGGCATATCGAGATGGCGGTCCTGGCAATCGATGCCCTGTCGCTTCCACAAACACCATATATTGCTGATAAGTGACTTCATATTGATCAATCCAATAGGCATCCAACGTGGAAGTATGTTGAGGCTTTTCATTATAACCGCCTTCATTACTTCCCAAAATAAACTCGCCTGCTGGAATTTCAACCATAGCATCTTCCGCCCGTTGACCGCTTAGATTCATTTGAACTGATGGTTTTTTTGAAGGAAGAGGGGAAAGCTTCGACTCTTCAATTGGGAGAGGCGGGCCTTTCAAAATTCCCATTATTGGCAAACTGCACATCACCAACACCGCAATGAGAAAAATGACTTTAAACCTGGTGTCCATATGGCGCCTCTACTGCGATCTCTCCATGTGAACATCCTCTTAGGCGCAACAACTCCTATCGGAAATCTAAACTTCTGGCCTATTCTGAAGGCTCATGGTCCGTGGGGGGATCTTTTGCACAACGAAACCCTACCGTAGAATCCGTTCGCCACATCTTTGCGGAAAAACGTTTAGTGACACGTGCACCCAGGCGAGACTCGCGCCACGACCCACCACGAATCACTTTAAAGACCTCATCCGTTTGTGGACCTGGAGGATCACGGTATGGAGCGTTCTGATAGTAATCTGCCGAATAATCATCCATCACCCATTCCGCAACATTACCTGTCGCATCATACAGGCCAAAAGGACTTCGCCCAACTTCGAACGATCCCACGGGCGCCAAATATTTGAACCCATCATCCAAACCATCCACATTGGCAAAAGTATATTCAAATTTATTCCCCCAAGGGTAGCGTCGCTTTCCTTCACCCCGAGCTGCCTTTTCCCACTCCGCTTCCGTTGGTAGCCGTTTTCCCGCCCAGCGACAATATCCAAAAGCATCATTCCAGGTTAACCCGACCACGGGGAAATCTGGATTAATCAGCTTTTCGATCGAATCTTCAAACACTGGCACTTTAGGTTTTTCCCGTTTTGTCATTTTCACAAATCGCTCATAATCGGCTTGGGTCACTTCTTTGAGATCCATATAAAAGGTTTGAAGATACACGGGATGAGCTGGACCCTCATCAGGGTCGCCATCGCTAATACCCATGGTAAAAGGCCCTTCCGGGATTTCTATCATCTCACGATTATCATCCCCCACGAGAGTCTTATACATGGAAAAATCTTGAGTAGGCATGGGTTGAAGTACACGTGCTTTTGCCGGACGACCAGCTGAAAAAGCTTCTAACTCTCTCTTACTCTTAGAGGTCTCATAGATAAACAGCAGAATCATCCCAATAAATGAGGCAAAGACAAAAATAATCGACCCTATGAGAAACCCGCGACTTTCCATCGACAAACCTAATTCAATTCCTCATTTCACCCTTAGGAAAAAAGTTGCTGGCATCATGTTGGAGGACGATCCGATTGCTCAACAGTAACAGACGAGACAGATTCTTTTCGTTGTTGCAAGAGATCAAGTAACATGGAAATCCATACCCCTAAAAAACCGCCCATCGCCGCACCCGAAGAAGCTCCAACTGTCACTGCGTCGATCCCTCCCAGGCCCAAACCTAACAATCCGCCTGCAAGCGTCCCCACAAAAATACTGAGGAAAAATCGTCGACCTCCAAAGAAGCCGACACCTGCTCCCAAGCTCATTCCGACCAACAGAGCTGCAGGGAGAAATCCTCCTCCCATGGATAGACCGGTTAAGACTCCAACCGTCCCCAATACCACCGCGCCAAGGCTAACATCAAAAACCTTTGATGCTGGCATCCCCACCTTATTGGGCCTCAACACGGATCGAAGCAAAATCAATATCGACGGAAGAACCGCCTAACAATGAGATGCCCCATGCTAATGCAGCAGGCTCATGGTTATGAATCTTGAGAAAATCCTCATAAACATTGACCCGCTCTTCGACCCATTCACCCAAAGGCTCTGCCCCACTTCGGATGACAATTTCTGTGGAACTAAACATGCCACCTTCTTTAATCGAACCAATTGGGAACTTTCCACTCCATACATACTTGGTATTGACGGGGATAAACATCAAATCGGTATCTAAGGATGGATACACCGCTGCGATAAATTCTTCTCCTTCAGGCACAGCCAGCAAGCGCCATCGCCAGACCAATATCGGATGGGTTTTAGGATCCCATGTCATTTGTTTCGTATAGACTCGTTGACTCGCCTTCGTGGCACGCAGAAAGGAAACGCCTTCTTCTTCCTGAATCATATAGGTCTCGTGGGCAGTCACCACACTTCGCTGCGCGCCCCATCCCTGAGGAAACCCTCGCTCATCAGGACGTCGAAAGTCTTCAATGAGAATGGAATTTGTTGCGGATTTCTGATTAACAGAATCCTCAGCCCATGCCGGGCCATCCAGAAAGCCGACTACCATTATCACAAACACCACAGCCCACAAAGAATGACTCCACCAAGGAAAGCGCATTTCTAAGGAACGGCACCCATAATGTTGCAAAGATTGCATCATGCTGATTCCTCTTGTGAAAGAACTTGAACCACCGGGGTAGACCGTACGGTCTGAGCTATTCGCTGTTCACTGACTCGATGATCCCAACGACTGAGCCAAAATACGAAAAACACCGCTAACCAAAACGTAATCATATTCAGGGTGACCATTTTTGCCGCAAACCCTAATGAAGGGGTAAAGGCCCATGGAGATTGATCTTTCATTAATTCATTTACATGCCATTCCAAACGACCGGCTGATCGAATATATCCCATTAAACCCATCACCCAAGAAAATGCGGCAGCCACAATAAGTAACGCCACCATCCCTCGTGGGGTAATGAATCCCCATTGAACTGGCCCAATGACCTTGGAACCCCGTAGCAACAACCGATTGAGGAGGAGTCCCCCAAGCACAACTGTCGCGGTCGTCACCCCTTGAGGCATTGACAGACCAACCCGAACATTGGCAGGGATATAAAACCCATAAATAGCCAACCACACAATATTTCCAATACCAAAGACAAATAAGAGGCCAAGAAGTACATTTCCCCAGGAGGCCCAAGAGACGGTAACGATCCTATTCGCTCGCCGATACAAGATGAAACTCAGAGCCGTTAAACAAATCATGACATTGATCGCCCCATTTTTGGCCGACATGACCCCAAATTGTCCGATAACCGGATGTTGAGCCGCTCCCATCGCCTTCATCTCACTCGCACTTGTGGCTAAAGTATGGGGGGTAAACCATACGAGAAAGCAAGCCATCAGGGCAAAGACAATGGCTTTGAAATAAGGATGGAAGCGTTCACCTCCCCGAAGACGCGACAAAGACTGCCAAATGTAATAATTAATCCCAAGAAACAACACGCCAACCGTAATGGCTTGCAGGACAAACAACCAGGACAACATTCCCCCCATCATGGTCACACCCATGTGCTGACGGAATTCAAAAACTGCCCGCATGAGCCAATAACCCGCCAGCGGCATCGGTAATAGGGCACAAACCATCACCACGATAAATACATAGCCGACCCAATCATAATAGGCCCTATCCTCAACCGTCTTGGCTTTAAAAAATCGGTAAGCCGCATACGCTACCACCACAGCTCCCCCGGACATAATATCCGCCAAAAATCGATGGGCATTGAGGGGGTTCCAGAGAGGCGAATGCAGCAAATGCCAAATATTGCCCAAGAAATGCCCTTCGGAATCTACCCCGGATGGGGCCATCATAAAAGAGGCCCAAGCGTTTGCCGACAACAGTAAAATAACCCCTGTAGCATTCACGACGACGCCAATAGACATATGAAGCCATTTAGCAGCATGCCTCTTTAAATGTTCCCAGGTGTAGTAATACAGCGCCAGCAAAAAAGCTTCTGCAATAAAAACCCCAGCATAGATGGGAAGTAAGGACTTAAAGGTGGCTCCCATGTAATGCATAAATCCCGGATATAGGGTGATAAAGAGACTGAGCATCACCGCACCCAAAACCGCCGTTATCGATAGGGACAGTAAGCCGACACGTAATATGTCATGGGCTAACCCATCGTACTGCTGCTGCGCTTTCTCATCCTTCCGCGTAATCCCTAAAAACTCGAGAAGAAGGCTGAATAATGGGAGTGCCAAAACAAACCCACCAAAATAGGTATGTTGTTGAGTGACAAACCACACAACTAGGCGGTTATTCACAAAAGGAAGATCGGAGTAACTCCGAGGACTATCGGCCGCAGCCGGTCCTTCGATGACTCCAGTGGTTCGATAAAAAATGTCCTCTCCATCTCCCATGAAACTCTTTGGCACAACTTCTGATGCCCAAGAACTCCCAATAGAAAATAAAAGAAGCATAAAAAAACTGACAAGGAAGAGAAATCTGGTTGACATGAATTATTTCACCAAGCCATTCTGCGAAAGAAGATTAGGAACCGATTCAGACGCTTTACCTTGCTGAAGCAGGCCCATCACAAACGGACATCGCTGGATATTTTCGGGAATAGTAACCAGCTTTTCTTCATAGGTTTTCCGCCATCCCAGATAGACAGAATACACGGTCATCAGCAATCCTGTGGTAGCAGCCATAACCGCAAAGCCTGCCTGTGAAATAGGTTCAATTCTCAACACATAAGAGGTCAACCCGATTAACACGAGAAAATAGGTTAACGCAAAGGTAAAACTTGGCCATATCCAAAACCAAAGGCAAGACATCCAGGTATGAGACTGGCTCCGGCTCCTCCCTTCTTCAAATAAGGCTTCGCCGGCGAAAAACGCCAACAAACTCACCGAGCCTACCATCAAAGGCACGAACAGTGATTGTAAAATGGGTTGCCAGGGACTTGCACCAAGGCCAAAAATGATCCAGGAACTCAGAATCCCTCCTCCCATCGCTAACACGCCCCACTTCATCACTATGGCTGACTGCTGGGGAATCCATTCCCACAAGGCCTTTCCATTGGGAAAGGTTGGCACAGTCGTTCCTTCTTGAGATAACCGTCGCACCAACCCAATCTCAAACGCATCTCGAGTCACCGATGTACAAGGAATAATCATCGCCATCATAGCCGGCCCTTCTGGGTGGACAAGAAAATCATAGCCCACAAACACTTGGAGAATGGCTAAGACCAAGAGCGAAAGTTGCATGCCATATGCAACCCCGATCCATCCCACAAGCCAGAACCATTGTCGCCATCCATCCTGCCGAAAAGATTCTTGAAGGGAAATCCCGCGCCCTTGTCGATAGGCCCAAATCGCCGCGAGCGCGGACACGCATCCGCTCAATTCTAGCAATACCAAAGGGTCAGCCAGCGGCAAAACATCTTTAAGAAGACGATAAATTCCCAATGCTACAAGCCCAGGAGCGAGCATCACTAAACGCTTGCGTTTTCGCACAGGCTGATCCGTGACCAGAAGGTTTAATTGCGGAAGAACCCGTAGAGAGAGTCGATGCAACATGGACGAAGATAATCAATGAAGACGCTTAGGGAGAAATAGAGTCGAAGTCAAAACATTTCTTCCCTTATTACCGGGCAGCAGCCATACCAAAATATCGAGTTTTCACTTCTTCCATCAAACCCACAGTGACCTCGGACATTCCACGATCAAGGGCAGTCCGTTCTAATTCCGTTTTTGCCATGGTTCGAATACCAGAAGGAACATTGGTCAATCGACGTTCAGCTTCAGGACTCCACTCCACCATGCCCTTATTTCGTGCAGCGACCAACCGAGCATAGGTAAGAATACGATGTTCGTGGTTTCGGGAATAGGTTTCAACTTCCTCAAGAACTAACGGGACTAAATAGGGTGGCAGTCGTGAAAGATGATACTTCGCCTCATCACTCCAAGTGCCTGCGGGAACAAGAAGATCAATATTTTTGACCGTGCCTTCAACGCCTACCGCACATCCACATACCTGACACGAAAATTTGGCAAAGACTTCTTCACCCTCTAACTCTTCAATGTTCTCCACCTGAAATGACTGCTGACATCCGCACTGCATCGGAAAATTATCCAATTTTTCCAGGATAGAGAATATACAACATTCCGTAGGTCACGGTTCCAGTCACAAACAGGACACAATAAATCATCATCGTGAATTTCCCCAACACTCGATGACGCCGCGCACCATTCGGCCAAATCCGTTGAATACCAATTTCAATCCCAAACACCATCGCAATAATGAGAGCTAATCCAATATACACGCTTAACTTCCCAAGCGAAAAACCCGAGGTCATGACACGGGAGAAAAAAAACAGCCCTACCACTGCTGTTATACCTCCCAAAATCGTCACAATCCGACGTCCCGAAGTCAGCAAGAGAGCATCTTTCAGGACCCGACGCCCTTCCACAAAGGCCTGAGATCGAAAACCCAACACCATCATATAGATTGCCATGATCAACCCAATCACAACTAAAAGAATATGGACGGTAAGTAAAGGAACAAAGACATTATCGTAGAGGGCTTGCGAACCGCCAAAGCCTTCCTTTCCTTCAAACGCTAGGACCCCAAGATTTCGAAACAAATAATAACTCGTGAAAAAGGCTAACATGGCAATCATCCCGCCTAGCATCAGCCAATGATGATGATCGGCCTTATGTTTTTTCGCCTGAACCCAACCGACAATAAACAATGCCGTAAACACAGTGGCCATGAGCTGACTGATATCTGCTCCCATCGTCGCATGAGTGCCCACAAATCCCGGTTCCCGAAGCCATTGTGCTAAATCATACATTATCTATGCGCCTATTCTTTTTTATTTCATGCCTTGAACCATGGCACAAGGTTCTAGTTCTTCAATACGTTGAAACCCAGCATGTTCCATCCATTGACGGGTCTCCTCCATCGTAAAGCATTCACCCTTTTCCGTATTCACTAAAATATGAACGGCAAAGGCAGTCGTCCAAGCTGGACTGGTCCGCTGCGGGTCCAAAAACCGGTCTTTAATAATCAACCGTCCGTTGTCATTTAAACAGTCGTATACCTTCCGGACTAACGCCGCATTCGCCTTTCCATCTTGGTAATGCAAAATGTCAGACATCAGGGCGACATCAAAGGAACCTTGAAAGGCATCTTCATGGAAATTGCCCGGCAGTAATTGAATCCGATCGCTAAGCCCGGCCTCCTCGACACATTGCTTCGTCACTTTTAGGGTTGATGGAAGATCAAAGACCGTTGCAGTCAAATCTGAATATTCGCGGCAAAAAGCTATAGCATTCGTCCCTGCTCCGCCTCCAATATCTAACATTCGATTCGCACCTTTGAGATTTAAACGCTGTGCTAAGGCCGGACCGCTGCCACGCCCGATTCGGTCCAAAACAGTTAGTACCTGAGCACCTAAATCAGGGTTTGTTTCAAATACATGTTGTAGAACGGGTGACTTTCCCGTTTTGACGACATCCGCTAATCGACCCCACTGATCCCATTCGGCATCATGCAGGATTAGTAGATGCCCCACATATTCGGAGCTGGATTGTACCAAATATCGTTCCGCTACCGCTGTATTGGCATACATTTTCTCATTCTTGGTCAAGACTCGCATGGCAACCAGAGCATTCAACACCAATTCCAACGCACGCGGATTGAGCGCATTTGTTTCCGCCAATTGATTAATAGTGAGGGACACCCCTTTCAGGGCGGAAAACAGGTCAAGGTGAACAGCGGTGAGAAGAATTTTGGTTTCCCAGTAGTAACCTATCTGGAAAATATCAGCCAGGGACAGCTCACGTGGCACACCAAGCCTCAAACTCGAAAAAGTGCATAAACATTATCATTCGTGGTCGATCTTAACGGGGACAATTGTTCAATGGCAAGGAGCCTACTGTCAAAGCTTCACATAAAAAACGAGGGCAACTAGCCAACCGGCTAGCTGCCCTCGAATTTCAAGTATTCTCAAAAAAATACAGCTTTTATTTGATCTCGAAGTTGGCTTCGGCCGTTCCGCCATCAGCCACTTCAACCTCGACCGTCATGGCCTTTTTCCCACGTGCATCTTTCGCAACTGCCGGATGAAACACCGCAACCGTATGTTTCCCTGCAGGCACATCTTTAATTTCGAATGTTCCATCAGCCCCAGTGGTAGCATAATGCGGATTCGTCACGGGTAAATACCAGCCTTGCATAAATTCATGCTGATCGCATTGCAACCGCAAGACAGAACCCTTTTTATACATCTTCACTTTCACTTTCTTTTCTAAACTTGATCCCTTTTTGGCTAATCCAATGTTAAATTCCGTACTGGACTTGGCCCCTAATTGATCAAAACTATGTGGGTTGTGCAACACCCCCTCGGCAGACTTGGGATCATCCGGATCGGCATCGTTATTTTCGACATAAAAAAGCCCGTTACTCACAGACACACCCGTAAAAGGCAAGAATTCACAAAGTTCTGCCGCAACTTTTTGAGCTGGCTTGTCTTTAAAGCCTTTCATCCAAGCCTTATCGGTAATGCTCGTGACCGCCAGCACAGCATCCTTTAACCCCTTGCTCCCATCCACCTGAACTTCCTTGAGCAACCGCGTTTTACCATCAGCACTTTTGCTGGTATTTTTTTGACAAAAGGCCACATTGGGAAATTTGGAAAAGGCAAATTCCTTCGGAGGCGGCACCGCTCCGGTAAATGTCACTTTTCCTTTAATCGTTCCACCAGCTTGGGCCACGAGCGGGGCCGCAATCAGCAAGCCCCCTACTAATAAAGACAGAGTTAATGACTGACGTTTCATCATGATTCTTCCTCCTAAAAAGTTAAAAAGATGCTTTTCGTTGACGAGGGTAAATAAACAAATAGGATTTAGATGAACATAGGCCAGCCCCTGTAACCCGGCCAGATTCAGGCGACGACCCTTGGCATGATTGAGTAATAGCAACCACTTCCGTATATATCAGGATTAAAAAAAACCTGTCAAGAAATCATGGCATTATTAGGCCATTTGGACCATGCCTTAGGCCTTTTAGTTTGGAAGAATTGCCGTTTGCTAAGTTTTTTTCAACGCATGATGCAAGAAAGGCCGAAGGAAAATAAATTTGAGATTTTGACTTTCTAGGGGACAGCTTCCCTCAATTCACTCAACAACTCATTCAACCGCTCCTTCATCATTTCCCGCTGATAGACCGGTGGCAAACACATCTGATCCGTACACATAAAGACGGAAGGCCTCCCGTCATAGGGAAAGGAAATTTCTCCCCATTTCATCTCATCTTGTTGAGGATCAAAATGTTTCACAATCTTGCGGGGGCAGTACAGTTGACGAGCTTCTTGCCATAGAGCCCTGGTCTCCTCGTTTCCAGACCTCCCAACAATAGCAATATGCACGGGTGTGCGAAACCATTCATCCACGGCAAGACCAATAAGCGCAATGGGAAGAGGCTGAGGAGTCCCGACAACAGACTGTAACGTGCGTTGCGCAGTAGATCGATACTCATCCTTTCCCGTAAGATGGAAAAGTTCGATGTACCACCGGACGGCTTGGAGATTCTCCCGGGCTGGTTTCGTGGGCATATTTAAGAGACCAACATCATCCGTAGAAAATGGGCGATCAAAAAATCCATGACCATTGTCGTCCTCTAATAACGATTGCGTTGTCTCTGCTAAAGTTTTGGCCTGTTCGAGAAACCAACCATCATTCGTCGTTCCAAAGGCCGCCATTAACGCCAACCCCAGTCGAATATGGTCCGATAACAGGCCATACAGCGTTACTGCTCCACCACCTCCATCATGAGCCACGCCTTCTATCGTATTCCACCGTTCCTTCACCAGTTTTGTCAGTACATGAATGGCCCTTTCCTGTAACTTAAGGTTTTCTAAGACTTCCGCTGCCAGAAGGTACGCCCTCACCATATCGGCATTACTGCCGGTAAATATCCTATAGTCCACAGTAGGCATACCCTGAGCCTTACGATGAACCATGCCCAAAGAAAAAAAATCCTTTCCCGAAAGCAGGGTCATACCCTCTTGATCCCGCACATCTGCATCCTGACTTTCCAAAAACTGCCCCGTCCGAGGGTCAGTTAAAAACCGTTCCACAAAATCAATGATACGCCACGCAATATGTTTAAATTCGGTATTGCCCGTGAGTTGAAAAGCACTAATATAATTACGAAGATTCTGAGCCTGAATGGCCAGCATCTTTTCAAAATGAGGTTCACTCCAATCGGCTTGCTCTGCATAACGGTAAAAACCGCCCCATACGGGATCAAGCAAGGCAACTTGCTTTTCTAAAGTGGTCAGCCCCATATTGATCAATTCCGCATCTTGTTCAAAAAACCCATAAGCCAGAGCCATCTGTATGGCTTCCGGCTCAAAAAATTTTGGATGATCTCGAAACCCCCCATTCTCGGGATCGAACTCGTTTTTCATCATATCCACACTATGCTCTGCCATTGACGGACGAATGATTCCAATCGAAGATGCTTTGGGACGCATACGGCTCTTCACTCGATTCCACAAATCGGCAGCTTGCTCTCGTAAGTCTTCTTTTTCTGATTCATACAATACTTTGGCTTCTTGGAGGAGTGTGGCCATGGCCTCTGGATCCAATGAATTGGCTTGAAAGAGAATTTCCCCGGTGGGCAACAATAGACTTGTCGTCGGCCAACCACCTGACCGATAACGGACTTCAAGATCCGGGCGTTGATCCGTATCGACTCTGATGGCAATAACATTGGAGTGAATTAAATCAATGACCTTCGGATCCGCATAAGTCGTTTGATCCATCACATGGCAAGCATGGCACCACACCGCCGTTAAATCCAAAAGGATGAGTTTATCTTCAGCCTGCGCCAGGATGAAGGCCTCCTGCCCCCATTCATGCCATTGCAGAACAGGTCGGGGAGCCTGTTTAGTCTGATGAGACAAAGCTTCCTGTTGATTAAAAGTAAAAAGAGAAAGTGTTAGACAGACAATGGGGCCGAGTTTGGACACAAGATTTGGAATCGCCAGTTGAAGTGAAAGACAATGATCAAAATATCGAGAAACCATGAGCATAAGGAGGAAGGGCAAGCTCAGTTAGTTGGAGGGTTGGTTAAATACCAATCTTGGCATCGAGAATCTTGATGATCGCCGCTGCAGCCGTGACTCGAACCGCATCATCGGTATCTCGAAGCGTGCGGGTTAGAATCGGGAGTAAGTCATGCCCCCCTAACCTTCCCAAGGCACGGACAGCAACGATTCGTGGGCGTGGAATTGGATCATTCAAGATGAGCTTCAAGGTTGCAAGAACCACCCCTCCCTTCCCGTTACCTAAAGCTTTGGCGGCACCGGACCGAATTGCAGGGTTTTGATCCTGTAGCAGGATGTGGATCGTTTCTTCAACAACCGAAAATGGAGCGCCAATTCGCAATAGGGAAGCACTCGCGGCCGCCTGTACTCCGGGATTCTGATCAGATAAGGCACGAGTTAAGGATGTCATCACATCTTGAGGTGGGAAATATCCCAAACTGTAGGCGGAGACGCTGCGTACTGCAGGAATTCGATCAAACAACGCAGCTTTTAGGATAGGAAGGGCCTCCGGCAGTTGTATTTTCCCTAAGGAAACAAGAGATGCTGCGCGAATGGAGGGTTGTGTATCTTGCGCAGATTTTTCCAGCAAAGGCAGGGCACGGCGATCCTTTATTTCACCGAAAGCCCGGATCGCCCCTCCTCGTTCATACCCTTCTTCACTTTGTGCTCCTTTTTCAAGTCTGGTCCATCGCTGTTTCTGCCCCAATTGGTAAAGTACGCTCGCAGCAGCTATTTGGACGAGCGCCTGCTCGTCTTGAAGGGATTGTTCAATTAAGGGAACCGTGCTTGGGTCTCGAGATTTCCCAATACTTTGCAATGCTGTCGCTCGAACAAGCCCAGCTGAATCTTTTACCGCCTCGCGTAAGCGCTTAGAGCGCTGGCCAGCCTCGCGTTGTCCCAAAGCCTCGGCAACCAGCGCACGAATCATTCCGGACCCGTCGGTTAACCCGTCTTCTAAAAATCCAATCACTTCATCGGAATCAATTTCTTTGAAGGCAGTGTAGACAGCCCCGCGCATTTGTTCACGCATATCGGCTTGTTTCGACAGGATGACGGCAAGTGCCAGTTGACGTAGGAGACCTTCATCTTCACGTTTGGAAATCTGCACCCATTGTTCATAGGAATCCAGAGCTTCTGGGGTCTTGCCCATTCTGGCCAAAGCTAAAATATGGAGGCGGAAACTTCGAGACGATGGGGTGGGTTGCTTAAGAAGAGGTTCCACAAGTTCTACGACTGTGGGAAAGACTCCTTTATCAAACGCCTTGTTGGCTTGTTCAAGGGTTGCATCCTGAGAAATTTCCGCCCATGACGAAATGGAAATCACCATACCTATAACCAACAGAAAAACAACAGCAGCCACCAAATCCGGCACTAAAATCAGACGAATAGACTTACGCAATTTCACAATTTCCCTTTTTACCCTTTTGGGATTTGAGCGTCTTGAGCTTCAATCATTCTATACCCCAGCGGGGATTCAAAATAGTATTCCGGTTGTGGCGATATAACCACGTGTTCATATTGGACAAACCAATCACGATTCTGGCTGACTAATTTCAACAACACATTGCGATCAGGGTCCACCCATTCAAAATATTGTTCGGTTCGGCCAAAACGATCTTGGACCTCCACATCGTAGAGAGCAGCTACTTGATCGTTCACCATGGATTCGCCAATGAACGTGCGACCGATTTCGCCTTCTAACTTGACGGAGAATGGTAGCAAATAATCAGCGGTTAATGGAACGCTCACGACCATCCGACGTTGCGAGAAAACATACCACACCTTTTGTTCATCTAACCGCACAATCGTGACACCGGCATTCCCTAATTCTGTTTTCACACCTCCAAAATGTTCGATACGATAACGATCATGCTTGAGGAATAACTGAGCTTTCGCACGACGCCCGTCATGTTTCCATATCAATCTGGCGGAAAACTCGTCCGGGCTTTCGTTCACCGCGATTGTCTGTGCCAACCCTTCTGTTTTCAACACGAAACAAGTTCCGATAGCAATAGTGCCAGCCGCTAGCAACCCTACAAGATTCATTATCTTACAAATTGAAGTCCAGAGGACCACCAGCCATCTCATGGCTGCTGATGTTCAACGAGGGGATCAATCGTGATCGGGCGTCCTAGAGCAGCTGGGGTAAATCGAGGTGGACGTTGGCGGGTATGGGCTGTCCACCGTCTGACAGGAGAATCCAACGAAAAATTAATGGTGGACGTTTGCAAAGGTTCAACCGTCACCATTTGAACGGTTTCTTGTTTCACACTGGGATGCCATGCACGTAGCCGATATGTACCCGGAGGAACATCGGGAATTTCATAACTTCCCATCTCATTGGTAAATGCAAAATAAGGATTATCAACTGCGATAGCCCAACTTTCCATATAGGCATGAAAGCCGCATTGCATCACAAACGTATTTCGTCCTTTACTCAGTTGAAATTGGTGCACCATGGACCTTCCAGGCTTATGTTCGTGGGTGGCACGAATATTTTCACGTTGATGCTTGTGATTAAAGGGAAGGGGAGAATTAAACAACACACGTGTGCCTTGAGTGACAGACGTTTCATAAGCCTGAATATCATGCATCACCGGATCCATATTCACTATCTCAATCCCATGTTCACTACGGACCACGGTGGAAAAGGGGAGAAATTGACAGTCCCGTGCCTCCACCCTTGGAATGGAGAGAGAAAACGGCTTTCCAGCCGTAACACCTTCAAGCACCACCACTACCCCATGAATTTGGTTTTGGTCATTGACCACAAAGTCTTTGAGCAATCGCCACCCATTTCCATCCGAAATTCGTCCACAATACTCCGGGTCAGGAAAAGTAATTAAATTATACGCTTTTGGAGAAGGGGCAGCACCATTAAGCGTCACCGTCCCTCTGATCGTTCCCCCACCTTTAACCGTCTTCACCTCGTAGGCAAAGACCTCAGAACAACCACTAAGTAAAAACCACACCGTCATGATCATGCTCAACAAAGACATATGCGGAACCTAGGGAATTTGGCGACGAAGAGTTGGGATAATCTTCTCACCTTCTTCAAGTAATTCTTCTCCAAATCGGGGATTATCATGCATTTCATGAGCACTGCGCCGCCCTTTGGGTGACTCGTATTGAAAATCCACATTCACGGTTTCGCCAGCCTTAACCTGAATACGTTGTTCCAGGTAGGACTTCATTCCAGGATGCCAGGTCATCACATCATAGTCACCCGGAGGAATTCCAGATATTTCAAAAACCCCATCTTCTGTGGTGATAGAATAATAGGGATTATTGAGGACCACGCCCCAGGAAAACATATAGGGATGAAAGCCGCATTGCATCACAAAAATATTCCGGTTTTTTCGAAGATGGATCTTTTCCACCATGGGCTTTCCCGGCAAATGAGTATGAGCATTTTCACCAAAAAGCTGAACCACCTTGTGAAACGGATTCATCGGCAACGGTCGATTAAATAGGACTCTAGCCCCTCGTTCACGGGCCGTTTCGTAGCCTTGAATATCATGCTCAATCGGGTCCATATTGATCACAGTTAATTCATCACGATCTTTAATAACATTCACAAACGGGGTAAAGTCGCAGTCAATGGCTTCAATTTCCACCTTTGGCAGCGTAAAAGGTTTGCCTTGTTTGACATTTTTCAACATCACCACGGCGTCTTTCAACGTTCCTCCTGGCCCAATAATAAAATCCTCTACAATTCTCCAGCCCGTTCCCGTGGAAATTCTCCCACAATAAACTGCATCAGGAATGGTCACCAAATTCATCGCCATGGGACGAGGTTTTTCACCTACTATGGTGACCTTTCCCTTCAAGGTCGCTCCATTTTCTACGGAAATTTCCGTATACGCCCATGTTGGCAACCCAGTGAACAGGCTAACTATGGCCATCAACAAAACCCTAGCAAACATTTTTCCATCCTCCTCTAACTGATTTCCTCTGTGATCAATCAAAAGTTACCAAAAAAACCAACATCTTTTAAAATATCATGTTATAGGATACCAGGGTACTCCCCTTAAAAAAAAAGCGGGGAAGTCTTCCGACCTCCCCGCTTTGTCCATTACCTAAATTCCTAAAAACTTATTTCGCCACGGTAGGGATAATTCGGGCTTCACCCGAACCCTGCTCAACAGCGGCTTGTTTTTGAGAATTTACAGAACCGGATAAAGGCAAAATGCGTTGGTCGGTATTCGGCAATACCCTAAGATATCCCCATTGCCCTGATTGAGAATAGGGTAATCTGCCATTACTCCATACATAGTCAGCAGGCATCGCCCATTTCCCACCCGCTGATGGTATAAACACATCAATGCCTTCCGAACCAGAAAACTCAACGGTGCTAATCATATCTGCACCTGGGAGGAAGGGTTCGATTGGCCATTCATGTTTTTCGACAGTGAACATTCCATTTTGTTCACTACTCGCGCCAAAAACATGAATTCGAACTTTGTCGCCAGCATGGGCTTCAATCAGGGGGGTGACAGGATCCTGAGGGTTATCCACCTCACAGGGCTGGAACATTCGGCCCAACGTACAGCCAGCTTCTTCCCTGTAGAGATAGGGTTCTGCCCGATAATTTACCCCTAAAAGACCAGCCACATTTTGTACATAGGGCATGAAGCTGGTTCCAATGATGTTATCTTCGTCTTGGAAATACAAAGCCACATCACGATAATTGGCTCTGCCTTCATTCCCTTGGATAGACCGATCAATAATCACGTCAGCCTTCCAGCTATTTTTCAGAGAAATATCTTCTCCTGTATTGGGATCACGGTAACTCGAACCCTTTGGTCCGATTATGATCCCACCAAACAGTCCATTCCGAGGATTCATGGCTGCATTTCCGAAATCCCAGACCAAAGACTGTGTTTCTCCATTAAACGGATCCGCGTAATACGTATAAGTACGCGATTCACCTGGAGCCACAGTCTGATCTCCAGGGTTATTCCCAACATTTACACCCTGGGAATCCATCGGATCAAACACTAAACTAAAAGCCGAAAAAGATGCCCGGCCTTCTTTCATTTTATTCGTTAAATTGACTTTGAGACAATCACCCACGTTGGCCCGAATAGTTAACGGCATGGGTTGGACATCTCCAGACACCTTCTGAACTTCATCCTCTAAGACATAAATCTTGGCTTCAGGATTTCGTAATTCAATAGTCCGTTCAAAATCCACTTCAATGGATTCTTCGGCATTCGAGTTAAAGCTCATGCCGGGATGATCCATCGCGACCACATTAAAGGTCTTTACTGGAGCATCGCTAGGGCACACCGGCAATTTCTCCGGCATTCCTGGCTTTCCATACGCTTTTGTCGGTAAAGGTTTGAGATCATCAGTTTCTTTTTCTAACACCCGAATGATCCCCCAAGCTCCTTCGGAGAACTTGGAACTTCTCCCATTAAAGAACATATAATCTCCGGGTAGATGACGAGGACCACCCGCTTCAGGAACGACCAAGTCATAACGTTCCGCAATACCAATATGGATAGAATTTTTCCGGTTGGCTTCTTGCGCGTATCTTTCGGTCCAAAAGGTATGCCCGGAAACTGTAAACACATTGCTTTCATTCATGGTGACATCAACCAGACGAAACACTATTGCATCTCCAAGGTAGGCTCGTAACATGGCCGTGCTCGGGTCTCCATGGACCGTGCTGCTGAATATTTGAGATGGTTCAGGGTTATTGTTCAAGCGTTGCGCAAAGGGTTCCGCTCGGAAATTCAACGCTCCACCTGTGGTATGCGTTCCCCCGTTCAAAAAGGGCATGGGGGTCATTTTTATCTTTTCATTTGGCGGCATGATGAACGATACCGTCCTCCCAGCTTCCAAGGCCACCTCAACAGGTTGCCCTGGGGGATTTCCCGCAGTCACCACATTAACGGTATGGGGGACGGTATCCATAACATGGACCATAAGTTCTCGGAAACTTCCAGCGACATCATGCCCAACACGCTCCACTGCATGAATATCCGCCACAGGACCCGTCCGAATGGGTTCACCTGTTTTTGGATCATGCCAGGTGGAATTAAAGGGTTCGGCAATCATGGTCCCCACAGCGCCATGAGGCCAGGTGGTTCCCCCAAAGGCATGATCGTGCCAGAAGACGCTTCCCACATCGGCGTCTACCCAAAATCGTTGCCGCACATATTCCACCGTCACAATATCTCCAACTGGATGATCATTTTTTAATGGTTGATCAAACGTTAAGGTATTGCCCCCTGATGTGGCTGAAGTATCTGCTGCCCCAGGGCCTGGTACTTTTAATTTTTGCCCAACCGCAATCATGTTTTTATCTTGTATTCCATTCAGATTCATTAAAGAACTGACAGATGTTCCAAATGAACTAGCAATTTTTCCTAAAGAATCACCAGGAACTACTGTATAATCGGAAGCAGACGATCCCATAGCGGCGGCGGAACTGCCACTCCCCCCTATCGCCACGATACGTCGAATTTCTTGTCCTTCCACATTATCGGCACCAATGAGAATCGGGATGCCTACATGATATTGCTTGGCATTCGTCACCTCGATGGTTCGATCTCCTTTTTTGCTTGCCTTCGTCACTTTGGCATTCATTGGGACAGGCAAACCTTTTTTTGTCGTCTTCTCAAATTGAGTAAATGGCCGCATGGATTGATCATAGGAAAATCCCGAAATCACCCCATCGGACGCCTGATTATCAAATTGGAAGAAATGGAAATGCGTGTTGATTTTTGAGGATTGGAAGTTGGTGACATCATCATCCAGCCATTCGCTCGTTAGCGTCCAGTCAATACAGTCATAGACATTCGCACGCACCACCAATGGAAACTTTTTATCATTGTTAGCCCGCACCTCTTCTTCTTCCTCATGTACAACATAAAGAAGTCCATTGGGATCGACAATGGCCGGTTCGTCACCTTCCGCAGCCGAGAGTTCAATGGGCAACTTAATAAAATGCACTTTGTAATCTTGAGAGCCCGCCCGAACTGGGCATAAACTCCATGGCCCATTTTCTCCAGGCTTAGCAGGTTCAACCGAACGGGTCCCATCGGGGTTCAATCGAATCATTTCCAGCCAAGGAGCCGGGTTATGATCGTTAGAGAACGGCACCCGTTTCCCAAAATGTGGGGTTAACCATGGCCATGCCACCTTTCCGGTTGTTGGCTCAAACCATATCTGCCGGCGTTCACCAGGAGTGTAGCCTTGCCATTCAGGGTGATATTTGGGATTTTCCCCAATTGATGGTTCTCTTTCACTCATCGCCTTGTTACCTTGCCAGACCCAATCTAAGACCGTAGCGTCATAGGATTTAAGCTGACCTTCTTCGTCATCTGTATTCCCAGGTTTCCCCTGGTTCGTCAGCTGCATTTCCACCCAGTCTTTAATATTGACCACAGCAGGCTCAGCTTTCCAATTGCTTTTACCTTCCCCAACAATTTTAAATTTCTTCCCAAACCAATTCACGGTTTTTCCGATTAATTGATCCGAGGTAACCGGTTTGTGTATACGCCCCAAACGATCTGGCAATTCCCGCAATGGGGCCATGACATCATTTTGGATGCCAGGCTCTTGAATGGTATTGTAGACACGCCAATACCCCCACATGCCCGCCACGTAGTGGTGTGCCACATGGCAATGGAAGAGAAAATCTCCTGCCAACCATTGGCATAAACCGGATCCACATTCGGTTTCGAGATCCAAAGCCTCTGACGGCCCAATGACCTCCACATCAACTCGATCAGATTTCGTTCGAATCACGGGATATTTCACCGGTCCATTTTGTCCCGTATTCCAGACCGGCATTTGTGTCGCCCTGGGGTTTCGCTGCCATCTGATGGAACCGCCATGTGGATGATGGGAATGAAACACTTCCGACCCACCATGAACCAACCTGAATTTGGCCGGGTCACCCAAATAACTTCGCGGAATGGTCGGACCAGCATCTCCAAACGTGTAAGAACTGTAGGCCATCGACTCATCTTCAAAACCAAAGTATTCATGTTGTACATGCATATTGTTGATGCCGAACGGTTCACTTCGATAATTAATGGCACGCGCACCCGGCCGATAGGCATCCGTTAAGGGATCACGTTGCGGCAAGAAATCGCCATGTTTATTCACAGGACGAAACGCTTCGTCACCGACTTCATGATAAATCAAAACAAATTCACGGAAATCCGGACCATCTCCATTATCAATCATCACCTGCCAACCGCTCGTTGCTTCGGTGGCTGGCCCGGTTCCTAATGGCTCATAATAATTAGAACCCCGCGGTTCCACCACAAACACCCCGAACATTCCCATGACCGTCAATTCGCGATCATTACTGAACGTATGAAATTGACGCCCGCCCTCTTGGGTATCCGGATGAATGTACCATTCCATTTGTATTTCTTCGCCTTCAGCAGCGACTGATGCCGGGTTGGTCGTCGTGGCGGGCTGGCCTGTTTCACTCATAACCATATCCGACCCATTAATATGCAAACTAACCTCTTCTCCAAATTCAAGCGCATTGCGAAGCGTGATTTTGACACAATCTCCCTGGTTGCCTCGGATGACTAGTGGTTGAATCCATTGTCCTTGAATGCCGTTTTTCACTCCCCCTGGATCGGCATGTCCTTCAGACTCCCGTGCTTCAGCATTTTTGGCCTCTTCCTCACGAACTTTTTCAATATTTTCGGTCAGTGTGTACATGTAACCGGGATAGTAATCCAGCCACTGGTTTAAGGTAATCTCGACATTTATGGCAGAGATATCATAGTTCCGCACTGCAGCGGTCTTTGGGCAAATCCCACCGCCCATGGACACCGGCTCTACCCCCATATTACTGGCCAGAAGACCATTACCCGGGCCACCCCCATACTGATGAATCATGGACATGGAATTAAACATTCCAGTGTTTTTCCCATTATGATCCATATCTTCTTGCATTTGTTTCATCATCCGTTCGTGTTGTTGCTCTACAAGTGCCGCACGTTCAGCACGTCCCTCTATGGCATCTTCAACAATAGTCTGCCCTTTCAGCTTTTCTGCCCAACCTGGCGATTGGGAATTCATGCCAGCCTTATGGAGCATGGTGTTATGAGATTCTTCAGCTGAGAGAGTCCCAGCCGAAATCAACGAAGTCCCAGCCAGAAACAACCCGAGGGCAAAGGATGTAACGGCATTTCGAGTGTTCACGTAAAACATGGACCGGCCTCCTTAAAAAAAATGACCTGACAACTACTTGATATTTCTAGAAACTATCCGACAAAAAAAAGGCATTTCCGCATGAATCGGGGAGCAGAAAAGGTATCCAAAACAATTCAGCCTGTCAAGCCCGAATGGAATTCAAAAAATTTCATGGTCTCTGAGAGGATTAAAAGGCGTCTCGAAACACTCAGTTAGACAGGGAAAACCAAGAGGACCATAGAAGTGGGAGAAATGGGGAAAATACCAATTATTTTGCACTATTGTCCTTGCTACCTAATTTCACACGGCCCCCTCATTTAAGGTCAGCTACCGCATCCTTATAGTATTGTTGAAGTTTCCTGGTTACAGGACCAGGTTTTCCTGTCTGAATAATTTTCCCATCAATGTTCACTACCGGAAGCACTTCGATCGTGGTTCCTACGAGAAATACCTCATCCGCTTCCAAAAGAGCCTCAGGAGCCATTCGGACAAATTGGGTTTTTTGGCCATTCTCCTCAGCTAAATTAATGACTTTTTGTTGAGTAACTCCCGACAAGACAAAATTATTTCGTTCTGGAGTTTGAAGATGCCCATCTTTCACAATAAAAATATTGCTGGTGGCCCCCTCAATTATCCATCCATCCCTGATAAATATGGCTTCAAAGGCATGAGCTTCATGAGCCTGTTGTTTGGCGAGTACGTTAGGAAGCAGATTGAGACTTTTTATATCACAGCGATCCCAACGAATATCGGAGACAGTGATGACATTAATCCCTTGTTGCAACATATGGTTTGGAAGAGTCTCAATTGTGCGGAAGGAAAAGAAAACCGTCGGTTCCTCTTTGGCAGGAAACCCGTGTTCACGTGGAGCCACCCCTCGCGTGACTTGAATGTAAATTTTTGCGTCAGCATACCCACTTTTTTCCAGCCCGGTACATAATAATGTATAGAAATCACTGAGTTCCATGGAAAAAGGCAATCGGATTTCTTTAGCACTGCGCTTGAGACGGATGTAATGCTCCTCCCAAAACGCCGGAGCCCCATGGTACGACCGGATGACTTCATAAACTCCATCCCCAAATAAAAATCCTCTGTCATCGGGGGAGATGGCAATTTCGTCCAAGGGGGAGAAATGCCCATTGAGATACCCGATATCTGGCATACACCCTTACCCTGTAGGAGGTTCTAGGACGGTGACCTCAAATACCCGGCGATCTTCAGCCGTAAATTTCCAGGCCATCCGCTTACTAAATTCCAGCTGATGGGTTCCTGGAGTCAAGGCTTGAAACTCAAAGGTGCGGCGACCGGAATCAACCGCATTGTTGCTGATCGTGCGAAGAAAATCATCCTCAAGAAGCGAGAGATCCTTGGGATCATAAGTAGGAACCCATTGCTCACCACGAGTTCGGTCTTCCCAGAGATGTATTCGAAAGGTTTTCGACAGTGAAGTCTGAATCGACTTGCTTTCAATTTGGCGAGTATCCATATCTTCTTCCCTATTCAAAACCCATTGTTAGTATTGACGAAACATATTTATTCACCCGTTAGCCAATCACGTTTTTTCATACCGACGAATACTTTTCCCTTGTAGACCTTGACATCATAATTCACAACACAATATCCACCTCCATCTGGTCCAAACCCAGTCCGAATATCAAACTGCTGATGGTGCCAGGGACAAGAAACCAGATAACCTTTTAGGCGACCTTTCCCCAATGAGGCCCCTTGATGCGGACAAATATCATTGATGGCAAAGCATCGATCGTCGATACGAAAAATCGCAATACTCTTACCCTGAATTTTAAACACCCGACCTTTCCGGTGAGGCAGATCTTCAAGGTTAGCCACAAACTCATATCCCTCTTGGGGAACTTCGGACTCACAAGTTGGCATATCCGTTTAATAACCAGTAGCCACTAGACCCGTCAAACCATCAGGAATTCAACAAGGCGAATTTGACTTGTTGCCCCACTTCGACCTTCTCTCGGTCAATAAACCCCGCATTGGTTTCTAGGATGTAGCGAGCATCCTTCGGGGGAGGACCATACCAAGTGCAAGGATTTTGAGTACAGGGAGGAACTTCCTTTTCAAGATGCACAATTATCTTACTTTCATCCACCCAAATAACATCGATCGGAAATTGAAATTCTTTGGTCCACACACGATGGAGCCCAGACTCCTCAAATATATAGAGCATCGCTTCATTTTGTGGAAGCACAGGCCTAAAAGCCAATCCAAATAACAACTTTTCTGGGGTATCTGCCACTTCCGACTTTACAGAGGCCCCATTTGGAAACTTGACTGTAATCAGTTGAGTCTGACCTGGCGAATTAAATAATAATGCTCCGGAAATAAGTAGTAGAGCCATGATGACCAAAAACAATATACGTTTTTTGTTAGTCCCATCTTGTAATTTTAAGAATGAAAGCATAGCGCTGTTCAAATAAATCCTATTGATCAAGAGATACACCCTTGAGCATTCTTCGCCCTAGGGTTTCTTTCAGAATTCTTTACGCTACCCTGGCCAGCAATTTAGTTTACCTGAACTCAAATTCAGGGTAAGCTAAAATTATAGTTTTGTTTGGTTTTCCCCGAAAAAGATATAATCGAGGTGAAACAAATTAAAATTAATCCATCAACTAAGGCATTCACTAAGGCATTAACTCTTACCATGGAGGATTCCCATGCGCTACCTCCCAACAGCAGTGTTTATATTAGTCTTTGCCCTTTCTCCTTCTATGAGCCAATCTGCCTACCCGGATGTCACTTCGGCAATCGATGAATTTGTTTCAAAGGTATACCCCAAAGGAAGCCATTACTTTTGGGTCATTAATGACACAACGTCCAATATTTCAGATGAAATCATTATTGACATTAACACGGAACTTCAGGTCGAGTCAGAGGATACGGATGCCCAACCAAATCGCTTCCTGCTTCTTCTCGTCCAAGGGAAACTGATGGGGGTCCAACATATTCCACTAGGGGCCAAGGTTGACTGCCACATTGATGAGGTAAAAATTTAAGAAAACCAGTGTTGATTGACAACAACAGTAGTTAAAGATTTCCAGCTACACCCAAAAAAAAAGCCCCGTCCCAAACTAGGACGGGGCTTTTCCATTTCACCCACAAATATTGCGAGCAATAATTATTTATTACAAAATTTACTTGGTCAAAACCATCAACGTCCCACCAAGATGACCCGCATGCAACTGACAGCCATAATTTAAAACACTGTTGGCAGTTACATAACTCAGGTCACTAATAGGAATACCAATATATTTGGTTTCACCAGGCTTCAACACAATTTTAATATTCATTGAAGTCGGTGCTGCAAACGCTGAATCAGCAGACAGATTGAAGCCATGTTCCTTATCTAAGTTATTAGTGACCTTGAGAAGAACTGGGCTAAGAGCCCGGCCTCCTGTTCCCCCACTGATAAGATTCAATATTTGAACCGGTGGGTAAATGACTTTTTTCCCGCCAAGCTCCATGATGTTGAACTCCAGATCAACGTTCATGGTTTTAAAGGGTTGTCCGACAACTGAACCGGTTTCAAGGTCACCGATTTCCACCCCACCTGACTGCAACGCAAAGGCTGCAGATGAACCCGCTGCAATTAATACCGCACTTAAAAGGACGGATAGAAGCACTCTGTGCATCGCCTACCTCCTCATGAGAAGCTTGTTGATAATGAAGAATTTACCTAAAAACGCAAGTCAATATTCGTGTTATAAGCCCAGATTCCATGCAAAAGAGGATTGGTTATAGCATATGACAATCCTCGACGCAAGAAGGTTTTGCGTTGAAAAGAGTCACAAATTTATGAAAATTTCGGAATTCCCCCTAAATTCAAATGATTGCCCAACGGAAAAACTGCTAAACCTAGATTATTCCCATTAGCACTGAATTCTTACTATTGAAAATAAGAGCTGGCTGAAGGATCTTCCCGATTAACAGCCCCTAGAGATGGACAAAGCTATTGTGTTCCCGCTCCCACCCAATCGAGGTTTCTCCACCGTGTCCAGGGATGACAATCGTTTCCTCCTTTAGGGAATATAATCGCTCCCGTATGGATTGAATGATCGCTCGACCATCTCCACCCCATAAATCAGTCCTCCCTATTCCTCCACGAAATAAAGTATCACCCGAAAAAACTAAATCTTGGTTTTGAAAATAAAAACAGGCTGAACCAGGAGTATGCCCGGCCGTATGCAGAACCGTTGCCGTATAGGGTCCAATTGCTATCTCTTCTTCATCGTGAATCCATTGATCCGGGGACGGAACCGAAACATAAGGAACCCCAAACATTTCGCATTGAATTTCCAATAATTGCCAGAGATCTTTATCCTTCGGATGTAAACACAAAGGAGCCCCAGTCGCCTGTTGAATATGGCCAGAAGCTAAAAAATGATCGAAGTGCGCATGTGTATGTAAAATGGCGCATACCGTAAATTCGAAGGATTTCACTTCTTTGAGAATACGTTCAGGGTTTCCACCGGGATCAATCACCACGGCTTGCTTGGAATCGAGATCTCCGACAATAGAGCAATTGCAGGAAAGGGGTGGAACAGGAAACGTTTTTCGAACTAATGATGTCATGATTCACTCCTTATCTTTGTCCGCCTTAAATGTTAAAGCAGGGAACAGGTTCCACTCATTGAAATAACAGACGATTAAGCATAGACTACCTAATAAAAGGTACCCATTTTCTATTCCCCTCATGCATTGAATCCCTGCACACAGTGCCTAGCTGATACACATGCCAGGATTACAACGCCACTCAATCTCACCACGGCTTTTGTCCTTGCACACCTATCTGTTCCGCTTAAGGTTAGCTTTTGTGGCGGCCCTCTGCCTTATTCTCCTTACCGCATGTCCTCAAGATCAAACCGCCCTTCAGGGTGAAACCCTTCAACTCAAAAAGCAAACCGCAAAATTGGAATCCGTCATTCAATCGCTCCAAGAAGGGAATAAGGTCTTACAACAACAGATTGATCGATTGAACCAGGAGGCACGAGAGGCTGCGGCTTCCTATGAAACCAAATTACGAGAAGCTCACGAACAAATTACCCAACTCACCAATACCCCCAAAAAAGATATGGGCACGATCCAATCTTTAGAAAAAAAGATTACCAAACTCCAAAATGACGCCAATTGGCTACGCAGTCAACGAGACCACATGCGAAAATCGCTTGTCATTCAACAAATCGGCGGACAAGCACATGAACTCCCCTTTTCCTTTTCTTCGGTTTCCACCATCATGGAAGATGCCTTAACCCAAAATGGCTATACAATGCTCTCTACGATGAAAACCGACCAGAAAGCCATCTATATCACCGATCGAAAAACCTCACTGCCGCCATCATTGGAACTGTCTGGATTTCGCAATCAATATTTAGCGATGATCGAAAAAGGGCCGGGTGACCATACCACGATTTGGGTACGTGCAGAATTTGAAAAACTCTCACGAAACGGACATATTTTTGCCGCCCCACAAGCCGAGATTGCCGACATCGAATTGCGTCTTATCCAAGAAATTCACCAAACCCTTACCACAGGTCGTGCTACCCAGGCTCAGAAATTTTAGGTTGAGGAGAAGGTCTCAACCTATCAAAAGATAGAAAGAGGAGAGATTACGGCAACCGAAGAGATTGGCCAGCTTGTAGATAGCGGTGAATACCCTGTGCGGCTTTCCGGCCTTCTGCAATCGCCCAAACAATGAGAGACGCCCCACGCTTGGTATCACCTGAAGCAAAGACACCATTGATATTGGTCATAAAATGTTCATCGACCGCCACATTTCCCCTCGCATCATAATTGAGCCCAAGAGAATCCAACAAACCGTTCTTCACAGGGCCGATAAAACCCATGGCGAGCAAGACCAAGTCGACATTCATCTCTATTTCCGACCCAGATACCGGAACGATCTTACCGTGTTCAAATACGACACGATTCGCATGTAATTTTTTTACATGTCCATTTTCACCGGTGAATTTAGTTGTGGAAATGCTCCACTCACGATCACAACCTTCTTCATGTGCATGGGAGGTCCGCAACTTCATCGGCCATAAAGGCCAGGGAGTGGAATCAGCCCGTGTCGGGGGAGGTTCAGGTAACAATTCGAATTGATGGGCTTCGAGACAACCTTGGCGATGCGCGGTCCCCAAGCAATCCGAGCCAGTATCCCCACCCCCAATGACCACCACACGTTTGCCTTTAGCGGATATTTCTTCACCCTGAATGGTATCGCCCGCCACTCGTTTATTTTGTTGGGTGAGGTAATCCATCGCCAAATGCACCCCTTTAAGATCACGACCGGGGACAGAAAGCTCTCGAGGTTGTTCTGCTCCCATCGCAAGCAACACAGCATCATACTCACGGCGTAAAGCATCTAAATTCGTATCCACGCCTACACAGACACCGGGCTCAAATGTGACCCCTTCTTTTCTCATTTGCTCTAATCGCCGATCCAACACCCACTTTTCCATTTTGAAATCGGGTATGCCATAACGAAGCAGACCACCAATTCGATCGGCTTTTTCTAAGACAGTCACCTGATGCCCCGCCCGTGCCAATTGTTGCGCAGCGGCTAATCCTGCAGGACCGGACCCCACAACCGCCACTCGTTTTCCGGTCGAGACTACCGGCAATACGGGTTCAACCCAGCCTTCATCAAACCCCTTATCAATGATGTTCCATTCAATGACCCGAATCGAAACGGGATCGCTATTGATCCCTAACACACAGGCTGATTCACAAGGCGCAGGGCAGAGGCGTCCAGTAAATTCGGGAAAATTATTGGTCGTATGTAACGCCTTCAGCGCATCCTTCCAACGACCACGATGGACCAAATCGTTCCATTCCGGGATTAAATTAACTACAGGACAACCTGTTGAGCTCTGACAAAAAGGAACCCCACAATCCATGCACCGGGCTCCCTGAACCGTAAGCTTATCTTCTTCAAAAGGTTTATAGAGTTCCTTGTAATCTTTAACACGAAGCTCCACCGGGCGCCGCTGCGGTCCTTCTCGGGTAAACTTCAGAAATCCACGAGGATCAGCCACGGCTTGCCACCTCACGTTCACGTTTGGCATGTTCTTTTGCTAAAGCGGCTTTTCGTTCTTGGATCACTCGCTTGTAATCCCTGGGCATGACTTTGACAAATTTCGGCAACATCGCATCCCAGGCATCCAACACTCGCTTGGCATTGATGCTATTGGTATAGCGGAAATGGGCCTCGATCATCGTACGAAGGGTATGGATATCTTCGGGAGCCTCCACTTTTTCCCGTTCGACCATGCCCATATTACATCGCTCCGAAAAGGATTCATCGACGTCCAGGACATAGGCTTCGCCTCCAGACATGCCTGCCGCAAAATTACGGCCCGTTTTTCCCAAGACCACCACCACTCCGCCGGTCATATATTCACATCCATGATCACCCGTTCCATCAATAACCACTCTGGCCCCACTGTTACGGACCGCAAAACGCTCGCCGGCCGTGCCATAAAAATACCCTTCTCCACCTGTTGCCCCATAAAGCGACGTATTACCAATCAGAATCGTTTCCTCCGGTGAATAGGTCACATGAGGCGGAGGAACCACAATAATTTTCCCGCCGGATAACCCTTTACCAAGATAATCATTCGATTCACCTTCGAGCGTGAGAGTGATCCCTTTAGATAAAAAAGCTCCAAAAGATTGACCTGCCGAGCCGGTGAATTTAATACGAATGGTATCAGTGGGAAGACCCTCCGTTCCGTAACGTTTCGCAATATGACTTGATAACACCGTACCCGTCGTTCGGTTCAAATTACGAATGGGCAATTCAAGGGAGACAGGTTCTCCCCGTTCAATGGCAGGCTGGCAAAGCTCTAATAATTGATTATCCAAAATATTAGCCAAGCCATGATCTTGCGATTGGACGCAAGATGTGGCCACATCCGGACCAACCTGCGGTTTCGTTAACAAAAGTGATAAATCAAGCCCTTCAGCTTTCCAATGGTCCACCGCCTTTTGAACCTTGAGTTTGTCAACACGGCCAATCATCTCCTTCATCGTACGAAAACCCAATTTCGCCATTAAACCCCGAATCTCTTCAGCGACAAACATGAAAAAATTCACCACGTGATCGGGGTTACCGGCAAACCGTTTGCGCAATGCTGGATCCTGCGTTGCCACACCAACCGGGCAGGTATTTAAATGACACTTACGCATCATGATGCACCCTTCCACGATTAGGGGGGCGGTCGAAAAACCAAATTCCTCAGCACCTAAGAGAGTCGCAATCACGACATCACGACCCGTTTTCATTTGCCCGTCAGTTTCAACCCGAATCCGTCCGCGCAAATCATTCAAGACCAGCGTTTGATGCGTTTCCGCCAAGCCCAATTCCCAAGGAATCCCGGCGTATTTAATCGAAGACAGGGGAGAGGCTCCCGTGCCTCCGGAATCTCCGCTAATTAAAACCTTATCGGCATGCGCTTTAGAGACCCCGGCTGCCACCGTACCCACTCCCACTTCAGAAACAAGCTTGACCGAAACAGCGGCTTCCGGATTGGAATTCTTCAGGTCAAAAATCAACTGAGCCAAATCTTCAATTGAATAAATATCATGATGCGGCGGTGGAGAAATCAATTGCACGCCCGGAGTCGAATACCGAAGCTTCGCAATGATTTCATCGACTTTATGCCCGGGCAACTGCCCTCCTTCTCCAGGCTTCGCACCTTGGGCCATTTTAATTTGTAACTCCTTAGCATTGACGAGATAGTGCGCCGTCACACCAAAGCGACCAGACGCCACTTGCTTAATGTAGGAATTCTTGGAATCACCATTAGGTAATGGATTAAACCGTTCAGGATCTTCACCCCCTTCACCGGTATTACTCTTCGCCCCCAAGCGATTCATGGCAATGGCGAGAGTTTCATGGGCCTCCTGACTGATGGCTCCAAAGGACATGGCCCCTGTCGTAAATCGTTTAACAATTTCGCTTGCCGGCTCGACTTCATCCAAGGGAAGGGGTTCGGGAAGAAATTTAAAATCGAAAAGCCCACGAATCGTCGATCGCTGCACATGTTCATCATTTACTAAGGCCGCATATTCCTCATAGGTTTTTGGATTATTCGTATGAGTCGCATGCTGCAACTTAAAAATAGTTTCAGGATTCCAGTTATGATGTTCACCCTGAATGCGGTAATGAATTTCACCACCAAAATCTAATTGACGGATGGGAACAGGTTGGTAGGCCAAGGCATGCCGACGTAAGGTTTCATCTCCCAATTCCCGTATGCCTATACCCTCAATTCGAGAGGCGGTCCCAGTAAAATATCGGTCAATCAGTTCAGAGTTGAGTCCAATGGCTTCAAAAATTTGGGCACCACAGTAGGATTGCAGCGTCGAGATCCCCATTTTGGAAAAGATCTTCAAGAGTCCTTTATTCACGGCTTTGATAAATCGAGATTCTGCAGTCGCCGCATCGACGATTTCAGGGAAAAAGCCTTCCCGCTCCATATCCACCAGAGATTCGACAACCAGGTAAGGATTAATCGCTCCTGCCCCATACCCAATTAAGCAGGCAAAATGATGCACATCCCGCGGCTCACCCGTTTCCAATATCAATCCGACTTCCGTTCGTGTTTCTTCCCGGACCAAGTGATGATGCACCGCGGAAACACCCAATAGACTCGGGATGGGGGCCCATTCGGCATTCACACCACGATCGCTCAAAATTAAAAACTTCTCTCCTTCTTTAATAGCTTTTGAGGCTTGCTGACATAATTCTTCCACCGCAGTGGCCAGACCATCAGCCCCCTCGGAGACTTTAAAGAGCAAGGACAAGGTTTTACTTTTAAAATTCGGATCTCCAATCATACGGATCTTTTGAAGATCCACATTGCTCAAAACAGGCTGCTGTAATTTTATTCGTCGGCAGGCTTCAGGAATTTCAGCAATTACATTGGGCTTTGGTCCAATATTTGTTACGAGAGACATCACCAGATGTTCCCGAATCGGATCGATGGGCGGATTAGTGACTTGAGCGAACAACTGCTTAAAGTACTTAAACAATAATTGCGGACGTTGAGACAACACCGCCAAGGGGGTGTCCGTACCCATAGAGGAAATGGGTTCTTCGCCATTCATCCCCATGGGAAATAACACCATTTTCAATTCTTCTACCGTATACCCAAATGCTTGTTGGCGTTGCCGTAACGTCGCATGATCGGGTTGAGGTACATTCATGGGTTCAGGCAGTTCATCCAAAGAGACACGATGTTGGGTGAGCCACTGCCGATAAGGTTTGCGTTTAGTGATTTCGGTTTTTATTTCTTCATCGTCAATAATACGTCCTTCAACCGTATCCACGACAAACATGCGCCCCGGTTGCAGACGCCCCTTCATGCGAATATGTTTCGGGTCCGTGGGTAACACCCCAGCTTCGGAAGCTAGCACAACCAAATCATCCTTCGTGACCTGATACCGACACGGGCGCAGTCCGTTACGATCCAACGTGGCACCCACTAACTTTCCATCGGTAAAACAGACAGCAGCCGGCCCATCCCATGGCTCCATTACAGCCGCATGGTATTCATAGAATCCCCGCCTATCAAAGTCCATTTGCGGATTGCCAACCCATGGCTCAGGAATCAACATCATCATGGCATGGGGCAACGACCTGCCCGCCATCACCAAAAATTCAATCGCATTATCCAAACAAGCGGAGTCGCTCTGCGTCGTATCATCCACGATGGGGAACAGTTTCTTCAGATCATCTCCAAAAAGGTCGGAGGCCAACCGCCCCTGTCTGGCGCGCATCCAATTCACATTACCCTTCAAGGTATTGATTTCACCGTTGTGAACGGAATATCGGTACGGATGAGCCAGAGACCAGGTTGGGAAGGTGTTGGTGCTAAAACGGGAATGGACGAGGGCTAAAGCGGAGACAAATGTGGGATCAGCGAGATCAGGATAGAACAACGACACTTGCTCAGGCAGTAACATACCTTTATACACAATCGTATTGCAGGATAGACTTGAAATGTAGACCCATTCCTTCCCGACGACCGCCGATTCCCTGACCGCTCGAGTAATACACTTTCGAATCACATATAATTTACGTTCAAACTGAACCGGATTGAGAGAAGCTCGGGCAATAAAGAATTGGCGTATAGTCGGCCTGGTTCCCCGCGCTTGCACGCCAATCTGATCTTCTTTGATGGGGACATCCCGCCAACCTAAAAATTCCTGGCCCTCTTCCCGAATGACCGACTCAAAAAGGGCCTCGCATTGTTCCCGGGCCTTTCGATCCTGTGGGAGAAAGACCATCCCGACGCCATACCCTCCCGCAGTGGGAAGGGAAATGCCGATTTCACCGGCCACGCGTTGAAAAAACTGGTGGGGAATTTGAGAGAGGATGCCTGCCCCATCACCGGTGCAAGGATCACACCCCTGAGCTCCACGGTGAAGAAGATTTTCTAAAACCAACAGGCCTTTTTCGATAAGATCGTGTGATTTGTGGCCCTTAATGTGAGCCACAAACCCAATTCCACAGGCATCATGCTCATATTGAGGAGAGTAAAGGCCCTGAGCAGCTGGCAAACCGGGTAGAGTCACTACTGAACGATCCCATTTTTCATGTATATGGTTCATTTTCTGACTCCAAACACTGCCACAGAATTAACGTACACCAACGAAATGGGAAACCCGTTTCCCCTCCAGCCTATCGGGGAGTCTGGAATTAGTGAGACTGGTCCCGGAGAATTTCGACAAATATAAGGAAAGATCGGGTCGGAAATATCTCGGCCCACAGTAATCCAAAGCAAAAAATTCTGTCAAGACAACTGATTGAAAATCCAGGAATTGGCCAGACAGGCGATCGCCCTTCTTTTTCGAGGAATTATGAAGGAATTGCCTCCCCTCTCCTGCCTTGACAATCCACAGGAGACTCCATAGTATCGCCGCCATGGCACACGATCCGGCCGTCAAAACTCTGGATTCCATGGAAGATGTGTGGGAAGCCTTCCGGCCAGAGTTACAGGAAGTTGAGGCCCAGATTCAGAAACATCTGGATTCTCATGCACCGCTCATCAATACAGTAGCCGATCATATTCTCTCGAGTGGAGGGAAACGGATCCGCCCCCTCCTGCTCATCTTATCATCCCATCTGTTTGGATACCCCGAAAAAAGCGATCTTCTTCTGGGGAGCCTGGTTGAATTCATTCATACCGCAACTTTGTTGCATGACGATGTGTTAGATGAGGCCGACATCCGTCGTGGAGAAAAGACGGCAAGACGCATCTGGGGCAATCACGCCAGCATCCTCGTAGGAGACTATTTGTATTCTCAAGCCATGGCATTAATCGCAGCCTTTCACAACCACGACATTAACGAAATTATGGCCGACGCCTGCCGAAAAATGGCTGAAGGGGAAGTGCTTCAGTTGTGCGCGAATAGCCAGCCGGATCTTACCGAGGCCGACTATCTTAAAATTGTGGAATATAAAACCGCCATCCTTGTCGCAGCTTCTTGTAAGGTCGGAGCCATTATCGGAGGTGCCTCGATTGAAGAGCAAATGGCCCTGTATCGATTTGGGTACAACCTCGGTATGGCCTTTCAATTAGCCGATGACCGATTGGATTATGCGGCTGATCACTCCCGGCTGGGAAAATCCCTAGGACAGGATATTAGGCAGGGAATGATCACATTGCCTCTTCTTCATCTACTCAAAACCTGTTCCGCTTCAGAACGGGCCTGGTTGAGAGATAAAATTCTCACCCATTCAGTGGACGACCAAGAGCTCGAAGTTATTCTCAACATGATGAAAAAACAGGGCTCATTGGCGTATTCCACTATGCGCGCTCGAGAATATATAGAAGCCTCGGCGCTAGACCTCGTTCCCTTCCCCGATAGCCCGGCCAAGCGGTCCCTCGCCATCGTGTCCTGTTACATGGTCAACCGCGACCAATAATATCAATCGACCTCATTCTTTTCTTCCCCCGTCATTCCTGACAGTGTTTATCAGGAATCCATCTTGCTTTCGAAGTCAACAACAATTGTTTCATAAAGCCCATCACTCTCAGTTTGCCCATAATGAAGTCCTAGCATGTTTCTGTATTGCTGGGTCTCGGCCCGGCGACCGAGATTTGGCTTAGCGCATCCCGAAGGGTGCCACCGTTGTTGTGAAGGCATAAAGTAATGGAAACCATTGGTTGTGGCGGTCCAACTCGCAAGGCTCAGACAAGGCCCGCGAACTGATTTGAGCGTCCCTCCCCGAGGCCAGCCAGCAGGCGTCGAAATAGAAGCTGAAGTAACTTTGTAAACCTGAGGGCTTCACCCTTCGTGCTATGCAAAAGACGAGCACAAAAGGAGATTTCCGTTTTTGCTTGGGAAGTGTCCTAAATGGATTCCAATTACCAATCCATGTAAAAGAATGGGGTAGTGAGTTAATTACTTTCTAAACTATAGAATTCAAAGAATTGTCAGCAACAGCTCCAAAGATGAAGGGATACTCAGTCTCGCAGTTTTGTCATAGAACATTTAGCAATTTTTCTGGCTCTCTACCTTCTTTGTGTGTTGCCAACCCAAGGTAGTAATTTTTCCCCTCATGCTTTCCAAAAACAATCCAGTCACCTGTTAGACCGCGGCTAGCGTGATCTTGATAGCCCTGAATTGTAAGAGCGTGTATCAGGGCACCTGGCCATACGTCAGGGTCTTCTCCATGTTCTTTCATGATTCTTGCGTATGTCGTTTCGAAAAAATCTGTATTTGTCCCATCTTCCTTGAATTCTGATTGATCTTTAAGGTTTCGGCTGATATGGCGTGCGCTGGAGTAATGTTTATGGTACAAAAAATTGATACCCCCTCTCTTGAATCTTCCTTCCGGCTTAGTACGTGTAGCTGGGCCTATTCCTTCTATATAATTAAGTTCATCGAGAATTGGGAAGTAGTCTTCTTGATTTTCGAGATTACTGAGAAGGTGGAGTGCCAAGACCAGGCTTACGCGCTTTGCGTATGGTTGCCCACGTACGGCTTTCTCTTTAATGTCGAAGATTTCTCTAGGCGTCATAGTAATTTTTTGTAGCTCTTGTTTTTTCACGGTTCCACCTTAACTAAAAACATTGACCAGGGCGGTGATTATGAGAGGTTGATGTAACCGAATTAGGTATCAGCCGGTTGATGTAACCGAATTAGGTATACCGTTACATTTTCCGAAATTTTTGTCATCTCAAACGACGCCTGCTGTCCGACCCAGGGATTATACATTGCTATCAGTCAGCGGGTCTGTCTGAGCATAACGAGTTGGGCCGCCCACTGCCTGGCATTTATTCTTTCCAATTTGGCCGGACTGGGCGCCACTGGTTTTGTCCACTAACGTTTTTTTGAATAAGAAAAACCAAGATGGATTCCCGATTAAAAACGTCGGGAATGACTACATTTAGAGAAGAGGCTTCCCATAATCTGGGCCAACAGTGATTCATGGCAAATCACCTTTCTCACGATTTATCGGAAGGCGCCCTGGCGATACAATCGCCAAAACGTCGTCAGACCAGCCCAAATGGGGTGTTTCCGTTGTGCGGGCGTCAACTCCACTTTCACCCCGGAATGTCGCTCGATTTTCCAGACGAGATAATCGGCTCCCCCGCTGAATGTAAATGCGGCCTTTATCAGGCGCAAGATGGATAAGATCTTCCCCTGCACCTTTCGAATCATCCACACTATTCGATTGTTTATAGCATTCCACCTAGAAGATTCCATCTCATACAAAATGGTGCCATGAGGTTGAATGACCTGCACGTTTGGAAAATGTGCCGAAAACGCGGCATGGGCAGCTTGTTCGTAATACTCCTGGTTACTCTCCCATAAGGTGGAGACGCGCCCTTTCGATTCCGCACGTAACTCTGCACCATAACTCAGGCCAAGCCCAACACTCCAAACATCTTTCGCAGAAAATTGCTGCGGCATCTGCGGAACCACATTTCCCAAAAAGGTCAGCACCGCATTGCCCAAGCCTTCGATAATCCGTTGGCTCACCGCCTGGCTCGGACAGGCCATGACAGCCGTGGGCTGAGCGAAACGTCCCCAAAAGTAGGAATGAAACCACGTTGGGGACACACTGCGTTCAAAATCCTCTAATGACATGACAGCATATTTCATCCGGACCGTGTATTCCTCAGTAGCAACTTCTCCATAAAACACATTGGGAGGGAGCCAGTGATTCCCACGTTTCAACCAATTGGACGAATACACGGCTGAATACCGATCCACCAACACATAACAATCCACTAATCCATCCTGATCGGTGCCAGCCCGTAAGCAGGAGCCATAGAGCAGTACACCTTGAACGGCCTGGCCATATTTGTTCGCGAGAAAGTTTCCAGCGGCTTGAATAGACCAAGGAATGGATTGGCGACTTGGTTGACCGACAATCCGTAAAATTTCCTGGGAAGGAGGCATGATCATTCACCTCGTAAACGCACAAAAGACAGCTGCCCCGGGGAATCGAGAATAAGGGGTTCCTGAGGCTTAGAGCTGGAATAGACTTCTCCGTCTAGCACAAAACCGCTGTCAAATCTCAAGCGTATTTCCGGGAGGCTGTCACTCACATACCCATGTTCCTGCGTGGCTAATGGATGGGATTTTCCACGAAGCACGGTTGGCAACACACGCCACAGATGACGATAGGGGACACGCAAGGTGGTAAACCGTAACGGTCCTGAATTCGTACTCCAGAATGGTTTCATGCCCAGGAATAAGCGATGTAAGGTCGTTACCAACACCACTAAATATTCCTGTTCCTGAAGATCGGTTTCCCTTGCGATCACCTTCGCTGGAATGGGGTTTAAGCCCTTTCGAGAGCCTGTGGCCAAAGCCAACAAAAACTTTAGCATGATGAGCCCGGCTCCCAATTCTCCCAATCGCCCGATAGACTGTTTGGTTTCGAGGCCTAGGCGCGTGCCATGGTAAATGGCACCTGCTCCGAAAAACATGCCGCACAACGGTTCGCGGTCCTCAGGAAAACGGACACGCAGAATGGGGCGTGTTTCATGCGTAACCAAGGCTGGCTCCGCTCGGGCTTGGGTTAAAAACCGGTCAAGCGTGTTTTTCTCGAACTTTCCCAAGCCCACGTCTCCCGCCATCAAATTGGCGGTTCCTGCCGGCAGGAGTGCGAGCGAAGGCATAGCAGGAAATGGACGAAGATTAAATAAGGCTCCCATCACCGCCTGAATGGTTCCATCCCCACCTGTGATGGCCACACAGTCCATGTCACGTTGAGCGAAATCTAGGAGCGCTTTATGGATCTCGGCAGGCGTTGTGACTTCCGCACAGGGGACTTCCGGGTACCGAACGAGCAGATCCCCGATAAGAGCGGGATGACGCCGATTCCTCCCACTTAGCGGATTATGGAGAATCCCCACACGCATGCTGTGAAGTAAGACGTGAAAAGTATGAAGTGAGAGTCTCCGGAGCGGAAATGAGAAGGCTCTTCTTCTTTCCCCTCTTTACTCCTTACTTTCCACTTCTCTCTTTTTACTTGATGGTAGCTGGAGGATTCGTAAATAATCGGACTGCTAAGGAATCCCGGCCATGGACCGGATCGATTTCAGCCAACCACGAGGTCAGCGATCCTTTTATGCTCTTTTCCAGCAGAGCCATCGCTAGTCTCCCTATAAGAATGGACGTGGAGAGCATGGTCCAAACGGCAACAGCTTCCAACCCTAGATCCGGTCGGCCGATGAACACACTACCGGTTAAAAAAATCATGTTCGGATTCCGTCGTGCGGTAATAAGACGAAAATACGAATCAAAGGGCTTCCAACAAAAAATGACAAACCCGCCCAGCCACCACTGAAATATGCCTTCT
This sequence comes from Nitrospirales bacterium, assembly GCA_965223185.1. Taxonomy (GTDB): domain Bacteria; phylum Nitrospirota; class Nitrospiria; order Nitrospirales; family UBA8639; genus Nitrospira_E. The sequence goes on along the minus strand of OZ244988.1, from coordinate 1,837,436 downwards.
ACCATTCGGCCAAGTATATAGCCCAAGACAATGATCCAACAGGTCGTCGCTAAGGTCATTTCAAACAGGATGGGTGAAAACGACATGAGGCCCATTGCCCACGCAAGGTACCAAAGCGGAGGATGAATCAAATCGATGCCATGGTCAAAAATATTCCCCCATTTGCTAGAGGTTATGGTGACCCTAGCCAATTTCCCATCCACGGTATCCAGAAAAGTCATCACCCACCCCAATGCCAAACCGGAAAGAAAATATCCTTTACTGAATAATACACCGGCCAGTATGACGAGCCCCAAACTCAATGAAGTGACTTGATTCGGAGAAATCCCTGTTAAGGCACACCATCGAGTCGCCCACTGAGCAGGAATCGGCCAACAGAATTTGGTCACTAAATCCGTTACTCCTTTATAGGACCCAGAAAATAAATGCTGTTCCAACTCCCGGCGATTGTCCTCCCGAATAGGCAGGACGTAAGGATGATCGGCCTTGCGCAATTCGTTAGAAAAAGAGCCGGAGAGGTCTTCTAAGGTGACTCTTCTCAAGTTGGCTATTTCCGGAAATACGGCGTTTTGCATACTTTTCCACACCTCACCTGCCAGGGACGCGTCCACATGCGCGGCTACAGGAATGGCACATTCACCCTTATCCCTCTCCAACATGACATTCGATTCCTTCGTCAAATTGCGAAGGACACGTTCATCGAAAATATAATCCCCGCGTAAGATCAGTACAGAATTGCCCGCAGGCATCTTTTCAACATCCGTTACCGCATCATGAACCCCGATCCGCTTCACCATTCGTTTCATTCGTTCCGAAGAGGTCAACCCCCACAATCGGATTGTTGACTCGTGGCATATCGACCAACACAGGCTCATAACTCGAAAAATCGTCTTTCCCATTGAGAGATACGTTTCATGAGATTTGTTCCTTAATTAAAGTACATCCGCCAAATAATGGCCGTCATCAGCATAATACCTAAAAAAGGGATGAGGGTGGTGGATAGTGCCGAAGCTCCCAATAAGATCCCGATATTTTCCAGTATTTCAGTAGTGAGATAGTAGCCAATTCCGGCCAAGCCGCCCAGCACTATTCGTTTTCCAACCGACGCACTTCGTAATGGCCCGAATGCGAATGGTATCGCTAGGACAATCATCAATCCCGTCTTCAATGGCATGAAGATTTTGTCCCAGAACGCTAATTGATACCTTAAGACATTTTGGTTTTTTCGTTGAAGGATTTCAATATACCGAAAAAGGTCTGATGGGGCGAGCGAAGACGCCGGCAAACTTAGCAGTCGCATTTCCTCACGATTAAATGGAGAATCCCAGGTGAGGCTCGGAAGTATCTCCTCTGAAACTCGATGACCCTGAATGACTTTTTTCTGAATATTTCTCAGAACCCACTGTTGAGGATTCTGAACATCCGCTTCTTCCACATAAAGATAAGCCGCCATCTCTCCCTGAGGATTGAATTCAAAGATATCGATCTCTTGGGGTATTTCTCCATACTTCAAGGTCTTAATCCGGATATACCGATCCCTTTCTCGAAACCACAGCCCCTGCTTTCCCTGATACACATGTGAGTTAGACAGAGCCAAGGAACGTGAAACATGTGCATACTGATCTAGGGTAGGCGTGACATATTCTTCGAAACAGGCTACCACTAACATAAAAACGATTCCCACCTGCATTACGGCCCACGCAATTTGGTAATGAGAGATCCCCCCTGCCTGCATCGCCAAGAGCTCTCTCCCATGAGCCAGCCCCCCCAAAGCCATAATACTTCCTAACAACGCGATAAATGGTGATAACACCACAAACCGTCCAGGCAGGGTCATGAGAACATATTCGCCGGCGGCCAAAAAGGTATACCGCCCCTTTCCCACTTCATCTACTTCTTCCACAAAGACAAACAGGCTGAACAGGGCTAATAGGATAGCCAACACGGGCCAATAGCCTCTGATCAAACTTCCCCAAAGGTATCGATAAAGAAGAAAAGACATATCTCAGATGTATGCTGCGTTTTGAAACGTGGCGTGACCGTTACGGATAGCTTTTGCTCAGCTTTCCCTCGTTGAAAATCGAGGGCTCAGAACGAACAGACTTACCAGCACTCCCAATCCAATGACAGTCCACCATAGACCGGGTACAACGGGAATGGCTCCCTGTTCCACTAAGTTTTTCACCATTAACCCAAGAAAATAGTACACTGCAAAAAAAACGGTGGCCGTGAAAATTTTGGCATATTTTCCTCCTCTCGGGGATGAACGACTCAGGGGAATTCCCAGCAAACCCAACAGAATAGTCGAGAAGGGTGCAGTCAATCGCCATTGGAATTCGGCAATATATTGTTTGGTATTGAAGGAGGCCAACTCCTGGGTGGGAATGGCTTTCCTCCTGTACTCTTGTATCGCTTCCTCAGGAAAAATAAATAATTTATCAAAATGTGACATATGAGTGATGCTGCCCTTTCGAGTCAATTTATATTCGAAACCGTCAAACAACACCGGAATTGGCATGCCGCTCTCCGGATGGTATTCCTCGCCCGCTTTATTAGCCGAAATGATTCGTAGTTTGTCTCCATGTTCACTTTGAACAAATACCCGATTCAGTTGGCGTTGCCCCTGATCCACCTCTTCGGCAAACAGCACAAGTGACCCATCCCGTCTTTCATAAAAATGGCCGGGCTCTAAATGACTGATTCCCAATCCAGCCTCTGCTTGTGCTTTAATTCGATAACTCTCTGCATAGGCTAAGGGACGAAGATATAAAGAAAACAGCGCCACCAACAGCGCCACGCTAGCGGAAAGCAGAAATATGGCCCTCAGCACACAATATGGACTCACACCCGAAGCCAGCAGTGCTTTCATTTCCGAGTCGGCATATAATCGACCTAATCCAAGAATCACCCCAAAATACAGTGAGACGGGCATTAAGACCTCAAGCCCAATGCCAACTTTCAAGACAATTAATTTTAAAAGCATGCTGGTCGATAAAAGAGCATCGACAGCCTGCGCTAGAAAGATGATCCAACTATATCCTGCAAAGAGGACGATAAAAAGCACACACACGATCATCGAGGGTTTCAAGACTTCTCGAATGAGATATCGATTTATCATTTGAGCCTTTTCGAAATCATCTTTACATTTGTCCAACCCGATGGTACTAATCTTTTCATGAAAGCCATTATCCTCAGCGCCGGACAAGGCAAGCGGTTACTTCCCCTCACCCAAGACCGGCCGAAATGCACAATTCAACTCCATGGCCGATCCATTCTAGAATGGCAAATTACTGAATTGATGCAATTTGGCATCAGTCCTATTCATGTGGTCATCGGATTTGGAGCGTCCACGGTGGAACAAGTCATAGCCAAACAAGGCAACAATCAGGCCATACATACGTTGTACAACCCATTTTATGCCATGGCCGATAATCTTATCAGTTGCTGGACCGCCCGAAATGAAATGACGGAAGACTTTATCTTGTTGAACGGCGATACCGTGTTTGAACCGGCGGTACTGGAACGCGTCTTACAGGCACCTCCTGCACCCATTACCTTAGTGACCGATGAAAAAGCTCAGTATGATGCCGACGATATGAAAGTGATTGTGCAGGACACTCAGCTTAGGCGAATTGGCAAGACCTTGGCATCGGAAACAGTCAATGGTGAATCCATCGGCATGATCCGGTTTCAACAGGATGGACCGCAATTATTCTGTTCTACCATTGACCGCCGTATCCGAAAGCCAGAATCGCTTAAACAATGGTACCTTTCTCTCATCGACGAACTTGCCGATCAAGGCCATGTCTTTACGGTATCGATAAAAGGTTTAACCTGGGCGGAGATCGATAATCCTGAAGATTTGCAGCAGGCTGAGACTTTACTGAAGCCTTTTGTTCCGTAATTTCCCACGCCACCTTCGGTTTTATCCATCGCCTTCTCTTCCACACACTAGCTTCTGTTATCTTCTCTTCCCTTGCTCAACAATTTTCTTTACTAGCGCCAAATCTTCCGGAGTATCGACATCGACCGCTGCCTCCGGGAAAGGTAAAATAACCTCTCTGATAGAAATCCCCATCCGTTGACCCAGCTCGTCTAGGGCTTCGGACAAGGACAAGCGCCCCAACAGGTAACGAATCAGCATCAACCACCCCAGCCGACGGATTAATCGTAACGGCTGCTTTCTTTCGGCCTCAACCTGTATCCAATACTCCACGACCCGCTCAGCTTCCGGCGTACGCAGTAGAAATAAATTACACCCGCAGTATCCACCTCCTTTAAAACGAATCACGGTGCGTTTTGATAGCGGAAAGGCCTCTGCTACAACTGAATACGGCACCATCGCTACGGCCACATCCGCTCGGCCTCGGATGGCTTCTTGAAGAAAAGCCTCCACCATCTCAACTGTTAACAAAGCATGATCTGCGGTGGTCACCAGCAGTGGAAAAACGTGGGGAGACTCCTCCAAAAATTTTTTCACACTCGCACTCGGCCCTTGTTGAGGAGCCATCCATCGAATCCTTTGATCTTCAACTAAATCCCGCAACAAAGGTTGCTCTTGTAATATGTCCCAAGATGGACCGCACAAAGTTCTTTGATGGACGAGGGAGGATGCTTCAAGGGTTGTTAAAACCCTCGCAACCATGGGGGTACCATCCACTGCCGCCAAGACTTTCAATGGCACACCAGCCGCCTCAGCGACCGCATCTCGCCCCTGTCTCGCCCCAGCCAAGACCAACGCATTCACCGATACCTGGTGAGGATCCTGAAGGGTCAGCTCTTCGGCTTTTTCAAGAATCATTGAAGTGACTTCTCATAGATCCTATAGGTTTTATAGGATTCCGCGCCGAGGGACTCCAGGATATGTCGCATCGGCTTATTGTCCTCCAGTATCCACGAAAGCTCTACCTGTTCAATACCTTTTCGCAACCCCGCTTGCCTCACACACTCAATCATTCCATACGCCATGAGTGCCCCCATCGGACTGGATTGAAATCGACGTCGAACACCCATGAGAGCAACTCGCCCGGATTTTGGATAGCTGACCTTTAATCGCCAGAGAATTTTCAACCATCCCAATGGCCACAATTTCCCTTGAAGATCCTGAATCACCTCATGAATATTGGGAAACGCTACCAGCATGGCACAGGGAGTACCATCGATTTCTGCTATTTGAACAAAATCGTCCTCAACCAGATATTTCATATGCTGACCTAATTCGGCAAATTCAGCATTAGTGAATGGTAAAAATCCCCAATTGTCAGCCCATGCCTCTTCATAGATTTCTTTAATTATCGCCAACTCTTCTCGCAAGTATTTTCGGCGTAAGGGGCGAATCCGAACAGAATCTTTCGCCTTTTTCAGGAACTTTTCAACTCCAGAGGGAAGCGAAAAACGAATCCCTATGTGATACGCCAATAGATCCTGGGCCTTTTGATAACCATTCCCTTCCACGTATTCAGGATAATACGGCCGCGCATGCCCCATCATCACCATGGGAGGATTCTTATACCCTTTTATTAATAACCCACATTCTTGATTGATGGATAAATTGAACGGACCTTGAACCGTCGTCATCCCTTCTGAATAGAGCCACTCTTCGGCAGCCTGGAAAAGAGCCTCAAATACTTCAGCCGAATTTTCGGCTTCCAAAAGTCCAAAAAACCCGGTTCGGGAGTGATATTGTGTGAGGTGTAATTCATCAATTTGGGCGCTAATCCGCCCTACGGGCATCTCATTTCGATAGGCTATCCAACATTGCCACCGAGCATGCTCAAAATATGGATTTTTTGAGGAAAGGGTATGGAGCCGTTCTAAAAAAAGAGGAGGCACCCAAAAAGGGTCGGATCGATAAATGTTTAGAGGTACGCGAACAAACCGTTTAAGACCTGCCCGATCCTTTATTGATTCAATCCGAATCAAATCGCCTGGCCCCAGGTCGTCCCCGATACCAATACCTTCAAAATCATTCAGGTACCAAGGGCAAAGAAACGGGATACCAAGAAACGCCCATCACCACCATCTAATCCTTTTGTTCGGAGAGTTGGGCCACCCAGGGATACTGCACTCGCTCCTGATCCTGATATCCCAAATTTGAGACCGTTTGACTGAAAGGAATCTTTTCGGCACCAGAATATAGGCTGCCAAAAATACGATCACAGAGAAGACTGGTGATGCCAAAATTTCCCTGTTCGTTATGAAAATGGTGCAACAAATGATGCCGTTTAATTCGCCGCAAAAATTTATTTTGCGGGTTCACACGCAGATGTTGCATGCAATGGCACAGCTCATACACCATGAAGCAGGCCAACCCCGTAGCAAACGAAAGTGGAACACCTACCCAACCCGCCAGACTCATTCCGATGGGAAAGGTGGCAATCACAATAGTCGGCAACGTGGTAGAAACGGCCCCAAATAGAACACGCAGGTCATTGGGGTCTTGGTGATGATCATAATGAATTCTTTTCCATAAGGCTGCAGTCCAGGGGGACCGGTACAAATAGCGTCCATGCAAAATAAATCGATGTACCGCATATTCCACGAATGGATAGGCCAATAAGGTGGCAACGATACTTCCCATCACGGACACCAAAGAAACCGGAAAATAGGGAAACACGAGGATTCCTATCAAAAGGCTCATTACTAATAAAATGGCATAAAGCTGAATGCTTGGATACGAAACATAAGCCCACATAAGATCGCCAAATGCCATACGATCTAAATGATATTTTTCCTGACACCACTCTTGTTTCAACACTAGACAGTCCCCATCTTTTCCCACTTCATCATAGCTTTGAAGATCTAAGACTTTCTTAATTATAGAAATCTTCTAAATAGGCCACAAGAATCATTGCAACAACCACTTTCATTTACTTTATTGAGATTTTATTGCTTTAAATTCTTGCGGAGATCATGGAAATACATTACCAAATGGTCATGTTGGGACAAGATTCCGGTTCAGAACCAAGTCCATACTCTCAACACATTGTTCAGATAGTCAGTAGCGGGAATCGGTCACATGGCAACAACGAAGGCCATTATTCACCGTAGACAGAAGAATATCCGATTCGGTATATAACTTCCCCTATGAATAGCACTATGAAAAAATTTGGATATCCTAACACCTGTGTAAAGGAATTCCAGCACTGGGTGATTCTCCTACGTCCCCAACAAGTGACTCTGGGTTCACTCATATTGGTCTGCCGAGAAGAAGTCACCGCCTTTTCCAAAATCAGCTTGGATGCATTTGGAGAACTATCCGGAATAATACGTGAATTAGAATCCAACGTCTTTAGGGCCTTTGGCTATACAAAAATCAATTACCTTATGTTGATGATGGTCGATCCTGAAGTACACTTTCATGTCATTCCTCGATATGACACACCTCGCACTTTTGGCCAGGAGCAATTTCGTGACCACGGGTGGCCTGGTCCGCCAGACTTGAAACACTCGAATGAGATACCCCCTGAACTCAATCAAAAAATATTGAGACATCTTCAGAAAACCTGGTTTCAGTAAAAATTATTAAACAAAAATTTATGCTTTCCCTCTATTCCATGTTGCCAAATAGACTCATTTTGTGGTCTTTTTGATACACGTTTTTTATTGTAGGGCTATATTTTTAACCAATACGTGTTCATTTCCTATTGTTACTCTTAGAATATTTTTGGCATAACATTTGCTGTTATCGTCTTGACCTTTACTGTCCTGGATGTTTGAGAAATTAAAATGACGTCTCAAAAAGATCAGTCTCCTAATATGATTGCTACCCCAACTTGCTCCTCTACCGCACTTCGACCAGGAAATTTTTCAACACTTTCCGAAGCTTTAGATTATGCGGCCAGAGGATTCACAGGAAGTAATTTCTATTCCGGTCGTGGCCATTTGGCTCACGTCCTTCCCTATGCAGAATTACGAGCGCAGGCCATACATCTCGCAAAACGACTTAATGGGCTTGGATTACCTCGAGGTTCTCGTGTGGCTTTAGTGGCCGACACGACTCCTGATTTTCTGAGATTTTTCTTTGCCAGTCAGTATGCGGGCTTAATTCCCGTTCCTTTACCGATCTCACTTCATTTGGGCGGGCATCAAGCTTACGTGAAGCAACTACGCCGGCTACTTGAGAATTGTCAGGCTTCGATTGCCATGGCTCCAGAAGGGTTTGTTCCATTTCTTGAGGAAGCCGCCCTTAACCTAAATCTTCAGTTGATAGGCGGACCCGAGGCCTTTGCTTCTTTAGATGAAAGTCAAACTCCGCTTCAACCTTTAGAACCACACGAATTGGCCTATATTCAATACACATCAGGCAGTACTCGATGGCCGAGAGGTGTTGAAGTGACCCAATCAGCTGTCATGACCAATTTAGCTGGCATCATCCAGCATGGTTTGAAAGTTCGGCCTGGGGATCGATGCGTCTCCTGGTTGCCCTTCTATCATGATATGGGTTTAGTTGGGTTTGTTCTAGGTCCCATCGCTTCACAACTCTCAGTTGATTATCTCAGTACCCGAGATTTTGCCATGCGCCCTCGCCAATGGCTCAAATTGATGACCAATAGTCAAGCAACCATTTCATTCAGCCCCTCATTTGGCTATGAGCTATGCGTTCGACGGTTGCGGGAAGATTCTTCAAAGGAAGCTTACGATCTACGAGCTTGGAGAATCGCGGGTGTTGGTGCAGAAACGATTCGAGCTGAAAGTCTAGGCCGATTTGCCGAAGCCCTGGAGCCCTCAGAATTTAACCCGGACGCCTTTCTGGCTTGTTATGGGATGGCCGAATGCTCCCTGGCAATTAGTTTTGCTCCTCTGGATGTGGGCATTGAGGTGGACGAGGTTGACGCAGACGATCTTTCCCATCACCGGAAAGCTCAACCGATTTCTTCTTCCGATTCGGAAAATGTGGAATCTCGGATAAGCAAATTCGTCAACTGTGGAGTTCCCCTTCCTGGATATGAAGTTGAAATTCGTGATGAAACCGGAAACGCACTGGGTGATCGAGAGAGCGGCACAATCTTTGTTCGTGGCTCAAGCATCATGAGCGGGTATTTTAATGACCCCCATCTTACCCAGAAAGTCTTATCAGATCAGGGATGGTTGAATACCGGTGACATTGGTTATTGGATGGAAGGTAGCCTTGTCATTATCGGCCGGTCAAAAGATATGATCATCATCAATGGTCGAAACATTTGGCCACAAGACTTAGAATATTTGGCTGAACAACAGCCTGAGGTACGCCCTGGAGATTCATCCGCCTTTGCCGTAGCAGGTCCCGATGGTGATGAAGTGGCCATCATGGTGGTCCAATGTCGGGAAACAAACCCTGAAAAACGTAACGATTTGATTCAACGTTTAGGATCCAGAATTCAACACGAATTGTCGATCCCTTGTTATATAGAACTTATTCCACCCAGAACCCTTCCGCGAACCTCTTCGGGTAAATTATCTCGCTCCCGAGCCAAATCTGATTTCCTGAAGCGCGTGAATTGGGAATCGTTAGCGCCGATACAGTCTCTTTTGGCATAGCCGTCTGGCTGACCAAGCTCCTCTGACAGTGCCGTTACTCCTCTCTGTACCTTATGCGGAATACAGTTGCCCTCACCGGCGCTTCAGGTTTTATTGGTCGAGCCATTGCCCTTCACCTGAGCCAAGCAGGTTTTTTCGTACGAGGATTAGTCAGGGATTCGAAAAGAATCCCAGACCTTGAACTTCCTCACATTACCTTAATTCCGGGGAGTCTCAGTAATCTTGCCAGCCTACACACTTTAGTGGAAGGCTGTACCAGTCTTATCCACTGCGCAGGAACGATCCGTGGGACTGAGAAAAGTGACTTTGTGCCGTCAAATGTCCATGGAGTGGCCAATCTTCTCAAAGTCTGCCTTGCCCAACCCAGCCCTCCGCGGTTCATCCATATCTCTTCGCTTGCAGCGAGAGAACCGTTCCTTTCTCCCTATGCTTGGAGCAAACGGGAAGGTGAACTCCTGCTCCAGCAGGAAGCAGGATCACTGAACTGGTTAATTTTTCGACCCCCAGCCGTCTATGGGCCAAAGGATAAGGCCCTCCTTCCCCTTTTCAAATTAGGGAAACGAGGCATTGCCCTACAGCTTGGCCCTCATCATGGTGCTTTTTCCCTTATTCATATAGACGACCTTGCTTCTGTTATTCGGCGGAGCCTTGAGGTCCCCGACATCCGCTCCTCAATATTTGAAGTTGACGACGGATTTCCGAATGGGTATTCATGGCAATCGGTATTTCGCATCATCAACCCTCAGATGAAGATCCACGTAACTATTCCACAAAAACTATTAGGTCTGCTTGGAGGCATTAATGAACATTTGTCTCGTCTAATGGGATATAAGCCCCTTTTCACAAGGGGAAAAGTCGCCGAAATCTCTCATACGAATTGGGTCTGTGACTCACAGAAGGCCCGCCAGCAACTCCAATGGACTCCGCAAATTCCCTTAGAAGAAGGCTTGCGTCATCTCTTTTCATCGGATAGTCTCAACCTATTGAAGAAGAACTAAATTCTGACCAATTGGCTATCATCAATTAATCCTTACCTCTGTACAGATAATGACCACATATGCTGACATTTTGCCCCAACTTCTGCAGACCCTGAAGCCTTATTCCAAAAAGGCAGGACAGTTGAAAGAAACCACCGATTTAGTGTCGGAATTAGGTTTAGATTCACTTCAGGTCATGCAAGTGTTACTCAAAATCGAAGATCAGTTTGATATCTCCATTCCTTTAAACAATTTGCCGAATATCCGAACGGTGAAAGACTTGGGACAAGAGATTGAGACGTTGTTGAAAGGCTAGCCATGTCACTATTCGAAAAATTTATCCCAATCCAACAAGTCCGAGAGAAGCTCCTCACAAGTGGGATCAACCCCTTTCACCTGACCATTCAAAAGATCATTTCCCCTACCGAGGCCGTGATTAATGGACGCCCCACCATTCTCGTCGGCACGAATAATTATTTAGGCCTCACCTTTCACCCGGACTGCATTCAAGCCGGGCAAGAAGCATTGGCCCAAGAGGGAACCGGAACAACAGGATCAAGAATGGCAAATGGTTCTTTTTCGACCCATGGCGATCTGGAGCGAGCTATCGGAGATTTTTATGACATGCCTTATGCTATCGTCTTTTCCACCGGGTACCAAGCCAATCTAGGAGTGCTCTCGGCGTTAGCTGGGCCCGGGGATGTCATACTCATGGATGGAGATTCACATGCCAGCATTTATGACGGATGTCGCCTGGGAGGGGCCGAGGTACTTCGTTTTAAGCATAATGATGTCGGAGACTTAGATAAGAAGCTACGGCGATTAGGCGACAAGAGTTGTCGAACCCTTATCATTGTCGAAGGAATTTATAGTATGTTGGGGGACCGTGCCCCGCTCAAGGATATTGTTCTAGTGAAGCAACAATATGGAGCCACCTTGGTGGTGGACGAAGCGCATTCTTTAGGTGTTCTAGGAAAGCGAGGACGAGGGTTGGCTGAAGAAGCCGACGTTGAGCAAGGAGTGGACTGCATTGTGGGAACCTTTAGTAAAAGTTTGGGATCGACTGGAGGATTCGCCGTTAGCCAGCATCCAGAATTTGAATTCATTCGTTATGCGAGCCGCCCCTATATTTTTACCGCATCACCCTGTCCCTCAGTTGTGGCTTCGACCAAAGTGGCGCTACGGATCATCCGTGAAACTCCGCAACTTCGGCAACAGTTATGGAAGAATGCCCAAATGTTATATGATGGATTGAAGCAAATTGGATATACATTGGGGGCGGAGGTTGGACCGGTTATTGCCGCCATGATCCCCTCAAAAGAACAGGCCCTAGTCATGTGGCAAGGATTACTGGAACAAGGAATTTACGTCAATCTTATGATCCCACCTGCCACACCAAATGGCGAAAGTCTTTTGCGGTGTAGCGTGAGCGCCGCTCACTCTTCAAAACAACTGACAACGATTATTCAAAGCTTTGCCAACATTCATGCCACCGTCAATGAACATGCCACACCCGCTTCAACCTAACAACACCCACTATTTTATTTGGCCTGAGAACATTCGCGTTTTTGGCTTTATCCGGTAAGTTGCACGTCTTCTTCAAAAAAGAAGGCTTTGTATGAAAACTGCTCATTTTCGCCCACCAGGCTTCAGACAGTATCCCGAAAAAATTGTGTTGGGACCCAAACCCCAACATTCTCCATCAAACAAAGCTCCAGTTCGAATCTTCGTCGGAACGGAAACCGCTCAGGCAAAAGCCGAACGAATTTTTGTGTGGTCCATTGATGTGGTACGGGATCCATCTCGAACCTATGAAATCTACCTCATGAAGGAATTAATCGGGTTTGATCGTCGTCGCTGGTTAACAGGATTTACGAATTACCGCTTTGCGATTCCTGAATTTGCTGGAAGTACAGGAAGAGCCATATACAATGACGTCGATCAAATTTACCTTAGCGACCCAGGAGAATTATTCGATATACCCTTAAAGGAACATGGATTTTTGAGCATCGCAGAAAACGATTCGTCAGTCATGATAATGAATTGTAAAAAAATGTGTTCGGTTTGGACTATTGAACGTGCCCGCCACGAACGAAAAAATGCATTATTGAAAGATGCCCTGAGCCATAAGAATCTTTGGGGGAAATTAGAGCCTGAATGGAATGCGCGTGATGAAGAATACGTCCAAGGCAATTCCAAAGTGCTTCACTATACTGCTCTTCATACCCAACCCTGGCATCCCTTCCCTCAAGAATTTGTTTATCAAGAGAGTCCGGTAGGGTATGTCTGGCATGAATTAGAACAATCCGCGAATAATGCAGGATTTCAATTATTTTCACGAACTCAGCCAAGCTCACAATTTGCTCAGTTGGTCCGCACGGCTTCTGAGATAACCATAGGCTTGAATTCTTCAGTCAAAGGCTCATCAAAAAATTCCGACTCCTTGGATCTTCAACCAATCGTAGCGTCCCTAGACAATCCAAGTTTGCTTCACTACTGCTTGGGATCCTCCGTAGATTGTTCTCCTGAGACCCAACTTTCCTTCACTTTCAATCAACAAGAGCAGGAAATCTTTGATTGGGGATCATTGAATACGTCACCGCCTGACAGGACTTTCGATATTGTCTATGCATCTGAGGAGCTAACCCTTTTGCCCAGTGAAGATGTCCCGTGGGTGCTTGAGGAAATTTTTTCTCGGGCTTCCCGATTCGTGTATGTCACAATCCATGATCTCAAAGTGCTCACCACTATTCCTTCATATTTACATGGCTACACAAGAGACTTCCATTGGTGGGTGAATCAACTACAGACCATAAGCACTCGTTATCCCTCTGTTCATTGGGCTCTTCATTTCCATACGACGGGCCTTCAGGGCAAACCCTCCACCCTCGCCCGGAATGGTGGACATTGGTTTAACGGGTTACCGAAGATTTGGATCCTTTCCGATGGCAAAATGGGACATTCAACCCAATCCCAAGGCCTCGCAAGATCATTAGGCTGGCCCTATGAGATGAAGCACCTCTATTTTCAGCCATGGAACCACGCTCAAAAATTAATTTGGAGTCTCCTCCCGCCGCACACATTTGGGCTCAATAAAGCTAAGTCCTCGGCACTTGAGCCTCCTTGGCCGGATGTCGTTATCTCAACGGGCTGGCGGCCTGCACCCATTGCACGTTGGATTCGTGAGCAAAATCAGGGGAAAACCCGAATTATTCAGGTGGGCCGAAAAGGAGGGGGATCTGCTGAGTTATTTGATGTGGTCGTAACCCCGACCTACTATGGCTTTCCTCCACATCCCAATCGAGTCGAGACATTAGCACCCTTGAATGAGCTTTCACCCGAAAGTTTAGACAAGGTTAGCCAACGTTGGCCTCATCTATTTGGGTCTGCCCCGCATCCTCGAGTCGTACTCGTGATTGGTGGCTCAACAGCACGGTTCACCTTGACTCCTGATTTCGCTTGTTCAATTGGCAATCAATTAAAAGACTTAGCCAGCTCATGTGGTGGAAAAGTCTTTGCCGTAACCTCCCCAAGAACCGGTAACAAAGTGGGGCAGGCCCTGCAGGCAGCCTTACTGCCCGAACACCACGTGCATCTATGGCAGCCCCAGCAATCAGATAACCCCTATTTGGCTTACCTGGCTGGAGCTGACGTGATCATTGTCACAGGAGAAAGCGAATCGATGCTGGCCGAAGCGGCCTCATTGGGTAAACCGGTTTACATAATTCCGTTACCTGAAAACCCACCAACCTGGAAAGTTCGACTTAGTGAAGCCATCGTCAAGCGAGCCCGATCCCGCCCGTTAAATAAAAGAGGAACCGTTCGCCCCCAACAGGGGGCAGAACGCTTCTGCGCCCGGCTTATTCGCGCAGGACTCGTCCAACCGCGTCGGGACCTTTCTTTACTGCACGAATCCCTTATTCAAAAGGGCATCGCCCGACCATTTGGTGAACCACTCGAAAATGGTCAACGTTCGCAATTACGGGAAACTGAAAGAGTCGCCAAAAAAGTCAAGGAAATTTTGGGAATTTTTGACTATGACCCTGTTTCGTCTTGAAACCTTAATATGCCATAACCATATTGTCCTGATTTTCTGGACTTGAGCGTCTGTCCCATGCCAAATCCTCGCCGTCGTTTAATATTGCCCGTTGAAATTTTTAATAGGGAGTTTGATGCCAAAGTCTTACTAGCCTGCTTTGCTGCGGAGCGGGGATTTTCTGTTATTATCGGAGCCAAACGGGAAATAAATCTGAATTTGGATGCTTTCCCACCCTCAATTTATCTTCCGATTAATATGCACAATCGCAATCAAGTGACCGCTCATCTTCTTGAGAATCTAGGACATACATTGGCCGGTATGGATGAAGAAGCCATCGTGTATTGTTCACCTGAAGTGTACGTGAAGGAAAAGTTAGGCACGATCGTTTTTCCCCAACCAAAAGTGTTTTTGGCCTGGGGACCTGAAAATGCCAGAATTTGGAAGTCTCAAAAAAATTATAATGGAAGGCCAGTCTATATTACAGGAAACCCGCGAATCGATTTATTACGTCCTGAGCTTCAATCTTACTGGTCCCGAAACGTTACGGACATCAAAAACCAATTTGGCCACATCATACTTATCAATACCAATTTCGGCAAATTGAATAACTTTCGCCCAAACAAGGGAGACGAAAAAAAAGCGTTAGACGCTGCGGCGAGTTCACCTGGAACCGTCAACGAACAAGAACTAGGAATGGCTAAACATCGATTGGCACTTTTTCATCATTTCCAGGAAATGATCGGAAAAGTCGGAAAAGCTTTTCCCACCCATACGGTAATCATTCGGCCCCATCCATCTGAAAATCATGAAGTGTGGAAACAAGCGGGTAAGGATTGCCCAAATGTCCAAGTCCAATTTGAGGGGCATGTGACCCCATGGATTCTGGCATCAGATGCGATTATCCACAATAGTTGTACGACAGGCCTGGAAGGATACTTGTTACAACGTCCAGTTTTTTCATTTCAGCCAGTCACATCTGATCGTTTTGATAAAAAACTCCCAAATGCCGTCAGTCAACAAGCAACCTCATCCAAAGAATTGATTGATCTTCTTAAAAAAACCCTTTCATCTCGCACACCTTCTCCCATAAATGGCTCTATGGAAAAAACCCGGTTGGTTGAACAATACCTCGCTTATCTAACCGGCCCTTTTGCTTCAGAACAAATTGTCACTAGCTTAAGGTCTTTTGATGATACCTTTCCATTCCCAAAAACCAGCCTCAGGAAAATCACAATGGCGAAATTCTATGCCAAGGCCAGAAAATTTAAAAGGACATTCAACGCTCAATTTCGAATGTCCAATCTTAACCGGTCACAGCGTTATCAATATCTTCAACACATATTTCCCGAAATTGACTATTCATCAATCCAAGAACGCATCGAGCGCCTACAGCACATCTTACATCGTTTTCCAAATCTAAAGGTTCGTTCACTCGAAAAATCTATATTTGAAATCTCCTCAAATTAAACAACGCCCTATATCTTTAGTAAACAGTATCTGTCATTTTCATTTTTCCCCAAGATTAAGAAATATTAACTTTACCAGAAGATGAGGATTATCGATGTACAATGTGAAAATTATTGGAGCCGGATCGATTGGTAACCACCTCGCTCATGCCTCACGTTCGTTAGGGTGGAAAGTAACCTTATGTGACGTGGATCAAGCAGCCTTAGACCGAACAAAAAACCAAATATATCCCACCCGTTATGGGGCCTGGGATGAGGACATTACATTAACATTGGCAGACAAAGCCCCTTGTGGAGGATTTGACCTAATTATGGTAGGCACGCCTCCAGACTCACATCTCCCTTTAGCCATAGAGGCCCTCAAAGAGAAACCGAAAGGTCTCTTGATTGAAAAGCCACTTTGCTCACCTTCTTTAGATGGTGCAGAAACC
Organism: Nitrospirales bacterium; assembly: GCA_965223185.1. Taxonomy (GTDB): domain Bacteria; phylum Nitrospirota; class Nitrospiria; order Nitrospirales; family UBA8639; genus Nitrospira_E. Next base: position 1,821,004 of record OZ244988.1, on the reverse strand, counting down.
TTACGAACACAAGTAGCGCAATCCAACACCCTCACCTTTGTCGGATATGATCATGTCGTGGGGAAAGCTGCGCAAGAAACCGCACGTACCAGCCAAACCTTAGAATCAATTGAAACCATTGATGTGGAATTCCGCGAACATTGGGGTGGAATTTTTGCAGCCCATCCATGGCTCCAGGGCCCTCAGGACAGCTATCTGGGATTTTGGAAAAGAGGCGGAGGGGCGAGTGGGGAGCATTCACATGCGATTAATCTTTGGCAATATTTGGCTTCCCAAGTAGGAAAAGGACGGATAATTGAGGTTTCTGCCGCGCTGGATTATATCAAAACTGCGGAGGTGGATTATGACAAACTCTGCCTGCTTCATTTCAAAACGGAGACCGGACTCATTGGTCGAGTCGTCCAGGATGTTATTACGTCACCTGCAAGGAAATGGGCACGCATCCAAGGGAATAATGGCTTTGTCGAGTTGATAATCGGACACGAACCTGGGATAGATCGTGTCAATTGGAAAATTCACCCCAAAGAAGTTCAGGTACACACCCTTAAGAAAACACGGCCTGATGATTTTATTTGGGAACTACAGAATATTGACTCTGTCCTACAAGGTGGGGAAAATACATCAGCCATTTCTCTTGAGCGTGGTCTCGAAACAATGATGGTCGTTTCGGCTGCCCATCTTTCGGAGGCCAATAAACGCACGGTTCGAATTCACTATGAAAAAGGATATATCCCTGAAGCTTTAGAGCTGCTTTAACTCCATCGGAAAGGTCATGAACATGATAGACCAAGATTTCGATTTTCGCGATATGTTTATATTGGATCTAGCCAATAACCACCAGGGAAGTGTGGAACATGGCTTAAAGATTATCCAATCCAACGCTCAAGTGATCAAGAAGCATTCGGTACGGGCAGCCATAAAATTTCAATTTCGTCAGCTGGATTCCTTCATTCATCCCAATCATCAATCAGGAAGCGACCTCAAATATATCCAACGGTTTCAATCCACTCGTTTGGACCATTCCCAATTTCAAACTTTGCTCAATGAAATCTGGGCGCACGGCCTCTTGGCCATGTGTACCCCCTTTGATGAGGAGTCGGTGAATGTAGCCGTGGAAATGGGATTTAATATCCTGAAAGTCGCCAGTTGTTCGGCCAAGGATTGGCCTTTGCTGGAAGAAATAGCCAGTGCAGGACCACCCGTCGTGTGTTCGACAGGAGGGCTAACGCTAGAAGACATTGATAACGTCGTCAGCTTCTTTCAACACAGAGCGGTACATTTTGCCTTGATGCATTGCGTCTCGGTATACCCGACTCCAGATACTATGTTGGCCCTTAATCAAATTCGCATGTTGCGCAATCGGTACCCTCAAGTCTCTATAGGATGGTCGACACATGAGAATCCTAACGATACCACTCCGGTTCAACTAGCCGTTGCGCTTGGAGCCCAGCTATTTGAGCGACACATTGGCGTAGAAACCGACAAGATTAAACTCAATGCCTATTCATCCACTCCAGAGCAGGTCGACAAATGGCTTGAAGCTCACGGGCGAGCAACAGTGTTATGTGGCCCGCATAGTCGACCTCCAATTTCCGAAGTTGAACAAGCCTCTCTTGATGGGTTGCGTCGTGGAGTGTATGCCAAACGACCATTAAAAAAAGGGCAAGTCATTTCTTCAGATTCGGTGTACTTTGCAATGCCCTATATTGAAGGGCAACTAGAAAGCGGACATTGGAAAGAGGGTTATCACGTCCTTCAAGATATTACTCCAGATAACCCGGTCATGAAGGAAGGGGTAGAAATTGAAGTCAATCAAGGTATTGCCACACTCAAACAGGTGATCCACGAGATAAAAGCTCTCCTCAATGAAGCAAAAATCCAATTAGGCAGCGAGTTTAAGGTTGAATATTCACACCATTATGGCCTGGAAAATTTTCGAAAAACTGGTGCGGTGATCATTGAATGCATCAATCGCGAATATTGTAAAAAACTCGTTGCCCAACTCCCTGGACAACGCCATCCCTCACATTACCATGCACGCAAAGAGGAAACGTTTCAAATTCTCTATGGGATTCTTCATGTCAACACAGACGGATGCCCGCGAACTCTTCACCCAGGGGAAACAATTCTTATCCTGCCAGGTGTGTGGCATTCCTTTTGGACAGAAACAGGCGTAATTTTTGAAGAAGTTTCCACTACCCATTTCAACAATGATTCGTTTTATGCTGACAAACGGATCAACAAACTTGCCCGGTCGGACCGAAAAACCATGGTAGACCATTGGGGTCGTTTTCAAATTACCCCCCATCAAGACTCCCCGAAAGTTGAAGAAATTGCCCTCGCAGATCCTCAAGTTCCATGATAGGGAGTATTGTTTTTGATTTTGATGGGACTCTCGTCGACTCCAATGACATCAAACATCAAGCCTTTTATGAAGTGACGAAGTCTCATGATCCATCGGGGTCGACCATTTCAAGAATTCTCAGAGAATTTCCCCAAAAAGATCGGTATGAAATTTTTCAGACCTTCGCTCGAGAACTCGTTGCTAAAAATCCGACACGGGATCCGGATATTTTAGAAAAATTAACAACCCAATGGGCTGAAGCCTATACCGTTACCTGTGAAAGTGCCATAACTACTTGCAAAGAAGTCCCGGGGACGTCTGAGATCCTAGGCTGGATTATCGGGCATAGCATTCCCATTTTCATCAACTCACGAACGCCGACGGCAACCCTCAAACGATTGGTGGTTGTTCGCTCACTTGAATCGTACTTTTCAGAAATTTTTGGAGCCCCAGCCAGCAAAGTCGAAAACCTACGCCATATTCAAAAACAGACTCAATTGAAACCACATGAAATACTCTTTGTCGGAGATAGCGAAGATGACCGAGAAGCGGCCTTAGAAGTAGGTTGTCAATTTGTCGGTGTTATCTTAAGGGAAAAATCCAGATTCTCACAGCCTCACCCAGACTTCTGCATTAACAACCTCTATCAATTGCAAAAAATTGTGGAAACTCTCTAGGTATAAGATCCTCAATTAAACGATTGCCAGTAACGACTTTGGAGCTTCCTTGATCCACAATAAAAGAATATTAGCGGTTTGTCCTGCAAGAGGTGGAAGCAAGGGCATTCCGCTTAAGAATCTGGTTCCGTTTCTTGGAGTTCCCTTAGTGGCCCGTGTCGGACATTTAGTTTCTGAAATTCCTATGATCGACCGGTCAATTGTCTCAACCGATCACCCTGAGATCGCTCAAGTCGCTCGTGATTCCGGCTTAGATGCTCCATTCTTTCGTCCAGAGTCCCTTTCCGGTGACCGGATATCGGATGTACAAGTACTCATGCATGCTCTCCAGGAAATGGAGCGTCTCGATCGGGTGCAATATGATCTCGTAGTCATGCTACAGCCGACCTCACCACTACGTCGAAAGGAACATGTCGTTCATGCAATAGAAATGATGGAACAAAATCCTTGGGACGCCGTTTGGACTGTCTCTGAAACCGACTCCAAGCATCATCCCCTCAAACAATTGAAGGTGGAAGGGGACCAACTGTTTTACAATGACCCATTCGGCCATCAGATTATTGCACGACAACAACTGACGCCTTTGTATCATCGTAACGGGGTGGCATACGTAATATCCCGAGACTGTTTGGTAACTCATCAGAGTATCACTGGAAAGCGAACCGGAGCACTGATCCTCCCAGATTATTACGTGAGCATCGACACAATGTGGGACTTAAAATTATCCGAATTCATCTACAACTCAATACCAGAACTCCAACCATGAGGCCAGGGGACATTCAACCCTTTTCATACTAGACATGGCAGGGACTTTCCACATAGACCGGTCTTCTCTTGCGTTGGCGAAAACATCTCCAACGAGTTGTGACCTTTGCGACTCCATGGAATCCTCCATAGTCATGGAGTCGACCCAAGAAAGCCATCCTATCCTTATATGTCAAAACTGTCGACTGATGTATGCATTCCCTCAATTATCCCCAGAAGAACTTGACAGTTTTTATGACGACACCTTTGCGAATGACCCCGGATGTCAATTACGCGCCGGTTCGGACTTTCCACAGGACAAGGATCGAACAAAAGAGGAAGTTCTGGCCGAAAACTGGGGGTTACCAATCATTACGCGATTTATAAATCCTCGTGGGAAAAAGATTCTTGACTTGAGATGCCGCACAGGAGCACTGACTTCTCTACTCCAAAAAGCAGGAGCTGAAGTGATTGGCGTCGAACCTTTTCAAGGAAATGCAAATTATGCCAGAAAGATCCGCAAGCTATCAGATATCGTGGACTTGCCTTTTTCTCAGTTTCATCAATTCCCATTACCACAAGATAATTATTTCGATATTGTCAATATCCTTCCCCATCATGTCTTAGCACATGTTCTCTCTCCACATCGGTTATTAAAACAAATTTATACAGCTCTCAAACCAGGTGGATATGTTTTTTTGGATGAAAAAGATGTTCTTCATCCTGTCCGACATAAGAAACCATTGGCGTTAGATTCAGGCCCCGCACACCAATTTCACCTTACCCTAGAAACAACCGCCCATTACTTCACTTTAACTGGATTTCACCTGTTGGACTACAAGCTAGATAATCACCGAAGCAGTGATTTCCGACACATTAGGATAGTCGCACAAAAACCGAATTCTGGATCAAGGAAATCTGAAGTTGCCGCTCAATGGAATAGAGGCAACAACTGCAATGTAAAAAATATTCAAAGACGCTTATGGTTCCTGGAAAAAACCTGGAAGGTCCGACTCGCAAAAGTAAAGATTAAACAAAAGTCTCAACAGAAACTAAAAAAACTAGGCTTCTCGTTTCTGAATTAAAAAGGCCCCTTCCTTCCCCATTCAATTTCCCAAAATGGCAGGATACAATCCGCAAAGTTCTTCAAGCTTATACAAGAGGGAAGACATCCTTAGCCCATACCATTGTACACAAATGTTGAACATTTCAACCACCTAGCATGATGAAAATTTCATTTAAGAAATACCTAAAAATGTACAGGGGCTATACGATACGCCTGCTGGCAAACAAACAATCTTGGTTTCTTCGCCCACTCTATATGGCTTATGACTTGTATGTAAAACGATATGGGAATATCTATTTTTCAGGATTTGGTGAAGATGTTGTCCTGCAGAACCTATTCCATCGCAAGGAAAAGGGAATCTACATCGACATTGGCTGCTGGCATCCCAAATGGGGATCTAATACCTATTTACTTCACAAAAAGGGTTGGAAAGGCGTTAACATTGACATAGATGCTTATAAGATCGACATGTTCAATATGGCCCGGAAGGATTCAACTAATATTTGTGTGGCGGTATCCAATAAAGAAAAAGATCTCACCTATTTTTGTTCAAATGAGTACAGTTCGCTCAACACGATTGATCAGAACTTTGCTGAGGCAATGCTACGGCACAAACAGAAACTAACCTATGATGTCAAACACATTCGCAGTAAACCCCTGAACAACATCCTTGCCGACACTCCTTATGCCAATAAAGAAATTGATTTATTGACCATCGATATAGAAGGTCATGAATTACCTGCGCTTCAATCTCTTAACTTTGAAATTTACCGACCCAAAGTCATAGTTGTGGAATTACATGAAGAAAATATAGAAGCCATTCTCAAAAATGAAGTTTATTTATTTATTAAATCTAAAGATTATTCTCTATTTTCATGGACGCTTCCTTCCTTGATCTTTGTAAGAAACGGATACCCAATTAAGAGCTCGGCGATTCAATTTTCCGATGAAAGTGCTGCAATTTCCCCTTCAACCTGACAAATTAAGTTCATTTTATAAATTCTGGGAATCTTATCCTTAAACCCTCAAAAATCACACAGATTTTTTTATGGTGGCATGACAACAGATGATGTAATAGGCAGATCAAATGCCAAAGGAATGGCCGCGTTTTGAATGGTTTTCATTAAATCTCCCAGTTCAACATTTTTTAGATAGCTAGAATTAGGGACAATCTCAATTAGGTATTTAACAAGATGCGCAATATACACTTCGCTGGGATGGAATCCATCGAACATGTATGTATCATCTAATCCGAATTGTTGGGGATGAGATACCGGAAGAACCACAATGTCATGTTGATCTAATAATTCAGGAAAGTCGTTTTTGTAGAAATTCCACCATAGCCGCAACGGTCGACTCCTCTCGAGTGCTTCAAAAGCTTCTGTAGAATAAGGAGGCATAAAAGCCACGACTTCAACACCTTTGCTTTTTATGAGTGATAAGGCTTCAACAACAAGGCGAACTCGAACAGAATCAACAACCGCAGGAAGAGAATACTCTCGTCTGGTCATTTGTATCCGATCGATGATTGGAGGAGATTCTCTATCTACATACAGAGGTGTTTTTACAAAATCCAGGAACACATTTAGAGGATAGAGGTTACTGCCGTCTTTTCGAAATCCATTCCCTTCCATCCGAGCCGAGGTTCCAATCGCATCATGCCCAAAGCCAGGAACCTCTGACACTACCGTTGCTGAAATAACTTTTTTCAATGCACCTTTTTTAAGAATTTGACGAAAAGCTTCAATGTGCCCGGCAAAACTAAAATGTTCATCCGATTCGTTAAACCAAGTGGTGGTTCCATAATTCATACGAAGCCACCAAGGATCAAGTCCTACAATCAGGACCTTCGGGAGAGGTAGTTCTCCACGCACGAGTTTGTCAGCAAAAGCTTCTAGGTCGAAGGCATTTCTCAGAATACCTCCTCCGTTATAAAATTCCTTTTCTAATGGATGAAACATGATATCGCGGAAATGCATCACTCTAGAACTACCAATAATGAGTATAGAAGGATTCCGAAATTCGATGGCAGACAACTTATAAACATTGAACTGGTCAGAAAAGAACCGTGGTCCATAGATGGATTCGCTTACGGAACGTTGTTGCTGCATAAGAGCATAGTGTGGAGTCCATAAATCACCTGTTTTCCATAAGACAAGTTCCATCGCTAGGCCAACAATAATAAACGGGAACAGAAAGGTAAAAATCCGCACCAAGAAGGCAGAAATTCCTTTTTCCGTAAAACTTTTACCTTCAAAATTGGAAGTAGATAAAAGGGACATGCCCAGTGTTTCCTACCAAGAGAATAAGCAGTGAAAGAACATAGTATATTGTCCACCGTGAAGAACGAGGCAACGACGCAATTTCTAAGGGGTGTTGTTTGTCTCGCTGTATCCAATCAATGATTAAAACAAGAAAGACATACCATAGTCCCTTGGTGTGACGTAATGGGGCCAACCAAGCTCCTGTCCCCATATGGGTAATGAATCCTATGGCATGAGATAAGGATGTTGCTCGAAAAAAAATCCAGGCAAAAGATATAAAAAGAAACGTTCTGCAGATTTGGAAACATTCTAATGCCGTGGGGAAAAAACGTCCTAAGGCCACGTCTTCTGTCTGATGTCGATGGGGTCCTCGCAAGAAAGGGGGGAGGTAGTATAACCCATTCAAAAACCCCCATAGAACATAGGTCCAATTCGCTCCATGCCAAAGCCCAGAAATGGTAAAGGTCAGAATAATATTAATGAAATGCTGGAAGGTCGTAGTGCGGTTTCCGCCTAAAGGGATATACACATAGTCTCTAAACCACGTGGAGAGGGAAATATGCCAACGTCTCCAAAATTCACCAATATCTCTTGAGAAATAGGGATAGGCAAAATTGCGCTTGAGGTCAAATCCAAAGAGTCGTGCGGTACCTATGGCCATATCCGAATATCCACTGAAATCACAGTAAATTTGAACTGCAAAGTAGACTGTACCCAAAAGAAGCATCGGGGCTGGATAAATTTCATAGTTTGAATAAATTTTATCAACATAAGGAGCTAAATTGTCGGCTATCACTGTTTTTTTAAAAAGCCCCCAAAGGATTTGCCGCAACCCGTCCTTAGCCTTTTCTACATTGAAATACTTTTTTTGTAAAAATTGAGGGAGTAGGTTGCTGGCACGCTCGATAGGACCAGCGACCAGTTGTGGGAAAAAACTGACAAAAGCAAAGTATGCTATAGCATTATGAGTCGGTGTGATTTTTCCGCGGTAGATATCAATAGTATAACTGAGTGTTTGGAATGTATAAAAAGAAATGCCCACTGGTAAAATAATAGCCAAAGTATGGAAATTCGGCTGCAATCCTATTGCCTCCAGAAAACCCATAGTAGACTCAATAAAGAAATCATAGTATTTAAAAAATCCCAGGATCCCCAAATTAGTTGAGAAACTTATTCCCAAGAGAATATTTCGTCTTCTTTTTTCTTTTGCCTGATGCAGGGACCTTCCGATTCCGTAATCAACCGTCGAATTGAGTAAAATGAGACCTAGGAAATGCCAATCCCACCACCCATAAAACACATAACTGGCTATTAGGAGAAAAGCGTTACGGATTCCTAGAGGCTTGCTCGGAAGGTTCCAATAAATCAAAAAAACTATGAGAAGAAATACGGCAAAAACTAACGAATTAAATACCATGTATGGATTTGTTCAGAATTTACTCGAAAAAGCTTGGAAGGAAGGATTGGACACTACCCTAATAAATCTGGCAATTGCATTTAGGTTCTTATAATATTGATATTCTTGCTAAATCTAAACTCTGGATTAGGTCTTCAGGCATGAGAGAATAATCCCCTATTTTCGAATGATTGGCGGTTCCACTACTACCACAGACAAAAAAGTAATCCAGCGTTAAAGCTTTTGCCAGACGGTAGTTGTAATCAAAATTAAATGTAAGGTGGACACTGTTCAACGTATCAGGAACATAGGGAAAGATTTCGATCACCGTCGTACCTTTTTGACAAAACACCAGATTCGCCAATCCACTCCCATTGGGAGCTACCACGACTTCCGCCTCCTTAAAAAGTCCCATCTGTTCTCCAAAAGGTAATTCTTCTAACCTCACAATCTGAAATCCATAGTCCCGAAGCACAGGAATGAGTTCATCCTCATTGGATATACGGCGTTGTCTGGAAAGTGCCCTCGAAATATAGATTCGACAGCTTGTGCCCACTTTGTTGTGTTTTGAATATGGAAGAAATTTTTTTCGTAGTCCCTGACAGACCCATTCAGGAAATTCCCTACCTTCCATTATTTGGTGACACGGGACCAGCAGAGTCGAGGCGGAAATCATGGGAACAGCATCACAATCGATGATTCTCAGTTTAGATAAGACACCCATATAGTCCAACGTTTCATTTTGAAAGGGAAGCCTTTTTTGTACATACAGTGTTGACGGCCATTTCCCCATCTCATCCAACATCATTAAGCGCGGAAGAACATCCAGCAACCAATGCCAATATATACGCTGATTAGAAGCCGTAACGACAGCCACCTCACCCGAAAGGGATTCCACGCGTGGATAGGTGCGATGCGGTTGAGGAATGTGGATCCGTTTGAGTTTGTATCGATATTTATGTGTGGCTCCCAAAATAATTTTTCCGGTCAACGGATCAAAGACATTCCCTAGGCAATCGGCAATACCGTCTCGGATCGTCAAAAGGTGACTCATCACAAGATCACTTGGTGGCGTCACAGTCCAGACCTGATCGTTACAAATAGACTGCGGCTTTCCTTGGTCTATAACATGTTGGGCATCCGGGCGAAAGGGAATGGGGGAACGTTCCCCAATTGAAATTGTGCGGTAGACCAAAATCCCAGTCCACCTAAAGATAAGAAGTGGGGAGACAAAAAAACTGGCCCACCAGGCCAACCGCTTATAGACTTTTTTCTTAAGACCGGCGAGAGCAGAAAAGTTCATTCCCTTTCCAGCCTTGACATTGTGGAACTTGGAAGCATTTGGTGAGTTACGAGGGTAGAATTTACCTTTGAAGAATGTTTTGAAGATGATCCCCTACGAATTGAGCGAGGGCCTCGGACCCCTTTGGGACCACATGTACATGATCATCAAACGCCCAGTCTTTTCCGGAAAGAAATGCTGAAGCATCAATAAGTAAGGCATGTTTGGCCTCTGAAACCCCTCGAACGATGGCATCCAACCGATCGAACGTTTTCACCAAAGCTTCATGACTAAGCCCTACATGATGATAATCCACACGTTTGGTCTTCTCTGGGGATAAAATATGTCCAGCAGCCACAAGACGCGCTTGAGTTAGCAGGATCGGTTCTGCACCAATATTACGAGCCAAATCGACAAACATTTCCATTGCCAGTTGATATTGTCGAAAACCATTGGGATTGAGAGTGTCGATAGAATTCTGCGTATCTCCAGCTTTTCGTAAGCCTTCATTCCCAATTTTCATTTTGGTTTTGTAGTAGATCCTTCGCAATACGGTGTAGAGTTGCGACGACTCACACAGCCAACGATCAACGACACTGAAATAATGAATTCTCGGGTCGAAGCCCTGGAGAGATGGTTGAAGGGTCCGCAACACGGTTTGGGAAGTACTCAAATACTTGATGTCGTTCCAGGCATTATAAATCAGAACATAATCCGGTTCGAACACCCACCCCTCCGCAAATAACCGCCCGACAGATTCCAACGCGGTATGGCCAATCACTCCGGCATTAATGACTTCTACTTTTTCCAATCCTGCATCCAGCAAATTGACTTCTATTCGGTGAGGCCAATCTTCTCCAATGGTACTTTTAGTGTCGAAAACCGCCGACCCTCCAAAAACCATGATGCGAATCAGGCCCTTTGGCTTGGGAACCTCAAAATTTTTCCCACGATAGCCCTTCGCATTGATCTCCCAGACTAATTCTTTCTTTTTGCCAAATGGATTATTCACTATACGCGCTTCTTGTTTAAAGGCATGTCTGGCAAAAATAACAGGTTCATATTGCACGGATCTCTTCCTCAGAATTTCTGGTGTAATTTCGCTATTTTTCACCAAAACACGAACCCCTAACTCTCCCAGAAGAACAACGACTCCTAGGGCCACCATTACGGAAACCACAATAAGTTTCCTTTGGCTTGTTAATAACATCGTGATCCTCTCATTCCCTGGTAAAATGACCTAGAACAGTGACCGATTTCTACATCTTTCACGTCGTTACCCATCTGGAATGCCATACCGTTCTTTAAAATCCTTGCGCAGGTTAGAATATCGCTGATCCCGATCCAGAAGGCCTGTCACACGATCAACCGTATATCTAAGGATCTCAGAACGGGTGCTCTTATCTTCCCGACGAATGCCAGACCCGACACAGTACCCGGATAAGAACGCGAGAAGCTCATTTGAGCTTCCTCGACCAATCGTAAACGCTCCCTTCACCCATATATCTGCCAAGGATTTTCCTCGATATTTTTGGGCAAGATTCATTGGGCGAGTATGGCCTCGTTCACGATCAATCACTACCAAACATGTCCGAAAAGTTGTATAATCCCGAGATACACAAATTAGATCCCGCGGATGTACTTTGGACTCAATTCCCTGTTCATGTAAATTTCCCATCAATTCGCCATGGACCCACATTAACCGCCTGCGAGTACTTGAAGAGGCGGTGCGATACACCTCCACAAATTCTTTTCCGACGACCTCCTCTACTAAGAGGAACCCACCCATGGACCACCCAAAAATTTTCCGTTCACCCCATGCCACTGGATTCATCACCGGAATCCCATGCTCACGAAAAAGCTGAAGAAGCAAAATTTCTCGAGCGGTGGCGGAATGAGTTTGCTGAAATCCACACCATCTCTTTAAAGCTCCTTTCAGAGATTGGGATCTACTCTGTTTAAGAAAGTATTTTTTTCTCTTTCCGTCAAGATCTAGGTATAGCGTACGAACCTGGCGCTTTGAGGGACGGGACATCACCTTCCCGCCAGAATACTGAAGAAAATCTTGGAACTGAGAAATCCCCATGGAAGCCAATGATGATCTTATGGCTTCATCAATATAGAGAAGCTCGTGAAAAACCATTTTAAGAAAACACCCGTAAAAGATTCAGAATTGTGAAAAAATATCGAAAATTATTACCTAAGCCTAACATGAGACTTTTTCAAGACACGACAAAATTCCCATTACTTGTCCCCTGCCATTTATTGTCGCATTTCAGCAAACATGCTAACGTGGATCCTTGAAGTCTCTACTCACTCATGACAAGATTTTTTACGACGAAGACATTCTTTTCATAGACCAACCAACACCAGACTCTGTGTTCTGCTAATTGAATAATATGTCCCAATCTACTTTTATCCCCTAGGCAACCTGAAAGGCCCATCGTCCATTCATGCCTACACTTACCCTCCTTCGACATGGGAAAAGTCTCTGGAATAAGGAAAAACGCTTCACAGGTTGGACTGATATCGCCTTAAGCCCTTCTGGAATTGCCGAAGCTAACAAAGCCGGCCAGCTTCTCAAAGCTCGTGGGATCACATTCGACCTTTACTTTACATCTTACCTGAAGCGAGCCATTGAAACGTTGGAAATCGTGCTCGATACCATGAATTTATCCGAAATCCCAGTACAGAAAAATTGGCGTTTGAATGAGCGCCATTACGGAGCACTCCAGGGGTTATCCTGGTGGGAGGCAAGGAAAAAGTATGGGACCAAACAGGTTCTGGCTTGGCAACGAGAGTTTGACGTCCCACCTCCATCTCTTGACGTCACTGATACTCGTTTCCCTGGGAATGACCCCCTTTATAGCCATCTACCAGCAACGGATCTTCCTTGTTGCGAAAGCCTGAAAGACACCCTTGCACGTCTTCTACCCTTCTGGCAGGATGTCGTTCTTCCTGAACTGCAGCAAGGAAAGCATATTCTCATTGTGGCCCACCATAATAGTCTACGTGGATTGATCAAACACTTAGATCGCATCAGTGATACCGATATTGCCAATCTCAGAATTCGCACCGGCGACCCTATCCACTATGAACTCAGCAAGGATATGTCCCCCATTCGCCGAGAACACCTTCGGCCACGTTCATCTTTTGCTCAATTTTCAGAAAAACTCTTAGGAAGTTGGCTTCAGCGCGTCACCCATTAGCTTGGCATCGCCATGACCTATTTAAACTTTTCACGCCTCACGGATATTGATCCAAGAGAATTCCAACAAACTAAACCTTATCCCTGGATAAATCCTGAAGGGTTACTCACCCAGGAAGGGCACGTACAACTCCTTTCAACCCTACCCGATGTTTCCCAATTTGAACGGCGTTTTGGGGTCAAGCGAGCCCATGGCCAACAAAGTCATGATCGTTTTACATTGGAATACCAGGACAGTCTTCCTTTAGCCCCTCCCTGGAAAGCCTTCATTGCTGAACTGCAGAGCAGAGACTACCAGAATTGGCTCAAACAATTATTCAACGTCAATGCATTAGATTTATCCTTACATTGGCATTACACACCCAATGGGTGTTCCGTCTCACCACATTGCGATGCCAAACATAAACTTGGCTCCCATATCTTCTATTTCAACACCGAGAAAGACTGGGAAGAAAGCTGGGGAGGAGAAACGGTCATCCTTGATGACGAGGGGCGGTTTAACCGTCAATCTGCACCAAAATTTGAAGATTTCAAGCAGGCCTCAACCTCCAAAGCAATAGGCAATTATAGCTTGCTATTCGCACGAAAAGGAAATTCCTGGCATGGGGTCAGAGAAATTCGCTGCCCAGCAGATCAGATGAGAAAAGTGTTCATTGTCGTCATTAATCGTTTTTCCTGGCTTGACCGATTACAACGAATGATGGGTAAGTCGTCAAAAGGATACTAAATCCTTCGATGGACAATCTCCGATTTCCCAAGCTGCTCGAACCTAAAATTGCTCCCTTTGACATTTCCGTTAAACCCAGTTTCTTTTAAAACTGAATTCACCCGATATGCACAATAAAAAGCAGGTGGTTCTCATTATCGTTCCCATCATCCTGACGCTTATCGGAGCCGAACTTATTCTGCGGATCGTCTCTCACGTTGATATGGATGGGAATATCTCCATCATTGATCGAAGAATTCGGCCATTTCAATTTCCCATCCATAGTTTAGAAGAAAAGCTTAAGCATTACATCTCTCAACAATCCAGTTATACACAGTATGACTCTGATCTGGGATGGGCCGTGCGACCAAATAGTCAATCCACTAATGGGCTATACTTTTCAAACAGCGCTGGGGTTCGAACGTCTTCTTCCCATCCAGAAACATTACCTCATCCCTCACCAGGAACCTTACGAATTGCCATTTTTGGCGATTCGTTTACTCATGGAGACGATGTGCCATACGAAGAAAGTTGGGGCCATGTCATTGAAACGAACTTGAAAGAGAAGGGTCAAAAAACAGAGGTAATCAATTTAGGAGGACAAGGATACGCCATCGATCAAGCCTTCCTCCGCTGGAGGAAACATGGGAAACCTTTACATCCTCACATAGTTATTTTTGGATTTCAAAATTCCAACGTCAAACGCACGATGAATCTCATTCGAATGCTGTACAGTCCCGACACCGGAGTCATTTTTTCCAAGCCTCGATTCATCCTTGAAAATGAAACATTACGGCTCATAAATGTACCTACGGCTAAACCGGAGGATCTCCTTTCTATATTCAAGGATTTCGAAAGTTGGGAATTTAAAGACCACGAGTTTTTTTATCAAGAGGCTAACTATGAGGATCATCCGATTTATACCAGCCGATTGGCTTCATTTATCATCACTGGGATTTCAGTGAAATTCTCAACGAGGAGAAAAGGATATGATTTCTTTGCCCGTGAATCCATATCGAGAAAAGTCGTGTGGCGCATTATTCAAGAATTCAACAAAGAGATAGAAGAAGAAGGGGGTCGTTTTATGATTGTCCATCTCCCGTCTTCAAAGCCCATAAAACAAATAAAAGAAGGGGAAATTCTCGACTATCAAGACCTTCTGGAGGAGTTGAAATCGAATTATACACTCATAGATCCTTCTCCCGGTTTGGTTCGTCAAGCGGAAACCTCATCACTCGACGATCTCATATCCAACCGGAGCAGCCACTACTCCAAACTTGGGAATCAAATAGTCGGAGAAACCATTGCTCAGGCCTTACTTTCCGATGACCTTCTGGGCATGCAGTGATACCTTGCCCTTTTTTACTCATGATTCATTGAGAGAGCCGAACTGGTTGTTCTAACTCCTACTGCCAAATAATAATCCAACGACTAAATAAACGTATGTGTGGCATAGCTGGTTTTTTAGATTATTCTCCGAAAGGAATCTCTTACAATCTATCCGAGGTCGCGACTCACATGGCTGAAGCCATGTATTCCCGCGGGCCGGACTACGGCGGTGTTTGGGAAGACTCTCGTCAGAATCTCGCGCTCTCACACCGTCGTCTCGCAGTTATTGATTTATCTCCGAGTGGACACCAACCCATGCTGTCAGCAGATAGTCGATATGCCTTGACTTACAATGGAGAGATTTACAACTTCAATGAGTTAAAAACATCTCTGATAAATATGGGGCAAACGTTTGCAGGCAGCAGTGACACGGAAGTCTTTCTACAAGCCTGTGTGGTCTGGGGCGTAAAAAAAACTATCGAACAATGTATTGGCATGTTTGCTTTTGGAATTTGGGACCGCTTGGAAAACACCTTGATATTAGGACGCGATCGATTGGGAATTAAGCCCATTTTTTGGGGCCTATCTGATCACCTCTTTCTATTTGGCTCAGAGCTTAAGGCCCTGCACGCGCACCCAGGATTCAGACCATCGCTTGATCTCAGTGCCCTGGCAACTTATATTCGATACGGCTACATTCCCTCTCCAGCCAGCATGTATACGCAGGTCCACAAGCTTGAACCGGGATGCCTCTTAACGTATAAACCCGGGAAGACTCCAGTTATTGAACCCTATTGGAACTTACACACGATTGCTAGGCGGAATATCAGAAACCCATGGTGTCTCACTGAACAAGAAACCCTCAACCAATTTGAAGATGTGCTAGGTGAAGCCGTACGGCAGCGATTGGTGGCTGACGTTCCATTAGGTGCCTTTCTCTCAAGCGGGATTGATTCTTCAATGGTCGTCGCCTTAATGCAAAAGTTTTCTAATCACCCTGTTCGTACTTTTACCATTGGCTTTCAAGAATCAGCCATAGATGAATCAGTCCATGCACAAAAAATTGCCACCCATTTAGGGACAAATCATCAGGAATTTATCATCGAACCGCATCATATTTTTGACGTATTGCCAAAACTTGCCGATTGGTACGATGAACCTTTTTCAGACATCTCTCAGATACCTACCTTTCTAGTCTCACAAATGACTAGAAAGGAAGTGACAGTTGCCCTTTCAGGCGACGGTGGTGACGAACTTTTTGCCGGCTATACCCGGTATTACAAATTATCACAGCGACTGCACATACTCCGGAGCATTCCTCCTTTACTGCGGCCCCTTCTTTCAACCATCCTCGGGATCCCCCCCCTTCTACTTCAATCATCCCTGGCCTATTTTCCTAAAAACATGACCAAGTCGATAAAAAAATGTGCCAACCTTTCAAAAAAATTGGGAACAGGGGACATAGCACAACAATATCTGCAACTCATCAGTCGTTGGGAGAGCCCCCTAGAACTTGTGCCGAAAGCCGCAGAAGAAGCGCTCACCATCCATGCAGATTCTCAATTACGTACAGACTTTCCTAATCCCATTACATGGATGCAATATTGTGACATGATGACCCATCTTCCAGACGATATTTTAGCTAAGGTCGATCGAGCAAGCATGGCCGTGAGTCTTGAAGTTCGCGTCCCCATCCTCGATCACCGTGTTGTGGAATTTGCTTGGGCATTACCCAACCATATGAAAATCCGCAATGGACAAAGCAAGTGGTTACTGCGCCAACTTCTGCATAAATATCTCCCATCACATCTTTTCGATCGACCGAAAATCGGTTTTGGTATACCGATAGGGCAATGGCTCAGAGGGCCATTACGGGAGTGGGCGGAAGATCTCCTTTCCGAGGATTCACTGAAAAGACAAGGCCTGCTGAATCCACTACCAATTAGGAAACGTTGGCAAGAACACCTTTCGAGCACACATGATAGGACCCGCTCACTGTGGACCATCCTGATGTTCCAAACCTGGCGGGCTCGGTGGATCCATTCTTAAGGCATCCCTAGAAATGCCTGCAATTTTTAAGGTCAGACTTTTAGAAAGGCGCAGAGAGTTTTATGCGTATCAGAGACGAAAGTTATCAATTTAGCATGGATGCCTGGGGATAACGAAATCGCTCAAATAGTCTGGCGTCCATGACTTTCCAATCATGTTCCAGAAACGCTCGTTTCATCCATTTGGCCAGAAAATATAACTCTACAAAGCCAAAATACTTCTGAATATCGGGCGCACCGTGATTGTCAAGGGAGGAAAAGAACAGATCTTGATAAGGCCCTAACCATCGAACACAGGCCTTGGCTGCCCCAAGGCCTAACAGTTGGTTTGCGGCCAACCCATCAACATCCACAACACATATTCGGTTATTATCATGTCGAAGAAGGAAATTTTTTAGAACTGGATCGGTGTATTCATAACCAACCCATATCTCTTCCGGAATCATTCTTTCAGCTGCCGATTGAATGTCCCTATACGAATCTTGAGTTAACACATTAATTTGGCGAAGAAAGCGCAGGTCTTGGAACAGCCGAGTGGGGAAGGGGGATTGTGCAGCATTCACAGATCGTGGGTCCTTCCCATACACCGAGGCATAAAATTCTGAGATTTTGAGGACAAAGTCTTCATCCACTTTTCGAACGGGAACACCCTCGACATATTCGAGCCAAATTTCCTGTTCGTATCGCGCCACGAAAGGGGGGAAAAAGCTACTTTCCCGAAAAGTTTCTAAATGTTGCTCAATTTCGGTGGCCAAAAACGAATCACAAAGTATGAGCCGTTTAAATCGATGCCCATTTACTGTGACATAATATATGCCTTTTGCTTTTTGGAGACGAGTGCCTATTAGACGGGAAAGGAAAAATTTTACCCGTTTCAAGAAAAAAGGTGAGGTCTGTTTGATCGAGTGGATTCTATTCATCAATCAGGATTGTTCATTCATCTGAAATAAAAAACGAGGTGATAGCAATTAGCGGATTGGTTGTATAAGATTCGTTGCTTAATCAAGAGGGCCAGTGAAAAGGTGAGATTCTTTTTCAACTATCCAAACAATGTTACAACGGGATTGTAACAAACACAGGGCATCTGGCAAACCACAGAATGATTGCTTTGCAGGATACAAAAACCCCCAAAGTCACCGTTTTCATCCCAGTCTATAACCGGGAACACTACGTTGGAGAAGCCATTGAAAGCATCTTGGCTCAGACCTTCTCCGACTTTGAAATTCTTTTGGTTGATGATGGCTCAACTGATGCCAGTGTGCAGAAAATACGTTCTTTTTCTGATCCACGAATCCGCCTCGTTATCAATGAAAAAAATCTTGGTATCCCCAAAACACGGAATAAAGGCGTCGAACTTGCTCGGGGAGAGTATATGGCCATGCTCGACAGCGATGATCGCGCCTATCCTCACCGCCTGGAAATGCAGGTAACCTTTCTCGATAATCATCCCGAGTATGCGCAGGTAGGTAGTTGGTGTCGCATGATGGATCAAGACGGACGTCCCCTTAAGAAAATCAAACGGCAACCTGAATTCTCAGACGACATTCATGCCCAATTTCTCTTTCGATGTGCCATGAGTAACCGTTCGATTATGGCTCGAACAGCCATTTTGCAAGAATACGGATATCGCAACGATTTCCCACGCTGCCAAGACTATGAACTGCATGTCCGGCTCGCTAAACATTACAAAATAGGAAATATCCCTGAATGTTTGGTTTATGGTCGCATTCACCCGCAGCAAATCACCGGACAAACTCCGGACTTGGGAGATGCAAAAAAACAAGAAATCATCAGTGTACAACTCCAAGAATTAGGCGTCACGTTTTCTCCCAATGATTTTCTTCCACATTTAACGCTTTCTCGCATGCGAAAATCCGAGTTTATCCCAGATAAAGCCTACCTCACCTGGGCTCATGAATGGTTAGGACGATTACAACAAGCCAACACACGTACTCTTCGATATGCAGAACCCGCTTTTTCCCACGCACTGGGAGAAAAATGGCTCCTGGTCTGCTGGACTGCTCGGAAAAACCTTGGTTGGACAGCTCTCAAATTTTTCTTGAGTTCTTCCTTAAGGAAGGAGGCCCTCTTAACTCTTCCTCGACAATTATGGCGAAAAAAAGCCTAGTCGACAATCGAATTATTCTTCCTATTATGCCTTCGGCAGGCTAATCCTCAGACCATGAAAAATCTTTCGAGCAATCTCCCTCCCTTCATAGAAAAAAAGCACCTCGCCATTTTTATTCCCTCCTTGGCTGGAGGAGGTGTTGCTCGAGTCATGCTTCACTTAGCAAAAGCCTTCGAGGCTTCAGGGCATCAGGTTGATCTTCTGCTGTGTCAAACCAAAGGAGCATTTCTTGATACCGTCCCTTCAACTATCAATGTAGTTTCGCTCAAGTCTTCGTCAAGTCTGGAAAGCCGATTTCAAGTTCTGAGGGCCAATCCTCACCTGGTGCTCCAACTTCTTCTCCCCATTCTCCTGCCAAACAAAGCACCTAAAACGATTCGATACCTTTCCGATTTGGCTGATTACCTGCACCGTGAACAACCTAATGCGCTCCTTTCTGCAAAAACCCATGCAAACCTGGTGGCAATTTGGGC
This sequence comes from Nitrospirales bacterium, assembly GCA_965223185.1. Classification (GTDB taxonomy): domain Bacteria; phylum Nitrospirota; class Nitrospiria; order Nitrospirales; family UBA8639; genus Nitrospira_E. Next base: position 1,801,339 of record OZ244988.1, on the reverse strand, counting down.
TAAAGCCATCGCTCATGTCAGAACGCGAGTGGTCATCAGCGAACGCTCCACGATGTCTACAGTTATCGAACAGGCAAAAAAGTGGCGCTGGCGCTTTGCCTTACCAGTAATACGACACGTGTATCCCGAAGCTGATCGCCTGGTGGCAGTATCCAGCGGCGTGGCTGACGACATTTCGTCTTCCACTGGTCTCTCACGGGAACGAATATCCACCATCTATAACCCCATGCTCACGGATCATATCAAAACCCAATCACATTTGCCCGTCTCCCATCCTTGGTTTACGAACCAGAAGACCCCCATCATCTTAGCGGTCGGTCGGTTGGTTCCAGCAAAAGATTTTCCAACTCTTTTACGCGCCTTTGCCCATCTTCGTGCCGAGATCCCTGCGCAGTTGGTTATTCTCGGTGAAGGCCGAGAACGAGTACCACTAGAACAATTGGCGTCGCAATTAGGAGTCGCCTCTGATTGCTCCTTGCCAGGATTCATGAGCAACCCCTATGCATTTATGTCCAAAGCCTCCGTCTTTGTTTTATCATCCAAGTTAGAAGGTCTCCCAAATGTTCTGATTGAAGCCCTCGCATGCGGGTGTCCAGTCGTCAGTACCAATTGTCGTAGTGGCCCGGAAGAAATTTTAGATAAGGGGTCCTATGGTCAATTAGTTCCCGTTGGGGACGACAGAGCCTTAGCCCACGCCATTCTTCAAACATTAGAACACCCCCCACGAGCAGATCGGCTTCAAGCTCGTGCTGCGAAATTTGACATCCACACGATCGCAGAACAATATCTCAAAGCCTTACTCCCCACATGAACCATCATTTTTTTGACTTTTTAAGAGGAAACACGAACTGTGTGTGGAATCTGCGGGTTTTTTAATCCTGATCGCCCTTCTCAGAAAGAACAACTGTACGCCCTTGCGGAAGACATGACCAAGACTCTCATCCACCGCGGGCCAGATGACGTTGGTGTCTGGGCTGACGCGAACTCGGGAATTGCATTAGGGCATAGACGACTTTCCATTCAGGATCTCTCACAAGAAGGGCATCAACCTATGACCTCGCCCTGCAAACGTTTTGTCATGAGTTATAACGGGGAGATATACAATTTTAAAGAATTACGCCAACGGCTTGAACAGCAAGGGCTTCATTTCCGAGGCCATTCCGATTCCGAAGTGCTTCTTGGAGCCATCTCGGCTTGGGGCCTTGAGAAAACCCTTGAACAGGTCCTCGGAATGTTTGCCATCGCACTATGGGACAAAAAGCAAGAATCCCTCACCTTGGTGCGGGATCCGGTTGGCAAGAAACCGTTGTACTATGGCTGGTGTCAGAACACGTTTCTTTTTGGATCAGAACTCAAGGCCTTACGCGCTCATCCAGCATTTGATCAATCAATTGACCGGAATGTGCTTGGGCTTTTTTTGACCTACTCCTGGGTACCTTCCCCCTATTGTATTTACCAAGGTATACGCAAACTCCCCCCGGGTCATCTTATCACCATCTACGCACACAGCACCCTGGAAAATACCGTTCCGGATTCGTATTGGTCCTCACGAACGGTTGCCGAAAAGGGAGAACACCCCCCATTTACCGGTTCGTTGGAGGAGGCAACCAATCGGTTAGAGAACCTGTTACGCGATACTGTGAGTTGCCGAATGATCGCAGATGTGAGCTTGGGAGCACTATTATCCGGAGGTCTAGACTCCACCATGGTCGTGTCCTTGATGCAGGCCCTCAGCCATCGCCCGATTAAAACATTTTCAATTGGGTTTTGGGAGTCACACTATAATGAGGCACAACATGCCAAGGATATTGCCCGTCACTTGGGAACGGATCACACGGAACTTTATATTTCTCCCAAAGATGCCCAAGCGGTTATTCCCGAACTTCCAAAAATTTATGACGAACCCTTTGCCGATTCCTCTCAAATACCCACGGTCTTGCTGGCCAGGTTAGCACGACAGGACGTGCAAGTGGCACTCAGTGGAGATGGCGGCGATGAACTTTTTGCGGGATATTCGAAGTACCCAGAATGTCTCAGTCGGTGGAAAAAGTGGCAGAACAGGCCACTCTGGGCAAGGCAACAAATAGCAGTAGCCATGACGTCGATCGGGCAAGTCGGCTGGATTCTTTTTGGATCATCAAAACATCCACAAATTGCCAACATTCCAGATTGGCAAAAATTTTTCGGGAAGATTGATAAAAAGTCACGATGGATCGGAGCCTCCAGTCCGGTCGACCTCATGGCACGACGACATGCGCGATGCCGACAATCCCGAGAGTTTGTCCATCATGCCCAGCCCCTGGACTCTCTGCTGACAAATTCGAAAGATTGGGCTTCAGGGGTTAACCCGATTCAAGGGATGATGCAATTAGATTTTGTCACGTTTCTGACCGATGACATTCTCGTCAAAGTTGATCGGGCCAGCATGTCAGTCAGCCTTGAGGTTCGCTGTCCACTTTTAGATATCCGACTGGTTGAATTTGCTTGGAGTCTCCCTCTTCCCATGAGACTTCAAGAAAATAAGGGGAAAATAATCCTCCGAAAAGTCCTAGAACGATACGTCCCCTCAGAACTAACCGAACGCCCCAAAAAAGGCTTTGCGGTTCCCGTATCGGAATGGGTCAAAGGCCCCTTACGGGAATGGGCCGAACAGCTATTAGATGAAACACATCTACGAAACCAGGGGCTTCTCAATCCCAAAGCGGTGCAACGTATTTGGAAGCAGCACGTTTCAGGCTGGCAAGACCATGACACGCTCCTATGGAGTCTTCTCATGTTTCAGGCATGGCATGAGGAATACCAATCTTCCTCCCTTTCCAAAATACCAGGATAGTCACTACTCACTCTTATGATTCTTCTCCGGGAAACATGACCATTTAGCGAACTTTCAGTATCCTGATCTTTTGCTCCTTAAGTCCGTTCCCCTCTAGATTTATTTTAAAAAATGAGTTATGGTTTATGGTCATTCCCACCTCACTTCCAAAGAGCTTGTACCCAATTTAATCTATTCTGATTTTATGTCTTCCTCTTACATGAATGATTACTGGATCCAAATAGGGATGTGGAAGGGGAGAGACCCCCGACCAAATACTCCAGGCCGCTCATTCTCGAAGGAGACTTGGTGAGAATTCTCATTACAGGGGGAGCTGGATTTTTAGGAAGCCATTTATGTGAAGCCTTACTCACGGAAGGGCATCAGGTCATTGGACTGGATAATTTCATCACGGGAAATCCTGACAACGTTGGGCATCTCTTGGGTAATCGGAATTTTTCATTTTTAGAATATAACGTCTGTGATTTTCTCCATGTAGACGGCGATCTTGACGCTGTCATGCATTTTGCATCGCCGGCCAGCCCTCAAGATTATCTGGAGTTTCCCATTGCCACCCTGAAAGTCGGCTCGCATGGCACGCATAAGGCATTGGGATTGGCAAAGGCCAAGCAGTCACGATTCCTCTTAGCCAGCACTTCAGAAGTCTACGGCGATCCACTCGTCAATCCCCAACCCGAAACCTATTGGGGAAATGTGAACCCGATTAGCCCTCGTGGAGTCTATGACGAAGCCAAGCGGTTTGCGGAAGCCCTGACCATGGCCTATCATCGTGTCCATGGGTTGGACACAAGAATTGTTCGGATATTTAACACCTATGGTCCCCGTATGAGACCACGAGATGGACGGGTTGTTTCAAATTTTATCGTGCAAGCTTTACAGAACAAACCTCTCACTGTCTATGGAGATGGGTCGCAAACCCGCAGTTTCTGCTATGTCGACGACCTCGTACGGGGAATCATCAAACTCCTTTTGGCTCCACCACATGATCAACGGACAGACAAGAAATTTCAACGCGATGTCCAATTTGGTCGCGTCCTCACCAACCATGAGTCGGTCCATAATCCGGTTAATATCGGTAACCCAGGTGAAAAATCCATCTCTGAAATTGCCACCTTGATTCTGGAACAAACCAAATCGACCAGCCAAATTACCAGGCTCCCTCTTCCTATCGATGATCCTAAAGTTCGGCGCCCCAATATCGACAAAGCCAAAACCTTACTGAATTGGGAACCCTCAATTTCACTTGAAGTGGGCCTACAAAAAACGATTGCTTATTTTAAAAAGGTCCTTTGAAGAAGGCTGATCGTTCTGAGATACCTTTACTAAATCCCAAAAGAGTCCATTCATGTACTACAGGGAGTCAACCCGATGATTTCACATATCTGTCTCATCACTCCACCCTCGATTTTCCTTCTAGACGAACGAGTCTTTATGACTCTTGGAATTCTGAAAATCGCAGCGGTCTTGGAAAACGCCGGAATTACCGTGGACATGTTAGACCTATCAGGCGTGGAAAATTTCGAACAAGTCATTCACGATTATGCCATGAGTCACCACACCACCTGCTATGGTCTCACCGCCACCACTCCCCAAATGCCGGCAACTTCAAAGATCCACAAAGCTATTCGAGAAGTCCAACCCGATGCACGTATAATTTTGGGTGGGCCTCATGTCACCCTTATTCATGCCGCACATTTATATGAAACGAAACACAACCACGCTGGCCGGGGAACCACAGGATTGAATCAGTTATATGACATGTTTGATGTCCTGGTGACTGGAGATGGCGAAGAGGCCATTTTTAGAGCACTGATTGACCATCCTCCCAAGCTAATTGATGGAGATGACCCCAAATCTGATTTATTCTTGACCAACAAGCGATTAACCGAGCTTCCATTGCCAGCGAGGCATCTTTTGGATGTGGACAGCTATCAGTATCAAATCGATGGAGTCCGCGCCCTCTCACTCATTGCTCAACTGGGTTGTCCCTTCGGGTGCGGATTTTGCGGAGGGCGGATGAGTCCCTTCTTACGACGGATTCGTATGCGCACTTCGGAAAGTATTGTTCAGGAGGTCGTCCACCTCTACGAAACCTATGGAATCAAAGGGTTCATGTTTTATGACGATGAATTGAATGTGAACCCGAAGTTCGTAGAATTAATGAATCTGATTTCTAAAACCCAAAACGACCTTGGGGTAGAGTTTCGTCTCCGTGGGTTCGTTAAAGCGGAACTGTTTACCGATGAACAGGCTGAAGCCATGTATCGGGCCGGATTTCGGTGGGTTCTTGTTGGATTTGAATCCGGCCACGAACGGATTCTGACCAATATCCAGAAAAAATCCTCTCAGGCAGATAATACACGTTGCATGGAGATTGCTAAACGGCATAACCTAAAAGTGAAAGCCCTCATGTCTGTGGGACACCCTGGTGAATCTGAGGAAACCATTCGAGCTACACGTGACTGGCTTATTGAAGTGGAACCCGATGATTTTGACTCAACGGTTATTACGACCTATCCTGGAACCCCTTACTTCGATGAGGCCATTGAGACCAATCCTGGGATTTGGACGTATACCTATCAGAAGACAGGAGACAAACTCCACAGTGTCGCAGTCGATTATCGAGAAACGGCTGAATACTATAAAGGAATCCCAGGGGAGTACACATCGTATGTCTACACGGACCACTTGAGTGCGCCGGAACTCGTGCAATTGCGCGACTGGCTTGAGGCTGACGTACGACAACATTTGGGGATTCCATATAATACGGGCGCTCCTGCGGTTCGATATGAACATTCGATGGGACAAGGAGGCATCCCCTTATCAATCCTGCGGACGTCTGCGCTTCAAGTGCCAGAGCCCTCTTCCAAATAATACCCTCTCATTACCTAGCAATAACATCCGTCACCTCGGGTCATTATTCAACATAGGTCCCGACTTCCAAAAGTAAGACATTGCCCAATTACACGAAATACCCTATGAACAAAAACCTCATCATGGCCATGGGAAGTGGATATTCTGAGCAAGATTTAGCTCCCTTCTTTCATTCTCTCAGCCGAAGTGGCTTTCAGGGAGATGTGTGCTACATCACTCGGGAGCAAGATGCTCCCGCACTTTCAACGTTTTCCATTCCCGGAAACCTTAAAATCCACCTTTTCCATGAATTGCAGCCAATGAAGAAAAAGCAGATTAGAAAAATTGGGAAACTCATAGACTCGGCTTGTGTTCACGTCCCTTTGCTCAAAAAATTTTCTCTGCACTTCAGGGAACAATATGCCTTTAAAAACGCCTGTGCTCACCTGCGACGCCATTTTCTCTTTCGAGATATTCTGGAGACATTGGGGCAAGACTATCAAAATGTGATGATGACCGATGTTCGGGACGTGGTCTTTCAACGAGATCCCTTTGATTTTGACTTACAACCAGAGTCCATCTATTACTTTCTGGAAGCCGAACATACCAGGATTCAAAATTGCGAAAAGAACACCTGGTGGATACGAGAGATGCTTGGAGAGGAAACCTTACAAAGACTTGGGCCTCATCATATTTCTTGCGGTGGGACCATTATTGGCTGCCCCAAAATCATGTTGATGCATTTCAAGATCACGACCGAATCCATTGCCAACAATCTTCGCGTGTGCAATAGAGCTGGAATTGACCAAGCCCCTCATCATCTTATCGTGTGGGACCGACTCGTCCCTAATATCCATGTCATCCCTAACCGTACGGGAATAATTCTCACCATGCAAACTATGAAGCGAGAACATTGGAGTATTTCCGATGATGGGCTCATTGTGGTTGATGGCGACAAGATTCCCAACACTGTGCATCAATATGATCGATATCCTGATGCGACGAAAGCGATTCTGGCCCGCTACACATAAAACAGACCCAGAAACACCCCGATCACGATGACTGTTCCAAACACCGCAACCTGTCCAGGATTTCAAATAATTCTAGGAATGGAATGCAATGATTAAAAAATTAGCCAAGAAAATCAGGCCCTTTACGTCAAAACGGCTCAGAAAACTCATCTACAAAGTGGGCCTGATCATGTACGACGGAGCCCCATACCCGAGTATGGAATCAACCTTTCACGATTTGAAACAAAGAGGGTTTTGCCCGAGTTCTGTCATCGATGTGGGTGCATATCACGGCGAATGGACTAAAATGTTCAAGAAAATCTTTCCTTCCACACACATCCTCATGGTGGAGGCCCAGTCGGAGAAAACTCCTATCCTAGACCTAGTGTGTCGAATGTTTCCCAATGAAGTATTTCGAAAAACAGCATTACTCGGGCAGAAATCCGGAGAAGAAGTCGAATTTGTACAAATGGAAACGGGCAGTTCCGTATTTGAAGAATCCAGCCCCTACCCGAGAAAACGTCTAAAAAAAACACTGACCAGCCTCGACGCCCTTGTCGAGAATTATCCCGCATTCCAACGCATTGATTTTTTAAAGTTGGACGTCCAGGGCTACGAACTAGAAGTGCTTAAAGGGGCATCAACTCTCTTGCAACAGACTGAATTCGTGTTAATGGAAACGTCCCTCATCCCCATTAACAAAGGATGCCCCCTCATTTTGGAAGTCATGACGTTTATGGATAGTATGGGATTCCGTACCATGGATTTTTGCTCGCAAGTTCGGAGAAAAGATGGGAGCCTCTGGGCCACAGACCTTCTTTTTGTCAGCAACCGTTCTCCCTTTCTCCCAACAGCCCAGTTGGATGAAACCAATTGGGAAATCACCATCCGAGCCCGCCAACTTCTGGAACAAGGATCCGAGAAATCCACTCAAAGCTAAAGCCTACCCCTTATCGAGAATAGAATTCGAGGGAAAACTTTCCAGGTTCCTGTCGTAGCGTTTCACAATTCAAAAACCTCATTTCTTTTAAAATTTCCCGACATTTTTGTGTATCACAATTGTAATCATGCAACTCAAAGACCGCAGAGCGCACCTTACCAAAGAAATCTTGACTACTTTCCAAAAAGTCCAATTCTGATCCTTCAATATCACATTTCAGCAAATCTATTTCTGGGATTTCTGCTAATTTTTCTGGTAAATTAATATATGAAACGAGTACGCCCTTTTCCTTTGATTTTGCCAAAATATCAACCCTATTCATAGCATGAAAAGGTTTTTCAACAATCATACCTTCTCCATCACTTCGCCCAACAAGGCCATGCGTCAGATTAACATGATTCATTAAAAGGTTATCTCGCCTTACACGAGCCTGTAATTTCTTGAACACTGTAGGACTTCCCTCTATACAGAAAATTTGGAATTTTTGGGTCCGGCTCGTATTTCGCAAAAGCCAATCTGCAACTCTCATGGTAAAGAACCCGACATTAGCTCCAATATCCACAATAGTCACGCAATCTTTGCTTGAGGTTGTTTGGAGAGAATTCTTTATGGGACGATCATATTCACCATCCACAAAAATATCATTATAAATAAGCCACTCCCCATAATCTTCAACCTGTACCGTTATACCTGACGGCAACGTCCACTCAAGTTCAAGTCTGCGTCTATGCTGTTTGGCATTTTGGGATCTTCGAATCCTCTTTAAGATTTTTTTTAAAAGTCCCATGAGAATCCTTCAGCTTCTCAAAATTACCACAGTTTTCTTGAGGCCAATTTAAACTCTTGAACACATAATGTCACTTAGACAACAAAATTGCGTCCCTTATCGCAGATTCATAAACATCAAAATAGCTCGCAAATGGCACTAAGCCAAAAACACGATTATGGCACCTTCCCACCGCAGGAACATCTAGGCTTTAAGAGACTGTTGAAAATTAACTTTGGGTCATGAGCAAATTTGACCATGAGAATCTTTGAACTCAAAGGCTTCCCGCCGGTTCAAAAAATTCCCTCCAGTAAGTCCACTCTGGCTTGGTTCATCTTGAAGGGTGACACGGTTGTTTTCGTGCGGAGCATTTTAGCAATACGTGAGAATGGAAAAATGGCGAGAATTCCGCTAAGGGCTTTTTCAACAGGCCATTAGAAGACCATCGGCGGTTTGAGGTGCAATTATAAGCCATGTGCCCCCTTGGAGGAAAAACCATAGGAAGTTTTTAGATCTTGAACTTGGAAGAGCTCGACCTAAGAAATATTCAGAAACTCTCATCAAGCCAACAGAATTTGGGTATCGGAGTCGAACTGAAAGCAGCTGTATGAGAAGGAGTTGAATTCCCCATGACCTCCGCAACACACCGTTGCTTTGATCCCATTGGAGGGCTAATCGAAGAAAAATGGAATGGAAACAAAAAAATTCTACAATGAAAAGAATATAGAAGGTATGACTGAGGCTACGAGAAAGCCCAATGGCTATTCGCCACCTTTTTGGACATAATTTTTGACAAATTCAGCCGCATTTTCTTCCAGAACTTTATCAATCTCATCAACCAAGTCGTCCATTTCTTCTTTTAAACGTTGCCCGGTTTCGGCCACTTTTGGATTGGCCTGAACTTCATCTTTTTCTTGTGGAACGTCTGGCTTTCTGGACTCGTGTTTGCGATCCTGTTTGTCCATATGTCCGCCCCCTTTTTTCCCAGAAAGTGCTACTAAATTTGAGCCTACTCCACCCCTTCCTAAAGCGTCAAGATTAAGATTTTTCCTACCTTCCTGCATTAATTGCTCCCCTTCTATCAATATGATACATTGACAACTTTGGGCGATTAGCTCAGTGGGAGAGCGCTGCCTTCACACGGCAGAGGCCACTGGTTCGATCCCAGTATCGCCCACCATATGACACTTCATTCCTTCATTCGTTGTCTTAGTTTGCCGCTGATTTTTCGGTCCCAATCTGCTTGCCATGAATAGGGTTCCTCAATCACAGTCTCATAGTTTTTTTAGAGCCTTTTCGTGGTCCTGGACAATCTTTGTTTGTCTTATTTCCCTTTATCTCTTTACCCATTGTTCCGGTGGCCCTCCTTCATCTTCTCTTCCTCCATCAGCCAGCGATCTTAATGTATTAGGCCAAACTTACCTTTGTCAGACCAAAACGGAGGCTAAAACCAGTTGGTTAAGACCTGGTGCCCAGAAATCCGCTTGGGGCTCTGGGAGCGAATATTTCCAAGAAATTTCTATACCCCAGAAACAGGGGCAGTGGGTGGTGTTCAATAAAGATGACACCCTTGTAGGGGTCATTACCGTCTTTCCAGATGGATTATCTTTAAATGATTATCCCACCCTTCGCAACACATTATCTCAGTTACCTCCAGCTCGTGAATTCTTTCTCACGTCGTCTCAACTCTTGGAAGGACAAGTTCCCGATTCTGCCACCCTCTTTCGTACGGGAGAAGCCAATACCACTCATCAATATTATATCCGCCATCGAAAAGGACAAGACGATGCACTCATTATGGCGATCTTTGTTCTGGACCCCTATGAACGCTTATTAGATGGTAGCCATGCACGGTTTCTTTCCTATTTACATACATCTTCATCACCTTTGACACAGAAAGTGTCTTCGGCCATGGAGCCCTCTTCCGCTGATAAAAACTTTTTAGGGTTGCAACAATTTGCTAGAGGGGAAATTGCCTTATTTTCCTCCTGCGGAACCCCACATCCAGAAATTGCAAAAGATGCCTATCAACAAGCAATCCAGCATGGACTTCCTGATAAAAAACAACTTGCGGAAGCCCACCATCGTCTTGGCCTTGCCTTTTCACAACTCGAAAACCTTCCTGAAGCCCAAGCGTCAATTGAAGCGGCATTGGCAATTCAACCCCATGCCTCGAATATTTTAAATAGCTATGGAACGGTGCTATTCACGCGTCAGAAAATTCCCACTGCTATTCAGGCGTATGAACAAGCCCTTGCCCTGCAACCAGCCTACGCCCAAGCTCGTTTTAATTTAGCTAAGGCGTTTGAAACCATGGATCCCAAGCGAGCCATTCAAGAATATGAAACATTCATCGTGCTCGCTGAAGATCATCCAGAAGAAGAGGCCAAAGTGGACCTTGCCAAAGCGAAAATTAAAGCACTACAACATTAATAAAGCCGATGGGAAGCAATGGTACAATACCTGATCAACCTCATGTAATTGTGTATGAAATTTTATGGCGTAAGACGCGGCCGGATCACGGGGGTGTTCGACAATTGGGACGCCTGTCGGAAACAAGTCTACAAATTCCCCGAAGCAGAATATAAAGCTTTCCCCACCCGAGAAGAAGCTTTAGCTTTTATTTCTCGTCCAGCCGTTTCACGACCAAATCCAAAACCGCTATCTGACGGCTCATCCGTTTCTCTCGCGGAGATTTGGGTCGACGGATCTTGTTTACCTCAAAAGGATGGCTCTCTGAAAATTGGATGGGGTCTCCTAGTCAAGCAAGACGGACAGGAAGTTTTCCGTGCCAAGGGAAACGATATTCCCACTGAGGCCGTGGTCCATCGAAATGTCGCTGGAGAAATTTTCGGAATTCTCAAGTCACTGGAATGGTGCCAGCAACATGGAATTTCAGAAGTGAGGATCTATTTTGATTACCAGGGATTGGAGAGTTGGGCCAATGGAACATGGCAAGCCAAATTACCCTTTACACAAGAATATGCCAAAACCGTCAAGAAATCAGGAATTACCATTCATTGGACGAAAGTGAAAGCCCATTCGGGAAATCCCGAAAACGATATTGTCGATCAATTAGCGAAGGAAGGAGCGATGGGGTGAAGCTAGTCAATAACTAGCGATACATGAAGTAAGGGGTTTCCTCGACAAAACACCCAAAGACAAGCCGTAAAGTTTTATAGTTTTCCCTCTCCTTTTAAATAACTTCGAAATCGTCCCATCAGTTCTTCACCGAGTACACCGACATCCGGTTTAGTCTTCATATAGTCCCGGATTTCTTCTAAACGGTGTTCGGCCTGTTCATTGCCCTTTAATCGTTTAACCTTGCCAAGTGCATCGTCAAATGCATCAAACGTCAATTCTTTATACCCAAATGCTCGAATACGTTTAACGGCTTTCATCATGGCTTCATTTCGGAATACGGTCAAATGCTCCGAGTCAATTTCTTTCAATCCCAGCTTGCGAGCCCGGCGCTCCGCAGCCTTTCGAATGCCACTGCGGACAAAATCTGGAGAAGTCTGAAGTCGTTTCCACGCCTCATCCGCCCAGGCCACTTGGGTCTGTGGTGCTTCCCAGAGACGCCGCAACGATTCCGCATCCATGCGAGCTATCCCTTGCTCGCGCGCCAAATCCTCGGCATCATGTTTTAACATATCTGCCACAAATTCCTTAGCCATTGGCGGAGAATGTTCAATTTTTTTCTGGAGAAGTAGTACCGCTTCTTCGGTCCACTCTAGAGGAAGGCCTACCTGTTCCTGTATGTCCCCTAACGCTTCGACCTTCTCAAATAATTCGACATTGACTTCCATATGGCCACGTTCTTTGGCCACATCTTCTGCAATATTGGCGATCATGGAGCGCATAAACTCTGGAATCGTTTCCAGCCGTTTCTTGGCTTCTGCCGTCCAGGGTAATTTACCGGCAGCCATATCTTCAGCAGCCTGAGACAGACCGGCTTCCCCGCCCATTTGCCCCATCATTTGGTTTTTGAATTGATCGAGAATATCCACCGTAATTTCAGCATAGCCAAGTTCTTTGGCTTTTTTATCCGCGAGCCGACGGACCATGCCTCTTAAAAAACTCGGGGCACGCTCAAGGCGAAGGCGCGCTTCTTCAGTCCACACAATATCTCCTACTGAAGGTGATGGGTCAGAGGTCGACATAGATCACGATGCGACTTTTTCCTCAGGATTGAGCAATTCTTTAATTTCTTTACCGGCCTTAAAAAATGGCATACGTTTTTCCGGAACAGAAACTGATTCACCAGTTTTGGGATTACGTCCCTCTTTGGTTTGACGATGCCGTAGACGGAAACTGCCAAACCCACGAATCTCCGTCTTTTCCCCGCGCTTCAGAGAGTCACGGATTGAATCAAAAATGGTGTTGACCACCAACTCGGCTTGTCGTCGACTTAATTGGGGAGCCTTTTCCGCCAACTTCTCGATGAGATCCGCTTTTGTCATCCAACCCTCCTTATCTAGACTATGCCACCCATAGGTATAGTAATGGAGCTGAAAATCGTGAAGGGGCCAAACTACGGACGCCTCCTAAAAATGTACTTTCCAGGAATTCTTGAAAAGAAAATGGTTTAGGGGTTTCCAAGACCCTGGGAGTCCCTTCAATCCCACTCAATTCACCTGCTAATTTTATTGCATCATGCAAATCCCCGATCTCATCAATCAATAACACAGATTTGGCTTGTCGCCCAGTGAACACTCGTCCATCGGCCAGCTGCTCTACTTCCGCTGCGTCCATTGACCGGCCATCAGCCACCGCTTCAATGAACTGACTCAGCGTATCATTCATGACGGATTCCAACAATTCCCGTTCCTCATCTACCATGGGACGAAACGGAGACCCCAGATCTTTAAACTTTCCCGTTTTGACCACAACACTTTTAACACCGACCTTATCTAATAATTCTTGAAAATTTGCCATCTGCATTATTACCCCAATGCTACCTGTCAGCGTTCCAGGGTTGGCCAAGATCCTGTCCGTACCGACCGCAATATAGTAACCCCCCGAGGCCGCAACTGTCCCCATGGAGGCCACCACGGTTTTGTTTTGCTCTTTTCTGACACGCTTAACAGCATTGTAAATTTCTTGCGATGGCGCCACTCCTCCACCAGGACTATCGATCCTCACGACAATCGCCTTCACCAAAGGATCGTCTCCAAAAACCTCCAATTCTTCTACCGCCTGCGCAGAATCCATGATCGGGCCCTCCACCCGCACAATTGCGACGCCTTCTTTTCCAGCGACCAGCAATTCCGGCAGGACCGACTTGCCAATCATAAACAGAACGACCCCTGCCATTAACATCCAGAACACACGTTTCCATCGAGGATAGGGCTCATTCATTTGGATAGGAATCTCCTCGACATTGTGCAGTCAGCTCTTCAAGCATTGGATTCAGTACTCTCTGCTTCACCTTCTGACGTTTGCACTACACGTCCTAAGCTTTGATCAACAGAACCTTGGCTGGTATTGAATTCTTCAACCTCGTTTTGTTCGATATCCTTTAAATGCTCCCATAAACTGAGTGCAATTTTTCGATCTTCACAATCGACTTTGACGATTTTTGCGACAACTTCTTGGCCAACCGCAAATTTCTCCTCCAGTCCTTCTTGCATGTCTGGTCCGATTTCACTGACGTGAATAAGCCCCTCAACTCCCCCTTCCAATTCTACGAACACACCAAAATCGGCAACCTTCGACACCTGGCCTGTGGCACTTTCTCCGACATGATAGCGTTGAGGAATGTCACTCACCCACGGGTCGGAAATTAACTGTTTATACCCTAGTGATAACCGTTCTTTATCTTTGTCAATTTTTAGAATTACCGCATTAACGGATTGGCCCTTCTTAAATAATTCTGAAGGATGTTTAATGTGTTTAATCCAAGACATGTCTGAAATATGGATGAGCCCATCTACGCCTTCATCCAATCCAACAAATGCTCCAAAATCAGTAACGCTTTTCACTTTGCCCTCAATCTGGGTACCTTCAGGATATTTTTGTTCAATAATATCCCATGGGTTCGGGGCGGTTTGCTTCATCCCCAATGAAATCTTACGGCTATGTTGATCAACATGCAGGACTTGCGCTTCGATTTCATCTCCAACAGAAACCACTTTTGAGGGATGCCGCACTTCATGGGTCCATGACATTTCTGACACATGCACCAAACCTTCGACTCCAGGTTCAAGCTCCACAAAGGCTCCGTAATCAGTCAGGCTGACCACTTTACCTCGCACGCGACTTCGTTCTGGATATTTTTCTTCGACTTTCGTCCAAGGATCAGCAGATTTTTGTTTGACCCCCAACGAAATTCGGCCATTTTCTTTATCATATTTGAGAACCAACACCTCGACTCGGTCTCCAATAGAGAACATATCCGAAGGATGCCCCACACGGCCCCAAGAAATATCGGTTATATGTAACAAGCCATCAATACCGCCCAAGTCCAAAAACGCTCCGTAGTCGGTAATATTCTTGACGGTCCCTTCAATAAGTTGGCCTTCTGACAAGGTGGACAAGGTCGATTGCCGGCGTTTATCACGAGTTTCTTCCAACAGCGCTCGACGGGACACCACCACATTTCCTCGGCGATGATTAATTTTTATAATTTTAAAATTAAAGGCCTTCCCAACAAGACCATCGAGGTCTCGAACTGGCGTGAGATCAATTTGCGATCCAGGTAAAAAGGCTTTGACGCCAATATCGACAATCATGCCTCCCTTTATCCGGGAAATGACTTTGCCCTGCACCTGCTTTTCATCTTTGTGAGCAACTTCTAAATCTTCCCACACCTTCATTTTGTCGGCTTTCTCTTTGGAAAGCATCAAATTCCCGTCAGAATCTTCACATTGCTCAATATAGACCTGGACAGGGTCATTAACGGCCAGAGTATCCAATTCTTCTTGTGAAAATTGATCAACCGGGATCATGCCTTCAGATTTATATCCAATATCCACAACGACTCGATCCCGTTGAATATCAATGACTCGACCCTCGGTAATCGTCCCCTCTTCGATATTTTTAAACGTTTCGTCGTATAACGCCGCGAGGGTTTCTCGATCCATTTTTTCAGGTTGTGTAGAAAGCGTATTCATCCGACTTGATTCCTCCAACAATACAGAGACAGGTTAAATGGTGAATAATGAAAACAATTGTCTAACTATCCTTGCATTCCTTACGACATATCGCGATAAGGAGAAGGTATGCCTCCTATTTTGGCAACCTGCTCCATAACAGATCGGCCAATTTTTTCATAAACGTGTTTCTTATTGATCGTATCGTATATTGGGAAACTCATGGATTTCCCAAAGAAAACTGACACGGGAAACAATTTTGGCCACTTAGCATTTATGGGCAGAACCTTAAAGGTACCAGAAATATACACAGGAATCACCTGGCATTGTGATTCTTCAACCAAATACCCGATTCCAGGCCTACCCTGTTGTAATTGTCCGTCTTCCGTTCGGGTTCCCTCAGGAAAAATCACTACGGGTGTCCCAGATTTTAAATAGTCCAGAGCCACTCCAAAGGCCTTGCGATCCAAACGATGGGTTTGAAGGGGAATCCATCCCAACTTTCGTAGAATCCAGCTCAAAAAACGATTGGGAAAGAGGTTGGCTCGTCCTAAAAACACCACTCGACGGGGAATGGCACATCCTAAAAGTGGAATATCTAAAAAACTGGCATGATTCGCTGCAACAATGACCCCTCCACTTTTGGGGAAATACTGTTCATCCTCTATTCGAAAACGAAAAAATAGTCTACCCAATCCTCTAAAAAAAAACCAAAGACTCCAATAAATCACCCCACTCACAAACGGTCCGCAATCATGCTCATCATGTGCCCTACCACCTCGTCCACCGACTGTCGAGAGGTCTCAATCCTGATAGCCTGTGGAGAAGGCCGCAATGGGTCGGCTGATCGAGTGCGATCACGGGTATCTCGCCTGATCATTTCTTCACGAACGCTTTCCAGTTCAATGGCCTTTCCCTTTTCAGCCAGGTCCAGCTGACGCCGGCGAGCCCTCACATTCACATCAGCCTCCAAGAAAAATTTAATATCCGCTTCCGGAAAAACCCGGGTACCCATATCCCGCCCTTCGGCAACGACCCCGCCGGCCTTGCCAATTTCTTGCTGAATGGGCAAGAGCCATTCCCGCACAAACGGAAGAGCGGCAATAGAGGACGCTAATTGACTGATAACGGGAGTACGAAGAACCTTAGGATCCATTGGCTGACCATCTATCGAAACAGTAAAGCTATTGTGATCAGCCACCAGCTTCAAACTGGTACGGGATAGGAGTTTTTCAATGCAAGGTACATTTTTGGGGTCCAATTGCTCCTGTTGCACTTTCCAAGCAAGGGACCGATAAAGAGCTCCAGTATCAAGATAGCCGTAATGAAGACGATCCGCCAAGCATCTGGAAACCGTACTTTTTCCAACCCCGGCCGGACCGTCAATGGCAATCACTAATCGACGGGGTTGAACGATCTTTCTCTCCTCATGATAATAATTTCAGGCCTATTATAAACATCACTTGGAATTTGTCAATAAATCCAATAGTTTACTATGAAACCCTGGAAAGGAGGTCTCCACACAACCCACATCCTCAATCACCACTGGTTCCTTCGCTACTAAACCGGCGATAGCCAGAGACATGACAACACGATGGTCCCCGTAACTCTGGCATTGCGCACCTTTTAGCGTCGAGCCGCCCTGAATCACCAAGCCATCAGGCCGTTCCTCTATGGCAACACCAATTTTTGTTAATTCTGTGGCCATGGCATGAATTCGATCCGTTTCTTTAACCCGCAATTCCTGAGCTCCTCTAATACATGTTTCCCCATCTGCCAGGGCTGCTGCCACACAGAGGATGGGCAATTCATCAATCGTCTTGGGAATGAGTTCTGGCCCGATCATCGTACCTTTGAGCCGAGTAGCCCTTACCCGCAGATCACCGACAGGTTCACCAGACTCCTCTCGCTGATTAAATGTCGCAATGTCAGCACCCATAGCTAATAATACATCGAGAATCCCCGTCCGTTCTGGATTTAATCCGATTCCGGTGATCAACACCTCGGAATCGGGAACAATCGACGCCGCAACGAGAAAAAAGGCTGCCGACGAAATATCCCCAGGAACAACGAGAGGCTTACCTTCAAAAGACTGGCGGCCTTCCACATGAACGGTACAACCATCGATCCCCATGGAAACGCCCAAGTACCCCAACATGCGCTCCGTATGGTCTCGAGACTTCCTCGGCTCTTTGACGGCGGTTTTCCCTTCCGCAAAAAGGCCTGCAAGGAGAACGCAGGACTTTATCTGGGCACTAGCCACCGGGGATTCATATTGCACTGACTGAAGAGCTCGACCCTGAATGGCCAAGGGTGCAAAATCGCCACCTTGCCGACCCGAAATGGTTCCGCCCATTTGTCTCAACGGCTCAACTACCCGACCCATCGGGCGGCTTCGCAAAGAACCATCACCAGTCAGGACGGAAAAAAATTTTTGCCCGGCTAGCACACCTGCTAATAATCGGAGCCCGGTTCCGGAGTTCCCACAATCAAGCACGTTGGCAGGTTCGGTTAATCCCCAGAGCCCCTTACCAAAAACGTCTAACCCTTCGTGATTCTCATGAACATCAATTCCTAAAGCCCGAATTACCCCTAAAGTATTCAAACAGTCCTCTCCCTGCGAATATCCCTTAATACGAGTAGTCCCTTTCGCCAAAGCGCCCAGGATTAACGCTCGATGGGTGATGGATTTATCGCCTGGAACCGTCATCGTTCCACGCAAGGGTTGTATAGCGGGAGCAATCAAGAGCTGACTCATGGCAATTGTTCTCGTAACATTTTGGCTTGTTCGATTTTTTTGGCCAACTCCAACTCGTCTTGAACACTCATGAGTTCCCTAAACAATTGAAGCTGGTTAATGTATTGATCCACCATTTTCAATAAATTTTCACGATTAGCCAAACAAATATCCCGCCACATTTCGGGAGAGCTTGCGGCAATTCGCGTCGTATCCCGCAAGCCGCCACCGGAAAAATCCAATAAGTTAAAAGCGCCTGGTGTTGAATTCTGCAAGTCCTCTAACGTATGCATGAGTGAAAATGCAGCAATATGCGGAAGGTGACTGACCGCCCCCAATACCCAATCATGGTCCATCGGGTCCATGGACAACACCTTGGACCCGGCTTTTTCCCATAAATCAGACACCTTCGCCAGGGCTTCATTATTGGTGTTTGGAGTAGGAGTCACAATACACCGTGCCCCTTGAAATAATGTAGGGGTGGCGTGGGCCACCCCAGATTTTTCTTTTCCAGCAATCGGATGCGCACCAACAAAATTTGCGGAAGAAGGTAAGTTGGCCTCCACATCAAAAACCAACTTTCCCTTCACGCTACCCACATCACTGACAATCGCGCCGGGAGGGACATGCTTCCCCCATTGCTGAACGTGAGAGAGATACGTATCAACCGGAGTCGCTAAAATAATGAGGTCCGAATCTCGTACAGCATCAGAAGGTTCCGAAACAAAACGATCAATGGCCCGGAGCTTTACTGCCAATTCAAGGTTGGGTCGTCGTCGACCAACCCCGACAACTGTTTTGGCTAATCCCTGATCTTTCAGGATGAGGCCGAGGGAACCGCCTAATAGACCCACACCAATGATCGTGACTTGCTGAAACAGATGTTTTGAGGAGAGGCTCGCCATGAAAAAAACCAGAGCGTTAAAACAGGGGGGAAATTATTAGAGATCTCGGCCAACTGCCTGAGCAATTGGCCTCAGATCATCCATTAACCGCTGAAACCGACTTGGTTTCAGCGACTCTTCTCCATCACATAGAGCACATTCCGGATTAGAATGCACCTCAATCAACAATCCATCGGCGCCTGCAGCGATGGCTGCCTTGGCCATAGGAGCCACAAGTTTCCACTTCCCGGTAGCATGGCTGGGATCCACAATAACCGGCAAATGTGACATTTCTTTTAACGTGGGCACAGCCGCAAGATCTAAAGTATTGCGGTATTGACTTTCAAAAGTTCGAATGCCTCGCTCGCATAACATGACGTTGCGATTGCCACGAGACATGATATATTCCGCGGACAATAAAAATTCCTTAATCGTCGCTGAGAGCCCCCGTTTTAATAAAACGGGTTTATCGTACGCCCCGACTTCTTTCAGTAATTCGAAGTTTTGCATATTGCGAGCACCAATTTGAATGATATCGGCATGCTCAAGAAAATATCCTAAATCACGCGCATCTAGAATTTCGCTTACCACGGGAAGCCCTGTTTGGTTCCGAGCTTCGGCCAGAAAGCTTAGACCTTCCTGACCCAGGCCCTGGAATGAATAGGGTGACGTTCGAGGCTTATAAGCGCCCCCCCTCAAAATAGCCGCCCCAGCCGCAGCTACCTCTTTGGCAATACCGACGGTGATCTCTAATTTTTCTACCGCACAGGGCCCGGCCATAACTGCAACCTTGGGCCCACCAACTTTCACCCCACCCACGTCAATGATGGAATCATGTGGTTGAAACTCTCGACTGACTAATTTCCAGGGAGCCAGGATTGGGGTCACACTCTCCACACCGGGAAACACACTTAATGGTTGCCCCTGCAAGACCCGCTCGTCCCCAATCACGCCAACTACCGTTCGCTCTTCCCCTTTCGTGATTTGCGATTTCAGGCCTAAGGAACGAAGTCGATCGACCAAATGTTCAATGTCTTGCTCCGTCGCCTCAGGTTTCAACACAATAATCATATGATTTTCAAATCACGCCGCTGGAGATACCGTTGGCAATACATGCTCAAGCGCTTCAAGGAACCGGCGGTTTTCGGTCGGTTGTCCAACGGTCACCCGGATCATCGATCCACGAATATGTCGCACAATGACCCCTTTTCGAAGTAGCGCCTCATAGAGAGCAGCACCATCCCTTTGTACATCAAAATAGATAAAATTAGCTTGTGTCGGAATGGTCTGAAAACCCAATTTCCCTAATCCTTCTTCTAAAAACGTGAGTTCCGCTTCATTCATGGCACGACTTTTGGCCACATGTTCATCATCTAACAACGCTGCCTGGGCCGCTTCCTGGGCCAGACTATTCACATTAAATGGGGGACGTACTCGATTAACATACTCAGCAATCTCAGGCGTCGTCATACCATATCCCACCCGCAAACCGGCAAGGCCATAAATCTTCGAAAACGTTCGTAGCACGACAACCGGTCGTCCCTCTCGAACATAACGCAAACTGTCCGGATACTCAGCGTTCCGTACATACTCAAAATAAGCCTCATCGAAGACCACCACCACATGATCCGGCATCTGTGCCAGAGCCGTTTCGATTTCCGTGGAAGTCAGCATGGTTCCAGTGGGATTATTAGGATTACAGATAAAGAAAAGTTTGGTCCGATCAGTCACGACCTCGACCATGGCGGATAAATCATGAGTCCAATTTTTCAACGGCACTTCGATCGGCACACCATGGCCACCCAACACCGACAATCGATACATCACAAATGTGAGATCGGCCATAATCGCTTCCTCGCCGGGAGCGAGGAAGGTCTTAATGAGAAGACTAATGACTTCATCAGACCCATTGCCCACCAGTACCTGATTTGAGGATAGAGCCCATTTTTTGGCCAAGGCTTGCCGCAACTCATGGGCTCCACCATCAGGGTATCGGTGCAACGACCCGGATGCACGTTCAAGCACTTGAAGGGCTTTAGGAGACGGCCCCCAAGGGTTCTCATTGGACGCCAATTTAATGGCTTCGGAAATCCCTAACTCTCGCTCAAGCTCGGAAAGAGGCTTCCCTGGAGCATAGGGCTTCAAGGAACCAATCGTTGGATGAACCTGTAAAGCCATATCTGACAATCCGGGGTCAAGAATGTTAAGGAACAGCAATTATTGGTGAATGGGATAGGAACCGAGCACTTTTAAAAACAAACACCGCGACCTTACTTCATCCAGCGCCTTTTTGACGCGGTCATCATCCTGATGTCCCTCAAGATCCATAAAGAATAAATATTCCCAGACTTTTCGACGAGTCGGGCGGGATTCGATTTTTGTCAAATTAATGCCATAGGAGGAAAAAGGTCGGATCAAATCATAGAGAGCACCCACCCGGTCTTTGGCGGAAACCAAAAAGGAGGTCTTATCTCGACCCGTACGTTCCGCCCCCTTGAGAGAAAGTATCAGAAACCTGGTGAAGTTATGGATGTTGTCCTCAATTCGCGACCGTAAAATGGTTAGCCCGTATAATTGAGCGGCTAACTCCGAGGCAATGGCGCCAGCTGTCGGATCATTCACACACCGCTCTGCGGCACGCGCGGTGCTGGGCTCTTCAGCGATAGCCACGGCGGGCAAATGGGTCTCCAACCAATTACGGCATTGCGCAATCGCATGCGGATGGGAATAGACTGTTTTGATGTCTTCAATTTTTTGAGCTTTCGATAAGAAATGATGAGAAATTTCCAGCATCACTTCTCCATAAATCAACAAGGGAGAATCCACAAACAAATCTAACGTGTGATTGACAACCCCTTCGGTGGAATTTTCAATCGGGACGACACCAAAACGCATCCGTCCGCGCTCAACATCATCGAACACATCCTTGATACTGTTTACGGGAATATAATCGGCCGATTCCCCAAACTTCTGCATGGCTGCCAAATGGGTAAATGTCGCGGGAGGCCCTAAATAGGCAATGGTTTGCATTCCTTCCAATGACAGAGAGGCTGACATGATTTCCCGATAGACAGGACGAAGGGCTTCGCTAGGAAATGGGCCAGGATTATTGGCCATCAACCTTTGAACAATGGCCACTTCCCGCCCTTGAGTATGCAAATGCGCGGACGCATCCTGTTTCTTTTTGAGATGGCCAATCTGTAAAACGTATTGAGAGCGTTCATTCAAGAGCTTGAGAATCTCATCATCAATCCGATCAATGCCTTCTCGACAGCTTTGAATGTTGTCAGAAATATTCATAACGTCGCCTTCCCTCCACACCAGTAGGGTATTTAGCCCCGAGCATACTAGGAATACCCTGCTGTGGCAAGCCAAGCACTTTGGGTTTACAAAGAAGGACTTTGGCGTGGGAGCACGGGCAATTCTTCTCTTTTCCTTACAACTGTTAAACCTACTTCACCCCCTCTGTGGCTACCATTGGAGGAGGGCGGGCTGTTCTGTCTTTAATGTCGGCTAAAGATATATTTTCTTCGGTGGTTATTGACATAGTTACTAAACTCTCCCATATTTAAATATTGTGAGGTCCTTGCAGACTGGCATCCCCTCCTCCCACCTCCTCGTATTAAG
This sequence comes from Nitrospirales bacterium, assembly GCA_965223185.1. GTDB lineage: Bacteria > Nitrospirota > Nitrospiria > Nitrospirales > UBA8639 > Nitrospira_E. The sequence goes on along the minus strand of OZ244988.1, from coordinate 1,778,595 downwards.
TAGAACGCCTTTTCTCCTTTGGTGCAGGAATGCTCCTACCTTTTTCTGCGCAATCATCTTCTTCTATCAATTCGTGGGCGTGCCAGAGACCCAGGCCATACCGGCATTTGCGAGGAAATATGATGTGAATTGTAGCGTGTGTCATACCCGCGTCCCTCGCCTTAACCGAACAGGCGAACGATTCCTAGAGAACGGATACCAATTGCCCGGTACCGAAGACGGCGACACCATCAAGAAATCGCGACTGGGAGACCTGACGCTAGATGAAGTCACAAACTATCTTGGGTTCCGCATGCGTGGAAATATTCTTCGAATGGTAGAATATTCCCGCCATGCAACCGGGTCCAATATCAATGGCAATCCCCAAGATCGCACTGAATTAGGCTTTCCAGAAGTCTTTAGCCTCTTTACTGCTGGTACCATTACGAACAACGTCGGATTTTTTGCCGAAGTTGAATCCAATCTCGAAGAAGGTGAAACCGGAGTTGAACGAGCTTTCGTAACCTTCAACAATATCGGTCCACATGACTGGGCCCATCTTCGAATCGGAAAATTAGATCCATCCGCTTATTCGTCATATGCCACCCTTCGACAGCAATTTGAACTGGTCGGAGACGATACGGTGGACAATGGATCGTTTATGTCTCCCACCATCAATCGAATCGGCCTCACGCCTGCTGCTTTTGCCAGCAAATTTTACGGATTATTTGATCGCGAAGGAGCCACCATCTTACCTACAGCACCATCTCTTTTTCATGCAGTTGCCGAGATGGGTCTTGACATTCACGGACGTCCTCTCGGTGAGTGGTTCCTGTATCAGGTGGGCATTCTTAACGGGGCAAATGAATCATTTGGCGATTCCAACAATCCTAAAGACTGGTATGTCATGACCCGATTTGATTTCACACAAGGATCATATTTTTCAGCGAACCTTTCAGGCTTAGCCTATTTCGGCAGCAATAATGCTAAGGTGGCCTCGATGGCTGATGTCAGTTGGAGCCGATACGGATTCACTGCCAATCTCCGATATCATATGGTGGATGTTTACGCAGCTTTTGTTGTCGACCGTGTGGCTAACCTGCCATCCTCTCTAGAAGGAACCTTCGATGCTACAGCAACGGGTCTTACGCTAGAAACCAACGTCCTGGCCACAAATCGAATCTTACTCGGATTGAGGTTTGATCATTTGGATGCCGGAGGACTCCGTAATGAAAGAACCAGTCATTCTCTATTAGCGGTAATTGTCAAATATTATCTAAGATCCAATATTGCACTATTTCTTCGAGACGACTTCAATCTTCGACAAGCTCAGGGGGGACGAGCCCCTGCAAGGAATTTTCGCAATGCCTTTTTCGTGGGCGCCGATGTGGCATTTTAAAAATGCCATTGGGCGGGGCGGATTCCGCAACACAACCGGCCTCATTCTATGCCTAAACTTGGTCGTGGTTCCTCTATCTAACGCTGAATTTCACCAAGATGTGGCCGATTCCTTAGTGCATGCCCAACAACTTTATCAAAAAGCCTGTGTACTGTGTCATGGAAACGCTGGGCAGGGAGACGGTCCAGATGCGTTTTATATAGGAGCATACTCTGCTCCACGTCCTCGAGATTTTACTGCGGCAGAATTTAAATTCAGATCGACGCCATCCGGCCAGCTACCAACCGACGATGATTTATTTGGAATCATCACCCGTGGGATTCCAGGATTCATGCCCTCATTTTTAGGGTTGTCCGAAACGGATCGTTGGGATCTTGTTGCCTATGTGAAAAGTTTTTCATCCGGGTATCAGGAATTCGAAAGAATCCCAATTGTCCTTTCACCAGGCCCGGTTCCTTCCACTGCTGTGAGTATTGCTCGTGGTCGTGAACTCTATGATTTGCTGGAGTGCGGAAAATGCCATAGTCCTCAAGCAACCCAACCAGGGAACTTAATTGACCAGGAAGAACTTCGAGACCGTCGGGAATTAAAAGTCCTTCCTCCGGACTTCCGCCAACCATCGGCATTTAAAAACGGGCATCGACCGAGAGAAATTGCCCAAAGCATTTTGACGGGATTGGATGGGTCTCCTATGGCTTCATTCCGCGAAGCCCTCTCGTCCCAACCTGACGATATCTGGCATCTTGTAAATTTTATTATATCTCTATCAAGAGGGCCATAATTTTCACCGAAAGATCCATGGTGCTTCTTTTGAGATTTCTGTCATTCCTCAGAACTCCAAGTCTCTTTTTTTCAAACTAAAGCACCGCTACAAACAAAAAAATCTATGATTTCCTTATCGACGAAATATATGACTTCGTTCTTCACCATAATTTTCAGATATCCTTTTGGTAAGCTGTACGGCATCACCATTGTATTCTCCATCATAATCTTTACTCTATTCTGTATCGTGATGCCTACTCAGACCTTAGCCCAGACAACCACGCTTCAGGGCCAAATCCTGTATCATGGACTAATTCCACCCATAAAAACGGAAATTGTTGAGCATGATCAAGAGACCTGTGGAACGACCAGCCAAACCATTCCGATCAGCGTCAACCCTGAAGGTGGGCTACATCAAGTGGTCGTCAGCATTGAGGGGCTACAGGATTCCGCCAACTTCCCCAAACACGACCCTCTCATCATTACTAATGATCGTTGCCATTTTCGACCTCATATCGGAGTTGGCTCAGTAAAGCAATTTCTGGAAGTGAGAAATGTCGATGCAATTTTACACAACACTCATATTAGGACAGAAACCCGGGCTTTTTTCAATGTCGTATTATTACCTCAAGCGAATGGCATCAAAAAAATCATGAAACAGCCAGGTCTGATGACGATTTCCTGCAACAAACACCCTTTCATGAGGGGTTATATACAAGTCTTCGATCATCCGTATCATGCCATTACTGATAGCCAAGGAGCCTTTTCAATACCCAACTTGCCCCCAGGCACCCACCGTCTGACCCTTTGGCATAAAACCTTGGGAACCGTTCATCAAACCATAACCCTTGCACAAAACACAGATGAATTTCTTAGCATTGAGTTTCCAGTACCTTGATAACAGTTGGAGGGAATCAATGCAGCATTAAACCTTAGAAAAGCAGAGAACCATTTTTCTCAATCTAATCTTTAGATCGACCTTTACTCCTTACTTCTCCCAATTTCATTTTGATTTATCACATATGACCCGTGACGCATTACCGGCTAAAAAAAGAAAGATTTTATTCATTACCCTAACCCACGATTCTCTTGTGCGAGCAACTCTTCCAAAGCCGTTTGGACACAAATAAATTCATGCCGAATCGACTCAACCAGAAGAACACTATCCGGTAGATTCTTTTCACGACCAAGGGATTCGAGTTGTTTCGACAGATCTGAAAGTGAAGTCAGTCCCATATTGGCGGCCATACCTTTTAACCCATGAGCGGCATCCTGCAAATCATTGGCGCTTTGTAAATCTAATGCGCGTTGGATGCTCTCAATACACCCAATGGCGTCATGAATGAATTGAGTGAGAACTTTCACCACAAACTCACTACCCCCAGCAGCACGCCAATCAGCTAGCAAGTCTGACGAAAGAATCGGTTCAGGTATATCCCCCTGACCTTTAAATGATGAGCCATGCCTTAATCTTGGTTCCCTACCCAAGCCATCCTTCTCCTGCGGACTGGATCCAACAGCACTGTCGTGAATTAACACACCCACCTTTTCTTTGACAGACAACCATTTGGAAATTATCAGAGCCAATTCTTCAGGTTTGATAGGCTTACTAATATAATCGTCCATCCCTGCAGCCAAACATTTTTCTCGATCACCCTTCATAGCATTTGCGGTCATTGCCACGATTGGAACCCGCGAAATTCTATTAAACAGTAAGCATGCGACATCAGGTGTCCTTTCTAGAATCGCCTTTTCTCTATTTAACGTATCCCAGTTTCTGTCTTCCATTTCACGAATAATTTTTGTGGCTTCGTAACCATCCATTTCCGGCATTTGACAATCCATAAAAACAAGATCATATGGAATCATCTTGATAGCTTCTATCGCCTCTAACCCATTGCTCACAACATCTACTCGATGCCCTAATCGTTCTAACATCATCTGAGCAAGCTGTTGATTCACTCCATGGTCATCAACGACTAGGAGATTCCCTACGACACGTGGGAACGAAACATTTCGTAATTCCCTAGATTTTTCGACTGGATAAGAAATTAGGGCTGTTTCCGCTTTTGTGCGGCTCATTAGGCTCTCCAAGCTTGCTAGCAGATCATTTTTTCGAACAGGTTTGCTTAGGAATGCCTCAAAATCCACTTCCAAGAATTTCGCAGAATCTCCGCGAAAACTTCCAGAAGACAGCAACACAAGTCGCACATTTTTCAATGCAGGATCAGCCTTGATAGTCTGGGCCAATTCAATCCCATCCATTTGCGGCATATTCATATCCAGAATGGCAAGATCGCAAGGCCTACCCTTGTGGGACTCTTCCCGTAAAAGATCTAAGGCCTGTTGGGCACTCTCTGCCAATAGCGGTTCCATGCCCCACGCATGGGTATAATGGTAGAGCACCATCCGATTCGTCTGATTATCATCCACACAACAAACTCGAAGTCCCTGTAATAGATTTGATATTTTAGGGACCTCCTCTAAACACTTCTCTCTTTGGAACCTTAATTGGACGGTAAAACAGCTCCCCTGGCCCAATTCACTAATGACGCTAATGGTACCATTCATAGCCTCAACCAGTTGTTTTGAAATGGCTAAACCTAACCCAGTTCCCCCGTACTTTCGCGTGGTAGAACTATCAGCCTGTGTAAATGGTTGGAACAGTTTGTACTGCTGTTGAGGGCTCAGCCCGATTCCCGAATCAATTACCTGCACTTGGAGAACCACATCTTCCTCGGTTTCATGTTCTAGGGCCATCTGAACAGACACTTCCCCTACCTCAGTAAATTTTATGGCATTACCCACAAGGTTCATAAGAATCTGGCGAAATCGTCCGGGATCTCCTTGCACAACCGCTGGAACATTTTGGAACATCCAATTCGTCAGTTCTAGATTTTACTATTGGCTCGTTCTGCCAATAATTCCAAAACCTCCTCCACACAATTTTGTGGATCAAAGGGAATACTCTCTATTTCGAGCTTCCCAGACTCAATCTTTGAAAAATCTAGAATATCATTAATAATCGTTAGCAAGGCTTCGCCCGAGACACGAAGAGTTTCCGCCATTTTCCGCTGTTCTGAGTTCAAACCGGTTTCTAAAAGCAAACCCGTCATTCCAATGACCCCGTTCATCGGAGTGCGGATTTCATGACTCATCGTAGCTAAAAAATCAGTCTTCGCTTTTGCCGCTTCTAAAGCAGCATCGCGGGACTGGGCCAATTCGCGATTAAAAACCTCTAATTTTCGAGCGTTCGTTCGCACCTGTTCTTCTGCAATTTTTCGTTGAGTAATTTCATGGAGATAGATCCTCAACACCTGAATAGTAGGTACCAGGGTAATCTGTGCTACAAATACACGATGCGACACAGACACTTCCTGCAGAATACTTTTCTCTTCTCTGGCAAGCACACATTTTAACGCCTTACTCACTTGTTCTATCAGAGGGTGCTTTGGACCTTCTTGTTGTAAATCTGGGAAGAACTTATTCCCGGCGGAATTGACATAAGTTACCTGTTGGTGAATATCAAGTTCTATGACCGGATTAGGGTTCATTTCTGGAAAAGACGCTAATCGAGTCAGTTCGCGGTTTTTGGTTTCTAGAGATTTCGTACGATCCTCTAATAGGTTAGCCGCATGAGCCGCCACCCCGGCCAACTGCTCAACTTCTCCTTGTAACCCATTATTCTGTGGATCACTCGACCATGAGGACTCCAGCTGCCACATATCCTGAAAACCAGTTGACTTAGTACATTGTGCTTCCCCCTGCAGCTTATCAATCATCCCTTGGAGAACTGGAATGATTTGCATAAATCCTCTTCTTACCCCCAATATGACTAATCCGATAAAAGCCCCGGCCAGAATAAAAAGCCCGAACCACAACTCGCGTTCTTTTTGCTCAATCCTCTTCATGGAAAATCCTACCCGAACCCACGCTGTCACCTCAGCTTGATTCCATAGAGGCTCAATCACAAAAAACACGAGTTCTCCTGCGGGATTCTTGCTAAAAGTCTGGATCTCTTCTTTCCGATCCTGTGCTTTTGTGAAAATGGGATCATTTCGCATCGTTCCAATAGCGGAGGGGCTCATGGAGGCAATGACCATCCCATCTTGATCAATAATTTCAAAAACAAGAAGGTCCCGGTCTTGAGCATACTTCTCCATGGCCTCTTGAATGCGATATAAATTATCCAGGACCGCCCCTGCCCCAATAGTTGAGAACGTTCTGGCTACGGCCACCCCTCGCTCTTGAAAGGCATCTTGCAGTAATTCTCGCTGGCCATAACCAATCAAAAGAGCACCAACAAACACTAAAAATCCAATGCCGAGGGCAAGGCACGACGAAACGCGGAACACGAGACTGCCCCGCCATTTTCGTAAAAGCCAATTTAAGAAATGCGCTGGGTTATTACTCACGAGACTTTCGACCTGAAAGGTGTATCAAGTTGGCTTCTTTATCGTTTGATTTCTAAAGGCGCATCTCTCCCAAGGTCCAAGATTGGCCCTGGGATACTTAGGAATTTATTATGAATTTCGGCTCTTCTAGGGCAATTCTGTAGATTGATGGAGAATTCTGAAATTCTACTGGAGGAACAGGAAAAAAACCTTTTGCGAAGAGAAATGAAAGAACAAAACTTATTGATAGGATAGGTTTAGCTGAACAACGCCTGTTGATGGGATGGTAACTATTTGCTTCAACACACCCAGGATTTCATGCCATACCAGAATAGTATGTCTTCCTGGGGGAATACCGGTAATACGAAATGCACCCGATTGATCAGTCTGTGCGTAATAATGATGAGGAAACACATGTAGATATCCACTCATAAACACATGTTTATCACACCGAATTTCGTGGAGTCCTGAATGTTTTAACTTCTTCACGATGGATTTCCCACCCGGCACCTGCGCAACATTCAAAATCGTGCGTTTCCCGTATGTAATATGGGTATTATGAAGAATGGGGTCTTGATTAAGAACCTCAATTTCTTGACCTTTTCTGGCTATCCCAATACGAGGAGTAAACGCACATCGCATATTTAACACCGCTCGTTCTTTTGCCTCAACGTGAAGATCTTCGTCCAGACCTTGGATACTGACGACCACATCACGCAATCCTCCCTGAACCTGATCGAGATGAATGGTTTGGATACTGACTTCCTTTCCACAATACTCTTGATCCTTTGCCACAGATAAAATCTTGGGGTTTGGCGGAATGCCAAGATACCGCACCGTCCCCTCGAGAGTACCGGCCTGAGCAAAGCCTATAGGAAGTAGCACAATTGACATACAGAAACGCAACACCGAGAACCCACGTTGTAAAATAACGTGACTGGAACACGTCGTCGTCAGATTGAAATTTGGCTTCACGCACATGTGGTCAAGAAGAAGGGAAAACACAGAATGTTTGACTCATTTGGTAGCAGACAAAGAAAGTAGATAGTTAGCTATATGCCAAGCATCTTCTTCATGCCCAGCTAATTGACTGGAATACGAAGGCATCGGTGTCCCATCCAATCCGGTAAAGAGCGTGCGAACAATATCGTGAGCCGTCATACCATTCTTCCAGCCTGAAGGATTGGACAAATCATTGGGCGAAATTGACAATCCTGTACTATCCGTTAACTCCCCGGCCAAGGCCACTTTCCCATCCCCTTGTCCATGTTGCCCATGACAGCTATGACAATCCATTGATACATACAATGCCTTCCCACGTTGTACACTGCTCGCTGATGCTGGCACCTTCAACGCTATCTGTTGAATGGGCTCGGGCGTTTCCTCCTGAAACCCCGGATAGAAGGATTTGATATAGCCAATCACCTGCCAGCGCTCCTCCGGAGATAATCCAGAAAACGAAGGCATATAGCCGGAAATTCCATTGGTAATGGTGCGAAAGAGATCTTGATCAACCGGCAGACTTCCGGAAACCGTTGAGCGAAATTTATAATTGCCTACGGTAAAATCCCTTGCCCGTGAGGCAGAAAATGCAGAATTGTAAAAAGCCGCAGGTCCATCTCCTTTCCCGGAAGCCCCATGACAAATCAGACACGATCGTTCATAAATAGTTTGCCCCTTTTCCATATCATGCGAAACGCTTGAATTAGCGAAGGAAACCTCTAACCCCATCTGTAATAGAAAAAAGCCTACAACTATTGGGAGGACTTGATTGAGGGTTCTCAACATGAACATCTTCTCCACTAAAACACAATGCTCACATCAACCGCAAAACGATTGCGAAGATTTCGCGCGGCACTTACTCCACCTTCGGCGTCTCTCACATTAAAATCGTCCCGGATAGTAAAGACCAAGTTTGATCGCAAATAATACCTAGCTTGCAATCCTACGAAGGTGGCACTTTTTCTCGTCGACAACAGACCTCCAGCATCCAAATGATCAAATCGTGTCCCAAGTAACAGCCGATCGGTCACAAGAACATGGGCTTCCACCGTCACACCAGTCGCGGTGGAATCGAATGTCGCCCCCATTCCACTTGGAAGATCTGTAACCCGATCAATCGTATAGGCGCCATACACGTCCAACCACTTGTACCGAATTCTCGCTCCTACTCCATACCGACTTCGACTGACATCCGCATTGGTCGAGACTTTTGCATTATGATTCCCAAAATAAGCAAATCCCGAAAGATTGGCCGAAAAATTATCCGACCGGGCGTAATCGAAACGGGTCATGACATACCAGTCTTTAGAATTGTTCGAATCCCCAGCGCGTTCGTTACCACCGTTGAGAATGCCGACTTGATACAAAAACCACGGGCCAAATGGACGACCGTGAATATCAATACCTACTTCTTCTGGAGAATTATATAAGGTTGAATCCCAAGGCTGAATCGCGGTTCGATTCCGATCAAACAACCCATAAAATTTTGAGGCATAGGCACTTTGAAAGAGTGCCCAGCGATTCACGGTAGGAGTGTTAAAAGCACCAAACGGTGGGGCCAATTTTGGACCAATGGGGGGAAATTGAGGTCGCCCTCTCGCCATTGAGAAAAAGGCTGAAGGATCAAAGCGCCCGATTCGGAGATGCCCCCAATTCATTCCCCCTAAATTATTTAGGGTCACGAAGGCCCTACCCAACTCCAACTCGTTAGACCGCCCAAACAATGTGGTCGTTTCCACAAAAAAGCCAACATTGTTCGTAATTGTGCCAGCCGTAAACAAACGAAGAATGGTAGGGGTTCCAAGTTCAGTCGTATCCCCGGATCCCTCGATCTCTCGTTTTAGTTCGTTGTTGTCTAAAACAGATGAAGCGAATAAGGCCCCGAAATAATTAGACACCTGATCTAAGGTCAGATCGCCATATTTAAGCTTTGCTACGATACCACCGTCTTCAGTCCCCGGCATTTGATAGCCGTTTTCCAAAAACTGTTCTCCAAAGGGATTCAAGCGAGGCTGGCGGGTATGACAGACATGGCAATTAACTTGATATTTTCTGGCAAAGGCAGGAATGGCTTCGGCCTCCGGGATCCAGCCTGGTAATACCGTTGCAAACTGTGTTAATCCAAAAATCAGAAAGGGGATTAGGCCAAATGGCAGATACCTTCGGATACCGATCATCAATCTATCTATTCGTCTTGGAATCAATGTGTGGGTAATTGGATTGGCTAGAGAAAAGTCTTTCAACCCGATCTAGACTTTTCTATTCATTACCGCAAAATAGTGTTACATTCTTTTGATCTTATGTCATTATTTTTTTTATTCTCTGCGAAGCACCTTTTTTCATGAAAACCTACAGAAATCCCATTTTCGTTCCACTCCTACTGTTAGCCGTTTTCACAGAATGGGGAACGGTGGGTTGTAGCTTAGGGCCTTCGACCGCTCGATATGTGATCAATGACACTGACAAGATGGTGGGCATGGAAGTAACGTACCGCGAAGGATCTCCGGAATACTCTCACCCCGCTGTTCTTCCACCAGAACAGATAGAAAAAATTCTGCAACATCTCGAGGTCCACCCTTCCTCCTTACTCGATCGAATCCTAGGAGGGTCCTCAACGACACAAGAAGCGTTTTCTGAAAAACAACGGAGATTTTTCTCCGATAATCTCGCTAAAGCTTTCGAGCAGGCTACGCCGTTGGAAACCGTCACATTTTACTCTTCAATGCCTCGAGGAAATGGGATTTGGGAGATAACCTCTGGCGGAATGTATATAGAACGTCATGAACTTCATCTTGTCCTCCCCAATTATCACTATACGATCTCGGCAACCACTTCTCCGCAAATATCCAAAGCAGACCCTCTTCGGCCACTAGGAGAACCCCTTCATTCATTGAAGAGTGTTGACCCCGTTCGCCAACTCACACATCATCGCGCCATAGAACTTTGGGCACCTCATATTCCTCATTTTGTGCTGTCACTCCAAGATCTTGCCAATATTCCCAGTTCTCCAAGTAGCTCATTCAAACAGCCGTCTAGCGCGCTGGAACCGGCATACGAACCCATTGGACAACGATTGAAGAATTTGGAAGAGTTACGAAAAGAAGGGCTAGTAACCGAAAAGGAATATCAACAGAAACGACAAGAAATTCTTGAACAACTGTAAAAGTTGGGAAAGGAATAAGTAAGACGAAAGAGGAACTCCGAGCTACTCCTTACTTTTCACTTCTCACTTTTCACTCGTCAGTGGTAGCTTTCCTCGTCAGAGGGGAACTTCCCACATTCAACTTCTTCTTTGTATCGTTTGAGAGCTTGTAAGGCATCGGCCTTTAAATGAGCATAGGGTTTCACGAATTTGGGAACGAATTCATCAAACAATCCGAGCAAATCGTAGAGAACCAACACTTGCCCATCGCAACCATGCCCCGCTCCGATCCCAATGGTTGGAATACGCAGTGTTTGCGTAACAGTTTGAGCTACCCAATTTGGCACACATTCCAACACCACAGCAAATACCCCAGCCGCTTCTAAGGCTTTGGCTTCTTCCAAGATTTTTTGGGCTTCTCCCTGTTCCTTCCCCTTCACTTTATAACCCCCGGCTTGATTAATCGACTGCGGGGTCATGCCTAGGTGACCCATGACTGGAATGCCAAACCGCGTCATCGCCTCCACACGATCCACTACCGACAAACCTCCCTCGAGTTTGACAGCCGCAGCACCTGCTTGAAGAAAACTCCCCGCATTTCGAACGGCTTCCTCAACACTCACTTGATAGGACAAAAACGGCATATCCCCGATCACCAAGGCCCGTTGTGCTGCCTGTGCCACCATTCGAGTGTGATACAGCATATCATCCATGGTGACTGATAAGGTGTTAGAGTTCCCTTGTAGGACCATGCCCAAGGAATCCCCTACCAGAATCACTTCCAGGCCAGCTTGTTCCACAATTTTGGCAAACAACGCATCATAGGCTGTGACAACCGTGATTTTTTTACCCTGGAGTTTACGTTGTTGGAACTGAGGGATGGTGAGTTGGCTCATTTTATTTGGCAAACCGTTTGGCTGATTCCAAAGTATTTTGAAGAAGCATAGCGATGGTCATAGGCCCCACTCCCCCAGGGACGGGCGTAATCCATCCGGCTCGATCTTTCACCTGATCAAAGTCCACATCTCCAACAAGTTGTCCATTGTCTAACCGATTAATCCCCACATCAATCACAATCGCCCCTTCCTTGATCATGTCAGGCTTCACAAACAAGGGCTTTCCTATGGCTGCAATCACGATATCTGCTTCCCTCACAACCGAGGGAAGATCCTTGGTTTTCGAATGACAGATCGTCACTGTCGCATGCCGGTGAAGCAGCAACATGGCCACTGGTTTTCCCACAATATTGCTACGTCCAATCACCACAGCTCGTTTCCCTAAAATCTCTACCCCCGTGGAATCAATCATGTGGATGACCCCCTTGGGGGTGCAGGGCACAAAGACCGGATCTCCTTCCACCAACCGCCCTACGTTTACAGGATGAAATCCGTCCACATCCTTTTCAGAAGAAACCGCCTGTAACACGACCTTACTCTCAATATGAGAGGGTAACGGTAACTGAACAAGAATACCGTGAATCTTGGGATCTGCATTCAGGCCCTGAATGAGGGCTAATAGGGCTTCCTGTGTCGTAGTAGTTGGCAACAGGTGCTCTTGAGGATACAAACCCGCTTTTTCACAGGCGATTTTTTTATTTCGGACATACACGGCCGAGGCGGGATCATCGCCAACCAAGACCGCTGCCAGGCCGGGTTGTATCCCAGAACGTGTTTTCAGACTACTGACTTCTCGAGCGATGTTTTCTCGAAGACTCATCGCCAAGGATTTACCATCAATAAGATTTGCCGACACGTGCCTCCCCTTTACAACAATGTGTGAATAGTTAATTCCAACGTCTCATCTCTTTTTACTCAAGGCTCATCACGATATCAAGCACCGAAAAACTTCGTCAACGCAACGCGAGCCACCACTTTTCTTGACACCCTCGGAAATCCTCACTTACCATGCCGAGCATCGGTTGAAATAAATTCAAACGCATTGAACCTTTTGGTCCTTACTCTCTCTTTACACAAAGACCACCCCATTCATTACTCGTGAAGTTATTACGCGACACTTTTGCCCTATTTCTTATCTCAGCAGCGAGCCTGCCGATTATGGGAATTCCATCCCTCCTGGCTTATGAAATTGCGAACCTTCAATTTCCGCAAAATATCATCGCAGACGAAGGCCAAGCCTATTATATTGCTAACGCGAACGGTGATCCGGGAACCCGTGAAAACAAAGGATTTATCAGCAAAGCTGATCAAGAAGGAAACGTAACTTCCCTTCATTTCATTCAAGGTGGAAGGGAATCTGTGATCCTGCACTCACCAAAGGAAATGGCCATCATCGATTCCACCCTCTACGTCGCCGACCTCGACGTTGTACGAGGATTTGATAAGACTACAGGAAAATCTCTGGTTACCATTCCTTTTTCACATTTTCATGTGGAATCACTCACCGGCCTGGCCGCCGATTCGCATGGAATTTTGTATGTGTCAGATGCCGACACCAACACAATTTTTAAGATCGACCCCAATCACGACTATGCCATTACCTCATTCATTCATGATGCCAAATTATCCCATCCTCACGGGCTAGCCATTCATCCACGGAATGGGCATTTAATGGGTGTGGGATGGAACGATGGGAAAGTATTTGAAATTGATGAAAAAGGGATACTGCACGAAGTATTCGTGAACTCTTTCTTTTCTGGAAGCTTTCATAATCTGGACGGCATTGATTTTGACCGGTATGGCATCATGTACGTGTCTGATCTAACCGCGGGGAAAGTATGGCGCATTCGCCCAGACCTGAAAAAAGAAGCCATTGCCGAATTTTTACTCTCTCCATCAGGCATTGGCGTGGATCGAATCAATCATGTGATTTTGGTCCCTTATCTGTATGCCAAAGGCGCAGAGATCAACGGATTAGAACGCCCATCTAATGACAATCCGAACAAAAAGAAACGGACCCTTTCAGATTATGGATTAGATTTATTCAAGAAAGATCTGTCAAATGAGTAAATGCGCCTATTGTCAGCAGCGAAAAGGGAAACGGGCGTGCCCGGCTTTGGCTGGGATGATTTGCAGTCAATGTTGTGGCGAGCACCGGATGACGAATATTTCCTGCCCGACATCATGTGTATTTCTGGAAATGCATGATGACTACCAGCAAAAGCGAGCGGGAGGGAAATTTGAAATAGAACGGCGGACCTTTTATCGGGAGTTACTAGAGTACTCTGGGGAACGGGCCACTGAAATTTTTTATGTATTTGAAGCCTTAGCTTTTCGATATTTTCAAGATCGACGTGACGCACAAGATGCCGATGTCTTAGAAGGACTCGAAAGCCTCAGAAGAAGTTTCAGTTTGATTCAAATCCCGGAAACTGGGATTCCAGCCTTTGGAGAAGAATTGCGGAAAGAATTTAAAGTGTTTGGTGAGCGCCAGTCCTTGGAACCCACCATGGTTACTGAAGTCTTAGATCGGGCTCACGCCTTTATCCAACGGTTTTCAGGACCAGGACTCCGTTCTCATCGTTTTTTACATGGGTTATTGGGATACGTACGTGACCGCCATCCCGATGTTGCTGAACAACTTGCCCGTCAAACGGGGGCCGGTGGCCGCATTGTCATTCCAAGTGGCTTTGATTACCAGTCAGAAATTCCGTCCTCCTAATTCCCGTTTGGTCTTTTCTTACCAAAGGGCAGTGGCCTACTTCAAAACTTCGACCGTCATTTCAATTCGTTCGACCGGGTTATCTCGCAAATCTCTCGGTTGACTGACAATGGTTTCGGCAACCTCTACCCCTTTTACCACTTCTCCAAATACTGTGTACTGACCGTCAAGATGTGGGGCCTTATCAACCATAATAAAAAATTGTGAACCCGCACTATTGGGATCAGCTGTTCGCGCAGCGGAGAGAATACCTTTTTCATGGGCCACCGTACTGAACTCTGCAGGTACGGTGTAACCCGGGCCACCTGTTCCATATCGATTTTGATTGGCTGGATCTTTGGTCAGAGGATCCCCGCCTTGGATCATGAACCCTGGAATAATGCGATGAAAAATGGTGCCGTTAAAAAATCCCGATTCGGCTAATTTCAGGAAACTTTCCACGTGTTTCGGCGCTAAATCAGGGAAAAGCACAATTTCCATTTCACCAAACTTTGTTTTCAGTAACACGTGGGGCGCAGATTGGTCACTGGGTGATTCTTCTGCCTTGGCCCCAACACTCCATAAGACATTAACGACGGCCATCAACGCGATCACCACTAGGCCTCGTCGAAATTCTTTGATCCACGTACCTGACAATTCGCTCATCATGACTCCTCCATTGCTACTCAAATGATTTTCTTTTGTTATTGGAACCACTCATTGTTGCCTGTGAAAAAGCCTGCTGGGCCGCACGCTGTTCGGCTTCTTTTTTTGTGCTCCCTTCACCTCGACCCATGATTTTTCCACTAATTTCCACGGTCATACTAAAAACTTTTCGATGGTCTGGTCCAGATTCCTGAACCAGCCGATACCGAGGACTTGAACCATCATGTTGATGCACCCATTCTTGCAAGCGTGTTTTCCAATCCCTTCGAACTGAGATCTTAGGACGATTCCGTAAATCGGAAATTTCAGCGTCTAACGTCCGGTGAATAAAAGCACGAGCAGTCTCCAATCCTCCATCCAAATACACCGCCCCAATGAGGGCCTCAAGTGCATTAGCCAGTAACGAACGCTTTTCCCGACCTAACGAAACTTCTTCACCCCGGCCAAGCCTCAACCATTGCCCAATTTCAAGACGCACCGCAGCATTGGCAAGTGTGACACGACTAATCAAAACAGCCTTCAGCTTTGAGAGTTCCCCTTCGGTAGATGTGGGAAACATAGTGAGAAGACTTTCACTAATCACGAGTCCCAACACGGCATCTCCCAAGAATTCTAATCGTTCATTATGTTGGGTTGCTTCATGTCCGGATGCTTGTACAAAAGACCGGTGGGTTAATGCTTCACGTAAGAGAGTTTCTTGTTTAAATACATACTGAAGGCTCTCCTGAATGTCGTAAACCTGAACCACTCCTCTTCACCACCATCGCCTAGTTAAGCAAGTATCATCCAGATGACTGAGTCCAAATTTCTTAAAACCTTTTCATTGTATCATATCGCATGAAGATGCCATCCAGACAGCGCCTACGAGACAGGAAATGAGAGGAAGGACCCGGTGGTATGAACCATAATGTCTAAAGAATTATGCCTCTTGCCACCGACGAAAGACTAAACAGGCATTCACCCCGCCAAATCCAAATGCATTGGAGATGGCCACGTCGAAAGAACTAGCTCGAGCCCGATTCGGCACATAGTCCAGGTCACATTCAGGATCAGGATCATCTAAGTTTATGGTTGGAGGTATAATCCCTTGTTGCAACGCCAAAATCGAGAAAACCGCTTCAATGCCACCTGCTGCGCCAAGTAAATGACCGGTCATTGATTTGGTGGAACTGATGGGAATGGAATAGGCTTGTTCCCCGAATACTTCTTTAATGACTTGCGTTTCAACCCGGTCCGCAAAAGTCGATGTTCCATGGGCATTAATATAACCCACTGAGGATTTGGGTACTCCCGCATCATGAATCGCATTTTCCATACACGTCACAGCACCTGCGCCATCTTCGGGGGGGGCTGTGATATGAAAGGCATCGCTATTCAACGCATAACCAACAATCTCCGCATAAATACTGGCACCCCGCGCACGAGCATGTTCCAGCTCTTCGATGACAAGCACCCCAGCTCCTTCTCCGATCACAAACCCATCGCGGTCTTTATCAAAGGGTCGGCTCGCTCTTTCTGGATCATCATTTCTCTTGGACAAGGCCTTTGCTGCTGCAAAACCGGCCACAGCAGTTGGGCAAATTGTTGACTCCGTGCCACCTACAATCATGGCATCTGCTTCACCACGTTGAATCAGCCGAAACCCATCACCGATACAATGATTCCCGGTGGCACAAGCCGTCACAGCACAGGCATTGGGACCTTTGGCTCCAAACCGAATCGCGACCTGCCCGGAAGCCAGGTTAATGATGACCATCGGGATAAAAAATGGCGTTACCCTATCCGGCCCACGTTCCAATAATACTTTGTGGTAATGTTCGATCGCGGGGAGACCCCCAATACCCGCGCCGATATACACTCCGATACGTGAAGCATTATGCGCGTCTACAACGAGCTTCGCATCATCAACAGCCTCTTGGCTTGCAGCCACGGCAAAATGGATAAAGGTATCCATTTTTTTGATTTCTTTTTTTTCAATGAAATTGGCAGGATCGAAATTTTTCACTTCTCCGGCAATGCGCACCGAATATTGGCTGGTATCAAACCTGGTTATAGGGCCAATGCCTGATTGACCTTGACAAAGTTTTCCCCAAGTTTTCGGCACACCAATTTCTAACGGAGTGACCAGCCCCAGTCCGGTCACCACCACTCGCCGTGGTTTCCACTCGTTCATTGCACGCATCCCGCTATTCTAGGGGGAGAACAATCAGACCTTTTCCTTGATAAAGTCGACAGCGGCGGCAACCGTTTGAATCTTTTCCGCATCTTCATCTGGAATTTCTATCTCAAATTCTTCCTCTAAGGCCATCACCAATTCCACCGTGTCTAAAGAATCAGCCCCCAGGTCCTCCACAAACTTGGCATCTGGCACAACATCATCTTCTTCAACACCTAATTGTTCGGCAATAATTTTTTTAATCCGATCTTCTACAGCCATCGTTGGCACCTCCTCCTTCCAATTGATTATTCAGTATGCAAACCCCATAACAAATGGTTTAGGCCATATGCATCCCGCCATTCACATGCAAGACATGGCCAGTAATATATCCCGCTTTCTCCGAGCACAAAAAACTCACCGCATCGGCAATATCCGAGGCTTGCCCCAGACGTTTTAAAGGAATCTGATTGAGCAAGGCCTCTTTTGTATCAGCAGAGAGATCTTGAGTCATGGCGGTGTCAATAAATCCCGGTGCAACAGCATTCACAGTAATATTGCGACTCGCATATTCCCTTGCCACGGTTTTTGTAAGCCCGATAACGGCAGCTTTGGACGCAGCGTAGTTCGCCTGACCAATATTTCCGATAGCCCCAACAATGGAGGCAATATTGACAATACGGCCATTACGCTGACGACTCATAATCGGCATCACGGCTTTCATACAATAAAAGGTTCCCGTCAAATTCACTTGTAAGACCGCTTGCCAATCTTCTTCTTTCATGCGGATCAGCAGTCCATCACGAGTAATACCGGCATTATTGATTAAAATATCGATTCGCTGCCATTCTTGTTGGACCTGGTCAATCATTTTCTTAACCTGATCCCAGTCTGCCACGTTAACCGAAACGGCCATAGCATTCCGACCTAATTGTTTAACCTTTTCAACTGTTTCTTCACACCGAGTGGCATTCAAATCAGCCACAACCACATCCGCGCCTTCCTGGGCTAACCCAATTGCAATCGCCTGGCCTATTCCTTGTGCTCCTCCTGTGACGAGAGCGATTTTCTCTTGAACTGGCATAGTCATCCTTTCAATAGGTTGTCGAATGCCGGGATATTATGCCACATGGGCAAGAACATGTTCATAGGATTCTTGATTAAAAATATTCCAGGTTTCTGCCTCAGGCACAATACGTTTCACCAGTCCCGTCAATACTTTCCCAGGGCCGATTTCAATGAAATTCGTAATGCCCATATTCCACATGGTTAGGATCGATTCCTGCCAACGAACCGAGGAAGGCAATTGTTTGACCAAGGACACACGCACCTCATCAGCGGTATGCAAAGCCTTGGCTTCCACATTATTAATCAAGGGTACCTTTAAATCAGACCATTCCAAAGAATCAATGTCGTTTTTTAAACGGTCGGCCGCAACCTGCATGAGGGGCGTATGAACCGGAACGCTGACCGGCAAAGCTTTCACACGCTTTGCGCCGCGAGTTTTTGCTATTTCCAGGGCTCGCTCTACAGCCATTTTTTCTCCAGCGATAACCGTTTGTCCTGGAGAATTTAAATTGGCTGGTGCCACGATACCCTGAGATTCCGCCTCCCTACAGACCTCAAATACTTCCAACTCGGAAAGACCCAATACCGCCGCAACTAATCCACTCCCAGGACGGACCGCTTCCGACATATATTGTCCTCGCTTTTGCACCAGGCGGACCGCTTCTAAAAATCCGATCGCCCCTGCTGCAACAAGGGCCGTATATTCTCCCAAACTGTGACCTGCCACCGCAGATGGAATCAAAGGGCCACTTTGTACCAGATGAAAAACTGCCAAGCTTGTGACAAGTAAGGCCGGTTGAGTAAATTCCGTTTGGTTGAGTTGCTCTACCGGACCCTCAAAACATAATGATCCTATATCATACCCTAAGACTTTTGCAGCGTCTTGATAGAGCTCCGCCATCTGAGAATTGGTCTCATATAACTCTTTCCCCATCCCAACAGATTGCGAGCCTTGCCCTGGGAATAAAAATCCGATAGTAGTATTCATCGCGTAAATTCACGAGTTCGAACAAATGGTTGGGAGAAAGGCATGGTTGGTTTAAAAAAGAGAATTATTGGTGAAGGCTAATCCACAATAAATTCGCCTCCATCCACACAGATGACATTTCCCGTTATCCAATGAGCCTTGGGATGACACAACAGGCCTAAGGCATCGGCAACATCCTGGGTCGTTGTTAAACGATTTGACGGATTTTTTCGCTGAGCCATGGCAATCATGTCTTCCGAACCAGGAATTTTTCGTAGCGCTGGCGTATCGGTAACACCCGCCATGAGAGAGTTCACCGTAATACCCAAAGGGGCTAATTCCAAAGCCAGTTGCCGGGTGTGGGACTCAAGGGCCGACTTCGCCGCAGAAACAGCTCCATAAGTCTTCCACACTCGAGCCCCTCCCGCACTCGTCATCGAAAAAATTCGCCCTCCAGCACCTAAAAATTTCTGGCTGACTAAATCTTGTGTCCAATAGACGAGGGAATTCGCCATCACATCCACCGTCATATCCATTTGAGCTTTATTAATACTTTCAGCGGCCGATTCCGCAATATACGGCTTTAAGGTTCCAAAGGCTAATGAATGCAGAAGAACTCGAATATGAATTGGCTTTCCAGATTCATCCCCCCGTTGTTTCACCGCCTGTAAAATATCTGCGCGTTTTTCAGGATCGGCAGCATTTGCATTAAACAGTAAGACGTCTCGGCCCAATTCCCGAATACGTGCCCCAATACGTTCCGCATTGTGTAGGGTTGATTTTCGATCTAAATGTACGCCAATGATGTTGAATCCCAAACTCGCAAGCTCTAGTGCCGCTGCTTCACCAAATCCGCTAGAGGCCCCAAGAATTAAAGCCCAATCTCCCGCTCCCCAATTCATATCAGACATAATGTCCCCTTTTCTCCTATCACTCTTAGAAAGGAAATATCGCTTTACGGTAAGTCTTCGCTAATCACCTAACACCAGCACCATTTTAATCGGGATTTACTTGTTAACAGACAGCCATCTTACCAGCGTACTAATGCCGAGGCCCAAGTCAGACCAGCCCCAAACGCCGCTAACAATACTAAATTTCCCTTATGAATTCTCTGGCTCTGAACCGCCTCATCTAAGGCCAAAGGGATAGATGCAGCAGAAGTATTACCAAATTTGTCTACATTTATCATCAATTTTTCTTGAGCTAACCCCAAACGCTGACTGACCGCTTTCAAAATGCGCATATTGGCCTGATGGGGGATAAACATATGAATTTCGTCCATACTTACCCCATTAGCTTTCACCGCCTCATAGGCAGCCTCTTCCATAGATTTGACGGCAATTTTAAAGGTTTCATTTCCTTTCATGTGAATAAAACATCGTTTCTTATCAAGCACATCCTTTGAAGCTGGTTCTTTCGAGCCGCCACCCGGTACATGAATCATTTCGGACAGCCGCCCATTGGCGTGCAAATGGGTGGAAAGAACCCCTGAATCCTGAGAACCTGTTCCAAGAAGTACCGCACCAGCTCCATCGCCAAACAATACACAGGTATTGCGATCAGTCCAATCAGTGATGGCCGACATGACTTCTGCGCCAATGACCAGCACATATCGCATTCCGGTTTTTATATACGCATCAGCAATTGATAATGCATACACAAACCCACAACAGGCTGCAGAGATATCACAGGCAGCGGCTCGTGTGGCCCCTAATCGATATTGAAGCAGACAGGCCGTCGACGGTAGTGGAGTGTCTCCCGTACAAGTCGCTAATAGTATGAGATCTATCTCACTCGGCTTCACATTAGCGGCTCCAAGAGCACGCGACGATGCTTCGAACGCTATGTCCGAACAGGCTTGCCCAGGTTCGACCAGTCGTCGTTCTCGAATCCCAGTTCGTTCCACAATCCAAGAATTCGATGTCTCAACCATCCGTTCTAAATCGGCATTGGTCAAGACCCGACTTGGTACATAACTGCCTGTTCCAAGGATGGCACTATTCATGAGAATTCAATACACAATCTTAGATTCAGTGGCCGGAGAAATCACTCCTTGGGCAATATCATCTCTGATGGCTTCAATCAATCCGCCTTTTGCCAAGGAATAGGCTTGCAAAATGGCATTTTTTATCGCTTTTGAAGAAGATCGCCCATGACAAATCATACTGATGCCTTCCACTCCCAGAAGGGGAGCCCCACCGAATTCGGCATAATCGGTCTTCCGCCGCAGACGAAGCAAGGGACCGGCCACAAAAAGATAAGAAAACCTGCCCAAGGCGGACTGTGCAATTTCTTTCATCAGCATTTTTTTAATCGCGTCTGCCAGTCCTTCTGATATTTTCAAGGCCACATTGCCAATGAATCCATCAGACACAATCACATCCGCATTTCCGCTATAGACATCTCGTCCTTCGACATTGCCAATAAAATTAATAGGGCTTTCTTTCAAAAGTTTAAAGGCCTCCTTCGTGGCTTCATTGCCCTTTGTATCTTCTTCACCGATACTCAAAAGGCCAATTCGGGGTCGATCGACCCCCAAAAGATGTTTTCCATACTCATGTCCCATAATGCCAAATTGATGAAGCTGTCGAGCCGTACAATCCACTGTTGCCCCAACATCCAACATAATGGCTTTTCCTTGCCGAGTCGGCAATGTCGCGGCAATTGCAGGACGATCTACGCCGGCAATTGATCCCAATAAAAAAAAGGCCGAAACCATGGTCGCGCCAGTATTGCCAGCGCTCACCAGGGCATCAGCTTCTTTGGATTTAACTAACTCCGTGGCTTTCCAAATAGAAGAATCACGTTTTTTTCGCGCTGCGAGGGCAGGAGATTCATGCATTCCAACCACTTGAGAGGCATGCAATATTTCAATGTTGGGTTTTTTGCCGCTCAGCTTGTCCAGCTGAGCTTGAATAGCCGCTTGATCTCCGACCAAAATTACAGAGAGAGATAATTCCCTAGTTGCTTGGAGAGCTCCTTCAACGGTGGGAGATAAACCATGATCTCCTCCCATCGCGTCAACAGCTATTTTCATGGGATTGGCTTGAAAAAGATTTTTGGGAAAAAGGTCAGTCGCTATCCTTCTTCAACTGCAATGATAGCCTTCCCTTTATAGGTGCCGCAGTTCAGGCAAGTCACATGAGGTTGTTTCAGTTCATGACATTGAGGACATATTGAGAGATTGGGTGGCGTGAGTCTCAGGTGAGATCGCCGCTTATCTCGACGGGCTTTGGAAATTTTGTGTTTCGGATTTGCCATAATGTTCCAACTCGATGGTTAAAAATAAACGATGTGTTCCCTACGCACCCCTCTTTAAACAGTCCTTGAAGGTTGTTTCGTGGTTATTCGACTCAACCCTGAGGACATGGTCGAGATTGCTTCACTAGTATCCGCTACAGGAGAACAACACCCACAGACACCTTCATTTAAATTCGTCCCACATATCTGACACAAACCCGCACAACTTTCATGGCACAACGGTTGAAGAGGTGTGGCCAAAATCAGGTGTTCCCGTAATGCCGGAAGCAAATCAATCTGTTTATCTATGATCGGATACGAATCGATTTCCTCTTCGTGTTCATCATCTGCAGTCGAATCATGTCTTCGGCGACCACTATTCTTCCTTGAAGGAGCCCGCACAATGGTTGACTGGGATGGGTTTCTAAACTGTGCATCCCATGATAATGATAGGTCATCGGTATACTGAATTAAGCATCGAACGCATTCACGAACAACCTTACCTGTTATCATTCCCTGGAAATTGGCTGAATGGTCGTCAGAAGAAAATACCTGCCCAGTACAGTTAAGAGTACCGAGAATTTCTCCATCTTCCGGTGATAAGGCGACGTCAGAAGACTGAACCTTACATTCAATGGAATGTCCTTCAGCGGGAATATCGACTAAATTGATGAGTAAAGGCATTGGTCATGCGAAAATAATTCTTATCTCGCCCCTCAACGATTTCTTGGCAGACACACAATAGAATCACCAACTTACCGCAGCTCTTCAGAAAAGGACAGGATGGCGATATGCCTGGCTCGCTTTACAGCCTGAGTAAGACGGCGTTGATGGCGCAAACAATTTCCAGACGTTCGTCTGGGAATAATTCGTCCTCGTTCAGTTAAAAAACCCCGCAGCAGATTGGCATCCTTATAATCCAGTGGTGTTTTATCGAAACAAAATCGGCAGACTCTTTTACGCTGAAATAATCGTCCTTTTTCCACAGAAACTTTTCCTCCGCTAAAAATTAGGGCAGGGGGTCAGGATAATACTCATCTGAATCATAAGATGATTCTTCAGATGTTCCCGATCCGGAACTGCCAGAAGATGCCTTTTTGGGTAAAAATGTCACGGTTTGGGCCACCACCTCATGTTTACTCCGCTTTTGCCCATCGTCTGTTTCCCAACGACGCTGCTGGAGACGCCCGTCAACAATAGCGCCATCGCCCTTGTTGAGATATTGCGCACAATGCTCGGCTTGTCGTCCAAATACAACGATGTCAACATAGCATACTTCTTCTTTTTGGTCATCCGCTTGGCGATACCGACGATTGACCGCCAACGGAAAATTTACCACTGGGGTTCCATTGGGAGTATACCGAAGTTCAGGATTTTTCGTCAGATTACCTATTAAAATGACCTTATTGAAGCCTACCATCCTCGGAATCCTCTCCCTCAGTTTCAGACACAGCAACTAAGTCAGCAGGGTTCACAAGAACAGTCATAAACTTCATGACTTGATCTTCCATTCGCTGGAACCGCTCTAGTTCCGCAACAACAGTTGGCGGTCCTTCGAATTGGACAGTTATGAATGTGCCTTTTCGTTCATGTTGAATATCGTAGGCTAATTTTTTCTTCCCGCTATTATCGAGTTTTACTATATTCGCTCCAGATTTGGTTAAAACTTCCTTCATTTTCTCAACAACTTGGTCATTCTCCGTTTCAGCTTGAACAGGCCTTAGAATACATATTGATTCATAAAGTTTCATACACACCCTTTCTCTACACTATAAAAGAACTATTTCGCATACAGACAGACCGATGGCCTTATATCACAAAAAGGGAACGAAACTACCACAGGGTAAAAGATTCTGTCAAACTAACTGCGTTTGGCCCATGCAAGGGGTTTAAAAGGAAAAAATGTATTCCTCCTGAGCTCACCATAATAATTATTCATGGTCGGTTTCTTTCTGATCGGAAGGCGCGTGAAACTTGTTCATTGCAGCCTGAATTCCCTCACAAAGAATACATTCTAGAGCATCAACGACCCTGGGTAATAATGCCTGTACCTGCTCACGCTCTTCAGGATGAAATGGTGACAACACATATTGCGCTGGATCTTCGTGCGCGGGAGGTCGGCCGATTCCTACCTTGAGACGGTAGAAATGTTCGGTTCCCAGATAGGCCAGCACAGAACGAAGACCGTTGTGGCCCCCAGGACCTCCACGAGTTTTTAGTTTAAATGCCCCAAGTGGAAGGTCCAAATCATCATACACCAGGATGAGATCTGACGATGTGCAATGCTTCTCTTGAAGGAGGGATTGAACAACTTCTCCAGTTTGATTCATCCAAATTAGAGGCAGAGCCAAAAGGACCGGCGAACCTCCAACTTTTACTAGTCCTTGAAGGGCCTGACCCTTTTGAGTGAAGGTAAGCCCCCATCGGCAAGCCGCCTGCTCAAGAATCATCCACCCAAGATTATGCCGCGTCTTCTGATAGGGTGGCCCGGGATTTCCGAGGCCCACAACCACATGCAAGGATTATTTTTTACCTTCTTTCGCCTTACTTTCCGGTGCCGCCACTGCTGCTGCGGGAGCCGCTTCGGTCTTAGCTTTTTCTTCTATCGGCGCAGCCTCTCCTTCAGCCACTTCTCTGGTCAGCAACGATTCCAATTTCGCCTCAGAGATCTTTGTGGCCACATGGACAACCATTAGCTCCATATCATCTAAAACTTTGACCCCTTCAGGGGCCTCTACTTCTTTAACATGAATGCCATCGCCGACACCTAAATTTTCAGCGTTTACCTCGATATGATCGGGAATCAGCCCCGGCAAACATTCGATATGTAATTCTCGAAGAGGTTGATGCACAATCCCGCCTTCTTTCACGCCAATGGGGACCGCGCCAGTAATTGAAACCGGAACCTTCACTCGAATGGGTTTCTCCATTGAAACTTCAAATAAATCAATGTGCAGAATAGCCCCAGTGATAGGATCAAGTTGGTGATCTTGCAATACCGCAACTTTTTCCGATTCCCCGGGAATTCTGACCGTCAACAACCCGGTATGGCCAACCTGAGAGAGCACCAATTTCCTTGCGTTATTATGCTCGAGGGCCAGGAATTGGGACTTTCCACTTCCATAAATCACACCAGGAATTTTCCCCTGACGTCGTAACTGTCGAGCCACTCCTTTGCCAGCTTTTTCTCGCCTTTCCACATCAAGTTCATATTTCATAAGTTAGGTCCTTTTCAAAAAATTAATGAAAAAATACCACGTGTCTATTATCACCCCTAGATGATTCGACCTAAGACCCTACACAAACAACGAGGTCACTGACTCCTCTCGATGAATTCTCAATATTGCCTCCCCCAACAATGGAGCAACCGAAAGAGCTTTCAATTTTGAACATGTTTGCTCTTTTCCATTGAGAGGAATTGTATTAGTAACTAGAACCTCTCTCAAACAGGATCCTTCTAATCGTTCCAACGCCGGTCCTGACAAAACTGGGTGGGTACACCCTGCCCAGACCGAAAGAGCCCCATTATCTAAACACGTTTTGGCGGTTTGGACAATAGTTCCAGCCGTATCGATCATATCATCAAATAAGAGAGCATGCTTGCCTTCAACTTCCCCAATGATATTCATCACTTCGGCCTTATTAGGCGATTCCCGCCGTTTATCGATTATTGCCAAGGAGGAATTCAACCGTTTGGCAAACGCTCTGGCTCGCTCTACTCCCCCAGCGTCGGGGGAAACAATCACCATATCCGATATCTGCTGTTTTTTGATGTAATCCAATAAAACCGGCATCGCATAAAGATGATCCACGGGAATATCGAAAAAGCCCTGGATAGGACCGGCATGTAAATCCATGGTCAATATTCGATTCGCACCGGCCACCGTCAAAAGATCGGCAATCAGCTTTGCACTAATCGGCACTCGGGGCTGATCTTTACGGTCTTGTCGACCATAACCATAATAGGGAATTACCGCAGTA
This sequence comes from Nitrospirales bacterium, assembly GCA_965223185.1. Classification (GTDB taxonomy): domain Bacteria; phylum Nitrospirota; class Nitrospiria; order Nitrospirales; family UBA8639; genus Nitrospira_E. Next base: position 1,752,243 of record OZ244988.1, on the reverse strand, counting down.
ATTCGGGAAGCCGAAGATCGCTTGACCGCATCAATCATGAGCAGAAGCTCCATGATGGAGGTATTCACCGGATGGCAACAGGACTGGATGATGAAGACATCTCCACCTCTGACATTTTCATCAATTCGTACACGGATTTCGCCATCACTAAATGTCGTCACGGTCGCTTCGCTCAAACCTTGGCCAATGTACTCACCTATTTCTGTAGCCAAGGCAGGATTGGAATTGCCCGTTAACAATTTTAATTCACCAGGCATATATCTCTCGTACCTTCCAGATGAGGTGTACAGTAGGCAATGGAGGAAAAATCTGACAAAAAAGCAGGGGGAAAGTTAATGGGAAATTCCGTAACTTGTCAACTCATGGCGTTTTGGTCAATGCGGGAGGGCGCCAGAGGTGACTTCCGCCCGAATGGAAGGGTGGGGCAAGGCTGTGCTCCCCATCGGCACGGCAAACACATGCCATTGGGTGTCTTGACGTAATTGAACACATGCGGCATGTGCCGTCTCATAGGCGTCGAAAAGGCCAAATACCGTGGCCCCACTTCCCGACAAAAGAGATCCTTGAGCTCCAAGCACATGAAGTTTGTCTTTTATATATTCCAAAATAGGGTAAAGGGGAAACAAGGCCTCTTCAAAATCGTTCTCCATCGAATCAATGACTTCAGCCCAAGATACCTGCAGACTCGATTCAACCTGTGTGGTCCATGGATCCAAGGGCGAAGCTTCGTCCCGACTCGACGCCAATTGTTCATAAGCCCATTGAGTTGGGATAGGAAAACCTGGATTGACCAATACCACCCATCGTTTTCCATCAATGCGACAAGGAGTCACCTCTTGGCCCCACCCACGGATAAGGGCACAGGGCGCTTGAAAAAAGAATGGGATATCGCTACCCAATTCAGCTCCTACTTCACACATTTCGGGAAGTCCCCACCCTAAACTCAGTAATTGATTTAACCCAAATATCGTAGCTGCTGCATCACTGCTCCCACCGCCAAGACCTGCAGCTAACGGAATGGCCTTCTGAAGGACAATTTCCACACCAACCGATTGTTCAGCACGCCGAAGGACACCCTCAGCGGCCCGATACACCAAATTACCCTGATCAACCGGCAAGCTAACATTTTCACATGTTAACTGGATCTTATTATGGTCCTGATTCAACCGAATGCGAAGGTGATCGAACAGGTCTACCGAATGCATGAGAGACCACAATCGATGATACCCATGAGGCAAGCGATCTAAAACACGAATACAAAGGTTAACCTTGGCCGGAGCATGAATAGTAAGTTCCTGGTCCGTATCCGGGTGATCACCCACAATCCTTCCTCCTTCTACCCAATGATTGATCCCATGGAAAAAATGGGAAGATACATGGCCACCACCACAAGAGCAATCCCACTACCTACCAACACAATTACACTGGGTTCCAATACCGAGGTCAATGTAGCCACTACCCGTTCCACTTCTAACTCAAATAAATCAGCGATCTTTTCAAGCATGGTATCTAAAGACCCGGTCGATTCACCAACTTTTATCATCTGGGTCACCATAGGCGGAAATACCCCTAGAGCCCGCAACGCTTCAGATAATGGCTTCCCATCCTGAACTTGGGTCGCAGCCTGTTCAATGCTTTCCGCAAACACTGAATTACCCGCCACCAGTCCAGCCACTGACAAACCCGTTAATAACGGGACACCACGGCGAACCACAAACCCTAATGTCCGTGCAAAACGTACAATCGCAGCCTTTCGAAAAATAGCCCCGATCATTGGCAGACCTAATAGAATCCCATCCAAGATGCGTCGGCTCTTTGAATGAGCCAAGAAAATTCGGCCTCCGAACGCCAAAATTCCTAGGACACCGAAGAGGACAAGAGCATGCGTCCGCAAACCATTGGAAAGATCGAGAACCATTTGCGTTAACCAGGGAAGAGATTCGCCAAATTCTTGGAACAACCCCGAAAACAGCGGGACAACCCAGATGAGCAAAAAAACGAAGACTATGATAGCCACCGACATCAGCAAGGCAGGATAAGTCAACGCCCCCACAATCTTGGCCCGCAACCGAGCTTGTTTTTCCAGATATACGGCCAGCTGCGACAAACTTTCATCTAACCGACCGGTCGTTTCTCCAACCTTGATCATCCGTCGATAAAATTCTTGAAAAAGAGCCGGAAATTGTTCCAGAGCCTGAGCTAATAACGCACCCTGTTCCACCTCTGTATGAATCCGCTTGATTATGGGGTGCCATGCGGGATTGTCTGCCTCGGATCCTAAGATATCCAAACACTCGAGAAGAGGAACTCCAGCACGAATTAATGTCGCAAATTGATGGGTAAAGACGACAAGCTCTTTGTTGGTAACACGAGAGTTCTTCCAAGAAAACTTCCATGGTGTCGTTCGCACAGCCTGGCTCATGACTTCAGTCAAGCGGGTCACTAATATGTCCTCTCGACGAAGGAGGCGAAGGGCCTCCTGTGAAGAGGTCGCCGCGATTTCCCCTTGAATGGACTGCCCCTCGAAGTTTTTTGCCAGGTAATGAAACATTGCCATAATGTTTATTGCTAACTCCCTAAGGTCACAAATTCATTCCACCGGTGAAACACGAGACGGACATCCCCAAAAAGCGGACCAAAGAAAAGCTAGAGATAGAGGTAAACAACTGATTAGCCCTTCCCCTTCCCTTTTCTATTCCCCTATCTCATGACATTTTCGATAGGCCATTTCTTATACTCCGGGACGTAACTGAGCGAAAGACGGCGACGACGTCCGAACACGACCGGTTCGCTCCAACAGCTTGGTGAATTCATCAGGGAAGGACGTCAGGGTTAAGGCCAATTCCGATGCTATCACCTTTTGAGTCACTAAGTCGGTCAGAGCTTGGTTCATTGTCTGCATTCCAAATTGGGATTGCCCGGTTTGCATCATAGAATAAATTTGATGCAACTTATCTTCACGAATGAGATTTCGGATAGCCGGCGAAAGTATTAAAACTTCCAAGGCCAACGCTCTTCCGGTTCCTTCCCATCGTGGCACGAGACGCTGTGACAGAACGCCCTCCAAAACCATCGACAATTGCGCACGCACCTCCGACTGTTGGTGAGCGGGAAAAGCCGAAATGAGTCGCGTCAACGACTGAATGGCGGAGTTGGTATGTAACGTCGCCACGGTCAAGTGCCCGGTTTCAGCCAAGGTTAAGGCTGAATGAATCGTTTCCGGATCTCGCAATTCCCCCAAAAACACCACATCGGGATCCTGGCGCAAAATTCCTTTTAAGGCAGAGTGGAAGGCAGGAATATCAGAACCCACTTCGATTTGAGAAACCAGACTCTTCTTGTGAACATGCAGCACTTCAATCGGGTCTTCAAGAGACACGATATGGGCACACCGTTCCTGATTCACATAATCTAACATCGCGGCTAAGGTCGTACTTTTTCCACTGCCCGTAGGACCTGTGACCAAAATCAGCCCCTGAGACTTTTGCATTAATGATTTGACAATGGAAGGCACTCCTAATTGGTCTAAACTGGGAATCATATTCGCTACCGCTCGAACGGCCATGGCTAGAGAACCCCGTTGTCTATAAATATGAATTCGCAATCGACCAATCTCAGGTATCGTATACCCTCCATCCCACTCGCCCGCTTCGGTCAATTGTCGTTGTTGTTCTTCGGTCAGCAAGGTTTCGACAAATCGACGAAGATCCTGGGCCGTGAGTATTGGCAAGTCCATCCCTCGCAATTGTCCATCAATACGCAGTCGCGGCACACTGTCTGCCACCAAATGCAGGTCCGATCCTCCACCCTCGCGTAATGCTCGTAACACGTCCAACAATTCCATCGCGTTACCGGTTCCCTCTTATGGCTAAAACCCTCTGTTCGTCACTGGTTTCGGTCAATATTTCACTCATGGTTGTGCGCCCTTGTTGCAAAGCCACTAACCCCGCTTGACGTAACGTTCGAAAGCCCTCTCGAACGGCACATGCCCGTATCTCGCTAGTCGAGGCTCGGGACAGAATAACCCCATGTAGGGATTCAATCATCGGCAATGTTTCGAACAAGGCCATCCGCCCTTTGTAGCCGGTCATATGACACCGCTCACAACCACGCCCTTTCATCACTTGAACCGTCTCCACTATCTCTTCAGAAAACCCAATACTTATCAATTGAGCATGTGACTGGGTGTCTAATTCCAGACAAAACTCACAGTTTTTTCGCACAAGCCGTTGCCCGATAATTAGTGAAATGGCGGAAGACACCAGAAACGGTTCAATTCCCATATCAATAAGCCGCGTAATCGCTCCCGGACCATTCATGGTATGAAGAGTCGATAACACTCGGTGGCCGGTCAATGAAGCCTGAATCGCGATTTGAGCCGTTTCCCGATCACGAATTTCTCCAACCATCATGACGTCGGGATCTTGGCGTAAAAACGACCGTAACCCTTTGGAAAAGGTCAAGCCAATCTCTTCATGAATTTGCAATTGATTGATCCCCTGGATCTGAAACTCCACAGGATCTTCAACGGTCACAATATTCATGTGAGGAGTATTCAGATATTGCAACGCGCTATACAAAGTGGTTGTTTTTCCGCTACCAGTAGGGCCGGTCACTAAAATCATGCCATAGGGATTTTCTAAGGCTGTGATCACTCGGTCTAAATCAGGTTGCTCCAACCCAAGATTCGTCAGATGCAAAGCCAAACCAGATTGATTCAATAGCCGCAGAACAGCTTTTTCACCAAAGAGACACGGCAAAATAGCCACACGAATGTCAACCTGGGGAAACCCATCAATTTTCATCCGTCCATCCTGCGGCAACCGCCGTTCCGCAATATCCAAATCCGAAAGAATTTTCAGCCGCGCCAGCAACGACTGATGCACAGCTTTCGGAAGGTTACGAATCGGCCGCAAAACACCATCCAAACGGAAACGTACACGGACCAGACTTTCCAGCGGTTCTATATGAATGTCGCTGGCGTCCATCTCAATAGCTTTTTGAATCAGGTCATTGACGACATCGACCACGGAACTTTCTCGTTCAACCACACCCTCCTGCGAAGACCCAATGCGGGATACGGAATCGGGAAGGGAAGAAAGAGTCGTTCCCCGACCAAAGGTTGTCGGAGAAGTTGGAGAAGATGAACCAGCAGATTGAATCTTTTGAGCCCCTACTCCAATTTCAAAGGTCCTGCCATTTTGAAAGGCATCTCCATCGGAGGACTGGCCATACGCCTGACAAATGGCCGTGCGAACATCCGATTCGGATGCCACCATTGGAGTAATTTGGAGTCCTGTTCTAAACCGCAGTTCCTCTAATAAGGCGGTATTGGTTGGATCAACCATCGCCAATGTTAAACGGGACGCTGTTTTTTTGACCGGCACCACTAAATGTTGTTGGACCAGCGCCAGGGGAAGAAGGGCTAACAGGTGATGATCCAGAGAACAGGTCGACAATTCTACGGTGGGAACATCATACTGTTGGCTTAAAAATTCCAGCAGCGTCGATTCAGACAGGACACCCATTCGCACAAGGATACTCCCAAGCCGGCCGCCCTCCTTCTGTTGAATGGTCAATGCCTGGGCCAGATCCTCCGAGGACACCACCTTCGCCTCAACTAAACGATCTCCGACCCGTTCACGAATCACCATGGTGAGCCTTCCGTAATGGCGAACCTTCCGGATCGGTTTTCTTAGAGGACCCATTCACATGCTGAATGCCGCGCAGCAAATAATGCACGCCCGATCCAATCGTCAAAACCACCATGCCCCATAGGAACGGCTCGACAAGAAAGTCGGGCAACTGCCGGGTTACCTGCAACATGACGGCGATGACATAACAAATTTGCGCGAAGGTGGTGCCTTTTCCCAATGCCGTTGGCGAAATATCAATATCCGTATCCGTCAAATTGGCCAGGAGCGTGCCAGCCAGTAAAATGGCATCACGACTCACCACCACAATTACCGCCCAGACCGGGATGAAATCCAGAACCGAGAGCGTGATGATGGCCGACATCAACATTAATTTGTCTGCCAGAGGATCCAAATACTCGCCCAAACGGGTCCGTTGGTCAGTCAGGCGCGCGGCCAGCCCATCTAAGACATCTGTTAATGCAGCAATCAAGAGAACCACAAGCCCCAAATCATAGTGGTCATACAGCAAAAGGCCAACAAAAACAGGAACTAAGAGAATTCGAAGAACAGTCAGACTATTGGGGAGATTGAGTGAAATATCGGCAACCGATGACTTACGATCCATTTTGCCACGCGGCCTTTCTCATGACCGTAGTTTATCTTAGGAGAGGTGAAGGGTACGTGCCGTTTCCGACCCAAGTCAACCAGGCTTGCGGCCTATTTCAGCGCAGCCTATAATCCCCAACGCGAAAACATGACACTCTACGGCTCAATATCCCGAAAGAACGCGGACGATCCCCTCTTCAAAGCAAGATCGGGGTAGGATACTGACAAGAAAACCGATTCGAAATCGCCACAACTCTGCCCCTCAATAAACAGGAGTCAAGACCCATGACCTCATTACCCTTATCGTTTCGAGTCAAAAACGCGGTGGTGGAAAAGCACCAACTAGAAGGGACCGATCCCAGTGATCGCTACTTCAACCGGCTGATTCCCATCAAACGAGTAGAAGGCGGCTATAACGGATCTGTCATGTATGAGGCATTAACGATTCATTCACAAGTGCACAAAACCATCCAGGACACCACGAAAGATATTGTGGACCAGCTCCGACTCTTAGGCTTCACAAACATGCGCACCCGTCTCAATTTCAAAGGCCAAAAATACCTCGCCGAAAAAGAAACCTGGGTCGAGTACCCCGACACGTAACGATTACCCTCTCACTTCGCTAACCACCATCTCCCCATCACGAATTTTCAATTGCTCTTTGCCAAGAGACCTATGGGTCTAACTCAACAAAGGGACGATTTGTCTCATAGGAATTTATGTAACTGACTAATTCTAAAGTGTTTTTCCTTATTTCTGAACTCCCGTTTTTTGCTCAATTTTGGGCGCTAAAAACGGGAGTTGCTTATTAAAGGATTCTTCAATAAAGACAAGAGGTTCTGGAGAAGTCTAGGCTACTTTTGAGCCCTTTGTTGGGTTAGACCCAAGCTTCCTTGAGCGGATTATCCCCGCTGTGTCCCAAAGGATCTTTCGGTTCCCATGCCATGCCTGACTCCTTATAGAATAGATCGAAGGGAGTGTTGATTGAGTTCAGAAGATAGGAATTTCACCTTAGGCCATTTTTTTTGATAGTTACTATTTTTTAAGCGTCTGATCCTTTTCAGGGTATCGCAGAACACCCTGAAACGACGTTCCCTTGCCCATCTCGCTTTCAACGGTAATGGTTCCTCCATGCACCTCAACCACGTCTTTCACAATTTTCGTCTCCAGTCCGGGCTTGCCCATTTTTTCAGTAAGCGTGAGCAGAACATCGGCATACCAAGAACAGTTCAGCCCCAGGGCCTCGTCCAGGTCCAGATTTCGTGTCCCTACATCCAGACGAGCCGAATGAATACCGAGCAATTTCCAAGGTAGATGGCCCAGAGTCGGTTCCGACCCTGGGAGGCGCATCACCACGGGCGCGCCACTTACTCCTCGATGGGTGCGGGCATCCGTCAAAAAGTATCCTTTTCCCTCAAATCGCCAACCGAAGGAAGACGCCAGGATGGCATGTCGGGCTATGGGCATGTGGTGCAACGTATCATGAAAGCCCAGCGGAAAGCCCACCACTAACAGCCCACTGCCGACCTCAATCTGATTTACGGGATCGAGGAGATGCGTTGGTGTGAAGGCGCAGTAAACAACCGTATCTGGCAGAGCAGCACGCTCGATCTCAATGACGGCCACATCAATTTCTCCGGCTGTGTCGGTGGCCTGGCGCCAAAGACTTTTTCTATCACGGTACAGTGGAATCGAAAAACCCGTTGATTGGGCCATGTTCTCAGCGTCAGTATGTAATTCAATTTCAAGGCGATCAGGGAAATGGTTGCTCAGATCGTCAATCATCACATGCCGACTCGTTACCAGAAACAATCGGCTCTCACGCTCAAAGAAAAAACCTGTGGAATTGGTTAAATATTGCAGCTGGTGGAAAGTGGACACACGAGTTACAGTGAGGAAAAGGGGTTCGATCATTGTGGAGCCATGTTATCCATGGTGGTAACTGAGCTCATAGTCTACGGATATGTTTTCACCCCAGGTTAGGCTGAAATAAAATAATATGGTCGCAGGCTCTTTTTACCCTTGCGACGTCAAGGTACTGGGCAACTTCCTCGCCGGGCCTTCGACAGGCAAAGAGAGATGAAACGAGGTTCCCTTGCCCAACTCGCTTTCAACGGTAATGGTTCCTCCATGCGCCTCAACCACGTCTTTCACAATTTTTGTCCCCAGTCCGGTTCCGCCCACTTTTCGACTGATAGCCTTATAGGTGAAGAGGCTTTCCCGCACTTCGGGGGGCATGCCCTTTCCGGTATCAATAATAGACAGCACAACCTGCTTGCCCGCCTGCTCGGTCCGACCCTGGACCGTCACCGATCCCCCGGATGGGATTTCGAATATGGCGTTATTGATGAGATTATAGATCGCATTAAAGAGTCGCCTTTCATCGGCCTGGATCACAGGGAGATCCTCGAGACCGTTAACCAGGAGAATTACGCTGCCTTCGTCAGCCGGGATTCGAAGCATTCCATACACGCTCGAGACCACCTCGTCAATGCGACAGGGAGCAAACTGTGCCGCTCGCGGAGGACCCTTGACAGAATCGGCAAACTCCTTGACCCGGTCCTGCACGCGCTGAGATCCATTCTTGATCATAGCAATGAGGTCTTTGGTAAGTTCTCGACTATTGGCCACCGCCCCCACCACCGGCTGGGGCAACTGGTCAAAAGACTCGTCAAGCTCATCTTCCAGCAGTGAGACACCCATACTGACAGGCATCAGCATATTCTTAATATCGTGGGCGATGTCTCCCAGGACGCGGGCCACTTCGGCCAACCTCGCCTCCTCCTGAAGTCTCATTTCCGACTGCCGAAGATCTTCCTCAGCCTCTTTGCGCTCGACAAACTGCCCAATTTTGATGCCAATGTCGGCCATCATCTCTAACACCTCGGTATCGGTCTCCCGGATTTCATTGGTAAAAAATTCAATGACTCCATATATGCGCTCGCCCTTATAGATGGGAAACCCACACCAGCCATGAAGACCCAAGCCAATTTTGGCGGCTATCGGAGCTCGAAGGAATCCCGAGTCTCTGGCTACGTCAGGAATCCACAGGGAGTGGCCACTCGCCCAGACTTGGCCAATCAGACCAACACCTCGTGGAAAGGTGCGTTTCCGGCTATCGTCGTAGAAAGCAGACGCCTCAACGTTCGGCGCATGCCAGAGGCCAACAAAGCGGAGCAACTCAGCCTGCGTATTCACATCCCAGAGCATGCCCAATTTCCAATCGAAACTTTCACCGATGGCTCGAAGAATGTCCTCACCGGCGTCTTTCAGGGTTGCGGATTCGGCCAAGACCCGCGTCACGGTATATTGGGCGAGAAGACGCTGTTCTGAGCGTTGTACTTGGGCTAACATCGCTTGAAGGTCTAGGCCTTGATGCACGCCCATACGGGCACGGCTCCTAGCTTTCTGACTGTTTTGGCCACTTGTCTTCTCAGTGTGGTTCATATTCAGCGGACGCTCCTTATAGGTTGGATTTCCTTAAGCGGTTGGCCAGGAAACGCGATATTAAAATACGCCACGTTGGGGTGTTGAAATTCCAGGCGTTTCTCTCGCTTCGAGAAGGATCGATCGCCGATCGCGAGGAGCTGTTCCTTGTTCAGCAAAAGGTCTCGTTTATTGTAGACGGCCCATTCATATTCCCGGGTCATGGCCAGCGCATCAACCGGACAAGCCTGGACACACATGCCGCAGAAAAGGCACCGGGTCATGTCCATCGTATAGGCCTTGGCATAGCGTTTGATGGGGGCATCAGGCACTTCCGCGCTGATCACGTTGATCACTCGGCTGGGGCAAATGGCTTCGCACAGGTCGCAGCCGACGCATTTTTCCGTCCCGTCGTCGTATCGTAGTAAGGCCAGCATGCCCCGATAGTTCTCGGGAAGCAGGCGTTTTTCGTGGGGATATTGAAGGGTGATTGGCTTGTAATGCAGGAGATGCCGCAGCGTCGATTGCATTCCTACCACGATTTCATAGAAGGTGATGAATTGTAGCCACGCCTTGAATTGACCGTAGCGCCTGATAACATTTTGGGAAAGTTTCATTAATGGCCTTTCCTGAACACCTCCAAACATACTGAGGTCAGAATACGTCCCTCTTTTTCTACCAATTTTTTTATTCACCCGTTCAAAGATCGTCGCCCTTTTGGTCTCGAGGCATTGCGCGAGCTACGGTCCTCTTTTCATTGCTTGAAAAACGGGGCGGCCAACCAGATGTGGCCACTCTAAAGAATGGTGTGAACGAACGGGAGGATCAGGTTGGCCCCTCCCATTTTTCCTGTACCCAAATGCGTTCTTTAGAACCGACTACGCCGTTTGCCTCCTCCAAAATCCCCACCCCCAGTACGTGGGGCTTGGGGTTTGGCTTCATTGACGATCAACGTTCGCCCACCAAACTCCGTCGAGTTGAGGGCGCCAATCGCATTTTGCGCTTCTGTGTCCGAGGACATTTCCACAAAGCCAAAGCCACGCGATTGTCCCGTAAACTTGTCGCTAATGACGTTGGCGGATTGGACCGTGCCATGTGCGGAAAACAGATCGGTAAGTTCGCCTGGAGTTGCCGAATACGGCAACCCACCAACATACAATTTTGAACCCATGGGGTTCCTCCTTTTGATAAAAAATAGTGTTTTGGGCTCGAGAGAGGTGAAACGTTTTGAAAGGGTCGGCCACGGACGCATCATTCAATGGCTGCGGCAAACTCTTCCAAGGAGTCTCTCGGGCAAAATCACATCGGTAACGGGCTTTCTTCAGTTGACTCCCTATCGCGAAAGCCCAAGGCGATCAGGAGTATCTAGGTAACAGGTGACCCGTGGGTAATCGTTCCTCACATTAAGGAACCTCGACGTCGTGGTGCATAACTCCTGGGAGATGCCTGGGTCCTTCCCCTTCCAGGATGCGAGGCCGTTTTCTGGGTTGATTGCTCTTCAGAGGAGGCGCTCCGGACACCTTGTCCCAATCCACGACTCGCAAGGATTTGGCCTTGGGATCGGATTTCTTCGATCGAATGGGAACCTGTTTCCTTATGAAAGGCGGAATTCCGTTTGACTTTCACGGATAGGGGAAGAGCAGCTGTCCCGGATGTCGGTTTTCGACTTCTCTTCCCCCAATTTTGGGATAATTTCATGTGCACTCCTTTCGATCGAGGTCCGTTTGCCTTGTGGTTGCGACGATACGACCCCCGGTTTCCGAACACTCCCTAAAAAGAGATGGTGGGCCCACCCCAAATTAAATAGGGGGGCTTTTTCAGCTGCTCGGCACGCATTGGGTATATTCGTTGAACATAGTGATAAGCATGGGTCTGGGCTTCCAGGCACGTCACAGCCTCAAATCCCTCCGAAATAAGTCGCAAGGGATTCGCTTCCTTCTGTGGCATGGCGATTTCAAAGATCCGACACTGAAAGGCCTGGTCTCCCTGCCGCTGCGTCGATATCACGAATCCGACTTCGGAAGTGACGTACATCAAGGTGTCTGCATGCATGACTGTTCCTATTCCTTTCTGGGCGTTTGGGGAAACGAGGCCTCGTCCGTCTTCCCGGTGTGGGACTTGGTGGCGCTTCTCGCACATGCGGGGCCATATTTTCCCGTCATGGCTTCTTCACCCATCTACCTGAGCGAGGGCCTGTTCATATGATTCTGTGAGTTCCTTCAGGGCGTGGTTTAAGCCCGGCTGAAGGGTCACCCACTCGCGTTCCTTGGCCTTCTTGAGTGCGTGAACTTGTTTCTCCACTTCCTGGCTTTTGTGTGTGAGGTCATCCAACGAGGTTTCCCATGCCTTCCTGTTGGAAGGATCAGAATTGCGGTGTGGCGCGGCGCTGACTAGTTCGGCATGGGAATTTTTTAATTCCGTCATTTGATGGTCTATGACCTTGAGATACTCCTGAAGGTCTTTGTCCTGAGGTACCGAACTGGGTTCGATCTCTATGGGATTCCCAACTGATGCGATTTGTTTGGTATTGACAGTCGATTCCGGGGAAGAACCGGAGTCGGAAGACCCACAGCCGACCATCAGCAGGAAGCCGAGCCCGGCCAAAATATTCGCGCTAGCAGAGAATTTCATGTCTTTTCCTCCATAATTTAATTTACTCTTCATTCGTCATAACATTGGGGTCATGTTTGGCCACTGTGGATAGAGCGGCAGGATGAGTGTCGCATGATGGCCTTCCAGATCTTGTGAGACCGGTTTTGAGGGCCACCCGAGCACGATCCTTCATCGGTCGAGGGATGCTCAGACGGTGTTGTAGAATCAGGGGATCCACGACTTCTCCACAATTTAAACAATGCAGGACCCTGATCTCGATGAGCCCGGTCTCATCTTTCAAGTCCATGCAAGTTTCCTGGGCCATGTGCCCTTGGCATCGGAGACAAATCATTCCCCCCCCCTTCTGGCCACACCACGTGTATTCAATCGGCATCCTCCATTTACCAAAGACGGCTCCCCTATTTTTGTGAATGGAAATTCTCCAATTCATCGAGGGGAAGGTCCATTGAAACAATTCCTTCAAGGTGAGTGCTTCATCACCCTGGAGATTAAAGGTTGAGGTTGAACTTCTCAATCGGAAGGGTGACGCTGAAAATTATGTATCATGAAGATAAGGAAAATCGAAGAGTGGTAATTCATCGATCATCCTTAACCATGCTCCTTCCTCACTCACTTGGGGGCTGTTCCGAAACCTTTGCGGCATAATCATACCCCTCATAATTTCCACTGGTATGAGAGTATCGACGATTCGCCCACGTCATCACCACGCCTTTTTGCTCACCGTACCGCACATCTAGGACCTCATTAAATTTCACCATTTTCCCATCAATTTGAACCAAATCGTCGTCAGTGAGTTTGTCCCATTTGTCTTTCAACGGCGCTTTGAGATTTTTCCAAAATCCCATGAACTGTTCTTGAGTCATAACGTCCTCCATAGAGTTCTGGCTTAGTCCCGACCCTACCGACGGGGTTCTAGCAGTGGGTAGGGAATCAGGTTTTCCTCGAAAATCAACCCGGTTCGCTTTGAAGCCCTCTGAGCATTGTCTTTCTGCACAACCCCAGGCATCTCTCCGTGAATGACGTCGCTGGAGAGGCTGTTCCCCTTCTGACTGCACCTTTACCACGGAGTGATGCCCTGAAGTGCCGTAGTCAGAAGGTTAACTGTGTCACCTCCCGGTCGCCCTCGACCTGTTCGCAATTTTGTTCGGCCAACAGCCGTTGCCCAACACTCGCATCTGAGGGAATGCGGCTGAGACACTTCTTCAAAGTATCTTGAGCACTTTCCACCGCATTTTGTTTAAGACCTTGGTTTTGCAACGCCCGTGTTCCTTGCTTCTGTTCAGCAGCTGAAGAGACAGCCGGAAAGATCAGCGGAAGGGCCATCAAGGAGACAACGAGGATCGTGCGCTTGATAAAAAGTTCATGTTTCATGGCATAACTCCTTTGTTATTGAATGATAAATGCGCGATGCATGCGTCGTGTGAACTACGATGCTGCACCCGTTGGAAATCCTTGTTAGGCCCACGAGAGTTTCCGTTGTGAGAGGGCGCGACCTACCGCGAGCGCTAATTTTTTGGCATCAATCGGTTTCACCAAATAGTTGCTGATCCCTCGCCGCATGAATGAGAGCGCCACTTCCAAATCGGCAATTCCCGTTAGGACAATCAAGGGAATACTGGGATAGGCCTTTTGAAAATAGGCTATCGCTTCATGTCCATTCACCCTGGGCATCTTGAGGTCAGTAATGATGGCATCAACCACCATGGGATTTTCCCCTTCATTTAATTTCTCGATGGCCTCTTGCCCATCTTGCGCTTCAAGCACGTCGTAGCCGGAATTTTCTAAAATAATTCTGATGAGTTTCCGGATCTCCGGATCGTCATCGACCACGAGAATGCCCCCTAACGTTTTTTGTCCTGAAAACATGCCAGCCGATTTCTCCCAATTTCGCCCTGAGGGTGATACAACCGATTCTTGCTGATCCGTGTCCTTGCTCTCTGGTAAATCCATGGTTGAGGCACGAGGTGATTTCATGGCGGGCTCCTTTTGTCCCCTTAATGAGGTAACACGCGTTTGCTGGTTGAAGATGTCAAGACGGTGGGCCTGATTTAGTAGGAGGGATGTAATCGAACCGTCTTGCTCGACGGGTAAAACTGGTGGGACGGGAATCCTCTGTTCTCCCACATCATCATGTGGCGCCATGAATTTCGAGAACAGCGATTCTTCTCCATTGGTCTCCACTCGGAAAAGAAGCCATATCGCCAGACCAAGCATGACAATTAGGCCTGTAATCAGTATTCTCGCTTCTAATTCTGCGCTTAATTCCACCATGATTTCTTCCTTCCTGTTTCAGGCAAGCCTGAAGCAAAATAAAGGCATATAGCTTATCTGGATCTAGGACCGTCCGTCCGGTATGTGAGAGCCGTTGGGGCAACGTGTCGCTTCTTCCGCTAGGGCCCTGGCCCGAAACCTATTCCCTTATGAACAGATTTCCGACATTGTTCTCACGGATTGATCCAGACTGATTTGGGCCTCCGATCCACAACAATCGCCCAGAGGACGGTTCCCCCAACCAGTAAGGCAAGCACCAATAGCACTTCGAATGGATACATCATGTTTCCTCCTGTAGTTGACCAGAGCGATCAGGAGTGATCTCTTCCAAAACCTGGTCTGCCGACCAGCGTTACCATCGTCGTCCCACCAAGACGGCGATCGTTGAGAAGAGAATTAGGCGTAGACTTGCGGAGACAGAGGAATCAGACGCGCAGGAAAAAGTGCGGAAGCGCGAGGGATAGGACAGTCAACGTAGACTCGTACGTCATGTATTCACCCTATACCCATACTAGAGCGATGTCAAATGAGTGGTCTTTGCTAAATGGGCCAGAATTCCTTCATAAACTTCCTGCTTCATTATTATTCGTAGAGGGTCATCCCGCTCTTCTGTTGAAATGGTTGGAAATATCGCTGCCCAAATTCGAAATTCATGTTTCAACACAAGCTTTGCTCCCCCAATCTAAGGCCTTCACCCCAAACAACTATACTCCCACCGGTCCACTGATCGGCTGCTCAGTGGACCGGATCTGACAAGGATGCCTCATGACAAGGCATCCTCGACGACTGTCCGCGCGGCGTTCAAACAAGCGATATCAATCAGCACAACTTACCCTTTGCAGCCTGGACGGATTGTGAAGCGATCCTCACCTCCCCTGCCCTTCAGTAGATAATTAAAATGCCTCTGTGGTAAATCCTTCTCCTTATATTAGGAGGGCGCTTTATGTCTGGGACCCTTGATGAATTTCCCCGGGGTGTCGGGGAAGGACGGTTCAAAACCGAGCATTACACGCCGCAAGCCAGCTGGCGTGGTCTTCAGGACATCCTTGCTGATCCTGCCCTGCATTACGATCCCAACCATCCGGGCGGCAAATTACTCCTTGGCACGTTAGAGGATCAATTGATCGGGGTGGCAGATGACCGCCATATGATCACCGTGGCGGGCTCACGGGCCGGTAAAGGTGTGTCTGTGATCATCCCCAATCTTATTTTCTATCCTGGCAGTGTCCTGGCCATTGATCCGAAGGGAGAACTTGCTTCCATTACCGCCCGCAGACGCGCTAAAGGTCTTAGCCAAAAAGTCTTTGTCCTGGATCCGTTTGACCGGACGACTGAGCGGGTTCAGCCCTACAAGGCCTCGTTTAACCCGATGGCCATTTTGAACGACAATAACCGGCCATTGTGGAAGATGCCGGTCTCATTACTGATGCGCTTGTGGTGCCCGGCGGTGGGAGTGAAATTCACTGGGATGAGACGGCCAAGAATTTTATCGAGGGGCTGATTCTCCATGTGGCAACCTTCCCGGATTATAAGGATAGACGCAATCTCATTACGGTTCGTGAGCTGCTGATCCAGGGCACGGAACCCCATCCGCAAATGCTGGGTCTAACCCAACAAAGGGATCAAAAGTAGCATAGACTTCTCCAGAACCTCTTGTCTTTATTGAAGAATCCTTTAATAAGCAACTCCCGTTTTTAGCGCCCAAAATTAAGCAAAAAACGGGAGTTCAGAAATAAGGAAAAACACTTTAGAATTAGTCAGTTACATAAATTCCTATGAGACAAATCGTCCCTTTGTTGGGTTAGACCCTAGATGGGGAAAAAGTTCAGGGAGCGAAATCCATTAAACAGAAACATCAGAGGGTTTGAACAATCACATCATGGAGTTTAGGTCGAAAGGTTTTGATGGCTTGATTCTCTCGAGTGGGATGAACACGGTTGGACAGGAAGATCACTTCCAATTCCTTGACCGGATCGATCCAAATTGACGTACCGGTAAACCCTAAATGCCCAAAGGCTTCATGTGAAAAAAATTGGCCGGAAGACGAAGGGTGAGAAGGCGTATCCCAGCCTAAGGCCCAACTGGTTCCAGGTTGCGCTTTCACAAACTGCTTGACTCCATCCTGCGAAAAAATACTCGGCTTACCAAGATAGCCATCCAACCAGGCTTTCGTGACGGTGCCCACAGCCTCAGCTGTTCCAAACAATCCAGCATGGCCGGCGATTCCCCCGAGGGCTGCGGCATTTTCATCATGCACTTCTCCTTGCAGTAACCGCCCTCGCCAGGGATCTCCTTCCGTTGGCGCAATCCGCTCTGACAGGTTTTCTTGACCTTTTTCAAGACCGAAGGTCAGGTGATCGGCTCGCAAAGGCGAAAAAATTCGTTCTTGGGAGAAAGCTGCGAGAGATCGTCCGGCCACCCGCTCCACCACAAATCCCAAGACCATGTATCCTAAGTCACTATAGACACTGATGTTGGGCAATTGTTCAATTGGTTCCTGAAGAATCATCCCCAATATGGCCTGGACTCGTTGTTGCCGAAATTCCGGTTCTTCGGTAAACACTGGAGAAAATGTTTGATAAAGGGGCTTCCATGCCGGAAGTCCGCTTTGATGCGACAACAATTCTTTGAGGGAAACCTCTCCAAGAGGAAACCCTTTGGTCTCGCTTATGATCGTTTCTAAAGGTTGTTCCAGTTGAAGGCTTCCCTCTTGAACAAGCAGCAGAACCGACGAGACGGTGGCAAGGGGCTTGGTCAGAGAAGCCAAATCATAGATTGTCTGTATTTGAACCACCGGAGAATCTGGATGGGAGGAAAGCTGCCCTATCGCCCGATGAATGGTAAGGCGCCTTTGATGGCGCACATATAAGACGGCTCCCGGAAAGACTCCCGATTGCACGCCTTCCTGTAACACATGTGTAATGGGATCGGGGTGATCCACAATTTCATGGAGGGGAAGTGAGGATTATCCCGCCTCGCGATGGGAGGCAGGCTCGATATTCACTGGCGGACTTTCGGTTTCCTGCGCGGCCTCGGGTTCTTCCAAGGAAGCCTCCAGCGTGGCATCTGGTTGTTCTTCGATTTCAATTAACCGATGAAAGGAGCTGAGCGTTGAACGAAGCCGATCCAGCACCAACGCCCGCTGTTGTCGCAATCCAGAAATAATCCGCCGCATTTCCACCAGTTCCGTGCGACTTTGGGCGAGAATTTCTTCGGCTTTCAACTCAGCTTCTTTGACGACGAGATCGGCATCCCGCTGCGCACCCCGCTTGAGTTGATCCACGAAGGATTGGGTGGAAAGCAATGTGCTGGTCAACGTCGTTTCGGCTCGTTTTAATTGCGCCAATTCCTCATCTCTGGCCGATAATTTCTCCTTCAACACCAAATTTTCTTTGGTGAGTTCTTCGACCGATTCCGCAATTTCTTCCAAAAACTGGTCGACCTGAATCTTATGGTATCCCCGCCATTGCGTATCCAGTACTTTATGTTGAATATCCAACGGTGTAATTTTCATGACGACACCCTTTCCCCGCATGTCCTAGTGCATACGAATCGCTAAATCTTTCAAAGATCCTACCACGGCAATCTGCAAAAACATAATTAATAGGATAGCAATGATGGGAGAAAAATCAAATCCCATGCCTCCCATCCCCAACCGCTTCCGAATTTGATAAAGGACCGGATCGGTCGCCCGTTGTAAAAATTGCACAATGGGATTCCAAGGATCTGGATTTACCCATGAAATCAACGCCCTAATAATAATGACCCACATATATAACCATAAAATGGTATCTAAGATTGTCGCAATGCCCTCTAATACATTTCCCGCAATAAACATGACACTCCTTTGCTATAACTCCGTTACGTTCTAGAACCCCTTTTGGGCCAGAACCTACCCTCTTTTGCCAAAAATGGCCGTGCCAATCCGCACGATCGTGGCTCCCTCTTCAATCGCCACCTGATAATCATGCGACATACCCATGGACAGTTCTTTCACTTCTCCTTGTGAAAGCTTATGAAGCTCCAGGGAATCTCGTAATTGTCGCAACTTCGAAAAATACGGCCTTGCCCCCTCTGGATTGTCGCTAAACGGGGGAAGGGTCATCAACCCTCGAATGACCACATGGGGCAGTTGGCCAATCTCTTCAACAGTTTCGTCCATGTTGAGACCATTGAATCCCCCTTTGGTGTCTTCCCCCCCCACATTGATTTGCAGAAGAATGTCCTGTTGAATGCCCAATTTTCTGGCCAGAGCATCAATTCCACGTGCTTGATCCACACTTTCAACCGATTGAAGGAGGGAAAACTTTCCCACTATCTCTTTGAGTTTTCGGCGTTGCATCCGCCCGATAAAATGCCAGGCCAACCCATCACGTTGCCCAATTACCGGTATTTTTTCTTGAGCTTCTTGAAGCCGGTTTTCCCCGAATATTCGCACTCCCGCCTCATACGCCTCTAACAGTCCACCGGGTGAGACTGTCTTCGTTGCTGCCACTAATTGAACTGAGGAGGGGTCACGTCCGACACGATGTGCGGCCTCCCGGATACCTTCTTGAATCGTTCGTACATTGCGGGCAATGTTCACAGAACACGAGGTTTCTTCCAAAGAGGACACAAATCAACCACAGGATATTGTAAACAGAAATGGCTCTTAAGTCACAGAAACGATATCAGGAGGGAATGACAAGCTGCCCATTTCGAGGTTTCCACTGCCCACTTTATACTATTTTCCTTGGCAACATAATACCGCTCAACATGGTCCCGTTGACTTTTCCCTCTCTGCGGTAGGAAAAAAACAGATCCTCACGACAGCGGGTGCAATGTTCCATTCGATCGACCTGATGCTCCGGAATCCCACTGGCAAGCATTTGATGCCAGATCAATTTCTTGAGGTCCAACATTCCTTTATCTTGTGTCGTTTCCTGAAATACACCCAGCCAATCAGGATAGCGATCGCGTAAAGGCGTAAGAACTTGCGCATCCACCTCATAGCAGCATGGACCAATGGAAGGACCGATCACGACATGGATATTGGATACCTCTGAACCAAATTGTTCCATACATGTTTGAAGAGTCTTGGGAACGATGCCGTCCACTGTCCCACGCCAGCCTGCATGAATGGCTCCTATGGCTCCCGCTTTTTGGTCAACGAACAACACCGGCACACAATCAGCCGTTCGGACTACCAACATTAATTCCGGTTGGTTGGTGACTAAGGCATCTCCTTCTCCCTGCGGGATCACCTCGACCTTCACCGGGCTGTCAAAGACGACAACCCGGGTGCTGTGAATTTGTTTTAAACTGGCAATGAACGGAAAAGCAGGAGGCCCGGTCGCCACTTCCCCTAGCTGAACCGAATTCTGCAACTCTGGCGGCGTTTGACGTGTGCCAAAGAAATGGCGAATAGCAATCAGGTCACTGGTAAATCCGCAATCAGCCGACACGGGGGTCACACACGCCACCCTTTCTTCTTGTTCCTCAGCGAAAAATCTTAACTATCAGATTTTTTCCGCAGAAACGTCGGAACGTCCCAATCGTCGTCCACTAACAAACTTCCCTTACCATTACCATTCCCATTGCCATTTTCGGTCGCCTTTCGTGTGACAGCTTGCCGACGCAAATAGGTAGGACGATCCATATCATCAGCGGAAGGATCACCGCCATCTTCGACACCCACAGGAACCAGCGTGGGAGCCTTTACCGGTTCCACCACGAGTGTCGGTTGGTGCACACTTGGGAACCGCAACACCGATTCACCCTGCTCAAACCCTGTGGCAATCACTGTGACCGTTAGCTCTTCACCCATCTCTGGATTAATCACCTGGCCGACAATGATATTCGCTTGTGGATCGGCAGCTTCCCTCGCAATATTGGAGGCTTCATTCACTTCATGCAAGGTCATGCTGGGTCCACCGGTAATATTCAGCAACAGACCACGAGCCCCCTCGACACTTCCATCTTCCAACAAGGGACTGGCAATGGCCATTTTTGCCGCCTCTTCGGCTCGTGTCGGACCGCGGCCTGTACCCATTCCCATCACCGCTCTTCCGGAATACCCCATCACGGTTCGAACATCGGCAAAGTCCACATTGACTAATCCAGGCGTCGTAATGACGTCGGAAATGCCTTGAATGGCTTGACGCAAAACATCATCGGCGATCTTAAAAGCTTCTAGAAGCGGCGTATTTTTATCCACCAGTCCAAGCAATTTTTGATTGGGAATGATCAAGAGAGAATCTACGTGCTTCTTTAATTCACGAATTCCCTCCTCGGCAAAACTAGCCCGACGGTTTCCTTCATATTGAAACGGCTTGGTGACGACGCCGACCGTCAGAATCCCCAGTTCTCGAGCAATTTTGGCAGCTATTGGCGCCGCACCGGTTCCGGTGCCACCACCCATTCCTGCGGTGACAAACACCATGTCGGACCCTTCCAAAGCATCACGAATTTGGGTCTCACTTTCAAGAGCCGACTCTTTGCCGACTTCCGGTTTAGCTCCTGCCCCTAAGCCTCTCGCACGTTCAGGGCCCAATTGAATTTTGTAGGAGGCCATCGACCGTCCAAGGGCTTGCAAGTCTGTGTTGGCCACAACAAATTCCACCCGGCTCAGGCCGGATTCAATCATCGTATTGACGGCATTACATCCCGCCCCACCAATACCCACGACCTTGATGTTGATCGCGGTCAGTTCATCATCAGAAAGTGAAAACATGGGGAACCTCCTTCCTGCCGTTTCTCAGGCAGATTGTTGTGACAGATAAATCGAGTTGTTTCAGTTGCGTGCTGACTGGGGGCATGGTCGTCAACTTCTCCTTTCCCTCCATGGATTAAAAAAAGTTCATAGCCCAACTTTTCATCTTAAACACCATTCCTCCCATCCACCGTGAAGGCTTTTTAGATTTACCGCTCCCGGCTCCGACGACTTCGAATTCGTTTTCTTGGCTTACGGAATGGACAATGAGCCCGACCGCCGTGGAATACATGGGATTTTGCACGATGTCCCGCAAACCTCCCACGCCCAAAGGACGTCCCAATCGAACGGACAGGTTCAGCACCTGCTCAGCCACTTCAGGCATCCCCGGGAGTAACGAGGTCCCGCCCGTCAACACTCCGCCAGCCACTAACATGCCGTCATAGCCTGCCCGCCGGACTTCGCGACGCACCATTTCAAACATTTCTTCCACCCGAGGCGAGAGAATTTGCGCCACGACATTTCTCGGCATGACTCGAGGCGGGCGCCCACCCACACTCGGGACTTCAATATTTTCATCCTCATCTAATAACTGACTGCTCGCCACGCCATATTGTAATTTTATTTTCTCGGCATCTTCTGGAGCCGTCCGTAAACCAATCGCTAGATCAGAGGTCAAATGATGTCCTCCCATCGGGATGACCGCAGAATGTCGGATGCAACCCTCCACCCATATGGCCACGTCTGTCGTCCCTCCTCCAATATCGACCATGACGACCCCTAACTCCCGCTCTTCCGGTGAGAGCACAGCTGCGCTGGACGCCAAAGGCTGTAAAATTATATCGACGACATCTAATCCTGCGCGGCTCACACAGCGAGCAAGATTTTGAGCCGAAGTCACGGCTCCCGTGACGATATGCACATCCACTTCTAAACGCGATCCGGCAATGCCTAATGGATCTCGTATCCCTTCTTGATCATCAACGATGAATTCTCGAGGGAGCACATGAAGAATTTGTCGATCCGGTGGAGGTACCGCACATCCACGCGCCGTATCGACCGCTCGACGGATATCGCTCTTGGTGACTTCACGTTTTTTCAGCGCCACTACTCCCTGAGCACTTTCACTTCCGATATGGCTGCCTGCAATCCCGGTATACACCGAGTTGATCTGTACGGCCGCCATCAATTCTGCCTCTTCGACGGCATGCTTAATCGATTCCACCGTGCTGTCCATGTTGACCACCATGCCTTTGCGCAGTCCGGTCGACCGATACGATCCAATGCCGATCACGTTGACGGAACGGTCTGACAAAATTTCGCCCACCACGGCGCAAATTTTTGTGGTCCCAATGTCGAGTCCTACCACAATGTGTTCTTTTTTTGTCATGGCTTAGATTGTCCTCTTACGAAGAATAACTTTTTGAGAATATCGCAAATCCACCTCCTGCGATTGCTTCTCAATCGTTTCTTTGATTGTCGGATACAACACCAAAAAACGGTCCCATTGTTGATCCGCTTGCTGCCCGAACTGCACACGGATACGCGGCAAATCCACAATCGTCGTGTGGGCATGTGCCACATTCACGGTCGCCCTGCCTGAAAAATGCGCTGACAATAATTCAGCCAAATGAATGCCTTGCTTCGCCCGTCGATGACTCTCTTCCTGCTGTTGGGAGAAACCTTTGGATGTCAAACCTTCGAGTACCGGCAAGGCTTGCCCCGCTTTGGTCACGTTCCCAGGCAATAAATGACCCTCGACATCCAAGAAGTAGGTTTGCTTGGAGGCCCGTAACACTGCCGCAGGTTCACGTTCCTCCACTTGAACGATCAGGGAATTGGGAAGCACTCGATCGAAGGTGACTACACGTATCCAGGGATGCATCTGCAACTGCTCAGCAAGCTGATTGGTATCGATTGACCACAAGCTTGAATCCGGGGATAGGTTAAGTTGTGCGGTTATCTCGTCTCGTGAAAGACGATCCAATCCGACGATCGTAACATGTTGAA
Source organism: Nitrospirales bacterium (assembly GCA_965223185.1). GTDB lineage: Bacteria > Nitrospirota > Nitrospiria > Nitrospirales > UBA8639 > Nitrospira_E. Next base: position 1,728,990 of record OZ244988.1, on the reverse strand, counting down.
TTTTGGTCCATTCTTTCACGGCCTGAATTGCGGATCGTCCCCCAATCGTGATCACAACCAAAATGCAAGCCAGAAGACTACCCACCACCACTCGCCGTAATGGCGATCGTTTCCGCAGTTTTTCCTTTTTTCCCAACACCTCTCCCCGTTTAAGAGGCCTGTTTTTCCGTGGCGGCTTTGAAGACAATGCGTTACCAAAACCCATTAGATTTTTTCCTTCTTTTTTGCTCCATTTCCTGAGCTTCTCCAATGCGCCGGCAGTGCGGCTTGCAGCATCGTTTCTACCAAATCGTCATACGTCAGGCCGTGTTGTGCCGCTGCCATGGGCAACAAACTCCGCTCGGTCATTCCTGGAATCGTATTGACTTCCAAGACATAAGGCCGTCCAGCGGGATGAATGCGAAAATCTACCCGAGCTGCGCCCCGACATCCCAATGCTTGATAGGCTTGTCTTCCAAATTTCTGCAGTCGTTGTTCCATACGAGATGTCAACGGAGCAGGACAGAGATAACGGGTTGCGGCTTTTCCATATTTGGCTTTGAAATCATAAAATCCCCCAGGAGCGACTACTTCAACCCCAGGCAAAGTCGTCGTATCCAACACACCGATGGCCACTTCACGCCCTGGTATATATTTTTCAATCACCGCCTGTGGCCCATACTGGAAGGCCTTGGCCAGTGCCCGTTTCCACCCAGAGGAGGCTTTTCACAATAGACACACCAATACTGGACCCTTCCGAACAGGGTTTGACGACAATTGGCCAACCCAGATGTTCTGGAGGCCGAGAGGGCTTCTCAGAAGCATGCATGGTTTTTCCTGTAACAACAGGAATGCCGAGCCGACTGTAGAACCGTTCGAGTTAGTCCCTTGTCCATACACACAGCACTCGCGCACACACCAGATCCGGTATAGGGAATGTTCATGATTTCTAACAGCCCTTGAACCGTGCCATCTTCTCCCCCTTTTCCATGAAGGGCTAAGAATGCTAACGAAATTTTTTTTGCGCGAAGCTGTTGGGGTAGAGTGGAATCTGCATCGATAGGAATCACTGTGTATCGACGACGCCGTAATGAGTCACAAATAGAATGGCCCGTTTTCAAAGAAATGTCTCGCTCGGCTGATGACCCTCCCATCAGCACACCTATTCTCAAAGATTTCAATCTCATCCTTGCTGGTCTTTTCACGTGCTCCTCAAACGCATAAAACCTTGTCCTCCCATCAACTCAACCCAGGCTTATGAATTCCTATTTTTCCCCAACCACTTTCCACTCCAATTTCAAGCGAACCCCAAATTTCCTGGCCACCCGATCTCGAACCTTTCCAATCAACTGGAGAACCTGTTCTGCGGTTGCCGCCCCTCTATTCACGATAAAATTGGCATGTTTGGTGGATACTTCGGCATCACCGATGCGGAACCCCTTTAATCCAGCTGCTTCAATCAAGCGACCAGCTGAATCTCCAGTGGGATTTTTGAAAACCGATCCGGCATTAGGCAGTGTCAATGGTTGCGTGGCCTTTCGGTACTGTAAATACTGTTTGGTTGCAGATCGAATGGTCTCTTTTCCTGCAGACGTCAATTGCATCCAAGCGCCAACGACAATACCTCGAGGAAGTACCGTTTTCCGGTACATAAATGACAGGGCCGAAGCCTCCACCCGTTTTCGTACGCCATAAGTTGAGATAATATCAACGGCCTGCAAAACATCTTGCATCTGCCCTAAGCGAGTCCCGGCATTCATGACCACTCCGCCACCAACCGTTCCCGGAATTCCCGCGGCCCATTCCATGCCAGAAAGGTTTCGGCTCAGGGCCAATTGCATAAGTCGAGGTAATCTGACACCAGCTTGGGCATACAGCACCTGGCCTGGATGTTCTTGCATAAGGGTTAAGGATTTGAAATGCATGACAATCCCGCGAATTCCCTTATCTCGGATCAGCACATTGGTTCCACCCAACACCATAATAGACACCCGATTCGTTCGAGCGCCCCGGACCACTCGTATGACATCCTCTACGTCAACAGGACAAACCACAACATCAGCCATCCCCCCAACATTGAGAGATGTATAAGGAGCCAAGGGTTCCTGCCATCGAACGTCTCCTTGCACCTGAAGTAGGGCTCGACGAAGAACGGATACTGGATACTCTTGCCACCGACCCGCTACCATGATTTCCTTGATCCAAGGTCATTCATCGAACTCCCTTACAGGACGTGAAAAGAATGTGAAGAGTCATGCAAGAAGGAATAATAGATCGTTCGTCTCCCTTACTTTTTACCGTTACCCCTCACGTTTCATTCCTGACTCCTCACTCTTCACACTAAATGACGCTAAAAGTTCCGGACCGATTTTCCACACATCCCCCGCACCGAGTGTCATCACCACATCACCCCGCATGAAGATCATCTCTCAGCCGATCGACCGCAGGGTCCCCATTGATCCAATGGACAGACGGATGACCAGACCCACTGATTTTTTCAACCAACGTCTGCCCACTAATTCCGGGAATGGGTGCTTCCCCAGCAGCATAGATATCCAAGACATACACCACGTCTGCAAGCTCAAAGGCTTTTCCAAAATCATCGACTAAATCACGGGTCCTGGAGTATCGGTGAGGCTGAAAGACGACAACCAACCGCCGATCCCATGCGGCTCGTGCGGCAGCCAGTGTGGCACGGATTTCTGTAGGATGATGTCCATAATCATCCACGACCAAAATTCCGTTTTTTTCTCCACGAATTTGAAATCGGCGTTCCACACCGGAAAATCCCGCAAGGCCAGCTCGAATCAAATCCACGGGGACATCTAATTCCAAGGCCACGCCAATGGCCGCTAATGCGTTTGAGACGTTGTGAACACCAGGAATACGAATCCGAAACGGCCCGATTTTTTGACCTCGATAATGCGCTCGAAATTCGACGCCTTGCGCTTTAGGTTCAATATCCGTGGCGAACAAATCCGGCCTCAGCACTCCAGAAAAATCACTCATCCCAAAGGTTTGGTACCGTTTCACGACCCCAGGCAAGAGGCCACGAATCCATGGGTCATCCGCACAGAGAATAGCCGCTCCATAAAATGGAATTTTATTGATAAATTCTAAAAATGCCTCTTGCAGACGTTCCATGCTTCCATAATGTTCCAGATGCTCCCGATCCATATTTGTCACCACCGCAATAGAGGGAGACAATCGTAAAAAAGAGCCATCACTTTCGTCGGCTTCGGCAATCAGAAGGTCGCTTCGCCCTAACCGGGCATGAGTGCCCATCGCATTGACTTTCCCCCCAACGACAAATGTAGGATCGAGTCCCGCTTGCGCCAAGATTGACGCCACCATGGAAGTAGTGGTCGTTTTGCCATGAGCCCCGGCAATGGCAATACCGAATTTCAAGCGCATCAATTCGGCCAACATTTCGGCCCGAGGAATAACTGGAATGACTTTAGCTCGTGCAGCGCGAATCTCAGGATTCGAGTTCGAAATGGCCGATGACATTACTACCACTTGTGACCCTTCAATATTGGATTCCTCATGACCGATGTAGACAGTCCCGCCCATTTCCTCCAACCGGCGGATCGTGTCGGAATATCCGGTATCCGAACCGGTGACCTTATACCCTAACGTCAGGAGTACCTCCGCTATACCACTCATGCCACTTCCACCAATCCCCACGAGATGAATGTGTTGAATTTTTCGGAACATAATGTCCTAAACCCCCAGAGGTATCGGAAAAATATGCAGGTGGGCGCATCTCCCATTCGTGCGTGGAAGAGAAACGAAATTGGTGTTTCTTCACCGCTTCTTGGTTCCTTCGATGTGAAGTAAATACAGGAATACGCCTCTGCTCACATTCGCCGTCAGCAAGATGGCCCAGCACACCAATTCTCAGTCTCATCTCTTCACAAGTACTCCCTTCATTCCCTGCACACATCCTTCCTCATAATTAAAGATGAACGTTTGCTCGCTGTTTGCTGTTGTATCCTGGACACTCATTTCCAATGGCTTAAAGACCAATACGATTCGACTTTTACGAATGAACCAGATCCAGGCATTCACGGACCATTTGATCGGTCGCATCAATCCTTCTCACACCCCAACTGTTTCTGGCCATCGCGTGTAATGCCGGAATGTCATGCATGATGGCTTCGATTTCCATAGCTAATTGCTGTCCATTCAGATCAGATTGCCTCAGCATGCGCGCTGCTCCTGCCTGCTCCATGGCTATGGCATTCATTTCCTGATGATTGTGCGTAGCCTGGGGAAATGGAATTAGAATTCCCACCTTGCCATAGGCCGCTAATTCGGCCAACGTACTGGCTCCCGCGCGGCAAACCACCAGATCGGCTTTAGCCAATTCTCTCGGCATATCAAACAAAAACGGTTGAACGTCTGCCTCCACACCCAGTTGGTGATACCCTTGCCGAATCCGTTCGAAATCATCGGCTCCCGTTTGATGAGTCAACTTGATGGATTCCCGAAGAATCGCTGACCCTTCCATAGCCTCCAACATGGCCGAATTAATAGCCTGGGCTCCTTGACTACCTCCAAACACTAAAAGATGTTCCACTTTTTTAGGCAACACAGGAGGTTGATCCAGGACAAATGCTTGACGGATGGGTGTCCCGATAACCCGAACTTTGGATGAGGAAAAAAATGACTTGGCATTGTCAAACGCCAAAAACACTCGATCGGCTATCGGACCCAATAGACGATTGGCCAATCCTGGCATGGCATTGGGTTCTAGGATCACTCGAGGAATCCGGAGGATCCATGCTGCATAAACCACAGGGGGACTAAAATATCCGCCAGTCCCAATCACCAGATCCGCCTTACGTGATCGAAGAATGGACAAGGCTTTCCACAGAGACTGAGGAAGGAGCCATAATGCGCGAAGCATACTCAGCAGGTTCTTTCCTACCACACCCTCTACCTGGATGGATTCCATCGGAAATCCTTCTCGTGAGAGAATATTACGCTCGACCGCTTTACCCGTTCCCACAAACATTATGTGTGCATCCGGATCTTGTTGCTGAAAGGCCTTGGCATAGGCTATAGCCGGATACATATGTCCTCCGGTTCCACCCGCAGCAATCACCACTTGCATTCCCATCCCCTGCTAGGGGCTTGTCCGCCCTTGACGAGCGACATTTAGTAATATCCCAATTGCCAACATGGTAGTGAGCAGCGAAGACCCTCCATAACTGACCAGCGGCAAAGTCAAGCCCTTAGTGGGCAACATCCCACTCACGACCCCGGCATTGATCAACGCTTGCATCGTCAACAACAAGGTAATGCCCAATGCGAGAAATCGCCCAAATACATCGGGTGCCAAGGCGGCTACTCTGAACCCTTTAAATACAAGAATGACAAACAAGCCCAGCAGTCCCAATGTGCCAATCAATCCCAGCTCTTCCCCAACAAGCGCCAGCACAAAATCGGTATGGCCCTCAGGAAGATACAAGAGTTTTTGCTTGCCTTGACCAAGTCCTACGCCGAAGACGCCGCCATTTTCTAAAGCGAGTAGCGATTGCACCAATTGATACCCTGCGCCTTCTCGGTCTTGAAAAGGATTCAAAAAGGTCGTAATTCGCTCCCACCGCTCCGGGCTGAACACAATCAGAGCCAGAAATCCCATAAGCATCGGCAAGCCTAAACAAGCCAAATGCTTCAGCCTGGCCCCTGCTAAATACATCATGGACACGAAAACCAAGCCGATTACCACAATACTTCCTAAATCCGGCTCAACGACGATGAGCAAACACACACCGCTCACCACAACGACTGGAGGAAGAAACCCACGCCGCCAATCCGTCACCCGACGATTCGAATTGGAAAGAAATGCTGCGAGGTACAACACTACCGCCAACTTGGCCATCTCCGTGGGCTGGATCGAAAAGAATCCAAAAACGAGCCATCGGCGAGCCCCATTAATTTGCGGACCGAAGGCCAACACCAACAACAAACCAATCACACATCCCGCAACAATGCCAGGCACCCACCGCTTCCAATACTGATAGTCGATTTGAGATCCCCCAAAGAGTACGCAAAACCCCACGACCATCCAGATGATTTGCCGTTGTAGATAATGAGTCGAGTCTGCATATTTCATTTCCGCCACTACTCCACTGGCGCTAAACACCATGATCAATCCACCCAGTGAGAGCGCAACGGTAATGCCCATGATCAAAGGATCAATTCGCCTTCTGCCCAAGGTCATCGATCCTTGGAATAAGTCTGCCCAAGCACGAGAATCGCGGTGCGCATTTCTACGCCCCAACAACGACATGTTCACTTAGTGAAGCTCCCGTACAATTCGTTTAAACTCCAGCCCGCGGTGATGGTAATTTTGAAACATGTCAAAACTCGCACAAGCTGGAGAAAACAGCACCACATCCCCACTTGTCGCGAGCGAACGAGCCATCCGTACTGCGTCTTCCAAGCTGTGTGCGATAGTTATCGGCACGGTATTTTTCAGGGCATGTTGAATCCGGGGTGCGGCCTCTCCAATAAGAACAAGCCCTTTGACTCCTTCACAAATAGCATCTAACAGGCGCGTAAAATCCCCACCTTTGTCTTTTCCTCCCAGTATCAAGACCACCCGTTCACTAAAACTCTGCAAGGCCTTTAGGGTGGCGTCCACATTTGTTCCCTTCGAATCATTGATAAACGTCACCCCCTGCAAAGAGCGCACGAATTCCAATGCATGCTCAATCACCGGAAAATTTTGAAGTGCCTTCAGCTTATCTGCGTTTGAAGATCCACATAGTACAGCGACACTCATAGCCGCCATTGCGTTTGCCACATTGTGTTGCCCACGCATCGGAATATCTTCACGATGAAGAATCACATCATCTTTTCCCGCTAACCGCGAACGAATCACGGGTCCATCCAGATACATCCCCTGCACCATTTCATGGCAAAGACTGAACTCATATACTTGGGCCGCTCCTTCTTGAGCCATAGCCTTCACGATCGGGTCGTCAGCATTGATGACCATCCAATCCTGCTCGGTTTGGTTTTCAAAAATACGTCGCTTTGCGGCTTGGTAGACTTCTTGAGTAGGATGTCGGTCAAGGTGGTCGGGCGTCACATTCAACAACACCGCAATCCAGGGTTTGAACGACTGAATAGTTTCAAGTTGAAAACTGGACACTTCAGCCACGATAAATTCATAGGCAGTGGCTTGGGGAGAATCCGTCAATCGAGGCACCGCATCGCAAAGGGGCAGACCGAGATTGCCTCCGACAAACACATGTTTGCCGCTGGCTTGGAGGATCGATCCAATCAGCCGAACTGTCGTACTTTTCCCATTGGTCCCCGTCACGGCAATGATAGGAGCCTGGAGAAAGCGAGCAGCTAATTCAATTTCTCCAATAACCGGTATCTCTTTCTCTCGAGCCTGTTGAAGAACATGATGCTCGTAAGGGACACCAGGACTCACCACAAGAAGCGCCGACTGGTTCAGGATCGGCTCAAGATTGCCCCCAATACATATTCGAACTCCTTTGTGTTCATAGGCATTTTTTAGGACTTCATGCTCTGGTCGTGGATGCTCCTCAATGAGAGTAACGGTCGCCCCACGGTCGAGAAGAAGGTCTGCCGCAGCCTGGCCGCTACGCCCCAGTCCGAATACTGTAACTTTCTTCCCCTGCCAACTACTCATTGGAACCGCCGGGTTCGCCTTCATCGCTTCCATGACTCCGGAGTCGTTCACCAAAATCCTATCGTTACCGTAATTTCAAGGTGCTGATGCTTAACAAGCCGAGAATAATGGCAATGATCCACAGACGAACAACGACTTTGGGCTCTTCCCAGCCTTTCATCTCAAAATGATGGTGTAGCGGTGCCATCAGAAAAATTCTTTTTCCACGCGACTTGAAAGAGGCCACCTGAAAAATCACCGAGACCGCTTCCATCACAAAAACTCCTCCAACCAGGAGCAATAACAGCTCATGCTTGCACACCACGGCCACCGTTCCGAGCGCCGCACCCAGAGGCAAGGACCCGACATCGCCCATGAACACAGAGGCAGGGTAAGTGTTGAACCAGAGAAATCCGAGACCAGATCCAATAATGGAGGCCGTCAACACGGCCAATTCTCCTGCCCCTTCAATATGAGGGATTAACAGATATTCCGAGACCAACCGATTCCCGACCGCCCACGCCACCACGGTATAGGCCATGGCTGAAATAATTACAGGCCCCACCGCTAAACCATCTAACCCATCCGTTAAATTCACGGCATTGGAACATCCCACAATGACCAAAATGGCAAAGGGTATATAGAGCACCCCAAGATCAGGATTGAAATTCTTAAAAAATGGAACACTTAACTGAGTGGAGTACGCAGGAGAAAGATAAAAAAACATTCCAATCCCTATGGCCACGCCGAGCTGCCCGACAAACTTTTGACTCGGCGACAATCCTTTGGACTGCCCTCGTAAAATTTTGATGTAATCATCCACGAATCCGATCAATCCAAATCCGACGATCGACAACATCACCAACCACACATAGTAGTTCGTCACATCGGCCCATAGGAGCGTGGCCAAGAGCACAGAAAAAATGATCAACATGCCTCCCATAGTTGGGGTGCCAGATTTTCCCAGATGTGATTGGGGACCATCGGTCCGTATCTTTTGCCCTAATCCCAACGATTGCAATTTCTTAATGACCGGCGGCGCTAAAAAAAACACAATGAGAAAAGCCGTAATCGCAGCATAGATCATGCGAAAACTGAGGTACCGAAACACATTGAAAATCGCAAAATCGGTATGAAGGGGATAGAGCCAGAGGTAAAGCATGCAATTACTGTCTAGACTGAGGGTTTGGTTGAACCGCTCCAAGCACCCGTTCCATTCGAGCGCCTCGCGAAGCTTTTATCAGCACGATATCACCCCGTTTCACCAATGTTTTCAAACAGACTCCCGCCTCTACTGCGTCCTCCACGACTGTGATCGGAAAGCCTTTTCGAACAGCATGAGCTGCTTTCTGCATCATGGGTCCAAACGTTCCACAGACAATAAGATGTCCCACGTGTTTCTTGGCCGCATAGCGTCCGATTTCCTCATGGAACTGCTTTTCCTTGGGCCCCAATTCAAGCATATCACCCAGAACCGCAATCGTTCTCCGCGTAGGGCCTAGCCCCACCAACACATCTATGGCAGCTTTGACCGAAGCCGGATTGGCGTTGTAGCAATCATAGAGATAGACAACGCCTCCATACCGACGGATCTCCGACCGCATAGGGGCAGGACGGAATTTTTCCAAGCCCTTTACGATGTCCACGCCAGAAAAACCCAACGCATGACCCACGGCGGCTCCCGCCAATGCATTAGCGATATTGTGTAAGCCCATCGTTCGCACGGACGCCCGCATGGGTGATTTCCGATTGGGCAGTCGTAAGTCAAAAGCCGTACGCCTGCCATCCCACACAAGGTTCGCTCCCCGCACATCGGCATGAGTGGCAAACCCAAACGAAAGTACCGGACAATGGGTTTTCTTAAGGAATTGGGTGTAATAGCGATCATCCGCATTTAACAGGGCCACGCCATCATGGGGAAGCCATGGAAATAATTCGGCTTTCGATGCCGCCGAGCGGGCCATGGTTCCATAAAATTCCAAATGGTCAGGACCCACATTCGTCACCACGCCACATGTCGGCCTGGCTATTTCACAGAGTCGAGTGGTTTGTCCGACTTGATCCACACCCATTTCAACCACCGCGGCTTGGTGTCCTGAATGGAGCCTCAGAAGCGTCTTGGGCACTCCGATGGCATTATTGAAATTTCCCTGCGTTTGAAGAACACGCCAGCGTGTCGCCAAGACGCGACTCACCATTTCTTTCGTCGTAGTCTTTCCATTACTCCCCGTAATCGCGATCACAGGGATCGCAAGACGCGCTCGATGAAAACTGGCCAAATTTTGGTAGGCGCGCAGCGTATTGCCGACATGCACCACAGCAAGGGGATTGTGTGTGGTCTGACGCCAGCCCCTTACCTGATTGGCGATTCCTGCCTTTTCAACCACTACGCCTCTCGCTCCTTGTTGCCACGCCTTGCGAATGAATGCATGGCCATCAAACTGCGGCCCCTTTAAGGCCACAAACAGATCCCCTGGCTTCACAGCACGGGAATCCGTTTCCACACGACGAAACCGGACGCCCCCTCTTCCTGATACGAGCAAAGTCCCCTGCGTCGCTGCCAACACTTCATCCACCTCAAAGGTTGCCATGGAGCCTATCGTCTACCCAAACGTGAAGACTTTCGTTGACGAATGGCCTTTCGAGCTTCTTCTCGGTCATCAAAATGGATTTTCTGGGTACCAAGTATTTGATAATCTTCATGCCCTTTACCCGCGATCAACACAAGATCCCCGGGATGTGCGGATTCAATGGCCACTTGAATGGCACTCGCTCGATCCAAAACCGTTTGATACGAACACCGCTCATCCGCAGGTAAAGCTTCGATTCCTTTGACAATATCATCAAGAATGGCTTGTGGATCCTCGGTGCGTGGATTATCAGAAGTCACGATCACCACATCGCTCAACTTGACCGCGACTTGTCCCATTTTCGGTCGCTTTCCCGGATCACGATCGCCGCCACAACCAAATACCGTAAGAATCCGCCCTCGCTTGATCGTCTGGGCGGCTTCCAGTAATCGATGAAGCGCATCATCGGTATGGGCATAATCGACGACCACCATGAAATCTTGGCTGTCCTGAATACGTTCAAATCGTCCGGGAACATTCGATACATTCTCCAACGCCTGCTCAATCGATTCGGGAGACATCCCCATTTCCAAGCCGATGCCAATAGCCGCCAACATATTAGACACATTATGTTCACCAACTAATTGACTTTTGATGGACATACGGCCGAGCGGGCTATCGACCATAAATTGCGTTCCATCCATGTCGAGATGGATGGCTTCTGCGCGAATATCCGCTTTCGTATGAATACCGAATGTCCACACTGGGATGGGACATTGCTGAACAATGACCGGAGCCCATGAATCGTCCGCATTCACCAGAGCGCGTTTGGTATCCGGTTTTTTCCCATCCCTCACATAGTCGGTAAATAAGCGCAATTTGGCCTGAAAATACTCTTCCATCGTGTGATGGAAATCTAAATGGTCTTGAGTCAAATTGGTAAACACCGCGATATCGAACTCACAGCCGGCAACCCGATCCAATGCCAGGGCATGAGAGGAGACTTCCAACACCGCAACATCGAGTCCAGCCCGCACCATTTCATCCAACATGTCCTGGAGCTGCACGGGTGCCGGCGTGGTATGGGAAGCCGCTCGTCGTTCTCTTCCCAAGACGTACCCCACGGTTCCCAACAGCCCAACGTGGTGGCCCTGACTTTCCAAGAGCGATTGCGCCAAATGGGTCACCGTGGTTTTACCATTCGTTCCCGTCACCCCGATCATCTTCAGTTTCTGAGATGGATCCCCATATAGGTGAGACGCCATCAATCCCAAGGCCGTGCGAGAACTCTTGACATGAATCAATGGGGAATCTTCCAGGACAGGCTCTGCGAAGGCACCGGGGAAACAACCCTCTTCCACCACAACAGCCGCAGCGCCCTGGGAAAATGCTTGATTCACAAATTGATGGCCGTCAGTTTGAGCTCCTTGAATAGCCACAAACAAAGAGCCTGGTTCAACGGTACGTGAATCTTCGGTAATCGAAAGAACTTCAGACTGGAGAACGCCAGAAGTTTTCACCACATCCACCCGATCGAGTAACTCTTGAAGCGTCACAATTTACTGCACAAAGGCTTGTAGGGAGGACGAATTGGGGGAGGAAGACGCCGTCCGTATCAATTGGGCTCCGCCTGGCAAAATTCCCATATGCGGCAACACCCGATTGGCCACATTCCCAAAAACTGGAGCGGCGATCGTTCCACCCCATTTCCACTTCTCTTCTTCTGGATCATCAATCACCACCAACATCGTCAGACATGGTTGCTCGACCGGTGCAAATCCGACAAAGGAGGCGATGACGCTTGAGGAGGAATAGGTACCAGTTTTCGGATCAAGTTTTTGAGAAGTCCCCGTTTTGCCAGCGGCTCGATATCCCGCAAGTTTGGCTCGTTTACCAGTCCCAATTTCAACAGCTGCTTCAAGAATATGTCCCAGACGGTTGGCGGTTTGACCGGAAATCGGCCGCCGCCGAGGGAGAGGATCTTTCGAGAGCACGGATCGTCCACGGTTATCCAACACTGAGGATACCACGTGGGGAGTCATCAACCACCCGCCGTTTGCCACAACGGACATGGCCGTCACCATTTGAATCGGCGTGACCCCGATTTCTTGTCCCATGGCCAACGAAGAGAGGCTGCGTCCACTCCAATCGTTTAGTTCCCGCAAGATTCCTGACGATTCTCCCGGAAGATCGATGCCGGTTTTTTCACCAAATCCAAAAGCTCGCAAATACTGAAACACTCGCGATCGCCCCAATTCCACGGCCACTTTGATCGCTCCCACATTGCTGGACTGTGCAAAAGCTTCAGAAAATGTCATCCAACTGGCTTTGGTCGGATCATGGACGATCGTCCCGGCGACAGGCATTTGCCCCTCACCGCCATAAATTAATGTATCGGGTTCCATGACTCCTTCTTCCAAAGCTGCCGCCGCAATCACCACTTTCAAGGTCGATCCCGGCTCGTAGGGATCGGTCACAGCACGATTCCGCCAATCCTTAGCAGAAAATTTCCTAAAGTGGTTAGGGTCAAATGTGGGATAGAGAGCCCATGCCAGGATAGCCCCTGTCATCGGATCCATTATCAAGATACTGCCGGATTTGGCACGACTCTGTTCAACGGCTTTCGCCAGTTCGTCCTCGGCAATAAACTGGATCACTTCATCGATGGAAAGAGTTACGTGATATCCAGCCGGAGAAGTCAGGGAATCCCGAACCTGAACAGGGGCAATGGTTCGGCCCAAGGCATCTCGCTGATACTTCACCAGATTTTTTTCGCCCCTCAAATATTGCTCGTATTGAAATTCAATCCCTTCCAATCCCTGACTATCCACCCCGGCAAAGCCCAACACATGCGATCCTAATTCGCCTTTGGGATAGAGCCGATGAGGTTCTCGCGTGACCACAACCCCGGGCAGGGGTTTCGCCTCCAATTGTTTGGCCATCGGCTCTGTAATATGCCGCTTGATCCACACATAGGGTTGATCACTCCGAAAAAGTTTCCGCAATTCGCTAACGGACATGCCCAAAACCCTGGAAAGCGTTTTTGCGGTTTTTTGAGGATCTTGAAGAGAACCGGGGTTCACAAACACGGAAGCCAGATCGACATTGAGGGCCAACGGATGGCCTTTTCGGTCAACAATGACTCCTCGGTCCGGTTGCACGATGACGGTTTTTTGATGTTGCCGCTGCACTTGATGAGCACCGGCATCCGATTGCAACACCTGTAGATAAAACAACCGACAACCAATGAGAGCAAACCCTATAAGGAGACCGAGGCAGACAATGCCGCTGCGCATTTTACACACGGGATGAATGTCTTGTGATGGTCTACTCATGGCAGCCCCAAAAGAGTCGTAGAAAATTCCTTGACCAAGCGGACAGGTGAAGAATCATCGGATTCCGAAAGCGGATTCGTATCGAGAGAAATCATGACAACTTGTCCTTCTTGAGGCACCATCAGATCTAATTCCTTCTGGGCTCGCTGAGCAATTTTCTGTGGATCCGTCAAGGCCGACCATCGCCCCTGCAACACTTCCTGCTGTTTTTTGAGAACCATGCGGCGATTTTCTAAGTCCTCCAGGTCATACCCAATCCGCCACATATCAATCTTGACTCCGACATAGAGGAGGCACCACAATCCCAAAACAATCATCACTCCGAGCAACACATTTTTCCTCATGGATTGGCCCCCTCTGCTACACGTTGGGCGACGCGCAATTTGGCGCTTCTCGCACGCGGATTCTGTTGAATTTCCTGTTGAGTAGCCGTGACAGGCCTTTTGGTCAGTATCTTAATGGAAGGATGATCGTTTCCAGCCAATGCTCGAAATGTGCGCTTAACCACCCGGTCTTCTAAAGAATGAAAAGCCACCACGCATAATCGTCCGCCTTCCTTCAAAACACTCACCGCAGCCTCCAAAGCCGGTTGCAAAAGCTCCAATTCCTGATTGACTCGAATCCGGAGGGCCTGAAAGGTCCGAGTAGCACAGTGAATTCGCCCTTTTCTATAGGCATGAGGCACCGCGCCTTTAATCACCGCCACAAGGGCTTGAGTCGTCTCTAAGGCATAGCTTTTTCTGGCCTCGACAATCGCTCGGGCAATACGGCGGGAGAAACGTTCCTCTCCATAGGCAAACAACAAATCAGCAAGCTCCCTCTCTGGGAGAACCTTCACAAGATCGGCGGCTGTTGGGCCTTGGGTTTGGTTCATTCGCATATCCAAAGGACCATCCGAAGCAAAGCTAAACCCTCGCTCCGGTTTATCTAACTGCAATGAGGACACCCCTAAGTCAAAAATAACCCCATCGACCGTTTTAAGACCCGCCTGATATATTTTATCCACAATATGGGAGTAATCTCCACAAAATATCTTGACTTGAGAGCAAAATTTTTCTAGGTTTTTCTCCGCAATAGCCAAGGCCTCAGGATCACGGTCCAAACCAACAATATTAGCATTACTGCCTGAACTTTCTAGTATTCTTAATGATGTGCCTCCCATCCCCAATGTACAATCGACATAGGTGCCATCAGGTTTTTGAACGAGCCACTGGCAAATTTCATCGGCAAGAACAGGAATATGTATATCATTCATTTATTCCCATAGTGTTTCATTTTTACAATATTTATGCGTATATTTCACCACTTTTTGACACAAGCGCAGTATACTACTCCTGATATTGGTGTCAAGAGTCAAAATAGCGTTTTAAAAATTCAGGAAACAGCGAGAGACATACTTATGAGTAGTTGTCTTACCCGAAAGGGCTGGAAAACTTCTGGTGGTTTTTTATGGAGACCCACTCTCCTGCAGATGGTCCAACAAGATCATGTGCCGGCCTTTATGTCCAAGCGTGCGGAGTTTGGTCTTCACTCGCCGAGGTCCTTTCCATCTAAAAATCGGTTAGGACAAGAGAGCGGACTGGGAATGAGGGAATAACCTGAAAAGTTAAGCTCTAGAAATAAGAAAAGCACGATTACGGATAGAGGGTGTAGAGCATTCTCGGGAAAGGAATCGTTTCGCGTACATGGTCGAGGCCACAAACCCATGCCACGACTCGCTCAATCCCCATGCCAAATCCCCCATGCGGCACACTTCCATACCGCCGCAAATCCACGTACCATTTAAAGGCTTCTTCCGGCAGATCATGGGCTCGAATTTGCTGCCGTAATGTTTCCAAATCGTCGATTCGTTGCCCGCCGCCAATGATTTCCCCATAGCCTTCGGGAGCTAACATGTCCATGCAAAGGGCTAAATCCTCGCGTTCTGGATCTCGAGCCATATAGAAGGCTTTTGCTGCAGCTGGATACCGGTGGACGAGAACCGGACGGTCAAACGATTGGGCCAAAATGGTTTCTTGCTCGGCCCCAAAGTCATCTCCAAATTGAATCTCCACACCTTTTCCTTTCAGGTGTGCAATAGCTTCTTCATAGGTGATTCGTGGAAAGGGAGAAACCATGGCCTCCAAGGCAGGAATGTTTCTCTCAAGGATTTCCAATTCGGCGCGACGATGCTCCAGAACCCGTTGAATCACCACGGACACAAGTTCTTCGGCCAGGTCCATGACGTCTGGTAATTCGGCAAATGCTATTTCCGGTTCGACCATCCAAAATTCCATAAGATGACGACGGGTTTTTGACTTTTCGGCTCGAAAGGTGGGTCCGAAACAATAAATTTTCCCAAAGGCCGCTGCGGCTGCTTCCCCATACAACTGTCCACTTTGTGCCAGATAGGCTATCTGTTCAAAATACTGGGTTTGAAAGAGCGTCGTGGTACCTTCACAGGCATTAGGAGTAAAAATTGGGGTATCAACCAGTGTAAAATCTCGTTCATCAAAAAAATTTCGGCAGGTTTTGATAATTTCATGGCGGATGCGCAAGATAGCATGCTGCCTCCGCGACCGAAGCCATAGATGCCGGTGTTCCATCAAAAACCCCACCCCATGCTCTTTTGGTTGAATGGGGAAGGGTTCGGCAAGTTGCACGACTTGGAAATCCGCCACATCGATCTCATAGCCACCTGGTGCCCGTGCATCTTGCCTCGGTTGCCCGGTGATCACGACCGAAGACTCCTGGGTTACCTGTCCACAGAGGGCAAACTGCTCGTCTCCCACCGTCGCTTTGCTGACAATCGCCTGGATCTCTCCGGTGCCATCCCTGACGGTCAAAAAACTCAGTTTTCCGCTCGAACGCCGAAGGCGGATCCATCCTTTTATGGTAACGTTCTGCCCTTCATACTGAGCTACCTGACCAATGGACACCACCTGTGGTTCGGTCATGCTGACTCTCCCTTATGATCTGATTTAAATTGACACTCAGAAAATTCAGTGGCTATGATGAGCCATCTACTAGGAGTTACTTAGAAATTGAAGGAGGCTATTCGCATATGAGTTACACGATTACCGTACGTGAGTTGAAAACACGCCAGGATAAGGGAGATTCCATATTTTTATTAGACGTGCGCGAACCCCATGAATATTCTATGGCGAAAATAGAAGGGTCGGTGCTTATTCCCTTGGGACAATTGCCTAATTCGCTGGATCAGTTAGATAAAAATTCTGAAATCGTCGCCTATTGTCATAAAGGCATGCGTAGCGCTGATGCGGTTGGTTTCTTGTTGCAACAAGGTTTTTCCAATGTCAAAAATCTTATTGGCGGCATTGAATCCTGGTCGATTGAAATAGACCCGTCCGTTCCACGCTACTAGCCCTTTCAAAAAGAGACCTTCCGTTTTTTCCAATAGGCTCATTCTTATTTGTTCTGGGCTTGAAAGAATTCAACGGTGGTTTTCAACCCTTCAGGTAAGGCAACTTGAGGATCCCAACCAAACTGTTCTTTCAGTTTTGTGACATCCAAGACACTGCGCAATTGCTCCCCTTTCTTTGCAGCTCCATATAAATCTTTGCACGAACAGTTCGTCAGTGCTTTAAGAATCCCGTAGCATTCATTCACGGTTGTTTCCTGACCGGTCCCCACATTAAACGTTCCCTGCACATCCTCCCCTAGGGTCGCCATGATGGATTCCACCACATCATCCACATAGACAAAGTCCCGCGTTTGCTTACCGGTGCCATTGATAATGGGTTGTCCCCCTTCCAACATGAGTTTTGAAAAAATGGCCACGACGCCAGCCTCCCCTTCAGAATCCTGCCTCGGACCATAGACATTGGCAAACCGCAAAGCCACGGATCGTAGCCCCATGGTATTCGCATAGTATGCCAGATATTTTTCTCCGGCTAATTTACTAATGCCATAGGGAGATAGAGGGTCGGTGCGATGAGCTTCTGAGGCCGGGAACACTTCCTGCTCGCCATACACCGCGCCCCCGGAAGACGCGAAGGTTACCTTTCGCACTCCATTCTTCACCGCCTGCTCCAACAGATTCAGGGTACCCAAAATATTCACATCTGCATCGAATCCAGGATCCTCGGTTGAATGACGCACATTCATTTGAGCCGCCAAGTGAACCATGATTAATGGCCGCTCCTTGCGAAAAATCCGCTCAATCCTCTTGCTTCGGATATCTATTTTATACAACACCGCTTTTTTATTGACTTGCTTCCGTTTCCCCGTAGAAAGATCATCTATCACTACCACTTGGTTGCCTTCTTGTATAAGGCGATCGACTAGATGCGACCCAATAAATCCTGCCCCTCCAGTGACTAATACCTTCATACCCATGATGGTTCCTGCCCTTTCTTCCTTGTCCCGTTCGTGATCGTTGGATACATATCTGGGGTTCAGACCAACCGTTCGAGGTCCTACCGCTTCTTAAGTCCAATAAAAATTTCTTTGTTCCCCTTCTTCCCTAAGACTGGTGAATCGATCATCCCGACCAGATCAAGCGACAATCTGCCAGCATAATCTACAAATTGTTTTTTGAGAGATTCCCGCATACTTTCATCTCGAACAATCCCACCTTTTCCCACTTGTCCCTTCCCAACTTCAAACTGCGGCTTTATCAACGCCACAAGATAGCCCTGTGGTTTTATCACAGGAAGAACTGCCGGCCATACTAACTTCAGAGAAATAAATGAGACATCAATCACGACTAAATCAACGAGCTCTGGAATATCATCGGCATGCAAATAACGAATATTGACCCGATCCATGACCACCACGCGAGGATCGGATCGCAAACGCCAATCCAGCTGGCCATAACCTACATCAATGGCATAGACCCGTTGTGCCCCTTGCTGCAAGACGCAATCGGTAAATCCACCAGTTGAAGCCCCAACGTCCAGCACCACCCACCCGGAGCAATGTATATTAAATGACGTGAGGGCAGGAGCCAGCTTTTCGCCCCCTCGGCTTGCATATTGGGAGGAAGGCTGAAGGAGTTCTATTGAGGCTTCTGAAGGGACCAATTTCCCGGGCTTGTTACTAATCTTCCCATCAACCTTGACACGCCCAGCCAAAATAAGCCGGCTGGCCTGTTCTCGACTCTCAGCACGCGACAGAGAAACTAAGAGAGCATCCAATCGTTGTTTTGTGGATTTTCTGACCGGGAGAGACGGTTGTTGAGGCGACATCGCGAAGAAACTGGGCCTGTTCTCCGTTGGAATAGGAGGAGAAAAATGAGCGGATGTCTTAGGACTCAGTTGAATGGGAATCCTCTAAAGAAAAGGCCTGAATCCGTTTGCGCCCATCTTTATCTTGCACAAGAATTTCCACTTTTCGTTCCGCCTCATCCAGCATTTTCAAACAGGTTTTGGACAGTTTCACGCCTTCTTCAAATATCCTCAACGATTCATCAAGAGACAACTCACCGGCCTCGAGCTCGGTGACAATCGTTTCTAAGCGCGACAGGGCTTTTTCAAATTTAATCGCGGCCATGGTGATCCTTGGTTCCGGTTGAAATCGTCATGGTATTATAGCCGTCTCTTGCCAGGAATCAAAAGTATATCTTCAGGTCGGAGGGAAAATTTTCTCGACCCGGCAGACTAAATGGCCTTCGGACAATATCGCTTGAACTTCCTCACCCACGCTCGTATCAGTTGATTTTTTGAGGACTTTTCCACTTCGGAGATCTTTCGCGATACTATATCCCCTCGCCAAAACCCCCAAAGGGCTCAATTGGTCCATTTGTGAAATGGCTAGTGAGGCTTGGTGTCGACGGGACGATACTGAATTTTTTATGCCTTGAACCATTTGTTGGTTCAGTTCAAGAACTCTGCTGTGTTCTCTCTGGATTCGCAACTGAGGATTGGCTTCCCAAATCCGCGATTGGTGTTCCAATAACAGTAATTGAACCTGCCGACACCACTCTTTAACTTTTTGATACAAATTTCGTTCTAATTCATCAACCCGTTGAATAAACCTTCCTATAATCAAACGCGGCTCAGGTAATTGATGATGACTGCGCTGCACCCGGACGGTTAAGGCCGCCACAAGGTTTTTCAGCGCACGCTCCAATCGTATTCGATGAAGACCAATCTGATCTTTGATATTCCCACCATCGGGAACGATTAATTCAGCAGCGGCCGAGGGCGTCGGTGCCCGACAATCGGCAACCAAATCCGCAAGTGTGACATCGGTTTCATGCCCCACAGCCGAAACAACCGGAATCAGAGAGGCTGCGATGGCTCTCACCACTGGTTCCTCATTAAAGGCCCATAAGTCTTCCAGCGATCCTCCGCCCCGACCGACAATTAACACATCGACTTTTTCCGATTGAGAACTGGCATGATTGAACATCTGAATCGCAGCCGCAATCTGTCCGGACGCCTCTTGCCCCTGAACGGCTACCGGCGCAATTAAAATGTAGGCCATTGGCCATCGACGATGGACAATCGTGAGCACATCATGAATTGCAGCACCCACGGGAGAAGTGACTATTCCAATTCGCTCAGGAAATGCCGGCAATGGTTGTTTACGTGATTCTTGAAAGAGCCCTTCCGCTTCCAATTTGGTTTTAAGTTGCCGAAAGGCGAGTTGTAGCTCACCAATGCCTTTTGGCTCCACTGCTTCCAATAGCAATTGATAGTCACCACGAGGCTCATATACGGTCAGCCGCCCAATTACCAACACTTCCAGTCCATCTTGAAGAGCAAATTTCAAACGCTGAGCCTGCCGACGAAAGAGTACCGCCCGAATCTGACTCCCTTGATCTTTGAGCGTGAGATAGTGATGCCCGGAAGAAGGGGATCTGAGATTCGAGATTTCTCCCTCCACCCACACCGACGGGAATTGCTGTTCTAGGTTGGAACGGATTTGCCGGGTCAGTTCAGAGACAGTCAGGAGGGGCGGAAAAAGCTCTGGCACGAGGATGCGTTATTCAAAGATTCGAAGACGGGTAATGTTTCGTGTTCTTTTTGTCATCGGGTCAATATTCACGACGGCCGCACTCAACACAGAGGGCCCCGATGCGACCTCAAAGCGGCGAGGAAGTTGAGTTAAAAATTTTTGAATGACCAAGTGAGGCTTCATGCCGATGACGGATTGCACAGGACCGGTCATGCCCACATCAGTGAGATAGCCGCTCCCTTGCGGTAAAATTTGTTCATCAGCTGTTTGTACATGGGTATGTGTGCCCAACACCACCGACACTTTTCCATCTAAAAAATACCCCATCGCCATTTTTTCTGATGTGGTTTCAGCATGCATATCTACAAGAATACAATCAGCATGGTTGTCTAATTGGGCAATTTCTCGTTCAGCGACACGGAAGGGGCAATCAACCATCGGCATAAAAACCCTTCCCATTAGTTGGACAATCCCTAACCGTTCTCCTTGAATCGATTCAATGACACAGGCTCCCTTTCCCGGCACACCATCAGGATAATTGGCTGGGCGAATAATTCGAGGTTCTTTTTGCAAATATTCCATCGCCTCCCGCTTATCCCAGGCATGGTTTCCCAAGGTAATAGCGGACAGACCCAAGTCAAAGAGTTCTTCGGCGATATCTTTCGTGATCCCAAATCCTCCCGCAGCGTTTTCTCCATTTCCAATTACCAAATCAATATGGTGTTCTTCAATGACCTTGGAGAGATGCTTTAATAGCACCCGACGGCCAGGTTCTCCCATAATATCGCCGATAAATAACACATTCATCGTTTGTGACTATCTGAACTTCTAAAACTATTTCGCAAATTCGATAAATCGGTTTTCTCGAATCACAGTCACTTTGATTTGACCGGGGTACGTGAGCTCTTGTTCAATTTTTTTTGCTAAGTCACGGGAAAGTGCAAAACTTTCCGTCTCACTTAATTCTCCTTGCCTAATAATCACACGCACTTCACGACCCGCTTGAATGGCATACGCTTTATCGACCCCAGAATACCCTGTGGCTAAGGATTCGAGTTTTTCTAGCCGTTTAACATAAGCCTCTAATGTCTCACGTCGTGCTCCAGGACGGGCCGCAGAAAGGGCTTCGGCAGCCGCTACCAACACTGACTCAGGACACAAAGGTTCAACTTGCTCATGATGAGCGGCAATGGCATTCACAATGAGTTCAGACTCACCCCACTTTTTGGCCATTTCAGCTCCCAACATGGCATGCGTCCCTTCTTCTTCATGGCTCACGACCTTCCCAATATCATGAAGCAACGCCCCTCGCTTGGCGAGCTTCACATCCAAACCAAGTTCAGAAGCCATTATTCCACAAATATAGGCGGCTTCCCGAGCATGGTACAAATTATTTTGCCCGTAACTCGTACGATATTTCAGCCGTCCTAGTAATTTGACAATTTCCGGATGAAAGTCTGAAAGACCAACCTCGAAGATGACTTTCTCGGCCTCGTCTCGCATCAGTTTATCCACATCTCCTTTGACTTTCTCCACAACCTCTTCAATTCGGGTTGGATGAATACGGCCATCCTGCATCAACCGCTCCAAAGAAATCTTGGCTACTTCCCGTCGTAGAGGGTCAAACCCTGATACAATGACGGCCTCTGGGGTCTCGTCAATAATCAAATCGACTCCCGTAGCCGCTTCCAAAGCCCTGATATTCCGCCCTTCACGACCAATAATTCGTCCCTTCATTCCATCATTCGCTAAAGGAACAACAGAAATAGTCGCTTCATTGACATAATCTCGAGTAATTCGTTGAATCGACCGAGTCACAATTTCACGTGCATCGCGATCAGCCACCTCTTTGGCCTCATCCAAAATCCGCTTAGTCAAAAGTGCCGCATCCAACCTCGCCTCGGTTTCAATTTCACTTAATAATTGTCGCTTGGCTTCTTCAGCAGTAATCCCTGCGACTTGTTCCAGGGCCATACGATGCTCTTTTATCGCCTGATCACACGCCGCAGTCTGTTTACTTAAGGCCTCTTCCTGCTCCCTGAGAGCCTGTTCCTTTCGTCTCATCTCCTCGTCGCGTTTATCAAACTGACTGACCTTGCGGTCAAGAGCTTCTTCTCGCTGAGCCAATTTCCGATCGGCAGCTTGTATTTCACTCCGTTTTTCCTTTTCTTTCGCCTGTAACTCAGATTTAGCCTGAAATAACAAATCTTTCGCTTCGAGTTTAGCTTCCTTGAGCAAATTTTCGGCTTCTCTTTGGGCATTTTGTGTTAGTTGTTGAATGTGATCTTCAGCCTCTTCTCGTCGTTTTGCATCCAAATGTTGCTGTAATATTTTTGACACCACGAACCCGACTACGAGTCCAACCACCCCCAGAAGTATAGGCATTACCATTTCCATTGCATGACTCCTCTTCGTTTCCTTTTGCCACCCCGCTGAATCAAGGCCACCCCTTGGATTATCCAGAAGGCAAAATGATCATGTCGAAACTCTAAAAACCCTAAAAGGGAAAGGAAAAAGAAGGGGTAGAAAAAAAGCTGATCTCCGCTAATTAGCGAAAAATCGGCGAGAGGGAACAGGACGATAGGGTGAACGAGTGAATGGACGTCTCAAAGCCCTGGTACGCAACACAAACCGTTCGGGCAGGTGTAAATTTTGCTGCCTCTCAAGAACAGGGGTAGGTCCCAGATCTAAATCAATCAAACAAAAAAAGGACTTTGGATCCCAAGATCGGTCATCCAACTTGAAAAGGGCTTTAAAGAACTTTACAAATGTCAATTTCCAAGAATACCATCGACAATAAGAGAATCTCGTCCAACATCCAATTCCCCAACAACCCACTATGACCCAGAAAATCGATTTCATAGCGGGATTCCCATTTCTTTCCCCTAACAAAGGGAATATTCCTTTCTTTACTTTCTTTGAAATTCAATAACTTATGCCCATTAAATTATCAGAATTAACCATCTCATTTCAATAATCATAAAGAAGCTTGCGCCTGAGGTATAAAGTAATTCACCTAGAAAAAAATGCAGCGCATTATACAAGCACCTGTTTTCAAAGAAGTTATTGAGATAAAAAGAAAGGGAAGGAATAGGGAGGAGACAGGTATCGTACGAACAACGACTTCTTAGGGCTCTAAATGTTCATCAATTGTTTCAACTAATAGTTGTGCTCGCCGTTCCATCTCGCTTTCGCCAGAATCTTGATGACGTTGATGCCGAAATAGTTGATCGGTAACGTTGATGGCGGCTAAAAGGGCAAGTTTGGTCGGGGTACTGGTACGGGTTTGCTTGGCAAGCGTGCGCATTTGCGCATCGACATACTCGGCTACCTCATGAAAATAGGCCTCATCTCCCTCTCCTTGTAGAGAGAATCGGTGACCAAAGACTTCAACCTCGATGGTCTTCGTCATGACTCCGTTCCATCGTTAATCGTTCGAACGGTCTAAAAACTCAAGCTCGTCAAGCACCTTTTCTATTTTGGAACGAATCGCGCTACGTTCGTCCTCCCATCCTTCTGACATATCTTGCTGTTTGGCTAACCGCTCTCGGGTGGCGTCAAGCTCTTGTTCCAGATGCGATTTTTCCTGTCGTAATTCTACAACTAAATCGAGCAACTTTCGCACTCGAACTTCTAACTTTTCCATTTTTTCGACGCTCACAAAACCCTCCTTTCCCCTGGACTCCGTAGACTTAAACGAGCCGGACTATAGTGCGTTCAACAAAACCTGTCAAGGGAAACAGGCCCACAGGATTTCCCATAGAGCATCCGGTAAATTCGGTAACTCCCGATCACTCGTTTCACATACCCCCGTGTCTCCCGATAACCTATGAGTTCTACAAATTCATCCCCAGGACGATGCCCATGCTTAGCTATCCATTGTTGGACCGCTCGTGGCCCAGCATTATAGGCCGCCACGGAATGAATAATATTCCCTCCAAATTCCTTGAGTAATTGCCCTAAATAATGTGTCCCCAATTGAATATTATATTGAGGCATATACAAAGAGTTGGGGAAGAACTCAGGATATGAGAGTTTCAGTTGTCGAGCCACACGTTTTGCTGTTGCTGGCATAAGTTGCATAAGCCCCACCGCACCAACAGGAGAAACCACTCGAGCACTATAAAGGCTTTCTTCGCGTATGAGGCCCGAAACTAAAAAGGGATCTACATGCGGCGGAACAACCGCTTGAATAATGGAGTGATACCCCATAGGGAACGCTCCTGACCAAGCCGGTGAGGCCTCGTCTAAAGTCCCTGACCTTACCGTCTGGCCAAAATGGCGCATGGCCAAACGAATCCCAATGTCATAGGCTCTGATCTCTCCGGCCAACGCCATCACATGTGAGAATGCTTCGGTATCTGAACCGTGACGGGAATATACCTGTTCGAGTTCCTTAATAGCTTCCGAGGATAATTGCACATCGCGAAGAGCCTGTAATTTTTGAAAATGCTCATCTTGTAACAGTTGCAGAGGAATATTTTTCCCCTGGAGATTGTTTGAAACAAGCTCCTCTTCTGATGGCAGAGCGTCCTCTCTCACTCCCAATTTCACTTGAGCCAATTGTCCATAATAGGTCATTGGAGAAGCCTGACGTATCTGTCCTAAATGCTGGTTGGCCAGAGCAACCCGGCCAAGATGGTCTTCGGATCGAGCTAGCCAGTACCAAGCCTGGGACTGCATATGTTTCAGCGAAAGCGAGCGCGAATCGGTCGTGGCATGGATAATCTGGTGAAAAATTCGAATGGCTTCAGGAAATTGCTCACGTTGATACTGGATCCACCCCACCTTCCATAAAGCCTCTACTTTTCGGGAAGGGCCTTGAGCCACATGTGCAGCATTCTCAAATGCTGCCAAGGCCTCTGGCCAACGATCATGATCCTCCAACCAGATTCCATAAAAGACATAGAGCTGGGCCTGTTGATCGCCCGTGAGTCGATTGATGGGCAAAGTCTTCACTAATTTTTCAAGATCTTTCCCCTTTCCATGACGTAAGTACGTCCGTCCTAACCAAATCCAGGCTTCATCTTGTTGCGAAGAAGAAATTTCAATGAGCTTTTGCAAAATTACTTCGGCTTGATCATATTTCTTCAATCGAACCAATGCCTTGGCTATGGTAATTTGGGATTTGTAATAATGGAACGAATTCCTAGACAGCTCCTCGACTTTTTCTAATTCTTGAACAGCCTTATTCAAGGCACCTTTGTTGTACATGGACATTCCACGCTGAAACCGCTCCTCCATGGTCGGCATGAAGGCCGGATCAGGTTTTTGAGTCAATAATTTTTCCGCCTCGAGACTTTCAGAGGATAATGGATACCGCCACCACAACTCTCGCAACTGCTCATGCGAAATTTGAGTCTGCCCCATTTGCGCCGCGCACAGTCCCATTTGCAACAGGGCATGGGCCGATTTAGGGTGTTGCAGACTAACAGCCAAGGCTTGAGACAAAATGGAACGAGCGGCAGAACAATCTCCATTATTGGCCGTCGGGCCACACATGGACATTCCACGCAGTAGCCCGAAGCAGGGATTCACCATGCCTGTCAGTAAATTCTCGTATGATCTTTGATGCTTCCGTCCACATACCTGCCTTCACGGAAGCTTGAAATTCCCAATATTGAAGATAATCCGCCAAGGGAGGAAAATCCTCCACTGATCGCTGCAAAAGGGGAATGGCTTCACCGGGATTCACCGTTCGTAGCGCGTGACCATATCGAAGTCTCGCCCTTGCCCCCCAAGAAGTACTACCATACGCAGTTTCTAATTGGCGAAACACCTTCCGAGCTTGAACGAAATTGGCAAGGTCGGAATCAAGGTGATCCAACTCTACCAACAATTCAGAAAAACAGCTTTCGGGTTTTTGACAGAGTGCAGGAGAAAAATTCTGCGGCCAGACGGGACTAGGAAGGCCTATTAGCATTCCCACTAGAAACAATTGGAATGCATGGGGACACAATCTCATTATCGACATCGGCATTGTCCAGGTCAGGATAAGATTACGAAAATCCAGGCAAGACCTCATCAAATGAATAGCCCCATAAATCCTACAGCCTCTCAACAAAAATGCCAAGACACCCTCGAATGCAAAACATCTAGGAAAGGGGAAAGATGTAATTAACCGAAAATCAGGAAGGAATACATGCTTGTAACGAAAAGGAAAAATCTGAAACAAGTCATCATGAGGACACCCAGGATCTTCGGGAGATTATTCGGAGAGAACAGCCATCTCGCTAAGCCACCTTTGCCAAGAAGGAAGATCGTCCCATACTCCCAAGTGCCTTAAATAGGCTTCGCATTCTGGCCCAACCACCCCATCACCATCTTGAGCAATACCCCCTCCTTCTATGACATTGGCAATGTAGACGGCTGTCAAGGGAGAAAACCCAAATTGATGCCCTTGAAACGGTTCGTCATGAAACTTCACAATATCCAATAGATCCTGTCCAACACCCCAGCGAGCTAAAAAATTGGCTCCATACTCTGCATGTGTGGCTCCTAGAAAATTTTTTTCAATGGCTCCAAGGTCTTGGCCTCGAGATTGAGCAAGATCCACCACAGCCAGATACACCAGAGGCTGTTGTGTCAGAAATATAAGGATTCCGATATCATGCAAGAGCCCTCCGACAAAAGCCCGCCACACCCATGCTGGCTCCAATTGTTGATCAATGGCAATTAAGGCCGCGAGATATCCTGTATGAACACTATGCTGCCACAGGGCTTGTAAAGAATACGGAGAAATGCCAAATCCTTCTGATAGCGTGAATACCTCCACACCAATGCTCAGGCCGTTTTCTTCAGGGGGAGGGATGTTTCCAATTTTAGCTGCGACAGCATAGAAATAATTGGCTAATTCATCTGTATTAATGCTAGCGGCTCGGAACCCGCTGGGCTCTTTGATCATCGTTGCATCCTTCGGCTCAGTGTCGTCCTGACAATACACGGAGCATCACTAAAGAAACTTTGTGCAAATGCGGACAGCTCATTCAATCCACCAAGGGTCCAAAATTTCCCCATCCAGACCTCCTCGGTTATCAGAAAAAGGCTCTTAAGATGGGACAGTGAATCTCACGACAAACTGAGGGAAAGGGCACAAAAGTGATAAAAGACGCTCTCAACCTGCAGCAGAAAAAAACGAAAGCAAACAGATTGGCGAAAAAAGAAAATACTTACAAGTCCGGGAAATGGAAATTTCCGGGCAGGTCTAGTGAAAACGTGGCACCCCGGCCGAGGCCGTCACTGTGAGCCCGCAAGGCTCCACCAAGGTTTTTTGCTACGAGGGCTCCGTTATGTAAACTCCCTCCACGTCCACTATCCTTAGTTTGGTAGACCTGCCCAAAAATTTTTGTAAGGTCCTCAGTGGCAATGCCTATCCCCGAGTCTTCCGCTTCGATACAGACGGAATCAGGGGGGCCAGGAATGAGTTTGACGCGGACAAAAAGTTGCTTCCGGTGAACCGTCGCCATAGCCTGGCACGCATTGCGGAAGATATCACTTAAGACATCAAGCACTTGATATTTATCCACCAAAAGCAATGGAATTTCTTGGAATTCTCGGGTCACCTCGATGTGTGATGCCTCAAGCAACTCCTGATTCACAGCTAAGGCTTCTTCTATCAATGTCACCACAGAAAGTGGCTCGATCATTCCCGTGGCCTTTGCGATATCCTGTTGTGCCGCGACACAATGCTGTGCTTTTTGAGCTGTTTCCCGCAAACGATCCAACTCAGCAATGGCTAAACGTTGTTCCTCTATCAATTGATGGGATAATTTTTCTAAATAGGGCGGAATCTGTTTGCCTTTAGGATTCGTGGAGAAGAAGGTCCCAAGATCATCTTGGTATTTTTTGAAAAGCTGAGAAATTCGCCGAACATCTCCTACCATGGAATTCTTGACCAGATCGGCCACAACCCCTATGGAGACATTAATACTATTCAATACATTTCCCACATTATGCAGCACATCGGAAGCCACTTCGGCCATGCCGAGCTGTCGAGAGGTATCCAACAATTGTTGATGTAATTGCTGCTTTTCTTCTTCCATGCGTTTGCGTTCCGTAATATCTTGTGCCACACAGACTAATCCCTGGAATTGGCCGTGTTCATCCTGCATCAGGGATCCGGATACAGAAATCGGAATAATTCGACCCTCACTCGTAAGAAAGCTGGACTCAATGCCGCTCACAGACCCTTGAAGCAGTAAATTCTCAATAATGGCACCTTGGGCAAATTCTTCTCCAAAAATCAGCCCTGGTGCTTGACCCACCAATTCATGTTCTTCATACCCTAACAACCCAAGTAATGCGGGATTCGCAGACCCAATGGTCATATTGGCATCAATTACTAACAAGGAGTCCGCCATCGACCGTAAGACATTATTCACATAAACTTTTGATGTGGCTAATTCATCTCGCGCTAAGTCCAATTCCGCCTGCTGGTCGACCATAGTAGAGACATCTACATACTGACGATTATGCTCAAATTCAGCGGTAAATTCTGTGATAATTGATCCATCCGCACTGTCCGAGGCAGAGACACTTGAACGAGCACTCAGACAGGTTGCTAATTGAAAAAATTCTTCGAACCTTCCCGACATTCGAAACATTACCCATTGCTCAGGCCGACTCAGCGACAGTTTTTGAAGCTCTTCACCAGGGTCGTTGGGGAGACACACGATACAACATATTCCTTCATCCAACTCCCAGACTTTTTCGATATTCTCTTTGATGATCTCCCAGGAATCCTCTTGGACAAATGTCACGAGAAGGCAGTAGGCCCGACCGTCAACCAAAGCATCCTTGAACTCCTGGTGAGCTGCTTCCCAATTGATCGCAGTTGCCAAACAAAAGGATACGGGGCTGGAGTTCGCGGCGGTGGTCATCCTATTGTTTGCCGGTCCTTCTTGACACAATGGAGCAGAAGAAAGACCTAACGCGTGGTTAAAAAAATCATTATTGGTGGATTCCCCACCAATCGACAACACGCGCTTAAGAGTAGAATGAGTGGAAATTCCATTCATATAGTAAAATTTCCGCAGAGGTCTGAGTGTATAGAAACAAGCAGGTCAATACATGCACTGTTTCATCATCACTGTCCCTAGGCAGGTAAGGTAACCGTAAAGGTCGTGCCTTCCCCCAGAGTCGAACGAACCGATATTGCCCCCCCACACTGATCGACAATACGTTGACAAACCGCCAACCCGATCCCGGTCCCTTCATAGTCATCTTTTCGATGCAAACGCTTAAACATGCCGAAAATATTATCGAAATGCTCGGCAGGGATTCCAATGCCCTGGTCCTGGATTTCGATCTGGCAAAGACTTCCAGATTTCACTGAACCCGAATGGCGTCGATCGGGAATCATCATTGCATTAATACAAATAAAGGGAGGTATGCCTGGCTTGTGAAATTTTAATGCGTTCCCGATAAGGTTTTGCAGCAATTGACGAATATACAAGCGGTCACCGTGAATTGTTGGCAGAACTCCCACCTGAATCTCAGCTTGCAATTCTTCTATGTGTGCCTCTAAATCAGACAGGATGTCCTGAATAATTTTTTCTAAAGAAAGTGCCCCTACTTTTAAATCAGGAGCATCAATTCGAGAATAAAGCAGCAAACCCTCAATTAATTTCTGCATACGACTGGCTGCCTTTGTCACACGATCCAGATAACCATGACCCTGTTCATTGAGTGCGGCCCCATGTTTGACTCGGAGTAAATCCAAAAACACCTGAATAGAATGAAGAGGTTCTTGCAAGTCATGGGCAGCTAGCGAGGCAAATTGCTCTAATGCGTAATTGGATTGGCTTAATGCTTCAGTTTTCTGACGCAAAATCGATTGGGTGTGATGCCATTCCTTCAGCTCAAATAAGGCCTGATCACGACCAATTGAGATTTCCAAATTTCGCATTTCTAATTCCCGAACTGTTTGCTCTAATTGTCGAGATGTGGTTTGTTGTCTTAACAGTTCCTGTTTCAGCCGATGATTGGCATCCTGCAGTTGGGCGAGTTGGTGCCTCATCGCCTCTTCAGACTCCACGCCAGCAGACCCAGTCCGTTTCTGATAGGTCAGTTTCATGGATCAACGAAAAAACCGAGAGATGAATTTATGGGAAACTGTGTAAATCCCCTAGCTTGCTTAACGATCCTCAATTCTCGCCAATTTCTTCACATCTTCTTCATGACATCCCATCTCGGATTGGACAGGGAATGTTAATGTAAAAGTGGCTCCCTCCCCTACGCCTTTACTGTGCACATGCATAGACCCACCCAATTTTTGTATGGCAATAATTGAACTATGAAGTCCAATCCCATTACCATCTTTCTTGGTGGTAAACCCCCGCGTAAACATTTGAGAAAGATGTTCGGGCGCAATACCAACTCCGGTATCTTGAATGGTCATCAGGACAGAAGTCTTTCGAATATCTTGAAAACTCAGACTAAGGTGCAATTCATGATGTTCTCGGGTGTAGTGTCGCATGGCCTGTTTGGCATTCCGGAGAAGATTGACTAAGATTTGCAATAATTGATGGTGATCGACCAATACCGTTGGAACCTCATGAAAATCACAATGGATGGTCATCCATTTCTCGTCCTCTGGCTGAAAACTTAATTCCATGGCATGAGTAAACACCTCGCCTAAGGCAATCTGTTCAACTTGCCCTTCGGATTTGGCCAAAGCTTGATGAGATGAGATAACTTGCTTCATATGGC
Organism: Nitrospirales bacterium; assembly: GCA_965223185.1. GTDB lineage: Bacteria > Nitrospirota > Nitrospiria > Nitrospirales > UBA8639 > Nitrospira_E. The sequence continues at coordinate 1,697,836 of OZ244988.1, read as the reverse complement.
GAATATTCCTCACCAATCCTTTCATTTCTTTTAAAAGAATCTGCTGCTCCTTGACGAGATGCGCGCCAATCTTTTCAAGAGAGGAAGGAATTCGTTTGCCCCTGGGATCTTCTGTGAGATAGGTCCCTAAATCTTCTTGATGATTGGTTATCAGCTCGGCTGTTCGATTGACGAGCGTCACTGAGGATTGGTCAATAACTGACTCCACCACATTTGCTGCAACCGTCACACTGGTCAGCACATTGCCCACATTATGTAGGACTGTAGAGGCCACGTCGGCCAATTCAATCTTGTAGGAGGCTTCACTTAATTGGCTTCGGAGCTGTTCCTGCTCAAAAAGAATTTTCTTTCGTTCATAAGCATGCTGGAGCATCCACCTTAAGAGAGGGGCGACCATAGTCTCAACCACACGATAACCGATGGCATCTTCGATCTTTTTTTCATGTGAAGGATCATCTTCGAGATTAGGCAGGAGTCCAAGAATCGCCGTCTGTTGACTGTCTTGTCGAATCTGTGAGATGGCCTTCCATTCATCTCCATCACGACGGCAATCGATAAGAACGATATCATATTGCTGATGTGCCTTAATCTGCGAAAATTTACATTGGATGGAACTCACCCACTCAAGAGTTGGCTTAGGATCAAATACGTCGAATACTAATCGGCAAGACAGTGGCAAGGTGGATTCCTGAAAGGCCACCAATAAGACATGAAGAGGAAACGTAGATGGGAAAGAATGAGGGTCACAAGACAACATGAGAATTCATTCAGTGACGCCGGAACCGGAAGTACAAAAATTCCTTAAATAGAACTCCATTCAAACTGTTAGGAACGAAATATTTATTTCGTTATCTCGCCGGCATCAAATCGGATCAACAATGAGGACAATAAGGCAGTTCACAATAGCCTAACTCGTTAATTCGCTTTCACAGTTTCTTCAGCTCGTTCTTCTGCCCATTTTGCCAACAGATCCAACTGAGATTTAGCCTGCCGGGCTTCTGCCCATCGCTTGGTCAACGAATTTGCCAACTGCCACACTTCAATGTTATCGAAGGGTTTTCGAAGAATGAGCAACTGGTCATTCTTATTCAATCGTTGAATGACGTCCTCCCACGCATGATCAGAAAACGCGGTACAGATGACCACTTGTAAATCCGGGTCTTCTTGCCAGAGATGTTCAATAGTCTCTACTCCATCCCATCCTGGGGGCATACGCATATCCACAAAGGCCACCGCATAGGGTTGCTCGGCTTTCATGGCCTCTTGAACCATGCGGTATCCCATTTGCCCTTGATCGGCGCAGGCGACCTCGAATTTTTCCACAATCTTTTGCTCTTCCACATCATCGAACAATTCGGCTCGGACCTCCTGCAACAAGGACGTATCCATGGAGCGTTCCAGAATTTTTCGAAAATCATCGTGGATAGCCACATTATCATCAATCACCAAAATTCTGCGGTTCCCTTGTTCCATATCCATTACCGTTTTTCCTCCATGTGAATAACTGGTAGATCAAGTGTAAAAGAGGCTCCCTGATTCGGACCATCACTCCAAACTCGTAACGATCCCCCAAGGTCCTTGGCTGCTAACGCACTCGTATGAAGATCCGGAAGCAAATGTGTCTGTGCCCCTGGCGACTGAGGTGAAAACACCCGGGTTAAACAATCCGAAGAAATGCCTCGACCCGTGTCTTCGACTTGTAGGCGCACGAACCCTTCTCGGTCCGGGCACGGTAAGACATGGAGAATGAGGCACGGTGCCAGTGCTGTCGTTTCCCCCAAGGCATTAATGGCATTCCGAATGAGGTTGACCAAAATGGGGCTTAACTTGGATTTTTCCAAAATGCCTTCTCTGACCACATAATATTCCCGAACCACAGTAATCCCCATCCGATTCAGTTCTTCTTGATGAGCCAAAATAGCCTCATCCATTAAGTCAGCAAAGTTAACAGTGTCTTTGAAACCACCGGCTCGTTCGGGAGCTTGCCCTGCCGTGAGTAAATATTCTAATTGTTCAAGGTAATAATTGAGAGTCGAAAGCTCTGTGAGAGTATTCAAATGAGTTTGGCGCAATTCCTGACTTAATTGTCCTAAAAAATTTGGGATCTTTTTTCCTTTGGCATCTTGAGTAAGATACCAGGCAACATTTTCCTCATGCGCCTCCAGCATATCGGCCACCCGCCCAACATCTTCGATGTGAAACTCTCGGAGTTGTTGATGAATAATTCCCGCAGAGACATGCACACTATTCAAGACGTTCCTCATTTTATGAAATACCGTTTCTCCCACTTTCAAGGAGGGAAAACACATGTCGGACTCTCTAGGAAAGGCGGTAGTTGTTCCCATAAAACGACTATCCCCATTTGTTGAGGGGCAAGATTTTTTCAGCTTGCCCAGGGCAATTTCGTTGAGGTTATCTCACCAATCCCGACAATCGTCGCAGGATGCTCACGCACAGTCATTCATGGCGACACTTAACGACCTCCAGACTTCTTTGGTATTACGGAATAAGTCGGTTATTTGATCAAGAACTTTAAAGAGATTTCACCAAAATTTCTTGAAATACTTAGATCAATGCCTGACTGGGATAAAGAAATTGTTTAGTTATTTCCCACTTTCATTCGAACGCCAATGTCCTTCTATGGACAAATTACCTGCCAGAGCCTTTAATAACTGGTCTTCTTCGAGACCAAGAACAATCTCCGTCTTCGAGTTAAAAATTTTTGAAAATATTGAACTCATGGTATGATTTTGCCATTCTGCTTTAATTCCCCAATGACGTTCCCATTTCCTCATTTTTATTCGATACGTTTCATATGTGAAGTTTCTGGTAATCAGAGCCTGCATCTGCATAGTACTATGTGAGCCTATACCAAAATTTTCATGCCCCTGCTACTAGGATCCTTATTGCTGATTTCCAAAGAGCTATGACGAATTCTTTGACGTCTCATTCCGATTTTAGTTCTACCCGTGCCCTTCGAGGACTCCTAATTGCCCAATTTTTTGGTGCTTTTAATGACAATGCCTGGAAACTCATGATTGCCCTTTTGGCTATCAAACAAGTGGCAACCACCACTAATATGTCCGGGCCAGCATTTGAATTGGCATCACAAACACAGACAACTCAAGCCTTTGTGATCTTTACTCTCCCGTTGATGGTGCTTTCAGCTTTTGCAGGCGTTTTTTCTGATCGTTTCAGTAAACGCCTCGTCATTGTCCTAATGAAAGCTCTGGAAGTCCTGCTCATGATTGCCGGCACAGCAGCCCTGTTCTTCAATCCAAACGGTGGCTTCTTCCCTCTTCTCGTCCTTGCAGGCATGGGAGCGCAAAGCGCATTTTTTAGTCCTTCCAAATATGGAATTTTGCCAGAATTGTTACCCCACAGCCGATTGGCATGGGGAAATGGCCAATTAGAGATGTGGACTTTTGTGGCAATTATTGGTGGGACGGCCTTAGCCGGCCCTCTGCTCGACCTTTCAGGAAATTCCCCTTGGTTAGCCGGACTCGTCTTGGCCCTGTTCTCCACAATAGGACTCTGGGCTTCATTCACGATCCCTCCCGTACCTCAAGCCCGCCCAGATGGAGGAATGCGGGAAACGTGGAAGGGGGCAATTGACGCTCTCCGAACAGATCGCGTTCTGACCTTAGGTGTTCTAGGTTCTATTGCGTTTTGGACTCTGGCAAGTTTGGTCGGACAAGATGTGTTGATTTATGCCAAAGCAGTTCTGCAATTAACGGATACCTATTCGGGTTTTCCCCTTGCAGCTTTTGGCCTCGGGGTAGGCATTGGCTCTCTTCTGGTTGGCAAACTCTCAGCCACAAAAGTGGAATTGGGATACCTCCCATTAGGCGGCATCGGGATTACTTTCAGCCTCGTCGCCCTAAGCGTTCTGAAACCTGGGCTGAGCGGTACGCTGGTGGGAATGGGTGTTCTAGGACTGTCCAGTGGGTTTGTGGTCGTCCCGCTCAACGCCCTCATTCAATGGCGATCCCCATCTGATCGTCGAGGAGCCGTCATTGCCTTTGCCAATACCCTAGTTTTCGGTGGTGTGCTCATGGGAACTTTAGGGTGCGGATTTTTGGCGACCATTGGCTCCAGTGCGACAGCCATTTTCCTTATTTCAGGAATAGGCACTGGCTTGCTCACGCTCTGGGCCATGTACCAACTTCCAGAAACATTCATCCGACTGGTGTTGGTCCTAATCACCCATACTTTGTATCGACTGACTATTCTGGGAAAAGGGAATTTACCTCAAAATGGAGGAGCATTATTAATTCCCAATCATGTGTCCTTCATTGATGGGATCCTGCTTTTAGCTGCGACTGATCGGCCCATCCGATTTCTCGTCGATCAGGTTTATTACGACAATGCCATCCTCCACCCATTCGCCAAAATCATGGGAGCAATTCCCATTTCGTCAAAAGGGTCTCCCAGAGAAATCCTACAAGCCCTACGAACAGCGGGGCGGAGGCTAGATGAAGGTGAATTAGTCTGCATCTTTCCAGAAGGCCAAATCACGCGCACGGGCAATCTCTTGCCTTTTCGCTCGGGCTTCACCCGCATCGTCAAGGGACGGGACATCCCCATCATTCCGATCCATTTGGATCGGGTCTGGGGCAGTATCTTTAGTTTCATCGGTGGGAAGTTTCTGGCCAAATGGCCTTCACGCATTCCCTTCCCGATCACGCTCTCTCTAGGCCAACCTTTACCCTCGACAGCCACCGCCGAGGAAGTACGCCAAGCCGTCCAGGAACTGGGGGAATCGGCCTGGACCGTGCGAAAAGCCAGCAGTCTTCCCCTCCACCATAGCTTTGTCTTTTCAATGCGCACACACCCTTTTCGCTTTGTCTTTGGCGATGCCACTAAGCCCCATGTCTCATGTGCACAAGCGCTCATCGGAGCCATCGCCTTGGCAAGAGCCCTCCGGAAACATTGGGATGGCCAACATACTGTCAGCCTGCTGTTACCGCCAAGCGTGGGTGGCGCATTAGCCAATATTGCAGGAACCTTATCGGGGCGTACAACAGTGAATTTGAATTACACCGCTGGCATTACTGGGCTGGAATCAGCCTCGAAGCAAGCTGGATTAACGACCGTCTTGACCAATCGGGTCTTTTTGGAAAAAGCCAAAGTCGAGCTCCCACCCAATCTCACGCCCATTTGGATTGAAGACATACGAAAAACGATTGATGTCCCCGCAAAAATCATTGCTTTCCTCCTGGCACTGTTTGCTCCAATCCGCATGTTGGAACGGGCATGCGGCGCCATTATGCATCCCACTATCGATGATTTAGCAACGATTATTTTTAGTAGCGGCAGCACGGGAGATCCCAAGGGCGTGATGCTAAGCCATTTCAGCTTAAGCTCCAACGTCGAAGGTGTAGCCCAACTGCTACATGTCGATAAGCACGACCGACTCCTGGGCATTTTGCCTTTCTTTCATTCCTTCGGATATTTGGCCACCTTATGGTTTCCATCCATTCATGGGGCAGGGGTGTTTTTTCATCCATCTCCGTTAGATGCAACTGGTATTGGTGATCTTATTCATAGGCACCACATCACAGTACTCTTGGCCACACCCACGTTTTTACAACTGTATGTCCGACGATGTAGCCCGGAACAATTCGGCTCACTCCGCATTGTCCTCACCGGTGCCGAAAAATTATCCGACAGACTCCTCACGGCATTTGAGAAACGTTTTGGCATTCGCCCTATAGAAGGCTATGGTGTGACAGAATGTTCTCCAGTCATCGCAGTCAACTGCCCAGACTTTCGTGCTGCGGGGTTTTTTCAGCCTGCCTCCCGATCAGGAACAGTCGGGAAGCCGCTCCCCGGAATCTCCCTGCAAATTGTCGACCCTGACACCTATGAACGACTTCCCGTTGGAACCCCCGGTCTGCTATTGGTGAAAGGCCCCAACATCATGGATGGTTATTTAGGTCGTGACGATCTCACCACACAAACCATGCGGGAGGGCTGGTACATCACGGGCGATATAGGCAAATTGGATGAAGAGGGATTTTTAACGATCACTGACCGCCTCTCACGATTTTCGAAGATTGGGGGTGAAATGGTTCCCCATGGCCGTGTAGAAGAGGCCCTACACCAAGCTATCCAAGCCGAAGGTATGATGCTAGCTGTGACGGCGATTCCTGATGAACGCAAAGGAGAACAACTCATCGTACTGCATACACTTGAAGAATCCACCATTCCGGAATTACTCGATAAAGTCACGGCAAGCGGTCTCCCTAATCTCTTTATTCCCCGACGAGACAATTTTATAAAGATTGACCAACTCCCCGTTTTAGGGAGCGGCAAATTGGATTTGCGTGCACTGAAACGCTTAGCCCTTGAACACAGTGCTAAAGGGCAAGTATCTCCCTAATACGACTGACATGGTGACCCACACCAGCATCCCTACCACATGCCATTAAGCCATATTCCCACAAAATCCTTCATTGATTGTCACGTCCATCTAGCCGCGTTGCCGGAGGGAAACAATGGTTGTTTTATTTCCTCTTCAATGCTCAAAAGTCCTCTTTTTCGTTTCTTATTATGGAAGCACCAACTTTCTCCATCAGACCCTGGGTCGGCCAATCGAAAATATATCCAAGATTTGCTAGTGGAATTACGCGCAGCTCACCATGTCCAGCAAGCTGTTCTCCTAGGTATGGATGGGGTATATACCAATGAAGGTCGAATCAATCACCAAGCCACCGAATTTCTGATTAGCAATGACTATGTTCTTCAACAAACCAAAGAGCATCCTAATGAATTTCTCGCTGGAGTCTCGATCAATCCACAGCGCATTGATGCCATCGAAGAGCTGCATCGCTGTGCCGAGGCCGGTGCCGTTCTCGTGAAGGTATTGCCCAATACCCAGCAATTTGATCCCAGTCAAAACCGCTACAAAAAATTTTACGTGGAACTGGCTAAATTGGGCATCCCTTTGCTCAGTCATGTCGGGTATGAATTTAGCCTTATAGGAAAGGATCAATCAGTCGGAGATCCGAATCGACTACGAACCGCCCTAGACGAAGGCGCCACGGTAATCGCTGCTCATGCCTGTAGTTACGGGCTTATGATGTACGAGAAGTTTTACTCCACGTTATTAGAGTTTGCGAATCATTATCCACATTTTTACGCCGATATTTCTGCCCTCACCCTTCCCAACCGAATGGGTATGCTACGCAAACTCCGGCATCATCCAGAAATTTTCGACCGATTGATTTTTGGAACTGATTACCCGCTGTCCGTCTTTCATCTCCCTTTGTGGGGCATAAGCAGCCTTTCCACCATTCGCCAAATGATCCAAACCACTAATAGATTCGATCGGCAATATCTCGTCTGCCAAGGCTTAGGCTTAGGTTTTGGTTCACTCCAAACCGTCATCAAGTCAACCCAACACAAATTACTATCAGCTCACCATTCTCTCTCTTCACCTCTCACACCTCCCACCTGATACTACTCCATTTTTTCCTCTTCCTTTTTTCCATAAAGATCATCTTTGCATCCTCCGAAACAACAATCACAGCCAATCCAAATCCCTCTAAGAGGGAAGAAGTGCACATGACAGCCAAATACCAAACAAAGATCTCCCAACCCTTTCTGTGACCAAGGAGTGTCAAGCCTATGAGCCGTGTCCTCATTACTGATGATTCATTACTGCAACGGAAAACCCTGTCTGCCATCGTCATAGATGCCGGACATGAAGTTGATACCGCGTGCAACGGTCAAGAGGCCGTAGAAAAAATTCAATCCAACCCTCCCGACTGTTTGCTCTTGGATATGCTGATGCCTGTCATGGACGGCATCCAAGTCCTCGAGCATTTGGAATCTCAAGGAATAACGGTCCCTGTCATTGTCCTGACTGCCGATGTGCAGGAATGGTTGAAGAACCGGTGCATAGAATTAGGCGTGAAGAATTTTTTAAATAAGCCCATTAAACAAGACCAATTGCGACATGCCCTGGAACAGGTCTTCGCAAACCAAGTTCGGACGGAGGCGTCATGTTCGTAAATCTTTTGCAGAATAAGAATACCGCTACGGAAAGCCCTACAAGAAATCCTCTTGACGCCAGAACCAACGGAGGCCGCATGCAAATAAATCCGGAACAGTTAGATGCCATACAAGAGCTGCTGAACATCGGCGTGGGAAGAGCCGCTGGATCACTGAATCAAATGCTCGAAAAACCCATTCGATTACATATTCCGTTTCTCCAGCTGGGAAGGATAGAGGAACTCTCTCAAGACGTTCAGAACCTGAAGGACGCCACCCTCTCTTCTGTGCAATTGCCATTTAAAGGAACCTTCTCCGGTTCTTCCTGTCTCCTCTTCCCCACTGATAGCGCTAAAGCCTTGGTCATTGCTTTAACCGGAGAGTCAGAAGATCTCGAGACGATGGATTCGCTTCGCGAATCCACCCTCACGGAAATTGGAAATATCGTGCTCAACGGGGTCATGGGTTCCTTAGCCAACATCCTCAAACATCAAATCACCTATTCGGTGCCATTTTATGAAGAAACGTCTTTGCAAGGATTAATGCAACCTCGCCCTTCCGACTCTTCAGAAATTATTCTGTGGGCCAACACGCATTTCACCATTGAGGAATACGATCTGACAGGTGACATTATGCTCATGTTCGGTATTCCAGACCTAGGGTTGCTCATTAATGCCATTAATGAAATGATGCATCCCACTCCTGCTTCGCATGTCACCACTTGATTCGATTTCCCACCTGAACATCCTAGACCATCTGCCCCAAGGAGTCTTTATCCTCCGTCAGGACGGAAATGTAGCATTCTGGAATCATTGCCTGGAAGACTGGATGGGACTATCCAAATCGGACATCCTAGAAACTCCATTGGCCTCACACTTTCCGCATTTAGGCACCCCAAAGTATTCATTGCGTATCACTCCATTATTTGAAGGGGGGCCGCCAGCAACATTTAGCGCTCAATTTCATCCCCAATTTTTGCCTTGCTCCCTTCCTAACGGAGCCCCACGCATCCAACAAACCATAGCCAAAGCCGTATGGAATGACCACCTTCAAGAGTGGCAGGCATTGTTCATGATCCAAGATATTTCTGATCTTCACCGACAAGTGGACGAATCCCACCGACTCCGCAAACAAGCTCATACGGAAATCTTGGTGCGTCACAAACACCAACGATTACTCGAGTCTATCAGACACATTGAATCGACGTTTATCTCCACTCAGAATGCCAATCAAACGTTTGATCAAGTACTTTCTCAATTATTGTCCCTATCGGAGAGCGCCTACGGATTCATTGGAGAGGTGAAATTTCGAGACAGCACGCCCTATCTCAAGACCCATGCGATCACCAACATTGCCTGGAACGAAGAAACTCGCGCGCTCTACGACCGTTATGCCCCGAATATGGAATTCTTCAATCTCCAAACCTTGTTCGGAAGCGTCCTGACAACCAAAGAGCCTGTGATTGCCAATACCCCGTCCACGGATAGCCGAAGAGGTGGAATTCCGGAGGGCCATCCCCCTCTCAATGCCTTTCTTGGACTGCCTATTTTCCACGGAGGCCGGTTTGTGGGGATGGCTGGCTTAGGCAACCGGCCCCAAGGATACGACTCAGAACTTATTGATTACCTCCAACCGCTTCTTGCGTCTTGTGGGAAGATTTTTCACGCATTTCACATGGAACAAGATCGTCAGAGGGCACGATTAGAGCTCGATGAAAGCAGAAGACGCTTAGACCTGGCTATACAAGGAACACAAGATGGTATTTGGGACTGGATGGACGTGACCGCAGACGAGGAATGGTGGTCTCCGCGTTTTTACGAACTCTTAGGGTATGACCCCGGGGAAATCTCTGCCAGCCTGACGACCTTCAAATCCCTTCTACATCCCGATGACGTGGAACGTACCACCATGGCCATTCAAGAGCATTTCAAGGAACAGATTCCGTTTGAATTAGAGTACCGGCTTCAGACGAAGACTGGGGCTTATCGTTGGTTTCGAGCCCGAGGAAACAGCATTCGCGACGAATCAAACTGTCCGACAAGAATGGCAGGATCCATTCAAGATATCACGGAACATCGGGAACAGGAAGAGGAAAGACAGCGTCTTTCTGATCGTCTGATCCTTGCAACCGCCTCGGCAGGGATGGGCATTTGGGATTGGGACGTCCCGAATAATATTCTAACCTGGGATGCCACCATGTTTTCCCTCTACGGAATTCCCATTGAGAAATTTTCTGGCGCATATGAAGCCTGGGCCAGCGGGATTCACCCGGATGACCGGGAGCATACAGAACAGGACTTACAATTAGCTATCGAGGGCAAGAAGGAATTCAATACTGAGTTCAGAGTAATTTGGGATGATCAATCCATTCATTTTATTTCCGCTCGTGGATTAGTCCAACGTAACGAGAGTGGAAAAGCCCTCCGCATGATAGGAGTCAATTGGGACATTACAGCAAAGAAACAAGAAGAAGAAAGTCGACTACACCTTCAACGGGCTATAGATCAAAGTGTCGAAGGTGTTGCCCTACTGGATCAAAACGGAAAATTTACCTATGTCAATCACGCTCATGCGGTAATGTATGGGTACACTCCGGATGAACTTTTGGGACAAACTTGGAAAATTTTGTACTCCAAAGATCAGTTAATCTTTATCGAAAGCCAATGCTTACCACATCTCAACAATTCCGGAAAATGGGAAGGAGAGTTAGTGGGGTTGCGAAAGGACAGAACCTCATTCCCTGTGGAAATTTCCTTATCGCTTCTGCTCCAAACAGATCAGAGTCCCTCCGGCCTCATCTGCACCTGTCGAGATCTGACGGAACGAAAACGTGCTGAGGAAAAATTTCGCCTCGTGGTGGAGACGGCTCCTAACGGCAAGATCATGGTCGATAGGACGGGTAAGATAGTCTTGGTCAACCAACTCACCGAAAGCTTATTTGGATATTCTCGGACCGAACTGATGGGCCAAACCATTGAAATATTAATTCCCCACCGCTTCAAAAGCGATCACCCTGGTCAGCGGGATGGTTATGCTAAGGAAGCCAAGCCCCACCCAGTCATGGGAAAAGGGCGGGAGCTGTGGGGATTGCATAAAGACGGCCATGAAATTCCTCTAGAAGTCGGGTTGAATCCCATTGAAACCCAGGAAGGGCGGTTTGTTTTAGCCTCCATCGTAGACATGACCGAACGAAGGGCCGCTGAACTCCAGATTCAGAAGCACGCCAAAGATCTCGAGGACAAGAATCACGAATTGATGATCGCCCGGGATCAAGCACTAGATGCCGCACGGTCCAAAAGCAAATTTTTGGCGACCATGAGCCATGAAATTCGCACCCCCTTAAATGGAGTAATTGGCATGACCGACCTACTCCTCCAGTCACAATTAGATGCGGATCAACAGGAAATGGTGGAAACCGTCAAACATTCCGGAGAATTCCTGCTCACGATTATTAACGATATATTGGATTTCTCGAAGATTGACGCGGGAAAATTACATTTGGAAGTCCTTGACTTTGATATTCGTTCGGCAGTTGATGAAGTGCTAGATATCCTTGCCGAACAGGCTATTCAGAAAAACTTGGAGCTGATCGGACTGATCTTTGCCTCCACGCCACAATATGTGCGAGGTGATCCGGGACGCATCAGGCAAATTTTATTTAACCTGCTCGGAAACGCCATTAAATTTACGCAAGAAGGAGAGGTGGTCTTGGAGGTCTCTGTTCTAAAAACCGAGGCCGACATGACGACTCTTCGTTTTGCTGTCATTGACTCGGGAATTGGCATCGTGCCTGAGGTCCAACAGCGCCTCTTTGAATCATTTACCCAGGCTGATAGCTCCACCACCAGAAAATTTGGCGGCACGGGGCTAGGATTAGCGATTTGCAAACAATTGGTAACCCTGATGCACGGAGATATAGGAGTCATCAGTGAGCCAGGACAAGGCAGTACCTTTTGGGTCACGCTTCCTCTCACTACCGGATCGTCATCCATTCCAGGCTTGACTTCTCATATCTCCCTACACGGTCGACGAGTGTGCATTGTGGAGTCCAATGACACCATTCGATTTCTTCTGCAACATTACGCCAACTCATGGGGGATGGAGTGTAAAGTCGCAAAAAATGGTGAAGAAGGCTTGGCCCTCTTACAACATCACACACAGGAAAACCAGCCGTTTGATGTCGCGATCTTAGACCAAACATATTCGGGAACCGTTCACGAAGATGGACTTTCACTCGCCCAACACATTCGCCAAACGCCTGAACTCGCGACCATGCCCCTTGTTCTGCTCACGTCCCTTGGCAAACGGGGGGATGGGAAATTAGCCAAACAGGCCGGCTTCAATGGCTATCTCACTAAACCTATTCGCCATCATCAATTACGACAACGCCTGCAAATGATATTAAACCCCGACGCCATGGAAACCTCGCTGTCTCTCCCACAGCCATCCCCTCTCAATACGCGACATACGGTAGAAGAAACTGGGTCGCAAATACAAAGGTATATCCTATTAGCTGAAGATAATGTGGTGAATCAGAAAGTGGCGGTTCGTATGCTGAAAAAGCTGGGGTATCGGGTCGATGTCGTGGGTAATGGTCGAGAAGCTATTCAGGCCATTGACCGAACTCCCTATGACCTGATCCTCATGGATTGCCAAATGCCGGAAATGGACGGGATGGAAACCACACGAATAATCAGACAGATCGAAAGTAAAAAGGTAGAAGGAAGTAGTAAGGAGTCAGATTCTAAGGTTTTTGAATCTTCTCACTTTTCACTTCTCACTTCTCACGATTCGCACGTTCCTATCATTGCTCTGACTGCTAATGCCTTATCAGGAGATCGTGAAAACTGTTTGGAAGCGGGCATGGATGATTTTCTCTCCAAGCCGGTCAGGATCGAAGAATTAGGAGCTGTGATTCGTCAATGGTTGCCCACTGAAAAACTACCACACCAGGGAGATCGCTCTATGTCTGCAATCGAACAACCCGACAAAAATCCACCCCCTTGTCTTGATGACGCAATCTTAGAGAATCTGAAAAACCTGGGGGGGGAGGATGACCCTGAATTTTTCCTCAGTGTGATGGATCAATTCCTTTCGGATCTTACGCGACACATGGAAGGCATACAGGAAGCCATTGAACGAGGAGACGCAGAAGCATTGCTGAAAGCTGCTCATGCTTGTAAAGGCTCGTGTCGCACAGTAGGAGCATGTTCCTTAGCTGAAGTTTGTTATGAATTGGAATTATTGGGGCGCCAAGGTACAACTCCTCAGGGGACTACTCTTCTTGCCAAGCTTCATGATGAACAGCAACGAGTCACCTTGGCGCTCACACAGGAACGTTCCCGATTCACTCAAATTCTTAATAACTAAGTGGGTTTTACAAACTCGTCGCACAAGGACTACTTGTTTTGGCCTATAAAACGTCTCTTAGGGGTTTGCCCAACAACTTTATAGGCGATGTCGGCTCAATCTCTATTCTCTTCGGACTCTTTGTCTGCCTGTTTCTCCTTGACCTTTTCATTCCCTTAGGTGTAGCAACCGGAGTTCCCTATCTGATTTGTGTCATATGGGCCTCACGAATAGGCACCAGGCAAATTTGGGGGACGACCATTATCGCAAGCCTATTTGTTCTTGTGGGTTATCTCCAATCTCCGGATGGGGGCGAACCATGGAAAGTTTTATTGAATCGAGGGTTGGCTCTCTTGGCGATTTGGGCTACCGCTCTAAGCTCTGCTCGATGGGTTGAAGCCAAAAAGTCATTGCTAAATATGAATAGGCATTTAGAAGAGATAGTTAGGCAACGAACTCTTGGACTCACGCTACAAACGCAAGTTGCTGGTATCCTCCGAGATGCCGAAACATGGGAAAAAGCTTGTCCAAAAATTCTTCAGGTTATTTGTCGGGAAATGATTTGGGAAATTGGCATATCCTGGCACATTCATTCTTCTTCTAATTTCGCCACTTGCCAATTCGTATGTAATAGCCAACCAAACAGTCATGCTTCTCTTTTAGATATGACCCAGCAAGCAACCCTGACCCTTGAAAACGAGTTTCCGCCAGGATGGGAAAAAGGTGCAGCTTTTTGGCATTATGATATGCAAAAAAATGAGAATTCGCCTAGAATGAACACCGCATTTGATTCTCAATTACGCTATCGATTTGTCATCCCGCTGTTGGATCACCAAACTCCAATCGGAATGTTAGAATTTCTGACATCCCATCCTAAAGACCATGGTCCGGGAATGTTGAATTCCCTTGAGTCCATTGCGACCCATATCGAACAATTTATTAATCGTGAAACAGCTGAGAGAAAAATACAAGCTAGTTTACGCGATTTAGAATATTCGCATGAAGCCCTCATTGTGGCCCGAGACCAAGCGCTGAACTCGGCTAAAGCCAAATCTAATTTTCTCGCCGCAATGAGCCATGAAATTCGAACGCCTCTTAATGGGGTTATTGGGCCAACAGAAATGTTACTTGATGAACCCCTTTCCCCAGACCAACGCGAATTATTGAACACTATTCTGACCTGCAGCCGATCCCTGCTACAAACGCTAAACGATATCTTGGATTTTTCTAAATTGGATTATGGGAAACTGCCTCTAGAAATGATTCCCTTCGACCCTCGCACTCTTCTTGATGAAGTATTAACCATATTCGCGCACGAGGCTGAGAAGAAGCAGATGGAATTTTCTGGATGTATTCACTCAACGATCCCCTCTCTTCTCCGAGGGGACTCCGGTCGCCTGCGACAAATTCTTATCAATGTAGTGGGGAACGCGATCAAATTTACCTCGACAGGAGAAGTAACCCTCTCGATTACATCCACGGCTATCGATGCCCATAACACCAGGGTATCCATTGAAATCAACGATACCGGAATTGGCATATCACCCGAGCACTTAGAACACCTTTTCAATCCTTTTCATCAAGCTGACGCTGGCATGTCCAGAAAATTTGGAGGGACCGGTTTAGGGTTAGCTATTTCCAAACAATTGGCTGAATTAATGCAAGGGAGTATCAACGTAGAGAGTATACTAGGAAAAGGAACCCGATTTTTGATTGCTATTCCTTTTCAAGTCGTAGAATCCCCTTCATCCGGTTCTCTCTCTCAATCTCTTCATGGCCGCCGAGTGTGTGTGGTAGCCCCTCATTCGGCAACCTCTCAGATAATCGTCCAACACCTAGAATTCTGGAAACTCCCATGGAAACTCGTAAAAACTGGATCTGAAGCACTCATCCTCCTACAGGAAGCTCAGGCCAAAAACCAGCCTTGGGACCTCATAATTTTTGTCGAACCCTCTTCTGATCTGGATGTTGAGGGTTTTAACCAGCTGATAGCCAATAATCATCCGAAAGCAAGGACACCTATTATCGTTATCAGCGGCTCGCCAAATTCACGAGAGATCCTAAACGTTCAAGAAGACGGCTTCACCACATGCCTCCCCCAACCAATCCGCTATCAGCCATTACTAAAAGCCATCACGGCCTCTCTAATCCCAGAAATGCATCCCATCGACGTGACGGATCAGGAAGTTCTGCATCCTTTATCGCTTCCCAAGAAAAAGGAAGTGCGCAAGAAGCCGAATAAGCGAATATTATTGGTTGAAGATAATGTGGTGAATCAGAAAGTAACCACACGCATGCTGAAAAACCTTGGATATCAGGTCGATGTGGCCGTTAACGGGCAAGAGGCTGTCACAACTGTCCCTCATAACACCTATGATCTGATCCTTATGGATTGCCAAATGCCTATAATGGACGGGTTGGAAGCCACACGAATAATCAGACAGATCGAAAGTAAAAAGTTAGAAGATAGTAGTAAGGAGTCAGATCTCAAGGCTTTTGAATCTCCTCACTCCTCACTTCTCACTTCTCATGGTTCGCACGTTCCTATCATTGCTCTCACTGCTAATGCGTTAACCGGTGATCGAGAAATCTGCCTGCAAGCAGGCATGGATGATTTTCTCTCCAAGCCGGTGGGGATAGAAGACCTAAGGGCCATGCTCACAAAATGGCTGCCCTATCAAGACCAACCCGCTCAAAGAATTCACGAAACACACGAGACTCTTCAACCTTGCCTTGATGACGCAATCTTAGAGAATCTAAAAAATCTGGGGGGTGAGGATGACCCTGAATTTTTCCTCAGTGTGATGGATCAATTCCTAAGCGATCTTCCTCGGTACGAATATGAAATCCAACAAGCCGTGGAGGGACCGGATGCGGACGCCCTAATAAAGGCCGCTCATGCTTGTAAAGGCTCATGTCGTACCATAGGTGCCTGTACCTTAGCTGATACCAGTTTTACTTTGGAACAACTGGGACGAGAAGGTACAGTCGGAAGCGCACAAGAAAAATTCCAACAATGGCTCAGGGAGAAAGATCGGACACTTCTTGCCCTTCAGATGGAACGCGATAAATTGACCCAGGAAATAAAAAGGGAGAAGGAAAAGACACATTCTCGCCTACCTCTTCCTTGAATCTCTACCATCCAATTTTCTTTAAGCGGTCAACGGCTTCGGCCAATCGTTCCTTAGTCGTGGTCACTGTCATGCGAATATAGCCTTCCCCCGGATCCCCAAAGCCGTTTCCCGGAGTCGTGACAATACCGGCCTTCTCAATAATATGTGCCGTAAACGAAGCAGAAGTGAACCCTTTGGGCACTCCAATCCACACGTAAAACGCGGCCGAAGGCGAGTCTAGTTCCAAGCCCAAGGATTTCAAACCGGGAACGAGCACATCCCGACGCTCCTGATAGATTTTTCGTAATCCATTGGTCACAGAATCATCGAGTTGAAGCGCGGTAATCCCAGCTTCTTGGATGGCCTGAAACACCCCAGAATCAATATTTGTTTTGACTTTGCCTAATCCTGCAATGACTTCCTTACAGCCAACTGCCCAGCCAATTCGCCATCCTGTCATATTGAAAGTTTTTGACAAGGAATGAAATTCGACGCCAACGTCTGTCGCGCCTTCTGCTTCTAGGAAACTAGCCGGCCGTTTGCCATCATAATAAATTTCCGAATAGGCCGCATCGTGGCAGACAATGATGTGATTCTCCTTAGCAAAGTCCACAATTTTCTTGAAGAATTCCTTGCTGGCCACCACGGAGGTGGGGTTATTGGGTGAATTGAGAAACATCATTTTGGCTTTTTTCGCCACATCCTTTGGAATAGCAGACAAGTCAGGTAAAAACCCGTTTGCTTTGGTCAAAGGCATAATGTGCGAAGTCCCCCCGGCAAAACTCGTAGCCACCGGATAGACGGGATAGCCCGGACTCGGGACAAGTACAATATCGCCGGGGTCAATAAAGCCTAGAGGAATATGCCCGATTCCCTCTTTTGACCCAATCAGTGTCACCACTTCCGACACCGGATCGAGACTCACGGAAAATCGGCGTTTATACCACTCAGCTACTGCCGTACGGAACGACAACATGCCATCGTACGAGGGGTATTGATGATGCTTAGGATCGCCAGCAGCACGACGCAACGATTCAATGATTAGGTCAGGTGTCGGTAAATCGGGGTCACCAACACCCAAATTGATAATATCCATTCCTCGCTCGATAGCCTTGCGTTTCATTTCATCGATCGCAGCGAATAAATATGGAGGTAACGTGCGGATCCGCTCCGCATACTGAATGGGAAACCCTGCCATGGATGTCTGCTCCTTTTTTTATTTCCGGAAAAAAATAATGAGGCGTTACCGTACCAAATTTTTAGTCTATTGGGGTACCATTTCTTAGAATTTTTGAACCAGATTTCAAAATCTGAACAAACCGTATGCCTTGGGGGAAGGAATGTTTATTGAACCAGATGTTCAATCAATCGAGTAGCAATTTTATGGAGTGTCGGAAGATGAGGGATGGATTGTTCTTGAACCGTCTCAACGGAGATATTGCCTCTTTGAATATCCTCAGGACATTCTCGACACAAATCCTGAATACCCGCTTCCTCAATTTCCAAATGAAACAGTAATCCATAAGAGCGTTCACCAGCCCGAAACGCCTGAATTGGAAAATCTGACGAGGCCATTAAAGCCCTTTGTTGTCCAGGAAGCACAATTCCTTCCCCATGCCATTGAAAAACGCTGAGAGTCGGAGGCAATTGACAAATGAGAGGATCCCTTTTCCCCTCATCGGTCATGGAAATCTCAACCATTCCAATTTCGAAGGAGGGCCCTGGAACCACCGATCCTCCTAATGCCTTGGCAAGTATTTGCGAACCAAAACAGATACCCAACACCGGAACATCAGTCTTCAGGACCGATTGGACAAATTGCAGTTCTTCCGCAATCCACACATCAGAATCGTTCACCGACATTGGCCCCCCCATAATAAGGAGGAAATCTCCTACATCTTCTGGCAATCCACTAGAAGGGACCAGCGCCTGCCTGACCCCATATCCTCTAGCTTCCAAGACCGGTCCAAAGACGCCAGGACCTTCAAAAGGGACATGCTGAAGACAGGTGGCAATTTTCATGATCTGCTCACCCCTTTAAGTAGAAGATCGTAATAAGGGAATATAAGATCAAAAAGAAACTGACTGGAAATTATTTATTCCCCGCGAATGCAGAGAAGGAAGAAGAGGATTTCGAAAAGCCGGGCTACTTTTCAAGACCCATGACCATTCGTTACAAAGCCATTCGTAAAGGCCTGCATTTGCCCGTTTTTCTTATTCACGCATTCCACTAAGTGCCAAAAACGGAGGGGATTCACTTTCTTTTTGCTAGCTACAATTAAACTGGTCCCTTCCAGAACCGTATTAAGAGCCAGATCGGTTCGAAAGCCGATATGCTTGCACATGGGGGAAATAAATTTTTCGACGGCAGCAATCACTTTATTCCCATTACTAAAATGATTCAGCATGACAATCCTACCTCCGGGCTTACAGACTCGAATCATTTCATTCACCACTTTTCGATAATCGGGAACAGCGGTTACAACATAGGCGGCCATCACAATGTCAAAGGTATCATCAGGAAGCTGCATATTGGCAGCATCCATGGTTTGGAGGGTGACATGAGATAATTGAAATTCCTCAACTCGTCGATGTGCATGCTCCAACATACCCTCAGAGAGATCAATGCCCAACACGTCACAGTGAGAGGGATACAAGGGCAAGGCCTCTCCGGTCCCGACCCCAACTTCTAAGACCCGACATCCAGGCTCAATGGAGAGCCCGCGAACTGCAGCCTCGCGAGATTGTTTAAACGCTTTTCCAAAGGTATGGTCGTACACGGAGGCATAGGCCGTGTACACCCGTTCAACTTTCCTATTGTCCATACGTCCTCCATAGTGGTGCCTGACTCATAGACTCATACCACACCCCTTCGAAGACCATTGAAGTGTTAGCATCAAATTCGTTGAAACTGGGGAATATAAACGTTGGCGAGAGCCCAGATTTTTCTGCCGGCCTGGGGACGGCCCACCTAACCAAAGCCTAACGGGACGTTAATCTACCGAAGTAAGGAGAGGGAGTCAACTATTTCTCTCGTACAAGTCCGTGATTTAGCACCCTTTCTCCTTGGCACACCGCTTTTACATTGGTATCAAAATTGACTAGCCATTCTATTCTGTGGGTCAAGTCCATCAGGGATTGCAAACCTCCAGAGGCTTCTCTACAATTTCGTCACTACTATTTTAGTCAGATACATGCATTCGATCTTTTGAGGAGAACTGACATGGGTAGAGGCGCTTCATCTTTCATACGGCTCTCACTGTGTAGCCTTGCGACCATTGGTATCAGCATGATGGCTATCCCCTCTGTTTCACATGCCATTGATCTATCGATTAGCATGGAGGAAGCTCAACAATCCTTGGCTGCCGGTCGACAGACCATGGAAAACGCTACATCCGTAGAAGATGTGGCCGCGGTCATGAAAGCCTCAGAAAAAATGAGTCGCGTTGGGGCCGACCCTGAAGTGGACCCCTGTGGACCCCATGCTATCTTACGTACCCGGCGATATTGGTTAGAATACTTTGGCCGACGCGAGGCTGCAGAATCTAAACGACAAAAGCAAGACATTCGTATGCCAGAATCAAAAATTCAGGAAATATTGGACATGCCCTATCTTGAAGTGGAAGTTCGGTTATGTGGGGAAGAAGAATTCTTTGCCGAAGGTGCCGAAATTGCTCTACAACAGGGTAATCAAACGGCCAGACCAGTCGACATTGGTCCCGCAGAACGGGGGAAAAAAAATCCTGGCCCTACAACCAGTTTTCGGTCTCGGTTTACCGCCCGATTTGCCTATTCCGACTTTGATCCCCAAGCACCAGGGGTGTTGGCGGTATTTTTCCCTGACGGCCATTTGATCAATATTCCAGCAGATTTCTCAAAAGTTCACTGACAAAACCCGAGGTTTCTGCATCAGATCGACCAGCACTCTCTTCCCTGATACGACTGCCTTTCCGTTTTTAATTTTTCGCCATATCCTCAATGCCTTCTACCTCTCGCAAGGTATATAAATGGTGGTAGAGACCTCGATTGTCTAATAAGGTCTCATGCCGTCCTTCTTCAACTATCGTTCCTCGATGCAGGACCAATATTCGATCAGCTCGCTGAATTGAGGAGAACCGGTGAGCAATCATTAAGGTAGTTCGTCCCTTCATCAACTCGACCAACGCACCCTGTACCAACGATTCTGACTGGCTATCTAAGGCCGAGGTTGCCTCATCAAGGATAAGGATTCTCGGATCCTTCAGTAATGCCCGGGCAATGGCCACACGTTGCCGTTGCCCACCTGATAGGTTGACACCCTTTTCTCCTAAGACCGTTTCGTATTTCTCTGGTAGATCTTGGATAAACTCATGGGCATTTGCACGACGGCTTGCTTCCTGAATATCCCCTTCCGTGGCCTCCCACCGGCCATAACGAATATTGTCCCTGATCGTACCGCCGAATAAAAATGTTTCTTGCGGCACCAACGCCAATTGGTTATATAAACTGTCCAATTGAATGGTTCTCAAATCCTGACCATCAATCAACACTCTCCCCTTTGAAGGATCATAAAAACGGTGCAACAAATTAATGATGGTCGTTTTTCCTGCTCCCGTCGGACCTACTAATGCGACACATTCTCCAGCCGTAATTGAAAAAGAAACCGACTCCAGAACGGGAGGACGATCTTCATACGAAAATTGAACATCCTCAAACTTCACATCTCCTCGAATCGACACCAACGGTTTCGACTCCGGATTATCATGAATTTCTAAAGGGGTATCCAGTAGTTCGAAAACTCGTGTCATCGCCCCTTGAACTTCTTTTATCTGGGAAAAAATTCGCGCCGCCGAACCGAATGGTCCAATTAATATTCCCGCAAACAGCACAAAAGCAAAGAGTTCACCCGGAGACAGCTGCCCTTCGATGACTTGCTTACCCCCATACCACAAAACTCCAATAGCCATGACAAAGGTGAAAAAGGTAATGACCGGCACAAAAACCGCCAACACCGCGGTTCGCTGCATCGTCGTGGCCAGCAACCTTTCCACCGCGAGACGAAACCGGCCTTCTTCCCGATTCCCCTGCACAAATGATTTTACTTCCCGAATCCCGGACACCACTTCTTCAATGAGTGTCGTCACCTGAGCTGTTTGATCCTGTATTTTGGTCGAAAGGGCTTTTAACCGTTTCCCAAATAGACGTGCCACCACTGCTAGTAAGGGTAAAAGGATGAGAATCAGCACGCACAACCGCCAATTCATGACCAACAGGAATCCAACGCCTCCGATAATCGTCACCAGATGTTTCAGGGCATCGATGGGGGTTTCCGTGAGCAGATTTTGGATGACTCCCACGTCGTTCATCAGCCTTGAAATCAACTCACCCGTGCGCCGCTTAGCAAAAAAGTTGAGCGATAACTGATGAAGATGGCCAAACACATGAGTACGAAAATCGGCCATGACATGCTGAGAGGCCAAGGCATTCATATAACTATGTCCCATCGACAACACACCCTGCCCGACCACTATTCCAAAGAACATCCACACCATCGTCGTAAGCTGCTGAAGATCATGTTGGATGGTAATGACATCCCATAAAGATCCAGCTAGCCGAATAAGGATTAAATTGCAGGCTGCCACACCCATGACAGCCATCCCGGCACAAGCCATGAGTACCATCTGAGGGCGAATAAAAGGCAGAAATCGGGACCACTGTTTCATACAGGATGCACCAGGTTAATCATTAAAGTGAGCAATAAAGAAGACGTTGTCGAAAAAACCGGACCAGGAATCACAAAGAAGGTAAAATTTAAGGAAGGAGCGGAATGGAATCAATCGATTTGAACAACTGATTCGATTTGCATTTTATTCAGAGCGACAAATTCAGAATGATGAGTGTCATCAATTAAGACATCGGTCAAATTAATAAAGAGGACAGATTCATCATTCAGGACATCGGAAATCCGATTCCGCATAGGGGGAATCAAGAGTTCACCGACATACGTTGCCAGGGAAGAACGTACCCGAATACGAGTCTTTTTCCCCTGGGTCATAACAATATCGTTTTCCCGGTGATTGATGAAATCAATTACGCCGTTTGGCAAATTTCATGCGGCGACGAAGTTTTTTATGTTTATGCTTGCGCATCTTCTTCCTCCGCTTTTTGACTACACTCGACATAGAGATGGATTCCTAGGTTATTAAATAATGAGATGGCAAGCCACAAACAACTAACTTTTCCTGGACTATAACAACCAAACCCGCAGCCGGACTAACTATCATAGGGTTACGAAAGGTGTCAAGAAACGTATCTATCATACCCGCTCGTCTAGCCGAGAGTCATCTTCCCAACACAAATTCCCTTGACCCCCTATACCGAACCGCTTCATTATAGGCCCTCATGCGGACTCCATCTTTAGCTATCAATCGTACCCGGTGGGTTTGGGCGTTCTTTTTTATTTTTGCCTTAGCCTGTCTCCATGCAATCGGATGCTCCAAAAAGACACCCAAATATCCTGAAGACCATGTCCGTTTCCAGCACGTGATGCAGGCAATCAAAGCACTGGAAACCGCTTATGTCAATCAAGATGCAGCCACATTCCATGAACTCCTATTACCTCTTGAGCAACTGGAAATCCTGGCAGCTGGGGTCCGGCAAGATTTTGAAAAGTTTTCGACAATTCAACTAGAATTCACCGTGGATCGCATTGTCATCGAAGGCAACCGCATTTCCTCGTTCATGTCCTGGCAAGGCTCCTGGCAAAAAACCAACCAACAAGCACGAGAATCGGCCAGAGGTCATGGGGTCCTGCTTTGGAGCGGGAATAACGTGATATTATTGAGGGGAATCGAAGGGGACCTCCCCTTTGGCATTGCATCGCGTCTCAATCGCTCGTCCTGATTGCTTCACCGTATCTCACACCACACTCCTTCCTATTTATGCCCTCCTCCTTGGCAAAATCCTCAACCAATGACCAGGTGCTCTCCACAGATTTTCTTATAATTGGTGCAGGAGTGGCTGGGCTACGTGCGGCCATAGAACTCTGCCAGCACGGGGAGGTGACTATGGTGGCCAAAGGTGGCCCCCAGGACAACAATTCCTTTTATGCCCAAGGAGGGGTGGCCGTCGCTTTGAGTGAAGAGGATGATGTGGACCTTCATTTTACGGATACGGTTAAAGCCGGCCATCAATTGGGATCCCGTCCCGCTACGAAAGTCCTAGTCGAAGAAGGCCCTTCAAGAATTCACGAACTCATTGAATGGGGAGCAAAATTTGACACCCTTGATGGCGAACTCGTCTTTACCAAAGAAGGAGCCCATAGCCGACACCGCGTGTTACGAGCAGGCGGAGATGCCACCGGGAGTGAAATGGTCCGAGCCTTAAGTACCAGAGCACAAGGCCTCAAACGTTTGAAATGGCTAGGTAATCATTTTGGCGTCGAGCTGTTACTTCAAGCCGGTAGATGTTGTGGTGCTCTAGTCTTGGATGAACAAACAGGACGGTGCAAAACCATTCAGGCGTCCGCCATCTTATTGGTCACAGGAGGAGCCGGACAGATTTATGCACGCACCACCAATCCCCCGAATGCCACGGGGGATGGTATTGCCATGGCTTATCGAGCCGGGGCCCATCTTGAAGATATGGAATTTGTACAGTTTCATCCCACCTCACTTTACCTCCCATCGAGCCCGCCCTTTCTCCTCTCGGAGGCGCTGCGTGGGGAGGGAGGTATCCTCAGAAACAATCGATGCGAGCGATTCATGGAACGCTATGATCGCAACCTGGAACTGGCACCTCGGGACATTGTTTCCCGGGCTATTTGGTCAGAAATGCAAAAAACCAAAGCACGCCATGTATATTTGGATGTGACCCATTTAGGATCGACGTTTTTAAAAGACCGTTTCCCCACCATCTATTCCACCTGCTTGAGGTATGACATCGATATCTCTGAAGAATGGATTCCGGTCTCGCCTAGTGCACATTATTTTATGGGTGGAGTGAAAACGGATCTCCACGGGGCCTCCAATTTGCCTGGCCTCTTTGTAGCTGGTGAGGCGGCCTGTTCGGGCGTCCATGGTGCCAATCGTCTGGCCAGCAATTCCCTCTTAGAAGGATTGGTATTTGGATTGCGCGCAGCTGAAGCGGCAGTAGGTTTCGCGAAAACTACGCCATCGCCGCACTTACGGTTTCAAACGATGTCTCCAAAACCTTCTGTGAGGAGAATGTCTGAACAAGACATTGAAAAACTTCGAAACTCTCTGCGTCGTTTAATGTGGACAAAGGTGGGATTAATACGAACAGCCGATTCATTACAGAAAGCCTTGGAGCAGCTCCAACAATGGTCTCACAAGTTGCGGGTACCCCCCTTTAACCGGACCGGACTAGAAACCCAAAACATGGTACAAGTGGGGCTTTGTGTGACCGAGGCCGCGTTGTGGCGAACCAACAGCGTCGGGGCCCATTATCGCGAAGATATCCCCTACTTTAAAGGATTAAAATGGAAAATCCATAGTCAATGTCGGCAATTTCCGTTGCCCAAACTTGTATCCCCTCGCCCCAAAAAACATAAATAATCTTTAGACGCTCATCTGCGGTTACTTGTTCTCGACAGTAAGGCAAGGCCCCAAATATCGATTGATACTAGCAGTATATGCAGACCAAAGTCGTAGAGTAAGAGGACCCCTATTCCCCGACCCAATCTGAGTATTCCCAATTTTCGAAACAGCCATTATTTCGATGCCGGTATTAGTCAGAAAACACTCATCGGCTTTCAATAATTGGTCGATCGAATACCTTCCTTCTTCTACACCTATTCTTTCTGTTTCGGCTAATTTCATTACCACATCTCGAGTAATGCCTTGCAAAATCCCGCATTCGACGGCCGGTGTATGCAATTGCTGATTCTTGACAAAAAAGATATTGCTCGTGGTGCATTCAGCAATATGGCCTTCGATATTCAACATCAACGCCTCATCAGCTCCAACCCTCAGACTCTCCTGTTTCGCCAGAATATTATTGAGAAAACTGATCGCCTTAATTTGGGGAGATGGGGCTAACAAAGCGTTCTGCCTAATCGACGAAACATGCAACACGAGTCCTTGCTCCCGCTGTTGATCGGAATACGTCGCAAGAGGCTTGGCCGCCACAACCACAGTCGGATTTTCGCACAATCTTGGGTCAATCCCTAGCTCGCCTTCTCCACGAGAAATCGTCACCCGGAGCCCAGCATTCTGCAGGCCATTACGACTCAGGAGCTCACTGAAGATGAGCGACCACGTGGCATCTGAAATCGAAAGATCTAATCCAATGATTTCGCAGGAACGGCGTAGCCGGGTTAGGTGCCGTTCCCATAACAGAATTCTTCCTCCATACACACGCAACGTCTCAAACACACCATCCCCGTATAAAAACCCATGATCAAAGACCGAAATTCGCGCCTGTTCTTTCTGGATAAATTCACCATTCACATACACCCACATATACCATCCCTCGATTGCTAATGAGGTCGGAGGACCTGAAAAAAGGCCTGCGCTTTATGAAGTGTTTCTTCATACTCTCGAACTGGATCGGAATCGGCCACAATTCCAGCACCGACTTGGAGATACCCACAGTTCTTTGAAAGCCATAATGTACGAATGACAATATTCAGATCCAGCGTACCATCCCATCCAATAAATCCTATTGACCCGGTATATAAACCGCGTCGTACAGGTTCGATTCTCTCGATAATTTCCATACAATGAACTTTTGGCACACCGGTAATCGTCCCACCAGGGAATACCGCTCGAATTAAGTCAAAGGCATGACATTCTTCACGCAACTGGCCAACCACATGTGAAACCAGATGCATCACATGCGAATACCTTTCTACCGTCATAAACTCATCCACACCAATCGATCCATAACGACAGACGCGCCCCAAATCATTACGAACCAGATCCACCAGCATAAGGTGTTCGGCTCGCTCCTTCTTATCGGAAAGGAGTTCTTCTGCGAGACGTCGGTCTTCATTAGTTTCCTTTCCTCGTGGTCGAGTCCCTGCAATGGGACGCATATCAGCAGTCCTACCGGAAAGTCGAACGAGCCGTTCTGGAGAATTGCACACAATGACATCCGACTCGAGAATGAGAAAGGCGGAATGTGGAGAGGGGTTCGTGCGACGTAATTGCCGATAGAGGAACGCTCCGGCCCTAGCCTGTGAGGAAAACTCATCTGTCAGGCCTTCTACACAGAAGCGATGAGACAAATTTGCTTGGTAGATTTCCCCAGCTGCAATAAACTGCTGACATTCCCGCACTCGATTACGATAGGCCGAACTTGATTGTCCTTCCTGAATGCGAAGCGAAATAGGGTGATTCTGTTCCCCATCTTCATCAAAATCTACCCGTTGGATTTTCGCTTTTAATTCCAATAAGCACAATTGACCTTCTCGAACCAAATCCTCTGTATTTCCATTCGCTAATCGTTCAGGGGAGGGTGAAAAGATGAGCCAAACCATCGAATTCTGATGATCGACAACCACAAAGGTTTCAACAAACAAGACATAGAGGTCTGGAAATTGAAGATCATCCAGGGCATGTTCCGGAAAAACTTCAAATGTCCTGGCGAGATCATAACTCAAGCATCCGATAGCCCCGCCTAAAAAGGGGAAAAATGAAGACTGTCTCTCAATTGAGTGCACCATAAACTGTTGCTGCAAGAACAAAAAAGGATTGCCAGCCTGTTCCTCCCAAGCCCCGGCAGCATATGTGTAAATGGAGGCGCCTTTGCCTTTGAGAATCCGATAGGGATCAGACCCCATGTACGAAAAACGACGTGAAACACCGCCTTGGAGACTATCATGCTCAATAAAAAAGGAATGAGGAGCATACCCAGTCAATCGACCAAATAGCTCAAACGGGTCGTCAAATTCTACAGGACAGGTTTGTAGAAGAGGTAAAGCCTGGGTGGAAGAAAGGATAGGATCATTCCCTCTTCCATTCTGAGTGGAAAAAACAGACAAGGATTTAGGGATTTTCTGATGTGACCGGAGGGGAAGGGGCTCTCATGGCATTCGCTGCTTCTTCCGGAGCCAAGATCCCTTTCTGGACTAGGGATTCTAAAAGGCCTTTAACGGCCTCATCGGATGAACGACGGATCCCGCGAACTCGAAAATTGGGGGGGAAAAAACGGAGATAATCCGGATTATTCACACGAATGACCACTGTCTCACTTTCACTAAAGGGCCCGAGTTCTTGCTCGGCATTGGGAATACGGAAAAACGGTTTGCCATCTTGGGTCATTCCATCAGACCCAACCACTTCAATTCGATCAGAAATATCATGTCCTGATATTTCTTTCACAGAATCCACGACCAAGATCAAGGAATCAGCCACTACCGGATCACCAGTTTGATTTTTCACCTTGACGATAAATTCCACTTCACTGACGGAAGTTAAGCCTTTTCCTGCAAGTGGTTCGACCTGCTTATATTGCACCACCGGGATAACCCCTTGGGTTAAATCAAGAAGATCTTCTACCGGAGGATTGGCAAAAACGACCGCACTGGTTATGGCGAAATAGAATAGAAACACACTGTATAGTGCCCTCACCAAAAGATTTTTCCCGAGTAAAAATACATTCATGCTTTTACACACAATCTTTACTATCTATTTTAAAACAAGGCCAAGACTTAGGGTTCATCATACTGTACCATAAATTCTATATTATGAGGACGGATTTCCTTGACAAGATTTAGGATTTTTTGTTTGAATGTAGGCCCTTCCAACGACTCGCCTCGCAGGTTTCATAGCATGGCATCTCCTCAAGATCCACTATTTGCTGGGCTTGGGCAGGCCATGCGAGTAGGGACTGACCTGCTTGCGGCCCTTATCGTCGGTGGATTCCTCGGTTGGTTAGTTGATTCGTACGTGTTGAGTTCCACACCATGGGGTGTGGCCATTGGGTTGGTTTTAGGATTGATTGCAGGAGTTCGTAATGCCTACCGCGCAGCTCAGCGGTGGAATTCATAAGCAGTAGAACAGGTTCCACTTTGGAAGATCCCTTACATCCCTTCGAACTTCATAATTTCATCCCACTTTCCCTATTCGGCTTAGACATTTCAGTCAATAAGGCCGTCTTCATGATGTGGGTAGTCGTAGGCGTAGCTTGCCTTTTTCTGCTCAAGGCCGGAGCTTCCCAATCTCTTGTTCCCTCAAAACTTCAGAGTATGGCTGAATTGCTGGTTGATTTCATTCGTGGCATCATTCAAGACACCATGGGGCCTTCAGGAATGCGTTATTTTCCCCTAATCAGCGCACTTTTTCTTTTTATCCTTTTTTGCAACCTTCTAGGATTGATCCCTGGCTCTTACACTGTCACCAGTCAAATCGTGGTGACCGGTGTGTTTGCCATAGGGGTATACACCCTCAGCCTCATTGTTGGCTTCCAATTGCATGGCACAAAATTTTTGGGGATTTTGGTGCCCCCTGGAACGCCCGGATGGCTACTTCCCCTGATGATCCCCATTGAGCTTATCAGTCAATTAGCTAGACCGATCTCCCTGGCTGTGCGATTATTTGCCAATATGACAGCTGGCCATGTCATTCTAGGGGTCTTATTCGGATTAACGATTGCCGGCGGAATCCTCATTGGATGGCTCCCCTTTTCCTTTACTGTCGTTTTATACGGTCTTGAAGTCGGTATCGCGTTTATTCAAGCCTATATTTTTACCGTGCTAACATGCGTGTATATTGGGGACGCGATTCATTTGCACTAATTCACGTTCAGAACATGAAAGTCAGTCATTACTATTAGTCCCTTTTAAACTGGGAGGACCACACTACAATGGATTCTGCAGCAGCAGCACTTTTGGGAATGGGCCTAGCGGCCGCAGGTTTTGCAGGTGCCGGCGTTGGCATCGGGTACATTTTCGGGAAAATGATTGAAGCTGTCGCCCGGCAGCCAGAGGCAGAAGGTCGAGTCGGCAAGTATATGTGGATTGGATTCGCATTGGTCGAAGCCATCGCACTCTACGGACTCGTCATTGCCTTCATTATTATGGGTAAGGGATAAAGGGCGCTCGCACTATGCCACAATTTGATTCGCATTTCTTTTCGTCTCTGATTTTTTGGGAAATTCTTTCCTTTGGCATCCTACTCTGGGTGCTATACAAATTCGCATTGCCCCCAATCCTTGAAACTCTGGAAACTCGGGAACGAAAAATTCGGGAGAGTTTGGACCAGGCAGAGCACAATCGGGCGACGGCAGAGCAAAAGCTGAAAGAATACGAATCAAAACTCCAGGCTGCCGCCAAAGAGGCTGAGGCCATTATGTCGGAAGCAAAACTAAAAGCTCAGCGATTGCTCGATGAAAATCAACAACGACTTCGTGCGGACTCCGAACGAATCAAGGAAGAGGCTACTCGGGATATTGAACGAGAACGTCGAAAAGCTCTGGAAGACATCAAAGCCCAAACGGCAGATCTGGCAATTCTCGTGGCGGAAAAGGTGATTGGTCGGAGCTTATCCATGGACGACCATCGTCGATTTGCGCAGGAGGCATTAGCAGAAGTCTCGGCGCATTCTAAAAATTAGCAGGCAAAGACCCTTCAGGCCATCAAATTCCTTGATAGCTTGAAAATTTGTATCCGGCGTTCCATTCGTTTTAGTCTCAAGAAAACAAGGAGGGAAGGAGCCCTTCCCTCTTTTTTTGATCACCCAAACGAAGAACCTGCTCCTAATTCCCGCCACCTGGACGATACCCTTCATCATCAATCGTCACAGATTGACAACCTAGTTTTTTCAAAGTTTTGACGACTCGCCTACGGCGTTCCGGTTCCGCCAGTCGAGAAATTTCTGAAGAACCCACTTCAACCCTAGCTCTCCCATCTTGCATTCGCACACGAACTTGGATAAACCCCTCAGACAACAAAAAAGATTCGGCTTGTTCCACAAGAGAAAGTGCCGTTATGGAAATCGGATTTCCACGGGTAATGCGAGACGACAAACAGGCGGCGGCGGGTTTATTCCAGTTGGTTAAACCCAACGCTTGAGCTAATTGACGAACATCCGACTTGGTACATTTCGCTTCCAATAACGGGCTTCGCACACCTAACTGCTTACCTGCTTGAATACCCGGGCGGTCTTCACCCAAATCATCGACATTGGTGCCATCCACAATGGTTTGGAATCCAATGGCATTTCGAATACCTGATAACAACTGGTACAGGTCAGTTTTACAATGAAAACAACGGGTGGCATCATTTCGAACAAACGCCTCAATTTTCAATTGGTCAGTTTTTACCACTTTTAACGGCACACCAATGGCTTCACATATTCGATGGGCATCTTTGAGCTCACGGCCGGGAAGAGTTGGAGAATCTGCAATGACAGCCTTTGCGGCCTCCCCAAGGGTATCGACGGCCACTTTCAAGACCACAGTACTATCGACTCCACCGGAAAACGCCACTACCACGGAGTCAAGCTCTTGAAACACTTTTCTCAGATTGCCGTATTTTTCTCGTATAGCCGGATCAAGATTCTGCATAAATAGGAAGGGATCTTTTGGTTTGATTTTCTTCAATGCCCAGCAACTCTGCAACTGAGCGCCCCAATTGCCCACAGGCTCCTAGCACATCATCGCCACGACTTTTACGCAAAAAAACATCTAACCCACGCTGGCGAACAATCTGCTGAAATCCCTCAATCACCTCTGAGGTCGGCTTTCGAAAGGGATTGCCGGGAAATTCATTAAAAGGGATCAAATTCACTTTACAGCGAATGCCGCGTAACAAGGCAGTCAGCCGGTTCGCATCCTCAGGTGTGTCATTCACTCCCGCCAGTAATACATATTCAAATGTTAATGGTCGTTCACTACTTTTCACATACTCCCGGCACGCCGTCATAAGCGTCTCAAGATTATAGCGGGCATTGACAGCAGGCATGAGAAGGTCCCGTTGCACATTCGTCGTCCCATTTAAAGAAACTGCTAGATTCACCCCAAGCCTCCGAACATCTGAGAATTTCGAAATCCATCCCGCAGTCGAGACAGTAATTCGACGAGGGGAAAAGCCAACGCCCCATTCCATATTGGTCAGCTGCTGAATAGCCTCGGCCACGGCCTCAAAATTCATCAACGGTTCGCCCATTCCCATAAACACTAACGATGTCAAGTGTTCGCCTTCGGGCAGATCGGCCTGGACATTCAGGACTTGCCCAACAATTTCCTGTACACGAAGATTGCGCTTGATCCCCATCTGCGCGGTCATACAAAACCCGCAATCTAAGGTACATCCAACTTGGGAAGAGACACATAATGTCCGCCTACGCTCTTCTGGAATTAACACGGATTCAACAGCCAACCCATCTCCTAACCTCCAGACATATTTTCCAGTGCCATCACTGGCCATATAATGAGAGAGCAATTTATCCCTTTGAATGGTCGCGACCTGTTGCAGGCGACTTCGGTCAGTTTTGGACAAGTTCGTCATCCCCTCAATATCATCCACCCGATGCTGGTAGAGCCATTGCAGAATTTGTTGGCCTCGGTAACGGGGCCAGCCAAGACTTTGGACCAACGTCTGAACTTCATGATTGTTCAAAGCCAGGAGATTGGTGAGAGAGGCCATAAATTATCTTTCCTGCATAATAATGTTCAAAAAAAACAATCCCAGATCATACCATCTCCCCCAAACCACGCAACCAACCATTGCGGTCATTTGGCGCTCCAAGAAAGAACCATACCTAATTGATAATTCGTAACTATATATAGATGCTGATTTAAAGCATATGTTTCTTGTCTTTTAACTGGAAGAACCATTAACAATTCCATGGAGAGTGTACCGCATTTTGATTCAAAGCAGGGGAGTTTGACGCAATGAAAAATTTTGGTGAAAAAAGCAATGAGAAACAAGCGTAACGTTAATACTTTAGAGTAAACCACAAGATATTGATGGCACAAAGAATTAAACATCTCACTAATTGGTCACACGAACAATCACAAGAACATTGCGTTGAACAAAAATAATGATCATATCCTAGAAATATAAATCACTATTTACAACTATAAGGAAAGATAAACATCAAAAATTAAAATTTAAAGCTTGCTTGTTGACTTTGCTTTAAAACATGAATAAAATTCCAATCAACATATGGTGGGGTTAGAAAGATGGAGAATCAAGATGATGAACTACAAGACATTCTTGGAGGTTTGGAACAGCGAATCAGCGTATACGAACGCAAACGCAAGGAGCTTCAAAAAAAGCGGGAGCAAATAGGTGATGAAATCGCAACGGTTGAGAAATACCTGGAGTTGGCAAAAACCTTGTATCGAGTGGAAGCAGACAAAGCGAAATTGGCCAGTCTCTCATTCCAAATTTCCTCCGAAAAAAAGGGGGAAATGTCAGCATCTGACGTCGACGTCGCGGCTAAATCGCGGGAGATTCTATTGGGGCGGAGCAAGTATGTCGGACGTAGCGTCCCCGATGCGGTGTACATGGTTTTGCAAGAGGTAGGTGGCCCCTTGCATGCCAAGGATTTGTATCAACGGCTCAAAGAAGGTGGAATGCCGATTAGGGGGAAAACGCCAGTGACTTCTATAGCGACTTCGTTAAAACGTGATCCCCGCTTTCGCAAAGTTGGGCCGAATACGTTCGAAGTCAATCAGGATAGGGCCTTAACTAAAGTCGTTTAACTAAGCACAAGTTCAAGAGTTCCCTTCTCAAGGAAAGGAGGTGAGGGAATTGGCAGCTACGAAAAAGAAAGCCGCTCCGAAAAAGAAAGCCGCCTCGGCTAAACCAAAAGCGAAGGCCGCAACCAAAAAGAAGTAATGTGACAGTCCCGCCAGAAGTGCCGCCGGGAGTAGGGCCACCTGCTCCCGGCGTGTTTTTCCACAATACTCCTGCTGTCATTACCCATTTTCAGGCCAACCGGTTTGATAGACTTGGGGGTTACTCCACAGATCAGGTATGCTTGGATGGCCCTTATCTATTGAATGATCACCTGTTCTGACCTATGCCCCTTTCCCAAATCCAATTCGACAACCTCACCCAAACAGCCATTGAGGCCGCACGGTTAGGAGGGAAAATTCTTCAGGACTATGCTCAAAAGGGATTTATCATTCATTCCAAAGAGCAGACCATTAACCTTGTCACTGAAGCCGACCTCCAATCCGAAAAAGCCGTCATTCAATCTATACGAAAAGCATTTCCCGAGCATCAAATTCTCAGTGAGGAGCAAGGCCTGCAAGACATTCCTCAACATCCTATTAAATGGATCATCGACCCGCTCGATGGAACCGTGAACTTTGCCCATGGCTTTCCCATGTACAATGTCTCGATTGGGGTAGAATACGAAGGCACCTGTGTGATTGGAGCAATCTACGATCCCAAGAATCTCGAAACGAACTCTTTCTCGGACAACAAGGGCACGGGGCCACTCTCAACGGTACTCCCATACAGGTTTCGTCCACTCCTACTCTCGCTGAAGCTTTGCTCGTGACAGGGTTTGCCTATGACATTCATACGGCTACAGATAATAATCTCAAAGAATTCTGCGCTTTCACGGTTCGCGCTGGAGGCATGCGCCGGACCGGTACGGCCGCCCTCGACCTCTGCTACATTGCCTGCGGTCGTTTTGACGGATTCTGGGAATTACAACTCAACCCATGGGATACAGCGGCCGGAAAAGTCATCGTGGAAGAAGCCGGAGGAAAAATCACAAACTACGCAGGAGAACCCTATTCCATCTATGGGAAAAACATCCTCGCCACCAACACCCATATCCATCAAGAAATGATTGAAGTTTTAAAG
The DNA here is from genome assembly GCA_965223185.1 of Nitrospirales bacterium. GTDB lineage: Bacteria > Nitrospirota > Nitrospiria > Nitrospirales > UBA8639 > Nitrospira_E. The sequence continues at coordinate 1,663,606 of OZ244988.1, read as the reverse complement.
AATTGTCGGAAGTTATAATTAAACTACCTTCTGGGGACCTTAATATAACCACTACCCATTCCCGAACTTCTTGCTATGCCGGTTCAGCCAGAAGGCGTTGAATAGTTTGTTCGGTTTTCTCATAGGCCCCTTCCCCAATCCTCGTGTATTGGATCGTGCCTTTTTTATCTATGACATACAAGGTCGGCCAGTAACGGTTGTGATACCGTCGCCAATTCAGAAATTCATTGTCGATAGGAACGGCATAGGCAATATGATTCTCTTTCACATAGTTTTTGACTTTATCAATTTCTTTTTCGTGACTGAATTCAGGCGAATGAACGGCAATCACGACTAATCCATCTTTGGCATACTTCTGATGCCATTCTTTGACATATGGTTCAATATTCCGGCAATTCCAACAACCAAACGTCCAGAACTCCACCATGACTACCTTTCCTCGAAGTTCTTCCATTTTAAGTGGCTTGGAGTTAATCCAGATCGGACTGACGATTTCAGGAGCCGAAACATTATTCGCAAAACTTATGGAGACCAAATAGAATACAGCACAAATCATTCCGAAAAGAGCTATGCCTCCTATTACTTTTATGGATTTCTTTTCCATACCCACCCCTCCTTAATGAATGGGCGAATTCCTTTTGAATTCACACCATTCAAAAGCCACTTTTTGTCCTTCTTAGTTGGTCTCTCCTTTCAACCACCCGTTACACAACTACTTGTAAATTTTTCTTTCTATATAAAATAGAAGAGGCAGACTCGAATTAATGCTTCAAAGCATTTCGGAGAAAATAAGCCATAATTAATTCGAGTCTGACCCCTAATTTTTCGATTTAAAATTAACCCATATCGTTGAAATCATGCTGAGGGTTGCGTTCACGTGCGAAGTTTTTTGACCAAGAACTACGGAAGAGGACAACGGGTCGTCCTTGACTATCATTGACAACCAAGGCATCCGACGGAGGCTTAAAGGTTTCCACATCGCCTACGAGCCAGGCACTGGATTCATACGGCAACATGTCTACGACGGTTTTCACTCGATACTCATTCTGTAAGCGAAATTCTAAGACATCAAACTGCAGTTTCCCGACCGCCGCCACAAAAAATTCCAACCCATCCAGGCTCCGCAAAATTTGAATAGTGCCTTCTTTCGCCAACTGCTCAATCCCTTTATCAAAGGATTTTCGCATTGTGGTATCGGTCGGACGAACACGGGCAAAGACTTCCGGTTGAAATTGAGGAAGCGGCTTGTAATTAAACCCATCCGAGATGGAAATCGTATCTCCTATTTGAAAGACCCCCGTATTGATAATGCCGATAACATCGCCAGGATAGGCCACATCCACCGTATGACGGTCTTTGGCTACCAGACTATGCGGGCGGGACAACCGGACTTCCGTCTTTGTCCGATGATGTTTCACCACCATATCCCGATCAAACTTTCCGGAGCAGACCCGCATAAATGCGGTGCTATCACGATGCCGTGGATTCATGTTGGCTTGCAGTTTAAACACATAAGCGCTAAAAGTTGTCTCAACGGGATCAATCGCCCGTTCTTGACCGTCCGGCAGATCCGCAATTCGGGCATCGGGATGAGGAGCCATGTCAACAAACGCATCAAAGAACGTTTCGACCCCAAAGTTAGTCAAAGCCGATCCAAAAAACACAGGCGTCACTTTTCCGTTTTGAAATTCATCTATCGAAAAAGGGTTTCCTGCAATTTCTAATAATTCTAAATCATGCGCCAATTCCTCCCAGACATACACCGGCATCCGATTTTTCAAGGATGGTTCATCCAAGGACAATTCCGTTAATTCCGGCTTTGCTGTGCCGGCCTTTGCTGTTTTGGTATAGAGGAGCACATGACGTGTGGCGCGATTCACCACCCCTATAAAATCGCGTCCAGACCCAATGGGCCAATTTATGGGACTAGCATGAATGCCCAGAATTTCTTCCACCTCTGCCATCAGATCCAATGGTGACCTGCCCGGAAGGTCCATTTTGTTTATAAACGTTAGGACTGGAATTTGCCGCAATCGGCACACCTCAAAGAGTTTTCGAGTTTGAGTTTCCACACCTTTTGCGGCATCAATGACCATAATGGCACTATCCGCCGCCGTGAGCGTCCGATAGGTATCTTCGCAAAAATCCTGATGGCCGGGTGTATCCAACACATTGATAACTGCCTGCTTATAGGGGAACTGCATAGCCGACGCGGTAATGGAAATTCCCCGCTCCTGTTCCATCTCCATCCAGTCAGACGTCGCCAATTTCCCGCTTTTCCGCGCCCCCACCATCCCGGCGGTTCGAACCATGCCGGAATACAGTAAAAGCTTTTCGGTGAGAGTCGTCTTTCCGGCATCCGGGTGACTGATAATGGCAAAGGTCCGCCGTTTATTGGCTGCTGCACGGATCTCTTGTTTCACTTCGGAAGCTAATTGGCCTGTCATTTTCTAAAGTCTCTAAGCATGTATTGGTCTATCCCAAACGATTCAAGGCCTTGGAAACAAATCCTTACCTTGCGAAACAAAGGAAGAATGTTTTTCGCAATCACAATTTCCATTCCTAACACTCTTTCCTACGATCCTTCACCTAAAGATCTTCCAATCGGCCTTGCGATCGGGCGAGATTAATTCTTGCGGCATTAAAATTAAAGAGTGATTCAATAACATTATCACGTGCCTGAGCTACTGAGGTTTGAGCGTTCGTCACTTCAATATTTGTCGCCACACCCACGGCAAATCGCTCTCGAGCTAACTCCAATTCAGTCAACGCCAATTTCAACCCTTCATCCGCTACCACCACTTGCTTCTTCGCCGAATGGAGAGTCAGCAGCGCATCCCGTACTTCCAGAGTCACTTGATAACGAACATTTTGTGTCGCAAGCGCCTCCTGCCGCACCAAACTTTTGCTTTCGGAAATACGGCCTTCCCGTTGCCCCCCATCAAAAATTGGAACGGTCATTAACACCTGAACATTATCTGTTGTAAGCATATCGGGGATTTGATTACCGATTAAGCCTACATCCCCGGACGCTTCAATCGACGGGACACGTTCGCTCGTCACGGAACTCAGCGTGAGTGACGCCAACCGTTCGCGTTGTTTCTGGACCTTCAATTCGGTGCGATTGTCATTGGCCACGGCCAAGGCCTCTACTATGGTCTGCTCGGGAACGGAAACCATAGTCATCTCATCGGTCAACTTCAAGGACACATCAAAGGACAACCCAATCGCTCGGATTAAATTCAGTTTAGCGCGATCCCGTTCGTTCTCGGCCACTAGTAATCGTTGACGTTCGTTTTCCAATTGCACTTTCGCACGAGTCACATCTAAACTTGTGGCCATCCCGGCCGCTTTTCGTTCGGTCGCCAATCGCAATAGTTCTTGATTCAAGGTCACATCGGCCTTACGGGCCTCTACGGCTGCCATAGCCCGAAGAGTTTCCAAATATACCAACCCTACTGTCGCCATGGTATCCCGTTTTGTGACTTCGGCATTAAGTGAGGCTACTTCCACGCCAGACTTCGCTGCTCGCCATTTTTGAATAAGACTGAGACTAAATACATTTTGTGTCAGCGCGGCCCTGGCTTCATAGAAATCTCGTGGATTAGTGACCGTAGGACTGCCCCCGAATGACCCCGTAAAAAACCTTCGTCGCGCACCGCTGACACGGCCGGAAAGATTTGGAAGCAGTGCACCTAGTTGCGTGTTTGCAATATCTTGGGCTTGAGTAATTCGCTCTTGGAATAACCGGACGGTGGGATTTTGGTCAACTGATGCGTCCATAGCATCGCGTAAACTTAATTTCAAAATAGTGGGATCTGGTTGGGGAGAAGATTGGCGATCCATCTCAGCCCAGGTGACCTGAGTCAATCCACATAACAAAACGATCGCAACCATTTTCAAAAGCTGCGGGGAGGCACTGTCTCTCCTCATCCATTGGCATATTGACTTCCTGAGCATGGAGACCTTCTTCAATCCTTCAGACGTTAATTTACTTCTCGCATATTGGCCACGACAGGGGCTTTGGCCACCAACAATCGCGAACCCGTTTTCTTCAGATCCATAAAGAAACTAAATAGTGCGGGAACCAAAAATAGGGTAAATAGCGTTGAAGTTACCAGACCTCCAAGCACTATACTCCCGATACCGCGATACAATTCCGAACCGGCCCCGGATGACACAACTAAGGGGAAGAGGCCAAACGTCGTGGTCAACATACTCATCATGATAGGCCGGAACCGTGTGCGAACCGATTCAGCAATGGCAGCAATCGGATCATCCGTTGACCATGTACTCATTGGAGAACCACTCTCCGTTCCTTCACGACGCCTGGGATCCAGGAAATTCAAGGCCTGATGGACGACCAGGATGGCATTATTCACGACCACGCCAAGCAGAATAATAAATCCCAACATAGTCAACACATCCATAGGTTGATAGGCGACAAACTGGTTCACCATCGCCAACCCTAATAGCCCTCCAGCCGCAGCAAGCGGGACACTGGTGATGATGACCAATGGATAAAGAAAGCTTTCGAATAAAGCGGCGATCAACAAATAGGTGATGAGCAAAGCCAATAGCAGGTTCCATTTTAGGGCATCATAGGTCTGGGTCAAATCATCAGCGGTTCCGGACAATCGAATATTATAGAGTTGTCCCAATGATCCTTCTTCTGTCAGCGGGACAATAATTTGATCTTGCAGTTGCGCCATGGCCGTTTCAATAGGCATCTCGGATGGTGGAATAACTTGAATGACAATCGCCCGTTCTCGTTCGATATGATTAATTTGTTCTGGACCGGGAACTAACATCACATCCGCAATGGCTCCAACAGTCGTCAGCCGTCCTCCTGGAGTATGGATGGGAATTTTTTCGATATCTTGTGTTCGGGAGGCATAGCGATCTTCTCCTCGAACCGTTAAATCAATTTCATCTCCTTCATGTTGGTAATCACTGGCCTTGGCCCCGTCCACTAAGGCATTAATCGTAAAGCCCAGCTCTTGATTGGTCAGTTGAAGGTCGGCGGCACGATCACGCCGTAATGTGACATGGAGTTCTGGAGTTCCCAAGTCTAAACTCGGTTTGGGTCGTACTTGGGCATCTGGGATCAAACCTTTGACTTGCTGAAAAATTTTTCCTCCCAACCCAACTAACTCGCTCAAATCCGGCCCAGTAATTTCCATGTCGATATTCCGACCTTCTCCCAAACCTCGTTGAAAGAGACTTCGCTGAGTGATAATGCTGATGACTCCTGGTAAATCTGCCGTGGCTCGCCGCATCAGGGGAATAAGTTCTTTCGCTCGACTATCATCATTCGTCCGTGCACCCATAAAAACCATTCGCCCTCGAGCCACATAGAAAAAATTTCTTATGCTGGGTCCATTCAATGCCGCTTCCTCAGAAGATCCAGGCTGGGCTAACCAATGGGGACGTAGAACAGACTCAATCGTATTCCCCATTTTGACAAACGTTTCCATGTTATATCCTGGCGGAGGAAGCAGAATACCGATGACAAGATTTCGATTACCCGTCGGCAAATATTCTGCTTGAGGGAGCAACATCCACGTCATCCCGAAAGACAATCCCATGAGACCGATAATGGTGACAAAACGCCGCCGCCTATTCCCACATATTTCTCGTATGACCTCACTCATTCGATTAGCCAGAGCAGGAGAGCGAGATCCGATCACATCTTCAAAAGATCCATCCCACACGCTTTTGCCCCTCTCAGGGTGAACCTGAACTTCTTCAGATCGCTTGCGTGTTGTCAGAATTCGTGCGGACAAACTGGGAATGACTGTAATGGAGACCAATAAACTGAGACCAACACCTGCGCTGATCGCAATGGCAATATCTCGAAAGAGTTGTCCTGATTGCTGTTCAATAAACACAATGGGAATGAAGACGGCAATAGTCGTCAACGTACTGGCTAACACTGCCCCCCACACTTCCGTCGTCCCATCATACGCCGCTTGGACAAGAGATTTCCCAGTCTCCCTATGGCGATAGATGTTTTCTAATACCACAATGGAATTATCCACCAACATCCCAGCGGCAAAAGTCATCCCAGCGAGGCTAATCACATTTAAATTTCGTTCCAATAACCACAAAGCAATAAAAGTTCCCATAATACTGATGGGAATCGCCAAACCGATCACCAGCGTCGTACTGCCCGTTCGTAAAAATAAATAGAGCACCATGATCGCCAGCATACTTCCGACAACTAGGTTTTGTTGAACCAGCGATAATGAACTGTAAATGTAATCGGTCTCATCGTAGACTTGATAGAGTTTGAACCCACGAGGATTCAGCCGTCCTTCATTGAGTTCACGAACCGCCTCTCGTAAACCATCCATAATTTCCAACACATTCGCGCCAGATTGTCGAATGACATTCACAGCAATACAAGGCCGGCCACTCTGTCGAACGATATTCGTCGGATCTTTATAATCCAGTTTGACTGAAGCCACGTCTCGGACATACACGGGCGAACCATTTCTCCGAGCGAGGATGACGGCTTCGATATCGCTGGGCGTTTTGTATTCCCCCACAGTTCGGACCACATAGGTCCGTTTGCCTTCATCGAAATCCCCTCCGCTGAAATCTCGATTTTCTTGATCCAGCGCCCGCGCTAAGTCCAACCAGGTAAGAGACCGGGCAGCCAGTTTGGCAGGGTCCACCAATACTTGCATTTCCCGCTCTCGCCCGCCATAAACATTCGATGCGGCCACGCCCGACACTCTTTCAAATCTTGCTTTAATCACATCTTCCGCAAAATCGTACATCGAATCGATCGGCACAGGGTTATTGTCAAATGCTTCGAAAATGAACCACCCAATTGCCGACCCAGCCGAATCTGCACTACTCAACACCGGTTCGTCTGTCTCAATTGGGTACTCCTTCACCTGATTGAGCCTATTGGACACAAGGAGAAGAGAGGCATCCGTGTTCGTTCCCGCCGGAAATCGCAAAATAATTTTCCCATTGCCAAACGAGCTTTCCGAAAACATGCGCTCAAGACCTTCGACCCCTTTCAACTGCTCTTCTTGTTCATCAATAATTTCCCGTTCGATTTCATGGGAGCTTGCCCCATTCCATCGCGTATCAACCGTAATTTCTTCTTTCATAACGTCAGGTGTCAGTTGAATAGGGAGGCGCAACAAGGCCACGACTCCAAACAATACAATAAACAGCACCCCGACCGTCGTCGTCACAGGATAGCGTATTGCGGATTGAATGAGATTCATGCGGGTAATTTCTCTTCGAGTACACGAACCGGTTGCCCGGGAATCAAGCGTTCGTTTCCCTCTACGACCACAATCATACCCGGATCGAGTTGGCCTTTCACCTCAACTTCATCATTAACGTGATTGATTGTCTTCACAGGAATTTGCGAAACCGCACCGTCCTTCATCACAAAAACAAATTCGGCACCCCCTCGAAGAACCAGGGCATCTTTGGGAATCACCAGCGCCTGATAAGGGTTCCCAACCTGAAGAAGTACACGAGACACCAAACCACTTTTGATGGTAAGCGAAGGATTCGGCAATTCTACTTTAATTGGAAAGGTTCGTGAATTTCTGTCGGCTTGAGCCACGACCGAATATACCGTACCGTTGGCCTCAAACCCTCTAAGCCCATCGAACGTGGCCGTGACCTTCGCGCCAATCTGAATTTCTCCCACATAGCGTTCCGGAAGGGGTACTTCAACCTGCACTCGTGACAAATCTACTAGCTCGACAATCGGGCCCCCTGCCTGAATCCATTGCCCCACTTCGGTAAATTCTTTCGTCACCCATCCATCGAAAGGAGCCACCACACGAGATTTTTTTAATTGGTCCCGCACCTGCAAGAGTTCTGATTGTAATTGCGCCAATCGTTGGGCCAACGCAGCCTCTTGTGTTACGGCATCGTCATATTCCTTTTGGGTCACCAATTGTTTTGCAAACAACGTCTTGATCCGTTCGAGATCTTTTTTGGCTTGCTCATATCGGGTTTCCGCTTCTCGTTGAGATGCCTCAGCCGAATTGAGTTGAATGGTCAGAGTATCGGTGCGTAACTGAGCCAACACCTGCCCTCGTTTGACCGCCATACCTTCTTCTACGGGAAACTGTTCTACCAAGGCCGCCAATTCTCCCGCCACCACACTTCGGCGCCATGGCTCAACAGTCCCAACTAACTCAACGGTTTGTTGAACCGTGCGATTGATCACTTCCGCCACACGAACCGGTGTTGGTGGCCGCCCTTTAGGCGGTTGCGCAGCTTGCTGTTCCCCACATCCTGACAAACCAGCAAGGCTCATCAGAGCAACACCACAGAAGCAGAGAAAGAAATTCTGAATCCTCATCCTCATTTCACTATGATTGGTTTGTGTTGGCTTCACCAATGCCACCAAGAAATAACGCTCCCATCCACGCCCCCTTTTCTACAAGAGATTCTTTTGGCCCGGCCTGGAGAATCCAGACATAAATTGTGGAATTCAACATACCGTGCAGGGCCAAGGAAGTATCTTTGGGATTCACTTTTCGAAATTCTTTTGCCTTAATTCCATCTTTGATCAAATTAGCGACAAGATCGATTTGAGCGAGATACTTTTTCCACACCCGATCACCAAACGCACTCTTCACCGTCCATTCAAACCCGCTCCATTCGGAGACATAAATTCGAAAAAAATCGCGATTTTGGTCCGCAAATGCTAACTTCACACGAATGACTTCTTGCAGTTTTTCAGAAGCGCTTGCCTTATTCTTTGTGGCATCTTTCAACAGGCACAACAATTCCTCCACCTTAGCTTCAACCAGAGAAATATAAATTTCTTCCTTACTTTTAAAAAACCGATACAGGGTGCCCATGGCAAATTGAGCGGATTCCGCGATTTCGGCCATACTGGTCTTAAAAAACCCAAATTGCGAAAACATGCGCTCTGCCGCTAAGAGAATTTCTTCCCTCCTGGCTTCATATTCTCGTCGTTTTCGCTGGGACCGTTGATCCACGCAAATGCCTCATCTGATAAAGATTTCGGTCATGCTTGAATACATATTCTAATATGTGAATATCTATTCTACAAGAAGAATTTCCATTCACACCCTCCTCGTAACCCTCATCGGCTATGAACGGCACGGACCTGAGAACAGAAAACTCTCAACGGTATCCCACGATTTCAATTCAGGGGAGCTAATTCACAGTCTGTTGAATAAGGTTATTCTTGTGGGCAAAACAAGCCCAAAATCGTCTAGAATGCGATACGCCTCGGGTCCGTTCAACAAATTCCCTCCAATCTTAGACCACGAATTGCTTGACACATCCAAAAGGAAAGGCCACAAATCCTCGGCTTCATCTGGAAGAACAACTCCTTTAGTTTGCGCGCCAATCGAACGGGGAGTATGAGATCACGAAAAAATGGGGAAGATGCGGCTGACGACTTTTTCGCCGACCCGGACAGGAAAAGGTGAAAGACCACGGCTGACCTGCTCAAAGGAGCCAAAAGACCCTCTATTACCAATGAAAGTCTTAAGCCACTAAGGCCCCCTGGCTATGAGGCCCACCGGATACTCCACCTGATACGATAAAGGCCATAACCTCGGAACTTTCAGCATCGAGTGGGCGTACCTGATCTTTGGGAAACACCAAAAGATGCCCGGCAAAGTTATATGACTGCGGAAAATAGACGGCGACATGACCGAGCAATCCTAGAAATTCCAAATCAGTCCGTGTGACAAATCCAACTGCTTCTCCGTGCGCCCCTGGTGAAAGGGATACTAATACTGGCTGATCAAACCGACGCTTTTCTCCCATAAATGCCTCAATTAAATCCTTAATAGAGGTATACAATAATTTCACAAATGGGGCCTTGACCAGCACTCGTTCCATAATATCCAGCATTTTTTGCACAAATACGGTAGAAGCATACCGCCCTGTCAAGGTAATAAGACCAAGGGTGACCAAAAATCCCACACCCGGGATAGGAATATTAAGCCATCCATCAACAGCCTGAATCACTAACCATGCGACATACAATGTCGTGACCACCGGCACCAGGATTAAGAGCCCTTCGAAAAAATTCCTGGCCAAATCATTCATATTCATGTTGTCCCAAAATCTTGGTCGTTTTGTTTCCATACCCTCTTCCCCCCAAATGTGAATATGGCAGAGCCCAAACTTCGTATTCTACTAAAGATCCTTTGTCCAATCCTTCAACACAAAAAAGAATGTACCCCTATCATTTCCGTACACACAAGCCATTAGGAAATTCCAGTAATGACAGAGAGGAGAGGTTACAGGACCGAACGCAATAAAGTACAATTCCCGAACGGCACTTTATTGAACGAAGGAGACAGGTATGACACAAGACAGCGCAGGAGCCGGAGGCTCATCCTCCAAAGCTCCCAAGGACTCACCTGAAACAGAAATTTTGCACGTTGTTATTCAACGGGACGGGAAACAAGTCAATGCGAAATGGGGCCTACACCCTAACCTCAAAGAAGAACTCAACCCCGATGAATGGAAAGAACTGACAGAAATAATGGGAAAGGTGACGACACTTGTCGGCAATCGCTTTTCAAAAATTTTGACTCAGGCCGAAGAAGACGTCGCTGGAACTGCCTAAACCCAAATTTCGACCATAACTAATGTTTCCCAAACCGGCCTATATCTTTTCCCTATTACATTTGATCCGTCCAGCTCAGACTCCTGCCCGACAACAAAAGCCTGTCAAATATTCACTTTCCCGATCGTGAAAAATAGCCGTGCCTACGCGATTCAACTACTAAGTTTTTGAGGAAATTATTGCCCGAAATTCTGAATGGTGTTGAAATCATCAGATCCGGAAGATGGAAAAGCTTGTGGAACTTCTCCTGTGCGGATGAGGGAGATCGATACAGGAATCATGTTTGAAAAATCTTGAAAGGCCCCTACCAAGCGCTGGCCATCATCCGACAACGTGGTCATTGATTGGCCCATCGTGCCTAAAGCCGTACGATACATCATTTCTAATCGATTGCCCTGCAATTGACCTTCCCCCTGGGCACTTACAATCGTACCCAAGAGACTGGTCGTCAATTCAGTCATAGTGACACGATTCCCCTGTTGAGTTAAGACGTAAGAAATTGTGGGTTCTGAGGGGTTCTTCCAGACTCCGGCAACCCCAGGGGACTGTCCTTTTTTCAATGTGGCTTTTAGAGTTCGTTGCTCCCCCGAGCGAAGTTCGATCGTCTCTGTCCAAGATCGAAATCCATCTTTCGTGACCAAAATATCATATTCATCCGGTTCCAAATCACGCATGACCACCGGTCCTGGACCAGTATTGCCGATATATTCGTCATCCACAAAGACTTGTGCCTGATCAGGAGTGGATTCGATGACCAAGGCTGCCATGTCTGTTGATAGAACACCCGAAGGGAACACGACACCGGAAGTGGTTGAATCTGGCTCCAGTGAAGGATCCTTTGAAACCGCCATTCGTGGATAACCTGGCCAGTTCTCCACCGTAAACTTAGCAATCTGTGCGGGTTTGGCATTTCCGAATTGACCGGTCACTTCCATTACCACTCCAATTACTCGCCCTTGGTACAATACCGGCCCACCTGAATTTCCCTCCGCCACCGCTCCAGAAAATTTCAGCACCGATCCATCGAAACCGGAAAGCGTACCTTTTGTGACAGCCCAGGAATTACCACCCACACGAGGAAAGCCAATCAGATGGATTTCTTCGCCACCCTTAACTTGCGTTTCGATATCCCATAATAATACCTCGATATCCTCAGGAAGATCCCCTCCAACCTTCAATAAGGCCAATCCTCGTGGATCGCCACCTTCCTTTTTGACAATCTTAGCCAGCAAGGACTCTTCTTGGTGCGAAAAAAACGTCGCCTGAATTGACTTAGGTGCTTCGGATTCCCCTTCCACAACATGTGAGGCAGTCACAATGAAAATATGTTTCTTACTTCGCCCCGTAATGAATCCCGTTCCTACTTTTCGACCAGTCGAGAACTCAGAGGAAATCTTCACAACACCTTTTTTCAGTGTCCCAATATTCGTCTTAGCCCATGTGGGAGTGAGTCCAAGTCCCAAGAGCAAGATCCCAACGAGGACCAAGTGAATCACCTGCTTCATATCACCCTTCCGTCATTACGAGAATGCAACCCTCTCAAAATTTTTGGATACGTGAGGGGATACAAGGAAGAGAAAATTGAAAACGGAATTGAAAAAAAATCTTCATATCCAAAACGGGTTTTGAGGTCAATCGACCTTACCAATCGAATAGCTTGAAATCAAAGGCGTTTCGCGCCAGCCTCGCTTCAGCCTTATGTTTCCGGCAACATGTCTTATCGTTGAAGCGGTAAGGCATCCGCATAGACGAGACGCTCGTCCTGTCTCGGACTGGGGGAAGAATCCGCTTCCTTGGGCAAGTTGAAAACTTCGAACTCTTTGATGACAACACGCTGGGGTTTTCCTGAAGGCGCCGGCAGAGGAACCGGTCCGGTCCATTGTTGCGCATTGAGCTTTGGCAGGATGCTACCCTTGCTATTAGGAAGAGGAGTCCAACCTAGCTCTCCGCCAACCGCAGGATTGGCTTCTTCTACTTCCACCACAATCTTGGACTGCCGCTGAGAACCCGCAGTCCCAGGCACTCCCGCAACTGTCACCAAAGCTTGATTAGGATCTTGCGGATTCACGACCACACTTGCCGTCCGATCGGGAACTAATTGTGCAAAATCCGCCAAAACCACAGGGGACAGATGTGCACCTCGTATGGAATTTACCTGGTAACGTGCTATGGCTAATCGGACAAATGGGAAATAGGCATCCCCTGAGTCCATCTCGATATCGCAATACCAAAGCTGGCGTGAAATATCCGGTTTCACATCAAAGGCACAAATGGTCACGGCCATAGGTGGACGGCCTAATACTTGAGGCCGAACCTGAATGCGAGGTTTCTTTTGAATCTTTATTCGAGGGACACCTCTGGTCCGAATGGCTAAGCCGGAACTGGCCGTTTCTCGAATGGTCAAATCATGTCGGACTGCCACTGCATTGCGAAAATGAGCAGGAGTAGGATTTGAGAGACCGACACCATATTGCCGTAAGAGCTGGGCTTTACTTGCCTGCATATTGGCGGCACCAACGGCACGGGATGTCACCTCCTCCTCCTCAAGATCCTCCGGAATTCCTCGTGGTCGAATGACCTTGTGTTTCACACTCGGGAGTTTCCTTTGAGGAATAGTTTGCTTAGAAATAGTAGCAGAGGGCCTGAATGTTCTTGGGCCGTCTTCCCATAAAGGATCAAGACCCCATTGCGTCACAAACGCTTTGGCCTGTTCCGGCAAGTCGGCCTTGGCATCTGGATACAGTACAACGGCAAGCTGTTCGCCATCGCCTGAGGAATACCACGGTCGATCCAAATATATACGAAGACCGCCTCCGACTCGTCGGTGCCCCTGTGGCGAGGTTTCCCATTTAAATGTGGGTATCACATACAAAACTTTCGGAGCCTCGGGTTGAGCGGTACTCAGGATATCCAGCATGATGGGGGGAGAAGATCGTGTCCAGCGTGGAGGCAATTTCCCGTTCTGGAGCAAGACGGTTTCTTCATCCTGCATAGGCCTAAAATATTCCCGATACCGAGAGGTGCCGATAGCGGTATAGGACACACAACGATATTTGGTGTCACCAAACCGGTGGAGCCCCTGGAAACGAAACCGTTCTCCATAATTCGCCGGAGGAGGTGGCGGAGGGGTGGCGGCACAACGATGTGGTCGTTCATCGTACGGTGGAGGCTCACTATTCGGTTGACGAACGGCACTAACCCGTGCGTTGGGAACGGCCCGTTCAATCACTATCCTCTCTGAAGTGTCACTTTCTCCTGACAGAGTCCCTTCGGTATCAGAATCACTTCCATTCGAGGCCGCTGGAAGGACAGGCATTTCAAGAGCAGCAGGTTGCAAAGGAAGATCATCAGACAGCTCGTCGAGATTTTCCAAGGCTTCATCCACTTCCTCTTCTTCCACCTCTTCATTCGCTTCTGGAATGCCTCGCCCAACGACGAGACTAGGATCTCGCGAAGGCACATAACTAATTTTGACCTCAAAGGGAGCCGCCGATCCGATCACATAAAGCCAATCAGTAAGATTTTCCGAGGTCATGACCTTGCCGGGATGGTCGATGGGTTCTCGCCATTCGGCTTGAATATCAATTTCTTCAGTACTCGGCCGGTGAATGGCCAACGTCCCATCAATAGTAGATGTCGTATCTCCGTAATGTCTGTGCCTAGCCAACTCCGCTCGTGGATCTTGAACAGTACAGTCAGGGGGATTCCCGACACCGAGGTTGGTTTCTGCCAATTCTTCTATACAAACCCATTGAGGAGTCAGCACCGGCTGTTGTGTGGCATGAACCAGGACAATTTCATGAAAAGGGGTCAACATCCAATGGCGACCCAATTGGACACTTCGTCTTTGATTTTCAAGATTTTGGCGATTCGTTTTATCTTCAATCCACTTCCAAAGGGCAAAGAGACTCTCACGGTTTGGCTTCCCAAATTGTGGATGTTGGGAATGCACGAGATAGCAACTCAGCCGGAGGATTCGTTCTTCTCCAGGCGGAACAAAAACCTGAAGTAGATTAGGCGAACTGATCTTTGCAGGTGTATTTCCAGGCTCCAATTGAATGCGAAACGATGCGACGTTGGGCCACCCTCCCTGTGTAGGAAAGGGCACCTGGATAAGAGGAGCGGAGCGAATGTCCGTTCCGGGAGCATAGATGAAACATGAGACGCCTTCTCCCATCGGGTCCGGCAGATAGGGAACGATCAAACTGGGTTCGGGAAAATATTCTCCTCCCGGCTTTCCGTTGGCTGCACGTCGTTCTCTGGGAACAAGATCGGACAAATCTCCATCCTTGCTGATCATCAACTGGTACGCGTCACTCCCCCGCATCTGTTTGCTACCGAGATTATCGAACATCCCATGTTGTTCGGCTAATTCCACACTGATTTTTGGAGGAACCAAGTGCCGTGAAGATGGACGAGGGGGAGGCCCGGCAGGTAATCCTTCACGAGGATCTCCTGGCTTTTCGACATTCATAGATCGAAATACCAAACGATCGACCGCTTCTCCAGGTGATAGCGGTTCGCCATTTGGCCATTTCTGGGATGGCTGAGGACCCAACAAAGGTGCGGTGAGCACCACCGTAGGAGAGGGCACAGGTTCCATCCTTAGATAATGGCTATCCTCATCATTAATATCGGTTAAAAAACTTGGATCCGGAGATGGGACATCGGTGACAGACAGACTGTTTCCTGCAAGATCCACGACTCGGGCACGGAATTGGTATTGTCGTCCAAATCGTAAACGTGGAAGGGTACCAGGGACCGGGCTGAACAAGGCCTGCATCGTGGAGAGGATCGGTTTCCTTTCTCCCATTCCCTGCTGGGGATTATCATCCAGTCCTAAATGGCGTCCAGGGCGCGGCACACAGAGACTCCAGCCGTCCCATCGGAAGAGCGACTCATACACAATGAGCCGCTTATTCGGCACCGCTCCGTTTTTTTCATCATCATCTTCTTGAGTCATGCCCAAGGAAATCCAGCCTTCATCATCCTGAGTCAAAAAGGGTGTGGGCAACGGCGTGCCAGGGGGTGGAGCGTTTGTACCCAATAAATGATATGTCCCATGCCGGAAGTTTAAGGAACGCCAGGGCGTGAAAATCGGGCCTCCTCCAGCACCCTGACGAACTTCGCGAACATCAATGCGAAAACCTCGAACGAGATCTTCTCCGGTCAAGACAACTCCTCGCCCACCCTGACTCCTGGAATTTTCCAAAAGAGTATTATTCTGGCTCGATTGTTCAAGAAGGTCATCCAAATATTCATCACGGGTATTATGAGCGATACCCAAGCCACTCGACCGCCCGGCTGGCAAGGTCGTGAGACGATTCATGATGCGCTGTAAACTAGCAGCTTGAATTTTCGGGAGAACTGATCGTGGGACTATTTTTAAACGCGCAGTCTTCAATCGAACGGAAGCTTTGAGCTTGGCATCAACCCGGTGCAACAGATTTGAAGAAAACACCTCCACACGCTTGACGACTTCATCCACATTGCCGGGAACCACATCATACACCGGCACATTCTGTCGCCCTTCAAGGGTCATCCTTGCTCCAAGTTTCAGCATTCCGTCCTGCAACTGCAAACCAACCAAACGTTGCCCGGTGGGTCCGGAAGGATCTTGCGGACTGCTCATAAATCCGGTGGGCCCTCCAAGCACGTAGGCAGTTCTTGGAGAAAGAAACCTTTTATCCATCACAGGATCATTGGTGATTGGCCGAACCCACAGCCTCCCGACTGGAGGAATGGATTGGCCTTGGCTCAATTTAATCCGGAGATCCACGCAAAGACCCAACATCCTGGCAAGTGCAGGGTATTCATAGAGACTGCCGAGTATTTGATGGAAGTCATATGGAGGAGCGTCAGGTCTTGGCGGAACTGGCTTGTTTTGTGGCCTATGAAATTTATATTCGAAAGCACGGAATCGCGTGACATTAAATTTTTGCCTGGAAATTTTCGCGCTTTTCTGTAGCTGTTGATCGGTCACCTTTGGAGCAGCTAACCGCTTTCCGATCAATTTCCCGCCAATCCCTCTTGGTTGAATCCCTTGTACCCCGCCCCCACTCGAAGGGGCCTGAAAGAGACCTCGGATACGATTCAGTTCCCGCACAGGATTGGCCGCCTTTGGAGAAATCCCGCTTCGAAATCCTATGGGCGCCTGCGCATCAGGTTCAATAATGGCAGTGTTCCGCAATCGCTGAAATATAGTATTTCGTGTGGGAAGACGATCAAACGATTCCTTGGCGGTCGTTCTATAGATATTGTTTTTGATGCTTTCATGTAAGGCTTTTTCGGGAAAGGTATGAATTCGGAACCGACTCCGGTCAGATATATTTTTTTGATCGAACCCATGGCCCAACACCGGCATAAAATCATTAAAGATTCCACTCCAAGCTTGAGGGGAAAAAGGAGGAACATTATTAGGTGGTGATGCAAACTCCCATTCACCTTGAGTTGGAAACTGCAACGCCTGCCCCTTTCCTGCGTCAACAAACATCTGAAACTTAAGATTCCGGACAAAATCAGGCCAATCATTAGTAAACAAGGAACCAAATTTTCCTAACGTGGTATTTCCCGCTACTTTCAAGCGCGGAGAAAGAATCAAGGAGAGTTTTAACCAGGAATCCTGGATGCCATTGGGAATCGCCGTCACCAACACTTCGTATGTGGCCCCTCCTTGTGTAACCTGAGGTCTCACAGATTGAGGATTGGCTTTTTGCGGGGAAAGTTTTGGCTTGATCTGCGGTCTCCTCACTCGAGGTTTCGCTTGTTGAGGGATAACCTTTGGCTTGATTCGCTTATTAGCCATCTTGTTTTCTCCCATTCCCAATCAATCGTTCAACCTAAGCCACATCGGCGGCAAAAGCACCAGCATATTGATTCCAATCTTGCTCACTGACCATTTCACGAATCTTTCGAGGCTGAACTCTGTTACGCAACCGATTTCCTATATTTCTCTGAGATGAGGATTGTCGCGCAGCTGTCCGGTGTGGACGCCCGACATCACTCACCAAACGAACCAATGGTTCTTCTTCGTCTTGAAGCCATGCAGAACTGGATGAACCATGGCTCGACCCTGCCAACTCCTTTCGGCATTTCCATTCTACTGACACCTCAAAGAACAATATTTCCACTTTGAGCTGCAGCAAGGCTTCGCCCCAGACCACGTCGTCGACCGAACTATAGGACAAGGTCAGCTTCACTAAAATAGAGATCGTGACAATTCCAAGAACCTGAACGCACCCTTGGACTTTGATATACCCTTCCAGCTCAATCGCTTTATTTTCCGCCACATATTTAAAGTAAAATCCGGCGACGAGTTTAATCGACCCGCTTGCGACACCAATATCGATAGCCCACATCCCGCCAAATTCGATCTGCACTTCGACGAGAGCCAGTCCTTCTTTCCCATTCATCTCCACTGCAAAAAATCCCGTAAGACCGAAAATCCACACCGCCCCCATGAATGGATCGTTTCTCGAGCAGAAATTGATTCGGAGGTTGACGGGATCTCCGGTAAACGGAAGCTTCAACCCTGCACCAAATTTCATGTTGGTGAGGCTGAGCACCCCAACGGTAATAGAAGGAATGGCAATACTCAGACTCACCCCTACACCAGTCCCGGTCACCTCAAGGCTTGGGGGATCACTCAACCCATCGGCGGGGATTAACTCCTGCATTTTGGCCAGAAACGCCAAAGCCCCTCTAAACTCAACCCCTTTCGGATCTCCTTTTGATTCATCCGCCAATTCCACGGCGACATCAAGTTTCTTCCCATGATTCTTCACAAACAAAAATTTCCTAAATCTCAGGATAAGCTGGCCCGCAAAGGATAATTCAAAGTTTTGCAGTTCCCCTCTGGAGTTAAACTCCGGTTCGGAGGGAGCCGCAGGCCCGCCACTCGTCACGCTGGGGAGTTTCACGGTAATAGCCGTGGTCATTACCAGCGAGGCCGGTTTATTCCCCATTTTGTTCACAAAAGCGATAATGCCCACATCCAGGGTTTTGGGTGCCACATTTAATGTAAAGGTGGTACGCATCTCTTCCGGCAAACGATCGGTCACAAGCTTTGGAGCCTTCTCCATTCCAAGGCCTTTTAAAATGAGACCCAAATCGATTCCACCTAAAATCGCCGCATCTTTAAAAAATTCCGTAGGATCGAAGTTGCCCTGTGCAAATTTTTCAGCGGAAGAGAGTGCGTTCCCTGCCCGACTGGTAATGGCACTACCGCCGATCGGTCCAAACTCCCGGGATATGCCCACAATGTCCATATTGGGTGCACCGACTCCACCCACTTTGTCGGTCTGTCCAAATTTCAGACCGACCGGTTGCACCAGTTCTAAAAAGAGTTCGCCTTTATTCGTTCCGCCAAATCCTTTGACTCGATAGATATTGCTGTAGCGAACTTTCGTACGGTCGGCCGCAGGACCGGTTCCCACCAGACTTTTCACGGCAGGGATACTGACTTCAGCCTCTGCGACAAATGGGAAAAATAGGGGATGAACAGCATCTTTAAGCGGTTGGAGAAGTTGATTGGAACAAACCGGAGAAAATCCTTCCTGAACGGCTAACTTGCCGCAAGGAATTTCGGCGTCGAACGTCAGACTGGCTGTTTCTAGGACCGTATCCCCGCCAGGTTTCTTAGGAGCAAAGGCTACCTTTTGTCCGGAAAGATCAGCGGTCTTTCGACTTGCGGGGCTTTTTATATAATCGTCTCGGACATCAAAAATGCGAGGCCTGTTTCCTATGCCTGAACTCAATCCCACATCACTTGTGATAAAAATTAGAGGGACAGAAAATTCCGAGGTCTGTCCCGCCCAATCCTCACCGATCAGATGCCATTGATGATCTTCTCCTGAAACCTTGGGCCAAAAGCCAATCGTACTGCCCGGAGGGGGAGTCTTCCAGCGAACCGAAGAATTTTCCTTAGGATCTAGATTCGGAGTCACTAAGTTGGTAACCCGTAAACTACGATAAGGAAAGTTTCGTCCATCGGAAAAAGTGAGATCCTCTTGACCTGGACCTGGAAATTCTTTGATGGGTTCCCTGACGACGATAAATTCTCGATATCGGAGTAGAGCGACAATGCCTTGTTTTGTTCGTTCAAACTTTCGCTCGCTGATCTGTACCAATACTGCCTTGTGACCGAAGGGAAAGAGAAACCCCTGTTCCACCACTTTGACGAACTGATCTCGCCCCATATTGGCATGCTGGACCCATTCAATGATGGTTAAGGGGTTCGGTGCAGGATCAAAGAGGTATCGCGACTTAATCCACGCTCCCAGAGCACTCAACATGAACCGATCGATTTTCATCACACGTTGTTGCCAACCTTTGGTTACGTTCTTCGCGTCACCCTTCGAGAAACCTTCTCCAATCCCGTTGGCCATCAAATGAACGAGTTGATGCCGATGCTGTGCCTCAGGCAGCATGCGGAAAGGAGTCCGGTCCTGATCTGGATCGTCCTTAGGAAACCGCTGTGGACCCCCTATATCAGGTTTATTGAAGTCCGGAGACCAAATGGCTCGCATCGTGCGGTACCAAGTGCTGGACTCGTCTACTCCCCATTCTCCCGATCGATTTTGCCTTCGGACCCCTAACCGGGTATGCCACAACTCCGTTCGGCCATTGAAGACCACAGGTTTCGTCATATGACTCCATCCGGCCATGGCACTCGGAGAAATAAACAACCGATACGGAACCTCCAAAGCCGTAAAATTCTTGAGCTCTGCTGCTGTCGGGGGTGAAGGTATGATTGGTCGAACCGCAAGTGTTTTAGGAATCTGTGACTGAATGGCTTGTTGAGATTTCAGGGTTGGAGCGTTTTTCCTTGCCACGAGAATGGTTTGGAGTCGATTCGGCCTCTGCAAGAAAGTTTTGACAACACGAAAATGATGAATCGTCTCCCGCACGTCATTCCATCGCGGCTCTACCGGACCTTCCGGGAAGGAAAACGATTGCTTCCTTTTCATCGGCAAACGGGGAATCCGTTTAGGCCCAGGCTTGATGGGCACTTTAAACTGGACTCTTTTTGGCGGCGCCGGTGGCGGTGCCGCTGCCCGTGCCACGACCTGTTGTAAAGGAGACCAATTCAACAACGAATCAAGTGTGTACGGGATAAACGGGGTGCCATTGGGAATGGCAAAGACCAGTCGACTCCAGCCTGCTAAACGTGCATTAATTGGAAAAGTGGGAGGGTCTTTGGTCTTTGCAGCCTCGTAAAACGTTTCTTCTGCGATATGCTGCGGAGGAAAATTCACGACTAATGTCGGTGAACTTGAACGACCATTTCCTCCTGAAGCAGGAACGAGTTTCGGCGGCTGTCCTTGACCGATTTGTAGGTTGAGATTTCGAAATTCAAATTTCAACACCAGCAAATCTTCAGGACGAACCACGGACACGGCCAAGGGCCCGGGTATCTGAATCGTCGTCCGAAAATCATTAGTCAACGGGACCACCACTCTGGGATCAATTGGCAGTTTTTTAACCGGGGCAATAGATTGAGAACCCGGTTTGACAGTATTGGGTGTGATCCTCGGTTGCTTAGAAGTAGGTGCGCTGGGTATCCGAATGGCTGGTTTTTTAGATTGAGGTTTGATCTTTAATCTTTTTCGAGGCTTGGTTTGCGCGAGAATAAGGCGAGCCCCAAAGGGTATTTCCATGGGTTGGACCAACGCCCCAGGCAAGGGCACTGCGAGACGACTGATCCCAGGTTCACATTGAATTCTTCTTGTCCCGTCTTCATACTGAATCAATTCAAAGGGTGGTGTACCGATGGGATGCCCGAGCGTCAAGGAACAGCCATGCACAGTGACGGGCCTTTGAGTTTGGTCAAACTTTGCCACCAAAGCCTGTTGCCCGACACGATTTCGAGATTGGGTTAAGGAGACATATCGAACATTCGTAAGCTTGAGTGCCAATTCCCCCCTGGTCTGATCCACTCCCCGACAACAAAAGGCAAGCGGCTCATCGCCTACACCAGACTCGGCCATGACCACGGAAGAATACCTGCCCTCATTCAGTTCCCCAGCTTCAATGTGCAAAATGGAAAAAGAATTATCCGGGCAAAGAAGTCTCCCCTCACTCGATGGATCAACCGGCACATTCATCAACCAGTTTCGTGACCCACGGTCCATCGCGATCAGAGATCGCTTCTGCGAAGGCTTCCGGACAACACTAGGGTCTTTCGATTGTAAGACAGCGATCTGGATAAAATCTGACTCAAGCTGAGTGGTGGTTCCCTGGAGACGCCCCACACGGTCACCCCGGAAAATCATGGACCACTGGGGGAAAAACTCAGCATGAGCTCTCCCGGCTATATCCAATTTTCCTAACGATGCCTCGCAGACTTGGTCATCCAACCATACCGGTGCGCGAATGGGCTCCAAACCCGCCAACCATTTTTCAAATGAGGTTTTACCGATAAAGCCTCCAAGGGAAAACGAGAGGGCCATCTCCCAACCAAGGTTTTGTTGGGTCAACGTACAGCAAAAATCCGCAGGCAATCGGGTGCCGGGATACAGTGCATGGCGTAGTTCAAGGGAAATAAGTCCCTTAGATTGTGAATATTTAAGTCTCGGATGACCGGAAAAAGATTGGGTGTCAATAACCCAACGTTCCTGGCCGTTTTGAGAAAATGCGACACGATTTTTGGTAAAGGTCGGTTCGAAAGCTTCCCCTGTGGAAGCCAGCACAGTCTCAACCATCTTCACAGCCGGGGAGAATCCCATACCAGCCACTGCGGCCATGCCCAAGAGATGACGCCGACTCACCTCGACGTGTTGAGAAACCGTTGAAGGTGTTGGTGAAGAAGACTTGGGGGAGAATAACCGAGGCAAATGATTGCGATGAAGCGCACCGAGGTGAATCCGAGGGGGTTTCATCGAAGCATTCTCCTTCTTATAGAAAAGGTCTTATCTGGAGGCATGGACTGTACGCCCGATGAGAAAGAATCGCAAGAAAAATTTTCATCCCTATAACTCTTATGAAGAAAAATCTTCAATTCTTTGAAGTTCCATCATCAATCTCCTATCCAGGATCAATCCTCCGACAACAACACTGGCATTACTAAACCCAGGTGGCCCTTTCGCATGAACCTGAATTCCTTTTCCAAGAGCTGGAAGAAAAAAATTTGCGACCCCTTCACTATTCGTAACCGCCGTCCGCATGATTGTTGTCCCCGGCCCCGGTTCATTTTGAAAATTCTGATGCCCGAGTGGCTCCTTACGATTTGCGATAACCGTTACCTGAACCCCCGATACGGGTTTTCCATTACCCATCACTAACACTTGCAATTCTCCAGATCCTTCCGGCTGTTCATCGGTTGAACCGGGGGCCAGTGGTGGTTTGTGTAAGTCCACGAGGTACGAACAAGCCGGATCCGGTGTGGGCAACCCACATTGGCCCCACATGTTTCGGAGAGTGCGAGCAATCAGACTCGGATCTAAGTTTGATGCCCCATTTTTATCCCGGTAAAGAATCATGGGCGGTTCTCCTCCCGGCTCTTGCAGACAGGTTCCCAATTGTCCTTGTGGAATCAGTTCCCACCACCCTTTGGGCGGAGTCATTCGCTGTCCACGATCCGACACCACCTTGCGTGGAGCTAAAAGAATGCCAGCCAACACACCCTGCTTCACCGCACCAATCATGGCTGAGGCATCCAGGCGCTCCTCTCCTCCACGACTCATCATCGCCATGAGCCTTTCCTGAGCACTCACATCGATTCTGGGGTCAATGATGTCAGAAGTGTGCCATACACATTGCGAAGGTGACTCGACGGAATCGGGTGTTTCTATCGGCCCGGGCGGTTCAATGGGATCAGGTGGTTCAACCGATGGAGTCTCGTTCTCTCCGGGAGGGCTATTGGAACTTCCACCTGGTGGAACGAGCGGCCGTCGTTTCAATCTGAATTTTTTGGTTCCCGCAGCAGGTTTCTTGGGAACAAGAATACGTTTGCGGGGCTTCAGCTTAAACCGGCGCAGGCCCCGTTCGGTGATTTCTCCCTCTTCGCCTTCTTCGAGGACAGACCCCTCCTCTTCAACATCTTCAAAGGCTCCTGTCTCGCCTTCTTCAACCTCACCCATAGTGTCCGGGTGTTCTTCAGCTTGAATAGGCTGAACAGCCCAGACCATCACGAAAAACATCGCAAACAAGCAAAAAGGATATTTCATGAATTGACTCCTCATGTGTCCCCATGTTTACCCACTCTCACTGATTTTCTCACTCTTCCGCATCAGGAAGAATGAGGATTCGGGCTATTGATAACAATCCGGGTAGTTGGCGATTTATTCAACCGACTATCCACCGTAACTTTACCCTGCCCTCCCACCGGATTAGTCCCTCCGTCTAGGTTGAAGGCACGAATAATGTAAACTCCGTCCGGAATTCCCACGAACGTGACTTCTCCGTTTTGTGATGCGGTTTGTTTGGCATTAATAGGTCCGTTCAATTCTACAATCGCACTCTCACTGGGATCCCCATCAGCCCAGACGACTTTGACTGTTAAGGAGGCCTGGGTAAAATTCCCTCCCTTGCCATCATTGAGAAAAACCCGAATAGTTGGTGAGATATTGACCTGACTATTTACTGATACCTTGCCAGTCCCATGGATAGGGTTGGTTCCTGCATCCATATTGAGTGCTTGAATGACATACTCCCCATCTGGTATTCCCACGAAGGTCGCCTCTCCATTTTGTGAGGCAGTGAGTTCACTAGAAATCGGACCACTCAATTTCACAATGGCTCCGCTACTTGGATCTCCATTGGGAATCAAGACCTGAACGGTTAATGAGGCTTTTCCGACTGTTTCTGTAGGTTGGGGTTTATTACCCATATCTCCGACATACTGACAGGGCGGGTTTGGAGTCGGCAGCCCGCATTGGTTCCAGGCGGTGACGAGGGCATGGTCCAACACACTCGGATGCATGGGTTGCCGACTGTAAATAATCATCGGCTGTACCCCGGTTGGTTCCTGCAAACATACGGAAAGCTGCCCTTTGGGAATGAGGTCCCACGGTCCTCTGGGGGGACTTAAGGTTTGGGAACGAACGGATACCGCCTGCTTATTCCATTGAAAAATGCCAGCCAGACGCTGCGATTTAATGGCTTGTACCATCCCCGACGCCGCTCGACGCTGCTCCACCGTCCCATGGGCGAACATCCGGAGAAGACTTTGTTTGGCACTCTCTCCGGCCCCATCCTTATCCCCGATATCGATCTGTGTGTCAAAGACAATGTCTGAGGTCTTCACCACACATTGAAAACCAGAAGGGACACTTGGTTTTTCTTGCTCTCCATTGTCCTCAACCAACGGAGTTTTGCTTCCATTTGGCTGAGACTGCTTCCCTGGCTGCGTGGTTTGGGGAATCGAAAACCTTCGTCTGGGTTTATTAGGAATGACGATCCGCTTACGCGGTCTCTTGTTGAGTTTGAAGCGAGGCGTCCCGCGTTCCATGATTTCTCCGTCGTCACCCTCTTCCAGCCCAGATCCCGCTTCATGTTCTTCCATACTCTCATTATGATCCATGATTACATCGGAAGGTTCTGCGGTAGAATCCTCCACCTGCGCCAAAACATTCTGAGATCCCAAACTTAGACTTAATCCCAAAAAGAAATATAGGAGGCCTCGCGACATGGGACTTCTCCTTTTATCCAATTAATTTCCTTAGACCGCACCATTCATCACCATGAGCATTCGTATCTCATCGAAAGGCTTTCCAACCATGATGGCTTCAATTCCTACAAATTCTACTGTTTCATACATTCCTGAATGGCGTCTTGTTGCTTTTTAGCAGCTCTTCCTCCACATTCAATTCGTTTTGAACTAGGGCCACCTAATATACATCGCTCTCCTTGCAAACAATCTTTGCAACTTTTAAGGCTGCCAAAAAAGCAACTGGCACAAGTGGCAAATTCTTTGGGACATTTACTTTTTAAGGTATTTAATTCCTCGTCATCGCATTTTTGTACATCAATTTTGTACTGCTTTTTCGTTTCTTCGATACAGGCTCTTTTTTCCGGTGTATTGGTACAAACCCCACATTCCTGCCCAGGGACTTTTCGGCACGACCCTAATTCACCTCCACACTGTCGATCCCCAACAGCAGGAACATCCGCATTACATTGCCCCTGCTCGGTGCACCGAAAAGGTGACGGAGGTGGGGGATCAATGTTGTCATCGTCAAAATGCGTTTCGCATGTGTTTTCAGGGGTACAGAAATTTCCTAATCCTTTGTCCACGCAATCCTGATGAATAGAACATTCTAATTCTGGTTTGTGGAGATCAACGACATAGGCACAGGGCGGATCTGGAGTGAACAATCCACATTGCTCCCACTGGGTACGAAGGGTGTGATCAATCACACTCGGATGCATGTTTTTTTCTCGATATAAAAGCATAGGGGGCACCCCTACCGGCTCCTTCAAGCAGAGACCAATTTTTCCCTTGGGGAGTAAGGTCCAATACCCTCTTGTCCCAGGAGGAGGAATGGTTGCTGCCCGATCGACAGAGGCTTTCCGACCCAGGAAAGGAGCATGAATCCCTGCAAGGGTCCCATTTTTAATAGCACCAATCATCGCCGAAGCTGCGCGTTGATCAATTCCCCCATGACTCATCATTCGCATGAGACTTTGCTGTGCACTGATCTCGATCCGCGGATCGATAATATCAGAGGTTTTCCACTCACACTGTAAGGCCGGTGGAAGGTGAACAGAGTCAGATGGTTCAGTAGGTCCAGGTGGTTCTCCTAAAGGAGGACTTTCCTCAACATGCGGAGTGTTGGTGGCACCAGGGGGGGTGACCAATGGCCGTCGCTTCAATCGAAATTTTTTCTTACCTGGTACAGGCTTTTTAGGAACTAAAATTCGAGGACGAGATTGTTTTTTAAATTTGAATCGGCGCAGGCCTCGCTCGATTACTTCGTCTCCCTCACCCTCTTGTAGCACAGAGCCCTCTTCACCATCTTGAATCGCCAACTCTTCTTCGGGTAGGTATGGGGGGTGTAAGTCTGCATTTTGAGGATTTTGGCCCCGCACATCCTGAGCACCAATAACCAGGCCGAACACCATAAGAGGAAAAATAAGGGCAACCTTTTTCATGGAGTGCCTCCTTCCGTCAGGATCCATAGCTTCTTTTTGCCTACTTACAGAGTGCTTTCGCTTGGGAATGTTTTTCTTCAACCGGTTTCATACAGGCATGATGTTTTTGAATGTCTGGATGAAGAATGCAAGGTACCCGTTGTTCACAGGCGGTGATTTGCCCTCCCGTCTCATGCTTGCATTTTTCGAAAGCATTGAGGCACGCCTGTTTATCACCAAACTGAGCGTTACACTGCTGTTCCCCCTGGAGAAAGGCCTCCTCTGCTGCATCGAGACAGGAATTCGTATTGGTTTGCGGTTTATTCCCCAAATCTTTCTGATACACACAGGGAAATGGGAGAGCCGGCAAGCCACATTGGTGCCAGGCTTTACGGAGCGTGTCATCTAACACCGCAGGAGGTATTTCTTGGTTTCGATAAATAATCATCGGTGCTTCTCCAGCAGGTTTTTTGAGACACATGCCAAGTTGCCCTTGAGGAATAAGGTCCCACCATCCGGTCGGGGGGGTCATACGTTGTCCACGTGAGGCGACAGGACCTTTATTGCGTTGAAAAATGCCTGCCAGAGCCCCGCTCTCCGTGGCTTTGACCATG
The DNA here is from genome assembly GCA_965223185.1 of Nitrospirales bacterium. Taxonomy (GTDB): domain Bacteria; phylum Nitrospirota; class Nitrospiria; order Nitrospirales; family UBA8639; genus Nitrospira_E. Next base: position 1,636,315 of record OZ244988.1, on the reverse strand, counting down.
CCCGACGCGTCACGACGTGCCTCCACATCACCATGGATCAACATGCGCAAGATACTTTGTTTCGCGCTGGTTGTTTGGGAATCATTATTCCCAATATCTATTTTCAAACTATGAACAATGTCCGTGGTTTTGATCGTACATTGCTTCACCGGTGGAGGTTCTTTGGGGGGAGGGCCTTTCTTCAGGGGTGGAGGTGGAACGGCCTTGCCAGGCTTGAACAACGCACTAAGATCGGCATTTAACAGCCCCGCACCACATCCACCGGGGCATTGAATCTTATTTCTCTTAAAGGCTTGTTTTTGGAGCTCTGCAAGAAGTTCTTCACGCGTCAAGCTGAAATCCTTGGCCAACCATAAGGCCAATACCCCTGAGACATGCGGGGCTGCCAACGAAGTTCCCGCTCCGAAAGAAAAACCATTCGGAACCTGTTTGATATCCGGATCTCTTTCACTGGGATGATTATGGGTGAGCACTTGATCGGGCAGCGTCTTGGGGTCTACCTTGGGTTTTGGTTTGCCTACCGGCACTTTGAGCTGATCCGGTCTCCGCTTTCCACCGGGCGCCATAATAGTCACAGAAGGGCCAAAATTAGAATATTGTGCCAGATGACCTCGCTTATCACTCGCAGCGACGCTGATGACATTTTTGCAGTTGGAGGGCGTATGAAACATCGCCGGGGCCGATTCATTTCCTGCTCCAGCGACAATGGACACGCCCCTTTTTGTCACGACTTCATCAATCGCTTCTTGCATCAGATCCTCACAGACGCCGGTTGAACCTAAACTGATATTAATGACTCTGGCTGGGTTCAGATTAGGTGGGGCATCGGGCACCGGTAATCCAGCTGCCCATCGGATCGCATCGTACAGGTCAATATCATCGGCTCCACATTTTCCACTCACACGGATGGGAAGGATGCTCACTTTCCAGTTCACACCAGCGATTCCCGTTTTATTGTTGGTTCGCCCTAGTCCAATGACACTGGCAACGCTGTTTCCATGCCAGGTATTATCTCCCCCCTTCAACCCCGGAGTACATTGACCAAAATCCGTTCCATCTCCAGGATCGGTGGGATCGGCATCCCGCCCCGCATCTCCGTCACCGGATTTCTTCGGATCAGATATGAAGTCAAATCCCGGCAAGAAATTTTCCAGTTCACTGACTTCCAACTCAATATCTGGATGTGTTTTCCCGGTCTTTTCATCCTTTACGACAATTCCGGTATCGATCACCGCTACCACGACATTTCGACTACCCTGCGTGGTATTCCAGACCTGGGGCAAACCAATCCCCCCTGATGATAGAAACTTCTCTTGGTCGTCTGTCCCATTGGAAAAGAAATTCCATTGGTGAGGAAACAACTTATCATTCGGAATTTTATCGGGTGTATAAATCCGATTCGGTTGGGCAAATAAGACGCCAGCGTGTTTGGCGAGTTCTTGCGCCACAGTAATTGGATTTCGGAGCTTTTCCATTCCAGGAGGAACCGTGAATCGAAATAAAATATGTCCTCCTGATGTTCTCCTCAATTCTTGCAACCCAAATTTTTTCAACGTTGATGCAGGAAGGGTCATTCCAGCACGTAACTTCACAATCACTTGATTGGGAACATAGCTCCGCAAATCTATAGGAGGCCGAACTATCCCCCCATCCTTCGGGCGAAGCCTGAAATTTTTGTGGGGGGTAATTTTTTTTCTGGGCTTTTGTGGAATCTGAATTCTAGGGCGTGGAGAGGGTTTCAGCTTAAATCTACGCACGCCACGATCGGTAATTTCTCCCTCCTCGCCTTCTTCCGATAGGGGCCTGTCGTCTTCTACCTGGCCTTCAGTGATCAACTCATCTGCCAGGGAGCTGTCGACACTTTCGGTTTCCGAAACCGAAGGATCTTCAGCCTGAACGGCAGAAACTCCGAGTGCCGTCCCCAGGAGGATTAAGAAAACAACAGGCCGAATGTTCATGCAAATACTCCTCTCACATGGCCCGTGACCGGACGAGTCACGGTGAGGGCAATGTCAAACCGGAAATGGACTTGGGATCTCGGGAAGGCTTCGAATTGCCCTTCTTGAGAAAACATTGCCCCTGGGTCTGGCCAGGGAGTGGCTTCTTAAAGGTATATGCACGACACTGTAAGGTCTGTGTACAAAATGACCGGCAGGCTAAATAGGTAGACAACATATGTTGTTGAAAATCAGTTCCAGTTCGCGTCGTATTCTCCTCAATAGTGGCGGGTAATTGATAACTTAAAAGGTTAATCCGACGATTCTCAGGTTGCTGTGGAGGACCGTTCGGATCGAGTTGCCGTGCCCCAATACCACCAACGATGAAATTCATATCGGCTGGGTTAGGATACCCAGGTGGAATCACCATCCCTGCGGCTCTTGCTGCAAACTCTTGTTGCAAGACCGTTTTGGCATCCACGGCACGCTGCACGCTGATATAGTCATCCACCTGAATGCCTCCCGGGGATTTATCGGAATGCCCGGTAATGAGAATGGTTTTTATCGGCCAACAGCCTGGCTGATAGCTTTTCATTATTTCTGCGACAAACTCGCCAATAATTCTCTCCCCGTCAGTAGCAGCTTTGGGGTCGGTAACGCCGGGCGGGTACCCAAAAATTTCATAAGGCACCACTACCGGACAATCTGGTGGAACCGGAATGGCCGGTGGAAGAGGTGGTGGTGAAGGCCGCTTTGGAATTCTAGAAGCGAGTAAGCGAGAAATATTTCTTTTCTTTCTTGAAAGCTTGATTTTTCCTCTTCCTTGAATCCCTGTGGTGGACCCAATTGCCTCCCAACCTGTGCCACCGGGCATGAGAAGCATGACATTCACCAGGGTTGGATCCGTCTCGTCAGGTAACAGGGTGGTCCAGGGGTCAGTAATAGGTTCAGTATGTTCGGCCAGTTGGGCTTGAACGAAAATAGGGTCTTTACCTGCCTGAGAGAGTCGGAGTTGATCCTTGTCCCCATGGGATACCTCGTAAATTCCAGGGCCGATTTCCACGTCCTTGCCTTCGGGATCATCAAAATGTAACTCCTGTTCAAGGTGGAGGTACGTCGCAGCTTGGACAACTACAGGAAAAACCCACAAGGCCAGTGAGGCCATCATGACCCATTTTAATCGGTAAAGCGTCCCATGAAGTTTCATAATCAGGATTCCTCCAATGATTTGGTCATTTGCCCTTGTCTCTTTGATCTCTTTCTATGTTTCTTAAATGTGATATTTGTCTCCCCAACTAGGCGATTTACTATGTGAGTCGAAGATGCTTGTCAAAAGGTTCAAACACCGGAAATAAAATTTTTGAACCTTGTAACCTGGGTTACACTTTCAATAGGGTTGCGGGTTTACCACTTTCGAACACAAAACTCAATCTTAATAGGCACTCAATGGCCAGCAAGGCAATGGGTTTGGCCTTATCGCTCGGGAGAAGCTTCCATGCCGAGCCAGGAGGTAGCCTTCTGCACGCGGCTGCCCTCATCCTTTATGAGATACCTACAATAAAAACAATAGATTGTGTATCTTGTGGTTATTCGAGTGCTGGAGGCCTATATGCAGGAAACGGCCTTAGGAGTACCAGTAGGATAATTGACGAGGCAACAAGGGATAAAAGGATTCGGTACATTTAAGAAATAAATTGTATTGTTTCATCTGAATACCCATTCGATGGGAATAAACAAGTCAGTTTCCTAGGTAATTACAGCTATGATCCACGGAAGAACTTGACCGTCAGGTATTTTCTTTTACCTTTCCCGAATAGTCCAAAATTTTCGCCGGAATCTTCAACGTCTTTTCCAAATCCCGTACTAAAGGAACTGCCATGTCATACGGCTTTTCCGGATCGGCATAAAAATGAGTCTGAGCAATCACATGCGTCGGCCAGGTACCTCGAGGGGTTCGTTGTGTCACCTTCAACCCCACGGCATACAGAATGGTTACTCCCGGTGCCTCTGAATTTGACTTCTCCTCTTTGATCCCGTCCAGAATCAACCGATCACAATCATCAAGCGGAATAACTTCCTGTCGTAAGACGGTTTTGACCTTCATTACCCGTGGTTCCCAAATAAACTCCACCGATCTCGGAAGGTGCGAAACGGCTGCTCCTAGAGCTAATCCCCCCAGGGCCATCGTCAAGACCCCGATAAACACGAGCGTTCCGGTTCCCAACATTCTGCCGGTGAGAGAGGGAAACGCCCACAGAAGGGGCGCAGTGAAGATCAGGAGGGAGCAAAATGCCAGAAGCAAGACATCGTTCGAGTATGGACGAGTAAATCGAACCAGGTGACCTGGAGTCCAATGAGTTATGCGGTGATCTGCCTTGAATCTCACCGGATCAAATGGAGGAAGGCCGTAGGCCTTATGCGCACCACTCTCCCGGTTGGCCAGCAAGTCATCCTTTTCTGCTTCTCCGGATTCTGTGATCGACGATTTCCTCTCATTCTGATCGTCCCTGGAAAACCAGCACTCGAATTGACCTTGTCGAGTAGTAAAAATGTGGCCAACAGGAAAACCAACGATCCCGGCCAATTTATGCGCAAATGCCACCCCTTGATCCTTCGTCTTCAGATTTAGCACGGCTACGGGAATATCTACAGATCGCAGGTTTCCCTCAGCATCGTTTCCGCTCAATACGATCCGCAACCGAAATCCCAAGAATTCCTGATATTGGGCTTCATACTCAGCATGCGGGAGGTGTCTTTTATGACGGAGCGCCCATCCAACTTTCATGACAGTTCGATAAGAAGGCCCGATATCTTCAGCTTCAACCACTTTCAGGCTTTCCAATTGAGTGAAAGGGATTATTTGGACAAAGTTTGAACGGAAGGGCCGGAACCGCGCGATTTTTACTTCCTGTGCATGCCGATCAAAACTGAGGTGACGAATTCCTACTCCAGGCTTCCACCGGTGATAGACATATACATAAATAAGAAAGAAGACGATCCCATTGACTCCCACCCACACGACCCAACCTATCCATGTGAGACTCGGGCTGGGCTGGGCTACCCCAACAAGCGCATACAATCCCCTGAGGAAAATTCGTTTGGTACTCAGCTCTCCCATCCCGAGAGCAAACGGCAGCAATCCCCAAAACAAGAGAATGAACAAGACGAAGGATGTCAAGCTGGAAATAAGAAAAGAGAATTCTTCCTTTCCCTGTAAGACCAGTCGTTCCTTAGGTTGGTCCTGGATGATCGTTAATGCCATCTGTAACTGGATACCCTTCGGTGTTATGCCAGGTGGTTGAACGGGGAAACCAAGCCAACCAAAACGTTACAACCATCCTCGCCAATAAGAATTGACAGGGGGAACCTGATAAAAGGAGCCTCCGGGCAGACCGATTGCACCTTACCTATGATAGTCTCCATAATTCTTTACTGGGTAGCATGGGAGACTTTTATGCGTTTCTCTACCTTTTCCCATTCCAAATTTGCAATGCCAAAACCCGGACTGTCTGTACCCTCCACCCGGTCACAACCCTTATGAACCCAATGTCTTCAAAACTGTGTGACCGTTTTGCACATCGATTAGAACAATCTGAAACACACTTTTTTCCGACGTTCCGGGCTTCGTGAATGCATACCCACCAAACACGACTGTTTGGTTTGTAGGAAGGTAATGCTGGATAACCGACAGTCCAGAATTGGCTTGCCACAGTATCTTCCCATCCAATCCCAGTCGGGCTAATTCCCATGAACTTTCTTTCTGAATCGTTTTTTTATATAACACCAGAATCGATGGAGGAGTTTCCAACAACCAGCTGTCATTACGCTCTTCTATAACGTCTCGACGGATAAGCATCCCCCCTTTTAAAAAGCGATCGTTTCCCAATGCCTCAATTCGGTCCAGATTCAGAACGAGCTCTTTTCCCCATTGGTCTAGTTGATAGGGTGCTTGATAGAACTGCCGTGCGACATCTCCGGTAGGCCTGCCAGCATGATGAAGATCATTGGCCGTCACATGACTCCGTTCTTCCTGCGAGAGCAACGCATACCAGGCGTGTTCCCCACGAAGACTTTGATGCAGGTAATCGGAAATCGTTGTTCCCCATAACTCCTGCCCTTTCGACCGAGCCGACTCGAACAGGTATTGAGCTTTTCCATACCAGACCGCAGACCGTTCGGCTTGACACCTTTCTTGTGGTATCCGCAACCAATTCAGTCGACAATCCAACTCAGTGACTCCAAGTTTTTCATCTTCAAGCAGCTTCAACTGCCATCCAGAATCAAGAAGGATAAAATATTGGGCGTCCAAACTTTTGACCAACAAAGACTGTTCTCGAGCTGAAATACGAAAAAAGTCTGGGTGATGCGGAAAAACTTGAGCGAGTGTAGGATTCGCTTCCAAAAGAGTCTCCGAACCACCACGAATTTCCAACGTCTCCAAATCACGCGCTTCAAGATGATCATTCCAAAGCCAGAGCCATCCCCGAACAAGGCCAAGCACCTTTGGCACTCCCTCTCTTCCCTCTCGATCGGCCAGGAAAATTTTTGCCTGTTCGTGACCTTGAGAAAGATCCCAACGATGTAACATATAACGCTTGAATTCGATGACCTGAGGTATGAGAAACGGTTCTTTGAATGCAAATTTGTGCTTGATTTCTTGGGTCAAAAAATACAAACCGGTATGACCTTCATCCTGCCCCGTCCATAATTCGCCAATCAGTTCAACGGGATGTGACTCCCCAACTTCTAAAACAGTACTGACGACAATGCCTAGAGCAAAGGACCCGATGATTATGCCTAGAACAATCTTGAAAAGGGGTGAAAGCGGATTCTTCGGTTTCATATTCAGATGAGGCCTGTACAAAAAATCAAATGATATCTTGCCTTTATACGGGACAGGCAGCTACCGCGCAATTACTCTTTTGTAAGGGCTAGACTCATTCAGCAATCGTAAATAATAAGGAGAATTCTTGGCTGGTATGTCTCACCATTCCGCCTTGAGGGACAATGGAAAACAATTTATTGACGATCGAGAGAATGAGGCATCAAGCAGGAGGAGATCGGAGAATGCCTGCGTCCCCTGCCACACGATTTATTTTACAGGAGGTTGATTGGAAAGGCTGTGGTCCTGATTGAACTCGAGGTGGAACCAGGTCATCGCATCGAAGGGCAGTTTGGTGTGAGGATCGGCGCCTTGTTCGAGAAGCCAGGAACCGAAGGAAATATCTTTTGGCTTGGCCATCAAAATTTCTCGACCGATGCGATTTGAACCTTGTAATCGAATTCGGCCAAGGCTTCCTGTAACTCAGGAAAAAGATGTTCCTGTTTCAGCAACTGAAGAACGAATCGGTTGGAATATCCTGAATCTTTCCAAGCCTTTTTCGCATCCCATTCGGGTGACTCGGCTGCCTCTCTCGCCAGACGTTGCGCGATTTCTGGAAAGGTGAGAACAAGGCGCCCCACAAACAAGGTATGGATGGTGTGGCGATCTTCAGATTGGGGAATCAACATCTCTAGCATGGATTTCAACAACGTGAGCTTTTTTTCAAGAGACTGTTGGCAATCATTTCGGAAATGCACATAATTCAATTGATTTTTTGGGCGTTCCAATGAGGCCCGACATTCGGCCACATCAATGACCGCTTTGGTGGAAAAATCATCTTCTTCAAGGACAAGAGACTGAAGCGATTCTGCTTCGCTACGTGGTAAACAACTCAGTAAAATAAGGAGAACAGATAGAAGAATTTTCATGTGTCTCAAGATGTGGAACGTTGAAGAAATAACAGGGTAAAAGGGATAGAGGGCACAGGGTTAGGGGGCGTCTTGGGCACAACGAACTCCGATAGCCGCAGGTTGATACGACGGATGATCCGCGCCCCGGTACGATGAACGCAAGTTCTCCGGGGAGCTGTTCCAGGAACCGCCCCGCAGGGCCTTGGACCCACCGCTCGACGGACCATGAGGATTCTTTTCCGGACTCTTCGGATAATAATCTGCGTCATACCAATCGGCCACCCATTCCCATACATTGCCGGCCATATCATACACCTCATAGGGACTTTTCCCCCGCTCGTAGGTCCCCACATTTTTTATTTGGTTTGCGTACAATGCATCTGACCAGGCTTTCCCAAAATTGGCGGTGCTGGAGTTGGGTTTAAATTCGCCCCAGGGATACGTTCGTTTGTCGGTTCCTCTGGCCGCCTTCTCCCATTCCGCCTCCGTGGGCAACCGCTTACCGGCCCATTCGCAATAAGTCTGGGCATCATGCCAATCGATTCCCACCACCGGTTTCTGGGCATCACGATTCATAACCACTTGTTCCCAATACTGGGGTTGTCTATAGCCCTCCCGTTTCAAAAACCGCTGATACCGTTCCACCGTCACTTCGTATTGATCGATGTAATAGGCATCTAGGTGGACGACATGTTGGGGATGTTCACTATCATATCCTTCGCCTTCCGGCGACCCCATCGTAAACTTGCCCGCCGGCACCAGCACCATGGGCGCCTCATCCTTCCCGGTAATGGAGGATGGAAGATTGTTGGATAAAACCTGTGATGGTTCTTCCACAATAAATCCCCGCCGTTCATGATACGGCTTGCGGTCATTCGGTACAGTTGAGGGTTCCTTTGGCTTGAGAACGAACCCCCCAGAGCTGGTCCAAACGGCCGGCTGTGGTTCAATGCCAATACCGTCTAAATAATTCAAGAGGCTCTTGTGTGTCACGCCTAAGCCAAATTCCCCTCGATTGGTCATCACCATACCTACCACTTTGCCATCGACCAGAATCGGGCCACCCGAAAATCGTGAGGCCATTCCTGGATCCAAACTGATATCGTGAACGATACGATTCGAGATATCCCGCTTCACCACCGTCCAATCACCGCCCCCTCCCGGATGGCCAATTACCAAAGCCTGTTTCCCTGCAGAGACCAATTGACTGGATGACTCAAAGATGAGACCTGAGATATTCGCTGGTCGCTGTTCTTTCCCTTGTATAATCACGACCGCGAGTCCGCGAAGGTCATCATTGACTTGCGCACCAGGCAACACCGCCCCCTGAATCGGCCCCGTTCCAATTGAGATCAGATCTTTTGAAAAAAAACTGATGCTCGGCTGGAGATCACCGGCAATGACATGCGCCGCCGTAATGATGTACAGCCTCTCCGGTTCGACTCGAACAATGAACCCTGTTCCTACCTGTCCGGTCTTAGTAGTAATTTTCACGACCCCGGCCTTTATCGCATCCAGATTTTGTGCGAATGTTGTGGAGGCAAAGACCAACACGACGATGAAGCAAATGAGTTTCCAAATGGCTTTACCAGAATGTCTATGGCCTTCGTCATGTTTCCGACGGTTAAACACGCGTTCACCATCTTGGTCATCCACATGCAAATAACCATCCTTGGCTTTTTGAAACTTTTTAGATGCCCGCCTTCGCGGGCATGACGACGATTTGGTTTGACGCCTACAATTTCTTAGAAACATCACGATTTATCTTTTTATAAACCAATTAAATTACGCAGCGGTTTCAAGACGGGGTGAAACCGAATCACATCGAACACCGTCGGCCTGAGATCTCGTGGATTGTTGCGCGTCCCCGTTGTGAGATAGCCCGCAGTTCCCTGCATCTCGATGACAAGCGTTTCCTTTGTTGGATCCAGCCGAATCGAGAGGATTTCAAAGTGTTCAAGTTCATCAACAGTCAAAAACATCGGCGACTGAAAGCTTACCTCAGGGAAATCTGGAATCGAACGATAGCGAACGGTGCCGTGAAATTTTGGATGGCTCCTACGCTCTCCGGTTGTGGGATCTTGCCAGGAGACATCTACCGAGTCCACCGGCAACTCCGTGTGTGAAAACACCGTGTTCTCCTCAACTTGAGAAGGATTGATGACCAAGACCAGCATCGACTCTTTTCCTCCCACGGTAATCGTGCCTGAGGTATGAGAAAACAGCGCACGATAGGTCAATTCCTGATCTTGTGAAAAAGGTACCGTATTCCCTGGTTCAATCCGCAATCCCTCTTCTACCATTTCTACTTGATGAAAATTCGACAGGACCGCCCGTGGTCGACCATTGTCGGTGCGGATGGTCGCCGTCATCGTCTGCCGAAGCATGTGTTCCAACGTGACGGTCGCAGGTTGGGAAAGCACAAGGGCATCTAATCTTCCTGTCGGGGAATCTGTGTGTTCGACGGACTCAAATGTCACCAGGGGATTGATTCTTGCCGGTGATGGCTGAAATGTCCATGTGTGATCATCGCCGGATAAAGATACCCAGGCTTTGGGCGGATAGGTATCCGTATTCCAATCCAACTCTTCGGGATTGGCGACATATAACTGAGTGGGACTAAAGGATACTTCTTCGACATGCTGCACGGATAATGTTGAAAAAAATAGCGGGTCGGTCAGTCGCTTTTGATCCAGCCCCGGATGCACTCTAAATTCAATACGCCCGGTCTGCACCTGAATGGCCACGTCAGCATCCAAGCGCCAGAATGAACTGGCCACGAGCAGGATGGCCACGACTCCAGCGAAAATCGTTTTTACCCCAATCAGGGCTGCCGCTTTTCCCACCCACGACGCTTTGGTGGATACTTTTTCCGGAAGGACGATTGGTTTCCCGGCTAATTTCCCTTGAACGACTTCAAGTAAGATCGAGAACGGTTTGGTCCCCGCCGAACCATCCCATCCAAGACTCCGCAAAGCTTGAATGCCTGTAAAGGCCAACGGAATGGCATCGGCCTCCAACATGACCGGTACGACTTTTTCGTCCTTTAAGGCCGCACGCGCTTCCGCCCGCACCCACCGCGAGGCTTTGGCACGCGCCGTCCACAAAACGATCACACATTTCGCCGCTGCGAGGGCATCTTCAATGGTTTTATCCCACTCACTGCCTACTTGAATCTGCCGATCCCACCAGACCGAAACCCCAGCAACCTCTATAGCTTGAGCCAACCGCTGCGCGATGACTCGATCTTCACTGGCATAACTAATGAAGACATCCTTCATGAACAGATGCCCATATTTTAGGGGTGAAGTGACGGCTGGTGATAGAAATGTACTTCTTTATTGATGGATTGATTCGTGGACAGAGAGAATCCGGTGATCCGCAAGGTATATGAACCTCCTGGGGCCGTCTTCGCATCCCAATAAATGGTAAAGGGTCGTCCCGCACGCTTGCGCCGAAATTTCTGAGGGGTCTCTATGGGCTGGCCGGTCGCATCCTGAATGACGGTGGCGATGAGCCTGACATCTTCGCCCGTTTTCATTGTAAACCGATATCCCTCGACCATTTCAGGCGGATTCGTATGGAACAGAACTGCCGGCGCGACCTGTTCGATGGTCGAACTCGTATTGTTGCCCAACCGCACCACCGCACCGATTTCAGAGACATCCAGCTTAGGGACGAGTTGATTCAGAACCGGGTCGGTCGGCCAGGTAAAACTATTCTGAAAACCTGACTTCCAGGGTTGAGTCGGTTGCACCTTGTCCAACCAATAGTACGCTCGATAATCCAGTTCTCTAACGGTGAGATATGCCTCTTCTTCCTTCTCTAAGTAAAACTGAACCGTCAAACGCTTGGGGAAACCCTCGCCTTGGATCGGTTCTTGATAATCGGTCAACACAGAAATCAATTCAATGTCATACCCTGACACCGGCTTGGGCTTCACGCCTTCATAGCGATCACCCCGCTGCTGATATTGCAAATCAAGTTGCGCCCAAGCCGTTAAGGCAGGCATACCAAGAAAGAGTAAACAGAGACAAAGTCTCCGAAGTCTCCATTTCATCATAATGATCGCTCGTTCCTTCTCCGGTTTTTTTCAAAGACAGAAGACGTTCAATTATAAAACTCGCGCCACCAACCACCGGCAGTCTAACGCGGAAAGAAAAACGAATCTAGGGGGGAACTCGTATAAAGGGACTGGGGAATATTCGAGAAAGTGAGCAAGTACCTACTGCGCGGTAGCTTGGGCATGTTGTTTCATTTCCCAGCCGCCGCCGATGGCTTTGAAGAGCGTCACCATGTCCGTAAGGCGGGCACGCTGGGTTTGGACGAGTGCTAATTCCGCGTTCAACACCGTCCGCTGGGCCTCTAGCACGTCTAAATAGGTCACCAACCCTCGGCGGTACCGCATCTCGGCTAACTCACGGGCTTCTTGGGAGGATTGCACACGTTGTTGTTGGTGCACTAGTTGGTCCTGTCGTGTCTGTAAGGCCGTGAAGATATCGGCCACTTCACGAAACGCATTTAGAATGGTTTGTTGATATTGCTCCAGCAACTGTTGATACCTCGACTCTGCCACTTCTAGGCGAGCCATATTGGTATACCCTTCAAATATCGGTAGGGATACGGATGGGCCGATACTGAGACTACGGCTAGCCCACTTGAACCATTGATCGAATTCACTGGTCTGAAATCCCCCCGTTCCCGTAAGAGCGACCGTAGGGAAAAAATATGCCCGAGCTTCCCCGATTCGTGCATTAGCAGCTTTTAAATTTTCTTCCACTTCCACAATATCCGGACGGCGCTGTAGTAGATCTGCCGGCAATCCGATAGGGATCATCGGTTGTACGGCCACAGCCCTTAGCGGCTTCGCGCCAAGGGCCAGTGTGTTGGGCTGCTCACCCGTGAGCCATTCTAATTGATGCTGCTGTACGGCTCTCAACCTGCGCAATTCAGGCACTTGCGCCGCCGTTTCCGACACCAACATTTCGGCTCGTTTGACATCTAAATCTGAAACCAGCCCGGCCTCCGCTCTAGCTTGAATAATGGAGAAGGAGTCTTGCTGAAGCGCCAGATTATTGGTGGCAATTTCAATCTGCTCGTCTAATTCCCGTAATCGAAAATACCCTTGGCCCACATCACTGATAAGGGCTAGAGCAATCCCACGCCGATTCATTTCACTGGCAAAGGCCTCGGCAGAATACGCTTCTTGGCTCCGGCGAATACGACCCCATAAGTCCAATTCCCACCGCAAATCCAGAGCGGCATTCCAGAGATTAAAATTAGCCCCTGGAGGCGCAAACCCTGTCGCGGAACCGCCAGTTGGTGCCACCAGTATGGTTTCCGATCGCCGCACACGGGTATAAGCCCCATCTACCGACAGATTCGGGTACAGACCAGCCCCCGCCCCTTGTGCTAAGGCCCGTGCTTCCAACACTCGGAACCCGGCTTGTCGTAAATCATGGTTGCGCTCTAAGGCCTGTTCAATAAGATGGTTCAATTCTTCATTTTGAAACACCTGCCACCAGGATACTTCAGGCATGGAACCCGATGAAACGGGAAGACGCGCGGCATCTCCCGATAAAGTCACACTGTCCCAACCTGAAGGAACCTGTGCATCAGGGGTTTGAAAATCTTGGCCCAACAGACAGGCTTGAAGACTCATCGACATCAACACGAGTAGTAGCCAACACCGCCTATGTACTAGCTTGCTGGACGCTGAACGTTTCATGGATTTGTTCCCGCAGGGCCTTCGCGTTCGATAAACACATCGACTTGTTGACCGACGTAGATGGGGAACGAGGGTTTCTCGAATTGATAAATGACTTGAAGCACACGCGTATCGACTCGCTCACGATTATCGCCGGTTAAGGAGCGCTTGGGCACGATATAGGGTTCAATTCGATCGAAGGTCAAGGCAATGGCGTGATCGGTTTGACCCTTTAAATAAGCCACCGCTGCACTGCCGGGTACAACCAGTGGCGCATTTACCTCATCGATATCGGCACGCACTTGAAACGTATCCGTATCGCCCAACAACATCAGTGGATCCAGGGCCGTCACCATGGCATATTCCCCAGCCCGAATATTCACTTGCAATATGGTTCCCGCTCGCGGCGCCCGAACCGTGAGTCTCGAGAGGTTCGCTTGCACCTCATCCCTTTGGGTCTGGGCCAAACGCAAATCTGCCCGGGCTCGAATCAACCCCCGCTTGGCCGCTTCCATTTCATGCCATTTTCGTTGCACATCATCTTCACTCACCGCCCGTCGATCCTTCACCGACTGCAAACGCGCCAGTTGGTCCTGGAGGTCCCGAAGTCGAATCTCTTGTTCTGCGATCCGTGCTGCAGCCGAAGGCAACGAATCGATCCGGGTTTGCAACTGGGCTCGTAGCTCCCGATCATCTAATTGAAAGAGCGGATCGCCTGGCTGTACATGATCAGCGACCTTCACATGGACCTTGGTGACCAGTCCGGACAATGGCGGGGCAATTCGGACATTTTCATTCACGGCCTCAATAATGCCCGCAGCCGCGACCGTGGCGGAATAGGGATTCGGCGGAGGCGCCTCCATGGGCGACGGTGCAGCCGGTTTGTTCCGCGCACCCCACAATGTCGCAATGGTTAACAACACACCAGCGAGCGCCAACCAAAAACTCAGACGTCGAAGGACCATTAATTCAACTCCTCGCTCCCATGATGAATCTTTCCAATACGACCATCTTCCATATGCACAATCCGATCGCCAAATTCAAAGATCCGAGAATCATGCGTCACAATGATGACCGCCCGGTCAGGGTGCTTCCCTGCCTCGCATAACTGTTCGACAATGCGATGCCCGGTTTCTCCATCCAAACTTGCTGTCGGCTCATCACAGAGCAACAATTGCGGTTCAGCGACCAAGGCCCTGGCAATGGCCACTCGCTGTTGCTCACCTCCCGATAATTTTGTTGGCAACGCTGATAAGCGTTCACCCATTCCCATCGTCCGTAACACCTCTTCCGCACGAGACTTGGCCTGGGACAGTGGCACCCCTTGAATCAGGAGTGGCACCGCTGCATTTTCCGTGGCCGTCAGAGTCGGCAATAAATTGTATTGCTGAAAAATAAATCCGAGATGATCTCGTCGGAAATGTGTTTTAGCCGATGCCGACAAATCTTGTATCGACTCCCCCAACACGCGAACATCACCTTCATCATTTTCTAAAATACCGGCGATTACTGACAACAATGTGGTTTTTCCACTTCCCGATGGACCCACCAGCAATAAGACTTCCCCACTCGCGACATCTAAATCTACTCCCTTGAGCACCGGAATTTTGGTGTTCCCTTCACCAAAGGATTTGGTCACGCCGCGAGCACGCACCAGCCAATGCGAAAGGTCTTGCTCAAGGGCCTTCACCGATTGATCGCCAGCGTTATCCACGGAACACCACTGCCGGTTCGAGTTTCGCCAACTTTCTAATACTAATGGCACTGGACAGACTGCAGATCATCAGAAGTGCCACGCCGACACCTAGCAACAACGGCCACGTTTCGACAAACGGCAACCGCCCGCCCTTTCCCGCCGTCAATCCGAATAACGTCGCTAAACCTATTCCCACCCCATATCCAATCAAACCTACGGTAAAACTCTGCAGGAGAATCATCCGCGCCAACATTCCCGTGCTTGCGCCTATGGCTTTGAGAGCTCCAAACTGTCGAAGGTTTTCCACCGTGAAGAGATAAAAGGTCTGTCCGGCAATCGCCATTCCTACAATAAATCCCAATAAGACCGTGGTCCCGAAATTGACCCCGATGCCGGTATTTTTCAAAATCCACTGTACGGTCTTCCAGCCAAACTGGTCTTCGGTAAAAGCCCCCAGTCCCGTTTGTTCATGAATGCGATGTGCAAGTTCTTCTGGAGTTAATCCCTTAACCGGACTGGCCAACACGTATGATAATTTACGCCGTTCTTGCGGCGTGATGCCTAATGCTCGTTCGAAGGTCGTGTAGACAAATGGAAAATTCTGGAAGCTCTTTTGGGCCTTTACGATGGCCACAATCCGAACCCGATGGTCATTGATTTCAAATGTGGAGCCAAGATGTATGTTTTCAGGTCCGCCCAACCGTTCCACTCCCAGTTGATCAATCGCTACGGCCTCCGGGGAACGCAGTTCCTCGATAGCGCCCTCCACCACTATGGCTGGACGACCGATCAAGGTACTCGAATCCAAGCCCACGAGTGCGATTTGCTCAAAATTCCCACTTCGCAGTCGAGCGCGCTGCACACCTTTATACAACGGGACGGCCCATTCAACGCCAGGAACACTACGGACAACATTCACCGCCGTATCGGCTAACGGTTTAATTTCCTCGACTTGATTAATGTTAGGGTCAGTCACCCATATAGGAGCATTCACATTAGTAATGCCGGATTGAGACCAAGTCATCAGGCCCCAGAAGATGGATCCCTGCTGCACAATCAACATGGTAGAAAACGTCAATCCAGCTAAGAGCATCATATATTTGGCCCGATCCCCGAATAACATTTTTAATGCGACGAAATTCATGAACGTCTAACCTTCTTTGTTCGTTTCTTCGTACGGGTCTGAGATAGTTTGTTTTTCCTAGGACTAGCTTGAGTACGCAATCCATTCATAAATACTGTCACGAACGTTCGCACAATCTCCTGCGGTTCCTGGGGCAGGGTCGCTTGAAAGAGAACCGTCAGTAGCCGGTGATAAATCAACATTCCCATAAAAGCTCGAGCGGCCACCAACGGTTCAACCCGTTGAAACGCTCCGTCCTCGATTCGTTGTTTGATATATGCCGCCAATACATCATAAAAATGCCGAATATGATTGCGAAAAAACATGTCCGACAAATCATGATTTTCCAATGCGCTAAAGAGAATCAGCCGCATGAGCTTCTCGTCGGGGGCACCACCTACAATGCTCTGGGCAATGATGGTAAAGACTTCCGTATCGTTTTTTTGCTTCGCTTTTATCTTGATTCGGTCGAGCAATTCTGGGATCGGAGATTTCTTGGCCAGAATGGCACCATATAATTCACCCTTGCTCGGAAAATGTTTAAAAATTAACGCCTCGCTGACTCCCGCTCGAGCCGCAATTTCCCTGGTCTTGGTTCCATTGAAGCCTTTTTCTCCAAACAGCGCTGTGGCTGATTGAATAATTCCGGCTTTTCGAGTGGCGGCCGGGACCCGAACTTTGGGTGTTCTTTGGGAAGACTTTTTCATATAAGTAAGTATTCACTTACGATTGTATGGGCTATGGATTATCTCGTCAAGATGAGGAAGCAACCAGAATAAAGCCAGATTGGTTGACTCAAGATAAATTGTGTCTATCTTAATAGTTAACGAGAGGGGCTACGTTTACTTTTTCCCATTCCAGCAGGACACATTAAAACAACCATGAGTACAGACTCTCACGATACCGAACTCATTGTTTCACTGCCCTTAGTGCCCGTCAAACGGACTGTTTTATTTCCTGAAACGCTGGTCCCCTTTACGATAGGACGTCCTCGCTCCATGGCAGCCGTAGAAGCTGCCATGGATACCGAAGAAAAGGCGTTATTGATGGTGACTCAACGTGATTCCGAAAAGGAAGAACCTGGCTTTGACGACCTCTTTCTTATTGGTACGAAAGCCGTCATCAAACAAATGGGGAAATCATCGGAAGGGCACCTGCAAGTGCTCGCCCAAGGAATTGAGCGAATGGTGCTCTTAAAATTGGAACAGGCCGAGCCCCATATGGTCGTACGTGCCAGACGACTACCGCTTACTACGGAATCTGATCTCGAACTCGAAGCCCTTCACCGTGAGTTGCTCAATCTCATCGGGCAGTTACCGGAATTATTGACCACGCAAGGGGTAGCCGAACTCGTGTCGGTATTACGCGCTGAAAAAGACCCTTTATTGGTAGCGTATCGTCTCGTCTCGCTCCTTAATCTGAATGTAGATCGCTTACAGGGTCTTTTGGAACAATCTGATCCGAAGGAAGTCTTGCGCAAGGTGTACGGGGCGTTATCCCACGAAATCCACATTCTGAAACTCCGTCATGAAATCGCCAGTCAGGCTCAAGCTGAAATCGGCAAATCTCAGCGCGAATACTTCCTCCGGCAACAGCTCAAGGAAATTCAACAGGAACTGGGAGAACTTGAAACGGAAACGTTGGACGGCGATGTTGGTGAATTGAAGACTCGCCTCGAAGAGGCGGACCTGCCCGAAATCGTTCTGAAAGAATCCACGCGTGAATTAAAACGCTTGGTCAAACTGCCTCCCGCTTCTCCCGATCACCAAGTCATTCGCAGTTATCTGGAGTTGGTGCTCGAATTACCCTGGAACACCGTTACCGAAGACCATCTCGATCTGGCCCATGTGCGCACGGTTCTGGATGAAGACCATTATGGAATTCAAGATGTGAAGGAACGCATACTGGAACATTTGGCCGTCTTGAAATTAAATCCAGGAGCCAAATCCCCCATTTTATGCCTGGTGGGCCCTCCTGGCGTCGGAAAAACCAGTTTGGGGCAATCCATCGCTCGGGCGTTAGAACGTAAGTTTGAGCGTCTCAGTTTGGGCGGGCTTCACGATGAGGCTGAACTTCGCGGCCATCGCCGCACGTATGTCGGGGCCATGCCCGGCCGCCTGATTCAGGCTCTACGCCGAGCGGGTGCGAAAAATCCCATCCTGATGTTGGATGAAGTCGATAAAGTCGGCCAGGATTTCCGCGGTGACCCCGCCTCGGCGCTCTTGGAAATTTTGGACCCTGAACAAAATCATACTTTCCGTGATAATTATTTAGACCTCCCCTTTGATCTTTCCAAGGTCATGTTTATCACCACGGCAAATTCGTTGGAGACGATTTCACGTCCTCTTTTGGATCGCATGGAGATTATCCGTTTGGCAGGCTACAGCCATCAGGAAAAGTTAGAAATCGCCAATCGGTACTTGTGGCCACGACGCCTTCAAGATGCCGGCCTCCAAGATAAACCATTGACCTTGGAAACAGGTGTTATCCCACATATTATAAAACGGTATACCCGTGAGGCTGGGGTGCGCCAACTCGAACAGATGTTAGGCAAACTCACCAGGAAAGTCGCCTTACGACTCGCAGATACACCGTCGGAAGAATCTGAAATCGCTCTTACTATTAAGCAACAGGAGCTCTCAGATTGGCTCGGCATCGAAAAATATATGCCTGAAGAAGCGCGTCAGAACCTTCCCTTAGGCGTCGCCACGGGGTTGGCATGGACCGAAGCCGGCGGCGATGTGCTTTACGTCGAAAGTACCTTATTACCTGGTGGCAGCGATCTAACCATTACGGGTCAGCTTGGAGAAGTCATGCAGGAATCGGCACAGGCAGCGAGGAGTTATTTGTGGTCCCGTGCGGAGAGTTTTGGGTTGGATATTGCAACCTTTAAACGAAATGGTATGCACCTTCATGTCCCGGAAGGGGCCATTCCAAAGGATGGGCCTTCCGCGGGTGTCACGATGGCCACCGCCATGGCTTCCTTGTTTTTACGCATTCCGGTACGAAAAGACACCGCCATGAGCGGTGAAATCAGCTTAAGCGGACTGGTGCTCCCTGTCGGGGGCATTAAAGAAAAACTCCTCGCAGCCCATCGCATGGGACTGCGCAGAATTATGCTGCCTAAAGCGAATGAAAAAGATCTTCCGGATGTGCCAGAAGCGGTTCGGAATGAATTGACGGTGATATTTGTGGAAACTATTGAGGAGGCGCTTGAAGCCGCACTCACGCAACCGATCCCGACCAACAGTGGGAATAAAGGCGTTCAGCCAACTCCAGCTGCGCCACCAGCCACGAATCCCATCATGCATTAAATGCACGCCTGAAATTGCCAAGAGCCCTTGGGCTTCAAATCCTCGAAGAAACACTAATTAACTTATTCTCAAGGCACCTGCTCTAGGTATCCCGTCAAGCTTATCGTTCCTTCTTGGGGCTTCCCATCAAAATTACGATCAATGCCTATTCGGATTTGGGAATTGTCGTCCGCATAAAAACGAATTGATTTACTAAGAATATGACGAACTTCCTGACGTCCTTCTCTATCAATTCGAAAAATGTCTGAAAGACCTAATTGATATGTGAGGGGTAACTTATTATATGTCGTGTTCATCGAAGCCATTACTTGCGGATCATTTGCGCCTTCTGATCGGCCAACAGTCGTCGTTTGCAGGGAAACATGTTGCAGGAAGAGACGTTTCCCAGAAGGCACCGTTAAAACGATTTCATCCGCTGAAAAGCTATCATGTTGAAATTGGAAGGATTGCGTATAAGCCCAAGGCTTCTTATTCATCATCGAAACGTCTTTGACCACCACAGGATGCTCTGAACTGCTGTCAACATTGACAGACCATGAGCCAAATTGTCCCACAGTCCAAACTCCGCTCTGTACGGCATTCATAGAATTCGGAAACTCCAGGGTTCGCGTTACAGAAGGTCCCTTACCATGTTTTTTGGGCGTTCGATGTTGTTGATTTTGCTTTTTATGATGATCCTTGTCTCTAAGAGGGAAGGCTTGTCCTAATTCCACGGTCTGGCCATTGGAATATCTTCCGACGATAGAACCTGACTCCAACACGGCTAACCCATTAAATGTGCCGAAACCAAAACCATCCTGAGACAACGTCAATAACATGGATTGGCTTCCTTGCTGCACAAACCCATCATTTCCATTTCCCTTATCGGTCGTCACACTGGTCCCAACATCAATGACAAGGGCTTGGGCACGAGCGGCCCCATTTTTAAAATCAATCCCCGTCCCTGTCGAATTAAAATATTGGGCAGCCTCCTCCACATCCACATCTAATGCTCCATTCCCAGTAAATCCAAACTTGCCCTGTGAGACCAACGCATTTCCTGTTTGCGAATCACTGTTTCCTGCTGTAACACTTACTTCAGAAGCCTTAGCCAATACAAAATATTGCCAACTGTTATTCGCTATTTTTGAAAAATAGGCCGTGATTCCATGCTCAATTCCTAGAGAATCAAATACATGAAGACTGACAGAAAATTGAGTGAATCCTGGATTGAATGGGTCAGCTAAAAGTTGTGCCGTTGAAAAACTTTTAGAGGCCGGGTGAGTCGCATTCAAGGTTCCAGACATCTTTACCAATGAAGTCGCTTTGGCCGGCATGGTCTGTAAGGCCTGCCCCACCACCCGTGTTTTCCCATTAGGAAATGCCTGAATAATATTACCATCACTATCGATAGAAATTTTTTCAGAGGAAAATTTTCTGCTTATTCTTTGATTCTCCATGTCTTGAATAGGACCAGGGACCCCAAAAGCCCCTAACATATCTGAAGAAGGAAAGTACGAAAAGCCCACTATAAGCAGAGAAACGATACATCGAAATATTCTTACATAATTTCTAGACAGACTCTGTGGCATTTGGAATCTCCTCAATACAGGATCGTTGGTATTTTCAAGACGCCACTCAACACTCCCAAATTGAAACAGCAATACTTATGCCACTCCAGACCTCCTCTTCCTCAAAACCTGTTTTGTGTTTTCAGAGAGATAGACTCTGTAGTCGAAACCCTAAAAGCCAGTGAAGGAATTATTGAGCAGAATTATAGAGAGTTGACGAACGCGTCATTCGAAATGTCCCGCCAGATTGGAGGGGATCATGATCGTTCCCAATGCGAGTATACCACCATCTGCCTTGAGCCACTGAGGCATCATCTGAAAATTTCAGTTCGAATCCCCCCTCCCGATCATTCCCCTTTTGAATCCAAATACCCGACCACATCCCATTCTCCATGGAAACGGTTTCGAACCACCCGTCTTCCCACTCATACACACCCTTTCCCTCGGCATTCAAGGTGATGATTCCTTCTCCGGCGGCATCTTTGTATTTCCAAGATCCGGCCAAATCTTCAATCTGCTGAGGGAAAGAATAGGGAATGGACCGTGAATGAATTTCTTGAGAAGCTGGTGGCGTGATTTCTGCACACCCTATAGGGATCAAAATAATCAGGATGCACATCATCGGACCCCAATGAATTCTCTTCATAAATTCTCCTGTGTCTGTAAATACCATGGGGGACACGAACCTGCGATAATACGATTGGAGTTTCACGAATAGTCGAAAAGGGAACCGCTCCAATAGTAATTTTAGGATTGTACCAATTTCAACCGATAGGACTAGAGGCTACCGCGTCTTTCAGAATAACACTGCCGATAATCGCCCATTTTTCTCGCACACGATCATGGAATTATCCTCACCTCTACTCTGCCAAAACTGCCGATTGACTTCCTTGACTGAGGAATCCTGTTCACATTGCAGAGCCCCTCTTCCGACCCAACAGTTAGAATTCTCTACTGATACACCGGGTTCACCTCACACTGTGGCTCCCACAACAAAAACAAATTCTCAGAACCATTTCCCTGGCCAGACAAATGACAACCACATCTTTCACAACCGCCAGAACCTTATACCCCCTGATACGAAATCTCCGAAAGTTACAAACTCCTCAGACACCACGATCTATCATCCGATTTTTTGGGGGAGAGGACGTACTCTCTTTGGTATTTTTATCGTTAATACCTTATACACCCTTCTAACCTTAGGGATTTATTCCTTTTGGGGGCGAGTACGCATACGCCAATTTTTGAGCAATCAAACGAGCTTTGCCAAAATTCGCTTTTCTTACCATGGAACAGGCCAAGAGCTCATCAAAGGCTGGTCCAAAGCCTTTGTCATTTTTGGCATTCCCTATATGTTTTTCAGCCTTGTCCCTATCATATGGGATCATATTCCTATTTGGATCCCCAATCTCATCATCTCCGTCATGGTACTCTGTTTCATCCCTGTCGCCGTAGTCGGCTCGCATCGCTATCGATTAAGCCGCACCGCTTTTGGCGCAATTCGATTTTCCTTTCGGGGACGCGTCAAAGACTATATGAAAATCTGGTTTACTGGCAGCTTCTTAACGTTCATGACGGCAGGTCTCTATTACCCGTTCTTTGAAAATGCCAGAAGGGACTTTCTCGTCACACATTCTTTTCTTGGCAACCGCCATTTTTCCTATTATGGAACCGGGACCGCCCTGTTAGGAATTTACGGAAGAGCATTAGGAGTGATCATAGGGACTTTTCTTGTAACAGTAATAGGACTTGCAGAAATTTCCGGAATTCCTCTCACTCTAGAATTTCACACTCACATGGCAGATTGGCTACATGATGAAGCCAATCAGGCTTGGCAGGCTGGTGTCATATTGGGAATGGCTATCTCTCTTCTGTGGTCTTGGTGGTATCTACAACTCTCTAAGCAACGTTATTTCTGGAATCAATCAACCTTTCAAGATGCTTCCTTTCAGTTTTCGGCCTCCACCTGGAATCTTGTAGAATTACGTCTCACCAATTTCCTCCTGCTTATCCTGACGTTCGGATTAGCCTGGCCCTGGGTTCACATTCGGAATCTTCACTTTCTGTATTACTACCTTGGACTCCAGGGTCCATTGGATATCCACGAAATCGAACAGGACGCTCTGGATGCCTCACCCACAGGGGAGGAATTGGCGGGGTATTTTGACGCGGGATTTGATTTAGGATAGCCGACCAGACCTTTAAGGCATGCACAACGCTTTCTTGTTTCCATTGTATAACTGTTCCTAATTTTTACTCCTTACTTTTCACTCTTACATGGCCACTCAAACCGATTGGAAAGGCTCTTATTACGATGGACGAACACTGTTGCCTCATCCGGTTTCGATTACCATCAAACCCACTGGCCTCAACTTACAGCTGGCCTCCGGAACGGACCAGTTTTGGCCCTATTCGGAATTGAAACAAACACAAGGGCGTTATTCGGGAGAAGAAATCCGGTTTGAACGCGGAACCGGTCTTTGTGAATCTCTCGTGATTCCTCATGCCAACATCTTATTAGCGATTCACCGAATAGGGAGGAAAGAGGCGAAACATTTTCACAATCCAAGTACTCGCCGATCCCGAGTGTTTTGGACAATAGCGGCCTCCTTGGCAGCCCTTCCCATTATTTATGGAATTTTTTGGTGGGGCGTTCCTTCCCTCGCAGGACCCCTTACCTCAACCATCCCCATTTCCTGGGAAACTCAATTGGGTCAGTTTGTTCAACAAGCCTTCACAGAAAAGGAAATTGTTTGCAGCAATGCTGAACTGTCTACAGCTCTGGAATCGGTTATGCACACATTACTCAAGCCCATTGGGGAAAGCCCTTATCAGTTTCAAGTCACTGTGGTGGATAACCCCATGGTCAACGCCATGGCTGCGCCTGGGGGCTATCTGATTATATTTCGAGGGCTCCTGCAAGACACGGAAAGCCCGGAGGAATTAGCCGGCGTGTTAGCTCATGAAATCCAACACGTCATATTACGTCATAGTATGCGGCTTATCGTGCAACATCTCTCAATGGCTATCATTATTGCGGCTCTGAGCGGGGATGCGAGTGGGATGGTTTCTTACGGCCTACAAGCTGCCCAAACCTTGCAAACCCTCTCCTATAGTCGCGAAGCAGAAAATCAAGCAGACGAGCAAGGCTTAGCCTTGCTTCAACAGGCCGGGATCAACCCGGAAGGAATGATCTCATTTTTTGAAAAGCTTGGTGGTGAAGATGGCCCAAAGGACGCTTCACCCTTTCGCTATTTTTCTACTCACCCACCAACAGTAGAACGACGTCAACACCTTGATGAGCTAACGTCTACTTCCACCGTACCTTATCAGGCACTGTCGTTCGAACAGGATTGGAAAGTGTTACGCAATCTTTGTGGTGAGAAACCAATCGGAAAGAAGGAAATAAGGCCATGAAGCGTTCGACAAAAGAAACTCTACTTTCACTTTACCATCACGCTTGTAGCAAAATTGAGATCCTTCATGAAACCTCATTTTTTCCTGAAGGAAATATGATCTTTATATTCTTCAATCGCGGCACCCAAGGACTTTGAGCCTAACGGAATATTGGCTTCCAGAGCGTCTTCCACTGCAGGATCATCAATCAGCACTTCATAACATTCATGTTGATTGGTCAGGACCATGCCCTTTTCAACTTGCCGAGGCATATAGATTTCGGTCCACACTTCTTTCTCTACTAAACAGACATCGCGAAACCGTTCATACAGAAGCGCTTTCCGTTCCTGATCAGAAATAATCAGCGGATTATTTTCCATTGAACGAACCTCCTTCTCTAAATCGCCAATTCCAAATATTTTTCTACTCTTCGCCTAGCCCTGAGGTCAAGTGAGAAGAAAAATGACAGCTATTTCCCGAAAACATCGAGCCAAGGGTCTTTTCCGAGAACCCACAAATAGAAGAACGTTCCCAACCATCCATGATACAATCCTAAAGGCCAGAGATTGCGATCACGAAGATAACAGGGGATAAAGAAACAGGCCATGACACCTGTCCCCAACATCAATAACCACCCATCCCGGTAATGAACCAGAGAAAAGAGGAGAACCCCAACCGGTAGCGCCACTACCCTACCCAGACGGGGAAAAAGGATCATTAAATTCGCCACACCTAGCGCCTGCACTAAAAATTGCTGAAGGATCCCCCATAAAGGATAGAGCAAGAGCAACACAGGAAGGTGCCCTTGCCAAAGCAAGCGACCTTGAGCTAATCCATACGAGCCCATCAGGCAAAGCCCAACAAAAAAAATCACGGTTGGCCATATGAAAGCAGATGACAGATTTTTGGTTTGGAAGCCCCACGTTACCCAAATATTCGAATCATGCCAAACCCGAAACGCCAGATATCCATCCAGCTCACACTAACGACGGCAATAAATAATCCTTTCGTATCTGGTCCCTGAAACAGTATATGCAATAATCCAGTTACTACTACGGCTCCCAACTCTACAACACACAACCAAGCCGGCAACAAAGTCCAATTTACTCTACGATTCGCAGGGAGCAACTCACGCCACCAGAAGTTTGCCCATTCCTCTTTCAATTACATTACCTAATAATTGTTTTGGTTATAGAAACCCTACCATACGCGTCCACACCTGAATCTATATCTACAAAAGTTGCAAAGTATTTGAACCCCCGACTGTGCACTGTCAAAATCTTACGGCACGAGGCAGGGCACTGTACTCCCAATGTTGGTTCCATTCAAATGAACATTGCGCAAACGTGCTTTGACTAGACATTTCCACTTGTCGTTTTTATCCTTTCGCCCTTCAAGTCGAATACGATAGTGATGGCCTTCTTTCAGATTGGGAATGACATAAAAATTGTTTTCGAACTTTCGGATTTTTTGGTTGACATCACAGGCGTTGGTAAACGTATCGCCCCAATCCTTCCAGCATATCTTCCATTTATCATATTTATCGGGCTGTACGCTCCAGGTAACCTTGATATGACACGTCTCTTTTTCGAAATCGCAGGAATGCCCACCTTCAAAGCCATCAGGACCCGTAGTCAACCAAACCGATCCTCCAATGCCTTTTTCATTATGGGGTGGTTCGTAGGGCTCATTTTCACTTTCCTGCTGAGGAAAATCGACGGGACAGTCAGGATCATTTGAGCACACCGAAAAATTACAGACATTGTCAAGCCCACAAGGCGGAGGGCCATCCGGAGAATCCAACGCCGCGAGTTGTACCGGCGAGCTATTCCGACACTCTATTCCTGAAGTAGTGTTTCGCATGGACGTTAGATACCCCTTAACCCCACTAGTCGTTCTTAACACTAAAGACCTGGAAATCTCGTTTTCAATTTCTTCAAACGGCACCACTGAATTTTTGTCCTTTAAAGCCAGGGCTTCTTGTTGCCTAGAACTCTCACCATACACAGCCAAAGGCACACAGAGACACAGAATCAATAGCAGAATCATGCGTATCCGATATAATAAATATGCTTTCATTTTCTATATTCCCCCTTTTTCCAACCTGTACGAATAATCTCATCGATGTTTGGTACTTGAAAAAATCGGTCAGGTTTTGTTGGGGGACAAAACCTGACTTCAATCACAATACACCATTATTTATTCGGTCATGCACACATCATCAATAATCAATTGACTGCTCCGCCCTATAGAAAACCGTTCGATCCCTCTGTTAGGTAAATTGGGATTGACGGGGTCGGCTGTAAGAGTCAATGTTCCACGAACCCACGTCGGCAATGTCTGCGAATCCGGTACAGCATTGACCGAAACCCGGACTCGACCTCCAGCTTGTGCCGCACCAAGATACTGCCCGTTCAGAGCCGCCAATTGTCCTCTCCATACACGGCGTTTTCCATTGACTCCCAAATTCCACAATTGGTTATCAGTGGCTCCAGTGTTCTCGGCAAACTTCATGGTCACCGATGACACCCGATTTTGTGGAATGACTTGAACGGTCATCCCACCGTGATTCAACAATGATGGATTCTGCCCTTGTCCAGGAATGGGAACGTTATTATGGATCGTGGCTCCCTGCGGGTTCGGTCGCATAGGATCACCATTTTCAGCAAACACTTTCCGAAGATGAACAGTCCCATGTTGGGTCGGAATGGTTTGTCCAACCTGGTATACCGTACCTTCGGCAGGCTTACTAAAATCGTAGCATTGTGTCGCAGAATATCCCATCGATCCGCTGAGCACAAATGCCAATGCGCCGATCACACCAAACACTCGAAACGTTACCCTTGATTGTGGCTTTTGAGTGCTTTTCATAATTACACCTCCTTGTTTTTCTGCCCTGTAATTTTTCCCTGTTGCACCGGGCAGCATGAAATGCAACAGGAAAATAAATACTCGATCACCTAATGAGGTTCCATTTTTTAAATTCGTTTTATTTCTCAAAACAGATTCACATTTTGTGTCTTTACATTTTCATTCCGGAATGAATGATTGATGAGCATTGGCATCAAGCAAACGCCAGGCCACAAGAACAGACTTCTGGTGAACCACAGAAAAAGAGCAACAAATCAGATACTTATTTCCTCAGAAGGAGCTGCAGGGGCAAGATACTTGGACTCAGTAGCAACAGATCTCACGTATCAAAATTGATCATCTATTTATCAAAAGAGATACGTGATTTTGAGAAGCGTACAGGTAGAATTTGGGGAACGGAAAATACTAACGGGGTTTTTTGAACATTGGACTAAACAGGTCGATCCGACGGGGTGTGGCACAAAAGACTATTTTCTAAAAGAAGAAGAAAAGGAGAGTTGTAGGCAGCAGCTACACCTGGTGGATACTCCGGCTTGGAAGCACGCTCTATTTTTATTAAGACAGTATGCCAGTGATGGTCTTGGGAATAATCTTATTGTGGGTGACCATGCCCACCTCCTCCAGGGGTTTCCAGAGTGAGTTCATCATTCCTTTCTACAGTAATCGAGCATTTTCCAGGAAGGGCTGTTTGATTTCCATTTTGCTTCAAATAATTGTGGCCAGGCTTTCCCGGCTCTCCGCCATTTATGCCATACGGTTTCGTCACACGCCGATCGGACAAGAGGGTAACCTCGGCAGGCTGAAGAAATTCATACGTTCGTATGATTCCATCTCCACCGCACTGTCGTCCATTTCCTCCCGACCCTTGTCGCAACGCATATCGCATAATTCGAAAAGGATAGGCATACTCCAGTGCCTCGACAGGCGTATTGAACGTATTCGTCATATGCGAGTGCCGTCCACTTGCCCCACCGGATTGAGAACCTGCTCCCATGCCGCCTCCGATCGTTTCGTAATAGGCAAAGGGTCGTCCGTGCCGTTGATCCAAACCGCCAATGGTGAGATTATTCATAGTGCCTTGACTCGCCGCGGGAATACGATCAGGGCATGCCTTTGCTAGGGCGCCGAGCAAAACGTCAACGATTCGTTGAGAGGTCTCGACATTGCCCGCCGCCACGGCAGCCGGGCGCCTCGCATTCACCAACGTACCTTCCGGCGCCATAAGGCGAATCGGCCGCAAGCACCCGCTATTAGCCGGAATATCCAGCCCCAACACGCAGCGAAACACATACGCCACTGCCGATAACGTGACAGGGTAGACGGCATTGATACTGCCAGGCCGTTGAACATCTGTCCCCGAAAAATCCACTGTGACGTGTTCCCCATCAATCGTTATCCTGACACGAATAACGGCAGGGGCTTCTGAAAAACCATCATTGTCCAACGCATCTTCAAATTCATAACTCCCATTCGTCAACTCGCCGATCAAATGACGCGTCATCCGTTCACTGTAGTGAAGCAAGGCCTCCATATCTTCCAAAAGCCTTTGAACACCAAATCGTCTCGCTAACCCCTGGAGCCTCTCAAGACCAATGTAATTGGCTGCCAACTGGGCCTGCAGATCTCCCGACCGTTCCTCTGAGGTGCGAACATTGGCCAAGAGCAATCGCCATACGTCTTTATTCTTTTGTCCTTCAACCAGTAATTTGACTGGGGGAATAATGAATCCTTCTTGAAAGATTTCTTGCGAAAGAGGCATCGACCCGGCCGACATTCCCCCAATATCGGCATGATGCGCTCGATTGGCCACAAACCCGATAAGAAAGGATTCAGATTGCTCCTCCACAAAGATTGGAGAGACCAGTGTAATGTCCGGCAAATGCGTACCACCGCAATAAGGATCATTCACCATGGCCACGTCCCCAGGGGAAAAGGTCAGAGTATCAAGACATGCCTGTACCGAAAGCGGCATAGCCCCGAGATGAACGGGGATATGTGCCGCTTGTGCAACAAGATTTCCAGACGCATCAAATAATGCGCAGGAAAAATCGCAGCGCTCCTTGATATTTGGGGAGAAAGCAGCCCTTTGCAGACGAGCACCCATTTCTTCTGCCACGGAGACCAATCGGTGTTTCATGATTTCCCTACGAATGGGATCATCCATCTGCTACTCCAACTTCAATGATGATGTTTGAATAACCATCAATACGCGCCAGATCATGAGGTCCAAGATATACAGTCGTATCCTCCAAGACAAGAATAGCAGGGCCAGATACCTCATGGCCGGGACGCAGGCGATTCCCCCAAAAATGGGGAATTGGTTGCAAGCCCTGACCCACCACCACTGAACGCTCTTCCCAGTGAGCTGCTGAGGGATCGGCCGATCCCAAAGACTGATGAGGGAAGGACGGAGGGCATATCCGACCAATGGCACAAACCCGCACATTCACTATTTCAATGGAACAATCCGGCTGAGAATACCCATAGTGTTCTTG
Source organism: Nitrospirales bacterium (assembly GCA_965223185.1). Lineage (GTDB taxonomy): Bacteria > Nitrospirota > Nitrospiria > Nitrospirales > UBA8639 > Nitrospira_E. The sequence continues at coordinate 1,606,493 of OZ244988.1, read as the reverse complement.
ATGAGTCCGGTCAAAATTCTCGCGAAACTGTGGCGTCAACGGGACATTAAGATCAAAGGTTTGTCCGACATAGCGAACGTCGACCGTCCTGGTGATCACCCCTTGTTCTAGAGCAACACCTTCCCGTTGCAAATCCTTTTCTCCTTGCCGAACCATGTCAATCGTCTGTTGTTCAATCATCTCAAACGGCGTTTCGTTTGGAAGCATGACGGTGTGCACATAATCCAATTGCACATCCGCAGCCAACATCCCTAGTGCCGACAACGTCGCCGCAATCGGCGAAATCAAGACCTGGGGAACCCCCAACGCCCTAGCTAAATCACAAGCGTGCAAACCTCCAGCTCCTCCGAATGAAACCAACACGGCCTCCCGTGGATCCTTACCTCGCTCGACAGAAATCACCCGAAGCGCACGTTCCATGTGGGCATTGGCAATTTCAATTATGCCTAACGCAAGACTATGTCTGATTTTCAACCCAAACAAAGAGGGTAGAGTGACCTGACAACTAAATTCATCAAATATTTGCCTTGCCGCTTCGCAATCTAAGGACATGGATCCGCCTAGGAACCCATCCGTCGGCAATCGACCCACCATTACATGCGCATCAGTCACGGTCGGAATTCGGCCTCCCCGTCCATAACAAATGGGCCCTGGATCAGCCCCGGCGCTTTGCGGGCCAACACGAAGATTCCCCCCTGCATCAACGGTAGCCAGGGAGCCTCCTCCGGACCCCACGGTATGGATATCAATCACAGGCACCCGAATAGGACATCCACCAATTGCAGACTCCGATGTAACGGGAATCTCATCATAGACCAAGGAGACATCCGTGGAAGTTCCACCCATATCAAAAGTCAGGATGCGATTGAACCCCGCTAATCCCGCAAGATATCTTGCACCCACCACTCCACCAGCCGGACCAGAAAGAATCGACCGCACACCATGTCCACGCGCTTGGGCAACGGAAAGTCGCCCTCCATTTGATTGTAAAATATGAAATTCGGTAGGTCCCATTTCCTGCTCAAGTCTACCGAGATAGGCGTCTAAAACCGGAGAGACATACGCATTCACCACGGTCGTACTACTCCGCTCATACTCCCTAAACTCCGGCAAAATTTCGGAAGAAGCGGTGACAAAAAATCCTTCAGCGCGCAATCGATCCGTAACCCATTGTTCATGTGTAGGATTAACAAATGAAAAAAGAAAGGCAACGGCCACCGATTGGATCTGTTCGATTATTAATCTTTCGATGATCGCCTCGAGTTCTTTCTTCTGAAGAGGTCTGACGATATTCCCTTTATAATCGATCCGCTCCGTAATTTCGAAACACCATTCTGGTGGAACCAACGGTGGAAGCATCGACGGAAAGAGATCATATAATTCAGGTCGATCTTGTCTCCCAATCGCCAGAACATCCCGAAAGCCTTTGGTCGTGATAAATGCCGTACGGGCACCTTTTCGCTCTAAAAGGGCATTCGTGGCAACCGTCGAACCATGCACAATATGACGACTGGCTGCTTGAGGAACTTTGACTAACCCTTGCAAAACAGCTTCGGCAGGATCAGACGGCGTGGAAAGGATCTTGAACCGCTGAAGTGTTTGGTCGCTGGAGGAATAGACCACAAAATCACTGAAGGTCCCACCAATATCGATCCCTAACACGAGTCTTTGTTGATCGCGTTGTGATTTTTCTGTCGTCATGTGCCTGTTATCCAAACGACGGATTGGGTAGGAACATACAAAGGGTCAAAAAAACTTGAAGAAACGGATGCTGTCTTTCCCTGACAAATTATCCTTTGCTGACACCTTTAAGGACAACACGTCGGGGACTACCGCTGGCATTATCTTGAATGGTGAGGGTGGCGTGATACGTACCTGAATCTCGGCTCGTAAACACAATCTGGAAGGAGCATGATTCTCCAGTCTGTAACGTGATTCCCTGGCAGGTATTATCCAACATGGCGAATGCTTCAGCTCCCGTACCCGAGATTGAAACATCGTCTATCTTAAGGAGCCCAAGACCAATATTAGAAAACCGGACTGGTTGCGGAGAGGGCTGAACAAGCGGAGTGGAAGAGAGGCCCTGCTCAAATACTAATGCATCCGTATTCATACTGGGTAACGGAATCGCCCCGCCCCCACTTAAGAGCACTGACACTCCATCGATGTTGGTGCTGGCAGTGGCCAAATCAGGACGGGAATCTTGATCAAAATCTTCCACCGCTACTGCAGCAGGCGTGGCCCCTACACCAAAATGGCCAACAGTCGTAAAGGAACCCGTTCCATCCCCCACAAAAAGCGAGAGGCTATTGGAGTCTCGATTGACCACAACAAGATCAAATTCGCCATCCTGATTGATGTCCTGAATTTCCACACCCACTGGAGCAAATCCCACTTTGATGGGATCAAGCATTTCAAATTCTCCCGATTTTCGCTGGAGAAGAATGCGAACTGAATCGGCATACAAGCTCGTACATGCCATATCCAGCAGCCCATTGTGATCAATATCTGCCCCTTGAATCGCACTCAAAGTGAATCCGGGCTTCAGATCCTTAAAAACTAAAAATTTTCCGCCACCTTTATTTTCTAGAATGGAGACAAGGCCATTCGCCGAACTCCAGCTCGGCTGGCTCCACGTTACGGCCAAATCCACTTGTTCATCCCCTGTGAATTCTCCGATCAATACCCCTGTGGGAAATAAATCCTTCCCTCGGTTGTCCTCATAAATCAGAGGTTCCTGTAATTGTCCCTTTCCATCATTCATCAGAACACTGAGATTAAACGGCGGGTAATAGCCATACCGTCCGCTGTTGGCTGACACCACATCAGGCCACCCATCTCCATTAAAGTCATGCGCCGCTAAAAACGTCGTCCCCTTTCCCGATTGCTGGTAGGATATTTTCTGAAATACACCCGTTCCATCCCCCTTGAGTACCATCACATGATCCGACCCACTTAGGGCCAGCACTAAATCTTGCATACCATCTCGATCCATATCTTCGGCGATCAAGGCCAACGGTATCTTGCCAACACCGAATGATATCGCTGACTGAAAGGTGCCGTTACCATTTCCAAATAACACCGAGATATCATCTGATGTGCTATTGACCGTTGCAATATCAACATGCCCGTCACCATTAAAATCTCCTGTAGCCATGGCTTGCGGAGCGCGCCCAACAGGATTATTCGGTGTGGGGGTGTAGGTCAGATTCTGAGCATGCGTCGGCATGTAGTATCCGCCAATTCCTACCCAGAACACTCCGACGAAAAAAGACCATTGTATGAAAAAAAAGAAAAACATCTGGTATCTAATTACGGGAAGGATCGACATGCAATTTTTCTAACACAATCTCGATTTCGTCTGTGGCGGCTATCCCTCGATTGCGAAAGCGGGCAGCCCAGTCGGGATACCGTTGAAGCGTTTGAAAAATACTTTTGATCAGATCGGGTTTGACCTGTGCCTCCCACTGGGAAAGCCAAGCTCGTTCATCATCATCGCCATCATAGTCATCCGGAAACTGCGCTTCCAGGGAAAATCGTATGTTAAATGATTCCTCTTCATGATACATAGGCTTCTCCTCACCATTTCCAGCATTGTGGATCGGGAACACCAGATATTGTTCTCTTCTTATATCGTTGCCTATAATAGCTTTATCATGTCTCTTAAAAGGAGGTCCAGAAAACATGCCGATTTTTGCGTATAAATGCCAAGGCTGCTTTCATACATTCGATCTCTTGGTGCATGCTTCAACGATTCCCACCTGTCCGGAATGTCAGGGGAAGACCCTAGAAAAGCAACTTACCGGATTTGCCGTTGGCAACACAGATGGCGGAATGGACTTTTCAGGCGGACCAAGCGAATGCGGCACTTGCGGGGATCCCCGAGGTCCCGGTGCTTGCTCAATGAACTAGAGAAGAGAAAGCCCATGACCTTTCTTAAGGTCTGATGGGACCAATCAAAGTAGCCCTTGACGATCTCGTGAGAAACCCAATCGAAGGATGATCTGGTGTAACCTCAATAAGCGGCTTTCCACTCAGGTCATAATCTGTGACAAAACCTAAAGCTTCTGAAGAATAGGGGAAAAAGCGGACCGCAGCTAATGAGAATTGTTTTCCTGCGGGAAGCATACATTGAATCTCCTGCGCCTGCCCTTGGCGAAGAGTGGCCCGCAAGGTTTTTTGAACCACATGGCCAACATTTTTAGGAAGGACGTCTTTTACCGACTTTCCTAAAATCGTTTCCCCTCCCAAAAAATGTTCACAAGGGAACGGGTAATAGCAATCCCGGTAAATCCCCTGGGCATCCCAACGAAAAATTTTGTGCGGGAAAAAGGCTATGTGTTCTGGACGAAAAAGAGACTGTAAAAGATTCTGCCAGGTCTCTATCGACCAACGTACTATTGCCATCGAACCCTCCTTGGCCACAAGGCATCCCGAGTCTAAAATGATTATAAAGTTTTTTCAATAGATAAATTATTTGGCCAATCGGCCTACAGGTAGGGGGTAAAGAATCTCATCGGCAATTGGCAAAGGACTCGCGTCGCAACCTATTAATTAATCAGGCAATCAAAAAATAGGCCCCCAAAAGTGCCAAGCCCGATCGGAAAACCCCACGAGTATCCCGACGAAACACGGCCGTCCATTCACATTCGATGATGCGTTTCAACAACATGATTCGAAACAAGGTTATAATGAGCAAACCCAATGAAACTTCAGCAAGATATACTTGAAACTTTACGGGTTTATCAGAAATCACCCGAAGATTCTAAAGCGAACATCAACCGGCAATCAGTTGGCTCTGGGCAATGGAGGGCCACAGAAACGAGCAAGCACTAGAAAGTCAAGAAGATTTCTGACCTCTCACAAACCCCTGACTTTCGGAAAGATCCTTACTCGGTAACGGTTTGGAATTTTCCATTCAAATGTTCGTTTCCATTTAAACCGTCTTCTTCCGAATCAACCCACATTCGCTCGGGGAACCCTAAACTATCCTGACCAACCCCATAGAATAAGGCATGGGCCGCAACAAGGTAGGTCATCCACCCAATCGTGCCATCTACCTCTACAACAAGATATTTGGGATCTTTCGCTTCGGGAAGGGTAAGTTGCCGGCCCGGTAAGATCATCATCACACGATGCATGCTGACATGTGGCAGAACTTCCGCCCCGGTTCGAGGGTAGCGAATGGCCATCATACCATTAGGAAGTAATTCGTTGTCGTTGGAGACGTTGGCTTGGAATGCGTAAGGATTGAGTTGGGAATCACACGACCAGGCAGAGAAGGGAAAAAGGCAAATCAGCAGGGGTAGAATCCAAGGGATTCTCCCAATAAGCGGTCCATCTCTGAAGCCTCCCATAAGGTCCCTCCTTGTTGGGAATTGCTTCGAATACTTTTACTCCTCTTCATTCTTATCGGTCATACTCCAGAGGGAATTGAGGGCAAGGTAGATAACTGATGAATTTCTCTTATGTTTGCTTAAAAAAAATTCCAGGAGCCTTCACAATAAAGCTCCGGGAACGAACGCTCCGAGAATTAAGCCGTAGTTGTCAGAGAAACCGGAGGGATGCAACCGTCTGATGTCGAGAAAATCCTGGCACCCTATGTGCCAAGAAGATTAATCAGATGGTGAGGATTTCGGCATGGGACCTATGCCAGGTATAAGAACATATGCTGATAGAAGGAGTATTGGGAAAAGCAAGAAGTAAGAGGTATTTTTGAATCGAGTTACAGTTCCTATTCAGAGCTACCCAGCATATCGTCAATGAGGGGACGGTTCAGATCTTCGCAGCCAGGGCAAATGAGATCAAAGAATGTCTCATGGTCGGCCACATAGTTCTTTGCATCGACGAGTTTTTCCTCATGAATAGAGTCGAAACAGACAGAACAGAGAATCATCCTGCCCCGCATGACCCCCACAGTTTTTCGTCCTGAACTTCCTGAACTCATGAAAGGCCCTTCCCACAGACATTAATCAATGGCAAAACACAATTTTTTTATGACCAACCCCGTTGTTGGGCCAACATAAAGTCTTCCAGCTCTAAATCTATCCCACACACTGGGCATTCAATCGGGTTATCTTGAGGGGGAACCATCAAAGGAGTATCCTGGATCCTACCCTGACAGACATGATAAAACTTTCCCCGAGCATGTTCGTCGTCCAAAATGTCTGATTCATATTTAAGGATCATAAGGTTAACCCTGTATTACATTAGAACTCAGGTTATAACAAGGGCTCTAATTCTCGTGCAATCCCCTATCAACCAACCTTTGGACAGCTGCGTACCATGATCACCAACAATTTTCAATCCATGTTACTGAATCTTTTTGTCTTCCTCAGTAGTATTTGCCTAACTCTGATCTTTTCTCCTTCTATAACTTTGGCACTTTCTGGAAAACCTGTGGTTGCCAATAGTCCCATCGCGTTACAACCCCTGACGACACATCATTTTTCCAAGCCAATATTTCTCACAACCCCTCCGAACAAAACGAACCGTTTATTTATCGTAGAACAAGACGGCAAGATTTGGATCTACAAAGAAGGCTCCGTTCGACCAACTCTATTCTTGGATATTCATGAGAAAATCTCCACGGGTGGTGAACGAGGTCTTTTAGGAATGGCCTTTCATCCACATTTCGCATCGAATGGACGATTATTCGTGAATTATACACGTGAGCAAGATGGGGCGACGGTGATTGCTGAATATCACTTGGCTTCAAATCCAAACCAGGTTTCGCTAAAAGAAACTATCTTGTTAGTCGTTTCCCAACCTTACGGTAATCATAACGGTGGAATGATCGCCTTTGGGCCAGATGGCTATCTCTACATCGGCATGGGTGATGGGGGTTCAGGGGGTGATCCCCAAAACTACGCCCAAAATCCAAACGAACTCCTGGGTAAGTTTCTCCGAATTGATGTGGATCAACCACCTCCTTATGGCATTCCCCCAGACAATCCATTTGTTCAACGTAACGGTCGGCCAGAAATCTTTGCATTGGGTCTTCGCAATCCCTGGCGTTTCTCATTCGACCAAAAGACGGGGGAACTGTGGGCCGGAGACGTAGGGCAAAATGATTGGGAAGAGATTGATGTCATTCAAAGAGGAAAGAATTATGGTTGGCGATTTCTGGAAGGAACACACTGCTTCAAGCCTGCGACCAACTGCCGACAAGCTGACGGCCTCGTCGACCCTCAAACCGAATATTCCCATTCTTCCGGTCGTTGCTCCGTCACAGGGGGCTATGTATATCGCGGCACGAAGGTCAAAGCCCTAGAGGGGATGTATCTGTATGGCGATTTTTGCTCTGGGGAAATCTGGGGCTATCAGGAGAGAAAGACCCGCCTGTTATTATCAACCAATCTTCAAATTTCTTCGTTTGGGGAGGATGAGAAAAACGAATTGTATGTCTTGGGATACGAAGGAGAGATTTTTCGGATCGTTTCGAATGTAGTCGATCCTCAACCGTAAAGAATCGACGTCCTCTCAAAACATTTCGAACCTGTCCGCTCTAAAACTTTTCAACTTTTCTGAACAATTCGATTTCGTCAAGAACTTTACCTACTCCATAGACCACGGAAGTCAGAGGATCTTCAACTGTAATGATAGGCAGATTGGTTTCTTCCTGAAAGCGAGTGGCCAGGCCTGGTAGCATGGATCCGCCACCAGTAATCACCACACCCTTATCAATAATGTCACCGGCCAATTCTGGCGGCGTATTTTCCAGCGACGTTCGCAAGGCATTCACAATGGAATGGATAGGATCTTCTAAGGCCTCTCGAATTTCCGAGTCATTTACCACCACTGTTCGGGGAATGCCCGATATCATATCTCGGCCTTTCACCATCATGGTTTTAGCTTGTTCTAAGGGATACGCCGAACCCACTTCTATTTTCACACGCTCTGCCATATGTTCACCGATGAGTAAGTTATACCGGCGTTTAATATAACTCATGATGGCATCATCCATAGAATCGCCAGCCACTTTAACGGATTCACTACAGACGATTCCGCCCAGAGAAATGACAGCAATATCCGTCGTCCCCCCTCCAATGTCCACCACCATATTTCCCGAAGGTTCCGTGATCGGCAGGCCGGCACCAATGGCGGCCGCCACAGGCTCTTCAATTAGATACACTTCCCGAGCTCCGGCCTGACTCGCCGATTCTCGAACCGCCCGCTGCTCAACTTCTGTAATACGCGAAGGCACGCCAATAATACAACGCGGCCGCACAAAGGCACGCCGATTATGGGATTTGGTAATAAAATACTCCAACATCCGCTCCGTCATTGCAAAGTCGGCAATGACACCTTCCTTGATTGGACGAATCGCCACAATATTGCCTGGCGTCCGGCCAACCATCCGCTTGGCTTCCACCCCTACCGCCAAAACTGAATTGGTTTGTTTATCAATCGCCACCACGGAAGGTTCACTCAACGTAATGCCCTTACCGCGAACATAGACCAATGTCGTGGCGGTGCCTAAATCAATCGCCAGATCACTTGAAAACCACCCAAGTACATCACTTAACCCTGTCATGAAGCCCCCATAATGTATAGACGGTAGATCAGAAATTGCCGGTCATATCATCCGTGCATGATGCACTATTGACCTGTATCGGGAAACGATATGCAAAAATAAAGGAATATATTGAAAAAAATTCAAAAACGGTGTTTATTCGAAAAGCCATAGGCTCATCCATGAATCCAAGCTCTTGTGGACAATCCTGGAATTGGGGTTTTGCATATCCCAACCGAACACACCAGCTTTGTCCTAGGCGGGAAGAGTTGCTCTAACACGGCCTCTCATAGGCCCGCCACAGGCTAGGCGATCATCGTGTCTGTGTCAAGAGAGAAGCAAGTGGGCAGCTCATCTTATCCGGTAAAGCAGGTTCACGAAGAAACCGCTCGCCTTTTCTAGGAAGATTTTTCTCGAGCTCTAGGCGCTTGCTCTCAAAAAGGTGTATGGTATAAGTAGTAAGACATGCCTATGTAATGTAATTGTCCAATCTTTATCCTCTTGACGTAAGATTTACGGTTGTTGTGTCAAAAAAAGTTCTCCTCATTGTCCTCGCCCTAGGGCTGATCGCAACGTACCTCCTACTCATTGGAAACGCACGATGGGGGGATTCGACCCCACCTGAGATTTCCGTTGAACAACCGTTTGAATCGGTTGGGCCCACAACACCTCTCGTCATTCGAATTCGGGATGAGGGAACCGGTCTCCGGGATATCTCTATCCGAATTATCCACAACCTTGAGACCTATGTGTTAGCCGAACAACAGTTCCCCTCTGAAGGCTGGCTATCGGTGGCAGGAGGCAAAGAACACGAATTTGCCTTCGAAGGTATCCCGTACGGCGGGTCAGAGCTTCCTCGACGAAAGGGGCAGGCCCAATTAATCATCACCGCTCGCGATTACTCCTGGCGCAATCTTTTCGAAGGAAATGGGCAACGCCTTGAGAAGGATTTCACGCCGCAATTTACGCCCCCACGCCTCGAGCTGCTCTCACTCCCGACAACCATGGTGCAAGGGGGAACCGGCGTGGTCCGTTACCGAGTCATCCCGGAAGTCCCTAACCATGGAGTCAAAATTGGTAAAGCGTTTTTTCCAGGGTACCCGGCGCCTGATCATGCAGGCATGTTTGCTTTCGTCGCATTTCCCTACAATGCATTACTCACAACACCCATCCATATCACGGCAGATGATGGATTCGGGAATAGCGCCTTGCTGGATGTCGATTTTCAGATAAAACCGCAATTTTGGCGGACTCGCCCTATCACCATTTCTGATAGATTTATTCGAAAAACTGTTCCTTCGATATTGGCACAAACGCCTGAACTAACAAGCAAGGGTGATCTGCTTCAGGATTTTCTTCAAGTCAACGGCACCTTACGCATTATGAACAACCACACTATCGCCGAACTCGCCAAGCAATCGCGCCCGGAATTCTTATGGAAAGGCGCCTTTCGTCAACTCTCTGGATCTCAGGTGGAAGCTTCGTTTGCCGACCATCGGGAATATATGTATAAGGGGAAGGTCATAGATACCCAGGATCATTTAGGCTTTGACCTGGCCGTGACACAACATTATCCCGTTGAAGCTGCCAATCATGGTATCGTGCTCTTTGCGGGATATTTAGGAATCTATGGGAATACGGTCATCATCGATCATGGATATGGCCTTCTATCATTGTATGCCCATATGTCATCCATCGACGTCAAGGTGGGAGATACCGTGACCATAGGCCAACCCCTTGGCAAATCAGGCACAACCGGGCTCGCGGGTGGCGACCACTTACACTTTAGTTTGATATTACATGGCGAACAAGTGAATCCCACCGAATGGTGGGATCCTTTCTGGGTAAAAACTCGAATTAAAGACACGCTTGGTCTGCCCTCTCTCGTTAAAGCGTCGGAAGTCGAGGCTGAACCCACACCACCATCCAAGGAACTCGGTCCCAAACCAACGCCTGCCAATTAGCCCCATACACAGTGAGAAGTAGAGAGTTATAAATCCAGGCGTGATGGGAAAGAATACAACCTTTCCATACCTCCGTTTGACGAATTTCCCATTACAGAGGTTTTCCACCAGCTCAAGGTTATAAAGGTTATATTGTATGGCTAAACGCCCCAAAATTTCTTCGGCCTCAATGGCCGAACCCTCCTCCACCGTCATCTCCGTTCCATTAGATGAAACCACACGACAACGCTATCTAAACTATGCGTTATCGGTCATTACCTCGCGGGCACTTCCCGACATTCGCGACGGCTTAAAACCAGTGCAGCGACGCATCTTGTTTTCGATGTTCCACAACCATCGACTGATGCCTGACCGCCCGCCCATCAAGAGCGCCAAGGTCGTCGGATCAGTCATTGGTGAATGGCATCCGCATGGTGACGTCGCCGTCTATGATGCCATGGCCCGTATGGCGCAGCCCTGGTCGCTCCGAGCAACCCTCGTAGATGGGCATGGCAATTTCGGAAGTCAGGATGGCGATCCGCCTGCCGCGTACCGCTATACCGAAGCCCGATTAACACCACTTGCGCTTGAACTACTGAACGAACTCAACAAAGATACCGTCGACTTTCAACCCAATTACGACGGCAAAGCCGAAGAACCCCTCGTGCTTCCCTCGCGCTTTCCTAATTTGCTGGTCAATGGTTCCACGGGCATCGCAGTAGGCATGGCCACCAACATGCCTCCGCATAATCTCGGAGAAGTCATTGACGCAGCCATCGCACTCATTGGGAACCGAAACGCTTCAATCTCTGACCTCATGAAATCGTTAAAGGGCCCTGACTTCCCTACTGGGGGGGAAATTCTGAATACCCGCACGGAAATTCGGGAAATGTATGAATGCGGGCAAGGCTCGATACGACTGCGTGGGGAATACTCAGTCGACACAGGAAGTCATGGGAAGCCAGAAATACGAATCACCTCTATCCCCTTCGCCGTCGATAAAGCCACCATCGTCGAACGCATTGGTGAACTCATCCTCACCAAAAAAATTCCGCAATTAGTCGATGTGCGTGATGAATCCACCACCGATGTACGCATTGCCCTGGAATGCCAAAAAGATGCGGATCCTCATCTGGCCATGGCGTATCTCTTTAAACATACGCCCCTACAAAATAACTTTTCCGTCAACATGACCTGCCTGGTTCCCGTGCCAGGTTCCTCGGTCTCTCGGCCCGATTGCCTGAACCTCAAACAGATGCTGGAACAGTTTATCGAGTTTCGTTTCCTCACCGTGACTCGACGGTTCACCTACGATCTTGAAGTCTTAGAGAAACGAATTCACATTTTGAATGGGTTTAAAAAGATTTTTGATGCGCTCGATCAAGTTTTAAAGATCATACGACAAAGTGACGGAAAGGCCGACTCAGCCGCTAAACTCCAGCAGCGATTCGGGCTTGAACCGATTCAAACCGACGCCATTCTGGAAACCCCTATTTACAAATTGTCTCGTACGGAAATCAAAAAGATGCTGGACGAGCTTTTGGACAAACAACGGCAGGCCAAGGACCTCCGAGCCCTGTTGGCTTCAAAAAAGCGGTTATGGGGTGTGGTGAAACAAGAATTAGAAGAAGTCGCTAAAACCTATGCGGACAAACGGCGGACGAAAATTGGACGCCGGCAAACAGAAGAAGTGGAATTTGACCCTGATGCGTTCCGTGTCAAAGAAGATGCCGTCATCACCGTCTCAACTGACGGCTGGATCCGAAGAGTAGGAATTATCAAAGATCTAACGAAAGCCCGTGTCAGAGAAGGTGATAACTTAATGACCGTCCTCGGAGGAAGCACGTTCGATCCCGTGGTCTTCTTTTCTAATTTTGGCAGCGCCTATACCATGCGAATTGGGGATATCCCACCAGCCCGAAGTGGGTTCGGTGATCCCGTTCAAAAACTCTTTAAATTTAAAGACGGCGAACGCATCATTGGAGCCTGGAGTTTTGACCCACGCGTGCGACCAGGAATGAGCCCATCACCCAAATCTTCCACTTCCAATGGGGGCCAGCTTGCACTCTTTGACAAAAAGGGAAAACCCGCGGCTTCGACACTAGAAGCCCTGGCCGTAACGACGAGTGGGATGGGGCTCCGATTCGATCTCACTGCACTACAAGAACCATCGACACGACTGGGGCGAAAATTTTGCAAGTTGAAAGAAGGTGAAGAAGTCCTGGGCCTTGAGGTTATGACCGGACCCGTAAAGCAGACCGTGGTCGCCGTGGCCTCTCACAAAGGACGAGCGCTCCTGTGCAAAGCGGAGGACATCGCCCAATTAGCCGGTCCCGGGCGTGGCCTCATTGTCATGAAACTCGATTCTCTCGATAGATTGGTCGGCTATAAATTGTTGTCCAGTAAAGATGACAGCCTCATGGTGGTTAAAGAAGGAGGAGGCACCTTGCCGATTTCCCTTCGTAAATATCAAGTCGTAGGGCGGGGCGGGAAAGGGCATGCGCTCATCAAACGAGGCCGCCTTACGGGCATGGAACCGGTCGAGCTTAACATTCCGGTCTTTCAAACAGAATCACCAGCATAGATAAGCATTCAACCTTAAAACGATTCTTCTTCGATACCCCTTAAAGGATTCAGAAATGGCTAAATCATACGGCGCGAGTGACATTGTTGTTTTAGAAGGTATTGAGCCGGTTCGGCGTCGGCCAGCCATGTACATTGGCGGGACGGATAAAACCGGTCTCCATCATTTGGTCTGGGAAATCCTCGACAATGCCATTGATGAGGTCATGAATGGCTATGCTTCGCAAATTGTCGTGGAATTGGATAAAGCCCGAGAGGGAATTCGTATCACGGACAATGGACGCGGCATTCCCGTCGATAAACATCCCAAACACAAAAAATCGGCTTTGGAAATTATCATGACGACCTTACATGCCGGGGGAAAATTTGAAACCGGCAGCTATATCCATTCGGGTGGTTTGCATGGCGTCGGGGCCTCCGTGGTGAATGCACTCTCTCGGCATTTGGAAGTACAAGTCAAACGAGATGCGAAGGAATGGGAACAAATTTATCAAGCCGGTGTTCCTCAAGGCCCGGTCAAATCAAAAGGCAACGCTCGAGGGACGGGGACCTCCGTCTACTTTCGTCCTGATCCGAAAATTTTCGGCAAAACCATTCAATTCGATCCAACGTTGTTACAGGAGACCTTAGATGGCAAAGCCTATCTGCATAAAGGATTGAAGCTCACCTTCAAAGATGGGACAACCGGACAGACGCATCACTTCCACCACGAAAACGGCCTTCAGGAATATCTACAAAAATTGGTGGGAGATCGGGGGAAAAAGCCTACCGTGGACTTCGTCTTTTATCTGGAACGGCAATTAAGCAAAGACGCATCTGAGACAAATGGTGGTACGCAGAATTTAGGATTGGAATTAGCCCTGCAATGGACCGATGAGCCGGCTGAGTTTGTCAAAAGCTATGTCAATGGCGTCGCGACACCGAATGGTGGCACCCATGAAATGGGTTTACGCGGTGGACTGGTCAAAGCGGTCCGTAACTACATTGAAACCCATAACCTGTTGCCCAAAGGTCTGTCGCTACAAGCTGAAGATATTCGAGAGGGAATGGCAGCCGTCTTGAGCGTCCTGGTCCTACACCCCCAATTCCAAGGCCAAACCAAAGAGCGGCTCAATAACACTGAAGTCCAGGCCCAAGTCGATACGCTGGTGCGACCCGCCCTGGAAAACTACTTGAATGAGAACAAAACGATTGCTGAAACACTCGTGGGACGTATGGTCTTGGCCGCCCGTGCCCGGGAGGCCTCGCGGGAAGCTTCAAAAGCCGTCATGCGGAAGTCAGCCGTCAGTCACCGCCTGAATCTCCCCGGCAAACTCGCGGATTGCCAAAGCACCGACCCGACTATCAGTGAATTATTTATAGTCGAAGGCGACTCAGCAGGAGGCACCGCCAAGCAAGGGCGAGACTTGAAAACCCAAGCCATCTTGCCAATTCGAGGCAAGGTGCTGAACACCGAAGAACTCACACTCAGTAAAGTCGTGGAGAACAAAGAACTCGCCGATCTGGTTAAAGTGCTGGGCTGCGGAATCGGAAAAGATTTTGTCCTCGGCAAACTTCGCTATCACAAAATTATTCTCTTGATGGACGCCGATATCGATGGCTATCACATTAGCACCTTGTTACTGACCTTTTTCTTTCGCCACATGCCGGACTTGATTCGAAACGGTCATGTCTTCATCGCGCAACCGCCGCTCTATCGCATTGAAATCGGCAAGGAAATTCAATGGGCCGGGACCGATGAGGAAAAAGACCGTATCATCTCCGAAGCCCGCGCCAATGCCAAACCCATCATCAGCCGCTTCAAGGGGCTGGGAGAAATGTTTCCGCAACAACTCAAAGAAACCACGCTCAGCCGCGCCACCCGTCGCCTACTCAAAGTCGAACTCCTCGACGAATTGAATACCGACCGCACCTTCCACGATCTGATGGGGAAACGCACGGACGCCCGCTATGAATTCCTTATGGCCAACGCTGGCTCCGTCGATAATTTGGATGTGTGAAGATGGAAAGTGGAAAGCCTAAGACGTAAGACTGTAAAAGAAATACCCACTCCATCTCTCCAAATATCTCTTTTTATCCCATATATCGACAACCACCTAGATCTTGTCCATGCCAATTAAAATAGGTGTCAGGAACCTTTGCTGATCCTAAAAAACTTTTTCTCGTGCATTTAGCAGATGTAGTTTTTACGCTTGGATTCGTTCCAGAGCTATGCGATTAGCCACAATCAAAGGAGGCAGGTGATCTTGTAAGGCCGTCGTCAAAATCTGTTGAACCGTTTGCTGGATATTTTTAATCCATGGAGCCACTCGTCGCTGGTGCAATATCTCCCGCACCACCAGCTGGATTAATCCTCCGGCGTTCAAGACATAATCCGGCACATGCACGATGTTTCGTCGCATCACCCGATACGGATCTCGCTTTTCATCTAAAAATTGATTATTTGCGCCTCCGGCAATAATTCTGGCTCCCAATTGCGGTATGGACTTGACATTCAATACCCCGCCGAGAGCACATGGTGCAAAGATATCGGCTGCGACTCGATGAATGTTAGACAAGGGTACAACCGTGGCATTCCACGCACGCTGCGCTCGGTTCGCCCGTGTCGAATTTAGGTCCGCCACCACCAGTTTTGCACCTTTCCTAAACAGGAGATTCCCTAGATTCCATCCCACATGCCCCACCCCTTGAATGGCCACAACCCGTCCGCTCAGATTCTGCGTCCCATAGACAAATTGACAGGCAGCCTGCATGCCGGCTAACACGCCGTTGGCGGTGGAGAGGGAAGGATCTCCGCTACGCTTTGTGGTTCCCGTGACATATGACGTCTGTTCCGCAACCACATCTAAATCTTCTGGCAAAATCCCTGAGTCTTTCGCCGCAATATATTGGCCCTTCAGTGAATCTATGAGCGCTCCCATCGAGAGCAACAACGAGCGGGGCTTCTCTTTTTCCGGATCCCCAATGATGACGGCCTTTCCACCTCCAATCTCTAATCCTGAGATGGCAGCTTTTTTACTCATGGCTTCGGCCAGACGGAGCACATCATTTAGCGCCTCCTTCTCATGTTGATAAGGCCACATGCGAATTCCGCCCAAGGAGGGCCCCCGTCGAGTGGAATGCACCGCAATTAATCCCATGGAAATTGGTAGAGGGATCCTTTCCCACAACGACAGTTTCAAATCCCTTGATTTTGAGGTGTTTGGTTTTAACCATTTTCTGTTTAGAGATTTTTAATATCTTACGCTGGATCTCTCCCTAATACAAAGGAGTTTGATCGTTGGCCAAAAGGACTTGGAGAAGACTGCATCCACCATAGCCCAGAGGTATCTTTGTAGAATTTCCTTGTTCCCCTATGACGTTTCAGGCTTAATCAAATGTTAGACTGGCCATCATGGATTCTGGAGACCCATCTTTTAAGGTTAGCTCCAAACTGGATCAGGTTAAACACTATCATCAGCAAACCAAGCATGAATTTAATCGATTCGCGAAGTCGTTAGGTTATTTAGATTGGGCCAATCAACCCGATCCGTTTCGTCGTTTTCACGGAGCTCCCCTCATTTCCTTACCTTTGCTCTCACTTGACGAAGAACCCCTCTCACCATCTTACGAGGCGTTGTTTGAAAAGGCTTCAATTCCTTCCCAACCGATTACGCTCAAAACGTTATCGCGCTTTTTGGAGTATGCTCTCTCATTAACCGCTTGGAAAGAATACAACGGTACCCGTTGGGCTTTACGCGCCAATCCCTCTAGCGGGAATTTGCATCCCACCGAAGGTTATCTGTTGATCGGCGATCTTCCAGAACTCTCACTTGAACCTGGGCTCTATCACTATGCTCCAAAGGAACATGGGTTAGAACATCGCTGGCAGATTTCTCCTGAAACCGCCCAACAACTTCTTCAAGACATTCCCCGCCCTGGATTCTTGGTGGGACTCTCATCGATCCATTGGCGAGAGGCGTGGAAATATGGCGAGCGTGCCTTTCGCTATTGCCAACATGACACGGGCCATGCCATTGGAACCCTACGAATTGCCGCTGCGACCCTCGGCTGGAATATGATTGTCCTCTTTCACACTTCAGACCAGACAATTGAACAGGTTCTTGGACTGCATCGCAAACAGGACTTTCACCCATCTGAAACCGAATATCCGGAACTGTTGGCTGCGGTCTGGCCAAAAGACCGATCAGCTCCCCACACAATTGATCTGGCCTTTGAGAAGCCATCGGACGAAGTGTTGTTAGCAGGGAAATGGATGGGAACGGCCAATAAGCTGAGTAAAGATGAGCCCGTTCCTTGGGAGATCATTAATGAGGTTACTAAGGCTTCATGGAAATTGGCACAAGAATCCGAACGCATTGCATTCTCGAATTCTTCTACAACTCAGAACCCATTGGATGCCACAGGAGTCAAATTTCTTGCCGGCCACATCATCCACCAACGCCGAAGTGCCGTATCGTTTGATGGGCACACCAGTTTGTCGGTTGACCGTTTTTTCACGATGGTGCTACGGACCATGCCTGAAGGCCATTTACCAATTTCCGAGCGACCAATGCCTTGGGATGTATTGCCCTGGAGCCCAACCGTTCATCTGGCTCTATTTGTGCACCGAATCGATGGACTCCCTTCTGGCATGTACTGGCTCAATCGAAATCCCCAGGAACGACAAATCACCGATTTTCAATCGGATATGCATCATCAATTCATGTGGTCGATTCCAGACCATTGTCCTCCTCAACTTCCCCTGTATCTGTTAGAGGAAGGGGATGCGAGGAATTTGGCCATGCAATTAAGTTGTGGCCAAGAGATTGCCAGTGATAGCGCCTTTGCTCTGGGAATGATTGCCGAATTCGACGAGAGCTTAGATCGATATGGTCCCTGGTTTTACAAACGCTTATTTTGGGAAACGGGATTAATCGGGCAAGTCCTCTATCTGGAAGCCGAAGCCGCAGGAGTTCGAGCCACGGGCATCGGCTGTTTCTTCGACGATCCCGTTCATCGTGTTCTCGGCTTTTATCCTTCCACACGATGGCAATCCCTTTATCATTTCACCATCGGCGGTCCCACCGACGATGGCCGCCTCACGACATTACCGCCCTACGGACCACACGTCGAGTGAGGTCACATGACCAAAAGATCCCCGATTCCATTACCGCGTGAGTTTTATAATCGACCGACGTTGAGAGTGGCAAAAGATTTATTGGGGAAGGTTTTGGTTACCAGCACCACTAACCACACCAAGTTGACGAAAATTATCGATGTCGAAGCCTATGTGGGACCGCAGGATAAAGCCTGTCATGCTTCCAGAGGCCGGACCAAGCGCACGACAATCATGTTCGGTCCAGCCGGGTTTACCTATGTCTATCTTATCTATGGTATGTATCACTGCCTGAACATCGTGACCGAACGAGAAGGGTACCCTGCCGCCATATTAATTCGAGGCCTTGAACTCCTGGGAGAAGAACGAGAACTGGAACACTCAACCCGTATTGAAGGCCCAGGTCGTGTGTGTCGATATCTAGAGGTAGACCGCACTCACAACGGACTGGACGCTACCGTCGGCACCACATTATGGATTGAAGACCAGGGCCTGGACGTTCCCAAACAACACCTTCAGGCTCTCCCCCGCATCGGGATAGACTATGCCGGTGAATGGGCAAAAAAACTCTGGCGATTCTGTTTGCTGACCCAACCCTCTTCTCGTTCAAGAAAAATCAACCCAAAATAATTCCAAGCAAACCTTTTTCTCACTGTCTTGAACAATTACCGCCGTCTACGCTACGCTAAGACCTCAAAACAATCATGTGCATGACGCTCTGTTAGCCACATGACATAATCCGCGTCTCATTTCCACGAACAATAAAGGAGGAAGACAATGGGCAATCCCCTCGATACGATCTCGGGCACTATCACTGCCGGCTTTGTGTTGACCGTAGTCCTGTATGGCCTGGTTAAAATGCTAGTATGACCGCTCGGCACGTCCACAGAACATTACTTTAATCACTTAACGAAAACGAGGACACCATATGGAAAGTTTATTAGCGTGGGGACATTTCCTCGCGGGCATCACCTGGATCGGCATTCTCTATTACTTTAATTTCATCCAAGTGCCATTTCTCAAAGCGGTAACACCTGAAACCAAAGCCGAGGCCTTTAAGCACCTTGTGCCGAATGCCCTCTGGTGGTTTCGGTGGGGGGCCTTAGCTACCTGGGTTTTTGGATTCATGTTGTTAGGAAATCAACACCGCATCGGAGGAGCATTCTTATTACAAGGGCAAGATGCCGTCATTGGCATGGGCGCATGGCTTGGGACTATCATGCTCTTAAATGTCTGGGGAATTATTTGGCCAAATCAGAAAAAAGTCCTTGGCATGAAGGAGGCCACACCAGAAGAAAAAGCAGCTGCAGCCCGGACGGCGCTTCTGGCTTCCCGCACCAATACCATGCTTTCGATTCCCATGTTGTTCTTCATGGCTTCCTCTGGCCATGCCTCAGGTCTGTTTTAGATCAGTTAAAAAAATCACGCATTTTCCAGTTAAAATAACAAGGCCGGCTCACATGAGCCGGCCTAGTCTTTTTGAAAAACAGAGCCGCGATCCACCTTACCAAGAAAACGTTCTTACTCCTGAACCACAATATGGGTATCAGTTTCTTCGACTCCGGGAATAGTGTGAATTTTGGTCATAATCAGATTGGCCAAGGCCCGATCGTCAGGGGCATTCACCAACCCAAAAATGTCCGGATGGCCAAAACAAGCATGTGCTTGCTCTACTTCGGAAAAGGATTTTAATGTCGCTAACACATCCTGCGCTTTTCCCGCTTTCACTTTCATCAAAATATACGCTTTTGCTGGCATCGCAACCTCCTTGCTCAAGAATCTTCCACCCTGTCTGTCGTTGAAACAAGGTATTTCAATGAGGTGTTTTATCATAGATGATGACTTCTTTCCATGCCTTTCAATTTAAAGGCTAAAATTCCATTTAAAATGACGATCTGCCATTTGCTTGAAATATCCAACCATTAATCGAGTCTGACCCCTTTAATAAAATTGACTTGTGATTCTCAATTTGCTAAGTAGTAATCATTCCTAATCAGGAATGAATAATGCGATTGTCCTTGGCAGACATTCAACAAAAGTTTCGTGATTGTGGGTTGAAGTCCACTCCGCAACGGACTGCTATTTATCAGGCGCTGGTTCATAGTACTGCGCACCCAACAGCAGAAGATCTTTTTACGGTAGTCTCTCCCACATACCCCATGCTTTCTCTCAATACGGTGTATTACACATTGAGTGTCTTGCAAAGGGCAGGGCTTGTGCAAGAAGTGAACATCGGCCATGACCGGTCGCGTTTTGACGCCAATCTCACTCCCCATCATCATGTGATTTGTCAGGGATGTCAGGCCATCCTCGATGTGATGGATCCGCGTTTAAACCGCCTCAGATCGCCATCCGGACTGCCTAAGGACTTTGAAATTATCGAATATCAAGTCACGTTTCGCGGTCTTTGTCGGACGTGCCGTCGCACTCGAAAGTCGAAAAATCTTTTATTACCGGGGAACCGCCCCATTACACATTAAAGGAGGATGATATGGGCAAATCGTTAAAAGGGACCAAAAGTCATGAAAACTTAAAGGCGGCTTTTGCCGGAGAATCCCAAGCCAACCGCCGATACCTGTATTTCGCCAAGCGGGCAGATATTGAAGGCTATACAGACATTGGGGGTCTGTTCCGAGACACCTCGGAAGCCGAAACCGGTCATGCCTTTGGTCATTTGGATTTCCTAAAAGAAGTCGGTGATCCTGCCACCGGTGTACCCATTGGAAATACCGATGCCAACTTAAAAGCTGCCATTGAAGGCGAAACCTATGAATACACACAAATGTATCCAGGGATGGCCAAGACGGCTCGGGATGAAGGATTCGAAGAATTAGCCGAATGGTTTGAAACGTTGGCTAAAGCCGAACGATCTCATGCCAACCGTTTTACCAAAGGGCTTGAATCCTTGAATCAAGGCTAATATTCCGGCATTACTCAGTAAGGCCGCGGTTGGTCATCAACCGCGGCCTTATACATTTTTGTATTGTCTTAAATCTCTATGCCAAAATTTGATCTGATCACACCCGGTTGGAACCGTTCTGATCTGGAAACGGAAACCTTGCGGATTTTTGATATCTGTGACGGATGTCGTCGCTGCTTTAACTTGTGTCCATCCTTTACAACCTTACTTGACCGCATCGATGAGCACGAAAGCGATTTATCAAAACTGACGCCCCAAGATTTCACCCAGGTCGAACAGGAATGCTATTACTGCAAACTCTGCTTTAATCATTGTCCCTATTCGCCACCTCATCAATATGATTTGGATTTCCCTCGGTTAATGGCCGCTTGGAAAAAGCAACGAAACACAGAAGGTGGTGCGACCTGGCGAGACAAACTCCTGATTAAAACCGATCTCATTGGAAAACTTGGTAGCCTGACCGCACCCTTGACGAACTGGGCTTTGCGGACCTCATGGGTCCGGGGGTTGGTTGAAAGGGTTGCTGGAATTCATCACGCTCGACAGGTCCTTCCGTTTCAAACACAAACATTTTCGCAATGGTGGACCAGACGGAGACCGGCTTCAAAACCCCCGAAACCCACAGGCAAAGTGGCCTTCTTCCCCAGTTGCCTGGTGACATTTCAAGTCACCGATATTGGCAAAGCCACCGTTCAAATATTAGAAAAAAACGGCATTGAGGTCGTGGTTCCACCCCATCAACAATGTTGCGGCATGCCACGGTTTGACCTGGGTGACACCGAAAGTCTCCAGCGCATGGCGGAAGCTCAATGTCAGCAGTTTTTGCCGTATGTTGATCAAGGATATGACATTGTCATTCCAGCTCCAAGCTGCAGCTTAATGTTCAAACGCGAGTATCCTTACTTGAAAGCCTCACAGGAAATGACACGCCTCGCAGAACACACCTTTGATGTGTGCGAATATCTGATGCGATTAAAAAAAGACAACGGTCTTTCTTTAGATTTTCCCCAAAACCCGGGACGCGTGGCTTATCAAATTCCTTGTCATCTTCGGGATCAAAATATTGGTTTCAAATCCAAAGACCTCATGGAACTTACAGGGGCGAAAGTACATTTGATTGAAAAATGTTCAGGACACGATGGAGCCTGGAGCGCCAAGAAAGAATTTTTTGACATGTCGATGAAAATTGCTAAAAAAGCCATTCGAGAAATCAAAGGCGAACCATTCGATATTGTCGCCTCGGATTGCCCCTTATCGGCCCTTCAATTGGATCAGGCTCTTGAGACGCCACCTTCACGAGCAGCCCTGCATCCTATTCAAGTGGTTCGAAACGCCTACGGATTACCTTCATGAAACCGATCACCCCTCAAGAATTACTCTCTGCCGCGGACTACGAAGATCAACGCACAGAAATTCGTCGACGCATCATTGACCTGAAGAAGCGTCGGCGCATTACGGCGGGAGATTCCATTACGTTGGTCTTTGAAAATAGAGAGACCGTCTTATTTCAAATCCAGGAAATGTTGCGAACCGAGCGCATTTTTGCCCCAGAAAAAATCCAAGAAGAATGTGATGTGTACAATGCCTTGCTGCCGAATGTCCATGAACTCAGTGCGACCCTCTATATAGAAATTACGGATCCCGAAAAAATCCAGGAACGCCTGGATGCACTACAAGGGATTGACAATCCGGATACCGTGGCTATTTCTATGGGGAAGGAGGAACTGTTCGCAAACTTTGAGACCGGGCATAGTAAGGAAGATAAAATTAGTGCCGTGCATTTTGTCCGATTTTCTACGACTCCGGCATTCCGGGACCACCTGGCCCAAGGGGAAGAATCGGCCTTCCTGACTATTTGCCACCCGAATTTTCAATCCAAAGACCCAATATCGCCTGAAATGCGTGAGGAATGGCTAAAAGATTTACAATAGAGCGGAACCAAGTTGACTGTGACCTCGTAAGAGGCCTTCGTCTCAAAATTGACAACCAGAAAACAGGTGCTTTAAGATAAAAACTCAATGTTACAATCCTTTCAACCGATTGAAAGGAAAGAAGAATTCTCAAATTGTTCGTGGCGTTTATACAAGGAGGAAAGGCCGATGGTAACTATTACCTCAATTGCAGAAGAAAAGATTAAGGAACTGATAAAGGAAGAAGAGAATGCCGTAGGACTCCGGATTTACGTAAAGGGTGGAGGGTGTAGCGGCTATCAATACGGAATGTCTTTTGAAGACAAAACGAGTGACGATGACACGATTGTAGAAAAGGGTGACGTGAAAGTCATCGTGGATTCACAAAGTGCCCCCATGTTGAACGGGGCAGAAGTGGACTATGTCGATAGCCTTCAAGGATCTGGTTTTTCCATCAAGAACCCCCAAGCCAAATCCACCTGTGGTTGCGGCAGTTCTTTTTCGACCTAACTCCACGCAATTACAGAATACTAAACAGCATGAAGGGCTGGACTTTTCGTACAATGCGTACCTGAGTTCAGCCCTTCTTCTTTACGACCTCTGATTTCAAATCGAATGTCAAAAGCCACCTTAACCAAACGCCTCGAATTTTGTTCATCCCATCGCTATCACAATCCGAACTGGGATGATGACAAAAATCGTGAAGTTTTCGGTCCTTGCAACAATCCCAATACCCATGGGCACAACTATTTATTGGAAGTGACGCTGTGTGGGGATATAGACCCGGTTACAGGGATGATCATCAACCTCTATGATCTCAAACAACATCTGTGGGACATATTGATTGAATTTGATCACAAGAATTTAAATCTTGACACTCCCTATTTTACGAACCGAATCCCAACGACGGAAAACCTGGCCCTGACCCTATGGAAACTTTTTGCCAAACATCCGCACTTACCCGATCTCGACAGGATCCGCCTTTTTGAAGATGAAACCTTGTATGCAGAAGTCACACAGCAACCACAGGAGGGAGCAAATCATTCTGAAAAGTTAATTCAAGTAACTATCACGCGTAATTATTATTTTTCTTCAGCCATCAATGTCCCAACGGGGCAAACAACAGGCCACAATTTTTCATTGGGGTTGACTATAGGTGGCCCCATCGATTTGGAAACAGGCCAAATCATCAATCTTGAACAATTAGATGCTCTGGTCCAAACCACCATTATTACCAGATTAGGGAACAACAACCTGAGCCTCGATTCAGCCTTTAAACACTCTGCACCCACTGTAGAAAATATTGCAAAATTTATTGGGCATACACTTGCAGACCAAGTTCACCAGGGAACATTGTGTTTGGTCACAGTAAGTCACACTCCTCGCTCCTCCGCCATATTTCGCACTTCATAGCTAGACGAAACTCCCGTCCTTTCGGTTTCCCTAGGTGTTCAACAGAATTTCATTATCTTCAGCGTCAGCTCAAACTAAGAAGAAAATAGCATGAAAAAATCAAGGGCACTTTTCGTCCTTGCGGTAGCATAAACTATTCCATTTTTAGATAAGTTTGGAATTTTTACCTACGGCCTGAAGCACGAAAGAAGATTCTCCCTTCTCAGACCCTTGTCATTTATGCCAATTTCGGGTCCAGTGCTAGTTATTATTAAAAAAATTTTGTAGCATCGGGGCAGGGAAGGATAGTTGTCCCTCCAAAATTGCGGCAGAAATCTTCTATAGACCTAGAAGGTGCGGCTCTCTTTCCCAGAAATCATTCAGATTTCACCGGCATAAAAACGACATGACAAAGAAACTTTGCAACCTAATCCAGGCCCCAACCATGAGAGGGATAAAGTTCGGTGTCGCCGTATCCCTGATAGGTATGATCGCCAGCATCACATCGACGGGGATGGATCTCGAAGAAAAGTTCGGGCTCTATTGGCTTTTTACGCTCAGGGGTGAACGTCCCGTTCCTCAAGAAGTGGTCGTCGTTACCACTGATCGAAAATCTGCCTTTGACCTCGGTGTCCCCCAAGAAATCTGGAAATGGCCTCGATCCCTTCATGCCCAATTAGTGAAAGAATTAACGCATCGCGGAGCAGCAGCCATCGGCTTCGATATATTTTTCAAAGAAGCAGGGGCTACGGAAGACGACGCCCAGTTTGCCAAAGCAATGCGAAACTCAAGAAACGTGGTGTTAATCGAAAAAATGACCACGCCGAGTGAGATTCAATCCGGATCCGGCGTTGTTATGCAAATGGCCCCCACCGCACAGTTGAAAAAGGCCGCTCCCGCACTCGCACCTAATCCGCTCCCAGCCGTGCCATTTCGGGTGAATCAATTTTGGCTTTTTGAACCCAGTGAGGCACATTTCGCCACATTACCTGTGGTAATGGCATTGATCCAAAACATTCAACCCCACAATGAACTGTGGAATTTACTGAAGAATATCTCTCCAGAAATATTACCATCTAGAGAAAATTCGAACCGATTTGACGACTACCAGAATCTGTTCGCAACGTTGCGAACCATAGTTCGAACAAAGCCTCATGTGCTGTCCTCAATATTAGAGGTCATCGCCTCTCACAGGCGAAACAATCCTTCCTTTAAGGGAAAAGCCTTTGATGGACTGCTCAAAGCCGCCAGAAGAGGGGATAGCCAATACTTGGATTTTTATGGTCCACCGCGGACCATCACCACCATTCCTTTTTCCTGTGTCCTTCAAGATTGTCCAAGCGAAAAACACGCCTCAATGGATTTCACAGGTAAAGCCGTGTTTGTTGGGTTGTCTGAAGAGGTCAAGGCGGAACAACAAGACCGGTTTCACACGGTCTTTACCTCGCCAGATGGCCTCTATTTAAGTGGAGTAGAAATTACTGCCACTGCTTTTGCAAATTTGCTAGAAGACCGCCACATTTCCCCACTTCCCCTGTGGCTCCATGTGAGCCTTGTGGCACTCTGGGGAATATTTCTGGGGATAGGCTTACGAAGATTCCCTCGAGGCTTGGGCAACCAGAACAGTATCAAAATAGCCTTGGGGTACGCCGGAATGGCGCTGGGATCATCGGTAGTCTATACGGGCATCGCCTATCTGTTTTTTGCCCGCTATGCCGTATGGATACCGCTGATCATTCCCCTACTTTTCCAACTCCCGCTGGCTATCATTGGGACGGTCTTCTGGAAATATCGAGAAACTCATCGAGAGCGACAAAACATTCACCGGGCATTGCAATATTATGTTCCCGGTCCAGTAGCGGAACAACTCACGAAAAGCATCGAATCCGTCGCTACCACGAGCGAGCTAGTGGAAGGCATTTGTTTATCGACCGATGCCGAGCATTACACCGCGCTCGCAGAATCTTTAGATTTACACCACTTGCGTGCCTTTATGAACGAATACTTCCAAACGGTATTTGAACCAGTTAGGAGAAGGCAAGGCATCGTTTCAGATGTGGTCGGCGACGCTGTTCTGGCCATTTGGGCCGCACCGACACTGACACAGACTATGAAACAACAAGTCTGCGATGCGGCGTTAGACATCATCCAATCCGTCGCCCGATTTAATAGAGACCACCCAGACACAACACTCCCCACCAGGATTGGCTTACATGGAGGAGCCATGCTCTTAGGAAACCTCGGGGGAATCGACCACTACGAATACCGGGCCATCGGAGACATTGTAAACACCGCCACTCGAATCGAAGGGGTCAACAAACAGCTCGGAACACGGATATTGGGATCACGCCAGATCTTAGAGGACGCGGAAGGGTTCCTCACCAGAAACCTTGGTCGATTTCAACTTGTCGGAAAAAGTCGCCCCATTACAATTTACGAATTGATTGGCCGCACACAGGATGCCGACGCCCTGCAGCACGATGCCATCCATCTGTTTGCCGAAGGCCTCCAGGCGTTTCATCAACGAGAATGGGACCAAGCCATAGGGTCATTCAGAGCTTATCTTTCCGCCTATGGCGACGATGGACCAAGTTCGTATTACGTCGAAGCCTGTAAACAATTCAAAAGAACCCCTCCGCATCATTCATGGGAGGGCACAATCACACTACAAAAAAAATAAGATTCATGAACCATTTAATACATTTCAAAATAATTCATACTATTTGGGGGACCGAAGAAACCACCAATCACATCATTGGCAATCAACCTATTCTAGGGCACCCCAACACTTTATTTCATTTCTTACCCCGCAGGGGAGACGCCCAAAGGAGCCGGAACCGATTGTGGCTAGAAGCGGGGAGATTCATGAAAGGTTTTATCAATGACTCGCAGCATCACCAACACCTACTTCCAAAGATTGTCGCTGCTCGTAGGTTGTGCCATCGGGTTCAGCCTCACCTTAGGCTCCCCACTCACTCTGCTCGCCCAAGAGCCCGCCCACTGCAAAGAATGGGTAGGCAAAGTTGTTTCGGCTGAAGGCCTTGTCGAAGCCCGCCGCGTGAGTACCAACAACTGGCAACCCACCACCGTCGGAGAAACCTTCTGCCCGGGAGATAAACTCCGTGTCGAATCCTGGCGGGCGGCCATTGTCCTCTCCAACGAAACCATTATCAGGTTAGACCAAGGCACCACGATTACCTTCACGGAAATTGAGAATAAAGAAACCTCTTGGCTGGAAATATTAGAAGGCATTGTCCATTTCATCAGCCGGGTTCCACAAAGCCTCACCATTACGACCCCGTTTGTGAATGCCACGGTGGAAGGTACCGAATTTGTCATTCGCGTGGATTCAAGCGAAACGAACGTCTGGGTGTTGGAAGGCACAGTCCGGGTAGAAAATACGTTGGGGAAATTGCTCTTGGAAGGCGGCGACGCGGCAGTCACTCGCGCAGGGGAAGGCCCGCAACGACGGTTGGATATTCACCCTCGTGATGCCGTGCAATGGGCCCTCTATTACCCACCACTTCTGGATGTGCGTACCAACGCCGTCACAGAGGCGAATCAAGAAAGCCTACAAGGTGCCCTCGCGCAGTATCAATCTGGAGACATTCGTGGTGCCCTCGATCAACTCAACACCATTCCCTTGGAACGCCGAGATCCACAACTTTCAGGAATAAGAGCTGGGCTTCTGTTATCGGTCGGTCAAATAGACAAAGCCAATATGGATATCAAAGAAGCCTTGAGGCAGGAGCCGAATAATGCCACAGCCTTGGCATTACAGTCGGTCGTTTCCTTGGTCAACAATAACAAGGAAGAAGCGCTGCAATTAGCGAATCAATCCGTTGAAAGCGCCCCGCAATCCTCTGTCGGGTATATTGCGCGATCATACGCCCAACAAAGTCATTTTGACATCGAAGCCGCTCTCACCAGTGCGCAACAGGCGACCACGCAGTCTCCCGATGACGCCTTGGCCTGGGCACGTGTGGCCGAACTCCAGCTTTCTTTGGGCCATCTTGGTGAGGCAAGGGAGGCGGCGCAAGAAGCAGTCAGGCTGAATCCGAATCTTGCCCGTACCCAAACAATCTTAGGCTTTGCCCTGCTGACGGAAGCCAAGATTGCCAACGCCCGCAAAACCTTTGAACAAGCTATTGCGCTCGACCAAGCCGACCCCCTTCCACGTCTCGGGTTGGGCTTAACAAAAATTCAAAAAAGTGAATTGGCTGAAGGCCGCCGGGACATCGAAATTGCTGCCAGCCTGGATCCAAGCAATGCCATCATCCGCAGTTATCTGGGGAAGGCCTATTTTGAAGAGAAATGGGATCGTCCCTTACCCAAATATCCCATTGAGGAAATGGAGCTGGCGGACCTCCATAATAACACCCGCAACAACCAAAGAGCCGCCTCACAGTTGGAAATGGCCAAGGAGCTTGACCCCAGGGATCCGACGCCGTATTTCTATGATGCCATTCGCAAACAATCAGTCAATAGACCAGTTGAGGCCCTAGAGGACCTACAAAAATCGATTGAATTAAATGACAATCGAGCAATCTATCGATCAAAACTCCTCTTGGATGATGATAAAGCAGCACGAAGCGCCAGTTTGGGGCGAATCTACAAAGATCTTGGGTTCGAACAACGAGCGAGAGTAGAGGCCTGGAATTCCCTCAGTGCCGATCCTAGTAACCATTCATCTCATAGACTTTTAGCAGATTCCTTACGATCCCCGCGAGGAGAAGCAGCTCGAATAAGCGAGCTCCTTCAATCACAACTCTTCCAACCAGTGAATATTAACAACCTCCAACCCCAGCTTTCAGAAGCAAGCCTGCAAATTCTGGAAGGTTCAGGACCAACGGCGCAAGGCTTTAACGAGTTTAATCCGCTGTATTTAAGAGACCGGATAGCTCTGTTGGGCAATTTATCGGTCGGAAACCTTGATACCATCGCCAATGACACAGTGCTATCAGGAATGCTTGCAGATCCAATTGCCATTAGCTTGGGACAATTTCATTATTCCACAGACGGTTTCAGATCTAACAACGATAACACCATCAATCTCTATAATGCTTTTCTCCAAAGCGAGGTGATTCCTGAGGTAAATGTTCAAGCAGAATATAGAAATCGTAAAGTCAAACAGGGAGACCTTAGTAGAAACTTTGACCCATCAGATTTTTTAAATAGTTCGGAGCAAACCACCCAAGAAGAAACAGCCCGTCTCGGAGCTAAGATTTCTCCATTATCCAATATTGATCTCATACTTTCAGGTATTCATTCCAGACTGCGCGCTACAACGAACCTGGATACAACACCAAGTTTAAAAGCAGATATTGATGATAAGGCGTACCAGGGTGAAGCTCTCTTGGCACTTCGCCAAGATTTTTTCAATATCTTAGCTGGAGGACGAATCCGGAGGATAAATGGAAATATTCGAACTGAAATTGGATCATTTACGGTCCCATTTCCCCCATTTATTTTCCCTGCAAGCATTTCAGAATCCCCGGCAGATATAGAACATGAGAGTGCCTACATTTATACAAATACCAATTTCCCAAACAACGTCTTTTGGACCGGGGGGCTAGGTTACACACGAGAGAATATCGATCGACTTAATGTTGATGTAAGAAGAATACTTCCCAAGGCAGGAGTCCTTTGGAACATCACCGCTTGGGCTCGTCTAAGAGCTGCCTATTTTCAAACCATGAAGTCGAGCGGAATAATCGAACAAACTATTGAACCAACGCAAATCGCCGGATTTAATCAGCTATTTATAGACGCAAATGGAACCAGATCAACTAATTATGGGGTGGGATTGGACACAATAATGTCCAATTCTCTTTATGGAGGTCTAGAAATATTTAATCGAGAATTTTCAGAATTGGCCGTCGTCCCCGGGATGGGGACCCGCGGCTTCAAATATCGGACAAACCTCTATCGGGCATATGTTTATTGGGCACCCCACCCAAATTGGGCAACTAGCACAAATTTTGAGTTAGAGAGATTGTATCGCCCGGCAAATGTGGCTACGGGTACGTTTGGAGACGGGAGATTCACTCAACTCGATACCTACATTCTTCCCATTAACATTCGATATTTCCATTCATCTGGTTTGTTTGCTGGATTGCGCGGGACGTTTCTCTGGCAAAATCTTGAACTTCCTCCAAATGCTTCATTTTCTGATGACAGCGAGGGGGTCTTTCTCCTCGACCTAGTTGCAGGATTTCGATTTCCCAAACGACTGGGCATTCTATCAATAGAAATACGAAACTTGACCGATCAAAAATTTTTATATCAAGACCCAAATATTCTTCGACCAGAAGTTGGTGATCAACGTTTTATTCCTAAAATGACTGGAGTCATTAAATTAACCATCGCTTTAAATTGATGAATTTCCAAAAGTTTAAAAATGATTGAAGGCCAATTTAAGGAATTTCTAACTTGAGTTGATTAATAAACCCAATTTTTAATGAAAATAATAGGAAGGAACCACGCTATATGAAGATTCGCCCACCACCCAAAAGTATTAATAAAAAACTTATGGTAATTGCTAATCTTTAAAAATAAATTAAAAACTCTCAAAATTTTAAAGGAGAAAATCGATGCCAATTGGACAAGGGGATGAACGAAAAGGCCACCAAAGAGACGCAAACGGGAAACTGATAATACAAAACAACCAACCAATAAAGAATGATGAAGTAGTCGCCGCAAAAGTCGATCTACAGATCCAAAAAAATTGGGAGCACATATATTCCCATGCAACTGGAAAATTGAAAACAGTTGAAGTAAATCAAACTACTGAGACTGTTGAAGAAATTCGTAGTGTTCTCGTCCACATATACGATAAGGTTGAAAAAAAAAGCCGCTGGATTGTTTATGCCAACGGAGACGTAACTGGAGAGCTAACTGTGAATCCAGGGCTAAAATCCGAAACGACAGACGATATGATAATTCAAAACATTACATTCGTAGATACGGGTGGACCCAACACACAATACTACCATTTTCCAAATTGTGAAAAAATTTGTTTCGGCTAAATTCATGGGCCATTTCATTTCTGAATTTTGCATTATTTCTCATTTTTCCCAGTAGTAAGCCAAATAGGTTGACCAGGGCAGGCCATCCTCCCTGGTCAACAATTAGTACCAATACTAAGCCTTTAAAAGTCAAGACTCGCTATAAATACAATTCATTCTTACTTTTAGTCATGTCAAATCAATACAAGGAATGGTCCTGAACTATGTCTCAATCACATCCAGTACACCTCCTCTACACCCGACTCAAGTCAATCTTTGAAAGCAGGGAAGAGCGCTATAAGGCCAAAGGCATGGTTGATTGGGAAACCTTCGCTTCCAATACTAAAGATCACAGAGAAAAAGTCGTGGAGGTCACCCAAAAGGATTTTGCCTTTGGCACATTGCGGATTACGTCGCCCTGTCTCCTACGATTAACAGAGAATATCGATTTTAACCCCAATGCCCCGCGCACTTGGCTTGATGAGAATGGCCAATCCTTTCCTGCTGCCTGGGATAGTGCCATATTTTCCAAAGCCAAAGAAATTGATCCTAAGCGTAACAGCGATTGGTTTCCCAACCCCCACTACGTCAAAGATCACTCTCTCCCTGATGGCACGTTAATACCCAGTTGGGCCGACAATAAGATTCAGTATCTAACTGGAGATATCGCTCGTGCCTACCATTTAGGGTTTTTTGCCGCTATGGCCGTGGAGTCCGATGGTGTCATTATTGATTTGAATGGATTTACATTGCGGCAGCATCCCATGCATGCCCTCATGCAACGTTTCTTTGCCATTATCGAATTGGGCGACCAGCCATTCATCCCGGGTCAAGGACCCGCATCTGGTGAAGGGTTTGGCAAGGATTTGCGACCGGCGCATCAGGTAACGATAAAAAATGGCGTGTTAGGCTTGTCAAGCCACCATGGGATTCATGGGAATGAATGTCACGAGGTGTTGATTGAAAATGTGACCTTTCGCGATCATGAAGTGGCTGCCATATCCCTAAATGGAGCCCAACGCGTGGCGATCGTGAAGTGTCAGTCCCTCGGTTCTCGTCAACCTGCAAGGAACTCCCAGGATTCTTCTCAGGGTGGTGTTCCGGTTTTGGGAACGTTCTCTGCAGCCCGCTTTGCGCAAGCGACCGCTCAGAACATTCTCCACAATCCCAAAACCTCTCCTACCTTTCAAGCCTTCGATCAACACATCAAAACCGGTTTTCTTACGGCTCTTGAGAACTTGAGCACAAGTATCGACACGGTTTTTAATGAAGTAATTTTTCAAGGTCAGCCGACACCATCCAATCCGCTGTTTAGAAACCCCCTCCAACTCACCGATGGCCCGTCTTATGGTCTTCTTTGCAACCCTCGTGGTGTAGCCGTCGGTCCTTTTATGGAGCCTCGATCTGATTCCACTGCTCTCGATGCCCGAGACTATTACCTCCAAGATGTCTCGATGGACAACATCGTGATCGCTCCGCGGGAAATTATTTCCATCTCTGGTGGTGATAAAAATGGCAATCAAGTCGATATCGCGGGCGCCGTTTTTCAACTCTTTGGGCTGGACGACCAACGGGGTTGTCTCGGTGATGATGGGAAGTATCAAGGGACGGTTCTGAGTGAGATTCAGATTCGTTTGGCTCAAGCCAAGGCCTTGTTCATTCAGGAAGATAAGGATTTGGAAAAATTCTTTGGCACCCTATCTCTTGAAAATGAAATCGTCACCTGGGCCTTAGCCGACCATGACCCTCAATTCCCTAACCCTTTTCCCCAAGCCACTCCGCCGTACAAGCTGGTCTATACGCTCCAAGCCACAGGCGGCTTCCTTGAGTTGCAAGATTCCACCGGTCGATACATGGGCTATTCCGTGTATCTTCGTTGTAACGGCGATTCTATGCACCATGTTCACAAGGGCACTGTTGCGTACCGCTTTGATGGACTGTCAGGACTTCTCATGCAGAACTGCTCGGCCACCGGCATTACCAACCATGGACCAGACGGTTCGCTGCTTGGAGGTCGATATCAGAATGGTTCAAACGGAGGGCACGAAGGACAGGGCCACAAACTTGTGGGCTATACGGGATCGGATGCCTATGGAATTCGCCTTTCGGCCTGTGAACATACTTCCCTCAACCACTGCCACGTGGAATCCATTACCTCAGATCATGGCAGTGGGTATGGGCTCTATGTTTCGAATGGCTCCAGAAATATTCACCTCAACAGTTGTAGCATAGATGCGGTTAAAGCCGGAGCCAAGGCCGATACCACTAAACCATGGGAAGGCCTGCATCTCCATCCGGAGGCCTTTGCTCTCAAAACTGACACAGATACCTCAGGGGTGACGCTCAACCATTGCACGGCCAACGGCGAGTCGCAACCCAACTTCCCCGAGCCTTCACCTTAACGTCAGGTGCATGAGACCTCATGAAAAAACGTTGAGAAAGCCAGATTGAAAAGACCCTTAGAGGGTAGAAGAAAAATGCTGCTCGATTAAAGCAGCCAGCTCGGCAGATTCGAGTTTGCCTTCTTTAGTATCCAGAAGGGTTCCTTTTGAAAAGAAATGTGTGGTGGGATACGTTTCAAAATTATGTTGTTTTTTGATATTGCGACATTTTCCAGGGACATGCATTTTGGCTTTTCCGAATCGAATGTGTGCATGATCTTTGGCTGAAGCTTCCAAGACCGGATCATATGCCTTACAGGGTTCACATGTGGCAATCCCATAGGCCACCACCGCTGCCGGGGCTTGCAAAAACTCCGCGTAGTTTTCATCGTTCACGTTTTCGACGATTCCGGCCATTAAATCTTCCTTTTCTACCTTGAGTTCTTTCTGCAACCCACTCTGAAAAAGAAAACCCTAAGCGAGCTTTCTTGCTCTGCTTAGGGTTTCTCTTACTCATTACAGACTTAACCCAATTTCTTCAATGCTTCCAGAATTTCTTTATCATCTCGGGCCACTTTAATTTCCTGCACTTTCGCATAGGCCACTTTGCCGTTTTTATCCACAATGACGGTTGCCCGTTTCGAACAGTTCAATGGCTCAAAATACAAACCATATGCTTTGGATACTGTCCGGTGCATATCGGCCAACAATTTATGCTTCAATTCTAAGGAATCGGCCCAGGCCTTGTGGGAAAAGAAGCTATCGCAGCTTACACCCAAGATTTCGGCATTGGCCGATTCGAAGTTGGGAAAGTCATCGGTTAAACATTTGTTTTCCCCTTGGCACACAGGACTCCAATCCAATGGGTAAAACGCCAGGACGACATTTTTCTTCCCTTTGTAATCACTGAGCTTGATATCGTTTTGATCCTGATCTTTCAGGGTAAAATCTGGGGCCACATCTCCGACCTTAATTTCTGCAGCAACGTCTGACATGTTCTCTCTCCTCCTTGTTGATAAACGATACGGAAAATACCTGAGTGGTTCTTGGTGGTACCACGGGGTGAAAAAGTTTGTCAATCAGCACAATGGCCCTAAGGAACCGTCCATTTGGCCTCATTTCCTCTTGAACTTTTGAGTTTCTGGAAGCCCTGCTTTCTAAAATCTTGGTTAAAAGATTGGCCTCTGGTGTTCCTTGTGTTTTCTTCCATCTCGGGGTATCGTTAAAAGAAAGGGTGTGGATATTTTCCCTCTCCTGCTACTACACACAAAGGATTGTGTTTCTCCCCTGAATGAATACCTTTCAGCAGTTTTTTGCCGACCTTAAGACTTGGTCTTGGCTTCGAATAACGCTCGTCTGCACATTGATCTTGGGATGCATTGGCACGGGAACGATTGCTGGGGTCCTCTGGATTGTCACACGTGACCTTCCTACTTTCGATTCGTTTCAGGATTACCAGCCCAGTTTAGTATCCAGAGTCTATGCTGATAACGGCGAAATTATTGGGCAATTCTTTATTGAACGACGACTGTACACTCCTATTGCTCAAATTCCCAAGACACTGACGCAGGCCGTTATCGCGGTTGAAGATACAAGATTCCTTGAACATCCTGGGCTCGACTTGGTTGGAATTGGCCGGGCAGCCTGGACCAATCTCCGCAAAGGAGGCCGCTTTCAGGGAGCCAGCACCATCACTCAACAATTGGCACGAGCCCTGTTTCTCTCTCCGGAGCGAACCTATACCCGTAAAATTAAAGAATTGATACTCGCCATTAAAATGGAATGGGTTCTGACAAAAGATCAAATTCTGGAAATGTACTTGAATCAAATTTACTTTGGTCATGGGGCCTATGGAATCGCCGCCGCCGCCCTCACCTATTTCGATAAAAGTGTCACGGAGCTGAGCCTTCCAGAAGCGGCATTTTTGGCGGGACTACCCAAAGCTCCCAACACGTATTCTCCATTCCGCAATCCTGACCTGGCCAAAGCTCGCAAGGAATTGGTCTTACACCGCATGGTCGAAGCCGGTTTTATCACCGAAGAAGAAGCCCAAACCGCCATTGAAATTGTCTTGAATTATCGCCGTCAGGCCATTGAACCGATTGCCTCATATTTTGTAGAGGATATCCGCCAACATTTAGTCGAACGCTATGGAGAATCTCTTGTCTATAAAGGGGGCCTACAGATCTACACCACTTTAAATATTGAGATGCAAAAACTGGCCGAAGATAGTTTGCAGCACGGCCTGCGGCAGATCGATAAACGGCAGGGATGGCGTGGCCCACTTGCACATGTGAAATGGACCAAAGAATTTGTGCCTCCCGAAGAGTTTCCGGAATTACAGAATCCTCAGGCGGCCCTGGTCCAGGGGCTTTATCGAGGGCTTGTCACCAAGGTTTCAAAAAAGTCTGCTGATATTCTGATTGGCAACACTTTTAAAGGGACCATTGCCTTAGACGATATGAAATGGGCTGCGCGTCGATTAAAAGATACCCAAGATGTGGAAAGCGCGGCCGTGCAAAAAGACGTCACCTCTGGACATATCCTGAAAGTGGGGGA
Organism: Nitrospirales bacterium; assembly: GCA_965223185.1. GTDB lineage: Bacteria > Nitrospirota > Nitrospiria > Nitrospirales > UBA8639 > Nitrospira_E. Next base: position 1,570,185 of record OZ244988.1, on the reverse strand, counting down.
CATCGTTGAAGTCCTGCCCAAAAAAGGGAATCTTGAATCCGGAGTCTTTGTTTTAGAACAGACTCCTCTGGTGGAGGGGTCGCTGCTCGCGTTGGATCCACGAACCGGTGCCATTCAGGCCATGTCTGGTGGTTATGATTTTTCTCGAAGTCAATTCAATCGAGCGGTAGCAGCAAGACGCCAGCCAGGCTCGGCCTTTAAACCTCTTATTTATGCCACTGCTCTCCAACAAGGGCTAACTCCTGCCACGTTAATTTTGGATGCCCCGGTTGTGTACCAAGATGAAGAATTGGATCGGGTATGGAAACCGGAAAACTATGAGAAACGGTTTTACGGAACAATTTCACTGCGGGAGGCATTACGGCATTCCCGAAATGCGGCAACCGTCCGGCTTCTTGAGCAAATTGGTGTCCCCGAAGTGGTGAATATTTCTAGTCAATTAGGTATTCAAAGTCCACTCAGTCAGGATCTGTCTCTTGCCCTTGGATCCTCTAGTGTCACCCTTCAAGAAATCACGTCCGCCTATGGCGTGTTTGCCAATCAAGGCATGTGGTTACAACCTTATAAAATTACCCTTGTGAAAGATGTCAAAGGCGACATTCTCGAACAACATCTCTTTGAACCACGACAGGCTATGAGACAGGAAAATGCCTATTTGATCACGAATATGTTAATGGACGTCATCCAAAGTGGAACGGGAAGGCGGGCAAAAAAAATCGGTCGGCCCTTAGCAGGAAAAACCGGGACAACGAATGGCTACAATGATGCTTGGTTTGTTGGGTATGCGCCTAATTTAGCGACAGGGGTTTGGGTGGGATTTGATTCCGTACGGACCCTCGGTCGGCTGGAATCTGGGGCGCAAGCAGCTCTTCCTATTTGGACCCAATTCATGGATCAGTCTCTGCGTAATTTGCCGGTCATGACCTTTAGCATTCCCGAAGGGATTCAGTTTGCGCAGGTGGATACAACGACAGGAGACTTACCGACCAAATCCAGCCGGAATATTAGCACGGAAGTTTTTCGAAAAGGGACGGAACCGACAAAGGCAGCAGCTCAGAAAGCCAATCCCATGGACTTTTTTGAGTTTGATCGAATGGATTCAGGGTCATCTACCCAACTCTCGGCTTTTTAAGGCTCCTCACTAGGAAAATCGAATCCAAGCACAGATTGAAACACCGTCGCTTTGATTAACCTTTAGCCTCTTGGTATTCTTCATACCAAGCCATTTGGACCGCTTCGAGCTTTTTCTCATTCGAGGCCTTCGGGTCATCTTTAAAATCCGGCAACGCCACAATCCAGGCGTGTAAATCTGTAAATCGTACGGTCAAGGGATCAATATTCGGATGCTCTTCCTGCAACCGAATACCAAGATCCTCAGCATCGTTCCACTTTAATTCTTGAGTCATTACCCTTCTCCACGGTTATTTGGCATATCGCCCCTGATCTACTTATTTGACAAATTCAGAAACTTTTTTACTTTCCAAAGCTTCCTTTAATGTGGCGTCCATCAACACTTCGGCCAGGTGGTGCGTCACTTTTTCCACCTCGGCAATACCAGCACGAATAGCTCGATGGTCCTCGCCTTTCTGGGTTCCACCCAAGCGCTGGATAACTCGTTGAATTTCTGCCTTTTCTTTTTCACTCACCAGATTTGATGCACGAGCTAAGGCTTTTTCGGTCGCGACAATGATCGCCTTCGCTTCCGTGCGCGCTTCGATCACTTGACGGGCTTTAATGTCTTCCTCTGCAAATTGGAATGAATCTCGAATCATGCCTTCGACTTCATCATCCGTCAGTCCATGTGAAGGTTTCACTTGCACTGATTGGGCATCACCCGTACGAATATCCCTTGCCGTCACATGCAAAATGCCGTTCGCATCGATGAGAAACGTAACTTCCACACGGGGAACCCCAGCAGGGAGGGGTGGCATTTTCAATTGGAATCTTGCCAGGCTGCGATTGTCCTTCACCAATTCCCGCTCCCCTTGAAGAATATGAATATCGACTGAAGTTTGGCCATCGACATAGGTGGTAAACATTTCCTTGGCACTTGTGGGAATGGTGGTATTTCGCCGAATCAACGCACTCATCACTCCACCCATGGTCTCGATGCCTAAGGACAATGGTGTGACGTCCAAGAGGAGAATTTCTTTGTTATGACCGCCAAGAATATCGGCTTGCACAGCCGCTCCCAATGCCACCACTTCATCTGGATTTAATTCACTATGAGGTCGTTTCCCAAAGAGCTCCTCAACTTTGCTTCGAACTAAGGGCATGCGCGTACTGCCGCCGACTAACACCACTTCATCAATTTGGTCGGCCCGCATTCCTGCGTCCTTCAGGGCCGATCGGCAGGGAGCAAGCGTCCGCTCCACAAGCTCCATGACCAAAGATTCTAATACCTCCCGACCCAAAACTTTTTGAAATACCCCATTGGGAAGCTCCACAACCATCTTCGTTTCGGATTCTTGAGAGAGTCGAACCTTGGCCTGTTCCGCTTCCAAACGAACCATTTGCATGAGATCAGGATGGTCTTGGACTTGGACATGATGTTGTTCGGCAATCTCTTGCACCATCATATCGATAAGGCGTTGATCAAAATCATCACCACCCAAATGTGTATCACCATTCGTGGCCAACACCTCAAAAATACCTTCTTTTAATTTCAGGATAGAAATATCAAACGTTCCACCGCCCAGGTCATATACTGCAATGACTCCTTGGGTCTTTTTTTGCAGCCCATATGCCAGCGCAGCAGCCGTTGGCTCATTGATAATTCGCAACACCTCTAAACCCGCGATCATCCCAGCATCTTTGGTCGCTTGACGTTGACTGTCATTGAAATAGGCTGGAACGGTGATGACCGCCTTGGAAATATCCTCTTTCAAAAATTCTTCCGCTCGTCGTTTTAATTCCTTCAAAATCATGGCCGAAACTTGAGGGGGCGAATAGGTTTTCTCCCCGATTTCTATGCGAATCACTCCGTTTTTTTCATGCAGCGAATAAGGAAAATATCTCAGCTCATCGCTGACATCGGCCAATCCTTTTCCCATAAACCGTTTCACGGAATAGATGGTCCGAGAAGGATCTCGGGTGAGATGGGCCTTCGCGGCATCTCCTACAATCAACCCATTGTCCGTCATGCCCACGATAGAGGGAATTTTCGTCACCCCATCATGATCTGGGATGACTCGTGGGATTCCCTGATCCATATAGGCGATCAAGGAGTTGGTAGTTCCCAAATCTATGCCAACAATTCGACTCACAATTTTTCCTCTTGAGGATTACTCTGAGAGACTAGCCCGTTGTTTCTAATAACTCATTGGCCATATTACAGATATACGTACGATTGGAAAGAATCTCCTGCATGCTCCTCAACACGGCTTTTTTTTGATCATGCGTCTCAGTTAAATCATCATTTACATTTTGCAACTTATCCCATTCATCATATTTTGATCGTAAGGATTTCTCCATTTCAGCCTGCCGATGTTCGAGATGTTCACGCTCACATTGGAGTTTTTGGCGCAATTGGTCCCGTTCGTTCGAATCCGCCTCGGGAGAAAGACTACGGAAAGTTTCCATATCTTCTTGTAATTCCAGAATTTCTTCAAAAAGGTCGGCTGGAGGATTGGAACGAATATCTTTCACGGCTCCTGCTTCCAGACGGATCAAATATTCTACTCGTTGAATGGGATCCCTAAGCGTTCGATAGGCTGAATTGAGAAAAGCTGAATTACCCAAACTAATGGTTTTTTCCGATTCATCCTTCGTCGAATAGAAATCCGGGTGAAACGTGCGACTCAGCTCATGATATGTGGATTCTAATTGCTGCTCATCGATGTTGAGTAACCGAGGCAACTTAAAACAGGCAAAGTAATCCAGCTCTTTGGAAAGAGGTTGGACCTTCACACATTGACCGCACAAATATTCTCCCGTCACTTCGGACTGGCAATGCCAACACATGCTGCGTGCCATCGGCAGTTCACGTGCATTCGTAGAAATAGGATGAGAATGGCCCATAGTCTTAGAGATCTGACGAGTCGGGCATGGTTAACTACACCATGCCCGAGTAGATTCCGCCATCTTTGATAGCAGAAAAGATTAAGCTGAAAAAGACTCCCCGCATCCACAGGTTTTGGAAGCGTTTGGATTAATAAACTTGAAAGCGCCGCTCACCATATCCTTTTGGTAATCCAGGGTCATACCTTGAAGATAAATTGCACTTTTCATATCTACTATGACCTTTATCCCATTCACCTCAGTCACCGTATCAAACTCACCAATCTTATCATCGAAGTTAACCGTATAACTTAATCCCGAACAACCCCCACCTTTGACCCCGAGTCTCAATCCACCTTCGGTAATCTCCTGAAGATCCAACAAACGTTGAACCTCTTTCGATGCTGCATCGGTCATCGTGACGATTGCTGTGTTATCGGCTTCCTGTGTCTTTGCTTCCATAGCAAGCTCTCCTCTCTCTTCCCCAGAATCCTCAGGAAGACGCAGCGGCTTCTTCCACCTTTGATTTTTTCTCGTCGGCTCTTTTCTGATAATCGCCTAAAGCGGCCTTAATGGCATCTTCAGCCAGCACCGAACAGTGAATCTTCACTGGAGGAAGATTGAGCTCTTCCACGATATCGGTATTTTTAATTTTTTGCGCGTCTGCGACTGATTTCCCTTTTAACCATTCGGTGGCCAGACTAGAACTCGCAATTGCGGATCCACAGCCAAAGGTTTTGAATTTTGCATCTACAATGGTCTCGTTCTCAACTTTAATCTGAAGCTTCATGACGTCTCCACATTCCGGGGCTCCGACAATACCGGTCCCCACACCATCTTCGTCTTTTTTGAACGATCCAACATTGCGGGGATTGTTGTAATGATCGATCACTTTTTCACTATAGGCCATAACTCATTCCTCCTTCTGAAATATAAACCCATGGATACAATCTCGAATTCAAGAAGGCTTCCTGTCCTTCAAGTTCAATGTGCAGCCCATTGTACACTTTTCAAATCTACGCCTTCTTTAGCCATCTCATAGAGAGGAGACATTTCTCGAAGATGGGTAACTGCCTTCAACATCCGATCAATGGTATATTCAATTTCCTCATCCGTCGTAAACCGGCCAAGCCCAAATCGAATAGACGAATGGGCCAGGTCGGATCCCACCCCTAACGCCCGTAAGACATAGGAAGGCTCGAGTGTGGCCGATGTACAAGCCGACCCGGAAGATAGCGCAATTTCTTTTACCCCCATCAACAATGCCTCGCCTTCCACATAAGCAAAACTGATATTCAGATTGCCGGGTAAACGTTCCGTTGGATGTCCATTGAGATAGACTTCATCCATCGCTCCCATGATGCCTTCTTGGAGACGATCGCGCATTTTCGCGAGACGGACCGATTCTATAGCCATTTCTTGCTCACACAGTTCACAGGCTTTTCCGAATCCCACAATTAACGACACAGGCAAAGTCCCGGAGCGCATACCACGTTCGTGACCACCACCGTAAATCATCGGTTCCAATCGAACGCGCGGGGCTCTCCGTCTCACGTATAAAGCACCTATACCCTTGGGACCATATATTTTATGAGCAGAAAAAGACATTAGATCGATACCCATTTCCTGAACATTCACAGGGATCTTGCCCACGCCTTGCGTCGCATCACAATGGAAGATCACGCCTTTTTCTTTGGCAATTTTTCCAATTGCCGCAATAGGGTTTATCGTTCCGATTTCATTATTTGCCAACATGATCGAAATTAAAATAGTCTTATCTGTTATGGCATTGCGCACCTCATCAGGATTCACCATCCCGGCCTTGTCCACGGGAAGAAAGGTAATATTCACACCCTTCTTCTCAAGATACTTTGCGGTATCAATCACTGCCCGATGTTCAGTGGCACTGGTGATAATATGGTCACCCTTTTCTCTATACATCGCCACGATACCTTGCAAGGCTAAATTATCCGATTCGGTCGCTCCACTCGTAAAAATAATTTCTTTGGCATCTGCGCCAATTAACCGCGCGATTTGTTTTCTTGCCTGATCAACCCCTTCTTCCGCTTCCCAACCAAAACTATGGTTACGACTGGCGGCATTGCCAAATTTTTCAGTGAAATACGGCAGCATCACCTCGACCACCCGTGGATCGCACGGCGTCGTTGAATGGTTATCCAAATATATGGGCAACTTCATAATTGAACTCCTTCTTTTTTTCGAGATTCCACAATAATAAGCGGCGACTCTTCCATCATATCTTCTATCGACATACTGCTGAGTAATTGCACGATGCTTTCTTGGACTTTCAAAAGAGGCGTGCGGATATTGCAGTGTGCCATCTGATCACATGCCGTCTGGTCGTCTTTTTCATGGTAACAATCAGCAATACCAAGCGGCCCCTCAATCGCTTCCAATACTTGGGCAATAGAAATGTCCCGAGGTTCACGCGCCAAGATATAGCCCCCCTTTGGCCCGTTTTGACTTTCAATCATCTCGTGTTTGGCCAACGTCTGCAGCACTTTGGCCAAAAGCTCCAAGGGCATATGATGCTCTTCTGCAATCTCCTTCGTATTTACCACCCGAAAATTGCTAAGCGCATTTACCTCGCCATATTGCACCATGGCCATATATTGAAGGGCCATTAAGGCATAATCTGCTTTTTTGGAAATTTTTAACATGGAATTTGAAGTCTTCTACTTTTTAAGTGCAAGATTTCAACAATGACTTTTAGCCTTTTAAATTGTTAATCCCGACTTATATGATCGGGATTAATGTATCATTGACCTCCAAACCCAGTCAAGACTAAAATGGTCGGAGATTATTTTAGTCGGATTATTGAGGACGACAATCAAGACTGACCTAGAATAAATTTAAAAGATTTATCACAAATAATTGTAATAAAAGGAGAAATGAATGGGAGGCAGCAATCCATATATTGAAAAAAGTGATACGGTCATAGCACAAAAACCGTTCAAAGTGACATTTATTACCCCTGAAGCACCCATTGAAATTCAGGTTGATCCTACAAACCTGCCATTTGGAGAAACTGGATTGGCCGGCAGTATTCTAGATATTGCCCTAGGCAATGGAATCGATGTGGAACATGCGTGCGGAGGGGTCTGTGCCTGTTCAACTTGCCACATCATCGTCAAACAGGGTTTAGATACCTGCAACGAACCGACGGACGATGAAAATGATCAGCTCGATGAAGCGCCGGGCCTAAGCTTGCAGTCCAGACTGGCTTGCCAATGCGTCCCCAGTGGCGAACAGGACCTTACCATTGAAGTTCCCGAATGGAATAAAAACCTCGTGAAAGAAAGTCATTAGAGATAAAAAAATACATCTTCCGCTATTCATCCAAATCAGGAAAAAATTATAGAAAAAGTCGATTAAGTCTACTTCACTGTGATAGTCAATGCGCCAACAAGGGGCACCTTTATCCTTTTAACGAAGATTTTCTGGTCAAGAATATTTAACTCGAAATGAAGCAGGAAGACTTCACTGTTATCCACATCGCCTTCCATAGGAAGGTTTTCCCAAAATCCACAAGATTCTTTCGTATTCACGTAAGATCAAAAACTCTCGATGAATAGTTGGGCGAACTCTTGGGTCTTTTCCAATTCCGGCAAACAACCTTAGATTTGCTTACCTTAAGTGCCTGTGAATCTGCCGCCGGGGACAAACTTGCCGCCTTGGGACTGGCAGGGATAACCCTTAAGTCCGCAGCTCTGAGCACCTTGCCCACGCTCTGGCCCATCAACAACCATACCTCTTCGATCTTAGTACATCGTTTTTATACTCAATTGAAATAGTCTGCTGAATCCAAAGCCGAAACCTTACGCTCAGCTCAAATCCATCGGATAGACCACCCGATTTACCGGTATCCCAGTTACTGGGCTCAATTCCTACTTATTTAACAATTGGCTCTAGCCAAGTCCTAAACATCAACCTCTAGGACGTGTCCATAGGTTGTATTCCTCACCAAACCAAACCCTTTCTACCCTAACCGCGCACCATCTCTCAGGAAAAGTTTGGCAAAGGGCAAAACTGTACCAAACGTGGACAGCCTGACCACGTTTGAAACAAATTTTTGTGTCTACCCTCATAAGCCACCATGGCATCTCCTTTGACAATATTACTTACGCTATTGAAATAAATGAATATTTAATCATTGTGACATTTTGCACAGGTGGGCATTCAGCTTGCTTTTATACTCGACACCGAGACAACTATTTCCGAATCAACGGGAAACTGCTTATCGAGGATCACAATGCCCCTTGTTGACCTGTATCAAAACCTATTCCTGGGAATTGCCATTTCATGTCTCATCTGTCTTGGCATTGCCTGGTTTCTTTTGCTCGGGAATCGAGATAAGTAGAGAGCCCACCAAAAACAATCATCGCCCCTCCTTTCGGGTCTAGAATGAGTCCAAAATATTACCTTAGCAATCCCACTGCTTTGTCCAACTTAGACTGACACGGAACAACCGTTGACGAACCTAAAGAACTTAGGCGGGCTAATGTAGGAAGTGAGACAGAACTGGGAATGAATGTTGAAATCGGCGCTGAACTTTTTTGGTTAGAGAGATTTGTAAATATCATCTCGCATTTGTTTGACCCGGATTTTATAGCGGTTAATTTTCTTGATGAGACCCTGGCGACTGATGCCCAATTTTTCAGCCGTACGGACTTGATTGAACTGGCAGGCCATGAGAGTGTCTTTAATGATTTGCTCTTCCAGTTCACCTAAAATTTCTGGCAAACTTTTTCGTTCTAAACTATCGGCCTTAGTATTCCGGGATAACGAATGTTTTTTGATAGCGAGGTCGAGCGCTTCCTCGTTAATGGTGGTTCCCCGTACCATCACGGCTAGACGATTCATTTCATGACTTAATTGACGCATATTGCCCGGCCAATCATATTCCGCCAAGCGACGCATGGCGGCAGATGAAATTTTTTTCCGAGGTTTGGTCAGTTTTTGGCAATGTTGATCTAAAAAGTAATTCGCCAGCAAGGGAATATCAATTGGAATATCTCGTAGGGCCGGCGTCTGAATATGCACTACTTTTAACCGATAGTAGAGATCCTCCCTAAAAGTCCCCTTTTTCATCGCCTCTTCAAGGTTAGCATTGGTCGCCGAGACGACACGAATATCAATGGGAATTGGGGTCCTTTCGCCCACCGGCACCACTACGCGTTCTTCTAGGACGCGAAGGATTTTAGCCTGTGCCTTGAGCCCTAGATCGCCAATTTCATCGAGGAACAGCGTCCCTTGATGTGCCTGTACAAATTTCCCAATCTTGGCCTCCACACCAGTGGCTGTGCCTCGACCTATTCCAAGGAGTTCGCTTTCAATGAGATTATCTGGTAAAGCCGCGCAATTGATGTCAATAAACGGATGCCGCCTTCGCAAGCTAGAATAGTGAATCGCTTTTGCCACCAATTCTTTGCCCGTGCCATTTTCCCCAGTGATAAGCACTTCGACTGAACTGTTTCGAATTTGATCAATTAATCTAACGAGCTGTTGCATGGGCAGACTATTTCCAATAAGGTTTTGCGTAGAAAATCGTCGTTCCAACTCTACCCACAACTGGGCGTTTTCCTCCTCCAACTGTTTACGCTCCTGCTCTAAAATCTCCATCTGAAACATCTTTTGCAAGGGAATATTCATTTCCTCAACCAGGCGCTGCGCAAGCCGTTCATCCTTAGCCGAAAAGGCTTGGGTTTTTTTGTTGACCGCTTCAAACACCCCAAATATTTCCCCATTAGGCAACCGCAAAGGAATGGCCAATAAGTTACGAGTTCGCCGTTTGGTGCGAAGATCAATCCCCGAGAAAAATCTGTCATCAGATTGAACATCTTGAACATTGATGATCTCTCCCGTCGACAGACAATGTCCGGCTATGCCCAGCCTGGCATCTAGCCGCAGGAACTTCCCATCCTCCTGAACAGGGCTCCATAACTCTTGCTGCCCTTTATCTAAGAGAAAAACACTGGACATTTCTGCTTCCAACCGCCGGCACCCTTCCTCTCGTATCAGTTTAAAAAATTCTCGACAATTTACTTCTTGATTGAGACGAGCAGCGAAAGGACTCGTGAAGGGCTTTGGACTTGACAACGGAGTCATATGACTAGATTTTTTGGCCATCGAGCTTGAGACAATTGCCCTAGAGGAGAAATAATAAGTTCAGGAATTTTTTGTATACTTTTTCCCATTATCTCTAGGACCAGTTGATAAGGTCAACGCCATTCCAACATTAGATTATGTCACCCCGTTGAGACCCTCTATTGCCACACAAGAGAATTTACGACATGAGAATCACTTGAGAAAATGACTGAAAAATAATCACGCCGTCATTTAAAAAGAAGAGACCGCGCCTAACTTCGCCCTGTTAGTCCACAACTCGATCATTAAATCCTACTTGGTTTGTTTCCTTCAATATAGGTGGTCCATCAATCCCGCCTTCTTTAGGTTTCCCAAATTTCATGACCATGATAATCTTGCCAGGATTCGCTAGAACCCGATTTAACGCGTCCCTTCCTGGCGGAACTTCCAAAACCCAATAGATGTCGAGACCAATGGTTCGAGGCCGTAGAGCCTGTAGCGAGTAAGCACCGTCGCAAGCATGGCATCCGAAATTGGCCAATGGCCCAATCGTTGGATATCATGCTCCGTAATAGTTATGAGAGTAATGGGTGGGAATTCATTACTTGGAGTTGGACAGAGACGTAAAGACCAGTCATATGCTTCGAGTTCCAGGCCTTCCAGAAAACCTTGGGTCCGCATGCCCACTACGGCTAAAAATACCGAGAGAGATGAGACTGACCTGAAAAGTGGAGGAACGAAGAAAGGTATGACTCACAAGGATCCCTTTAAGCGATTGTAGTCCCTTGGAGCCGTGAAAGATACGAGGGTAGATCTTTTTATCTCTTATACAAAGAAAAAATCAAATGACGGATTGTTTGCTTTGGAAGAAGGAATAAACATCTTCCATCCCCGTGATCGATAACCAGAATGTTAGGAACAAGCATTGTCCGAAAGGTCGCTCAAAGGCGCCTCCATTGGCAAATGAATATGAAATGACGTCCCCACATTAATTTCACTCTCTACCGAGATCACGCCCGAATGAGCTTCAATCACATCCTTAACAATTTTTGTTCCTAAACCGGTTCCACCCTTTTTTTGGCTCCTCACTTTTGAGGTGAATAAGGTATCTCGAATTTCGGCAGGCATTCCTCGTCCGGTATCGACAACGGAAACATGCACTCTTTTTTCCTGAGAGTCCACTTTTCCCTTAACAGTAATTGACCCGCCCGATGGCACCTCGGCAATGGCGTTATTGACAAGATTATAAAATGCATTGAACAACCGGGACTCATCAGCTTGTATCTCCGGTAATTCCAAAATTCCTTCATGATGAAGGGTAATATTTTTTTCCTTTGCAACCAACACCACCGTGTCAAACACTGAGGAAATGACATGATGGAGTTTACAAGGACTTAGTCGTGGGGGGCTTGTCAATCCCTTCACGCAATCAGCAATTTCTTTGACTCGTTCTTGAATCCGCTTGGCGTTGTTTGTCACCATATCAATGATTTCAAGACAAACTTCATGGCTTATTCGGCCTTTGTTCGGATCAAACTTCGGGAGGTCCGAAAAGACTTCATTGATCTCATCTTTCAAGAGGGATGTTCCGCATAAAACCGGCATGAGCAGATTTTTGACATCATGCCCAATGTTTCCCAAAATTCTTGCAACCTCGGCTAATTTGGCCTCTTCAAATAATCGCGCTTGTTCAATGGAAAGGGCGGTAAACGCTCCAATGATTGTTAAAATAGCCAGGTCATCCTGATTTAATCTATCGCCCTGTTTATTCATCACTTCTAGGACTCCAATGGCATGCCCGCTCCATTGCTTTAGCGGGAGAGCAATCATGTCTCGTGTATGGAATCCCGTGATGTGATCAATTTCCTCAAAATGTCGTTTGTCCTGTTTGACATCGTTAATCACAACCGGTTGTTCAGTCGACAAGACAGCTCCTGCAATGCCCTGGTTCCATGGAAAAGCCGTGCCAGGATTCGGAGGTCTATCTCCGATGGCATGATAAAACACTAATTCCTTGGTTTCAGGATTGGCCAACAGCACGCACCCAGCTTGGCAATTGACGACTTCCAAGGCGATCTTTAACCCTTGTTCTACCAAGTCCTCAATACTGAGATGCTGAAAAAGCACCTCACTAATTCTCCGAGCGGCTTCTAGTTCACGTTCCTTGCGGCTGAGGTCTTTCGACGGGATCATATCTCCCTCACAAACGGCATTCATTGAATGCCATACGCTAAATCCTCAGATGGTGAATATTTAGAGTTGGCCACCCGGAGGATACCAAATTAAAGAAAAAAAATCTTGACATAGTTGCCCGCGCCTTTCCAGACGGGGAGTTCTGGCTTAATTCAAGCATTTCGAAGATCTCCACTGCCAATATCCTTGAAAACGAGCCAGCTGGTGAGAGAGACAGCTATTCTAGAATTCGATTTCCTGACCTTCTTCCAGAATCGTCACCTGTTCAATACCCAGACGGGCAATTTCTGGAATGATTTTTTCTCGCACAGAAGGTTTCATGTGGTAAACAAAGAGCGGTAATTCAGGTTTGCCAATTTTCCGATATTCATGAGCGAGAAGGGTCGGAGTAAGATGTTTACTTTGAATTGCGATGTCTAGCATGTCGTCGGGAAAAGAAACTTCGATGAACACCCCTTTAAGATTGGGTGTGCGTGCTGCCACCTGCCAAATTTCTTCGGTGTGATGTGTATCTCCACTATAAATCCACGCGGAGGTGTCGTTACGAATGACATAGCCTACAGTCTCGACAGTGTGATTTACTGGAATCGGGGTAACGCTCAATTCCTTTGATAAGAAGACTTCTTTATGAGCTTGAAGGTTCTGGGAACGTAAGATGGAAGGACGGGGACCCTGAGGATCGAAAAAATTCGGGAAAACCACATCATTGAAAACATGCTTTTGAAGACCTCCCAACACAGAGGGCAAGCTCGACACCACCACTTGATGGTCAACCAAACCCGAAAGATTATCCACCAGGGGCGGGATTCCTTTGATGTGATCCAAATGCAAATGAGAAAGTAAAATATGTTTGACCTTCTTTTGCTCTTCTAAGGTGAGTCCCGAGGCAAGTGTCCCTGCATCCACCATGATTTCATCATTAACAAGAAACCCCACGCTCCGACAGATGGTGACCCCATTGGTCCCTTTAACCAAAAGGTCCGAGCCATGAGATCCCAACACACGTATTTTCACGGTTGGCGTCTTTCAGAAGGTGTAATTTGGAAAATGTTCATGTAATTTCAGGCTCAATGGTACCTTTCAGCATGAGGGACAATTAGCAATAACTCGCCCTTTTCTTCTTTTCCCCTTTCACACCTCAGGTATTGGAAAATAAATAACCTATCGGGGGAAAATTGTGTTGAGGAAGGATTCCTCAAAAAACATCTGGCTTGAAAAATGGGGATTGAGAGAGAGTGCCCATAGGTTTTTTGAAGTCATTGGCATGCCCATATTCAAAGCCGTCATCATGAATCCAGATTCTGGTATGGGAATTTAATTTTGACCCAAATATACCTGATGGTTTTTGTCTACGTCAGTGATCTCCATCACCAATTTTTAGGGTTTCTCATCATTCCATATAACTTCTTATTCCCAAATTTTATTGATATGGATGGATTTGCGTGTCACCGTTATACATCCATTGCCCTTCAGCACTTTCATAGCACGACTCAACGTTTCCCGAGAACACCCCACCATCTTCGCCAGTTCTTGAAAAGAAGGCCGATCTGGGACGAAAAACTGACCCCTGGCTCTTCCACCATGGGTTTCGGCTAAATTCAATAAACAACGCCCAACCCTTCCATAAATATCAAACATCACAAGACTACGGACTTGTTCATTGGTTTTTCGTAGACGCTGTGAAAGATGCTTAAGAATTTTAATCCCAATGAGGGGTTGGCTTTTTAACAACCCGATAAACGCTTTTTGTTCAAGAAGCAAAAAATCACAAGGTTCCACAGTCATAACGGTAGCCGATCTGGGACTACCCTCTAAAATAGCCATTTCTCCAAAAAAGTTACCAGGCCCTAAAATCGCCAGAATAAATTCTCGTCCATCTTTTCCGGACAACATTACTTTCACCCTTCCCGACAAAATGACCAACAACACTTCCCCAGGCTCTCCTTCCTGAAAGACCATGTTTTTACTAGGAAATTTCTGACGCCTTCCTGTAGCAGCCAGCAAAGCAAGCTCAGGATCCGTCAGATCGGCAAACAAGGGTATCTGCTTCAGCACGTTTTTATTGGCAACCATCACCAAAACAACCATTGGAAGGTGTCGTATGGAATCGTTATTTGAATCGGTTCGTAACTTTACCTCTCCATCTAAAATGACAAAATTTGGCCCATGAGTCATGTAATCAGAATTGTTCCTCAAACAATGATGCAAAAATATCAAAAAAAACTCAACTTTTTGTACACATTCTCTCCTGAAACTGCAGACTCTCTTCTATTGATCTCTCACTATAAACAAAACTCAAGGTGAAAATATTTTTCTCCTTAAAATTTTGAGTCTTTCCCAATGTTGGTAGGTATGGCGAAACAGCACAAAAAAAATCTTGAGGAACCCTTTGAATGGGTTTTTCGTCTCCTGAGTTTATCGATAGACAATTTCTTTTAAGCAACCCAGAAAGTAATTTTTTGGAGATCCCCACAGCTATATAGAAAAACCATATTCCCAGGGCACGATAGGCTTCCCTCCCTCAACCGTTGCCCCTATTTCTATTATTCGCCAAATTCTGTATGGTTAAGACATTTTCAGCTTTGCTCCTGGAGGCCAAATATCCGAAGGATGTTAACAAACGGGTATTCACAAATTTCCTGGGATATTAGTCCACCAATTCAGAAAGAATCTTTTTTATGAAATGGCCCCTCACACTTATTTGCCTTCTTACATGTACCATAGTCTTTGCTATACAACGCCCCGCGTATGGTGATGCTTATCGCATTCCCTATCAGGGCGCAGCAGCAGCAGGACAAGGTGAGGCGTTCACGGCACAGGCTGATGACGCATCTGCCTTATATTACAACCCTGCAGGCCTCGTGAATGTGAAAGGGATTCAATTCTATGCAGGGGCAAGTCTTATTACCGGGCGTACCGAATTCACCAGCACGACGGGAACAACAGCTGAGAGTGATCTAGGAGGAACTGTGGCCTTTCCTCCTCCCACACACCTTTACTTGACCTGGAATCTTGAGGACACTGATATCCCTCTGCTTGATCCTCTAACTCTCGGAATCGGTGTGAACTCGCCCATTGGGTTGAAAGTTCGATGGCCCAATAATGGTCCGTTTTCGACAACAGTCACAGAAGCATCTCTGCCCCTTTTAGATATCAAGCCGACATTGGCCTATAGGGTAAACTCCTATTTCTCGATTGGGCTTGGTTTGGATATTTATACCTTCTCGGACTTGATTGGAGAAGGACAAACCGAAATTAAGAGTAATACTACCGAGCTCAATGGAACCGATACCTCGGTCGGATTTAATGCGAGTGTCCTCATCACGCCCTGGCGATACAATTCTTCTACGAAGCGAAATGGGAAAAAAGAATTAGGAAAACCTCGGCTCAATCTCGGCATAGTCTACCGGAGTAGTGCAGACCTTGATCTTGAGGGAGGGTTTCTTGTTAATGGTGCAAAGTTCGCGAATGCTAAATTCACCGTGCCCATCCCATGGGTTCTCAGCACCGGGATTGCCTATTGGCCGATTCGAAACCGGGAGCATGAATGGAAGCTTGAATTTGACTTTGAATGGATTGATTGGAGCACTCTTTCGAATTTCGATGTGCATTTTTCGAACGGTACAGTCGCCCGCTCACCCAGGGATTGGAAGGACGCGTACACCTTCAGCATCGGGAGTGAATTTAAATGGCTTGACCTTCCTTCCTTGCCTAATTGGGAAATTGCACTGCGAGGTGGATACCAACGATCTCAAGCGCCAAACTCCGCCCAGACCTTTAATCCCACCGTTGCCGATGCAAATTGGAATATTCTAGCGACTGGCCTTGGATTGAAATGCGCCAAGGGAGGCCACTTCTTTGGATTCATCCCCTGTGCGTACGAGGCCGGCTATCTTCCAAAAGCCATGGTATTGGATCTGGGCTTTTCAGCTGCATTGTGGGAAAAGCGCACGATCAATGGAAACATATTAAACTCCACCCATAACGGCACTTACGAAACCAAAGATTGGTATATCGGACATATCAGTCTAGGATTGATCTTTTAGGAATTCTATTTTAGAAAGGCATCCTCCTTTACAAACTTAAAATTGTTCGCCTTTTTGATTCAGTAGAAGTCTTAGCTTTTGCGAAAGGGAATCAGTAGGGGGAAAATCCGCCTTCATTTATTTAATATTCCCCGCCCGTTTCCTAATACCCAAAAGCCTGTAGATCGCTCAGAATAGAAATAGGTTCATTTCCTCCTAAACGGAGAAGAGACATAGTTAATGGAGAACATGTTTCCATGAAAATAAAAGACGTTATCATTATTGGAGCTGGTCCTGCGGGCAGTGCAATGGCAACACTTTTAGCGGAGGAGGGGTATTCGGTCCTTTTACTGGAAAAGGGCGTGTTCCCCCGCGACAAAGTGTGTGGAGATTTCGTAAGTCCCAAGGGCCTCTTCTACCTTGAAAAGCTTGGTTGTTACAAGAAGATTGCCTCCCAGCGCTACACACCAATTCGACGAACTTCTGTTTTTCTAAACGGCAGCAAACTCTATGAAGGGAGCCTTCCCCAACTACAGGGATACCCGTCCTTTGCACATGCAATTCCCAGATTTGAGCTAGACGAAATCCTTTTTCAGCGAGCACAGGAAGCTGGTGCAGTGACTCTCCAAGACTGCCAGGTCGTGGGTTTTCACACGACACCAACCATTGTTTGCGTCGAGGCACATCAAGCCGGTCGGAAGAAGCGTTTCGCAGGACGGGTGATTATTGGTGCTGATGGAGCTAATTCGGTTGTGGCCCGACATGCAGGTCTCACAATGAATGATTCCCGCTATGTTTTTCCATCCATACGAGGGTATTGTCATGGTCTCCGTTTTGACCAAGCAATACTGTTCGTGGATGAAGACTTCTTTCCAGGATTCGGTTGGATCTTTCCGGTCCGGGGTGACAAGAGCAACATCGGTGTGGGCATGGTCAAGGAGACATTGGGAAAACACCGCATCAGCCTGAAGGACTTTTTCGAAAAATTTCAGACCTTTATCAAAACAATTGCCCAAAAAAATGGGAAAACAATAGAAATTCGTTCAACAAAAGGATGGCCCATCAAATCCTATGGCGGCGCTCGTCGGAACTTCTTTGAACGCGGATTATTAATCGGAGAAGCGGCTTGCTTTGTGGATCCCATGTCTGGAGAAGGGATTCCTCTAGCCTTGGAAAGCGCAGAACTTGGATTTGAAACATTGAAGTTGGCGTTTGATAAAGGAGATTTTAGTACAAGCACTCTTCAAGATTACGAAACACGCTGGAAAGCCCGATGGGATCCTGACCTCAAAGTCTCAGATTTTGTTGTCTCTCTAATCCGAAATCGGTACCTCGCTAAGCTTTGGATTCAGTCATTCCGTGTGATAGGCATGACTGCTCTACACGATAAAGACTATGCGCACAAAATCGGCGGCATTATGGCAGGGCTAGTTCCCAATCGTGAGGGATTTTCACCAGACATCCTCATTAAATCGTTGCTCCATTCCCCGCCTTTCTGGATAGAAGCCTTTGATATCGGAAGACGAAATACCCTTTTGAATACCTTACGCAGTGGAATTCACGGGTTCAACTGGGGAATAGGAGTGACCTGGGACCTGCTTAATGACTTCGACTGGTTTCAGTCGTGGGCATCCGAGGTGAATCAGAAGCAATTCGATCTCATCAAAATTTTGAGAAGCACCCAAACGCAGTCTATCTATCGGGAATCTTACTATTTTCAGAACGAAAAGGTGCCGACGGTAGCGACTGACTAGGATACTAGCAAGGGATCAGAGTCCATGGAATCAAATTCATATCCTTCACAAAAACAACTATTGGAAAAGCTTTGTCAAGTGGCTGAGAAATCCTTGGATACCAACATTAAATATGTCCAAGATGTTTCTGAGCTTTTCGACGGTTTTGCAAGGCGACGTTTGGATCTTACAGATGAAAATAATGGGAGTTTGTTAACTCTGAATCAGGCATTAATGGAGTATGTGTTTTCGAGTGCAACTTATGCTTCACAGCTCCTAGATTTGGGAATGGAAGTTACGGAAGAGCTTTTGGGAAATTTTGGTGAAAGACGTCAAAATAATAATGCAAAGGAACAACCCCGCGCACAAGTTTTCGACCTTGAGATTTCCGGCCGACCCGGCTCTCATTGTCAAACGGCTTTCGTGTTAAATAACAACCAATCTCAGCCAATCAGGGCCAAAATCAACTATTCGATGTTGGTCGACTCAGCAGGGGAGCATGCGTTGAATGTGCCAATTCAATTTAATCCTTCAATGGTTAAATTAGAGAACCAAGGTGACAAAAAACGAGTGATTGTAGGAATAGAGTTGCCACCTAATTTAAATCCCGGTCTCTACCACACCACTCTCACTATTGAGGGCATGCCTGGACTTCAATACCGACTATTGGTGAGAGTCGAGGAATTGTTTTTTGAAAAGGTAGGGGTACCCAAGCAGCAACCAAGCCAAAAATGGATCTCTAAAGCGAAAAAGAAGTCAGAAGTAAAAAAGAGGAAACCACTTACCAGAAAATGATTGGCCGTCATAGAAAATGCCAAGGCGAGCAAGAGGATATTTAGTCAAATCTTTAAAATGTTAAAGGAAATTTGACAAAAGCCCCGCTTTCATCAATCGGAAATAGAGAACTCAAGCAAGTCTTGGCCATATTCAGGTTAAGAACGCATGACAAAGAAAAAACAAATCGAGGTAGCAATAATTGGTGGTGGATGTGGCTCTATTGCGGCCGCATTTGAACTCACAAGGCCTGAGCACCGGAATAAATACCATGTCACGATCTATCAGATGGGATGGCGGCTGGGAGGTAAGGGAGCCTCAGGTCGTGGGCCAGCCGACAGAATTGAAGAACATGGGCTACATATTTGGCAAGGATTTTATGAGAATGCTTTTCGATTGACGAGGGAGTGCTATGCGGAACTGGGACGTGACCCTCAAACCTGTAGATTTGCTGACTGGAGTGACGCCTTCTTTCCCGACCCCCATGTCGGCATGGTGGATCCTTCTCGACATGGAGACTGGCTAACATGGACGGCTTATTTCCCAACCAGTGAAGGGCTACCAGGCGATCCTCTCACTACACATAACCCTTTTACCATGATGAGTTACCTCACACGGACAGTAGCGTTATTACGGACCCTACTTCTTGGCGTTCAAACCCAGTCAGCACATAATGCAAGGGAAAAAAGTGAAAATTATGAAGCTTCTCCTTTCCTAGCCGAAGATGGAACCTCTTGGGAGGCAATTCGGGAAAGCATGATGCGGTTAGGGAAATCCGGGATCGTTTCAACTATGGCTGGCCTCATCGAAATTTTGGCATTTCTAGAAGGGGCCTTGAAGTCACTTCCCACCTATCCTAACAAGCTAGTCCTAACCTTCCTTAAAGACTTTCGCGACCAGTTAGAAAGACTAGTGACCGATGACGATGAACTTCGTTGTAAATGGGAAATCATCGACCTCACCCTCGCAATAATAAGGGGCTTTTTAACATCCTGGGAGCCTGAAGGTTCCAAGAAATCAAAGTGGCCAATCTTACTGTTTGACCCTCGTGGCTTGGATGCAATTAACGAATACGATTGCCGACAGTGGCTGCTGGAGAATGGAGCTTCGGAGCGCGCACTTAATTCAGCGTTCGTCCGTGGCCTGTACGACCTCGCACTTGCTTATGAGGAAGGAGACCCCGATCGGCCGGGGTTGGCAGCGGGCCAAGCACTCCGAGGCTCCCTACGAATGTTCTTCACATATCGCGGCTCGCTGTTTTGGAAAATGCGGGCTGGGATGGGGGATATTGTGTTTGCGCCATTTTACGAGGTACTAAAAAAACGAGGAGCCACTTTCAAATTCTTTCATCGCCTGGAGAATGTGAAACTCGTGGAACAAGACAAGCTCGCACCTGGGGAACGTCCCTATATAGAGAGTCTAGAGTTTGACGTTCAGGCAAAAATCCGAAAGGGAGGCGAGTACCAGCCGCTCATCCAGGTGAAGGGAGTTCCCTCCTGGCCCTCCAAACCTGATTATCGCCAGATGGTGGGCGGTCCACGCATGCAACGAGAGGGATGGGATTTTGAGGGATATTGGGATCGACGCAAAGTGGGAACAGCCACTTTGAAAGTAAGCCGTGATTTTGATTTCGTGGTCCTAGGAGTAAGTGTGGGGGCCATTCCCCATGTGTGCAAAGAGATTGTTTCGCGCGACAGACGCTGGCAAGATATGGTTAAGAATGTCAAGACAGTCGCCACGCAGGCCTTCCAAATCTGGATGCGCAAAGACATGTCTCAGCTAGGGTGGACAGAGCCTCCGGTTACATTGTCTGCTTTTGTCAAACCATTTGACACTTGGGCGGACATGACACATTGCGTACCTGAGGAAAGTTGGAAGTATCCACCGCAGTCTATTGCCTACTTCTGCAATGTCTTATCTGATCCACCAGTACCACCGAAGCGTTCTGACAAGAGCTATCCGACGAACAGAGATGAGGAAGTCCATCAAAACGCCATCAAGTTTTTGAACGACCAGGTTCGCCACTTATGGCCTAAGGCGGTCAATCCAAAAGGGAATTTTAGATGGGACCTCCTGGTCGATCCAAATGAACAGCAGGCCCAAAAGGGGCCTAGAAGTTCCACCAAAAAATGCTTTGCATCACAGTATTGGAAAGCCAATGTGAACCCAACAGACCGTTATGTTCTCGCACTCCCTGGTACTCTGAAGTACCGCATTTCCCCACTCGATAACACCTATGACAATCTAACCATTTGTGGAGACTGGACCGACTGCGGTTTCAACGAGGGTTGCGTCGAGGCGGCAATTATGTCTGGTAGACTCGCCGCTCATGCAATCGGGCAGTCGCCTCCACTGGAAGATATTATCGGCTATGATCACCCTTGAAATTATTCGAATAAACGAACAAGATTTCTCTTAGAGAGGAGTTCATGAATCAGCCCAAACGACTTCGCCGAAAAGATCCGGTGCGCAAGGAGCCAATCCGCAACGCTTCAACATACTTCCGTGAATCACATTCTTGGAATGAACAAACATCGGATGCGGCCCAAACCCAATCTGAGGAACAGAGCACCTTTGACTCACTTGACGATGTAGTCACAAACGGTGTCAAGCTGGGATATGAGGTCATCGAGAAATACCTCCTTCAGGGCCAAAAGGTGGCGGAAGGAATTCATAACGGGTCTTATGAGAAGAATTCCAAGGAAGAAAATGTTCAATGGCTCCTTAAAAGTATGCTGCGCCTAAACAGGGATATAGCGGGGTTCTGGATTGATGCAATAGAAGCTTTCGTAAAAAATCCCGACTTTCTTTCTGACTTAATGGGAAAAGCAAGTAATGGTGTAGCACAATCTTCGAGTACACCAGAAGAACCAGGCAAAAGCGCCAATGGGGTGAATGGAACAATAGCAATTGAAGTCGATTCCAGGAGGAAGACACAAGTCATACTAGACCTACGACCTAGTATCTCTAAAGATGTCCCACATGTTCATGCATTGAATGCACCGCCAGATCTGAGAATTCCGCCGCTAACTGATGTTTCTTTCCGGTGGGATCGGGAATCAGCAATCCCGATCGTTCAACTGAAAATCCCCGATAGTCAACCTGCAGCTCTCTACACGGGAGTGGTAGTTGATCCGAAAACCAATGAGGCAAGAGGCACGCTCTGCGTCCGTGTTCTAGCCTGAGGTGAATATGGCAACTATTGCTTTGGAGAATAATGTACAAACGCCCCAGTTAATTTCCCAAATGCTTGAGGAATATGGGGAGATGACCAAAGGGACTTTAAAAAAGTACCTACCATCGGGAAATCCCAAAGAGCACCTTTACGACCTTCTATCCGATTATCCCAAGCGAGGTGGGAAAATGATGCGTTCTAGCCTGTGCCTTGCAACGGCTCGCGCCTTTGGCAGCCGTCTTGAGGACGCTCTGTGCTCCGCTGTAGCCATTGAGCTTCTGCACAATGCATTGCTCGTCCACGACGATATCGAGGATGGCAGTGAGGAGCGACGAGGACAACCCACGCTTCATAAATTACACGGGATACCTTTGGCCCTCAACGCAGGAGATACATTAAGCCTTCTCAGTCTGCGACCTTTGTTGGACAGCGTACAGAGGATTGGGCCAGGACTAGCCATGACCCTTTTTAAGGAGACCGAACGTGTAGCATGGGAGTCCGCTGAAGGGCAAGCGATGGAGCTTGGTTGGTGTCATGACAACTGCAATAACGTGACAGAGGGTGACTATCTCATGATGGTGTTAAAGAAAACGTGCTGGCTGGCCATAATCCACCCTAGTCGGATAGGCGCACTAATTGGAACAAGAGGGAAGATAGATCTTGAGCCGTTTATCCGATTTGGATTTTTCCTTGGTGCTGCTTTTCAAATCCAGGACGACCTGTTGAATCTGGTTGCCGACACCCGTTACGGCAAGGAACGTAACGGGGACATATGGGAAGGCAAACGGACCCTCATGCTTATTCACAGCTACCAAAATGCCAACACAAAGGAACAGCAGAAATTATCCAAAATAATGGCCCAATCCCGTAATCAACGGTCAGCTGAACAAGTCTCATGGGTCCGCCAGTTGATGGACAGGTACGATGCAGTGGACTATGCCCGCGGAATTGCGCATGGGCTGGCTGGGGCAGCTTTGAACGAGTACACTTATATCTTTGATGGGCTGCCTGACTCGCGAGACAAACAATTCATTCGTGGTCTGGTGACCTGGGTATTCGAACGAACCTAAGGTTGTTCGGATGCTTTTAAAAAGTGAAGGCTAATTTGATATCAATAAGCTAGTAAATGGGGGCGGGGACAATCATCTGAACACCTGACATCCCAATCTTCTATGCCGCACAAATAGCTGATAGCGACCCCAACCCGCTTTATCGTCGGCGAGGAGGAGAATAGTATGACTAAAAAGCCAAAATATAGAGACCCGGATGGACTTAACGAGGACTATCCGGCTGTACCAAACCAACCGCCTTTCGTCTTCCGCAATGTCACTGCCAGAATATTTCCAATCAAAGCCAACATGGCCCGGCTAGGATTTTTCGTCCACCAATATCTTAATAATGACATTCCGCCGACAATGGCTCACTTCCGGCCTGCTCTGCCTTATGTTTATATGATAATGCTTAATTATGGTCGTTTGGAACCAGGTTCGATCGAAGCTCAAAACATCGGGTGGATCTCACAAAACGAGTTAGTTTTTATTATCCCGCTCGAATGGTGGTGCGGTGACAAGTATGATCGGCTGGTTTTTCATGACTGGGCCTGCACCACCCCATTTATCTTCGTGGACAACGAAGTTTCCTTGACCACAGGGCGAGAGGTATACGGCTGGCCGAAGATCAAAGCCGAGATCCTGGAAGAGACACCAAATTGGAACATAGATCCACGATCTCCGACCCGCCTCCTTAACCTGAGAACCAAACTGTTCCCCAAGCTTTTCTCTGGCGCTCAGGAGGAAGACCGAGAGCTAGTGCAGATCTATCAGGACCCGCCTCCTAGTTTTTCCCAGATTCCGCTAGATCCGTGGAATCCATGGTTCCCTTTCACAGCCATGCAGAGAGCAGCTGCTGGGTGGATGGGAGTCATGGGAAATGCCTTGGATGTCCTCGCTGGTTTGCCCATCCGTGGATATCGAGCAGGTCGAGACCCAAGTAGCCTACTGAGAATGTTTCTTAAGGCAGGGCGCCGAGCCTCCCACATACTTCCTAATCTGTGCAGGCAAGGACCACGTGATTTAAAAAACAAGCCATTCGAGGACCCTGAACCCCCGGAACTTAAACTTAAGCAGATCACGCTCAAACAGTTTCACCACCCCGAAAAACCATTCCAAGCTTGCTACCAGTCCATCGTAGGCTCAGACATTGCCTTGGATAGTGTAAATCGCGTGGGATTACTCGGTGACGAAACTCTGTTACGCGGGGACCCCTCTGGAGGCTTCACAATCCGCATCTACCGCTACGACGCGCAACCAATTGTGGATAAACTCGGTTTGGAGCCATTCAAGCAAGAGGAAGGAGGACAAACTGGGG
The DNA here is from genome assembly GCA_965223185.1 of Nitrospirales bacterium. Taxonomy (GTDB): domain Bacteria; phylum Nitrospirota; class Nitrospiria; order Nitrospirales; family UBA8639; genus Nitrospira_E. The sequence goes on along the minus strand of OZ244988.1, from coordinate 1,545,811 downwards.
TGTCCATATTTAAACCAACATTTCCTTTCTGGGCGGACACTGACTTATATTACGGAAAAGGTCAGATCATATGCTCACGACCAAACCTTGGCAGTGACGGTCGGATAATCTGTCCACCCTCAAACCTTGAGGGGACCGATAAGATCCTATGGGACCAAGAGAACAGCCAACCTCGCGCTTCTTGGGAACACAATACTGAAAAAAGTGAAGGTGGGGATGAATCCAATTCTAGGTCCGTTCAAGAAAAGAAAAATGCCAAAAAGTTTGTCCAACACGAGAAAGGAAAGGACCCTTCTATTCCTTACAATACGGTGCGTGGTGGTGCCACCCAACCCATTGCTGGTCCTTTCACTTTCCCGGATATTACTGTACAGGTCTATCCTTTGGCCGCCAGAAAATCTAAACTCCGAAAATTCTTGGACGATTACTTGAACCATACCCTGAGCTCGCTGGATGGTGAATGGAAAATGGAATTCGAGCCATGGGGCTCCCAAGTCTATTTGATGGTGTCTATTTATGATGATGTGCATGGGAAAATGTTTTCGGGTAGTAACAACATCGGTAGTTGGGTCGATAAAGAGGTTGCCGTATGTGTACCGGTCAAGTGGTATAAAAACAATACATTCATTAATTGGGGCATCGTCTGCCCCTATCTCTTTGGCAATACTGGGCGAGCCGTTATTTCTGAACGCGAGATCAACGGACGGCCAATGATAAAGGCTAAAATTGAGAGTGGCAAGGATGTTTGGCTGACCTCGGGAGGGCCAAATGCTTCACGAAGGTTTCTCAAGCTCGATACGGAAATTTATCCTGGGCGATTTTTGGCACAGCAAGCCGAGGAACGCACATTGATCGAGATTATTGAAGGTTGCAAAGAGGGAGGGGAGTTACATGGCACACAGAACGTCCAGGGGAAAAAGGAGGAGGGCGATTCTGATTCCAAGAAAGTCGCGGAAGAAATCCTTAAAAAGCTACCTCTAACTATCAATCGGATCCATCTAAAACAACACCGTGATGCCCACAACACCGAAGATCTCTGTTATCAGGCATTGGTGAACACAAGTCGGAGCATTACCTATATTCATGATTTTACTCCTTTTAAAGAAGAGATACTTATCCGCCTCCACAAATATCAAGGGCGTCCTATTGCCGAGTGGCTCGGACTGGAGCCCAGGAGCCAGGATTCAAGGGGAGAAAGTGTGGTTGACATATTCCAGGCGGTTAACCCATTCTGGATGCGTGTTCACGCATACGAGCCGCTCGGAGAAGTCATCTGTTATCGACTCCGGGACTCGCCATGGATTGTTTTTAAAGAAGCTTTGCCTTCATTTCAGAATAAATTGAAAAAAGCGATCAAGGAATACCTGTAACCTCCTTCGTACCTCTTATTGGAAAAATTCTCTGGGATGCGTTCGAGTGCGCCCTGAAAATCACAGAGAAGGACAAAAGGTGACTATTTTCAAGTTGCCCCGTTCAAAAAGGACAAATTAGGAACTGTCAACTCTTTATTGGCAAGGGTATTTATAGAAAGAAAAGGAGAATGTTATGGGATCACAAAATATTGGGTATACGCATCCTCAGGCTTCATACCAGACCAAAATGATTGAGTATATTAAAAAAGCTATCAATGACAAGCATATGATGACTCATGACTACAATTTATGCCCATGGTCATGCTCCTATAAAATATTGAAGTATATCGAAGATCTGGAGGATCCCCGCTTCCTCCTCCAAGATCTTGTAATGTGTGGAGGGAGGACGACAAAGCAGGACAATTGGAAGATAGCCCTTGAATCTTTCCAAAGCTTTGAAAATCCAAATGATCCTTTCCCCCCTAAACCTAAGAAAATATTGAAGGCGCTTGGTGATTTAAAACTTGAAATAGAGGAGCCCGCCAAAGTGAATCCCATGTAAGTATATAAATAGCCACGTGAGTTAATTGATGTGAGTTAAGAAGGCATCGGGAAAACCAGAGTAAACATAAGTGTGGTTCGAAGAACTCTAAATAATTTTCATTTAATGATAATTCAATGCTAGGAAGCCCACCTTTTCAACTTGGCGATCGGGCTTCTAAACATTTCATGGGTCGGCAATCACACAAAACACGTGCTTGTGTTTCGATAATTACCAAAAATTACTACACAACCTTCCAAGAGACAAGAAAATGTCTTATTTGAAACCTATCCGTGAAAATTCATCAAACCGCCTGACCTCCCTATCCAAACAATTTATTGAGTTATGCCAGGCCGGTTGCTGATCTATGGTGCTAGTGGCTTTACGGGTCGGCTCATCGCCTCCCGCGCTAAAGAATTGGGATTGGACGTGGTCCTTGCCGGTCGCAGCCCAGACCACCTGCAATCATTGGCTCAAATACTGGGACTTCCATGGAAGGCCATAAGTCTTGATGATCCCAAAGGTCTCGATGATGCCCTAGTAGACGTGGCTGCCGTGCTACACCTCGCCGGTCCGTTTCAGGCTACCGCCAAGCCCATGTTAGAAGCCTGCCTTCGTAAGACCATACATTACCTTGATGTCACTGGAGAATTGGGGGTTTTTCAAGCATTGCATTGTTATGATAACGAGGCGCGCGCGCGCGGGATCATGATCATGCCTGGCGTAGGCTTCGTCTTGCTCGCTTCAGACTGTCTGGCAGCTCATGTCGCGTCAAAACTTCCTGACGCACGGTACTTAAGGCTTGGTTTCTCCCGTCCAAAAATTTATTCGCGCGGAACTCTCCGAACCATGTTTAGCCTCGTGCGTGAGCGCGTCAGCATTCGACGTGATGGGCACATGACTTCGGTGCCAGTTGGCCGTTTGGAGCGGAACTTCGATTACGGGGAAGGCCCGCAAGTGAGCACAGCCGTAAATTGGGGAGATGTTTACACCGCTTACTACACCACCGGCATCCCGAACATTGAGGTTTATGCCGAGGTACCATTCCTAGAACGCAGTCTCTACCAACTTGGCGCTTGGTTTGCCGAACCGATGCGAACAACATCTTTACAGCGAGCACTAGATCTCCAGGCGAGCCTTTGGCCGGAGGGCCCATCCTCTTCAGCGCGTGCAAGTGCGACACGTGTGATCGTTGCTGAGGTCGAAGACCGATGGCGCAGACAGGTTTCCAGCAGACTGTGCACCCCGGATGGCTACAACTTCACGGCAGTCTCGGCCCTGGAAGTTGCACAACGCGTTCTCGAAGAAGAATATCTCCCTGGCTACCAAACCCCGGCCAACGTGTACGGTCCAGACTTCGTACTTTCAATAGAGGGAGTACATCGAGAGAATATCACAGCAAAATCATGGGCATAACTATCTGGATGCCCAAAGAAATTAAATGTAGGTAATAGAAGTGCTGCTCCACTATTTCATGAACTAATACTGAACGGCATCTTTTCCTCACTGGCAGTCATTACTAGCTTCAAGTTCGTATTCTCCAACTTACACTGTAGGACACGAAGCTGCAAAAAAGTCAAAACACGTATCTTAACTTCTGGATTACTTATGGAGAGTCTCTTGAACAGAGAATATTCGTTTAAGGTTCGGTAGGTCCAAAGTTGGCTTGAATAATCACCCATGCTTCCATCGATTTTCCAATTCCTCATTTTGTTTCACACAAAGTCGTAGGAGCTATCTCTGACACCAAAAGCCTTATATTCATAGGTGGTTGGGCCAAAGGTTTAAGAAGTCAAAGAAAAAAACGTAGGGAATCTGTGAGTAGAGGTTAGGAGACGTTCAAGCTCTTCTCCAGCAATTTGCGCGCCTCCTGGAGGTCTGGAATGTCCCTGGCATCAGAGTCGAACGATTCATAGGCTACTCTTAGAACTGTTCCCGATGGCTCTGGCCTTCCCTGCTCAGAACACAACGCATGTAGTCTCACACCCGCTTGTAACTCTAGCAGTTTCGCTCCCTGTCCTCTGGCAATTTCTACGGCGTGGCTAAAGTTAGCCTCCGCTGCTCCTGCGGTAGGCTTTCCTTTTAATACCAGGAGTTCTCCTTGCATGCGATAGAGCACTGACTCATACCAGTGCTCACCATGTTGCTCTGCATGATTGATAGCCTTTTGTACGGTACTGAGAGCTTCTTCAATTCTTCCTGCCACCCGGTAGACTTCAGCCAGCCCACCCAAAAAGTAAGATGTGGCAATCTCTGCGCCGAGTGACTGCCATGCCGCCAGCGTAGCTGTCAGAAGGTCAATGACTTCTCCCCCATCTCCCCGTCTTCCCTTCGCAATTGCTCGTTGCATGGTGCCCCAACTGAGCCATGAGACGAAGCCATGCCTCTGAGAAATTTCCATAGTTGCTTCGGCCTCTTGAATGGCGTTTGAAAATTCACCACGAAGGTTGTGAAACATTGCTGCGTAACATCGTGCATAGGCAATATCCGATGGTCGCCTGAGTTCCTCTGCCAATTCAATGGCCTGCTTATTGCTCTGTCTTCCCCCCGCAGAATCCCCCATCATCCACCGATTAAGGGACAGGAGGCACAAACAGGCCACTCCTGGATCCTGAGCTGTCGGATAGGTTAATCGCTTTCCATCCCTTGACCGGTACTCTCGCACAGCATTGTCAAGCAAAGCCGTTCCTTTCTCAAGGTCTCCCATGTAGGACAGGGCATAACCGAGAGCGGTATACCCCTCGATCAGATAGTCGGCACGCTGTGTTTCTAGCCCAAGACGCAAACATTGCTCTGCAAGTTCCTTGGCATTTTTCAGGTCATCACGAACAATGTAAAATGTGCTCAAACCTCTAAGCACCGGATACAGTTCTGCGGAGTTGCCAAGTCGGTCACACAATTCACGGGCACGCTGGTAGGTCTCCCCTACTTCAGGAACAGCGTAGCCACTAGAGCCGGTTAGGCTCAATCCGACCTGAACGCGCAACCCTAACTCTAGGGAAATCCGGGAGGTATCATTGGGAAGCCGCGAGAGCAGATTCAGGCCGGCTGTAAAGTGTCCAGTGGCTTCCTGATTAGCAGAACGATCCATGGCTCGGATACCTGCTTTCTGCCAATAAGTCGCAGCCTGTCTGGCGGAGCCGGCTGAAGAATAGTGTTGGGCCAAAAGCTCTGGTTGGTTCTCCACAACCTCGGGGAAACGTTCCAATAACACGCCTGCAATCCTTTCGTGATGACGCATGCGCGTACTCTTAAGCAGAGAGTGATACGCCGTCTCCTGGATTAGGGCGTGTTTAAAACTGTAGGTCGCTAGTGGCGGCAACCCGTCCCGTGTAACCAAGTTAGCATCAATGAGTCGAGCCAAGTCACGCTCAATCTCTACTGCACCCTCTCCCACGACTGCCTCCAGGACATCGTGCCGGAAATCACGCCCAATGGTTGCACCAAGTTGCGCTAGGGTCTTCGCAGAACCCAGTCGATCCAACCGTGCCATAAGCGAATCCTGCACCGTGGTCGGGATTGCTTGTGCGGGGAGTGGTCCATTGAGTTTGTATGATCCGTTGACCAATTTCAAGAACCCTGATTCTAGGATGGTTTTAGTCAGCTCCTCCGCAAACAATGGAACGCCATCTGTGCGTTTCACCACCTCTTGAAGAACTTCAACCGGTAAAGTCTTGTTGTGAGCCACATGCGTCGCCAGCTCAACGGTCTGCTCCTGGGTCAACCGGGTCAAATCTAGCAGATGCAGAGTTTTTTTAGCAGACCACTGTGCCGAAAACTCAGGTCGACAAGTTAGAAGCATAAGCATTTGTGGCAATTCCTGCTGGTTTATGAGATAGTCGAGTAACTCCAAACTGGATGGGTCTATCCAGTGTAGGTCTTCCACAATAAACAGTACGGGTGATATCTTCGTCCTCCGCAACAGCCACGTCGTCAATATTTCCAAAGTAAGCTGCCGTGCACGAATAGGAGTGACATCTAGCGGGGCATAACCTACTTCTGGTGGCAACGAGACCAGCGGAGCCAACAGTGGAATTGAATCCTCCAGAGTTAACCCAAGATCTTCCATCCCAAAACAGAGTTTAGATAACTTCTCTTGAGGTGAGTCTTCTCTTTTGAAGCCTAGGGTTTGTCGGAGCAAATTTGAAAGAGGGGCAAAGGCGGTATGTTGATCATAGGCTAAACAGTGGCACTCCAGCAGGGCATACGATTCATCTCCTAGGTGGTTTTTCAATACTTCGATCAAGCGCGATTTGCCAATACCAGGTTCCCCACAGACGAGGATTACTTGTCCGTTCCCGGATAAGCTCCGTTGCCAGCACTCCAAGAGAAAGCTCGTTTCATTTGCTCTGCCCACGAGAGGCACGATACCGGATCTTGCGGCGGCCTGCATGCGAGTCCGGATTTCTGTCTCGCCCTCAACCCGATACAATTGCACCTGACGCGTTAACCCTTTGAGACTATGGGTGCCCAAGTCCTCGCATGTAAAGAAGGGCCCCACTAGCTGATGAGTGGCACCAGTCATCACAATGGTATTTGGATCTGCTAGATTCTGGACTCGTGAGGCAATGTTGGGGGGATCTCCCCTCGCCAATTCATCATAACCGCGACCTATAGTTACCTCACCAGTGTCGATCCCCATGCGCACCGACAACTCAGGACCACCTTCCTTCTGATACCGGTGACTTAAAGTTTTAATACCTGTTTGAATCGCCAAAGCCGTTCGAACAGCTCTTTGCGCATCGTCTTCGTGGGCAAGGGGTTGTCCAAAATAGACCATGACTCCATCCCCAAGTTCCTGCGCTACATGCCCTTCATTTCGACTGACTATTTCCCTGCACATTTCAAAGTAAGCACATAAAATGCGATCCCATTCCTCCGGTCCTAGACGCTCCGAAAGCGTGGTTGACCCAACTAGATCACAGAATAACACCGTGATATGTCGATTCTCGGCCAGACGTTGATTGCAACTTCCGCAAAATTTCACTCGAGGTGAATTCGCTTCACCACACCCTGGGCAGCAGATCTTCAGCGGAGCACTGCATTGAGAGCACACATCGAGATAATCTGGATTATTGGTACCGCAAAAGGTACAGTGCATACTTTTAACTCACTAACTATGTTGACCTACAGGTAAATGTAGAGAATCATAAAGTGATCTGTTCTCAGCAAGATCACCCCCTCTTGAATTGGGTTCAGATCTCATTCCTCAGAACTCGGGAAAACCTAATAGATATTTAATGTAAGAAAAACGAGAGAAACAAACGAGACGCATCAAAGGACTCCCACACCACACGAGTCATTTGCTAAAAATCTGGAGGATAAATTCTAAACAATCTGGCTAATAAGTGCTACTAGTCAAAACATAGGAATAGTGTGTCGTTTTCATAACATGCCTTATGGGCATATGTTGTATGCTGCTTGATAAGCAAAAGTGAATGATTTGTGTTGTCGGCAACAATTTTTGAACTTTATTAACCGCAAAAGGATAGCTCCCTAATTTTCTTTGCACCGTCACAAGTGTAGATTTTCCCTCTTACCTTCCTGGAAATTTCACTTGACAATATTCATTGATTAGATCAGGATTCCTCTGCAATAAAATTTCTGCATAAAACTCTTTAATAACTGTAGAATCATTAAAGCTCAAAGAGAGGATATTTTCACAATTAATTTCGATGGGTGTCTCTGGTACAGCCGTGCTATAAATCACGTTACCTCTCGAGAGGAGAATTTCATGCGTTACGAACAAAAACAGATTTCATGTTTCGAGAGCTTCCAAGATGCAATCGATCAGTGCTGCACGGTCCAAGTCAACTGCGTTAAGCAGCTGGCCAAGGCCACATGCGAGGTTTGGTCTACCATGTTGGCTTGTTATGTTTCTGGGGTAACCAAGGGACTTGAAGGGGTAAGGAAATGCTGTGATGTCAGGGACACCCATTGCGATGAAAGAACAAAGGGAGCCAAATGTGGTTATCACGAGTATTGTATGACCTCTGAGGCCGGCGACATGATAAGGGCAAAAGCAGCCCAACTTGAATTTGATAGTACTTTTGAGACTAGAGTAACTGAACTGGGCAACAAGAAGGGGATAGATACCTTAGCTAAGTTTTATGAGGAATTGGGGTTAGAAGCAGAAAAACTTGGCGAGAAAAAAACAAGAGAAGCCAAAACTGAGTGTTACAGGAAATTGCAGAGCGTAGCGGAAGAACTAGGGCATGAGAAGGGAATAGAAGGTATAGCCAAATTCTATAAGGACCTGGAGGCCAAAGCTAAGGAAATAAGCGACAGGATGAAAAAGTAGCTAAAGCTAAGTCCAATCAAAGGCCATTCATTAGACTTAGAAAGAAACGCTATTCTCACCTAGATCACCATAAAGGACATTCAGATTGCCTTATAGACAACAATGATGTCGTTTCCCTAACTCTAGTTTGTCCGTCTCATAAAAGATAATTTGGAAATCCCCTACCGCTGCCAGGAATTGAACTAATAATCAACATGACTTTCAGAGGAAGATGATGGAGACACCCCTCCCTAATTTATTCGAGCCTTCTAAGCCCTACCAGGTGATTTCGGATGACCAGTTTGAATTGGTCATCTTTTTATCCGCGACACATAGACAAAAGTGATTAGTAATGTCTGCTGGATTATTGTGTTCTACAAATACCCTCGGATTACGTAATGCCTTGGTGAAAGTCAATCTAAGGATCATTCTTTCATAAAGCGTTCAGGGTAAATTTTTCTACGGTGTGTGCAGATGAGTTTCAACGATCTAAGCTCAGCAAGTGATCCGACACCCTACTCATTTGGAAATGGGAAATAACGGATACTATTCTATGACGAAAATGTCATCCACTCAACCAGAAATGCTGATTCTTGTCGATGAAGACGATCAAGTCATTGGCTTTCAGGAAAAAGAAATTTGTCATGATGGCGACGGCGTATTACATCGTGCCTTTTCGGTTTTCCTTTTTGATCAAACTGGCCAGCTTCTTTTGCAAAAACGCAGCATACAAAAACGTTTGTGGGGAGATTTCTGGTCAAACAGTTGTTGCAGCCATCCACATCGACATGAAGATACACGTGAAGCCGCCGAAAAACGTGTTCGAGAGGAGTTAGGGATAGATTCAAACTTACACTTTCTTTTCAAATTTAAATATCAAGCCTGCTACGAAGGACTGGGCTCCGAGCATGAACTTTGTTATGTCTACGCTGGCCTCTTAGAAACAGAGCCACAGGTAAATGAGTTAGAGATTAGTACTTGGAGAATGATCTACCCACAGTCCCTCGAACAAGAACTTATTGAAAAACCAGGTTCCTTTACCCCATGGTTCAAGTTGGAGTGGCCGTATCTGAGAGATCATCACTGGCCTGCCATAGAAACCCAATTGGCTCTTAAAAAGAGGGAAACACACCGCAACCAAGGTAGGGACCATCACCGTCGGGATCACAAAATTCATTGATGTTTTTCTCTTTTCAATATAGGCTGATTTTCTTTAGGAAAATTATCGTTAATAATTTGTGATAGAAGGAGTATTCGGTTCTTTTAAACTTCAACAAGTGGCCATCCATTTTTCTGGAAGAGAGGTATTAACATGCAAGGCGAACTGCAGCTCCTTAAGGGATCCTGGCACCTTACTCTCGCGGGAAAGTTTAATAAGGTCGCTCAAAAAGAATTCCTGTCGAGAATTCAGGAAATTCAAGATAGAGGCTATGCTAAATTGGAGTTAGATCTCAACCAAGTGACATTCATTAATAATTCTGGGTTAGGCCGCATCGCTATGACCTGCATTGATCTCCAGACACGAGGAGTTCAGGTGAGCATTGTAGGCATATCACCAAAAATTCATGGGATGCTTGATCGGCATGGACTTTCGGACCTGCTTGTCACCGGAAAACTCTAGAGGATTAATTCGGATTTCAAAAAATACAATTTCTTGCGAATTTGGCTCCCCCCAATGAGCCCATTGATAAACTGTGGTGCTCCCCGAAATTTTCCGTTCTTATTCCTTTTATCCATACCTCCTTACAAGGGACAAGCATACACCGATATCTAAAGCATATTCGTTTTATCTACTATGCTCGGCACCGGAAAAATCTCCTCAATGATAAATTATTCCCTTGATAAGGTGATAGCCATTTTATCCAACAGGAACTTAACAAAAAGCCCTTTGCAAGTAATCTTGCAAAGGGCTTTTTCTATTTTGGCTCCCCGGGCAGGACTCGAACCTGCGACCATTCGGTTAACAGCCGAACGCTCTACCAACTGAGCTACCGAGGAACAAAGGTATTTTTCTCGATCTTCCCGTTTCTGTGATTCTAGCCTGACTCCCAGTTTTCTTCAAGAACCCGAACATTCTTTTTGGCACTTAAGGTACCTTAAAATTGAAAATCTGCCGAATCCTCTTCTCCTTCATCGGCCTCTGAAGCCCCCCCCTCGGAGAGATTCACGTAATGTCGAGCCCAAGATAAATAGATATTGGCGCTGTCTCGCATCGCATCAGCTCCATTCATGAGCTTGCTGACGACCTCAGGATCTCCACCGGTCATTTCCAAATCCCGCGCTTTTACCTCAAGGGAGGCATGAAAATGCTTCATTTGGTCGGTGAGTGCTGACATCTGTTGTCGAAGATCATCCGTCATGAATTATCCCTCTCCAGAAGATCAGACATGGCAACAATAAGAAAGAGTTTTAGATGTATGACCAATAAAAAAAGCCCTGCGATCTTCAATGATACAATGAAACATCGCAGGGCTTTTTAAATGAAAAATTCTACCCTTGATAGGCTTGACCTAACTCCGCGGCTTCACCAGCCTTATCCATTAAGGTCCCATCAGAATTCACGGCGACCATTTCAATCGCTGCATGTTTGGCCGCATCACACACGACCTTACACAACTCACACCCTTTGCAGCGATCAATATTCACTTCGGCAACCATTTTATCCGGATTCAAATCTAAACAGTTGGCTTCTGGACAATACATAATACAAAGCCGACAACCTTTTTTAGCAACACACTTGTCATCTGTTACGAGAGCAATATTATACATCTATCACTTTTCCTTCACTGAGGTTCTCAAAATTATGCAGCAGCAGTTTCTCCCACCATAACTTCCACATTGTTTTTCTCCGCCCATTCTGCAGCCAGTTCATATGATCGCTTGACCGTATCTAAGTTCTTTTTTAATAACATTTCTTTTTTGGCAAACTTTTTCTTAATCGCTTCGTCCAGGGTAGCCGTACCCCCCGATGCTACAAACTTTTTCCCAAATCGCTCTTGTAAAGCAAGGTCGAGACCATCCATGGAAACACATTTGGTAATCCCGGCCACCGACCCAATCATCGTCATATTCGTGGCCAGCTCTGTGCCCGCAATTTCCAAAGCGATGTTGGTCCCTGGAATATTAAAGACCGAGACATTTAGGTCTTTGAGTCTGGTGACATCTTCATCGGATAAAAGCGGCATGTCAGTATTGATGATGACCAACCCACCCTCTTTAATTCCCGAATAAAACGGCATCGTGTAACTCTTCCCCATCGTAATGACTTGAGGATGGAAGACCTCAATAACATCCGGAAATACCAATTCACCTCGGTCATAAATTTTTCGAAGCCCGATCCGACAATAACTTTCAGCGGGAGCCATTCGTTTTTCGGCACCGAAGAATGGATTCGATATGGCAAATTTTCCATCCTTGGCAGCCGCCATAGCCATGACGTGAGCAGCCGTCACGGCACCCTGTCCTCCTAGCCCTGACATTCGGATATTGATTCGACGTAGTATCATGGAATTGCTCCTCTCAACTTGCCTTACGATTTATACCTTCTGGGCCGCCAATTGCCGTTTTGCTTCAGCCTTTCGTTCCTTTTCTTTCGCAGCTAATTCAGCCAACAACTCTTTAGCAGGTTCGCTGACAAACTCTTTATAGGCAAATCGCTCCGAGGGTTTTTCCGAATCTCGCATTTCCTGCAAACCTTCCATACTATTTTTCCCAATTTCCAAAATACAAGGCGTATAGAGTTGCAAGTAGGTTGGGCCAATCTCTCGTGCCACATGGATCGCATTTCTTATGACTTTTTCTACCAAATTTGGCTTGCTGACTGTGCAATTTACCACATAGTGACAACCAGACTCCCGAGCAATTTCTGGCAGCCGTACTTTTTCAAAGGATTTCCCAACAGGCGCCATTTTGGCCACAAATCCCTTTTGCATTAACCCACTTTCCTGTCCCCCTGTGTTGGCATACAGTTCATTATCAAAGCAGATGGTCGTGAATTTTTCTTGCCGGAACCAGGCCTGAAGAGTCATATCCAAACCAATATCTACCGTAGCTCCATCACCGGCCAAAACCACCACATCCTTGACTCGATCAGGGAAACGGACACTTAGGGCTCGCTTCAAACCAGAAGCAATAGCGTTTTGGTTACCAAATAATGAATGAATGTTGTGAACGGCCACATGTGGAAAAACCAGACTCGTACACCCTGTTGACCCCACCATTACCGTATCTTCAGGGTTTGGAAGGGATGCTAAAATGTACCGAAATGCCATGGATTCAGGACACCCTGCACATAACGAATGTTCCTCGATCAATTCCTTAGCATTCCCGATATCCTTCCATCCCCTGGTCTCATTTCCGTAGGTGGCCCGTTTGACCAAATCCTGATACTCAACTGGCATAATATCAAACATTTCTTCTGCTATTTTAATTCGTTCTTTACTCATGATCGATCTCCTTAAGAAAGGTTAGGCAGAAGGCTCTGTGTAGCCGAATCCCCTCAACTTCCTCGAGCTGATAAGGTTTCGGTCTTCATCCCCAGCAAAGCTTTAATTTCACTGGCGATAATTTCAGGTGGCATTGTCATCCCTCCACAGACATGCGGCCCTGCATGAACCCGCTCATTGTTCGGAATCGTAGAACAGACTTCACGGGCCAACCACCCTGTTACATTGAATTCGGGAACCACGATATGTTTCGCATGTTTGGTAGCTTCTTTTATTTCTTCTCCAGGCCAGGGGCGCAAAGTTTTCACTTTTACCAAGCCCACCGTAATGCCTTCATCTTCCAGCATAGCAATGGCTTCACGGCTTTGCGAGACAGCTGTTCCTGAGGCGACTACAACTACATCGGCATCTGTATTTTCGGTGTCAATCAATCCATCCATCCAGCGGATAGTATGCTTTCTGGATCGCTCAATAGCCGCCCACACTTCTTGTTGCCAACTAGCATGGGTTGCATAACTAATGTAATTACTTTTCATAACAAAGGGATCCCGCATCATACGAACCGGAGGACATTCCATATCCATACATGGAACTGGCGACCGATAAGGATCATACGGCGGCAGACACATATCAACCGGAGTCAGATCAACCATATCTTTTGTATGGGTCACAAAAAAGCCGTCACAACAGAGTGCCAACGGCAAATGTACATCAGGTTCTTCAGCTACCATGTATCCTTTGAGGATCCAATCGTAAAAATCTTGTGCGGTTTCTGCATGCCACACTAACATGCCCGTTTGCATAAGGTACGAAATTTCTAGCGTGTCTGGTTGAATGGACAGGGGGGAGTTAATTCCTCGACAGGTTACAATCATTTGAATGGGTAAACGGGCTCCTGCCCACATGGGGAAATTTTCCATGGCCCGCATGGTGCCAGGTCCTGCCGTGGTCGTGAAAACTCTGGCTCCTCCAAATGCCGCTCCAGCACATTGCGACATAACAGCAAATTCGCTTTCCCCTCTGAAGTAATCCCCAATATATCCTTCAGCAAAAAGTTCTCCTATGAGCGCTGCAGCTTCACTCTGTGGAGTGATTGGATAGGCTATCATCACATCGCAAGATGCCCGTCGAATCGCTTCTTTAATAACCTCGCTTCCTGTAAAAAACGACGGCGTTCTTTCCGCCTCATACATCATTTTCCAGGGATCGGTGTATACCTGGTCTTTTTTATTCTTTTGTCCTATGAATGAAGCTTGAGTGGCCATGTCAAGACCTCCTTGTAGGTGCTTCAGGTGAATAGCAAGTTTATTATTTAGAATACTCGGTTTTTTTTACACTAAATATGAATGAGTTATTATTATTTTACACCCAGGGACATACTATACACCACCTACTTTTGTCTTATTCAGGAGGAGGTACTGTTCCCTTCAATTTTTTAACCCAATCGGCAAGCCTGCCTATCTTTTCAGCTGTAGCATCTCGAAAGGAGAGCATAGCATCTTCATGCCCCGCCTGGGCACACATAGCAACGGTATAGCAACTTGTTCCACCACGAATAATTTTGAGAGAGAGATTGGCCTGATGACAATGCACTCCCACAAACATACAGGCATCAATTTTATTATGCCAAATGGTTAAGTTGGGATGATTAGGATTGATTTCGATTTCAGGATTGATTTTGGGGTATTTGGGGCGGTAGTCAGGCATAGGAATAAGCATCGCTTGTTGGAGTTTGGAATCGACACATTCCTTAATAGTTTCGTATAAGTGCCTAACCGCCTTGGCTTTTTTGGCAGCCTTTTCATTCCAAGCCCACAAGACTAGAGGACCTGGGAAAATTGTGGGAACTTTAGCCGACAAAAACTCCCTGGCCGCCTGTTCCATAGCCTCTTCTTCGGCAACAATATCTCCATGAATGTGAGCTTGCCCTGGATCAGGCAAGCGGATACCCATCGACGAGGCAGATGGCGGTAGAAAATGTTCAGGGCCAGGCATGACCTTATATGTTGTTGTCATCGTGCTCCAGATCTCCATTCTTCAGAAATTTGCACAAATACCTTTTTCGTTCCTGGAAACAGTGTATGGTAATGATATCGTGGCCAATTCTCAATGCCAAAAAAGACCCAGCAACACAGGATCTTAGACTTTTTGAGAAGGGATTGATGAGTCTTTGGGCCTACAAACAAAGGATCATGGTCGGGAACCAGTCCAAGTATAGGAAGCCACTGGAAAAATTGTCAATTCGCCTAAATGGCTGAACTTATCGGGCGCGGATTTGTAATATCTCATAGCGCCAAACGGCTTCCCCCTTAACCTTTGGAACCACTGAAAATGGGATCGTCACTGAAAAATCTCTTGATTGCGAGGGGGGCACCTCTAAGGGAAAAACCGTGGTCCCCTGTCCGACAATTTCACATACATCCTGATGACAGTCTTTGACCGTAGCCTGAAGCTCAATCGAAAGTATGGTATAGTTTTTGGCAAAGCTCTGAAGACGCCCGCCTATCACAAAAGAACGAGCATTTAAGCCTGCACGAACCTCCATTTGTGAGAGTTGAACCTGCTCTGCTTGAATTCGGTTAAATTCTAAATTGCGCTCCTGAGTGTCCTGCCAAATTATGAGGCCAATAACTCCCATCAAACCCAGCATGGCCACCCCCAGGGTTCGACGGAACTGAGGAAATTTTAGGGCCACTAAAATGACCAAAAAAAGCAGGATGAAAAGTGCGATCCGAATCACAACAAACAGCTCACTTGTTCAAGAAGGACCAAACGCGAAATTTCCCAAAGCATTTTCTCATATCGGTTCAAGAGAAAGAATACTTTCACCCCATCAACAGGAAAAATCATGACAAATTGGACTCGTGAAATCGACTTCGCCTCCAAACTAGCTAGGAATGCAGGAGAGGTTATTCTACGTATTTATGAAAAAGACTTCGCCATCTCGTTTAAAGGAAAAAATGATCCCGTCACCGAAGCCGATCAACGAGCCAATGCCCTTATTGTGGAGGGGTTAGCCGCACAATTTCCTCGTGATGAAATTATAGCTGAAGAAAGCCCCCTGCCAACTCACCCTCAGGGAAGAGAAAGGATTTGGTATGTCGATCCTTTGGATGGCACCAAAGAATTCATTGCTCATAATGGCGAGTTTTCCATCATGATTGGCTTAGCGGTCAATGGCATATCCCAATTAGGAGTCGTCTATTGGCCAACCGAAGACCAGTTATTTGTCGGCATCGCCAATCACAAAGCGTGGATGGAACATCAGGGAGTACGGCATCCCCTACAGGCCTCCCAGTCCCAAAACTCCTCCGCTCTATCTCTGGTCGCCTCTCGATCCCATCGTTCACCGCATCTTTCGGTTCTCAAACAGACCCTCAATATTCAGAATGAGTATCCTATGGGAAGCGTTGGACTAAAGATTGGGTTCATAGCGAAGGGAGGGGCTGACTTGTATATGGAACCGGGTCCGTATACCAAAGCCTGGGATGCTTGTGCACCCGAAGCGATAATGCGGGGCGCAGGAGGGTGCTTTACAGACATTCATGGAAATCCGATTCAATACGGCACGAATGAATATCGTAATCTCCATGGTGTCTTGGCTACTACACAAGACTGTCACGAACGCGCCCTGACCGCCTTGACGGGCCTATGTGTCTCATGTGAAGGTTGACACCTTTTTTTGCCATTTTTAGAATCACAACCGCCTACGTTGAGTGAAATTCCCTTAAGTTCTTAAGTACACACCCATGCGTCAAGATGTCGTCATTATCGGAGGGGGGCTCGCCGGATCCGAAGCCGCCTGGCAGGCAGCCAAGCAGGGAGCCAAAGTCACTCTTTATGAAATGAGGCCCAAAACTGAGACACCTGCCCATAAGACCGAACATCTCGCCGAGATAGTCTGTTCCAATTCATTAGGCTCCAACGACCCCACAAGTGCACCGGGAATTCTCAAACAAGAAATGCGGCAACTGGGGTCCTTAATCATTCAGATTGCCGATGACGTCGCCGTTCCGGCAGGCGCCGCATTAGCGGTGGATCGCGAACAATTTTCTCAAAGAATCACACAAGCGCTCAGTGAACATCCCAATGTGCGAGTTCTTCGGGAAGAAATCCAGACTATTCCGGAAGACGCCGTCTGCATCATTGCCACAGGTCCCTTAACCTCACCAAAATTATCCGAAGGGATTACCCAACTGACTCGGTCCAAAAACCTCTATTTTTTTGATGCCATTTCTCCAATAGTCGACACCGACTCCCTGAACATGAACCGGATCTTTCGGGCTTCTCGTTATAATAAAGGAACTGCCGATTATCTCAATTGCCCCATTGACGAGGAAACCTACAATCAATTTTATGACGCTCTTATCAAGGCTGATCGCGTCCAACCTAAGGCATTCGAAAACATCCCCTATTTTGAAGGATGCCTACCGATTGAAGTGATGGCTGAGCGAGGACGGCAAACCCTGACATTCGGCCCCTTAAAACCCGTTGGCCTCATTGATCCCAAAACCGGAACTCGTCCGTATGCTGTGTTACAATTACGGGCAGAAAATCAACATGGCACCTGTTATAACCTGGTGGGATTCCAAACCAAGCTTACCTACCCCGAACAAAAACGAATATTTCGAATGATTCCCGGCTTAGAACAGGCGGAGTTTCTTCGATGTGGAAGTATACATCGCAATACTTTTATTAATGTGCCTGTGCTCTTAAAAGACACCTTGCAATTGAAGAAACACACCAACATCTTTTTCGCCGGACAATTGGTGGGTGTTGAAGGCTATGTGGAAGCTGCGGCCAGCGGAGGATTAGCCGGGCTCAATGCGGCACGTTTATTAGCCAAACAAGCTTTGCTCGTCCCTCCTCCAACCACAGCACATGGTGCATTGCTTCAATACATCACGACCTGTGAGCCGAAATACTTTCAGCCCATCAATACAAATTTTGGATTGTTTCCGCCTTTCGAAACTCCCATTCGGGACAAACAAAAAAAGCGACAAGCTATTCAGGAAAGGGCTCAGTTAGAGTTTCAATCATGGACGACCCAATCAGGGCTTATACAATGAATGAGGTCATTCATGCCTACATCCTCTACCTACAGTTGGAACGGGGTGGATCGGAAGAAACCCATCGCAACTATCATTCTGACCTGAAACAGTTCTTGGGACATCTTCAAGAACAGTTTTTTCCTTTAGAAACCCCACCCCAGCTCAATGCCATTCAACCCTTGCATATTCGTTCCTACTTGAAACACTTGAGTGATCAAGGGTTAAAAAAAACCTCACTGGCTCGAAAACTCGCCTGCCTCAAAAGTTTCTTTCGATTCGCGATTGAAGAGGGGCGGATTTACCAAAATCCAGCCGCTGCTGTTCGGTCACCGCGGCTTGGGATACACCTCCCAGCGGTGTTAACCAAAGACGAAACCACCACACTCTTAGATGCACCTTCGGCACAATCCTGGACTCAGGCCAGAGATCAAGCAATCATGGAGACCCTCTATTCCAGCGGAGCTCGAGTATCGGAATTAGTAGGACTCAACTGGGATGATCTGGATCTTGAGGCTCAATTCATTCGATTGCGGGGAAAGGGGAAAAAAGAACGCAGGGTTCCAATTGGAACTGTTGCCGCACAGGCCCTCCTCGACTATCAACGTCAACACCACCCCAAGAGTTCACTAAAAGAGCCGAAAAATAGTAAAAAACTTTCGCCCCGGTTCGGCTCACAAGCCCTCTTTTTAAATGTACGAGGAGGCAGATTAACTACCCGAAGTATCGAGCGAATCATCAAGCGGCAAGCTGGAGACCGATTCACGAAATCCGTCACACCACATACCTTGCGTCATTCTTTTGCCACTCATCTACTAGATGAGGGTGCAGATTTACGAGCGATTCAGGAATTACTTGGGCATGCATCATTAGCCACCACACAAAAATATACCCACGTGGCCACCGATCACCTAATGGACGTCTATGATCGAGCCCATCCACGATCAGGCTCACCCCTCACCACACTTAGACAAGGAGACACTCGGCGATCATGATCATTCGTTCCACGACGATACTTTGTGTGCGGAAAGGCCCAATTGTGGCGATGGGCTCCGACGGCCAAGTCACCGTCGGAAGCACCGTCATGAAAAGCAATGCTCGAAAACTCCGCACCATGCATCAAAATCAAGTGATTGCTGGCTTTGCTGGAGCGACAGCAGATGCGTTTACATTGTTTGAAAAATTTGAAGCAAAGTTAGAGGAATATCGAGGGAAACTCACGCGCGCGGCGGTGGAACTGGCCAAAGACTGGAGAACCGATCGTGTGCTTCGCAGACTCGAAGCCTTACTGGCTGTCGCCAACCATGAACATTCTTTTATAATTTCCGGCACTGGAGATGTCATCGAACCGGAAGATGGCATCCTCGCCATCGGCTCAGGTGGTTCCTACGCCCTAGCTGCCGCCCGAGCTCTCTTGGCCAAAACGGATCTTTCACCAAAAGAGATTGTCGAACAAAGTATGCAAATAGCTGGGAGCATCGATATTTATACCAACCAAAACCTTGTGATCGAGGAGTTACCGAAATAACCAATGGAACAGGACATGACCCCTTCAACACCAAGACTTGATTCCATGACGCCCCGTCAAATTGTGGAAGAACTTGACCGCTATGTCATCGGCCAAAAAGATGCAAAACGAATGGTCGCCATCGCACTCCGCAACCGATGGCGGCGGCAACAACTGAGTCCGGACCTTCGTGAGGAAATTGTTCCCAAAAATATTATCATGATCGGGCCGACCGGTGTTGGGAAAACCGAAGTTTCGCGCCGAGTCTCCAAGCTGGCTGAGGCTCCTTTCATCAAAGTAGAGGCATCCAAGTTTACGGAAGTGGGGTACGTTGGACGAGATGTTGAATCCGTGATCCGCGATTTGACGGATATTTCCGTTAATCAGGTGAAAACAGCCTATTTAGAGACCGTGCAACACAAAGCTGAAGAAATGGCCGAAGAGCGAATACTGGATATCCTGCTTCCCCCATCCCCTTCAAAAGCCTCCACAGACACCGAGAACCAAGACCAGTCGGCAGATACCACACCAGAAAAAAAATCCGATTCCCAAGAATCCACTCGGGCTAAGCTTCGCACGCAACTACAGGAGGGAAAACTGGATAATCGAATGGTGGAAATAGAAACGAAAGAACGAGGGGGATTGCCAGTAGGAATCATTTCCAATATCGGGGGAATGGAGGACATGGAACATAACCTCCGGGAGATGCTTGGTGGAATAATGCCCGGAAAAAAGAAAGACCGGCGCATGAAGGTTTCCGAAGCGCTCAAATTTTTGGCGCATGAAGAAGCTCAAAAGCTGATCGACATGGACGAGGTGACCAAAGAAGCCATCGCACGCACGGAACAATCCGGCATCGTATTTTTGGATGAAATCGACAAAATCGCGGGAAAGGAAAAGCATCAGGGACCGGACATCTCTCGAGAAGGAGTCCAACGAGATCTGCTGCCCATTGTCGAAGGCTCCACCGTCAACACCAAACACGGGCTCGTCAAAACCGATCATATTTTGTTCATTGCCGCCGGCGCATTTCATGTCGCTAAGCCCTCCGATTTAATTCCAGAATTACAAGGCCGATTCCCGATTCGAGTGGAATTGGAACCGTTGACAAAAGATGACCTCATCCGCATTCTCACGGAACCCAAGAATGCGCTCATTAAACAATATCACGCACTCTTGGAAACAGAAGGCATTTACTTAGAATTCACACCGGATGGCATTGAAGAAATTGCTGCCACAGCCGTCGAGGTGAATGACCGTACCGAAAACATCGGCGCACGACGGTTGTTCACGATTGTGGAACGCCTATTGGAAGATGTCTCATTTGAAGCCCAAGACCTCCAGGAGAAAAAGGTGATCATCAATGCCCAGTACGTCAAAGATCATTTACACAACATCGTCAAAGACCAAGACCTCAGTCGATTCATTCTCTAATTACTATACGTGGCCCCATGGATAAACTGATCAAAAAAGCCGACATTCTTATCGAAGCCCTCCCCTACATTCGCAATTTTGCGGGGAAGACCATTGTCATCAAATACGGTGGTAACGCCATGGTCGCTGAAGATCTGAAGGAAGGATTTGCCGAGGATGTGGTCCTCATGAAATATGTCGGACTCAACCCCATCATCGTCCATGGCGGTGGCCCGCAAATCAATAAAATGCTGGACACTCTGGGCATTGAATCTCAGTTTATTCATGGCGTTCGAGTAACCGACAAATCGACGATGGAAGTCGTGGAAATGGTGTTAGGCGGGCGAATCAACAAAGAAATTGTTGCGCTCTTGAATCAACATGGGGGAAAGGCGGTAGGGCTCACCGGAAAAGACGGAAAATTGTTTACCACCAAATCTTTTAATCCGAAAAGTCTTTTTCATAGGTATAGTGGCTCTACCGAGGCCCTCCAAGCAGAGAATTATGGGCTCGTGGGTGAAGTCAGTCATGTGAACAATGAATTATTGCTGACTCTCCAAGAGGCTAATTTTATTCCTGTCATTGCCCCGATCGGAGTCGATGCTAAAGGACAGACCCATAATATTAATGCAGACCTGGCCGCCGGAAGTTTAGCAGCAGCACTTCAGGCCGAAAAATTGTTGATGTTAAGCGATGTCAAAGGCATTCGAAATGACAAGGGCCACCATGTGTCTACCTTACCCCGCAAAGACATGGAACGCATGGTGAAAAAAAAGATCATTAACGAAGGCATGCTTCCCAAAGTTCATGCCTGCTTATCCGCGCTCCAGGGTGGAGTGAAAAAAGCCCATATCATTGATGGGCGCGTGCCCCATGCCATTCTCCTCGAAATATTCACTGACAAGGGCATCGGAACCGAAATCGTTTCCTAGGTAACCTGGCAAGCAAAAATTCTAATTCCCCTTCCCCGTCATCTTGCACATTTTCATCGGGGACTCACCTAGGTTTTATGGATAAGGATTTGTCCAGCAAGATATAAACCAGGCCAGAATTTACATAACATGAAACACGCCAAAGAACCTCCGTCGAACCCCTCTTCAACCCCACAACCAGACCGGCAATCGGCTCTACTTCTCGTCGATCCTCAAAACGACTTTTTTCCTGGAGGAACCATGGGAATGAAAGAAGGTGAGAATTGCATACCGATTATCAATGCGTACATACAACATTTCAGTCGAAACGGGTGGGTGATTCTGGCCACAAGAGATTGGCACCCACCCAACCATTGCTCCTTTACGGAACAAGGCGGTCCGCATCCCACCCATTGTGTTCAAGGATCACGCGGCGCACAATTTCACTCGGATTTGGTCATGCCGCCAGGCATGATGGTCATCTCCAAAGGCACAGATCCCAAAAAAGATTCAAGATCAGGATTTGAGGGCAGCAGCCTGGCCGATCGCCTTGAAGATTTGGACGTCAAAACACTCTTTGTCCTAGGCCCCACCACCCCCGATTGTCTTATGCGAACAGTAATTGATGCCCGGCAACTCAACCTCGCCGTCATCATTCTTAAAGATGCCATTGGAAACTCGGACAGCCTTCTCCAAATCATCTCTTCAACAGGCGCCCTCCATGCTACGACCACAGATATTGGGATAGCCTTTCCCATCTGAAAACTTTTACCCCTCTGCCAGTTCCCACTTAACTAACCCAAAGATCACCCAATAGAGCATGATGCATAAATCCGTCCTTGGCAGACAAAGAAGCGGGACTTACGATTTATGTGTAACATTTACACATAGAGGGGATGATGCCAACCAACTTAGCCATTCCCATAAGGGCATGAAAGATAGGACCGCGCCAGAAAAAACGTACGGCTACAAAAGCAGAAAAGGGGGCCCTTCAACGAAGCCAACAGAGAAAATTCTATTAGGCCTCGACACCATCGAAAACGGAGAAACGGAACGAGACAGAAATCCGGCTCGCAAGCGGAATAGGCCAGGTCCTCATTTTTCCCCACTGGAAATCAGGAGAGGAACATTTGTTGTGATCTGAAAGATTCGAAAAACTTATCGGAACCCAAGAATGTGGGTTCTAAAGAGTTAGCGAAGCGCCCTAATTTTGGTCTGAACGGAGGAAAACATACCATGCCACTCCAAGACCTAAAAGGCTACAGAGCGCCACTCCGAGAAAGATGTACTGATAAAAATCAACGGGAGTCATGAAGTTTTCAGAAAACTTAACTCACTGTCAAAACATTAATTGTTCGCAAGTCCAGAATTTTTTAATACCTGCGCAATAATCTGTAAAACTAGGACCGGCCTGATGGCAGGCCCTAGTTAAGGGAATTAACCAAAAAAGATTGGTGAAATTCAAACCTTCGAAATAGACGTAAAGAATATCTCTTGGATTCAACTCGTCAGCGCAACAATTGGGTTAATGCCAAAAAAACACTTGATTCGGGGTTTTGAATCCAAGCAGTAAAAGAGCGAACACAATTGTCGAAAATGTCGGAAACAAGGTTTTACTTCTCATCTTTCCTCCTTATTGGCCGGTTGAATACAAGACAATTCATGATCTTAGTTCGTTCCGGTGTTTTCCAAATTCCTATCTAAAACAGTTTATGCTATGAATCCCTCCGACCCTCGAGACTTATCAATGCCCTAATAATCAACCGAAATAACTATAAACGCAGGTGCTAATTGCGCCTTCTTACCACACAACTGTTTACAGATTCAGAAGCTTTTCAAAGAAAAACCTAAATCACTTCATTCACAGTTTCACACCGGTGGTTTGGCGGTCGTGAGGATACAGAACCTCAGGGATAAACAGCAGAATCGGGGAAGGAAAGGCTTGACGGGCAATGCAGGGGACAATTAATCGATCATGACTTGTATCTGTTGACGTGGGGAGGCGGTGAAACGTGCTTCGCCCCTAGTATCTGTGGGCACACCAACATCCGTTTTTCTAAACAATTCAATCGATTCAATCGTTTAAGTATGGTGCGTTGAGCTGTATGTCCCGATGCGATACAAGAGGAATGGACCGTTCAAACAGAGAGAACCCCTTTTTCCCCTATCGATAGATGTTCCTCCTTTATTGATGGTATCAGTGAATCGCTAACTTGCCTTTTATCACTGCTGTGGTTTTAAGAGTGACATGCGATGTTGATCGTATACGGGATGAGGTGGCACCTCCCCTTTTAAAATCGCAGCAGAAGAGGCCATGGAAATTGATTCCCATTTACTGGAAATTGATTCTCCGCAATCAAACCCCGTCACAAAGGGTTCTCCAAGCCGAGAAATGGCACGTAAAAATCCCTGCACTTCTGGAGAAGTAAGTTGAAAGAGATTGGGTGTCACATGATCCATCCAAAGTACACTACTAGAGTGCTGGCACAGATCATGGATTTCATCGAACAAAGCCCCCAGTTCATCGACTTGTAAGTACATGGTGAACCCTTCAAGAATGAATAAGCTAGGGGCATGCACATTAAAGCCTGCATGAATGAGGCATTGGCCCCATCCAGGCCGGCGTAAGTCAGTAGCCACCAATGACATGGTAGCACTATCTCCCCCTATCAGTTGAAATTGGGCTCTTCGAAATTTAAGAGAATGAAGAAGATCCAATCCAAACCATTTTTGCGTAGGGTGGGAAAAATGAAGTGGCTTCGTGTCAAGCCCAATACCACAAGTCACGACCTGCTTATAAAGATGTGGCGTTTCTTGCAGATGCTTCTGCAGATGTCGACCTCGGGATATAATAAGATGGGGAAGTTGAGGAATGATTTCTGTAAAGCGTTGCGCGAGGGCTTGCCCTTGTTCACCAGCAACAGCCTGTGAGGCAGTGTCCGACCGCAAACCAGCTATTAATTTAGCAGAAAGTTTCGAATTCTCCCGTTGGAAATAATCCATTTTCTGGTCAGGAAAATACGGGTTATCTAGGTACACACCAATCACTGGTTCAGCCAAAGCAGTCAATTGAGTACCTTGGTAGATTTCAACTTTCATAGGGACGTCACATCGCCCTTTTTTTAGTAATCGTTCTCGCATTAATTCACGCTCGTCTTCGCCTAAAACAGATCGCCCTCGAAGCAAGCCAGTTCCAGGCTTCAGATGCATAACGCGGTTACTTTTCAGCCAAAGTTGAATGGGTTGAGCTTCAGCCCGATCATGAAGCCCAACGATATAGGTACCTGCCAATCCAGCATACACTGCAGTTCCAGCTATATAATCTGCCATAATGTAAAAAATTGAAGCCTGGTGTGTACCATTCTGGTTCATAGTCGAAGCTAAGAGAGGCACAGTACCAACTGTTTCTTGAGTGGTTACTGTTTCTAATTGAAAATTGATAATTTGAAGCAGGGGAACTAGTTCTTGGAGACGGGAAGTAAGATGTGCGGGAGCTCGATTTTGTTTGGTTAAAATCCAATCGTTGTCAGTGGGGGATGAGGTCAAGGGGACATAAACCTCTTTAATGGGTACCGAAAATAAATGGGAATCACTAGAAATGGCCACCGTGGAACCACACAGGTCTTGTTTTTCAGGACGAAAAGCTACTGATGATTCTTGGAACATAGCTACTCCTTTTGGAAAATAAATTGCCTCAATGAAAGTCAAATCCAGAATATTTTTGCTCTTCTAAGCTCCCCACCGTCCTAAATTCGATCTTTTTCGTACTATTAGCTTTTTACGGTATCACGTACAATTTATTCGGCGAGACCACCGCTACCATATGCAGGAATCCCACAAATGGGCTCGGATAAGTATCACCTCTAGAGGTCATAGTGCACACCACCCTCCTTTCTCTCAATTATCTGCGAGACCAGATTGCACCGGTCCTTCGGACATATTGATCTACCACACAACTATTTACGGATTGTTTACCGATTCAGATTTTTTTGAACCAATTCAACTATCTCTCCCATGGCGAGAAACTATGAAGATTTTTAGAGTGAAACTCCCCGCCCAAAGGGTGGGCTTCTTAAAAACCTAAAAGAAGTTATAGCTTTCATTTGCCCCGGGCTGCCATTCATCCCCATGCAAAGCAAGGGACTTTCTTGGCAGGTCTAGTAACGACGGAACCCTTACTCGGGACCTGTGATTGTGCTCACTCGTATTGACAGAAAACCAAATCTTTCTATACATCAATATGTATGAAGACAACAGTCGATATTCCTTAATCGCTTATAGAGGAAGCAAAGAAATTAGCCACAAATACCGGACCACAGTCAAAGCTTTAGTGGAAGAGGGTTTGCGGCGCCTGATCAATGAGCACCAACAAAGGGGAAACTTCCGTTTGCGGAAAGCAACGGTTAAAGGGGAAGGGCTGCAGGCAGACATGCAAGGGATCTCCTGGGACGGCATCCGAGAACGCGCCTACGAAGATCGAGGAGGGTAATTGCCGTTAATACAAACAGCTTGGTGTATGCCCACCGAGAAGGTTCGCCTTGGCATGAGGCCGCCGCCTCAAAGGTCGCACGTTTGGCGGAAGGCAACACCCTGGGCACTTCCCTGACCGTGTCTCCATGAATTTCTGGCCATTGTGACGCACTCCAGAATCTTCAGGCCACCCGCACCACGACTCATCACCTGTGAACATGTGGATGCTTGGCTCGAATCTTCCCGCGTCTTTTTGCTGGTGGAAACCAATGGCTACTGACCTGCGCGACGGCAAGGTGCGTTGGAAGGAAAAATCCAAGGGCCCATTATTCATAATGCTCGGATCGCGGCCCTCTGCCACCATCATAGGGTACATGAACTGTGGACCGCTGACCGAGATTTTAGCCAGTTCCCAACCCTAACTTCCGGCAATCCCCTGCTTTAAAAAAACAGGAACCTGCCAGGTGGCAGGCCCCGGGTGAGACATTAAAAATTCTTAAGAAGTTAACTCCCGACATCGCCAAGAGGATCAATTACATCTGGACAATCAACTCACCCGCAACGGCAGGATGAATCTCTTGCCTTTTCCGTCCATTCAACTCATCCGGCGATATGGTAAAACCAGGAAACCTCTTGTACGCACACAAGCGTAATCTTTATGGTGCTAGAGTCGTAAAAATAGCTTGCGACTGCCATTTTACCTTATGAGTCGAACGAAGTGAGTGATCAGCGTCATCAACTCGCGATACTGAATGTGCATGACGGTCAACTCATTCTGAGGTAGCTCTATCTGGGCAGCTTGCGTTTGCCTCTCTCAATAGTGCTTTTACTTTGCATTCAGGAGCATTGGCCCTTTAAATAATATTGTGCAATTTCCATGTGTCCATACATCTTGTACACAAATAGGTCTGGTGCAACCCTGATGACTTCTTTTGGGATCAACCCATACTGGTACAGTCTGACGTCTGGTGTATCTTTGCATATAACGAGGAACCCATCATATTGGGAAATCACCTACTCTCTAGTTAAACACTGATGGTCTTTCTCTAGAAAATTATCATCTTTTACGGTGTACAAAATAAATTCCCACAATGAGCCACTTTTAGATCACCGTTTGTTTTGTCGTAGTACGCAATTATTGGCAAGCCATCGGTGCCAATAGTTATGGCGGCATACTCACCCACCTGCAAGGCTTCATCAACAATTACAGTCGAATCAATCAATGAACAGTTTTCTGAACCACAGTGAGCCACCTTGAGATCTTCACTTATAGCATCAAAATAGGCAATGATCCCACGGCTATCTGTTCCGATCGCTACTGAATTATGGGATCCAGTATCTCCGGAGGAATCTACGACTCCCCTAATAAAGTTCAAGGTTCCACCAGTACATGTAGGCAGAATGCAAGACAGGACATGCAGATTCCTATCTGAGGAGGCATTATTGAAATACGTGACAATTGGCATCAAGACTCCTATGGCTATAGAGGTTTCGCCTAACCCATTATTCTCATCAGCTGTTGAAATTTGATTTCCAGCCGTACACGCCGAATTGCCACAATGCAATATTTTGGTTGCGTGATTTCCACGATCATTATAGCTAATGAGTGGAAGCCCATCTTGGCCTATGGCTAAAGAACTTCCACGTCCGACATCAAAGCTATTATCTACGGTGGTGAGCACATTCCCAGATGAACAAGATGTATTCCCACAATGTGCCACTTTAAGATCATTATTAGCCCAGTCGGCATAACTAATGATCGGTAGGCCGTCTTGGCCAATGGCAATGGAAGACTCTATTCCGGCCGGATCCAAATTCTCGATAACTGTCACGAGATTTCCTGATGAACAAGTGTGATCTCCACAGTGAGAAACCTTTAGGGCATCGTCATTGCTATCGAAATAGCTAATAATAGGAAAGCCATCTGTGCCAATGGCAATAGAAGTTTTACGGATTCCTACCCCCAGACTAATACTGTCTACGTTGGAAATCGTATTTCCGGTTATACATTGAACGTCACCACAATGTAAGGCTTTGAGCATGTTTTGGGTGTTATCGAAATACGCGATAATTGGCAGGTTGTCTATCCCAATAGCAATTGAAATATGCCGACCCACGTCCCCAACAGAATCTATTGTGTTAATAATTGTTGAGGTTGGTGTGAAATTGGAACATAAGATTTGGCCATTGGCATCAAAGCCAATAAGTGCACCTCCCGGAGGGCAGACCATTCCCGCTAAAGCCACTGCACCTGACGGTCCCTCTGGTCCTTCAGGACCAGGAACACCCTGAGCCCCAGTCAAACCGATCGGGCCTTGAGGGCCTTGTGGACCAGGTACCCCTTGTACTCCTGTTTCGCCCTGTGGGCCTTGTGGACCGGTCAGACCTGTTTCCCCTTGTATCCCTTGCTCTCCCTGTTCGCCTTGCGGGCCAGCCGGACCTGTATACTGAAACCGCAAGCCCAACACTTGCGTGTTATCTTGCTTCACCGGCAGTTCCATATTCAGCGTCAGGTAGGTTTTTCCCGCATCATCCACTTGCGTCAGTGCCGGAATAATCGCCGACACATCGAGTTCAGTGAGCACCTGCTCTCCCGTTGTTGCGGTCAGGCCGGGCAGGCTATTCGTGAACATATCCTGCGCATCACCATGTTTGGCCATCGAGAGCTGCAGATCATAGGTAAAGGTGCCCGCTTCCTCCGGCAGCAGCACGATCGTGGCTTTCTCAAAACTTTCAAAGTTATCCGGCACCACAAAGCCAAAGTGCGTCTCGCCCCCTAAGTTCGCCACGGTCCAATTGCCAATCTTTTTCTCGGCATTGGCTTTCTGCGGGGTCACCCACAGTTCATTGGCGGAGGCCACCGACACCAAACTCACAAGCCCCACAAGGATGCCGAGACCCAACCCCCACCTTTTACCATTACCACGCATACCCCCCTCCTTTGATATGTGCGTACGACAGATCAGCGATACAACAATGCCCGTATCCCAATGGGAGAGAGATCTACCACACAACTGTTTACCGATTGTTTACCGATTCAGCTTTTTTGGGAAATTTTTTAATATTGTGGGAGGAGAAGGCAATGGAACAAAGTGGGGGGGAAAGGGAAGGAAGGGAAAACTAATGGGGACTCTTCACCCTAACATCTATCTTTTATTCAGTGGAATAAAAAAAGGTGGACAGAAATAATTACATGAATGATTCTCGGAGGAATTCAACTTTGGGTTCGCATTTGATGGCCCGTTCAAAGAGCGTGCGGGCTTCGTCGACTTGGCCGTTGTCAACCCAAGCTTGGCAGAGGATTTCGACATGCATCACATACTGACTCCGGAGTCGTTCACGGATAGGTATGATCCACGGCGCATCCTCATCTTTTAAAAACGGTCCGTGATAGAGCTGGCGTGCTTGCTCCCTTAGGTCTTGGCTTCTCTCTGCCTGACCATCTTTTGAAGCCTTCGCCGCTTGTGCTAACAAATGGTCAAAGGCCCAGACATCCACACCACACCGATATAGATCCAGTGAAACCTTACCATCTTGCACCTGAATCAACTCATCTTGGCCCAATAATTTTCGGAGCCGATGTAACGCGGTCGCATAGGCCCGATAGGCTCGATCCCCGTCTGATTCTGGCCAAAGCGCATCCATGAGTATGTCTTCTCGGATCTGTTGCCCACCAAAAGCAATAATTGCTTGCAATAGGGCCAAAACCCGTCGCGGGATTTTCCGTCCAAACTGCACAGCCGTCCCCCCCACTTTAATAGCAAAAGTTCCGAAGGTTCGAATCTGCACCTCCCATGGCCATTCCGTAAGACCATAAGGGGGCGTGGAAGGACGATACTCATATTTTTGGATTATCTCACGCGCTTCATTGACTTCAATGTGATTCTCTAAAGCTTTCACACAAAGTATCGTCATAATAGAACGTCGCCAAAACCAATTATTCTTTATGCCCGTGGAACGTGAGGTAGCCAACGCCTGCGAGAGAAGGGTAAGACCTTTAAACTCATCCCCCAATTGAAACGCAAAATAAGCACGAATAAACTTAACCTGAACATTGGTTAAAATCAGCCCCGTGGTCTCACCGACTGTCGCGGCACGTTCGAGATCCTGAAGAGCCTGGGGGCCATGGCCCAACTCAAAATTCACAAGTGCTCGTCCAACCAGCCAATTCGCTTCCTGATAGGCTCCCCCGCAATGGATCCGGCGATTCCCTTGTTCAAGGTGATATGAGACTTGCTCCCATTGCTGGGTCTCAAGCGACAACCACAAGGAGGTCCCGTGATACTGCAAGCCATGGACACCAGGATGATGCTCCGCCAACTGCTTGTATGGTTCCAATAGATCTTTGGTTCCTTCCCAATCCCCAAACGTGAGTGCAGACCAAACTTGGTGCATCACCATCTGCTGAGTTAGAAAAAACAGGCCATCTTGCTCGCAAACGGCCAATCCTAACTTTCCCAAGCGAATGGCATTACGAATGTGTCCAGTGTGAAGAGCCAACATTGCTTCAGTCATTATTGCCGTTGCTGAGATTATGGTTGGGCAGTTCTTTTCTGATGCCCATGATTTCACTCGATTGGCGATTACGCAAAGAGCAGGTTGAGCCTTTGTCCAAGATAACCACCCTAGACATGGAAGTGCCGCAAGAGCTCTGAGAGTTCCATTAGGAAGTTGTTCTAAGAGGTCTAGTAATTGCCATGCCCACGCATCAAGCTGATCTTTCGCATCGTGCGGTCGTCCCATCAAAAGCAGCCTAGCCGCAAGAATCCGCACTTCCACCTCAATGGGATAGGGGCCAGGAAATTTCTGGAGCAAGGCTTCCAATTTTGGGAGCCACTCATCTAAGGAGATTAAATTCCCCCAGCTTCCCACCAGTGATTCTAAATACCCCGTTACACATAATATTTGCCCCAAGCCCTCCCCCTGACATTCAAATGCCTTTAACCCTTTTTGAAAGAGAGCTTGGCTTCTCACGGGGTCCGTGACCATCAACGCGGTGGCTTGCCAAAACCACAACCAAGGACACTCATCAAACCGCTCTTCAGGAACATGGCGCAACCATGAAAGAATTGTCTCGTTTCGCCCTTGTTCAAATAATGTGGGCGCATGGGCCTGAACCAAACGAATGATATCATCCACCAGCCCCGCCTGGTGAAAGAGTTCAATCACTTCACCTGGTTCACCGACGCCTTCTAAAATCTGTGCCGCCCGCTGCACGATTTTTTTTCCCTTTTGTCCAGGGTAGCATTGCTCAAACTGCGCACGTAAAAATGCGTGAAAAAGGGGATGGTAGTGAAACACCAAATTCGCACCTTGTCGACGTTCAGTAAAATACCGACGACGGGCCAGGCTATCCAGTACGGCCTTGGCCTTCCGATTGCCTGTGAGCGTCGCGACCATTTCCCCGGTCATCCATGGGAAAATGGCACTTTCCACTAACACATCTTGGTCTTTCTTCGAAAAGTGCCCCAGAACCTCACGCGCCAGGTACTCAAACGTGATCTGCACATCCTCAGAGAGGGCTGCGTTTTCAATCTTGCCCCGTAGCTTCATTTGCTCGATGAGGAGAATCAACCCTGCAACCCATCCTTTGGCGATGCCCAATGCCATTCGTTGTTGTTCAAACTGCGCATGATGTTTTTTCTCCAAATGGAGTGCAATGAAGGCCTGCTCTTCCTGATCACTGAGACGTAGTGAATCTTCCAAGACCAGGCTCATACTTTGGTTAGCGCGAAGCTTCACCCATTCGTCCGGCGGCAGTTCTCGACTAATAACAATCAGGGTCACGTTGGGGGGTAAGGCCTCCATCCCTTGTGGAAGGAGTTGCTGCATCGGACAGCCGGCGGGCAGATCCTGAAAATTATCCAAAACTACCACCCCAGGGGCTTTCGCATGACTGAGCATTCGCTCGAAAAACCTTCGCGCAAAAATGGGGAGACCGCCAACATATTCCGCCGTTAAATGGGGAAGCCACAATCTCGATCGAGGCACTGCTGCTTGAAACGCGATGTTGAGATAATGAAAAAAGGTGGCGGGGTCCTGATCTCCTGCGTCAAGTTGGTACCAAAGCGCTTTGAGTTTTCGCGCCTGGACATAGCTGTTTACCAGGGTCGTTTTCCCCATCCCTGGGGCACCAACAATCCAGACAATCGGTTGTTGGCGTCGCATCCGGTCTAGCTCTCGGTACAAGCGAATGCGTTCGACAATTTTCGGAAGTCGAGGAGGAGTAAGCTTTGCCAATTCTCGAGTGTGCCTTGGTGTACCCATAGTTACATCCTCACCTTTTATCACACTGTGGTCATTGATCCGTTCTTGACCTTTTTCTCCATTGCTGAGTATAAATACGGCATTTTGTGTTCAAGTCCACAAATATACCTTTTATGCACAATAAAATCCTCCATATTTATATGTCTACCTATTTTTTCTTTTCCCTCATATCGTGAGATCTACCCATGCCAAGATCCTCTTTGCTTACTGGCTTACATGCACTCTTTCTCCTCCGCATCCTTCTAGCATTTCTTAGTCTTTCTTTTCCGGTACACGCAGCCAACAATTCTCCCACCATCTCGACCTTACCACCCATAGTCGTCACGGAAGATTCTTTATGGTCGGAATGCCTAGACCGAGAGGCCTCAGGCCTAGCCTACATTCCTGCAGAAGAGGTCCAGGAATCTCGTGGATATAATCTCGAAGATGTGTTTCAATTTGCTCCGGGTGTGTTTTTCCAATCTCGTGCTGGGGCGACAGATGGCAAACTCTCGATACGCGGGACAAACCTTTCATCGAATTTCAACACCTGGGGTGTGACTCTTCTTATTAATGGCGTCCCAATGGGAACAGCCGATGGCTTTTCGAACTTTGAGGTGATTGATTTGCAAGCCGTCGACCACATTGAAGTCTATAAAGGGGCGGCCGCTCTTCGGTTCGGGGGAAACACGCTTGGCGGCGCAATCAACTTTGTGTTGCGAAATAGCGCCCGCGCTTCCCGGTTCCAAGCCAAAGCCAGCGGTGGCCGCTATGATTTCTATAACTCGCAAATTTCTTCTGGACACCTTTTTGATGCGTTTGATGCCTTCGGTGAGCCAACCACAGTCGAATATTATGTCAGTCTTTCTGCGAATGGCCAGCATGGTTTTCGCACCAACAATCAACATGATTCCATCAGGCTCTTGACGAATCTTGCCCTCCACATCGGTGACTCCCAATCTGTCCAACTTTTTGTGGCCAATGCCAGTATTGCCACTGATAATCCTGGCGCATTGACCAAGACCCAGTTTGAAGATAACCCGACGCAAAGTGGGGCCGAACCTGACGTGGTTGTGAATCCTATTGCGTGTATTAAAGCTGAAGCCTGCCGCCATGCCGAATATACTCAATACCACTATGCTGGGTTATCGTATGTGAATGAAGTACTCAACGGTCATCGATTCACGTTTGCTCCCTTTTACCAGTATTGGATTCATGACCTTTCTCGAGCGCAAAAGCTTTTCATTGAAAACCAAGATATGGGCAGTGAATTTCGATATGTCCTCGACCATCCTCTCGGAGGGTTGCCAGCCAGAGTGGTTTTGGGATTTTCTCCGCGTTTTGGAGAATCTCGTACTCGTGTGTTTATCAATAATTTTGGGAATCGTAGCGTCGCATTGCAAAACCGCTTTACCCAGACTATCAATTTAGGCGCCTATCTTGAAGGGCAATTAGACCTTTGGCCTCGGTTGACCATTATTGCCGGTGGCCGACTCGTCTACTCCCGGCGAGAGGGAACGGTGACCAATTTTTTTCCACCCAGCACGGCTTCTCAAGTCTTAGACGCCGATCGAACCTTTAGCGCCCTTTCCCCCAAGATCGGTTTTCTCTTTCGACCCACTTCCACTTCTCAGATATTTTTTAATACGAGTCGTGTCTATGAACCCCCCATTAATATTCAGCTTATTCAAGCCCTCAATGTGAATGGACTTCCCCCAAACGGCGCGTTCATTGACTTAGATGCTCAGCGCGGTTGGCAGTTTGAATTAGGCTACCGCGGAAAAGCTTTGCAGGGCTTAGTGAATTGGGACCTTACAGTTTATAACTTGGAATTAAGGAACGAGCACCTGGTGACAGAATTGACCGTTCCGGGAATTGGAGAAGTACCGACTTTTGCCAATGCCCAGAAGACCCGGCATACCGGCGTGGAAGTTGGTGGATCAATCGTCCTTGGTCAAAACCTCCTCACTGGTTCTGGGGTAAAATCCCCTGATCGATTATCGATTCGTTCTTCCTATACCTGGTCGCGCTATAAATTTTTGGATGATGAGTTTAAATTTAGCGGCGGCACAACAGTGGTCAATGCAGAAGCTGGCAATACAATCCCCGGTGTTCCTGAAAATTGGATCAGTGGCGAGCTCCGCTATGAACACCCACTCGGCTTTTGGATTGCGCCTAGTGTGCAATGGTCTCCAACAGGGTATTTTGTTGATTATCAAAATACGCTCAAGAATCCTCCGTTTTTCATCGTGAATGTGAAAGGTGGTTGGCAAATGACGAATCACATCAGACTCTTCGTGGAAGGTCGTAATCTCTCCAACCAAAATTACGCAGGCTCAGTCCTTGCCGGTGGTGGCAACAATACTTCTGGACGGAACAATATTCCGGTTTTCTTCCCGTCATGGCCCCTCAATATCTTCGGAGGAATAGAAATTGAATTGCAATAAGTCAAGACAGGCGTTAAAGATATCCCATTTTTTCATCCCTAGTCGGCGAGTTTCAGCTTCTGGGTTGGGAAAGGTTTTGTATCGACTCTGCAATTTCTTGGCTGAAGGTAGCCAGCATACGGCTCATAGCCCCAACTAAATCTTCATAGTCCGAGCCTTGTCTGATTTCTGAGAACGGACTCATCTTTTTACAAGTCGTGTGTCCCGTCAGCTCTGGGCTAGCCTCCACCGAACTTTGAGAAACGTCTCTTGGTTTGTGATTCCATCTAAAAAATCTTGTTCGAGCACATGGGTGATATTCTCTTTTGGGGGCACCGCTCATTCATGAAATTCTGCCAGATCAATTTCATGGGAACTGATTCTGTTACTTAGCGATCATGACAACCGGTTCTTGAGGCGCTTCATTAAATCCATTCGCTCATGAAAAACTGCGAGAATTAAGGGGGGCTTATTTTCACGGGTCGAATAGAAGATATAATGATGTTCACAATGGGTAAGCAGAAGATCTGGCCTGTGGGAGAGAAAAACTTTTGGAGTGATGCGGCCTTGTGCAATTTTTTGAAAGCGATCGGCCAACAAAGTTTCGTAGCGTTTAGCTTCTTTGAGTCCCCATGTTTTAACCGTATAATGGGCAATACTTTTTAGGTCTTCTTCGGCAAGGAGGGTCAGTTCATACCCCGGCATTTAGGCTTGATTCGCTTGAGAGGCTTCTTGAAAAATATCCTCTACGGTTCTTTGACTGACCGCTCCAGCTTTTGCAGATTCAATACGCTCGTCCAGAAGCAACTCTAGTTCCTTCAAAGCCAATTCTTCGTCGGAAGAGGGTGGCAACAGGCGAGTCAGAACATAGTCCCGAATACTCGTACCACTGATAGCTGCCATTGCCTTAATTTTTTTATGCTCTTCCGGGGTGAGTTCAATTGATAAACGACTCATCTTGTTTTTCCTCTAATCATCTTCATGGTAACAGTAGCATGGAATGATAAAATGTGCAAATGTTCATTTGAACACAACTGATAAGTTACATTACAGCGAAAATTAGAGAGGTTTTTCTAAATTTTTTCTTCTCAGCGTGATTTGGCAGTAATGGCATCGGCGATTTCTTGGCTGAAGGTCGCGAGCATTCGGCTCATGGCCTGGACCAAAGCCGCATAGTCAGAACCTCGAATGATCTCCGTGAGCTCACTTGTCTTTTGGTGTAAGACTTTGGTCCCATCCTCTCTGGCCAACGTCCACCTTATTTTTAAAACGGCTTCTTGGTTGGGGGTTCCATCAAATTGAATAACATCCAAGGATAGTTGATAGTCAGGAAGTTTCGATCGATTCCACGGATACATGACGATTTTGTCTGTGGAAAGTAGTGCCGAGAGGTTTTCATACAGAACGTTAGCGAAATTTTCCTTCAGGGGTTCTCCCCATTTATGAAATTCTGCGAGATCAATTTCGTGCGCACTGATTCTGGTGACGATTTGTGGCCGCTCCAAGTATTTGGGAACATTGATAGGGCCCAATCCTAGGGAAAGACCGGAATTCCCGAATTCTAACTGAGCCGAATTTACAGAATGATCCATCGCCCGAAGGAGATAAAAGTGCGTGGGTTGTGTGTTCGCACATGCCATGAGGCTCAACCCCAGTACGGACAACATTCCCAAACCAACAAGACGGCCCCTTTTCATGTTTCCTCCTCAGTCATTTTTCCCATGTACTAATGACTCCGGATGTTGTTCCAGATAATCAGCTAACACTCGAACGGACCGCGCAGCAGCAGCCAGTTCATCCAATGTTTGGGCTAAATTGACGGCCGTCGGCGAATTGGGATCACCAATTTCAAACGCCGCTCTTGCTGCCGCCAAAGTTCGTTCAGTACTGGTCGCTAAGGCCTCTACGGTCTGATTCACATTGCCGGTTAATGTTCGCACATCCTTGAGGGTCGCACCGAGCATTTGCACGGCTTGAGTTAGATCTGGAGAATTTGCCAGCCGTTTGGTGCCCTTGAGTGTTTCCAACAATTCATGGGCAATTTTGTCCAGGGGAAGTTTCCGCAACTCCTCCAACACGTTGGTCGCCGTACGTCTGAATTCATCGAGTGTAGAAGGGACAGTAGGAATTTCTGGATACTTACTATCTGTTCGAAGCAAAGCACGAGGAAGATGGGGATAGAAATCCAAATCGACAAACAGTTGTCCCGTCAGAAGACTCCCCGTTTGCAGTTGACCGCGTAACCCGTGATCTTCCACTAACATTCGGCCTATCGAATAGGGATCTTCCGCATTGATGAGATCTATGGCCTCGATCACATCCGGTGTCAATATTCGGTCTGGATGTATCTCAATGGCGACCGGCACCTCAAATTTCAAAGTCTTTGGATCCAGCTTCATCGCGATATCCGTGACAACCCCAACTTTGATCCCCTTTAATTCGACCGGCGCTCCCACGGTTAATCCTCGCACCGATCCATCAAAATGCATCATATATGGAATCTTTCGGACATATTTGGCTTCACCGATACTGGCAAAACTCTCAAAGAGTTCAAACACCGTCCCCGGCTTGCTCGGCCGACCTGTGCCCCCCGCCATAATGGGAGTATCGAATGCCACGCCGCCAGCAATGACCGAGACCAAGGACTCCACTTTCACATCAATCCCTTCGGCACCGACGGAAGCTTCAATTCCACTCCTTTGCCAAAAACGGCTGGTGTCTTGCACCAAGGCATCATGCGGCGATTGAATAAATATATCAATGAACACGCTTTGGTTATCTTTGGCCAACTTATGACCTAAAATTCGTCCCACCCTAATTCCTCTCAAAAACACCGGGGCCCCCGGATAGCAAGAACCCAAATTTTCCGAAATAAGTTGATACTGGGTGCCTTCTTCGAAGCCCGTAACCCCGGGTGGGTCATCCAGCCCAATAAAATCTCGCGATGGCTCGCCCGGCCTAGGATCCGCATCAATATAGGCGCCTGAAACAAGCGTTTCCAAGCCTGAAATTCCGCTAAATCCAACCCTCGGCCTCACAACCCAGAACTTGGTATTGGTGGTTAAGTGTGCTTCGGTCTCTTTTTGCATCTTGGCAGTTACTCGCACCTGCGAAAGATCTTCGCTAATTTCCACCGTTTCGACCTTTCCCACATCAACCGCCTTATATTTAATTTTGGTTTTACCCGCTTCCAACCCTTCCCCGTTATTAAAGGTAATCGTAATCGTCGGCCCCATTTCAGAGATGGTTTTATAGGCCAACCATCCTCCTATTACGGCCGCCACGATCGGAATCACCCACACGAGTGAAAATCCCTTACCTGAGACCACCTCGACTTCGGGAAGCTCGTCAAACGAAGGATGAGGGTTTTGTTCGTCAGCCATTTCGTCCGTCTATTGCATCCCAAATAAGTCGTGGGTCAAAGGTCATCGCCGCACACATCGTGAGGACAACCACCGCCGCAAATGACGTGGCGCCGGCACCCGGCTCAACCGTAGCAATGGCTTCCAACCGAACCAGTGCTACTAAAATCGTAATCATAAAAATATCGATCATCGACCACCGCCCCACCGCCTCGGTGATACGGTACAATATCGTGCGTTGTCTAGGATGCCAATGCCACTTCCGTTGGACCGATACAACCAGATAGGTCAGCCCTAATAGTTTGATCAAGGGCACAATGATGCTTGCAAAAAAAACGAGAATTGCCAGTGGCCACCACCCACCCACGATCAACGACTGCACACCACTCAGAATCGTATCCGGTTCACCTTTTCCAAAGGAGATCACGGTCATGACCGGATACACGTTAGCTGGAATATACAAAATATACGCTGCAATAATCAGTGCCCACGTGTGAGACAGGCTATTCGGCTTTCGATAGGAGAGCTCATTACCACATCGGGAGCAGACGGCAAAGCTCTTTGTCGATGGACCACGACTGACCAATTGGCATGTCCTACAACTCATGAGTGAAGCCTGAGCCGCCGTCATCCCCTTCAGACCTCCTTCACCACGTCTAACCGTTCCCATACATCATGCGGGTCTAGCGTCGCACCGGCTACTGCCATAGAAATCAATACCGCCGCAAAGGAATAGAGGGCTGTCCCTGGAACGATGGTCGCGAAGTCGGAGAGTTTGACGATGGCCACAATCACACCCAACATGTAGACATCCACCATTGCCCAAGGATGTAAGGTCTCAATGCCCCTAAAAATTCTCGCCGCCTGCCACGGCCTTTTATTGTATTGTAAGGGCAGCAAAATATAGAGCATTCCTACAATTTTAATAAGAGGGATAACCATACTCACGCCGAAGACTAAAAGGGCGATAGCCCACATTTCTTGAATAAAGAGTTCCCTTACACCACTCCATAAGACACTTTCCTGCACCCGGCCCTCATATTTAAACGTCATAAAAGGAAATACATTCGCCATCAGGAAAAAGATGAATGCGGTCAACGAAAATACCAATGTATTATCAAGGCTGTTGCGATTTTTTCGATATAAGAGCGCCCCGCAGCGTGAACACATGGCTCGTTCGCCATCGCGCAGGGACCGTTGACGATGTAAGAGATCGCAATCCTGACAGGCGATGAGTAACGGATGCTTCATTGTTTGGAAGATGAGCAAGGGGGAAACAATACCTGAAAAAGCTTAATGCCAAACCATGCCCACTCAGCAACTCTATCTTTCACGAACATAAAGAGCATGCTACTATTCGGGGCAAGCACCATGAGCGAAAATACCTTAGATTAACCTAAACGAACGTTTAAGTGAATTCTCTGATTGATCCTCTGGAATTTTTGAGACGATCAAGGTGATGAACATTGACGCATATGAGGTGTGCCATCCAAAGTATGGACGAGGTCAACCAATAAAACACCTCTTGTTCCTGTTGGTTATTTTCATTGGATTTTTTGTTCTCTCGCCGCCCTCATTGTCTATTGCCAACTCGCTGCCTCTTGTGAGAATTGGTGTCCTATACGATGGCCCACATTCGGACCTCGGTTTAGGGAAATTTATTCGTCAAGGGACCATTCAAAAAGAAATTCTCTCTCTGACTCAGGGAGAGTTTAATGTCCAATTTCCCAAAAAATTCCAAATTCATGGAGGCTGGTCTGCCAAAAAAGTTGATCGGGCCTTAACTGCGTTAATTCAAGAACCAACCGTCGATATGATTCTGACGTTAGGACTTCTCAGTACGAACGCGGCACTCCAACGGAATGGATTTTCTAAACCGGTGATTGCTCCTTTTGTCATCGATGCAGAACTTCAAGGTGTCTCTCCCTCTAAAGGGAAAAGCCGTATTCCCAATCTCACCTATTTAACTTCTTTTAAAAGTTTTGAACGAGATTTACAGGCCTTCATGGAAATCGTGTCGTTCAAACATCTTGCACTTATTGAAGATGCCGCCATTCCCGAATCCATCCCGAATGTGCTCGAAAAAATACATCGTGCTGCCCAAGTCAACCACATCGACATTCATCCTATACGAGTCACTAATTCAATTGAACCGCTTTGGAAACAACTACCACCACAAACGGACGCCGTTTTTGTGGTCCCCCTCTTCCGGCTACCCAGCAAGGAATTTACTAACTTGGTCCAAGGACTAATCGACCGAGGCCTCCCCAGCTTTTCTCTTACGGGACGAAGTGAAGTCGAGCGCGGAATATTTGCTGGGCTTTCACCCGAAACGGATTCTATCCGTATGGCTCGCCGAATTGCCTTGAACGTTCACCGTATTTTATTAGGCGAATCGGCGGAAGACCTACCGGTCACCTTTTCGGAAGGCGAACAACTCACAATCAATATGGCCACAGCCCGAGCTATTAATATTTGGCCCAGTTTCCGCATCCTCACCGAAGCCACTCTGTTGAACGAGGAGTCACAAGGGATTGTCAGAAAACTATCTTTGTATAGTGTTGTTCGGGAAGCTGCACATGTGAATTTGGATTTGGCAGCAGCAGATCGACAAGTTGCCGCAGGCCAAGGTGCCGTTCAAAATGCCAGATCGGCCTTACTTCCTCAAATTTCCATTGGGAGCTCCGCCAACCTTATCGATCAAGATCGAGCTGAGGGGAGCTTCGGAAACAACCCAGAGAAGGCGGCCTTTGCTCAAGGATCTTTTCGGCAATTGCTGTATTCGGATAAAGCCTGGACAAATTATACCGTGGAACAACGCAACCAAGATTCCCGTAAGGCGAACCGCCGACAAGTTGAATTGGATGTGACACAGGAAGCCGCCCTAGCGTATTTACAAGTCCTCAGAACAAAAACCATTGAAGCCATTCAAAAAGAAAACCTCAAGTTAACTCGGTCGAATTTGGATTTAGCACGCATTCGGGAACAAGTGGGAACGGCCTCTCGAGATGAAGTGTTTCGATGGGAAAGTGAAATTGCAAACGGCCGGATAGATGTACTCAACGCACAAGCCCAACGCCAACAAGCTGCGGTCAGCCTCAATCGAACGTTGTTTCGTCCTCTTGAAGAACCCTTTGAAACCACCGAGGCCGGCCTTGAAGACCCCATTTTGTTTCATGACGTCGAACGAATTTTTGTTTACGTGAATAATCCTCGTAATTTTCAGATCTTTCGGGACTTTCAAGTCCGCGAAGGGCTGCGCTTAGCTCCTGAACTCCAAAGGCTGCAGGCCGGCATTGCGGCCCAACAACGCCTTCTCCTTAATGCTCAACGGGACTTCTGGGCTCCTGAATTGGCCTTACAGAGCGATGTGAATCAGCGGATGGCGCAAGCTGGTGCCGGACAATCCTCGCCCTTTGGAGGACTGTCCCAAGATCGAACGACCTGGAACCTTCAGCTTGGGCTCTCCTTTCCCTTATTTTCTGGTGGAGCCAAAGATGCGACTCAGACCCAAGCCTTCGAAACTCTTCGGCAACTCCAACTGGAACAAGAAGCCACCATTGGAATAATCGAAGAACGTATTCGGTCCGCTAATCTGGAAGCCGGCGCTTCTTCGGCCACCATCCGTCTTTCACGAGAAGCCTCACGTGCGGCCCAGCAGAACTTGGAGCTGGTGCGCGATCAATACTCACGTGGAGCCGTCGACATCATCAAGCTCTTGAATTCCCAGAATGCCGCATTAACGGCTAATCTCAACGCTGCCAACGCTGTCTATGAATTTCTCATCGATATTATCAATATTCATCGGGCTGCAGGTTCTTTTCCATTTTTTGACTCACCAGACGAGCTAGAAGCTTGGCATCAGCGGTTAGAGGCTTATTTTGAGGAACAGGGCATCGACACCAAGGCTGAAATAGTCCGGAGTCCTTTCAAATGAAAATATCGCAGCCTCATTCCTTCGGAAGTGTTCGGACCTTTTCCCTTGTGGTCACTCTTGGCTTCTCTCTTATTTTTGGAGGGTGTCAGAGCGAAGATCCACACAAACCAGAAGCTCTTAGACCTGTGCGATCTCAAACGGTCTCCTTTTCAAACGCTGAACAGGTTCGAACGTTTTCAGGAGTATCAAAGTCAGGATTAGAAGCGAACTTAAGCTTTAAGGTTACAGGAACCGTAAAGCATCTACCGGTGAAAGTCGGGGATCGCATTCGAAAAGACCAGCGGTTGGCCGAACTTGATCCCAAAGATTTTCGTTTAGAAGTTCAGCGAGCAGAAGCCTCGTTGGCGAGTTCTGAAGCTGCATCCCGAAATGCTCGAGCGGAATATGCCCGGGTGCGTGCCCTGTATGAAAATCGAAATGCCTCAAGAAATGATCTCGATCAGGCTCGTGCCTCGGCAGAATCCTCAAAAGCACAAGTTCAATCGGCACAAAAAAGCCTAGAATTGGCCCGCCTACAATTAAGCTATACTCGCTTGTTCGCTCCTGCTGACTGCTCAGTGGCCTCCGTCTCTAGGGAAGTCAACGAAAACGTACAAGCCGGACAAACGATCCTAGAAGTCGTCTGTGGTTCTCATCTAGAGGTTGAAGTCGCCGTACCAGAAATTTTTATTGCCAAAATAAGCCCTAAGATGTCCGTCACCGTGACCTTCGATGCCATTCCGAATACTCAAT
The DNA here is from genome assembly GCA_965223185.1 of Nitrospirales bacterium. Taxonomy (GTDB): domain Bacteria; phylum Nitrospirota; class Nitrospiria; order Nitrospirales; family UBA8639; genus Nitrospira_E. The sequence goes on along the minus strand of OZ244988.1, from coordinate 1,503,141 downwards.
TCCCAGCCGTCGTCACGAAAGTGGGAGTCAGCACTGGCCGAATGGCCACAACGTTTCCTGTCACGGTTCAGCTTAAAACGCCCGTCCCAGGTTTTCGATCAGGGCTTGCCTCGGTCGTTCAATTTACATTTGAAGGGAAAAAAGGAGAACCTCGAATCCTGGTTCCTTCCGTTGCTGTTGGCGAAGATCAAGAGGGATCGTTTGTGTTTCTTCTAGAGGAACAGGCGGATGGAACAGGAATTGTTCGACGGCAGCCGGTCCAAGTCGGCGAGCTGACAACCGAAGGGTTGGAAATTGTGGATGGGTTGCGCAATGGAGCCCATATTGTCACCGGTGGAGTCCGTCGTCTTCACGATAATCAACCCGTTCGACTCATGCAGACTTCTTTCTCCACCTCATGAACTTCACCCAGTTCGCTATCGAGAATAACCGTATTACTGCAGTCGCACTTCTCATTCTCCTTGTGGCTGGCATTGCGTCCTATCAAAGTTTGCCACGCAATGAAGATCCTGGATTTATTATTCGGACGGCACTCGTCATGACGTATTTTCCTGGGGCCAGTCCAGAACGAGTCGAACAATTGGTCACAGATAAATTGGAAAAAACGATTCAAGAAATTCCGGAATTAGATTATGTGAAAAGTGAGTCTAAAACTGGAGTGTCACTCATTTATGTCAACATTTTAGAATCCTTCAAGAATATGAGACCGATTTGGGATAACCTCCGCCGGAAGGTGGAAATGGCCACATCCGACCTCCCAGATGGAGTCGTCGGTCCTTTCGTCAACGATGAGTTTGGGGACGTATTCGGCATCATCTTGACTATCACCGGTGACGGCTTTGCCTACCGCGAGATTAAAGATGTGGCAGATGATGTTCGCGATGAACTGTTGCGTCAAAGTGAAGTGGCCAAGGTGGATATCTACGGGGCACAGGAAGAACGAGTTTTTATCGAATATAACAACGCGAGACTCTCAGAGTTGGGGATGTCCCCTATTCAACTCAAATCACTTTTGGAAGCCCAAAATATTGTGTTGCCCGGCGGGGACATTCGAACCCAGGACGAAAAAATCGTGTTAGAACCATCGGGGAATTTTGAATCGGTCGATGAAGTTCGCAGGACCGTTATTCGAATACCAGGAAGTCAGGACCTATTGTTCCTAGAAGATTTGGTAGACGTTCGCCGCGGATATATCGACCCACCTAATACGTTAATGCGTTCCACTGGAGAGCCGGCATTAGGGCTAGGTATCTCCATGCAAAATGGCGGAAATATCATCAAACTCGGGGATCAAGTTCGGGGTGTTCTTGATCAGGCCAATCAAGAATTTCCGATCGGTATCGAGTTTGATGTCATTCAATTTCAACCGGAGGTAGTGGATCGGAAAATCAAAAACTTCACCAATAGCTTGTTTCAAGCGATCGTCATTGTCACGGGTGTGATGTTGCTTTTCCTCGGTATCCGAACGGGTTTGATTGTCGCCAGTCTTATTCCAATGGCCATTTTCATGAGCCTCTTCCTGATGGCTACTTTGGATATTGGGTTGGACCAAATGTCTCTCGCAGCCCTTATTATTGCCCTTGGTCTTCTCGTGGATAATGCCATTGTGATGTCCGAATCAGCTATGGTTCAAATGAATTCCGGCAAAACGGCCTTGGAAGCAGCCATTGGCTCAGCCAATGACTTAAAAATTCCCCTCCTTACTTCTTCATTAACGACTGCTGCCGCATTTTTGCCTATATATTTAGCCGAGTCTAACGTGGGGGAATATACCGCTCCAATTTTTCAAGTGGTGACTATCACGCTTCTCTGTTCATGGCTTCTTACATTGACGATGATTCCGTGGTTTTGTGTGCTTTTTTTACGCGTTCTACCCATGGCTTCCGGCGATCCCTTTCAATCTCACTTTTATATGGTTTATCGAAACCTTTTGATATCCCTTGTTCGACGGCCATGGCTGACTATTGGAGTAGTCGTCATCTTGTTTGGCGGAGCCCTCTATGGATTTGGCAAATTGCCGGTGTATTTTTTCCCCGCTAATGACAAACCAACGTTTACCGCCAATTTGGAATTTCCCAGTGGAACACCTATTGAGAAAACCGATGCCATGGTGACCCATGTGGAACGATTTATTCATACAAACCTCAAGACCAATCAGAATCGTTCCCGTGGCATTGTGAATTGGAGCAGCTTTATTGGAGAAAGTGCCCCCAGATTCGATTTGCCCTTTTCCCCTGTTCAAGCCAGCCCTAACTTTGCCTACCTTCTGGTCAATACCACCTCTCGAGAAATCTTCTCAGAAGTGATTCCTCAGCTCGAAGCATTCTGCCTAGAAAATTTCCCTGACCTCAAAGCCACCATTCGTCCTCTGGAAACGGGCCCACCGACCTATCCACCGATAGCCGTCCGAGTGACGGGACGAGACACCGATGTCCTCTTCAATATTATGGAAGAAATCAAAGCGAAACTTCGGTCGATTCCTGGAACTAAACTCATTGACGATAATTGGGGAGCACGCTCCAAAAAACTCAAAGTCAAAATCAATCAACCACGAGCACTTCGTGCTGGTGTGACCAGCCAAGACATTGCCATCTCTTTACAAACTTACCTTACAGGTTTGGATATTACCCAATACCGGGAAGATGATGAACTGATTCCTGTGATCCTTCGATCAGTTGGTGCTGAGCGACAGGATTTGAGCAAACTCGAAAGCATTAATGTGTATGCTCAATCCTCGGGCCAATCGGTTCCTCTTAAACAAGTGGCGGATCTCGAAATTGTCTGGGAACCCGCCAAAATTCACCGTCGGGATCGGCTCCGTACCATCACAGTGGAAGCAGCTGTCGAAACTGGTGTGACGGCCATGGAGGTCAACGCACTCCTTGAACCTTGGCTCAAAGACGAAGAAAAAGGGTGGGGTCTCGGTTACTTTTGGAATTTTGGCGGGGAGGCGGAAACCTCGGGGAAGGGGAATAAATCTGTAGGAGAGAAGGTTCCGATAGCTGGGTTGATCATTCTCCTCCTTTTAGTCATACAATTTAACTCCATACGAAAACCCCTTATCATTTTAATGACGATTCCGTTGGGGTTAATTGGCGTGGTGATAGGGCTTCACCTCACAGGACTCTATTTCGGTTTCATGCCCATGCTTGGTGTTCTATCTTTGGCAGGGATCATCATTAATAATGCCATCGTGCTCATTGACCGTATCAATACTGAGTCTGTCAATAATGGACGAGATTTGGCTAGCGCGATTATTCTGTCTGCACAACACCGGCTCCGCCCAATTCTTTTGACCACGATTACCACAATTGGTGGACTCGTCCCACTTTATGCAGGTGGTGGACCGATGTGGGAACCCATGGCTATAGCCATTATGTTTGGGTTACTTTTCGCTACCGTGCTCACCCTCGCGGTCGTCCCCATTTTGTACACACTATTTTTTAAGGTGAGTTTTCAAAATTTCAACTATGTCCCGAATACGTCTGCTAGTTAGGTTAAAATAGCGATAAAAAGTCAAAAGAAAGTTTCTTCACCCTTAATATTTCATGCTTTCTATTAAGTCTTGGTCTTGGATTAGGTTAGTATAATCACGCAATGATTGGAGTGGTATCAAAGCTCACGACAGAAAGAACCAAGGCTGATATGTGGTTTGAATTTGCAAGAACTTCACACTGAAAAGTACCCTTCTTAACCACTCACCTTCTGAGGTTATCTTTGCTATACTGCAGGGCAGAAACTTGAATGCTGGAGAAGCTCTAACAAATCTTTTTTGAGCTATTCTATCCATGGACCTGTCCATTTTACGATTCATACTTCTTTCGATTTGTTTTATCCTTCTCATCGGATGCGTAACCGCCAGTGACTGGTTATCAAGAGAACCTCCCTCACAGAATTCGTTATTGATTCCCTCCGATAGCATGACACCCATCCAGATCGGAAATTCTATCAAACAAGATGTTGAATCGAACTTTGGAAGACCTAGCGACCGACAATTACATTCGATCGACGGATTACCATTCGAATCTTTCAGTTATACGACAGTTGAAACTACAATAAGACTCTACCAATACCTTCCATTTTTTGGGGCTCTTGCATTTAGGAGCTCCCCAAAAAACCAAACCCCTTCCGTTGCAATAAGCTTTTCTCCTGAAGGTACCGTTTCGGGAATGACATTATCCACCATCAATGCTTATGGAGACATCCCTCTTCATAAATTATTTGCTAAAGAGAAGTCTCCTTATTTTTACGGCGTGAAAAACCCAGATGTATTTTATGCTGTAACCGATTCCACTCCGTAAGAACCCTCCCTTCAATGTCCTCTTTCTAAAACGTTCCTCCCTACCTGTCTGTTCAGACTAATCGATGTGACCAAACGGAGCTGGCCCTTTTACCAAAAAACTTTTTCAATCAATACCATGAGGCCCTCAAGTGGGCTCCCCGGTCATCCGATGTATGTCTGTATGCGACCAAAAGGGAGTGCTGAAAAATTAGAAGCAAGACGGCGGCTTGCGGCTTCCATGCTCACGAAGGGTCAAGGGATCCGAGAGATTGCCCGAACAATTGGTGCCGCCCCTTCTTCAGTGAAGCGATGGAAAGATGCCCTTGAGGAAGGCGGGAAAAACGCGTTGAAGTCGAAACCCCATACCGGTCGTCCTTCACGTCTCTCGGCGAAACAACGCCAAGACCTTCTCCACATTCTCAAACAAGGTCCCAGAGCGGCAAACTTACGAGCTGATCAATGGACCTGCAGGAGAGTTGGCACGGTTATTCGAAGATCCTTTGGGGTCAAATACCACCCGGACCATGTGAGCCGAATCCTGCGAGCTTTAGGATGGAAACATAAAGGGAAAAGCAGCAGGCCTACCAAGAAAAAGTTGGAACAACCTCACCGACAGTGGTCCAGCCTTACCCGACGTCACCGATAGAACTTCCTTTCACAGACTTCTATTATTTTCCAAGCAAAAGCGGGAATTTCTTATGGCGTCCAGAGACCTGTCAGATCCAATAATCACCCTCCGCCTGAGCGGCTCTCACTCCTTTTAAGTTTTGTCCTATCCTGTCCAGTATCTCTTTAACAATCTTAGTTCATGGAAATAATGGAAGGCGAGGTTTGACGAATGGTTGGAAGGTTCACGATATCTAGGAAGGCCCCCAGCCGGATGATGGCACGAGCAAAGTTTTCAGATTCAGTGGGTTTGGTGAGATAAAAATTACATCCTATAGAATGACAGGCTTCCACCTCTTGCGGATTATCAGTCGTAGACAGCATGAGGACCGGCACTCGTCTTAAGACTTCATGTTGCTTCATCCGTCGTAATACTTCAATACCATTCACCCTCGGAAGATTAATATCCAGGAGCAAAAGCCATCGATTCGATAGTCTCCGCTGCCGCAAATGTTCAGGATCTTGGAAATAATCCAGGGTTTCTTGACCATCCCGAAACCGATGACAGGGTTTTTCCAGCCCAGCCCTTCGGAGATTTTTTTCAATGAGTGCTGCATGTCCATCATCATCTTCCGCAATCAAAACCGTCATCTCAGGATTCATGCTGTCCTCCTCCTTCCCCCTCAATCGCTCGCGGGAAGTACACATGGAATGTCGTTCCATTGCCTGGTAAAGATTCAACTTCAATCTTGCCCTGATGTCGATCGATAATCCGCTGCACAATGGCTAATCCCAGCCCTTCACCTTTTTCTCGGTGGGGGCTTAATCGATAAAATACTTGAAAAATTCTTGCATGTTGTTCTTGAGGAATGCCGACTCCATTATCGGTAACATCATAAACTGCCCATCCATCCACGATTTTTCCGGATATCGATATTTCTCCCGGACGCGAGGGTTCCAGATATTTCTGGGCATTATCGATAAGATTTGCGAATACTTGTGTCACTAGAACATCATCGCCCATACAATCCGGAAGGTCTCCAATATGTAACACGACACCCTTCTGTTTGAGCTGAAATTCCATAGAGGAAACAATGCCAGTCACCAACCCATTCATATCCAGACGTCCCCATTGAATATCCATTTGTCCCAGGCGGAGAAATCGAAGTATTCCCGATGTCACTGAATTCACGCTATCGGCTCCAGCGCGAATAAATCTCACCGCTTCAGGAATTTCCTGCATCACCAAAGGATTGACATGTTCGCGAACGGCTTCAGACATGGCCTCTTCTTCAAATAACGTTTTGAGACGATCACATGCCATGGTGAGTTCTTGGCAAAAACCTTGAATCGTGACGATTGGAGCGCGCAGATCATGGGAAATGACATGCATTAACGTTTCCATATCTTCCGGTAGGACACTCTGACTCTCACCGAATGAAGCCGAGTGCAGTTTGTCTGGTTTATTCGGGGTATCCATTGAAGTTTCGACCCTTTTCTTCCTGACTAAAAATCATCAATCCCGCGTTCATCGCCGAATATTCGCCTGTCGGGACAAACCAAATATCCTCAGACGTCTTTGGCCGACTCTCTCAGTCACTTCAACAAAAGCTCAGTCAAAGGGCTGCGGGACCTGCAGCCCTTCAATCATGAACTTCAAGATCTGAGATGTTGAAACCTTGCATGTGTGTTTCAGAAATTACCGACTTCAAAGACCGTCCATTTTCATGAAGAAAAGGGGGACTTTCGATACAGGGGAAAAAAACGGAATGAAGGATAAAGACAGGGAGAAAAGAAAAAAGAGAAATAATAATTCAATGGGTCCAACATGAAAACTTTATGTACTATGTAGAGGATAGAAAAATCTCTTAGGTCACAATTCTACGACTCGTCAATGATCAGGTATATTATAAACTATTTTTAAAAAATTTGAGACCAAATTCGGTTGATCACCTTTTCCCTGGGTGGCGCACTAATCCGAATCACCAAATTATTTTATCAACAGACCGCCGTATTGAACAAAAAACGGGACGAACACCAATGATAAAATGGCTGAAAGCTTAATTAGAATGTTTAGTGAAGGCCCTGAAGTATCTTTGAGAGGATCGCCAACCGTATCACCGACCACGGCCGCCTTATGGGTGTCCGTGCCTTTTCCACCCAAGTTCCCCTTTTCAATATACTTTTTGGCATTATCCCACGCACCACCACTATTGGAAGAAGAAATGGCAATCACACCACCTGCCACCAGAGACCCGGCCAGGACACCGGCTACCGCTTGAATACCAAAAAGAAATCCCGCAACGAGAGGTGTTCCCATAATCAATACACCCGGAGCAATCATTTCCTTGAGCGCCGCCTTAGTAGAAATTGCCACACATTGCTCATAATCGGCTTCGGCTTTCCCCTCCATCAGACCGGGAATAGTCCGGAATTGACGACGAACCTCTTCAATCATTTCATAAGCAGCAGATCCCACAGACTTCATCGTCATGGCAGAAAAATAAGAGGGCAATACCGCACCGATAAAAAGACTCGTAAAGACTAGAGGATCAAGCAAATTAATGGTTCCGAGGAGATCAAATTCTGGCCCGTTTTGTTCTTTCAATAATAAATCGGCGCGAGTGAGGAATGCGGCAAAGAGCGCCAGCGAAGTTAAAATCGCCGCTCCAATCGCAAACCCCTTTCCGATAGCCGCGGTGGTATTCCCAGCGGCATCCAGCACGTCGGTTCTTTTACGAACATGCTCTGGCATTCCAGACATTTCTGCAATCCCACCGGCATTATCAGAAACCGGTCCATAGGCATCAATCGTAAGGGCAATCACCAATGTCCCCAGCATCCCGAGTGAGGCAATAGCCACACCATACATACCGGCCAACATCCAGGGAATATAAATCGCTAGACCAATCGCCAAATACGGTCCTACCGCACTTTGATATCCCAAAGCCAAACCGAAAATGATATTCGTCGCCGAGCCCGTTTCGCAGGATTTGGCAACTTCTCTCACGGGCCCATAATCATGGGATGTGTAATATTCGGTCATTAACCCAACCACAAGTCCCGCAATTAGGCCAGAAAGAAAGCAGAAATACACCCCAAGGTCGGAATATGTCACTCCGCCAATCTCAAACGTATCGGGAAGTACAACTTTCGTCACAAACAACATCACCACCGCCATCAATGCACTCGAGATAATCAACATCTTTTTTAACGCAGGACCGACTTGGTCTTCCGTTTCAACTTTAATCATCATCATCGTAAGAAAACTCACCGGAATGCCGATGGCCGATATCAGAATGGGATACAAGAGGGCATCAACCATCCCGGAAAATGCCACTGCGCTAATTACCATGGCAGCACAGGTGCTTTCGGCGCAGGAACCAAATAAGTCGGCACCCATTCCGGCCACATCCCCAACGTTATCCCCCACATTATCCGCGATCACGGCTGGGTTACGCGGGTCATCTTCTGGAATTCCCGCTTCGACTTTTCCCACCAGATCAGCCCCGACATCAGCCGCTTTGGTAAAAATCCCGCCCCCCACGCGTGCGAATAACGCGATAGAAGACCCTCCCAATCCAAACCCAGCAATGACTTCCATCAAAACGTGGGTGGGTAATTGTTCGGGCATAATGCTCGACAAACCAAGATAAATTACTAATAACCCCAAGGACGCCAAACTCACCAGAGCAAACCCCATTACGGAACCTGAATGCAAGGCGACATTAAACGCTGTCGAAAGCGATTGATTGGCAGAAACGGTCGTACGCACATTCCCTTGCGTGGCGATCTTCATTCCGATGAATCCCGATGCAATAGAAATAATGGCGCCGAAGATAAAAGCGATTGCGGTATACAGTCCCTCATTCACATAATCAGTATGATGATCGTCGATTAACACCCCGATAATGGCGGCAAACACGATCATAAAAATGGCCATAATTTTATATTCCTGTTTCAGGAAGGCCATAGCCCCAGTCGCAATAGCCGCATGGATTTTGGCCAGACGCTGCCGGGTATCTTTGTCTTCCACACCCATATCGATGGGAATTTTACTGACCGATGAAGAGTAATAAAATGCCACGACCAATCCCAGAACTGAGAGGGTCAAAATAATGGATATCGCCATGGTCAAAAAATCTCCATTCGTGTGAAAAAGAAAAAATTCAATGGATTACATCAATAAACCTGAGGAAGACCAACCATTCCTAACAGCATAAACACTATAGGTTTCCAGCTCCATCAATATCCATTAAACCTCATCTCAACTCACTCATACCCGCCGATAATGATTCAAGATAGGTGCTGTCAGGATGGTTGAAAAACTGAATACGGTGTGGAGGGTTGTGTCAAACAGATCAGAAATATTGCCACCGCATGATAAAGATAATATGTAGTACCGATATCGAAGCTACTACCCAAAATATAGTTAATGATGAGAACACCATTGTACCTGTCTTACAATTAATGTTCAAGGTATTTACCCTTATAAAAAAGTTTTTCTTGAACCTTAATACATGTTGGAAATTTAGTATGATCGTCTTTTTGATCAACGCAATCAACATTGCTTGAAACCGTCCTTGAAGCCTCGTAAATCTTGAATTTCCTGGCGACTAAGCATTCGCCACTCTCCCGGAGCTAATCTCCCTAATTGCAGGGGGCCGATAGCCACTCGAATGACACGCAAGGCGGGGTGCCCTACCTGAGCCGTCATTCTCCGAAGTTGCCGATTCATCCCTTCTGAAATTTCCATCCTCAACCAAGCTGTTGGAACCGATCTCCGAACACGAATAGGAACGGGACGCGGATAAACCACGGGTTCTTCAGATAAAAGTTCCACATGAGCCGGACGAGTCCGTCGGCCTTTGATCAGTAAGCCATTCCGTAATTTCTTCAGGGTTGCTTCCTTCGGCACACGCTCAATTTGCACCCAATAGATCTTTGGAATTTTAAATGCGGGAGAGGTGAGCTGAGCCGCAAGATTTCCATCTGAAGTGAGTACCAACAACCCTTCACTATCCATGTCCAAACGTCCCACAGGATAGACATGTGGAACCTTCACATAATCAGCCAGGGTGGAGCGATTTTCAAGATCGGTAAATTTCGACAGGACACCATACGGTTTATGAAGCACAAGGTAACGGGGAACGGTGCGTAATTTTCTCTTCATCGCAAAGAGAGCATATCTTTGATGATCTCAGTTACAAAGCTTGCCCACTCTTGAGCCACCAGGCATTTGTTGCTTTTTATTGCCCCATCAAATTTTTTCTGTTACCGTGAGAGTGGAGTGCACATCACCATCCACACACCACACTTTCTCAACTGTATCTGACAGGACTCACTTATGGCATGGGAACCAAAAGATCCATGGGGCGGTAGCGGGCAAGATCCTCTGGATGAAGCTCTGCGTAAAGCCCAAGAACAAATGAAGAACCTCATCCCAGGACGAGGCTTCAAATCCATCATTTATATTGTGATTGCCGTGTTGGCCCTGTGGCAATCGGTCTTTATTGTCGCCCCTGATGAGCAAGGCTTAGTCAAGCGATTTGGAGATATCGTTCGAGTAGTAGAACCTGGGCCTCACTTTAAGATTCCCTTGGCAGAAACCGTCGATACTCCGAAAGTTGAAAAATTGCATCGCGTCGAAGTGGGGTTCCGGACGGAGGGAGGCCGCACCCGATTCATCCCTCGGGAAGCCCTTATGCTCACCGGAGATATGAATATCCTCTCTCTCGAATTTATCGTCCAATATAAAATAAGTGATGCCAAAAAATATCTTTACCAGATTGCAAACGTTGAAAATACAATTCATAATTCTGCAGAAGCGGCCATGCGCGAAGTCATCGGGAAAAGTAAAATTGACGAGGCGTTAACCGTTGGGAAAGCCGAAATTCAGCAAAATGCCCAAATATTACTTCAGGGTATTCTTGATCAATATCAGGCTGGAGTACAAATTGCCACCATTCAATTACAAGATGTCAACCCACCAGAAGCCGTCGCGGCAGCGTTCAAAGATGTCGCGAGCGCCAAGGAAGATCGGGAAAAACTCATCAATCAAGCCCATGGCTTTCGGAATGACCTTATCCCCAGGGCCAAAGGAGAGGCGGCCCAGTTAATTAATCAGGCAAAAGCCTATGCCCAAGCCCGAATCAACCGATCCGAAGGGGAAGCCAATCATTTTCTGCAAACCTTAAAAGAATACAAACAAGGCAAAGATGTGATTAGTAAACGCGTATACATTGAAACTATGGAAGAAGTCTTATCCCAAACCGATAAAGTCATCTTGGATTCCAATGCAGCAAAAAATGTCCTGCCCTACCTTCCAGTTGATCGGCTACGTCAATCTCGTGGAGGGAACGCACAATGAAAAGCAATCTCCTTCTTGGCATCGTATTCGTACTGGCCCTCCTCATTACCTTGGGGCTTTCACCCTTTTTCATCGTTGACTTGACCGAATCGGCTATTGTGGTCGCATTGGGAAAACCCGTTGATACCATCACGGACCCGGGACTCAAATTTAAAATTCCCTTTTACCACCAGGTCACTTTTTTCGACAAACGCTTTCTAGATTATGACGCACCATCTCGAGATGTCATTACCAGTGATAAAAAATCGGTAGTGATCGACAACTTCGCCAAATGGCGCATTGTCGACCCTCTAAAAGTCTATCAAGCATTTCAAACGCAACGAGGTGCTCTTCAACGTTTGGATGACATCATTTACTCTGAACTGAGAGTCGAGCTGGGTCGCCATGAACTCGCAGAAATTGTCTCCGCCAATCGGGGGCTGATTATGAAGTTAGTCTCGGATCGTTCAAATGAAAAGGCATCAGTCTACGGATTAGAAGTGTTAGATGTGAGGATTAAACGTGCCGACCTTCCTGAACAAAACGAAAAAGCCATTTTCCAACGTATGCAAGCGGAACGGGAACGGCAGGCTAAGCAATACCGCGCTGAAGGTGAGGAAGAGGCCCAAAAAATTCGATCTGAAGCTGAAAAAGATAAAGAAATAATTTTAGCAGAAGCCTACAAAACCTCCCAGGAACTTCGAGGTGAAGGTGAAGCCAAGGCGTATAAAATCTACGCCAATGCCTACAAACAAGGTCCGGAATTCTTTGAATTTGTCCGAACGATGGAAGCCTATAAGAAAACCTTCGCCCAAGATACCACAATGGTTTTGACGCCGGATTCCGAATTTCTCAAATTCCTCAAAAAACGCTAGACAAATCTATACTTCTCAGCTCTGCCTCACTCATTTCTCTTGACGTACTCGTCAATTCACTCACATGGCGAATTTAGAACATGTTCGACTTCTGATTGATGGCGGAGTCGAGGCATGGAACAAGTTTCGTCGCAATTCCCAGTCTCTTCCACCAGACCTTAGTGGAGCCGACCTCTCAGGTTATGACTTTACCGGGCTTGATTTAAGCCATGCGAATTTAGAAGGGGTAGACCTTTCCGATGCGTATCTCTTTCGCGCTAATCTGACTGAAGCCAATCTAAATCAAGCGAATTTTACCGAGGCGGATATTCTGGAAGCCAATTTCATCAAAGCTAATCTTTCACAGAGCATCATGGTTCGCGTAGATCTCTCAGGAACAGGTTTAATCGCTTGTAATTTAGAAGGGGCAAACCTTGAAGGATCCAATCTCACACAAGCCTCCCTGCCATGGGGCAACCTTACCGGTGCCAACCTTTCTCACACAAAGTTACATCTCACAGACTTGCGTGAAGCCACATTATTTCGCACAAACCTTCAAAACGCCTCCCTTCAGGATACCTCATTTACCGGAACCAATTTACAGGAAGCCAACCTCCTCGGCGTAAGAAACGTCTCCATCGACCTGCTCGCCAAGGCCAAAACCCTTTACCAAGCACAACTCGACCAGGAACTAAAAGAGCAACTCTTTAAAGACTCTCCCCATCTTTTCCAACCCCCCACCCCATGATACGAATGAAACAATAGTGTTTTGGAACAATATTTTAGGTATTCAAGAGAAAATCGGAGGCAAAAGATTCTTGTGTTCATACCATTCGTATGTTTTCATTTAGACTTTTCACAAATTTGCCGAATCACCTAAAATTTCTTTATCACCCATTCTCGTGGTTTAAGAGACCCTAATCATGGCAGCGATATTACGTATAAAAAACCATCAAAGAGTCCTTGTCCATGGTGGTGCTGGAATGAAACAGGCCACGACTGCTCAAAAGAAATGTATCATAGAAGCCCTTGCCCTAGGGATTGATGTATTGCAAAAGGGCAAAGCGGCTTTGGATGCGGTAGAAATGATGATTCGTTCTTTAGAAGGGTCTGGACGTTTTAATGCAGGGAAGGGTTCACTTCAACAATTAGATGGATGTCAAAGAATGGATGCTTCCTTGATGGAGGGGGCTCTATTACAAGCTGGTGCTGTTGCAGGATTGGAGGGTGTCTGTCATCCTATTTCCGCCGCCCGCATAGTTTTGGAAAAAACGGACCATGTCTTACTTATCAGTTCACATGCCGCAAAACTTGCTCACTACTTTGGCCTCGAACGTTTAGAAGAATCAAGCATGCCCAAAAGACAATATCGAGCAAGTGCTATTCGCCCAAAAAAGGGGAAAACCTTGACTCTTTATAGGAAAATGGCGGTCTATGATACCGTTGGTGCAGTTGCACTTGATGAATGCGGTACACTGGCTGCTGGAGCATCGACAGGAGGTGTACCGATGATGCTACCAGGACGAGTTGGAGATTCCCCATTGATTGGGGCAGGAGTGTACGCAGATAATGAAGCTGGGGCTATTTCCATGACTGGGCTTGGAGAAGGTATTATACGATTAGCCATGGCAAAGCATATCGCGTTGGACATGAAGAATGGTCAAAAACCTTTTACAGCTACACGCCATGCGTTGAATTCATTGGTGAAAAGAGTTCAAGGAGAAGCGGGTTGTCTGGTACTTGCCCCTGACGGACGCTATGCCATACGCCATGTCACACCACGGATGATCGCAGGACATTGGAATGGGCGGGGAAAGCCCTTCGCCGCGGATGAATTCAGATAAAAACCGGTTGCTCTGCAATAATAAACCACCAAAAGCCTTCACACCAATGGCTTGCTAACAACCTCCGCTTTGTCCAAAATATTCTTCTGAAACGGAAATAATGACTACATTCCCGGCTTCATTCCATCCACGATAAAATCAGCAGTCAGCGAGAGAAGGCAGTCAAACCTAGAAAAAAATCAGAACACTTATTTTCGACGAATAGCTACCAACCGTCCAATAATTTCCTGTGGAAGGTTTGAGGGAGGCGTGCTCAAGTCAATTCGCGGGCCAACGCCTTGAACAAGCTTTTGACCTTCTGAAGTGTTGACGATACCTTTGATGCGAAGGGCACACAAGGGGCGAAGCTGTTGGAAAAGTTGTTCGGGGGTGATGTTCTGAGGAATAGCAATTTCCTGAGCCTCAAATTTCTCATGAAAGTGCGGCATTAGTTCAGGCTTGTGATTGCGCTTGGGTGACCTCGTTTGAGCAGGCGAAGGAGGAAACATAACTGTGGCGTCAATCTGTCCTTGAATACTTCGTATCATTGGAGCATCCGGAGCCATCTTCTGGAGGATATGTTCCAAATTTTCCAAGGAGTCTTCTGGAACTAAATCAACTTTATTGAGCACAATGATATCTGCGGAAGAGACCTGCTGTTCAAACGTGCCTTCCATATCTCGGCTCTCCGCCACTTGTTCGGCATTGGCCACAACAACAGCCAGACTTTCTCCCACCCATTCGGAAATGGGTTCACGCCAAAAGGTTATGAGCGTTTCAAAGGGCAAAGCGACTCCAGACGTTTCCACAACAATCCGGTCAGGACGAATGGTCTCCCATAAATTTTGAAGGGTCTCGAGTAATTCATTAGACAACTGACAGCAGACACAGCCGCCTTCTAGCTCCACATAACCCGGCCCACCAGCTTCTTGTAGCAAAGCTCGATCAATCCCCAACTCACCAAATTCATTGGAGACGACAGCCAGCTTTAAACCCTTTTGTTGAGCATCGGCGATGAGATGTTTCACCAGCGTCGTTTTCCCTGCCCCTAAAAATCCCGAAACCACGAGCGCAGGCACACCCATGACTGGAGAAATTGATGGGTGCTGAGATGAAAGGGACTCGGATTTGTTAGTCATATTCGGAAACTTAACTCAGGTTTTTGCCAGCAGCCAGTAAGGGAAAAAATAATCATTTTTGTGGACTGATCTCATACTCTAACGTGACCGTCCCTCGCACAGTGATTTCTCCAGCCGACACTGAGGCATCTCCACCAGATTCCATGGCCATGGCCATCATCCGTGGTTGGCCTCGTGGAACCATAATTGATACACCACCTTCCCGAACCTTTAAAATCCTCACTAATTTAAGCTGTAAGGTTTCGGCCAAAGTCTCGGCTTTGGTCCGTGCGATTATGGCAGCACGTTGCAGAACTTGGAGCTTGCTGGGCTGCTCATTCTGCAATCCCCAGGATATTCCAGAGAAACGGTTGGCACCGACTTTTAACACCCGATCAACAACCTGACCCACATTCCCCAGATTCCGGACTTCGACATTGACTTGATGAATCACACGATATCCGATGATACGAGGAATCGACTTCTCTAAATATTCACCGGAGGACCGGCGAGGTGGGGGGGGATATTCCGGAATAACATTCAAAGACGTGGTTTGAATATATTTTGGCTCGATTTCTAATTGTTGACATTCTTGTAACACCCGAGCCATGCGTTCTTGGTTCTCTTCTTGAACTTTCGCCAATTTATCTCCAACGGTTTCCACTGCGAAACTCAAAATCGCTTTATCAGGAGGCACATCAAGCCTTCCTTCCTCGGAAACGGTCAAACGGGGCAGATCCGGCTCATCTCCCCCCGCCCACCCATGAAGGGGAAGGACAACCAAGAGACATCCGAGCCCACAACCTAACAAGCTGGTTGATTTCATCTTCCTGAACATTGACAAACCCCTCAGATGTTTTTGAGAATGACCTTATATATGACTACCCACAACCTATCCTCCACCAAGCCCACGTCTTCTTCAGAAATTCCGGACCGACTGTGTACCTGGTGCCAAGCGATTATGATGAAGCGCCTTGTCGGAGAAGGCCGATTTATTCATTACACCTGTCCAAAATGTATTTTCCAGCATACCTCTAAGGTACCGACCCCTCCAGACCCTTCAAAATAAATTAGAGACGATGCGCGTTCCGCCAACCCACGTCCCGATAATACTTCCAAGGGTCGGAAGCAGAAACGCAAGGAACACCCGCAACAGACGGCTTTTCCACCATCGACCAGGAATCGCAATATCTTCTGCAACCGTTTGAAAATCCCTGACAATTGGAGGTTGTAGATACGCCTGAACAAAGGCGGTCACGTAACCCACTCCAATGACTGGAGTAAGACTGGTAAAGGGCGCCGCCACGAACGCCGTTAGGGTAGTCAGCGGATGCGCCATCGCCAGAAGGCCTCCAATTCCGCTAGGGATACCATTCGCCAATATCCAAAACAAGGCATTTTCCCCGGCCGCATCGGCTCCCTTTTCCCATCCAATCCAAGCAATCGATCCCACAATTAACAGAGGAATACTCCAACCCACCATTTTCCATATAGGGGAAACCGGAGGAACATAATTTAACTCATCCAAGTCCACTGTTTTCTGCTGCTGAATGGTCTGACAAATACCCGCCACATGCCCTGCTCCCACAACCGCCACCGTTCGGGTTCCAGGAGCCTCCACCATTTTTTTTGCGAGGTAACGATCCCGCTCGTCAATCAGCACCTCTTTGAGCGTTGGCACTTCTTGGCCCAACTCTTTCATCATTTCTGACAATACATCCTGTTTTTTGAGATTCCGAATTTCCTCTTCCGATACTTCGGTCGTATCGAAAATACTTAACAACAGTGAGGACATCAGCAAACTTTTTCGCCAAAACGGCGTGTTGCGCCAAGCCCGACGCAAAGTGACCCGCACATCGCGATCCCCTAATGTCACGGCAACATTATGCTTCTCAGCCATCCGAATGGCTTCAAGCATTTCCGTTCCCGGCAAAACACCGAGTTTATCTCCCAATCGTTTTTGGAAGGACGCTAACACCAAATTGACGATAAGCGTGCTGAGCTGCTGCTGGCGGATAATTTCCTTGAGATCAAGTGATTCCCACCTATTAGGGTGGGAAATGGCTTCAAAGCGCTTAGCATCTAATTCCACGCAAACGCCATCGGGTTGCTCCTGCTCAATAACCAACTTGACGAGTTCAACCGACTCTTGAGAGACATGTGCGGTGCCGACCAGGATAAGGGTCTTCTCACCTACCGTTAATACCGTGACATCAGACTCATACTGTCCTAAAAGGCCAGTAGAAGAATTGGATAGTGAAAAGGATAAAGAATTTTCCATATTTGACATATACACACCTTGGCATATTAGACAATAAATTTGTCAAGTTTCATGTGGTGACTTGACTGAATCCCGGTTTTCCTAGACTGTAACCCTCTCTTCACATGAGCATTGAGTGATAGTATTAGGCTCAAACTCAGAACTGAGAATATGAAGAAGAAAGAAAAAAAACCGCCCACTCGCCCTTCTTCCACCTGGATCTGGTTAAGTGCCGTGGGGACTCGATGGCAAATTAAGGACATGCCGACTGAGATTTGGTCATCCCCCATCGGCCTAGGCGGGAAACGTCTTGAGCCCTGGAAGCCCGGACTCCCGTCAAGCCTAGGATCTTAGCCTGACCTGAAGTATTAGTGCTGAGAATCCGATTGGGTCTCAATCTTACAGATCAAAGAGGAAATTCACGTTTCCTCCTCCCCAAGATTTAATAGTTCCCTCAATGCCTTTTTTATTGTCCGAATATACCCAGACCGCCACATCTTCTAAACCGGTTAATTGCTTCATCTGCTCCAAAAGGACAAGCACAATTTTTCGTCCTCGTTCTCTATCAGCCGATAGCCGATTTAAGAATTGTTCCGTGACATGCAATTGAAGCAAGTTCCCTTTCACTTCAAGTCCGGTCACACCTGGGTTATTACCCATTTTCGTTTTGATTGCCTGAGCAATTTCCTCATTCGTCTTAGACATGGGTGACCAGAACCTTTCTTTTCCTGGTAACTAAGGCTTTAGTATATTTGGTCAAAATCCGTAAACTTCTATGAAAGAGGTTGCGTCGCCTGCTTCAACCACACACGCGTTTCGGTATCTACTTTTCCTTCTAAACAGTGCCACACACGAGCATGGTAGGCATTGAGCCAATCACGTTCATGCGGAGTGAGAATATCAACCACAATTAAGTTTCGGTCAAATGGCACGACCGTCAAGGTGTCGAACCCTAAAAACTGGCGATTTACGTCTTTGCCCATCTCCTCGCGCTTGACCACAACCAAATTTTCAAGCCGAATCCCAAATTCACCAGGCTTGTAATATCCAGGCTCATTGGAAACAATCATGCCGGGCTCAAGCGGGACCTCATTAGCCGACTTGGCAATTCGTTGAGGCCCTTCATGAACACCCAGAAAACTGCCCACCCCATGGCCTGTCCCATGATCATAATCCAACCCCATGGCCCAGAGCGGCCCTCGGGCCAAAACATCCAGTTGGCTTCCGGTTGTTCCCTCTGGAAATTTTGCCGTAGCGAGTGCGATATGACCTTGTAATACTCGCGTATAACAGTCACGGTGTTCAGCCGTCGGGTCTCCGATCGCCACAGTCCGTGTAATATCAGTGGTTCCATCAAGATACTGCCCCCCGGAATCAACGAGATACAAGGTTCCTGGCTTCAAAGATCGATTAGTCGCGGGCGTCGAATGATAATGAACGATAGCCCCATTTGACCCGGCGCCGGAAATGGTCGGGAAACTGCTATCTTCCCACATGGCCTGTTTCTGACGACATTCCTCCAGAAAAACTGATGCCTGCAATTCGGTCACCGTCCCATTAAGTGATTCATGAACTATCCACGCCAAGAACTGACACACTGCCACCCCATCGCGTTCATGAGCCGCATAAGCCCCTTGAATCTCAATTGAATTTTTACAAGCTTTGGGCAAGGCACATGGATCATCCCCGTGCGTGATTTTCGCTCCATGTTTCATAAGCTTCGAAAAAATCCAGGCATTGGTTTTTGTCGGGTCACACAACACCTGTTGAACCTGTTGTCCTAATTGCTGCAAGGCCGATTCAAAGGCTTCAGGTTGTTCCAGGGAAACATCCGGGCCGAGATGCAAGGAAAGACCAGGACTCACTTTCCGAGAATCTACAAAAAGCGCCACACGTCCAGTAACATAAATAATGGCCTGGCATAGGGGTAACGGGGTATGCGACACATCACTGCCTCGAATATTGAGCAACCACGCAATAGAATCAGGCGCACTGATCACTGCAGCGTCGATGTCCTCATCCCGCAAAAGTTTGGCCAAATCCTCACGCTTCCCTTGGGAACTCTTCCCAGAAAACTCCAGGCCATGGGGCCGAATCAGGCCCCGAGGAACTGGTGGTCGTGCATCCCAAACTTGATCAATCGGATTAGGAGAACATGGCACCAGTTGTGCTCCAGATCGCTCGCAGGTTTTTTGATAGCGTTCCAGATCTTTCGGGGTATGGAGCCACGGATCATAACCAATGCGATCCAGGACACTGGTATGGTGTTTCAACCATACAGCAGGAGGGTGATCTCCGCTATGATTAAAGGAAAATTCATGTTGGTCAACCTGATCAGCGACTTGGAGCGTATAACGCCCATCGACAAACATCGCAGCTTCTTGAAGGAGAACAATGGCTGTACCAGCTGACCCGGTAAAACCTGTCAGCCAGGCTAAACGTTCGGCACAGGGAGGCACATACTCGTTTTGATATTCATCTGCATGCGGCACGATAAATCCCGTCAGTTCCCGACGCTGCAATTCCTGCCGCAAGGCTTCAATTGGACGCTGATCCATACAATCGTTTCTTCCTAAACTCCTATGTCCATTTTATCAAACCTATTGTTGTCTCCATACTTAAAGGAGCCGACCAAGAGGATAGCATATATCTCCTTGATCTTTCCGGTTCAATCAAAAATTTTTGGAAGAATGGGAAGAAGCGAAGAACAACTACTGGACCGATTGCAATGCGGATTCTTCTGAAGGAAAAGTCGGAATCAGTGCGGGGAAATTGGCTTCATCGAGTTGGGCTTTGATAGGTTGCTGTGGTCCAACAAGGCTCATCACTAAATTACCTTCTTTCAAATTAAGATAGGCTAAGGCCAACCCACCTAGTGCCGTGCTGTCCATAAACGTCACACCTTGAATATTAAACATTATATGTTTTGCACCGGAAAGTCGCGCATTGTTCACAATGGCCTGAAAGACTTTTCGAGAGTAAAACGTCAAACGTCCCGAAATCATCAACACAAGTGTGTCATCTTGTATTCGTTCTGCCACATACATACAAACACCATGGTTTTCTCCTTCTTCTCGGCATTTTCAGGCAATTCTTGCCGTTTAGCCCCAATTTCCCCATGATCTGTTTCATCAACCAAAATCGATGAATTTTTGTGGTGTAATTAACAAAAAAGAGCTTCTAGAGAAAAAAGCGAAATAAACTTTCAAAAAGGAAAAAGAATTTACTAATTTAGGGTAATGGTGAGGAGTAAACCGCCTTCAGAAGTTCAATATTAATACCTAGGCATAGATGCCATGACCCACACTATTACATCATGGATACTCGAAACCAATCATGCAATGGAAAGTCTAGTTTCACAACGAGAAAAAATGGGGGCCCTACTTTGGCACATTCCACAACTGATGTTGGGATTAAGAGAAGAAAATCAAGAACCGACAAAGACTAGGAATAGCCCACAAAGCTAATGCGAAAGAATGCTGTTCTTTTAAATGAAAACTTTTCCATCTACCATTTGGGTCCTCCAACCAAATAACATGAAGGATTATCTTGATCTATTAAGATTTTTTGCGCCAGGGATGACTGCTTAGAAAAAGAAAAAATGCATCGCAAAACCCCGAAATTTATAGCTAGGGTCAATCATTCATAAGCTCCTTAAGCACGCAAAATTCTTGTAATTTTTGGGATATTTGTTATGATAAAATCCAGTTTTTTCAAGTATCCAAAAGTGTGGAGCGTCACTGAGCACGAAAATCCACTCATGGCTGCTCACTCCTCTAACTACCCCCCTACAAAGGTGCATGCTTTTCCGGTAATTTCTTAACCATTGTTGTGTCATTAATCCCCAAATTACCATTTATTATGATTGTTAGAATCTCCTACTCAGCAATAGAAAACAGAACGGTTGCCTATCGTCAAAAAAGATACATGAGATCCATATGTTGAAAGTAAAACAACTTACAACCATATGTGATATTTTGCTCAATCATTCAATGACTCATCCCGATAGGCTCGCTTTCACCTATCTCGGTGATGGGATTTCGCCCTCCCAGACACTCACCTATCAAGACTTGCAACATCAGGCACAAGCCATTTGCCATCATTTGCAGACGTATACATCCCCAGGGAATCGAGCACTGCTCATGCTTCCGCCCGGTCTCGAATTTATTTCCGCTCTGTTCGGTTGTCTCTATGCTGGAGTGATTGCTGTCCCAATTCCGGAACTCGATCCCTTAAGAGCAAAAAGAAATAAACCTCGTCTTCACTCCATTCTGTCTGATTCTCAAGCAACAGTTCTTTTGACCACCAAGAAACTATTTGGAAAGGATGAAGAGAAACAAAACGAAGAGATTTCAAAGCTTGGTGGCGTAAAGCCAATTTTCTTAGAAGACGTTCCCCTCCAGTCATTCGAGAGAAGAGACAAGGGTACAGAATTATGTAATGAAATCGCTTTTTTACAGTACACGTCAGGATCTACAGCAGCACCAAAAGGGGTAATGGTTACGCAGGATTGTCTCATACAACAACTCAATGCACTGAAAAATTCCTGCCGGTTGAACGAGGAAAGCATTTCCCTGAATTGGATGCCACATTTCCATGATTATGGTTTGGTCAATGGGTTGCTATTGAATGTCTACTTGGGGACACACAGCTACCAAATGGCACCAACGAGGTTTCTTCGTAACCCACTTTTATGGTTACAAGCCATTACGAAGTATCAAGTCACACACAGTAGTGGTCCTAATTTCGCTTACGATTTGTGTGTGACCAAGATTGAAGCAGAGAAAAGAGTCGGCCTCAACCTTAGAAAGTGGTGTTTCGCCAGTTGCGGAGCAGAGCCAATTCGCGTGGAAACCATGAATCGTTTCTTCCATGCATTTGAGCCTTGGGGCTTTAAGAAGCAATCTTTTTCACCAGCCTATGGATTAGCTGAGTTTACACTTGCAGCCACCATTACCCCTCAGACTAGCCCGCCGACTCATTTAGAACTCGATGGGAAATCTTTTGAAAAAGGAATAATAGCCCCTACTTCACAAATCGATCCCGACACCAGAAAGATTGTATGCTGTGGCCCACCGATTCAAGAGACCAACCTCCGTATTATTGATGAGAAGACCCACCATCATGCCCCTCAGGGTAGAATCGGAGAAATTTGGCTTGCCGGCCCAAGCGTGACGAAAGGCTATTGGCAAAATACTGAAGAGACGTTGAAAACTTTTAACGCCTTTACGGCCGATACCAATGAAGGGCCATTCTTAAGGACGGGTGACTTAGGCTTCCTACGGGATGGATTGCTGTATGTGACCGGTCGCCTCAAGGATCTCATCATTATCAGAGGCCACAATTATTTTCCACAAGACATCGAGCAAACAGTTCAAGAAAGCCATCGCGCATTCCAGCAGGGAGCTACCGCAGCATTTTCTGTTCCAGAGGGATCAGAAGAGCAATTGGTAGTGGTTCAAGAACTCAGACAACACAAATCGATCTCCGATTTCGAACATTTGGCATCCATTATCAGGCAAGCAGTATCCCAACAGCATAATCTCCCTGTCTATGGAACTATCTTGGTTAAGACAGGAAGCATCCCAAAAACCACAAGTGGGAAAATACAACGACAAGCCTGTAGGGAAGCCTTCTTAACTGAAACCCTCACAAGTCTGCACGCCAGTTTCAAGCAAACCAATACTGACCCATTTGTCGATTTTTTTATCCAGCCAACCCTTCTGCAAAACTCTTCTACGCCAGAACGGCAATTACTCATTGAGAACTTTGTCAAAACAAACCTAGCTCACAACCTTGGTATGCCATTGGAAACTATATGGTCTGCCCAAAAGATTAATGAACTGGGGATTGACTCTCTCATGTCGGCACAACTCACCTGCACAATCGAACAGGCAATGGGAGTCGTACTGCCCCCTTCTACCTTCTTACATGACCTTACGATTGAGTCACTTGTCAATCGCCTGTCTGAGGAGTTTTCGAATCAAAAGGCATCACTTCTTCCAGATCCAAAACAGATAGGAAATTTGGACAATGAATCATTTTTGTCATCAAACCAAAAAGCACAATGGTTTTTGAGTCAGCTTGATCCCGACAGCGTAGCGGCCAATGTCGCAGTGGTTTTACTCATTTCCCAACCCTTTGATCAATCGGCCGCGCATGGTGCACTGAAACAAGTGATACAGCACCACCCGATTCTTCGAACCATTTATGAGGTTCAGTCAGGTATACCCTTCCAACGAGTCCTCCCATGTATGGATATCTCCATCGAACGAACTTCGGTGATCAATATAGACTGGAAAGAAGTAAAAAAATCGATTATTGCTACCAGTCAAAAGCCTTTCGATTTATCACAACCCCCTTTGTTTCGGGCACACCTTTTTGAGAGAAGTCCCTCAAGTGCCTTGTTACTTCTTAACACCCATCATATTGCTGCAGATGGTTGGTCTATGCACCTTTTAGTTGATGATTTTATTCAAGCTTATTCTGGAAAGTCGGTTCACCCCAAAATTCCGAATTCAGAACCAACAAAAGACTACATCAACTTTTCACGTTGGCAAGCCCAATTGTTAGACAGTCCTGAAGGACAAAGACTATGGAAATTTTGGAAAAACCAGCTTCCCGGAGAAATACCCAGACTTCACTTAACCCATCGTCAAACTGAACCTCTCTTAGCAACACCGCGAACTAACTTTAAGACTTTCAGCATCCCTTCAGAATTAACCACTCGCCTACAATGCCTTGCAAAAAATGAAGGGGTAACTCTTTATGTCATTCTTTTAGCTGGATTCCAGGTCTTACTCCATCGATACACCAGACAAAAGGATATCCTTATCTGCACTCCTATGTCAGGGAGAATTCGACCAGAGTATCTCAAGACGGTTGGGAATTTCACAAACACCGTCATGCTTCGAGAAACCTTCGATGGCAATCCAACATTTAGTAATTTATTGCGACAGGTAAGCCAAACGGTCACTGACGCGATTGATCATCAAATCTACCCCTATGCTTTACTTATTGAACGTCTCAGATCTCAACATCACAGATCGCCATTCCCAACAGGCCAAATTTTATTTGTCTTACAGAATTTCAGTCTGTTTGATGATCTGAATGATCCCCTTACGGATTTACCGATTCGAGAATCTGGAACAAAACCTGACAGCAAAACCGGAAACATCGATTCATTTGTCATTCCACAACCCACAGGACAATTTGATCTGACCCTAGAGCTAGCAGAAAGGGGGACCACCCTTTCTGGACATGCTGAATTCAATTGTGACCTTTTCGATCCACCCTTTATTGAAAGACTGGTAGATCATTTCTTGATCATTCTTGAAAGCCTTTCCAAGGCTCCCAAAAATCGGATCCTGGAATCTTCTTTCCTGAAACCTCATGAAAGACACCGCCTCCTGGTTGAGTGGAACCCACCGCAATTGCCGCTCATTCACCAGACCTCAATACTTGAGTTAATAGAAAATCAAGTTGAAGAATTTCCAGATAGAGTTGCTCTAGTTTCAAATGGTGCCGAATTAACCTACGAAAAGTTAAATAAACGCGCCAATCAGGTAGCCTATATTTTGAAAGAAAATGGCGTTGGCCCAGATCGACCAGTGGGGATTTGTATTGATCGTTCAATTGAAATGATCATCGCAATTCTGGCTATTCTCAAAGCCAATGGTTGTTATGTCCCTCTAGATCCCAATTCACCAAAAGCTCGGCTGGCAATCATCCTGCAGGATGTCAGCCCATCTCACATTTTAACCTCACAGCGCCTTAAGCATGTCTTATCAGATATACCGGCTACACTTTTCGTCCTCGATGAATACCAAGATGAAATAGCTCGTCAACCTGTCACTAATCTTATCCATGAAACAGAGCCTCAAAATCTGGCGTATGTTATTTATACCTCCGGATCAACCGGCAAACCCAAGGGCGTACAAATCGAGCACCAATCGTTGATAGCTTTCGCCAAGAGCTTCCAGCATGAGTGTGGACTAAGGGAAGGTGATAGGGTTCTTCAATTCGCCTCACTCGCTTTTGATGCCTCGGTAGAAGAAATTTTCCCCTTCCTTAGCAGCGGTGGCACCATCGTTCTCCCTCAGGAGATGATTTTAGAATCTCCAGATCGTTTTTTAGAAAAGTGCTGTGAACTGAATATTTCCATACTCGATTTACCAACGGCCTATTGGCAAGAACTTGCCTTACACCTAGAAAAACAATCTACCTCAATCTATAGTTCATTACGCCTCATGATTATTGGAGGAGAAGAAGCTTCCCGTCGGGCTGTTCAGGTGTGGCATAGCAATGTCTCACCATCTATTCGTCTCGTCAATACCTACGGCCCAACGGAAGCAACCGTATCAATTACCGCATGTGATCTCACAAAAATTGACTCAGACGAACAAATCCTGTTCTGGGATATTCCCATCGGTAGGGCTCTCTCCCATGGGCAAACCTATATCCTGGACCAGTTTCTTCAACCTGTGCCGATTGGAATTCCAGGTGAACTTTACCTCGGAGGACAAAGTATAGCTCGTGGATACCATAATCATTTCGACGATACCGCACGATTTTTTATTCCCAATCCCTTCAGCAAAGAGAAAGGAACTCGATTATTCAGGACCGGGGATATTTGTCGGTATAGACCAGATGGCTTGCTAGAATATCTGGGACGAACCGATTCCCAAGTAAAAATTCGAGGTTTCCGCGTCGAGCTTCATGAAATTGAAGCAGTCATGGAGGAGCACCAGGGAATTTATGAAGCTCTCGTGGTCTTGGATAAGAACACTCCTTCGGCACCTCGCCTGATTGCCTACTTCATTCCCGTTCGTCAGCCAGGATTACCTGCAAGAGAGCTCCGAGCGTTTCTTAAGGAGAGGCTACCTGAATTTATGATTCCGGCGGCATTTATGTCGATGAACTCCTGGCCACACACCACAACCGGAAAAATCGACCGCTCTAAACTGCCTCAGGTGAGTGACACGCAATGGGAATCTGAAGAACAGTATGAAGCCCCACGCGGGCCCATAGAACAGTCAATCGCCCAATGGTATTGCGAAATATTAGGCCTTACCCGAGTGGGGATACGGGATCATTTTTTTGAGTTGGGAGGGCATTCGCTCCTCGCGGTTCAGCTCGTATCACGTTTGCGCGAGATGTTTAGGTGTGACATCCCCTTACGTTTGTTTTTTGAGAATCCGACAGTCGCTGGCCTAGCTGAGACCATACAGTCTATCCTACAGGGTAAAACTGGCAAGGAAGTCATACCTTCCATCATCCCAGCCCCAAAAGATCGCCCCCTTCCTCTTTCCTCCTCTCAAGAACGAATTTATTTTCTTCATAAACTTGCCCCACAGAGTGCGGCGTATAACATCCCTGTTGCCATTCGGTTGCAGGGACAACTCAACAAACAAGCCCTTGAGGAATCTCTTAATCAGCTTATTCAACGACATGAATCGCTGCGAACAAGCATGCACGAAGAGTCGGGCACACCCTACCAAGTAATTTCAGAAATTTCTTCCGTAAAACTGAAACATATTGACTTGCGTCAAGTACCACGTAGCCTGAGGCTAGAGAAAGCGCATGAAAAAGCGGATGAGGAGGTACGTCGCCCTTTTGATCTCGCAACCGCTCCCTTATTGAGAATGGTCTTACTCCAAATGACCGATGATGATCATGTGTTGACCTTGACCGTCCACCATATTGTTTCTGATCAATGGTCCTTTGCTATCCTTGGGAAAGAACTAGGCCAGTTCTACAACACCCTCTGCCACAAGAACCCCATTCAGGCTGAACCATTGCCGCTCCAATACGCAGACTTTGCCTGTTGGCAACGAGAGTGGCTCACTAGCAAGGTGCTAGAAAATCAATATTCATATTGGACAAACAAGCTTGCAACCTTACCGCTTCTTAAATTACCCACGAATTACCCTCGACTACCTGAGCAGACGTTTACAGGCACATATATTACCATCGACCTTTCGAAACCACTCCTCAATAAACTCCAGAAACTCAGTGCGACCGAAAATGCCACATTGTATATGCTGTGCCTCGCAGCCTTTAAGGTTCTTCTCAATCGTTATTCCGGCCAAACGGATATTGTGATAGGTTCGCCTGTCGCAAACCGCCATTGGCTTTCCGTCGAAAACATGGTTGGAACATTTGTGAATACCCTTGTCCTGCGGACCGATCTATCTGGGGATCCCACTTTCCGCGAATTGCTCCAGCGTGTGCGCCATGTGGCGTTGGAGGGTTACGCAAACCAGGACCTGCCTTTCGAAAAGCTCGTTCAAGACCTTGCACCAGCCCGCACGTTAGGCAGTATGCCGCTCGTCCAAGTATTGTTTAATTTTGGGAACGCCCCATTCGAACGAGTAAAATTTACCGGAGTATCTCTCCGACCATTTGAGATTGACCGAGGAGCTTCTCAATTCGACCTCAGCCTATCCATCGATCCGATGTTCTCCGGAAAGGCTATCCTAGAATTCAACACCGATCTCTTTGATGATGATCATATGAGGCACCTGCTCGCGCATTATCAGGAGTTGCTTCAATCCATTGTGGCGTCCCCAGACGATCCCATTTCTTCGCTCAATATGCTGACTCACGCCGAGAAACAGCAAATCCTTGTGGAGTGGAATATCACCGACGCACCCTTTCCAAGACAGTTGTCAGCCCTTGATCTATTTGAAAATCAAGTAAAAAATTCCCCGGAATCACTGGCTGTCATCTCGGACAAAGCCATGCTCACTTATGATGAACTAAATGAAAGAGCCGCCCGATTGGCACTTTGTCTTCGTCGACTTAGAGTAGGACCGGATATCCTCGTCGGAGTAGCTGTTGATCGAACAGCAGATCTGCTCGTCGTCCTGTTAGGAATAATGAAGGCAGGGGGAGCCTATCTGCCCCTCGATCCGCAAGGCCCACCAGAGCGCCTTGCCTTCATGTTACAGAACAGTCAAGCACCAATACTGATAACGCAACTTCGTTTAATTAAGGATTTACCTGATTATCATGGCACGATTTTTCACCTAGATGATGATATCGACAGGAATAGTGATGAGCGTAATCCAGACAGCACCACAAGCCATAGGATTGCACCCACTCATCTTGCCTATACGATTTACACCTCTGGCTCCACCGGTCAACCTAAGGGAGTAGAGGTAGAACAGAGATCTTTAGTCAATTTTCTCCACTCAATGTCACGAAAGCTTGCGGTAACCCACGCAGACGTTTTCCTTGCCGTCACACCAATCACTTTTGATATTGCCGCACTTGAGCTGTTTCTACCCCTCTCAGTCGGAGCTCGTGTCATGTTGGTCAGTGCAGAGGAAGCGAGGGATGGACAAAGGCTCATAGAACGAATACGGATATCAGGGGCAACAGTCATGCAAGCGACGCCATCGACCTGGCGTATGCTACTCCAGATGGGTTGGCAGGGAAACAAAAACTTGAAAATCCTTTCTGGCGGAGAGGCTCTCACGAGAGAAATCGCCGAGGAACTCCTAAAGCGTTCCCGGGAAGTCTGGAACCTTTTCGGTCCAACTGAGACAACCATTTGGTCTACCGTTCAAAAAGTCCGTTCGGGGAAAGGGCCTATATCAATCGGCCGTCCTATCGATAACACACGAATTTTCATTCTTGACAAGAATTCTCAAATCGCACCTGTCGGGATCCCTGGCGACTTGTACATTGGTGGTGAAGGTGTCGCACGGGGCTATCTGGGTCGTCCAGACTTAACCGCTGAAAGATTCCAGCAAAACCCTTTTGGCTGGCCTGAAGAGCGCCTTTACAAGACAGGAGACATTGCCAAATGGAGGCCTGACGGAAGTCTCGAGTACATGGGGCGTGACGACCATCAAGTTAAAATACGGGGAGTAAGAATTGAGCTTCAAGAGATAGAAGCCCAACTCAACCAGATACCGGAAATACATCAAGCAGTCGTTCTTGTCATCGAAACCACTCAATCGGACCAAAAGCTCGTGGCATACCTGGTTGCATCCACCGATTCCACGTTAGACATCGATCAAATACGTACACGTCTAAGGGCTAGCCTCCCCCACGTAATGGTTCCTTCGGAATTCGTCTGTCTATCCGAGCTTCCCCTCACCCCCAACGGGAAGATCGATCGCAACGCCTTGCCGGCGCCGGAGGGGAGTTATCCCGAACTCAATCAACCATTTGTAGTACCGACAACACCAACCGAAGAAGTGATTGCAGAAATTTGGGCAGAGGTTTTAGAGCTGCCACGCGTGGGCATCTATGACAATTTCTTTGAATTGGGTGGTCACTCGTTGCTTGCCAACCAAGTGATGGCACGGATTCGAACGAGGCTTCAGATTAACCTTTCCCTAACCCCTCTCTTTGAAAATCCCACCGTAGCAGGGTTAGCTCATGCGGTGCAGAAGGCCCAAAACTCAAGGGAGGGAGGAGTCAGCAGTGAGGCCAAAGACCTTTCAGAACTATTGGACAGTCTGGATTCCTTAACTGACGAGGAAGCCCAAGCCCTCGTGGATCAAGAAACCAACAAAAAAAAGAAGTAAAGATTTTGAGTCTGTCCTAGATAACTATTTCATATACGGTTAACCCACTGTTTTAATTAAGTGAATGGCCGCTTATGGGCATAGAAATTCCTTGCTTTCGGTCATCCTCTTCACCATTGAAAACATCTACCATTCCATCTTTTATTTCAGACAGATCACAGTCAACTACAAGCTGAGCGTCCCTTCCCGCTTTCAAGCACGTTTCTACACGCCCAATACCACTCGCCATGAAGGGTCTTGCTCTCCGGTACCGAAGACTAATTCGGTTTTGACCGTCTCTGGATTGACATACGTTCCGAACATCCGATCCCATATGGTCAGCCAGGAACCAAGGTTCGCCACATGGTGTTCGACCTTTTCACTATGATGAATGTGATGGTATCGTGGCGTGACAAAGATCCATTCCAGCCAATTGGATTTCCATGTGACATTCATATGCATCCAATCATTCCGAAACATATGCTCCACCATTATCAAAGGGAAGACAAAACTCGGGGCCCGATACAAAATGGGGAGCGCCACAATAAAAGGAAGATTAAATAAGACACAATGAGGAAACGTCGCCCTGACCCCGGCAAACCAATACATATACGTGGGCGAGTGATGCCATTTATGGACCCTCCAAACATATTTGGTATGCATCAATCTGTGCACCCAATACAAACCAAAGTCTTCCACAATCAAAAAAAGTAGAATCTTTACGGAAAGGGGCAATGCTAAAACCTCTGCTGGAACAAATCGAGGGACAGGAATTCGATCCGTGATGACAACTGCCAAATAGAAAAAAACCGCATACAGGAGGACGGCACCAAAATCATACAAAAAGTATTTTCGATAGGTGATCGCACGAGCAGGCCTCACAACCTCTACCAAGGTAAAAAGCAGCCCGAAGGACCAGAACGCTAAGACAGAGAGGAGGTTTTTATCCATGATTGAATACCAAAGAATTTAGGAGGACACCAGTTCAAAAAAACCATCTCATTGACGATATAATGTTGGTATTAAACCCTAAACAGGAGCACTCTCCATATATTACTATGGAGACCGTAACTGTGGAAGGCTGAACGAAACCCTCTTCTACTCCAAAACATTTCCTGGTAGCCGGAAACTAAGAAATAGGGTCGTGTTAAAGAAATGCAGAAAGGAATTTCTGAGGAAAAATTTTTTCGGCTTCTGACAGCTAAGCGGTAACGACTTATAGCCTTAGCTGGTAGCCGAACCGGGTTCTGAATATTAAGCGAAGCCAAATGACAACTCGGCGACCACTCCGATTACAACCAACTCCGCCTCTTCCGCACAGTACATGCGAAGAAGAACCAACGAAAAAATCTAATTCCTCTTCAAGCATTCATTTTCTTAATCGGAATTAGTTCGTCACAGGACTCTGGACGGTTTAACGATAGGGCTGTGGAGTACGTAGGCGAAGCATTGCCGCAACCAGTGATTCGTCAGCTCGAAAATTCGATAAGATCATAATCTTTCTTCTTCTCATTCCATTGCCACCTAACTCCCGTACCTGGTTTACCTAGACGACTCTCTTCTTTGGAAAAAAATTCAAAAAATTCTATAAGCTTACTTATATCTATTTCAAACAAACAGGAATGGCGCTTGTAATCTGAGACTACCAATAAAGTCGTAAAACCTCGTTTCTCCTCAGAGAGAGCGGCCATTAAATAATAGTGAATAAGCTGATTACAAATCTGCGGGGCAGATAATAAATCGTACTGGGCCTCACTCATGTTGAACAATTCAGCATAGTTCCTATTACTAAGTTTTGTTAACGATTTTCTACCAACCTTTTTATATAGTTTGACTTTCAATTTCTTTGTCGCATGTGCCTTGCCAATTTTTTCGTGCTCAAGAAGACTCCTAATTTGGAAGCTAACCAACATAAGTTTTCGCTCATATAGAACCATTTGTTTTTCCGACCAGCGCTTATACTTTTGTTTTTTTCGAAGCCATCTTATTTCTTCTCGAAGTTTTTCACGCCAATAATAAGATTCAATCATTATTCTTTTTTTGGATTAGCTAAGGTGTATCTTAAGAAGAACAGCACATTCACTAATTACTTACTAATCAGCAAGCCTTTTATTCTTTTCAAAAGCATCTACCGCCTGCCGTTTGGTCCAAGGGAGGTAAGCTCTTATCAGCTGGCGGGCCATGTCTGAAAGTAGCGAGTTGGTCCGCCCTCTTAAGATTGGCGTCCAACCAATTTAATGCGGACGGGCGGGGCGTCAATGGTTTTGGCCACTTTTGCCGAAACATAAAGTGGCTTGCCTTCCGGGACGAAACCCGGCATCCATTGAAAAATTAAATAATTTTTGAAAGGAACTTAATTTAGGGCTGTGGTTAGCTAGCATTATTCTACATCGACTCTCACTTAATGACTATGGCCGCCTTCATGGCTATGCCCATGCTCGCGTTCCTCTTTCGTAGATTCCCGCACACTGAGAATATTGACATCAAAATTGAGTGCCACACCAGCCAAGGGATGATTGATATCAATGGTCACTTGATCGCCTTCGACTTTTGTGACAATAATATGCTGCGTACTGCCATCCGGAGCCTGCGCTTGAAATGTCATCCCTACTTCGACCACATCGACTCCCTCAAACGCGGCTCCCTCAATGGTCTTGCTCCCGTTCGGAATCACTTCTCCATATGCCTCAGCCGGCTCAACCCTGACCTTCAACGAATCGCCCGCGCCTTTCCCTAACAAAGCCTTTTCCAGCCCTGGCACAATGTTGCCGGCACCATGTAAATAGGTCAACGGATCAGCGTCCTTTGAACTGTCCAAAACCTTTCCCGCATCATCAGTCAGTTCAGTATAATGCATACTCACTACAGAATTTTCTTCGATGAGTAAGGACATGCGCTTTCGTTCCTTTCCTTTAGATATTTCATGAATATCAGTAATGATCCCACTTTCAAGTGATCGACTCACCACCACTCGGTGAATTTTGATCGCGGCCAGGGCTTGTCCATCCAGGATGTATCAGGTTCCGGTAACAAATAGGCTTCTTCCACTGTTAACCAGCCGTTAGGTATCGGAAAATGAGAGACACTCCCACGTCCTGTTATCCAACTGATTTTTTTAGCTTTCTCGCTGGCTAGGGCGACATCCAGGGTTAACCGGCAATCTTGAGCCACATAATCCAGCACCGTTTGATAATCGCCCTCTTTCCATAGCTTCGGAGCTACAGACCCATCGACATTTGCCGGTTTACTGACCCCAATGGCTTTCGCTGCGGCATTAAGTTTAATGGGAAATCCTTTCCCGCAGAAGAAGTGAAACATCATATCCACATGCGTCATCGCCAAGTCACGACAGTCATCAACTTTTCCGGATTCTTCGGCCAGAATCACAAAATCAAATCCCAGTCCATTATGCGTGATGATCGTATAGTCTTCCTGTAATTTGGTTTTGAGATGTTCGACAAAGACTGCGACGTCTTCCCTGGTCATTTGTGGAGCGGGCGATCCATCCGGGTTTTTTGAGAAAAACGTCCTGGCCGAAGATTCATCACTACACCAGGTGGCCATACAGGTAATGCCCAAGGGCCGATGATCATGCAGGTCGCCGAAATTTTCAGGTAGGATTTTGGCTGTTTCAATATCGAACGCCACATATTTTCTGGACATACGGTACACACTCCTGACTCTTCAAGCTAGGGAGAAGCCACCTCACAATGCCATCTGCTCAGAAGAATTTCAAGCAATAGCAATTGGATGGAGTATTTGAAAAGAAATTCCGATAAAGAAGTCTGCTGACCTTTCAGTCAGGAGAGGAGAAAGGTGGAGACCGAAACGAAGAGATCCAAGACGTGCTTGGGGGAAAAAATATCAGCTCAATACTGATTTTACCGCATTACCAATCTCTGCCGGATTTTTTACGACGGTCACTCCGGCTGATTCCAAGGCTGCCATTTTATCAGCGGCAGTCCCTTTCCCACCGGTAATAATTGCACCCGCATGGCCCATTCGACGACCGGGAGGTGCCGTGATGCCGGCTATAAAGCTAATCACCGGTTTGGTCATTTCACGTTTAATGAATTCCGCCGCTTTTTCCTCAGCATCGCCTCCAATTTCCCCGATCATGACGATAGCTTCGGTTTCATCGTCTTCTTGAAACATGTGCAATAAATCAATATAGCCGGTGCCAATGATTGGATCACCCCCGATTCCTACACAGGTGGTTTCCCCCAACCCTAACTGCGTGAGCTGATTGACGGCTTCATACGTGAGGGTCCCGCTCCGGGAAATGACCCCGACCCGACCTTTTTTATGGATGAAGCCTGGCATGATGCCAATCTTACATTCATCCGCCGTGATAATGCCCGGACAGTTTGGGCCAATGAGTCGCGTGGCCCGACCATTCAGGGCGCGCTTTACTCTGACCATATCGTTGACAGGAATTCCTTCGGAAATACAAATAATCAACCAAATGCCAGCTTCTGCGGCTTCGAGAATAGCATCTGCCGCAAAAGGCGGCGGCACAAAAATTAGGGAGGTCGTGGCTTCGGTTTTCTTCACGGCATCTCGCACAGTATTGAACACAGGAATGCCTTCGACTTCTTGACCGGCTTTGCCCGGTGTGACCCCGGCGACTACTTGTGTCCCATAGGCCTTACATTGGGTTGCATGAAACGATCCTTCTTTCCCAGTAATACCTTGAACAACCACTCGTGTATTTTTATTGACCAAAATACTCATGCCATCACCTTTCACGAAACAAGAAGAATGATTCCAATGTCAAGCAATTATTTCTTTTTGCGTAAGGCCACAATTCGTTGGGCTGCTTCCCAGAGATCGGCCACTCCTTCCACCTTCAATCCTGATTCAGCCAAGAGTTTTCGGCCTTCTTCCGCATTGGTTCCTTGAAGCCGAACTACCACAGGTAGCTTGATCCCTACTTCCTTAGCAGCTTCGATCACACCATGGGCAATACGCTCACACCGAACAATTCCCCCGAAAATATTGACGAAGATGCCCTTAACTTTTTTATCTTTGAGCAGGATTCGAAAACCTGCGGCCACCGTTTCTTTTGTTGCGCCTCCACCCACATCCAAAAAATTTGCGGGTTCGGAACCCGCAAGTTTAATCACATCCATCGTCGCCATGGCCAATCCAGCTCCATTGACCATACAGCCGATATCGCCATCAAGCTTCACGTAATTGAGATTATGCTTTCCCGCCTCAATTTCCATAGGGTCTTCTTCATGAAGATCTCGAAACTTCTGCACATCGGGATGTTTGTAAAGAGCATTATCATCGAACGACACTTTTCCATCCAATGCTATCAGTCGCTTGTCTGTGGTAATGACTAAGGGGTTAATTTCTACTAAGGCAGCATTTTTCTCCATGAACAATCGATACAAATTGTCCAACATCTGCAAGAATGGTTTCACTACAGCCGGTTCCATATCCGGCAACCCCAACCCAAACGCCAAATTTCGCCCATTGTGCGCCTGAAATCCTACAGCCGGATCAATCGGCTCTTTTAGCACTTTTTCTGGTGTTCTTTCCGCCACTTCTTCAATGTCCATCCCCCCTTCGGTGCTGGCAATAAAAGTGGGATACCCTGAATCCCGATCCACTAAAAGACTGAGATACAGCTCTTTAGCAATCCCTGCTCCTTCTTCAATTAACAGTCTTCGCACCTTCCGACCTTTTGGACCGGTCTGATGCGTCACTAAGGTTTTCCCGATTAATTCTTGAGCTAAGGTTGGAACCTCTTCCCGATTCTTCGTGATTTTGACCCCGCCAGCTTTTCCTCGTCCCCCAGCGTGTATTTGGGCCTTCACCACATAGACTGAGGTCTCAAGGGCAGCGGCCCATTTTTCTGCAGCTCTGGCATTTTTTATTTCCTTACCTTTGGGAACGGGAATACCGAATTGCGCAAATACTTGCTTGGCTTGAAATTCATGAATATTCATAATCGTCCTTTTTCGAAAAATGCTGGGTTATTTTTGCCTGGTATAAGCTGGCAATACCATCGGTGAGGTCATCCCTGCCGACACATGATGTCGTTTGGCTTCTTCCCTGAATTGGGAAAGATGGTCAAGCGTCAACGTTCCTTGAGGAATCGATTTGACCCGATCCGCCGCAGTCTGTCCGGCACGTTTGCCAAACACCATCAAATCCAAGAGAGAATTTCCCATTAATCGATTGCGTCCATGTAATCCACCAGAAGCTTCACCTGCTACGAATAAGTTCGGAGCTGGCGTTTCTCCTTTTACATCGATTTTGACTCCACCATTTTGATAATGCAGCGTGGGGTAAATCAGCACGGGGTCTTTTCGAATATCCACTTGATACCGCTCATATTGCCTGACCATGGCCGGAAAATGCTTATCCAACGTTCCGGTGCCATGTGCCACATCAAGCAAAGGGGTATCCAGCCACACGCCCACACGCCCAGCCGGGGTTCTCACTCCCCGCCCCTCCTCGCATTCCCGAATAATGGAAGAGGACACCACATCGCGAGTATCTAATTCATTCACAAAACGCTCGCCTTTAGCATTAACCAGATGCCCACCTTCAGAACGAATCCCCTCCGTGACTAAGGCTCCAACTAGTTGCTCTGGATACACACCTCCAGAGGGATGATATTGAAACGTGTCAATTTGCACGAGTGGGACACCCATACGGTACGCCAATACTAACGCATCCCCTGTGGCTCCATAATGGTTGCTGGTGGGAAACCCTTGAATATGCAGGCGGCCAATTCCGCCTGTAGCCAGGATGACCGTTTTTGCAGCCACCACGACATAACGCTTATTATCTAAGTCTTGAAGAATCGCGCCAGTGCAGGTTCCCTTTCCATCGCTCAACAATTCGACGACGGCACCAAATTCTAAGAGCGGAATTTTTTGGTTGAGGACTTCGTCTTTGAGTACCCGCATGATTTCAAGGCCGGTATAATCCGAACATGTGAGCAACCGCGCCTTGGAGCTACCTCCGCCTTTTTTTACGTGCAGATTGCCATCAGATTGACGGTCAAACAATACACCCAAATCCAACAACCATTGGCCAATGGACGGGCCTTCTTCAACCATGACTTTCAGGAGGTCATGGTCGTTTTTCATGTGGCCACCCTTCAGCGTATCCAAAAAGTGTTGAACGGGCGAATCATCCGGAGCCACCGCAATTTGCATTCCGCCTTGGGCCATCACAGAATTGGAATCCCCTAAGCGGAGTTTGGTCGCTAACAAGACATTCGCTCCCTGTGCAAAAGCATGAAGGGCCGCAGCACATCCAGCACCTCCGCCCCCAACAACCAGAACATCTACGGAATACTCTGGTGTGAGATCAAAATCCGGAGAAATCGGGCTATCACCCTCTAAAAGCGTGGCGACTTCTGTAACAGTTAATTCCCCCGCATTAGGACCAAACTTGATGGGCCGATAGGCATGGGCTCGATGGTCGGGGTGATATTTTTTGATGAGAGAATCGCGTTCGGTAGGAGAAAGTTTGGGGAAATCTATAGCACGGCGTGCGTCACGGGTCTGATGAACCAGTTGTTGTTGCGCGACAATATCCATTATGGAAAAATCAGAATATCCCTACTTGATAGTGGCGCTGGTATTTTGGAGTTCTTCATCAGACAGTTGAAGAATTCTATCCCAGTCTTCCTGATACTCCCCATCGGCAATCTTTTGAATTCGTTTAGTGAGACCTTCAGGCTTATTCGTAAAATGGACGCCTTGAGCCCTGCTGGCATACACCGCCACAAGATTGGGAGCAATGTCGGCAATACAGACCGGCGCACACATTCCACACATTACGCAGTCCATAAACATATCCGAGACGGCTTTAAAATCACCGAATACGGCTTTCCAAACACCTTCTCGCACGTCAATTTTCTGCGGACAAGCTTCCGTGCAGGCATTACAATTTCGACAAAGTGGTGCTTCGGGATAGAGTTCAAATAAATCTTGTTTGGGATCTTGAAGCTCCTTGAGATCATAGATGGCTTTTCTCGCTGGAAAGGCGGGCATAAATGAAAAAGACATGCCATCTTCAACAGCCATAGAACAGGCCAAGCCGGTTTTTACTTTAGGATCATTCTTTGTGCGATAATACGTTGCACAGGCTCCACAAAATCCACCTAAACATCCTGCTCCTCGCAACACTTCCTTCCCGGCATACCACATGGCTTTCATCAGCGTGACGCCAGCAGGAACCTGGAAGGGCTTCCCCTCAATTTCCACCCTTACCATTTGTGGTTGGAGGGAGCTGGCCTGCTCAGTGAATGGTTTGGGTTTGATGGGATCGTTCGACATGATTGAATTTTCTAAAATGAGTCGTTCACGAGCAGGCCGATGGGTTGAGGATACCGAACCGTAACCCTTGGCTCATTTAAGGAACCAATAAAGAGTGGTCAATTCAGAGCATTGAGCGCAGAGCCTGCTCTAAACCACGCAATTTGAGGTTCTGTCATACTATGATTCGCTTGAATCGTAATATCTTTTCCACCCTTTTTATGAATCGTGATCGAAACAGGTTTTCCTGGAGCCAGATCTTTTAATCCTGTGATACTGACTCGATCTTCTTGTTCGATCTGATCGTAGTCTGCAGGATTGGCAAAGGTCATTGGCAGAATACCTTGCTTTTTCAAATTGGTCTCATGGATTCGAGCAAAACTTTTGGTAAGCACAGCCAGGACTCCTAGGAACCGTGGCGACATAGCTGCATGTTCCCGACTACTGCCTTCCCCGTAATTTTCATCGCCGACAACGAATGAGCCAATACCCTTGGATTTATAATCTCGGGCAACTGCGGCGGGAGTAAGATTTGTTTCACCGGTAACCACATTATTCGCTTTTCCCGCTTCACCCGCGAAAGCATTGTTCGCGCCAAGGAACATATTGTCACTAATCTTGTCCAGATGACCACGGAACTTCAACCATGGACCCGCTGGAGAAATATGATCCGTCGTAGTTTTGCCTTTGGTTTTAATCAAAAGTGGCAATTTTTCGAAATCCTTCCCATCCCAACGTGGGAAGGGTTGTAAAAGCTGTAATCGTTCACTGGTCGGAGGAAGATCGACTTCCAAGCCTTCGCCATTTTCGGCCGGGGCGACAAATCCTTCTTCACCTTTAGCGAACCCTTGGCTAGGCAATTCCTCACCCAGTGGGGCTTCTAACTTGATTTCTTTTCCATCTGAAGTCTTAATCGTGTCATTAACTGGATCGAAGCCCAAATCTCCTGTCAGCGCATAGGCGGTCACCACCTCTGGACTGGCTAGAAAGGACAAGGTGTCGGGAATGCCATCATTGCGGCCAGGAAAGTTACGATTAAACGTACTGACAATGGAATCGGCTTTGCCTTTCACTCCGTCGGCACGTTTCCATTGACCAATGCAAGGCCCACAGGCATTTGCCAACACGGTGGCCCCCATCTGTTCGAACGTTTCCATGAACCCGTCGCGTTTCATGGTATGAAAGATCCGTTCAGATCCTGGCGATACCAGGAACGCCGTCTTCGCCTTGAGGCCAGCTTTTAACCCTTGCTTGGCAATGTGTGCAGAACGGCCAATATCCTCATATGAAGAATTGGTACAACTTCCTAACAAGGTCGCTTTCAATTCAACCGGGTATCCTTTTTCTTTCGCTTCTGCGCGTAACTGAGATATCGGCCGAGCGAGATCGGGGGAATGCGGCCCGACAACATGTGGCTCGAGCGTAGAAAGATCGATCTCAACAATTTCGTCATAATACTTCTCGGGTGATTGATACACTTCAGGGTCGGCGACCAACAAGTCTTTATTGGCTTCAGCTAATTTGGCGATATCAGCCCGCTCGGTTATGTTCAAATAGGCTACCATCTTTTGATCAAAGGGGAATACGGAAGTGGTAGCTCCCAATTCCGCCCCCATGTTCGTAATGGTTCCCTTACCCGTCGCGCTAATCGTTTCGGCACCTGGACCAAAATATTCTACGATTTTATTGGTGCCACCTTTGACCGTGAGCTTACCGCAGATATACAAAATGACATCTTTGGGAGAAGCCCATCCATTAAGTTTTCCGGTCAACTTGACCCCGATCAACTTGGGATGCAGGACTTCCCATGGCAAACCAGCCATCACTTCCCCAGCATCGGCACCACCCACACCAATGGCCAACATACCCAATCCTCCACCGTTTGGCGTATGAGAGTCAGTCCCAATTATCAGTCCGCCAGGGAATGCATAATTTTCTAGCACGACTTGATGAATAATCCCCGCACCAGGTTTCCAAAAACCGATGCCATACTTTTTGGCAGCCGATTCAAGAAAATTGTACACCTCTTTGTTTTCTTTATTCGCAATCATGAGATCTTTTTCGGAGCCCATTTCAGCGCGAATTAAATGATCACAATGAATCGTGCTGGGCACCGCCGCCTTCTTTTTCCCAGCTTGAATGAATTGCAACATAGCCATCTGTGCCGTAGCGTCTTGCATGGCCACTCGGTCAGGACGCAGTGCCAACATGGCCTTCCCACGTTCCCATTTTTGAGTCTCGAAATTATCAGCATGGCTGACAAGAATTTTTTCAGCCAACGTTAAGGGACGGCCAAACTGTTTACGGGCTTTTTCTACGATAGGTCCCATTGAAGCATAGAGTTTTTTCACCATATCAACTGACATAAAGCATTCTCCTGGGTTTAGTTAACTACTTGGGAAAATTCCTATATAAGGAAGTAGCCTCTTATTGTAATTTCGGAACTTCTCGACGTTTGGGCGACGCATAATTGACCAAGTAATCAAACAACCGAATGAGCCTGCTGCCTTGTCGTTTTTGGTCAGTCCAGTGACCAATCATGCCAATCGTGCGCGCTAGAATAAAGAATCCATTTAAGCTATCCACCGGGAACCCGATATCCACCAACACGGCCGCCATGGTACCATCCACATTTAGGATCAAATTGTCTTTTTTAACGGTCGTAACCTTTTCAACTTCCAAAGCAAAGTCTAAATGCGGGGTCTTGATCCCTAGACTTTTGACATACCCAACGAGTTCTTTCACCCGCTTATCAGGATTTTTTAAACTTTTCACCCGATGCCCAATGCCAGGGACGGGACCGACATTTTGTTTCATATAGGCTAGGAAATCGCTAACGGTAAGCTGGTTATCGATGGCATACTTGAACCACCGTCCCGCATCGGTGACCGCACCGCCAAATCGGGGACCGATCATGATCATCCCGGCCGCTACCGCTTGCGATAGTCCAATGCCCGCACACGCGGCAATGACAGTGGTCAATGCCCCACTGACACAAGGCCCATGGTCTGCGGATAACATAATAATTCGTTTAATGATTTCCGATTCTTGCTTGCTAACCAACCGATTGTCCCACAATAATCCAATAATATGGGGAATATCGTAGCCTGCATTGATAAGTTCTGAAGCCGGATAGCCCTGATACAGCGGCTCATCACCCCGATCATCACTGATCGTGGAACGAATAAGCGGTTCCACCAAGACTTCTCCATCTTTCTTCGCTTCTGCGACTGACTTCGGCAATCGCGGCACATCTGCCAAAGCCAAATCCGGAATGGCTTTGGCCGCTCCACTCTTGAGCAATTCTTCATGAGTAGCTTTGATGGCAGGGCCGAGAGCTCCAAACGTATCAGGAACGATCGCACCCGATTTTTTCAAGGCCTCTGATTTCGCACGGGCCGAGCCTTCGCCTTTTAACCCTTCCTTCGCACCGGCATGTCCGAACTTCATACCCTTTGGCAGACTTTCCTGACAAAAACCCGAAACAACTGCCAAGAGCTTAATCCGACGCTTCTTGGCGCCATACCATTCCGCTGCACGTTCTTCCAAATCTCCACCCATTTCCCCAACGATCACCACTGCTTGGGTTTGCGGATCGTTTTCAAACATTTCCAAATAACTGACATAATCGGTCCCAGGGTATGCATCCCCACCAATTCCGATCGCTGTAGTAATACCATCAGCAAACTGAGAGCAGATCCAAATAATCTCGTTGGATAAGCCGCCTGATTTGGTAATCACACCAAAAGAACCAGGGCGATACAACTTACAGGCCACTAAATTATCAAACGCCCCACCGATCACACCCAAACGACATTCCCCTGCAGATACTACTCCAATGGAGGATGGGCCGTTAAATGTTTTCCCCAGTTTTCTGGCATGTTTCCCAAGAAGTTTGGCGTCCTTTTCCGGTACCCCTTCGGTAATCATAGAAACCGTATGAATTTTAGGATCATTGAGCGCATCCATCGTACCCTCATAAGCACGATTCGCTCCAATATAGACCAAGCTCGTATTGATTTCAGGATGATTAGCCGTGGCTTCAGCCACCGTCTTATAAATAGGGATGGCTACCAGCTCCGTCCCACAGACGATTTCATTGGTTTTCCCGGCATCCGGCGGATAGACAAACGCGGATACATTTAACGGTTGCTTAATCATGTAGCGGAACTCCGCCATCCGACGGGCAGCATTGACACCAGCCACACCACCCTGAATAACGACATGCGTGTCTTTGGTAGCAAGAATACTCATTGAAGCGGTCTCCTAAGCGTCAAGTTCAATAGACAACGGCAATGTTGAGAATTGCTGCCAGCGGCGTTCTCGCGCCTTCGTTACGCTCACATACCTTCCAGGTATGTTCCACGCGCCAAAACCACTGCGGACTTGCTGGACAGACAATGTTGAACATTCCCTATTCCTCATAAAGTCTAGACAATAAATTTTCAATTTATTTCGCCGCCATCGCCATATCGACAATGTCTGTTAGTGGCGTCGTACGGTCGAACACATGAATGTCAAAACCCTCATCCTGGAGGGCGCGCATGGCCGCTAAACCTTGTTTCTCATTAGGTCCGCCTCGTCGCACCCAGATTTTCACTCCATCCAGCTTGCCTTCACCTCTGGCTTTTCGAAATGCATTGATGATGCCACCAAATGTCTTTTTCACATCGGTGAAATTGGCGATCGCCCCACCCACGATAATATGCTTGATGTTCGGCAAGGAACAAACCTTGTCCGTTAACACTTCCACGGCCCAATCCGGCGGATCACCAGAATATTCGGCATAGTTGGCTAATTTTCCACCACGAGCCACCACCGCATCGGAGTAATACACGCTCGCCCCGCCACCCGCAGGTAGCATGGCAATATTCCCACCAGGAATTTCTATAAGCTTCACTGAACCTTTGACCTTAGCGTCCACCGCCATCACTTCTTCTTCATTTTTGGTATAGGCTCGCCCAAATTCAGCCGCAAAGGGGAACGTCCAATCTTTATGGCGGAACTTGGCATCACCATCGAGTAATGTCACAGCATCAAGAGCGACCAGGTCTCCCTTTGAATTTTTAACGACTGGATTGATTTCCAAATATTGGGCATCTTCATTATCAAAACAGATATACAGTTTTTTCAAAAATTCAGCCATTTTTTCAGCGGTATCCCCGGTGAACCCGGCGTCTTTCGATAATTTGGCCAATTGGGCATCTGTCGGAGATTCCCCAATTTCAACGGCCAACTTTTGGACCTTTTCCCAATTAGCTTCCACTTCAATACCACCAAACGTCGTCACCATCACATCCACACCTTCACGCGTGGATTTCACAGAGGCATAGTATTCTTCCTTATGGTCGATGGCTTCAGAGACAATGACTTCACGAATGGTCACGGACTCTATTTGTTTTCCCAACATGTCTTTGACAGCTGCTTTGGCAGCAGTCAAATCTAATCCCACTTTGACCAGGCCTAATTTAAAGCGAGAGCCCAGTGCTTCATGGGCTTTGACGACTAACTTGCTCTTTTGAAGCCACTCGTTCGCTTGGGAAAGTTGAGTAAACTCTTCGCTTGATGTCACAACCACATAATTCGGGGTGGTAATTCCCCATTTTCGCAGCAAGCCCATTCCTGGGCCTTCAAGGACTTTTGCCATAATCCTACCCTTCCGTCAGGGACTAAAATGTGAAAGACAAAACCGGACTCCGCCACTTGCTCGTGGGAACGTGCATTGTACGAACGGACTACAACAGCTGCAATCAATCAAAAGACCCATTGAACATCTCACAAAAGTCCCACCAAAGCACCTCGCAAAAAGAGCCCTAAGTAAGTGCTTTTTGACTTTAAAAAATCTTTTAAATCAACAACTTGAATGTCGTTCCCTTGAACCTTGGATCGCGGAATGAAAGGGTCCGGGGTTTCTAGCTACCCTTGATGAGAGCTCCATTTAAAATTATTGAATTCTGAAGAGAACTTTTGGAAGGAAAGGGGAAAACTGGATGGGAACCGAATGAACCGAAAAATTCAAGTGAAGTAAACGGGAAGGGGATCATCCATCCTTCTATTCATGACAGCCACCGTCCGTTCGACAATATCCCTGTTGCCTATAATAAGGGGGGTTCGCTGATGAAGTTTTTCAGGTTGAACATCCAAAATTCGCTCCTTGCCGGAGGAGGCCGACCCTCCAGCCTGTTCAGCGATGAATGCCAGCGGGTTCGCTTCATACATCAGACGAAGTTTCCCTGCAGGATTTTTTTTCGTGCTAGGATATAAAAATATTCCGCCTTTCAGCAGATTCCTGTGAAAATCAGCCACTAAAGACCCCACGTACCGAAGAGAATACGTATTCCGTAATTCTTCAATGGCTTTTTGGGTGGCCGAATCCAACCCCTTAAAATTGCCCTCATTCGTGCTATAGCAAGAGTTTTTCTCCGGAATATGGATATCCGGATTTGTCAGACGAAAGATTCCATCCGTGGGATCGAGTGTAAAACCTTGAACACTGTTACGGGTAGCAATAACCATCATGGTACAGGATCCATAGATGGCGTAGACCGCAGCGATTTGTTCATTCCCCTTTTTTAGCAAAGTTGCATCAGTTACTTTTTCATTGGCATGTCGTTTCCAAATTCCTAAAATCGTGCCAACACTAACAGCTACATCAATATTAGAAGATCCATCCAACGGATCCATTTGCACCAGATATTGGTGGGCGGGCCCCTCTCCCACAATCACAGTTTCTTCAATTTCTTCTGACCCAATGGCTGCAACTCGGCCACATTGACTCAACATGCGCACGAGTGTCTCAGAGGAAAAAGTATCCAAAATTTGAACAACTTCTCCCTGAACATTTGTCTTGCCGGTCGTGCCTACGGCATGAGCCAGAACAGCCGCT
Organism: Nitrospirales bacterium; assembly: GCA_965223185.1. Classification (GTDB taxonomy): domain Bacteria; phylum Nitrospirota; class Nitrospiria; order Nitrospirales; family UBA8639; genus Nitrospira_E. The sequence continues at coordinate 1,458,157 of OZ244988.1, read as the reverse complement.
CGTACCTTAGCTTGGATTTGCTGGGCACCTTCGGCAATCCCATCCACAACCGCCTCAAGGCCATCGTACCCCTCAGACCCCTTCCAAGATGCTGTTGAATATTCGGACAGTGGTTGAAACATGGTGAAAATTGTATCTTCCCCCTCTAAACCGGTCAATTAGATGGAAACATCAAACCCTTTCACCAAAGCTATTTGGTTTGTTCCCTAGCGCAACGCCTCAACATTATTGAGTTTGGAAAGAGACTTGCGTTCAGATTTGGGCATCGGAATCACGAATGAGGATGCAAACCACGTGACGTTCAGAACGAGGGCCATCGAATTCGCAGAAAAAGAGGTTTTGCCATTGAGATAACCCTAATTGGCCATCAATGATTGGTATGGTTTCCGAGGGTCCGACCAAACCAGCCTTCAAATGCGAGTCTCCATTCCCATCCTGCGCATCATGTAACCATACCCCTGGAGGAATGAGTTTGCGGAGCAAACTGATCACATCCAGTGGGACACTCTCATCCCAATTTTCCTGAACCATGATGGCAGCCGTAGCCCCCTGGGCATAGACAACCATTATTCCATTTTGGATTGAACTTCGATCAAGAAGGGACCGGATCGCATCGGTGATGTCGATTAACTCTTCACGTTTAGTCGTCTTGAGGATTATGGTTTCTCGCATCATTCAATCCTCTTAGAGAATTGACTGGCTCTACCTTTTTATTTCACGATGACATCAATCGAATCCAAGACGGTCACCATATCATGATCATGTGTGGCAACTTTGACCGTGATGGTATGCCGCCCAGAGGTCACGTCCTTGAATTGCCCCTTGAATCCTTTCTGATATTGTCCATCCATAAAGACATGAACATGATCGGCCATCAAGCCCTTCCTAAAGGAATAGGATAAATCAAACGAGCTTCCGACGATTGCCCCATTTTGCGGAGAAGTAATTGTAATCGCCGATCCGTCATGGACATTCAGTTGTTTTCCGGCCCATACGGATTGGGACAACATAAAACCCAAACAGACGCATAGCAGAATCAACTTTGGGAATTGTTGCATTCGAAACCTCCTGTTCTGTTTTCTAGATGTGATCTGAACACAAGGCTGATAGTATCCTATCTAGCATAGATTGCGGAGGTGAAGAAACTAGGAGAACTATGATTCGGTTTTTGAGGTACCTTATTTTCCTAAGTGCTATCACCCCTCTGGGCATCGAGGGGGCCTTCGCGTTTCAAGAAGAGGTTGATTGGATTTGGAATGATATAAAACCTACCGCCAGGCAAGGCCCGGTCTGCATGAAATATATCGTGAAAGCCTATCCGATCAGGATTCTTCGAGAGAATGTATCGGGCCGTACTTGCCTGGTCAATTCTATTAAATCGTACCGCAGAGGCGATCATGAGGAGGCACTAGGTTGGATACTCGCGGGGCAATGCCATAATCGATTTGCACGTGAAATGTTGGTCAAACATGCCCCTCAGGTATTGGAGTATGTGTTGCAACGGTATGAACCGGAGGTTGAGGGGAAATGATGTGAGCATCCAATTCGCCGGCCTCTCAAAAGGACTTTTAAGAAAAGATCGCACCCATCAGCTTTTCCTAGCTGTATACTCGTTTTGATCATAAAACAAAATGAGCCGGGTTCTTTTGAGAACCCGGCCCACCTTTTAAACTTCTACTTTAAAAGGCTATTTTACCCCAAAGTCGCCAATATTTTGTTGAAGGTAGAACTTGGGCACATCCCAGCCTTCACCTTATCCGGACATGGGTGGTAATACCCACCGATATCAACAGGCTTCCCTTTGACCGCCTTCAGTTCCTCAAGAATCTTTTCAATATTGGCTTCAAGCTCTTTGGCGACCGGAGTAAATTTGGCCTTCAAGTCCGGATCATCGTTTTGATTAGCCAGTTCTTTCGCCCAATACATCGCTTCCCACACGTGGGAGCCACCATTATCTAGCTCCCCTAACACCCGACCTGGCGCCTTTCGGTTATCCATGAGTTGGCCTGTTGCCCGATCCAAGGTATCGGCTAGAACTTGTGCTTTTTTGTTGTTCTTCGCTCGACTAAGGTGGGCAAACGATTCGGCCAATGCCAAAAACTCCCCCAACGAGTCCCACCGCAGATGACCTTCTTTCACAAATTGTTGCACGTGTTTCGGAGCTGATCCGCCAGCTCCCGTTTCAAACAGACCCCCACCATTAATCAACGGCACGATGGATAACATTTTAGCGCTGGTGCCCAACTCTAAAATAGGGAACAAGTCGGTGAGGTAATCACGAAGCACATTCCCCGTGGCAGAAATGGTGTCTTTACCTTCTTTGGCTCGTTTCAATGAATGTTTCATAGCATCCACCGGAGCCATAATTTGAATATCCAAGCCATTGGTATCATGGTCTTTTAAGTATACATTCACTTTCGCCAAAATTTGCGCATCGTGCGCCCGATCCTTGTTTAACCAGAATACCACCGGCGTTTCAGACAATCTCGCCCGGTTTACCGCCAATTTGACCCAGTCTTTAATCGCAATATCCGTGGTGCGACAACTTCGCCAAATGTCGCCCTTTTCAACCTCATGTTGAAGCAACTCTTTTCCCTTCCCATCGATGACTCGAATGACTCCTTTGCCAGGGGCCTCAAACGTTTTGTCATGTGAGCCGTACTCTTGGGCTGCCTGGGCCATCAGGCCGACATTGGGTACGCTACCCATCGTGGCTGGATTAAATTCTCCATTCTCCCGGCAAAAATCGACTACCGCCTGATAAATCCCGGCATAACTTCTGTCGGGGATAATGGCCTTCATATCATGTTCTTTACCATCAGGCCCCCACATTTTACCCGAGGTCCGAAGGGCGGCTGCCATGGAAGCATCGATAATCACATCACTCGGGACATGCAAATTGGTGATGCCTTTATCAGAGTCCACCATGGCCATGGTAGGTCCATTTTTCAAGGCAGCTTCAATATCGGCTTTGATTTCGGCTTGTTTCGCCTCAGGTAATTTCCCAATTTTGGCATAGACATCACCCAACCCGTTATTCGCATTGACCCCCAGCTCGTTAAAAGTCTTCTCATGTTTTTTGAAGACATCTTCAAAAAACACCGTGACGCAATGTCCAAAAATAATAGGATCAGAAACCTTCATCATGGTGGCCTTCATATGCAACGAAAAAAGTACATCGGGATCTTTCTTGCCATCTGCCACTTGTTCGGCAAAAAACTTCCGCAAGGCCGCGACACTCATTTTAGTCGCATCAACCACATCCCCATTGTTGAAAGGCACGGAATCTTTTAAAACTTTGGTACTGCCATCAGAACCCACAAACTCAATGCGGCCTTTTCCGGCCGTTTGATCAGTGATCGTAGTCGATTTTTCGTTTCCGAAGAAGTCGCCACCCGTCATATGTGCCACGTGGGTTTTTGAATCTTTCGTCCATTTGCCCATTCGGTGTGGATTTTTTTGAGCATATTGCTTGACCGAAGCAGAAGCTCGACGATCAGAATTGCCTTGTCGCAACACCGGGTTTACTGCGCTGCCTTTGACTTTATCGAACTTGGCTTTGATTGCTTTCTCTTCGTCATTTTTAGGATCTTCAGGATAATCTGGAATGTCATAGCCCTGTGATTGCAATTCTTTCACTGCCCCCTTGATCTGAGGAATGGAAGCACTAATATTAGGGAGCTTGATGACATTTGATTCCGGAGTCATCACAATTTCGCCTAAAAGGGCCAGATCATCCGGTTGCTGTTGCTCCGGTTTTAATCGATCGGGAAACTGCGCAATGATTCGTCCTGCTAATGAAATATCTTTAGTCCCAACGTTTACTCCCGCCGTCTTAGCAAAAGATTGAATAATGGGCAGAAATGATCCGCTGGCTAATTCAGGCGCTTCATCTACTTTGGTGTAAATGATATCGGGTTGTCCTGACATAATGTCTCCTCCAGTTAAGAAAATTGATAGCTGAGAAAAATCCCTTTTGGGGAAAAGGGAACTCTTAGAACTTACAAAGTTTGAGATTCTAATAAGATTTGGACTATCCGACAATCAATCGAAAGGCCCAGATAAGCGGGAGAGACTAAAGACCCAGGTCATAAAAAAGATTGGGAGAGATAAGGGCATCATGCTTATGAAAATAAAAAGTCATTTATTTCAAATACTTGAAGGCCATCATCCTAGTATAAGAAATTGGCAGTTTTAAAGTTATGTTCGAACAAATATCCCCTTTGTTTAACTTTTTCAATCTGGAGGTCTTTTCACCCTTTGCCCTCAAACCTTTGAGGCACGGCATCCATCATGTATCGCTTCCCGTTCAGTGGCATAACACCGTTCTGGGTTTGTCTTTAGGTAGTAACGTTGGCCTGGCATGTGATAGATACAGCGTTCACCGCTATATGTTGTGAAGTTTCCCTTTATTGGATGTGAATCTGGGCAGCTAGCGGGAGATGATGGAGGAACACCAGGACGGTGAGACAAAGTTTCTTTCGGAATCTTTTCTCCATTTGTAAGGGCTATAGGAATAACGCAAAGCAGTACCACCGAAATAACTTTAGTAACATTCTTGAAGGCTTTCAACAAATTCCTAATGAAATTATCCACCTCTTGGCACCCATACAGCCTCGCTCTTTCCTGATGAGACAATAAACACTATTTTCCTGGAACCTTTTCACAGGCTTTGCTTACTAATGGTACTTGTATTTTTCGTTCTTTAGGGGTCCTTCTTAAAGGATTTAGAGAATTTGCCGCCAAGTGAGGACTTTAACGGGTAAGGTACGAAGAGTCGCGGCGATAGGACAGGTGTCAAAAGTGATCGTGATGTCGTCATTGAGAACATGAATTTCATCAGCGTAGAGAGCCCCGTTAATGGTTGACGGTCCCAGCCCTCCGGAAAATGTGGCTTGACCTGAAACCACCACCAGCCCTTCCCATTGAAATGGGGCAGAAATCTGGATGTTTCCCTTCACCAACAGAAGCCCATATCCCGTGACTTGGGATAGCGTTACTGTCCCCCCTGAAGGTTCTGCATACTGCAAGGTCGGGTCAGCCGCTGAACCCAATGTCACGCTCATTAAATCTGTTACCACAGGTGTGGCCCCTTTTTTCAGGCTATTGATCTGTTCAGCTAAATCCAGGACCGCTGGAGCTGTTTGAGGTGTCGCTGGATTGCCGATTAAAGCCGCGGTACCAACAAGCAACGCTAATGGTCCTAGAGAAATGGGAGGAAGACCAATCGGGTACAGCCCACAGGCGTCGGTTCCTTGAACCATGATCATACTCCCTGACAGGACAATCTGATTTCCTGCATAGATGGGAGCCCACACAGGGGGGCCAGACGGGTGAGCCACATCCGCCTGAAGAATCGAATCAGCTCCCTCAACCTGTCCATGACTGATGATCACTTCAACCGGGGCATAAACGGAGGGGAGCGTGGTAGTGAATGGCTCGGGTTTCACTGAGGTCGCTAGTGGATAGCCAAAGCGAATTAGTTGCCCGCGGTTATTCAGAGTATGTAACGTGCCTCCTCCATCTCCATCCCAATAATGAGGCGTGGTTTGACGATGTCCAGCCTGTTCCGCGTCGTATTCGGTTTTGTGATAGATTTTTGTCCAATAGGCCAGATCATTTTGCACACTATTGGCTTGAACCGTGAGGTTTGTGGCATTGCCTGAAACCGGAACATAATTGGCAAGATGGGCATTGAAAGTCTGATCATCTGCGGGTTTCCACCCAGCCTGAGCAAAGATATAGGCCGACCAATTTGGTTGATAGGGTGAAGCTAAATCTCCAAGAAATAAAGGATTAGACGCAGGTGATCCCTTTAATCGTCCTTGTGTTTCAGCCAGACCTGCTTCTGCTGCATAAAAGGTTTGTATGGCTCTTCGATAATTTCCACTAATTTGCAACTCTGTCGAAGTGGCAAACAAAATGGTAGCTCCCATGATGCCTGACACAACCACCAACAAGAGTGCCGCAATAAGGGCACTGCCATTTCTATTGTTGAATAAGACTGCTTCCAGCACCCACATTCCTTTCTTCTGCATACTCAGAGATTCCTTGGGGTCAGGCGAGACTGAAGGGTGACCGTACGATATCCTCCGTTCAGCAAGTAAGATGGATCAGGATCTTCCGTCCGGGCTATTACCGAAATCTTCACTTGCTGAATGCTTTTGGAATCAATGGTTGGATTGCCCCCTTTATCGAAATACTCTATGACAAATGATTCGATGTTTTCTCCAAACGGTTGGTTGCCGCCACCGGTGTTGCGCCGTAAGGTATGGGTCTTAGAGTCATACAGAAACGTGATGGATTCATTGGCTTCTGCGATGACACCATTTCCATTCAAATCGGCCATGATGATCAAACGAGCAGGATCATAGGTAATCCCTAGAAAATCGTTACCCAGATCACCATCCTGATTGACTCCACGGGGATCGTATCCGGCCATCAATAATTCTCGACTCACCACATCCATGACGACTCGAGCCTGCTGTTGCATCTCTAGCCGATCTTCCCGAACCATTTGGGCCTTAAGTTCACTCACGTATAAAGAATAAACAGCGCTCACCGTCACCAGACTCAAACCAAGTGCCACAACCAATTCGATGAGGGTAAAACCCTTGAATGATTGTTGTGGGTCACGAGTCATGATTCAACCCTTAATCTATTGCGAAATAGGTTTTGAGGGTAGTGGTATGGGCCCCTTTATCCCATTGGACCTGAACGGTAACCGTGTGCAAACCTGGCATAGGGTTGTGAGGGGTGATCGTCAGAACACGCTGATGTTGGAGTGCACCAGGTATTGCTCCATAAGACTCAATGGTACTTAACGGACCGATCAATCCAGAGGGAACTCCTTCCCGCTTTACGTCTTCCATCTTTTCTTGGGCCAAAATGATAGCACGAGTCATTTTTTCACTGGCACTCACTCCCGTATGAGCCACGACCGAATATCCCGCAAATCCCAATAAGGCCAGAAAAACCACAGCCAAGGCCATGACAATTTCTAACAAGGACAATCCTTGCTGATTTTTTATGGCTTGTGACATCACCCGGTTCAGTTCCGCATCTTCAGACATTTAGGATTTCACTTTCACTCGCCCGGTAATACTTACGGTAATTTTTTTGGACCCTGCGGGATTGGTCAGGGTGATAGAGGCTAAGTTTGAGGCCGTACCGCGAGGTAAAAAGGAAGGATTATTTGAGGCCGTCAACGTGACATCGTGGTAATCCACTTGAATATCTCGGACTTCCTGCGGTTCACCGACATCGATTTTTCCATTATTGTTTTTATCATCCAGGATCAGATAATTCCGATGATCTTGAAAAAACACTCGTTGCCCGTTTTGTTCAACCACTGCCTTCATTTTAGCCGCCGCGAGATCGGACATGACCTGCCTGATGGCTCCATTCAATCGCCACTGGGGCAGCTGCGTGGATAGCCACATATTCGTCAACATCAGAGTGATGCTGAGAATACCTAGCACAATCATGAGTTCCATAAGGGTAAAACCCTTTCGTGCTGTTCGAGACCCATTGATCATCAATTAATACCTGCCTGCCGCGCAGCAAAATTATTTGCTAACTCCCATTCAAACCAACCCACGAAAATACCAATGCCAGATATCCGGGCCCCATATCATGGCAATGAACGCTCCTAGTGCTAAATAAGGGCCGAAAGGAATATATTGCCCTTTTTTCATGACCTTTAACGCTAAGAGTCCGATCCCGATGACCGCTCCAAACACGGACGCCACCATTAAAGTGATAAGAGCCTGCTGCCAGCCCAAAAATGCTCCCACCATGGCCAAGAACTTGATATCACCACCTCCCATCCCCTCTTTCCCAAAAACATATGGGCTGATCCAGGCCAGAGCCAACAAGATGCCTCCACCAATTAGAATTCCCAATATGGAATTCAACCAGCCTGTGGATAATACGAGCGATCCACAAAGAAACCCGATTACGATTCCGGGTAGGGTAATCACATCCGGGATAATCTTATGATCCCAATCGATCCACGACACCACCCAGAACACGGAAAATAATCCGGCATAAACGACCGCTGCTCCCGTAATCCCAAATTGCCAGAAAATGAAGAGATATCCCAGCCCATTGATCAATTCAATGATGGGATACCGTGGAGCAATTCTCTCCTGGCATCCTCTACACCGTCCTTTGAGCCAAAGAAAGCTCAGAAGAGGTACGTTGTCATACCAATGAATTGGCCTCTTGCAACCAGGGCAGGACGACCGTGGAGCCACAATCGATTGCCCCTTGGGTATCCGATGAACACAAACCGTCAAGAAACTGCCTAGGATGCTTCCCAGAATAAAGACGCTGAACCAAACAATCCAGTGAGACATAAATGCCACATATTCCGTAGTTAATTCGACTAGGGTGAGTTTACGTATATTTTCAGTTTACAATCCTAAAATGACCTGATATTCTCCCTTAGATAATTTGCCTAGCAAGGAAATTGAGGACCTCATGAATTCCAGACCAAAACCCAAACCTTCAGATGAGCCCCCTATTAAACGCAAACGTCCGGAAGCCCTGACCCAACGGGAACAGGAAATTCTTCAACTCATCTGGTCCGGGCTAAAAAATAAAGAAATTGCGCAACGGCTAAAAATTAGCGTCAAAACGGTAGAAGCTCACCGAGCCAATATGATGAAAAAGGTTCGCGTATCCAATGCAGCCCAACTGCTCAACGCGGCCATTCAAGAAGGCCTCATTCAGATCAAATAACCCCACCAGCCTCCCTCACACCTTTCTCGCTCGCTGTCGGGCCACTTCAAAAAGCGTAATGGCCACTGCAACCGACACATTTAACGAATTGAGCTTTCCCCACATGGGAATTCTGACACGGTCGTCACATTTCTTAAGGACTATTGGTCGAATCCCCTCTCCTTCACTCCCAAAAACCAGCGCAAGTGATTGCGTCAAATCAACGTCGACATAAGAAGTTCTGGCATCCGCATCCAGTGCTATGGTGGTGATATTGCGCTTTTGACATTGTTCGACAAATTTTCCGGTGTTGGCCACTCGTGCAATGGACACATGTTCCAAAGCCCCTGCTGAAGCCTTGGCGACTCCTGCAGTTAGACCCACGGCTCGGTGCTTTGGAATGACAATACCATGTCCTCCCGCTCCGTCTACCGTTCGAATAATGGCCCCAAGATTATGTGGGTCTTGAATTTGGTCCAACACCACCAGCAAGGCAGGAGTGAGGCGATGATCAACTGCATCCAACAACTCATCCCCTTCCAAAAACTGTTTTGCCGCCATACTGGCGACGACCCCTTGATGATGACGATCTCCAGCCAAACGATCTAATCGATCTCGGGATTCCACGGAATAGGGAATGTGTCGTTCTTTGGCAAGACGCGTGAGAGGGAAAAACCGGCCATCAGACTTGGCTAACCAGAGTCGCTCGACAACACGAGAAGGCGATTGCAGAGCTTCGGTGACCGCATGAACCCCATAGACAACACTGGTGGGTTCACCGTTTCCAGCGCGTTGTACCATCGGGGCGATCTTCGAGGATAATGCCTTGGTCTGCTAACTCTTTTCTAATAGTATCGGCAGTTGCAAAATCTTTCTTTGCTCGAGCTTCATTTCTGAGTGTAATTTTCTGAATCACCTGTGGAGTTCCAAATTCCTCCTTAGATGAAATAGAATTAGGACTTATACCTTGAGGATACCCAAACCTCCAGTTCTCTGAAGGTATCTGCAAAAGACCTAGTGAATTCCCATATTTCTTTAGATTTGCTATTGCCTTATTGCCTTTCTGATAAGATAAACCCTTCACAAAAAGTTTATTGATTTCTCCTCGAAATTCATTAAGAACTGCCAACGCTTTTGGGGTATTAAAATCATCATCCATAGCCTGCACAAATTTTCTCTCGAAATCTTTGAGCAAGGGGGTAAGGTCTTTTTCCCCATCCATTCCCCTGGATGATTTCAATTCATCAAGACGATTAAACAACCCATAAAAATTATCCAAGGCTAACTTAGCTTCCTTGATAGATTGGTCGGAAAAATTCAAGTCGCTCCGGTAATGGGTGGCTAAAAAGTAATAGCGTAAACTTTCGCCTGTGATAACCTCTAATTGTGAAATAGTGGATTTGTCCAAAATTTCTCGGATGGTAAAAAAATTACCAAGTGATTTTGACATTTTTTCTTTGTCTATCGTGACAAATCCATTGTGCACCCAATAGCGGGCAAATTCCTTTCCGGTAAAGGCACAGGATTGAGCGATCTCATTTTCATGATGCGGAAAGATAAGATCCTTGCCGCCGCCATGAATGTCAAACGTGGGACCTAACTCAGCCACCGACATCGCCGAACATTCAATATGCCACCCGGGGCGTCCTTTTCCCCAGGGGCTGTCCCATCCAGGTTCGCCAGGCTTGGCGGCTTTCCATAAGGCAAAATCCATCGGATCCTGCTTCCTTTCATTAACCTCTACTCTAGCCCCAGCCTGCAGTTCTTCAAGATTTTTCCCCGATAATTGACCATAGCCCGCAAATTTTCTGACAGAAAAATACACATCCCCCTCCAACTGATAGGCCATGCCTTTTTTTTCCAAGCCTTGAATCATATTGAGAATATCCTGCATATGTTCAGTCGCTCGTGGTTCGGCGGTGGGCTTGATAATACCTAACGCACCCATGTCTCGGTAAAAATTTTGAATATAGCGTTCGCTGATCTCATTCCAAGTGACGTTCTCGTCTTTGGCACGATTCAAGATTTTGTCATCGATATCAGTGAAGTTTCTGACATATCTCACCTCGTACCCAGAATATTCGAGATACCGTCTCATCATATCGAATGTCAGTGCACTGCGTGCGTGCCCTAAATGACAATCATCATAGACTGTCACACCACATACGTACATGCTCACCCTACCAGGAACCAAGGGGGTAAAGATCTCTTTTTTCTTGGTTTGGGTGTTATAGAGAATAATCGCCATACTTTATGGTTTTCGCACCGGAGCCTTTTGCGTGATTTTCTGCCCTTGATATTTCACGATCCAAAATCCCAAGATCAATAGCACGATAAACACGATGGAGAATACATTGAAATATTTTTCGATGATTTCTTTCATCCATGGGCCAAAAAGCTGGAGAGCACCAGCCACAAGAAAAAATCGTCCGCCCCTACTGACCAAAGAAGCCAGCATAAATATCTTAAAATCTACATAAAACGCTCCAGCACCAATCGTGAAAATTTTATACGGAATAGGGGTGAAGCCGGCAATAAGAATGGCCCAACCTTCATATCGTTGGAAATATTGATGAACAAGGTCCATGCGATCTTGGCCCATAAATTTTTTCAGTATGGGGTGTCCACCGTACCACCCAATTCCATAACCTAAAGCGCCTCCGAGAACCGAACCGACTGTGGCCACCGTGGCATACCACCAAGCGTTGGTAGAATTCCCAAGTGTCATCGCTATAAGCAAGACATCAGGTGGGAGCGGGAAAAAAGAAGATTCGGCTAAGGCCAAACCAAAGAGAGCGGGAACCCCGTAAGGGGAATCGGCCCAGGAAAGCATCCAGTCATATAATTGTTTTACAAAGTCCATGTAGGGGAAAACCTAAGTGTTAGGATCAAAGCCTCTACGAATTTACACTCTTGTATTCTTCTTTCTTTTTCGGACAGATTTTTCAAAAGTTGTCTTGACGGAGGAAATATTTCCTCCCCAACTCTTCAACGAATTTAGTGCCTTGTAGTCTGTTAAATCTAAATGGAGAGGCGTGACGGAAACAAGATTTTTCCCCACTGCATCATGATCAGAGGGGCGGCTTGTTCTGGCCCAGGATTCTTTTTCTCCTGCAATCCAGAAATACGTCCCTCCCCTCGGATCAATTTTTTCCACCACAGGATTATGGTACCGTCGTTGGCTCAAACTCGTGAATTGAAGACCAGATATAGTTTTTTGGTTTACTCCAGGAACATTCACATTGAGTATGGTGCCTTCAGGCAAACCAAATTTCAAAATCTTTTTTGACAACTGTAACGCATACTGTGCTGCGATAGAATACGAGGCTCTCGGGGAATCCTCTAAGGACACTGCCATAGACGGTACCATATGCAACATCCCTTCTAGGGCTCCTGCAACCGTGCCGGAATTCGTGACATCATCCCCCAAATTCCAACCCTTATTAATGCCTGAAACCACCAGTGCCGGCATATCCGCTTCCATAAGCTTGCAGACCGCCAAGGTCACACAATCCGCCGGTGTACCATTAACAGCAAACCACCGAGTACGCAATTTTCGTAGACGCAAAGGCTTGTGTAATGTCATTGCTCGTCCTACAGCATTTTGCGTTTTTTCCGGAGCCACCACCCACACTTCTCCTATTGATGCCAGCTCTTTCGCCAACGCACGAATACCGGGGGCGTGAATGCTATCGTCATTCGTGACCAGAATTCGATTTATGGTATTGGAGGACATGAAATACTTTGGCGTAGCCAGATGATACAGAAAAGCCCGCCCCAAAGTAATTGGGACGGGCTTGTCAGTTTCCTCAATTGGCAGACAATTGAGTTATATGCTCTTCATAAATTCGGCCACTGCTCCTGGATCTACGGCCCCCATGATGGCGGAGGGTGGGACAGTATTTGATTTCTTTCCCGTCAGACCACATTCTATTTCATCCGTGATCATTTCTACAGGCATGGACATACCTCCATAAACATGTGGACCAGCCACGATTTTTGCTTTGGAGAATCCATAGATTGCGGTCGCCACATCCTTAGCCAACCAACCGATATAATTAAATTCTGGGATGACTATGAGCTTGGCATTCCCACAAAGCTTTCTTAGTTCGTTTGTTGGGAATGGTCGCAAAGAACGAATCTTGATCAATCCTGCCTTAATGCCTCTTTCTTTACATTGACGGACAGCCTCGCGGGATTGTGCCGCTGCGCTCCCCGAGGCAATAAGAAGAACGTCTGCATCATCCACATCCTGAGCTTCACACAATCCATCCATATATTGCTCAATATATTTGCGTGAACGTTCCACGCCCGCCCACACTTCCTGTTGCCACACGGCGTGAATGTTGTAGGCCATAAAATTAGATTTTTGAACTGGCGCATCACGAGACAATCGAGCCGGAGGATTTTCAGCATCTAAAACCGGCACAGCCCCACGATACGTATCACGAGGGGGAAGCTTGAATCCTCGATCCTGCATAGCACAATAGCCACGAGCATGCGTCACAAAAAATCCATCGCAGCAGACACCCACTGGCAGGGTCACATCATTTTTTTCACTAATGATAAACCCCTTCATAATAAAGTCGAATAGGTCTTGCTGATTTTCTGCGTGGAAGACAAGCATTCCACTGTTTAAAAGATAGGCAATTTCAATGTTATCTGGTTGGATAGCTAAAGGAGCGTTCACAACCCTACAGGTGAACATGCAAACGGCAGGTAGGCGGTGCCCAGCCCACGAGGCAATGGGTTCAATACCTCGCAATGTTCCCGGACCAGCTGTCGCTGTAAACGCTCGAACACCTGCACGGGAAGCACCAGCAATTGCCGACATCACTCCATACTCTTCTTCACCTCGATAGAATTCCTTTACATACCCTTCCCCATACAAAACCCCAATTAATTGCAAGGTTTCACTTTGAGGGGTTATGGGATAGGCCACGGACAAATCGACATTAGATCGTCTCACGGCTTCCTTAGCAGCTTCACTACCTGTAATAAACTCCCGTTCACGGGGAGCTTCAAAAAACATATATTCCGCAGATACTTCTTTTTGACGTTTGGCCTCCCCATGAGGGTCTTTTCTTCCACCATTAGTAGAAGGAGCGGCTGCAGGAGCACTTGTAATTGGATCACCCTGGGGATTGGTTTTGACTTCTGTTTCTAAACCTTCACTCATGGCTTGATCCCCCTAATTAAATAGTAAATATTTCTCACAAACCTAAGCTTCACTCTGCATGTGTTCAGCTTTATGACCAAAAGCTGCAGCATTTCCATCAACAGGACTTGAAAGACCGAAATCCAGAGGATTGGTATGGGTTTTACCACCATGAACCCTGGACTGTAGCCCAGTAAAACGTACATTTTCTTCATTTTCTGGCAATTTAATTCCCATTTCTTCGCGCACCCGTTTAAAGACGGACACCACCCTCCGAATCTTCGCAGCATCAGAATCTCTCACCGTGAACATGGCATCTTCATGGCCTTGTTCCGCGCAGATAGCGGACGTCCAACAGTTGGTTCCAGCTCGAATCATCTTGAGGGTCAAATTGGCATAATGACAGTGCACACCGATAAAAATACAGGCCTCAATCTTATTCCCCCATATCGTGAGATTTGGATGATTCGGATTGATGACTTCCTCCGGTTCAACCTTTGGATACTTGGGGCGGTAATCCGGCATGGGAATAACGAGCACATCTGGTATTTGGGCTGCCAGCTCTAATACAGCTTTAGCTTTATCTGCAGCATGATCATTCCAATTCCACAAGACCAATGGACCAGGGAAGATTGTTGCATTCTTTCGCGTAAACATCGTACGGGCCATGGCTTCCATTGCCAATTCTTCCTCAACCAAGTGGCCGAATTTTAGACCTTTCCCCTTTTCAGGGGTCAGGACGCCAAGCTCTGCAGCCGATGGTGGATGGAATCCTTGTGGTCCTGGAGCTACGATTGCTTCTTCTAGTTCTTTTGTTAATTCCACATTACACTCCGATTCACATTAAAAAAGAGAAAATCTGCAATTAAGGGATTTTTTTAAGATTGCCACGGATTTGCTAACACCGGTTTTGTATTTTTTTCCACATAGGTAATATTTGGAGTGAGGGCAGCATCGCCGATCTGATCAATCATTTCCATTTTAATGGCTTTATGTTTAGCCATGTTATCGCATACCCACACACATTGAGCGCAACCTTTACAACGGTCTACCGCGACATAAGCCGACCCATATTTCAACCCTTTATCTTTTCCCGCCTCCGTATCATATTGAATCGTATTAGCTTCCGGACAATATTGCGTACACAATTTACAACTGGTGGCAGCACATATTTCCTGATCAATATTTGCTACAAGATACATAGCGTTCCCCTTTCAATTTCCTCTTTATTAGACCGAAGCCTTTGCCGCAGCCGCCGCAGTTTGGTCAGCCATTGAAGATCCTCCAGCTGACCATCCTTTTGCGATAGCATGATCCCAGGCCGCTTTCACCACTGCCAGATTTTTTTCAATGAGTTCCGCTTTTTTCTTAAACTTTCTTTCCACCACACTATCGAGGGCGGCCGTTCCACCCGAAACAACAAAGCCTTTTCCCAAGAATCGATCTTTGACGGCCGTACCTGTGGCCTCTAAATTTGAAAGACCTGTAATTGCACCGATAGCTCCAACCATGGCCATGTTTGTGGCCAAATCGATTCCGGCCACATCTAAAGACATTTGAGTCGCCGGAAGGTAATAAATTTTGGCATTAAGGGCTTTTAATTCGGCCGCTTGATCAGGCTCAAGAGTCATAGGAGTGTTGCTATTAATCAGGACCACTCCATCCTGCTTTAACCCATAATAAAAGGGATTCGTGTAACTTTTCCCATGGGTAATGCACTGCGGATGAAAAACCATCAGGATGTGAGGAAAGGTAATCTCTCCAATTTCATAAATTGGCTCATTGGAAACACGCACATAACTTTCCACCGGAGCCATTCGTTTTTCAGACCCATAGAACGGAACGATGGTGCTTTCTCCTCCAGCATTGATAACCGCGGTACTAAAAATATGAGAGGCGGTCACTACCCCCTGGCCACCAACGCCTGCCATACGAATGTTATAACGAATAGCCATTGTTAAACCTCCCTCCTCACGATGTAGACGACCAACACTCTTAGCGACAACTCCAGAAGTTACCCCTTTGTCACTGCGGCAGCAGGCTTGGGGAGATACTCCTTATATCCATAAAGATTAGCCAGATGCGCTTTTGCTTCATCCGTAATATATTCTTGAAATTTATAACGATCATTCTCAACATCCTTTGCATCTTGCATAACCTGGTCTGTCGGAATCGCATATTCAATGTTACAGGAGGTATAAGCTTGGATATAGGTTGGGCCCACTTCCCGAGCAATTAAGATGGCTTTTTTAATGACACTTTCTACTCGGCGAGGATTATTGGGAACCACGGTCGCCACATAGGCACACCCGGCAACTTTGGCCATTCCCACCATATCCATCTTTTCAAATTTTTTCCCCAAGGGCGCCATCTTGAGAACCTGCCCTTTGTTGGTCATTCCGCTTTCCTGGCCACCAGTATTTCCATAAACTTCGTTGTCTAACATAATGGTCGTAAACTTTTCTTTTCGAAACCAAGAATGCAGAGTCTGTGCAAAGCCAATGTCTGCCATTCCTCCATCTCCCGCCATCACGACAACATCTTTGGGACGATCTCCAAACCGCAATCGAAGTCCTCGAGATAACCCACTCGCAACACCATTCTGATCACCGTAGTTTCCATAAACAAACGGAACAGCGGCTTGAGAAATCGCCAGCCGTCCACAGCCAGCCGTTCCCACCGTAATGGTATCTTCAGGATTTGGAAAGGCAATAAAGGCTAGGCGAATGAACAGTGTCATGGCACATCCCGCACACATAGGATGTTCTTCTAAAATTTCCTTGAAAGTTCCAACTTGAGACACAGTCGTCTTTTTCCCAAATGGACCATGCTCCACCATATCGCGATATTCTTTGGGCATAAACTTTCCAAAGCCTGGGGTAAATTTCACATAATCGAGACTCATAATCTGTCTCCTCCTGGTTAGAAAAACAGCCTAAAAGATCGGGTTAAAATTGGTGAAAACTGTCTTCATCCTCATGTTCAGCCTTAAGCAGCTGATTATGAGTGATAGGTTCGACCTTCTTCTAAAGTAAAACGTAATTTTATCAACTTTGGGAAGGAATAATCTAGGTGAATTTGATAGACAATTCAAGGCAAAAGAAGGCCCATGGCTAAAAAAAGAAGACCCATAGGGACTTCAACGGGCTTAGGCCTTTTGTCCCCCAAAAAAATAACGTGAGAAGTCTGAGGAAACACTCGCTTGGGAAAGTGGTATTAAGCCAAACGAGTCTACTGCAGTTAGAGGCGAGGTCTTAATCTAGAATATAGTGAATGGGGTCGACAACCCGATCGTTTACGGCAACTTGATAGTGTAAATGAGGACCGGTTGAAAACTTTCCGGTGCTACCAACCAACCCAATTAGATCGCCTCGATGGACACGATCTCCATATTTCACATGAATTTTTGACAAGTGGCCATAGGTTGTCTCAATCCCATAGCCATGATCAATTCGAATGAATTTCCCCATTCGGCCATCATAGGCGGCCACAACAACTTTCCCTGAGGCAGGCGATCGAATCTCTGTGCCCTTCCGCGCGCCAATGTCGATCCCAGCATGTAACGCCTTCTTCCCGGTAAAGGGAGAGACCCTAGGACCAAATCGCGAGGTAATCGATCCTTTAACTGGCCAGATAGATGGTGTTGAGGCCCATTGGGCAGCTTTTTTCTCTGCTACCGATGAGAGTTCTTCTAAAATTTTGGCTTCTGATTGGCTTTGTTGTTCTAGCCAATCCAATCCTGATTGGATTTCAGATATTTTTCGGTCCATGATCACAAAACCAGGGGGCGGAGAAGTTGACACCTCAGGTCCCACTGCTTGCTCCGAGGCTTCATTGGTGAAGACCACATCCTCAGAATCGGATTCATAAGGAATTTCCTCTCCACCTTGTCCGGCAGCAATCGGCAATCCTTGAATTTCATCCGTTTCCAATCCAAACATGGTTTGTAATTTTCGGTTGAGGTTTTCAAGCGCAAGCATCCGCTTTTTCATACCATCAACTTCTGTGGAAAATGTCCCCGTTTTCTCGCGTGAGGTATCCAATTCCTTCTTGATAGCTTCTAACTCACTGAGCTGGCTCCATTGGTAAACATAGTGGGTAATAATCCCGCCCTGAATCAGAAGCAATGCCAAACCCCAAATGAGGCCGTGTTTCACAAACACTTTACGAATTTTTAGGCGCCATGGATTCGCCCGAGCTCCGCGAAAGACAATAACAGTTAGAGTGTCTTCTGATTCTTTCATTCGGTCACCGATTATAGTTTTAGGAAGTTATTAAGAATTGCCAATATTGTTCAAATCAAAATTTCGTAAAGCAGTTTCACGAACTATTCTGTGGCCCTCCGAACCCAATCTAAATATTCTGGTAGCCCATGTTGGATGGGCATGGCAATAATCTCAGGAACTTCATAGCTATGAAAAGATTTAACGACTCCCACCACTTGTTCAAAGGCCTGGCTCACCGTTTTCGCTATCAATAAATATTCCTGATCTTCGGTAACTTGGCCTTCCCATCGAAAAATAGAGCGAATCCCAGGAAGGACGTTCACACAGGCAACGACTTTTTTCTCAACGAGAGCTCTGGCAATTGTTGTGGCTTCCGTTTCAGACCCAGCCGTGATTAAGACAACAATTTCGGCCATGGCCACAGAAACCGACTCCAACATGCCCGGATGGAAAAGTAAGTGAAAATCCATCCGCTAAATACAAAAAGAAGGAATCTATTCAATACCCTTCATTCTTAATCATTATCGGTCGTTTTTTCGATTCCTGAAGTCTAAAAATAATCTTCTAACAGAGAAAAGATCAACCCATTATCGTATCTTTTTTTGAGTCTTCAATAATTCCAACCACTTAGCGTGGTAACAACCGATTGGGATCCTGATTGGCCAATCCCACCAAATCTGCAATAGCCGGTTTGAGCGCCTCTTGGAGGGCTGAAGGATAGCTTTCGACAGCATCCTCAAGACCATAATAGGGACTATCAAGTTGTTTGCCTTCAAAATCCATGGTCATACTCCATAATACTTTCTTAGGATCATTTAACGGTGTAAGACTCAGGTCTAATTCAAGATCTGTTGTGGTTTCACTCATCGGCAGCCCTATTATCCAGAACACTACACCAACCGGGCCCAGAAGATACGTATACAATCGCCGTTTCCATTCGGTAGAACGCAAACGGCCACGAAACGCCACATCAGCCGGTTCCTGTTGAGTATCTTTCGCATATTTTACCGAAGAATAAATGCCTGACTGTGCAAGTTCCGCCGCAATCGCTTGCGCAAAGTCCTCGGTGGGATTAAATCGAACGACATCGACTTGTTCAGGATTTTCGGCAGCTTCCGGACGCTCATAAATTGTGTCACCATGCGGAACGAGCGGAATGGCGGCTTTCCAATATTCTTCTTTAACCTCTTTTCCTCTTAAATCTTCTAAAGGCAGCACAATGGCTTTAGCAGCAACGGCTGTAGATGCACGATTCTCCAAATAGGTTCCAGAAGCTGAGGGAGGATATTGCCAATTTCGATTTCCCAAACACCCTGAAACGGCCATCATGGCCACCATGAAAAGAATGAGGACCCAAACCCGTGTGAGAGGAACACGCATTCTTAAGACTCCTTTCCTTTTTTAGAATTCAACCCTAATTCTTCCCCAATTCGAGGAAACACGTTGAGCGAAGGTTTACGTGGGGGTATAAACAATGGAAGGTCATCAAGACCTCCAGAGAGGGGGAAACATAGCACAAACTAAGTTACACAGCACAATTTTTCAGGGAGGAAAACCACCGGCTTTTCCAAAATGCTCCTGAAATTCTTGATAGGTTTTTGCAACAGGAAACTGCGGGTATTCCTGGGTAATAGATTCAGGGGGACAAAAGAAAAATCCAGCATCAGCTTCTTGTAACATAGAAACATCGTTATAGGAATCACCTCCGGCCAAGACTCGGAAACCAAGTTTCTTGAGAGCAAGGACGGATTGTCGCTTCTGATCTTTCTGGCGGAGAAAATAATCCGTGATTATTCCATCAGGCCCAATACCCAGGCTATGACAGAAAATGGTGGGAAATTGAAGTTGCGCCATCAAACCCGGGACAAATTCATAAAAGGTATCGGACAGAATAATCACCTGCGATCGTTGCCGCAACCATGCCATAAACCCGGGAACACCGGGAAGAGGAGAAATGGTTTTGACCACCTCATGAATATCGTGAATGGTAATGTGATGAGTCCGCAACACCTCCAACCGCTTTGTCATCAAAACATCATAATCGGAAATATCCCGGGTCGTGAGGCGTAGCTCCGGTAAACCCACCTTTTCCGCTAATCCTAGCCATATTTCAGGGAATAACACTCCCTCCATATCCAGACATGTAATGACAGGTTGCTTCAACGTTTATTCCTAACCAAGACCAGGAAAATTCTTTTTGGGGGCCAACCGATCAGTTTCAAAACTTCTCGATCATATAAAAATTTCGATCCCTCTCACAACCGCAAAAACGGCCATAGTAAATTGTCCTTTACCATAGATCGATGAGGTCGAGAGGAGTTTCGCAATAATAATCAGGGTGAAGGGCTGATACTCGTTCGCGATTCCCATATCCATACCCTACCGCACAGGAGCGAATCCCTGCAGCTTGTGCAGCCCGGATATCATTGGTGCTATCCCCAATCATAACCGTGTGCTCACTATCAGCTCCTAATTCTTTGAGAGCTCGTTCTAACATGACCGGTTCAGGCTTTAGTTCTGTGGTATCCCGTGGGGCCTCAACATGGTGAAAAAGATCTCTGGCCTGCAAACCGTCAACAATGGCAAGCGTATATTCCAACGATTTATTCGTGACAATAACTTTTTTTCGATCTTTATAGTGGTGCAGAACATTCCAAATCCCGGGGTACCAGCGAGTAGTCTGGACACAGTGTTCTAAATAATGGTGGCGAAACACATCCAACGCTTTATCATACTGATCAGAATTACCCTCACCAACAGAAAGTCGTAGCAAGCGTTTCACCCCATCGCCCACAAAACTAAATATTTCCTCGACCGAACGCAAGGGCAATCCGAGATCTCCAAGAGTCAAATTCACCGCAGTGGCAATATCCACCTTAGAGTCAATTAACGTACCGTCAAAATCGAAAAACAACACCTCTGCCCGCCATTTAGCCATGATAAAAATTTTCCCCTAATTCGCTTTCAATTGTTGGTGTAAGGAGGAAAACAAAGCCTTTCTCGGACCTTCAGGCTCACTCAATTCGGCCCACCGAACAAAATCCATCATCCGTTGTCGCCCCACATGAGGAGGGAGTTGAGGGTGCACAATTTGCCAGCGGTCGTACACGGCTTTGACGTGAAATAAATACGTCTCCTGATGAGGGTCCGGCACAAAGGTCACACTTTCCCAAAGCATCGTTCCGACCACATCAAATACCACGGGAATTTTGGCTTCGAGTCCACTGATGATCTCCCATTTCCGTACATCTTCCACAACATGAAATTCTGAAATAACCACTACCTGTCCCCAGACAATATCTTCCCCCCAGTGGACATAGGGAGTCACGACCTGCCATGAATCTGCCTCCAACCTGGCACCTTTTTTATCCAACGATAAATACTTATTTAACACGTTGACGGGATCTTCTTTTATGTGTCGGTTAAAAGCAAAGGATCGGTCTGGAGCATTCAACGTGCCAGCCAGTAGCACTAGGATGATTACCATCATACCCCGTATGCAGGTCGCCATTATACTGAACCTAATTGTTTTACACACCGATCCCAGCCAGGAGAGAAACGAATTGAGAGAAGGAATGCTGGTTATCCTTTAAACAGGATAACCAAAATAATCCCAAGGAGGAGCCAAAGAGGAATGGACAGCATGAGCCCCCAAGCCAGTCCCTGTGCCGTTTTGAGCCGGCCTTTTAAGGATTGTTTTTCTAATGATTTCGAAATACGTAATTTAACATCTTCTAAATGAAAGGGCTTGGTAATATAATCATCCGCCCCACGATTGATAGCTTCCACCGCCGTCCCAATCGAGGGATGTCCGGTAATCATCAGAAAAATGACCTCGTTGTTTTTCATTGCACGAATGCGCTGCAATAACTCCATGCCATCCATACTAGGCATGATTAAATCGGCCATCACCACATCAAAATCGCCCCTCTCGTATTCAACCAGGGCTTCTTCACCATTACCAACAGCCACTACGGTATATCCGAGAGAGAGTAAAAATTCCGTCAATGCTTCTCGAACCCCACTATCGTCATCGACCACTAAGATACGTTCAGCCATGGCAGTTTACCTTTTTTGAAATTGAACTAAGACTCCGCACCAATCCCATCTCGTGTCTTAAAAGGAAGGAAAATCCACCACTACCACATCCGGTGGAAGCGTAAACTTCAGCAAATCAGGAGAAAGCCCTTGATTGACCTGAATATGATGAAAAGACACTCGAGAAATATTTCCGCTGGACTCAAAAATCGTAATGGTTTTGATGAGATGAGAATCGGGAAATAGTATTAATTCGATTTTATTTATCGTCGGAGCCGCATCCCCGTCGGGTTTAGGGATTAAAATGAGATCAGGCAAGGTTGACAAATTCTTGGAGGTTTCAGGTACTTCCATAACCGTAAATTGCTGAGAAAGCTTACCCACACCCAACAACAGGGCCAATGGACCTTTTGACGCAGCAATTTGAGTAAGCGTACCTTTCACAACTTGTTGATGCTCAGGCACATACATCATCACGACATCCCCATCGACATAAATATGTTCTTCCGACGGTTCGAGATAATCCCAACGCAAAAGACCTGGCTTTTTCAAATAAAACTTCCCCTTCGATTGAAATCCTGATTCAAACCCTTGAATGATGGTTTCTTGCGTGAAGTCGCCCTGTAAATCTTGGGTCTTGGCATAACGTTGGTCCACACGATTCACCACATCATCGACTTTAGCGCCAAAGACAGAGATTGCCGGACTCAGAACCATAACCCACAACAATACCGTAAGGCGGAACACCATTCGCATGTTCATACGATCTCCGCTGCAGCCGTTCCTCGAGCCAGGACTTCTCTTCGTCCATCCCGCCCTGGCGCACTCACGAGCCCCTCTTCTTCCATTTGTTCAATCATACGAGCCGCTCGAGGGTACCCTACTCGTAGTCGTCGTTGAATAAAGGACGCAGAGGCTTGCCCGGTCGTCATAATCAGTTCTCGTGCACGCTCATAGGTTTCATCAGCCTCTTGTTCCTCCGTTGCCGTCTCCTGCACGGAGGCCATCGCGGCTTGATCATAGACAGGAGAGGCTTGCGCCTTGACCCATTCCACGACATTCCGGACCTCATCATCCGACACATATGGTCCGTGCAACCGCACAATACGCCCGGTCCCTGAAGCTAAAAACAGCATATCACCTTTGCCCAATAAACTCTCAGCTCCATTAGCA
This sequence comes from Nitrospirales bacterium, assembly GCA_965223185.1. Classification (GTDB taxonomy): domain Bacteria; phylum Nitrospirota; class Nitrospiria; order Nitrospirales; family UBA8639; genus Nitrospira_E. Next base: position 1,434,838 of record OZ244988.1, on the reverse strand, counting down.
TCGAGAATGGTTCGCGAATCAATTTTAGAGGACACTTGATAGGCAATACGCGCAGGGAAGTTGGCTTTAATCAACCCGGTCACCACATCCACCGAGGGGCGTTGCGTCGCTAGAATAAGATGAATCCCTGAGGCTCTAGCCATTTGAGCCAAGCGAGCAATGCGGTCTTCAATATCTTTGGGCGCCACCATCATCAAATCCGCAAATTCATCAATCACCACAACGATATAGGGTAAAGGCACGCGTTCTTCAACAGGTGCATCCAAAGAGGGGGCCTCTTCAAGGTCCATCGACTGCCCTTTGGTCAACTTCTTTTTGCTCTGTTTGGAAGAACTAGATTCTTGAAGCTCTACGATTTTCCGATTATAAGCATCAATATTCCGAACCCCCAGCTCAGCTAACACTCGGTAGCGCCGTTCCATTTCCTGTACAACCCAACTCAATCCTCGGGCTGCCTCTTTGGGATTAGTGATCACCGGCCGAATGAGATGAGGAATCCCATCATAGACTTGTAATTCCAGCACCTTGGGATCCACCAAGAGAAGTTTGACCTCATCGGGATGAGCGGTGAATAAAATGTTCAGGAGCAGACAATTCAACCCGACACTTTTTCCGGACCCAGTCGCGCCGGCCACCAGAAGATGAGGCATCGTGCGCAAATCGGTGATCACTGGCCGACCATAAATATCCTTCCCCAGTGCCAATGCCAGTTTGGAGCGTGCCTTCGCAAAGGCATCCGAAGTCAACATATCTTTTAATCCCACGGTTTCTCGTTGCGGGTTAGGCACTTCAATGCCTACCGTGGATTTATTAGGAAGAGGCGCCACGACCCGCACCTTCAAAGCCTTGAGAGCCATCGCCAAATCATCGGCCAAGGTGACAATTCTGGCCACTTTAATGCCCGGTCCCGGTGCAAATTCATACATCGTGATCACCGGGCCAGGATGTACATCTGTTACGTTACCTTCAATCCCAAAACTGCTGAGGGTTTGCACCAAAATTTCGGATTGTGATTTCAAGACCGAATCGGTTTGATGTGCCGCACGAGCTGCATGTGTGTCCAACAGTTCTAAAGGGGACGGCATTTCATACGATTCCGAGACGGTTGTTCGCGAGAGATAGTCAGAATCGGTTTGGTCCGTCAATGCCAACCGAGGCTTATCCTCAAGCAGAAGGGGATTGGTTTCAAGCGAGGGTTTCTCAGAAATTTTCGTAGATTCCAATAGTGTATCCAACCCCAAACTCCCGATACCCCCCCGTGCCGCCAATTCTCTATTGATACGAATCGATTTATTCTTTTTGGGTTCCGCATTCGGTGTCCACCATTCACGTTCTTTCATCGATACGACAAATGTTCCCAAGCGAGACCACAACCCTGTCCCAAGGGCCACCATCCCTCGAGCCAATTGTCCCAGAGACACGGGCACCAACAACAAAAAGGCCACCAACAACATAGCGACCAAGATAATATTCGTGCCAGTCCCCGCAAAATAGGCGCCTAAGGTCTCTGAAAATTGCTGCCCTACCCATCCACCTGAATAAAGGTCCAGAGCAGTCGTCTGAACCAAGGAAGGGGTCTGGAGATGGAGAAGGGCACTCACGGACAGAATTGCCAACAAGGATCCCAAAAATCCAACCAGGCGCACATGGAATTGTTCGGACCAAAGCACTGCCAGACCAAATCCTACGAGTAAAAGCGGTATGACCAAAGAACCACCTCCCACCGCCGTCAATAAGGAATAAGCCACGGTCGAACCTACCAGCCCGACCGCATTATCCGGCATCAGTTGAGTGGAAGAATGAGGAAACAAAAGAACTGGGTCGTTGGGGGAAAAAGTCAGAAGGCTCAACAACCACAAAATTCCAACGGTGGCCAGAAAAACTCCTGCAATTTGAACAGTTAATGAAGATGTTTCTTGAACCACCTTCTTCTTTTTTTGTTCTTTTTTACTGGGGAAAATACTCATTCCAAAAATCGTACCATAAGGGTTTCTATTGAGCAAACAATCCCTAGGCCATTGGGCTGGGATGAACAAATAGGGGAAGGAAAGAAATTGGGGTCGGGTTTAGACCAAAGCCCGACTTAAATCCTGGAACTCCTGAATGGAAAGGGTTTCGGCACGTCGAGCAAAGGAAATGCCAGTCGCCTGTTGGGCTTCAAGCAAGGAATCATTCGAGTGGCCCGCCGACCGGAAGGCATTCAGCAATGTTTTGCGGCGCTGCCCAAAGGCCGTGCGGACAATTCGTTGGAAGTGGGCCAGGTCTTCCGGATCTTCGTGAAGGTTTGAACGAATATCCAATCTGACCACTCCTGAATCCACGTCAGGGACTGGACGAAAACAGTTTCGTGATACTTTAAAGCCAAATTTCACGTCAGCAATATGTTGGACCATGACAGAAAGCACTCCGTAGTTCTTAGTACCAGGCATAGCTACCAACCTCTGTGCCACTTCCAATTGTACGGTGAGCACCATGCGGGAAATATTCTGTTTGGCCTCGAGTAACCGAAATAAAATCGGCGTGGAAATATTATAAGGCAGATTGGCCACTACTATGGTCGACGGCGGAAGTTGGTCGAACGGATACTTCAGGGCATCCTGTTCTTGAATCTCAAGATTCCTATGAGCGGCCAATTCGGTCTTTAAATATTCAACCATCCGTGAATCGACTTCCAAAGCCAACACCTGATTGGCGGCTTCACACAACAAACCGGTTAAGGCCCCACCACCTGGTCCGATTTCGCAAACTGAATCCGAAGGTTGGATTTCCGCCAAATGAACGATTTTATGAAGCAGGTTGGGATCAATCAGAAAATGCTGTCCGAGACGTTTCCGGGGATGAGGAGGAAGGTTGCCCAGGGCCTTGAACATGAGAGGAAGACTCGTCTACTCGAAAAAAAGGTCTCTAGGTCCTCAGGGAATACCGGTGATCTGAATGTCTTTGACAAGCTTTTTAAGGTGTCGCCGGCACATATCGACTTCATCCGCTAATTCATCAAAGACATCCCCGACAAAATAGGTCGTTTCAAGCCATTCCTGAGTAATGTGCCGAAGATACTCAGGGCTCACATAGGAAGCCAAGCCTTCCACAACTTTACGTTTCCATTTCGTGACATGATCTTTCCCTTGCACCGCATTCAACGCCTTTTCGGCTTGGCGATGAATGTCGATCAATTCATCAATGTGCTTCTGAATATAGGCCACCAATTCGGATTCCTGCTCAGTCATTCTTGGCTCCTCTGTTGAATAACATGCGCACCTGTCGTCTGGATTCTCTTCATACTTTATCTTATTCCTATGAATGACTTGGTTCCGTACATGGCTAAGACACGATGGGGGACTGGCACAAGCGAGTCCCAGCGACTATTCGATGCCCAGCCAAATACCCAGCAACCGCCATTCGCTTCTTATTGGCTGGTTGAATCTCCATCAACCGTAAGACCCCTTGACCGGTCTGAACCTGGATAACCTGTTTCGTCACGCCAATAATGGTCCCTGGGGCAGAAGAGGCCTGCTGTGATTTCTGTTCAGATTCCTCAACCTGGACTTTCCAGATTCCCCATCGCTCACCTTCCAAAAACGTATAGGCCCCAGGCCAAGGGGATACGCCTCGAATGCGATTCGCTAAAGAAACGGCGGATTGGGTCCAATCCAACAGTCCATCTTCCTTCTTAAGAATAGGCGCAAGGGTGGCTTTAGAATCATCCTGCTGTTGAGGTTCAATCTTCCCAACCAGCCATTTTGTCAAAGTCGACACGAGAAGACCGCCCCCAATTTCTGCCATACGGGCAGCCACATCTCCGGCGGTCTCTTCTATGGAAATAGGCATCACTACTTGTTCCAGGATGGGTCCGGTATCTAAACCGGCATCCATCACCATGATGGTCACACCGGTTTCGGACTCTCCCTGAATGACCGCCCATTGAATGGGGGCAGCGCCCCGGTATTTTGGCAGAAGCGAGCCATGCACATTCAGACAGCCTTTTGGAGGAAGATCAAGAATAACCTGCGGCAGGATGCGCCCAAAAGCCGCCACCACGATCACATCAGGATTCCACGACTGCAGAGTCTCAAGTAATGCCGGGGCTTTCATCTTTTCCGGCTGGACAATTGGAAGATGATGCGCCAACGCAAAAGATTTTACGGGACCGCTCAGAATTTTCTTGCCCCGCCCGCTGGGCCGATCCGGCTGGCACACCACCCCTACCACCGAACAGTCTGAGCGCACCAAATGCTCAAGAGTTGGAACCGCAAACTCCGGCGTTCCCATAAACACCACGCGCATAGCTTCTGCCTCTCACTTCTTCAGGAAAGTGACACAGATTACCATATAATCTCAGACAAGGAAGAACAACAAGTCTTTCATCCTTTTCACGGGGTTTTGCCCTCATGCAAGGCGCATTGACTCCCTTTCAAATACTGTGATAGAAGCCCACGCGGACACAAATATTGCTTCGTTAAGGCCCTTCATTGGGAAATGGATCACGAGTATGGGTGGACATAGTCACTGGTCAACCATTAAACGACATAAAGGCGCACAAGACGCCAAGCGTGGGAAAATTTTCACTCGCGTCATTCGGGATATTTCTATCGCGGCCCGAGCTGGAGGAGATCCCGATGGCAATCCCGCCTTACGCCAGGCGATTGCCAAAGCCAAAGAAGTCAATATGCCCGCTGACACGGTGAAACGGGCCATTCAACGAGGCACGGGCGAACTGCCTGGGCAGCAATTCGAAGAATTCATGCTGGAGGGCTATGGTCCCGGCGGAACGGCTCTCCTTCTGGAGATTTCCACCGATAAACGCAACCGAACCGTCGCGGAAATTAGAAATATACTCACCAAAAATAATGGCACGATGGCGGAAGCAGGCGCCGTGGCCTGGCAGTTTCAAAAAAAGGGATTAATCGTCATCGAAGATCAGCCCGTCACCGAAGAACAATTGTTTGATGTGGCTCTCGAGGCCGGCGCCGAAGATGTCAAACAGACCCCCAGCGGATTTGAAGTCATCTCCAAACCTGCCGACTTCGAAGCCGTCAAGGAAGCCATACACAAAGCCCAAATCGAAACAAGCCTTTCAGACATCACGTTCCTCGCCCAGAACCCTATTGAGCTGGAAGGCAAGGACGCCGAGCAAGCCCTGAAACTCATGGACGTGCTCGATGAACACGAAGATGTCGCTAAAGTGCACGCTAACTTTGAGATTTCTTCAGAACTCATGGAGAAAATGGCTGCCGAAACCGCCTAAGGTAACTGGCCCTTCTCCATTGTTCTGACTGTTCGCTTCTTGAGTGCGTTCCCTATCTTCATCGATTGAATATGAGAGCCTTGTCGGGAGGATCATGCGCTTCCCCTCATGATTGCATCATTATCAGGAACACTTTCTTCCAAAACACCTCAAGACGCCGTCATTTCGGTACAGGGTGTGGGCTATCACGTCTTTATCGCCCTCTCCACCTATTTCACTCTTCCCGAGATCAATGCCCCGGTTCGGATCTTTGTCTCAACCCACATCCGAAATGACACCATTCAACTTTTCGGATTCGCCACTATCGAGGAGAAACAAGCCTTTTCACTCCTCACCACGATCAGTGGCGTTGGGCCGAAGCTGGCCTTAAGCGCATTATCTACCCTATCGGTCTCCGATCTTTGTACCGCCATTGAATCAGGAGATATTGAAACGTTGGGTTCCATTCCCGGCGTCGGGAAAAAATCGGCCAGCCGAATGGTACTGGAGCTCAAAGAGAAAACCCACCGGATTATGGGTTCAGACTCCCCGATCCCCTCTCCCGAAGAACCCACCAACTTCCTCCAAGAAGAAGCGGCCTCCGCCCTCATCAATCTTGGCTATCGAGCCCCCGAAGTCAAAAAAGCCATGAATCTCGCTCTCAACAAATTACCGGTATCCTACGAACTCGAAGACCTCATTCGCACCACCCTGAAAGAATTAGCTAAAGGCTAAAAAAATAGTGCAATATTGCACCTAGGTCAGCTACTTGTACTTCACAACTTTATTGCCCGTTCATTATATGGCGCCATAATTGCGCGCACATCCTATGGGATGGGAACCATTCATCCCGATAATGTTGAGAAAGAAATTTCTTTATCCTACTAAATAGTGTGATATAATAGTATGATAAAGGAGTATGCGATATGACCAATCGAGCGACATTTACCCTAGAAGATGAGGCCCTAGCCTATTTAAAACAAGCCGGAGGCGAAAATAAAAGTGCCTATGTGAATCGGCTGTTATTGCAGGAAAAGGAGCGTTCTTTAAAGAAAGCGATTCTGCAAGCCAACCAGGAGGAAGCAGAGGATACGGTCTATCAGGAAGAATTGTCCGAATGGGATGAGACCCTTGCCGATGGCCTAGAGCCATGAGCGCAACCCCATTTCGGCAGTTTGAAATCCGTTGGGTTGATCTCGATCCCACTCGAGGGGCGGAAACCAAGAAAAGACGGCCCTGTTTAATCCTGCAAGATAATGTCGTTAATCAAGGCTCTCGAACTGTAATTGTTGCGCCGATCCTCCCGGGACATAAAGACTGGCCGTTTGTCGTAAATCTTAAGCCCACCAAAAGCAACGGGCTGGACAAAAATCGTCACGTCAATTTAAAGCAGCTTCGGGCAGTGGATGTTTCCCGCATCACCAATAAACAAGGCGCAGCGGAAAAACACTATTGGGAACCGATCAAAGTCGCTCTTGGTATTGTATTTAACCTCTAAAAAAAACTTCCTCCTATTTTTCATAAATTTTCCTGTTGGCCTCGAATTTCTAATGATACGACACGTGGGAGTTCGACAAGACCACGCCAATGCTTCTCTTGGCAGAAATGATCAAGCTCCGCTGCTTTCACCGTTGACCCACCATTGACTTCTGCCGGCGTTTGGCCTCCGAGGGAAACATGCCACGCTACATGTACAAAGAACATTTGTTGTAATACGAAATTGTCAAGAAAGAAATTAACATTTTGTGTATCAGACTTGGGAAGCAAAAACCTTAGGCCTTTGCACACTGGGCGAAAAGAAGGGATAATTTTCCGTAATCTATATTCTCACTCAAGGCACTTAGTGCTCAGATGTAAACTTAATGTGCTTAAAGCCTTCCTTCATCTAATATTATCGTAGTTAGATAAGTGGTTTTCCTTGGGAAAACCTCGATTCAATGGAATTTTCCGGTTAGCCAAACATTAAAGAAGATGCAATTTCCCTTCTCATCATCATGGGACGATCCTATAGGGCAAGCCTTTATCTCACGATTGGCCCAAATGGATATAGCATTTCAACAGGATTTCAAGAGGTGGCAAAAGCTTTTGCCGCTTTTTTGTTTATTGAGAAATGAAGGTGGGTCTGGTTTTCGAATGGCAAAATTACTTCGCAGTTATTGGGGGGAATACAGTAATCGTCTCTTACAACACGGGCCGCACAGTCTTCCTGCTTCTTTCAACGTTGTTCAAGCATTCTTAACGTACACGACCGAATTTCGAATTTTCGATTTAAGGCGGGAATTTGAGCACCTGATACGATTGTCGGATTATTTTGACTGGTATACATCTGAACAGAGGATTCCCGATGACCCAAAAATTTTAATTGATGTGATTCAGGACGGTGTAATCTATTCGTATGAAGTGGTAGGAGATACGGGAGACTATACAATTTCAACTGAAGGATCTCGTCTTGCGATCGCTGGCGTATCCCTGGTTCGACAGAAAAATGAACTTGCCATAATCATTTTGTCTGGTGAAAACCCTCCACATCCCCCAGACAGTGATGTTTCCCTTGATGTGTTCCAAGGCAGACCATTTAAGGGACGTGAAAAGCTTTCTCCTGACAAATCTTATACAACGCGAGACCGCTATTTGGATGGGATGACGGGCTTCGCAAAGGTTCTTTTACTTACTCGTTTTAATTTGGAAAATAAACAGCACGACGTACGCTATCTTAATATCGATTGCGGTCCCAGTTATATGGTTCATACTGATGATTCGAGGTGCTTTGATCCAGACCCAAGCGTCTGTAGTGAACTGAAGAAAAACCAGCACATAGAGAATTCGATTCGTGAACTTGAACGTTATAATCAACTATTCTCTGCCTTGTCGTGTTTAATCTATCTGCCTATTATGTTTATTGCTGAAAAGGAAAGAGTAAGAGAGACCACATTTACTACAAAGCTAGGAACCTCCACTCAGAAACCAGATGTCAAGAAAGCAATAAAAGAGTTTGGAAGAGAAGAGCTGCCTCTGAGTCGCACGATCTTTTGTTTATCTAGTCACAAAATTGACAATCACATTGCAGTAGGTCCTCGAACGATTGATCCACCTGATTTTACATTTGAAACTACGGGATTTTGGAAACCAATTGGGCCAAATGAAATCGGAGAAGATACAAATGGGAATCCAATTATGGGCCAAACTTGGGTAGAGCGAATCGAAAGCTACTCGGTGAAGAGCGCTGAACGCTTCGTCTTAAGCAAACAGGAAGGAATCTTAACAGGTAATGACCCTGGGACTGTTTACATTATGCGAAATCCTTCTCATGGGAATGATCTTTATAAAATTGGAATAACACGCAGATCTACTGAGCAAAGGGCTCAGGAACTTGGGTCTTCAACTGCTTCACCTCTTCCTTTTGGAGTACTTGCTCGTTGGGAAGTTGGTGATTGTGCGAGCGTAGAGAAAGAAGTACATAAAAAATTAAAGGCATATCGAGTTAGTAAAAGACGAGAATTTTTCTTCGCACCCTTATCATACATTATTCATACTATTGAGCAGACAATTGCAGGCGCGTGACCAATATTTTCCATACGTTATCTTATCACTCGATCAATTAAGGCACTATTATTAATAATACTTCTTGCACGGGTACCTTTTCCAGGTGAATAAACAACCCATCAGAGCCGACCTTCATTGGTATATGTCCCAAAGCCAGCTAAAGGGTATTCAACCACGGTGTCCCTTTGCCAGCGTCCATCGGTGCCCCCGTTTTTACCAAAGCGTCTGGCTTTTGGGTGAGGGCGGGGGTGCCTCAAAAATTGAACCCGAAGAAGACAAAATCCTCCTTGAAAAATGGAGCCGCTCGGATCTATGGCCTGCAACTCGTGAACAAGAACCCAGCGTATCAGGTTCAGAAAACAATCCAAGTATGTTTAATCGGTTCTGCCCCGAGGCTTCGTTCGACCGATTCGGATTATTTGCTACAAACCTTTACGCATATGCCGACTCGATCGATCTCGAAACCGCACACGAAATGCTTGGTCGCCAGGGCACTCAGGGTGAGGACTGGCGATGGCATTGGACGACTATCTACCCACAGCACTATGCAGAATGCCCGCTATATTCTTTACTTCTTTCCGACTCAAAATATGCCAAAACCATAAAAAACGATACAGCGACTAAACCTCCTGAGTTATTGGATGTTCGGCCAGATCTTTGGGGAATTCGTGTTGATCTGAATCCCCTGGTTCGTCGTTTTAAAGAGTGGTTGTCTAGCAGATTAAAATAGGGTTTCACTACACGTGAAAGCTTTAATCATTCAACTAATTTTTTCATACTAACGGTTATCACACTTTCAAAAAAAGATGCATTCCTGCCCATGTTTTTCAATAAACTTGACGGGCATCTCTTGGTCCATAGAAGCTTCCAGAACCGCCTAATTTTTACGCGGCCTCAAATCTTCCCAATCGAAATGAGCTATCAGGGAGATAATTTTGGCCGAAAGATACCCCTTGTGAAATTAGCCCCCCTTCCCTCCTCTCCTTTCTTGTTTACAAATCAAACGGCGGGATAGCTGTGGTTGTGTTGGGGTTCGGGGCAGCGCCCCGAAACCGGCATGGCCGAAAGAAAGGTGCAGCGTATGCTCAAAATGGTTTTGCAGGTAATCTAAGGTTTGGTTCCCAAACTGTATTGTCTTTTAATCATTTTTTTCGGATCTTTCCTCATGCCCCCTTTGGTAAGCAATCTAACGGTGTCGAACTCAAGCAACGTGGTCCAATGTTTGCGAAACTCCCCTACCCTTTCCTCATTTTCTTTATTTGGATTTTAGGCCGTCTGCGGGGCGAAGTGAGCGAAACGAACGAAAAATATATTGAGCGGAGAAAAAATCTCTGCATTCATTTGATTAAAAAAGATGTGGGTTTGGGCTTGGCATGGTCGATTCAGTCTCCTCTTGGCGAGGAGGGTGCGCGTAGCGCAGAATAATACGTTCTTTTCGATGTTCCGCATCGAGGTCCCGTAAATCCCGTTCCAACAGCTGTCGTTCTTGCTGATACTTGGTCGTGCATGCCCCCATGACAGTTTTTTGCCACGTGAACAAGTGAATATCTTCGACGAGGTTATTCACATATTCCCACACGCTCTTTTCTTCGTGATAACGGCGCGCGCGAGTGATCGCATGTGTAAATTTTTTCTTGCGCACCTGCCGGCGGCAGCTTTCTACTTCTTTGTGATAGTCAGCTTCCAGGGAATCGAGGGCAGCGAGCAGTGCCGCACGCTCTTCGTGTTGATGGGCATGGAGTTGTTGTTTTTCGGGAGCCAGTTCCACACAACACCATTTCTGAGAGAGAAGAGCCGTAGTGTAACAAAATTTTGCAACGTTGCCATGTACTGAATGCAGTACAGGTTGAGGTAATACCCTCAAGATATAGAAAAGGGAAAAATGGAATACTAAAAGAACAGGGCTGAGAGATGCAGGATTTTGACCTACAAGCTTTCGAGCAGTGGGGACCTACTCGAACGGACTCAGACAATCATCCCTTATTGTTTACTTGAAAAACGCGAAGTCCGCTCCCATTACACTTGCAGGCTGCACATGGACCTCTTGTTCTTGTAGACCCAGAACCGGGTGCCATGCACGGAGCGTGTAGCGGCCTGGGGGTATTTGATCGATGGAAAACTTTCCCGTTTCATCGGAGATAGCGAAATAGGGAGTTTGCACCACATACAGCCAGTTTTGCATAAAGTCATGGCGGTTACAGGTCATTCGAACCAGGCGGCTTTTTTTCAATTTGTCCGACTCAAAGGTCCGCGCAAATTCCCCATCCGGATGGATATCCCGATTGTGTAAGGTACGTAATACGTTTCCACCCATGTCCATGGACACAAAGGTATGCAGCACATGCTTAACCGAATCTTTATTGCTGAATTGCACGGGTTCATCTGGAGTCACTACGCCGGTGAAAGGGCCAAAATTGCAATTTTCGGTATTCACCCGTAATCCCAATGTTTCTCCTCCGTTATAGTGAAATGTGCCTTTTCCAGGAGTACGTCCTGGATATGTTTGTTTGATAAATGGTTTACCCGATTCGATGCCTTCGAGTATAACCACGGCTCCTTTGAGCCGGCCATTTCGGACTTCCACTTTTTCCAAACTTCTCTGGTCACCACACACCTCAGGATTCTTGTCGACTTCAAATTGCAAAGGACTTGGGACCGTTCCCGAAAAAGTGACGGTGCCTGAAATTGTTCCCCCGTCTTGTACAGGCACGACCTCATAAGCCTGGGCCATTGTGGCCCAGGCTATGATCATGAGGATGGGAATTACCTTGTATGTCAAAAAATTTTTCATAGGAGTTTCCCTCCATTAATTTCATCAACGATCTTAGTTGATGATTTGCCATCCGACAAAAAAGGTATAGTCCGATTCTAGTTGCGGCCCATCAAGGTTTTGATAGATCGGGACACCACCTTCTATCCCTAAGTGATTTTCCAATCCCATCACTTCGGGAAAGAGAATATTCATCCCGACTAAGAGGTCCAGACGCTTTCCGCCCCGGCGACCCGTCTCCGCTGTCGGCACCAAGGGCACGCTGGCCGGATTCGTCTTGACGATATTGGGGTCACGTCCCTCGTAATTCGCCCACTCTTTCCATTTGAACCGAAGTGAGTTACTGACCCATTTGGCCCACTGAAACGCACCATAGGTACTCACTTCATATTCGTCTCCCAACGTATATCCTTGATTATTATTCCCTAGGCGGATCGTTCCAATGGCTTGCGCACCCCAGGAGACCTTTCCCAGCCCTCCTGAATAGGTTAACCCCGGAAACAGATCCACTGTCCCTGAGCCTAATTGCATAGGATACGGAAGTCGGGTGACACCCAACGGGGTAGCTCCCGTGGCCTTGATGTCTCCAGTAGGTAAGCCAACCGCCGCATTGAAATGAAAGCGATGCGAACCAATGCTGGGCGTTTCAAAGGCATAGAGTCGCACCAGGGAACCCAATCGAATATCCCCAAATCCACTGGATTTCGTGGTGAATTTCACGCCCGTCCTTGTTATATGATCCATGGATTTTAAAACGTAGGGAATCATGGCTGTCAGCGTGACGGTTTGATTAAGACCATACATAAAACTAAACATATGCATTTGCGTGGTCATTTCGGTAGGACTCACAACGAAATCCCTTAAGACATCGTTCGTGGATAGATTGTTCGTCCCATCCCGATTACCATCCATGAACATTCGCATATATTTGTAGGTGAACATAAATTCGCCCTGATTGTGGGTATGATCACCCATCGTCCCAATCGGACCATGTGAATCCGGCCTTTCTGCCGGATAAAAATTGCCAATTATCAGTTGTTCGCCTTTTTCCTGGGCACGCTTCCCCATACTTTCCTCAAAGCCACCCATCATTCCATCTAACAATGCAGCTTCACTTTCCTGTCCTGTTCCCCCAATCATTACGACACTACATATGAAAGCGAGACAGGAATTTTGAATACTCCTACACAATTGATACATTCCGGAATTCATCCTCATTGTTCTCCTTCGTGTTTCCTTGCCCTAACAGACTCTGAGGCGCTGAAAGACCTCGTGAGCCAACCCATTCTTTTTCACAGCCACTCTGCAAAATCAGATAGAGGTTCCAACACCACCCTTTCGCCAACCATCAGCTAGCGATGTTAGGACCACTCAAAAAATTACAAATTTGGGGCTGTGAGGAAAAAGGAATTTTTTCTAAACCGAAGGGGGGGCACGGGAAGGAGAAGAAATGACAAATGACGGTGTGACACGAGTTGGCCCATCATTTTCAATCCCCAGGAAGAATGAAATTGGGGCCGCCACAACCACCAGCTCCGCTGCATGCACCTGCCCCGCCGCACAATACCAACTACAAAGAGTCGTCGCGTGGGTCGCGGAGGAGTGGTGATGAATATGCTCAGAAGCATGCCCTACAGCTTGAGCCGCAAGAATGCCCCCAAGCATGACGAGCATGCCAACCAAACAGGCGACAAGTAATGGTGAACGGAGATTTCGCATTACAAATCCATAAAAATCGGGCTCTATTGTAGTAACCCCTTACCCCAAATTTCAACCATGTTACCATACAAGAAGGGCAACCCATAAGTGGATGTAGGGAGTGATCTACTGCACCATTGCTAAACAAGACGTTATTGTCTGAGAATGAGCGGCCTTTTAAAAATAATGAAAATTTGCCAAGCAGCCGGTTAAGTAAACCCTTTTTTTCTATTTCTCCTATGCCTCGAACCGATCCATCATCCAATTCTTCAAATGAGTCCCAAAAATCATCTACCTCGCGAATAAACACCCAAATCCATCGGCGCCAGAAAGCCAAGGCCATACCTCCGATGGAAGATGAATGGGACACCCAATCTGAAACACCGCCTAATCTTCGCACTCCGTCTACCAAGATGAAAAAACCTTGACCCAACCATTTTCCTCAAGATCTCTCACTGAGATGTGACAAAACAAAACCCGCGAGGGAGACACCCTCGCGGGTTTTCAGCCTTAGAATTCTCATCCAACTGTTTCCTTGATCAGGAAGGGCCTATCCCTCTACCAACGCCCTCCTCGATGGCCACGGCCTTTCCAACCACCTTTTCCCTGGCCTCTGAAGTTTCCTCGTGGGCCATCATTTTTCCACCCGTGCCCTCGATTAAACCGCTTTGGTGAGGAATAGTGTTTGTGTCCTCTATGGGAATATCTGGATGAGTTCCAATAATGCCGAGGCGCCACATGAATATGAGGCCGGCTATAGGCCCGTCCATAAAAAGGAGCTCCAATCCCTAAATGAAATCCTCCCGGACCAATCTGAATAGACAAACTCGTTAAATGAATGGGGCCTGAAACCGTTTTTTCGTGAGAAAAATCGCCTGCCCAAGCTGGAGAAAGGCTCAGGCCTAACAGGGCAACAAAACCGGCCATGAGGACGATTTTCATTTTGTTGGCCCATGGATGGGTCTTTGAAGCATGTTTTTCACCAGGTGTCCAGATAGGATTGGCTTTGTTCATGAGGATACCTCCTTTGGATGAAATAGTAATGAATGCATCCTGTGATTTCTTTTTATGGAGTCAATGATATTTTCCTGGTCTTCATGGAATCTTTTTCAATTGATGTGATGACAGGCTAACACTATTCATTTTGACAGTCAATATGACTATTATAATAAATTCTTTTATTTATTCATTTTGAATATTTTATTAATATAAACAATACATTGTATTTTTCTTGTATAAGTAGTAAGATTTACGGTTATTGCCCCATAATATTCCTAATATTCTTCCGCATCTCACCACATTAAGAGCAAGGGAAAAGCTATGAAACGATTTTCTGATAAGGAAGTCGGAAGGTATATTGAAGCCATCAATAAAGAGGCCGCCCAAACATGGATTAATGCCTTTGCTCGAGAACCCAAACTTCAGCAAAGTTACTATTGGACCCTCTTTTCAGAACTCTTTCTCAAGCAGCTTCAAGATATTCCGGTCAGCATGAGCGATGCGGAAAAAATGATTCCGCAATTATCTGCTTCCCAGGCTAGACGTGCGATCCATAATGCCAAGGAGGCCCACTATCTTGAGATCAACGACACAGGGGAACGAACAAAATATGTCAGGCTTTCTGCAAAAACAGAAGATTTAATCAGAAGTACCAGTAGTAAGGCTCTTCTAAGTTTAAAAGGAATATTTTCATAAGTAGGATGAATTAGGAGAAACGCTACATTTAGATTAGATTAGGGAAAATTTCCCAGACCTCAAACCACAAATACGGGATTCTTTCTCCTGCTCCGCCCCCTGATGGCCCAGCCAGAGAAAACCACGCCTCAGTTTTGCAACCACCTGTTTTATGAGGAATTTTCCTCACTTAATAGGCCTAGAGCCTGTTAGGTCTTTCGTTGCATTGATTCCCAAAAAAATTGGGTGCTACCATGCGCAGTTCTATAGGTCTCTAAGTAGTTGGTTTTTCTTCAATTAAATACATTATTATGGGTCACCAGATGGCTGGATCAGACCTTCTTATTGAATATTTAACCAAGTTTTTTCCCATCCTGATCTTTATGGTCTTGGCCTTGGGGTTCGGGCTGGTGACCCTCCTCCTTTCCTACTTGGTTCAACCCAAGTATCCCGAGGCAGAAAAACTCTCGACATATGAATGCGGCTCGGAACCTTTTTCCGATTCCCGCATGCCCTTTCCAGTGCGGTATTACGTGATTGCCATGCTCTTTGTCATTTTTGATATTGAAGTCATCTTTCTTTATCCCTGGGCCATTACCTTTAAGCAATTGGGAGTGATCGGTTTCATTGAAATGATGATTTTTATTGGATTGTTTGTCGTGGCCTATGTGTACGCCTGGCGGAAGGGGGCTTTGGAATGGGATTAGTTCAAATTGGCCCACCAACCAAAGATGGGGATTTAGGGATCATGACTCTTTCCCTTGAAAAGGCCGTAAATTGGGCTCGGAAAGGCTCTTTGTGGCCCATGACTTTCGGCCTGGCCTGCTGTGCGATCGAGATGATCGCAGCAGTCTCCTCACGATATGACATCGATCGGTATGGAGCTGGAGTCTTTCGGGCCTCTCCTCGCCAGTCTGATTTGATGATCGTGGCCGGAACCGTCTGTCGCCGTATGGCTCCTGTCATTCGAAAAATCTACGACCAAATGCCGGAACCCAAGTATGTGATCTCCATGGGCTCCTGTGCCACTTCGGGAAATATTTATGACAGCTATAGCGTGGTACAAGGGGTCGACCGTTTTGTCCCCGTCGATATTTATGTCCCTGGCTGCCCTCCGACTCCTGAAGCCCTCTTTGACGGAATCTTGAAACTTCAAGACCGGATCATGCAAAAGCGGGTGTTCACTAAACAACCGGAACAGGTGAAAGTCTAAAGGCAGGGCCAAAGAAGATATTTTCAAGGAAGTATATAGATGAAATTCTTACCGACATTCCTCTCTTTGATCCTCCTAGCCATGGGAAACGCAGCATTAGCCGAAGTGCAGGAACCTCCGCCCTATGAAGGTAGTGCTGCCTTACAATCCATGAAAGCTCTGGCAGGAACGTGGGAAGGCACCCATACGATGCAGGGAAAAGAAATCCCTGCCAAGATTGAATACAAAGTTTCCTCAAATGGCAGTACGGTCGTGGAAACGATGTTTCCCGGGACCAAACATGAGATGGTGAATGTCTATCATGATAAAACCGGGAAGCTGGCCATGACCCATTATTGTTCTGTGGGAAACCAACCCCATTTAGATTTGGCCGACATGGAAGAAAATACCCTGACGTTTTCGTTATCTCCTGAAGATACCTCCCACCTAGCCAATGAAGGCCATATGCATGATCTGAAAATCACCCGGAGTGATGTCAATCATTTACGACAAGAATGGTCATTCTTCGAAAAAGGGAAGCTAGGGGGGACCACCACTTTTGATCTGGTGCGCGTTCAATAATTACCAAGTTCGAGCCTATGAATCCCATTGCCGAAAAAATCCAAAACCGATTTCCGGAGGGGTTTCTCAGTGCCAATGAATGGCGTGGAGATCTGGCTATTTCCGTCAAGCGAGAAGCCTTGCATGACATCTGTGCTTATATTCGGAAAGATCCTGAACTTGACTGTGATTATATGGTCCATGTTAGTTCGGTTGACTGGCCAGATGAAGCTGAGAGATTTGAAGTCGTGTATGAAGTCTATTCCATTCGCAAGCGCCATCGCATTCGTATCAAAACCCGTGTTCCAGAACACGATTGCCGAGTCGATTCACTGGTCGACCTCTGGATGGGTTCCGATTTTATGGAGCGTGAAGTATTCGACATGATGGGGATCAGATTTAACCACCATCCGGATTTGCGACGCATTCTCATGCCGGATGACTACAACGAAGGCTATCCCCTGCGGAAAGATTTTCCCGTTCAGGGCAAAGGCTGGCGAGATACCTTTGATTTCTTAAACGATCCGAATTAGAGAATTTCTTTCAACTAATTATGAAACTCGAAGATCAACGTACGACCGTTTATAAAGTCGATCCGAATCACCCGGAGACCGCCGATCTCCCAACGCTTCGGACCGAAGAACTCCTGCTCAACATGGGCCCCCAACACCCTGCGACCCATGGGGTATTAAAGGTCATCATGGAACTGGAAGGGGAACGATTGGTTAAATCTACTCCCGTATTAGGCTATCTTCATCGCGGAGTCGAAAAGCTGGCTGAAGGCGGTACCTACCATCAGTTCATCCCCCATACCGATCGGCTAGATTACATCTGCGCGATGTACAACAATTTCGCCTATTGCCGCGCCGTTGAAAAACTCATGGACATCACAGTTCCGGAACGAGCCGAATATCTCCGCACCATTGTGGCTGAGGTGCAGCGCATCATCGGTCATTTATTTTGGTTGGGCACCCAGGCGTTAGACATCGGAGCTATGACCGTCTTTTTTTATACCTTTAGAGATCGGGAAATTTTACTGGATTGGTTTGACGAACTTTGTGGCGCGCGACTCACCACCAGCTGGTATCGGATCGGGGGAGTCGAACGCGATTTTGACCATTCTCTCGTAGACAAAATTAAACGGTTTTTAGAGTATTTTCCCCCTAAGATTGACGAATATGTGGTCTTTCTGGAAAAAAATCGCGTCTGGCTTGCTCGAACATGTGGCGTAGCCGTCATCTCAGCCGAAGATGCCCTGAGCTTTGGCTTAAGCGGACCCACATTACGCGGTTCAGGCGTGGATTACGACCTACGTAAATACGAGCCCTATAGCGCCTACCCATGGTGTGAATTCAGTGTTCCCGTTGGGAAAAATGGCGATACCTATGATCGCTATTGGATTCGCATTGAAGAATTTCGGGAAAGCATCAAAATCATAAAGCAATGCCTAGAGCAAATACAGCCTGGGCCGATCATGGCGGAAGTACCCAGCGTCACCTTGCCCCCGAAAGATCGCGTCTTCACCAATTTGGAGTCGATGATTCAACAGTTTAAATTATTTTCCCAAGGCTTTGACGCACCTGCCGGGGAAATCTATTGCGGAACTGAAGCCCATAAAGGTGAGCTAGGGTTCTATATTGTGAGTACGGGAGGGGGGAATCCGTATCGTTTGAAAATTCGCTCTCCATCCTTTATTCACATGGGTGCCTTTGATTATATGTCCAAAGGCTATATGATCGCCGATGCCGTCACCATTTTTGGAAGCTATGACATTGTCATGGGAGAATGCGATCGCTAACGAAGACGTGAAACGTAAAGCGTGAGGCGTAAAAGCCATTGTATTTTCGCTTAACTCCTAACGCTTCACGAGTTAATGTCATGAACCAAGGTAAACCACAAGGACAGACGCTATGGGTTTAAAACCAGTCACATCACCTGAAGTCGAAGCCGAGACCATCGAGCTGACCATGGATGGGGAAACCGTCCAAGCCAAAGCGGGCGTTTCCTTGTATGACGTGGTGGCCAGCACCGGAAAGATTGTTCCGGCAATGTGTTACCACTATACCTTCGACCCCTTTGGTTCGTGTGGAATGTGTCTGGTGTCGCAGGAAGGGAAAAAGGCTCCGGTCCGTTCCTGTACTGCCAAAGCCGCTGCAGGAATGGTCATTCGAACCGACGGTGAAGATTTATTTTTGGCACGAAAAAAAGCCGTTGAGAAACATCTCTCCGTCCACCCCTTAGACTGCCCAGTCTGCGATGCCGACGGCCATTGTGAATTACAAGACATGGCCTTTCAACATGGCGTGACCAACCTCGCAAATGCAAAGCAAAAAAATATCCCTGAAGACACGCGCAGTTTAGTGTTGGACTTTAATATGAACCGCTGTATTGCCTGCGGGGAATGCATCAACATTTGCAAGGATGTCCAACGTATTGATGCCTTACAATTCATGAAAAAAGGCGGATTCACTCAAGTGGTGGCCAAAGGGGATCAACCCTTAGACTGTGAATTCTGCGGCGATTGCCTCGCGGTTTGTCCAGTGGGCGCCATTACCAATAAATTTTCCAAGTACGGGTACAAACCTTGGCAGCTCAAAAAGACGACGACGACCTGCAATTATTGCGGTGACGGTTGCCAAATTTATGTTGAAACCAAAGATACTGAAGTCATCCGAGTCACCTCGCCTCTCTCCTGGAAAAATAAGTGGGGCGACCGCGGAGATACCGTCAATGGTCATGATGGCATCTGTGTGCGCGGGCGATTCGGATTTCAATTTATTGATAGTTCTGCTCGACTGAAAAATCCCCTGGTCAGAACTGAAGAAGGACTCAAACCTACACCATGGATTGACGCATTGGAAACGGCGGCTAGCCGGTTAGGTGCCATTAAAGCACAACATGGCCCCCAAGCCATTGCCGGCCTGATTACGGCCCGCTGCACGAATGAAGATCTGTATGTCTTCCAAAAATTTATGCGCTCGGTCATCGGCACCAATCAGCTCGACAGCAGTGCACG
Source organism: Nitrospirales bacterium (assembly GCA_965223185.1). Taxonomy (GTDB): domain Bacteria; phylum Nitrospirota; class Nitrospiria; order Nitrospirales; family UBA8639; genus Nitrospira_E. The sequence continues at coordinate 1,415,160 of OZ244988.1, read as the reverse complement.
ATACGGATATCTCAATTTTGTCCATGCCATGAATCGCGCCTTGGGTATTCATCGCATGATGAATCCTTCTGAAGAAATTAATAAGGCCAAAGCCTTTTTGATCATCGGGGCCAACATCACCGAGACTAACCCTGTCGCCAGTCTTCGGGTCAAATCCGCCATCAGCTTGTATAAGGCCCAAACTATTGTGGTGGATTCTTCACAGACCAATATGGCCAAACTCAGTTCACACCCTATTATGGTGAATCCGGGTATGGAGGGCCTGTTTATCCAAGGACTGGTTAAATCTACTCTCCATCAAGATTTGATCGATGAAGAAACCACTCAGAGGTATCCACACGCTCTCGCGGCCTTAAAGCAGGCAATGGAATCCTTTTCCTTTGAAGAAGTGTCCCAACAAACCGGGGTTGATATCGAACAACTTCATGAGGCTGCTCGAATTTTTGCTGAGGCTCCTCGCTCTATCATCATTTGTGGTGAAGGGATTCTCCGCCAAGCCAACGGTTATCAGCATATGTTGCATGTGATTGACCTCGCCTGGGTCACGGGGAAATTAGGCGCGAAGGGCTGCGGAATAAACACCTATACTGAGGAAGCCAATGAACAGGGTTGCGTCGATATGGGCGTGGCTCCTGAATTCCTTCCGGGAGTCGTGCCTTTTGCCAACACACCTGACCGCGACCGTTTCAATCAAATCTGGGGGACGCCCTTACCTGAAGCCAAACCGGGCGGACATTTGATTGATATTCTAGATCGCTGTCGAAAAGGAGAAATCAAAGCTTTATATGTCGTTGGGGAAAACCCACTCGAAACCTTGCCGGCCTCCTTTCATGTGAAAGAAGCTCTGGAAAAGTTGGACCTGCTTGTTTGTCAAGATCCATTCCTGACGGAAACCGCCAACCTGGCCCATGTGGTGTTCCCTTCATCTACCTTTGCAGAAAAGGATGGGACGGTCACCAATCAGGAAGGGAAGGTGCAATACCTTCGTCCGGCTTTGGACGCCTTAGGCGAGAGCACGTTGGATTGGCACATCATGGTTGGAATGGCCAATGTATTGGGGACATCCATGGAGTATGAAACCACCCACGACATCCAACAAGAAATCAGAAAAGTTCTCCCAGGTTACTATAACTTAGGGCAAGCGCCAAAAGTGGCAGTGCAATCAACCCAGTATTTTTCCAATGGCTATGCCCAAGAAATCGGCCGGCGCTATGCCCTGAAGGGAAAAGACAAGGGAGATCGACCTTTTGGGCTCCGCATGACTCAACTGATTTATCATTCCGGAAAGCTTTCTACTCAAGCCTCAGGTCTCCTTGAGATTTCGCCAAATACCAAGAGCCTGTTTATGGGGTCCGAAGATCTTAAAAATCTGGGGCTCACCTCTGGGGAACGCATCCGGTTGACATCTGACCTTGGCACTCTGGAAATGACGGTAACGGAAGATACGTCTTTGATGCCCGGGACCTGTATGGTTCCTGAACATTTTAATGATCCTCCAATCAAGGATCTCATGCCCAAGCAAGTTGACTCCAATACCGGAGTTCCCTATTTCAAATTAACGCATGTAACCGTTGAAAAAGCTTAACCAAAGGACTTGCCACCTCGTATGAGTAGCGAAACCACTACAAAAAAGTTTTTCGACGCCGTTTTATTTCGCGAAATTTGGAATGCCGCGAAAGTTACCTTAAAACACATGCTTCATCGACCTATGACCTTCCAATATCCGCGTGAGAAGCGGACTATTCCCGATGCCCATCGAGGAGCCTTGTGTCTGTTGCGCTATGACGACGGCAAGGAACGTTGCGTTGGCTGCGATCTCTGCGAAGCGGCATGCCCTTCCCGTTGCATTAAAGTGATTAGCGAGGAAGATAAATCCTTACCGCTGCAACGCTATGCCAGCGAATTCTTTATTGATATTACCAAGTGCGTCTTCTGCGGATATTGTGTGGAAGCCTGTCCCGTCAATGCCTTGGCCATGACCAAAGTGTATGAGTTTTCGACCCATGATAAACGGACACTGCTGTTCGACAAGGAACGGTTGTATCAAATCGGCGAGCGGCATTTAGATGATGCCAAAAAATATTTATATGCCCATAACCAAGAGAAGAAAGGCGAAGAAAGTCAGGCGTATCGATACCATTTTCCTGTCTCCATTCAAAACGCCCCGGACCCCTAAGACCAGCTCATCATGATGTGGCTTCTTTTTATATACTTTGCCACGGTCAGTCTCGTGGCAGGGGTTATGACTGTCTCTCTGCGTAATGCCGTGCATTGCGCCTTGGCCTTACTGACACTCCTGCTTCATATGGCTGGGCTCTTTGTCATGCTCAATGCGGAATTCCTGGCAATGGTGCAAATCATCGTCTATGCTGGAGCAATTTTGATTCTCTATTTGTTCGTTTTAATGTTGATGAATTTAAAAACAGAAGAGCAGCATTTGCATAAGAAATATACTTATTTCTTTTTTGCCGGCATCGGACTCCTTGGTGAACTGCTGATTCTCCTCATGCTCTCGCCTTATGGCGGTACCCTTGGAACAGCCAGCCCGGAAGTCATTTTAGAAACAGGCCCGAGCCATGCTGTCGGCATTACCATGTTTAGCGACTATTTACTCCTTTTTGAGATTGTAGGAATTTTCTTGCTGGGTGCTGTCATCGGCGCCATCGTCTTGGCCAAAACTCCGTCAACAACCAAGACTCAAGAACCGGCCAATTCGCCGGCACCCTATTCATCATCAATATGATCCCTTTATCTGCCTATGTCGCCGTCAGTGCCATCTTGTTTATGACAGGATTAGTTGGGGTGCTTATCCGTCGCAATTTCATCATTGTCTTAATGAGCGTGGAAATCATGCTCAATGCCGCCAATATTAATCTTGTGGCGTTCTCTCATTATCTCAATTCCATGGTCGGACAAATGTCCGCATTATTTATCATTGCCGTTGCGGCAGCTGAAGCGGCTGTGGGCCTGGCCATCATTATCGTAATTTTTCGGGGAAAGATGGCCACTAACGTCGACCAAATTAATATCTTGAAGTGGTAACGTGTTTGATTTACTGGTTCTCCTCATACCGGTTTTCCCGCTCCTCGCCGTCTTAGCCAACGGTCTTTACGGCTCACGATATTCCCCCGAGTGGGCTGGGCGGCTGGCATTTGGGTCAGTCGGCCTGTCCTTTCTCTGCACACTTGGCGTCTTTGCCTCCGTCCTGTCCAATCCGGAACCTCGAGAAGTGATCGCCTGGTCTTGGATTTTCGGCGGCAACCTCTCGATCAATCTTGCTTTCTTAATTGACCCACTGACCACCATCATGTTGTTGGTAGTGACTGGTGTGGGGTTCCTCATTCATGTGTATTCTGTGGGCTACATGCATGGGGAAGAAGGCTTTACACGGTTCTTTACCTATATGAACCTTTTTATGGTGTCCATGCTGTTGCTCGTCATGGGCGCGAATTACGTCGTGCTGTTTATCGGTTGGGAAGGTGTGGGACTCTGTTCGTATTTGTTAATTGGGTACTACTACGAGAAAGTCTCTGCAGGAAAAGCAGCAACCAAAGCCTTTGTGGTAAATCGAATTGGCGATGCCGGATTTCTCCTCGCTGTCTTTCTGATTTTTTCTCATTTCGAATCGCTTGATTACAGCATCGTCTTATCCCAAGCGTCTTCACTTTCTACTGAAATGGCCACCGCCATTACGATCTGTTTGCTCATCGGGGCATTTGGAAAATCGGCGCAATTGCCTCTGTACACATGGCTGCCCGATGCGATGGAAGGGCCAACTCCGGTTAGTGCCTTAATCCATGCAGCGACCATGGTCACGGCGGGGGTCTATATGGTCGTTCGCAATCATGTGTTGTTTGATATGGCTCCGATAGCTCTCACCACCGTGGGTATTATTGGAGGAGTTACTGCCTTGTTTGCTGCAACGATTGGGTTAGTTCAAAACGACATTAAACGCGTTTTGGCCTATTCCACGGTCAGCCAACTGGGTTATATGTTCCTAGCCTGTGGAGTAGGAGCCTATACGGCTGCCATTTTTCACTTGGTTACCCATGCCTTTTTTAAAGCATTGCTGTTTTTATCTGCTGGAGCGGTCATTCATTCTCTCCATCATGAACAAGACATTCGAAAAATGGGCGGACTGTACAAAAAAATCCCGATTACCCATGCGGTGTTTCTCATTGGCACCCTTGCGATTGCCGGGATTCCCCCCTTGGCAGGATTTTGGAGCAAAGATGAAATCATGGCTCATGCTTTCGTGCATGGGTATTACCATCTGTACCTCCTGGCCGCCATAGGGGCGTTTCTCACGAGCTTTTATATGTTCCGGTTGACCTATTTGACCTTCTACGGACAATCTCGAGTCGAACCACATGTGGCCAAACATATCCATGAATCCCCGCCCATCATGACTCGACCACTCATGATTCTCGCAGGGCTGGCCGTTGTCGGAGGATTTTTAGGCTTCCCCCCAGAACATGGCTGGTTTCATGGCTTTTTACATGAGGTCGCTACTCCTGTAGGAGCTGAGCCTCATGCAGTAGATATGGGCACCCTTTTAGGATTAATGGTTGTTGCGGTGGCGATTGCTTTAGGGGGATGGGGACTTGCTCATTACATGTATTCGATTCGGCCTCAGATGGCTGATGAATGGGCGGAGAAATCTCCGCAAGCCTATACAACCTTGTTCAATAAATATTATGTCGACGAATTCTATGACCGGACCATCGTTGAACCTTTTAAAAAATTAGGGGAGATCTGGGATTGGGTTGATCGACACGTTCTCGACCGATTCATTACTGGTATTGGTAAAGGAACCGACATTAGCGCCGCAGCCATTACCTGGACGGAAAAACATGTCATTTATGCCGGCCTCAATGTGGTTGGATATGGCAATCACCTGCTGGCGTGGTCTTGGCGAAAGTTACAGAGCGGCATGGTGCATCATTATGCCGCCGTCCTGATCATTGGGTTGGCAGTCTTAATTCATCTGGTCGTGCTGTGGTATACAGGTTCCTCCTCAGCCGGCTCTGGCATGTACTGAAGAACCCTATGCAAGAAGAACTTTCATTCGGCTTTCCCATTTTGTCATTCTTGACATTCTTCCCCTTACTGGGCGCTCTCGTCGTCTGGGGATTGAAAGACTACGACATGGTGCGGAAAGCCACGTTGGGAATTGCGGGTATAGAAATGGCCGTCGCCGCTTTGATGCTCCTGCTTTTCGTACCCGACACGGCTGCCATGCAGTTCACCGAGCGGCACGAATGGATTCCCTTTTTGGGGATTAGTTACCACCTGGCCGTTGATGGGGTAAGCGTCCTTTTCCTTGGGCTTACTGCTTTTCTCACCGTGCTGTTAGTGCTGTATTCGTGGGACTCTGTCACACTCAGGCCCAAAGCCTTTTTTATGAGTATTTTGGCTTTGGAAACCACATTCATGGGTATTTTTGCATCCCTTGATTTAATCGTCTTTTTCGTCTTTTGGGAGCTCATGCTCATCCCCAGCTACTTTCTCATTAAATTATGGGGCCCTGGAGAAGACTGCCATTACGCCGCTTTGAAGTATGTGCTGTATACCCTCTTGGGCAGCGTCTTTATGTTGGTGGGTTTTTGTCTCCTAAGCCTCAACTACTTTGAAGCGAAACAGGTCTACAGTTTTGATTTTGTTGATCTGCTGTCCATACCCATTCCGCTAAGCCAACAACTTCTCATCTTCTGGTTGATCTTTTTGGGTCTGGCCTTTAAAGCCCCCGTATTCCCGTTTCATTCCTGGCTGCCTGATGCCTTGGTGCAGGGGCCAATTCCCATGTCCGTCATGTTAGCTGGAATCAAAATGGGCACGTACGGATTCATTCGGTTTTCTATGCCCTTGCTTCCCGATGCCTCACGCAACGAGACTGTCGTGGCTATCCTGATGACACTTGGGCTAGCCGCCATTGTGTATGGAGCGATCGTGGCCATCATTCAGCCAGATTTCCGACGGTTGCTTGTCTTTAGTTCCATCAGTCATTTGGGATTTGTGGTGATTGGATTGTTCGCTTTGAATTTTCAGGGCATCCAGGGCAGTGTGATCACTATGATCAACCTAGGTTTTAGCACCGCCGGATTGTTTTTTTTAGCAGGATTTATGTATGAGCGCTTAGGTCATACGGATGTACGACAATGCACCGGCCTTGCGAAAAAAATGCCCCTATTGGCGACATTCTTTTTAATTATCGGCATGGCCTCAATTGGCTTACCGGGGACAAACGGATTTATTGGTGAGTTTCTCATCTTGCTGGGCGTCTTCCAATATTGGTGGTTGTATGGAGCTATCGCCGTGACCGGAGTGATTTTTGCTGCGGCATATTTCCTGTGGTTTTATGAGCGGGCCATCTTTGGGCCATTGAAAGAAAGCCTGCCTGCGGTGATTCCTGACTTAAATACCAGAGAGTGGGCGATAGGCGTTTCCCTCTCAGTCATGATTTTTTGGATCGGCCTCTACCCTTCGCCATTTTTACGAATGATCAATGGATCAGTCCAAGCGGTAGTGGAACGACTACAACCAGGAATGGCTACCGCCCATTATGACGGCTCATCTCTTTCTCCTAAAATCATGAAAAACTGATCGTCCTATGGGTGACTATTCTTTATTAATCATCCTTTTCGCGCCATTTCTCGGGGCTGTTGCCCTCATTTTCATTCCACGCCGGGAAGAAATGCTGGTGCGGATGACCGCGGCCGTTTCTGCCGGCCTGAGTCTCCTCGCCTCATTTTATATGTTCTTTGCTTATGATTCGGCAAAAGGCGGATTCCAATTTGTCCAGCGGTTTGCCTGGTCGGAAGAACTTGGGATTGCTTTTTACGTCGGCGTCGACGGAATCGGCGGGCCACTCGTTTTTGCTTCGGCTATCCTGTTGTTCGCGGGCATTTTCGTGTCCTGGCATATTAAAGACCGCACCAAGGAATTTTATATCTTCCTGCTTATCCTGGCCGCGGCCACGATCGGGGTCTTTATGTCCCTGGATCTGTTCTTCCTCTACTTCTTTTACGAAATGTCGGTGCTGCCCATGTATTTATTGTTGGGTGTGTGGGGCAGCCATACGAAAGGCTATCTTTCCATGACCGACCCGGAAGGACTCAAACTCCGAGATTCGGTCAACTTTATCTACAACTTCGGTTCAAACAGCAAAGAATATGCGGCCATGAAGCTGACGCTTTTTTTGTCTGCCGGTGCCGTGGTCGCGCTTATGGGGATCCTGCTCATTTATCACATGTCGGGATTGCATACGTTTGATATTCTCGTTCTCCGGGAACAGGCCAAATTTCCCGATACCTTGGCAACCATTATCTGGATATTGATCTTTTTCGGCTTTGCCTCGATTGCCCCGATTTGGCCGTTGCATTCGTGGTCGCCAGTCGGCCATGCCGCCGCCCCAGCTGCCACGAGTATGCTGCATGCCGGCGTCCTGATGAAGCTTGGTCATTTTTCCATCATTCGCGTGGCCTATGAAATCCTCCCTGAAACCACAAGAGATTTGATCTACATTGCGGCTATTCTCTGTGTGTTCAGCATTATTTATGGCGGACTGGTTTCCTATTTTGCAAAGGACACTAAATACGTCATCGGATACTCCAGCTCCAGTCACATGGGATACATCTTTTTGGGCATGGCTGCTTTGGACTATATCAGCCTGTCCGGGGCCGTCATTTATATGTTTGCCCATGCCTTAGCGACGAGTATGTTATTCGCCATGGCTGGCTGGGTGTATGACCAAACCCACACACGCGATATTCCCTCCCTTGGAGGGCTCGTGGAAAAAATGCCGTTTATTGCCGGTGCGTTTATCGTAGCTTGCATGGCTTCCATCGGCATGCCCGGCACGATTAATTTTGTGGCTGAGATTATGATTATTGTGGGCAGTTGGGACAAATATCCATTCCAAGTTGTGGTGGCCGTACTTGGTATCGTTCTCACTATGGCTTATATGTTCAAAATGATGCGTGGTCTGTTTTATGGAAAATTGGATCCGGAATATGCCCATGCTGCCGACGCCAGAAATTGGGTTGATCGAATGCCGCTTCTTTTATTGATCGCCTGTAGTATCATTTTAGGCATTTTCCCCGGTCATTTTTACGATGTGGTGCAATCAACCGTTGAGCCCATGGTAGATCGAATCACCCAGGTCGCTCCATTAGTCACACAGAACACACAAGGCTTATTCCCATAAATTTTTTCCCATTCAATTTACGGATTCATGACTTTTAATCTCTCACTATCTGCCGCCGACCTTCTTTTATTGCTGCCGGAGATCTTCCTGACCATCTGGTTGTGTGTCATCCTTGCACTGGATTTCTCTGTCAAACGGATAACCCATCAGCAATTGGCCCAATTGAGCATTGCCGGCTTAGGCCTTACGGCATTGCTGTTATTTCTGTTTGATCAAAATGGCACAACCGGTGCGCTCTTTAAAGATATGTTTGTACTGGATTCTCTGTCGATCCTTTTTAAGATCATTATCGTGGGAGCCTCCGCTCTGGTTCTCTTTATTTCCATTGATTATGTGCGTGAATTCCGATTCTTTCGAGGTGAATATTATTTTATGGTCCTCATGTCAGCAATCGGCATGATGTTCATGGCTTCCTCAAACGATTTGCTATCTGTCTTTGTCACCTTAGAGTTTTCGACATTTGGCTTTTATGTGTTAGTCGCCTATCTCAGGGATGATCAACGATCGTCGGAAGCTGGCTTGAAATTTTTCATTCTCGGCGTCTTTGCCGCGGGACTTTTAGCCTATGGCATTAGCCTCGTGTATGGCGAAGCAGGAACATTGGTGTTTTCAGAAATGGCGAATACTCCCGGAAGCTATGGGTTGGCCATCGGGTTTATTCTGATTTTTGCGGCGTTGGGATTCAAAATTGGAGCTGTCCCATTTCATGCATGGATTCCTGACACCTATCAAGGTGCCCCCACTCCCGTAACCGCTTTTTTGTCGATTGCCCCAAAAGCCGCCGCCCTGGCCATTCTGCTCAGAATGTTTTTTGTGGCATTGGCCTCATTTAAACCCATGTGGGTTTTACTTTTTGTCGTAGCTTCAATTTTCTCCATGACCTACGGCAATATCGTGGCCATCGCCCAAAAAAACATCAAGCGGCTCCTCGCCTATTCGGGGATCGCCCAAATTGGAAATATCATGATCGGGTTGGCGGCAGGCACGAAACAGGGTAGTGATGCGATCATTTTTTACCTGCTGACTTATATGTTTGCGAATTTAGGAGCTTTTGCGGTGGTCATTGCGGTCAGTCAGGTCATTAAGAGTGATGAAATCGAAGATTACAATGGATTGAATAGGCGCTCACCCTTCCTAGCTGCCGCCATGCTGCTCTTTTTGTTGTCCCTGGCAGGTGTTCCGCCTCTTGCAGGTTTTATCGGCAAAATTTATTTATTTATCGCGGCCATCAACCAAGAACTCTATACCTTGCTGATTGTCGGGCTGATTAATATCGTCATTTCCATGTATTACTATCTCATCGTGGTTAAAAAGATGTATATCAATGAACCGACGGATTCTTCGCCCATCGCCACCTCCCTACCCATCAAAGTGGCCGTCTACGTTGGCATTGCGGGGACCTTGTTATTAGGTATTTACCCAGGTCCTTTTATCGACTGGGCTGTCAGCGCGACCCTCATGTTCTCGAATATCACCGGACCTACCGCCTCACTATCCATTACACCAGGCGGATAAACCCTTTCTCATTTGATCTCGTTTAGGCTTTACAAGCCTAATAGGGCTATACAAACACAAAAGATAAAAGTAAGACGGGAGGAAAAGGGAGAAAATCTGACTACATTCTCAAGGAGACGAGGGCTTCGAAAGGATTAATGCCTTGAACCTGCCAAAGAATCCCGAAACCAATTACGAGGGCCACGACCACAAAAATAAGGAGTCCGATAATAAACGTTTTATTCCGGCTGCTATGAGAATGGCGAGGGGAGGGAACATCATCTTTTGCCAAAGAATTTCCCCAAAGGGGAGGACGGCTACGAAGGGGGAGAAGGGGTTCTAAAGGCGGAGGAGGGACTTCTGCTTCTGTTTCTAGCACAGGAGGATCCTCTCTCTTCTCTAACGCTACCATGGCAGAAACTTCTGGAGAATTGGGGATGGTAGTTTCTGAAAGTTTCACCTTTCTCGTGTACGGTGTACCACAATGAGGACATAGCCAGGTTTGCTCCGAAAGGTTTCCATTGGTCGTCTGATCAGCCTGATCATAAAGCTTAGTCATCCCACAGTGGGGGCATGAGGTCGCGTGTTTGGAAACGAGAAAGCCACAATCTGGGCATGCTTTTAAATTCTGCGATTGGGAACTTTCCAGTTGGCCATGCTTCCCCGGATAGGGAAAGGCACATTGAGGACAGGCCAGAGCTTGCGTGGAAACTTCCTTTTGACATTCCGGACAAGGGACAAGTGCCATTTTCGTGAATTCCGTTTAATAATAAAATGACTAGAGGAATCGATTATCCAACCAAATCTCCCCACTTGATATTAATTGTTAATCATGCAAAATTAACGCCTTCTACAAAACCAATAAAAACCCCTCTCCCTTCAATTTTTTCTTGTGTCTTGACCCAAAATTTACTTAATTCTTGCATTTGTTACCCTACACCTATTTTCCCTAATCCCTTCATCTATACTCAAGCATTTTTTTGTCCCTTTTGGAAGCTTAGCTTAGGAGCATAAATCTCGTGAGGGCAAGAACCCGAATAAATGTAACATTTCTTCATCTTCTAAGACTGGCTCCTTAGGAAAAATTTGACGTCATTGTCATAATTTGTTTATAGATTGCGGGGTTAGGAGTTTATCTGTAGATCAATTCAACCCTTTTAAGAGGATGCAATGGCCATTGTGAACGAGCAGGAAAATTCCATTACTCAATCTGTCAGTCAACGCTATGCGAAGGCTGTCACAAATGGGGAGTTGATGTGCTGCCCCACGGGATATAATCACGAAGATTTAAGTACATTTATTCCGGAAGCGGTCTTAAAAGTTTCTTATGGCTGCGGTACCCCGGTTGGTCTTTCAACGGTTCAACCCGGAGAAGTGGTGTTAGATATCGGATCCGGAGGGGGAATCGACTGCTTCGAAGCATCGCGAAAAGTGGGGGCCAATGGCAAGGTGATTGGGATTGATATGACAGATGAAATGCTTTCACTTGCCCGTACCCATGCTCCAACAGTTGCCAGAAACTTGGGATACCCAGCTTCTAACGTCGATTTCCGCAAGGGGTTTGCTGACGCAATGCCCGTAGAGAACGACCAGGTGGATTTGATCATTTCGAATTGCGTCATTAATCTGGCTCCAGACAAGAAAAAAGTATTCCAAGAAATGTTTCGCGTCCTCCAACCAGGCGGACGATTTACGATTTCTGATATCGTCGCGGACCAGACTATACCCCAATACATGATTCATGATAGCGACAAATGGGGGGATTGCTTATCCGGTGCCCTGACGATACAAGATTATTGGGGCGGATTGCGAGAAGCCGGGTTTCGAGGCTTGCATCAGGTGACCATGATTCCCTGGAGAGTTATTGATGGCATTCATTTTGTGTCTGTGACGTTGACAGGCTATAAAATCCCCACTTCAGCAACTTCCCCCTCCCCCGCCTTTGCCACCCTTACTGGGCCATTCTCCCAAGTTGAGGATGAGTCAGGCACAATTTTTCAGCGTGGAGTTGCCCTTCAAATTGATGACCAAACTTTTCGTATATTGTCCCTTCCCCCTTACCACAACTACTTCCGGATCGCTGATCACCCTGCAGCCCTGTCCAAAAATGATCCACATATTTTAACTGTTCTACCAGAAAAAATGCCTTGTGTTTGGGAAGGGCACTTTGCCATTCTCACTGGCCCATTTTTAAGCGTATGTGATGATGACGGTCATATATTCCGAAGCGGAGAACCTTTGGAAATTTGCTCCAAAACACTCAAAGTCTTGCAGCATCCTAGTTATCAGCCTTCCTTTGGGACGATTAACCGAGCACGAGAATCCGTGACAGCAGAACCAGTAATTTGTGGGACATCTGCAGAATGTTGTTAAGAGAGTGGCTCATGGAATTTCGATTCCGTCTCTTCATGGAGATCCCTTCTTTCACCTAATCCCTCATGCCTTATTCTCCTCTTCCCTTCATCTCTTCGTCTAATTCTTCACACCCTGTCCCTTCCTTTCAAGAGACTCTAACTGCACGGGGGCAGAGGCCACTCAAAGCCAAATCTGTCACAACCCTTCAAGTAAATGTAGGGAAGGTGTGCAACCAAACCTGCCATCACTGCCATGTTGATGCTGGGCCTCAACGGACTGAAAGTATGAGTAGGGACACCATCGACCAAATCCTCGATGTCCTCGACCGCACTCCAAATATTAGGACCGTGGACATTACGGGCGGTGCACCAGAGATGAACCCTCATTTTGAATATTTAGTTCAAGAATGCCGCCTCCGTGATCGACATGTCATCGACCGATGTAATCTGACCGTATTTTATGTCAAAGATAAATCACACCTTCCTGAATTCCTAGCTCAACATCGCATTGAAATCATCGCGTCGCTGCCCTGCTATCAGGAAACCAATGTTGACCAACAGCGTGGGAAAGGGGTGTTTGATCGGAGTATCAGCGCTTTACAAACATTAAATGCATTGGGTTATGGGAAAGAAGGAACCGACCTACCATTACATCTCGTTTATAACCCACAGGGACCCACCCTCCCGCCCATCCAACTTGAGCTTGAACGGGACTATAAAAAAGAACTCATGAGTCGGTATGGGATAGAGTTCAATCGATTGCTGACCATCACGAATATGCCGATCAGTCGATTTTTGGAAGATTTACAAGAATCTGGACAAGTTGATTCGTATTACGAGCTTTTAAAAGAGAATTTCAATACGGCCACCGTTGAAGAGGTGATGTGTCGATCCTTAATCAGCGTCGGATGGGATGGTCGTTTATTTGACTGCGATTTTAACCAGATGCTGGATTTACCCCTTCAAGATGGCTCCCCGCTCTGGATCAAAGACTTTAATCTTCGCCTTTTGCAAGACCGCCCTATCAGCACAGGACCTCATTGTTTTGGATGTACAGCGGGAGCTGGGTCATCATGTAGTGGTACACTTTCCTAGTTTTTTGTGACCTCTCGAAAACTGCTAGACCCTCCCTCGAACAGAAAAACACCCTAACCTACCGCACCATAAACCGTCCTTGGGCGCCGGAATGGTGCGCCTTACCCTGATTATGGTGATAATTGAGGAAAACTGCCTAAAGTCATTGGAGGGAGAAATAAATTTCCTGAATGGTTCGAAACTAAAAGAGGTGACACAGAGACATTTGAGCCAATAAACATTGTAGTCTAATAGAGGCTCTCTCTATTTGCTTAATATCATCTTCTCCTGGGTTGGAAGGATTGAGATTACTCAACCATTGGAGATCAGATTGAAATTTTTCGACGGAAGATGCTGAACTACCCGGAATTCGCGTTTTCCAATTGGCCGCTTGTGCAATCAATGGTCGAAAGGAAGCAATCTCATCCTCAAACGCTATCTGGTTGGGTTGGTAGGTATAGGGCTTCCTATACCCATCAATTCTAGCAATTAATGAGTGGAGCCACTGCATAGAAAGCGCCATTCGTTCATAATGCAGGGTGTTAGGCGTATCTGTAGGTTGATGGTAGCGAGGAGTTCGACCTGCCGATAAAAAAAGAATGGGCACGGACGCATTGCGAAAGGCATCATAATCACTGAAGGCTCTATTTCCAATCACAGGAATTTCTTCAATCATGTGCAGCCCAATAGGTTTGATCTCAAGACCATGCTCATTTTGGTGGATTCGTAGTACTTTTTTGACCTGTTGATATAAAGCTGGACTGGCTTCAGCCCCCGCAGAAAACACCACATTCTGCAATGGCCTCCAATGAACCCCACCCATTAAATCCATAATAATGGCCACCTGAATATGTTGGGGCTTCCCGATTTCCGTGGGAAGGTGCTTCAGAAAATGTTGTGAGCCCATTTGCGAAGTTTGAAAATACGGCGGTTCCTCAGCATTAAATCCCACAAATACCACGGAATAATTTTTAAGCGGTTGTGTCGCAAATGCGAGCTCTAATAACACGGCAATTGCTGCGGCATTGTCATCTGCCCCAGGATATATTTCCCCCTCGATTTCCCCTAAATGATCAAAATGTGCCCCAATCAAAATAAAGCGTTTTTGGGCTGACTTAGAGCGGCCATACCGTAATCCAATCAAATTGTCCCCGATAGTTTTATCGATGGATTGTTGGAATGACCCTAAGGAATTGAATGGTACCAAGCCAGCAACCTTAAATTTCCCGATGATATACTCCGCCGCACGTTGATTCCCCGGAGTTCCCGGTTTTCGCCCCTTTAATACAGGACTAGCCAAATATCCTACATGGGCTTGAAGGCGTTTACTTAAAGGAGTCGAAACCTGAAGGAAGGAAGGATCAATGGGTGGGATAGCGGGAATGGGTTCCTTAAGCACACAGGCAGAAATTCCTAGGCCGATGGCAAGCAAAAGGAGCCGTAGGGGCTTCCGAAAGGGAAAGTCCATGGACCTTTCGATTTACCTTACACCCTCTCTTAAAAAATGCTTGGCACAATCTTGGCTACAGAAGTAATAACGCTGTCCACTGACATCTTCGACTATTGCTGTTCCTGCAGACACGTATGTCTTACACACAGGATCCTGAATCATCACATCCTTTCCCGGAGTCGCCTGATCCGGTTTTGGTTCTATCCATGCTCGAGCCGCACGCCTAAGCATATAGAAGAGGATGATTAAAAGAATTAATGTAATTATTATTTTGTACATATGACCTCTGCCTAATCGTTAAATTGGTCCGTTGAAAAAATCCGCCAGCGGCGTTTTCCCCATTTTTCTGTGCTCACGTACTGCGTGTACGCTTCGCGCACAAAATAAATGTGGCCCCCTTCGGGATGCACCAGGCCATTTGTGGCCTTGCTGGCCGGACTTTTTTGAACCGACCCGAGGTTTCTGACATCCAATACGTTCCTGGGCGTTTTTGCCTTTGGATATCATCATTATTCAACGGTCGTTATACTGCTAACACCATCATAGCGTACTATTGCTAGATTTTTCGAGATGAGACTACAGGCAGATTAATTTGGTCTAGTATTTCCCTTAAAAGGCCTTTGCACATGAAGAATTTCTGGATTGCCGAATCCTTTCCTACCTTGATAGGGTTTTCCAATGCTTTCTATTCCGTGGAGCCATAAGACCCATCCTTCCTTAGGGCACAGCCTGGTATTCCTGGTTCTCTTATTCTGGACATCGGGTTGCTTTACGAACCATTCAACTGGAACGATTGTGGATCTTACCTATCCTTTTGATGAACATACGATTTACTGGCCCAACAATCCTCCCTTCCATTGGGAACCATCAAGTTGGGGTCACACACACCAGGGATACTGGTATGCCTCAGGGGTTTTTTCAGCATCAGAACATGGAGGAACCCATCTTGATGCCCCAATTCATTTTGCCGAATCGGGTTGGAGTGTGGATGAGATACCCATTAACCAATTAACGGCACCGGCAATCGTCATAGATATTCGCGAACAAGCACGTTCAAATCCCGATTATATGCTTCAAGTCCAAGACATCGATTTTTGGGAAAAACAGCACGGTTCAATTCCCCCACATTCCATCGTTTTACTTCTGACCGGTTGGGGGCAGTATTGGCCTGACCCGTCACGCTACCTTGGGAGCATGACACCCAAAAATGCCGACACTCTTCACTTTCCTGGGTTTTCAGGAGAGGCTGTTTCTTTTTTAGTTTCCCAACGATTTATATACGGGATTGGAATTGACACGGCCAGCATCGATCCTGGGCAATCCCAAACGTTTCAGGCTCATCAGATTCTTGGAAAAGCCAATCGATTTGCCATTGAAAATGTGGCTCAATTGGAGCAGTTGCCGCCAAAAGGCGCTATAATAACTGCTCTCCCCATGAAAATTCGACAAGGAACCGGAGGCCCAGCCCGAGTTATTGCGAGGTTGCCATAATACCTGTCAACCTTGGCATCAACAACATGGACATCTCGACTTCTAGTAAGACTACGTTTTTTACCTATTGGTGATTTAGATTTATAGAAAGAAAAGATTATGGTGACCATCACATTAATGGGAGACTTACAAACGGCAGAAGGAGAACGTGCCTTAGGTTGCGAGGTAGAGGATTCCATCACCGTGAAACAACTTATCCGCAAACAAGGCAAACCTTTGCGAGAAATTTTTCAATTATTAAAACAGAAGAAAGTCATGGTGACAGTTAACAAGCGGATTGCAAGCGAATCCACCATGATTTATGACGGCGATGCCGTCCACATCGTGGCACATGACGGATTGGGACGCAGCGGATTGACTCCAGCTATGTACTAAGACAGTGAGGGGGATTTTAAAAAGCAGAGCCAGAATTCTGGCCCTGCTTTTTGAAAAACCATTTGGTTACTTGAACTGAAGACCGAAGAAATGAGTCGGGTCAGTACCGGTCAAGAAGAGAAACGTCGCAGCCGATGCTATTTTTTCACTCCAAGAATGGCATCCTTGGCAGCTTTGGCCACACGGAACTTCACAACTTTTTTGGCAGGGATTTTAATGGCCGCCCCGGTTTGTGGGTTACGACCCATGCGAGCCTTTCTGTGTGCGAGTACTAGCTTTCCGATCCCAGGAACCACGAATGCGTTCTTGGCTTCTTTGTAGGCCAAGGTTGCAAAATCATCAAGAATCTGTGTAGCCGTCTTCTTGGTGATATCCGCCTTTTTGGCCAAGTGATCGGCAATCTGCGACTTCGTCATTGCTTTTCCCATACGGACCTCCTCCTCACATTAAAAATGATTAGTAACACAGCCCATTTGGATTTTCAGAATCTCAAGGAAGGGATGCCTTGTTTAAAAACCTTCTGCCAAGGTATGACAGGAACATGTGTTCCCCTTTTAACAACGGCGGCTGAGTCTACCGAATGCTACATATACTGTCAACAAAAAAACAAGCCTAGCGCGAGGAATATTCGTTTTTGAGGATAGTTAAGACCGATCTTGCCTTGCTGCCTTAGCTTTTACCAGGGTAAAGTAGAGGGGGTTTTGATGGTCGGATAAGTTGAAAGTGTTCGAATTTTTTATTCTTAGAATGAGGCATGGATGATTATGGGAAAAGAATTACCGGTAATGCCCTCCCCACAGCAATCGGAAACGGAGGAAAAAGAAGAACTAATCTACTCTCGGGTCTTTTGCACCAGGGAGGACAGTCCTCCATTACGATTACTTCTTGATTTCCTAAAATCTAAGAACCAGATTCCTCTGATTCCCAAGATGGAGAAGGAAGCCTTAGAGGATTGGGATTGGGTCCATATATCCTTAGGATATAATCGTGATCGGCAACCGATACGGCTTTTTTGTGTCAGGAATCGAGGCACCTACCAAGATGTTTTTGAGACTGAGCAAACGGGGTTTACGAATAGACTCTCCGCTTTTGACGATATGGAAGCCCAGATTGCCAGAGAATTCATCAGCAAGTCTCAGTTTATTGCCACCACACAAATGGTGAAAAAAGACATTTCGGATGAGGGTTATGATTTTAATGGCTGGATCTTGGAATTTTTTCAGGAGAATTGCAACGGAATCGTGCAAATTGATGGGCAGGGGTTCTATTCCCCAAAAGGTGAACTTGTCGTGGATATGGAAGAAGCTGTTGAATCAGAAGAAGAAATTGGGCCAGCACCTAAAACGGAAGCCTCAATATAATTCACTGTCATGGAATCTTCTATTATCAAACACCAAATCTAAAGAGTGTGCAGGGCTTGATTCATGGCCTTTCCGTACGATTGTTGAGGGAAAGCCTCTAAGCCATTACGATAGCCCAATCCATCTTTCAGCACCTCAAGTAAGGCCCCATTATCCAAACAAGCAGGATTCTCCAGGACATCTTCCTGACAAATCAGAAGATCAGCCCGTCGCCCCTCAACCACCATGCCCGTATCAGAAAGATCGAGCTGCTCTGCGGCTAACCCCGTCGCCCCAAACCATGCGGTCAGTGAAGGTATGCCTTCCTGTATCAAAGCAACCAATTCCATATAATTTCGACCATGCATATCCGGCAACACCGGGTCTGTCCCAGCTAAAATTTTCAACCCACTCGCATGAGCGACTTTGACCGCTCGGGCATGACTTTCCGACACCGCCCGAACTTTGGAGGTAATAAATTCATTGAATTGGCCTGATTGCAAAAGTCGTTGTCCCACCCAAGACGTAGGTGTCACCCGACAACCTTTGGCATAGGCTAATTCAGCCAACTCCTCATCCATAAACGAAATATGCTGAATGTCTTTCACACCGGCCTCAATAGCCAAACGAATGCCACTTCGACTATGGGCATGGGCAGCTACATACATGCCTCGTCCAGCCGCCTCATCGCAAATCGCTTCTATTTCCTCCAATGTAAAATCACGATGTTCCAAATGATCCGTCGGTGAAACCACTCCAGGGCTTGCACAAATTTTCACCAGATCCCCCCCACAGGCTGCAATTTCTCTCACACGTTTTCGACATTCCCATGGACCATCCACGATACTGGAAGGACGGCCAGGTCCTGCTGGCCAGAGCCGAGAGAGTTCTCCACAACACCGATCGGGTCCACGAAAATCGGCATGCCCCCCGGTCGTCGATAGCATACAAATGGCGAGCTGTAATCGCGGACCAAGGAGTACTCCCTGATTAACTAGGCGTTTTAAGACCTGAGTTGCGCCTCCAACATCTCTTAAGGTCGTCACCCCCCCCTGAGTTAATGTCTTATATAAAATACGCTCAGCCCAAAACGGTGCCTCCGGAGAATTCATGCGATCGAGATTTTCATTTCCAACACCCCACAACGTGACATGGCCATGGCAATCAATCAGACCAGGAGTGACTGTTAAGGCCGAACAGTCAAAGCGTGTTACCTCGGAACCCTGGGGATCGGTTGGTTGATGAGGACGCACTCCCTTAATGAGTCCTTCATCAATCCAGACGTCTACTCGTTCATGAATCGCCTCTTTTTTATCCGACGTCCCGTCATATAATTTCTTAATATTGGAAAGAATTTTCATTCTAATTTTTCCCCAACTAAGGAAAATTTGAGAATATACTGAAAAAATTTAGAATAAAAGCATCCCCTTCTGAGTTGCAATAGCCCCCTCTCTTTTTACTAGCATTCGAATGATATTTTGAGCCGAAGCTAAGGAGATTTTGCAGGAAAGAGGCAAACATGCTAGGGTGTGAAATTGACAATATTGGAACGTACATAGATCACTTAACATCGATAACAAGCTTCTTTTTTCTTCTGGACTTCTCAAATTAATTTGCCTCTTTCCGGTATGGTTATGGTGCAAGCCACCATTTTTTTCTCTATCCCACAAACACACACTGTCCAGTCAGCCCACTTTTTTTTGGTTCCGTTTTTTGAGTTGATATACCTATGACTAATTTTGCTGATCGTCATATTGGATCTTCGGATGGGCACATTCAAGAAATGTTAGGGACATTGGGACTCCCTTCGCTTGAGGCACTCATTCAGGCCACCGTTCCCGAAGAAATCCGCATCTCACGTTCATTGAATCTCCCGACCGCTCAATCTGAAGAGGTTATGCTTGATGAATTACGACACATGGGAACTCACAATCACCTGTATCGATCCTTTATTGGAATGGGATACTACGATTGTTTGTCCCCCCCGGTGATTGTGCGCAATATTCTTGAAAATCCAGCCTGGTACACACAATACACCCCCTATCAGGCAGAAATTGCGCAGGGGCGTCTGGAAGCGTTACTTAATTTCCAAACAATGGTAGCTGACCTAACCGGTCTGCCCCTGGCTAATGCCTCCCTCTTAGACGAAGCCACCGCTGCCGCCGAAGCCATGAGTATGTGCCGGGCCTTAAGTAAAGTATCGGGGCAATCCTTTTTTGTCGCAGAAGACTCTCACCCTCAAACCCTTGCGGTTTTACAAACACGAGCTCGCCCGTTGAACATTACTATCCAGGTTGGCAATCCCGACAATCTGGAATTTCTACCCGATCAAATATTTGGCCTACTTCTTTCCTATCCCTCAACCGATGGCAAATTACGCTCCTATCAAGAGTTGGTCGGGAGGGCTCATGCAGCCGGCGCTCTCGTCGTAGCCTGTACGGATCTTCTCGCCCTCACTCTATTGATGCCACCAGGCGAATGGGGAGCGGATATAGCCATTGGGTCTTCTCAACGATTCGGGATCCCGATGGGATATGGGGGGCCCCATGCCGCGTTTATGGCAACCAAAGAAGAATTTAAGCGCCAAATTCCCGGACGCGTGGTTGGAGTTTCCAAAGATACCAAGGGGCACAAGGCTTACCGGCTAGCCTTGCAAACACGCGAACAGCATATTCGACGGGACCGAGCCACCAGCAATATTTGTACTGCCCAGGTCCTGCTCGCCAACATGGCTGCCATGTTTGCGATCTATCATGGCCCAGAAGGCTTAAAGGCCATCGCCAACCGCGTCCATGATCTCACCAACATTTTAGCGGAAGGCCTGAACCGGCTAGGATGTGAACTGTATTCATCAACTTTTTTCGATACGATCCGCGTGAAAAGTGAACCGCTTTCCGTCAAAGACATTATCCAAAAATCTCAGCAGGCGCTTATCAATCTTCGACCCTTTGAGGATGGCTCATTTGGGATTGCCTTAAGTGAAACCACCACAATCCAAGAGGTATGCCAAATTCTCACAATCTTTTCTGCGAGTGATTCCCTGCCATTTTCCATTGATCAGTTAATCGAATCTCGCCATGCTGCCATTCCGAATAAATTCCAGCGGCAATCGCCTTATCTAACCCATTCGGTATTTCATGCGTATCATTCTGAACATGAGCTTCTACGCTATATGCATCGGCTACAATCTAAAGATCTCTCGCTGGTGCATTCCATGATTCCCCTTGGGTCATGCACGATGAAACTTAATGCCACCGCTGAGATGATCCCAGTAACCTGGCCGGAATTCAGTAGAATTCATCCCTTTGTGCCTGCTGAGCAAGCCAAAGGATACCAAATCCTCATCCAACAATTGGAAGCCTGGCTATCGGAAATAACCGGATTTGCGGCTGTATCATTACAACCCAACGCGGGCTCTCAAGGGGAATATGCCGGGCTCATGGTGATTCGAGCGTATCATGAACAGCGAGGGCAATCTCATCGTCGGGTTTGTTTGATTCCAGTTTCGGCACATGGCACCAATCCAGCCAGTGCAGTCATTGCCGGCATGCAAGTCGTCCCGGTTGCCTGTGATGTCCATGGGAATATCGATCTACATGATTTACAAGTTAAATGTGAGAAATATCATGACTCAATCGCCGCATTGATGGTGACATATCCATCCACTCATGGCGTCTTCGAGGAAACCATTCGTGAGGTTTGTTCAACCGTCCATCATCATGGCGGCCAAGTCTACATGGACGGCGCCAACATGAATGCTATGGTGGGATTGGTTCAGCCGGGAGAGATTGGTGCCGATGTGTGCCATCTCAATCTTCATAAAACCTTTTGTATCCCCCATGGTGGAGGGGGACCCGGGATGGGCCCCATTGCGGTGGCACCACATCTGGCTCCATTTCTCCCCACACATCCTCTCGTGGCCACAGGAGGATCCGAAGGCATTGGTGCCATTGCCGCCGCGCCGTTTGGAAGTCCCAATATTCTTCCTATTTCCTGGGCATTTATTCAGCTTATGGGAATCGAGGGCCTTACGAAGGCTACACAAGTGGCCATTTTGAATGCCAATTATATGGCCAAGCGGTTAAGTAAATTTTTCTCCGTCTTGTTCACGGGGAAAAATGGCATGGTCGCACATGAGTTTATTCTCGATTTGCGTCCTTTTAAAAAATCAGCCGATGTGGAAGTAGAGGATGTGGCGAAACGGCTCATGGACTACGGATTTCATGCGCCGACTATTTCGTGGCCGGTTCCTGGAACCATGATGGTCGAACCCACCGAAAGTGAATCCAAAGCAGAACTTGACCGATATTGTGAAGCACTGATTCTCATTCGGCAGGAAATTGCCGACATTGAAGAAGGCCGGGTTTCCCGCGACAATAATCCCTTAAAACATGCCCCTCATACTATCGACTCCATCACCCAATCCGACTGGACACATCCTTATTCGCGCGAGCAAGCTGCATTCCCCGCCCCCTGGCTCCGAGACCATAAATTTTGGCCTACGGTTTCACGCATCGATAGTGCCTATGGCGACCGAAATTTGGTCTGCACCTGTCCACCAATAGAATCCTATCCTTCTTAGACAACCTCATAAGCCAGCCATACTGATCATCAAAAAGCTCAATAGCCTATTCCCGCTTTCTAGACCATTACCAACCACACCATGAAGACCTCTAATCCCCATCACCTGCTCATTGGGATGCTCCTGGGTATTGTTTCGGGGATTCTTCTTGGCGGATTTTTCCCATCGATTGGCCTCAGCATCGAGTTTATTGGTGACTTGTTTTTACAAGCCCTGTTCGCGCTGGTCGTTCCCCTGGTCATGAGTTCTATGATCGTCGGCATTGCTAGCTTGGGAGATATACGGCAATTGGGAGCCATCGGGCTTCGCACTGTCCTCTTTTTTATGACGACGACCGGACTCGCGGTCTTGGTCGGTCTCATTTTGGTCATCGCCATTCACCCCGGCACCTCAACAGACCACGGCCACCTCGACCCAGCACAGACACACACGTCAAACCTCTCCGAACGTATGGAAGACAAACCCACCACCTTGGGTGACTTGTTCAAATCCATCCTCACCAGCCTCGTCCCGAAAAACTTGTTCGCGGCCATGGCTGAAACGCAAATCTTGCCATTGATTGTCTTTGCCTTAGTCTTTGGCGGCGTCCTCACCACCATTGGAGACAAAGGCGCTCTCGTCATTAAGGTCTTTGAAGGCATCAACGAAGCGATGATGGCCATCGTGCATTTGCTCATGTGGATCGCCCCAGTGGGCATTGGTGCCTTGTTGGCCGGACGATTAGGGGAAGCTGGAGGATTTACAGGGTTTTGGCCTCAACTGGCTAGCCTGGGGGCGTATGTGGGCACCGTGCTTCTCGCCCTGGCCATTCATGGCTTGCTCACGCTCCCCTTAGCCTTACGATTTCTCGGCCAACACTCAGTGCCCGCCTATGCCAAAGCCATGAGCACGCCGCTCATGACGGCTTTCTCAACCAGCTCCAGCTCAGCCACCCTACCGTTAACGATGGAAGGTCTGATCGAGGAAGCCAATGTGTCTCGACGGGTGGTCAGTTTTGTGGTCCCCTTAGGGGCGACGATCAACATGAATGGGACCGCGCTGTATGAAGCGGTGGCCGCCATGTTCATCGCTCAGACCTACGGGATTGAGATGGGACTAGGCGAAACCATAATTGTACTGCTCACCGCAACACTCTCAGCTATTGGTGCAGCGGGTATTCCGGAAGCCGGGCTCGTTACCATGGTGATTGTGCTCAAAGCGGTCGACTTGCCAATTGAAGGAATCTCACTTATTTTAGTGGTGGATTGGTTCTTAGATCGTTGTCGAACCACAGTGAACGTCTGGGGCGATGCCGTCGGCGCCGCAGTCATTGATCGATTCGAATCTAAAACTTAAATTTTTCTCTTCTCCCAAACCAAATAATTTATTTCCGCTACAACTCTAGGCATCACTCAAACCCTTTTCCAAATTGACGCATGCCGGGTCTCGGCCCGGCAACCGACCGACCTTTCTTTCGGCAAAAGTAGGCAAAACCATATTGGCCGTGATGTGGCCCCCTGCTTCTACAAGGGCAAGCTCTGCGGGTTCCTTCCGCGGTTCGCCAACCCCGGCGGTGCGCAAACTCGCGGAGCTTGGCCTGACTCGTTTGGAAGGGCTCAGACAATGCGCGCCTCTTATTCGAGCTTGGCTGCACTGCTCGGCCCCATCACAAGGCCAGAGAATACATCTCATGTTTCGTGTCCCCCCTTAGCCAAAATGACTTCCCATTAGAAACGATATCCGAGACAATTCATATTCGGTGTGTACTATCTTTATTTAATTCCTCTAAAGTGAGAATATTTTGAATTGGGTTCAAAGGCTGACCTACTCAAATTTTATTAAAGGCCATAGCAATGATTGTATGCAGATATTTTCCCGATTCTTACGTGATCAATACACTGGAGAGCCTTTCATTTAAAGTATCTAACCCGAACGAACTAAATGATCCCTTCGAAAATGCTCCTTATTTCAGGAAGGGTCATGACTAGTTAAGAAGGTGAAAATGAAGATAATCTCCAGTCATGACAAGGAAAAATCGATACGCCAATCGTGCACGAATTTCGACGTGGCAAGTTCGCCAACTCGTGCGGTATTTTGTCTTCGATTTAACGGCCTCACAAATGGCCCTTCTGACTGGGTTGAATCGCAACACGATCAACCGATATATGCGTGCTTTTCGGGAGCGTATTGCCGAATTCTGTGAAGCGCAGTCGCCGTTCGTGGGCGAGGTCGAAGTTGATGAATCGTATTTTGGTGCACGACGTATCAAGGGGAAACGGGGCCGTGGAGCGTATGGCAAAACGATCGTCTTTGGCATTTTCCAACGCAATGGGCAAGTCTATACGGAACTCGTCCCTGACTGCCGGAAACCCACACTGCAAGCGATTATTCGTGGCAAGGTTGCCCTCGACAGTGTGATCTATTCGGATGGATGGCGCGGGTATAACGGACTGGTGGATGTGGGGTATGGCAAGCATCTCCGGGTCGATCATGGGAGGGATGAATTTGTCCGGGGCCGAGTCCATGTAAATGGGATTGAGGGCTTCTGGGGGTTTGCTAAAACGCGGCTGCTCCGATTCCGGGGGATTCATAAAAGCACCTTCTACTTGCATCTGAAGGAATGTGAGTTTCGATTCAATCATCGAGGACAAAACCTTTACCAATTACTACTCAAGGTCCTTCGAAAACACCCGCTTAACTAGTCATGACCCTTCAGGAAAATTGAAGAAAAAGAATTGGAAGATTATCTAAAGGATAATTCAACTATTGAGGACTATTACCATCGTACGAATAACCAACTGATAGTGCCCTTAACCTTAGAGCAATATCAAAAGAATTGGGAGGATGGGCTTTGGAAAAAGCTTCAAACCGATTTCATGCACAGAGATAATACGGAAACTCTAGATAGCGTGAAGGAAGAATTTTCGAGAGAAAATAGAATCTTATGTGTCTCCAACGCAAAGGCTATCGAGCCTCATGGAGATATTTTAATGTGGGCCCACTATTCAAACGGCCATAGAGGAGTAAAGATTTCTTTTGATACTCAAAAAATCGGTTGGGTGGATCTGAAGATTGATCGAGTACAATATTTAGGGGATAGAGTGATGCTTGACCTCATAAAAATGGACAAGAAGGACCCTACGGTTATGGACGAGATTAAAAGAGCTCTAATAGTAAAAAGCCCAGGATGGGAATATGAGCAGGAGTATAGATGGTTTATTTCGATCAAACGATGTGAGTTAGATAATGAAAAAAGATTACATTTTGTAAAAATTCCCGCAGAGGCAATTACTTGCATTGATATAGGAGTAAAAGCTTCACCGAAAATTAAAAAAAGAATTATGGATTTGATTGGGAAAAAAAACTTAACACACACTAAAATTCGCTATGCAAATCTTCATGAAACAAAGTTTGCATTAAGCTATGAATCCCAAATAATCTCCTAGAACTTTCAAAAGAATAACATTGCGAAACTCTTCATTCTTCTAATGTCCTACGCCTGCTGTCCGGCTCTTGGGTCGGACGCTCTCACTATCTGGCGGACCTTGTCTGAGCAGGGCGAGTTGGTCCGCTCTTCCATCCTGCGTCCGTCCCCTACAATGTGGCCGGACTGGGCGTCAATGGCTTTGGTTACTTTCCCCGAAAGGAAAGTAACTCGCCTGCGGGGGCGAAACCCGGCAATACAAAAAACACTTGGACATGGTCAACCAAGGCGCTATCCACCACAAGCAAAGTTTCAAATGTGGAAAAACCAAGATGGATTCCCGATAACAACCGTCGGGAATGACCGAGTTGGGGAAAATGTTTATTTCAGGTCTGTTGTTAGTAGCTTAGATGATGGTGAAGAATTATTTGAGTGCCAAAAGGTAAGGCTCGATAAACCGCTGAAATATTACTTCCACGAATCCACATGAATGTGTTCCCTATACGTGGATCGATTACGGGGCGACCACTCCAAATAGGTTACTGTAATCATCAGTCCATACGATTTCTTTGCGTTTCGCACTGGGCCACGGCCGTATTCGGGTGAAGACAAAGGGATCTTTAAGAAAGATCTGATTGCTCGTCACTAACACCCAATCACTAATGTAGTTCCCGCGTTGCCGATCCCCTGCATCCTTGATCCACAGGGCCTCCATGCCCAACTCTTGTGCCAGAGCCCGGATAATGGGGCTAAAGTCAAAATGATAGTTGGTGATGTGGAGCGCGAGAATTCCGTCGGGTCGCAGATGCTCCCAATACAATGCGAAAGCCTCTCGCGTGAGGAGGTGTACGGGAATGCCGTCACCACTGAAGGCATCAACCGCTAAGACATCGAACAGCTGTCGGGAATTGTTCGCTAGTTCACGTTCGAGAGATATCCGCCCATCCCCAAGGACCACCTGAAGCGCGCCTTTGGCATCTTTGAGGTGAGTAAAGTACTCCCGCGCTATCCAATCCACATCAGGATTGATTTCGTAAAATCGATAGGTATCGCCGGGACGAGAGTACGTAGCGATGGTCCCCACCCCCAACCCAATGTTCCCCACATGCATCCCCTTCGATTGTACGACCCCTGCTTGATTGGTCATACCAAAATACTGCGGATGCCGCCGGATAGCCAAACTAATCCCGCTGTTCGGACCATAATAGGCACGCGGATAGGCCTGCAGCCCCGGTGTCAAAAATTGCTCTCCATGCGTAATGCGTCCGTGATAGAGAAATCGCGTGGCAAACTCTTCTCCAACATCTACCTCATTCACCCTGAGGACTCCATAGAAGTTTCGCGTGGTCAATATGTTGTTCTTTTGCTGCTCTTGAATATGTAACCCCAGAAAGCCGATCAGCGCAGCAATACCTCCCATCCAGACAATCCTTCCAGCCCACCACATGAACGGGGTTTGGGGCGTTTCCCTCTTCCGGAACAAACAGAGCCCCAAAAGAACCCCAGTTGCCACCAAACCGCCATGAAATTCCCAGTACCCTTTAAAGAGAACAGGAGCCGCTAAATTGACGAACACGCCGCCCACGGCCCCACCCAACGCAATCATGAGGTAAAAGGAGGTGAGATGTTCGGCAGACGGTTTCAGCCGAACCAGTTCCCCATGGCATGCCATGCAGCAGGCAAAGAGGGCGGCCGAATAAATGGCAATCTGGAGATACACATTCATCTCCACCGCCCCATAGTCCTGAAGCAAGAGGTAGACCACGGCAGAAAGTGAGAGCAGAAGCAGGGGTACCCAAACCCGTCGGTCATACCATCGTGGATGGTCAAAGCAGAGAATAAACGAGATGAGGTACAAACTGAGTGGCAAGACCCAGAGAAATGGGATGACAGCAATATCCCGACAGATCTGATTCGTACTCGCCAGGAGGACCACTGATCCGCATGCGGCGAGGGAAAGGGTCAGCAGTCTTTCCGGCAGGCCCAAGGTGGTACCTTCTGGAGCCGACCCGGGACTTTCGAAGGCCTCCTTCTTTGGCACGGATCGGTACAACATGATGCCCCCCCAAGCCACAAGGACTGCGTACAGACCGTACCCGGCAGACCAGAGGACAGTTTGCGTGCGTAGCCCCAATTGGGGTTCGACGAAAAAGGGATAAGAGATCAATCCTAAAAGCGATCCAAAGTTCGATAACGCATAGAGCCGGTAGGGGGACAGAGTCGGATGAATCCGGTTGAACCAGTGTTGCAGAAGGGGTCCTGACCCAGAGACCAGGAGAAATGGGGCGCCGATGGTTCCCAACAAAAGTAAAACGATTGCCAGCATGGGGTTCTCACTGCCCTCCGGCTTCCAGGTCTCAGCGGGAGTGATAGGAAGAACAACCAGGGAACCTACCACCAGACTCAGATGAATGAGCGCCTGATACCTAGGAGAGACATAGCTGGCAAGGAGGTGCGCGTATAAATACCCACCCAAAAGAGAAACCTGGAAGAAGAGCATGCACGTGGTCCAGACGGCCGGAGTGCCTCCAAACCAGGGAAGAATATATCGAGCGATGATGGGCTCGACTTGAAACAGCAGAAAAGCACTTAAAAAGATTGCAAAGGCATAGGGGATTATGGACAGCGAAAGCGATGAAGTAGGCTGCGGAGGCGGGGGAGGATTCCCCAGATTCTGTGCCTTCTTACCCTTCCTAGTCTCGGACGTCATGCCTACAACCCAACCCTAGGAGCTGGCATAAAACAAGAAACCATCCAGCATGGACACTTTTCCGTTTTTCTCTCTAGGATCGAAGGCATTAGCATTCCTGAAGCTAACCACCTGAACCGGGTCAATGGAAGACAATCCACAGACCTGCCAATTAAAGGAATTCCGTTTATCCTTGTACTAACTTGTTGTTGGTCAAATCAGTTGTAGATGACTTCGAAAAAAGGGAATCGTCATTTCTCTTATGAGTACTTTTGGGTCGAGCCACATCAACTGCGTTCGAGCAGATCTTTTTTTGTTATTTGGGGATTCGTGGTTGCTCAAGCCTCCACAGGCCTTGTGGCATGGCCGAGCAGTGCAGCCATCATCGGGGGAAAGGCGCACATTGTTTGAGCCCTTCCTAACGATTCAGGCCAAGCTCCGCGAGTTTGTGCGCCGCCGCTGATGGCGAATCGCGCAGAGAACCCGAAGAGCTTGCCCCTGCGGAGGCAGGGGACATGCCACGCCATCATGGTTTTGACTACTTTTGCCGAAACAACAGCGGATCGTCCGCCGGGGCGAAACCCGGCATCATCATTAATCACTTGGGCATTTTCCTTGGGTCAACCCATACACCATGTTCTACCATCAACGTTTTTGGGGAAAAACCAAAATAAATTCCCGATAAAAACCGTCGAGAATGACGGCCTAGGCATTGATTGTCTTAGGAAGGCCCTGTGTGGATTCGTCTACTCATCTGCCATGGGTTTAAACATTACCAATACTTAGAGGCCTTTGCGATCTTCTCGGGAGATTGTGAGTTTTGCGTCAAGAAAATCTTGATGCGGAAGATCCATCCCTTTGGCGATACTGCGAATCTCTTCAATTTCTTCAAAAGATGTCTGATCCGCAGCATTGGCCACTTCAAACAAACAGAGAAGAAACTCTTTGCGTTCATCCCTAGTCGTCAATTCCTTAAAACGTCTGACCAATCGCACACTATCTAATCCCCGGAATATCCGGTGATGACTGATTTCGGCCACCAATTGGGCCTGTTCCTCCGTTAACCTCCAGTGACGCTTGAGTACCTGGCCCATCGTGGCGGTCTCTTCTGCAGACACCATGCGATCAACGCCAGCCACTCGAGCCATGAGGCCCGCTGCCAAACAGAGCTTTCGAATGTCGATATCGGGTAAGTCAAAGGTAATGCCTCGTTCCCGTAACTCCATGGTCACCTGAAAATAAATAGTGTTCTTGATGAAATCTTCCAATCGGCTTTCTCGATCATGGGCTTCTGTATACTGTTGCCCTCTCACGTTCATCAAACGCCGAAACGGGCGACGAAAATGATCAAAAAACCCTCCACTGCCCTGGTCTAGATCGGCACGAAGCTGTTGAATGACTTCAACTTGTTCACTATTTCCCTGACTGCCGTTTGTCATCAGCGTTTCTAAGGTTTCCAAAGCCAGCGCTTTTTCTGCGGCCGATCCGATTCGTCCCATGACCCGCTCCAATAAACGTTGCCGTTCATCCTCACCCACCGGAGAGGCCATATAGAGTTCCAATTCCATCCATTCTTCGCCGGAAATATCCGGCAATTGAAACAACAGTTCCTTAAGGCCATTGATCTCTATCGTCGATAATGCACCGTCGGCCCATGCTGCCGCAATGAACAATTTTCCCAATTCTAGAATAAACCGTTTGTCCGCCATGCGTGCCTTGTCCTTTCTACCTTCACAATGTTCATTCACAAACAATTTCTAAGGGGTTACGCGATGGGTCTGTATACACAGACAATCATACAAACCCTATTGACCTGTGTAATTGGGCAGTATACAGGAAGATTTGACGAGGCTAAAGTTTCAGGATTAGAGAAAGCCCGTGGTGATGGAAAAAATGGTAAAGGAAAGAAGAATGGAGGATTACGAATCTGATTCAGGATGAAGAAACACTTTCACCAAATCTTTCCAGGTGAGAATCCCAGCAACCGTACCGTCAGCATTGGTGACAGGCAAGCAAGAGACCCCCCGTTCCAACATAATTTTCGCTGCTTTTTCAATCGGGCAAGATCGGAGGACGGTAATCGGATAATGGGACATAATCTGGTGGGCACGTTTTTCTAACGTCGCTCGATCTCGATTGGTTTCGGACATGGTATTGACGAATGGGCTAATAGCTTTAAAAAAATCACGGTCTGAAATGATTCCCACAACTTTCTCTTCATCGACTACCACAAGATGATGGAATTTAACCTTCCGAAACACATCTTGTATCACTTTGAGGGAATCATCCATCTCTATGGTCACGACTCGGGAAGTCATAACAGCCCCAACTGTACTGACTCGTAGATCAAGATTAGTGGCCATGAGTCCTCAAACTCCTTACTTCTCTGTTCGAAAATTTTACAAGCTTTTCGATGGAAAACCCGGGTAGTCCATGATCTCTTTTCGGTTGATCACTCCTTAAAATTTATAGCGTAGACAGGCGGTCGCTATTCGGGCTTTATTGGAAGAATACCTAGAATAGATGCGTCGGGAGCATTCTTGTCAGACAGATAGACTGGATGGAGAATTGAATAATTCCTTAACCAGTGCAACCATTTCATCAAGACAAAAAGGCTTTGAGACAATATGAGTGGCCCCAAATTCTTCAGCTTCTACCAGAAAATCGAGGCCACGATGTTTACCACCAGACATGGCAACAATTGGAAGAGTCGCGTTGAGCCGCCGGAGGGTCCGTACAACTTCCAGTCCATCCACTTCCGGCATCAACACATCCGTGATCACAAGATCCACTTGGTGGTCATCATAGAGTTGCAATCCTTTTCGACCATTGAGAGCTGTCTGGACTTGGTAGCCTTCCAGAGTTAAACGTTCTTGCAAAAAGGCACAAATATCTGCTTCGTCATCAATGACTAGAATTTTAGATTTCATCCCCCTATCTACCCCTTATCTTTAGATTACAAATTCAGGATTTTATCGCTCACAACGTGAATTGAAGATTTGATTTGGCCCAATTTTCTATGGAAGAGGACGATTGCACGCCTGAAAAACGACCGACACTAATTTCTGCGGATCATACGGTTTGTCCATCACCGCAAAAGCTCCCGCCTGCTTCGCTAAGCGCTCCATTTTTGGAGTCATATTTCCGCTAAGGAGAATCACTTGCACGCCTTGACCACTTACTCGATAGCCCAGCGCTTTCAAAAAATCCACTCCATCGATAAGAGGCATATGATAGTCAGTGAGAATGACATCGACCAACAGACCTCCATCTAGCAAGGCCAAGCCCTCTACGCCATTTTCCGCCTCCTTGCAATCAAAGGCATGACTCTCTAACAACAATCGCAAGGCCTGCCGCACGGACCGATCATCATCAATAATGAGAATAGGTTTGTTCATAACCGACAGAATATCTGGAACTGACAACCGGCTCCTTCCCATAACCACGCTATCTATATCTTGACAGTCGCTTTCTGCTGATTGTCCCCAGAAGATTTCAATTTCCATGGTACTTTGCAAAACCTTTGCCATAAAATCTGGCAGCAGATATAAAAAAATTTCCGCGACAATCAATTGTTATATAAGGGTATTTTTTAAATAATGTTTCCTGGCCGCACTGGACCTTGTCCGATCCCCTCGAGGAAGATATCCGAAAGGATACGTCCGATATCTCATTGGCTGAAAACCAAGATTGCAGCTGGTGCGCTGAAGAAAAACTACGGGTAGGAAAACAGTTTGAGTCTTAATGATGGGCTCAACACATTGCGAGGTTGTGAGGAAATTGCTAAAAAGGTGAAGCGCAGGCCCTTGATAAAATTAATCAAGAACGATTAAACCATACCGTATGAAGATTGATTTTTCCTACTTTTCTCCAGAATCATTCTCATTTGCCAAAGACCCCGTCTTAATTTTGGAACATTTTTGGTCGTCCGAGGAACGAAAAATGTTTCGAGAGGCGATGGCACATTCAACGTGGACCTCTCTGGCCGACATGCCTCCTGTCGCTAAGGCTTTTCAGAATTGCGGCAATTGGCTGAAAGCAGAAATCGCTCCGGCAGAAGGTAAGCATTTTTTGGAACGAGTTGGGCTCCCCTGTGTCGCTGAATATATGGAATCATTTCCTAACATATTAGGGCGACATATTAATTTCAATTATTATTCTTATTCCTCTGGCGACTGCCTTTCGACGCATGATGATACCGACAATGCTTACACTTATGCGGAGGGGAAAATCCCACCAACTCGCCGATTAGCGTTGGCCACGTATTTTCATGAAGAATGGCAACCCGATTGGGGGGGAGAACTCATGATGTACAGGGAAATAGTGGATGAACATGGAGAAAAGCGGCTAGAAGCAGATCAGTGCATTGTTCCATCTCCAGGGTCGGTGGCGATATTTGCCGTACCGCGATTTCATCGTGTCTGCCGCGTCGATCCCTTAGCAGGGGACCACAAACGCCTCTCAATCGCCGGCTGGTTCATGACGGAACATTAGTTTGTTCGCCCAACCTTCATAACTATTCCCCCATGATCCCTCCTATCCTACTTTTTGGTGCTACATCAATTTTAGGATTTAATCTTGCGAGAATTTTCCAAGAGACGATTGTGCCCTTTTGTTCACCGGGCAATACCGCACCTGCGGTTCAAGACTGGGCGAAACTTCATTTAGAGAATCCTGAGTGGGTGCACAATGTTTTTGATCAATACCAACCCCAGATTCTGCTTTATTGTCATGCGGTGTGTGATGTCCCAAAATGTGAGGCTAACCCCGAGTGGGCTTATGAGATCAATGTTGGACATCTTCAACGAACATTACGTGCCCTGCCCTCAACACTGCGCCTCGTGTACGTCTCTTCAGACCATGTTTTTGGCGGGGATGGCATCTATCATGAACACTCTCCACCTTGTCCGATTAGTGTGTATGGGCAAACCCGGATCGCCGCCGAGGAATTGGTCTTGAAAAAGTCTGGAACATTAGTGATTCGGGCAGGGTTGGCCATTGGGCCATCTCCAAATGGCCGCACCGGACATCGAGACTGGCTGCGCTATCGCACACAACATCAACTTCCAATTACGATTGTAAAAGACGAATCCCGCTCTGCCGTATGGGTAGAGAATTTGGCAGAGAAGGTGATGGATTTAGCAAAAAGCGAAGTAAAAGGGATTCGCCATGTTTCAGCCACACGAGCCGTTTCCAGATCTACACTGGCTTACTTTCTCTTAAATCGTTTAGGTTTGGACGCTCATTTTCATTGCGAAAGCCGGCATCAGCGTCCAACACCTCACTTAGGGCATGTTGAGCTTACTAGTACTTATCAAGATGCCCTGGCGATTCCTCTACCAAGCGTGATTGATAGTCAGGATACATTACCTTTCGAAGAAGTTGCCTGAGTGATGGCTTCGGCACGCCTGTTAACTTTTCCGTCCTATCGCCATCTGTAGTCCAATAATGGTTTTGGCATCTCGAATAGTTCCATCGTAAATCTTGGCTATTGCTTCTTCGAGCGGCCATTCCACTACCTCCAAGACTTCATCGTGATCTAATTGCTGCTTCCCCGGTGTGAGAATTGTCGCGAGAAAAATATGGATGACTTCATCGGTAAATCCTGGTGCGGTCCAGATAGTCGTTAACAATTCTAAATGACTGGCACAATAGCCTACTTCTTCTTCTAGCTCACGAGCGGCACACACTCGGGGATTCTCTTGCGCATCAAGTTTCCCTGCGGGAATTTCATAGATGAACCCTCCTGCCGCATGCCGTAGTTGCCTAATAAGAACAACTCGGCCATCATCTTTAAGAGGGACAACGGCAGAAGCACCAGGATGTCGAAGTATTTCCAATTCCGTGGTTTGCCCGTTTGGCAAAGCCACGGTATCCAGGTCAAGCTTTAAAACTTTTCCGGTATGAATCCGCTTGGTCGACAGGAGTATTTCCTCAGGTCTAAGCATTATGGATGTCAAAACCAGACATTAGGTTTTTGGGCGTGTATAGAACGGCAGTTTCGCCACTTTAGCAGCCACGTTTTTTCCTCGAATATCAATAGCAAGAAGCGTCTCCTGTTGACTCAGACTGGGAGGTAGCGAGGCTAAACCAATGCCTTTTTGTAAAATGGGAGAAAAATTCCCACTGGTCACCTTGCCGATAATCTTTCCCTCTTTAAGGATTGCCATATTATGTCGAGGCACCCCCCGTTCTATCATTTCAAAACCTACAAGTTTGCGCTGGATACCTTGCTCTTTTTGTTGCAGCAGAGCCGATTTGCCCTGAAATTCACCTTTATTCCATGAAACCACCCATTCGGCCCCAGCCTCTAATGGAGTCGTCTGTTCATCCATATCGTTACCATAGAGCAAATAGCCAACGTCTAATCGAAGCAAATCTCTAGCTCCAAGGCCCGCCGGTTTAACTTGACCATTTTCCCCGGCGTTGAGTACTTGCTCCCAGACCTGCTGGGCTTTCCCCGCTGGGAGATACCATTCGTAACCTATTTCCCCCGTGTAGCCCGTACGACTCAATATCCCTGAAAACCCATTTTTTTCAAGGTTGAGACATTGGCGAGGTTTCAGCATATCTATGGAAGACCCCAAGATCTTTTTCAGTAATTTTTTTGAGGATGGACCCTGAATGGCCAATTGTGCCAATCCTTCCGATAGGTCCTGAATACCCGTTTGTGGAAATTTTAACTGTTGGTGTTTCCGAAACCATTCCATTATTTTGATTCGGTTTGAAGCATTCGCACAAACCAAGAACTCTTCCTGCCCTGTTTTATAGATAAAGATGTCATCAAGAATACCTCCTGACTCTTGGCACACCATGCTGTACTGCGCATGGCCCACCTCAAGCTGCAACACATTGTTGGTACTGACCCATTGCAAAAAACTTTCAGCTTGTGCGCCAGCAACTTTTATCCGTCCCATGTGACTGACATCAAACAGGCCTACTCCCTGGCGCACAGCATGGTATTCATCCAAAACGCCCGTATAGTGTATGGGCATCAGCCATCCAGCGAAGTCCACCAATTTAGCCTTATGACGCCGGTGCACCTGTATAAGCGGGGTTTCTTTCATTACCGCAAATCAAGAAGTTCGACGATAAAAACCAGCGTCGCATTCGGAGGAATCGCTGACCCTGCCCCTCTCGCCCCATACCCTAACTGTGGGGGAATAATAAGTTTTCGAGTGCCGCCAATTTTCATCCCTTCAACTCCTTCATCCCATCCTTTAATCACATGGCCCGCACCGAGGCGGAAGGAGAAGGGGCGGTTGCGATCTTTGGAACTATCAAATTTCGTTCCGTCTATCAACGTCCCTGTATAATGGACGGTAGCCGTTTCTCCGGGATGGGCCTCACGACCCGGCCCCATTACAAGATCCGAATATTGCAACCCGGAAGACGTCTTCACCATGGCTTCTTCGGCAGCATGGGTCCCCTGTGGAAGGAGGAAAAGTCCCAGCAAGGCGATGGTAAAATAGATTTGAATTCTTGGGGATACAGACATCAGGGATGCTCTCACAAACCGATTTTTCATAAGAAGATCTCCGTAGAAAATGGTTAATGGTGTTTATTCTGAGATTCTAAGGATGGTCGGGGGAATCGGTATCATAAAACAGGGCCATGCTAGCCGTATAGCCGTGCAAAAAATTTTTCCCGCCAACAGGACCGATTTCCCCACCTGCAAAAAATCCGGCCACGGGAAGGGCGCTCAAGTGTTGATGCACAGAGGCGATATCATGATGCGGAATTTGAAAAAATCGCTCACCTCGTCCGTGACAACTAAACAGCAAGGCTCCTTTGGGAGTCCTGTTTGGAAAGGCCATGCGCTCCCTTTCCAGCAGATTATGAAAATCCGTTCCAGCTGCATGAGCATCACGGACATGAAACTGGATCGTTTGACCTTCTTGCACAAAATCGGCAAGTGCGAGATACCCGGATTGGCGGTCAGCGCCTAATAGCCCACGGATTAGGAAATCTCCTTGTCCAAAGTTTTCACGATGCTCATTCATGGCAACCCCGATTTGCAGTCCATTCGCCGCCTGCTGGCGTTGGTCTTCACCCAAGGCCCTTAGCGTTATTTCCAATCGTTCCAGGGGAGGAATTCCCCCAAGTTCCTGAATAACGTTTCCATCAACTTTCGTCACCACATAGCGCTCGCCTATCGGTTGACATCCCTGGGATACGAGAGTACGCAGTTCCACCCCACCATGAAGGGCCACACCCACTACGCCCGATTCAATAATCGTATCCTGAAAAATCATTCGTGTTTCTCCTTCATCCATCCCTCCACTGGCGATTCCACCAATCGCAACCGAACCAGGCTTTTTTTTGTCCAGGAGAGTAAACAATTCGTCGATCGGTGTTGAAAAAGGGTCAGCAAAGAGAAGAAAATCCTGGGGAGGCTGATGTCCTTCCAGCAAGTCTGGCCAACCTTCTAAAGCAATATCTTTTCCAATTTTTTTCGGATTTAAGTGAAACGGCGTGGCCTGCATGCTCGGATGACTGAGACCCCAAAGGACAAGACCTGGATGTTCTTCAATTTCCTGTGTGCCACCAATAACACCAGATCCCATACACCCCACTAATACTTTCGGGCTAAGTTGCTGGTTAATAATTTCAATTAAAGATGGAACAACTTCTGCGAAGTGGGGCGAGAAAAAAATGCAAGCCAAATGACAATCTTCGCCTCCCAAAGCGCCAGCAACAGATCGCGAAACGACCTGAGCCGCTTGTTTAGGATTCGCCTCTTGAGAGACGGCCACATTACAGTGCATCATATTTTTTGGCGCTTCCTGTCAAAAACCACCATGAAAGGTTTTTAATTTAGGTCCAAATATCATATCCTCGTCCTACTGAGATAATGTGGGATAGCTTGCTAGGATGGAACGCAGTTTTTCTATGGAGATCGCTTCATAACGTCGACCATCCCTTCCGGTTACAGTCGTCGCTTGTACCAACGCATTCAATATCGCCTCTTCTGTGGCCTCAACCGTCGCCTGAAAAATTGGGCTTAGGTGGGTATCGGCCAGGTGTGTCATCACAAAAGTTGGATCCTCGGGATAATGCGGAATGCTATTCCCCGTAGAAAATGCCAAAACAAAATCCCCACTTCCATGATGTGAGATTGAACCAGTCCTGGCCAAACCAATCGTCGCTCGCCTCGATAATCGGGAAAGTTGGCGGGAATCCAAAGGGGCATCCGTTGCCACAATGATAATAATGGAACCACTATCTTGCCGTTGTGGATGACGAGAAATTGTTGCATAACCCAAAGGCGCCTTTTGGCCTTCTTCTTTGGCATGAGCATTTCCGTCATCTTTATATAACCGCCCGACTGGCACCCCTGCCATCGTCAATTCATGTCGACGCCCATGATTAGCATTTACCAAGACTCCCACTCGATAACCGCCTTCTTCCTCTGGCAATACCCTCGAGGCCGTACCAATTCCCCCTTTAAACTGATATGACACCATTCCCGTTCCCGCACCAACCGATCCCTCTTGAACTGGACCGCTGGTTGCGCTATCCAAGACCTCAACTACGGCTTCCGGTAACACATGTCGACCTTGGCTGTCATTTAACCGGCTATCATCACATTCGGCGACCACCGGCGTAAGAGTGTCATCTTTAATTCCAATATCTGGATATTCTCGAATCATCCAACTCATCACCCCGTCCGCCACACGTGGCACATTCAACGTATTGGTCAACGCGATAGGGTATTCTAAAAACCCGGATTCGGCGATCCATGCCAAACCGGTCATTTCACCCGTCCCATTTAAAATAAACGCTCCTGCTGGCACTTTGTAATGCCAGACATCGTCTCGTGGAATAATGACAGTGGTGCCCGTCCGAACCGGGCCATATCCCGGTAGAAGGCTTCCATGGCCTTCCTGAATGGTTAAGTGTCCCACTTTCACTCCTGGAACATCCGTAATGGCGTTCCATTTCCCCGATGAATATTGACCAATTTTGATCCCAAGATCCTGTATATGCGGACGAACTTCTGTCATCGAAGAGGGCAGCATCGCTTTTGCGTCAATTTGTGGGATTTCCCACAAACAGACAACTAATACACCAAAGAAGATCACGCGGAGACAGAGGAAACCACGATGATTAGTGATATCGAGGATATTTTTCGGTAAGGATTTCAAATTACCATCCTTGGAATGATTCAGGAAGTTGAAGAGACAGGAGGCACATGATCATCTGAAAACTCAATCTCATGAATCTGATACGGGGTTTCTAGAAATCCTAAATGGGCATACGTTTGCTGCGCTGAATGATTGTTTCTTTCCACGTATAATCGAAATCCGCAGACTTTTTCAGTATGCTCCCGAGCTTGCTTGTGCACATACTCATAAAGCTGACGAAAAACACCCCGCTGGCGGTAGGACCGGTCAACATAGAGACTTTGGAGCCACCAAAAATGTCCATTACGCCAATCGCTCCACTCAAAGGTCACCAGAATCTGCCCAACGATTTTTTGTTGATCAGTATTGGGTGAACACACTGCTACGGCATACCAACCTTTTTGATGATCCTGAAGAAGGGCTTCCACGCCGGCCCGCACGATACGCCCATCAAGTCTTCGCTCCTCGGTTTCACTGGCCAAGGCAGCATTAAAGGCACCGATTGTTTCGACATCAGCCAAAGAAGCTCGCCTAATTTGCAAATCACCGCATCTGTCCATATGAGCGATGATTTAAGGTGTAAGAGGCAATCTGGCCGGGGTAAGCCAGCCGGATGGCGGACGATAAAGACCTGCGGAGAATTCCATTTTCATCGCCTCCTCAGGACGCAATTGAATCCGATTGATCCGATTTTCTGGCACAAAGGCTAAATATCCGGTAAAGGGATGTATGGCCGTTGGGACAAATACCATGATCAACCGACTCCCTGAAGAAATTTGCAATTTTTGTGGTGGTAAACCCATGTCAAACCCAAGAGCCCACAAACCATCACGAGGAAAAGGAAAAGCCACAACCTTGCTATGACCAAATCGTTCACGAAACTTAAGGACATCGGCCATACTCTTCAACGTATGGTAAATACTTCGCACAAAGGGAATTTGTTCTAGAGAGGACTCAAACTTTTGATGAATGCGTTGTCCGATAAGATAGTTCGTGCCCATGCCAATCCATAGAACGAGTAAACAGAAAAAAGTAATGCCAGAACCTGGTATGGTCACGCCGAAGAATGCCCAGACGAGATCAACCGTCATATCCTCCAAATACTCAAAGAGAGTATAGAGAATTAATACGGTACCCCAAGCCGGAACAATAATAAAAAGGCCCGTGAGAAAATATCGTTGAAGATGGTGAAGGGAAAATAGGTTCATGGAACGATAATTTCAGTCACCCTCATTAGTCTAGCAAAGCTATCTTATTCTTCGCATCACATCTTCTTCTAGTTCATATGACTCGCCCACTAAGTTTAAGGCTCAAAACGTCGCCGGATATTGCCTCAAATCAGGTGTGGTGATACATTGGCTACAAAAGCCCTTTACTAAGTCTCAACTTGAAAAGGAGTATTTTTGTGGAAACCGAATCTCCCTCCCGTGAAAAAGGGATAATTGGTCAAGACCTATTGGCGATACTATGCTGCCCAGAGACTAAACAAGATCTTCGTCTCTTGGAACCAGCTGTGGTAGAAAAGTTGAATCAACGAATTAAAAAAGGAGAACTCAAGACAAAGGGAGGCCAACCGGTTGGGGAGCGAATAGATGGAGGCTTACTTCGACATGATGAGACTGTGGTTTACCCCATTCGGGATCAAATTCCAATCATGCTAATTGAAGAGGGAATTTTGGTAGAAAGGTCTGACATAACGTGAATCCCTTAGGTTCAATATTAGCCGCGCCTAAAGGAAGGTCTTACGTTTTACCCGCAACGAAAAGAATGATGGGGTTTTACTTACCTTTCCACACCCACCATAAGGATCGACTTACTAACGACACCCCATAGATAAATATCCCAAAAAAAACTCCATACCATCCATATGCCTTGGTAGACCACCCTAAGCCCCCATGTAATAGGAAGCCTAATGCGACATGTGCTCCCAAGCCTAGACAAATGGCCAGAACGATCCATTCACGGATCATGGTTTTTTTGGTAAAACCCATTCTCAGGAAAATTAGAAAAGCAGTTTTTGGACCATGGAAATGGTCCAGACACTTGAAGTAGTAGATTAGACAGGGCTTTTGGTTGACTCTATTTCCGTAGCCGTCATCAGACTAGCTAAATAATCACCGACAAATAATAAGGCCTCTTCACGTCCATCGGCCCTGCGGCCTTTTTCACGTCGTTGTATAGACAATTCGTGCTCAAGGTCGGATTTAACATCTCCTAATAGTTTCGCCAAAGAAGCCGTTGTGAGATTCATATCAACATCTTCTAATTCTTGGCATCGGTCTAACACCCAATTCAGGCCTTCTACCCGACCTAAATACCGTTCTTGCTCCGATTGGTCAATGCGTCCCATCGTAGAAGCAAATGCCTGTCCTTCATAAATAAGATTGTAAAAACTGGCAACAGCCCTGTGTAAAGTTGAATTCATTCTGTAATCCTCACAAAAAAATATGACGTTTCAATCTTGATTATAAACCTTAGGAAGCAACTCTTCTAGGACTAATGACTCTTTTTTTATGGGGAATAAAAAAATTAGGTAAACAAGAGAGGATGAAATTCTGCCATAAATCCGTAATATAATGGAGCAAATTGCTTTAAACTCCCAGGACTGTTTTCTTTTAATCTCTTAAAAAAGAACACTTGATGGGTGGGATCCATAATTTCTAATAATTTCCCCAATTCGGACATGGAGAATGAGCCCTGTGGAACACTTAGTACATAATGCACCAACCGTTCAACAAATTGATGCATGATATAATCGCTTTTTAAATATTCAGGTGGGATGACTCCATTGTCAATGATTTGAGAAAAAGGGACGCCTTGAGCCGCAAAGGGACTTTCGTTTGTGGAACCAGAGGTTTGAATCACGTCAATAATAATTAGCCAAATATTGGGAAAGAAAATTTTCAACTAAGTCCTGATTGTATCAGGCATTTTGAACAATTCAACATAATTCCGGTAGTTTTTTAAACCTTTATTAAAAAACCTTTTAGGCCAACTTCTCATCTTATAATACTTTTATATGATTAAGGTTCAATCCTTGTAATTTTTTGTTAAGCGAGTAAAAAAAAGCAGGGGGCGACTGACCGTCGCCCCCTGCTTACCCCACAGACGGTGCCTCTCGGCGCCGCTTATAGCCAGTTTACGCGTTCCGCTGGACGGATGTAAATCGGCTCTTCCACTTGCTGCCGGACCGCTTCCTTGCCCGACTTGTTGAAGCCCAACACCGTGTCGTTGTACATCTCAAACTTCCGACCATGGATTTGGGTTTCGAACACTTTCGGGCCCGGAATCACGTCATACCGGAAGATGATCTGTTGGCTGGCTCTCCACAGTTGGAGCACCGCCAACAATTCCCGGCTCGGCACCAAATATTTCTCGATGGCATTGTCCACGCCCGGCCCAAACATCTGCCGGATGTAACCCCGAGGCGCTTGCCGGGGGGGAATGTAATAACCGTTGGGCTCCGTTCCCCATTGCGGGTAGAGCGGCAACGCCACTTGTTCCACCCGAATGGCATAATACAACGGATTCCATCGATCTTCCGCCCACAACCCGTCATCGCCTACTTTCACCAGCCCTTGCAGCCGGATCTTCCCGACGCACGCCGCCATACAGCGTGTTTCCATCGGTTCTCCCCCCGTCAGAGGGTCTTTGCCCTCCACCCGAGGATAGCAGGCAATACATTTCTCCGATACCCGCGTCGTCCCGCGGTACATCGGCTTTTTGAACGGGCATTGCTCCACACACTTCTTGTACCCCCGGCACCGGTTTTGGTCAATCAACACGATCCCGTCCTCCGGCCGCTTGTAGATGGCCTTGCGCGGACAGGCGGCTAAACAGCCCGGATACGTACAATGGTTGCAGATGCGTTGCAGATAGAAGAAGTAGGTTTCATGCTCCGGCAAGCTGCTGCCGGTCATCTTCCACGGTTCTTCTTTCGTGAACCCGGTCTTATCCACGCCTTCCACGATGGCTCGCATGGAGGTCGCCGTATCTTCATAAATGTTCACGAACCGCCATTCTTGGTCCGTCGGAATGTACCCAATGGCCGCTTGGCCAATCTTGGCCCCCGCGTCAAAGATGGTCATCCCTTCAAACACCCCATACGGCGCATGGTGCTTGCGGCCGACCCGCACGTTCCACACCTGCCCCCCGGGGTTGACTTGTTCGATCAGCTGCGTGATTTTCACGTCGTAGAACTGGGGATACCCGCCGTACGGCTTCGTTTCCACATTGTTCCACCACATGTATTCCTGCCCTTTGGAGAACAGCCACGTCGACTTATCCGCCATCGAACAGGTTTGACACGCTAAACACCGATTAATGTTGAACACAAATGCAAACTGCCATTTCGGATGCCGCTCCTCATACGGATACAGCATCTTCCGGCCTAAGTGCCAATTATAGACTTCTGGCATGATTTCCTCCGTTTCGTAAATTTAGGTTTACCAAATGCACTATCTCTTACACTTTGATCTTAATATGGTCCCCTTTGAGCCATTTGATCATGAACTCATTTTCCTGACCTGGCGTAAACCCGGTCCGGACGGGTTCCCACGGCCCACGGCCGCCAATCCCACCGTCTTCCGCTTTCGTAATCCGGATGAGACATTCTTTCGGCACCGTATTGACCGCATGGTTGTCCACTTGGTACCCAAATTTAAACTTCCACCCCACCGCATGTTTGCCCGGCAGGGAGTCTAATTGGTGCATGGGCATCAACCAGTCCCGCGTAAAGGACTGCTGCGCCCCATACCGGAAGTTCGATTGATAGCCCGTATCCATGGCAATCGCGCGTCCATCGGGCCGCGTTTCATGCCCTTTCACCGATTTGGCCGTCCCCACATAGGGCGCATGCTTGGCCATCGTCACATGGTACGGGAAGGCCGGGTTGTATTTCGCCCGGATCATCAACCGCGCCACCTTGTAATACGGGTCACTGGGCTTCCAGCCCCGATACGGCCGGTCCACCGGGTTGCCATCGACGTACACATAGTCCCCGTCGTTGATGCCCCGATCTTTGGCCGCTTGCGGGTTGATATGGATTTGATGTTCCCCCACCCCCGGTGTCCGCTTATCCATCCGATAGGCGTCCCCGAAGTTCGACTCATACATCTGCACCCAGTCATTCACCGACCACTGACTGTGCACCCGATGGCGGGTCTTGGGCGTCACACAATAGAACTGATACCCTTTTTCCCATAAGGGGTTGGAGTACCGTTTAATTTCCGCCCACG
This sequence comes from Nitrospirales bacterium, assembly GCA_965223185.1. Lineage (GTDB taxonomy): Bacteria > Nitrospirota > Nitrospiria > Nitrospirales > UBA8639 > Nitrospira_E. Next base: position 1,371,338 of record OZ244988.1, on the reverse strand, counting down.
GCAACTTGATGTTCCGAATGGTTTTATCATCATGATGTTGCGCCGTGATGGGCACCCCATAGTCATCCGGCCGCACATACGGATTCGACGACATGATCGCATTCGGCAAGTACGGCGTCGCTTCCGTCCCTTCCCGATGCGAGATGAAGTTTTCCCCGTATTCAATGGCTTCCGGCTCGACCCGGTAGTTCTCATACCGGCCCGTCCGGGTCCATTGGGGCTTGGATTCGTTGGTTTCTTCCCAGAAGGGATGCCGCGGATACGTCCGACACATCACCATCCAGCCTTTCTCGGACTTCAACATCGTATCGACACTGTAGCCATAGCCCGTGCTACTGGCATCCAACAACCGTTGCACGTACACGTCCACCCGGTTGTCATACACGAACTTGAAGTAGTCCCGGAACCGCCCGTCGCCGGTCATTTCGCTCAACTTGGCGGCCACCCCGGCCACTGTATCCAGATCGTTCCGTGTGTCATACAAGGGCCGAATGCCCCCCTTCCACACTTGGAACCAGGGGTTCGACACCGTCGCCGTATGTTCCGGATACGTAAACTCCATCCACGTATTCACCCCAAACGCCACGTCATTATGGTTGACGTCGGAGGTCATTTCCACATCTTGCGTCACCAACGTTTCAATGTGCGGATCCACGTTCTTCACCATGTCATAATGGTGCTTCGCGTTGTTCAACACGTTCACGTTGGCCACCCACCGGAATTTACTCGGGGTCGGCATATGCGTCTTCCCCGTAAACACGCGCCGCCCATACTTGGGCGTGTTCACGATCAACGCCGTATCCCCGTGGTTCCAGTACGCTACTTCTTCCCCGTAGTAATACCCTTTGACATGAACTTCTTTGCCATGGGCATTGGGGTCGGTCGTGATCTTAAAGGGATTTTCCGCGGTATGCGTCCCCAAGCCACCACCACCCCACGGCGTGGCGGTCCAAATCCCGGCTTTGTAGTTGCCGGCCCAGGTATGCTGCCCCGTGCCGAATTTCCCCACGTTGCCGGTGATAATCAACACCATCGCCGCCCCTCGGGCAATGATGGTTTGATGGAAGTAGTGGTTCGTCCCTTCCCCGTTATGAATGGCCGCCGGCTTGATCGTTCCCGAATCCCGCGCCCACCGCACAATCAGGTCTTTCGGCGCCCGATTGATCTGATGCACCGTATCCAGGTCATAATCCTGCAAATGCACTTGATACATTTGCATGACCGGCATCACGTCCACTTCCCGGCCGTTCAACAACTTCACCCGATACGTACCCGTTAAGGCCGAATCAATCCCGCTCTTGCGGTAGTGCCAGCCCACCAACTCCCGATGCATCGGCACCGCTTGATTCTTATTCAGATCCCACACCATGAAGCCCCCCAGGCGGGCAATTTTGGCTGGATCCAAGGTTTGCACTTTGCCCGAATAACTCTTCGAGAAATCCGGGAACGCATAATCTTTGATGACTTCCCGCGGATCCAAGTATTGCAACGTATCCGTCCGCACCAACAACGGCATATCCGTGTAGGCTTGGCAGAAGTCATGATCATACATGTTCTCATCAAAGATGATCTTACAGGCACCCAGGAACAACGCCCCGTCCGTTTCCGGCCGCACCGGAATCCAGTAGTCGGCCCGATACGCCGTGGGGTTATATTCCGGGGTGATCACCACCACCCGCGCGCCCCGCTCAATACTTTCGAGCTTCCAGTGCGCTTCCGGCATCTTATTTTCCACAAAGTTCTTCCCCCAACTGGTGTTCAGCTTGGAGAACCGCATGTCGTTCATGTCAATGTCAGAGGTCTGCACTCCAGACCAGAACGGATGCGCCGGGTTTTGATCCCCGTGCCAGGTATAGTTCGACCAATACCGGCCCCCTTGCGCTTGGCTGGGCTTCACCTTCCGAATGTAGGTATCCAATAAGGCGCCGCAGCCCCCGTTCATCCGCGTGATCCCCATTTTCCCGATCACGCCCAAGATGGGCATCCCCGCGCGGAACTTAAAGCAGCGAGTGGCCGCCCCTTTGGTCATTTCAATCATTTCCGGGGGATAGCCCTGCTCCCGCATCCGACGAGCACCCGCTTCTCCCGAATACCGCTCGGCAATGATGAGCATCGCTTTGGCCAAGTACGTAAAGGCCGTATCCCAACTCACCCGCAACATGTCATCCAAATACCGCGCATTAAACTTATATTTCGTCATACTGGCCGGCGTGAACTCCGGACTCCCGTCATCCATCCAGGCTTTCCAGCCCCGCCGCATCAACGGCCCTTTCAGCCGATACGGGCCATACACCCGCCGATGCATCGTGTACCCCTTCAAGCACATCCGGGGGTTATGCGCAAACGTCCCGCGGTTGCCGTACAGATCTTCATACGTTTGGTGATCGTAGTTTTGCTCCACCCGCATCACCACCCCATTCCGCACAAAGGCCCGGATTCGACAGGCATGCGTGTCATTCGGGGAGCAGACCCACGTAAAGGAGCTGTCATAGCGATACTGATCGTGATACACCCGTTCCCAGGACCGGTCCGGGTATTCCCCCAGGGGATTGCCCACTTCAATGACGGGTTGTAACGCCGTCAAGGCTAACGCCTTGTCCGCCAACGCTACGGCCGCCACGGTCCCCGCAGAGACCTTTAAAAATTGACGTCTAGAAAGAAACATTGCTTACACCTCCTAAGTAAGTGCAGGACGTATATTAACGTCCATGAATTCAATCAAACAAAACAGACGAAAAATTAATAATCACCCCCCTTTCCTTTTGAATTTTATACAATTTATGCTCTTCCGTAGAAAACCCGCGATATTTAACGGCCAGACAACGAAATTAAAGCAAAAATCGATCCTTTTTCATTGAAAAAAAAGTTCCATAACTAATTGAAAAATAAGATGAAAGTTAAATATGTTTTTATGGGAAAATTAGGATATTGATTCCAAATGGTAACGCCATAAAAGGATGAGACGGCATTATTTATGAGATCATAATTGTTTTTATTGGTTTATTTACTCATTCACCTTCAAATTAAAGAAATGGGAACAATTGGTAACAATTAGAGGTAAGGGTAACATCATTTGGATTTAACCAAGGGTAGCAAGGCTAATGAATGGGCAAGACTCCCACTCGCCGACAATAGGAGTGAATAGGGCAGGATTCACACCTGGGCGAAATTGGAGTGCATTGGTGTTGTCCAAATGGCACCAATAAGCGGTTAAAACTCCTCCAATATTTTTTAGGAAGCTGACTTCGTAGCACAAATTCCGTTTCATCAGGCCCCCTGGTAGCTACATAGCCTATGCGATTACAAATACGATGGACATGAGTATCCACACAAATCCCTAATTTTTTATAACCCACAGTCCTCACCAAATTTGCCGTTTTACGCCCAACTCCAGGCAACTGCACTAAAGCCTCAATCAGGCTGGGAACTTCTCTCTGAAATTTCTGACATAGGATTCTGGACATTTCACGAATCTGCTTGGCCTTTGTTCGATAAAACCCTACCGGATAAATCGCTCGCTCAATCTGGGAAATCGCAAGATTCGCCATTGAAATAGGGTCCTTTGCAAGGCCAAACAAACGCCTGCAGGCTTCCGCTGTGGTGTGATCACGGGTCCGTAAACTCAAGACACAAGCCACTAATATTTCAAATGGATTTGACCCGGATACAGACAAGCGTTCCATCAAGGGAACAGGCCACTGCTGAACGGATTGTTTGACAAGTCGGATAACGATATGAATATCGTCATCCAGCATGGACATAGAGATCAAGATTTAAAATATTGTGATTAATAAAGGGGAGAAGTGTTTAGGGAAGGAATCCCTAAACAGAAATTACCGTGGGGTTAAAACGTTCGATGCTTGGACAGCCACTTCTGCCGACGTCGTGCTGCTTCTCGTTCCTTGGCCTTTTTCTTCACACTTGGTTTTTCATAGAAACGACGACGTTTGAGTTCTCGAAATAATCCATCTGCAGCCAATTTCTTTTTGGCAACCTTTAAAGCTTTTTCAACATTATTATTAATAACTCTAACTTCCACAGGTCCCTCAAATGTTTTGTAAAAATAAGGATGTAAAACCTAAATTTCTTGCTTCAAGCTCCATACTTTATCATGTGTTTTTACCCTATGCAAGAAAGAAATATGAAGGCAAATTTAAAAAAATTAAATTAAATCAATAACTTACACGCACCTTACGATATACCACGTACAAGAAAATTTTCCTTAAGAATCTTTCAGGGCTGCAATCATATCTAAGACCGCTTTCTTACCGTCTCCGAAGAGCATCAAAGAATTATCGAGTGCAAACAAGGGGTTAGGTATTCCGGCAAACCCTGGGCTCAAACTCCGCTTTATCACAACGACTGTTTTTGCTTTATCCACATCAATAATGGGCATCCCCGCAATAGCACTGTTAGGATCAGTCCTGGCCACCGGATTCACCACATCATTCGCCCCAATAACCAAGGCTACGTCCACTTGATCAATATCCTCGTTCGTTTCGTCCATATCTCGCAAAGATTCATAGGGAACATCAGCTTCAGCCAACAAGACATTCATATGCCCAGGCATTCGGCCCGCCACCGGATGAACCCCATACTCTACTTTTGTTCCTCGGCTTTCTAAAAGAGCAGCCAAACTGGCCACGGGGTGTTGCGCTTGAGAAACCGCCATACCATACCCTGGGATAATTGAGACGCGCCGTGCAGTCTCAAACAACATGGCAACTTCTTCGGGTGAGGTCGATTTAACCTTCCCTGCATACACTTCATCAGCTGACGGCCCACCACCAACTGGAGCTAAGACCCCGAACAAGACATTTGTCAATGAACGATTCATGGCTTTACACATGATTTGACACAGGATAAGTCCTGAGGCTCCGACCAGCGAACCGGTAATGATGAGCACATTATTCGACAACACAAACCCTGTGGCAGCTGCCGCTAAACCCGAATAAGAATTTAGAAGTGCGACAACCACAGGCATATCCGCCCCACCAACGGGAATGACTAAGAGAACGCCAAGAACCGAGGCCACACCAACCAAAAGCCAATAGGCCATGCCATTGGCCGGATCGATCACGACCCAGCAGCTCAAAGCCAAAGCTGCAGCAGCGAGTATGGCATTGATGATTTGTTGGCCAGAAAATAAGATAGCATTATCGCCAATAAGGCCCTTCAATTTCCCAAAGGCAACTAAACTACCCCAAAAAGTTACTGCACCAATTAACCCGGATGCGGCAATGGCCACCGTTAATTGAGCCAACGGCATTTCCGTCCCCAGAGTATTCTCGATTAGGGCCGCCCCAGCAACGAAGACTGATGCAATACCACCAAATCCATTAAAGACCGCAACCAATTCAGGCATGGAGGTCATTTCAATTTTTATGGCTAAGGCCGCACCAATCGCTCCGCCAATAATCAACCCAAGCAAAATCATTTCGTAACTGACAATATGTTGATCGGTAAGGGTAAGAACCACCGCCAACAACATCCCAACGGCACCTAAAAGATTCCCTCGAACGGCTGTACGCGGGTGGGTCAGCCCCTTCAGGCCTATGATAAACAGTACCGAGGCGATCAAATAGCCAATATTGATGAGTGCAGACATTCCGTGATTTTCCTACTCAGGATTTCTTTTTAAACATTTCCAACATGCGATTGGTTACCATAAACCCGCCAACGACATTAATAGTGGCAAATATGACCGCCAGCACTCCCAAGATCGTGGTCGCCATCGTATGCTGCGAACCGGAAGATAAGACGGCCCCGACCAAGGTGATCCCCGAGATTGCGTTGGACCCGGACATCAAAGGAGTATGAAGGGTAGGAGGTATTTTGGTGATAATTTCAAAGCCAACAAAAATGGCGAGGACAAATATTGTTAAACCCATAATTATTTCCATAATCGTCTCGTGTCCTTACACCGATAAAGCTGGTAGTCCTAATAATTCTCGAACCCGTGGCTGAATCACTTCTCCGTTTTGAGTCATCATTGTTTCTTTCGTAATCTCATCGTTCATATCCAGATTGAGTTGACCTTTTTTGACCAGGTGCAAGAGGAAAGTGGCGACGTTTTTTGCATACATCTGACTAGCATGATACGGAACAGTTGAGGGGAGATTCTCCGGACCCTCTATCGTGACACCATGAACGACAACCGTTTCACCAGGCTTGGTGAGTTCACAATTTCCGCCACGTTCTGCGGCTAAATCAACAATGACTGAACCTGGGGCCATGCGCTCCACCATTTCAGCAGTAATAAGAATAGGGGCTTTTTTCCCTGGCACCGCTGCAGTGGAAATCACCACATCACTCGCAGCAATAACTTTTCCTAACAACTCCCGTTGTTTTTGGTAAAAGGCTTCATCTTGAGCCTTGGCATACCCACCTTTATCTTCCGCATCGCCCGTTTCCAAAGGCAATTCGACAAATTTTGCTCCCAGGCTCAGAATTTGCTCCTTCACAGCAGGACGAATATCATAGGCCTCTACCGCTGCACCCAGCCGTCGAGCGACCGAAATCGCTTGAAGACCTGCAACTCCAGCTCCAATGATCAATACCTTAGCGGGGGTCACTGTTCCAGCAGCTGTCATCAACATGGGGAACATTTTGGGCAACGTATTGGCTGCCAAAAGCACAGCCTTATATCCCGCCACGGTTCCCATGGAAGACAAGATATCCATACTTTGAGCCCTGGTGATCCGTGGCATGAGTTCCAACGCAAATGCCGTGACGCCTTTATCCGCCAACTCCTGAACCGACTGAGGATGACTCAGCGCTTCGGCCATTCCCACGAGCATTTGGCCTTTTCGAAAATGCTGCAAGTCGGCCTGACCCTCTGAGAGATTAGCCCCCAATAAACGAACCTGCAGAATAAAATCTGAGACTTCAAAGACCTGTGCTCTGGAGTCCGCTAGCGTTCCACCCTTTTCAATAAAGGCGGAATCAGAATAACCCGATTGTTCACCAGCCTTCGATTCAATGATCACTTCCATCCCACCTTTGGTGAGGGAAGGTAGTACAGCAGGAACCAAGGCAACCCGTTTTTCTCCAGGGAACGTTTCTTTAACCACACCAATTTTCATAACAACACGACTCGAAAATTTTGAGAGAGAGCGGTTTTTAACTCATGAATCTTTTTGGCAAAGCCTTGATTGATATCACAGGCTCTAAAAAACAATCAATGTGTCTTTATAGCTATTGGGATGGGGTCGAAAGGCCCAGAGATCCTCAGGGGCCGGCAAGAAAACAAAGATTTCAAAGTGGCTCTTGGTAAAAATTTCTCACAATTTCTTTGGCAAGAAAAACCATACCCCGGCTTTGGGTATAACACCCATGTCCATATAAGTGTTGCCGCGGCTCCTCTTCATTCGGTTGGATACCATATTCCACTAACACGCAGTGCCCGTCGTTTGCACAACGTGTGGTCCGCCTCGTACATTCCAACCATCGCTCAAACCCATCATAGGGTTCTAAAATTTCCCGAAAATCCACATTGGCCTGCTCCATTTCAGGGGAATCCGGCAGCGAATCGGTTCCGGCCACAGCCAATTGCTGAACATAATCCCCACCAGTTTGATAGGGAATTTCCCAGGCAGTCTGTGGCAATTCCATTTTGGACAACCATCGTTTCCCATCGTGTCGTATCATTCGATGATTGACCATATGAAGTAACCGACCAAATCCTTCCGTGTCCCATCCATATCGAATAGGCGTTCCAAGGGTCACCATATCCACCGTCGCGCCCCCAAAAATCTGGTGTTCCGACAACCTCTGATAGAGAGCTTCTAATTGTTCAATAGACCGACCTTCAACCGGACCGGCTTCCCAATATTTGGCTAATACCTCAAACATTCTGGGACGGCCTTCAGATTCACCCGTGGTAATCAGATTGGAGATGAGGGCCAAAACCTGTCCGGCATGCCCATGCGCAATGAGTAACATGCGGTCGCCGTTAGTCAAAGACCGCGCCGCACTCCATTGCTGAAGGAATTCAATGAGGGCAAGCGCCGCCTCCATTCGTCCAACATGATGGTAGACAGAAGACCACACATACCGATGAACAGAAATGGGCGGCTGCCCTTCTTGGTTTATCCCTTGGGAAAAACTTTTCACATAGGAGGTTGTAAAATTCCCGGTTTCCTGAGCCAGATTATCTAAGGCCTCGTAGGTCGATGCTTCATTGGAGAGTGGTGGATGGATAGGGTCCTCACATTTCCCCACTCCATTGGTAGAAGGTCGCAATAGCGCCAACAAGGACTCCAAACCTGAAATGCCTCGTGAATACCCACGCTTCAACCCTCCAACTTCATCAAGGCGGGCCGACCCAAATAGGTCGCTATAGGGGTGGCCGCTTAGAAACACCACTCCTTTGACATGTGATTCCGACAATTTCCCCCAATCTCAGCCATGGTCTCTTTCCAGGCTTGAGAACCAACTGAAGGGCCGGGTTCATACGTGGGATACGAAACCCGATCACCTGGATTTGCACGGGAATACTGAGCATGTTGAAAGTTATTACTACGCGGCATGGATCCAGGTCTCGCTTCCGTCAAAGACTACTGTCATAGTCCATACCGGCTTCCCAGAGCAAGTGCATTTCTCATTTTTTCTTATCGGTAGCCGTGAGGAAACAAACAAATGAGAACAGGTTGGGCTCAAGGCTCTTCACCAACCTCGAATTCTTTGCCAGAAAGGAAACCGTTGCCTACCAGGGGGCGAACCTCAAACCTTCCCTTTCAATAATTTGCAAGGCAGAATAGCGAGCCTTGGGCCACGGTAACGTACAAGCTCACGGATTTTCTTACCCCACACCTCTCCTCCTCGACACCAACGCCCCTTCATTGGTTGACCGCCTGAAAATCTGCGTGATAAGTTCATTTCTTCGTCATAGCGTTTATGGAACAGGCTTTGTATGGGAGAAAACTAAAGGGCATCGGCTTGTACTTCATAACAATTTCATTTTTCATGTTGATTTTTCACGTGGAGCATTGCAGAAATCATGAGTACCTTCTTTCAACGGTTTCGTCGGCAGGTCAGCAAAACAATACATGGCGGTTTCTTGATCACCTTAGGTCTCACCTGCTTCAATTTGGGTGGAATCACCTCCATTCCTCAGGCATCGGCTTCACAAGCCGAACATATCGTTCTTGTTGTTCTTGAAGGAATTAAATCCTCCACCATTCAAAGCGGCGCCACACCTCATCTGTCGCGATTAGCGCAAGAAGGTGCCGTGTCGTGGTCGGCTCAATCGATCACCCCACCCTTAACGGTTTCGGCAATGGCTTCTTTGCTTACCGGGCTTCCGGTTGAAAAGCATCGGGTCACGGCTGACTGGGAAAATTACGATTTTGGTCGATCGTTCATGCGCTCCCCTACGGTCTTCGATTACATGGATTTAGCAGGCGGGGCCGATACGGGGGCGTTCCTCATGGATGAGCGCCTCTATCAATTGATTCGGCCTGAAATCTATGTCGATAAACAGATTTGCGGCTATACCAAACCCCAATGTACGCCAGAAACGGTTTCCGTCTATATTCAGGATTTTCTTAAAAATGTCACCAGCGGCAAGGGATCGGGGTTTTGGCTCTTCGGCGTTCCTGACCTCATGGTCATACATTTCCCCACGGCTGCCCGAATCGGCCAAAAATATGGGTGGGATTCACCCAAATATTCTGCGGCCGTAACATCCATCGATAACGCCATTGACCAAATCATGAAAGATTATCAAGAAATCGGCGTCCTAGATCGCACCATGATCATGGTGACAGGGTTAAACAGTGGCCCACTCAACCCTCTTACCAAAAAGGTTAAAAAGGGTGAACCCGAGACATTAGACCCCTCCGTCCCCTTCATTGTTTGGGGAAAAAATGTAAAAAAGAACCACACGATTTCCCAACCCGTTACCTTATTGGACACCGGAGCGACGATTATGTATGCCCTAGGGTTACAAACCCATATGGAATGGGACAGTCAGGCCATTACAGAAATTTTCCAATCTATTCCAGAGCGACGGACGACCGAAAATGAACTTGAAAAAATTTACCAATAAGCCAAGCAATCGCCACACCATCCTCCAGCTTCAATCGTGGAAGGTCGGTCTGTACGTGATACTGGCCTGTCTGCCTCTATTGATGCCCTCACTGAGTAAGGCGGCAGAGCCCACCAATCCTCTGTTACGTGAATTTTCTATTACCGTGGACCCGAGCGCACTCAATCCTCCAACGTGGTGGCATGTACCAGGCATCACGCCCTTAATTTGGACCAAAGACCCTATTAATATGGATGCATACAAAACCAGCGAGATCAAGGAATTAAAGCTCAAGCCGGGTGAATACCGGTTTGGAACTTTCACCTTTGATTTTCTTTTTAAAGTGACTTTGTCGGGAACATTGGAATTTGCCACCACACTAAATCAATGTGTAGGAGGGCGAGGATCCAATACCCTGACTATCCATTGCAGCCATACCCAACCCTATCCTCAAGATCCCGATTATCCAAAGTAAACCAATAAGATCCAAAAGGCCCAACATGTCGAAATCTGTACAAGACTGGCTCGATGCCCTTGAAGATGTGGACGACGCCACCCGCGAGGAAGCGGCCAAAGCTCTCGCCGAAAAAGGCGACCCCAAAACTTTAGAGCCGTTGTTAACCGCTCTGGAAGATGACTTTTGGTCCGTGAGAACCCACGTGGGATGGGCTCTTGCCAAGATTGGGGGTGAGAAAAGTGTTGAAGGCCTTATTGCACTTTTTAACGACAACATGATGGAAGTGCAAGCCGAAGCTGTTCAGGCCATGGCCTCCATGGGGAAACCCGTCGTGCCGAAATTGCTGACTTGCCTCAAGGACAAACGATGGCGAGTTCGTGAACAGGCGGCCAAGACGCTGGGAGAAATTCGTGATCCCGACGCCGTCAAGGGATTAATTGTCGTTTGCCGTGACCGTGACGGGGCTGTAAAGAGCGCGGCGGCTGAAGCTCTGGGAAAAATTGGGGACCCTCAAGCGATTCCTACACTCATTAAACTCTTCAAAGATACATCAAAAATTGTCCGAGAAACGGCTGGAACAGCCTTAATGTACATCGGTGCACCTTCCATCGACGCCTTACTTGAAACACTGAAAGATCCGCATTTCGTCGTGCGATGTCATGGAGTCCGTGCCTTAGGGGGCATGACGACCGACTACCAAATGGGTAAAGCGTGGGTTCGCGAAAAACGGGTTGTTGAAGCATTGATCGACATGGTGAAAGATCCGGATCGCGCCGTCCGCGAGGATGCCACTATCGCATTAGGGAATATTGGTGACCCTCTAGCAGTCGACGCTCTCATAGAAGCCATGAAGGACGGGACTGTGAAACGCCACGCCATTGCCTCGTTAGGGATGATTGGGGATCCGCGGGCTTTTCCACCAGTATTAGCAGCTTTAAAAGGAAAAGGCATTCACCAAGATGGGAAACCCATGCCAGGTTGTATCATCAGTGAAGATTTATTAATTAAAGAAGCGGCGGCTACGGCCCTCGGCCATTTTCGTCATCCCAAAGTCATACCGGATCTTATTTTATTGCTTAAAGATTTGGTGCTTCGGGATTACGCCGCCAATTCCTTAGTTTTAATTGGGGATACAGCCATTGAGCCGTTGATTTCATTTCTACATGACCCGGATCTTTCCAAAGTAGAGAAAGAAAGCGAACGGGTATTGGCCTTTGCCACGACCCGCATGACGGCGTCTGGGGCTCTCAAAAAAGTGGTGCTGGATACGTTGGATCAACTAGGATGGCAGCCTGTTGAAGGGCTGAGCCAAGAGTCGCGAGAGATTGAATATACGGATACCCTCAATGTTCTGGGTCAAGGAGGGGAAGGACGCTTTGGGAAAAGCGGAGATATCGCTCAACCGGCCAAGGCACCCAAAATCGAACGGTAATTCCTCAAAAAAGTGGGAAGTGAAAAGTAAGGAGTGAGTAGAAAATGGGCAGAACTGAAGGACTGTTACAAGCCTTCCCCTTATTTTTTATCTCTTACTTTTTTTCTTCTACCTTCTGCCATTTCACGTCTTTAGTCTTTTTGAAAGTGCATAATACCCCAGGTTAAATGCCCTTCCATTCCAGCATCCACCCAGTGTTGTAACCCCACCTTCATATTGGCCAGATATTCTTCTGTACATACCCGAATCAGTGTGTTGTGTTGGGCTACAAGCTCCTGAAGCACCCGCGCATAATGTGCTGGTAAGTTTTTTGAGAGATCAATAATCTGGACTTCTTTTAATCCAAATTTCTTGGCAACCTGTTGATAATATTCAATAGATCCTAAGGAATCTAAATGGATTCGGTCGAGGATCGGTTGTAAGACATTCTTGGGACATTTGGAGCTTTGCATTGGATCGGTGAAAATAAACTGTCCTGCCTTTGCCAACACACGCGAGACTTCTGAAAAAACCTTTTTACGATCTCCGCTATGCAAAATGGCGTCTTGAGACCACACCAGGTCAACACTTCCATCTGGAAGCGGAATGTCCTCAAAGCTGCCATCAATAACATTAATGGCTAAACTAATCCCGGCTTTTTGATTGAGTTCTCGATTGCGCTTATTTTGTATCTCGCTGAGATTCAAACACCCAACCTGACATCCAAATTGTTTCATGAGATACCGGGCCGACCCTCCATATCCTGATCCGATATCCAATGCCCGAGTTTTCGAATTGAGATTTGTGACGCAGGAGGCCATTTTTTCCACGGTCCGTCGACTCGCCTCAACAATGGAATCATTGTCAGAATGGTAAAGTCCAATATGGATATCCTCACCACCCCAAATGGTGGCATAAAACCGGTCGGCATCAGAGCTATTATAATAGTCACGAGCCGTATCAACCGTCCGGGAATATGTGTGACTCCCCAGGTTTCCTAAGATGGTCTTAGGACGCTCTTCATTCTTGTAGAGTTTTTCGGCCACATGCACATAAAAATCCGGATCCTCCACCCTATGTGTTTCCTGGAAATCCGCATAGGTTTTCACTTGCTGAAAGCCCACTTCATTCATGAGCCGCCGCGTATATTCTTTTCGTAGGGGAAACATATTCAAATGAAATATTTCCTTATCAGGAAACGTATAGCAAAATCTGGCCAACCCTTCATCCACGTATTCAGGCTCCGCACTCACATTGTCTCCACAGTAGTAATACACGTGTTTGGAGGTAAACCCGTTGTCTAAAATGCCGTCATAATTTCGTTGATCCAGAACGAGTACACCATCATGTTTCAAGGCCGTATAAAATTCCGCCAAGGCTTTGCGCCGATCTTGTTCGGCAAAGAGATGAGTTAAGGAATTCCCCAGACAAATCACGGCATCGTATTTGTTGTGAATATCCCGACTGAGCCACCGCCAATCGGCATGAATCGTCCGCATAATAAATCCCGCTCGCCGAGCATTTTCAAAGGCTCTTGCTAACATTTCCGGACTGCCATCGGCACTGGTGACATCGAACCCTGCGCGTAACAGCCGAATCGAATGAAATCCCGTTCCGGTGGCGACATCCAACACCCGTTGAACACCCCGCTCCTTCAATAGCCGAATGAAAAAGTCCCCTTCACTGGAAGCTCGCGCTTCCCAATCGATAAGATCGTCCCACTTTTGAACAAAGCTATGAACATACTCCTCTTTGTACAAATCGGTTTTTCGTTTAGCGATAGGATTATCGCCATATGCTTGTTTTTTACCCATGGGACCAACCTCCTAAAGGGCCGCTGTCCTCGCCTGCTCACCTCAGTCAGAGCTGGAGAAAAGTCACGGTATTTTGGCTGAGAAAGATGAAAACAAGGATTACGAGCTTGGGCGTATCCGCCTTCACCTTCCCTGGATCATGAAATAAAAAAGGCCTCCGAACTTCTCTTGCGAGCGTTGGGAAGGCCCGATTGTTCAACGAAGAGACCTTGAATCTAACCATTTACAACTGCGAGGGCAACCCTTTTCGAGAAACAATCTCTCAAAAGTAATCAGCAAAATAAAGACATTAGGCTTATATACCTAAATATTTTGTCGTATTATTTTACACAAATATCTTGACCGGTTCATCAGTTAGCATAGATCACCTTAATCCGCCCTTAACCAAATCTCCAAGGTAGTTTCCTTGTTCAAAATAGCGAATTATGGTAGGCCTAGACAGTCGTAACGATCCCATCACTCAATGCATTCTCTTAAATCTACCACCTCAGTCTTTAATATCTCCTGCGCCCTCGCATTGTTGTTTCTTCTGTGGGGCGCCAGTGCACCAAACCATTTGGCCTCCATCACCGGCAGCCTTCAAACATCCCTACTGGATTCCTTCGGTTGGCTCTATGTATTAGCGGCCACCAGTTTTTTAATTTGTGCCTTCTGTCTCATCTTTTCGCGGTGGGGGGATATTCCGCTGGGGCCAGATGGCGCCAAACCCGAATTTGCTCTCCTCACCTGGTTTGCCATGTTGTTTTGCGCGGGAATGGGCATCGGATTGGTGTTTTGGGGAGTGGCCGAACCCACTTCGCACCTTCATGTTCCCCCAACCGGGGAAGGCGGAACCCCGCAAGCCGCTCGCTTGGCCCTTCAATATTCATTTTTTCACTGGGGTTTGCATCCGTGGGGCATCTATACGATGGTTGCTCTGGCCTTAGCATATTTCCAATTTCGAAAAGGTATGCCCGGATTGTTTAGCCTGGGATGCCAACCAGTGCTCGGAAGACATTCAAAAGGCCCCTTAGGAACCATCGTGGATGTGGTGGCCGTTTTTGCCACTGTCTTTGGGGTCGCCACATCTTTGGGATTTGGTGCCGTACAGATTAGCGGAGGACTGTCGTATGTGTTTGGCATTTCTAATTCCCTCACCACTCAATTACTGTTAATCGCGACTGTGACTGTGTTGTTTATGCTGTCCGCCCAAACTGGCCTCCAGCGGGGCATCAAATATCTGAGTAATTTGAATATGATATTGGCCCTGTCCTTACTGTTTTTCTTGCTGTTTCTCGGACCAACCCATTTCATTATGACTGTTTTTCCATCAACCTTTGGGCATTATCTCCAAAACCTCCCGACGATGAGCCTCAATCTCGCACCATTTCGAGATTCTACCTGGATTCATGATTGGACACTTTTTTACTGGGCCTGGTGGATTGCATGGGCGCCATTTGTGGGTACGTTTATCGCCAGAATTTCCAAAGGCCGCACGGTGCGCCAATTTGTCCTTGGGGTACTATTGGTCCCGTCGCTCTTCTGTGCCTTTTGGTTTACCGTCTTTGGGGGAACCGGGATTTCGCTCGAGCTCTTTCAAGAGGTACCGCTGAAAACCGTCATGGATACACAAGGCATGGAAGTTCTCCTCTTCACCGTGTTGGAACAGTACCCCATGGGCACGATCATGTCGCTCATTGCCATTTTTTTGATCGGGACCTTTTTTATCACCTCCGCGGATTCCGCCACGTTCGTCCTCGGCACCCTCACCACTAACGGCAGCCTCAACCCTCCGAATCATATAAAATTCACTTGGGGCATCATTCAATCACTTTCTGCAGCCATTCTCCTCTGGTCCGGTGGCCTCAAAGGACTTCAAACCGGGGCCATCCTCGCCGCATTTCCCTTCGTCTTCGTCATCATCCTTCTCATAATATCCCTTCTCAAATCCTTCAAAGAGGAGGCCCGAAGGATATGAGCTGCCGGAACGAACTCCGGCATCTTTAGCAAGTTAAAATTATCTTCTTTCAAAATAATTTTATTCAAAGATTCCTTACTTCCCTAGTAGCTTTTATTCAATTTTCCCGTTACCCTTTCTTAACATATCTGCCCGCTCTACCCACTCTTGATGAGCAGGATGTACAGGCCTGTTCTCGAATGGGAGGATTCTCTATGTTGCATATGTCAACGAAAGTTGAACAGCACGCGGTTGTGCTGGAACTTTCAGGGCGATTTGATTTTCACGTGATGGAACAATTTCTTTCTGCACTCGACAAGGCCCAGGAAAGCCATCGTCCTCGGCATGTGATTCCTGATTTGAGCCAGGTCAATTTTATCGATAGTATGGCCATTGGACGGGTTGTCACCACGTGCCAACGGCTCAATCAAGCTTCTATCCGATTTACACTAGCTGGCCAACAAGGTGAGGTGGACACGACATTGAAAGAGATTAACTTTGATACCATGGTCCCCACAGTTTCAACGGTGAAAGAAGCCTTAGCGTTACCACCCTGGGAACATTCTTTGTAAAGGAGCTCTGATGTCTGAACAGGATCCTCATGTACTCCATATTACCACGACGGAAACAATGCTTAGATTTTATGTCTTTCTCGGCCAGTACATAGATCGTTGTCTCGATGAAGAGCACCGACGTGGCCTTCCCGAACACGAATTTCAACAGCATCTGGCCAACACGCATGACCAGGTTGTTGAATTGCTGGCCACCAACCGTGTCGTAAAGGATAAGGCCGAAGTCGAGTTTCAACGAGTGACCGCGGAGTGTCAAAATTATTTAAAGCATCCCAGCTCCGGGGATCTAGCCAATGATCTCCAAAAAGAACGGGAGATTTTACGGGTGAAAACGTTGGCGTTGAGTGATCTCTTGGCCGTCTTTCGGTCAGTCTAATCTCTACGATTTCCTGCCTTTCGCCATCTCTCTGCCTTGAGATTGACCCCCAAAAAAATCGTGTGGTAACGTCGACTTTCGGGTTTTCCCTAGGTGTTGATGCCCTGCGCCTCAAGAAAACTTGAAGCAAAAATGAATCACAACCCTTTCACGGGTATCCACCGATATGGCTGATTCGGTCGCTGAACATATTGCCGCACTGAATGATGAAGATTGGGGGGTTCGGGAAGATGCCGCAACCGCTCTCAGTCAATTCGATGATCCTCGAAGCATTCAACCTTTAATTCGTTTGCTTCGGGATTCAGATCGGGCAGTCCGGGAAGCTGCCGCAGCCACTCTCACCACTCTGGGGCAACCGGCTGTGGTGTCTTTAGGCTTTTGTCTCAATGATCCCAACTTGCAAATGCAAGAAATGGCCGCATCAATTCTTGCAACTACTGCAGATGAACAGGTCTTTGAGCCCTTACTCTCGGCCCTTTTGAATCCTAATTGGATTGTGCGCATGTCCGCTGCCAAAGGGCTGGCACGGATTAAGGACCCTCGTTCAATAGATACATTAATCTTGCTCCTCCAAGATAAAGTCCCGGCGGTTCGGGATGAAGCGTGTCGTACTATCCAAGCCATCGGCGAAGCGAGTATTCCGCCGCTCCTAAAAGGATTGGAAGATCCAAACTGGAGGGTTCGATTGCGGGCTGTTGAAGCCTTAACTCTCATGAAGCCTCAGGCTGCCGTGGCTCCCTTGATGAATCTCGTCGCCAACGATCCCGACTCTGCCGTACGGCAGGATGCGGTCCAGGCTTTAGGAAAGATTGGTGATTCTCATGCCATTCCCTTGCTTGTGGACGTGCTCACCACCCCCTCCTTGCAATTGAAAGCCATTGAAGCTCTCGGGAATTTACATGCCGTTGAAGCCCAGCCTCATTTAATCGCCTTAATTAAATCCCTGCCAGCCGATGCATATGAAGACCGTATGGAAGGTTGCACGGATCCGAAATATAAAGAAGAACTTCCCCCCTTGGAAGCCGCCGTGAAGGCATTGGCCAAGATTGGGGACCCACAGGCCATCCCAATCCTCATGGAGGCCATACATTCCACCTTGTTGCGCCAGGAAGCTGCAGAGGCTCTCACACACTTTGGTGCCGCAGCGAAACCTCCTTTGTTACAACTGTTAAAAACGACACAGAATGACAATCTCCGTCGACATGTGTTGGAATCTCTTGCCCAGCTTGGGTGGCGCCCTGGACAGATCCGCCTGTAACAGATTAAAGGACCATGCCAAAAGAATCGTTCGACACCATCATTTCCGAATTGGATCACGAAGAAGACTGGCGGCGCATGCGGGCCACCTCTACCTGCATGAAAGGTGGACCCAAAGCCGTAGAAGCCATTATCCGAGCCATCGGGCAAGGAACGCCCCATTATAAGATCGAAGCCATCAAAATGCTGGCCCGCCTCGGTGACCCACGAGCCGGTATCGCGTTGGCTGGCCTGATGAAAGATGACGATGAAGAAGTTCGCCAGGCTAGCATGGATGCCTTAGAACACCTGGCTGGCATTCTCGATGAACCTACGGCGTCCGCGTTATTAGACCATTTACAAGATGAGCGTATTCGCGATCGAGTCACCGCCTTATTAGGGGTGATTCCCACCTCGATCGGACCGCTCTCTGAACGCTTGAAAGACTCCGATGAAGCCGTTCGCCAGCGGGCCGCTGAAATTTTGGCTCATTTGTTGGACCCTCGATCCGCTGATGCCTTCGTCGATGCGATGGCCGATCCCAATCTTCGCGACTTGGCCTCAGACACCTTGCGAAAACTTGGAGCGATTCGTGACAGAATTGACCAAATTTTGGATGATTTGCGGGATGTGGAAGAATCCGAACTTAAGGAAGGCGCCCGCCAGGAAGCCGTCATCCAATTGCATCACATCGGTCGACCAGCCGTTGAAATTCTTTTGGAATATTTGGAGGATGACGACTGGATCGTGCGAGAAGCCGCTGCGGACACCTTAGGTAAAATTGGCGATGTGAGAGCCGTAGAACCGTTAATGCAACGGCTACGATCCGATAAAGACACCGGCGTTAAAGAACATGCCATTAAATCTTTAGGTCTGATTGGCGATTCTCGACCGGTCGAGTTATACATTGAGATGATTCCCATCCGCCCTCTTCGTATTTTGGCGGTTGAGGCCTTAGAAAAAGTAAAAGATGTGGAAGTGTTGCGGCCCCATGCGGAACTCTTCGCTCGTTTAAAGACCGACCGGGACGGGCTTATTTCCTATAATTCCGGGGTCATCCTTGACAAACTGGAGGCCGCCGCTGCACAAATGGATGAAGAAGCTTGGGCTGGAAAGGAGTAACACGGCATGACCGAACAGAATCAGGTTGATCCTTTATTATCGGCTCTTCGTGATGACAACGAAGCCTTGCGGGATCATGCAGCCTCTCGTCTTGGACAAGTGGGGGCAGAGGCGATCCCAAAATTGATTGATATGTTTTTGGAAGACGACTGTGTAATTCGGGAGGCCGCCACAAGCGCATTGGTCCAAATTGGGGAACCAGCCATCGACCCCCTTATCGAAGCGCTCCAAGAAGATGATGAATGGTCGGTCCGCGAACAAGCAGCCACGGCTTTAGGGAAATTGCGCGCACGCAAATCTGTCGACCCCCTCATTCATGCATTACGACACGACAAAGACGGCGCAGTCAAAACGGCTGCCATTTGGGCCTTGGAACGGATTGGTCATCCGGACGCAGTGCCCGGCTTAGTTGATGCCTTGATGGATGCGACACTTCGAGAAGATGCGGCCCGTGTGCTAAAAAAACTCGGCGATTCCCGTGCCACAACAGCGCTAGTTGAAGGTCTACAAGCCTCTAATTGGATTGTCCGACGACATGCCGCTGAAGCGTTAGGGAAAATTGGAGATCCTCAATCCTTAGATCCATTAATTGGAGCCCTGGCCGACGAAGATTGGCTGGTTCGCCGCAATGCGGCCGAGTCGCTCGCTCGCTTAAAAGATAGCCGAGCCATCGACCCGTTAGTTCCCCTATTGGAAGATGAGAATGAAATGGTCCGGGACACAGCGGAAGGGGCGCTTTCAAGTTTAGGTTGGACACCCAGTTCTTCAACATAACAGACATTCACATGTTTTCTTTGTTCACTTTCTATCTGAGGATACATCATTATCATGGCAAATGAAGCACCACCACAACTCATCTCCATCGGTCCAAAGTCAGGGTCGAAAAAGGACGGGTTCAATCTTGTGACCGAAAAGGTGTCAGGCATCAACTTAGAGAACCAACAAATTGAAGTAGAATTGTTAGCCTACGATGGGAAAACCGTTCTGCTCGATGTAGCCGATGAAGCCGTTGAGGATTTACAAAAAATCAAAATTGGCGACGGAGCGACCCTTCGCGTCGTTGAAGAAGATGGGAAACGCATCGTCAAAAGTTTTCGTATTCGTTCGAAAGATCCCAATGTCGCCGCCGCTGATGCCGCACTTCTTGACCTGAATGATACGCATTGGCTTAATCGCAAGCATGCAATTGAAATCCTTGGAGAGTTGAAGGTCGAAGCGGCCGTCAAACCGTTAGTTGAGATGTTGAATGACGAAGTCGGTGATGTCCGTCAACGAGCCTATGAAGCCCTGATTAAAATTGGAGCTCCTTGCGTCCATGATGTGGTTCCCCTCCTCACGAATGAAGAAGATGAACTCCGCCAATCAGCGACTGAAATTTTACGGAAAATCGGAAAGCCTGCTGTTGAGCCCTTAGCCCAGGCTTTAGGTGAAGCGGATGAAAAACTTCAAAAACGGATTATGAAAGTCTTGGATCGAATGGGGTATAAACGGAAGTAACCCTGACGCTATCTGGCTACCCCTTAAGAGGATTCGTTCCAGCCGCCTTTCGTCCGACCGAGACATAGTAAAACCCCTGATCGGCCATTCGCTGGGGGTCATAGACATTCCGAAGGTCAATGAAAATTGGGGTTTTGACCTTTCCGCGAATCTGCTCTAAATCGAGATTGCGAAATTGATTCCACTCGGTCACTAACACCACGACATCGGCCCCTTCCACTGTTTGATAGGCGTCCTGGCACGGGACCATTTTCGGCACGGCCTTCATGGATTCTTCCATTGCCTCGGGATCGTAGGTCCGAACGACGCTTCCTCCATCAAGCAGGCGTTCGGCAATATACAATGCCGGAGAATCCCGAATGTCATCAGTATTCGGTTTAAACGCCAGTCCTAATAGGGCAATAGTTTTCCCCTTGAGATCTCCTACCGTGTGTTGAATTTTTTCCACCATTTTTTCACGCTGTTGTTCATTCACGTGTTTCGTGGCCTTCGCGACCTTCATTTCATATCCAGCTTCATCGCCAATATTAATGAGGGCAGCGGTATCCTTGCCAAAACATGACCCTCCATAACCCGGACCGGCATGTAAAAATTTTGATCCAATTCGCTTATCCAATCCCATCCCTTTCGACACCATTTGGACATCGGCCCCCACCAATTCACATAAGTTAGCCATCTCATTGATAAAAGAAATTTTGGTGGCCAAAAACACATTCGACGCGTATTTTATGACTTCCGCCGTCGGAATATCGGTAATAACAATAGGGGCATCTAACAAATAGAGCGGACGATACAGGTCTTTCATAATCGCCACAGCTTCCGGGCTATCCGCTCCGATTACGACACGATTAGGCCGCATAAAATCTTCAATAGCGGAACCCTCCCGCAGAAATTCTGGATTGGACACCACACCAAAGTTACATGGCGTCGTCTGGTTGTCTTCAATCAGCCTTCTCACTCGACGGGCTGTTCCGACGGGAACCGTGGATTTGGTAATGACAACTTTATATCCAGTCATTCGACTTCCAACACTGCGCGCCACTTCATCCACAAACGACAAATCAGCGGATCCGTCAGGTCGTGAGGGGGTGCCCACCGCAATAAAAATGGCCAGGGCTTCGTCCACGGCTTTATTTAAATCCGTGGTAAATCGTAAGCGGCCGGCCTGAATATTTTTCTCAACAAGTTCTGCGAGACCAGGTTCGAAAAACGGGACTTTCCCCTTTTCCAACGATGCAATGCGTTTCTCATCCAAATCCATGCACAACACATTCAACCCAAATTCCGCAAAACAGGCTCCCGTTACGAGCCCAACGTATCCCGTGCCGATCACGCTGATGTACATACTAATCTTTCTCCTTGGATTAACGATGTAATTTTGATCTATTTGTCGGGTTTCAAGCCGCTTTTCTTAAGAAACAGGGGGGAATCTATTCAACCATAGACTTGCTTGACAGTCTATAGGGTGCCCACTAGAATCAGAGAAACTTTCTGCACAGAGCGGGAATAGCTCAGTGGTAGAGCATCGCCTTGCCAAGGCGAGGGTCGGGGGTTCAAATCCCCTTTCCCGCTCCAATTTCTTCCTTTTCCAATACAATCGTTTCTAGAGCATACCCCAGCCTTGTGGTTTCGACAACTTTTTCGTCACACCCAGTTTTACATCCGGTTTAGATTTTGTCTAACCCTCACATGGCTTGCCTAAAGGGGATAGGTCACGTGGACATGCCGCTGTCGCGAGAACGCCCTCGTGCTTGCTCCATCCTAAAAGGTGGGGAAGTTGTTTTTAACAGACCTTATTATCCACAGTTGTCTTAATGGTGAAAATCGCTATATCATAGACCGATGAATCATCTCATCACTTCTTCAAAAAATGTGTTGGGTGGCACCCCCGTTTTTTCGGGAACCCGAGTTCCCTTTCAAGCCTTAATAGATTACCTGGAAGCTGGGGATTCGATCGATACCTTTCTCGAAGACTTCCCCACCGTTACCAGAGAACAAGTCATCGACGCACTCGAATCGGCAAAGGAAACCTTCATCAAAATGCAATTGACTTCGTGAAAATCCTACTGGACGAATGTGTCCCCAAACGACTCGCCAACGAATTTCCGTTCCACGTCTCAACCGTTCAACAATTACGCCTTTCTGGTCTAGACAATGGAAAATTACTCACCGCCATTGAAAATGACTTTGATGTCTTGATCACCGTTGATCAAAACCTTGAATATCAGCAAAATCTCAAACATTCAAAAATAGGCATTCTCGTTTTAGCGGCCTCCTCCAATCGATATCACGACCTGAAACAAGCGGTGCCTGCTTGCCTCGCAGCACTCGAAGAAATCAAGCCTGGGCAAGTACGAACCATCAACATCAAGTAACAAGCTCGGTTCCCTCCGGCATTCTCAATATTGTTCCTCACGAAGCCATTATTTCCCTATTCGAACAATCAGCATACAACAGCGAGCAAAAAACGCTGACAAAGTGGGCCAGGATCTCTTTCCTACGTGAACCAGCTGGGTTAACGGTCAAAATATATTAGCGGGCCTTAACTGAGCGGAACATCTATCTGGGGGACCAGAGACCTGGCATCAAATGCTTGTTAGAGGAATAAGGTCTCCTTGTACCACAACGCCAAAGAAAGGACCCATTTTCTCCATACCTGATTTCTGAAATAGGCAGGGGTGGGAAACCACCACGTGGCCAGACCTGAAGGAATATAAAGATAAGAGAACCCAACAGGAAAACTCATGGTAACGTTTCAGAGAAAAATCGAACACCTAGAAATGGAAAGTAAGCGGGTACGAAAAAAATTGTGGAATCGATAGTTGTAATTGCAAGTATGTCTGAGCCATACCTATTTTGCCCATCTCACTGACAGTATTCACCGTACACGAGACCATGTTGGGATGGCAAAATGACATTCCCTGTGTCAGGGTCCATAAAGTTGCCAACAATGGTACAGGCCTGGCAGTGGGACCGAGACACCTTAGACACCCTCTATCACTTGCCACAAGGGACAAAATAACAGTGGAGTTCCTATCGGACAGAAAGTTTTATGTAAAGTGGTCAAATAAACGTGGACGCTCGTTAATAAAAATCATTAAAAATATATGAAACACCAAAACCTCAGAACCTATATTTTTGACCCACAGCAGAAAAACCTCCCCACCAAGTGGTCAATTTGATCGAGAGAAGATAGATATTTGAGAGGACCCATAAGGAAGTCACCTTTTGGCACTGTCGAGATTTCAACTGAAATGTGAATTGCCAACGCTTTTATCTTGAAATAAAGTTCTGCGAATTTGCTTCAATTATAGTTGCTCTGTTTAAATCATATATAGTTTCTTCAATTACCGCAGATCCAGATCCAAGGGCAAAAATCATAAAGAATTGTAAAACAGTGTTTACAGTTTCTATTTTTGTAATAGAGCCTAAATTTTTCCCTTCACTATTTTTAAAGGTTGTTGTGACAGTAAATTCATCATCGACCGTAGTTGGGATCAGGTACATGGTTAAACCAGTAAGGAAAGGGCTCCCACTAGTAACCTCTCCCCTATCAAAGATTTTTACGTGAGCTCGAAGGTCACTATCCTCAAACCCAGTATAAACCTCAGAAAAAAGAGCAGAATCCTTATAGGCTTTTACCGAATGTGCTCTCCACGTTTCAATCATGTTAGCATTTGCTTCGTGTTCTACGCCCTCAACTATTGCTTCACCACTGACGATTATACTAATTGATTTTTTTTCTTTTGGAGACTCTGGTGGCCATGATGAGATCTGCTGGAGTTGCCCCTCTCGGAAGTGTCCCATACAGCCCCAAAAAAGAAAGGAAGAAATTAATATCAGGCAGAGTCGCTCAAAAGACTTTCCCACACTCATTTATTCTCCTCTCCTTTTTCATTGAGCTTCACAATTGCTTTTTCCAAAAGTTCGTTAACAATTTGGGTTCTCAGTTCTATGGCATTTGGAATAGCCGTTGATACTGTCCAAATGGATAAATTATTTTCGTCCCTATACTCAGCTTCTGCATTACTAATTTGATGACCATTATAATTCTCAATTTTGATTGTTCCTGAAAAATTTGAAGAATCTGTAAACATTGGACCACCAAAAATTATATAGAGACCGAGGGTAAGAATGGCTCCAGGAATATAGGCGGGATGGACGCTCCGTTCTTGCTGAAAATGGTCGAAGTCGAAAAATAAGACGATGTCGCCCTCTTTTAGATTCCCTGGCAGAATATTCACATTCTTAAAATATTTCCTTTCTTCCAAATATTCGAGAAGATTAATTGAGAATGATTCTTGTACCGTATCTGGATAAGCAATGGAAGAATCACTAATGTTAACTTTCGAAAGCCAAGCGTTTTTCTCAATGGTATTTGAAACAGGAATTCCACGGCTCAACCCAGTTCCAGGTGGGATTGTAGTACAACCTTCAATCAAGAAGAAAAAGGATAGGGCAAAAACAAGAGGAACGTTGAGTATGGAATCTTTCATGACGTACTCCTGTTGAAGAGCAAAAATTTTCAGGATTTAAATGAGTCGCATTCTCTTTTCCAACCCCGGCCTCCATTAGCCTAAGCTTTAGCCAATTCGGCCGCTATTTTCGAAACCAAAAATCCTAAGAAATCAAGTGAGTCATAACCATAAATGACGACGTTTTGGCTCTATTCCCCTACTATTATCTTTAGTCTGTATAAGGGCAGTTCACTTGGGAAAATATACTAGTCCCGCTTCATCGTTTAATAAAAAAACTCACAACTTTAATTTGCTACAGACGGCCCTCACCAAGACTCTGTATTTTCTTTGAGATCAGGGGAAGAAGGCCTTGATGACCTCATCGGAAAAATTCAAACTATCCTTCGTACTCTTGGAAATCGTTTTTATTTGAAACGCCGCCTTTTTTCGATCAGGTTCCAAGGATTCAAGTAACGAAATAAGGGAATCAAGATATTCGCCGTATCCGCTCAAAAAATAATCTTCCAACTTTAAGTCTTCCGGTATTTTACTTAGCTCAGATATGATTTTGGTATAATTGCCCATGATGAATGCCCTTACTTTGCGTTTTTGCGTATCAGAGGGTGTCTCCGACACTCCTTCTGGAACCATGATGACAAAATATTTATCAGGGTCATACTGATAGGCCGCTCCGCTCGCAAAATCCGTCGTGGTAGACAAAAGACAGGAAAGACACCAAATAGCATTGACCCAGACCAATCCATTCATTCTGCTTTCCATTTGAAGCGACTGTTTTGCATACCCTTCTTTATAAAATTCCACCACATTTTCTGATTGCCTTTCCAAATCTACGATAATGGGCGTTTCCCCTAATGTTTGGCCATTTACCATGACCGAAACTTTTTCGGGTGACGACTTGAACGTCACTTTCTGAGTAGATCCGTCGATCAATGTGGCGCAACCGCTTGTAAAGAAAAATGCAAAAAATCCAAAACAGATCCATAAAAGTCCTTTATTCATTAATTTCTACTCCATTATTAATTGGGATTATCAAGAAAGACCATTCACATATTAAAACCGAATTCTTATTCCACCCAGATCAGATAACCCACCTAGGCTTTCTGCCGCATAATCGGTACCTGTCCCTGATCCTCTAGTTTCTTTGGGGGATAAGAAATATGCTACACGTACCTTTCACTTCGTAAATAATGCGAAGAGGGGTCCAATGTTTATATTTTTGAACTTTTACGGGTTTACACCCGTGTTATTACGGTGGTGAGAATAAAAGTTTTCTAGGTTTTCTCTTCCGTAGAATTGCATTCTCGTATTTCTGAAAGACCAACGGACTCCTCGACTAATTCGCCATAGACATGTCCGGCAAAAAATCCCATGCTAATAGAAAGCCTGATAAAGCGTGTCTGCCCTTTTTCTAAAGTAAAACTCACTGTCCGTTCGACTTCTGTTGAGGTAGAAACCTTATATTCACCAGCAGGCCGATCAACATAGAAAAATCCCATTGGCTGGGCAGAACCCACTTTCTCGCCGTTCAGC
This sequence comes from Nitrospirales bacterium, assembly GCA_965223185.1. Taxonomy (GTDB): domain Bacteria; phylum Nitrospirota; class Nitrospiria; order Nitrospirales; family UBA8639; genus Nitrospira_E. Next base: position 1,344,879 of record OZ244988.1, on the reverse strand, counting down.
ATGACATCTGGCTGTATCGCTGCCCCCATCCCAGAATTGCGATAGAAAAAAATTCGTCCCTTGTCTGCCTGATCAGAGGAAAGGCTAGGGTTGACCTCCATAAATCCTGGCCCCGATGCACAAGCACTAAAAAAGCCTCCGATAAAAACAAGGATCATAAGCTGGAAAAAATTTTTCATGTTTGCTCCTTTGTCAAATCAGTTAGATGGGAAGTTTTACCTTTTCAGATAAAGGTGCGAACGTCTTTTCCACCGGCAAGTAAAAGCCCACCAAAGAATTTTCCAGAACCACTAAATAGGCCTCAAATATGTTAGAGCATTCTACTGTCAGGATTTGGTCTAATGGCTTGAAAACTTCGCCTTCGGGTAATTTCCCAACCAATTTCCAGCGCGTACCTTGGCGCAAGGTACGATCATAATTACAAGGAGCGTCATCAATCTCTACTGCTTCCTTTAATAAGATGATTCGCTGAGATTCAGCAATGGATGAAAATTGAGTGGGTTGGGTAGAAACATGAGCGAGATCAAAGGCACAACTGGACATTATAAAACCCATGAAAAATAAACAAGAAAAATTAAGAATGAATCTCCCGGCATCCATTAGATTCTTCAACATTTCTAAGCCTTTCTTTTTCTACTAGGGATCTTATTTCGATTTTCCTCGACACGCTGTACAGAACCAATTCCTCCCTAATTGGTTATCATTCGATAACGGGTCAATGGCTATGGACATTCCAGCCCGAGATCGTAGTCTCCTGTGCCTAAAAGATCATTGGCATTCACCCGAACCATATACGTCCCACTCTCTGAGAGAACGAACGTCTCCTGAATATTGGAATCAAATTGGCCGATCTGTACCCCAGAGGGGGTAAATAATGTTCCACGAGCATCGGTGCCACCAAAAGGGGCCCCAACCCAAACACTTGTCTCTACCAAGGTCAAGTCGATCACTTGGCCGGCCGTACCCTGGAACGTAATTAGGTCTACTTCCCCAGGCACCCCAATGGTGCCACTGACCAATCCACCACAGCTCAACGTGTCATCTATAACAGCCACGGGATTGTGACGACACTCCATCCCGAGGTTATACGATCCAGTGACGGCCAAGGCCCCCGTGCTCACCACATTATTCGCATTGATGCGTACGATATACGTTCCACTCTCCGGAAGGGTGAACGTCTGTTGCGCATTGGAATCAAATTGACCCACCTGCGCCCCCGAAGGTGCGAACAACGTCCCCTGAGCATCCGTAAGACCAGAAGGAAGTCCAATCCAACCGCTCGTCTCTACTAAGGTTAGATCAATCACTTGGCCAGCCGTACCCTGGAACGTAATTAGGTCTACTTCCCCAGGCACCCCAATGGTGCCACTGACCAATCCACCACAGCTCAATGTGTCATCTATAACAGCCACGGGATTGTGACGACACTCCATTCCAATGTTGTACAGCCCTGTGGCCACGAGGTTATTCGCATTGATGCGTACGATATATGTTCCACTCTCCGGAAGGGTGAACGTCTGTTGCGCATTGGAATCAAATTGACCCACCTGCGCCCCCGAGGGTGCAAACAACGTAGCCCGTGCATCATTGACACTAGACGCTCCTGCCCAATTACTCGCCTCCACTAAAGTTAGATCAATCACTTGGCCAGCCGTACCCTGGAACGTAATTAGGTCTACTTCCCCAGGCACCCCAATGGTGCCACTGACCAATCCACCACAGCTCAATGTGTCATCTATAACAGCCACGGGATTGTGACGACACTCCATTCCAATGTTGTACGGCCCTGTGGCCACGAGGTTATTCGCATTGATGCGTACGATATATGTTCCACTCTCCGGAAGGGTGAACATCTGTTGCGCATTGGAATCAAATTGACCCACCTGCGCCCCCGAAGGGGAAAGTAGCCTCCCTCGGGCAGCATTACCAGCACCCCAATTACTCGTCTCCACTAAGGTTAGATCAATCACCTGCCCCGCCGTGCCCGGGAAGGTGAAAACATCTTCTTCACCTGCCGCATCAATGGATCCGGAAAGCAAATCTCCACACTGAAGACCTTGGCCTTGGATTGTTTGTATGACCACCGTATCCGGCGCACTGTCTACCGTCCCATCGTTGACGATCAGCTGCACCACATACGTCCCCGCCACATCCACCGTAAACGTCGGCATGACCGCCGTGGGATCCGACAAGGTCGCCGTACTGCCCGCCGGCACACTCGTGAACGACCAGGCAAACGTCAACGGGTCCCCATCCACATCACTCGACCCACTCCCATCCAACGTCACCGTGTCATTCACCAACACCGTCTGATCCGGCCCCGCATCGGCCACCGGTGGCGAGTTGCCCGTCGTGATCACCACGTCATCCGGGGCACTGTCTACCGTCCCATCGTTGACGATCAGCTGCACCACATACGTCCCCGCCACATCCACCGTAAACGTCGGCATGACCGCCGTGGGATCCGACAAGGTCGCCGTACTGCCCGCCGGCACACTCGTGAACGACCAGGCAAACGTCAGCGGGTCCCCATCCACATCACTCGACCCACTCCCATCCAATGTCACCGTGTCATTCACCAACACCGTCTGGTCCGGCCCCGCATCGGCCACCGGCGGCGAGTTGCCCGTCGTGATCACCACGTCATCCGGCGCACTGTCTACCGTCCCATCGTTGACGATCAGCTGCACCACATACGTCCCCGCCACATCCACCGTAAACGTCGGCATGACCGCCGTGGGATCCGACAAGGTCGCCGTACTGCCCGCCGGCACACTCGTGAACGACCAGGCAAACGTCAGCGGGTCCCCATCCACATCACTCGACCCACTCCCATCCAATGTCACCGTGTCATTCACCAACACCGTCTGGTCCGGCCCCGCATCGGCCACCGGCGGCGAGTTGCCCGTCGTGATCACCACGTCATCCGGCGCACTGTCTACCGTCCCATCGTTGACGATCAGCTGCACCACATACGTCCCCGCCACATCCACCGTAAACGTCGGCATGACCGCCGTGGGATCCGACAAGGTCGCCGTACTGCCCGCCGGCACACTCGTGAACGACCAGGCAAACGTCAGCGGGTCCCCATCCACATCACTCGACCCACTCCCATCCAACGTCACCGGGTCATTGACCAACACCGTCTGATCCGGGCCCGCATCGGCCACCGGGGGCGAGTTGCCCGTCGTGATCACCACGTCATCCGGCGCACTGTCTACCGTCCCATCGTTGACGATCAGCTGCACCACATACGTCCCCGCCACATCCACCGTAAACGTCGGCATGACCGCCGTGGGATCCGACAAGGTCGCCGTACTGCCCGCCGGCACACTCGTGAACGACCAGGCAAACGTCAGCGGGTCCCCATCCACATCACTCGACCCACTCCCATCCAACGTCACCGGGTCATTGACCAACACCGTCTGATCCGGGCCCGCATCGGCCACCGGGGGCGAGTTGCCCGTCGTGATCACCACGTCATCCGGCGCACTGTCTACCGTCCCATCGTTGACGATCAGCTGCACCCTATACTCACCCGCAGCGTTGGCAAAGAAAGTCGGCATGACCGCTGTAGGATTAGACAATGTGGCACTACTTCCTGAGGGTTGCTGGATAATGGTCCATTGGAAAGTCAAAATGTCGCCATCTACATCACTCGACCCACTCCCATCCAACGTCACCGGGTCATTGACCAACACCGTCTGATCCGGGCCCGCATCGGCCACCGGGGCAGCATTCACACCATCCCCCATGATTTGAAGTGTCAGACAAGAATCTGGCAGGCTTCGAACTTCTACAATGAGTTCATTGTCAGCCTGAAGGGTGACTGCCTGCTCAATTACCTGCACCCCTTGATTGAAATCTTTTGGGCCAAGCACCTTCACCCCATTCAGCAGGACGACGGCACTCGACACGCGTAGACAATTACCCGCCAGTCCTCCGTTATCTATGCGCAACGTATAAGCACCATTAGGGTTTTGAACGGAAAAATTGACGACCTCCTGTATTGGCTTTCCAGTGCTCCGTTCAAATTTTTGTGGCCCAAACACAACAATGGGGTTAGCAAAAGCGGAAATCTGACCAAACGGGGAACCCAAGGCTGCCATCAGTCCGATCAGAACCAGTGCAACAATCCCAAACCCTCCTCTAGGTGGTCGGCCATATGGCTTCAACTGCGGCCTAAAGGATCCTAATAATCGGACTGTTTTTTCATGAAAGGTTTGATTTCTCATTTTTCCCCCAACGTATTAAACGATTGAATGACGCCACAAAAAAATCCTTTATCATCGATATTATTTTTCTTTTCTCATTTTCTGTTTTATTCCTAAAATCGTGCGGCGGGTGGTTTCCATATCTCGCTTATAATCAATTCTTTAAGATTGCTTTTCCTAACCACGTTCTTCCCACAATGCGATTCACAGACGACACAGCAGAAAAACATTCGAATAATTACAACATAAAAATATCCGACACCATCCTTATGGCTAACAATGAAGTTGGTAAATTTCCTTCGCTGGGAATCACTGTTTAAAAAAATCCTTATCGGGAAGATTCTAAACCTTCCCATACAACTGGCCACAACAGTACTACTCACAGATCATTAGGAGTTCCCATACACGATCATAAAATAGGGGTGATGGGTTGCCCAGCTTTGGTCCAACCACGCCCCGCTTCCCGCCGGCATCTGCCCTTAACCACGCTGTACCTCCTCTTTCCTCCCCACCTGCTGGAGTGGCCTCCGGCGCTGCCGAACCGGCAGCCCCACTCGTTTCTTCACCCTCCGAATATATCCACTGGTGATCAGGAGCCGCACTAGTAAGACGCTACGATCATCTCGAATGACCACCATCCGCCTCGTCCCCCGCATTTCCAACACATTCGCCCCATAGAGAAAGGCCGGGTTGAGCAGCGTGTTGGGGTTAAGGGACACAAACTGATTGGGGGCAAGAAGCCGACGGGCCTGTTTGACGGAGCGAAAGTCGGTCACATACACCCCACTGGGCAAGGTGTGGCAATTGGTGGTCCGAATATAAATGCGCTCGGGGTGCAGGACCACCCCATTGCAACCGGCCACGACGCCTTGTTTGATGGCCGAACCACGGAACAGGCACACCACCTTGTGCACCGGGGCCACATGCCACGAGGATTCTGCGTGCGTCGGACTTTGCACGGCTAACGACTGCAACGGCAGTGAGGCCTCCCCGCATTCTCCTCCTCCGAATCCGCCCTCTCCGAATCCACCTTCTGCACAGGGCATTTCATCCGCACACACCATTCCGCTTCCCATAGCTGGCGCTCCTCTCCTTAGATTGATGGATCTTGCTTTGATTTGACCAATAGAACCGGTACAATGATTTGCCTATAAAATGGCAGTTTATGGTCCTGATGTTTGTTCATTCCCAACCTTCTACCACCCAACTCACTTTCTTTTTAGTCAACAGGTTTCGCGTGGTGTAACATAGCCTCAATAAAACAATCCATCATTAATTCATAATCATAAATGAAATGAAATTCATTTCATTTTAATAAAGGAATTTTAGATCATCATGGCACGACAACCCAAACTGTCAAAGGCAAAAATTGAGCAGGTCGCCCTCCTTTTAACAGAGTACCGCATGAAGCAGTCGGAGATTGCTTCCTTACTCGGAATCTCGACGGCTACGGCTACCCGAGCAGTCAAGTACGCTCTTGAAAACGGCTTACTTTTCCGGAAATTAGAACTTGCGAGGGATGTTTCTCATGCAAACCGGGAAGCTGCCAAGAATTTGCGGAAAATACCCAAAGTAGAAGACGATTTAAAGGCCATGGAACGAGCCCATGGCACTGAACACTTTCAGGAAATTCATGTCTTTGACAGTGGCGCTCCCACCCAAGTCCCTGGAGATCCCATACGCATCTTTGCGGCCCCCATGGCCGCCTACCTATCGAAACAATTGGCCAATCCCAATATAAAAAATTTGGGGGTCAGCTGGGGCATTACCCTCCTGAAAATTTTGGAAGCGTTGCGAGAGATCATTCCCTCTGCCTCCCGCAAACAAAACCCGGTCGAATGCATTCCCATCGCTGGGGCACCTCCTGATGCCGAAAAACTTAACAAGACTTCTTCAGCCAATCTGGCCGGGGCCTTTTCACGCTTGTTGAATGGAAATCAGGGAGAGTCTTCCACTTTTTCGGTAGGCAGCTGGATTCCACATACGTTCTCCCCCCAAGAAACTAAAGTCATTAGAAAATTTGTGTTTACCAGTCCTTCCTATCAACGGGCCTTTAAGGAAGGCGGAACGATTCACCATTTGGATTGCGTTTTGACCTCAGTGGGAGCCATGAATGATTTCTCGGGTTTGTGGCTTAAAGCAGCGGCCGATGCTACCAAACTGTCGAAATCGGAATTTTCGGGACTTACGGTTGGAAATATGTCGGGATGTTTTTTACCCAAACCGGGACTGTCAAAGAGTCAATGTCAGATTTTGGAACGAGTCAACGAACGTTGGCTAGGAATTCAGGTGCCACATCTTCGCCAGTGCGCGCAACGAGCCACCAAACGTTCGGTTCCGGGCGTCATTCTCACCGCTACTCGTGCTGAAAAAGTCCCGCTGGTCCTTGAAGCCATCCGACATGGGTTAGTCAATGTCCTATGCTGCGATTTTCCTTTGGCCAAAGGCTTAGAAGCAGCCTGTGCAAAAACGGCATAGTTAAAATCACAAGTGGAGTTCAATGCCCGCCAGGGCTCCCATAAGGCCTGAGTCGATAGCTGGCCCCTGCATCTGTTGATTGTGGAAAGGAAAGAGATTCGGTGTGAGTTCGCATAATATTAATAACCGCTTAACCGAAATTGAACGTTAACCAATTCTTTTTATTTGGATCCCTGCAGGTTAAGTTATATGCCAAAAATATTTTTGTCCTATAGGCCCATAATTCTTTGATAAACCTTCACTTGCCTAAACATCCAGGAGAAAAATGATCCACCAGGGTGGGGATTCTTCTTTCATGTGAGCAAATTGCTTGGCGGTGAAACTACTGGGAATCCCTTCCCAGTAGGCGCCTCGTCGAATTTCGACATATCGGAATTTTGAGGATGTTATTTTTGCCCAAGGCATGCCATCTCTCAGTTCCGCAATTATTGATAAGTCCGCCCTTTCACCAATGGGTAAGCCAGATAGTTCTTTATGAACCTCACCAAAGATTTCCGGAATAATGTCTTTGGTAAAAATTCGATTCCGTGGGCGAAACCGATCCTCGGCGAGAATTTGACTCAAGAGTTCCCAAAACACTTCATCGTCAATAGCGGATAACACCCCTACCCGACTTCGTTGCATCATAAATTGTAAAAGTTCGACAGATCCGACGATATCAAATTTCCAGGGAGGAAACGTCAGTTCCTGCCCTTGATGAGAGACCTCTAAGACAGGTTCTCCCTCATATCGGCTCAAACGAGATTGCCCTCGGGTTGTTTTCAGATGCTCATGGATCACCTTTCGATCTATTCTAGTAGGCTCATAAGCAAATGTGGGATTTGCCGGCGCGTGACAGGTACAGACCGTATAGCGTTGCTGTGCCCCTTTCACTTTGTTGAATTGCTCAAGACCCATCCCTCCCCAAAATTGATATCTTAAATCTTCAGCAGGAAAACTTTGTAAATATCGATCCTGATCTTCATTCTTGTGGTAGACCCCCCCGACCCGAGAACCAGGCATCAACCGATCAAACGCATGGAGGAGAAGCCCGGTCTGCCGACCACGCAATCGCGGAACATACACATCCACCAATTCCCGTTCAAAGGTTAAATCACCCGCCCCAATATCCAACACTGAGGGGCTTGTGGTCTGTAGTAGAAGATCATACGGGTTTTGTCCGGTCTTTAGGCAACGTTCTATGTCCTCGGAAGCACCATCCGCTTGAACCTCTTTTTCTTGGTCATCTAGGGCTAGCACACCCCAGACCAGAAGTGCTCGAAGCGCTTTAGAGGGTGGTAGGCCCGTCAGTTCCTTTAAGGATTGATGCAGGTCCCTCGTTTTCACATGCTGGACACATTGCTGCACAACATCGATCAAGCGTGTTCGTAGATCAGGCATTAACTCTGCCTGTTGGAGGAATTGCAACAGAATCGGCAACGTCGTCCTCAAGGATTCTGAAGTCATCAATTTTCGGCTGGCTTCCCAATGATGCGGGTAATCTTCGCGAATCGTTTTTATCCGTGTACGAAATTCTTGAAAGTCCATCACTTGATTATCCATGAAGAGGGCCTTCCTCGTCTAAAAGGGAACGAATTCTTACAATACTCCACACCCTCTCGTAACCATTCTTTTTGGAGAATTTTTTCTCTTGCCATTATTGCCTCGATGAGGGGACTATGTTACACCATGCACAGTATGAAACTGAGGAAAATTTTACCTTTCCGACCTCCCTTTTTTCTGTTTGTTCTCAGTACCCTGTGTCTTTCTGGGATTTTCGCCTGTACGACTCTGCAAGCCAACCCAACTTTTTCGGTCGGCCAAATTTATCAAACTTCGGATCGACGACTCTTGACGATTGATGAATTGATCCCTCATCTCATAGACGCTGATGTCATTTTTCTTGGGGAAGAACACTACACTCCATCGCATATTGAAGCCGCACAAACCATTCTTTCCCGACTCCTGGCACACCAGCGTCAACCGAGTCTGGCCATGGAGATGTTTAGCTGGGATGGACAAGCGGGATTGGATCGTTATATTGGCCAACCAACAATGTCCCTGGAAGAATTAGAAGAAGAATCACACTGGAAAGATAATTGGGGTGGTGACTTTGCCGACTACCAATCATTAGCGTCCTTTTCTCAAACACATCAACTCAAGCTCCTGGCACTCAATCCTCCCCGACCTTTGGTTCGCTTGGTGGTCTCTCAGGGATTAGACCAAGCCCTCAAGGATCCTCAAATGGAGCCTTGGCCCATCGGCCAAATCATCACAGATGATCCTGAATATGAACACCTCATTTATGATCAAATCGAATCGTGTCATGCCGGTCTACCCGATCATGTTTACCGACGAATTTTCGAAGCTTCGATTTTTCGTGATGAGGGGATGGCGCGCATAATCAGAAATTACTTGGATCACAAATCTCCGTCAGAAGGCCCCATTGTCAGTTATACCGGAGGCGGCCATATTCAATACCACATTCCCGTCCCCAAACGAGTTCAACGCACGCATCCTTCGGTCAAAATGCTTACGATTTATTTAATTGCCTGGGATCCCTCAAAAGAAGCCGAAGTCTCTGCAGAACTCCAAAATGGCATTGCCGATTTTCTATGGCTTACCCCTTTGGGCCCCAAAGGCCTTCAAGCCAAATGTTAATAATGGGTCCGTTGAAAAAAGCCGCCAGCAGCGTTCTCGCCAATTTGCCATGCTCACGTACATAACCGTACGCTCCGCTCGCCAAATTGGCTGTGGCCTTGCTGGACGGACTTTTTTGAACAGACCTGAAATCCGGAACTTCTACTAATGGTTTTTAGACTGTTTTGCTATTGGAAATCAGTATTATTCAACGCTTCCCTAATGATTTTTTCAAAACCCTCCATTTTTTTATGACTTTAGAAGGAGAAACACATGTCTGACCCTATCGTCATTCCACAACGTGCGCCCTATGTCATGGACATGGAACCTGGGACATATTATTGGTGTCAATGCGGCCGATCAAAATCCCAACCCTTTTGCGACGGATCTCACACGGGAACGGATATATCGCCCATGGAAGTCGAAATTAAGGAAAAGAAGAAAGTAGCGTGGTGCGGTTGCAAGCACAGCAAAAAGTCACCATTTTGTGATGGATCGCATTCGCGTCTTGAACCATAATCCCAAAGTTCGGGAGGCCCAATTCCATGGATAGCTCCATTTTGAATAGATTCCCCCTTTTCAAAAGATGAAGGACCAAACCATTGCGGAAATTCATCTGGTTTATACGTAGTAAATACTAATTCAATTTCTCTTAATCCATAGGTTCATTCTCCAATTCGGGTTGCATCTCTGAAATAAAATTGTCTACAATCCGACACAAATCCAGAAGAAAAGGCATTTCGTCGTTTAGTTAAAGACAAGATTATTTTAAGCAAGAAATTTAAGGAGGGTTGTATGAGTCGCATTATTACCTTAAGTACGATGTTTTTATTGGCAGCCGCTCCAGCTATGGCTAATGCCCCTGGTGGGGGATATGAAGGGATTACCGCGATGTTTTATGGCACTATCGCCATCATTCTGGCCTATGGAGCCTACGACATCTTCTTTAAGACCTGAAGTCACATTTCTCTTCGTTTCTTCAAATAACAAAATCTTTTCTCGTGCCCTTCTTCCCAAAACGGGAAGAGGGGCATTTTTTTAGATCCTTTTCATTGTGCTGAATCTTTTCTGGCGAGTTGTTTGAGAATGGGCTGAAGCGTTTTCCAGACATTCTGCGTCACTATCGCATACCCCTCTGCAGTGGGGTGAAGACCATCTCCCTGATTTAAATGCCGCTGCATAGCCACGCCTTCCAAGAAAAAGGGTATAAAGGGAAGCTCATGCTTCTGAGCCAGCCGGACATACAGCTCAGAAAACTCTTGGGTATAGTCCTCCCCATAATTAAGAGGAAGCTGCATACCCGCTAACACCACAATGATCCCTTTCGCTTTGAGGCTCTCAATAATGGCGTTGAGGTTCTTATAGGTTTCTTCCAAAGGTTGCCCACGCAGACCATCATTGGCCCCTAATTCCACAATGACCAATTGAGGCTGACTTTTCAAAATCCACTCGACACGCCTCAGACCACCAGCCGATGTATCACCGGACACTCCCGCATTGATGACTTCATAGGCGAACCCCTGTTCACGTAACCATCGGGCTAACTGGCCCGGATACGCCTCCGCTGGATCCACTCCAAGGCCAGCAGTTAAGCTATCACCAAATGCCACAATCCGAGGAAGCTTGGAGGATTGTTCTTTCTCTTGCCGAGGAGACTCATCCACGGATGTTCGAGTTGAGGCGAGAGAAGCATTCTGGCCCGGGGGCTCAACCAGATCAATCTTAGACCCGTCTTCTGTGTCGCATCCTGGTAGAATCAGACAGAAGAGGACTGGGATTGGTAAAATGACGAAGATTTGAAAGGCTCCATTCAGGCACCTCCTGACAATCGCCACTTGATGCATTCTACCCGATAACCACTGGGCCCATTTCTGCATTGGATTTTTCCTTGTCCCCTTCTCCGTCACCTGCTTCTCCACCTCTTATTTCCGTCAATCAGCTTGGCATGCACCTTTCCGCTGGAAACCACTCTGTTCAAATTTTACACGACATCTCGTTTGAGGTCTCGACCAAACAGGTTCTTGCGATCGTCGGCCCTTCGGGTAGCGGTAAATCAACTTTGCTAGGTTTGCTGGCTGGACTGGATCGTCCTACACAGGGCACGATCCACATTCACGGCACCAATATTACGACATTAGCCGAGAGCTCCATGGCACGTTTCCGCCGCCAATATATTGGATATGTCTTCCAAGCCTTTCATCTTATTCCAACCTTGACCGCTCTTGAAAACGTGGCCCTCCCCTTGGAACTCCAAGGAGTGGCCACCGGCGAAAAACGGGCCAAAACTCTCCTTCAAGCGGTCGGGTTGGAACAACGCTTTCACCATTATCCCATTCAACTCTCTGGCGGAGAACAGCAACGGGTGGCTTTGGCGCGAGCTTTTATCTGCCAACCACCGCTCCTGTTGGCTGACGAACCTACTGGCAATCTAGACAGTGTGACAGGAAACCTGGTGATCGATTTGTTATGGCAACTGTATGAACAGCATGACAGCACCCTGATTTTAGTGACTCACGATACGGAATTGGCGGCTCGAGCTCAACGTATTTTGACTTTACGAGATGGGTCCATCGTGAACGATACGTCTCACAAACCCTGATTTCCGAAGATTTTTAATGATTCCGCTCTCTCTCAAAATGGCCTGGCGGGAAACGGCTAATTCCTGGTCTCGTTTCATATTCTTATTTCTCTGTATCGCCTTAGGTGTCGGAGCCATCGTGGCTGTTGACCTGTTCGCTACCAATGTCGAACAGGCTATCTTGGGGGACGCACGCGGACTGTTGGGGGGCGATATCGAATTATCCTGGCGCCGCAGTATGAGTGACAAGGGGGAAGAGGTATTGGAGTCGCTCTCTGAACGAAATATCCCTGTCTCGCATGTGACCGAGCTGGCTGCAATGGCTGCCGTTGAATCTGACCAATTGGCTCAGCAGGATTCCACGGCCTCCTCTCAATTGGTGGAGTTGAAGGCACTAGATTCGCTCTACCCCCTCTATGGGAGTGTAAAAGTTGAACCGGCTCAACCGGTTCAACGACTCTTAGCCTCTGTTCAATCCGGCTGTCGGCAAGTGCCATGCTTTGGAGCCATCGCGGAGAAATCGTTGCTTATTCGTTTAAATCTACAACTTGGCAGTGAACTTCGTATCGGCCAATCTTATTTCCTTATCACCGGAATCCTTCTCAAAGAGCCCGACAAAATTGCAACAGCCTTTAGCCTCGGACCACGTCTGATGATTTCTCAAGAAGCCTTGGATACCACGGAGCTAGTCAAAACGGGGAGCCGCATTCATGAGCGCTATCGATTACAACTTCCTCCAGACAGCAATGTAAATCGATGGCTGGGAGAACTTCAGGGGCGGCTCAGCCAGGAGGGTGCTCGGGTCAGTTCGTACCGTGATGCCCAACCTCGACTTCGTCGCTTTTTGGATCAATTAACCCTATACCTTGGGCTTATTGGATTGACGATATTGTGGGTTGGCGGCATTGGAGTCGCTTGTACCATTCAAGGATTTATTACTCAAAAAACTCCGATCATCGCCACCCTTAAAACATTAGGCGCCGATTCCGCTCAAGTGATCCGCATGTATCTTACGCAAAGTCTCCTTCTGGGAAGTATCGGAAGCCTTGCTGGGGGAATGCTGGGGATCGGGCTCCATCAGGGTCTACCCCTCCTTCTTCGCGGCCTCATTCCCGAATCGTTCCCCATCGAACCGACGTTCCCTCCGCTTTTGCGAGGGATGGCTGTGGGCATCTTGGCCACTCTCGCTTTTTCTCTGTGGCCCCTGTTGGCCATCCGTTCCGTCTCGCCTTCTTTAATCTTTCGCCAGGACGTCGAGCCGGCGAGCACTCAAGAAGACCGGCTCTCTTGGTCCCAAACAATGATATCCCTCTTGAAAGGCTGGTGGAACGACCGCGAACAACGAATCACCAGCCTTTTGATCTCAGGGGGATTGCTAGGATTAGCCGTATGGCAAGCTCATTCGATATCGCTCGGCCTGTTCTTCGCTGGTGCCTTTCTTGTCGGTGTTTTTGCTCTTCTGGGGGTAACCAGCATCTTATTTTGGCTTCTGCGCTGCATTCATTTTCCCCAAAAATGGTTGCTACGCCATGCAACCAATAATCTCCAACGACCCGGCAATTTCACCAAAGCCATGACCTTAGCGATTGGGATCGGCGTCATGCTCCTAACCACCTTGATCACGGTGCAACACACATTACTTGACCTCATCGAAGATCAAATCCCCTCAAACGCTCCTTCCTTTTTCTTTATTGATATTCAACCGGATCAATATGCCTCATTTAAGCAGACCTTAGATCACCAGACTCCTCCGACACCCTACAATCTGGTCCCGGTCGTGCGAACTCGACTGACTGCCATCAATGGCCGACCTATCAACCCTGAAGACCATAAAGGGAAACGAAACGGTTGGTATTTCACGAGAGAATATGTCATGACGGCATTATCCACTCTTCCTAAGGATAATAAAGTGACTCAGGGACAATGGTGGGGTCCTGCCAAAGCTCAACTTTCAACCGGAATGGAATCAACTCAAGACTCCTTGCCTAGGATCTCAGTTGAAGAAGACGCTGCCCACAATCTTGGTCTTTCACTAGGATCGACAATCACCTTAAACATTCAAGGTGTACCCTTTACGGCAATAGTCAGTAGCCTTCGAAAAGTGGACTGGGGTTCATTTTCTATGAATTTTTTCATGATTATGGAGCCAGGTTCCCTGGATGGAGCACCCATCACGTACATTGCCACGACGCGAGTGCCAAAGGCTCTAGAGATCCCCCTTCAACAAACCATCGTCTCAGTCATGCCGAATGTGACAGCCATTCATGTAGGAGATGTGTTGAACAACATTGCCACGATATTCCGGCAACTAGCCATGGGCATCCAGTCCCTTGCCATACTGTGCCTCCTCACCGGAGCAGTCGTCATGATTGCTGCCATTTCAATCAACCGCTATCGGCGATTACATGACCTCGCAATTTTGAAAGCTCTTGGTGGAAATCGTGGGTTATTGCTGTTTTCCCTGAGTACCGAATTTGGCCTGATTGGTGCCTTTGCCGGTCTTGTCGGAATCGCACTCGGATGTCTTCTCTCCTGGTCGATCTTGTATTTCTTTTTTGACCTCACCTGGTCGATTCACGGACGAGTCTTATTGATGGGACTCTTCATGACGGTCCTTCTCACTCTTACCACAGGATTCCTTGGAACATACCGTTTGCTTGGGCTTCCACCACTGTCCGTTCTTCGCCAGGAATAACGGTCGTATGCAAGTTCTCGCGTTATCACCATGATCCCCTTGTAAACATTATGTCTTTCTGCACATGTTCCCTTGAAAAAAAGATACACACTGTATCGTTGGAGATATAGGTTTCCGCCTTCTTCAATGTGGTTGGCAAAACCAGACATTCTTGAGCTTGCACAAAAGGCTTTTCGATAATTCAAACAAATCCATACCTTTATCACATTTTTTCATCAAGAATTCCTTGGAATTTCGGCATCACCAATTCATGCCCCTCTTGGTACAGACCTTGCTTGTTTTAATGATATCCCTCATATGATTAACCAGAGTGATGGAATTACACCGTTCAACCTCTTACAGAGCTAGGTATTTAACCGACGGTAGGAATGACACCGACAAGATTGAATGTTTGTCCCCCATTATCAGGCACGATCAAACAGAACCGTAAAGAACATTAACGATTTGGAGAGCGAGAGAGGAAACAACGTTGTCAAAATCTATGCTTATTCTTGAAGACGATGTAGTGAGTCGTGATCTTCTTCGATTAGTATTTGAATATGATGGATATCAATGCTTTGAAGCGGATAATGGAATTGCGGGTTTGGACCTGATGGAATCTCAATCATTTAACTTCATTATTCTGGACAATGCCATGCCGCTCATGACGGGCATGGAATTCCTCGCTCATCTCAAAAAGCAACCCGAAAAAACTGACGTGCCCATCATTATGATCACGGGAACACTCAACTCCCAGGTTCGTGCGCAGGCGACAAAGCTGGGAGCCTATGCCATTGTGGGCAAACCGTATGACCTTGGGGAATTACGAGCTTTGGTCAGCCAATTGTCAACAAATATTCCCGTAACACAGGAGCCGACTCTCGTTCCAAAATAATTACCGAGTGGTTCCTTGCCCCCTTCCTTCCCCCTAACCACAAATTGTTGCCCGATGGGTTTATTTCCGAAAGAACTGTTTTAAAAGATCCTTCCCTTCGTCTAATAGTTTCTGCAATTCTTGATCGTCCCCTTCCAGAACTTTTTCAATCCGTTCCTCTACTTTCTTCTGGACCTGACTCCCCAATGATCGGGAATCTAATCGAAATATTGGCTCTTGGACCGTCCCCTGAACCACGAAAGGAAGCACCAATCGACCTTCTTGTCTCATCACATTGACCATGGGAAAGCGTTGAATTATTTGTGCAGCAAGGCCCGGTGAGACGCTGACCTTCCCCTTCACCTTCAGCGATTGGTCCAGGCCCGCCTTTCCGCGGCCCTGCAAGAAAAAATTGGGGCTATGAATCACGAATTCCTTGATAGTTAATCCGTCCTTCTCGAATTCCGATTGCCCATCGATAAGCGAAAACTGGGTGGTTCCAGGGGAAAGGCCGATGACTCCTGACAACTGCAAGGCTTCCTCTATGACCTTCGTTAAATCAAACCCCATGATAGCCCCATCACGGATGGTCACATGCATAGGCCCATCGAGTATGGGACTCGTAGAAGAAGGAATCGATCCTTGAATATTCCAATCCATTGCTCCGGATCCAGTAAGTCGGAGCGAAGATGCCGTCGCAACCTTTAGCAGAGCCTCAGTAGAAAAATCTTTGAAAGTACCTTGCGTAGAAAATCTGAAAGGGAGACTCCAAGGATCAAGAACCCCTTGGGCCATTAAGGAACCCTTCAATGCCCTTGCGTTGAAAGATTGGAGATAAAAGGCACCCTTATGCACCTCGGCGGTGAATTCAACCTGTTCAAGAGCAAAGGGCCCTCGCACAGGAAGAGCCACAGGAAAATCATTTGAGGAAAAGGTTGCTGCATCACCCTGCAAAGAAAAATGAGAAGGTGTGCCTTTTCCCAATATATGAATAAGGGATTGACCAATTTGAAGATTCACACGAAGAGGATTTATTTGCACTTCGCTTGAATTTGTGCGCTGATCTCTGTGAAGCAGCGGAGCAGTCAGATGGACTTGCATTCGGGAGATCTCAATCGGTTTGTTCAAACCAAGCACGATCGCCAGATCTTCCGTAGAGGCTTTTGGCACTTCTATATCTGTTGTCAATCGGCCGTCAATTATATTTCCTTTTGCCCGAACAGCCACCTTCCCAACAAGACCTTCGATTGCAAGGGTTGGAATGTCCAAGTTCGCTTGGAGCGGCCCCAAACGTCCCTTCACATCTACCGGGGTCTTGAAAGGCATCACCATACCATTAATGTGTAGATGAGCTGTTTCACCTATAGCCACCGATTCGGTGGTCATCGTAAGATTTTCAATCCGATAGACTTTCGAGGGTTGATGAGTCCTATCTTCAACTTGCACAGATCCATCAGTTAATAAAAATTGCTTGACCGCCAAAATGCCAAACAAGGGAGAAACGGAGTTCTGGGATTCTTTCTGTTCGGGGGCAATCTGACCGGTCGTGGGAATAGTTCCCATGGTGGAAAAATTGAAGCGACTTTCCGACGATCGAATGACCTGCATGATGGGATGTTCAACAACCACGCTTTTCACTTCAATACGCCGTTGAAGAAGCGGCTTCCACCGAACAGCCACCTGCACATGAGGGACCGTCAAAAATTGTGTGCTACTGAAGTCGGAATCATCGGAAATGGACACTTCCCGAAACCGCACTCCTAAGGTGGGCCAAATCGTCAAGCGAACGTCTCCCACAGCAACCTTTCGATGAAGCATGCGTTCAAGAACCGGCAAATACTGATCTCGATACGAGTTCAAATCTAGTAGGTAGGGCAGGAGAAAAATCAGCAGAACGAAAAGAACGATTATACTGGCGATGGCAACCATTACTTTCCTCATAGGAAGGGCTTTCTACTCTCAAGAACCAAAGGATTGGCTATTGTAACATGCTGGATTCTTGGAGGCAGGCGGACCATCCGGACAGGTCGACACGACGTTTTACATCAGGTATCTTTTCTTTCCTAGCAATATTCCTGAAAATTTCTTTATGACCTCACCTATCGATCAACCTTCTCATTTACCGATCCATCATGTGGTGTTGGTGGACGCATCTGGTTTCATATTCCGCGCCTTCCATGCCATTCAAATCCTGACGCGCCCTGACGGTACACCCGTCAATGCGGTGTACGGATTTATTACGATGCTGATGAAATTGCTGGATGACATGCAGCCCGATCATATCGCCATTATTTTCGATTCTGCACGCAAAACGTTTCGCAATGACCTCGACCCCTCATATAAAGCGAATCGCACCGAACCTCCTGATGAACTCGTACCTCAATTTGCTCTCGTACGTGAAGCCACAGAAGCTTTTAATTTGGATTGTATCGAGTTAAATGGGTTTGAGGCTGACGACCTCATCGCTACATATACGAAAGAAGCCATCAATGAGGGGGCCGACGTCACCATTGTTTCCTCGGATAAAGACTTGATGCAGCTGGTGTCAGATCGAGTCACCATGTTCGATTCCTTCAAAAACAAACGGATCGGCCCGGAACAAGTCCAAGAAAAATTCGGTGTCGGTCCGGAAAAAGTCGTCGATGTGCAATCTCTCGCAGGCGATTCCTCCGACAATGTACCCGGAGTTCCTGGCATCGGGATCAAAACGGCTGCACAACTCATTCAAGAATTTGGAGACTTAGATACATTACTCGCCCGCGCCTCTGAAATTAAGCAGAATAAACGGCGAGAAAATCTCATCGAACATGCCGATAAGGCCCGACTTTCCCGTGAACTGGTTCGTTTGAGAAATAATGTTCCCTTAGCCATTCCACTGAGCCAACTTGAACGACGCCAGCCGGACTTGGTCCATTTAGAACACTTTCTCAAAGAGCAGGGATTCAAATCGATTTTAGCCCGTCTACACAGTCGGGCCTCACAAGAACCACCTTCCCCACCACCACAGTCCACAAAATCTGAGCTTCCTCAGGCCTCATCCATAAACAATTTGGACAAGATGCAATCTTCCATCCCCCCAAAACCTCCTCAACCACTTTACGAATTGGTGCAAACGGCCGATGCCCTACAAACATGGATCGAGGGGGCATTAGAACAAGGACTGGTAGCCGTTGATACCGAAACAACCTCACTTGATCAAACTCGGGCAGAGTTGGTTGGGATTTCACTCTGTCTTCAACAAGGCAACGCTTGTTATATCCCCGTAGGCCACGTGACACCCGGAACCCCTCCTTCAATGGACTTATTGGAACAGACGCAGGCCGAGGCTGAAAAACCTCGGCAAATTCAGTTAGAAACCGCATTAGATATGCTTCGGCCCATTCTTATGGACCCCAGCGTTCTAAAAATCGGTCACAATATTAAATACGACATGGTTGTCTTAGCCCGCTATGGAGTTATGGTTTCGCCTGTGGATGACACCATGCTCCTGTCCTATGTCCTAGAAGGAGGGAAACATGGCCATGGCATGGATGAATTAGCTGAACTCAATCTCGGGCATACCACCATCAAATATAAAGAAGTTACCGGCACCGGCAAGTCCAAAATTACCTTTGACCAGGTTTCCTTGGAACAGGCCCTGAATTACGCGGCAGAAGACGCCGACATTACTTTACGCTTACATCATGCGCTGAAACCCCGTTTGCTCTTGGAACACTTGGCCACGGTATATGAAACACTCGAACGTCCCTTAATCCCTGTCTTGGCAGCCATGGAACAAAAAGGCATTAAAGTTGACCTGGCTCAACTCAAGCAGGTGTCACAGGAATTCTCCCAACGCCTGGTGACTTTGGAGCAAGAGATTCATGGTCTGGCCGGAAAAACCTTCAACGTCGGTTCACCCAAACAACTAGGGGAAGTCCTGTTTGACGATCTCAAAATGGAAGGCGGCCAAAAAGGCAAGGCAGGAAGTTATTCGACGGGAGCTGATGTCTTAGAATCTTTGGCCGCCCAGGGGCATGAATTACCGGAGAAAGTCTTAGAATGGAGGCATTTGGACAAACTCCGCAGTACGTATGCCGAAGCGCTAATTCACCAAATTAATCCACATACCCACCGCGTCCATACTTCCTATGCCATGGCTTCGGCGGCGACAGGAAGACTGTCCTCGACCGATCCGAATCTTCAAAACATTCCCATTCGAACCGAAGAAGGCCGAAAAATTCGCCGTGCCTTTGTGGCCGAACCAGGCTTTCAGTTGTTGTCTTTGGATTATTCGCAAATCGAATTGCGATTATTAGCCCATGTGGCGGACATTGACGTCTTGAAAAACGCGTTTTGGGAAGGACAAGATATCCACGCCCTTACAGCCAGCCAGGTTTTCAACATTCCATTAGAGAACATGGATTCCGGAATTCGCCGGAAAGCCAAGGCTATTAATTTCGGGATCATCTATGGCATCAGTGCCTTTGGCTTGGCCAGGCAATTGAGCGTGGAGCAATCGGAAGCGGCCTCATATATCAAATCCTACTTCGAGCGATACCCGGGTATTCAAGATTACATGGAACGCACCAAACACTATTGCCGGGCGCACGGATATGTGGAGACGCTCTTTGGTCGTCGATGTCATGTCCCGGCTATTCATGATAAAAATCCCGCACGACGGAATTTTTCCGAACGCGCCGCGATTAATGCCCCATTACAAGGGACTGCAGCCGATATTCTCAAACGCGCCATGATTCGCGTGCCCCAAACCCTCGAACAACATGATCTTACCGACCAAGCATTTATGTTGTTAACCGTGCACGATGAATTACTGTTCGAAGTCAAAGAACCCGCATTAGAGAAAACGTCTCAAGTCATCAAACAGGTCATGGAATCAGCCACACTTCCAGCCCTACAACTTTCAATCCCTCTGACTGTAGATGTCGGCCATGGCCCATCTTGGGATGAGGCACATTAAATGAGAGAAAAGCAAAAGTGGGAAAAAAGAGAAAGTAAGTAGGGAGTGAAAAGAAAGCCCTTTATGTTTTGAAAGATCTTGTCTTTCTTTTGACTCCTTACCCAATTTTTCCCGTCTTTACCAACAGTTCGGGGTAAGAGTCCACGACAGTTTGTAGAATGAAGGAGTCTTATGGAAAAACCCTCGTATAAAGAGCTATTGAAACTCATGTGGTTTCTGGTATGGCGACACGTAGTCATTCTGATGTTTGTGAGTATGACTGTAGGGTGGGCTTTACCCGTAATCTTTAATAGTACGGTCTCCGAAGATTCACAATATTTATTAGAAATTTGTATTTATGGTGTCTTATTTTTTGGCATCACCCCCTTCATTTTGAAGACGCTGTTTCAAAAACAATTTCAAGGATTTCAAGTGATTTTCCAACGTGACACCGAACCATCATCCCCTGCCTCGTCATAACAATCGTTCATAGCCTAGAAAAATTTGACTATGAAAATTGCCACTTGGAACGTCAACTCAATAAAAGTCAGAATTCCGCATTTAATGGAATGGGCCAAGCAAGCTGAGCCGGATGTTATCCTTCTCCAGGAACTTAAAACGACAGAGGACCAATTTCCTCGAATGGCGATTGAGGAAATGGGATACAACATGGCCGTGGTTGGGCAAAAGACCTACAATGGGGTGGCAATCCTTTCCAAGATGCCTATTGAGGTCGAACAGACCACACTTCCCGGTGACCCCGCCGATAAACAGGCGCGCTATATTGAGGCCGTGATCGGCACGATTCGAATGGCATCTCTTTATCTCCCCAATGGCAATCCCATTGGCACGGAGAAATTTTCATACAAACTTCAATGGATGGATCGCATGATTGACCATGCGCGCGTTCTCTTGTCTTTGGAAGAACCCGTAGTTCTTGCCGGTGATTTTAATGTATGCCCCACTAATGATGATGTTTACGACCCCAAGGGCTTTACCGACGATGCGCTGTGCCGGCCGGAAACCAGAGCCCGTTTTCGAAAACTCTGTCATTTGGGCTACACCGACGGGCTTCGTGCAATTCATTCAGAGCTTGGACTCTACACCTTTTGGGATTATCAAGCTGGACGATGGAACCGAGACGAAGGCCTGCGCATTGATCATTTGATGCTCTCACCACAAGCTACTGATCGACTGATCACAGCTGATGTTGATCGAAGACCACGTGGGATGGAGAAACCCTCTGACCATACCCCAGTGTGGTGCGAAATCCAATCTTAACGGCTCTCTTATTAACACATTCCTTGAGACCATTCCTTCCCACAAATACTCGTGGGACTCTTACAGCCGGTATAGGTGGGGCTATAAATAGCATGATGCAAATTACAAGGGGATCTCTCGTAAATTCCGGCAGCAATGCCTCAGGATTCTTTAGTTATATTTTGACAGGCTCTTTGAATAAAACTTGGACTTTCTATTTTGTGGGCTCCCAAATGTGTTGTTACAGTGCTCCCAACGGATGGCCTGATAATCTAACAGCTACCGGGCTTACACTATTGGCCAATAATTGGGACGTGACAACAGGCCAAACAAGCGATGATGTCAATGGTATAAGGCTTGGCATTGATTTAGTTGGGGGGAACTTTACGACCACCACCGAACCTTCCACCATGCTTTATCTAGGAACAGGTTTATTAGCCCTTCCCATTCTACGGAGATCAAAACACCCAAAACCTTGAATATATTTTTTACTGAGAATTTTTAAGCCTCGTTCATGATTGGGCGAGGCTTTTTTTGTTTGTGAAAGCTCCTCCCACCCTATTTGCCTTCGAAAATCTTCCACAACATTCATCCTGAAACAAAGAAAATAAAAAAGGAAAGGGTCAATTTGTGGTAAAGGGACTAGCGAGAAAAAGAAAAATGGACTATTCTTTAAAAACATTAATTGGGCTCATTTTCTCAGATTATTTAACCATCTCCCGCCTTACCAATATGGAATCCATCAAGTTCGGAACTTCAGGCTGGCGTGCCATTGTGGCGGAGGACTTCACTGTCCAAAATGTCCGAATTGTCTGCCAGGGAATTGCTCAATATTTGCGCCAACAAAAGATCGGCCAGCGTGGCGTAATTATTGGTTATGATGCCCGGTTTTTAGGAGAACGATTTGCAAAAGTTGTCGCCGAGGTCATGGCCGCTCACGGCATTCCCTGTTTACTCTGCAATCGGGACACGCCCACTCCGACCATTTCCTATCATGTGATCAATAGAAAATTAGCTGGAGGCATAAATATCTCCGCCAGTCATAATCCCCCAGAATGGAACGGCATAAAATTTACACCAGAATGGGGAGGCCCAGCCTTGCCGGAAACAACCAAGGCCATTGAACTTCGGATTCTTCCCTTATTGCATGGCGACCACCTTAAATGGTCCCCATGGGAAAAAGCACAAAGCGAGGGAATGGTTCGGTTTTTCAATCCTCAACTGGATTATCTCAAAGAGTTGGAACGCCACGTCGATTGTGACCGTATTCGTAACGGCCGCATTCGTGTCATTTTTGATCCCCTTTTCGGCACCACACGAAATTACCTCGATGAGTTTCTTCGAAATTCCGGGGCAAAAATGGCGATTTTACATCATTGGCGTGATCCGTACTTTGGGGGATTTCGGCCAGAACCTACGGATGAAACCTTGCAAGAATTAAAAGAAACGGTCTGCCGAGAAGGCGCTCATCTTGGACTTGCAACCGATGGCGATGGGGATCGGTTCGGAGTCGTGGATGCTGATGGGACTTTTATCCCAGCCAATGACATTTTGGCCGTACTCTTAGACTATTTGATCAAAAGCCGTCAATGGACAGGGGCTGTAGCCCGATCGGTTGCAACAACCCATCTCATTGATGCGGTGGCCGCCCACCATGGCTTATCGGTTCATGAAACACCTGTGGGGTTCAAATTTATCGGCGAACTACTGGCTAAAAACCAAATTGTGTTTGGTGGGGAAGAAAGTGCTGGATTATCCATCAAAGGTCATGTCCCGGAAAAAGATGGGATCCTGGCCGGAGCCTTAGTTGCGGAAATGGTGGCTTTTACCGGAAAGACTATCAAAGAATTGCTGAATGATGTGTTTGAACGAGTGGGAAGGCTTTTTACCACAAGACAAGACTTAACCATTGACCAGCATATGAAAGAACAAGTCAAGCAGGTAGTTGATCACCCGCCCGCCACATTTGCTGGAATGGAGGTGGTACAAGTCAACAAGATGGATGGCTGTAAATTGATCCTCTCCGATGGCGGATGGTTTCTCATCCGCCCTTCAGGGACTGAACCCATCGTTCGCTGTTACGGGGAAGCTCCCACCCAAAAACGTCTAGGAGAAATCATGCAAGCTGGACATGAAATTCTTCGAGGTCCATTGCAGTAACGCACTGATCACTGTTCGATCCTTCTAATAAAAGCAAGGATTAAATCCTTATTTTCAAATACTCAGTCTACAGCAGAGAGCATCCCCTTCAATTAAGAATCCCAATGGGCTATCCCATAAAGTCCAGTTGTCCGCCTTTTTTCAGACATTTTCTCCCCAATCGTTGTCCAATTGCGGAAGAATCAAGATCTTTTGGTCTACCAAAGTCCTCTACAATCAAGATGGAGCTAACCATGAGTAGAAGTTCGAGGAGGGAAGGTAGACGAAGTGGGGGATGGTTGTTTCACCCACCCGCTCATTTCATGGGAACAAGATCGAAAAATAGTTTTGAATCACGCCACTGAAAGAGCTTCTCGTTTCAGCGTCCTTTTCCCAGCGGCTTTTGCCGCACGGGCAATACGCTTTTCCTCAATTTTTTCTAATTCGTGATCAATGGCCTGAAAGGCGGCACGGATGGCTTCTTCAAATGTTTTGGATTCTTTTCTTGCCGTCACGGTCCGTTTCCGTGGAAGGGTAATGACGACCAGCGCTTCAGCATTATCAGCGCCTTTTTTATGATGGGCATTTTTGGTGAGGGTAACCCGAGCGTGGGTTGGACGGATGATACCGGTTTCTATGGCTTGAACTCGCCGTTCAATTTCGTTTTTCCAACGTGGAGTCATACCAACATTTCGGCTTTCAATTTTAATATCCAGCGATCGTTCAGTCATATTCACTCCTTCCTTCCCTCATTTATTAATCCCGTCTTGACAACGATTTTTCCCGTTTTACTCCAACCATTTTTCTCCAACAACCTTCCCTTTTTTTTGATGAGATCCATTGTTTATATTGTAAAAATTATTCTGAGTTGCGTCAAAGTTTTTGGACTACAATTCCGTAACAATTCACAACTTTGGTAGACTAGAAATGTAGAACAAAGGGGAACCAACAGGGGGTCCCCTAATACGACCGTATTGATCTACATCATGCCACCATAGAGAGGTCCAACATGTCGGTGAATAGGAGGAATCTTATGAAAGTTGGTGCAGCATTAAGCCTTGGTCTGCTCGCAAAATCCTTGGGTGTATCCCTGGCCGCGGGTAACCCTGCCCGGGAGAGAAATGGCATTCAAAAAATCACCAAAACCGATGAAGAGTGGAAAGCCTTACTGACTGAAATGCAATACCAAGTATTGAGGCACGAGGCGACGGAACGGCCGTTCTCTAATGAATTCCACAACAATAAGGCCGACGGCACGTACCAGTGCGCTGGCTGTGAATTACCGTTGTTTTCTTCGGAGACGAAATTTGACAGCGGGACGGGATGGCCGAGCTTTTGGCAACCGATTTCGGAAACCGTCATTGAAACCCGAACCGATTGGAAATTGATCTATCCCAGAACGGAAGTTCATTGTGCCCGTTGCGGTGGCCATCAAGGGCATGTCTTCAATGACGGTCCGCCTCCCACCGGCTTACGGTATTGCATTAATTCGGCGGCGCTGAAATTCGTGCAGGCTTAACCAGAGGTCAAGCCCAGAAATTTGGCTTGAATCAATCGTGCCACTGCCGGAAAATGCCGGTCCGGAAGGTTCCGGAAGCGTTTCCGGCAATCGGCGATGGCTTCCTCAGCAGTTGCATACTGCTTCGATTTCGGAAATAAATTTTTGGCATATTCCCGTAATCGATTCTCGACCACACCCGCTAAATTCTCGTCTCCCGCAAGGGAACAGGCTGCAGCCCTCAGGTCCTCATGATGCTCCACCAGAGCTTGAAACCCTAATCCTTTTAACCGTTGAGTGACCGTTCCTCGATCCCAACCTAGGGCTGTTGCCGTCGCTTGCATATCAAAGTGATGCTGCCGCAAGCAGGCTAATACCATAGCATCTTCTTGCTGACCTACATCGTCTCTGACCCGATTTCCTTTAAGAGCTCCTGGTCGAGGTCCTGCCAGCTTCAACTCTGCCTCGGTAATGACATTTCCATTGGCGAGAACCGCCGCTTGGGCGATCGTTTGCCGGAGTTCACGGATATTCCCGGGCCAATGATACGCGATGATCGCATTCAAGGCCCCTTGCGTGAAGGCCAATTCCGAGCGATGTTGCGATTGGGAAAATTGCTTCAAGAACGATTGGGCTAAAAGCGCATGGTCGGCCTGATTTCTCTCCCGAAGAGGAGGAAGGGTCAACACAATACTCCGCAATCGGTAATAGAGATCTTCGCGATAGCGCCCGGCCCTAACTTCATCCTGCAAATCACGGTTGGTCGCCGCCACAATACGAACATCCACATGGGTCACCACACTTTGCCCCACTCGATGAAAGCCGCCATCTTCTAAAAATCGCAACAGCTTGGCCTGTAATTCCAGAGGAAGATCCCCCACTTCATCTAAAAACAAGGTCCCACCATGAGCCGATTCTAAAAAACCCATACGGCCGACCGCTCCGGTAAAAGCACCTTTCACATGTCCAAATAATTCACCTTCAAATAACTCAGAACGGATAGCCGCCATATTCACCGAAATAAACGGCCCGTGCCTTCGAGGGCTCAGGGCATGCGCCGCCTGAGCAAATACTTCTTTGCCCGTGCCGGTCTCTCCCAAGATTAAAATGGGAACTTGGGTCGCAGCGGCCTTCTTCAGATTCTGAAACAAGCCCAGAACGGCTGGATCACGCGTGACAATCTTATGTGCGACACATTCCTGAATCAGCGCTTGCTCATCAGCCACCTGAGACATTTCAGAACGTATATCGTGAGCAACAGGTACTTGTTGCCGAAGCTCGCACAACTCCTCTTGCAAGCGTTCAATCCTACGATGGGTCTCATGAACTTCAACTTGATATCTCTCTAACTGGGCCCGCGCCGAATGTTGTGCAACTTGTAATTCCTCAATCACCATCCCCGATTCATTCGACTGATGTTGGGCCATGGACAATTCCTCTGCTAACCGCCGGACCTGATGCTGTTTCTCTGTCAAATTTTCCTCAAAATGCTTAAGCTGCTGTTCTCTTCTCACAATATGTTGATTCACGGTTTCTCGAGTTTGCCAAAATTTCCACGCACCCATTCCGCCAATTGTTAAGGCTATCGTCAGCCCCATATCGAAAAGCGGCCACAGCCATCCCCATTGGACCCCGACAACCACCAAGAGGATCACCAGCAGCATTCCGCCTCCTGAGATAAATCCCAATTTTCGAGGGGAAATCTGGGAAACAAAGGGAACTATGATTAGACAATTCAGACCAAAGGCCGCAAAAAAGGCCAAGGGAAACGAGACCGGCGTGACCCAGGAATTAGTCAAATACCTGTTGGCCAATTGAGCATGAAAAAGAGCCGGAGGACCACTAAAGGTCTGGGCATCAGAAGACCCCGAATTCCACGGTGTGTCGGTATAGAGAAAAACCACTTTCTCCTTAAAAAGACGCGTCAGTTCATCCTGTTGCCCATCTTCAATCCATTGCCACACATGGGTGAACGAATGGTGCGGAGAAACACCATGATCCTGAAGGACTATCACCTTTGAGACAGACAAAAATGAATGGGGGAAAAGTGGAGCCTCATGAGATTGAAAAGAGGAGGCCACTGCGATACCAAATGGCAAATGAGGCGATGAGAAGGAAGCTTCGCCCAATCTGAAACTATCGCCGACCTCGTTACCCCTAAAGGGTGGAGTTACCATTCCTGTTTGAAGGGCCGATTGTTTAATAGCAAGGGGCACCGAATCCGGATAAACCACAGTTCCTATGTGTTTCGTCACTTCCGCCAACTTGACGAAACCCCCTAATCCACCACATTCGGGTGGAACCGGCAAAGAAATATCCACTAGAGGAGCGATCACAGACGCCCCAGCTTGATGTAACGCACTCAAGGCGACTTGCAGCACATCCAGATGCCATCTTCCCGCCCCGCACAAGGCCGGACTCCGATCGTCTGCTCGAATCAGTACAATGGATTGGGCCAGGGGTTGAGCAGACCAATGAGACAACTGCCAATCCTCCAGCCATTTTGCTCCTTGTGGGAAAAAATGGGAAAGCCCAAAGCTTGCAAGGGTGCACCCTAGAGCCAACCACACGATTAGAAGCATGGGTATTCTTTGAGGGTGCTGTGTCGGTTGCCTCATAATGTTGTGACGAATCCTTTATTAGTTGAGCGATTCACAAGCCTGCCGTACAACCGAAAATTTTTCTTGAGGAGTCATGTTTGCAATAAGTTCACAGCCCATTCGATCACCTTCCTTGGCAACCTGAAGCCAATAGTCTTGGATAGCTGCTTCATGCAAAGGCCCTTTTCCCTCTTTACTCTCAACATACCACTTACGTAACGTGTCCTGGGCTCCTGTATCTAAGGCTAGTGCTCGCTCTACCATCCACTGCAAAACAATGGTGGAAGGAACACCTTTTTTCGGTAGAATCCTATCCGCGGACCTGCTCTCATTTTGCTGTTTGACGGGAGCATGATTCGCCAAATCTTGCCGAATGAGTGAAAATCCCGTCAGTACATCTTGTCGCTCAGCAGGAGTGAATTGTTGTCGGTGCAGTCTCCGCCGCAATTGGGCCAACTGATTCTGCGCTGTGCGAGTGATAGTATCCGCAATGGCCCCCCGACTACTGCGAGACCACCACAACATGGCCAAAGGCATATTACGATCAATTCCGTGACCGTTCACATACATGGATGCGAGCAACCCCTGGGCTTCCCGCGAACCGCCTTCCGCCGCATGGCGAAGAGGCTCAACCGCAGCCAGCAATTGATTATGAGCGCGCAACACCATTCCCAGATGAAACTGCGCATCCACAAAGTCTGGGGCAAGCCTGACAGCCTCTTGAAAGGCCTGAATGGCTAAAGCCAATTCCCCTTGTTCCGCATGAGCATTCCCCAGCGCAAAATGAAAGTGCGGCACCTGAACATCTAGTTTAATAGCGGTGTGGAGGGCCTCAACGGCTTCGCCCCATCGGCGCTCCGCCATGAGCGAGACCCCCAATTGTGACCATCCTTCCGCCTGCTCCGGCCGCTGTTCCACCACCCATTGAAATTCTTTGGTGGCATCCTGAACCTGCCCCATGGCGGTAAGCGCCATGCCTAAATGGGTATGTAGCCACAAGGTCTCACCACCAAATGGATCAAGCTGAAGCGCTTCCCTCCAATGACGGGCCGCCCGAGCCCAATTGCCCAGCCGGCTCCAGGCCACACCCAGCCACAATCGAGCAGGGGTGAAATGTGCATCTACTCGCAGTACTTCCTCAAAAGCGAGCACACTCGCCGGTATTTCGCCTTTGGCCAAATGCCCCAGACCTAAATGGAAATGAGCCGGTATCAATTCAGATTGAAGGGCGATGGCTTCCCGAACATAGTCAATAGCTTCTTGAAAATTCCCTTTCCGTACAGCCAAGTGCCCAAGAAGGGCATAAATGCGAGCCTCACCCGGACTCAACTCCAGAGCCTTGTGCCACATCTCCCGAGCCCGGTCATATTCGTGGGATTCATAATGCGCCTGTCCCAAGGCCACAGAAGCCTCTGCCCAATCAGGAGAAAGAGAAAGAGCAGATTGAAAATGAGCCGCGGCCACTGCAGGATTTTTCAACGCCAAAAATCCCAAACCCAAAGCATAATGCGCTTCGGAAAACTGCGGCTGCATACGAAGCGCGTTCTGCCATTCTTTCATCGCCTGCTGGACGTGCCCTCGGCGGACTAATGACACGCCATAGTTATAAGCGACCAAGGCGGGAAGCGAATACGGTAAGTGCATGCCATCGGGGTCCAGACGCTCCGCTTCAGTCCAGGCAGCAATCGCTCCTGTAAGATCCCCCGTCTTAGCCAATGCCACACCCAAATTATGATAGGCATCCATATAGTTGGTCTGCAGACGAGAAGCTTCTCGAAACTCATCAATCGCCACATCCAATTCATTCGTCAGAAAAAAATCGACCCCGAGCCGTAAATGCTCTTCCGCCTCATCAAATTCCTCCGAAGGCAAAGGAACCGAATCAGCCAACAGTTCTGCAGCATAAACTACGAATCCAGAAGATAACCCCAAGGTAAACACCCAAGCGGTCATAGCTATCACTATTATCCTCAAATCAAATTGAGGGTTAATTTTTGTTCCCATCATAATTCAATTTTTCGATTCAGCCGGGTTTTGGCCAAAGTAACCAACAATTGTTGTGCTCTTCGAGACACACCATACATAAAGAATCGATCTTCTCAACGTACTAAAGGATTAGGATGACCCCAAAAAGGCTGACCAACCAACCTCTCGGAGACTCCCCTGAGCCAGTTCGGAGGGCCTAAACAACGTCCACCAGCTGATAAAAGAAGCCATATCGAAAGCCAAGCAGATGCCGTGCGGTTCCCAGAAGAAGCCAAAAGGAACTTCTTCCTTGCCTGTATCAATGTATAAAGAATTCAGAAGGATTTGAAGGGTGGGAAAATTTTTCCTTCACCGTCTCTCTTCAAGCGCGAGGAGAATGATACCTAGGTAAAATTTTTGAAGACTGAGGAGTGACCCCCTACGCGAAGGAAAAGGAAATTGGTGCCGAAGACGCGATGGGTTAAAAGAAGATTGCTAAATTTAATCCTCCTAATTTTTCGGAATATTAGAGAAACCCGCTTTCGTTCGGATTATAGATGGCTTTATAAACCCTCAAGTTGACACCGCCTACTCCCATTCCTGTATACGTGATTCTACCCAAGCCTTTGTATAGCTCCTCTGTACGATACGTATCACTCCCAAAATAAAAGGGTATCCACATCTTACCGGTTTGGTACACTTTGCTATCAGTTGGCTGGCCAAGAATGCTATGAACCTGACCCTGGCTCATGCCAATCTGGATTTGGGCAAAAGGAGAATCAGCCGGAACATCTCCAATAATGCGGGATTCCGGCGGAGCGCTGGAGGCATCGGAAGAATTATTGGTCGATGCGCAGCCGACCAGGAGTAATAAAACGGAAAAGATTGTCAAAATTTTGTAATTTTTCATAACGGTCCTTCAGGTTTCGAGTTTGAAGACTTTCAAGAATGGATCGATTGGATTGAAGGCCTCCTTCCCAAAGAATTGGGATATAAATGGGCCATTGAGTGGTCCGCAAAGTACCAAAGGAGCCGCTAAAGGGTCAATACCAAGGACCTTTTGTCTAAAAGACTTGCATTGCCCATAGGGATGGATTGGAAATGGCCATTTTTCACGAATCAAGCCGAGTTTTTTGTTTAATGATGGTGCGTGGAGAAGAGAATTGTTCCATCATCAAGCTTTGGAATTAATTTATCTTGGAAGAATACTCATCTACGGCCCCCTCCAAAAGCTTTTAACCTTTCTCTGCTCTGCTACTGTGATTAAAAGGAGAAATGCATCCACTCTTCCTTCCGTCATTTCCGATCACTTCCGCCGTCGGGCCGAAAGCGAGGATTTAGTTGCCGGGAACGGCGTACTTTTCGCTGTGAGATGGGGTCGTCAACCACTTTATCGAATGTGTCAGAAACTGGCGATTCCATATGGACCGGGTTGTCCCACCCGACGCCATACAAGCAAGGCGACGCTCGATATTACGCTGCATGAAGTTACTGAATCTTCCAGGATGCTTTCTCATCATTTCGTTTCCGGCGACATAGAAGTTGGCAATGCGGCCATCGTAGAAATAGTCAATCAGCTCTTTCCACGCCGTGATCCACTCTCGCATTTCTCGCTCTTTATTCTCGATACCTCGGCAAAGACGGGTTGGGTTATATAATCCCCTGCTTGTGCCACTGTCTCGGCGACGGAGACGGCTGCCTCCATCGCAAGAAAAACGCCCGGAGACAGCATGGGATCGACGAAACCAAACGAATCACCGATAGCGACCCATCCGGGACCGTGTCCCCGCTCTGAGATGAGCTGATAGTTCGAATAACTAAACACATCTGTCACACGACGCGCGTATTGAGCGTTCGGCGCCAGCCGGAATTCTTTGGCCAAGATGCATTCCAGTTTCTCCTGGGGAGAGGTTCCCCAGCGGTCTGCCTGATCCGTACACATCACCACGCCAAACGACATCCGATCTGCTAGCGGAATCCTCCAGCTCCAACCAAATTCGTGATAGGTGATGACAACTTGTCCCTTAGGAAACGGGTGATCAAAGTTCTCATAATGCGCAAAGTGTGCTTGATCCCGCCGTGATCCAGATTTGGCGCCGATTCCCAGTGCGCGGGCGGAGATCCTGGCTCGACCTGCGGCATCGACGATAAGTACGGGTTGTGCGTTAAGGCCAGCGGCGGCAAGACAGGCATCATCGAGGACTAATTCGTGATTCTTTTTTCCGGGATTGACCTTAAGACGGGCGCGACGCTTGACGAAGTGTGCGCCAAGTTCTCTGGCCCGCTCACGAATTACCTCGTCGAACTGCGGGCGCGGGACATTGTAGGCATAAGTCGGAAGAAATCCCTCCACCGAGCGAAAATTAAAATGCATCTCTAAATCCTCTCGATGAATGAAGGAGGTGCCGGGTTTGTACATTGAGATGGCCGCCACGCGATCCTCGATCCCAAGTGTGCGCAGGATAGGAATAACAGCTGGAACGAGTGACTCACCAACCAGCAGGTCCGGACGTTTTTCATCATCAAACACGACCACAGGAATGTCACGTTTAGCGACGAGCGCAGCAAGGGTGCTTCCAGCTGGGCCCGCCCCGATGATGACGATAGTTGGAGAGGCCATAAGATCAGCGGAGAATTTTGCCGTTGGAAGTCAATGGCAAGGTGGAGACGAAACGATATTCAAAAGGTACCTTGTATGCGGCTAGCTGCCGCTGGCAATGTCGTCGCAGGTCCATAACGGAAGGCGGCTGCGAGGGATCGCGAGAAACTATCTCGGCTATCGGCGCGGAGCCCAGCCCGGGATGTGCGCGCCCGAAAACTCGCGCGGCGGCCACTGGGGGATACTGGCACAACACGCCCTCTACCTCCTCTGGAAAGCATTTCAATCCGCCAACATTGATTACCGTGCGCGTTCGACCTCTCAGAAAATAGCAACCGTCCGAGTCACATTCTGCAATATCGCCCGTTGCCAGCCAGCCGTTCTGCAATATGGATTCGCGTGATTGCCAGGGAGAGAGATACGCATCGAGCATACCGGGACCTTTCAATAATAACTCACCTGTTCCCTCGTCGATCTTTGCTTGGAATGACGGAGTCGGCTTTCCAATCGAACACGGTTTGGATTCGGCTGAATCACAATTGAGTAATGGAAGCCCGGCTTCGATGATGCCAAGCGCTTGCTGAATTGGGAGACCAAATTTTGATCGTACCAATCGCGCGGTTGATTCAGGAAGTGCGAACGCGGTGCTGACGGCGAGACGCAAATCTGGGAGTGGTGCCGCATCCGGCTCGGTGGCTAACATCGCAAAATGGTAGGGCGAACCATAGATAACCGTCACGCGATGATCCTGCGCTGGTTTCAGAAGATTGCCGGCCGGCACAAGCACGGTGGTGGCGCCATGATAGAGATAAAGGACTATGGAGACTGCAAAATGATGCGCCATCGGGAGCATCCAGAGTACACGGTCACCACGACCGATGCGAAGCACCTGATTTGCCGCCGTGATCCGCTCGAGAAGTGACTGGTGAGACAGCACGATCCCCTTTGCTCGACCAGTGGTTCCTGAACTGAAACGGATAAAAGCCGGATGTACCGCTTCTAGCTCATCGACGGAAAATTCAGGGCGAATGTCCTGATGCAATGCGGTCAACTCTGACTCTCCGGTCATGAGCAAATCAGTACCAGTGACGGCGATCAATTGGTCACGCTCACACTGGGTCAATTCATCCGGCACGGGAAGAAAACATCCTCCTGCATGAAGGATGGCAAGGGCCTGGGCGATATAATCAGGACCGCTCGGGATGGACAGGGCGACGCGAGGAATTCCGGATCGCGGCCAAAGTTGGTGGCTTGTTAAAGATGCGGAGAGGTGACAGACACGATCATGCAGCTCGCGGTAACTGATCTCTCTACCGCTATGAATAATCGCCGACGCGTCGTTAGAATTTCGCTCGAAGATGACGGAAACGATATTCATCATACAATGGGCAATTCACGCAACGCCTGACACACTAGGGAAGGGAGGGATTCATCTGCCGCACCTCCAGCCAGAAGGGCGGATGCGATGCCTGCGGCCTGTCCAGTCGCCAGGGCAGTGCCCATCACTCGAATGCTGGCCTGTGCACGATGCGTGGCACTGATGCATCGACCTGCGATAAAAATGTTGTCGACCTCGGCAGCCCGTAGCGCTCGTAAAGGGATATCAGCAGCTTTTTGCTCCTCCGGATACAAGAACCGTGGACCTTTGGTTGTTTCGCGCAACTCTATAGGCCATGTGGCAACGGCAACCCCATCGTCAAAAGTAGCATTAGTCAGGATATCCTCCTCACTCATTTCATAGCGCCCTCGCCAACGTCTGCTTTCTCGAATGCCCGCCCTTGCCGGCCAAGCGGAGACGAAGGCACTGGAAAAATCTGGAAGGTACCTAAGCAGAGCCGCAACCGTTTTGCGGCCTTCGATTTCGATGGCAGTTAGACTGCTTGCAGATACTGGATCGTAATCATTGCCGCCCGGCAGATCCACGGTGACAAATACTTCTCCGCTATGCTGGCTGGCACGAAAGTGAGCGCCTAGACACTCATGCGGCAATTTGCCGGCACTCACAGCCTGTGCGATCTGGGCTGCGAGCGAGATTGGTCCCTCGTTTTGCAAAACACCCGCGTCCACGTTTTGCAATGCCGCGATAAAAGCCGGGCGCTGCAATTCCGACGAAGGCACCATGCTGCAGCTCTGCCCGCAGTATTCTGCTAGTACCGCGTCACCACTGGCATCGACATACGTGGGTGCACAGATTTGTGAGTGCGAGCCACGACAGAGAATTTCAATTTGATCCAGTCGCCTTCTATTGAGCGAAGCTGTGATGACTTCGGTGTGCAACCTTACCTCAAGACCTCGAGTCTCTGAGCAAATGCGATCATACCAGGCGGCGAGGCGCATCGGATGGTGCGGCAGAACATGCACGCGACCGAGACGTAGGGGTTGTTGAGCAACGCGATCTGAAAACAGCCGTTGCGCGAATTCACTTGGAATGCCGGGATGAGCTAACTGCGGTTCTTCCCCAGGAAGATATAGTCCGCAAAATGTGTGGACGAGTGAGGCGGTACCTGCACCACCGAGATACCCATGGCGCTCCAGGAGCACCACTCGCGCTCCACGGCGTGCTGCAGCGAGTGCGGCTGCTATGCCCGCGCTGCCGCCCCCGATCACAGCCACATCATAACGGTTATTCATGGTGCCGGTTCGCCAAGAAGATCGCAACGCAACTGTTTCCGCATGATCGCAACTTCATCAGTACTTAAACAAGAATCCACCCAGCTCAAGACCATGGAAATCCGACCCTGGCATTCAGAAAAGAAAATTCCCGATCCAGCGGGTGCGGGAATGCCAGGAATGTGCAGGCCATTGAGGACGCGCCCCCCGAAAATCTGATCGATTCCTTGCGCAAAGGTTCCCGTCCAAGAATGAAAGAGAGACACAAGTTCGCCGGAGTGCTGCCAGCGAATGAGGCTCAGCATCAGGTGGCTCGGGATGTGCCGAGCGAACGAGAGAAAAGCGCTAAATGATAGATGATGTTTACGCCGCAGTTGATCGACGTTTTGACGCATCAGGAGATGGCAAGCGGAAGTGATGCTGTCGAGTTCATCATTCTCCAGGATATAGTGCAGCATGGTCAGGTGGTTCTGGAATATGATGGGTTCACCAGCAACCCTATTGGTCCGCAACTGCGCCGGGACGCGAAGCATGATCGTCGCGTGCTTTATACCGCGCGAGTGGAGCAATGCGCGATGCGCCCTCGCCGCGATAACGGCATGAAAGAAAACGGCCATCAAATCACCCCCAACGCTTTTCAACACCTCACCTAATCGACGACTCTCGTCATTGGAGAATGTTTCGACGAAATGACGGGGATCGCCCTTGACGAAACGGCCTCCGCTCGCAGATGGGAAATGTTTGCCAGAAAGTTGGGAAAAAAATTTGCGGATGGGTTCGCTGGCTTGTAATCGCTGCCATGCACTGAATTCGGGATACAGAGCGTAGTGACTGGGCATCTCAGCATCCGCATCCTCCCAGAGGCGGGCTATGGCACGCACCAAAAGCTCGATCCCCACCCCATCGAGCAACAAATGAGACCATGTGATGAACAACAACCAACCGCCACGCTTATGTCTCATGACGTCAAACCTTAAATACGGGGGTCGGCCATTTTTATGGAGGGGCCGCTTCAACAGTTGCATACGCAATGCGTGTACGGATGGGACAACCGCCTCATCGCCCGGCACACCCTCCAGGCGATGAAATTCGAGCGGCAGCGGAACGGAGGGTAAATCGCAGCGAACATGCCAGCGAGCTGACTGAAATAAAACACCACGATGCAAAACCGCACCAAGGAAGGGAAAACGACGGGGGATCTCTTTGACAAGCCACTTCAGCTTTTCGCGATCCGGCTCGCCTTCGATCTCAATCTCTGTGCTGGCCAAGAGGCATCCACCCCACTCGCGATGGCACAGACCATCGAGAGCCAGAATGAATCCATCACTAGGAGTGAATGGAAACACCTGCATCTGGCTAGATGCGAACGTCATACATTAGGAAGCGCTGGATTTTTCTCGAATAAGTGTCGCAAGGGCAGAGGCAGTGGAAAAATTCAGCCGTGTCAGATCGGCTGGCTGGACGGTACAACTGAATCGCTCTTCCAGAAGGAGCACAAGCTGCATGATACCCATCGAATCAAGCCCGACGCTGAAGAGGTCGACATCGGGGGCACAATCTATAGGAAGGTCAGGAAGAAGATTTTGGCGAAGGACTTCGAGAATAGTATGTTCGAGATCGCGAGTACAGTCCCGGGGCTGTGAAGTTGAAAAATCCATCGGCCTTGGTGAATTGAATCATTTGGCCAGGTTGTGCAACTGCTCACTTCTAATTAGGAGACTACATGCACAAACAATTTCGATAAATTTAATTATTTCAAAAGGATGAAAGGTAAATCAAACATGGCTATCAATTGGTCAAGAACGTTCGTCAAGATCGCAATATCCCCAACTTCAGGTGCCATAAGCTGAGGCATTGCGCTGTGACAAATTTACAGGCCACGTGAATCGGTTTTGATTTGAAATGATATTGAAGATACTGTCGTCGCACTCTCGGGTGGACAACTTTCTCAGCTACCGCACCATCTGGAATGAAAAATAAAGGTCGCCATGGTAAGCGGTACCAGTCGAGTAACCCCTGCCAAAACTCCCCTTATCAAATTCCTGAAACCTCATTACTCTAAAAGAATTGGTGCCGAAGGCGGGACTTGAACCCGCATGGGTTTCCCCACACGCCCCTCAAACGTGCGTGTCTGCCATTCCACCACTTCGGCACTCAATGTTCAGATTATGAAACCTCAAAGAGTCCTTGTCAACGCATAGAATGGCGGGTAGAATCGGTCACAATTCTGCTCCGTGTGCACGGCCTCATCCACATACCTATATGACGTCCGCTTCCTCATCGGCCACTCCACTGACTCAATCACAACATTGGGTGGGTGCGTTTTTTGATATGGACAATACTCTCGTCCCTGGACCCTCCATTGAAATTGGATTTTTTCGGTATTTGTGGCAAGACGGAGTTATTGGTTGGCCTGAATTGTGGAGGAGCTTCCGATACGCTCTTCGACACATGCCACCCTTCTCACTCGGTCCTCTGCGACGGAAAAAGGTGTATTTGCTAGGGCAAGAAGTTTCTGTCATTGAACAAATGGCCACTGAATATGTGGAGTTGTTTGTTATGCCACGGGTCGCCTCTCGAGCCTTAAGCCGACTTTCGCATCATCAGAAAGCCGGTCATGTGGTCGCGGTGGTGAGTGGGTCACCGGACTGCTTGGTGAAACCCTTGGCCAAGAAATTGGGCGTCCCCTTGGTCTTTGGTGCCAAATTAGAAACTCAATCCGGGTTCTATACTGGCCGGGTGTTTTCTCCTCTTCCTTATGGGCTCGGAAAAGGCCGGTATATTGAAAAATTGGCAATCCAATATCACTTGGATTTACGGCGAAGTTATGCCTATGGTGATAGCCCTGGGGATTTTCATGCTCTACAATTAGTTGGACATCCCTTTGTGGTTAATCCAATTCGCGGCATGGCAAGGATTGCGAAACAACAAGGCTGGCCAGTGACCCAATGGGCCTAATCTGGGCACTTCCACAGTATTAATGGCTTTCCCCTCGCCTTCATTTGTTCGGTACAATTCCATTCAAGAACCCTCTTTTCGACAATGACCACCTCTCAGACTCTACAGATCACCGAAATTTTTCATAGTATTCAAGGTGAATCCTCACGGGTTGGGGAGCCTTGCGTGTTCGTTCGCTTGACGGGGTGTCCCCTTCGCTGCACGTGGTGTGATACCGAATATGCATTCCACGGAGGGGATACCATGACCGTAGACTCCGTTTTGGAATACGTACAATCTTATGGCTGTCCATTGGTGGAAGTCACCGGCGGAGAACCCTTACATCAGGCCGGAGCTTTGGTATTGTTGCAAAGGTTATGCAATGCCGGATATCAAGTCATGATCGAAACCAGCGGAGCCTTTGATATTTCTAAGATTGATCCTCGCGTGTCCATTATCATGGATATAAAATGCCCTGGCAGCGGAATGGTAGACCGCATGCGATGGGCCAACATTGACCATCTCTCAGGAAAAGATGAGGTGAAGTTTGTGTTGAAAGACCACGCGGATTATGAATGGGCTAAGAGTATCATCCACCACTACCATTTAGGAGATCGTTGCCCCATTCTGTTGAGCCCTGCTTTTGGATCTCTAGATTTGCAACCTTTAGCCGAATGGGTGTTAGGTGACCGCCTTCCCGTACGCCTACAAGTGCAGTTACATAAACTCATTTGGGATTCAGAGACTCGAGGGGTGTAATGCCTATCGTAAATTTTTTTAAAAGCACCACCGTATCATTTATCTCTTTTTTATTCGAGAAGGAGGCCTATGAATATTCTGGTAAAAGCAAGTGAACCCACGTCTGTGACAACCGACGTCTTGGTCTGTATGAGCTATGAAAAAGACAAATCGTGGAGTAAAGCCATTGGGGCACTCGATAAAAAATTAGGCGGTCAGTTGACCAATGTCCGAAAACAGGGCGAATTTTCTGGAAAGCCAAACCAAACCACCCTTCTGCATATCAACGGCACTCTTCCAGCCAAACGAGTGTTACTGGTAGGGCTCGGGACTCGCGACACTCTCACACGAGAACGCGTGCGACAAGCCATGGGCACGGCGATCAAAAGGGCTCGACAAGTGAAAGCCAAAGGAATGGCTTGCGTGATGCCCGACGTTCCTAAAACAGTCGGGACTCCCGAAGCCATTGCCCAGGCTATGGCCGAAGGTGCGATTTTGGGCGACTATCGGTTTACCGAATATCGGACCGAGTATTCCGAAGATCGAAAAATTTTACAGTCCTGTACATTACTGGCCTCAACCTCCGCGAAACAGTCCAGCCTCAATGCCAGTGCCAAGCGTGGGCAGATACTAGGAGAAGCCACCAATTTCGTTCGGGATATGAGCAATCATCCAGCCAATATCATGAAACCCTCGCGCGTGGTGTCGGAAGCTAAAATGATTGCGAAGGAGTCCAAAATTAGGCTGAAAGTGTTGGATCGTCAACACATGAAAAAACTCGGCATGGGTGGGTTGCTGGGTGTGGCGCAAGGAAGTATTGAACCCCCACATTTTATTATTTTGGAATATTCTGGCGGTCCTAAAGGTCAACGACCCGTTGTCTTGGTCGGCAAAACGGTTACTTTCGATTCCGGCGGAATTTCTTTGAAGCCGTCAGAAAATATGGAACAGATGAAAGCCGATATGACAGGTGGTGCCGATGTATTAGCTGCCGTCCGCTCCGCCTCGCGATTGAAGCTTCCGATGAATGTGATTGGGCTGCTTCCAGTAACTGAAAATATGCCTGGTGGGCGGGCCACGAAACCCGGCGATGTGTTGAGGATGCTTTCGGGCAAAACTGTGGAGGTACAAAATACCGACGCAGAAGGACGCCTGATTTTGGCAGATGGCTTGGCCTATGCCTCTCGCCTGAAACCGGCTTGCATTATCGACGTGGCCACGTTAACGGGTGCCTGTGCAGTGGCATTGGGCCAATTTGCTATCGGGATGTTAGGCAATGATGATGCCTTGAAAACTGCCATCCAACAAGCCGGCCTGGATTCTGGAGAACGCGTTTGGGAAATGCCCCTCTGGGAGGAGTATTTCGAACAGTTGAAAAGCGATGTGGCCGACATGCGGAATATCGGCGGGCGTGGGGGTGGGATGATTACGGCTGCGATGTTTCTGAGTAAATTTGTGGGAGATCATCCATGGGTCCATTTAGATATTGCCAGCGCCGACTGGAGTATGTCCGAAAGACCCTGCATTCCTAAAGGCCCCTCTGGTGCAGGAACAAGGTTGTTGATCCAATATCTCATTAATCGAGCCACCGGCTCAAAACCCTTGAGGTAGCATGATCCTCAAAGAATCACTCGGGCAATTATGCATGATCGGGTTTGAAGAGACGGAGGTGACTCCGGATCTTCGAGCCTGGATGCAAACTTATCGACCAGGCGGAGTCATTCTTTTTTCTCGTAACTTACAAAACCCACAACAAATCGCCACACTGACCAACGATTTACAAGCCCTGGCGGGGGACACCCCCTTGCTCATCGCCATTGATCAGGAGGGAGGACGGGTTTCTCGGCTTCCTTCTGAATTTACGATTTTCCCGCCAGCGGCTACCGTTGCCCGATCCGGTTCAACCGCTCTGGCCTATCAGGCCGCCACAGTAACTGCCAAAGAACTTCGGAGTGTAGGCATCAATATGAATATGGCCCCGGTTTTGGATATTCACACCAATCCCGATAATCCCATCATTGGTGATCGAGCATTTGGAACCGAGCCCGACCAAGTGAGCCAAATGGGTGCGGCCACGATTGCCGGCCTCCAGGATCATCGCGTCCTGGCTTGTGGGAAACATTTTCCTGGGCACGGGGACACCAGCAAAGACTCGCACCTCGAACTTCCAACGGTTCGGGCCTCACATGAACTGTTGGGCGAGAGAGAACTGCAACCATTTCGTTATGCCCTTGCTCACGGGCTTCAAGCGATCATGACGGCCCATGTTCATTACCCAGCTCTGGATCCCAACCATCCTGCGACACTTTCCTCAACGATTCTGTCCGGTTTACTTCGTCAAGATTTAGGCTTTACTGGTGTAATTTTGAGCGATGATTTGGAAATGCGGGCTATTTTAGACCATTCCAGCGTGGGCGATGCCGCTATTCATTCTTTGCAAGCCGGCGCAGATATGTTACTGATTTGTAAAAGTCGCACTCTTGCCACCGACACTTTCGAAGCCATTCTGCAGGCTTTCGCTTCAAAAGATTTGACTGCCAATCAGGTAGAAGCCAGTTTGTCTAGAATCCGTACCGTGAAACAACAATTTGTTTTCCCTTATCACCCCATCAATTTTTCCGAGATTTCTTCAATAGTGGGAAATCCTTCGCATCGCGCCGTACTGGCTAGCATTAGGAATCAGGCAAGTCCGCTCGTTTAAATCCTTGCCTTATCGGCAATTCCTTTTTGCTCTTCTGGACATTCGCCTCAGCAATTTGTTTAGCTATCCACCGGGCCTTCTTTAATGCGTCTCAAAGGCATTTCTGCCTGTGATGAGGGACCGATAACTTGAAAAGGGTACTTTCACATGAAGGGGTGAGCCTATGGCATTAAAAAAAGGTGATATCATTGATGAACACAAACGATTCCCTGATTCCTGCGGCTTGGTTCTCAAAGTCATGAATGGCGGGGAAGGGTTTGAAAAGATTATCTGTTGCGGGCATGAATTGACCGAAGAAGATATTGTGCCTTCATTGAACCAAGGTCGAGGCCGTAAAAAAGGTCGTCTTCTTCCCGGGATGCCCATTGATGAAAAAAGAATCGCCCCTGGTTCCTGCGGCTTACGTTTGATGGTAATGGGAGGCGGAGAAGGCTTTCAAGAAGTTAGGTGTTGCGGGCACTCCATCGGTGCCGGAGCCATGCAAGATTTGAAATTTGGCCAAATGCGAACGACCGATCAGGCCAAAACCCCTAAACCCAACACGCCTCATCAAGGAACAGCTTAAAGGACAACCATTGATTATGTTGGGTTGGACACCAGAATCTATTAAGCAATGGGTCAAATGGATGCAGTTTCTAGATCGGTGGGGTTACATCACTGCCTGTCTTAGCTTTCTACTAGTTGGGATGTTGGTGTTTGGGTATAGTTGGTTTGCTTATCTACAAGCTGTTGAAAACGCATTTTTACCGGCCACCATTGCCTTATTGAATGATTTGCTGTTCGTCATTATTCTTTTAGAATTATTTCGCACCGTCTTAGGATTCTTACAATCGGATCGAATTCGCCTGGAACCCTTCCTTCATGTGGGAATTATTGCTTCGGTAAGAAGGATCCTAACAGCCGGGGCGGAATTTTCTCATCA
Source organism: Nitrospirales bacterium (assembly GCA_965223185.1). GTDB lineage: Bacteria > Nitrospirota > Nitrospiria > Nitrospirales > UBA8639 > Nitrospira_E. The sequence goes on along the minus strand of OZ244988.1, from coordinate 1,302,534 downwards.
AGAACACGTCTCAGAAGAGGCTTTCCGTCAGTACTTGATGGATATGGGTTTACATGTCATCGTGATTCTAGTGCTGATGATTGCCCTCTACCTGCTGAAAAAGACCGAACACTCTGTTGAGCCCCTTTTGACCAAATAGTTTTTCGTATCTCGATCAATTATTTTCCCTCATCCAAACACCACCATACTCTCTTCTCCAATGAGTCAGGGCTTCCTCATCTCAATCTTGCACTCCCGTGAGGGGTGTGGCACTATTATCCCCTTTTTCGCAAGACATGGTATATGGATGTGTCAATGATGGAATCTTTGCCTGAGTTAGTTGGAACTGTTCATATTATTTTAGGGCCCTACCGTGGCAATCCTATTGCCCTCTATATGCGCCAAGATGGTTCAATCTGCCAAATCTCCCCACGTATCTATCCATGGAACCGGACTGTTGGCATTGGGGATTCTCCCAATCGAGCTGCTGCTGATTTCGAAATAAAGTGGAAAGAGGCAGGATTAGCAGAGGAAATGTACACGGGGCCCCATTGGGAGGGCGGGATTAAGCCCGAGAAACCCAAACCGGCCCCCAAACCAGCCGCAACACCTACATCCAAGCCCATACCAAAACCTGTGACTAAAAATTCATCAGGCGAACAGCCTGTGGCTCCATCACCCTCGTCTGCAGAAAAAGCTGACGACCCGTCTTCTCAGGAAACTCCTTCGCCCTAGTTTTTACTCTGAAAGTGGTTGTGAACAACAGAAGATTCAAGGAAATGGGAAAAACCGGAGGTTCCTAGCCATTGGCATAGTGACGGGCCGCTCTGATAAAGGCGGAAAACAGGCGTTTTTGAAACACATCTTTTCGATACAGGAATTCCGGGTGCCATTGGACTCCTAACCAAAAGGGATGGCTTGCCGCTTCAATAGCTTCAATCACTCCATCGGGAGCGACTGCGCTTATTTGAAAGGATCGAGGAATGCCTTTTACCGATTGATGATGTGAACTATTTACCGGAATCGTGGCACTTTTCATAACCCGGCGCAACAAGGTTTTCGATTCAATATGTATAAGATGGACTGTGTGTTCGGCGGATCTTTTCTGTTGGTGCTGAATCTTTGTGGGAACCTGGGCGGGAATATCTTGAATCAATGTTCCCCCCAACGCCACGTTCATAGACTGCATTCCACCACAGATTCCTAGAGTGGGTACTTGGAGTTTAAATGCCAGTTTCGAGAGACCAAGCTCCAACTTGGCCCGCTTTTCACTCATCAGCTGAAAGGGATACTTTTGGGATTCTTTATAGAAACGAGGTGCCAAATCCGATCCACTGCCCGTAACCAGTAATCCATCCAATCTTTGCAAAAGAGAGGCTTGTTGGGTTCGATCGACCACGAGAGGGAGCACCAAAGGTACTCCCCCTGCTTCTTGGATTGCCTGAATGTAGCGAGCTCGTAAAAAATAAGTGGGCTCTTTGCCCCCCATATCTTTTCGATTGCCGGCATTGAAATCTGGCGTCACACCAATGACGGGCTTAGCGTTTTTTTTAGGGGATGACATTCGGAAAGGCTTAATTCACTCGTTCCGTGACATAAGCCTCTTCTTCATATGGTGAGGACCCGTAAAACCGGACCGGCTCATTACCTTTCAGGTGTTCAGGGGTAATCACATAGGTGCCATAGAAACTAGGCTCCCAAACCGATTGCGCAGTCTCTAAATTTCCCCCAGTTAGGCCGTAGGTAAAACCACCCACTATTCCTCCCAAAGCCGCATACACGACCTTTGCCGGTAGATAAACCAATGTGAGAAGTCCACTTCCCAAACCCAACGCCGCTTCATTGCTTTGGCTTGATTCTTCCTCTGCGGCCAAACTTGCTGCGGGAACTCCCAGACACATCACCAAGGCAAAAGCACATAATACTAACCCTGCCATCCTTTGTTTCATCCTACCCATCAAAAAACTTTGCGGTTGTTTCGCCATGCATAATCCTCCTTTTTCATCGTTCCCTTGAAAATTACTCTCTACCTCTATCACACTCATTTTACCGCTTCACTCATATCCTGTACATGACAGCAAAGTTTATGCCGCTGTTGCCTCTATTTGCTTTCGAATTCTTCCATGTCTAATTCGACCCCTATTTGTTCCTTTATCTTTCTGGCTTCTCGTTGGATGACCTCATCCGTTTCAGGAATAAAAGATTCCGCCGCTACCTGAACATTCTCCTGTTTAATGCCCTGTCGAATGTAAATTTCTAGTTTGTGAAAACAAATAAATTGAGTAAAGAGGTCGTATCCCCGTTTTTTATAGTCTTCTTGATCATTGATTGGAACCACCCGAAGAAGTTCATCAATCCAAAGGGGAAATTTAAGCCTGGTTTCTAATCGTTTAATTTGACCCCTCCCCACCATAATGTCAACTTGCACCCCACCTTTCCAGGAACGCTTTTTGACATTAAAGACACAGTGAATAGTTTCTGAACCACCATCATAGACTTCAGGTCCATAATAAAGGGTAATCCTGAAAAGCGGAATTTGCGGTGGCGAAAGAAGGGACATCAGATAACCGTGCGGTTTCTCAAAAAAGATGGCTTAGAACACATGGCAGATATTAACTCTTGATCTGACTAGGAAGCCTACCGCATTCGGGTTGACACTCGTCAATCTTGAACGATAGAGTCTTTTCAGATACTCGCTTTTACCATTGTGAGGCAAAGCTGACCGAAGAAGGGGTAGGTTGATGTTTGGCACCATGGGTTTCTCAGAATTGATGATCATCTTGGTGATTATCCTGATAATATTTGGAGCCGGTCGATTACCCCAAATTGGTGAAGGAGTCGGGAAGGCCCTTAAGGGATTCAAGAAAGAGGTTGCTGACCTTCCCTCTGCCATGGATCCTAATGACCCACAACCGAATTCACCCACCGGAGAATCGGAAGGTGTTTCCGGATCTGTAGTACAGGCCCCTACCCCTGACAACCCTCAAGTGGCCCAAACCTCGAATCAACCCTATCAGCCTGGGCCAGAACAAACGCCAGGTACGACGGCTGCCCTTCTCTATCAAGGTGCCGGGCCTAAACTGGCGCAGCAACCCGGCGGACCTACACATTCGACTACTTCGTCACAAACCCCGCCTCAGGTGACAGTTCCTGGGCCAGTTTCAATGGAGGACCGGCTTACCCAACCAGCACCGACGGCGTCCACACAATATCCTCCTCTTCCTCCTGGAGCGCAAACGAAACCATTGGCCAAACGTCCTTCCGCTATTGTGAATAAACAGGCGGTTGCTCGGGTTCAAGCACAACAGGCCGCCCGTAAAGCCCAAGCTGCCTCAGTAGCTCCTCAAGATATGCAATCATTAGGTGAAGGGCTAGGAAGTGCTGTACGAACCTTTCGAGACGCTGCCGCAGATATCCAAAACTCTATTGACCCGCAAATGCGAACCATTCAGGCTGAATTGGAGTCGGCTGAACAGGAAATGAAAGAATCTATTGAAATTGTCAAACAACCCCTGAACCCAAAAGAACCTTCCGGATCTGTCTAGCTCTTATTTGCGTATTTCTTCATTCTTGTCACATCTCTCTCATGTTATTGGCCTGTTTTGTCTAATCCTAACGTATGGGTGTGTGGTTGAGACGCCCCCTGAGCCATCTGAAAAAGTTGTTGAACGGCTCATTGTTTTATTACAAGACCCTCAACCCGATACTCGTCGAACGGCCGTGCTCTCTCTAGGGAAGATAAGCGATCCTCAAAGCATTCCAGCATTAGTGACCGCTTTATCAGATTCAGACGAAGAGGTTCGCCAATGGAGTGCGTGGGGGTTAGGAAACTTGGCTGACTCGCTTTCTCAAGATGCTTTGGTAACCCTCGTTCAGCATGTGGCCGACCCTTCAGAATCCGTTCGACAGGCGGTGGTTTTAGCCCTAAGCCAAACGGATATTTCAGAAGAATTGATACGGGTTCTTGAAGAAGCCTATACCATTTCAACTCATGCTACTCAACTCACGATTATCCAAACACTTGCCCAGTTTGAATTCCCCTTTGCATATGAGCTCTTTATTGAAGCCCTGAAAAGTTCTGACCCTCAGATTCGTCAAACCGCCATTGTCGGCCTGGGGGAGTTGAGGGAACCTCGTGGCCTTTTAGTGATGCGGACACATCTCATCAATGACTCGAGTGTCGGAGTTCGCTCAGAAAGCGCCTTTCGTCTGGGTAAAGTAGGGGGTTCAGCCGATCTCCATGCCCTTAGCCAGGCTAAGGAAACAGATCCCTCTCCCAATGTTCATTTTTGGGCTACATGGAGCCTTTCGCAGATTGGCGAAGAAGCCTAATGTTGTCTTGGGGATTAGCAAGGAGAAGTACAAGGTTAAACGTTGCATGGATATAGGAAAAGCCATTACAATTTCATTATCTTACACATTAAGGTACTTTTGATGATGCCTTATAGAGTCGGTTGGGCTTTAGTGTGGTTAGTTATTTTTGGATGTGCCACAAATTCTGTCACCTGGTACAAAGCTGGGGTAAGCAAGGAGACATTCCTTCGCGACAAAGCAGAATGTGAAGATTCCCTACTGGGAACAGGCACGACAGGTTATTCCAAACAATTGTATTCCCTTGAAGCGTGCATGGAAGGAAAGGGCTATACTGCTATCCCCGCTTCTTCCCAATAACCGGAAAATTACGAGGGCTAAATCAGGTTCTATCGGACCGCTAAACAGGCAATTTACGGCACCTCCGTTACTAGTCCAAGAGAGGGATGGACGCTTTAGCCTCCACATGTCAGGTTAGATAGACATTTCTTCTGAGGTCAAGGGAAAAACATTATGAAGAAAGGCGAAGCCCTAATATGAAAACAGTGCTATTAGTTGATGATGATACCAGTGCTCGTGAAGCTCTTCGTTTGGTGTTAGAGTCCCAACATTTAGAATGCATTGAAGTGGGGAACGGTTCTGAAGCTTTAGAATGGTTAGCTTCCCATCAGGCCGATTTGATAATTTCTGACAATCAAATGCCTGAGGTATCAGGGTTAGATTTTATTGATCAAATTCAATTGCATCAAAAACCGGCTAATACATCTCCCATAATTCTTCTAAGCGGACATCTCAACGAAGACGACAAGCATCGGGCTCGTCAAGCCGGGGTATTTGCCATTTTAGACAAACCATGTAATTTCAGCGAATTTCTTTCTATGGTCCAACTAGCTATCCAAAATTAGAAACATTTGAAGACATAATCGTTCACCCTCACCCTGATTTGTGTTATTCATTGCTCTTTCCAAAGATGGCCAAAAGCATCTAACAACGGCTTACAACCACTAAACTCTAACCCGTCTGCGGTATTTACCCATCACCCTGGTTCTCGATATCTCTTTAAGTAGAGACTAACTTTAAAAATTCCCGGAATGGTTTTGGCTATCCCTATTAGCCCGAAAGAAACAGTCACCCCTATTATTGTATTATTTCGATAAGGAGATACCGGATGCTTAAATTATTTGGCGGAATGATCATAGGATCTATGATGACCATGATGCTGTTAGGGGGTTCTTCCGCCGCAGACCAAGTGTTGGCAAACGCCAAAAATTTATATATGGATCAAATCAATCGGCCAGACACAACAACAACCCTACTCCTGTTAGTAGTGTTAAGTATTTTTATGGCAGCCTTATCTATCTTGCCATCTAAGCCAGTCATACAAACAGAGAAAGTTATTAAAAAATTACGACGCCATTGCAAATAAGATAATCACCGCAATCTCTAAAGAGAGAAGGATAACCAAGCAAAAAATACTTCAGAATGAATTTTGTACTGATTTCAGGAACAGAATCATTCGGAACTCAATGGAATTTTAAAAAATCTCGCATAATTTCAATGATCCGCCATATGTTTTTTAAAGACCCCAAGATTTATTTTTTAGTAATACCAATTGGGAAGCTACATATTTCCTCAAAGACTTCGTTTCAGCAGAAATTCCCTATCATTAAATTTCTCCATCATAGTATCCGAAGGAATTCTTTTGGATTTATTGATGGAAATTTCCTCTTCTCATAGCCACACATTCTTTTCCCAAACTGCCCATCAGAAGATTGGCATCCGCCAAGGACTTCTTCATTCCACGAATCAAGACTCCCAAAAACAGGCCGAGGTTTCAAAGCTTAAAAAACGAGACCGGGAAGTTCGGACACACGAGCAGGCTCACATCGCCGCCGCGGGGGGTCTGGTTAAAGGAGGAGCCACATTTTCTTTTCAACGAGGGCCAGATGGAAAGCAATATGCGGTAGGGGGAGAAGTCAACATTGATACGTCCCCGGTATCCAGTAACCCTGAAGCTACTATTCGAAAAGCTAAAAAAATTCGTGCGGCTGCCCTCGCACCCGCAGATCCTTCACCCCACGATAGGGCGGTGGCAGCTTCGGCCATCGCCCTGGAAAGTCAAGCTAAGCAGGAACTCCAGAACCAAAAACAAAAAACAACTTTGTCAAAAGCTGAGACTCCTGTCTCTGTATCTTCTTTTCACATTGATCTTTTTGTATAAGGGTTTTTGCCTTTGTCAATTGGTCTCATCCAAGACTTTCGTCCCTCATACCTTCATCAATAGGCAGACTTTTCTGTTGCCCTCACATACCTTGCCCAGTCACACTTCTCAGAATTAGTTCAGAGGACATTTCCTAGGGCTTTCTCTGACCCGATGAATTGAACGAATTAACCGCGTGGCCATCAATTGTCATCAGTCTGAAAACTTGGCAACGGATTTGCTAAATACCCAATTTGTGAAAACTAGAGACCATCCTCTCCTGACAAATTTTCCTCACCCCGGATTATCTACCTTTCAAAGTTTTATTGAAAAAATAGAAAGCACCTTCCATGAATATTGGCGACAAAATGAAACGAGACTGGGATCAACGAGCCCAACATCACGCACGGTTCTGGATTGCTACTGAGCAATATCAAACGGAAGAAATTTTTGCTAAATCTGGGGAAGTTACCGCTCAGGCCCTTTTACAAACAGTCGCAACTGTGTCCAAACCATCATGGAAAGTGTTGGACATTGGCTGTGGAATTGGACGTCTCTTAAAGCCCCTTTCCAAGTATTTTCAGACTTTGGTTGGAATTGACGTATCTTCCACCATGATTGCCAAAAGTAAGGAATGGCTTTTCGATTGCCCACAAATTAGTACAATGGAGACTTCCGGAGTTGATCTCCGCGAATTTAAGGATCAATCCTTTGATTTGGTGTATTCGTATGTGACATTCCAACACATGCCCAGACCCGTTTTTGAGCAATATCTTGGCGAAATCAATCGCATACTCTCGCCAGACGGTTATCTGGCTATGCAGCTTCCCATCGGTCAATTGTGGGATGTTCCACTTGAAGATACCATTGGAATTCGCTCCTATCCCCTTCAAGAAATCGAGGAAAAACTTCTCACGCATGGCCTTGCCTTTTGTCAAAAAGCGAATCATCCTAGTCCCGCTACCTTGTTCGATCAACCAATAGATCATCGATTTCACCTCATCAAAAAGATGAAGTCCATGAAACCGGAAATTTCTGTCAATTGGATGCAACTAGAACATCCTCTGCAGGTTTCACCTTTGGACATGCATCTCTATGAGACCTATGCCGACAACTGTGCCAAAATGGGGAATCCTCAAGAGGGAATTCAAACCCTACAAGCCCTTGTTCATCGGAACCCCCAGCATTTGTCCGGTTGGCTACGTTTAACAGCCCTCTTAATAGAAAATCAGCAAATTCCTCAAGCGCTTCATACACTTCAAGAGTTGACCAATCTTCATCCTCGATACCAGGAAGGGCAAATTCTGTTAGAGCGATTAAGAAAAAAATGGGTGAGTCTGAAAGGGGAAAGCCATTCAAAGGGGGAAAAACCTCATTCAAAACAACCCGATCAATTACATTCATATATTTCTTAAAAATTTACCATTTTAGTTTTGATACTCCTTTCCAAATTTCCCTAAAAAGAGTCTGGCCATTCGCTTCCTTTCCTCTTTCCAAAACCATCCCTTATGCTATACTAGGTTTCGCCAGAAATGGAAATTTCCCTTGCCTTTCAACTATTTTAAGGAGGAACCCTATGGGTAACCGTACACTTCTCGGCCTCACAGCAGTCCTCTTTTTGTTTGGAATCACAGAAGTGATTTTCGCTGCCCATCCCGACAATGGTCCAGGGTGCGGATTAGGGAAATTGGCTTGGAACTCTTATCCCAGCCAGCAGTCGATTGGTGCGCAAATTATACAAGCCACGACCAACGCCACATCCTTTTCTCAAACATTCGGAATCAGTTCTGGAACATCTGGATGTACAAACGATGGGACAATTTTTGCTTCTGAAAAAGTGAACATGTTCACAGCTATTAATTTTGACAACATTTCCCAAGAGATGGCTAGAGGCCAAGGGGAACATTTAACCTCACTAGCTACTTTAATGGAAATTCCTGTCGATCAACATGCGATCTTTTTTGCCATGACTCAAGAAAAATACCTTACTCTGGTTCAAGCTGGAGAAGCCACACCAAAGGCTGTTGTGAAAGCTATTTATACTGCCATGAGCAACCATCCCGTTTTAGTGCAAACTTCCATTAAGTAATCTAAGCTTTTTTACCGGGTCCGACGTTTAGGTCGGAGCCTTGGCTTATATTCCCCTTTCTTTCCTCTACCCATCGTGGTTATTCGAATACTCTTGTTGGGCCTTGGATTTTGTTTCCTGCCACTAATAACTCTAGCTCAAGAATCCAAAATTACATATCTCCAGGAGCTTATTAAAATGGCTGATCAGAAAAACCTGCATCAAGAGCGCTATTGGCACCTGCTCCTGCACTATCGCCAAAATATCCTGGGCGGGTTGACCAGCGATGTGGACAATCCTAGATTTTTTCAATCACAAGAAGGAAAGACTAATCCAAAAGCCGAATTGGAGGCCACTCTCGCCAAATTTTTCTCCAATGAACTAGTTGGGCAATCCAACCAGGTAGCCCAATGCGCATTGATCGCCAGATTTCAATGGCTTCATACACATTTACATTTTGATGAGAATCGCATGCCAGTTGATTCTTGTGAACGATTCCATCATTGGCTACATGAGTTGAATCCGTCTTCTATATCGCTGATTTTTCCATCTGCTTTTATGGATAATCCTGTTTCCATGTTCGGACATACATTTCTTCGCGTTGATCAACGAGGACAAACAGAAACCACCCGTATTCTGGCATACACGGTCAACTATGCTGCAGACGTACCACCCAATGCTGGGATAGAGTATGCGTTAAAGGGCATTTTTGGTGGCTATCAAGGAATTTTTTCCACTATTCCCTACTATGTCAAAGTACAGGAATATCGAGACATTGAAAATCGCGATATTTGGGAGTATCGATTAAACTTTTCGGAAGAAGAAATCCACAGGATGCTTATGCATGCTTGGGAACTTGGCAACGCTCGTTTCGATTACTTTTTCTTCAAAGAAAACTGTGCCTATTATATCCTTTCCCTTTTGGAAGTGGCCGATCCACAATTTCATCTTACGGACCAATTTCATTTTTGGACGATTCCGGCAGACACCATCCGTCTCTTGAGCCAACGAGCTGGCTTTATCCAAGACATTACCTATCGCCCAGCCGGAAGCACTACTCTTAAACGCAAACGAGAAGCATTAGATCCATCCTTGCAAACTTGGCTTCGGCATCTACTACAGGATCCCTCAGAAGCACAAACTTCAGAATTTCTTGCATTACCCCAAGAGCAGCAGATTTTTTTGCTTGACTTAGCGTCAGATTATTTTCGGTATAAAAGTAGAATAGAGAAAAAGACCGAATATGCCAGAAACAATCAAGTCATCCTAATGAGTCGAAGTAAAATTGCTATTCCTTCGGTACCCTTTGCCACGCGTCCTTTTTCCCTCTCACCTGAAAAAGGGCATGAAACTACTCGCATGAGCCTAGGGGTAGGCTGGAGAAACAATGAAATCTTTGAACATGTTGGTATCCGTGCCGTCTATCATGACCTCCTTGACCCGGATACTGGTTATACGTTGGACTCTCAGATCGAACTGGGGAATCTCACTCTTCGACATTACCATGGTCGCAATCAATATCGCATTGAGCGCTTTACTCTGGCCAACGTTATGTCTTTAGCTCCAATAGACTCTTGGTTTAGATGGCCATCATGGAAAATTGCCATTGAAATGAATACGATCAAAATACATTCGTGCGACCTGTGCTCTAACGGACACTTCAACGTGGGGGCTGGAGGAGCATTGGACACACAGGTCTTTCAAAGGGAAGTTTTTTTCCTGATGGGAGAAGCCGATGCCAACGTCAGCGGCGCACATGACGAGAATCATCGAGTGGGAGGGGGGATATCTGCTGGAGTTGTAGCCACTATCACAGATAAGTGGAAATGGCTAGCTTCCGGCGGATACTTGAGGTATCTCTTTGGGGATCGGTCTGATGACCTAAAAATTTCCATAGGTCAAAGGTGGACTTTCGCTAAAAACTTTTCCGTACGCACTACCTATACACATCATGATCGTGACAATGAACTCCTTGCCGTGTTTCATGGCTATTTTTGAGGATTTCCATAATTCTAACAAAGCAATGGATCTCATTAGCTAATCTGGCTTTTCCCTATACATAAACCTTTTTCAAATATTTAGAATCCTGTTCATATTGGGCCAACAAGACTGGACCCCCTTGATGAAATACAGGTTTGGGCGCCCACAACTTCGACTCTTCTTTTTGGGTGGAATGAGTCTATGTTTAAATTGGCCTTCTGTTTTGAGTTGTTCCAGAACTCCTCTTGCGGTCTATCTCTCCGCAAAATTGTTGTGGTACTCTAGCACAACGATTTGATTTCACAATCACCTCACCGCAAAGGCCCATGGCTTCAAACCATAAAAACTCCGATCATTCATTAGCTCCACATCCGCTGCTCTCTCATTATTACCAAACCGAAGAACAACGTCGGCAACTTCTGGATACACAATTTGATTATGTGGCTTCAGATTATAATTGGATCACTCAAGCTTCATCCTTTGGATCGGGGAAATGGTATCGTCGAGAAGCCCTGAAAAGGTCAGGGCTTACGAAAGACAATACCATTCTTGATATTGCTTGTGGACCTGGCACGGTATCGTTGTCCGCCCGACAAATCGTTGGGGAGAATGGCAAAGTCATCGGCTTGGACCCAAGCCTCGGTATGTTAACTGAAGCCAAAAAACAAGGCATCTCAAGGGTACTCCAAGGCCATGCGGAACATCTTCCTTTCCCTGACTCAATATTTGACTTTATCAGCATGGGCTATGCCCTTCGTCATGTGACCGACCTCTCTTGCACATTCAAAGAATACTTTCGAGTGTTAAAACCCGGTGGGAAGTTGCTGATTCTTGAAATCGCTAGACCAAACTCCTTTCTTCCCTACCATATCAGCCGATTTTTCTTTAAACAGATCGTTCCATGGATGGCATATCTGGGAACCCAAAACCCCCATGCACACACGATTATGAAATATTATTGGGATACGATTGAAACCTGCGTCTCACCCACAATCATACTCAAAACTCTTGAAGACTCGGGGTTTAATGAAAGCCAGCAGTTTACGCTTTTCAATGGTTTGCTTAGAGACTACACGGGCAGCAAACCATAACAGAGTCAATGTTGTTCCCTCTTTCCCAACGCTTATCTCTTACCACTCCTTCAAAACTGACCTGCCCATTCCCTCACGAGGCCTTAATAGACAAAATTTTTCAACCAATCCCTGACTCTAATATGAATAAGGCTTATGAACCTATAGACCCCTAAAAGTCATTGTTATTCGACACTTCCCAAACCAAGTATTATCCCTAAAACTGACTCAAATTCTAGCCATTAGCTATTACAGAGACTCGACTCTTTTGCCTTAACCACCGGTAGTCCTGGTGCATATGTCACCTGATCTATTCCGCTAGTTTGTGCCTTTTCTTTAAGATTGGCAAAAGATACAACCTGATGAGTAGGAGGTTAGAAATTCTACAGCCACGGAAAATCAAAGACGTATAAAAGCTATTGCTGGGAAAGTAAGAATGAAAATCATCAGAAAATCGTATGAAGTGGGGATATTGAATGAGAAACTATCTATTTGGGAGTCTCTAGAGAGCAGAATGAGACTTCCACAAGATAGTTCAAGGAAAGGGAGATTCGTTTAACCTGGAGAACATTCTGTCTCTGCACTGCTTCGTACGGCAGCTACAAAACTCTTCCGCACCTGCCAAAAATCTTTTAAATTGACTAAAAGTCGATACCAGCTATTTGGCGAACGCCACAACATCGTAAAGTAGTCGAATAAAATGTGGAAACGTTGATGATGTCGATAGTAAAACTCTTTGTACCGAACTTCCATTCGCTCTTTAGTCAACCCATTTGGAATGAACACAAAGTTCACACAGTTCATTAATTCCCAGTCTTCATTAAAAGTTCCATGCTCTCGCACCCCTTCATAGGAGGGAGCACCAGGGAACGGAGTATACTTGGCTAAATTCAGATCATCTAGCGGCAATTCCAGGGCATAATTAAAGGTACGGTCAATACTTTCTTCGGTCTCTCCTGGAAGCCCCATAATAAACAGTCCTTTTGTTCGAATTCCTGCCTGCTTGATAAGTTTCACCTTATTACGAATCATATCAAGATCTGAGTTTGAACGGTGCAATTTCAATAACTCGGGATCACCTGTTTCAATTCCCAGGCTTATCATCCAACAACCAGCCTTTTTCATTAACTTTAAAAGATCCAGATCAATATGTTCGGCGCGAACAGCGCAATTAAACGTGACACCCGTCTTGCGCTCAATCATCAAATTGCAGAATCCTACTACCCGTTTTTTGTGCAACGTAAAGAGATCGTCATAGAAATTGATATGGCGAATACCATAACGTTCTTTGAGGTGCAGTAACATCTTCAACATATATTCCGGTGAGTTATAACGAAATGACGATTTAAAAACAGTCCGATCGCAATAGGAACAGGTATAAGGACAGCCACGACTAGAGACGATAGTGGTCCCGGGCCCTTTTGGATAGTTAAAAATAGGCAAATTGTACGCGTGAGGAAATCCGTCCAATTTTTCGTACGCCGGGTAAGGCAAGGTATCTAAATCAAGGGCCTCCTGACGTGGCAGAAACCCGGTAAACACGACCTCTCCATCTCGACGATATAACAGACCATGCTGATCAAAAGCCTTTGATGTCGCGGACCCCTGTATTTCTTGCTGCATCAAATAAAGCAGGGTATTCTCCCCTTCACCCACAACACCGAAATCGATCACAGGGTAATCTTTCATCAACGATTCGCGCAGGGCAGAGATGTGGGCACCGCCACAAATGATGGTGGTGTAGGGTGCGATGGCTTTAATGTTTTCCGCGATACGGATGCCATCCAGAAACGCTGATGTGGTGGCGGTAAAACCAACAAAATCCGGCTTTTCTGCCCGCACTAAATCATAAATCTTTTCATAGTCATCAGGGTGGGCATAGCAGTCATGAATAAAAGCTTGGTGCCCATGCTGTTCAACCCAAGCAGCTAGACTACAAAGCCCTAGAGGTGGCATTATATTGGCGATTCGGGACACATCCTTCTCGCCAGCGACCCAACACTCCCCCATGGGATGAATCAGGACGATTTTTCTTTTCACGCTCCTAATTCCGTTATTCCTTTTCGCATTCCTCGTTAGATTATCTTTCGCTTCCAGCGTAGAAGTTCCGTCGTGGCTACAACTGCTCACACCACGCTTCTCAATCTGCATAAGACTATTTTCCATCACCATAACAGAACTCCTTCAATACAAGTTTGATTGAATGGGAATGGTTGGAAGACCGGCCTCAATAAATTAAGCCACCTAATGGTGACCTACCAATATTGGCTAGCAGTAGAACAGACTCCACAGGAGGTAGTACTAGCATTAATGTCCAGGGCTTACAAAAAGCACCACAAGCCCCGCCTGCGTCTCCGAAAGTAGTAGGAATATTTAAAGGCTAGTTTGGTTTAAAAAATACCAAAGTTTTCAATGTAGGGTCAATCCACAGTCTGGGCGATTGTCTATGAAGCCCGACATCGATTTTCTGGATAAGGCCTCCCAAAACATAAATGAGGGAAAGCGGCACCCACCCCGAAAAATATCTGTGCTTGGAAAGTCGTTTTGAGGAGGATGTTTTTTGCTACGGCCAGAGATCGCATTAGAACAATCTTGACAAATTCTTTCATAGAAATAGACAGCGAAACTTCAGCAAATCATAAAGGTGAATCGTTTTGGGGAAATACCGAGGATTCGGAATGGCCGGACATCCAATATAGGTTTCGCTAGTCGTCAAAAAAATTGCGAACAATGGCTCGTTTGATTCGGGTTTCCAGCAATCAAAGGCTTGGGAATTGGCTTGAAGGTAAATCCAGCTGTTTTTGCGGAAGTGAGTAATATCTCCAACCCCTCAAGAAATGAAGTGAGATACTTGATATGGGTATCATGAAGCATAAGGATATCCCCGGATTGAAATTTGGGCACCCTGCTAAAAAGGGTAGCTCTTGGAAGTCCCCGTTGGGTATCAAAAAATCGCTGATTCCAATGGACCAACGGGTATTGTAGGTTTCGTAGCGCCATCCTCAAATGGGGGGTCTGAATTCCTAAGGGAGATCGAAAGCCAATAGTTTCCACTTGAAGCGACTGCTCAATTATATCTCGGGCTCGCACAATCCAATTCATGAGGTAACGATCATGACCAAAGAAATGATGATATTTGTGATCCAAAGAATGATTGCCAAGTGTATGCCCTTGGGCCACTATGGAGCGACCCACCGATATATTTCTTTGTAATGTTTCCGCCACAACAAAAAATGTAGCCTGGACGAGATGTTGTGAAAGAATCTCCAGAACCGCCTGGGTACAATTCTCATGTGGGCCATCATCAAAGGTCAAATAGAGCACTTTCTCTGTGGAAGGAATGTTTCGGATACAAACTCCAAAGAATTTTTCAAGCACTAAGCCAGATTCCTTTTGTTTGAATGCGAAAGCTATATATTGGATAGTTTTGCGCCATGCTCGTTTTGGCATGAGCAATCAGAGGATTCATTATGTGCCATCGCCAACAATCTGCCTTTGGAAGATCCAATTAAGGAAGGCCTTGTCAAATTCTATTTTTGAAATTGTTCTCTATTCTCTTTGAAAAAGGTTTTCTATCATACTGTAAGATCATAAAAAATGAAATTTACTTAAATAAGCGTAGAACTTGAAGAAGAATCTCGTTTTTTCTTTCTCGTCATCGTCATAGATGGTGAGAAAATATATCCTCTCCCAATACATCTCCCTAGCCTTCTGAATATCCTTTGATCACAAAAACGGCTCCTGGGTTAAGTCTTTTCGGAACACACCGAAAACATCAGGTGTGAACCGTCCTCCTGTTGAAGTCCTTATTGCCTCTTGTTTGCTGTTCCCTCTTTTTTCTACCTGTGCTGGGGCACCTCCCAACCGTCAATTGGCCAACCAATGTGAGCAGGGCCTCTATTCAGCTTTTCAAGAACTAGATCAGGCTAAAGCGAAGGGATTTGGGGGCACAGTGAGTTGGACCAAAGCAGCCACCTTGCTGGTAAGAGCAAAAATCCAGGAACAATTTGAAAAATTTCTCAATGGTATCGAAAAAGTTAAACGGGCTCGTTTTTACATTCAGGAAAGTCAAAGAACATAAAATTCCTTTTGTATCTGGTTTTCTGTCCAGATCAGAATCGCATTCTGATGCCTCCCATTCCCGTAAGTCCGCTTAAACTTTCAAAATTAGCTTTATCCTTCCCCGATCTGTTTTCATAAAATGTCACCTGAAAATCTCCGCTTACCCGCCCTTCTGCGAACAAAGCCAGTTGCTGGACAATAGGAATCTCAACCCCCATCAATCCCATAATTCCATATCCAACTCCCCATCCTGTTTTAACATCAACCGAAGGTCGTTTTCTCTCCACCTCATCACCGTCAAAATCATTGATCGCGAGATTCAGCCCAAGCCCCACGTAGGGAGAAATGCCACCAGGAAAGAAATAATATTGTCCAATCAACCTTAAAATATAGGATTCGGTATCAATATTTTTGGCATTGAAAAACTCCGTTTCGTACTTTCGAAATTCAAACTCCAAGCCTAGTCGTTCTTGAGGGGAAATTTCCCCCATGGCTTGAATAAATGCGTTAAAACCCGATTGGCCCTGAAAGGGATAAAAAATCCCCCCTCCCCCGGAAATCAACACTGAATCGGAATCTCCAGAATCCATTCCTTTTGCCTCTATGGCCGCTGAAATCCCCAAAAAAATAATCAGCGCCATCCCGACGCTCAACAGAAATCTTACATGCAATTGTTTCATTTTTCCTCCAAGGTTCTGGTTCCCTCCCTACTGTCCTCTCATGATAAACCAGAATATGCCTTACCTCCAGTTTCCAAGCTTGTACGATGCAAAGGGGGAAAACTGTTACTTGGCGAGACTTTTAATGGAAAGAAGGGGCCCATAGGTCTGGTACAACTCAAGCTGATCTTCGGATTCACCTGTAGGGGGGGTGAGAGAAACATCAGTATATCGAAGTTTAGTAGGATCTTTTTCCACTTTTATTCGAAGCTGATTCAGTTTCCAACCCAACTTGCACCATTTCCATTCGGTCCTAAATGCGCCCAAAATCTGAGAAGGCCAAAATTTCCAAGCAGATTCCATAGGCATGCCTGGACGACGGGACCGCCGACCTCGCCATCGAACCAGCCCACCCTCCAAGGGATGGATACCTTCAAACATGATGCATCCATAAAAACAGAATATTAAAAACATGAGCTTAATAACAGGTTCCCCTTTGGCTGCAGCTCGACGCATCAGGGTTTCTATGTGGTCCCAGGTGTAATACTGTTGCCAGGCCAAACGATAGGCTTTGGCTAATTCTCCTTTGGTCATCAACGGATGAGCCATGGTGACATGTTCCAAATCATAGGCATTCATGTCCGGATCCATCCACACACCACGTTCATAGAGTTGTTGATGGTCTTCAGATCCTGGTAAAGGTGTGAGAATGAAGAATTCCACGATATCCACTGGCAGTTCTTTTTTAATGATCTCAATATCACGCGCAATACTAGAGGAAGTATCGTTCGGAAATCCAAGAATGTATCCACCTACTGTCGTGCAACCATGGTGTTTCCAGGTCTGAAGCATCGTGCGATATTCCCCAATTTTATTCTGCCGTTTTTTGGCTCCTATCAACGATTCAGGGTTGAGGCTTTCCAGACCAATAAAAATATTATGACAGCCCGCCCGCACAGCTTTTTCAATAAACCGAGGAATTTTGTGACACAGAGCATCAACTTGAATGGTAAGGGAGAGCTGAAAACCTTCCTGTTCACGAAGATGTATCATCCTGTCTAAAATAGACTCCCAGTTCCTATTGCGCGCAAAATCATCATCAGTAATAAAAAACCGCCAGACACCTTGTCGAAGATTTTCCCGAATCAACGCTTCAATATCATCGGCTGACCGCGAACGTGATATACGGCCTTGCACATTGATGATGGTGCAAAAGCTGCATTGAAAGGGGCACCCACGTCCAGCATCAAAACTGGAAAGCCGCCGAAATGTTTTTTTGACTAGCCTGGCAGGGAGAAAGGGAAACGGCGCGCCCTTTAACGCTGGCGTGTTTTGTAAAAAATTATAGGATGGTTTCAAGCGTTTTTCGTAAGCATCTTGAAGAATCGTGTCTAAATGGCCCTCGGCTTCACCCGCAACAAGGGTAAACCCATCGGTTAAAGCCTGTTGAATATCAGGAGGGACTTCTTTCAACATCGAGTAACATCCGCTCACATGAAATCCCCCGATGATTACTGGAATACCCGCCTGCAGAAATACCTTTCCCAAATCCAGTGAGCGAGGAAATTGGTTGGTTTGCACCCCGACAAAACCGATTAGGCCTCCAAGACCCTTCCGAATTCGGTTAATAATTCGCTTGGTGGGAATAGTGAAATGAGATTCATCAAAAGTCTCAACATATATAGGCACATTTTGACCTAATACCTTTCGTTCCACACAATCCATCATCAGGGAATTCAAAGCCGCTAGGCTGTTAGAGGGAAGGGCAGGGCGTCCCCATTGAATGACGTATCCCTCATCATCATAATGTGAGGGTTTAATTAATACGACATGAAATGATTGATTGGATTTCAACAATCGGTCCGAAAAGTTAGGGCTCATTCAGCATACAGATCGAAAAAATGTGCGAAGAAGTGAAGTGGGCAAAAAGAAATGACTCTACAAAACACTTAAAAAAATCCCGAGATGACCATTACCCTACGGGGCTGCCTAAAATGTGTCAAGAATACTTCAGACAATTTCCCATAGAGGATATTAACGTTTTTCCGCCATGGGCAATCGATTTCTTCTCAAAGCCCTCAACCTATTCCTTGGAGAGTCCTTACAGCACAATTCTCCAGATTTACATCATATTGACATCTCTGAATCCAAGCAGGAAAATCGGTATGAAGCACATCTCATCATTAATCCTATCCATGGAGGAACGTTCGTTGTCTGACCAGGCCCCTTTCGAAACTGAAATTGCGCAACTACTTGTGACCACATTGAATTTGAAAGTAGAGCCTTCTGAGATTCCACCCCTGGACCCATTATTTGGAGAAGGGTTAGGGTTGGACTCCATTGATGCTCTTGAGATTGCCCTCGTAATTCATCAACAGTATGGATACAAATTACGGTCAGATGATCCAGATAACACCAAAATCTTTGCTTCCCTTCGCTCCCTTTGCGACGCAATTCAGAAGAATCGGACAACGAGTTAACAATGGCGTGTTTACACACGCATCAATCCTATGCTGATATTCTTCAGTGGGGTTACCCTCAACTGACAGATCGCTTCCGTTGACACCTCTCCCTCTAGTTCAGATCCATGAATGATTAATCCCTAATGGCCTATTTCCCTTTTCTCGGTTCCTATGAGCCGCACAATACCGTTGCTTGGTACAAGGGACAATCGATGAATGCACAGACCGTGTTATCGCATGTCCAATTTATTAGCAATCAACTGCCTCCTAAACGTTATGTAATTAATCTTTGTCAAGACCGCTATGCTTTTTTGATTGGACTTGCCGCAAGCCTCTGCCAGGACCAAATCACACTCCTGCCTCCCAATCGATCACCCAAAACACTTCAACTCCTCTGCCATGAATATCCTGATAGTTACCACCTTACCGATGGACCAGACCAAATTGCAGGGTCTGAAGGCTTCACCCTGAATATCGATGCCATTCCCTTGATCGTCTCCAGTGAAACCCTCCAATTTCCTGATTCGCAAATAGCGGCCATTGCCTTCACATCCGGAACCACGGGAACACCTCAGCCAAACCCTAAATCATGGGGATCCATGATCCAGATTGCACAAAAAACTGGGGAACGGCTGGCACTCTCCGGGAACGGCCCCGCAACGATAATCGCCACAGTTCCCCATCAACATATGTATGGGTTGGAAACTACGATAATGCTTCCTCTTCAGAAGGCATGGGCTATTCATTCGGGGCGCCCTTTTTTTCCCGAAGACATTGCGTCGGTATTGCAAACATATGCTTCTCCACGAATTCTGGTTTCTACCCCTATTCATCTCCGAGCTTGCGTGCTGGCTCGAGCTGAATTTCCTAAAGTACGCTATACCCTTTCCGCTACCGCACCACTTTCCCGGCAACTTGCTAAACTGGTGGAAACAGTTCTTCACACGACAATGGTTGAAATTTACGGATTTGCCGAGGCGGGAACCATTGCTACTCGTCATCCCCTTCAAGAAGATAGCTGGACCTTATTGTCTGAATTGAATTTACGGATCCACAATGACACCTTTGCAGTTGCTTCACCCTATTTCTCTAATCCCGTCCCCATTCCAGATACTATTCATTCTTCCAGCCCTCAGCAATTCACCTTAAAAGGGCGCCCAAGCCACATGGTCAATATTGGCGGACATCGTGCTTCCTTAGATGATTTGAATATCCAACTTCTTTCCATTGAAGGGGTGAAAGATGGGATCTTTTATATGCCTGAAGACCAAAAAGATTCCGTTACCCGTTTAATCGCTTTTGTCGTGGCACCAGGGAAATCCTCCGATTCCATTCTGGCTGCCCTCCGCACTAAAATAGCGTCTCCCTTTTTACCACGGCCTATCTATCTGGTTGAGACGCTCCCTCGCAATCAGACTGGAAAACTACTCAAAGATGATATTATTCGATTATTGGAAACACATAAGGGTTAGCCGATCGTTCCCAAGATATAAATAACTAAGCCCCTTTTCTCCTGTGAACTCCACCTTCACGATTTCTCCATCGCATCCTTCCCTTCCGGGACATTTTCCCGGTAATCCTATTGTTCCAGGGGTCGTGGTTCTAGCGGAAACTCTCGAACGAATAAGCCAATCGATTGACCCAACATGGCAATTGACATCCGTGCCATCCGTAAAGTTTTTATCTCCTCTTCTTCCCAATGAGGTCGTCCAGCTCACATTCGATCTTCACCCGGAAAAGATCGTCGAGTTTTCCTGCCACGTCGGGGCCAGAAGGATAGTCTCCGGCCAATTTATCTTTCAAAATAAAACCTCTCTTCCCCCTCTATGAGCAAACGTTGGCTAGCGCAACAGGAACGCGGACATCGCTGGGCCTACCAGTTCATGCTTTGGGTCGCACTGCGAATGGGGCGGAAAACTGCTCGGGCCCTATTGTACCCAATCTGCACATATTATGTGTTATTTTCCTGGAAAGCCACCAAAGGCATTAAGGCGTTTCTAAGGTTGGCGTTAGGACGTGGGGTGACCGTCAAGGATCTCTTTCTCCACTATCACACCTTCGCCTCTACCCTATTGGACCGAACTTTTCTATTAGCCAAGCGGCGTGAAGAATTCGACTTGACTATTCGCGATTTAGACCTCCTTCTTGACCGTGTCGACCGTAAGCAAGGATGTCTCCTACTTGGTTCACACTTGGGGAGCTTCGATATCCTACGAGCCACCGGGTTAGCAACGAGAAACGCCCCCATCAAGTTGCTAATGCATCAGGAGAACGCACCAATATTCAATGATATCCTTGAGAAAATTGACCCCTCTTTACTTGATTGCATCATTCCGGTCGGCGAACCTGAAACAATGTTACGCGCCAAAGAATGTCTAGATGCAGGCGGACTGGTGGGTATGCTTGGAGATCGTCCGCTCAAAGATGAAAAAGTGGTGCTCTGCAAATTTTTTGGCCATACTGCCCAATTTCCCTCCGGTCCAATGTTACTGGCCAGTATCCTCAAAGTACCGGTCGTGTTATTTTTTTGTCTATATCGGGGAGATCGACGGTACGACATTCATTTCGAATTATTTGCCGAAACCATTATTATTCCCAGAGAAAAACGAGCAGAAGGACTTCAGGAATGGACACAGCGCTATGCCCATCGCCTAGAAACCTATTGCCGAATGGCTCCAAGTAATTGGTTTAATTTTTATGATTTTTGGGAAAAAGATCCGAAACCCAATCATCTGGATTAGTATCTGGAGTGGGCTTTTGTTACTTGAGTCTTTCCCTCAGACTCAAGCCTGTACAGCTAATGTCCGCATTGCCCAGACCCTTCCAGGGCACGAAGCTGAAATCGGTCTAGACCAATTGATCAAAAGGCTTGCCCAGGCAAACCTGGACAAGCGCACATTTAAGGAAACTTACTATTCCCACATGCTCACAACTCCCTCCAAAAAAGAAGGGATCCTAATATTTCAGCCTCCAGACCGCTTGGAAAAGCATATTCGAATTCCCATGGAAGAATCTTTTATCGCTAATGGAAACACGTTGCTCTATGAAAATCCCTCCCGGGAGATTTCTCATACCCTTTCTCTTCAAGAATACCCAGCACTTTCAACACTCATCAATGGATTGCGTGCCCTCTTTAACGGAGACCCGGAACAGCTTCAGCAGGTTTTTTCCACTTCCATATCTGGATCCCCAGAATCCTGGGTTTTGGACCTTTCGCCAAAAATATCAAATGATGAAGAAGGGGTGGATTGCATACGTTTGACTGGTGAGTGGAACGACCTTCGCACATTAGAGATTCATGAAACCAACGGAGACCGGTCCATACTTTCACTTGATCCTCAGACGCCATGACCAGGACTCGTGCTATACCATGGCTGCTCTGGTTGATAAGTATTGCCCTTGGGCTGGCTTTTGCAATCACCACTATTCCAGTTCAAACCCAAATACCACTCCTGCTTCCCTCATCTGGGTCTTTTTCCCAACGATTATTCGTCGACCAACTTCAATCAGGTCCTACCTCTCGCATTTTGTTGCTCGGCCTGCGGGGTGCTGAGCCCGCTTTGTTGGCTGAGGCCAGCAAAAGACTGGCAGGGGCCATGCGAAATCATGGTCAATTTCTTCATGTGTATAACGGAGAGCACACTCAAAACGACTTCAGCCAAGATCTTTTGTATCGTTATCGCTATCTACTTAGTCCAATGGTCACTGCCGATCAATTCACCACTGAGGGACTACGAGAAAACTTAGAACATAGACTCCAGGATATGGCAAATCCTCTCCCTGGTTTTTTTAAAAAAAAGATTCCTGGAGACCCTACGGGGGCTTTTCAGAGCATCCTGCAACATTTGCGCTCCGGAAATACCATGAAGACCCGTCATGGAGTGTGGTTTTCTTCTGATCAACCTGTAGCTCTGCTGGTTACAGAGACAAAGGTTCCAGGATTCGACCTTGATCGCCAAGAAGCCATCCAGAAATTTTTGACATCCACCCTGGAAGACATTCGCACATACCTTTCTCCTTCCTCTGGCCTCCCCTCCTTGGAACTTCTCCGATCTGGGCCAGCAGTCTTTGCGCTTCAATCCCAAGCCCTAATTAAAAGAGACTCTCAATGGCTCTCCCTGCTGGGCGGCGGATTTGTGATCATTCTGCTCTTGGTCACTTATCGCTCATTCACCATTGTATTTTTGGGTCTCGTCCCGCTCACAACCGGCCTACTCACGGCAGGGATAACCGTTTATCTGGTGTTTGGCTTTATTCACGCAATGACTTTTGCTTTCGGCGCTACGTTAATTGGTGTCGCGATTGATTACCCACTCCATGCTTTTTCCCATCTCGAATTAAACCGGGCACCAAGAGAAGCCATCCTTCAAGTTTGGCCTACCATTTTATTGGGAGCGACCACCACAGCCGTTGGATACGGAGCAATGTTATTTTCTGGATTTCCAGGCCTATCGCAACTAGCTCTATTCGCCATAACTGGCTTATTGACCTCGGCGGCAGCCACTCGCTGGCTTTTGCCTCTTCTCATTCCCCCCCAATTGGGCCAACCCATTCCCTGGGCCACATGGCTCCCGTACGAACGTGTGACCCCACGTGCAATTCTTATTGTCCCAGTGAGCATGGTTCTCTCGTTGACCTATTTGACGGTCTCAGAGAAACCGTTTTGGGAGACCGACATCGCCAATCTTAGCCCCGTCCCCCAAAACCTCCGCGACCAGGATGTCTGGCTACGCAAAGAATTAGGCGCACCGGCTGTTCGTGACATGATCGTCGTCGTGGCATCGGGGGAACAAGACGTCCTTGAACAAAGTGAAGAGTTGAAAGCCATATTGGATCAACTTGTCGATCGTGGGCATATGGCCGGGTACGAAATGGCCGCCAATTATCTTCCCAGTATACGGACTCAGACGTTGAGACAACGGGCTTTACCCGATCCAACCACTTTACGAAATTCTCTCCTGACTGCTCAGCAAGGCTTGCCATTCAAGGCAGGAATCTTTGAACCTTTCCTTCAAAGCATGAGTGACTCTCAGCATTTAACTCCGTTGACTTATCGCACGATTCAAAAGACACCATTCGCCTCGAAAATTCGTTCACTCTTGTATCCTTATCATGATCAATGGGTAGGAACTATTCTGATACGTGATGTGCAGAATCGACACGCCATTCAGGAGGCCATCCACTCTGATACGACCTCCTCGGTCCATTTCCTGGATTTGAAAACTGAATCGAACCGCATGGTGACCACTTATCGTCAAGAAGTCACGACCTTTTTGGCCATCGGCGTAGGAGTTCTGATTCTGATTTTAGGAATAGGACTCCGATCTTTCAGGAGGGTCGCGACCGTCTTGATTCCAATCGCAGGCTCGATTATGCTCGACCTCGGCCTCCTTCATGCCTTGGGAGAACGTCTGTCCCTGTTTCATCTGGCGGCTTTACTGTTGGTCTTCGGAATTGGGTTAGATTACACCTTGTTTTTCCAACGGCCCTATGCCACAACAACCGAACGTCAACAGACGATTTCCGCGATTATGGTGTGCAGTCTCACGACCATCACCGTATTTGGCATGCTGGCATGCTCCCAAACTCCCGTCCTTCATGGAATTGGCTTGACGGTGTTCTTAGGATCCCTTTTAGGTTTCCTATTTGCCTTTTGCAGTTCATCCCCTCACCATCAACCCGCCACCTAAACTCCAATGACAATCCATCATCTTGACATCGCCATTCTTGGGGGGGGGCTTGCCGGAAACCTTTTAGCCAGGCAACTCCGGCGGACGATCCCTGACTTGAAAATCGGAATGTTTGAAAAATCTGGCACTACTTCATTTAAGGTGGGAGAGTCCACGGTGGAGGTGACGGGGAATTACCTAATCAGACGACTTGGTCTGGGAAATTATCTAGCCGAAAATCATTTCCTGAAAAATGGCCTACGGTATTTCTTTGACCAAGAAAACCGTCAGGCTCCTTTGATTGACATGAGCGAAATTGGGGGAATCGCCACACCCGTATTCAAAAGTTATCAGCTTGATCGTTCTAGGCTGGAAGCTGATCTCCTACGAATGAATCAAGAAGACGGCGTGGAGCTTCACCAAGGAAGCCGAGTCTTTGATATCCAGCTCAGCTCCGATTCCTCCCCTCATCAATTTTCCACAGAAACCGCCTCACAAAAATGGCAAATCCAATGCCGATGGCTCATCGATGCCAGTGGCCGATCTTCAATATTAGCCAAGCAAGAGAATTTGCGAATTCCCGAAGTGCGCCACTCTGTGGCAGCTGTATGGGGACGCTTCAGAAACGTCCAAAACATGGATGAAATCGGCCCAGAGACCTTCCACCAGCGAGTAAACGGCACAAGGCGGCACACTTCAACCACACATTTCTGCTATCCCGGCTATTGGATTTGGTTCATCCCTATTAATCAGGAAGTTGTCAGCGTGGGTGTCGTCATGGAGCGAACAGCTGGATGGCAGGAAGGCCTCAGGAAACCCAATGGGTTTTTGGGTTTTCTCAAACAACACCATGCGCCATGGTCACTTCTCCAAGAAGCACAACTGTTAGATATCGGCAGCTACCAGCATCTGCCCTATGGGACGGGACAATTCTTCAGTCAGCATCGATGGGGGTTAACTGGTGAGGCCGCAGTATTCACCGACCCGTTTTACAGCCCCGGGTCCGACTTTATTGCTTTGGAAAATGATTTCCTCACAAATATGATTCACCATGAAGTTGAAGGCGCCTCCCCCCAACATCTGCACCGTCTAGTCAATCTTTCCAATACCTACATGAATTTTCGGTATGAGGCTAGCATGTACTTATATCGTGACCTCTATTCCCTCCTTAGCAGCTATGAACTATTCAAATTGAAATTCCAATGGGATCTACCATTGTACTATCATATCTGGCTCTCGGAATTTCTTCAGGACCTTCACCTCAACGAGGAATTCCTCGCCCATCAGGTTCAGGGGCAACAGCAAGCTCTCAATTCCCTTTCGACATTCTCGCAGCTTTTTAAAAGGGCAGAACGACATCTTCGTGGAACCCAGTCCTTGTATCGATCGAACCTTGGAAATTTCACTGACGCCTTCGAGGTCATTGACTGGATCAAAGAAGTGGGACAACCACTGACTCCTCAGCAGTCGATGACGCGGCTCCGGGAAATATTCCGTCGAAGTTTCGAACAGGCCAATGACCTTCTTAAAGTACGATCAAGACAACCAAATGCTCAAACCCTCTCTCCTATTTGAGCACGCCGTTATCCCCAGTCCTTTCAGTGCTTCTTCTCAAAGAGGGAGGAACGGCGAGGTGAAGGTGAAATTGCCTTAACAGAAGGGAAGACGTAGGCCACAGGCAAAAGTCAAAATAAACATGTTATGCTTGACGCAAGCACTCCCAATGCCCTTCACCCAAGGGTGGTGTGTCGACCGCGAGCTCCTTGTTATTGATAGTTCGTATTGACCTGGATTGTAAGTATGTTACCGCATCATTTTGATATCGTTATTATCGGCGCGGGCCTTGCTGGGAACCTTCTCGCCAGACAACTCCGGCAGACGTTTCCCCATCTGTCCATTGGTATGTTTGAAAAACATGCCGCCACCTCATTTAAAGTGGGAGAGTCAACGGTTGAGATTACCGGAGATTACCTGATCAGGCGGCTTGGTCTTGAGACCTATCTGACGGATCATCATATTGTGAAAAATGGCCTGCGATTTTTCTTTGATCAGGAAAACCGTCAAGCCCCATTGACGGAGATGAGTGAAATCGGAGGTATCGAAAAGCCATTTTTTAAAGCGTTCCAACTGGACCGTTCACGGCTGGAGGCTGATCTCTTACGATTGAATCAACAAGATAACGTGGAATTGCATGTGGGAAGCCGAGTTTGTGATATCCAGCTCAAATCTAATTCAACCCCCCATACATTTTCCATAGAGACCGCCACAAAAAAATGGAACGGGGAATGCCGTTGGCTTATTGATGCCAGTGGCCGATCCTCAATATTAGCCAAGCAAGAGAATTTACGAATTCCCGAACCGCACCACGCTCTGGCCGCCGTCTGGGGTCGTTTCAAAAATGTGGTCAATCTAGATACCCTTGGCCCAGAGACGTTTCGTCAACGGGTGAATGGCACGAGTCGGCACACCTCAACCACGCATTTTTGTTACCCCGGGTATTGGATTTGGTTTATCCCAATCAGTCAGGATATCGTTAGCGTAGGAATCGTCATGGAGAGAGCACCCGCCTGGCAGGAATCCTTTCGCAAGGCAGAAGGGTTTTTGGAGTTCCTCAAACAGCACCATGCCGCATGGTCGTTGCTCCGGAAGGCTACTCTATTGGATATCGGCAGTTTCCAACATTTGACCTATGGCACACGACAATTTTTTAGCAAAAATCGATGGGGCTTAATTGGTGAAGCCGCCGCTTTTACTGATCCATTTTATAGCCCTGGATCCGATTTTATCGCCTTAGAGAACGACCTCCTCACAAATCTTATTCACTCGGACGAAGAGGGCATCTCCAAAGATCACCTGAACCGTTTTGTTGATCGTTCTAACGCGTACATGCATTTTCGTTACGAAGCAAGTATGCTTCTTTACCGAAACCTCTACTCGCTCTTTGGAAGCTATGAACTCCTCAAATTAAAATGGCAGCTAGATTTCCCATCCTATTATCACATTTGGCTTTCTGAGTTTATGCAAGATTTACATCTCAATGAGGAGTTCCTTAGTGAGAAAGTTCATGAGCAACAGCCAGTGCTTAATGCCCTCTCCAATTTTGCCCGGCTCTTCCAAAAAGTTGAACAACATCTTCGACAGACTAAAGGATATTATCGAAGGAATCTTGGAGAATTCACCAACGCCATAGAGGGGGTAGAATGGTTAGAGGAAGTCGGACAACCCCAATCCCCTCGCCAATTCTTTTCCCGGCTACATGAGATTTTCAATGGATGTCAGGAGCAGGCCAATCTACTCCTCGGCGCGTCCGCAACCATTCCTCCACTTCCTCTCTCCCATTTTTTGACCCTTCAACCTACGGCTTGAACCTTGCCAATGACTCCTCTTTATTTTGGGCATGCCACATTGGTCTCGTCGGTTGGCCGAGGGAGATCCACTCATCTCCGCGCCTTAAAGCAGCGACAGTCCGGCTTAAAACCGTGCGATTTCGAGGGAGTTCGGCTTCCTACCTACATGGGAAGAGTAGAAGGGCTCGAAGACATCTCACTCCCCTCTTCGCTCGCTCATTTTACCTGCCGTAATAATCAATTAGCGTTATTGGGCCTTCAGCAAGATGGGTTTGACATCCGGATTGCGGAAGCCCGTCGGGAGTATGGAGCTTCACGAATTGCTGTGTTGATAGGCACGAGTACCGCGGGAATCCTTGAAACCGAACATGCCTATCAACAGCGACATCCAGAAACCGGACGGTTGCCTGAAGCCTTTATACCACTCGGTCAGTATACTCAAGATGCCTTTTCCGTTGCCCATTTTGTTCGAGAATATCTTCAACTTACGGGGCTCGCTTCCGTTTTATCCACAGCTTGTTCTTCCAGCGCCAAAGTCTTTGCAACGGCCTCGCGGTATATCGAGGCCGGTCTCTGCGATGCTGTCGTCGTTGGTGGAGTGGATAGTCTTTGCTTGACCACCCTATACGGATTTTCAGCATTACAACTAACGGCGCCAGGTCCCTGTCGTCCTTGTGATGCTACCCGTGAAGGATTAACCATAGGAGAGGCTGCGGCCTTTGTTCTATTGGAAAAATTTCCTCCTAAAGAACAGGCCCAACCCACTGCTCTGTTGGGATATGGAGAAAGTAGCGATGCCTACCATATGTCTCATCCTCATCCCACAGGCCAAGGTGCTCTGTTGTCAATGCAAAGCTCTTTGGAAAGCAGTCACCTTTCTCCTTCCGACATAGACTTTGTTCATCTTCATGGAACCGCAACTGTGGCAAATGACGAAACTGAAGATCGCGCAGTCGCCACCATGTTTTCTGCCAACACACCCTGTAGTTCAACCAAGGGTTGGACTGGGCATACCCTTGGTGCTGCTGGCGCGATTGAAGTAGTCTTGGGAGACCTCTGTCTGCAACATGGCGTTCTCCCCGGTTGTCTGAACACCACAATGGTCGATCCAACCTTTTCTAGCCAGATTATAATTGAAAATCAGGAACGGCCCCTTCACCATCTGATGAGTAATTTTTTTGGATTCGGCGGAAATAATTGCACCCTGATATTAGGAAGGCGCGGATGAAAATCTTCGTTCATGGCGTCGGCGTGCTTGGGCCTGGGATTGAAAATTGGGACGCCTGTCGTGCCTTGTTGAAGGCACCCCATCTCTATGATGGCTCGGTCGTCCCCGATCCAATGCCCTCAATACTTCCCGCTAACGAACGGCGCCGGAGTAGTGAAATCGTCCGATGGTCCTTAACCGTGGCTCAAGAAGCAGTACACAATAGCCAGCTTTCCCCCAAAGACATGGCTGCGGTCTTTGCCTCGTCTGGTGGGGAAGTCGGCATTCTTCATAAGATATGTTTGGCCCTAGCCCTTCCTAACCGAATTGTCTCGCCGACATTATTTCACCAGTCCGTTCATAACGCAGCTGCCGGATATTGGAGCATTGCCTCGGCTTCCCAACGCCCCTCCACCAGCCTGGCCTGTTACGATGGCTCCTTTGCTGGCGGATTGCTTGAAGCAGCCACCTTATTGGTTGGCGGAAAGGAAGAGTACGTATTATGTGCCGCCTATGATGTTCCGGCCCCTTTTCCCCTGTTTGAAACTCGACCGCTGATCGGACCTTTTGCCTTGGCCTTCGTTCTCGGGAAGCAACCCTTACCCATAAGCCTTTCTCAATTGGAAATCTCTCTTCTAACAGAGCGGGTCGCCAGAAACCCGGTTACGATGCATCCGCCTTCGCTAGAATCATTGCGACTGGGTAATCCAGCTGCCCGAGGCCTTCTTGTGCTACAGGCCCTCGTTCATAATCTAACTACATCTATTTATTTAGACTTTTTAGATAACCTTCAACTTCGAATCGCTATCCAACCATGCCGACCCTCTCCCGCTTAGAACTGTCAAAATTTCTGCCGCATGGGGACGGGATGTGTCTGTTGTCCTCAGTCGAAAATTGGGATGCTTCCTCTATTACCTGCCTAACGTCCACTCATCG
This sequence comes from Nitrospirales bacterium, assembly GCA_965223185.1. Classification (GTDB taxonomy): domain Bacteria; phylum Nitrospirota; class Nitrospiria; order Nitrospirales; family UBA8639; genus Nitrospira_E. Next base: position 1,272,584 of record OZ244988.1, on the reverse strand, counting down.
AGATTTTCACAACCCTTTACGACGGCAAGGGGTGTTGGTCATCCTTTCAGGCTTGGAATATGCCGCCCAAGCTATGGGAGTGCATGTCGGGATCACCCGCGGCATTTCCGAAATTAACGCGTCGGTCGGGTACCTTGGAGCTGTCCGCCAACTTAAAATTGGCACCCACACATTTCAGCAATTTACCGATGACCTCACCATCGAGGCTTCCTTGTTAATGGAACAAAACAAAAGTTTCATCTATGTCTTTTCGATCAAGGTACGGGAAACCATGCTTCTGGAAGGACGCGCATCAATCTTTATTCAGTGAACTGAGGCTCTTACATGAAACGAGCACTTGTCACGGGTGGCAATAGTCCTATAGGCACAGCCATTTGTCAGGAGTTGGCCGCAATGGGTTTTCATATTATTGTCCATGGGCATGGACACCCAGAAGCAATACATGAGGTAATAAGGCTCCTCATGGAAACTGGCCGATCGGCTGAAGCCCTTTGTTGCGATGTCACCGATGGAGAGGCCACCGAACAAGCAATGCAAAAACTACTCGAACACGGGCCCATTCAGGTAATCGTCCATAATGCCGGAATTTTTGACGATGCCCCCATGGCGGGAATGACGTCCGCACAATGGCATCGGGTAATCGATGTCTCCCTTCATGGGTTTTTTCATGTGACCAAGCCTCTTTTGCTCCCCATGATCCGGACTCGTTGGGGACGCATCATTCCCATTTCCTCTTTGTCTGGAACGGTTGGCCACCGCGGGCAAACCAATTACTCGGGCGCCAAGTCTGGTCTTCACGGTGCAGCGCGATCTCTCGCGACAGAGGTTGCGTCTCGCGGAATTACCGTCAATGTTGTAGCACCAGGTCTAATTCAGACTGCATCAACGGAACGCGCATTTACCAAAGAACAAATTGAGCGTATGGTACCTATGAAACGGGCAGGGCATCCTGAAGAAGTAGCATCGGTGGTCGGATTTTTGGCCTCCGAGAAAGCTAGTTACCTTTCCGGCCAAATAATCGGTGTGAATGGAGCCATGGTGTCATGAATCGCGAACATTCAACCCGGTATGCGGTCGTGATTCCGGCCTATAATGAGGAAGCCACAATTTATGCGGTAGCACAAGAATCCCTTCAATATCTCCAGACAGTCATCGTGGTTGACGACGGGTCAACTGATCAGACAGCACAAGTCTTACGGGATTTGTCGGTTACGGTCCTGCGAAATAAATCAAATTCTGGGAAGGCTGCCAGCCTTTGGAAGGGATTTCAATATGCAAAAAAACATGGAATAACTTCTGTTATCTCGCTAGATGGAGATGGCCAACATTCTCCGTCAGATATTCCACGACTCATTAAACAATCGGAGTTATCTCCCGATCATATAATCATCGGCGCTCGCCGGAGACCTTGGACTCGCCACACATGGCATCGCATTCTGGCCAATCGAATAGCCGACTTCTGGGTTTCGTGGGCAGCCGGGCAGCCTATTGCTGATAGCCAATCGGGTTTTCGAGTCTATCCCATGTCATTAATCGTTCTACTAACTATTCCCACCGGGCCGGAACGAAGCTTTGTTTTTGAAAGCGAAATTTTAGTGGAAGGAGCCAAACGTGGCTTTTGGAGCCTTCCAGTCCCAATTGAATCCGATCCTCGCCAAGCTCCCAGGCCAAGTTATTTTCGACCGGTGGTAGATATTGTCCGCATCACGCTCATGATTGCCAAGAAACTGTTGGCAAAAGGAATGGCCCCCCGAAATCTATATCACGCCATATTTGGGCACCCCTAGCCAACAAGAATTTTCTTTTCCGGAAGCGCTGGCTTCCTATACTTTCCGCCAATAAAAAAACCGCCCATTGATTTCTCAATCAATGGGCGGCTTTATTCCAGATCAGTTTTTTACAACAAATTTAATTGTATTCGAATATTACTATCCAAACGCTGAATCCATTTATTGTAACTGGGATGAATGGTCCCTTTCTCAGGATCATATTGCAATTCTGCCGAATCTTTACGCGTAATACTGTAACCTTTTGTCGTGTAGTTAATATCCACCTGGGCCATGTGCTGACGGTTATGTAAAGTGGCCACAATATGACCAGGCTTAACAACCTGCATGTTCCACGGAGGATTGGAATTTGCCGCTGCACTAACAATAGCTCGAGTGACTTCCTCCAATGTCGGCTCTTTGGAAGATGTAGTGTGAATATTTGCATTCTCAACATTAAAGACAGGTGTTGTCCGACAACCCACAAACAACACCATGACTACCATTAAAAAAATAAATTGCTGTAAGGAACGATTGTTCATTGTACCCTCCTCATCATAAAAAAATTTTCGAGACGAATTACCCACCCCACGTATTTATCAACATTTTCATGTTCTCGAGTAGTTTCTGCAGCAAATATCCATTTTAAAAAATTTCCTGAGATTTTAGGGTATTCTCCCTAACAGTTTCTAGTTCCATCTTTACCCTGGAGCCTCCATGGGTAAAGACCACACCCCCTCAATTTCTACTAGTAGATCTTTTCGGCACATCTCTCCCTGGACATACAGAATAGAACCTTGTCCTAGTTCATGCTTTTCAATGGTTTGGCTGACGGCTTGAAAATCTGCTGGGTCACGCACAAAAACTTTCAAGATTCCTTGAGAGACCGCTTCATCCCACAACTCCGAATTTTTTCGACGGACTCGCGCCAGGATCGCCTCAATATTGGATAAAGTTTCTAACGTTTGTTTGGTCGGATCACCATGATGCTGTGTGGCATGACCCACAATACTGGCCGTTCCAGCCACGAACAGGTGACTACCGACTGGGGTTCGATTCACTGTGGCTCTGGCAAAAGAAGGACTTTTGGGGCCATAAATAGGGGGATACTCATATGCACTCACTTGTCGAGGATTCTCAAGAGGCCGTCCTGGTCGCTTCCCAGCTAAAAATAGCACTTGGAATGCCCCCCCCTGAGTACCAACAGCACTGGCTGCAGGAAGAATGGAGGCAAACTCCTTATGGGCCGTCGAAAATGCCTGATGCCGTCCAATACAAAATCTTCGGTAACGTTCTAACCCATTTTGATCGGAATTGATTCCTGGGAAATAGTTCCACATTCTTAGAAGATGTGAAAATCCAGATCGACGACAATATTCAAAAATGTGCTCATAGGCGAAACGAGTGACATCTTCTAATGCCCTACCATCTGGGTCAAGGGATTCCACACATCCAAAGACGAATTCATCGGTAAAGGCCAACCGAATACCTGGAACCTGGTCACACAATACCGGAGCCGAACACCTCCAGACTTCGAATACCCGCGGAGAGAGTAATTGAGGAAGATTCACGCCAATGATGAGATTTTTCCCAAGGGTAGAAGGAAGAGACCCTCCCCCATGGTTAATAACCGCTAAGGTATGTGGGGTTTCTGACTCAAAATCTGGCTCGAGATCAGATGATTGGAGGTAGGTAACCATTACCTTATTAGGGCATGGAGAGGAGGAAATGACAGAAGACTCGTCCCAAGGGGAAGGAACACCAAGTACCGAACTCACACTACTTTTTTTGTGAGAGGATTGCCTATCCATCACCCTGTACCTTCTACGGGTGCCTTCTTGTTGAATTTCTTGTTGATTTGGAAGTCACAACGCCGGAGATTCTTCGTTCACAGCCTGTTTTCTTCTTCGATATTGGCCGAGATTAGCTTTTAGGTCAAGCATGGCAAAGAGAAAATAGAAAAACTTAAATAGAAGAATAGGACGCGTTGTCGGTGTCTTGCCAAACACATCCCCCGCTAAGACTGACATCACCCCCTCTTGGATCCGAAACGTATTTTTGGGAGCCATGAAAAGATTGCGAAAGGCTGGTTGGGTAAACCGATAGATAAACCAGGAATAAGTTTTCAGTCCTCGCCGAACAACCCGTTCAAATTGCCTGGCCTTCTTCTCAGCCTGCGCATGACCATGTAAACAGGCATCCACCACGTCAGCACCTCGAATTCCACTATGTAACGCCAAATGGACACCACTGGAAAAGACCGGATCTACAAAGGCAAAGGCATCTCCCACCAACAAAAACTGCGAACCTGTCATGACCGAAGATTGGTAGGAATAATTTCCCGTCGCCACAATAGGAATACTCGCCTTGGCAGTCTTCATACGGTCAGCCATTGGCGAACAACTACGGACGGTTTGCCAGAAAAATTCTTCTAGGGTTCCTGTGCGGGATTTTAGATACGAAGGCCAACACACCATTCCCACACTAGTAAGTCCATCATAAAAAGGGATGATCCAAAACCATCCATGATCAAACCAGCAGATACTAATATTGCCTTCATCTTTTCCTGAATGCCTGGCCACACCCGTAAAATGCCCGAATATTCCTGCACTGTTGTGATTGGGATTTCGATGCTTTACGCGTAACTGATTCGCCAGAAATGTCTGCCGCCCTGTCGCATCAACAACATATCGAGTCTGTTGTGCCACACCTATACCCTGGGCATTCACTCCATGAACCATAGTCAGGCTCTGGTCAGAAAAGCTCACGTTTTTAGCCTCAAGCCCTTCTCGCACTTGAACGCCTTTTTTTTGACAATTCCGCAGGAGAATGTTGTCAAACTCCGAGCGGCGCACTTGAAAGGCATAGGGATAGGCTTTATCCAACGCTTCCTCAAAATACAAAGTAACCGCCTTATCATGATGGGGAGACATTACTTCCGCACCAAATTTTTTCAACCCGATTCGTTCCACTTCTTCTAGGACCCCAAGCTGTTTTAAAAATGGTAGGGTGTGCGGAAGCAAGGACTCTCCAATATGAAATCGAGGGTGAGGATCTTTTTCCCAGACCTCCACCTGCCAACCCTTTTCGGCGAGGAGGGCCGCAATGGAAGACCCTGCCGGACCACCCCCAAGCACTAACACGTCACACACATTGGATGAAAGATCTCCATGACTCACACCTTTTTGAGACATCCTATTTCTGCCCTTTCCAGACACCCATGGCTTCACACGGGACTCACAAAAATACTCCAATTTATCAGAAAAAACTTGGTTCATTGTACATATTCTTGAAATCCTGTCCAGAAGGGACCTAGATTACTTTCCAAACAATTTCTTTCCCCCTTTCCACAGACCCCTCTTTTTTGTTTAGATGGTATTTCTCACTCCCTAGGGACAGGATTTCATCCTCGGCATTCAACGAAGGTTAGAAAAATATGAGGGTCGCATGAGTTTAGAAGATGAGTTTTGCGATATTCTGAAGAAAGCCCGCTTTGGACAGGAGCTGAGTCTCAAGGCCCTATCAGAACTGACGCAAATCGAGCATTTAGACCTGGAAAGCCTGGAAAAAGGCCAACGGGTCCCCTCCAAAGCTGAAATTCAGCAAATCTGCCAGGCCTTACACTTGCGACTCCATTCGTTGGTCGGCATTACACTAGAGGGATGGGTTCCACAACCTCAACCTAACTGGACCATTGATGACCATTTAGTAGAAACCATCAGGGGTGATATTGGAGGATATGAAGTCAAAGGGTACTTACTGACTGATCCGGACACCAAACACACATTAATGATTGATACCGGATATAATGCCCAACAAATGCTAACGACCATCGATGAGAGAGGGTTAACCCTCATTGGTATTGGCCTAACCCATGGACATGCCGACCACGCTGGAGGTTTAGAAAAAATCTTGGCAACATGGCCCGTGCCCGTCTACTTGGGCAACGGAGATTTTGATTTGCTTCCTTGGAAACCCGATCTCGCGTTACTCAAAGTGCCTACTAACCATCAAATGATTGCCCTTGGAGAATTGACCGTAGAATGTCTGGCTACTCCTGGTCACACTCCCGGTGGATTTTGCTATTTCACCACCCACAAAGGACAGAGTCTCTGTTTCGTGGGCGACACTCTATTTTCAGGATCGGTCGGCCGGTCCAATCCCTTTTCTCTCTACCCGCAACATCTACAATCGGTGAGGCAGACCCTGTTGCACTTGGCGAAAGAGACGGTCTTATTCCCAGGGCATGGTCCCTCAACCACGGTGGCTGAAGAACAGACGCACAATCCATTCGGCTAGTCATGAATGGGTAGAATGGCTAATCTTGTCCCATGACACCTTCCCCGGACATGGACGATCAAAACCCTTTAAACCCTTCTGCCGAAGCGCCTTCACATACTCCTGAGCCTACCTCTCAACCGTCAGCGTCTCAACCCGCTTCTCAAGATTTTCCCTACTCCCTTCCTTCCGGATCTCTCATTGCCCCAATTTCTAAAGATGAGATCATTCGAAACCAAATGCTCCACAATTCCCGTCGCATTACCTGGAACTCACAGCCTGTGCAAGATGAAACGAACATTCTGCGCCAATCATTCTCCCCTGAACCACACCAACCACCCAACACATTTTCGGCTTGGGGTCTTCCAATCCTTTTATTCAGCCTCACGGTCTTCACTACACTCTGGGCAGGGGCTTACCAAGTCAATACCAAACCCGTTTCGGGTGCATGGGACTTTCTCATGCGGCACCCTGGATCATTACTCAATGGCTTGCCCTTCGCCGCTACTCTCTTAGGTATTTTGGTCACCCATGAAATGGGACATTACGTTCTTTCTCGCATTCATCGAGTGCCCGCATCCTTCCCTCTCTTTATTCCTGGACCTCCACAATTCATAGGAACATTTGGAGCGGTTATACGCATGCGCTCTCCCATCATGAAACGCCAAGCCTTGTTCGATATCGGTGTTGCCGGACCTATCGCAGGATTTGTGGCAGCCGTTGTGGCTATTCTCATCGGGCTCTCGCTTTCATACGTCGTTCCCAAAGAACATGCTTTCGGACTCAAGTTAGGTGAACCTCTTCTCTTACAAGGGTTTGCCTGGATCATGTTTGGTCCTATTCCTGCTACACATGATCTCGTCTTACATCCCATCGCATTTGCAGCATGGTTCGGATTTTTTGTGACTGCCATTAATCTCCTGCCTTTGGGACAACTCGACGGGGGACACGTGGCATTTGCAGTACTGGGAAGGCAACAACGGCAGTTAGCTTATGCCACCGTACCGATATTGATTTATCTGGGCTTCACTGGTTGGCCCGGCTGGATTGTTTGGGTGGGAATGGCCGGAATTGTGGGGCTGGCGCATCCGCCTGTTGCCGACCCAGATATCAGATTAGGAAAAGGTCGGCGACTGGTGGCTTGGACAGCCCTTATTATTTTTTTAATAACATTTGCCCCCGTTCCCTTTTCCTTCGGATAAAGCACGCCATAACACTTTGAAATATGACAGAACCGACCAACACATACATAGAAATTTCTTACTTGCGCACAAACATCTTAGATTTTTCCAGTCAAAGGATCGTTTTACCATGGCCCTTCAACACTCTCAATTAACCGCCTACATTCAGGAAAATCGCAGCCACTATGAAAACATGCTGGGGCAGATGGTCGAAATCCCATCGGTGAGCTCTGACCTCAATCATACACGCGACATGCACAGAATGGGCGAATTAGCAGTGGACTATCTGGAGCAATTTGGCGCCAGAGCAGCTATCGTAAAGACCAAAGGTCATCCAAGCGTTGCAGGCGAATGGTGGGCAGGTCGGAAATACCCTTCTGTCACTATTTACAATCACCTTGACGTGCAACCCGCTCAAGAACCCGAATGGCGGCATTCGCCCTTTCATTTTCACAAAGACGGCGACCGTTATTGTGGGCGTGGAACCACGGATGACAAGGGCCCTGCACTCACAGCTCTCTTTGCTGCACGATTCGCGAAAGAAGTCGGAATTCCACTCAATATTCGTGTCCTCTGGGAATTGGAAGAAGAAATCGGAAGTCCCAATTTTGCCGAAGTCCTACTTAACCGAAAAACTGTCCCTGTTTCCGATTCGGTCTTAGTCTCCGATACCATATGGGTGGCGAAGAACCGCCCGGCCCTGTCTTGTGGCCTCCGTGGGTTATTAGGGGCTCACCTTGTCCTTCGTACTGGAGAAACAGACATTCATTCTGGACTCACCGGAGGCGGCGCCCGTAACCCTTTGGCTGAATTATGCGATGCCGCATACTCCTGTGTGGATGCCAAAACTGGTCGTGTGAAGATCCCGGGTTTTTACGATAATGTCATACCACCTACTCGGGCCGAACTGAAGGATTTTCTCTCCTCCGGCTTTCAAGTTCGGAAGTTTAAGGAAGCCTATCAATTGCGAACACTACGAACTTCAGATCCGAAAGAATTGCTCAAACGTATTTGGGCCTGGCCAACGTTTGAAGTACATGGGTTAACTGGGGGGCACACAGGGCCCGGCATGAAAACCATTGTTCCCGCTTGGGGAGACCTTAAAGTCAGCATGCGATTGGTGCCTAATCAAAATCCGCAAAAAATTTTTCGCCTTTTGAAAAAGCATATCCGAGAGCGGAACCCTGATATCGAGGTGATTTTTGATGAAGCCTTAGAACCATTCCGTGGGATTTCCGAAGGCCCCTATGCAGAAGCCCTCCAAGATGCTGTTGAAGCAGGTTTTGGCCGTCGTCCCGTGTTTGTCAGGGAAGGGGGATCTATTGGAGCCGTCGCGACGTTACAACGGACCTGGAAAGTCCCGATTTTATTTATGGGATTGAGCTTGCCGGAGCATGGGTACCACGCCCCCAACGAATTCTTTGATTGGAGACAAGCCGCAGGGGGTATGCATGCCTTTGTCGAATATTTTCACGCCTTAAGCCGCATGTAACTTCGGTATCGCTGCAGGACTTCCTATTGGAAGTGAACGAGAGAACGGATATAAGCCACGACATTGCGGCGGTCATCCAGAGACAACTGGTCTTCCCACCCATTCATAGCAGTACGAGGAACACCTTTGGAAATGACCGCAAACAGTTCATCATCTGTCTTACTGGAAATAGCCGCTGAAACGAGATTGCCTGGTCGTGGCGCTAAGGTCGTAGCATGTGGACCATCTCCGCGGCCATGCTCCCCATGACATTCCAGGCAATGGATTTGATAAATTTCCCGCCCTTGTTCAATGTCAGGTTGAGACGCCACTTTACTGATATCATTTGCCAGCCCGATTCTATACCATCCACCTAAAATTATGACAATGAGAACGCCCTTCACCAGCCTCCCAATTCCATGCATTCTTTTTATCACTCCACCTAACCGATAAGGCAAGGGATAAGATCCCATACTGGAGGCGAAATTCAATATTTTGACATGATTGCTTATTGTCTTCCAGTTAGACTCCAAGAATCAAACGAACCGGGTTGGTTCGCTCTCTTATACCAAAAGAAATTTCGCCTTTGACTTCCTCTGGATTCAAGTAAGTTCCAAAAATTCTATCCCAAAATGTAAAAAGAGAGCCAAAATTTGACGTGTAATGTCGGGGATCCCTACTGTGATGAATATGATGATAACGTGGTGTCACAATAATCCACTCCAACCAACTCGATTTCCATGCTATATTCATATGCATCCAATTATTTCTCAGCGTGTGCTCAAAACTAATCGCAAAAATGAGCCAAGGTGGCACCGGATGTAAGATAGGGAGAGCTACAATATAGGCCAGGTTAAAAAGGAAAATGTGAGGAATGGTCGTTCGAACTCCAGCTAACCAATACATATATTGCGGGGAATGATGCCATTTATGTGTCCGCCAGACAGGACCCGTATGCATGATTCGATGTACCCAATAGAGTACAAAATCCTCTACTATGTAGAATAGAACTAGTTTAGCGATGAGCGGTAGAGCCAAAATTTCAGCTGGAAAATACTTTGGGATAGGGATTCTATCAGTAATATAGACTGTCACCATGAAGAAAATGTTGTACATTCCTAAGGCCACCAGATCCTTCACAAAAACAGATCTATACTGAATAACCCTTGCAGGACGAATAATTTCTATCGCAAAAAATAATAGCCCTGGAATCCAAAAAACCAAATAAGGAAACAGAGCCTCACTCAAGGGTTTCTATTCTCACAATCAAGTTTTCCTGGTGATCCATTTTATTCTTCACGTCCTTTTCTCCTCATTGGCAACAAGTTTTTAAATCGCAGGGAATTTTACTTCTTTAAAAATAAGGGTCATGACTAGTTAAGCGGGTGTTTTCGAAGGACCTTGAGTAGTAATTGGTAAAGGTTTTGTCCTCGATGATTGAATCGAAACTCACATTCCTTCAGATGCAAGTAGAAGGTGCTTTTATGAATCCCCCGGAATCGGAGCAGCCGCGTTTTAGCAAACCCCCAGAAGCCCTCAATCCCATTTACATGGACTCGGCCCCGGACAAATTCATCCCTCCCATGATCGACCCGGAGATGCTTGCCATACCCCACATCCACCAGTCCGTTATACCCGCGCCATCCATCCGAATAGATCACACTGTCGAGGGCAACCTTGCCACGAATAATCGCTTGCAGTGTGGGTTTCCGGCAGTCAGGGACGAGTTCCGTATAGACTTGCCCATTGCGTTGGAAAATGCCAAAGACGATCGTTTTGCCATACGCTCCACGGCCCCGTTTCCCCTTGATACGTCGTGCACCAAAATACGATTCATCAACTTCGACCTCGCCCACGAACGGCGACTGCGCTTCACAGAATTCGGCAATACGCTCCCGAAAAGCACGCATATACCGGTTGATCGTGTTGCGATTCAACCCAGTCAGAAGGGCCATTTGTGAGGCCGTTAAATCGAAGACAAAATACCGCACGAGTTGGCGAACTTGCCACGTCGAAATTCGTGCACGATTGGCGTATCGATTTTTCCTTGTCATGACTGGAGATTATCTTCATTTTCACCTTCTTAACTAGTCATGACCCAAAAATAATAATGTGGATAGGAATCCTTTATCTCCAGGGAATTTTCCTACGCTTTTGAAACCATAAATGATCCCCGCTGCAAGCAGACGGGGCATTCACCGGATTAATATTTTGAAGCTCTCATAAGGTAACCCCGTGGCAAGCTACAGGGAATCGAAATCAATTAAATACTTGTCGATATACCAATTCCAAAAATATCATCCATTCACGATTTTTGATTAACTGTTGAATCATTTTCCCCGAAGAAGGATTTTAATCGGAATACCCTGGAAACCGTATTCAGTCCTTATGGAATTTTCTAGATACCGAAGATAGGTTGTCGGAATTTTCTCCGCTCCCTTGACAAAGAGGGCAAATGTAGGGGGTTTGGTCGAAACTTGAGTGATGAACATGGACTTTTTAGGATTACCCCTTCGCAAGGATATTGGATTTTTTTCGAGGAGTTCCTGAAAGAATAGATTGAGCTTTCGTGTCTGAATACGTTTGGAAAACTGTGCGATCACCTCATCAATTTTCACAAACAACCGAGGGAGAGTCGCGGTTTGTACCGCCGCGCCATAGAGCACAGGAACATGTGCAAAAAACGGAAACCGACGGGATAGAGCCAAATTATAGGTAGGATACGCTTCAGGGTCCTTTTCACGTACATCCCATTTATTGACCAAGATGACGCACCCTCGCCCTTGTTTATTAATTAAACCCGCAATTTTTGTGTCTTGCTCGGTGACACCTTCAATGCCATCCAGCACTAAGACCGCCACATCGGATCGTCCCAGAGCCCGCATGGCCCGTAGGACACTATAGCCTTCAATTCCACGATCGATCCGGCCACGCCTTCGAATCCCTGCCGTGTCGGTAAAAATATAACTTTGGCCTTTGCGGATTAGAAGGGAATCAATGGGATCACGCGTGGTCCCAGGGATATCACTCACTATGAGCCGTTGTTCCCCCAAAATAGAATTGACTAAGGTCGATTTGCCGACGTTTGGCCTCCCCACAACAGCAATGCGAGGAGTCTCAAGCCTCATCAACTCATCTGAGATGGGAGGAAAATAGGGTATGAGGGCTTCAAGCAGTTCATCCACCCCCATCCCGCCTTCAGCAGATATTGGATAGATGTCCTGCACACCCAATTTGAAAAAATCTGCCAGAAGGGGCTCTGACTTTGGGGTATCAATTTTATTGACAGCCCAAAAGACCGGTTTTGCGATTGGGCGTATGAGTTCAGCCAATTCGATATCCAAGGGGGATAACCCAACACGTCCATCCATCACAGCAATCACCAAATCGGCTTCGGCAATGGCTGCTTGAGTTTGTTCTTTAATTTGGGACACGATGATATCTTCAGAATTCAGGTCTAACCCGCCGGTATCTACTAACTTGAAAATGCGGTTTTGATACTCGCATTCCGCCATATTACGGTCTCGTGTCACACCGGACACATCATCTACTATAGCGGTCCGTTGTCCCACAATCCGATTAAATAGAGTTGACTTGCCAACATTCGGTCGTCCGACAACCACGACGACAGGTTTTTGCAGCGCTACATCTTCGTTGCTTCCCACGTTAGGAAGATCCAAAGGAAGAGGTTCGGTTGTGGGTACAGAACTTTTCCGAACTCTTTTACGAGTGGCCTGAGTACGATCGGGTCGAACCATCGTCAATGCAAAATCCTAAATTAGAGTCAATGGGTCAAAATGGCTGGAGCATATGGCAAGAGATTTCCAGTGTCGTAACAAATCTTTAATATTCCTGCCTAGTTTTTGGGATGGTAGATAATCATCACATCGAGCCATGCGCCAAGGCGGCATGTGTCTGCCGCCTTTTTGTTCACATGTCGCTTGGAGGAATTATACCTACCGAGAAATGCAATGGGAATTTTCCATGCCAAAAAGACTTTAGGATTCACCAGCCTTTTCGGAATTGGCAAATTTCGGGGAAAACCAATCCATACAACAAAACCATTCAGTTTTCTGGCTTTCATAAGTAGAGTGATACGTCCCGTTGGTATCTTTGGTCATTTTATATTGTGACTGATAGCGATAAGAACCAGGGATGTTCTGATCTACTTGTTTTTGACCCACAACCTGAATGTCGTCCGCCTTGACATCCCCTGACGGTTGTGCCCACACATTTTGTATTCCTATCAACAATACACCACTGAGAATAACCGCACCATAAACACTCCCTGCTAGATGGCTATTAGTAGGTAAATCACTGCGCTTTGTCATAAGATGCCTCCCTCATTTGATAGAAATTTTCACCCGAGACACAAGGTCGATCTTAAATGTCGTTTCCGGATCTGATGGCTATAAGCCATGAACCCATGATGGCGTACAACATACTGAGGAGAAAATTTACAATCGATTCCTCAAAGGAATAAGCAATATTGCAAAGAAATTTTGCTGCTTGAAGAGAGTTAGAGTGGGTTTTTGAAGTTTCGTAAAGTTCAATTCTTGTTGGAGAGAAATCTCCAAAAGAAGGCAGAGCAACGCAGAGGGCGCTTGCTTCGTCACCCCCTAAAATCTGTTATTTCTAAGAGCTATGAGGTTGGGAGAGGAGACAGTCGTTTAATCTTATATGAGCCGCCCCACTCACGGGGAGGGATGTTTTGTTGGGTGCCAACTCTTAGATACCACCAAACTCCCTCAGCAGTCATCTGATCTTCTGATAGTAATACTTCAAACCCTCCTTCTCGATCATTGCCTTTTTGATACCAGTTTCCCGACCAAAGACGATCCACGATTTTCTCAGTTTGCAGCCGGCCTTCTTGCCAAGTGTAAGGCCCATTCCCTTTGGCATCTAAGGTTGCTTGATAGGCCTTATCTTCTTCTTGGATCTCCCAAACGCCAGAGAGGTCAAACTCTATAACATTGGCTTTAGTGACAGCGGATTGGAGGTTCCTCTCAACTGCCAACGGTTTAATGGGTTCTCGCATAGATTCGTGCCAATTGACCAGCATCCATTTGCCATCACGACGATTCAATACTCCGGTGTCCCGTAATGGCCAGGTCTTTTTGACCGGACCATCAGCTGTCTGCACCTCACGATTATAATCAATTTCCATCGCAAACCATGCCACATCTCCCCGCTCCCAGACTTTGAGGTTTAAAATATCAATGGTGAGCCCACTTAGCATGGTAAACTCTTCTTCAAAGGCTTTTTTGACATCGTTCCAACCGATATATTTTCGACCTCCAATAGTGTAGCCGACCGTATCTTCACCTGCTGCCATATGTTCTTCAAGGGTTTCCAAATCCATTTCTGCATTCGCTTTGACAATCATTCGAATAACGTTCTCAGGACTATCCATATTCCCGATTTCTTGAGCCCAGACCACACAAAGTCCCGCAACGTAAAACCATAGGCTGAAAAAAATCACCCACCGGGTCTCGGTGAACCATTTCTTGCATATGTTCTCATTTGACCCAGTATTCGCATTTTTAAGGATGAAAAACATGGTGGGTTCCTTTATAGGTGAGGCTTTTTGGATAAATTATTCCCCCTTGATACAAAACAGAGGAGAAAATTTACAAATCTGAAATGCACGAAAATGATGGGAATCAAGTATGAAGATGCTTCATGGCTGCTGCACAGAGAATGATAAACACCCCCATCCAAAGCGCCACACGCTGAAAGGGGACAGGCTCGACAGCCATTTCTTCCAGCTCTTCTTGATCCTCATGGCCGGTCGGGTCGTTTTTAAAAATGATGGTATACAGAAATATAGTCAACACCCCAAGGACCAAGAATAATTTAATAAAAAAGACCGTAAGATATTTGGCATGATGAGCCACGCTTTCGCCGGTGGCCATGAACATCCCTTCGCTCACATAATGGAGATTCAGACCTCCGGTAAAAAGACTGACAACCAAGAGTATTCCCACAACCCGTTTATATTGCTTATAAAAAGTTTCCGATATGGGTTTAATAAATTCTTTTGGAACCGTCGTTTTCAGACAAGGGGTCACGGCCATGACCAGGAAGGCCAGTCCACCAATCCATACGACAGCAGAGAGCAGATGTAACCAATGCACTAAAATAGGAATGAGTTGGTTGAGGTCAGTAATGACCCCAAGAAGGGATTCCATTAGAACTTAAAGACCGGTTTTTCGTTGCCAAACCGACGCCTACGAAGTTCTTCCATGAGTTCAATAGTGACAACCGGTATGCCATGCTCGACAGCATGACGCTCTACGCCTTTTTTGACCATAGCCCGTAGAAAATACGGTATACGGTTCAACCGTTCTTCCGAAGCTTGATCCCATTCTACGGAAGAAGCCTCCGGCACATTAAAAGCCACTTTGATTTTTTCTCCACCTTTTGGGGTATAGAGACACCATTCGTCTTCATCCATCCAATCCCCATGATCTACATAGGGTCGCGCTCGACACCCCCCACATATTTCACTGTACTCACAATCACCACATTTACCTTTTAAATGAGGGTACCGAAATGAGTCGAATACCTGTGAATTTTCCCACAAATCTACAAAACTGTTATCTCGAATATTGCCAGCCGATAAGGGCATATACGGACAAGGGGTCAGATCCCCATTGGGGGTGACGCGCGCATAGTTGGTCCCGGCCAGACAGCCCCCTCCCATATAACCTTGGGCTTTTGTGATAGGAGAATTTGGATCTTTTTCATAGGCTAAACGCTTGAAATGTGGGGCACATCGCGCCCGAACTAACATGTCTTGATATTTATCTTGGCATGCAATCAAATGACCCAACACTTCTTCATATTGGGCAGGAGAAATATCGGTCAGTTCTTCTCCCCGTCCGGTGCAAACCATAAAAAAGACATTCAGGACCTTGGCACCCAAGTCGTGAGACCAATCAATGACTGCCGGTAATTCCTGATAATTCATAGGCTGTGCACTGAAATGCACTTGAAACTGCAGCCCGTTCCGTTTGCAGGCTTCGATACCGGCCAACGCTCCTTCCCAGGCATTGGGCAATCCTCGAAACGTATTGTGTTTGATTGGATCAAGAGAATCGATGCTGATACCAACTCCCATGACACCAATGGCTACCATTTCTTTGGCCATAGCATCATTGATTAACATTCCATTCGTACCAAAAACCACCATAAATTGGTGTTTTACCGCATGACGGGCAATGTCCAATATATCTGGCCGTACTAACGGTTCTCCACCCGTAATGACCAGGAGACTTCCAGGATTAACTTGGGCAATTTGGTCAATTAAACGAAAGCACTCGTCGGTGGTAAGTTCATCTGCCCCCCCACTAATCTTTGTCGTCGCGTCCAGGTAACAATGATCGCACCTTAGATTACATCGACTCGTGAGATTAAGCGCCACAAGGTACGGTTTGAAATCATCAACGGTCCGACCATCACCCGGCATATCGACTCCGGAAGAAGGTCGCAAGGATTCAAACCGCGAGACGGCACTCGACCCTAACGTTGACAAACTATTGAAGAATGAATTGAGAACCGGAAGGGACTTACCCATTGTGACCGGCTCCGGATTGGGCTTCGGAAGGAGCCCCTGTACCGGTCAACCGGGAGACAATGTCTTTTACATTCCCCGTTTTCATGGCTTCTTCCATGGTTTCCTTGGCTTGTTCAATGCCTTGGTTCGCCACTTCGAGGGTAATGGTCGTGGTACCCAACTTTTCAGCGTGCTTAATAATTAAGGCTCGGGTGCAATCTCGCATGAAACCCGCCGGAGCCCGTTCCAGTCGTTGAAGGGCATCCGGTTCCCATGTGAAGGGATCGAAGCCATTGGCCTCAGGAGCTTGATCATGTTTGGAGTCAGAACCCATAGTTGAGGCCTCCCCACCAGTTTTATTAGCAAAGATTGGGGTATAGTCTTCAGCCGCCGCTTCCTGAATCATCGGGGCCGCATACTCCAATGTTATCGTAGTCATTCCTAACTTTCTCGCTGACTTTTCAATTTTCGCTTTAGCGCGCCGTCGCTGAAAACCCGCAGGAACTGCTCGAATAGCCTCCCGTGCATCTTTCGTCCATTGTATAGGAATATCATCATAGGCAACATCCGTTTCCAGGCCACCTTCAGCTTGTGCTGCAGCATCAAAGATAGTTTTATCCACTTGTTTAAATTGCGCTCCATCAAGACCGCAAACAGGGCATAAGACCGGATGGGCACCTTTCCCAATATACCCACATCCTCCACAGACGAAATAATCTCTGGACATGCGATCCAAATAATTTTGGTTCCCGGGACTCAATGGGTTGGCAACAACAGGTTTTTCTTCGACAACCTGGGTCATCATGCCACTTAACGTCGATCCCATTAAATCTTGAGCAACTTGATTGTCCGCCTGCATCGCATTCCGATCCACCCCTGCAGCATCCAATGTTCCACCAAGATTTTTCATAGCCTCCATGGCACCTTTAGGAAGAATATCCCCCACGGCATCGTCAATGACAGAGTTACTGATAATCGTGTGGCCTTTCTCAATGGCATAGCGATGTATAGCTGTCTTCGCAACCCCTCTGGCAAACACAGGGATTTTCTCCATGCGGCGGAGCGCTTCTTCCGTCCAGGCAATAGTGTATTCAGCTTGAGTGTCAACAGGCGGGACGAATTTTCTGTTGGAGACCAAAACATTGCAGGATGCGGAACGTAATAGGTTTTCCGTATTACTGCCAATATCCATATCGTCATCACTATGCACACCAATTCGTCCGACGATCAGAAGCCAAGGTTGTTCTTTGCGAACATATTGAATCACTTTTTCAAATGCTTTGCCATCTAACAGGGTTGTTTTAATATCTGCCCCTTCCTCCTGAGCCACATCTCTGGATACATCCAAATGGGATTGGTAAATTTTTGCCAATCCACTATCTATAACCTCTTCGTGCAGTTTTTCTTGCTCTTTAAAACGAAACACCTTCCCGGCTTCTTCATTCAAGACGCCAGAAATACTATGAAAAGCGGCGTAATGGAAATAGGGATCAAATGCAGAAATGGCTTCAACCGGTTTATTTAAAGCCTTTCCCAGGGCCAAGGCTGTTTTGAGTCCTCCGAAGGAATAATGGCTGCCATCTACAGCCACGACAATCTTCCCCCCGTTCATGGGCTTGGTGTCTTTGACAATGAACATATCTGAATTGCGGACTCGACGAATGACTCTCTCTGTATTACTCCCAATAATGGAATCCTTGACCGCCCCCACACCCAGGGCTCCCATAATGGTGAGGTCATACCCATTTTTCGTGATATCTTCTGCAAGGGCCTTCCAGTTTCGGCCTTCTAATGAACGCCTCTCTAGAGGGATATTGGCTTCGGAACATTTTTCATCGACATAATCCAAATAGGAATCCGTGATAATTTGAAGCCCTCGGGTGATGAGAGAATCATGAATTTGTCGTTGCCGATCGAGCTCTTTTTCATCATGATACTCTTCAGGAAGACCGGCTTCCATTTGTTTAAACCGTTTATCATGCATTTTTGCGGCATAAACATGGCTCCCGACGATTTTCGAGCCAAAAACCTTGGCAAATTGGACGCCCAGATCGACAGCCATATTAGAATGGTCTGAATTATCGACCGGGACATATATCGTTTTGTACATTCCAGAAGCCTCCTTACCGCATTTCCCAAGAAAAAAGCGACAGTACGCCGCTTGCATTCCTCCTTAGGAAACTAGCCGATATGCTAATATTTTTCTCAAAACAACAGCGGATCTTACCACCAAGAATTTCGTATATGCAAGCCAAAGTCAAGGGAAGCCCCCCCTATGTCAATTGAGAAAATCATCTATTTTTCAATCGGTTTTGATTAAAAATTTTTTCGATCAATCACGGGAATCCTCTCATTTAAACCTAAATATATTTACATAAAATTCAATTCAGAAGTTTCATCTGCATTGTACCCTCGCTGAGGAGAACGAGAAGGCTGCATTGCCTCGAAAGGCAAATGCAGATGGATCAACTTTATTTGACTTTAACGTTTCAATGCTTACCGTGCTTAAGTTTTCCTTTTCTCCAACCGAAGAAACCAACATTTTTTGTTACAGTGGGCAGTCTTACTTCTCCTTCCGTTCCAAAAAATTTGAGTATTTTTTGCATAAATACCTAGCCTTATCATAGAATAGTCGTTTTGGGTTTTTGAATTATTCACTTAGGGAGTTAGTATGAGGGAGGGCATGAGGCTCGCCCGATCTAATTAGGGGGATTCAATGAGACAAACCAGTTACTTGTTTACATCAGAATCGGTCACCGAAGGACATCCAGATAAAATTGCCGACCAGATTTCGGATGGCATTTTGGATGCGATCATGGCTAAAGATAAAAACTGCCGAGTCGCCTGTGAAACTTTACTTACCACGGGATTGGCATTTGTGGCCGGAGAAATCTCTACCAAAGCCTATGTCGAAATTCCTGATATTATTCGTGAAACCATTAGAGGCGTCGGTTACTCCGATGCCACCTGGGGATTTGATCATCGGACCTGTTCGGTCTTGACCTCTATTGATGCCCAATCGGGTGATATTGCCATGGGGGTGGATACGGGAGGAGCCGGAGACCAAGGCCTGATGTTTGGATATGCGTCTAATGAGACCGCGGAACTTATGCCCATGACCATAGTTCTGGCTCACCGCCTTACTCGACGATTGGCGGAAGTCCGAAAAAAGAATATTTTAAACTGGGTCCGTCCAGATGGAAAAGCCCAAGTAACCATTGAATATAAAAATGGGAAACCGGTCCGAATTGACACTATTGTGGTGTCAACCCAGCATAGCGATTCAGTCACTTCTAAGAAAATCGAAAAAGACATTATGGAAAAAGTGATCATCCCTGTAATGCCAAAAAAACTTTTCAACCCTAAAGGCGTCACATTCCATATAAATCCTACCGGACGGTTTGTTACAGGTGGTCCCATGGGGGATACAGGCCTGACCGGTCGAAAAATCATTGTGGACACTTATGGGGGGGTTGGTAGCCATGGAGGAGGAGCATTTTCTGGGAAGGATCCGTCTAAGGTGGATCGATCAGCTTCTTACATGGCTAGATATATTGCCAAAAACATCATTGCGGCCCGGTTAGCTGAAAAATGTGAAGTGCAATTGGCCTATGCCATCGGTGTTCCTGAACCTGTCTCCGTGTTAGTAGATACAAAAGGAACAGAAAAAACGAACGTGGAGCGAATCGAAAAATTAGTACGCAAACATTTCCCTTTAACACCCAAAGGCATTATAGACCACCTCAAATTACGTCGTCCCATCTATAAGCAGACGGCAGCCTATGGCCACTTTGGGCGAAATGAACCTGGCTTTACTTGGGAAAAAACTGACAAAGCAGCCTTGTTACGACGGGAAGCTGGGTTATAATTTCTCAAGAACAGTTGGAGCGCAGCGGCAGGAAGACGATCTCTTCCCGCTTTTTTTGGTTAGGGATTTTGATTTATTCGTTAGTCACACAGATACACAAGGGGAGCACACATCATGAGTAATGCCAGCACATTGGAAGCCACCACACAAGATTATAAAGTTGCGGATATCAATTTGGCGGCTTGGGGAAGGAAAGAATTGCAAATTGCCGAAACCGAAATGCCCGCATTGATGGCGCTGAGGGACAAATACCGCTCCTCGCAACCTTTAAAAGGGGCAAAAATATTGGGCTGTATTCATATGACCATTCAGACCGGAGTGTTGATCGAGACCCTAATCGAATTAGGAGCGGAAGTCCGTTGGTCTTCTTGCAACATTTTCTCAACGCAGGATCATGCCGCCGCTGCCATCGCAGCCAAAAGCATTCCGGTCTTTGCTTGGAAGGGAGAGACCGCGGAAGAATACGAATGGTGTCTTGAACAAACCATTTTAAAAGATGGGAGACCTTGGGATGCCAATATGGTCTTAGATGATGGCGGGGATCTCACCATGATGTTGCATAATAAATATCCCGCCGTTCTGGATCACATTCATGGCATTACTGAAGAAACCACCACAGGGGTTCATCGATTACAAGAAATGTTGAAAAATGGGACCTTAAAAGTTCCCGCCATCAACGTGAATGATTCCGTCACCAAGTCAAAAAATGATAATAAATACGGGTGCCGACATAGCTTGAATGATGCCATCAAACGCGGAACCGATCATTTACTTGCCGGGAAAAAAGCGCTGGTCATTGGTTATGGCGATGTCGGAAAGGGATCAGCTCAATCACTTCGCCAAGAAGGCATGATTGTAAAAATTTCAGAAATCGATCCTATTTGTGCCATGCAAGCCTGCATGGACGGATTCGAAGTTGTGTCTCCCTACAAGGACGGGCTCAATACCGGAAAAGTGGCCGATACCAATCAAACTTTATTGAGCAATACAGATTTGGTCGTCACCACAACCGGCAATCTGAATGTCTGCGATGCAGCCATGTTGCAAGCGCTAAAATGTGGGGCGGTTGTGTGCAATATCGGGCACTTCGATAATGAAATCGATACGGCTTTCATGCGGAAAAACTGGGAGTGGGAGGAAGTCAAACCTCAGGTTCATAAAGTCTATCGGAATAAAGCGACTCAGGATCATTTGATTCTTTTGTCTGAGGGAAGACTGGTAAATTTGGGTAATGCCACGGGTCACCCCTCACGTATCATGGATGGATCATTTTCCAATCAAGTTTTAGCTCAAATTTACCTTTACGAACGTAAGTATGCAGACCATGTGGAAAAGGAAACTCCAACCGTTCAAGTTCTTCCTAAAATATTGGATGAGGAAGTGGCCGCTCACATGGTTCGAGGGTTTGGAGGGGTTTTGACCAAGCTAACTCAGACTCAAGCAGAGTATATCCATGTGCCGATTCAAGGCCCATTCAAAGATGACGCATATAAGTATTAAAAGACTCGACTGGATTTTCCAGATAAGTCTGATAAGCTATGTAAAGGGGATGGTACAATTTTTTGCCTTCCCCTTTACAAGAAACCTGTCAGTGTGTATCCTCATGTAGCTCTTTTACTTGGGCAGGTCTCATCCTGTGAATTTTGAATGTGCGTAACCACTTCCTGTAAAAGAGTTACCATTTTTAAATGTTTTTTCGATTCACTGATCCTCCACCTATGGATCATCCCTCTGAAGGAAGAGTTCCCCATGCCTAATGTTGGCAAAAGATACAGAAGGACATTTCAACTATGTCAAGAACATTAGACCCCTCCAAAGCAGGGACACCCCAACGGGATTATCCTACGATGTTCCTTTTTGGATTAATCGTAGTAGCTACCCTAGTCGGTCTTCCCGTGTATGCATATTTTTACGATTTCACCTGGGTCGACTGGGCCATGTTTGTATCCTTATACATGATTACGGGACTAGGCATTACAGTCGGATATCACCGCTTGATCACACACCGAAGTTTTAAATGCCCAGAATGGGTACGTCTGGCTTTTTTAATTGCCGGAGGGATGGCATTAGAAAATTCGGCTCTACGATGGGCAGGGGACCATATCAGACATCATGCCCGTTGCGATCAAAAAGAAGATCCCTATAACGCGACATTAGGCTTTTGGCACAGTCACTGCGGTTGGATTTTTTGGAAAGATCCCAACCGCGATCCAAAGTATGCCACTCGCCTTTTACAAGACCCTTTGATTGTATGGCAAAATAAGTATTATCTTCCCATCGTTTTGACCGGTCTCTTTTTACCTTTTTTTGTTGGACTCATCTACAACGGATGGATTGGCGGGCTTGGTTGTTTTCTCCTAGCCGGATTGGCTCGCACATTTTTTGTTCTCAATTCTACGTTTTTCATTAATTCCATCTGCCACATTTGGGGTGATCAGCCCCATGGAACATCTAATTCAAGTCGGGACAGTTGGTGGATATCCCTCCTGACCTTTGGAGAGGGCTATCATAATTATCACCATATGTATCAAAGTGATTATCGTAATGGCGTTAGGTGGTATAATTTTGATCCATCTAAGTGGTTGATCTGGACGATGAGTAAAATGGGTCTCGCCTACGATCTACGTCGCCAATCGAACAGCGAAACCTAGCTTTTAACCCCACCTTCTCAAATATTTCAGGTTTCGTACCCATCTAAATCGCCTTCAATTTGTAATTTAAGAACGTAGGTTTTCCTGAGCCTTCTTTACAGTTTCTCATTGCGGAGGGAAGAAGGCCTATGATAGATTCGCCTGTATTCACGCGGGTTTTCCAACATGATTGCGACAGAAATAGAAGAAAACGCAACGCAATATTTAATGAATACTTACAGCCGGCTTCCCCTCACGATTGAACGAGGCCAGGGATGTCTCGTCTATGACGCCGAAGGCCGGGAATATCTTGATTGTGTAGCAGGAATTGCCGTAAATATCTTAGGCCATGCCCATCCAGATATTGTCGAAGCCATTGCCCGACAAGCTCGGAAACTTATCCATACATCCAATTTATTTTATACAGAACCCCAAACCCAATTAGCCCAACAACTCGTCGAACATTCCTTTGCGGATAAAGTGTTTTTCTGCAACAGCGGCGCCGAGGCCAATGAGGCGGCCATTAAGTTAGCCAGGCGCTACGCCACAAAAGCCTTTGACCCTGAACGAATTGAAATTCTGACCATGCTGAATTCCTTTCACGGGCGGACCTTAGCTAGCCTCACCGCAACCGGACAACCAAAATTACAAGAAGGGTTCGGGCCAATGGTAGCAGGGTTCAAATACATTCCATTTAACAATATTCAAGCTTTAGAATCGGTGATTACACCTCAAACAGCGGCCATTATGCTCGAACCTATTCAGGCGGAAGGAGGCATAGTTGTTCCTGACCCAAAATATTTAAAACAGATCCGCCAAATTTGTGATAACCATCAAATTCTTCTCATTTTCGATGAAGTTCAAACCGGAATGGGGCGGACCGGAACCTTATTTGCTTATGAACACTTTGGTATTCAACCAGATATTATGACCTTGGCGAAGGGCCTTGGCGGCGGGGTCCCTATTGGTGCCTGCTTGGCCACAGCGAACGTTGCAAAAGTATTTGAGCCTGGAACCCACGCCTCCACGTTCGGCGGAAATCCGTTAGCCTGTGCAGCTGCTTTGAAAGTATTCGACTTGCTTCTCGATGGAGGAAAACTCGAACAGGGTCGCGTGGCCGGTGAGTACTTAGCCAAGGGACTCGACACTCTTTATAAAAAATTCTCTTGTATTGGTGGAACACGGGGCATGGGGCTGCTGCAAGGATTGGAATTAACAATCGATGGAAAGCCTCTTGTCATGGAATGTCTAG
The DNA here is from genome assembly GCA_965223185.1 of Nitrospirales bacterium. Taxonomy (GTDB): domain Bacteria; phylum Nitrospirota; class Nitrospiria; order Nitrospirales; family UBA8639; genus Nitrospira_E. Next base: position 1,248,580 of record OZ244988.1, on the reverse strand, counting down.
AACGAAGGGTGCTCATCAACTGCACCATGGGGAAAGTATTACGATTTGTGCCTCCTTTGATTATTAGCCATCCTCAAATTGACCGGTTATTGACTGTTCTTTCTGACATCCTGGCCAAACGGAAATAACCCAATGCCCTCAATACGTCAGACTGACTCACCTTCTCGCTCCATCGCGGTTTCCAGAAGTAAAGCACGGCTTCCGAAAGATCTCTTAACCATTAGAGATATTCCTAGTAAAAAAGTCGAAGGATTGATCACGTTGGCCAAAAAATTAAAGTCGGCTCATGGCAAAAGCCCACCAACCACTCCACTTAAAGGAAAAACTCTCGGACTCATTTTCGAAAAACCTTCGACTCGTACCCGGGTGTCATTTGAAGCCGGCATGAATCAATTGGGCGGACAAGCCCTCTTTTTGGCCTCGGAAAAAATACAGATTAGCCGGGGGGAAAGCCTGGCTGATACCGCAAAAGTACTCTCTCGCTACCTCGATGGCCTCGTGGTAAGGACATTTGATCAGTCAGCATTGGAAGAATGGGCGCAGCATACCTCGATTCCGGTCATTAATGGGTTAACGGATCATTGTCATCCTTGCCAAGCTCTTGCCGATCTTCTCACCATTGTTGAGAAGAAAGGACCGGCCAAGGGATTAAAATTAGCTTACATAGGTGATGGGAACAATATCACCCATTCGCTTCTAGAAGTTGGAGCCAAAGTGGGAATGCATGTTTCCATCGGCTGTCCCCCTGGATATGAACCTGATAGTGAAATTGTGAAGCAGGCTAGGGCTGAGGCCACCGAGACAGGAGCCATAATTGACATCACACATGATCCCCTCGTGGCCGCAAAAAATGCCGATGCCATTTATACCGATGTCTGGATCAGCATGGGGCAAGAAGCGGAGCATCAACCACGCATGGCCGCATTTGCTCCATATCAAGTGAATACTCAGTTAATGAAACAGGCTAAACCCAGCGCAGTCGTTCTTCATTGTTTACCGGCACATCGTGGTGAAGAAATTACCGCAGAGGTGTTGGATGGACCGCAATCCGTCGTGCTGGACCAGGCGGAAAATCGCCTGCACATACAAAAAGCCATCCTGCTTGAATGGCTAGGGAAGTAGAACGCCAGACAGGTTGCTTAACATCATTAAGAAAACCACCATCTACATTGGTTTGTATTAACTCTAAGATCTCGTTGGCCTTTTCAAACCAAATGCCTTACAGTTAACTGCTTGTAATTTTTGGCACAATATTACCTGATAATTTTTACAGACTATCTACTAACTTATCCGTTCGATGACCGTTCCTCTTCAAAAATCACGAGGCAAATCTTTACCTCATTCCCAACACAAAGGCACCAAGAGATCGAGTGAATCAAAGCTCTGGGGGGGACGGTTTCAGGATCCAACAGACGCATTGGTGGAATCGTTTACCGCATCTATTGGATTTGATCGTCGGCTTTATGACTACGACATCGAAGGCAGCGTGGCCCATTGCAAAACCTTACAACGAGCGAAAGTCCTCTCGTCACGTGAAAGTCGCGCAATTATCAAAGGACTTCATCGAGTTCGAGAAGACATTCGGGCCGGGCGCCATCAATGGAAGATCGAAGACGAAGATGTACACATGAGCATCGAGCGAAAACTCACGAAGCTTATTGGCCCGCTTGGAGGAAAGCTCCATACCGGCCGCAGTCGGAATGACCAAATTACCCTTGATCTTAGACTTTATCTTCGCGATGCCCTCCAACATCTTCAAGCTGACCTTAGCAAACTTCAGCTATCTTTGGTGACCTTAGCCGACCGATACAAAAAAGTCATGATGGCCGGGTATACTCATCTGCAGCGAGCCCAGCCTGTTTTGTTTGCTCATCACGCCTTGGCCTATGTTGAAATGATGGAACGGGACAAAGGACGATTCCATGATGCTCTAGGGAGAATAAACGTGATGCCACTAGGATCAGGAGCCTTGGCAGGAAATAATTACCCGATTGACCGTCACTATACCGCAGCATTATTGAAGTTTCCCAAGATTACTCAGAATAGCTTAGATGCCGTGTCTGACCGCGATTATGTGGTTGAGGTCCTAAGCGGTTGTGCCATTCTCATGATGCACCTTTCCCGATTGAGTGAAGAATTAATTTTATGGTCTTCACAAGAATTTCATTACATCGATCTTCCAGATACCTTCTGTACTGGAAGCAGCATGATGCCTCAGAAAAAAAACCCTGATATTCCTGAACTCATTCGAGGGAAAACAGGGCGAGTCTATGGTCATTTGTTCAGTCTCCTAACCACTGTAAAAGGCTTGCCCCTAAGCTATAATCGTGATCTTCAAGAAGACAAGGAACCGCTTTTTGACTCAATTGATACCGTCACCACCTCAGTCAAAATCTATGCGGAACTCCTAACCCAACTAACCGTTCGGCCCGAACCCATGAACAAAGCCGTTTCTGAGGGCTTTCTACTGGCAACAGAGCTCGCAGACTATCTTGTACTAAAGGGAGTCCCATTTCGAGAATCCCATCATATTGTAGGAAATTTGGTGAGGGAATGTTTATCAAAGGGTCAGGATCTTCTTAATCTGACCCAACAAGACTTATTCAAGGCTTCGGCTTCCTTCGATGAAAAGGCATTAGGTGTCCTCACCCCATCTGCAGCGATTAACCAGAAAAATGTCATTGGAGGAACAGCGTCTGCTCAAGTCGCTTCCCAGATCAAAGCTTGGAAGAAGGCCTTGCGGCCTCCAAAAATTACCAACAAGAAAAAGCGAACCATATGAATCCTATGTTTAGGAAACCTATCCGCGGTAAACAGGCCCTCAGCGCTATCACATTCTTAACCTTAGTCATGGGGTGTGGAGCGGTTGGAGCACCAATTCCCCCGGAAGATGTCGGGATTGAAGCAAAAGTGAGAAAACAACAACGGGAAAACTTACAACCCGCTGATACGCCTCCTCAAGAAGACTCCATTCCAGTCAAGGAAGAAAATATCGAATTACCAACTTTCTATCCTATCGGAACTCGCTAAACACAAGGACACCATGAAAATATTTGTTCCCAGTAAGGCCGACACGTTACAATCAATGGTTCTTTGGCAAAAGTGATTTGTTTTAGAGGAGCAAACGAATGTCTATCGCAGAATCCCCCGGCGTTACACGCCCCAAGCTGTTACTATTAGATCCATACCCGCGAAACAACCCGTATCACATGACAGCTAGCGAACGCCGGTCAATCTGGTTTCCTAAGCTTTCTTTACCGGTAATTGCTGCATATACGCCACCTAACTGGGATATCGAACTCATTGACGAAGCCACCACTGATATCAATTTCGACACTACCTGTGATTTAGTCGGCCTGTCCGTCATGACTTGTTATGCGCCACGAGCCTATGAAATTGCCGATGAGTTTCGGGCTCGAGGTAAAAAAGTTGTGCTGGGGGGTGTCCATCCCACCTATTGCCCTGATGAGGCCCTTCAACATTGCGATGCCATCGTGTGCGGAGAAGCCGAAGAACTCTGGCCACGGGTTGTGGCCGATGTGGAAGCGGGCACATTGAAACGCCTTTACAGAATGGACCAATTCCCAGCATTGCACAATTATAAACCACCACGCATCGAGCTGTTGAGTCCCGATTCCTACATGACCAGACTTTGCAGCTTTACAACTCGAGGATGCCATTTTGATTGCGAATTTTGCAGCGTTTCGCCTTTTAATGGGAAAACTACACGTCGTCGTCCTGTTCCCGAAGTCATCGCAGAATTAACACATGCCAAAGAATGGCTGCGCTCGGACATTGTCGAACGCATGACTCAAGGATCGTTACTCAACGCGCTTTCGACATCTCTCAAAATTTGGGTAGGCCTGGAAGAAGGATCGATCGTCGCCTTTGTCGATGACCTCCATAATAGCCATCGCGCCTATTGTCGGGAATTGTGGCAAGCCTTGAAATCCCTCAACATTAAATGGGGTTGCCAATCAACGTTGTTTTTAGGAGACGACTCAGAAATGGTCAAATTGGCGGCCGACAGTGGTTGCGTTTCCGTGTTTGTAGGAATGGAATCGTTGTCGGAAGATTCCTTAGGCGAAACAAACAAGGGATTTAATCAGGTTCGAAAATTTGAAGATCAAATTAAAATGTTTCACGATCATGGCATTATGGTGAACCCTGGCATCGTTTTCGGCTTTGACAACGATGACGAATCAGTCTTCGAAACGGCGATTAACTTTCTCACTCGCAATAAAGTGGAACTGGCATATTTCAATGTTCTCACCCCTCTGCCTGGTACCGCACTGTTTGAACGCTTCAAACAAGAAGGGCGAATTTTTGATCATGATTGGTCAAAGTATGATGGGAAACATGTCGTTTTTAAGCCCAAACGTATGACACCGGAACAATTACAGGATGGCTTTTTTTGGGCTAACCATCAATTTTATTCTTGGCCCTGCATCTGGAAACGTGTGGCCCATACAAGTCAGCGCCTCATTCCCCGATTGGAAATGAATTGGGAATTTCGAAAACTTATTCGCCGATCGACGCCCAAAGGACGCTTGTCACCCATGGCTGATGTGCTCAAAAATCTTCAAGCCAAACTTCCCACATTTGAAACGCAGCAATTAATTCCGAGCGCCTTATTCCCCCAGACATCACAACCCACAAAAAAGCAGGACCTATGCCTGAATGTGACCGCTCGTCGGCATGATGCTTTTGCGGCCCTCTTCATTGAATTGGAAGGAACGTTAGATCATTTGAACGCCCGTGAACTCTTAACGCGAATTAAGAAGGCAGCCCAGGATGCAAAAATGGATATTGTCGTCAATTTTGAACATCTCAAACAGGCGACCCCAAAAGCGATTCAAACCTTGTTGGACGGAGAAATTCTGAATGCCATCACTCCGCATGCCAACTTACGCTATCGAAAATTGAAGGAAGCCTTCCAAACCACAATGGCCGAAATCGCTCTCGGGGATTGGGATATTTTTGAAGAAAGCATCAGCCATGCATGATTTTCACTATCAAGGGGAAAGACTTTTTTGTGAAGAAGTCTCTGTTCAAGACATCGTTAAACAAGTTGGGACACCGTGTTACATTTATAGCCATCGCACTATCCATCGCCATTTTCATGCATTTGATGACGCATTTCAGAACATTCCCCACATCATAGCCTATGCGATGAAGGCCAATTCCAATATTGGTATTTTACGGCTCTTGGCCAAAGAAGGCAGTGGAGCCGATATTGTCTCGGGTGGTGAATTGTTCAGAGCCTTAAAAGCCGGAATCCCTTCTCAAAAAATGGTCTTCGCGGGCGTTGGGAAATCGTCTGAAGAAATTCAATATGCTTTAGAATCGAATATCCTCATGTTTAATGTGGAGTCGCCCGATGAACTCCAGCGCATTAATGAAGTCGGACAAGCCATGGGCATTAAAGCCCGTGTAGCCCTGCGCATCAATCCTGATATCGACCCACAGACGCACCCCTACATTTCAACAGGATTGAAAAAAAGCAAATTCGGTATTGCCGCCGATCAAGCTCTCAAAGAGTTCGAGTTGGCCCACCAACTTTCTCATATTGATGTTGTGGGAGTGCATTGTCATATTGGCTCGCAATTGACCCAGGTGACACCTTTTGTAGACGCCATCAAAAAGGTTTTGACCCTTATCAAGACCTTACAATCACAAGGTGTGAACATTCGCTATATGAATATTGGAGGAGGTCTCGGCATTACCTATTCAGATGAAACCCCTCCGCACCCCAAGGATTTAGCCGCAGCTATTTCTCCCTTGCTGGGCACCACCTCATGCCAAATCATTATGGAACCTGGGCGGTCCATTGTCGGAAATGCCGGGGTATTAATCACCAAAGTGTTGTATAACAAAGAAGGCTCGAATAAGCATTTTGTGATCGTTGATGCTGCGATGAACGACCTACTGCGCCCAAGTTTGTATGATGCCCATCACGATATCCAGCCGGTCTTGAAAAATGAATCAGCCCCCGTCAAGACTGTTGACGTCGTAGGACCGATTTGTGAATCCGGGGATTTTTTAGCAAAAGATCGGAAAATCCCGCACCCGCAATCGGGAGATTTATTGGCCGTCATGAGTGCAGGAGCTTACGGCTTTACCATGGCATCCAATTACAACTCCAGGCCTAAAGCCCCCGAAGTGCTCGTGAAAGGCAAAACCGTCATGGTGATTCGCGATCGGGAGACCTACCAAGATTTGATTCGTGGTGAATCCATCCCACCGATATTTGACTGAGGATTGACCTCCATGATGTTTTCAGGTTCATTAGTCGCCATTGTTACGCCATTCTCTAAGGGAAAATTCGATGAGAAGGCTATGGCCAATCTCATCGAGTTTCACATTGCCCACGGTACCCATGGCATTGTGCCCTGTGGAACAACTGGCGAGTCAGCAACCCTCACACCAGCTGAACATGAGCGCGTCGTGGCGTTCAGTGTCGAGGTGGTCAACAAACGGATTCCGGTCATTGCCGGCACCGGTTCGAACTCTACCGACGAAGCCATTACCTTTACCAAACATGCCAGAGCGGTGGGAGCGGATGGGGCGCTTCTTATTACCCCTTATTACAATAAACCCACCCAGGAGGGGCTCTTCCGCCATTTTGAAGCCATAGCCAAAGCTGTGGATCTCCCACAAATCCTCTACAATATTCCCGGACGTACCGGTATTAATATGTTACCAGCGACAACCGCAAGGCTGTCACAGATTTCACCCATTGTTGGGATTAAAGAAGGCAGTGGATCCCTCCAACAGGTTTCAGAAATCATTCACCGATCACAACAAGATTTTCTGGTTCTTTCCGGCGACGATCCCTTAACACTTCCTATGATGGCTATTGGGGGGAAAGGGGTGATTACGGTCACCGCAAATGTGGCCCCAGCCGAAATGGCACAATTGGTTTCAACAGCTCTAAACGGAGACTATGATTTAGCACGAAAGCTTCATTACAAACTCACACCCTTGTTTAGTGCTTTATTCCTGGAAACCAATCCCATCCCGGTAAAAGCCGCCTTGGCCATGCTTGGAAAAATATCTGAGGAGGTCCGTCTTCCCCTCACACCCCTTTCCGAAGAATACCGGCTGAAACTCAAAGATGCCTTGCAACAAGCTGGGGTTTTGTAAGAATCCACGCTATGGTCCGAACCATCATTACTGGCGCGGCAGGTCGAATGGGGAGGCGTCTGGTAGCCTTAACTCAGGATACCGATGGCTTGGTTTTGGCAGGTGCTATTGAGATGAAGGCCCACCCTGCACTCGGGAAAGACGCAGGTGAAGTGGCCCAAATCGGGGAAACGGGGGTGCTGCTCACGGACAATCTCCAAAGCTATCTTACTAATAGTGACGTGGTAATAGACTTCACCGGCCCAGCCTCATGCCTGGAAAATCTTAAACAAGTCGTTGACACATCTAAAGCTATGGTAATTGGGACAACCGGGTTTTCCGAAAAAGAACTCGCCCAACTCAAAAGTTTAGCAAAAAAAGTACCGTGCGTGTTTTCACCCAATATGAGTGTGGGTATCAATGTCCTCGTGAATACCATTGGCCAAATCGCCAAATCTCTGGGTGAGACTTACAACATTGAAGTCATTGAAGCGCATCACAACAAGAAAAAAGATGCGCCGAGCGGAACGGCTCTCAAACTGGCCGAGGCACTTGCTGATGGCATGGAATGGGATTTAGGAGAAGTCGGCGTATATTCTCGGCATGGTATGACAGGCGAACGCAAAACTCGTGAAATCGGCATGCAAACTATACGAGCTGGCGATATTGTCGGTGATCATACGATTTTATTTGGTGGCCCTGGCGAACGAATAGAAATTACCCATCGTGCGCATACTCGCGACACCTTTGCCCGCGGAGCCCTCCGTGCAGCTCAATGGGTTGTTCATCAACCTCCAGGGCTGTATTCCATGGGTAACGTACTCGGCTTGGAATAATCGGACAAGCAATTTCCTACTAATTCTCTCTTCAGTCACGCGGAATAAGAATCTTCCAGCCCTTTTCATTGACAAACCAAAAGGGGGCATGGTGATATCGATTAAATTTGTCGTTCTTGCCTCATAATTTAAATTAGATGTCAGGAGACCGTCTCTATGGATATGTTTGGTAAAGTTCCGTTGATCGAAATTAAAGTTCATGTCGCTCCGGATCAAAAAAAATGGCTTGATAAAATGGTTGATGAGGGTCGCATTGCCGTCCCTCCAGGAGGAACGCTGGAAAAGGGATCCGTCATTTCGATGTTTATCAGGATGCTGATTCACAACGCCATGGAAGAACAAATGCGGCAGGCTGCCATGGAAGCGGAAGACGAAGATGACGATGATGAATGAACCTCTACGGGCTTACGCCCGTAGTATCTTTCCTAGCTAGCAAGCCTTGCTTGTCCGCTTCCGGCGGAACCACTTCATCCACAAGCTCACGCATGTGGTATTACGTCGGTAAAATAAATTATCAGAATGATCGGTCCGCTAAAAATAATTGTTAGGCAGGAAACCTAGGAACGCTAGAGGATTATGTTGAGGCTAAGAATCTGAATCCAGAAAAAACATTAGAGTCATTTGCCAGAATACACAAATCGTTCAAGGGTTACTTTTTCCAGTCCCCTCCTTTGACTTCCCTTTAACCTAATCAATAATCTCTACCTGTTTCCCAAGGCGCTTGGCTTTTTGCAGGCATTCAATATCGGTAACCGTACATCGCAGTTTATCCAGATCTTCTTCGTCCACTATTTCAACTTGTTTCCCTAAGGATTTAGCCTCCTTCAAACATTCCACATCCGTGACCACACACTTCATGGTTGAGGCGGAATGACCAGTGTTGACAACAGGAGGATTGTTTGGTTTTTCCACTTCTTTTTTTTGAATACATTCTTTATCAGTTAACGCACAATCAACTGTTTCTTCTGTTTTATTAAAAGTCGAATCTACCGCATCTTCAGCAGCCTCGTTTGCCCGATCTTCTGCTTTTTTTTCAGCCTTGTCTATCATTCCATCCAACAGCCTATCAAGGAAATCTGCGTTGGCTTGGGAGGCCATTCCCAGAGTTATACCGAGGATTATTCCAAAAATCTTTGAAAATCTCATGATACATCTCCTTAAAATAGAAGGGCTCAAAAGTTCCCTGTAGGAAACATAATGTTTCAACTAAGAATACTAAGATAGATTAAAAAACCGCAATTCATTTCAAATTAGAAGATAAGCAGAGGTTCTTCCTTTTTTATCAAAAGACAAGATGGAATTAACAATCGTATAAATTTTCCCCCAAAAGTGACATGAGGCTCAAAGGTTTTGGAAAACTTGCCGGGCCGCTGAAATCGTCTGCCTAATCTGGGAATTAGAATGTGTAGTAGAAAGTAACATGGCTTCAAATTGTGAAGGGGCGACATACACCCCATTTTGAAGCATGCCATGAAAAAATTTACCGTACCGGATTGTATCGGATTTCTTCGCACTCGAATAATCCGTGACAGGTCCTTCTGTAAAAAATCCTCCAAGCATCGAACCGACTCTAGATTGATAATAGGGAATGTTTGCCTGGTTGGCTGCTTCGCCCAATCCTTCAGCTACTATTCGCGACTTATTTTCCAATTCTTTATACACACCCGGTTTTTTTAGGAGACGTAAGGTTTCTAAGCCTGCAGCTACGGCGACAGGATTTCCTGACAGAGTACCTGCCTGATAAACCGGACCTGCTGGGGCAATCATCTGCATGATATCCTTTCCCCCTCCATAGGCTCCAATGGGTAGCCCTCCACCAATTATTTTTCCCAAGCAGGTGAGATCAGGTAGGACTTTGAACCGGGCTTGCGCCCCTCCGTAATGCACACGAAATCCAGTGATGACTTCATCAAAAATTAACAGAATCTCATATTTTTTGGTGATGGTGCGCAGCCATGGCAGAAACTCATTCGTCGGTGGCACCACACCCATGTTTCCCGCTACTGGCTCAACGATGACAGCGGCTAAATCCTTGGCATGTTTGTGAATGAGTTTTTCTGTAGCCGTGATATCGTTAAAGGGGGCCGTTAAGGTCTGTTGCGCAAAGGCCTTTGGCACTCCAGGAGTGTCCGGAATACCTAAGGTGGCTAATCCTGAACCAGCTTTGACCAGTAGATGATCTGCATGGCCATGGTAGCATCCATCAAATTTCAAAATACTGTCTCGTTTGGTATAGGCCCTGGCCAGACGAATGGCACTCATAACGGCTTCGGTGCCGGAATTGACCAACCGAACTTGCTCAATCGAAGGAACCGCCTGGACTATGGCTTTCGCCAGTTCTGTTTCGGCTTGGCAAGGAGCTCCATAACTTGTTCCATGTTTGGCCGCCTTGATGATGTCTTTCAGCACAGTCGGATTAGCATGCCCCAAGATCATCGGCCCCCAGGAAAGCACATAATCAATGAAAGCGTTTCCATCGACATCTTCGATTGTGGCTCCTCTGGACTTCTTAATAAACAATGGATCCCCTCCAACCGAACGAAAGGCTCTAACAGGGCTATTCACTCCTCCAGGAATGACTAATTGTGCTGATTTAAAATATTTTTGAGATTTAGCTATTTTCACTGACTTTGTCCTCCAGATTTTCAAACCAATAAATAGTTTAGATTTTTTTAAAGACCATTTTCGAAGTTATTATTAATTTATTTCATAATCAGCCGAAATATATTACAGAACCTTCCCTTCATCTTCGTTTCGGAAACCACTATGTACTGTGAACAACGGGAAAAAAATGGGACAACCATTCTTGAATGTTTCGGTCGGTTTGATGAAGAGGACATAAACCATTTCATTCAGACTCTCGAACAACTCCAGAGCCAGGGCTCAACGAACATTATTATAAACTTATCCCCGGTTTATTACTTAGATCCCAAAGTTGTCAATCTATTAATTTTCGCTCGAGACTTTTTAGCATCCCACGGCGGGTCCTTTTGCATAGTTAGTCCACTCAGTTCGGTTCGCAACGAACTGATTCGAGGCAACATTCCTGATTCCATTCCCACATTTGAGTCACTATATAGCGCTTTGCATCGTCCCCATGCCGCTTTGGCCCAGCCCTCTTCTTCTACTCCAGAAAAAGAAAAAGCTCAGAGATTGTGACATCCCTGAGCTTTTTCTTGAAAACAACTCGGCAACGACCTACTTTCCCACACCCTTACGGGTGCAGTATCATCGGCCCTGGAGGGCTTAACTTCCGTGTTCGAAATGGGAACGGGTGGAACCCCTCCGGTATGGTCACCGAGAATTCCTTGTCCGTGAAGCGTTAGGCGTAAACCGAACTAACTTTCTTACGCTTTACCTTTCACGTTTTACGATATTTTAGACCATGTCTATCAAGAACAAATGTTGTTAAGTCTCACGGCCGATTAGTACTGGTTAGCTTCAGGCCTCACAGCCCTTCCACACCCAGCCTATCAAACTCATAGTCTATAAGTGGCCTTTAGGGAGGTTACCCTCCGTGTGATCTAATCTTGAGGCTAGCTTCCCGCTTAGATGCTTTCAGCGGTTATCTAAACCGGACATAGCTACCCGGCACTGCCGCTGGCGCGACAACCGGCACACTAGCGGTCCGTCCATCTCAGTCCTCTCGTACTAGAGACAGGCCCTCTCAAATCACCTCCGCCCACAACAGATAGGGACCGAACTGTCTCACGACGTTCTGAACCCAACTCTCGTACCGCTTTAACGGGCGAACAGCCCGACCCTTGGGACCTGCTTCAGCCCCAGGATGCGATGAGTCGACATCGAGGTGCCAAACTTCCCCGTCGATGTGAACTCTTGGGGGAAATCAGCCTGTTATCCCCGGCGTACCTTTTATCCGTTGAGCGATGGCCCTTCCACGCAGAACCACCGGATCACTAAGCCCGACTTTCGTCCCTGCTTGAGCTGTCGCTCTTACAGTCAAGCTCCCTTTTGCCTTTACACTCGATGGCTGATTGCCGACCAGCCTGAGGGAACCTTTGGGCGCCTCCGTTACCTTTTGGGAGGCGACCGCCCCAGTCAAACTACCCACCAGACAATGTCCTTACCCTGGATGACAGGGTCAAGTTAGAATATCAGAAAAGTAAGGGTGGTATTTCAAGGTTGGCTCCACGAAAGCTAGCGCTCCCGCTTCAAAGCCTCCCACCTATCCTACACATACTCGCCCAACACCCAATGTCAAGTTGTAGTGAAGGTGCACAGGGTCTTTCCGTCTAGTTGCGGGCACCCGGCTTCTTCACCGGAACAACAAGTTCGCTGAGTCTCTCCCCGAGACAGCGCTCCAGTCGTTATGCCATTCATGCAGGTCGGAACTTACCCGACAAGGAATTTCGCTACCTTAGGACCGTTATAGTTACGGCCGCCGTTTACTGGGGCTTCCATTCGGAGCTTCGCCTTGCGGCTAACACCTCCAGTTAACCTTCCAGCACCGGGCAGGCATCAGACCCTATACCTCCTCTTACGAGTTAGCAGAGTCCTGTGTTTTTGGTAAACAGTCGCTAGAGCCATTTTACTGCGACCTCGTTCGGCTTGAAAAGTAAATCCTCTTACCTAATCGAGGCACCCCTTATCCCGAAGTTACGGGGCTAATTTGCAGAGTTCCTTAGGGAGAGTTCTCTCACGCCCCTTAGTGTTTTCCACCTACCTACCTGTGTCGGTTTGCGGTACGGACACCATAGCAACTCACTACGAGGATTTTCTCGGCAGTACAGGATCAGCCCGTTTGTGGCCTAACGGCCTCCCCATCACGTCTCAGTGTTGATAGGTCTGCGGATTTACCTACAGACCCCACCTACTCGCTTGGACCGGGTATTCCAGGGACCCGGCGGTGCTTACCTCTCTGCGTCCCCCCTTAGTTGATAACGCGACTATGGCGGTACAGGAATATTAACCTGTTTTCCATCGACTACGCCTTTCGGCCTCGCCTTAGGACCCGACTAACCCTGATCTGACGAACATTGACCAGGAAACCTTAGGTTTTCGGGGACGATGATTCTCACATCGTTTATCGCTACTTATGCCGGCATAATCTCTTCTCTAGAATCCAGCTGTCCTTGTCGGTCAACCTTCAACTCCTAGAGAATGCTCTCCTACCACTTCTATCTTTCGATAAAAATCCGCAGCTTCGGTTGTAAACTTGAGCCCCGTTACATTTTCGGCGCAGGCTCACTCGACCAGTGAGCTATTACGCACTCTTTAAAGGATGGCTGCTTCTAAGCCAACCTCCTGGCTGTCTGAGCGTTCCCACAACCTTTCCCACTTAGTCTACATTAGGGACCTTAGCTGGCGGTCTGGGCTGTTTCCCTTTTGACCACGGACCTTAGCACCCATAGTCTGACTCCCGTACATCCAGTAGCGGCATTCGGAGTTTGGTTGGGTTCGGTAGTGTTTGACCACCCCTAGCCCATCCAGTACTCTACCTCCGCCACGGTTCATACGAGGCTAGCCCGAGAGCTATTTCGGAGAGAACCAGCTATTACGAGGTTTGATTAGCCTTTCACTCCTACCCACAGCTCATCCGAGCATTTTGCAACATACACCGGTTCGGGCCTTCTCCGCCTGTTACAGCGGATTCACCCT